>NZ_JBMHMC010000012.1:0-10955 GCF_049179135.1 Plantactinospora sp. WMMB782 | reverse complement strand
GCCGCCACCTCGCAGTACTCGCAGCCGTCGCAGGTCTCCCGGTGCGCGTCCAGCCACACCGCACGCTCCATCGCCGCCTGCTGCCGGGCGAACCCGTCCCACGACTGCCGGCACTGACGGTCGTGCTGTTCGGCCCGTACCACGTCACCGGGCAGGGGAGTGCCGTCGTCGAGGCGGTTGACGGCGTCCGGGTCGGCCAGCGTGCGCGGCGGAAGAACGACGGTCACCACGGCACCTCCGGTCCCGGAACTGCCGGCGACTCCGCGTTGAACACGCTGACGGCGGCGACAAGCCCGTTGAACTCGTCCACGCCGCCGGGGTAGACCACCCGACGCGCGGCCTCGACCACCGGACGCAGCCGGGCAACCTCGGCCTCAGCGATGGCCAGTCGGGCATCCTCGCTGTCCTCGTTCGCGGCCAGGTCCCGGCGCAGCGCCCGCACCTCGGCGACCAGCGCGGGCACATCGGTAACGGCGATGTGGCACCCGACGCAATCCACGACGTCTGCCGGCAGCTCGGCAGCGTGCCCCGTGACGTCGGTAAGGATGCCGTCCAGGTCCAGCGGCTCCCGGGCGGTCACGACGCCACCGACTTCCGGCCGATCGTCGCGGCAATCGCAGGGGTGAGAATCAGCGGCAAACTCTCAGCCGCACACTCCCGGCAACTCTCGGTGCACCGCTCGACGAAGTGAGTCAGCCGGTAGCAGCGGTGACACAGCAGCTTGTCGTGGGACGAGCAGCAGGTGCCGGCGGCAGGGGTGTCACCGCAGCGCCAACAGTCGACGGCGACGATGTTCGGCAGGGCGGTCACGACGTCACCGCCGGAGACTCGGCGGGCAGCGGCTCGTACTTCTTCCAGAAGTTCTCCAGCCGCACGTGCGTCAGCCGGGGAGACCGAACCGACACGCTGTCGTTCCACTCGCTTCCGGTGCAGCCGGTCACCGTGACCTCGGCGTTATCCTTGAGTCGGCGATAGCGGCCCGGGTCGGGCTGGACGTAACTCATGGTTGATCAGCTCCGTTCGGTCGGAAGGGAAGAAGAGGGCGACCACTCGGGGCAGCCGACGATCGGACCGGGCCTCACCGCACGCCCGTCGCCGACGTGACACGTCGTGGTTTCAGAGGTGCAGGGCCGCTCGCCGCCCTCGCTGGTGTCGGTCCAGCCGGACCCACCACAGGCCGCGCACTCCGGGTGCCCGGACAGGTCCACGCCGACCGCACACGACTCGGCGATCGACTGGCCGCTGTTGCCCCAGTTGCAGCCGGGCGTACAACCGCACGCATCGTGCTCGGGTTGGAAGTGCGCGCACGTCTTGCAACCCCGGGCGCCCGGGTTGTACCAGCAGCGGCCCATGTGTTCGACCGTCCTGGCCTTGCTCGACCTTGAGAAGCGGGTGCAGTGCGGGCACCGGTACCGCTTCACTGTCAGGACGGTGGGCTGGTTCACGCGGCGGCCCGCTCGCAGATCTCGCGAATCGACATGCCCTGAGTCAGGCCCGGCAGCAGGTGATTACTCTTCTGCCGCCACTCGTCGTACGCCTCCTGAACGGCGCGCATGTTCTCGTACTTCTTCGCGTCGTGGCGAACCCACTCGGCCATCCGCATGTCGCCGAACGCGCACCGGTCACCGGCACCGAGCGCAAGGATCGCGTCAAGGTCGTACGGCAGGGCGAATGGAAGCTCCTGCTGCATCGGGTCCGCGTCGCGGATCTCGTACTCCCCGGCCTTGACGATCGCGTCGTCGGCGAGGTTGAACAGCATCTCGGCGAGCTGGTCCCAGTCGTCGGGGGCGGACGTGGCCCGGAGGAAGCCGATGACGTCAGAGCGGAGGTCGCCCCACGCCTCCTTCTTGCTCCATACGCCGCTTCGCTGGGACGCCCAGGTGCGGTACAGGTAGACAACGTGGTCGAAGGCGGGGGTACGACGCTTCATCGCTTCCTCTTCCAGTCCTTGGCCAGGGCGAGGATCGCCTCACCGGCCTTGCGAATCTCTTCGGTGTTGACCGCTCCGGACGGCGGCATCGGGGCGTGGCCGAGGTGGTCGGCGTACAGGTCGACGGCGCGGGCGCGAAGCTCGGGACTGCCGAACGTCTGCGCGAGCGTGATCAGCCGTCGTACGTCGTCGCTGACGCGGGCGGCGTGCGCAACTCCGCTTCCCTCGGCGGCCGGTCGAGCGATGTCCTCGGCGACGGGCCACGGAAGTGCCGGACCGGTGGTTTGAGCGCCGGGGGAGGTGGCGTCGTTGCGAAGGTTGCTTTGCGACAAGTTCCCTTTCATCCCGGACGCCACCTCCCCCGGCATAGGCCCCGACCGGTCGGGCCGGGTTTCGGCACTGGACGCGAACGCGTCAGCACCGGTCGGGGGGTTCGTGGGTTGTTCGCGCTCGCGGCGGACCTCGGCGATCGCGGCAGCAGTTGGGCGCCCCTCGGTGCGTTCCTGAACCTCGCGCCACACCTCGGCGCGCTCGGGCTCGGGGACGCGACTGAGTTCTCGCGCCTGACCCTCGTTTGCGACCGGAACAATTGTTCCGATCTCGGCGGCGTCGATGATCTGGCGAGCGCGCCGATCGGTGAAGCCCCACCGGCTCATGCAGTACGCCTCGAAGGTGCCGAACTCGGCTCGGTAGAGACGGTTGTCCCGGATCGTTGCCAGGGCGGTGCCGACCTCGACGAAGGTTTGAAGGCCGGCGGCGATCTTCTGTTCGCAGTCGGCAAGACAGTCAGCCTCGGCTCGGGTCAGCAGGACAACGTCAGTCATGCAGCGACTCCAAGGTCATCGGGATGCGCCGGCAGGTAGCCAACTGGCGCCATCGGATGTATTCACTCTACCATCATATGTATGCGCACTACGATCAGCAATATGGCGGAGCGACCCACAACGGTTCGGTTCAGGGCAGACATCAACGCGGCCATCCGAGAGGTGGCCGATGAGATGGGCGTGAGCTTCAATGCGGCCCTGTCCGTGCTCGTGACCGAGGCGCTGCGTGCCCGAGGTCGACACCCTGGCAGGCGAGAGCAACCGCGCGATGACGCCTGACCGCCTCATCGGGGATCACCTGACCGCTGCTGCAACCGGTCCAGATCCCCGGCGCCGTCAAACAGCAACCCAACCCCGCAGCCGACCGTCAACCAGCATGCCGGCCACCACCAGCCCAGCACGGCGGCAACAACCCCAAGTAGCACGAGGACCAGGCCGACAACCAGGCAGTCGATCGGGTTCACCGGCCGAGCGCCTTCACGCACGACCGGCACTCCCGCAGCCCGGCAACCGTCTCGTACTCCACTTGACTGCCGGTGCCCAACCACATCGACGCCGGCAGCACATACAGGCCACACATCGCCGCGCAGTCATCAGCCCGGGTCAGGGCGTGCTTGACCTGAGACTTCGGCAGGTAGCGCCACTCGACGTGCGCCGGCTGGGTGGGCTGGGCGAGCGGCCGGGGCTCAACCATGGCCACCATCCCGCATCCGGGCCATGACCGCCGTAGCGTCGACATCCCCGGCCGTGCTCCGGTACACCCCGGACACACGCGGCGGCACCAACCCCGACGGCGACACCGCAGCCGACCCCTGCCGGTAGGTGACCCACCGCTGCGCCACGCGAGCACGCCGGGCGCGACGACCCCGAACCCGCCGGGCCGACAACACCACCAGCAGACCGGCGCCGACGACCATGAGCCCTACTCCCAGCCACATCCACCGCTCGCCGATCACGACTCGTCACCACCCATGCGGATCACAACCGTCGGATCGTCGGCGGACACCGGCCGGACACCGGGCACATGCACGGTCCCCGTGTGCGGCCGACGGCGAAGGCCGCGCCCGACCCTCGGCGCCCGGATCTCCGCCCGGCGGTCGACGTCATCCACCGACTCCGGCTCGACCGGGCCGCGCACCGCCCACGCCGTCACCCCGACCGCCACCGCCAGCAGCAGCACGCCGAGCAGGAACGCGCCCCCGATCTGGGCGGCGGTGACCGGAACGACCTCAATCCCGGACGGCTGCGGAGACACGCTCCACCTCCCCGCCGGAGGCGTGGGCCAGCGCCCAACGCAACTCGTCAACGTCACGATCGAGCCGGATGTTCTCCGACCGCAGTTCGGCATTGGTCAGCCGCATCGACGCCATGACCTGCCGGTGCCCTTCGTCGATCTCCATGAGCTGCCGGTTGTGCTCGGCCTGCTTCGCGTCGAGCAGGCGGCGAAGACGAATGACCTCGGCCCGCAACGCCTGCTGGTCGACGAACCACAGGCGGAGGGAAGAGAGCCACCGCACCAACCGGTTCACGGGGTGACCTCCGCCCGGATCGGCGGGAGCATGCCGGTGTCCTCGGTGTTCGCCGCCGCTTCCATCCGGCCCCGGAGAACGTCGTCTATGACGTCGCGTTCCTCCCACCGGTCTTGGCGCGGCACCCGGGCCGCACCGACGGCCGGGTTCAGTAGCGACGGCACCGTGTTCCGGTCCCGTACCGGCCAGGCCGTGACGGTCGGCTGCTCGACCACGCTCAGCGGCGGCGGAGGCCCGTACCCCTTCGGCTCGGCTGGCTGCCCGTGCGCAACCAACGTCCGCGCCCAAGCCGGTAGCCGCCACGGGGCGCGATGCGACGCCGGGGCGATCGACCTACGTGACGTCACCCCGCTCAGCAGTTGCGTCCCCCACTGCCAACGCAGCTTGTCCTGCTTCGGGTCCAGCGCCGCATGCGCCTGCCGATCCCGATGGATCTCGCGGGGGATGACGACGGCAACGAGCACGACCAGGCCGAAAATCGCTACCGTCAAAAGGGCGAACCCCACCCCGATCCCGTAGTCCTCGCCAGTAACTACGCTCACCGGGACTCACCCCCCGGCACGATCGGGGCCTGAATCCGCAGCGGGGCGACGATCGCCTCGAAGCGGGCGTACAGCTCCACCTGCTCCCCGTCACTGAGGAACGGGTACGCGTCGACCTGCACCGGCCGTCGCCTTCTGATCCGCCGTCGTCGACCCATCCCGTCGGCGACCATCAGGCCAACGAACGTGATCGCCGAGAACGCGTATATGCCGAGGACGACTGCGGCTGCCGGGCTCACAGCGCCACCTCCGGCGACCGGTAGCGCGGACCAGCAGACCGGTTCCGGGCTTTGATGTCCCGACGGCGGCCGACGTACCCCGACGACTCGTTCAGCGCCGCACGCGGCAGGCCGACCGTCGGCTGGTCGTCCTGCGGAGGTACGACGGCCCGTCCGATGGCAGCAGCAGGGCGGGTGTTGGTCACAAGGTCCCGTAGATAGGACTTGATGAATCCCATGAGATCTCCCGTCGATCTGGTGGTGGTCTACGAATGGCGGGACGGTGGGCTACGACACCCGCACCGGCTGAACCGGCCGACCCGAGCCCGGCGAGGGTTGCCGCCCCCGCCGGGCCGAACACGTCAGACCTCGAAACGGGTCCGACGACGACGGGCCAGCACGAACAGCAGACCGCCGACCGAAACCAGCAGCAGAGCGGCGCCACCGATCCCGAGCACACCCGCACCCGTCAGCGGCAAATCGCCTCCACCGCCACCGGCGGCCGGCGACGGCGAGAACGTCGGGTCCGGATCCGCCGACTCAGACGGACCGGCGGTCGGCTCTGACGTCGGCTCACCGGTCGGGGAAGCCGTCGCGGTCGTGGTCGGCTCCACCGTCTGGGTAGGCGTGGCCGTCGCAGTCGGGGATGCCGTCGCAGACGCGGTCACCGTCGGCGTCGCCCCCGGCGGGGTGCCGAGCTTCACCCGCTTCCCGGCGAGGGTCAGGTTCTTGAACAGCGCCTTCGCGTTCTTGCCGGCGGCGTTGTCGAACACCAGCCCGACCTGACCCAGCGGCGTCCCCTGATGCGCCACCACAGCCGCCGCCCACGACGCGTAGTTCGTGCCACCCGACCACCACGACAAGTCCGCCGCCGACACCGTCACCCAGTCGGACGCGGCGACCGGGCACGACATGACCTGCCCGTACAGCAGCCCGCCGAGCAGATACACGCGCGGCGCCCCACCACCACACGACGCGTCCGCACCGTCGAGCCGGAACGTGAACGAGATCGGCAGCTCGGCGTGCACGTTCCCGGCGACGACCCGTTCCAGGCTCGTCCCCGCCGACGTGCCCGACTGGTCCATCACCAGCACGTTCACACCGTCGACCGCCTTCACGGAGGTGCCGACGTTCGCCGTCCAGCCGTCGATCGTCGCCGCCTGCGCGGCGCCGGTGAACGCCAGCACCCCGGCGACCATTACGGCCAGCGCACCAACACCGCTGGCCAGAGTTCGGATTCTCAATGGATCTCCTTGGAGGGATAACCCCACACCCGGGCGGGCGGAGGGAGTCAGGGAAGCCGCTCGCACGACGGCGGCAGATACACGTACGGGCGTCCGTGCGGGCGGCCGTCGACCATCACCTGCACCTCGCCCGACGTCAGCTCGTAGCCGACCGACCCGCCCGGCTCCACATCGCTAGCCGGGTCGTCGTTGAAGCCGACCAGCACATACCGGGCCTCGTTGACGTTCGTCACGTCCACCCGGGCCGGCAGGCCGTCACACGTCGGCAGCGTGAACCGGACCCGAGGCGGCACCGGATCAACCGACGGAGACACACCACGGCGCACATCGGCCACACCGACCGCGAAACACGCCGCCCCGACGAGCGCGACCACGACAGCACTACGCAGACGCACGAGATGCCTCCCTTGCCGACCGGGAATCAGGGGAGCGGGTCGAGCGGTAGCCGGCTCCGTTACCGAAGCCGTGCGGATCCCGGACCGCCGCGTGCAGGCGCTCCTGAGCGTCCCGAGCCGACTCCTCCGCCCGGCAGAGCTGCCGAAACACGAGACGGTCAAGAGTCAGGAACGCGGTCGCAGCGTGGAGCCACGTCGCACGCACACCCCGCCGGTAGCCGACGAGCTGGCCGATAGCGGCACCGACCAGCAGGCCGGCGGCGCCGAACACGAGGGGAGTCACGACGCCACCGCCTCGGTGCGTACCGTCGCCCCGTCCCGGACCACAACCGGTGGCCGGTCCTCAACCTGCGGACGGGGACGCTCACCCCGCCGCACCTTCCGCCACCGCTCGGCAACCTCGGCGGCGAACTCCGGCGACCACTGCTCCAACACCCTCACGCCGCCACCCCGCCACGACGACTCCGACCCGGCAGCTTCCCGCCGATGCCCCGACGAATCCGCACACTCCGGGGACGGCATTGCGCACTGCGGGCACACGCCCGACTGCGGGCAGAAGTCGCAACCCCAGATCGGCTGCGGGTGCGCCAGGTCGTGCGCGGCCGGGTCAACGTGTCGCTCCCGGAACAGGGCGATCCGCCACACCGTTGACGGGTCCTGCCAGGCAGGCGACGACGGTCCCGGCAGCGGCACCGCCTCGCGGGTCTGGTCGACGGTCCGCAGCAGGTTCGGCGGCAGGGTCGCGGTCACGCGGCACCGGCCATCGGAATGTCTGCCGCCCGCAGATACGTCTCCACGGCGGCGAGCGCTTCCAGGGGCCGGTACCCGGCACCCGGGCTGATGCCCTGGTCCTTTAGCCACACCTCCAGCTCGGCGGCGAGGTGGACCGGGTCCACAGGTGCCGCAGGTGGCCGGGCAGGGGAGGCGGTGACAGCCGTTCGGGGGACCTGATGTATCGTCGAAATAGCCATTTGCCGATGTCCTCCTAGTCAGAGATCGGTAAGAGGCGGAGCGATCGAGCGCTCGTCGGAGGCAGACCGGCGGGCGCTTCGCTTTGGTCAGGCGGCCTCGGCAGGCCGGGCCAGGTAGGTCTGTAGGTCAATCCCGAGTTGCCGCGCCGCCTCATCCGGCGAGGCCGAATCTGGACACAGCACCCGCAGAGCCAGCAGTCGGTCGTAGTGCGCGACCTTGTCGTCATAGGTCCGCCGCGCGCGGATGGCCTCGGCCCGCTTGTCCTCGATCTGCGCCCACGGCCACAGCTCGATCAGTTCGCGCTGAAACACTGTCCGGCCGTCGTCGACCTGTACCCGCCGCGCCTGCTTGGCCGGCATGCTCAGCACTCGTCCGTCATGCGCAAACATCACTCGGTTGCGGTCCTCGTAGCGGCGAATCTCCGCGCCGAGTCCGTCGCGCAGGCACGCTCGCTCCACCTGTCGAGCCCAGAACCGCTGACCCTGGACGGCGTCGTTCAGCAGCGCCTCGGCGAGATCGATCCGCTCGGCACTGTCGGTGGTCCGGCCGCAGATCTCGGCCAACATCTGCTCGAACTCTTCGCGGTCCTCAGGTGACCACGAAGCCCGATCAATTGCGTACTTCACTGCGCCCTCCGAAATGGCACGACGTTCGGTTGAGAGCGGGCGATCTCGTCAGCGACGGTCTGGGCAAACTCGCCGAGTAGGCGTGCGCACCGGTACAGCTCACGAACGCACTCGTCGTCGCCGCGATCGACCACGGTCGTTGGGGCATGACGCATCACCACATGAACGGCATGCACCTGCCCCAGAAAGTCCCGCCGCCACTCCCGATGGACGGCGTGAGGGTCGGGCGCGTGGATGTCGAGCGCCGCACGAACGCTGGCGGCAGCAGCAAGGTCGCCGGGCGTTGCCGGAGTCGAGTCGGGGCCGTGCCGGACGTCGACCTCTTCCGTCGACCGCTCAGGGGGACACGGGTGCTCCGGCCCCGATCGGTCCGGTCCGGGCGACGCCTCTACGACGTTGATCGGGGATACTGGAGGACTCGAACGAGTGCTGGCGTACGTCTTCCCGTCAGCACCCTTGATCTCCTCAGGTGATGCATCTGCATCACCTCGGCGGAGGTCCCGGATCACGGTGGCCTGGTCGACCCCGAGGGCCGAGCCGATGGCGCGCTGGCTCATTCCTGCGAGCCGAAGCTCGGCGACCGCCTTCTGTCGATGTTCGGGCGAAAGTTTCAGTCGGTGCTCGGAGTACTCACCATCGACGTACGCCTGCCAGTCGGCATAGCCGAGCGCCCGCCAGTCCTGCTGTGCGTACGCGGCGGCAATGTCGGCAAGGGTGGCCAAGTAGGCGCCGATACCGGCTCGAATGCGGGCGGCGCGGGCGCGGGCGAGTTCCGTCGTTGCGACAGCGGTCACGGCCGGACCTCCCCACATGCGCGCCCCGGCAGGGCTGGGGCGGCAGACGCTGACCGCAGGGGCTCGAGCCCGGCCAGGGAGTCAGGGATGCCCAGTTCCGCCCGAGCGGTCGCCCGGTCCGACACCCAGTACGGCGCATCGCGGCGATCGATCACCCAGCCGCCAGACAGCAGCGGCGTGGCGATACCAGCGGGGGAGGTGAGGTTGCGGACGCTCATGCGGCCCGCCGCCCCGGGACCTGGGCACGCCGACGGCGGCGAACCTTGACCGGTTCGACCGGCGGGGCGAGCAGCGGGGCGAGTTCGGCGCGCTGTTCCTCCGACGGTGCCGGCCAACCGGCGGCCGTCTCGGCGGCGAGGGTTCGCATCGCCTGGTCGAGTGCCGGGTCGTCGAGCCGGTAGGCGGGCATCAGGCCGCCGCCTTGTCGGTCAGGGAGCTACGGCGGCGCTTGGCGGGGCGGGGGAACATGTCGTCGAGGGACAGGCCCAGCATCTCCTGCATTTGGAGGACGGTTTCGATGCTGGTCGCCGCGCTGCCGTAGCGGAGCCGGTCGAGGGTGCGCGGGGCCATGCCCATGATTCGGGCGGCGTCGCGGTTGGTGCGTGCTCCGAGTTCGGCGCAGCGGGCCCGGATGAGGGGCCAGTTGAGACGTGCGGACGCGCTCGGTATGGCGCGTACATCGCTGGTCTGTGCGTCGGGCATGGCGCAAGAATCTCATGAGCCATATATGGCGCGCAACCCCTTGCGACACCCTGTGCTAGTTGTCTTAATCGATGAGTGACGGCATCATGACCGAATGAAGCTGGGGAGCTTACAGGCAATTTACGGCGGTGCGTCATGAGTGACGCACGACGCATGCCACATCTGGCGCACGATCATGCACTGACCAGCCTTTACAGTGCCCTCATGTCACAGCCAGGCCGCAAGGACGCCTTCGCCAACCTGATCAAGCAGGGGCGGCAACGACGCGGCTGGCGACAAGAAGACCTAGTAGCCGCATCAGGCGTCAGCCGCCGAACACTGACCAGATGGGAAGGCGGCGACGCCGAACGACCCGACCTAGACCAAGTCAGGGCAGTCTGCATCGCACTCGGCATCCGACCCATCGACGCCGCCATCGCCCTCGGCCTACTCGAAGCCGACGAAATCGACCAACCCCCACCGCCGCCCGTCGACCCTCGCGCCGACGAACTCCTCGACGTCCTCCAGGACGAACGCATCCCGAAGGCGGCGAAGGAGGCGCTACTCACCCTGCTACGGCAACTCCGCAACCAACCCGACGACGGCCCCACGCCAGAGCGGGAGGCGGTCTGACTACCAGCCCCGGGCCCGCCACTCCGGCACCGACGGACGCTCGACACCCAACGTCGAGTCCTTGCCGTGCCCCGGGTAGAACCACGTGTCGTCCGGCAAGACATCGAACACCTTGGCTTCCAAGTCGTCCATGATCTGCGCAAACTCGACAGGGTTAGTTGTCCTCCCAGGACCCCCAGGAAAGAGCGAGTCGCCGGTGAACAGGTGGGTCCCGTCGACCTCGTCCCGGTAGAGCAGCGCGACGGAGCCGGGGGTGTGCCCGACGATGTGGATCACTTCGAGTTCGCGGTCACCGACCCGGACCCGGTCGCCCTCGGCGAGTGGCTCGGAGTCGATCGGCAGGCCGTCCGCGTCGGCGTCGTGCACCAGTGACCGGGCCCCGGTGCTCGCCACCACCTCCTCCAGGGCGACCCAGTGGTCCATGTGCCGGTGCGTGGTGACCACGGCGGCCAGCCCGCCCTCGCCGACGAGTTCCAGCAGCCGGGGCGCCTCGTTTGCCGCGTCGATCAGGACCTGCTCGCCGGTGGCGGTGCAGCGCAGCAGGTAGGCGTTGTTGTCCATCGGACC
>NZ_JBMHMC010000011.1:0-21441 GCF_049179135.1 Plantactinospora sp. WMMB782 | reverse complement strand
GGTGACACAGCAGCTTGTCGTGGGACGAGCAGCAGGTGCCGGCGGCAGGGGTGTCACCGCAGCGCCAACAGTCGACGGCGACGATGTTCGGCAGGGCGGTCACGACGTCACCGCCGGAGACTCGGCGGGCAGCGGCTCGTACTTCTTCCAGAAGTTCTCCAGCCGCACGTGCGTCAGCCGGGGAGACCGAACCGACACGCTGTCGTTCCACTCGCTTCCGGTGCAGCCGGTCACCGTGACCTCGGCGTTATCCTTGAGTCGGCGATAGCGGCCCGGGTCGGGCTGGACGTAACTCATGGTTGATCAGCTCCGTTCGGTCGGAAGGGAAGAAGAGGGCGACCACTCGGGGCAGCCGACGATCGGACCGGGCCTCACCGCACGCCCGTCGCCGACGTGACACGTCGTGGTTTCAGAGGTGCAGGGCCGCTCGCCGCCCTCGCTGGTGTCGGTCCAGCCGGACCCACCACAGGCCGCGCACTCCGGGTGCCCGGACAGGTCCACGCCGACCGCACACGACTCGGCGATCGACTGGCCGCTGTTGCCCCAGTTGCAGCCGGGCGTACAACCGCACGCATCGTGCTCGGGTTGGAAGTGCGCGCACGTCTTGCAACCCCGGGCGCCCGGGTTGTACCAGCAGCGGCCCATGTGTTCGACCGTCCTGGCCTTGCTCGACCTTGAGAAGCGGGTGCAGTGCGGGCACCGGTACCGCTTCACTGTCAGGACGGTGGGCTGGTTCACGCGGCGGCCCGCTCGCAGATCTCGCGAATCGACATGCCCTGAGTCAGGCCCGGCAGCAGGTGATTACTCTTCTGCCGCCACTCGTCGTACGCCTCCTGAACGGCGCGCATGTTCTCGTACTTCTTCGCGTCGTGGCGAACCCACTCGGCCATCCGCATGTCGCCGAACGCGCACCGGTCACCGGCACCGAGCGCAAGGATCGCGTCAAGGTCGTACGGCAGGGCGAATGGAAGCTCCTGCTGCATCGGGTCCGCGTCGCGGATCTCGTACTCCCCGGCCTTGACGATCGCGTCGTCGGCGAGGTTGAACAGCATCTCGGCGAGCTGGTCCCAGTCGTCGGGGGCGGACGTGGCCCGGAGGAAGCCGATGACGTCAGAGCGGAGGTCGCCCCACGCCTCCTTCTTGCTCCATACGCCGCTTCGCTGGGACGCCCAGGTGCGGTACAGGTAGACAACGTGGTCGAAGGCGGGGGTACGACGCTTCATCGCTTCCTCTTCCAGTCCTTGGCCAGGGCGAGGATCGCCTCACCGGCCTTGCGAATCTCTTCGGTGTTGACCGCTCCGGACGGCGGCATCGGGGCGTGGCCGAGGTGGTCGGCGTACAGGTCGACGGCGCGGGCGCGAAGCTCGGGACTGCCGAACGTCTGCGCGAGCGTGATCAGCCGTCGTACGTCGTCGCTGACGCGGGCGGCGTGCGCAACTCCGCTTCCCTCGGCGGCCGGTCGAGCGATGTCCTCGGCGACGGGCCACGGAAGTGCCGGACCGGTGGTTTGAGCGCCGGGGGAGGTGGCGTCGTTGCGAAGGTTGCTTTGCGACAAGTTCCCTTTCATCCCGGACGCCACCTCCCCCGGCATAGGCCCCGACCGGTCGGGCCGGGTTTCGGCACTGGACGCGAACGCGTCAGCACCGGTCGGGGGGTTCGTGGGTTGTTCGCGCTCGCGGCGGACCTCGGCGATCGCGGCAGCAGTTGGGCGCCCCTCGGTGCGTTCCTGAACCTCGCGCCACACCTCGGCGCGCTCGGGCTCGGGGACGCGACTGAGTTCTCGCGCCTGACCCTCGTTTGCGACCGGAACAATTGTTCCGATCTCGGCGGCGTCGATGATCTGGCGAGCGCGCCGATCGGTGAAGCCCCACCGGCTCATGCAGTACGCCTCGAAGGTGCCGAACTCGGCTCGGTAGAGACGGTTGTCCCGGATCGTTGCCAGGGCGGTGCCGACCTCGACGAAGGTTTGAAGGCCGGCGGCGATCTTCTGTTCGCAGTCGGCAAGACAGTCAGCCTCGGCTCGGGTCAGCAGGACAACGTCAGTCATGCAGCGACTCCAAGGTCATCGGGATGCGCCGGCAGGTAGCCAACTGGCGCCATCGGATGTATTCACTCTACCATCATATGTATGCGCACTACGATCAGCAATATGGCGGAGCGACCCACAACGGTTCGGTTCAGGGCAGACATCAACGCGGCCATCCGAGAGGTGGCCGATGAGATGGGCGTGAGCTTCAATGCGGCCCTGTCCGTGCTCGTGACCGAGGCGCTGCGTGCCCGAGGTCGACACCCTGGCAGGCGAGAGCAACCGCGCGATGACGCCTGACCGCCTCATCGGGGATCACCTGACCGCTGCTGCAACCGGTCCAGATCCCCGGCGCCGTCAAACAGCAACCCAACCCCGCAGCCGACCGTCAACCAGCATGCCGGCCACCACCAGCCCAGCACGGCGGCAACAACCCCAAGTAGCACGAGGACCAGGCCGACAACCAGGCAGTCGATCGGGTTCACCGGCCGAGCGCCTTCACGCACGACCGGCACTCCCGCAGCCCGGCAACCGTCTCGTACTCCACTTGACTGCCGGTGCCCAACCACATCGACGCCGGCAGCACATACAGGCCACACATCGCCGCGCAGTCATCAGCCCGGGTCAGGGCGTGCTTGACCTGAGACTTCGGCAGGTAGCGCCACTCGACGTGCGCCGGCTGGGTGGGCTGGGCGAGCGGCCGGGGCTCAACCATGGCCACCATCCCGCATCCGGGCCATGACCGCCGTAGCGTCGACATCCCCGGCCGTGCTCCGGTACACCCCGGACACACGCGGCGGCACCAACCCCGACGGCGACACCGCAGCCGACCCCTGCCGGTAGGTGACCCACCGCTGCGCCACGCGAGCACGCCGGGCGCGACGACCCCGAACCCGCCGGGCCGACAACACCACCAGCAGACCGGCGCCGACGACCATGAGCCCTACTCCCAGCCACATCCACCGCTCGCCGATCACGACTCGTCACCACCCATGCGGATCACAACCGTCGGATCGTCGGCGGACACCGGCCGGACACCGGGCACATGCACGGTCCCCGTGTGCGGCCGACGGCGAAGGCCGCGCCCGACCCTCGGCGCCCGGATCTCCGCCCGGCGGTCGACGTCATCCACCGACTCCGGCTCGACCGGGCCGCGCACCGCCCACGCCGTCACCCCGACCGCCACCGCCAGCAGCAGCACGCCGAGCAGGAACGCGCCCCCGATCTGGGCGGCGGTGACCGGAACGACCTCAATCCCGGACGGCTGCGGAGACACGCTCCACCTCCCCGCCGGAGGCGTGGGCCAGCGCCCAACGCAACTCGTCAACGTCACGATCGAGCCGGATGTTCTCCGACCGCAGTTCGGCATTGGTCAGCCGCATCGACGCCATGACCTGCCGGTGCCCTTCGTCGATCTCCATGAGCTGCCGGTTGTGCTCGGCCTGCTTCGCGTCGAGCAGGCGGCGAAGACGAATGACCTCGGCCCGCAACGCCTGCTGGTCGACGAACCACAGGCGGAGGGAAGAGAGCCACCGCACCAACCGGTTCACGGGGTGACCTCCGCCCGGATCGGCGGGAGCATGCCGGTGTCCTCGGTGTTCGCCGCCGCTTCCATCCGGCCCCGGAGAACGTCGTCTATGACGTCGCGTTCCTCCCACCGGTCTTGGCGCGGCACCCGGGCCGCACCGACGGCCGGGTTCAGTAGCGACGGCACCGTGTTCCGGTCCCGTACCGGCCAGGCCGTGACGGTCGGCTGCTCGACCACGCTCAGCGGCGGCGGAGGCCCGTACCCCTTCGGCTCGGCTGGCTGCCCGTGCGCAACCAACGTCCGCGCCCAAGCCGGTAGCCGCCACGGGGCGCGATGCGACGCCGGGGCGATCGACCTACGTGACGTCACCCCGCTCAGCAGTTGCGTCCCCCACTGCCAACGCAGCTTGTCCTGCTTCGGGTCCAGCGCCGCATGCGCCTGCCGATCCCGATGGATCTCGCGGGGGATGACGACGGCAACGAGCACGACCAGGCCGAAAATCGCTACCGTCAAAAGGGCGAACCCCACCCCGATCCCGTAGTCCTCGCCAGTAACTACGCTCACCGGGACTCACCCCCCGGCACGATCGGGGCCTGAATCCGCAGCGGGGCGACGATCGCCTCGAAGCGGGCGTACAGCTCCACCTGCTCCCCGTCACTGAGGAACGGGTACGCGTCGACCTGCACCGGCCGTCGCCTTCTGATCCGCCGTCGTCGACCCATCCCGTCGGCGACCATCAGGCCAACGAACGTGATCGCCGAGAACGCGTATATGCCGAGGACGACTGCGGCTGCCGGGCTCACAGCGCCACCTCCGGCGACCGGTAGCGCGGACCAGCAGACCGGTTCCGGGCTTTGATGTCCCGACGGCGGCCGACGTACCCCGACGACTCGTTCAGCGCCGCACGCGGCAGGCCGACCGTCGGCTGGTCGTCCTGCGGAGGTACGACGGCCCGTCCGATGGCAGCAGCAGGGCGGGTGTTGGTCACAAGGTCCCGTAGATAGGACTTGATGAATCCCATGAGATCTCCCGTCGATCTGGTGGTGGTCTACGAATGGCGGGACGGTGGGCTACGACACCCGCACCGGCTGAACCGGCCGACCCGAGCCCGGCGAGGGTTGCCGCCCCCGCCGGGCCGAACACGTCAGACCTCGAAACGGGTCCGACGACGACGGGCCAGCACGAACAGCAGACCGCCGACCGAAACCAGCAGCAGAGCGGCGCCACCGATCCCGAGCACACCCGCACCCGTCAGCGGCAAATCGCCTCCACCGCCACCGGCGGCCGGCGACGGCGAGAACGTCGGGTCCGGATCCGCCGACTCAGACGGACCGGCGGTCGGCTCTGACGTCGGCTCACCGGTCGGGGAAGCCGTCGCGGTCGTGGTCGGCTCCACCGTCTGGGTAGGCGTGGCCGTCGCAGTCGGGGATGCCGTCGCAGACGCGGTCACCGTCGGCGTCGCCCCCGGCGGGGTGCCGAGCTTCACCCGCTTCCCGGCGAGGGTCAGGTTCTTGAACAGCGCCTTCGCGTTCTTGCCGGCGGCGTTGTCGAACACCAGCCCGACCTGACCCAGCGGCGTCCCCTGATGCGCCACCACAGCCGCCGCCCACGACGCGTAGTTCGTGCCACCCGACCACCACGACAAGTCCGCCGCCGACACCGTCACCCAGTCGGACGCGGCGACCGGGCACGACATGACCTGCCCGTACAGCAGCCCGCCGAGCAGATACACGCGCGGCGCCCCACCACCACACGACGCGTCCGCACCGTCGAGCCGGAACGTGAACGAGATCGGCAGCTCGGCGTGCACGTTCCCGGCGACGACCCGTTCCAGGCTCGTCCCCGCCGACGTGCCCGACTGGTCCATCACCAGCACGTTCACACCGTCGACCGCCTTCACGGAGGTGCCGACGTTCGCCGTCCAGCCGTCGATCGTCGCCGCCTGCGCGGCGCCGGTGAACGCCAGCACCCCGGCGACCATTACGGCCAGCGCACCAACACCGCTGGCCAGAGTTCGGATTCTCAATGGATCTCCTTGGAGGGATAACCCCACACCCGGGCGGGCGGAGGGAGTCAGGGAAGCCGCTCGCACGACGGCGGCAGATACACGTACGGGCGTCCGTGCGGGCGGCCGTCGACCATCACCTGCACCTCGCCCGACGTCAGCTCGTAGCCGACCGACCCGCCCGGCTCCACATCGCTAGCCGGGTCGTCGTTGAAGCCGACCAGCACATACCGGGCCTCGTTGACGTTCGTCACGTCCACCCGGGCCGGCAGGCCGTCACACGTCGGCAGCGTGAACCGGACCCGAGGCGGCACCGGATCAACCGACGGAGACACACCACGGCGCACATCGGCCACACCGACCGCGAAACACGCCGCCCCGACGAGCGCGACCACGACAGCACTACGCAGACGCACGAGATGCCTCCCTTGCCGACCGGGAATCAGGGGAGCGGGTCGAGCGGTAGCCGGCTCCGTTACCGAAGCCGTGCGGATCCCGGACCGCCGCGTGCAGGCGCTCCTGAGCGTCCCGAGCCGACTCCTCCGCCCGGCAGAGCTGCCGAAACACGAGACGGTCAAGAGTCAGGAACGCGGTCGCAGCGTGGAGCCACGTCGCACGCACACCCCGCCGGTAGCCGACGAGCTGGCCGATAGCGGCACCGACCAGCAGGCCGGCGGCGCCGAACACGAGGGGAGTCACGACGCCACCGCCTCGGTGCGTACCGTCGCCCCGTCCCGGACCACAACCGGTGGCCGGTCCTCAACCTGCGGACGGGGACGCTCACCCCGCCGCACCTTCCGCCACCGCTCGGCAACCTCGGCGGCGAACTCCGGCGACCACTGCTCCAACACCCTCACGCCGCCACCCCGCCACGACGACTCCGACCCGGCAGCTTCCCGCCGATGCCCCGACGAATCCGCACACTCCGGGGACGGCATTGCGCACTGCGGGCACACGCCCGACTGCGGGCAGAAGTCGCAACCCCAGATCGGCTGCGGGTGCGCCAGGTCGTGCGCGGCCGGGTCAACGTGTCGCTCCCGGAACAGGGCGATCCGCCACACCGTTGACGGGTCCTGCCAGGCAGGCGACGACGGTCCCGGCAGCGGCACCGCCTCGCGGGTCTGGTCGACGGTCCGCAGCAGGTTCGGCGGCAGGGTCGCGGTCACGCGGCACCGGCCATCGGAATGTCTGCCGCCCGCAGATACGTCTCCACGGCGGCGAGCGCTTCCAGGGGCCGGTACCCGGCACCCGGGCTGATGCCCTGGTCCTTTAGCCACACCTCCAGCTCGGCGGCGAGGTGGACCGGGTCCACAGGTGCCGCAGGTGGCCGGGCAGGGGAGGCGGTGACAGCCGTTCGGGGGACCTGATGTATCGTCGAAATAGCCATTTGCCGATGTCCTCCTAGTCAGAGATCGGTAAGAGGCGGAGCGATCGAGCGCTCGTCGGAGGCAGACCGGCGGGCGCTTCGCTTTGGTCAGGCGGCCTCGGCAGGCCGGGCCAGGTAGGTCTGTAGGTCAATCCCGAGTTGCCGCGCCGCCTCATCCGGCGAGGCCGAATCTGGACACAGCACCCGCAGAGCCAGCAGTCGGTCGTAGTGCGCGACCTTGTCGTCATAGGTCCGCCGCGCGCGGATGGCCTCGGCCCGCTTGTCCTCGATCTGCGCCCACGGCCACAGCTCGATCAGTTCGCGCTGAAACACTGTCCGGCCGTCGTCGACCTGTACCCGCCGCGCCTGCTTGGCCGGCATGCTCAGCACTCGTCCGTCATGCGCAAACATCACTCGGTTGCGGTCCTCGTAGCGGCGAATCTCCGCGCCGAGTCCGTCGCGCAGGCACGCTCGCTCCACCTGTCGAGCCCAGAACCGCTGACCCTGGACGGCGTCGTTCAGCAGCGCCTCGGCGAGATCGATCCGCTCGGCACTGTCGGTGGTCCGGCCGCAGATCTCGGCCAACATCTGCTCGAACTCTTCGCGGTCCTCAGGTGACCACGAAGCCCGATCAATTGCGTACTTCACTGCGCCCTCCGAAATGGCACGACGTTCGGTTGAGAGCGGGCGATCTCGTCAGCGACGGTCTGGGCAAACTCGCCGAGTAGGCGTGCGCACCGGTACAGCTCACGAACGCACTCGTCGTCGCCGCGATCGACCACGGTCGTTGGGGCATGACGCATCACCACATGAACGGCATGCACCTGCCCCAGAAAGTCCCGCCGCCACTCCCGATGGACGGCGTGAGGGTCGGGCGCGTGGATGTCGAGCGCCGCACGAACGCTGGCGGCAGCAGCAAGGTCGCCGGGCGTTGCCGGAGTCGAGTCGGGGCCGTGCCGGACGTCGACCTCTTCCGTCGACCGCTCAGGGGGACACGGGTGCTCCGGCCCCGATCGGTCCGGTCCGGGCGACGCCTCTACGACGTTGATCGGGGATACTGGAGGACTCGAACGAGTGCTGGCGTACGTCTTCCCGTCAGCACCCTTGATCTCCTCAGGTGATGCATCTGCATCACCTCGGCGGAGGTCCCGGATCACGGTGGCCTGGTCGACCCCGAGGGCCGAGCCGATGGCGCGCTGGCTCATTCCTGCGAGCCGAAGCTCGGCGACCGCCTTCTGTCGATGTTCGGGCGAAAGTTTCAGTCGGTGCTCGGAGTACTCACCATCGACGTACGCCTGCCAGTCGGCATAGCCGAGCGCCCGCCAGTCCTGCTGTGCGTACGCGGCGGCAATGTCGGCAAGGGTGGCCAAGTAGGCGCCGATACCGGCTCGAATGCGGGCGGCGCGGGCGCGGGCGAGTTCCGTCGTTGCGACAGCGGTCACGGCCGGACCTCCCCACATGCGCGCCCCGGCAGGGCTGGGGCGGCAGACGCTGACCGCAGGGGCTCGAGCCCGGCCAGGGAGTCAGGGATGCCCAGTTCCGCCCGAGCGGTCGCCCGGTCCGACACCCAGTACGGCGCATCGCGGCGATCGATCACCCAGCCGCCAGACAGCAGCGGCGTGGCGATACCAGCGGGGGAGGTGAGGTTGCGGACGCTCATGCGGCCCGCCGCCCCGGGACCTGGGCACGCCGACGGCGGCGAACCTTGACCGGTTCGACCGGCGGGGCGAGCAGCGGGGCGAGTTCGGCGCGCTGTTCCTCCGACGGTGCCGGCCAACCGGCGGCCGTCTCGGCGGCGAGGGTTCGCATCGCCTGGTCGAGTGCCGGGTCGTCGAGCCGGTAGGCGGGCATCAGGCCGCCGCCTTGTCGGTCAGGGAGCTACGGCGGCGCTTGGCGGGGCGGGGGAACATGTCGTCGAGGGACAGGCCCAGCATCTCCTGCATTTGGAGGACGGTTTCGATGCTGGTCGCCGCGCTGCCGTAGCGGAGCCGGTCGAGGGTGCGCGGGGCCATGCCCATGATTCGGGCGGCGTCGCGGTTGGTGCGTGCTCCGAGTTCGGCGCAGCGGGCCCGGATGAGGGGCCAGTTGAGACGTGCGGACGCGCTCGGTATGGCGCGTACATCGCTGGTCTGTGCGTCGGGCATGGCGCAAGAATCTCATGAGCCATATATGGCGCGCAACCCCTTGCGACACCCTGTGCTAGTTGTCTTAATCGATGAGTGACGGCATCATGACCGAATGAAGCTGGGGAGCTTACAGGCAATTTACGGCGGTGCGTCATGAGTGACGCACGACGCATGCCACATCTGGCGCACGATCATGCACTGACCAGCCTTTACAGTGCCCTCATGTCACAGCCAGGCCGCAAGGACGCCTTCGCCAACCTGATCAAGCAGGGGCGGCAACGACGCGGCTGGCGACAAGAAGACCTAGTAGCCGCATCAGGCGTCAGCCGCCGAACACTGACCAGATGGGAAGGCGGCGACGCCGAACGACCCGACCTAGACCAAGTCAGGGCAGTCTGCATCGCACTCGGCATCCGACCCATCGACGCCGCCATCGCCCTCGGCCTACTCGAAGCCGACGAAATCGACCAACCCCCACCGCCGCCCGTCGACCCTCGCGCCGACGAACTCCTCGACGTCCTCCAGGACGAACGCATCCCGAAGGCGGCGAAGGAGGCGCTACTCACCCTGCTACGGCAACTCCGCAACCAACCCGACGACGGCCCCACGCCAGAGCGGGAGGCGGTCTGACTACCAGCCCCGGGCCCGCCACTCCGGCACCGACGGACGCTCGACACCCAACGTCGAGTCCTTGCCGTGCCCCGGGTAGAACCACGTGTCGTCCGGCAAGACATCGAACACCTTGGCTTCCAAGTCGTCCATGATCTGCGCAAACTCGACAGGGTTAGTTGTCCTCCCAGGACCCCCAGGAAAGAGCGAGTCGCCGGTGAACAGGTGGGTCCCGTCGACCTCGTCCCGGTAGAGCAGCGCGACGGAGCCGGGGGTGTGCCCGACGATGTGGATCACTTCGAGTTCGCGGTCACCGACCCGGACCCGGTCGCCCTCGGCGAGTGGCTCGGAGTCGATCGGCAGGCCGTCCGCGTCGGCGTCGTGCACCAGTGACCGGGCCCCGGTGCTCGCCACCACCTCCTCCAGGGCGACCCAGTGGTCCATGTGCCGGTGCGTGGTGACCACGGCGGCCAGCCCGCCCTCGCCGACGAGTTCCAGCAGCCGGGGCGCCTCGTTTGCCGCGTCGATCAGGACCTGCTCGCCGGTGGCGGTGCAGCGCAGCAGGTAGGCGTTGTTGTCCATCGGACCGACCGAGAGCTTGCTGACCGTGAGGCCGCGGAGCTCGCGTACGTCGGGTGGGCCGTCGGCGGCGA
This sequence comes from Plantactinospora sp. WMMB782, assembly GCF_049179135.1. NCBI lineage: Bacteria > Bacillati > Actinomycetota > Actinomycetes > Micromonosporales > Micromonosporaceae > Plantactinospora > Plantactinospora sp. WMMB782. The sequence goes on along the minus strand of NZ_JBMHMC010000011.1, from coordinate 11,128 downwards.
CGTTGCCGGTGTAACTCATCTTCGGTGCCTCCGGGTTGTCGGCGGATCAGGGTCGGGCGGGTCGGATCGTTCCCGTCGAAAGGCGGGGCGAATCAGAAGTCGGGTCGCCCCGCCGAGGGGGCGGGCCGGCGGGTTCAGATCCAGGGTGGAGGTGCCGGCAGCGGCCCGGCGGGCGTGACGACGAGGCCGGCGCCGCCGCTCCGGCCGGTCAGCCAGCCTGCCAGCTCGTGCGCCGGGCCGGTGACGGTGCGCAGTTCCGGGCCGTCGTCCGCGGCCGGCACGCCGACCGGCAGGCCCCGGCCGGTGTGCACGGTCAGCGGTTGCCCGGTCTCCGCCGGCACCAGCACCAGGGCGAGCGGGTCGTCCCGCCGGGCCAGGTCGTGCACGACCTCGTGCAGCAGCCGCTGGCCGAACGCGTCCGGCCAGTCGGCGGTCCGGTAACCGGCGTCGAGGTCCACGTGGTGCACCTCCACCTCGCGCAGCCGGGCCCAGACCAGGGTGGCGGCCGGGCGGAGCCCGCGGGTCGAACGGACCTGGGCGGCCCACGCCGGTGCCGGCAGCTCGCCGGCCGCCTCGGCGAGACGCCGGGCGCTGTCCCGCAGGTCGGCGAGCTGGGTGCCGACCGGCCGGGCCGAGCCGGCCGCGATGTCCGCGTTCCGGGCCGCCGGGCTCGGGTACTGCGGGACGTCCTCACCGGTACGCGCCGACGTCAGCAGGTTGACCAGGCTGTCGGCGTTGCGGGCGAGATGGCTGAGCACGTGGCCCCGGGTCCAGCCGGGGAGCAGGGACGGCTCGCCGGTCGCCGCGTCGTCGAGCCCGTCGACGGTCCGCAACAGCCGCTCGGTCGCCCGGTCCACCTCGGGCAGCAGCGCGAGTGGGTCGAGTGTCACGACTCACGACGATAGCGGTCGGCGGTCGGACGGGCCGGGACGCCTTCGGCCGGGAGTGGCGGAGCGGAATTGGCTTTCGGTCCGACCGGACCAGCACCTACCGTTCGAGGACCGGGAACTGCCGTGCGAGAGGGCACACCCGCGAGCGTGAGGAGGTGGGAGGCATGCCGGACGACGTGCGCGTTGTCACCGTTTCCACTTCTGGATTCGACAGCTGAATCCACCTCTGACGACAAGGGTTGAGATGACCTTCGATCTGGCGTCCCTCGGTTGGGACGCGACACTGGCCGCGGCGTACCCCGAACGCGGCGACGACCTTCGACCCGGCCGGGTGGTCCGGGCCGACCGGGGCATCTGCACCGTGCTCTGCGCGAGCGGGCCGCTGCGGGCCAGTCTCGGCGGCGGCCTGCTGGTCGCGGCGGCCCGGGACGCGGCGAACCTGCCGTGCGCCGGGGACTGGGTGCTGGTCCGGGACTGGCCGGACCGGCGGCTGACCGTGCAGGCGGTGCTGCCCCGGCGTACCGCGATCGTGCGGCGGACCGCCGACAAGGACTCGACCGGTCAGGTGCTGGCGGCCAACGCGGACGCCGTGGCGGTGGTCGAGCCGCTGCACCCGTCGCCGGACGTGGCCCGGATCGAGCGGCTGCTCGCGCTGGCCTGGGAGTCCGGCGCCACCCCGCTGCTGGTGCTCACCAAGTGCGACCTGGTCGCCGACCCGGCGGCGATGGCCGACCAGCTCGGCCGGGCCGCGCCGGGCGTGCCGGTGCTGCCGGTCAGCGCGCAGCGCGGCACCGGGCTGGCCGAGCTGCGCCCGCAGGTGGCGCCCGGCCGCACGCTGGCGCTGCTCGGGCCCTCCGGTGCCGGCAAGTCGACGCTGGTGAACGCCCTGGCCGGGGCGACCGTGATGACGACACAGGGGGTACGCGGGGTGGACGGCAAGGGCCGGCACACCACCACGCACCGGCAGTTGATCCCGATCCCGGGCGGGGGAGCGGTGCTGGACACCCCGGGGGTCCGGGCGGTGGGTCTGCTGGACGCGGCGGCCGGGCTGGACCGGGCCTTCGCCGACGTGGCGGAACTCGTCGCGGCCTGCCGGTTCGCCGACTGCGCGCACCGGGGCGAGCCGGGGTGCGTGGTCCAGGTCGCGCTGGAGACCGGCGAGCTGAGCCCGCGGCGCTGGGAGAGTTGGCAGAAGCTCCAGCGCGAGGTGGCGTACGAGACACGCCGACGGGACGCGCGGCTGGCCGCCGAGGAGCGGTACAAATGGAAGCGGATTCGCAGGGAGCAGCGGAGTCGGGGTCGCCCGGGGCGGTGAGTCAGCGCTCGGTCGCGGTCGGTTGGTGGCGGTGCCGCGGCTGAGCTGCGGGAATTCGGCGGCGCGGGAAACTGTCGTACCCCGGGGCTAGAGTGGCCGAGGCGCTCCTCTGCGCCAGCAAATCGGACAGAACATACTTTTCCTCCCCGGGAGTGCGCGGACAGTGGCCGACCGACTGATCATCCGTGGCGCGCGTGAACACAACCTGCGCGACGTCAACCTCGACCTGCCGCGCGACGCCATGATCGTCTTTACCGGGCTCTCCGGTTCCGGAAAGTCCAGCCTGGCCTTCGACACCATCTTCGCCGAGGGCCAGCGGCGCTACGTCGAGTCGCTGTCGTCGTACGCCCGGCAGTTCCTCGGCCAGATGGACAAGCCGGACGTCGACTTCATCGAGGGGCTCAGCCCGGCGGTCTCGATCGACCAGAAGTCGACCTCGCGCAACCCGCGCTCGACGGTCGGCACCATCACCGAGGTCTACGACTACCTCCGGCTGCTCTTCGCCCGGGTCGGCGAGCCGCACTGCCCGGTCTGCGGCCAGAAGATCTCCAAGCAGAGCCCGCAGCAGATCGTCGACCGGGTGCTGGCGATGGAGGAGGGCACCCGGTTCATGGTGCTCGCCCCGGTGATCCGCGGCCGCAAGGGCGAGTACGTCGACCTCTTCGCCGAACTCCAGGCCAAGGGATACGCCCGGGCCCGGGTCGACGGGGTGGTCCACCCGCTGACCGAGCCGCCGAAGCTGAAGAAGCAGGAGAAGCACACCATCGAGGTGGTGGTGGACCGGCTCACCGTCAAGGCGGGCGCCAAGCAGCGGCTCACCGACTCGGTGGAGTCCGCGCTCGGGCTCTCCGGCGGGCTGGTGCTGCTCGACTTCGTCGACCTGCCGGAGGACGACCCGGCCCGGGAACGGCGCTACTCGGAGCACCTGGCCTGCCCCAACGACCACCCGCTGGCGATCGAGGACCTCGAACCCCGGGTCTTCTCCTTCAACGCCCCGTACGGCGCCTGCCCGGAGTGCACCGGGCTGGGCACCAAGAAGGAGGTCGACGCCGAACTCGTCGTACCCGACCCGGAGCGGACCCTGCGCGAGGGTGCCATCGCGCCGTGGGCCGGCGGGCAGACCCAGGAATACTTCCTCCGCCTGCTGGAGGCGCTGGGCGACGCCGAGCACTTCGACCTGGACACCCCGTGGCGGGCACTGCCGTCCCGGGCGCAGAAGACCGTCCTGCACGGCTCCGGCGACCAGGTGCACGTGCGCTACCGCAACAAGTACGGCCGCGAGCGCTCCTACTACACCGGCTTCGAGGGCGTGGTGCAGTGGATCGAGCGGCGGCACAACGACACCGAGTCGGACTGGTCCCGGGACAAGTACGAGGGGTACATGCGCGACGTGCCCTGCCCGGTCTGCCGGGGCAGCCGGCTCAAGCCGGAGGTGCTGGCGGTCACCCTGGGCGGCCGGAACATCGCCGAGGTCTGCGCGCTCTCGGTCGGCGAGTGCGCCGAACTGCTCGGCGGGATGACCCTGACCGACCGGCAGAAGATGATCGCCGAGCGGGTGCTCAAGGAGATCAACGCCCGGCTGCGCTTCCTGGTCGACGTCGGCCTGGACTACCTCTCCCTGGACCGGCCGGCCGGCACCCTCTCCGGCGGCGAGGCGCAGCGGATCCGGCTCGCCACCCAGATCGGCTCCGGCCTGGTCGGGGTCCTCTACGTGCTCGACGAGCCGTCGATCGGGCTGCACCAGCGGGACAACCACCGGCTGATCGAGACGCTGGTCCGGCTCAAGGGGCTGGGCAACACGCTCATCGTGGTGGAGCACGACGAGGAGACCATCCGGACGGCGGACTGGATCGTCGACATCGGGCCGGGGGCCGGCGAGCACGGCGGCAAGATCGTGCACAGCGGTTCGGTGCCGGAGCTGCTGGCCAACACCGAGTCGGTGACCGGGGCGTACCTCTCCGGCCGCCGGTCGATCCCGACGCCGCAGGGGCGCCGGCCGCAGACGCCGGGCCGGGAGCTGGTGGTGCAGGGCGCCCGCGAGCACAACCTGCGCAACCTCACCGTCCCGTTCCCGCTCGGGCAGTTCATCGCGGTCACCGGGGTCAGTGGCTCCGGCAAGTCGACACTTGTCAACGACATCCTCTACGCCGTGCTGGCCAACCAGATCAACGGGGCCCGGCTGGTGCCGGGACGGCACACCCGGATCACCGGCATCGAGAACGTCGACAAGGTGGTCGGGGTGGACCAGTCGCCGATCGGGCGGACCCCGAGGTCGAACCCGGCGACGTACACCGGGGTCTGGGACCACGTCCGCAAGCTCTTCGCCGAGACCACCGAGGCGAAGGTCCGGGGGTACGGGCCGGGCCGGTTCTCCTTCAACGTCAAGGGCGGCCGGTGCGAGGCGTGCAGCGGTGACGGCACGATCAAGATCGAGATGAACTTCCTGCCGGACGTCTACGTGCCGTGCGAGGTCTGCAAGGGTGCCCGGTACAACCGGGAGACCCTGGAGGTGCACTACAAGGGCCGGACGGTCTCCGACATCCTGGAGATGCCGATCGAGGAGGCGGCCGAGTTCTTCTCGGCGATCCCGGCCATCCACCGGCACCTGAAGACCCTTGTCGACGTCGGCCTCGGCTACGTCCGGCTCGGCCAGCCGGCACCGACCCTCTCCGGCGGCGAGGCGCAGCGGGTCAAGCTCGCCTCCGAGTTGCAGAAGCGCTCCACCGGCCGGACGGTGTACGTGCTCGACGAGCCGACCACCGGGCTGCACTTCGAGGACATCCGCAAGCTGCTCGGGGTGCTGGACAGCCTGGTCGACAAGGGCAACACGGTGATCGTCATCGAGCACAACCTGGACGTGATCAAGACCGCGGACTGGCTCGTCGACATGGGTCCGGAGGGCGGGCACCGCGGCGGCACCGTGCTGGCCGCCGGCACCCCGGAGGAGTTGGCGGAGGTGCCGGAGAGCCACACCGGCCAGTACCTCCGGCCGGTGCTCGGGCTGACCGGGCCGCCCCGGGGTGCGAGCGCGGCGACCGTCCGGGCCGCCAGGGCCAACGGCACCGCCGCGAACACCGGCACCAGCAGGGAGAACGGCCGCCCGGCCGGAGCGGCCGACGGTACCGCGAAGGTCGGCAACGGCCGGTCCGGCGGCGGTACCGTGAAGGGCGCCGCCACCCGCGCGGGCAGGACCGCGAAGGTCCCGGCCGCGAAGAGCACGGCGGCGGCGAAGAGCACGGCGGCGGGTGGGCGGCGTACCGGAAAGTCCTGACCCCGGTCCCGGTTGAACCGGTTGGTGGATATATCCGTGTCTTCGGGCGTGGCCGCGGACGACCAGGGCGCGGCGCCGAAGAGGAAGGCTAGGTATGAGTGACGAACTGACCGGGCCGGGCACGCAGACCCGCCGGGCGCTGTTGGCGGGTGCGGGTGCGGTGGGCGTGTCGGTGGTGCTGGCCGCCTGCGGCACCGGCGACGACGACGCCCTCGACGGCACCGGAAGCAGCCCGTCCGGCGGCGCTCCGGCACCCAGCGGCTCGGCGAGCGCTCCGGCCGAGGGCGGCACCGCCGCGCTGGCCAAGAAGAGCGAGATCCCGGTCGGCGGCGGCAAGATCTTCGCCGACCAGCAGATCGTGGTCACCCAGCCGACCGAGGGCGAGTTCAAGGCCTTCAGCTCGATCTGCACACACCAGCAGTGCCCGGTGACCGGGGTCGACGGGGGCACGATCAACTGTAGTTGCCACTTCAGCAAGTTCTCCGTGGCGGACGGTTCGCCCAAGGGTGGCCCGGCCAACAAGCCGCTGCCGGAGAAGAAGGTCACCGTCGACGGGGACAACATCGTGCTGGCCTGATCCGGGCCGGAGCGCCCGGTGCCGCGGTGCGGCTGTCCGCCGCCGCGCGGTGCCGGGCGTCGTCGTCTCCGTCTGCGCCGCGGGTTGTCCCAGGCGGTGCCGCAGCGCGCCGGGCGTTGTCCCAGCCGGGGTCTAGGCTTGGCGCCGTGCCCGATCCCGCTACCTATCGCCCGGCGCCGGGCACGATTCCCGACCTGCCCGGGGTCTACCGGTTCCGCGACCCGACTGGCCGGGTGATCTACGTCGGCAAGGCGAAGAGCCTGCGCAGCCGGCTCAACTCCTACTTCGGCGACCTGTGGAACCTGCACCAGCGCACCCAGCAGATGGTCACCACCGCCGGCAGCGTGGACTGGGTCACCGTCGGCACCGAGGTCGAGGCGCTGCAACTCGAGTACCTCTGGATCAAGCAGTACGACCCCCGGTTCAACGTGCGGTACCGGGACGACAAGTCGTACCCCTATCTCGCCGTCACCCTCGACGAGGAGTTCCCCCGGCTCCAGGTGATGCGGGGCGCCAAGCGCAAGGGGGTGCGCTACTTCGGGCCGTACTCGCACGCCTGGGCGATCCGCGAGACCCTCGACCTGCTGCTCCGGGTCTTCCCGGCCCGGACCTGCTCGGCCGGGGTCTTCCGGCGGCAGGCCCAGATCGGCCGGCCCTGCCTGCTCGGCGACATCGGCAAGTGCTCGGCGCCGTGCGTCGGCCGGACCTCGGCGCAGGAGCACCGCGGCATCGTCGACGAGTTCTGCGACTTCATGGCCGGCCGCACCGACCAGATGGTCCGCCGGCTGGAACGCGAGATGGGCGAGGCCAGCGAGGCGCTGGAGTTCGAGCGGGCCGCCCGGCTGCGCGACGACATCGCGGCGCTGCGCCGGGCGATGGAGAAGCAGACAGTGGTCTTCGGCGACGGCACCGACGCCGACGTGGTGGCCTTCGCCGAGGATCCGCTGGAGGCGGCCGTCCAGGTCTTCCACGTCCGGGACGGCCGGGTACGCGGCCAGCGCGGCTGGGTGGTGGAGAAGGTCGAGGACCTGACCACCGGGGATCTCGTGCACCACTTCTGCTCCCAGGTCTACGGGGAGGCGGAGGGGGAGGCCGACGTCCCCCGCGAGCTGCTGGTGCCCGCGCTGCCGGCGGACGTCGACGCGCTCGCCGAGTGGCTGTCGGCGCGCCGGGGCAGCAAGGTGGCCCTGCGGGTGCCGCAGCGCGGCGACAAGAAGGCGCTGCTGGAGACGGTGGCCCGGAACGCCGCCGAGGCGCTGACCCGGCACAAGCTGCGCCGGGCCGGTGACCTGACCACCCGCAGCGAGGCGCTGGACGAGATCACCGAGGCGCTCGGGCTGCGCAGCGCGCCGCTGCGCATCGAGTGCTACGACGTGTCGCAGATCCAGGGCACCGACGTGGTGGCCAGCATGGTCGTCTTCGAGGACGGGCTGGCCCGCAAGAGCGAGTACCGGCGGTTCGTGGTGCGCGGCGCCACCGACGACCTGTCGGCACTGACCGAGGTGCTGCGGCGGCGGTTCGCCCGCTACCTCCAGGCCAGGGGCGAGACCGGCGAGATCGGCGACGAGATGGCCTCCGACCCGGACCGGCCGGGCATCGACCCGACCACCGGCCGGCCGCGCAAGTTCGCGTACCCGCCGCAGTTGGTGGTGGTGGACGGCGGGCAGCCGCAGGTCGCGGCGGCGGCCGAGGTCTTCGCCGAGCTGGGCCTCGACGACATCGCGCTCTGCGGGCTGGCCAAGCGGCTGGAGGAGGTGTGGCTGCCCGGCGACGAGTTCCCGGTCATCCTGCCCCGCACCTCGGAAGGGCTCTATCTGCTGCAACGGGTCCGGGACGAGGCGCACCGGTTCGCCATCACGTTCCACCGGCAACGGCGCTCCAAGCGGATGACCGTCTCCGGCCTCGACCAGGTCCCCGGCCTCGGCGAGGTACGCCGCAAGGCGTTGCTGCGGCACTTCGGCTCGGTGAAGCGGCTCTCGGCGGCGACGGTGGACGAGATCGCCGAGGTGCCCGGGGTGGGCCGGCGCACCGCCGAGGCGATCGTGGCGGCGCTGAACCCGGCGGAGGCGCCGGAGGGCCGCTGAACCCGGCGGAGGCGCCGGAGAGCCGCTGAGGTCGGCGGCCGGGCGTCGGCGGTTCGCACCCCGCCGCCCTCACCGGCTGAGCGCTCCGCCGCAACCGCCACCGGCCTGGCCGGTGATCGTTGCCGGTGTCGCCAGCCTCGCCGGTCAGCGATCGCACTCCAGCAACACCCACGCCTCGTAGCCGCCGGGCGAGACGTAGCTGTCGATCACATCGCAGTCGGTGAAACCGGCCTCGCGGGCCCTGCCGAGTGCCTGGCCGTATGCCCAGTCGTAGGCGAGCCCCATGCTGCTGTAGCCCTCACCCCGGAACTGCCGGATCTCGTCGGCGTTCGCTGCCACGCCGGTGCCGAGCAGGGTGACGGAGGCGGCCAGTAGTGCTGAGGTCACGGTACGGGTCAACACGCTCCGATAATAAACAGATATCGATGTGACCGCAGCGCCGGGCGCGGGATGGCAGCCGAGGGCGCCGACGGTGAGCAGGCGATCATCCTCCGTCGGTACCCACCGCAGCCGGGCCATGGGCATACCTCGCGCGGGGACTGTCGAGCTGGGTGCGTGGACGGGGCGCGACATTCCGGGCGTTGGTTTGGTCTGGTGGGCGCGTGGGCGGGGCAGCTCGACAGTCTCCGTCCGGACAACTCGCCCGGCCCGTGGCCGGTCGTGGGGGGTGTGTTCGGATGTCTGGTTCGGGGTGGTGATCGAGGCGGTCCGGCTGGAATGTTGGCGGGGGGTCGGTCGTTACGTTACGCGTACGGCCGAGTAGCACCGCCCGTGAGCTGGGCAGAGTTGGGCTGATGGCTGGCCGGCGGGAATGATCCGGGGCCACCGGTCGTTACATACGGTGTTCGGTTGAGTACGGGCAGCGCCGTGTCCCCCGCGGCGGCTGGTAGTCCGGCCGGACCGATCTTTTTGGGCTTTGTGTTTCCAATGGCGCCTGCCGTCCCCCTGGTGGGTGCTCATCCCCGATTGGAAGGACGACCATCATGAACACGATGCTGTTCAGTCGGTGGCTTCCGGCCATCGAGAAGACGTCGATCGTTCGTAAGGGTGCTCTGGGTGTGGCTGGTCTGGCGTTCGTCGGTGGCGCTGTGGCCGGTCCGGCGGTGGCGGCGCAGGCGGCCCCGGAGCATGTCGGTTCGCCGGTGTCGCAGTCGGTGATGGCCGACAAGGACCACAAGGGCGACAAGGGCGAGAAGAAGAGCGACAAGAAGGATCGTAAGGGTAAGCCGTCGCGGGACCGGTTGGTGCCGCGTGGTGTGCAGGGTGAGCAGTCGCGGATCGACCTGTCGGCCGAGCAGGCCGGGAATGTGCGGGCGATCGTGAAGGCGACGAAGAAGGCGGGGATGGACGAGCGTGCCGCGGTGATCGCGGTGGGTACCTCGCTGCAGGAGTCGAAGTTGGAGAATCTGGGTCATCTGGGTGACCGGAATGATCATGACTCGCAGGGGTTGTTCCAGCAGCGTCCGTCGTCGGGTTGGGGTTCGGTGGAGCAGATCACCGATCCGGAGTACGCGACGACCGCGTTCCTGAAGGGCCTGCGCCAGGTTGATGGTTGGCGGGATCTGCCGTTGACCGTGGCGGCGCAGAAGGTGCAGGTGTCGGCGTTCCCGCAGGCGTACGCGCAGTGGGAGGACCAGGCAGCCGACCTCGTCGCCGAAGCCTGGAACAACAGCTAAGAGCAGACAGAGCCATCCGCTGGCCGGGTCCCCACCACAGGGGACCCGGCCAACGGCGTATCCGGATCGGATTCCGCCCCGAAGGGCGCGGCCGGTGCCGGGCCCGCCGGCTCGGTGGACCGCTGGCCCGGTGCCGACCGGGGTCGTCGCAACCGGTGCCGGTATTCGGTCGCAAGCAACTCCAGCGCCTGGTAGATCTCGTTGCCGGTCAGGACCCGGCGGTCCTGCACGTATCCCCGGCACAGTTCGAAGCACCGGGTCATGGTGCCGCCGCGCAGATTCAGTAGCAGAGGTACGTCCACCAGGCCGCGTACGGCGAGCACCGCCAGGAACTCGTAGTAGTCGAGCAGTGGGAGGACGTGCTGCTCGTCGTCGTCGGTCAGGTCGGCGCCGACCGGCTGGTGTGCGCTGATCCGGCGGGCCATCCAGACGTCCGCCTGGCTGAGCGTCTCCGCGCTCTGGAAGGCGGTGATCAGGCCGACCGTGTACTGCCGGCGCTGCGACTGCCGCTGCTGCAACACGGTCATCGCGCCGAAGACCACGGCGACCAGGATCGAGGCCGCGGTCTCGTTGATCTCGCTGTTGGTACTCAGGAACGTGAAGCCGGCCATCACCAGGGCGGCGAGCGCGACGGCCTGCACCACCAGCCGGATCGGTCGGCGGGCCAGCCGCCAGCGCATCTGTACCCGGCGCAGTGCGGCGGCCAGCCGCTCACCAGCGTCGCTCATCCCCGGCTCCCATCGCGCGTCGGCTCGGACGGTCGCGTCCTGGCGCAGGGTATCGACCGCTGTCACCCGGCGGCGGAGTGGTCCGGCTCGGGCAGTTCGCGCAGCTTCGGGATCGTGGTGGGCAGTATCCAGAACAGCCCGGTGATTGCCCCGACGGTGGCGATCCAGAGCGTCGGGCGTACCCCGAGAGCCGCGCCCAGGGTGCCGCCCAGCAGCGCGCCGATCGGCCGGATGCCGTAGTTGACGGTGCGTTTCGCCCCGGTGACCCGGGCCAGCAGCCGCTCCGGGGTGGCCGCGACCTGTAGCGAGCCGACGGTGATGTCTATCATCATCACGCCGAGCCCGGCGAGGAACTCGGCGGCGAAGAGCGCGCCCAGCACCACCGGGGTCGGGCCGCCGGCCAGCGGCACCAGCACCAGCGGAGCCGGGAAGAGCACGAAGCTGACCAGGACGGTCGGGCCGATGCCGAACCGGCGGACGAGCCGGCCGGTGACCGCCGCGCCGAGCAGTGCGCCGATCGAGCCGACCCCGATGACCAGCCCGAGCAGGCCGGGGGAGAGTCCCAGTTCGGTGCTGACGTAGAGCAC
>NZ_JBMHMC010000010.1:0-11621 GCF_049179135.1 Plantactinospora sp. WMMB782 | reverse complement strand
GGGTTAGTTGTCCTCCCAGGACCCCCAGGAAAGAGCGAGTCGCCGGTGAACAGGTGGGTCCCGTCGACCTCGTCCCGGTAGAGCAGCGCGACGGAGCCGGGGGTGTGCCCGACGATGTGGATCACTTCGAGTTCGCGGTCACCGACCCGGACCCGGTCGCCCTCGGCGAGTGGCTCGGAGTCGATCGGCAGGCCGTCCGCGTCGGCGTCGTGCACCAGTGACCGGGCCCCGGTGCTCGCCACCACCTCCTCCAGGGCGACCCAGTGGTCCATGTGCCGGTGCGTGGTGACCACGGCGGCCAGCCCGCCCTCGCCGACGAGTTCCAGCAGCCGGGGCGCCTCGTTTGCCGCGTCGATCAGGACCTGCTCGCCGGTGGCGGTGCAGCGCAGCAGGTAGGCGTTGTTGTCCATCGGACCGACCGAGAGCTTGCTGACCGTGAGGCCGCGGAGCTCGCGTACGTCGGGTGGGCCGTCGGCGGCGACGTTGCCGGTGTAACTCATCTTCGGTGCCTCCGGGTTGTCGGCGGATCAGGGTCGGGCGGGTCGGATCGTTCCCGTCGAAAGGCGGGGCGAATCAGAAGTCGGGTCGCCCCGCCGAGGGGGCGGGCCGGCGGGTTCAGATCCAGGGTGGAGGTGCCGGCAGCGGCCCGGCGGGCGTGACGACGAGGCCGGCGCCGCCGCTCCGGCCGGTCAGCCAGCCTGCCAGCTCGTGCGCCGGGCCGGTGACGGTGCGCAGTTCCGGGCCGTCGTCCGCGGCCGGCACGCCGACCGGCAGGCCCCGGCCGGTGTGCACGGTCAGCGGTTGCCCGGTCTCCGCCGGCACCAGCACCAGGGCGAGCGGGTCGTCCCGCCGGGCCAGGTCGTGCACGACCTCGTGCAGCAGCCGCTGGCCGAACGCGTCCGGCCAGTCGGCGGTCCGGTAACCGGCGTCGAGGTCCACGTGGTGCACCTCCACCTCGCGCAGCCGGGCCCAGACCAGGGTGGCGGCCGGGCGGAGCCCGCGGGTCGAACGGACCTGGGCGGCCCACGCCGGTGCCGGCAGCTCGCCGGCCGCCTCGGCGAGACGCCGGGCGCTGTCCCGCAGGTCGGCGAGCTGGGTGCCGACCGGCCGGGCCGAGCCGGCCGCGATGTCCGCGTTCCGGGCCGCCGGGCTCGGGTACTGCGGGACGTCCTCACCGGTACGCGCCGACGTCAGCAGGTTGACCAGGCTGTCGGCGTTGCGGGCGAGATGGCTGAGCACGTGGCCCCGGGTCCAGCCGGGGAGCAGGGACGGCTCGCCGGTCGCCGCGTCGTCGAGCCCGTCGACGGTCCGCAACAGCCGCTCGGTCGCCCGGTCCACCTCGGGCAGCAGCGCGAGTGGGTCGAGTGTCACGACTCACGACGATAGCGGTCGGCGGTCGGACGGGCCGGGACGCCTTCGGCCGGGAGTGGCGGAGCGGAATTGGCTTTCGGTCCGACCGGACCAGCACCTACCGTTCGAGGACCGGGAACTGCCGTGCGAGAGGGCACACCCGCGAGCGTGAGGAGGTGGGAGGCATGCCGGACGACGTGCGCGTTGTCACCGTTTCCACTTCTGGATTCGACAGCTGAATCCACCTCTGACGACAAGGGTTGAGATGACCTTCGATCTGGCGTCCCTCGGTTGGGACGCGACACTGGCCGCGGCGTACCCCGAACGCGGCGACGACCTTCGACCCGGCCGGGTGGTCCGGGCCGACCGGGGCATCTGCACCGTGCTCTGCGCGAGCGGGCCGCTGCGGGCCAGTCTCGGCGGCGGCCTGCTGGTCGCGGCGGCCCGGGACGCGGCGAACCTGCCGTGCGCCGGGGACTGGGTGCTGGTCCGGGACTGGCCGGACCGGCGGCTGACCGTGCAGGCGGTGCTGCCCCGGCGTACCGCGATCGTGCGGCGGACCGCCGACAAGGACTCGACCGGTCAGGTGCTGGCGGCCAACGCGGACGCCGTGGCGGTGGTCGAGCCGCTGCACCCGTCGCCGGACGTGGCCCGGATCGAGCGGCTGCTCGCGCTGGCCTGGGAGTCCGGCGCCACCCCGCTGCTGGTGCTCACCAAGTGCGACCTGGTCGCCGACCCGGCGGCGATGGCCGACCAGCTCGGCCGGGCCGCGCCGGGCGTGCCGGTGCTGCCGGTCAGCGCGCAGCGCGGCACCGGGCTGGCCGAGCTGCGCCCGCAGGTGGCGCCCGGCCGCACGCTGGCGCTGCTCGGGCCCTCCGGTGCCGGCAAGTCGACGCTGGTGAACGCCCTGGCCGGGGCGACCGTGATGACGACACAGGGGGTACGCGGGGTGGACGGCAAGGGCCGGCACACCACCACGCACCGGCAGTTGATCCCGATCCCGGGCGGGGGAGCGGTGCTGGACACCCCGGGGGTCCGGGCGGTGGGTCTGCTGGACGCGGCGGCCGGGCTGGACCGGGCCTTCGCCGACGTGGCGGAACTCGTCGCGGCCTGCCGGTTCGCCGACTGCGCGCACCGGGGCGAGCCGGGGTGCGTGGTCCAGGTCGCGCTGGAGACCGGCGAGCTGAGCCCGCGGCGCTGGGAGAGTTGGCAGAAGCTCCAGCGCGAGGTGGCGTACGAGACACGCCGACGGGACGCGCGGCTGGCCGCCGAGGAGCGGTACAAATGGAAGCGGATTCGCAGGGAGCAGCGGAGTCGGGGTCGCCCGGGGCGGTGAGTCAGCGCTCGGTCGCGGTCGGTTGGTGGCGGTGCCGCGGCTGAGCTGCGGGAATTCGGCGGCGCGGGAAACTGTCGTACCCCGGGGCTAGAGTGGCCGAGGCGCTCCTCTGCGCCAGCAAATCGGACAGAACATACTTTTCCTCCCCGGGAGTGCGCGGACAGTGGCCGACCGACTGATCATCCGTGGCGCGCGTGAACACAACCTGCGCGACGTCAACCTCGACCTGCCGCGCGACGCCATGATCGTCTTTACCGGGCTCTCCGGTTCCGGAAAGTCCAGCCTGGCCTTCGACACCATCTTCGCCGAGGGCCAGCGGCGCTACGTCGAGTCGCTGTCGTCGTACGCCCGGCAGTTCCTCGGCCAGATGGACAAGCCGGACGTCGACTTCATCGAGGGGCTCAGCCCGGCGGTCTCGATCGACCAGAAGTCGACCTCGCGCAACCCGCGCTCGACGGTCGGCACCATCACCGAGGTCTACGACTACCTCCGGCTGCTCTTCGCCCGGGTCGGCGAGCCGCACTGCCCGGTCTGCGGCCAGAAGATCTCCAAGCAGAGCCCGCAGCAGATCGTCGACCGGGTGCTGGCGATGGAGGAGGGCACCCGGTTCATGGTGCTCGCCCCGGTGATCCGCGGCCGCAAGGGCGAGTACGTCGACCTCTTCGCCGAACTCCAGGCCAAGGGATACGCCCGGGCCCGGGTCGACGGGGTGGTCCACCCGCTGACCGAGCCGCCGAAGCTGAAGAAGCAGGAGAAGCACACCATCGAGGTGGTGGTGGACCGGCTCACCGTCAAGGCGGGCGCCAAGCAGCGGCTCACCGACTCGGTGGAGTCCGCGCTCGGGCTCTCCGGCGGGCTGGTGCTGCTCGACTTCGTCGACCTGCCGGAGGACGACCCGGCCCGGGAACGGCGCTACTCGGAGCACCTGGCCTGCCCCAACGACCACCCGCTGGCGATCGAGGACCTCGAACCCCGGGTCTTCTCCTTCAACGCCCCGTACGGCGCCTGCCCGGAGTGCACCGGGCTGGGCACCAAGAAGGAGGTCGACGCCGAACTCGTCGTACCCGACCCGGAGCGGACCCTGCGCGAGGGTGCCATCGCGCCGTGGGCCGGCGGGCAGACCCAGGAATACTTCCTCCGCCTGCTGGAGGCGCTGGGCGACGCCGAGCACTTCGACCTGGACACCCCGTGGCGGGCACTGCCGTCCCGGGCGCAGAAGACCGTCCTGCACGGCTCCGGCGACCAGGTGCACGTGCGCTACCGCAACAAGTACGGCCGCGAGCGCTCCTACTACACCGGCTTCGAGGGCGTGGTGCAGTGGATCGAGCGGCGGCACAACGACACCGAGTCGGACTGGTCCCGGGACAAGTACGAGGGGTACATGCGCGACGTGCCCTGCCCGGTCTGCCGGGGCAGCCGGCTCAAGCCGGAGGTGCTGGCGGTCACCCTGGGCGGCCGGAACATCGCCGAGGTCTGCGCGCTCTCGGTCGGCGAGTGCGCCGAACTGCTCGGCGGGATGACCCTGACCGACCGGCAGAAGATGATCGCCGAGCGGGTGCTCAAGGAGATCAACGCCCGGCTGCGCTTCCTGGTCGACGTCGGCCTGGACTACCTCTCCCTGGACCGGCCGGCCGGCACCCTCTCCGGCGGCGAGGCGCAGCGGATCCGGCTCGCCACCCAGATCGGCTCCGGCCTGGTCGGGGTCCTCTACGTGCTCGACGAGCCGTCGATCGGGCTGCACCAGCGGGACAACCACCGGCTGATCGAGACGCTGGTCCGGCTCAAGGGGCTGGGCAACACGCTCATCGTGGTGGAGCACGACGAGGAGACCATCCGGACGGCGGACTGGATCGTCGACATCGGGCCGGGGGCCGGCGAGCACGGCGGCAAGATCGTGCACAGCGGTTCGGTGCCGGAGCTGCTGGCCAACACCGAGTCGGTGACCGGGGCGTACCTCTCCGGCCGCCGGTCGATCCCGACGCCGCAGGGGCGCCGGCCGCAGACGCCGGGCCGGGAGCTGGTGGTGCAGGGCGCCCGCGAGCACAACCTGCGCAACCTCACCGTCCCGTTCCCGCTCGGGCAGTTCATCGCGGTCACCGGGGTCAGTGGCTCCGGCAAGTCGACACTTGTCAACGACATCCTCTACGCCGTGCTGGCCAACCAGATCAACGGGGCCCGGCTGGTGCCGGGACGGCACACCCGGATCACCGGCATCGAGAACGTCGACAAGGTGGTCGGGGTGGACCAGTCGCCGATCGGGCGGACCCCGAGGTCGAACCCGGCGACGTACACCGGGGTCTGGGACCACGTCCGCAAGCTCTTCGCCGAGACCACCGAGGCGAAGGTCCGGGGGTACGGGCCGGGCCGGTTCTCCTTCAACGTCAAGGGCGGCCGGTGCGAGGCGTGCAGCGGTGACGGCACGATCAAGATCGAGATGAACTTCCTGCCGGACGTCTACGTGCCGTGCGAGGTCTGCAAGGGTGCCCGGTACAACCGGGAGACCCTGGAGGTGCACTACAAGGGCCGGACGGTCTCCGACATCCTGGAGATGCCGATCGAGGAGGCGGCCGAGTTCTTCTCGGCGATCCCGGCCATCCACCGGCACCTGAAGACCCTTGTCGACGTCGGCCTCGGCTACGTCCGGCTCGGCCAGCCGGCACCGACCCTCTCCGGCGGCGAGGCGCAGCGGGTCAAGCTCGCCTCCGAGTTGCAGAAGCGCTCCACCGGCCGGACGGTGTACGTGCTCGACGAGCCGACCACCGGGCTGCACTTCGAGGACATCCGCAAGCTGCTCGGGGTGCTGGACAGCCTGGTCGACAAGGGCAACACGGTGATCGTCATCGAGCACAACCTGGACGTGATCAAGACCGCGGACTGGCTCGTCGACATGGGTCCGGAGGGCGGGCACCGCGGCGGCACCGTGCTGGCCGCCGGCACCCCGGAGGAGTTGGCGGAGGTGCCGGAGAGCCACACCGGCCAGTACCTCCGGCCGGTGCTCGGGCTGACCGGGCCGCCCCGGGGTGCGAGCGCGGCGACCGTCCGGGCCGCCAGGGCCAACGGCACCGCCGCGAACACCGGCACCAGCAGGGAGAACGGCCGCCCGGCCGGAGCGGCCGACGGTACCGCGAAGGTCGGCAACGGCCGGTCCGGCGGCGGTACCGTGAAGGGCGCCGCCACCCGCGCGGGCAGGACCGCGAAGGTCCCGGCCGCGAAGAGCACGGCGGCGGCGAAGAGCACGGCGGCGGGTGGGCGGCGTACCGGAAAGTCCTGACCCCGGTCCCGGTTGAACCGGTTGGTGGATATATCCGTGTCTTCGGGCGTGGCCGCGGACGACCAGGGCGCGGCGCCGAAGAGGAAGGCTAGGTATGAGTGACGAACTGACCGGGCCGGGCACGCAGACCCGCCGGGCGCTGTTGGCGGGTGCGGGTGCGGTGGGCGTGTCGGTGGTGCTGGCCGCCTGCGGCACCGGCGACGACGACGCCCTCGACGGCACCGGAAGCAGCCCGTCCGGCGGCGCTCCGGCACCCAGCGGCTCGGCGAGCGCTCCGGCCGAGGGCGGCACCGCCGCGCTGGCCAAGAAGAGCGAGATCCCGGTCGGCGGCGGCAAGATCTTCGCCGACCAGCAGATCGTGGTCACCCAGCCGACCGAGGGCGAGTTCAAGGCCTTCAGCTCGATCTGCACACACCAGCAGTGCCCGGTGACCGGGGTCGACGGGGGCACGATCAACTGTAGTTGCCACTTCAGCAAGTTCTCCGTGGCGGACGGTTCGCCCAAGGGTGGCCCGGCCAACAAGCCGCTGCCGGAGAAGAAGGTCACCGTCGACGGGGACAACATCGTGCTGGCCTGATCCGGGCCGGAGCGCCCGGTGCCGCGGTGCGGCTGTCCGCCGCCGCGCGGTGCCGGGCGTCGTCGTCTCCGTCTGCGCCGCGGGTTGTCCCAGGCGGTGCCGCAGCGCGCCGGGCGTTGTCCCAGCCGGGGTCTAGGCTTGGCGCCGTGCCCGATCCCGCTACCTATCGCCCGGCGCCGGGCACGATTCCCGACCTGCCCGGGGTCTACCGGTTCCGCGACCCGACTGGCCGGGTGATCTACGTCGGCAAGGCGAAGAGCCTGCGCAGCCGGCTCAACTCCTACTTCGGCGACCTGTGGAACCTGCACCAGCGCACCCAGCAGATGGTCACCACCGCCGGCAGCGTGGACTGGGTCACCGTCGGCACCGAGGTCGAGGCGCTGCAACTCGAGTACCTCTGGATCAAGCAGTACGACCCCCGGTTCAACGTGCGGTACCGGGACGACAAGTCGTACCCCTATCTCGCCGTCACCCTCGACGAGGAGTTCCCCCGGCTCCAGGTGATGCGGGGCGCCAAGCGCAAGGGGGTGCGCTACTTCGGGCCGTACTCGCACGCCTGGGCGATCCGCGAGACCCTCGACCTGCTGCTCCGGGTCTTCCCGGCCCGGACCTGCTCGGCCGGGGTCTTCCGGCGGCAGGCCCAGATCGGCCGGCCCTGCCTGCTCGGCGACATCGGCAAGTGCTCGGCGCCGTGCGTCGGCCGGACCTCGGCGCAGGAGCACCGCGGCATCGTCGACGAGTTCTGCGACTTCATGGCCGGCCGCACCGACCAGATGGTCCGCCGGCTGGAACGCGAGATGGGCGAGGCCAGCGAGGCGCTGGAGTTCGAGCGGGCCGCCCGGCTGCGCGACGACATCGCGGCGCTGCGCCGGGCGATGGAGAAGCAGACAGTGGTCTTCGGCGACGGCACCGACGCCGACGTGGTGGCCTTCGCCGAGGATCCGCTGGAGGCGGCCGTCCAGGTCTTCCACGTCCGGGACGGCCGGGTACGCGGCCAGCGCGGCTGGGTGGTGGAGAAGGTCGAGGACCTGACCACCGGGGATCTCGTGCACCACTTCTGCTCCCAGGTCTACGGGGAGGCGGAGGGGGAGGCCGACGTCCCCCGCGAGCTGCTGGTGCCCGCGCTGCCGGCGGACGTCGACGCGCTCGCCGAGTGGCTGTCGGCGCGCCGGGGCAGCAAGGTGGCCCTGCGGGTGCCGCAGCGCGGCGACAAGAAGGCGCTGCTGGAGACGGTGGCCCGGAACGCCGCCGAGGCGCTGACCCGGCACAAGCTGCGCCGGGCCGGTGACCTGACCACCCGCAGCGAGGCGCTGGACGAGATCACCGAGGCGCTCGGGCTGCGCAGCGCGCCGCTGCGCATCGAGTGCTACGACGTGTCGCAGATCCAGGGCACCGACGTGGTGGCCAGCATGGTCGTCTTCGAGGACGGGCTGGCCCGCAAGAGCGAGTACCGGCGGTTCGTGGTGCGCGGCGCCACCGACGACCTGTCGGCACTGACCGAGGTGCTGCGGCGGCGGTTCGCCCGCTACCTCCAGGCCAGGGGCGAGACCGGCGAGATCGGCGACGAGATGGCCTCCGACCCGGACCGGCCGGGCATCGACCCGACCACCGGCCGGCCGCGCAAGTTCGCGTACCCGCCGCAGTTGGTGGTGGTGGACGGCGGGCAGCCGCAGGTCGCGGCGGCGGCCGAGGTCTTCGCCGAGCTGGGCCTCGACGACATCGCGCTCTGCGGGCTGGCCAAGCGGCTGGAGGAGGTGTGGCTGCCCGGCGACGAGTTCCCGGTCATCCTGCCCCGCACCTCGGAAGGGCTCTATCTGCTGCAACGGGTCCGGGACGAGGCGCACCGGTTCGCCATCACGTTCCACCGGCAACGGCGCTCCAAGCGGATGACCGTCTCCGGCCTCGACCAGGTCCCCGGCCTCGGCGAGGTACGCCGCAAGGCGTTGCTGCGGCACTTCGGCTCGGTGAAGCGGCTCTCGGCGGCGACGGTGGACGAGATCGCCGAGGTGCCCGGGGTGGGCCGGCGCACCGCCGAGGCGATCGTGGCGGCGCTGAACCCGGCGGAGGCGCCGGAGGGCCGCTGAACCCGGCGGAGGCGCCGGAGAGCCGCTGAGGTCGGCGGCCGGGCGTCGGCGGTTCGCACCCCGCCGCCCTCACCGGCTGAGCGCTCCGCCGCAACCGCCACCGGCCTGGCCGGTGATCGTTGCCGGTGTCGCCAGCCTCGCCGGTCAGCGATCGCACTCCAGCAACACCCACGCCTCGTAGCCGCCGGGCGAGACGTAGCTGTCGATCACATCGCAGTCGGTGAAACCGGCCTCGCGGGCCCTGCCGAGTGCCTGGCCGTATGCCCAGTCGTAGGCGAGCCCCATGCTGCTGTAGCCCTCACCCCGGAACTGCCGGATCTCGTCGGCGTTCGCTGCCACGCCGGTGCCGAGCAGGGTGACGGAGGCGGCCAGTAGTGCTGAGGTCACGGTACGGGTCAACACGCTCCGATAATAAACAGATATCGATGTGACCGCAGCGCCGGGCGCGGGATGGCAGCCGAGGGCGCCGACGGTGAGCAGGCGATCATCCTCCGTCGGTACCCACCGCAGCCGGGCCATGGGCATACCTCGCGCGGGGACTGTCGAGCTGGGTGCGTGGACGGGGCGCGACATTCCGGGCGTTGGTTTGGTCTGGTGGGCGCGTGGGCGGGGCAGCTCGACAGTCTCCGTCCGGACAACTCGCCCGGCCCGTGGCCGGTCGTGGGGGGTGTGTTCGGATGTCTGGTTCGGGGTGGTGATCGAGGCGGTCCGGCTGGAATGTTGGCGGGGGGTCGGTCGTTACGTTACGCGTACGGCCGAGTAGCACCGCCCGTGAGCTGGGCAGAGTTGGGCTGATGGCTGGCCGGCGGGAATGATCCGGGGCCACCGGTCGTTACATACGGTGTTCGGTTGAGTACGGGCAGCGCCGTGTCCCCCGCGGCGGCTGGTAGTCCGGCCGGACCGATCTTTTTGGGCTTTGTGTTTCCAATGGCGCCTGCCGTCCCCCTGGTGGGTGCTCATCCCCGATTGGAAGGACGACCATCATGAACACGATGCTGTTCAGTCGGTGGCTTCCGGCCATCGAGAAGACGTCGATCGTTCGTAAGGGTGCTCTGGGTGTGGCTGGTCTGGCGTTCGTCGGTGGCGCTGTGGCCGGTCCGGCGGTGGCGGCGCAGGCGGCCCCGGAGCATGTCGGTTCGCCGGTGTCGCAGTCGGTGATGGCCGACAAGGACCACAAGGGCGACAAGGGCGAGAAGAAGAGCGACAAGAAGGATCGTAAGGGTAAGCCGTCGCGGGACCGGTTGGTGCCGCGTGGTGTGCAGGGTGAGCAGTCGCGGATCGACCTGTCGGCCGAGCAGGCCGGGAATGTGCGGGCGATCGTGAAGGCGACGAAGAAGGCGGGGATGGACGAGCGTGCCGCGGTGATCGCGGTGGGTACCTCGCTGCAGGAGTCGAAGTTGGAGAATCTGGGTCATCTGGGTGACCGGAATGATCATGACTCGCAGGGGTTGTTCCAGCAGCGTCCGTCGTCGGGTTGGGGTTCGGTGGAGCAGATCACCGATCCGGAGTACGCGACGACCGCGTTCCTGAAGGGCCTGCGCCAGGTTGATGGTTGGCGGGATCTGCCGTTGACCGTGGCGGCGCAGAAGGTGCAGGTGTCGGCGTTCCCGCAGGCGTACGCGCAGTGGGAGGACCAGGCAGCCGACCTCGTCGCCGAAGCCTGGAACAACAGCTAAGAGCAGACAGAGCCATCCGCTGGCCGGGTCCCCACCACAGGGGACCCGGCCAACGGCGTATCCGGATCGGATTCCGCCCCGAAGGGCGCGGCCGGTGCCGGGCCCGCCGGCTCGGTGGACCGCTGGCCCGGTGCCGACCGGGGTCGTCGCAACCGGTGCCGGTATTCGGTCGCAAGCAACTCCAGCGCCTGGTAGATCTCGTTGCCGGTCAGGACCCGGCGGTCCTGCACGTATCCCCGGCACAGTTCGAAGCACCGGGTCATGGTGCCGCCGCGCAGATTCAGTAGCAGAGGTACGTCCACCAGGCCGCGTACGGCGAGCACCGCCAGGAACTCGTAGTAGTCGAGCAGTGGGAGGACGTGCTGCTCGTCGTCGTCGGTCAGGTCGGCGCCGACCGGCTGGTGTGCGCTGATCCGGCGGGCCATCCAGACGTCCGCCTGGCTGAGCGTCTCCGCGCTCTGGAAGGCGGTGATCAGGCCGACCGTGTACTGCCGGCGCTGCGACTGCCGCTGCTGCAACACGGTCATCGCGCCGAAGACCACGGCGACCAGGATCGAGGCCGCGGTCTCGTTGATCTCGCTGTTGGTACTCAGGAACGTGAAGCCGGCCATCACCAGGGCGGCGAGCGCGACGGCCTGCACCACCAGCCGGATCGGTCGGCGGGCCAGCCGCCAGCGCATCTGTACCCGGCGCAGTGCGGCGGCCAGCCGCTCACCAGCGTCGCTCATCCCCGGCTCCCATCGCGCGTCGGCTCGGACGGTCGCGTCCTGGCGCAGGGTATCGACCGCTGTCACCCGGCGGCGGAGTGGTCCGGCTCGGGCAGTTCGCGCAGCTTCGGGATCGTGGTGGGCAGTATCCAGAACAGCCCGGTGATTGCCCCGACGGTGGCGATCCAGAGCGTCGGGCGTACCCCGAGAGCCGCGCCCAGGGTGCCGCCCAGCAGCGCGCCGATCGGCCGGATGCCGTAGTTGACGGTGCGTTTCGCCCCGGTGACCCGGGCCAGCAGCCGCTCCGGGGTGGCCGCGACCTGTAGCGAGCCGACGGTGATGTCTATCATCATCACGCCGAGCCCGGCGAGGAACTCGGCGGCGAAGAGCGCGCCCAGCACCACCGGGGTCGGGCCGCCGGCCAGCGGCACCAGCACCAGCGGAGCCGGGAAGAGCACGAAGCTGACCAGGACGGTCGGGCCGATGCCGAACCGGCGGACGAGCCGGCCGGTGACCGCCGCGCCGAGCAGTGCGCCGATCGAGCCGACCCCGATGACCAGCCCGAGCAGGCCGGGGGAGAGTCCCAGTTCGGTGCTGACGTAGAGCACGAAGAGCGCGTG
>NZ_JBMHMC010000009.1:0-9821 GCF_049179135.1 Plantactinospora sp. WMMB782 | reverse complement strand
GCTGCGCGGCTCAGCGGCCCGTCAGCTCAGTGGCTGGCTCAGCGGCCCTTGAGCGCAGTGGCTGGCTCGGCGGCTCAGTGACTGCGGCGGCGTAGCCAGGCGTCCTCGGCGAGGTAGTCGAAGTAGTCGGTGCGGTAGTTCTGGGCGAGATCGGGGAAGACGGTCCGCCAGTCCCGGCCGTGCGCGGCGTCCACAAGCCACCGTACGGTCTCCGGCAGCGAGTCGAGATAGCTGGTCACCGGCCGGTAGCCGAGCTGCCGGTGCGCCAGGCCCATGTCCAGCACCACCGGGTGCTGCGTCGACCACGGGGTCATGCCCACCGGCGGTGCCGGGGACGGGCCGTCGATCAGTACGTCCTCCGCGTCGTGGTCCAGCGCCGCGTGCACGGCGGCACCGATCTCGCGTACGGTCGGCGGCTCCGGGTCGCCCGCGTTGAGTACCCGGGCACCGGGCTCGGCGGCGCAGAGCCGGATCAGTTCGGCCAGGTTGGCGGTGCAGACCGGGTGGAACCGGCTCTGCCCGGCGTACGCCAGCACCCGTACCGGGCGGTTGTCCAGGGCGCGTTTGACGAAGTGCCACTCGCGCGGGTGCACGGTGTGCGGCCCGTGGATCGCACCGGCCCGCAGCAGCGAGGTCGGCAGCACCGCCCCGGCGGCGAGCAGTTCCCGTTCCAGGGCCGCCTTGCCGGCCGCGTAGGTGTCCGCACCCGCCCCGGATCCCGGGTCCGTGTCCGTGTCCGGATCGGGGTCGCGCTCCGAGTCGGGGGCGGGGTCCGGTTCCGAGGGTGCCACGGTCGGTTGGGTCTCGGCGATCGGCACCGGGAACCGGACCCCTTCGGCACCGAACCCCCGGCCCTCGTCGTCGAGGTAGACCCCGGCGCTGGAGACGACCACTGCCGAACCGACCCGGTCGGCGAGCCGGAGCAGTTGGCGGGCGTGCCTGGCGTCGTACGCCACGGTGTCGACCAGGACGTCGCAGCCGGCGCCGACCGCGACCGCCAGCCCGGCGTCGTCCTCGCGGTCCAGCGGCACCAGTTCGACGTTCCAGTCCGGCGGCCAGGGTGCGCCGGCCCGCAGGCCCCGGGCGGCGGCCCGGACGTGCCAGCCGTCGGCCACCAGGGCGCGGACCGTGGCCCGGCCGACCTGGCCGGTGGCGCCGACGACCAGGGCGATCTTCTGCATGACGTCACGGTAGATCGGCTCGGTCGGATGTGCCGAGCGCTTCCGCTATCAGCCGAACCAGCTCTGCCGTCGATCTGTCCCGGCGGCCGTCGAAGTCTCCCGGCGGGACCGCCAGAAGCCCGCAACCACTATTGCACAACATCTCTTGCGCAACTGCTGTTGCGTGTGCGAGTCTGAGTGCATGAAGCGAGAGATCCGCCAGGTCACCGACTCCCGGGTGCTGGCCGCGATGTCCCATCCGCTACGCCGCCGTCTGATGGACGTGTTGAAGGTCTACGGTCCGGCCACCGTCAGCACGCTTGCCGAACGCACCGGACAGGCGGTGGCGAACGTCAGCCACCACCTCAGGGTGCTCGCCGCCGCCGACCTGGTGGCGGAGGCGCCGGAGCTGGCCCGGGACCGCCGGGAGCGCTGGTGGCGGCTGGTCTCGTCCGGCCTGCGTTGGTCCACCGCCGACTTCGCCGACGACCCGGCCAGCGAGGCCGTGCAGCAGGCGGCCGTCTCGCTGAACCTCGACCGCCAGGTCGGCCTGGTGCGGGACTGGCACGCCAGCGGGGAGGAGCAGCGGGCCGCCTGGGGGGAGGCGCCCTTCTCCACCGACCGCTGGCTGCGGTTCACCCCGGACGAGCTGGTCGAGTTCGAGACCGAGCTGCTCGCCCTGCTCTCCCGCTGGGGCGACCGGGAGCTGCCGGACGACGGGCAGCACCGCGAACCCGTCTTCTTCTTCGCCTACGGCGTCCCGGCCCAACCCTGACCCAGCCGACCCCTGCGCCCGCCGCTTCGCCCGCCCCGGTGCGGGCCGAGCGCGGCCAGCGGGCCAGCGGACGAGGAGAGAAGATGAGCCTGCTCCGGCAACGAGACTTCAGGCTGCTCTGGATCGGCCAGGGCGGCAGCACCTTCGGGGCCAGCGTCACCAGCGTGGCACTGCCGCTGGTGGCGGTCGCCACCCTCGGTGCCAGCACCTTCCAGGTGGCGCTGCTGACCGCCGCCGCCTGGCTGCCCTGGCTGCTGGTCGGACTGCCGGCCGGCGCCCTGGTGGACCGGCTGCGCTGCCGGCCCGTGATGGTGACCTGCGACCTGGTCGCCGCGCTGCTCTTCGCCAGCGTGCCGGTCGCCGGCTGGCTCGGCGTACTCGGCGTCGGGCACCTGCTGGCCGTCGCGCTGGCCGGCGGCACGGTGAGCGTCTTCTTCAAGACCGCGTACCAGGTCTACCTGCCCACCCTGCTGGACCGGGCCGACCTGGCCGAGGGGAACGCGAAGCTCCAGGGGACCGAGGCGGTGGCCCAGGTGGCCGGTCCGGGTGCCGCCGGCCTGCTGGCCAACCTGTTCGGTGCGGCGGCCGCACTGGTGGTGAACGTGTTCGGCTTCCTCGGCTCGGCCGCCTGCCTGCTGTCGATCCGGCGCCCGGAGCCACCCCGGGCCGCCGCGCCGGACGCGGGTCTCGGTCCGCAGATCGCCGAGGGGGTACGCTTCACCGTCCGCGACCCCTACCTGCGGGTACTCACCGTCTGGGGTGCCGTCAGCAACCTCGGGCTGGTCGGCTACCAGGCGATCCTGGTCGTCTTCCTGGTCCGCGAGGTCGGGCTGGGGCCGGGCACGGTCGGCGCGCTGGTCGCCGTGATGAGCGCCGGCGGGGTGGTCGGAGCCGCCGTCGCCACCGCGCTGTCCCGGCGCCTCGGCAGTGCCCGCGCGCTGCTGCTCTGCGCCCTCGGTGCGGAACCGTTCGCCCTGCTGATCCCGCTGACCGCCCCCGGAGCCCGGCTCGGACTGGTGGTGCTGGCCGGGGTGGTGATCGGTGCCGGAGTGGTGGCCGGGAACGTGATCAAGGCCGGCTTCCGGCAGGCGTACGTGCCGCACCAGCTGCTCGGCCGGGTCATCGTGACCATGCAGGTGGTCAACCTCGGCACCATGCCGCTCGGCGCGGTGCTCGCCGGCGCCCTCGGTACGGCACTCGGCCTCCGCCCGGCCATGTGGGTACTCACCGGCGGTCTGGCGCTGACCGGGCTGATCCTGCTGGTCGGTCCCCTGCGCAAGCGTCGTGACCTGCCGGAGGAGCCGGCCGGACCGGCCCGCCCGGGGCGCTCCGAGCTGGTCAGCGCGGCTGGACGTTAGCCGCCTGTGGACCCTTCTCGCCCTGGGTGACGTCGAACTCGACCTTCTGTCCCTCGTTCAGCTCGCGGTAGCCGGACGACGCGATCGCGGAGTAGTGGACGAACACGTCCGGTCCTCCGCCGTCCTGCTCGATGAAGCCGAAGCCCTTTTCCGAGTTGAACCACTTGACGGTTCCGGTTGCCATGGGTGTCTCCTTAGCGGCGCGCCTGGTGCGTGGCCCGCCCTGTACGCCACCGACAGTAGCCGCCCGGGATAGCCGGTGCGGGCGGAAGTCGGGAGTCGTACCAACCTCCGTTCCGGTCGGCGGCCACCTGCGGCGGGTCGGGTCGACCTCCGGGCGGTCGCGGTCGACCCTCGGCAGGCGGAGACGTCCGTCGGCGAGCGGGGGTCGTCCGTCGGCCTACGCCGGACGGCGGAGTCACCCCTAGACCGGCTCAGGGTCGCCGGTGCCGCCAACCAGGGCTCGCCCCGGATGTCCGGATGCCGCCACCTCCGTAACGTTCCTGACGTGGCGGACTGGCTGGTTCAGGTGGGGGAACTGCCGTCGTGGATCTTCCTGACGGTGCTCGGCGGGGTCATGCTGCTGGACGCGATACCGCTGCTCGGCGTACTCGTGCCAGGTGACGTGGCGGTACTGGCCGCGGTGGGGGTCGGCAGGCCGGCCAGTCTGGGGGCGTTCCTGGCGGTGATCATCGGCTGTCTCGGCGGCTGGTCGCTCACCTTCTTCGCCGGCCGGCGGTTCGGTGCCCGGTTGCGGCGCAGCCGGACCGGGGGGTGGATCGGGGAGGCACGCTGGGTGGCCGCCGAGCGGATCCTCGGCAGCGGCGGGGGCCGGATGGTGATGGTGGCACCGTTCCTGCCGGTACTGAACGCCGTGCTGCCGCTGGCCGCGGGTGGGCTGCGGATGTCGTACCGGCGGTTCCTGGGTTTCGCGGCGATCGGCGCGGTGCTCTGGGCCGGCCTCTACATGCTGCTGGCCATCCTGGCCCGCTCGGTCGGCGGGCTGCTGCCGGGGGAGTCGTTCGCGCTGCTCGGCACGGTGGGTGTCGGGATGGTCCTCGGCGGGCTCGTCCTGCTGGGGGTGCGCCGCCGACTCGGCTCGACCGTGCAGGGCTGACCGGGGCAGGGCTCTACCGGGCAGAGCTGTACCGGGGCAGGGCTGGCCGGGGCGCAGGGAGCAGACCGGGGGGCCGAGGCCGGCCGGGCGGCTTGTGGGGGACCGGGGGGACGGGTGGTGCCGGCCGGCTGGGGCCGCCGGCCGGCACCACCCGGGGGCACAGGCCGCGGCTGGCATACTGGGCTGCCATGGTGTTGTCGCGGCGTTGGGCCGGCTTCCTGGTCCTGGTCGGCGTCTGGACCTGGGTGATCTGGCCCCGGTTCGCCGTCGCCATCTGGAACGATGCCCGGGCCTGGTCGACCGGGGAGATCGGGCAGGGCAGCCCGACGAGCTTCCTCTGGGTGCACGCGCTGCTGATCGCGGCGTCCCTGGCGATCGGCACCACCGTCGGCGTCCTCGGCGTACGGGCCTGGCGGGCGGGTCGGGCTCCGCGATCCTGACCCGGTTCCCGGTTCCCGGTTCCGAGCCGAGCCGAGCCGAGCCGTGGCCGAGCCGTGGCCGGGCGGTCGGGGCCGGCCGGCGTTCCCCCGTCACCACAACCACCGCCGGCCGGCGAGTCATGGGCCCCGGTGTCGAACCGGGCACACCGCCAGAATGAGTGGCGGCCGAGCAGCCGACGCCCGCGCCCATGGCATCCACAGTGGATGGCATCGAGACCTCGCCGGGAGTCGAACCCGCATCACCCGCGTTGCAGGCGGGGCGCCCCACCGGGGACGAGACGAGGCCGGGCGTGCGGGTGGGAGGATTCGAACCTCCTGCGCGCGAGGCACCTGTTTTACAGACAGGCCCGACTCTCCGACGTCGGCGCACCCGCTCGGCCGACCGGCGGGACCGGTACGTGTTCCGGGCTGGACTAGTACGTGTTCCGGGCTGGACTCGAACCAGCGACCTTCGCGATGTCGACGCGATGCTCTTCCGACTGAGCTACCGGAACGGGAGCGGGACCGGGAGTCGAACCCGGGACCTGCGGCTTATGAGGCCGCCGCGCTACCACTGCGCTACCCCGCGAGTACGCCGCCGGGGACTCGAACCCCGAACCCACGCATTAAGAGTGCGTTGCTCTGGCCAATGAGCTAGCGGCGCGAGGACGTCCCGCCGCCAGGCGGGCTCGTCAAGAGTTGGCGGACCCCCGGGGTATGCCCTGCCCCGGGGGCCCTCGAATTCCACCCGTTCGCACGCCAGCGGCGTTTAAGCTCCACGATCAGTCTGCGGTCGACGTGCTTTGCCATTAAGCGACCGCCGCAGGGAGAGCGGCAGACTGGACTCGAACCAGCATCTCGTCGAGATTGTCGTGGTCGGTAGGTCTGGCGATGGGTGGGGGTGCTGAGTCTGGAGCGATAGTCTCAGCCTGCTCGGCGCCGGTCTGCCTCTGCCAGTTGGGCTACCTCGGCCCGGAGTGCCGAGGGGAGGACTTGAACCTCCACTGGAACCGTCGCCTTCGATGAGCCTGACAGATCAGCCTCAGTCTCGGCGCTCGTCGCGCCACCCCCCGCTCCACGGGGGTGTCTGGGAGGCTACCCGAACAGGTAGCCGAACACCTCGTCGCCGACGGTGCGCTCCTCGACGGTGCTGCTGTTCGCCTCCTCGCGGGCCACCTTCACCGCCTCCAGCAGCCTGTCGACCCGGCCGCGCAGCAGTTTCACCCGCTCCGCCGGCAGCGCGCCGGAGAGCTTCACCGTGGTCCAGATGCCCACCGGTACGTCCTCGGTGTAGACCTCGACCTGCGCCGGGTGCTTCTCGGTGGCCTCCGCCTTGACGTGGTTGCGGTGCACCTTGCGCATCTTCTGCGTCTGGCTCGGCGTACTCGCGTAGCAGCCCCGGTCGGGGTCGAACTCCCACCGTTCCGCCGCGTCCAGGGTGGCCAGCCCGTCGACGAAGGTACGCAGGTCGACGAGCTGCTTCTCCAGGAAGAGCAGATAGGTGACCGGTGCCTGGCTGATCAGCGTCCGCCCCTCGACCAGCACGTCGGCCTTTGCGCTGGCGTTCCCGGTGTCCTGCATGAACTGAAGGTCGAAGAGCCGACCCATGGTCGAGGCGACCTCGTCGAGCACCTCCTGGACGGTGTACTGCACCCGGGTCGACTCCGGCGGCAACTGCTCCCGGATGTCGTCGGCGAACGGCTGGTAGGTCCGGGAGATCCCGGACAGCGGCGGCGCCTTCTGGGTACGCCGGTGCGCGTCGGTCAGCTCACGCTTGGCCTGCGGCTTGAAGCCCTGCACCAGCGCGTTGACCTTGTGCAGTTCGGTGGGGTTCGGCACCATGATCCTCTCGGTCTCGTCGGGCAGACGATAGTCGTCGTCGTCGGCTGCGGCGACCCTGTCGAAGTCGGGACGGCCGGATTCGAACCGACGGCCTCCGCACCCCCAGTGCGGCGCGCTGCCAAGCTGCGCCACGTCCCGATGTCGTGCCCCTGGGAGGATTCGAACTTCCGACTTCCTGGTTCGTAGCCAGGCGCTCTGTCCACTGAGCTACAAGGGCTTGAAACGGCAGTACCCGGAGCAGGAGTCGAACCTGCAACACACCGGTTCTGAGCCGGCGGCCTCTTCCGTTGGGCTACCCGGGCATGGAGTGACGCGGGATCGAACCGCGCACGCGGAGCTTGCAAGGCAACGCTGTGCACCAGCACCCACCCCGAAGTGCCCTCGGCGCGACTCGAACGCGCACGTGACCAGGCTCTCGACCTGGTGCCTCTGCCAATTGGGCCACGAGGGCATCGCGCTTCCGGACGAGGATTCGAACCTCGATCGCCTGAGCCAGAATCAGGTGTCCTGCCGTTGGACGATCCGGAAAAGGCGGCCGGCGGGGGAGAATCCGCCGGCCGGCCGTCAGCGCCGGGTCAGCGCGGCCCAACTCGGGACCGTCGCCGCCGACCGCAGTTCCATGCCCGCCTCGGCAGGGGTGCGGTCCGCCTTGCGCTGATTGCAGCCGTCGCAGGACGCGACGGTGTTGGTCCAGGTGTTCCGGCCACCGCGGGAGCGGGGCAGGATGTGGTCGACGGTGCTGGCGTGGCCGCCGCAGTAACCGCACCGGCGTCCGTCCCGGGTGAGCACGCCCGACCGGGACCAGGCCGGCCCCGAGCTGAACCGCCACCTGGTGACGACGTACCTGACCAGCCGGACGACGGTCGGCACCGGGTACACCCCGATCAGCCGGTCCGGTACGGCCTCGTGCACCTCGGCGACCCGCCGGACCAGCATCCGTACGGCGTGCCGGAGACTGACCCGGTGGAGCGGGCCGAGGTCGGCGTTGATGACCAGGACGTCCACCGGATACCTCCTTCTCTCGTCGACGTCACGGAACTCTGGAAGTGTTCGAGAGCGGCTACCGGGATTCGAACCCGGGACCTCCACCATGGCAAGGTGGCGCGCTGCCAACTGCGCTACAGCCGCACGGGAAATGCTCCGGGTGCGATTCGAACGCACACTGTGCGCGTCTTGAGCGCGCTGCCTCCTGCCGTTGGGCTACCGGAGCGGATGGTGCCGACCGGGCCCGGAGAACGGGCGCGGTTCCGTAGACCGTGCCGGAATCGAACCGGCCTCTTCCAGGTTGAGAGCCTGGCGAGATACCACTACTCCAACGGTCCGAGCGGGGTGTCCACAACCCCTGGTTCCGTCCGGGACCCGAGAATCGAACTCGGTTTCTCCTGTACCCAAAACAGGCGGGTCAGCCGTCTCCCTCGCCCCGGATCCGCCCGGCCGGCGCGGTGGTGCGGCGCCGGCCGGGCATCGGTAATGCCATCCACTGTGGAGTTCTCAAGTTGGTGCCGTGTCCGCCGGTCGGGACCGGGGAGAAGCAGGGGCGACAGGACTCGAACCTGCAACCTTCGGATTTGGAGGCCGCTGCGCTGCCAGTTGCGCCACACCCCTGTGCGGAATCGTGCACGGTGAAAGAGACTTGCGGGGCAGGGAAACATCCGTGCCGAAGAAACGCGCACGGTAAGAGAAACGCCGCCCGGTCCCGGGTCTGGGAGGGCGGCGTGGACGCGAGTGCAGTCGCGTTACGTCCGCCAGCCGCCCAGCTCGGCACATTCGCCGGCGCTGCCTAGGACGGGGTGCCCGAGGATGGCACAACCCGTCGAGCCGGACGGCAGTTGCCGCCACGCTCGCGATGAGTTCTGCCACAACATCGGATGCTCCCTGTCGTTCGCTGTCGATTCGGTGTTGATCGCTGTGGTAACTACGGTAGGGGCGGCTCTGCGACCGGGCAACATCTTTTTCGACTTTTCCCGGGCACTTTCGGATTCCGGGCCGCGGTGCCTGCCCGCCGGCACCGGGTGAGCCGGTGCCGGCAGGCGTACACAGTGGAGTCAGGAATCCCGCTCGACCAGCCGCTTCACGGCTGCGGCCACCGCCTCGGGGGCCTGGGCCTGCGGGAAGTGGCCCACGCCGGGCAGCATCACGACCTCGGCCCTCAGCTGCTCCCCGATCCAGTGCGCCTCGGCCGCCGGGTCCTTCCAGTCCACGTCGGCGGCACCCATCAGCACGACGGCCGGGGCGGACACCTCGGGGAGCCGCTGCCGGGCCGGCTCGTGCGAGGTGCGGGTGGTCCGGACGAAGGCCCGCCAGTGTCCCGGCCGGAGCAGGTTGTCGCGGACCCGGGCGAGGTGTTCGGGGTATCCCTCGGGCTTGGTGCCGGGCACCCACTTCGGGTAGTAGCCGAGGAAGGCCGCCGGGCCCCACGGCCGGACGAGCATGATCCGGAAGAGCAGGTTCAGTACGGCCGCGCCGGCGGGCTGCCGGACGAACGGGCCGAGCAGGACGAGGCCGGGTACCTTCGCCGGGGCGTCGGCGGCGGCGATCACGGCGGCTCCGGCTCCCATCGAGTTGCCGACCAGGTACGCCGGGCCGCCGAGTTCGTCGGCGAGCGCGAGCATGTCGCTGGCGAGCGCCACGTCGTCGTACCCGGCGAAGCTGGTGTCGCTGTCGCCGTGCCCCCGGATGTCCAGCACCGCGACCCGGTAGCCGGCCGCGACCAGTTTCGGGGTCAGCAGCCGGTACGACTGGCGCAGTTCGCCCATCCCCGGGGAGCAGATAACCAGCGGCCCGTCACCGTCCCACAGCTCGTACGCGATGCGCCCCTCCGGGCGGTGGAGATACCGGGTATCTGTCATAGCTTAAAAGCTACACCCATTAGCCAAGCTCGCCAACGGTCGCCAGCGATCGCCACCCCAGGTGCCCCGTCGGGGTCACCAGCCCCGGGCGCGCCACTCCGGCAGCGACGGCCGTTCGGCGCCGAGTGTGCTGTCCCGGCCGTGCCCCGGATAGAACCAGGTCTCGTCCGGCAGCCGGTCGAAGATCTTGTGCTCCACGTCGTCGATGAGCGAGCCGAACCGCACCGGGTCGCGGTCGGTGTTGCCGACCCCACCCGGAAAGAGCGAGTCGCCGGTGAACAGGTGGGTCCCGTCGACCTCG
>NZ_JBMHMC010000008.1:0-18045 GCF_049179135.1 Plantactinospora sp. WMMB782 | reverse complement strand
AGGTCGGGCTGGGGCCGGGCACGGTCGGCGCGCTGGTCGCCGTGATGAGCGCCGGCGGGGTGGTCGGAGCCGCCGTCGCCACCGCGCTGTCCCGGCGCCTCGGCAGTGCCCGCGCGCTGCTGCTCTGCGCCCTCGGTGCGGAACCGTTCGCCCTGCTGATCCCGCTGACCGCCCCCGGAGCCCGGCTCGGACTGGTGGTGCTGGCCGGGGTGGTGATCGGTGCCGGAGTGGTGGCCGGGAACGTGATCAAGGCCGGCTTCCGGCAGGCGTACGTGCCGCACCAGCTGCTCGGCCGGGTCATCGTGACCATGCAGGTGGTCAACCTCGGCACCATGCCGCTCGGCGCGGTGCTCGCCGGCGCCCTCGGTACGGCACTCGGCCTCCGCCCGGCCATGTGGGTACTCACCGGCGGTCTGGCGCTGACCGGGCTGATCCTGCTGGTCGGTCCCCTGCGCAAGCGTCGTGACCTGCCGGAGGAGCCGGCCGGACCGGCCCGCCCGGGGCGCTCCGAGCTGGTCAGCGCGGCTGGACGTTAGCCGCCTGTGGACCCTTCTCGCCCTGGGTGACGTCGAACTCGACCTTCTGTCCCTCGTTCAGCTCGCGGTAGCCGGACGACGCGATCGCGGAGTAGTGGACGAACACGTCCGGTCCTCCGCCGTCCTGCTCGATGAAGCCGAAGCCCTTTTCCGAGTTGAACCACTTGACGGTTCCGGTTGCCATGGGTGTCTCCTTAGCGGCGCGCCTGGTGCGTGGCCCGCCCTGTACGCCACCGACAGTAGCCGCCCGGGATAGCCGGTGCGGGCGGAAGTCGGGAGTCGTACCAACCTCCGTTCCGGTCGGCGGCCACCTGCGGCGGGTCGGGTCGACCTCCGGGCGGTCGCGGTCGACCCTCGGCAGGCGGAGACGTCCGTCGGCGAGCGGGGGTCGTCCGTCGGCCTACGCCGGACGGCGGAGTCACCCCTAGACCGGCTCAGGGTCGCCGGTGCCGCCAACCAGGGCTCGCCCCGGATGTCCGGATGCCGCCACCTCCGTAACGTTCCTGACGTGGCGGACTGGCTGGTTCAGGTGGGGGAACTGCCGTCGTGGATCTTCCTGACGGTGCTCGGCGGGGTCATGCTGCTGGACGCGATACCGCTGCTCGGCGTACTCGTGCCAGGTGACGTGGCGGTACTGGCCGCGGTGGGGGTCGGCAGGCCGGCCAGTCTGGGGGCGTTCCTGGCGGTGATCATCGGCTGTCTCGGCGGCTGGTCGCTCACCTTCTTCGCCGGCCGGCGGTTCGGTGCCCGGTTGCGGCGCAGCCGGACCGGGGGGTGGATCGGGGAGGCACGCTGGGTGGCCGCCGAGCGGATCCTCGGCAGCGGCGGGGGCCGGATGGTGATGGTGGCACCGTTCCTGCCGGTACTGAACGCCGTGCTGCCGCTGGCCGCGGGTGGGCTGCGGATGTCGTACCGGCGGTTCCTGGGTTTCGCGGCGATCGGCGCGGTGCTCTGGGCCGGCCTCTACATGCTGCTGGCCATCCTGGCCCGCTCGGTCGGCGGGCTGCTGCCGGGGGAGTCGTTCGCGCTGCTCGGCACGGTGGGTGTCGGGATGGTCCTCGGCGGGCTCGTCCTGCTGGGGGTGCGCCGCCGACTCGGCTCGACCGTGCAGGGCTGACCGGGGCAGGGCTCTACCGGGCAGAGCTGTACCGGGGCAGGGCTGGCCGGGGCGCAGGGAGCAGACCGGGGGGCCGAGGCCGGCCGGGCGGCTTGTGGGGGACCGGGGGGACGGGTGGTGCCGGCCGGCTGGGGCCGCCGGCCGGCACCACCCGGGGGCACAGGCCGCGGCTGGCATACTGGGCTGCCATGGTGTTGTCGCGGCGTTGGGCCGGCTTCCTGGTCCTGGTCGGCGTCTGGACCTGGGTGATCTGGCCCCGGTTCGCCGTCGCCATCTGGAACGATGCCCGGGCCTGGTCGACCGGGGAGATCGGGCAGGGCAGCCCGACGAGCTTCCTCTGGGTGCACGCGCTGCTGATCGCGGCGTCCCTGGCGATCGGCACCACCGTCGGCGTCCTCGGCGTACGGGCCTGGCGGGCGGGTCGGGCTCCGCGATCCTGACCCGGTTCCCGGTTCCCGGTTCCGAGCCGAGCCGAGCCGAGCCGTGGCCGAGCCGTGGCCGGGCGGTCGGGGCCGGCCGGCGTTCCCCCGTCACCACAACCACCGCCGGCCGGCGAGTCATGGGCCCCGGTGTCGAACCGGGCACACCGCCAGAATGAGTGGCGGCCGAGCAGCCGACGCCCGCGCCCATGGCATCCACAGTGGATGGCATCGAGACCTCGCCGGGAGTCGAACCCGCATCACCCGCGTTGCAGGCGGGGCGCCCCACCGGGGACGAGACGAGGCCGGGCGTGCGGGTGGGAGGATTCGAACCTCCTGCGCGCGAGGCACCTGTTTTACAGACAGGCCCGACTCTCCGACGTCGGCGCACCCGCTCGGCCGACCGGCGGGACCGGTACGTGTTCCGGGCTGGACTAGTACGTGTTCCGGGCTGGACTCGAACCAGCGACCTTCGCGATGTCGACGCGATGCTCTTCCGACTGAGCTACCGGAACGGGAGCGGGACCGGGAGTCGAACCCGGGACCTGCGGCTTATGAGGCCGCCGCGCTACCACTGCGCTACCCCGCGAGTACGCCGCCGGGGACTCGAACCCCGAACCCACGCATTAAGAGTGCGTTGCTCTGGCCAATGAGCTAGCGGCGCGAGGACGTCCCGCCGCCAGGCGGGCTCGTCAAGAGTTGGCGGACCCCCGGGGTATGCCCTGCCCCGGGGGCCCTCGAATTCCACCCGTTCGCACGCCAGCGGCGTTTAAGCTCCACGATCAGTCTGCGGTCGACGTGCTTTGCCATTAAGCGACCGCCGCAGGGAGAGCGGCAGACTGGACTCGAACCAGCATCTCGTCGAGATTGTCGTGGTCGGTAGGTCTGGCGATGGGTGGGGGTGCTGAGTCTGGAGCGATAGTCTCAGCCTGCTCGGCGCCGGTCTGCCTCTGCCAGTTGGGCTACCTCGGCCCGGAGTGCCGAGGGGAGGACTTGAACCTCCACTGGAACCGTCGCCTTCGATGAGCCTGACAGATCAGCCTCAGTCTCGGCGCTCGTCGCGCCACCCCCCGCTCCACGGGGGTGTCTGGGAGGCTACCCGAACAGGTAGCCGAACACCTCGTCGCCGACGGTGCGCTCCTCGACGGTGCTGCTGTTCGCCTCCTCGCGGGCCACCTTCACCGCCTCCAGCAGCCTGTCGACCCGGCCGCGCAGCAGTTTCACCCGCTCCGCCGGCAGCGCGCCGGAGAGCTTCACCGTGGTCCAGATGCCCACCGGTACGTCCTCGGTGTAGACCTCGACCTGCGCCGGGTGCTTCTCGGTGGCCTCCGCCTTGACGTGGTTGCGGTGCACCTTGCGCATCTTCTGCGTCTGGCTCGGCGTACTCGCGTAGCAGCCCCGGTCGGGGTCGAACTCCCACCGTTCCGCCGCGTCCAGGGTGGCCAGCCCGTCGACGAAGGTACGCAGGTCGACGAGCTGCTTCTCCAGGAAGAGCAGATAGGTGACCGGTGCCTGGCTGATCAGCGTCCGCCCCTCGACCAGCACGTCGGCCTTTGCGCTGGCGTTCCCGGTGTCCTGCATGAACTGAAGGTCGAAGAGCCGACCCATGGTCGAGGCGACCTCGTCGAGCACCTCCTGGACGGTGTACTGCACCCGGGTCGACTCCGGCGGCAACTGCTCCCGGATGTCGTCGGCGAACGGCTGGTAGGTCCGGGAGATCCCGGACAGCGGCGGCGCCTTCTGGGTACGCCGGTGCGCGTCGGTCAGCTCACGCTTGGCCTGCGGCTTGAAGCCCTGCACCAGCGCGTTGACCTTGTGCAGTTCGGTGGGGTTCGGCACCATGATCCTCTCGGTCTCGTCGGGCAGACGATAGTCGTCGTCGTCGGCTGCGGCGACCCTGTCGAAGTCGGGACGGCCGGATTCGAACCGACGGCCTCCGCACCCCCAGTGCGGCGCGCTGCCAAGCTGCGCCACGTCCCGATGTCGTGCCCCTGGGAGGATTCGAACTTCCGACTTCCTGGTTCGTAGCCAGGCGCTCTGTCCACTGAGCTACAAGGGCTTGAAACGGCAGTACCCGGAGCAGGAGTCGAACCTGCAACACACCGGTTCTGAGCCGGCGGCCTCTTCCGTTGGGCTACCCGGGCATGGAGTGACGCGGGATCGAACCGCGCACGCGGAGCTTGCAAGGCAACGCTGTGCACCAGCACCCACCCCGAAGTGCCCTCGGCGCGACTCGAACGCGCACGTGACCAGGCTCTCGACCTGGTGCCTCTGCCAATTGGGCCACGAGGGCATCGCGCTTCCGGACGAGGATTCGAACCTCGATCGCCTGAGCCAGAATCAGGTGTCCTGCCGTTGGACGATCCGGAAAAGGCGGCCGGCGGGGGAGAATCCGCCGGCCGGCCGTCAGCGCCGGGTCAGCGCGGCCCAACTCGGGACCGTCGCCGCCGACCGCAGTTCCATGCCCGCCTCGGCAGGGGTGCGGTCCGCCTTGCGCTGATTGCAGCCGTCGCAGGACGCGACGGTGTTGGTCCAGGTGTTCCGGCCACCGCGGGAGCGGGGCAGGATGTGGTCGACGGTGCTGGCGTGGCCGCCGCAGTAACCGCACCGGCGTCCGTCCCGGGTGAGCACGCCCGACCGGGACCAGGCCGGCCCCGAGCTGAACCGCCACCTGGTGACGACGTACCTGACCAGCCGGACGACGGTCGGCACCGGGTACACCCCGATCAGCCGGTCCGGTACGGCCTCGTGCACCTCGGCGACCCGCCGGACCAGCATCCGTACGGCGTGCCGGAGACTGACCCGGTGGAGCGGGCCGAGGTCGGCGTTGATGACCAGGACGTCCACCGGATACCTCCTTCTCTCGTCGACGTCACGGAACTCTGGAAGTGTTCGAGAGCGGCTACCGGGATTCGAACCCGGGACCTCCACCATGGCAAGGTGGCGCGCTGCCAACTGCGCTACAGCCGCACGGGAAATGCTCCGGGTGCGATTCGAACGCACACTGTGCGCGTCTTGAGCGCGCTGCCTCCTGCCGTTGGGCTACCGGAGCGGATGGTGCCGACCGGGCCCGGAGAACGGGCGCGGTTCCGTAGACCGTGCCGGAATCGAACCGGCCTCTTCCAGGTTGAGAGCCTGGCGAGATACCACTACTCCAACGGTCCGAGCGGGGTGTCCACAACCCCTGGTTCCGTCCGGGACCCGAGAATCGAACTCGGTTTCTCCTGTACCCAAAACAGGCGGGTCAGCCGTCTCCCTCGCCCCGGATCCGCCCGGCCGGCGCGGTGGTGCGGCGCCGGCCGGGCATCGGTAATGCCATCCACTGTGGAGTTCTCAAGTTGGTGCCGTGTCCGCCGGTCGGGACCGGGGAGAAGCAGGGGCGACAGGACTCGAACCTGCAACCTTCGGATTTGGAGGCCGCTGCGCTGCCAGTTGCGCCACACCCCTGTGCGGAATCGTGCACGGTGAAAGAGACTTGCGGGGCAGGGAAACATCCGTGCCGAAGAAACGCGCACGGTAAGAGAAACGCCGCCCGGTCCCGGGTCTGGGAGGGCGGCGTGGACGCGAGTGCAGTCGCGTTACGTCCGCCAGCCGCCCAGCTCGGCACATTCGCCGGCGCTGCCTAGGACGGGGTGCCCGAGGATGGCACAACCCGTCGAGCCGGACGGCAGTTGCCGCCACGCTCGCGATGAGTTCTGCCACAACATCGGATGCTCCCTGTCGTTCGCTGTCGATTCGGTGTTGATCGCTGTGGTAACTACGGTAGGGGCGGCTCTGCGACCGGGCAACATCTTTTTCGACTTTTCCCGGGCACTTTCGGATTCCGGGCCGCGGTGCCTGCCCGCCGGCACCGGGTGAGCCGGTGCCGGCAGGCGTACACAGTGGAGTCAGGAATCCCGCTCGACCAGCCGCTTCACGGCTGCGGCCACCGCCTCGGGGGCCTGGGCCTGCGGGAAGTGGCCCACGCCGGGCAGCATCACGACCTCGGCCCTCAGCTGCTCCCCGATCCAGTGCGCCTCGGCCGCCGGGTCCTTCCAGTCCACGTCGGCGGCACCCATCAGCACGACGGCCGGGGCGGACACCTCGGGGAGCCGCTGCCGGGCCGGCTCGTGCGAGGTGCGGGTGGTCCGGACGAAGGCCCGCCAGTGTCCCGGCCGGAGCAGGTTGTCGCGGACCCGGGCGAGGTGTTCGGGGTATCCCTCGGGCTTGGTGCCGGGCACCCACTTCGGGTAGTAGCCGAGGAAGGCCGCCGGGCCCCACGGCCGGACGAGCATGATCCGGAAGAGCAGGTTCAGTACGGCCGCGCCGGCGGGCTGCCGGACGAACGGGCCGAGCAGGACGAGGCCGGGTACCTTCGCCGGGGCGTCGGCGGCGGCGATCACGGCGGCTCCGGCTCCCATCGAGTTGCCGACCAGGTACGCCGGGCCGCCGAGTTCGTCGGCGAGCGCGAGCATGTCGCTGGCGAGCGCCACGTCGTCGTACCCGGCGAAGCTGGTGTCGCTGTCGCCGTGCCCCCGGATGTCCAGCACCGCGACCCGGTAGCCGGCCGCGACCAGTTTCGGGGTCAGCAGCCGGTACGACTGGCGCAGTTCGCCCATCCCCGGGGAGCAGATAACCAGCGGCCCGTCACCGTCCCACAGCTCGTACGCGATGCGCCCCTCCGGGCGGTGGAGATACCGGGTATCTGTCATAGCTTAAAAGCTACACCCATTAGCCAAGCTCGCCAACGGTCGCCAGCGATCGCCACCCCAGGTGCCCCGTCGGGGTCACCAGCCCCGGGCGCGCCACTCCGGCAGCGACGGCCGTTCGGCGCCGAGTGTGCTGTCCCGGCCGTGCCCCGGATAGAACCAGGTCTCGTCCGGCAGCCGGTCGAAGATCTTGTGCTCCACGTCGTCGATGAGCGAGCCGAACCGCACCGGGTCGCGGTCGGTGTTGCCGACCCCACCCGGAAAGAGCGAGTCGCCGGTGAACAGGTGGGTCCCGTCGACCTCGTCCCGGTAGAGCAGCGCGACGGAGCCGGGGGTGTGCCCGACGATGTGGATCACTTCGAGTTCGCGGTCACCGACCCGGACCCGGTCGCCCTCGGCGAGTGGCTCGGAGTCGATCGGCAGGCCGTCCGCGTCGGCGTCGTGCACCAGTGACCGGGCCCCGGTGCTCGCCACCACCTCCTCCAGGGCGACCCAGTGGTCCATGTGCCGGTGCGTGGTGACCACGGCGGCCAGCCCGCCCTCGCCGACGAGTTCCAGCAGCCGGGGCGCCTCGTTTGCCGCGTCGATCAGGACCTGCTCGCCGGTGGCGGTGCAGCGCAGCAGGTAGGCGTTGTTGTCCATCGGACCGACCGAGAGCTTGCTGACCGTGAGGCCGCGGAGCTCGCGTACGTCGGGTGGGCCGTCGGCGGCGACGTTGCCGGTGTAACTCATCTTCGGTGCCTCCGGGTTGTCGGCGGATCAGGGTCGGGCGGGTCGGATCGTTCCCGTCGAAAGGCGGGGCGAATCAGAAGTCGGGTCGCCCCGCCGAGGGGGCGGGCCGGCGGGTTCAGATCCAGGGTGGAGGTGCCGGCAGCGGCCCGGCGGGCGTGACGACGAGGCCGGCGCCGCCGCTCCGGCCGGTCAGCCAGCCTGCCAGCTCGTGCGCCGGGCCGGTGACGGTGCGCAGTTCCGGGCCGTCGTCCGCGGCCGGCACGCCGACCGGCAGGCCCCGGCCGGTGTGCACGGTCAGCGGTTGCCCGGTCTCCGCCGGCACCAGCACCAGGGCGAGCGGGTCGTCCCGCCGGGCCAGGTCGTGCACGACCTCGTGCAGCAGCCGCTGGCCGAACGCGTCCGGCCAGTCGGCGGTCCGGTAACCGGCGTCGAGGTCCACGTGGTGCACCTCCACCTCGCGCAGCCGGGCCCAGACCAGGGTGGCGGCCGGGCGGAGCCCGCGGGTCGAACGGACCTGGGCGGCCCACGCCGGTGCCGGCAGCTCGCCGGCCGCCTCGGCGAGACGCCGGGCGCTGTCCCGCAGGTCGGCGAGCTGGGTGCCGACCGGCCGGGCCGAGCCGGCCGCGATGTCCGCGTTCCGGGCCGCCGGGCTCGGGTACTGCGGGACGTCCTCACCGGTACGCGCCGACGTCAGCAGGTTGACCAGGCTGTCGGCGTTGCGGGCGAGATGGCTGAGCACGTGGCCCCGGGTCCAGCCGGGGAGCAGGGACGGCTCGCCGGTCGCCGCGTCGTCGAGCCCGTCGACGGTCCGCAACAGCCGCTCGGTCGCCCGGTCCACCTCGGGCAGCAGCGCGAGTGGGTCGAGTGTCACGACTCACGACGATAGCGGTCGGCGGTCGGACGGGCCGGGACGCCTTCGGCCGGGAGTGGCGGAGCGGAATTGGCTTTCGGTCCGACCGGACCAGCACCTACCGTTCGAGGACCGGGAACTGCCGTGCGAGAGGGCACACCCGCGAGCGTGAGGAGGTGGGAGGCATGCCGGACGACGTGCGCGTTGTCACCGTTTCCACTTCTGGATTCGACAGCTGAATCCACCTCTGACGACAAGGGTTGAGATGACCTTCGATCTGGCGTCCCTCGGTTGGGACGCGACACTGGCCGCGGCGTACCCCGAACGCGGCGACGACCTTCGACCCGGCCGGGTGGTCCGGGCCGACCGGGGCATCTGCACCGTGCTCTGCGCGAGCGGGCCGCTGCGGGCCAGTCTCGGCGGCGGCCTGCTGGTCGCGGCGGCCCGGGACGCGGCGAACCTGCCGTGCGCCGGGGACTGGGTGCTGGTCCGGGACTGGCCGGACCGGCGGCTGACCGTGCAGGCGGTGCTGCCCCGGCGTACCGCGATCGTGCGGCGGACCGCCGACAAGGACTCGACCGGTCAGGTGCTGGCGGCCAACGCGGACGCCGTGGCGGTGGTCGAGCCGCTGCACCCGTCGCCGGACGTGGCCCGGATCGAGCGGCTGCTCGCGCTGGCCTGGGAGTCCGGCGCCACCCCGCTGCTGGTGCTCACCAAGTGCGACCTGGTCGCCGACCCGGCGGCGATGGCCGACCAGCTCGGCCGGGCCGCGCCGGGCGTGCCGGTGCTGCCGGTCAGCGCGCAGCGCGGCACCGGGCTGGCCGAGCTGCGCCCGCAGGTGGCGCCCGGCCGCACGCTGGCGCTGCTCGGGCCCTCCGGTGCCGGCAAGTCGACGCTGGTGAACGCCCTGGCCGGGGCGACCGTGATGACGACACAGGGGGTACGCGGGGTGGACGGCAAGGGCCGGCACACCACCACGCACCGGCAGTTGATCCCGATCCCGGGCGGGGGAGCGGTGCTGGACACCCCGGGGGTCCGGGCGGTGGGTCTGCTGGACGCGGCGGCCGGGCTGGACCGGGCCTTCGCCGACGTGGCGGAACTCGTCGCGGCCTGCCGGTTCGCCGACTGCGCGCACCGGGGCGAGCCGGGGTGCGTGGTCCAGGTCGCGCTGGAGACCGGCGAGCTGAGCCCGCGGCGCTGGGAGAGTTGGCAGAAGCTCCAGCGCGAGGTGGCGTACGAGACACGCCGACGGGACGCGCGGCTGGCCGCCGAGGAGCGGTACAAATGGAAGCGGATTCGCAGGGAGCAGCGGAGTCGGGGTCGCCCGGGGCGGTGAGTCAGCGCTCGGTCGCGGTCGGTTGGTGGCGGTGCCGCGGCTGAGCTGCGGGAATTCGGCGGCGCGGGAAACTGTCGTACCCCGGGGCTAGAGTGGCCGAGGCGCTCCTCTGCGCCAGCAAATCGGACAGAACATACTTTTCCTCCCCGGGAGTGCGCGGACAGTGGCCGACCGACTGATCATCCGTGGCGCGCGTGAACACAACCTGCGCGACGTCAACCTCGACCTGCCGCGCGACGCCATGATCGTCTTTACCGGGCTCTCCGGTTCCGGAAAGTCCAGCCTGGCCTTCGACACCATCTTCGCCGAGGGCCAGCGGCGCTACGTCGAGTCGCTGTCGTCGTACGCCCGGCAGTTCCTCGGCCAGATGGACAAGCCGGACGTCGACTTCATCGAGGGGCTCAGCCCGGCGGTCTCGATCGACCAGAAGTCGACCTCGCGCAACCCGCGCTCGACGGTCGGCACCATCACCGAGGTCTACGACTACCTCCGGCTGCTCTTCGCCCGGGTCGGCGAGCCGCACTGCCCGGTCTGCGGCCAGAAGATCTCCAAGCAGAGCCCGCAGCAGATCGTCGACCGGGTGCTGGCGATGGAGGAGGGCACCCGGTTCATGGTGCTCGCCCCGGTGATCCGCGGCCGCAAGGGCGAGTACGTCGACCTCTTCGCCGAACTCCAGGCCAAGGGATACGCCCGGGCCCGGGTCGACGGGGTGGTCCACCCGCTGACCGAGCCGCCGAAGCTGAAGAAGCAGGAGAAGCACACCATCGAGGTGGTGGTGGACCGGCTCACCGTCAAGGCGGGCGCCAAGCAGCGGCTCACCGACTCGGTGGAGTCCGCGCTCGGGCTCTCCGGCGGGCTGGTGCTGCTCGACTTCGTCGACCTGCCGGAGGACGACCCGGCCCGGGAACGGCGCTACTCGGAGCACCTGGCCTGCCCCAACGACCACCCGCTGGCGATCGAGGACCTCGAACCCCGGGTCTTCTCCTTCAACGCCCCGTACGGCGCCTGCCCGGAGTGCACCGGGCTGGGCACCAAGAAGGAGGTCGACGCCGAACTCGTCGTACCCGACCCGGAGCGGACCCTGCGCGAGGGTGCCATCGCGCCGTGGGCCGGCGGGCAGACCCAGGAATACTTCCTCCGCCTGCTGGAGGCGCTGGGCGACGCCGAGCACTTCGACCTGGACACCCCGTGGCGGGCACTGCCGTCCCGGGCGCAGAAGACCGTCCTGCACGGCTCCGGCGACCAGGTGCACGTGCGCTACCGCAACAAGTACGGCCGCGAGCGCTCCTACTACACCGGCTTCGAGGGCGTGGTGCAGTGGATCGAGCGGCGGCACAACGACACCGAGTCGGACTGGTCCCGGGACAAGTACGAGGGGTACATGCGCGACGTGCCCTGCC
This sequence comes from Plantactinospora sp. WMMB782, assembly GCF_049179135.1. Classification (NCBI taxonomy): domain Bacteria; kingdom Bacillati; phylum Actinomycetota; class Actinomycetes; order Micromonosporales; family Micromonosporaceae; genus Plantactinospora; species Plantactinospora sp. WMMB782. The sequence continues at coordinate 6,967 of NZ_JBMHMC010000008.1, read as the reverse complement.
CGGTCTGCCGGGGCAGCCGGCTCAAGCCGGAGGTGCTGGCGGTCACCCTGGGCGGCCGGAACATCGCCGAGGTCTGCGCGCTCTCGGTCGGCGAGTGCGCCGAACTGCTCGGCGGGATGACCCTGACCGACCGGCAGAAGATGATCGCCGAGCGGGTGCTCAAGGAGATCAACGCCCGGCTGCGCTTCCTGGTCGACGTCGGCCTGGACTACCTCTCCCTGGACCGGCCGGCCGGCACCCTCTCCGGCGGCGAGGCGCAGCGGATCCGGCTCGCCACCCAGATCGGCTCCGGCCTGGTCGGGGTCCTCTACGTGCTCGACGAGCCGTCGATCGGGCTGCACCAGCGGGACAACCACCGGCTGATCGAGACGCTGGTCCGGCTCAAGGGGCTGGGCAACACGCTCATCGTGGTGGAGCACGACGAGGAGACCATCCGGACGGCGGACTGGATCGTCGACATCGGGCCGGGGGCCGGCGAGCACGGCGGCAAGATCGTGCACAGCGGTTCGGTGCCGGAGCTGCTGGCCAACACCGAGTCGGTGACCGGGGCGTACCTCTCCGGCCGCCGGTCGATCCCGACGCCGCAGGGGCGCCGGCCGCAGACGCCGGGCCGGGAGCTGGTGGTGCAGGGCGCCCGCGAGCACAACCTGCGCAACCTCACCGTCCCGTTCCCGCTCGGGCAGTTCATCGCGGTCACCGGGGTCAGTGGCTCCGGCAAGTCGACACTTGTCAACGACATCCTCTACGCCGTGCTGGCCAACCAGATCAACGGGGCCCGGCTGGTGCCGGGACGGCACACCCGGATCACCGGCATCGAGAACGTCGACAAGGTGGTCGGGGTGGACCAGTCGCCGATCGGGCGGACCCCGAGGTCGAACCCGGCGACGTACACCGGGGTCTGGGACCACGTCCGCAAGCTCTTCGCCGAGACCACCGAGGCGAAGGTCCGGGGGTACGGGCCGGGCCGGTTCTCCTTCAACGTCAAGGGCGGCCGGTGCGAGGCGTGCAGCGGTGACGGCACGATCAAGATCGAGATGAACTTCCTGCCGGACGTCTACGTGCCGTGCGAGGTCTGCAAGGGTGCCCGGTACAACCGGGAGACCCTGGAGGTGCACTACAAGGGCCGGACGGTCTCCGACATCCTGGAGATGCCGATCGAGGAGGCGGCCGAGTTCTTCTCGGCGATCCCGGCCATCCACCGGCACCTGAAGACCCTTGTCGACGTCGGCCTCGGCTACGTCCGGCTCGGCCAGCCGGCACCGACCCTCTCCGGCGGCGAGGCGCAGCGGGTCAAGCTCGCCTCCGAGTTGCAGAAGCGCTCCACCGGCCGGACGGTGTACGTGCTCGACGAGCCGACCACCGGGCTGCACTTCGAGGACATCCGCAAGCTGCTCGGGGTGCTGGACAGCCTGGTCGACAAGGGCAACACGGTGATCGTCATCGAGCACAACCTGGACGTGATCAAGACCGCGGACTGGCTCGTCGACATGGGTCCGGAGGGCGGGCACCGCGGCGGCACCGTGCTGGCCGCCGGCACCCCGGAGGAGTTGGCGGAGGTGCCGGAGAGCCACACCGGCCAGTACCTCCGGCCGGTGCTCGGGCTGACCGGGCCGCCCCGGGGTGCGAGCGCGGCGACCGTCCGGGCCGCCAGGGCCAACGGCACCGCCGCGAACACCGGCACCAGCAGGGAGAACGGCCGCCCGGCCGGAGCGGCCGACGGTACCGCGAAGGTCGGCAACGGCCGGTCCGGCGGCGGTACCGTGAAGGGCGCCGCCACCCGCGCGGGCAGGACCGCGAAGGTCCCGGCCGCGAAGAGCACGGCGGCGGCGAAGAGCACGGCGGCGGGTGGGCGGCGTACCGGAAAGTCCTGACCCCGGTCCCGGTTGAACCGGTTGGTGGATATATCCGTGTCTTCGGGCGTGGCCGCGGACGACCAGGGCGCGGCGCCGAAGAGGAAGGCTAGGTATGAGTGACGAACTGACCGGGCCGGGCACGCAGACCCGCCGGGCGCTGTTGGCGGGTGCGGGTGCGGTGGGCGTGTCGGTGGTGCTGGCCGCCTGCGGCACCGGCGACGACGACGCCCTCGACGGCACCGGAAGCAGCCCGTCCGGCGGCGCTCCGGCACCCAGCGGCTCGGCGAGCGCTCCGGCCGAGGGCGGCACCGCCGCGCTGGCCAAGAAGAGCGAGATCCCGGTCGGCGGCGGCAAGATCTTCGCCGACCAGCAGATCGTGGTCACCCAGCCGACCGAGGGCGAGTTCAAGGCCTTCAGCTCGATCTGCACACACCAGCAGTGCCCGGTGACCGGGGTCGACGGGGGCACGATCAACTGTAGTTGCCACTTCAGCAAGTTCTCCGTGGCGGACGGTTCGCCCAAGGGTGGCCCGGCCAACAAGCCGCTGCCGGAGAAGAAGGTCACCGTCGACGGGGACAACATCGTGCTGGCCTGATCCGGGCCGGAGCGCCCGGTGCCGCGGTGCGGCTGTCCGCCGCCGCGCGGTGCCGGGCGTCGTCGTCTCCGTCTGCGCCGCGGGTTGTCCCAGGCGGTGCCGCAGCGCGCCGGGCGTTGTCCCAGCCGGGGTCTAGGCTTGGCGCCGTGCCCGATCCCGCTACCTATCGCCCGGCGCCGGGCACGATTCCCGACCTGCCCGGGGTCTACCGGTTCCGCGACCCGACTGGCCGGGTGATCTACGTCGGCAAGGCGAAGAGCCTGCGCAGCCGGCTCAACTCCTACTTCGGCGACCTGTGGAACCTGCACCAGCGCACCCAGCAGATGGTCACCACCGCCGGCAGCGTGGACTGGGTCACCGTCGGCACCGAGGTCGAGGCGCTGCAACTCGAGTACCTCTGGATCAAGCAGTACGACCCCCGGTTCAACGTGCGGTACCGGGACGACAAGTCGTACCCCTATCTCGCCGTCACCCTCGACGAGGAGTTCCCCCGGCTCCAGGTGATGCGGGGCGCCAAGCGCAAGGGGGTGCGCTACTTCGGGCCGTACTCGCACGCCTGGGCGATCCGCGAGACCCTCGACCTGCTGCTCCGGGTCTTCCCGGCCCGGACCTGCTCGGCCGGGGTCTTCCGGCGGCAGGCCCAGATCGGCCGGCCCTGCCTGCTCGGCGACATCGGCAAGTGCTCGGCGCCGTGCGTCGGCCGGACCTCGGCGCAGGAGCACCGCGGCATCGTCGACGAGTTCTGCGACTTCATGGCCGGCCGCACCGACCAGATGGTCCGCCGGCTGGAACGCGAGATGGGCGAGGCCAGCGAGGCGCTGGAGTTCGAGCGGGCCGCCCGGCTGCGCGACGACATCGCGGCGCTGCGCCGGGCGATGGAGAAGCAGACAGTGGTCTTCGGCGACGGCACCGACGCCGACGTGGTGGCCTTCGCCGAGGATCCGCTGGAGGCGGCCGTCCAGGTCTTCCACGTCCGGGACGGCCGGGTACGCGGCCAGCGCGGCTGGGTGGTGGAGAAGGTCGAGGACCTGACCACCGGGGATCTCGTGCACCACTTCTGCTCCCAGGTCTACGGGGAGGCGGAGGGGGAGGCCGACGTCCCCCGCGAGCTGCTGGTGCCCGCGCTGCCGGCGGACGTCGACGCGCTCGCCGAGTGGCTGTCGGCGCGCCGGGGCAGCAAGGTGGCCCTGCGGGTGCCGCAGCGCGGCGACAAGAAGGCGCTGCTGGAGACGGTGGCCCGGAACGCCGCCGAGGCGCTGACCCGGCACAAGCTGCGCCGGGCCGGTGACCTGACCACCCGCAGCGAGGCGCTGGACGAGATCACCGAGGCGCTCGGGCTGCGCAGCGCGCCGCTGCGCATCGAGTGCTACGACGTGTCGCAGATCCAGGGCACCGACGTGGTGGCCAGCATGGTCGTCTTCGAGGACGGGCTGGCCCGCAAGAGCGAGTACCGGCGGTTCGTGGTGCGCGGCGCCACCGACGACCTGTCGGCACTGACCGAGGTGCTGCGGCGGCGGTTCGCCCGCTACCTCCAGGCCAGGGGCGAGACCGGCGAGATCGGCGACGAGATGGCCTCCGACCCGGACCGGCCGGGCATCGACCCGACCACCGGCCGGCCGCGCAAGTTCGCGTACCCGCCGCAGTTGGTGGTGGTGGACGGCGGGCAGCCGCAGGTCGCGGCGGCGGCCGAGGTCTTCGCCGAGCTGGGCCTCGACGACATCGCGCTCTGCGGGCTGGCCAAGCGGCTGGAGGAGGTGTGGCTGCCCGGCGACGAGTTCCCGGTCATCCTGCCCCGCACCTCGGAAGGGCTCTATCTGCTGCAACGGGTCCGGGACGAGGCGCACCGGTTCGCCATCACGTTCCACCGGCAACGGCGCTCCAAGCGGATGACCGTCTCCGGCCTCGACCAGGTCCCCGGCCTCGGCGAGGTACGCCGCAAGGCGTTGCTGCGGCACTTCGGCTCGGTGAAGCGGCTCTCGGCGGCGACGGTGGACGAGATCGCCGAGGTGCCCGGGGTGGGCCGGCGCACCGCCGAGGCGATCGTGGCGGCGCTGAACCCGGCGGAGGCGCCGGAGGGCCGCTGAACCCGGCGGAGGCGCCGGAGAGCCGCTGAGGTCGGCGGCCGGGCGTCGGCGGTTCGCACCCCGCCGCCCTCACCGGCTGAGCGCTCCGCCGCAACCGCCACCGGCCTGGCCGGTGATCGTTGCCGGTGTCGCCAGCCTCGCCGGTCAGCGATCGCACTCCAGCAACACCCACGCCTCGTAGCCGCCGGGCGAGACGTAGCTGTCGATCACATCGCAGTCGGTGAAACCGGCCTCGCGGGCCCTGCCGAGTGCCTGGCCGTATGCCCAGTCGTAGGCGAGCCCCATGCTGCTGTAGCCCTCACCCCGGAACTGCCGGATCTCGTCGGCGTTCGCTGCCACGCCGGTGCCGAGCAGGGTGACGGAGGCGGCCAGTAGTGCTGAGGTCACGGTACGGGTCAACACGCTCCGATAATAAACAGATATCGATGTGACCGCAGCGCCGGGCGCGGGATGGCAGCCGAGGGCGCCGACGGTGAGCAGGCGATCATCCTCCGTCGGTACCCACCGCAGCCGGGCCATGGGCATACCTCGCGCGGGGACTGTCGAGCTGGGTGCGTGGACGGGGCGCGACATTCCGGGCGTTGGTTTGGTCTGGTGGGCGCGTGGGCGGGGCAGCTCGACAGTCTCCGTCCGGACAACTCGCCCGGCCCGTGGCCGGTCGTGGGGGGTGTGTTCGGATGTCTGGTTCGGGGTGGTGATCGAGGCGGTCCGGCTGGAATGTTGGCGGGGGGTCGGTCGTTACGTTACGCGTACGGCCGAGTAGCACCGCCCGTGAGCTGGGCAGAGTTGGGCTGATGGCTGGCCGGCGGGAATGATCCGGGGCCACCGGTCGTTACATACGGTGTTCGGTTGAGTACGGGCAGCGCCGTGTCCCCCGCGGCGGCTGGTAGTCCGGCCGGACCGATCTTTTTGGGCTTTGTGTTTCCAATGGCGCCTGCCGTCCCCCTGGTGGGTGCTCATCCCCGATTGGAAGGACGACCATCATGAACACGATGCTGTTCAGTCGGTGGCTTCCGGCCATCGAGAAGACGTCGATCGTTCGTAAGGGTGCTCTGGGTGTGGCTGGTCTGGCGTTCGTCGGTGGCGCTGTGGCCGGTCCGGCGGTGGCGGCGCAGGCGGCCCCGGAGCATGTCGGTTCGCCGGTGTCGCAGTCGGTGATGGCCGACAAGGACCACAAGGGCGACAAGGGCGAGAAGAAGAGCGACAAGAAGGATCGTAAGGGTAAGCCGTCGCGGGACCGGTTGGTGCCGCGTGGTGTGCAGGGTGAGCAGTCGCGGATCGACCTGTCGGCCGAGCAGGCCGGGAATGTGCGGGCGATCGTGAAGGCGACGAAGAAGGCGGGGATGGACGAGCGTGCCGCGGTGATCGCGGTGGGTACCTCGCTGCAGGAGTCGAAGTTGGAGAATCTGGGTCATCTGGGTGACCGGAATGATCATGACTCGCAGGGGTTGTTCCAGCAGCGTCCGTCGTCGGGTTGGGGTTCGGTGGAGCAGATCACCGATCCGGAGTACGCGACGACCGCGTTCCTGAAGGGCCTGCGCCAGGTTGATGGTTGGCGGGATCTGCCGTTGACCGTGGCGGCGCAGAAGGTGCAGGTGTCGGCGTTCCCGCAGGCGTACGCGCAGTGGGAGGACCAGGCAGCCGACCTCGTCGCCGAAGCCTGGAACAACAGCTAAGAGCAGACAGAGCCATCCGCTGGCCGGGTCCCCACCACAGGGGACCCGGCCAACGGCGTATCCGGATCGGATTCCGCCCCGAAGGGCGCGGCCGGTGCCGGGCCCGCCGGCTCGGTGGACCGCTGGCCCGGTGCCGACCGGGGTCGTCGCAACCGGTGCCGGTATTCGGTCGCAAGCAACTCCAGCGCCTGGTAGATCTCGTTGCCGGTCAGGACCCGGCGGTCCTGCACGTATCCCCGGCACAGTTCGAAGCACCGGGTCATGGTGCCGCCGCGCAGATTCAGTAGCAGAGGTACGTCCACCAGGCCGCGTACGGCGAGCACCGCCAGGAACTCGTAGTAGTCGAGCAGTGGGAGGACGTGCTGCTCGTCGTCGTCGGTCAGGTCGGCGCCGACCGGCTGGTGTGCGCTGATCCGGCGGGCCATCCAGACGTCCGCCTGGCTGAGCGTCTCCGCGCTCTGGAAGGCGGTGATCAGGCCGACCGTGTACTGCCGGCGCTGCGACTGCCGCTGCTGCAACACGGTCATCGCGCCGAAGACCACGGCGACCAGGATCGAGGCCGCGGTCTCGTTGATCTCGCTGTTGGTACTCAGGAACGTGAAGCCGGCCATCACCAGGGCGGCGAGCGCGACGGCCTGCACCACCAGCCGGATCGGTCGGCGGGCCAGCCGCCAGCGCATCTGTACCCGGCGCAGTGCGGCGGCCAGCCGCTCACCAGCGTCGCTCATCCCCGGCTCCCATCGCGCGTCGGCTCGGACG
>NZ_JBMHMC010000007.1:4800000-8238631 GCF_049179135.1 Plantactinospora sp. WMMB782 | reverse complement strand
TTGTTGTCCATCGGACCGACCGAGAGCTTGCTGACCGTGAGGCCGCGGAGCTCGCGTACGTCGGGTGGGCCGTCGGCGGCGACGTTGCCGGTGTAACTCATCTTCGGTGCCTCCGGGTTGTCGGCGGATCAGGGTCGGGCGGGTCGGATCGTTCCCGTCGAAAGGCGGGGCGAATCAGAAGTCGGGTCGCCCCGCCGAGGGGGCGGGCCGGCGGGTTCAGATCCAGGGTGGAGGTGCCGGCAGCGGCCCGGCGGGCGTGACGACGAGGCCGGCGCCGCCGCTCCGGCCGGTCAGCCAGCCTGCCAGCTCGTGCGCCGGGCCGGTGACGGTGCGCAGTTCCGGGCCGTCGTCCGCGGCCGGCACGCCGACCGGCAGGCCCCGGCCGGTGTGCACGGTCAGCGGTTGCCCGGTCTCCGCCGGCACCAGCACCAGGGCGAGCGGGTCGTCCCGCCGGGCCAGGTCGTGCACGACCTCGTGCAGCAGCCGCTGGCCGAACGCGTCCGGCCAGTCGGCGGTCCGGTAACCGGCGTCGAGGTCCACGTGGTGCACCTCCACCTCGCGCAGCCGGGCCCAGACCAGGGTGGCGGCCGGGCGGAGCCCGCGGGTCGAACGGACCTGGGCGGCCCACGCCGGTGCCGGCAGCTCGCCGGCCGCCTCGGCGAGACGCCGGGCGCTGTCCCGCAGGTCGGCGAGCTGGGTGCCGACCGGCCGGGCCGAGCCGGCCGCGATGTCCGCGTTCCGGGCCGCCGGGCTCGGGTACTGCGGGACGTCCTCACCGGTACGCGCCGACGTCAGCAGGTTGACCAGGCTGTCGGCGTTGCGGGCGAGATGGCTGAGCACGTGGCCCCGGGTCCAGCCGGGGAGCAGGGACGGCTCGCCGGTCGCCGCGTCGTCGAGCCCGTCGACGGTCCGCAACAGCCGCTCGGTCGCCCGGTCCACCTCGGGCAGCAGCGCGAGTGGGTCGAGTGTCACGACTCACGACGATAGCGGTCGGCGGTCGGACGGGCCGGGACGCCTTCGGCCGGGAGTGGCGGAGCGGAATTGGCTTTCGGTCCGACCGGACCAGCACCTACCGTTCGAGGACCGGGAACTGCCGTGCGAGAGGGCACACCCGCGAGCGTGAGGAGGTGGGAGGCATGCCGGACGACGTGCGCGTTGTCACCGTTTCCACTTCTGGATTCGACAGCTGAATCCACCTCTGACGACAAGGGTTGAGATGACCTTCGATCTGGCGTCCCTCGGTTGGGACGCGACACTGGCCGCGGCGTACCCCGAACGCGGCGACGACCTTCGACCCGGCCGGGTGGTCCGGGCCGACCGGGGCATCTGCACCGTGCTCTGCGCGAGCGGGCCGCTGCGGGCCAGTCTCGGCGGCGGCCTGCTGGTCGCGGCGGCCCGGGACGCGGCGAACCTGCCGTGCGCCGGGGACTGGGTGCTGGTCCGGGACTGGCCGGACCGGCGGCTGACCGTGCAGGCGGTGCTGCCCCGGCGTACCGCGATCGTGCGGCGGACCGCCGACAAGGACTCGACCGGTCAGGTGCTGGCGGCCAACGCGGACGCCGTGGCGGTGGTCGAGCCGCTGCACCCGTCGCCGGACGTGGCCCGGATCGAGCGGCTGCTCGCGCTGGCCTGGGAGTCCGGCGCCACCCCGCTGCTGGTGCTCACCAAGTGCGACCTGGTCGCCGACCCGGCGGCGATGGCCGACCAGCTCGGCCGGGCCGCGCCGGGCGTGCCGGTGCTGCCGGTCAGCGCGCAGCGCGGCACCGGGCTGGCCGAGCTGCGCCCGCAGGTGGCGCCCGGCCGCACGCTGGCGCTGCTCGGGCCCTCCGGTGCCGGCAAGTCGACGCTGGTGAACGCCCTGGCCGGGGCGACCGTGATGACGACACAGGGGGTACGCGGGGTGGACGGCAAGGGCCGGCACACCACCACGCACCGGCAGTTGATCCCGATCCCGGGCGGGGGAGCGGTGCTGGACACCCCGGGGGTCCGGGCGGTGGGTCTGCTGGACGCGGCGGCCGGGCTGGACCGGGCCTTCGCCGACGTGGCGGAACTCGTCGCGGCCTGCCGGTTCGCCGACTGCGCGCACCGGGGCGAGCCGGGGTGCGTGGTCCAGGTCGCGCTGGAGACCGGCGAGCTGAGCCCGCGGCGCTGGGAGAGTTGGCAGAAGCTCCAGCGCGAGGTGGCGTACGAGACACGCCGACGGGACGCGCGGCTGGCCGCCGAGGAGCGGTACAAATGGAAGCGGATTCGCAGGGAGCAGCGGAGTCGGGGTCGCCCGGGGCGGTGAGTCAGCGCTCGGTCGCGGTCGGTTGGTGGCGGTGCCGCGGCTGAGCTGCGGGAATTCGGCGGCGCGGGAAACTGTCGTACCCCGGGGCTAGAGTGGCCGAGGCGCTCCTCTGCGCCAGCAAATCGGACAGAACATACTTTTCCTCCCCGGGAGTGCGCGGACAGTGGCCGACCGACTGATCATCCGTGGCGCGCGTGAACACAACCTGCGCGACGTCAACCTCGACCTGCCGCGCGACGCCATGATCGTCTTTACCGGGCTCTCCGGTTCCGGAAAGTCCAGCCTGGCCTTCGACACCATCTTCGCCGAGGGCCAGCGGCGCTACGTCGAGTCGCTGTCGTCGTACGCCCGGCAGTTCCTCGGCCAGATGGACAAGCCGGACGTCGACTTCATCGAGGGGCTCAGCCCGGCGGTCTCGATCGACCAGAAGTCGACCTCGCGCAACCCGCGCTCGACGGTCGGCACCATCACCGAGGTCTACGACTACCTCCGGCTGCTCTTCGCCCGGGTCGGCGAGCCGCACTGCCCGGTCTGCGGCCAGAAGATCTCCAAGCAGAGCCCGCAGCAGATCGTCGACCGGGTGCTGGCGATGGAGGAGGGCACCCGGTTCATGGTGCTCGCCCCGGTGATCCGCGGCCGCAAGGGCGAGTACGTCGACCTCTTCGCCGAACTCCAGGCCAAGGGATACGCCCGGGCCCGGGTCGACGGGGTGGTCCACCCGCTGACCGAGCCGCCGAAGCTGAAGAAGCAGGAGAAGCACACCATCGAGGTGGTGGTGGACCGGCTCACCGTCAAGGCGGGCGCCAAGCAGCGGCTCACCGACTCGGTGGAGTCCGCGCTCGGGCTCTCCGGCGGGCTGGTGCTGCTCGACTTCGTCGACCTGCCGGAGGACGACCCGGCCCGGGAACGGCGCTACTCGGAGCACCTGGCCTGCCCCAACGACCACCCGCTGGCGATCGAGGACCTCGAACCCCGGGTCTTCTCCTTCAACGCCCCGTACGGCGCCTGCCCGGAGTGCACCGGGCTGGGCACCAAGAAGGAGGTCGACGCCGAACTCGTCGTACCCGACCCGGAGCGGACCCTGCGCGAGGGTGCCATCGCGCCGTGGGCCGGCGGGCAGACCCAGGAATACTTCCTCCGCCTGCTGGAGGCGCTGGGCGACGCCGAGCACTTCGACCTGGACACCCCGTGGCGGGCACTGCCGTCCCGGGCGCAGAAGACCGTCCTGCACGGCTCCGGCGACCAGGTGCACGTGCGCTACCGCAACAAGTACGGCCGCGAGCGCTCCTACTACACCGGCTTCGAGGGCGTGGTGCAGTGGATCGAGCGGCGGCACAACGACACCGAGTCGGACTGGTCCCGGGACAAGTACGAGGGGTACATGCGCGACGTGCCCTGCCCGGTCTGCCGGGGCAGCCGGCTCAAGCCGGAGGTGCTGGCGGTCACCCTGGGCGGCCGGAACATCGCCGAGGTCTGCGCGCTCTCGGTCGGCGAGTGCGCCGAACTGCTCGGCGGGATGACCCTGACCGACCGGCAGAAGATGATCGCCGAGCGGGTGCTCAAGGAGATCAACGCCCGGCTGCGCTTCCTGGTCGACGTCGGCCTGGACTACCTCTCCCTGGACCGGCCGGCCGGCACCCTCTCCGGCGGCGAGGCGCAGCGGATCCGGCTCGCCACCCAGATCGGCTCCGGCCTGGTCGGGGTCCTCTACGTGCTCGACGAGCCGTCGATCGGGCTGCACCAGCGGGACAACCACCGGCTGATCGAGACGCTGGTCCGGCTCAAGGGGCTGGGCAACACGCTCATCGTGGTGGAGCACGACGAGGAGACCATCCGGACGGCGGACTGGATCGTCGACATCGGGCCGGGGGCCGGCGAGCACGGCGGCAAGATCGTGCACAGCGGTTCGGTGCCGGAGCTGCTGGCCAACACCGAGTCGGTGACCGGGGCGTACCTCTCCGGCCGCCGGTCGATCCCGACGCCGCAGGGGCGCCGGCCGCAGACGCCGGGCCGGGAGCTGGTGGTGCAGGGCGCCCGCGAGCACAACCTGCGCAACCTCACCGTCCCGTTCCCGCTCGGGCAGTTCATCGCGGTCACCGGGGTCAGTGGCTCCGGCAAGTCGACACTTGTCAACGACATCCTCTACGCCGTGCTGGCCAACCAGATCAACGGGGCCCGGCTGGTGCCGGGACGGCACACCCGGATCACCGGCATCGAGAACGTCGACAAGGTGGTCGGGGTGGACCAGTCGCCGATCGGGCGGACCCCGAGGTCGAACCCGGCGACGTACACCGGGGTCTGGGACCACGTCCGCAAGCTCTTCGCCGAGACCACCGAGGCGAAGGTCCGGGGGTACGGGCCGGGCCGGTTCTCCTTCAACGTCAAGGGCGGCCGGTGCGAGGCGTGCAGCGGTGACGGCACGATCAAGATCGAGATGAACTTCCTGCCGGACGTCTACGTGCCGTGCGAGGTCTGCAAGGGTGCCCGGTACAACCGGGAGACCCTGGAGGTGCACTACAAGGGCCGGACGGTCTCCGACATCCTGGAGATGCCGATCGAGGAGGCGGCCGAGTTCTTCTCGGCGATCCCGGCCATCCACCGGCACCTGAAGACCCTTGTCGACGTCGGCCTCGGCTACGTCCGGCTCGGCCAGCCGGCACCGACCCTCTCCGGCGGCGAGGCGCAGCGGGTCAAGCTCGCCTCCGAGTTGCAGAAGCGCTCCACCGGCCGGACGGTGTACGTGCTCGACGAGCCGACCACCGGGCTGCACTTCGAGGACATCCGCAAGCTGCTCGGGGTGCTGGACAGCCTGGTCGACAAGGGCAACACGGTGATCGTCATCGAGCACAACCTGGACGTGATCAAGACCGCGGACTGGCTCGTCGACATGGGTCCGGAGGGCGGGCACCGCGGCGGCACCGTGCTGGCCGCCGGCACCCCGGAGGAGTTGGCGGAGGTGCCGGAGAGCCACACCGGCCAGTACCTCCGGCCGGTGCTCGGGCTGACCGGGCCGCCCCGGGGTGCGAGCGCGGCGACCGTCCGGGCCGCCAGGGCCAACGGCACCGCCGCGAACACCGGCACCAGCAGGGAGAACGGCCGCCCGGCCGGAGCGGCCGACGGTACCGCGAAGGTCGGCAACGGCCGGTCCGGCGGCGGTACCGTGAAGGGCGCCGCCACCCGCGCGGGCAGGACCGCGAAGGTCCCGGCCGCGAAGAGCACGGCGGCGGCGAAGAGCACGGCGGCGGGTGGGCGGCGTACCGGAAAGTCCTGACCCCGGTCCCGGTTGAACCGGTTGGTGGATATATCCGTGTCTTCGGGCGTGGCCGCGGACGACCAGGGCGCGGCGCCGAAGAGGAAGGCTAGGTATGAGTGACGAACTGACCGGGCCGGGCACGCAGACCCGCCGGGCGCTGTTGGCGGGTGCGGGTGCGGTGGGCGTGTCGGTGGTGCTGGCCGCCTGCGGCACCGGCGACGACGACGCCCTCGACGGCACCGGAAGCAGCCCGTCCGGCGGCGCTCCGGCACCCAGCGGCTCGGCGAGCGCTCCGGCCGAGGGCGGCACCGCCGCGCTGGCCAAGAAGAGCGAGATCCCGGTCGGCGGCGGCAAGATCTTCGCCGACCAGCAGATCGTGGTCACCCAGCCGACCGAGGGCGAGTTCAAGGCCTTCAGCTCGATCTGCACACACCAGCAGTGCCCGGTGACCGGGGTCGACGGGGGCACGATCAACTGTAGTTGCCACTTCAGCAAGTTCTCCGTGGCGGACGGTTCGCCCAAGGGTGGCCCGGCCAACAAGCCGCTGCCGGAGAAGAAGGTCACCGTCGACGGGGACAACATCGTGCTGGCCTGATCCGGGCCGGAGCGCCCGGTGCCGCGGTGCGGCTGTCCGCCGCCGCGCGGTGCCGGGCGTCGTCGTCTCCGTCTGCGCCGCGGGTTGTCCCAGGCGGTGCCGCAGCGCGCCGGGCGTTGTCCCAGCCGGGGTCTAGGCTTGGCGCCGTGCCCGATCCCGCTACCTATCGCCCGGCGCCGGGCACGATTCCCGACCTGCCCGGGGTCTACCGGTTCCGCGACCCGACTGGCCGGGTGATCTACGTCGGCAAGGCGAAGAGCCTGCGCAGCCGGCTCAACTCCTACTTCGGCGACCTGTGGAACCTGCACCAGCGCACCCAGCAGATGGTCACCACCGCCGGCAGCGTGGACTGGGTCACCGTCGGCACCGAGGTCGAGGCGCTGCAACTCGAGTACCTCTGGATCAAGCAGTACGACCCCCGGTTCAACGTGCGGTACCGGGACGACAAGTCGTACCCCTATCTCGCCGTCACCCTCGACGAGGAGTTCCCCCGGCTCCAGGTGATGCGGGGCGCCAAGCGCAAGGGGGTGCGCTACTTCGGGCCGTACTCGCACGCCTGGGCGATCCGCGAGACCCTCGACCTGCTGCTCCGGGTCTTCCCGGCCCGGACCTGCTCGGCCGGGGTCTTCCGGCGGCAGGCCCAGATCGGCCGGCCCTGCCTGCTCGGCGACATCGGCAAGTGCTCGGCGCCGTGCGTCGGCCGGACCTCGGCGCAGGAGCACCGCGGCATCGTCGACGAGTTCTGCGACTTCATGGCCGGCCGCACCGACCAGATGGTCCGCCGGCTGGAACGCGAGATGGGCGAGGCCAGCGAGGCGCTGGAGTTCGAGCGGGCCGCCCGGCTGCGCGACGACATCGCGGCGCTGCGCCGGGCGATGGAGAAGCAGACAGTGGTCTTCGGCGACGGCACCGACGCCGACGTGGTGGCCTTCGCCGAGGATCCGCTGGAGGCGGCCGTCCAGGTCTTCCACGTCCGGGACGGCCGGGTACGCGGCCAGCGCGGCTGGGTGGTGGAGAAGGTCGAGGACCTGACCACCGGGGATCTCGTGCACCACTTCTGCTCCCAGGTCTACGGGGAGGCGGAGGGGGAGGCCGACGTCCCCCGCGAGCTGCTGGTGCCCGCGCTGCCGGCGGACGTCGACGCGCTCGCCGAGTGGCTGTCGGCGCGCCGGGGCAGCAAGGTGGCCCTGCGGGTGCCGCAGCGCGGCGACAAGAAGGCGCTGCTGGAGACGGTGGCCCGGAACGCCGCCGAGGCGCTGACCCGGCACAAGCTGCGCCGGGCCGGTGACCTGACCACCCGCAGCGAGGCGCTGGACGAGATCACCGAGGCGCTCGGGCTGCGCAGCGCGCCGCTGCGCATCGAGTGCTACGACGTGTCGCAGATCCAGGGCACCGACGTGGTGGCCAGCATGGTCGTCTTCGAGGACGGGCTGGCCCGCAAGAGCGAGTACCGGCGGTTCGTGGTGCGCGGCGCCACCGACGACCTGTCGGCACTGACCGAGGTGCTGCGGCGGCGGTTCGCCCGCTACCTCCAGGCCAGGGGCGAGACCGGCGAGATCGGCGACGAGATGGCCTCCGACCCGGACCGGCCGGGCATCGACCCGACCACCGGCCGGCCGCGCAAGTTCGCGTACCCGCCGCAGTTGGTGGTGGTGGACGGCGGGCAGCCGCAGGTCGCGGCGGCGGCCGAGGTCTTCGCCGAGCTGGGCCTCGACGACATCGCGCTCTGCGGGCTGGCCAAGCGGCTGGAGGAGGTGTGGCTGCCCGGCGACGAGTTCCCGGTCATCCTGCCCCGCACCTCGGAAGGGCTCTATCTGCTGCAACGGGTCCGGGACGAGGCGCACCGGTTCGCCATCACGTTCCACCGGCAACGGCGCTCCAAGCGGATGACCGTCTCCGGCCTCGACCAGGTCCCCGGCCTCGGCGAGGTACGCCGCAAGGCGTTGCTGCGGCACTTCGGCTCGGTGAAGCGGCTCTCGGCGGCGACGGTGGACGAGATCGCCGAGGTGCCCGGGGTGGGCCGGCGCACCGCCGAGGCGATCGTGGCGGCGCTGAACCCGGCGGAGGCGCCGGAGGGCCGCTGAACCCGGCGGAGGCGCCGGAGAGCCGCTGAGGTCGGCGGCCGGGCGTCGGCGGTTCGCACCCCGCCGCCCTCACCGGCTGAGCGCTCCGCCGCAACCGCCACCGGCCTGGCCGGTGATCGTTGCCGGTGTCGCCAGCCTCGCCGGTCAGCGATCGCACTCCAGCAACACCCACGCCTCGTAGCCGCCGGGCGAGACGTAGCTGTCGATCACATCGCAGTCGGTGAAACCGGCCTCGCGGGCCCTGCCGAGTGCCTGGCCGTATGCCCAGTCGTAGGCGAGCCCCATGCTGCTGTAGCCCTCACCCCGGAACTGCCGGATCTCGTCGGCGTTCGCTGCCACGCCGGTGCCGAGCAGGGTGACGGAGGCGGCCAGTAGTGCTGAGGTCACGGTACGGGTCAACACGCTCCGATAATAAACAGATATCGATGTGACCGCAGCGCCGGGCGCGGGATGGCAGCCGAGGGCGCCGACGGTGAGCAGGCGATCATCCTCCGTCGGTACCCACCGCAGCCGGGCCATGGGCATACCTCGCGCGGGGACTGTCGAGCTGGGTGCGTGGACGGGGCGCGACATTCCGGGCGTTGGTTTGGTCTGGTGGGCGCGTGGGCGGGGCAGCTCGACAGTCTCCGTCCGGACAACTCGCCCGGCCCGTGGCCGGTCGTGGGGGGTGTGTTCGGATGTCTGGTTCGGGGTGGTGATCGAGGCGGTCCGGCTGGAATGTTGGCGGGGGGTCGGTCGTTACGTTACGCGTACGGCCGAGTAGCACCGCCCGTGAGCTGGGCAGAGTTGGGCTGATGGCTGGCCGGCGGGAATGATCCGGGGCCACCGGTCGTTACATACGGTGTTCGGTTGAGTACGGGCAGCGCCGTGTCCCCCGCGGCGGCTGGTAGTCCGGCCGGACCGATCTTTTTGGGCTTTGTGTTTCCAATGGCGCCTGCCGTCCCCCTGGTGGGTGCTCATCCCCGATTGGAAGGACGACCATCATGAACACGATGCTGTTCAGTCGGTGGCTTCCGGCCATCGAGAAGACGTCGATCGTTCGTAAGGGTGCTCTGGGTGTGGCTGGTCTGGCGTTCGTCGGTGGCGCTGTGGCCGGTCCGGCGGTGGCGGCGCAGGCGGCCCCGGAGCATGTCGGTTCGCCGGTGTCGCAGTCGGTGATGGCCGACAAGGACCACAAGGGCGACAAGGGCGAGAAGAAGAGCGACAAGAAGGATCGTAAGGGTAAGCCGTCGCGGGACCGGTTGGTGCCGCGTGGTGTGCAGGGTGAGCAGTCGCGGATCGACCTGTCGGCCGAGCAGGCCGGGAATGTGCGGGCGATCGTGAAGGCGACGAAGAAGGCGGGGATGGACGAGCGTGCCGCGGTGATCGCGGTGGGTACCTCGCTGCAGGAGTCGAAGTTGGAGAATCTGGGTCATCTGGGTGACCGGAATGATCATGACTCGCAGGGGTTGTTCCAGCAGCGTCCGTCGTCGGGTTGGGGTTCGGTGGAGCAGATCACCGATCCGGAGTACGCGACGACCGCGTTCCTGAAGGGCCTGCGCCAGGTTGATGGTTGGCGGGATCTGCCGTTGACCGTGGCGGCGCAGAAGGTGCAGGTGTCGGCGTTCCCGCAGGCGTACGCGCAGTGGGAGGACCAGGCAGCCGACCTCGTCGCCGAAGCCTGGAACAACAGCTAAGAGCAGACAGAGCCATCCGCTGGCCGGGTCCCCACCACAGGGGACCCGGCCAACGGCGTATCCGGATCGGATTCCGCCCCGAAGGGCGCGGCCGGTGCCGGGCCCGCCGGCTCGGTGGACCGCTGGCCCGGTGCCGACCGGGGTCGTCGCAACCGGTGCCGGTATTCGGTCGCAAGCAACTCCAGCGCCTGGTAGATCTCGTTGCCGGTCAGGACCCGGCGGTCCTGCACGTATCCCCGGCACAGTTCGAAGCACCGGGTCATGGTGCCGCCGCGCAGATTCAGTAGCAGAGGTACGTCCACCAGGCCGCGTACGGCGAGCACCGCCAGGAACTCGTAGTAGTCGAGCAGTGGGAGGACGTGCTGCTCGTCGTCGTCGGTCAGGTCGGCGCCGACCGGCTGGTGTGCGCTGATCCGGCGGGCCATCCAGACGTCCGCCTGGCTGAGCGTCTCCGCGCTCTGGAAGGCGGTGATCAGGCCGACCGTGTACTGCCGGCGCTGCGACTGCCGCTGCTGCAACACGGTCATCGCGCCGAAGACCACGGCGACCAGGATCGAGGCCGCGGTCTCGTTGATCTCGCTGTTGGTACTCAGGAACGTGAAGCCGGCCATCACCAGGGCGGCGAGCGCGACGGCCTGCACCACCAGCCGGATCGGTCGGCGGGCCAGCCGCCAGCGCATCTGTACCCGGCGCAGTGCGGCGGCCAGCCGCTCACCAGCGTCGCTCATCCCCGGCTCCCATCGCGCGTCGGCTCGGACGGTCGCGTCCTGGCGCAGGGTATCGACCGCTGTCACCCGGCGGCGGAGTGGTCCGGCTCGGGCAGTTCGCGCAGCTTCGGGATCGTGGTGGGCAGTATCCAGAACAGCCCGGTGATTGCCCCGACGGTGGCGATCCAGAGCGTCGGGCGTACCCCGAGAGCCGCGCCCAGGGTGCCGCCCAGCAGCGCGCCGATCGGCCGGATGCCGTAGTTGACGGTGCGTTTCGCCCCGGTGACCCGGGCCAGCAGCCGCTCCGGGGTGGCCGCGACCTGTAGCGAGCCGACGGTGATGTCTATCATCATCACGCCGAGCCCGGCGAGGAACTCGGCGGCGAAGAGCGCGCCCAGCACCACCGGGGTCGGGCCGCCGGCCAGCGGCACCAGCACCAGCGGAGCCGGGAAGAGCACGAAGCTGACCAGGACGGTCGGGCCGATGCCGAACCGGCGGACGAGCCGGCCGGTGACCGCCGCGCCGAGCAGTGCGCCGATCGAGCCGACCCCGATGACCAGCCCGAGCAGGCCGGGGGAGAGTCCCAGTTCGGTGCTGACGTAGAGCACGAAGAGCGCGTGGAACATGTAGTTGAAGAGGTTCAGCGTGGTGGTGCCGAGCAGCAGCGAGCGCAGGATCTGCGAGCGGGCCACGAAGCGCAGGCCCTGCCCGATGCCGAGACCGCCGCCGTCGGGCGCCGGCTCCGCCGCTCGGGTCGGCCGGATCCGGGCCAGGAAGAGCGCGGAGACCAGGTACGACAGTGCGTCGGCGAGCAGCGCCACCGGCGCGGTGAGGGTCTGCACCAGGATGCCGCCGGCGCTCGGCCCGGCGACGAACGACATCGCCCGGCTGCCGTTGGTGAGCGCGTTCGCGTCGATGTAGTCCCGGCGCGGCACCAGCGTGACGAAGAGGGCGCTGTGCGCCACCTCGAAGAGCACCGCCAGGGTGCCGGTCAGGAAGGCCACCGCGTAGAGCTGGTGCAGCGAGAGGACGCCGAACAGGTACGCCAGCGGCACGGCGCCGACCAGCACCGCCCGGCCGAGGTCGGCCAGCACCATCACCCGGCGTTTGTGCGGGTAGCGGTCGACCCAGGCGCCGAGGAGCAGCGAGAAGAGCAGGTTCGGAAGAAGTGCGGCGGCGGTGAGGTAGCCCATCTCGGCCGGCCCGGCGTCGGTGCCGAGCACCGCCAGCAGTGGCAGGGCGAGGGCGGAGATCTGGTCGCCGAAGAGCGAGACGGTCTGCGCCGACCAGTACCGCCGGAACTGTGCCTGGCGCAGCAGTGCCGGCACCCAGCGCCGGCGGCGTCCGACCGGCGGCGGCGGGGTCAGGGTGCCGGTCATCGTCCCGGCTCCCGGGCCGCCGGGTCCGCCGGTGGTGGTGGTTCGGTGGGGATCAGCAGTTGGACGAGGCTGACCGCGCGGGATCCGGCGGGCCGGCTGGCCGGGTCGGTCTGGCGTTCGTCGTACTCGCCGAGCAGGGCTTCGATCTGGTGGCTCAGGTCGGCCAGTTCCGCCGCGGTGACGTGCACCAGCGCGTCGCCGAAGCCGAGCACCGCCCGCCAGTCCGCCGGCTCGTAGGCCCGCTGGGCCAGGTGGGCCCGGGCCCGGGTGACGTAGTGGTCCAGGATCGCCGCGTTGAGCTGGTTGGCCGCCGCCCGGGTCTCCGGGTCGTCGGAGAGGTCGTCCCAGGAGGTGGTCAGCGCGGTCGCCTGCCAGGGTCGCTCCCGGGCGTCTGCGGCGTCGGCCCGCTCGGCGAGGCCGTACTTGGCGAGCTGGCGCAGGTGGTAGGAGCAGTTCGGCACGCTCTCGTCGAGTCGGTCGGCGGCCTGGGTCGCGGTGAGTGGCCCCTCCCGGCGGAGCAGCCCGAGCAGGGCCATCCGGAGCGGGTGCGCGTATCCGCGCAGGGCCACCGGGTCGGTGAGTTTGATCTCAGGCTTCGGCACACCCTAAAGATAGTTCTAGAAAGACTCCTTTAGCAACTGTCGGCGACCGGTCTCCCCGGACCGGCGCCCGGCGAGATCCAGACGGCCGGGTAGATTACGTCTCCAACCTCGCCGGCCGGTCGACCCTCGCCGAACCCGCATCCGCGCGGCGTACCGTCGGTCCGGCAGGCGGGTACGGCTGGGGGGTGGAACGTGAGCGAGACTCGGTTGGCGGCCGACGCGTCGCCGACGGGCACGGAAGAACGGAACGGGGGACACCCGACGGGGCCGGCACCGGACGGCACGCAGTCGGCACGGGTCCGGTCGGAGGTGGAGCCGACCCGCTCGGACACCACTCTGGTGGTCGTCACCGGCGTCTCCGGCGGCGGGCGCAGCACCGTCGCCAGGGCCCTGGAGAACGTCGGCTTCTACGTGGTGGACAACCTGCCGCAGGCGCTGATGCTCGACATGGCCGAGCTGGCGTTCCGGGCCGGCGGGGCGGCCCGGCAGACCGCGATGGTGCTGGACGTGCGCAGCCGGGCCTTCTCCACGGACCTGGCCGGGGCGATCCGGGCGCTCAAGGAGCGCGGCTTCCAGCCCCGGGTGGTCTTCGTGGACGCCGACGACGAGGTGCTGATCCGGCGCTTCGAGAGCGTGCGCCGCTCGCACCCGCTACAGGGCGACGGCCGGCTCGCCGACGGGATCGCGATCGAGCGCGGCCTGCTGGAGGAGGCGCGCGACCAGGCCGACGTGATCATCGACACCTCGCACCTG
This sequence comes from Plantactinospora sp. WMMB782, assembly GCF_049179135.1. Taxonomy (NCBI): domain Bacteria; kingdom Bacillati; phylum Actinomycetota; class Actinomycetes; order Micromonosporales; family Micromonosporaceae; genus Plantactinospora; species Plantactinospora sp. WMMB782. The sequence continues at coordinate 8,225,295 of NZ_JBMHMC010000007.1, read as the reverse complement.
AACGTGAACCAGCTCCGCCGCCGGGTCGAGGAGCTGTTCGGCGGCGAGGACGCCCGCAGGCTGCGGGTGACCGTGCTCTCCTTCGGGTTCAAGTACGGCCTTCCGCCGGACGCCGACTTCGTGCTGGACGCGCGCTTCCTGCCGAACCCGTACTGGGTGCCGGAGCTGCGCGAGCACACCGGGCGGGAGGAGGACGTCAGCCGGTACGTGCTCGGTCAGCGCGGCGCGGTGACCTTCGTCGAGACGTACGCCCGGTTGATCAACGCGACCGCGCCCGGCTTCGAGCGGGAGGGGAAGCGCTACCTGACCGTGGCGGTCGGCTGCACCGGCGGCAAGCACCGCAGCGTGGCGATCGCCGAGGAACTGGCCGGCCGGCTACGGCAGGCCCGGCTGGCCGCCACCGCGCACCACCGGGACCTGGGGCGCGAGTGAACCCTTCGCAACCGGCACCGCCTGGTGTCCGCGCCCCGACTTCGCCCGGCCCGACTTCGTCCGGCCCGGGCGAGTCGGCCGGGGATCGGCTGCCGCAGCGGGTCGTCGCGTTCGGCGGCGGGCACGGCCTGTCCGCGTCGCTGCGGGCGCTGCGCCGCTACGCCCCGGAGCTGGACCTCGACATCACCGCGGTGGTGACCGTCGGTGACGACGGCGGCTCCAGCGGGCGGCTGCGTCTCGAACGCGGCGCGCTGCCCCCCGGTGACCTGCGGCAGGCGCTCGCCGCGCTCGCCGCCGACCGGCCGGACGCGCAACGCAGTGCGGACCTGTTCCAGCACCGGTTCGCCGGCGCCGGCCCGCGCCCCGACCCGCTGGCCGGGCACGCCGTCGGCAACCTGGTGCTCTGCGGCCTGATGGAACTGCTCGGCGACCCGGTGGCGGCACTCGACCACGCCGCCGCGATGCTCGGCGCCGTCGGCCGGGTGCTGCCGATGGCCTGCCAGCCGGTCGGCATCGAGGCCCGGGTCCGCGGCGCCGACCCGCGCCGCCCCAGCGCGGTGCAGACGGTACGCGGCCAGCACGCCGTCGCGGTCACCGACGGCCGGGTCGAGTCGGTCCGGCTGAACCCGGCCGGGCCGAGCGCCTGCCCGCAGGCGGTGGCCGCGGTGGGCGCGGCGGACTGGCTGATCTTCGGCCCGGGAAGCTGGTACACGAGCGTGATCCCGCACCTGCTGGTGCCGGAGCTGGCCGCCGCGATCGTGGCCAGTCCGGCCCGCCGGCTGGTGACGCTCAACCTCGCCAACGAGGCGGAGACGCTCGGCCTCTCCCTCGCCGACCACCTGGCCGCGCTCGGCTGGTACCTGCCCGGCCTCGCCGTCGACGTGGTGCTGGCGGACGGAAAGGCGGTGGGTGACCCCGAACCGGTACACCGTGCGGCAGAATCGCTTGGTGCCCGGCTGGTGCTCGCCCCGGTGGCCGTACCGGACGGGCGGCCCCAGCACGATCCGGCAGCGCTGGGCGCCGCGCTGGTGCCTCTCCTGGGCGCCGATCGTTAAGCACCTACGGATCGACAACAAGCAGCTACGAATCACCGGCATCCGCCGGGACCGGCCAACGAGGTGACGACAAGATGGCGATGACGGCTGCGGTCAAGGACGAACTGAGCCGGGTCGACGTACCCAAGCCCTGCTGCCGGCGGGCGGAGATGGCCGCCCTGCTGCGCTTCGCGGGCGGACTGCACATCGTCTCCGGACGGGTGGTGGTGGAGGCGGAACTCGACACCGGTGCGGTGGCCCGCCGGCTGCGCCGGGAGGTCGCCGAGGTGTACGGATATCCGAGCGAGATCCACGTACTCGCCTCCGGCGGGCTGCGCAAGGGCAGCCACTACATCGTCCGGGTGGTCAAGGACGGCGAGGCACTGGCCCGGCAGACCGGCCTGCTGGACGTGCGCGGCCGGCCGGTACGCGGGCTCCCCCCGCACGTGGTGGCGGCGAACGTCTGCTGCGCGGTCTCGGCCTGGCGGGGTGCCTTCATGGCGCACGGCTCGCTGACCGAGCCCGGCCGCTCCTGCGCGCTGGAGATCACCTGCCCCGGCCCGGAGACCGCGCTCGCCCTGGTCGGCGCGGCCCGGCGGATCGGCATCACCGCCAAGTACCGCGAGGTGCGCGGGGTGGACCGGGTGGTGGTCAAGGACGGTGACGCGATCGCCGCGCTGCTGACCCGGATCGGCGCGCACTCGAGCGTGCTCTCCTGGGAGGAGCGCCGGGTACGCCGCGAGGTGCGGGCCACCGCCAACCGGCTGGCCAACTTCGACGACGCCAACCTGCGCCGCTCGGCCCGGGCCGCCGTCGCCGCCGCCGCCCGGGTCACCCGGGCGCTGGAGATCCTCGCCGAGGACGCCCCGAACCACCTCACCTCGGCCGGCCGGCTGCGCCTGGAGCACCGGCAGGCGTCCCTTGAGGAGTTGGGCGCGCTGGCCGACCCGCCGCTGACCAAGGACGCCATCGCCGGCCGGATCCGCCGGCTGCTGGCGCTGGCCGACAAGCGCGCCCGTGACCTGGGGATTCCCGACACCGAGGCGGCGGTCACCCCGGACATGCTGGCGGTCTGAGCCACCGGCGGCGGTAGCCGGCCCGGCCGGGCCGGGCCGGCGTGTACCCCGCCGGTGAAGTCGATTGGCCGGATTGTGCCCCGACGCAACGCGGAGCGGCGCGCTCGGATAAGGTCGCAGCGTACGGCGACGGGGCCGGTACCGGCCTTCTCCGCCGTGCTGACCGCCCAGAGGTCGCGGTGAGACGGCCGGGGTGACATCCAGCGGCCGGCTCCCACGTCGGCGCGCCCACCTTCGCCGCCGCACGCTGACATCGGCGGCGAACGAAACACGAGGAGATGGACCCAGTGACCATCCGGGTTGGCATCAACGGATTCGGCCGGATCGGCCGCAACTTCTTCCGCGCGGTGCTCGCGTCGGGCGCCGACGTCGAGGTGGTCGGCGCCAACGACCTGACCGACAACGCCACGCTGGCGCACCTGGTCAAGTACGACAGCATCCTCGGCCGGCTGCCGCAGGAGGTCAAGGCCAGCGCCGACGAGATCAGCGTCGGCGGGCACACCATGAAGGTCTTCGCCGAGAAGGACCCGGGCAAGCTGCCCTGGGGCGATCTCGGCGCCGACGTGGTGATCGAGTCGACCGGCTTCTTCACCGACGCCACCAAGGCGAAGGCGCACATCGACGGCGGGGCCAAGAAGGTCATCATCTCGGCGCCGGCCAAGAACGAGGACGTCACGGTCGTGATGGGGGTCAACCACCAGAACTACGACCCGGCCAAGCACAACATCATCTCCAACGCCTCGTGCACCACCAACTGCCTCGCGCCGATGGCGAAGGTGCTGCAGGACACGGTGGGCATCGAGAAGGGGCTGATGACCACCATCCACGCGTACACCCAGGACCAGAACCTCCAGGACGGCCCGCACAAGGACCTCCGCCGGGCCCGGGCCGCCGCGCTGAACATCGTGCCGACCTCGACCGGCGCCGCCAAGGCGATCGGCCTGGTGCTGCCCGACCTGAAGGGCAAGCTGGACGGCTTCGCGCTGCGGGTGCCGATCCCGACCGGCTCGGCCACCGACCTGACCATCGACGCCGGCCGGGACACCTCGGTCGAGGAGGTCAACGCCGCGATGAAGGCCGCCGCCGAGGGGCCGCTGAAGGGCATCCTCACCTACACCGAGGACGAGATCGTCTCCGCCGACATCGTCACCGACCCGGCCTCGTGCATCTTCGACTCCGGGCTGACCAAGGTGATCGGCAACCAGGTCAAGGTCGTCGGCTGGTACGACAACGAGTGGGGCTACTCGAACCGCCTGGTCGACCTGGTCAAGCTGGTCGGCGCCGGGCTGTGAGCCCGAGCCGCACAGTCGTGAACGGAAGGGTAGCTCGGTGAGCGCGAGGAGTGAGCTTGCGAGCCCCGCAGTCGTGAACGGAGAGAAAGCTCTGTGAGCATCCGCAACCTCGACGACCTGCTCGCCGAGGGGGTCTCGGGTCGGCGCGTGCTGGTGCGCGCCGACCTGAACGTCCCGCTCGACAAGCAGACCGGGGACATCACCGACGACGGCCGGATCCGGGCCGTGCTGCCGACGCTCACCGCGTTGCGGGACGCCGGTGCCGCCGTCGTCGTCTGCTCCCACCTGGGGCGGCCGAAGGGTTCCCCGGACCCGAAGTACAGTCTCGCCCCGGTCGCCGGCCGGCTCGGTGAGCTGCTCGACGCCGAGGTGGCCTTTGCCACCGACACGGTCGGCGAGTCGGCCCGCAAGGCGGTCGAGGGCCTCGGCGACGGCCAGGTCGCACTGCTGGAGAACCTGCGCTTCAACCCGGGCGAGACCAGCAAGGACGAGAGCGAGCGGGGCGCCTTCGCCGACCAGCTCGCCGGGTTCGCCGAGGCGTACGTCGACGACGCGTTCGGCGCCGTGCACCGCAAGCACGCGAGCGTGTACGACGTACCGGCCCGGCTGCCGCACTTCGCCGGCCGGCTGGTGCTGCGCGAGGTGGAGGTGCTGGCCCGGCTGCGGCACGAGCCCGACCGTCCGTACGTGGTGGTGCTCGGCGGCTCCAAGGTCTCCGACAAGCTCGCCGTGATCGAGGCGCTGCTGCCCACCGTCGACCGGCTGCTGATCGGCGGCGGCATGTGCTTCACCTTCCTGCGTGCCCAGGGGCACGAGGTGGGCAGGTCGCTGCTCGAAGAGGAGATGCTCGACACCTGCCGGCAACTGCTGGAGCGGGGCGCCGACAAGATCGTGCTTCCGGTCGACGTGGTGGCGGCGACCGAGTTCAGCGCCGACGCCGGGCACGACACCGTGCCGGTACACGAGATCCCGGCCGACCGGCTCGGCCTGGACATCGGTCCCCGGACGGTCGCCGAGTTCGCCGACCTGGTCGGCACCGCTCGGATGGTCTTCTGGAACGGGCCGATGGGCGTCTTCGAGCTTGCCCCGTTCGCCGCCGGCACCCGGGGGGTGGCCGAGGCGATCAGTTCGGTCAAGGGCTTCACGGTGGTCGGTGGCGGCGACTCGGCTGCCGCGGTCCGCGCACTGGGTCTGGACGAGTCGTCGTTCGGGCACATCTCGACCGGCGGGGGAGCCTCGCTGGAATACCTGGAGGGCAAGGCTCTCCCCGGCATCGTCGCTCTGGAGCAGTAGTGGCCACCCCCGCACCCGCCCGCCGTCCGCTGATGGCCGGCAACTGGAAGATGAACCTCAACCACCGGGAAGCCAACCTGCTGGTCCAGAAGCTCGCCGCGAGCCTCGACGAGAAGCGGTTGATTGAGGTGGAGACGGTGGTGCTGCCGCCGTACACCGACCTGCGGACCGTGCAGACGGCTGTCGACGGCGACAAGCTGCTGATCGGGTACGGCGCCCAGGACCTCTCGCCGCACAAGGGCGGGGCGTACACCGGGGACATCTCGGGTGCGCTGCTCACCGCGCTCGGCTGCACCTACGTGGTGGTCGGGCACTCGGAGCGGCGGACGTACCACAACGAGGACGACGCGCTCGTCAACGCCAAGACCAAGGCGGCACTGGCCAACGAGTTGACCCCGATCGTCTGCGTCGGCGAGGGCCTGGACGTCCGCGAGCAGGACGGGCAGGTGGCGTACGTCCGCGACCAGCTCGACGGGTCGCTGGCCGGGTTGACCGCCGAGCAGGTCGTCAAGGTGGTCGTCGCGTACGAGCCGGTCTGGGCGATCGGCACCGGCAAGACCGCGACGCCGGAGAACGCCCAGGAGGTCTGCGGGGCGATCCGGCAGCGGCTCGCCGAGGTGCACGGCCAGGAGGCGGCCGACCAGGTCCGGATCCTCTACGGCGGCTCGGTCAAGGCGGCCAACATCGCCGCGATCATGGCGCAGCCCGACGTGGACGGCGCGCTTGTCGGCGGGGCGAGCCTGGACGCCGAGGAGTTCGCGCAGATCTGCCGGTTCCCGGAGCACATCTCCCGCTGACGGTCGCTATCCTTGACGGGCCCCGCGTAGCTGAGAGGACTGACCCCTACCATGCCGATCTGGTTCGCATACACGTTGATCGTGTTGCTGGTGATCACGAGCGTGATCCTCACCTTGCTGATCCTGCTGCACCGGGGCAAGGGCGGCGGGATGTCGAGCATGTTCGGCGGAGGGGTCAGCTCCAGCCTGGCCGGCTCCTCGGTGGCCGAGAAGAACCTCGACCGTTACACCGTTCTGGTGGGTCTTGTCTGGTTCGCCTGCATCGTCGGGCTGGGCCTCTGGCTGCGGCTCGCCGAGACCACCTGACAAACCGGGGCGTTCGCGGCGACCCGCCGAGCAGGGAGTTCGAGAACGCCTGACCAACCAGGGCGTACAAACCGCGCGCGGTCCGCTAACGTGGGCCGCGCGCAGTTTGTCATACCCCCTGGGGACCCCCTCCTCTGACGAACGGAGCGATAGCCGTGCCGAGTGGCAGCGCTATCCGTGGCAGTCGAGTCGGTGCCGGCCCAGCCCGGCCGACCGAGCGATGTGAACCCGCCCCCCGCCGTCCGGTCACCTACTGGTGCGGCAACGGGCACATGCTGGAGATCCTGCTGGCGGCCGAGGCCGAGATCCCGGAGGTCTGGGACTGTCCGCACTGCGGGCAGCCGGCCGGGCAGGACGTGCACAACCCGCCGGGGCGGCCGAGGCCGGAGCCGTACAAGTCGCACCTGGCGTACGTGAAGGAGCGGCGCAGCGAGGCGGACGCGGAGGCGATCCTCGCCGAGGCGCTGGCCGCGCTGCGGGCCCGGCGGGGCCGGGCCTGAGCTGACCCGGGCGGCCCCTCCGGAGCCGCCCGGGTAGCACTTTCCCGTCAGGGTCCGGCCACCACCCGCCGGAGCTGACGCCTGGTGACCCGCACCGCCGCTCCGGGAGCCGGGCCGTTCCTGCTGCCCCGGAAGCCGGGCGGTTCAGCTCGGGCGGACCAGCCCGGAAGCCGGGCGGTTCAGCGGAGGCCGGGCATCACCTCGGCCGCCGCAGCCCCGTCCAGCAGCCAACGGGTCCGTCGTATCCCGGCGACCTCCGCTGCCGGCACCCGCACCGGGCCGCCGCCGAGCGCCATGCCGACCGCCTCGGCCTTGCCACTGCCGCTGGCGATCAGCCACACCTCCTCGGCGGTGCTGATGGCGTCCCGGGTCAGGGTGATCCGCACCGGTGGCGGCTTCGGGCTGTCCCGGACCGCACTCACCGGCCCGTTCCCGTCGGCGACCGGATGTCCCGGGAAGAGCGAGGCGACGTGGCCGTCCTCGCCGACCCCGAGCATCAGCACGTCGAAGTGCGGCAGGGCGGCCCCGGCCGGGCCGGCGGCGACGAGTTCGGCCGCGTACCGGGCCGCCGCCGCCACCGGATCGGCACCGTCCGGGCCGTCCGAGGCGGGCATCGCGTGCACCCGCAGCTGCGGCAGCGCGTCGAGCAGCGCCTCCCGGGCCTGGGTCTCGTTGCGTTCCGGGTCCCCGGCCGGCAGGAAGCGTTCGTCACCCCACCAGACGTCGACCCGGGACCAGTCGACCGCGTCCCGGGCCGGCAGCTCGCGTACCGCCCGGTGTACCGCCGCCGCGATCCGGCCGCCGGTCAGCACCACGCTCGCCTCGCCGCGTTCGGTCTGGGCGTCGATGATCCGGACCAGCAGCCGGGTCGCGACCGCCTGGGCCAGCAGTTCGGGACCGGCGTGCACCTCCACCGTCGTCCCGGTCACGCCACGCCCTGCGGCTGCTTGGTCGGGTCCTTCCAGACGTGCACCCGCTGGGCCGGCCGGCTCTCCAGCCCGGCCACCCCGGCGGCGGCACCCAGCGCCTCGGCGTAGATCTGGTCCGGGTCGAGCCGGCGCAGCTCCTCGGCGAGTTCGTCGCCGAGCGGGCGGCGTACCAGCGGCAGCCGCCGGACGGCCTGTCCGGTACGGGTGAACGTCGCCTGGTTGTCGTCCCGGGTCAGCACCAGCTCGTCGCCGTTGGCGCAGTGCAGCTCCACCGACCGCATCCGGGGGAACTCGCTTGTGTGCTCCCAGTGCGGATGCAGCCCCAGCCGGGCCTTCAGCCAGCCGATCATCAGCGCGGCCGTCGGGTCGGTGTGCGGGGCGACCACGGTGGCCGAGGTGACCCGGTTGCCCTCGGTGGTGTCGAAGGCCCCGGCGACCAGGGTGCGCCACGGGGTGATCCGGGTCCACGCCAGGTCGGTGTCACCGGGTGCGTAGTCCCGGGCCCGCTGCCGCAGCGCCTCCACCGGGTCGGCGGCCTGGGCCGAGTCGGTGATCCGGCGGTCCGCCACCACCCCGAGGAAGTCGTTGGCGATCTCGGCCGGCGGCTCGCCGTGCCACCAGGTCACCACCGGTACGTCCGGGACCAGCAGCGGCATCACCACCGACTCGGCGTGCAGGGCGAGCCGGCCGTACATCCGGGTCACCACCGCCTCGCCGGGGCCGAGCCGGCCGCCGACGACGATCTCGGCGTCGAGCCGGTTGCGGTCCCGCTCGATGTCGGAGCGGACCACCACCACCATCCGGCACGGGTGCGCGGCCGAGGCGATGGTGACCGCCGCCTCGGCCTCCCGGACCCGGGGCTCGTCGACGACGACGATCAGGGTCAGCGCCATGCCGCTGGCCACTCCGCCGGCGCTGCGCCGCTCGGCGGCCAGCGCCTTCACCACCTCGTTTCCGGTGGTGTCCCACAGGCCGATCAACGCTGCCTCCTGGTTGCTGTCGTTGTTGCCGTCCGGAGGGTCACGCCCGCCGCCAGGCCCGGCCCTCCCGGGCCAGCATCTCGTCGGCGGCCCGCGGACCCCACTCGCCGGCCCGGTACGGCTCCGGTCGGGTGCCCTCCCAGGCCTCCTCCAGCGGGTCGATCACCTGCCAGCTCTGCTCGACCTCGGCGGCGTCCGGAAAGAGGGTCCGGTCACCGATCAGCACGTCCAGCACCAGCCGCTCGTACGCCTCGGGGCTGGACTCGGTGAACGCCTCGCCGTACTGGAAGTCCATCGCGATGTCCCGGACCTCCATCGTGGTGCCGGGGACCTTGGAGCCGAACTTCAGCACCACGCCCTCGTCCGGCTGTACCCGGATGACGAGCTGGTTGTTGCCGAGCATCTCCATGTCGGCGGGATTGAACGGCAGGTGCGGCGCCTTCTTGAACATGATGGCGACCTCGGTCACCCGGCGCGGCAACCGCTTGCCGGCGCGGATGTAGAACGGCACCCCGGCCCAGCGCCGGTTCTGGATGCCGAGCCGCACCGCGACGTACGTCTCGGTGGTCGACTCCGGCGGCACGCCCTCCTCGTCGAGGTAGCCGACCGCCCGCTTGCCGGCCACCCAGCCGGGCAGGTACTGCCCGCGTACCGTGCCGGTGTGCACCTGCTCCGGCAGGGTGATCGCGCGCAGCACCTTCAGCTTCTCGGCCCGGATCTCGCTGGCGTCGAAGCTTGTCGGTTCCTCCATCGCCACCAGGGCGAGCAGTTGCAGGAGGTGGTTCTGCAACACGTCCCGGGCGGTGCCGGTGGCGTCGTAGAAGCCGGCCCGGCTGCCGATCCCGACGTCCTCGGCCATGGTGATCTGCACCGAGTCGACGTACCTGGCGTTCCACAGCGGCTCGAAGAGGCTGTTGGCGAACCGCAGCGCGAGGATGTTCTGGACGGTCTCCTTGCCCAGGTAGTGGTCGATCCGGAACACGTCGTCCCGGGTGAAGACGTCGTCGACCAGGTCGTTGAGCGCCTTCGCCGAGCCGAGGTCGTGCCCGAACGGCTTCTCCACCACCACCCGGCGCCAGCCGCCGCACTTGTCGTTGTCGGCCATGCCGGTCCGGGCCAGCTGCTTGAGCACGGTCGGGAACGCGGCCGGTGGGATGGAGAAGTAGAAGGCGGCGTTGCCGCCGATGCCGTGGCTGTCCCGCAGCTCGTCCAGGCAGTTCGCCAGCTTGTCGAAGGCGGCGTCGTCGTCGAACGCGCCGCCGACGAACTTGATGTTGCCGGCCAGCCGGCCCCAGACCTCTTCCCGCCAGGGTGTCCGGGCGTGTGCCTGTGCCGCGTCCCGGGCCATCGACTCGAAGTCGCCGTCGCCCCAGTCGCGCCGGGCGAACCCGAGCACCACGAAGCCGGGCGGCAGCAGGCCCCGGTTGGCCAGGTCGTAGACGGCCGGCAGCAGCTTCTTGCGGGCCAGGTCCCCGGTGACGCCGAAGATCACCAGTGCGCACGGCTCCGGGATCCGCGGCAACCGCCGGTCCTGCGGGTCGCGCAGCGGATTCACGGCACCCCCTCCTCGCTCAGTAGGTCACTGTCAGCATGCCCGGTCACCCTCAACTCCGCAGGCCCCGTACCGCGTCGAGCAGGTGCGGAATTCCGGCGCCCCGGTCGGTCAGGTGCAGCCGGAGCACCGGCCGGCCCCGCTGGGCGAGAGCTTCCCGGTCGCCGGCGGCCTGCGCGGCCTGCAACTGCCCGAACGAGTACGCCTTGCCGGGCACCGGCAGGTCCTCGGCCACGTCACCGGTGATCTGCAGGTACGACCCGAGCTGCGGACCGCCCTTGTGGTACTGCCCGGTGGAGTGCAGGAACCGGGGCCCCCAGCCGAAGGTGACCGGCCGGCCGGAGGCGGAAGCCAGTCCGGGGCGCACCTGTGCGGTCTTGGCGTCGGCGAACCGGTCCAGGTAGGCCATCACGGCAAGGTAGCCGTCGCCGCCGAGCCCGGCCAGCAGCAGGCGCAGCGCCCCGGCCAGGTCGCCGGGGAGCGGGTCGGACCGCTGCGGCTCGCCCGGGAACCAGTACCCCTCGACCCCGCTGTCGACGAAGGTCGGCGTCTCGACCGGCAGCCCGGTGCCGAGCAGCCGGTTGGTGTTCTCCTTGGACTCGGTCACGTTCGGCTGGTTGAACGGGTCGATCCCGAGCACCACCCCGGCGACGGCCGTGGCGTATTCCCAGGCCAGGAACTGCGCGCCGAGCGGGCCGTTCACGGCCAGGTCGGGCCGGATGCCGCCGCCCGGCACCGCACCGGCGGCGAGCCCGCCGCCGTAGGTGACGGTCAACACGTCCGGTCCGGTCGCACCGGGGCTGCCCGGATCCTCGACCACCACCGGCAGGATGCCGACGGCGTTCTTGCCTGTCGACTCGGCGATCAGCTGCTCGGCCCAGTCGCCGAAGCCGTCGATGCCGGTGCCGTCGGAGACCAGCGCGACCTTGTCCCGGCCGGTGGTGGCGGCGGCGCCGAGCGCGGCGCCGAGCGCCAGCCCGGGGTTGTCCTGCGGGCCGCCGAGCGCGCCGGCCAGCTCCTCTGCCTGGTCCAGCAGTTCGGCCACCTCGACCCCGGCCAGGGCCGACGGGACCAGCCCGAACGCGGTGAGCGCCGAGTAGCGGCCGCCGACGTCCGGGTCGGCGAGCACCACGAAGGCGCCCATCTCGGCGGCGGTGTCGGCGAGCGGCGAGCCCGGGTCGGTGACGATCACGAAACGCCGCCCGGCCTCCGCCTCGGTCAGGCCGGAGTCCAGGAACGCCTGCCAGTACGCCCGCCGGTGGCTGTCGGTCTCCACGGTCGAGCCGGACTTGCTGGCCACCACGACGACGGTCCGGTCCAGCCGGTCGGCGATCGCCGCCCGCACCTGCCCCGGGTCGGTGGTGTCCAGCACCGTCAGCGACTTGCCGAGGGTACGGGTGATCACCTCGGGAGCCAGCGACGAGCCGCCCATCCCGGCGAGTACCACGTGGTCCAGGTCGGCCAGTTCCGCCTTCAGCTCGGCGAGCTGGGGGAGGAGTTCCCGGCTGCGCCGGAAGGTGTCCACCCAGCCGAGCCGGACCGCCGCCTCGGCCTGCGCCTCCGGCCCCCACAGCGTGGCGTCCTTACCGGCCAGCCGGGCCGGTACGTCCTCGGCCAGCAGCGCGGCGCGGGCCGAGGCCGGCGCGGCGGCGTCGACCGCCTCCGCGCCGTAGACGGCCAGCCCGGCCGCCCCCTCGCAGCCGCCGTCCAGCAGATCGCTTGCGGTCACGCGTTGCCTCCCGCCCGGGCGGCCGCCTCGGCGTTCTCGCTGGCGGCCTGGTTCGGCTCACCGGCACCCTCGGCGGCGGCCTCCAGCGACTTGCGGACGCCGTCCAGCAGCTCCTGCCAGCTCGCCTCGAACTTCTCCACGCCCTCCCGTTCCAGGGTGGCGATCACGTCGTCGAAGTCGACACCGGCGTCGGCCAGCCCGGCGAAGACCTCCCGGGCCTGGTCGTAGGAGCCGGTGACGGTGTCCGGGCGGGTCTCGCCGTGCTCGGCGTAGGCGTCGATCACCGGCTCCGGCATGGTGTTGACGGTGCCGGGCGCGATCAGCTCCTCGACGTAGATCACGTCCCGGTACTCCGGGTTCTTGGTGGAGGTGGAGGCCCAGAGCGGGCGCTGCGGGTGGGCACCGGCGTCGGCCAGCGCCTGCCAGCGGTCCGAGGAGAAGACCTCGGCGTACCGCTCGTACGCGAGCTGCGCGTTGGCGACCGCCGCCCTGCCCTTCAGCGCCGCGATCTCCGGCCGGCCGGCGCCGCCGAGCTTGTCCAGCCGCTTGTCGACCTCGCTGTCGACCCGGGAGACGAAGAACGACGCCACCGAGGCGATCCTGGAGAGGTCGTGCCCGTTCGCCTTCGCCTGCTCCAGCCCGGCCAGGAACGCCTCCATCACCTGCGAGTAGCGCTCCAACCCGAAGATCAGCGTCACGTTCACGCTGATCCCCTCGGCCAGGGTCGCGGTGATGGCCGGCAGCCCGGCCTCGGTCGCCGGGATCTTGATGAACAGGTTGGGCCGGTCGATCAGCCACCACAGCGCCTTGGCCTCGGCCACCGTCGGCTCGGTCCGGTACGCCAGCCGCGGGTCCACCTCGATCGAGACCCGACCGTCCACCCCGGAACTGCCGTCGTACGCCGGGCGCATCACGTCGCAGGCCCACCGCACGTCGTACGTGGTGAGCGCGCGTACCGCCTCCTCGACGCTGACCCCGCGCACCGCCAGGTCCCGCAGTTGCCAGTTGTACTCGTCGGCGTCGCTGAGCGCCTTGGCGAAGATGGTCGGGTTGGTGGTCACCCCGACCAGGTGCTTCTGCCGCCGCAGCTCGTCCAGGTTGCCGGAACTCAGCCGTACTCTCGAAAGATCGTCGAGCCAGACCGCCACTCCCGCGGCGGTGAGCTCACCCAACCGGTCAGTCATGTCTGCCACGCTCCCTCAGTTGCCGGTGGTGTCACCGGTGATCTGGCCCACCCGGGTCAGCGACGCGTGCGCGGCCGCGACGATCCGGTCGGGGGTGAATCCGAACTGCTCGAAGAGCACGCTGTGTGGTGCGCTGGCGCCGTAGTGCTCCAGGCTGACCGCCTCGCCGCTGTCGCCGATCAGGTCCCGCCAGGACATCGCGATGCCGGCCTCGACGCTGACCCGGGCCTTGACGGCGCGGGGGATCACCGAGTCCTGGTAGGCCGGGTCCTGCTCCCGGAACCACTCCTGGCAGGGCATCGAGACGACCCGGGTCGGGGTCCCCTCGGCCTCCAGCCGGTCCCGGGCGGTGAGGCAGAGCTGCACCTCGGAGCCGGTGCCGATCAGGATCACCTTCGGCTGCGCGTTCGACGCCTCGGCGAGGACGTAGCCGCCCTTGACGGTCTGGTCGGCGCCGGCCAGCTCGCTCCGGTCCAGCGTCGGCAGCGCCTGCCGGCTCAGTGCCAGCGCGGCGGGCCGGTCGGTGTTCTCCAGTGCCCGCCGCCAGGCCCAGGCGGTCTCGTTGGCGTCGGCCGGGCGGATCACGTCCAGCCCGGGGATGGCGCGCAGCGCGGTGAGGTGCTCGACCGGCTGGTGCGTCGGGCCGTCCTCGCCGAGCCCGATCGAGTCGTGCGTCCAGACGTAGACCACCGGCAGCTTCATCAGCGCGGCGAGCCGGACCGCCGGGCGCATGTAGTCGCTGAAGACCAGGAAGGTGCCGCCGTAGGGGCGGGTGCCGCCGTGCAGCGCGATGCCGTTCAGGATGGCACCCATCGCGTGCTCGCGGATGCCGAAGTGCAGGGTGCGGCCGTACTCGTTGCCCGGGAACGCCTTGGTGGCGTAGTCGCTGGGGACGAAGGAGGGCTCGCCCTCCATGGTGGTGTTGTTGCTCTCGGCCAGGTCGGCCGAGCCGCCCCAGAGTTCCGGCAGCACCGGGGCGAGGGCGTTGAGCACCTTGCCGGAGGCGGCCCGGGTGGCGATCCCCTTGGCGTCGGCGGGGAACTCGGGCAGCGCGTCGGTCCAGCCGGCCGGCAGGGTACGGGTGGCCAGCCGGTCGTGCAGCGCCTTGCCCTCCGGGTTGGCGTCGGCCCACGCCTGGTAGGCGGTCTCCCACTCGGCGCGGGCGGCCCGACCCCGCTCCAGCACCTGACGGGCGTGCGCCAGCACCTCCTCGTCGACCGCGAAGTGCTGGGCCGGATCGAAGCCGAGCAGCTTCTTGGTCTCGGCGACCTCGTCGGCACCGAGCGCCGAACCGTGGATCTTGCCGGTGTTCTGCTTGGTCGGCGCCGGCCAGCCGATGATGGTGCGCAGCGCGATGAACGACGGCCGGTCCGTCTCGGCCCTGGCCGCCAGCAGCGCGGCGTGCAGCGCCTCGACGTCCTCGTGGTAGTGGCCGTCGTCGGTCTCCCCGCTGCGCCAGTCCACGGTCTGCACGTGCCAGCCGTACGCCTCGTAGCGGGCGGCGACGTCCTCGCTCTTGGCGATCCGGGTGTCGTCCTCGATCGAGATCTCGTTGTCGTCGTAGATCAGGACCAGGTTGCCGAGCCGCTGGTGCCCGGCGAGGGAGCTGGCCTCGTGGCTGATCCCCTCCTCGATGTCGCCGTCCGAGGCGATGCACCAGATGTGGTGGTCGAACGGGGAGGTGCCGGGCGCGGCGTCCGGGTCGAGCAGGCCCCGCTCCCGGCGGGCGGCCATCGCCATCCCGACCGCGTTGCCGAGCCCCTGGCCGAGCGGACCGGTAGTGGTCTCGACGCCCCGGGTGTGTCCGTGCTCGGGGTGGCCGGGGGTGAGCGAGCCCCACTGGCGCAGCGACTTGAGGTCGGTCAGGCCGAGACCGTAGCCGCTGAGGTAGAGCTGGATGTAGAGGGTGAGGCTGCTGTGCCCGGCCGACAGCACGAACCGGTCCCGGCCGGTCCAGTCGGGGTGCGACGGGTCGTGCCGGATGACCCGGTTGAACAGCAGGTAGGCGGCCGGTGCCAGGCTCATCGCCGTGCCCGGGTGGCCGTTGCCGGATTTCTCGACGGCGTCGATGGCCAGCACCCGGACGGTGTCCACGGCACGCTGGTCGAGATCGGACCAGTTCAGCGAGGTTTGCTCGGGTCGATTGTCAGCCACGATCGTGTGTGCTCCTCGGCGTGATGGGCGGAACCCTCACTCATGACCCTAGCGACCGGTTCCGAAACCCATCCCCCGGATCTCGCCACCGGTGGTGCGGTTCGCCGGAAGTGTGATCGTTCGCACCGAAGAAGGGTCGCCCGGGCAGCGAAAACGACGACGCGTAGGCTGTCGGTCGGCGTACCGGCCCTCGGCCGTCCGTCACCCCCGCTGTCTCCGCGCAGCGAATCAACCGTGTGCCCGACGCCGGAAGGTGGCAATCCGTGAGCATGATCACCGAGCGCCCCGTGACCGGCGGTGCCCCGGGCGCGGGCACGCCGGCCGAGGTGACCCGGCGACGCGACGTCGCCGCCCTGGTCCGGGCGTACGTCGCGTTGACCAAGCCACGGATCGTCGAGCTGCTGCTGATCTCCACGGTGCCG
The DNA here is from genome assembly GCF_049179135.1 of Plantactinospora sp. WMMB782. Taxonomy (NCBI): domain Bacteria; kingdom Bacillati; phylum Actinomycetota; class Actinomycetes; order Micromonosporales; family Micromonosporaceae; genus Plantactinospora; species Plantactinospora sp. WMMB782. Next base: position 8,209,615 of record NZ_JBMHMC010000007.1, on the reverse strand, counting down.
ACGATGATGCTCGCCGACGGCGGGATCCCGTCGCTCTGGCTGGTCGCGGTGGTGCTGGTCGGCGGTTCGCTGGCGGCGGGCGCGGCGAACGCGCTGAACTGCTACATCGACCGTGACATCGACCAGGTAATGAAGCGGACCAAGCGCCGGCCGCTGCCGACGCACACCGTGGCGCCGCGCAACGCGCTGGTCTTCGGGCTGGTGCTGGCGGCGGTCTCGGTGACCGTGATGGCGGTCTTCACCAACTGGCTGGCCACCGCGCTGACCCTGGCCGCCATCGCCTACTACGACCTCGTCTACACGCTGTGGCTGAAGCGGACCACCTGGCAGAACACCTTCTGGGGCGGGATCTGCGGCTCGGCGCCGGTGCTGATCGGCTGGGCGGCGGTGACGGGTTCGCTGGCGCCGCAGGCGTGGGGGCTGTTCGCGGTCGTCTTCTTCTGGCAGTTGCCGCACTTCTACGCCCTGGCCATCAAGTTCAGGGACGACTACGCCCGGGCCGGCATCCCGATGCTGCCGGTGGTCGCCTCGATCCGCCGGGTCACCGCCGAGATCGTGGTCTACACCTGGTTGACCGTGCTGGCGTCGGTGCTGGTCTGGCCGCTGGGTATGGGCCCGGTCTACGGGGTGACGGTGCTGGCCGCCGGCGGGATGTTCATCGCCGAGGCGCACCGGCTCCGTCAGCGGGGCGCGCGGGGCGAGTCGGTCAAGCCGATGCGGCTGTTCCACTGGTCGATCACGTACCTGACCATCGTCTTCGCCGCGGTCGCGGTCGACGCGCTGCTCTGAGGCTTTTGGGGACTTCCGTCCCTGATCGTCCTGTTCGGCAGTAATAAAACGTGAATGATGCCGGTAAATTAGTCGCGTATAAGCCGATAAATCGGCCGAATCCGGCGGGTCACTCCGGTAAACCCCAGGGTAATCGGCATCACAAAAAATCGGTAGCTGCCCCTCGTGGCGGCCGAAGCCTGCTTAGGCTTCGCGTTATGGCAGATGGTTCCGATACGACGCCGACGGCCGAGCAGACCGTCGCGGGGCAGACCCCCAACGGTCTGGTCGCCGGCATCCAGTCGTTTGCCGCCGGCCACGGTGGCGCGAAGGCGGTCATCGAGTACGTCGGCAAGCGGGGCGCACGCATTGTCCTGGTGGGGGAGGACGGCGTGTGGGCTGACCAGTTCGCGGAGAGCACCGATGTCGCGCGACTGGCCTGCGCCAAGGCGGGGGTCGCCGTGGAGAACGAATGGGAGCGGGAACTGATGGACCAGATGCGTCCGAGCAACGACCTGTGGCGGTCGATGTCCCGGCGTGTCCTGGCCCGTTGACAATATTGTCCGACAACATCCGCGCGACCCGGGGCGAACAGCCCCGGGTCGCTCTCGTCACCTGTGCCGAACTGCCCGAACTCGACCCCGACGACCGGCTGTTGCTCGCCCCGCTCGCCGAACGCGGCCTCCGGGTCGAGGCGGCGGTCTGGGACGACCCGGCGGTGGACTGGGCCGGCTACGCCCTGGCGGTGCTCCGCTCGGCCTGGGACTACCCGACCCGGCGGGCCGAGTTCGTCGCCTGGGCCGAGAGCGTGCCCCGGCTGGCCAATCCCGCCGGCCTGGTGTGCTGGAACACCGACAAGCGCTACCTGCGGGAACTCGCCGGGGCCGGGGTGCCGACCGTTCCGACGGACTGGCTCGCCCCGGACACCGACTGGGTCCTGCCGGCCGAACCCGGCGAGTACGTGCTCAAGCCCGTCGTCGGCGCCGGCAGCCTGGACACCGGCCGGTACGACCTGACCGGCGCCGAGCACCGGGAACTGGCCGTCGCACACGTCAGGCGGCTCCAGGCGGCCGGGCGGTGGGTGATGGTCCAGCCGTACCTGACCGCCGTGGACACCGCCGGGGAGACCGGGCTGCTCTTCGTCGGCGGCCCGGACGGACTGCGGTTCAGTCACGCGGTCCGGAAGGGCCCGATGCTGCTCGGCCCGGACCACGGCGTCGACGGGCTGTTCCGGCCGGAGCAGATCAGCCCGCGCACCCCGGCCGGGGCCGAACTGGCCCTCGCCGAGCGGGTACTCGCGGCGCTGCCGACCGGACTGGGCACACCGCTCTACGCCCGGGTGGACCTGATCCCCGGCCCGGACGGCGCGCCGGTGCTGGTCGAGGTCGAACTCACCGAGCCGTCGCTCTTCCTGGCCCACTCCCCGGGCGCACCCGACAGGCTGGCCGACGCCATCGCCGCCCGCCTGGGCTGACCGGGGGCTCCGCTCACACCCTTTCCAGCCGTCGGGGTTCGGTGGTGGTGACCGGCGGGTCGGCGACCGGCGCGGTCCGTTCCCGGGTCGACCAGAGCACCGCCAGGGCGGCCAGCCAGACCAGGCAGGAGCCGACCATGTGCGCACCGACCAGCACCACCGGCAGCCCGGTGAGGTACTGCACGAAGCCGATCAGCCCCTGGCCGAGTTCGGCGAGCAGGAGCAGGCCGGCGGCCCTGGTCGCGGCGGGCGGCGCGCCGACCGCGCGGAACGCGAACCAGGCCGCGACGGAGAGGCCGAGCAGCAGGAAGACCGTGTCGGCGTGCACCTGGGAGATGGTCTCCGGATCGAGTCCGTTGCGGGCCGCCCCCGAGTCGCCGGAGTGTGGGCCGCTGCCGGTCACCCAGGTGCCGACGACGAGTACGCCGGCGGCGACCACCGCGATCACCCAGCCGAGGGTGCGCAGCGGGCCGGGTACGGTCGGCCGGGCCGGTCCGGCCGGTTCGAGGGTGTGCCGCCAGAACGCGTACGCGGCGGCGATCACCGCCATCGAGGCGAGGAAGTGCAGCCCGACCACCCACGGGTTCAGGTCGGTCAGCACGGTGATCCCGCCGATCACCGCCTGTGCCGGGATGCCGAACGCGGCGCCGACGCTGAGCCAGCGGAGCCGACGGCGGGCCGGGCGCTGCTGCCAGGCGGCCAGCACCCCGGCGATCACCACGGCGGCGAGCACGAAGGTGAGCAGCCGGTTGCCGAACTCGATCACCCCGTGCACGCCCATCTCGGCGGTCGCCACGTACGAGTCGTCGGTGCAGCGGGGCCAGGTGGGGCAGCCGAGCCCGGACTTGGTCAGCCGGACCGCGCCGCCGGTCCCGACGATAAGCACGTTCCCCACCACGGAGGCGAGGGCCAGTCGCGATAGGGTGGATTTGCTCGAGAATTCGCCGAATCGGCTCACGACGGCCATCGTACGTGCGAATGTGATCATGCTGGACGGCGCGTCCGCCCTCCGGTGGCCCGGATCACCGGATACCGGGTTTGCGGACCTTGGACGAAATACGTAACGTTGGCGTAGTGAAAAACCTGGCGGCGTGCTCGGAGCAGGAACGGGTGACCGATCCGGTCGCCGGTTCCGTCCTGCCCGCCGCCGCGGTCGCCGGTCCGGACGGCCGTCCCACCCGCAACCGGGTGACCCAGCTGCTGCTGGAGCACGGCGCGGCCACCGCCGCCCAGCTCGGCGCGGAGCTGGGGCTCAGCCCGGCGGCGATCCGCCGGCACCTGGACGCGATGCTCGCCGACGGCGACGTGGTCGCCCGCGACCAGGTCGTGCGCGGCCAGCGCGGTCGCGGCCGGCCGGCCAGGATCTTCCGGCTCACCGACTCCGGCCGGCGGCGCTGCGGCACCCACACCTACGACGGGATGGCCACCGCCGCGCTGCGGTGGATCTTCCGGCACGGTGGGCCGCACGCCGTCGACGCCTTCGCCGCCGAACAGGTGGCGGCCCTGGAGGCCCGCTGCCGGGCCGCCATGGAGGGCGCCGGGGACGACCCGCTGGCCAGGGCCGAGGCACTTGCCGGGGCGCTGACCGCGGAGGGCTACGCTGCCAACGCGTCCACGATCGCCTCCGGCGGGCAGCTCTGCCAGCACCACTGCCCGGTGGCCCACGTGGCCGTGGAGTTTCCCCAGCTGTGCGAGGCCGAGACGGCGGTCATCTCCCGCCTGGTCGGCACCCACGTGCAGCGCCTGGCCACAATCGCCCACGGCGACGGGGTGTGCACCACGCACATCCCGGCCCAGCCCAAACCTTCCGTCAGCAGTGTGAGGACAGATAGATGACCGAGCAGATCGTCCAGCCCATGACGCAGGAGGAGCAGCTCGCCGCCCTGGGGCGCTACGAGTACGGCTGGGCCGACTCCGACACCGCCGGTGCCGCCGCCCAGCGTGGTCTGAACGAGGCCGTGGTCCGGGACATCTCCGCCAAGAAGAACGAGCCCGCCTGGATGCTCGACCTCCGGCTCAAGGGGCTGCGGCTGTTCGGCCGCAAGCCGATGCCGAACTGGGGTGCCGACCTCGGCGGGATCAACTTCGACAACATCAAGTACTTCGTCCGCTCCACAGAGAAGCAGGCCGCGAGCTGGGAGGACCTGCCGGAGGACATCAGGAACACCTACGACAAGCTGGGCATCCCGGAGGCCGAGAAGCAGCGGCTGGTCGCCGGTGTCGCCGCGCAGTACGAGTCCGAGGTGGTCTACCACAAGATCCGTGAGGACCTGGAGGAGCAGGGCGTCCTCTTCCTGGACACCGACACCGCGCTCAAGGAGCACGAGGACATCTTCAAGGAGTACTTCGGCACGGTGATCCCGGTCGGCGACAACAAGTTCGCCGCGCTGAACACCTCGGTCTGGTCCGGCGGCTCGTTCATCTACGTGCCGAAGGGCGTGCACGTGGAGATCCCGCTCCAGGCGTACTTCCGGATCAACACCGAGAACATGGGCCAGTTCGAGCGGACCCTGATCATCGTCGACGAGGGCGCGTACGTGCACTACGTCGAGGGCTGCACCGCGCCGATCTACTCCTCCGACTCGCTGCACAGCGCGGTCGTCGAGATCGTCGTCAAGAAGAACGCGCGCTGCCGCTACACCACCATCCAGAACTGGTCGAACAACGTCTACAACCTGGTCACCAAGCGGGCGGTCTGCCACGAGGGCGCGACCATGGAGTGGATCGACGGCAACATCGGCTCCAAGGTGACGATGAAGTACCCGGCGGTCTTCATGACCGGCGAGCACGCCAAGGGCGAGGTGCTCTCGGTGGCGATGGCCGGCGAGGGCCAGCACCAGGACGCCGGCGCCAAGATGGTGCACGCCGCGCCGCACACCTCCAGCACGATCGTCTCCAAGTCGATCGCCCGGGGCGGCGGCCGGACCTCCTACCGCGGCCTGGTGCAGGTGCTGGAGGGTTCGCACCACAGCAGGAGCACCGTCAAGTGCGACGCGCTGCTCGTCGACACCATCTCCCGCTCGGACACCTACCCGTACGTCGACATCCGCGAGGACGACGTGGCGATGGGGCACGAGGCGACCGTCTCCAAGGTCAGCGAGGACCAGCTCTTCTACCTGATGAGCCGGGGGCTGAGCGAGGACGAGGCGATGGCGATGATCGTGCGCGGCTTCATCGAGCCGATCGCCAAGGAACTTCCGATGGAGTACGCGCTGGAACTCAACCGGCTGATCGAGCTGCAGATGGAGGGCGCGGTCGGCTGACGCCGGTCGCGACGCATTCCGCATCCCACCGCAGCCGGCATCGGACCTCGTCGAGACAAGACCAAGGAAGAGATGACTACCGAAGCATTCGCGCCCGAAGCGCCCGACGCGCGGCAGGCGACCGACGCGCAGCATGCGTCCGGCGCGTCGGTCGCGCAGACCAAGGCGCAGACGCTCCGCTCGTACGACGTCCGCGACTTCCCGGCCCTGACCGGCCTGGAGGAGGAGTGGCGGTTCACCCCGCTGAAGCGGCTCGCCGGCCTTGCCGACGACACGTTCAGCCCGGTCGACGGCCGGCTGCGCTACGAGGTCGCCGCGCTGCCGGACGGGGTGACCTTCGGCGGCGTGCACGAGGGCGACGCCCGGATCGGCAGCGTGCTGACCCCGTTCGACCGGATCAGCGCGCTGGCGCACGGCCGGGCCGGCGAGGCGGTGCTGCTCGCGGTCGCCCCGGAGACCCGGCCGGCCGAGCCGGTCACCGTCAGGCTGGTCGGCCAGGGTGCCGACGGCGCCTCGTTCGGGCACACCTTCGTCGACGTCGGCCGGTTCGCCGAGGTGACGGTGGTGCTGGAACAGACCGGTTCGGTGACCCTGGCCGACAACGTCGAGGTCGCGGTCGCCGAGGGTGCGAAGCTGACCCTGGTCACCGTCGCCGACTGGGCGCCGGACGCCGTGCAGGCCCAGCACCTGCGGGTCCGGCTCGGTCGGGACGCCAAGGTGACGCACGTGCAGGTGAGCCTCGGCGGCGACCTGGTCCGGCAGTACACGAGCGTGGAGTACACCGGCCGGGGCGGCGAGGCCGAGCTGTACGGCCTCTACTTCGCCGACGCCGGGCAGCACCTGGAGCACCGGCAGCTGGTCGACCACAGCGTGCCGGACTGCCGCAGCTACGTCGGCTACCGGGGTGCGTTGCAGGGCGAGAGCGCACACACCGTCTGGGTCGGCGACGTGCTGATCCGGGCCGCCGCCACCGGCACCGACACCTACGAGATCAACCGGAACCTGGTGCTCACCGACGGCGCCCGGGCGGACTCGGTGCCCAACCTGGAGATCGAGACCGGTGAGGTGGCCGGCGCCGGGCACGCCAGCGCGACCGGGCGCTTCGACGACGAGCAGCTCTTCTACCTGATGGCCCGGGGCATTCCCGAGGGGGAGGCCCGCAAGCTGGTGGTCCGGGGCTTCTTCGCCGAACTGCTGCAGAAGATCCCGGCCGAGGAACTGCGGGACCGGCTCGGCGCGCAGATCGAGGCGCGGCTGACGAAGGTCGGGGTCTGATGATCCGGATCTGCTCTGCCGAGGACGTGCCGAAGGGCGGCGTCGTCTCCGCGGACGTCGACGGCACCGAGGTCGCCGTCGTGCACGCCGAGGACGGCAACTTCTACGCCGTACGCGACGAGTGCTCGCACGCCGCCGTGGCGCTGTCGGAGGGCGAGGTGGACGGCTGCACCCTGGAGTGCTGGCTGCACGGCTCCCGCTTCGACCTGCGTACCGGTGAGCCGACCGGGCTGCCGGCCACCGAACCCGTACCCGTCTACCCCGTCGAGATCCGCGACGGCGACATCTACCTGAGTCTCACACCGAGCAATGGAGTTACCGCACCATGAGCGTTCTGGAGATCCGTGACCTGCAGGTGTCGGTCCGGCTGCCCGAGGGCGAGCTGAAGCCGATCCTGGCCGGGGTCGACCTCACCGTGCGGGCGGGCGAGACCCACGCCATCATGGGCCCGAACGGGTCCGGCAAGTCCACCCTGGCGTACTCGATCGCCGGCCACCCGAAGTACGAGATCACCGGCGGCGAGGTGCTGCTGGACGGTCAGGACGTGCTGTCGATGGCCGTGGACGAGCGGGCCCGCGCCGGCCTCTTCCTGGCCATGCAGTACCCGGTCGAGGTGCCCGGGGTGTCGGTGGCGAACTTCCTGCGTACCGCGAAGACGGCGATCGACGGCGAGGCGCCGAAGCTGCGCACCTGGGCCGGCGAGCTGCGCGGCGCGATGGAGCGGCTCCAGATGGACCCGGCGTTCGCGCAGCGCAACGTGAACGAGGGCTTCTCCGGCGGCGAGAAGAAGCGGCACGAGATCGTCCAGCTGGAGCTGCTCAAGCCGAAGGTGGCGATCCTGGACGAGACCGACTCCGGGCTCGACATCGACGCGCTGCGGGTGGTCAGCGAGGGCGTCAACCGGGTCCGCGAAACCGGCGAGACCGGGCTGTTGCTGATCACCCACTACACCCGGATCCTCCGCTACATCAGGCCGGACTTCGTGCACGTCTTCGTGGCCGGCCGGATCGTCGAGGAGGGCGGCCCGGAGCTGGCCGAGAAGCTCGAGGCCGAGGGCTACGAGCGGTACGTCGCCGGCGCCGGCGCGGCCCGCGCCTGAGAGCCGGAAAGCGCGCGCCCGAGAGCCGGAAAGGCAGTGTCGAGATGACCACGATCGCGATCCCACCGGGGATGCCACAGTACGACGACGTGCCGCGCTACGACGTCGAGGCGGTACGCGCCGACTTCCCCATCCTGGGGCGCGAGGTCAACGGCCACCCGATGGTCTACCTCGACAGCGCCAACACCGCGCAGAAGCCCCGGCAGGTGCTGGACGTGCTGCGCGGGCACTACGAGCGGCACAACGGCAACGTCTCCCGCTCGGTGCACACGCTCGGCACGGAGGCGACCGAGGCGTACGAGGGTGCCCGGGCCAAGGTTGCGGCGTTCGTTCACGCGCCGAGCACCGACGAGGTGGTCTTCACCAAGAACTCCACCGAGGCGATAAACCTGGTCGCGTACGCCTTCTCGAACTCCTCGCTCGGCGGCCCGGCCGGTGACCCCCGGTTCCGGCTCGGCCCCGGCGACGAGATCGTGATCTCCGAGATGGAGCACCACTCGAACATCGTGCCGTGGCAGCTGCTCTGCGAGCGGACCGGCGCCACGCTGCGCTGGTTCCCGGTGACCGACGGCGGCCGGCTCGACGAGTCCGGGCTGGAGGAGTTGGTCAACGAGCGGACCAGACTGGTCTCGATCGTGCACATGTCCAACATCCTCGGCACGGTCAACGCCACCGCCCGGATCACCGAGCGGGTCCGCCAGGTCGGGGCGCTGCTGCTGCTCGACTGCTCCCAGTCGGTGCCGCACCTGCCGGTCGACGTGGTCGACCTGGACGCCGACTTCATCGCCTTCACCGGGCACAAGATGTGCGGGCCGAGCGGGATCGGGGTGCTCTGGGGCCGGGCCGAGCTGCTGGCCGCGATGCCGCCGGTCTTCGGCGGCGGTTCGATGATCGAGACGGTGAGCCTGGCCGGCTCGACGTACGCGCCGCCGCCGGCCCGGTTCGAGGCGGGCACCCCGCCGATCGCCGAGGCGGTGGCGCTGGGCGCGGCGGTGGACTACCTGACCGGGATCGGCATGCAGGCGATCCAGTGGCACGAGAAGGAACTGACCGCGTACGCGCTGGACGCGCTCGGCACCGTTCCCGGGCTGCGGATCTTCGGGCCGGAACTGCCCGTCGGACGGGGCGGGACGATCTCGTTCGCGCTGGACGGCGTACATCCGCACGACGTGGGGCAGATCCTGGACGCCCAGGGCGTCGAGGTGCGGGTCGGCCATCACTGTGCGCGACCGGTCTGCGTGCGGTTCGGCGTACCGGCGACCACCCGCGCGTCGTTCTACCTGTACACCACGACCAGCGAGGTCGACGCCCTGGTGCGCGGGCTGGAACAGGTACGGAAGGTGTTCGGTTGATGCAGGTCGACCAGCTCTACCAGGAGATCATCCTGGACCACTACAAGCATCCGCACGGGCGCGGGCTGCGCGAGCCCTACGCCGCCGAGGCGCACCACGTCAACCCGACCTGCGGGGACGAGGTGACCGTCCGGGTGGCGCTCGACGACGACACGCTCAGTGACGTCTCCTACGACGGGCTGGGTTGTTCGATCAGCCAGGCGTCGGCGAGCGTGCTGCACGAGCTGCTCACCGGCAGCAGCACCGGGAAGGCGTTCGCGGTGCACGCCGCGTTCGTCGAGCTGATGTCCGGGCGCGGGCAGGTGACCCCGGACGAGGAACTGCTCGGCGACGCGGTGGCGTTCGCCGGGGTGGCCCGCTATCCGGCCCGGGTGAAGTGCGCGCTGCTGCCCTGGATGGCGTTCAAGGACGCCGCGGCCCGGGCCGGCGTGCCCGCGGCGGGCGAGGACAACGACGAGCGTAGCGAGGTGACGACGGCATGACCGATCAGGACACGACGACCGCGCCGGCCGCCGGGTCGGCGGAGACGACCGGGCCGACCGGCGGGACCGGCTCGGCGGGCGCGGCCGGGTCGGCGGCGTCGGCCGGTGCGAACGGCTCGGCGGATGCGAACGGCTCGGCGGCGGCCGGGAACGGTTCGGCCGGTGCCGGTGCCGGTGCCGGTGCCGGTGCGAACGGTGCGGCCGGTGCGAACGGTTCAGCCGGGGTTGCGGGCTCGGGCTCCGGGTCGGGTGAGGGTGCCGGCTCGGGTGAGGGCGCCGGCTCGGGTGAGGGCGCCGGCTCGGGTGGCCGGGCCGCGGTCGCCGACATCGAAGAGGCGATGAAGGACGTCGTCGACCCCGAGCTGGGTATCAACGTGGTCGACCTCGGCCTGGTCTACGGGGTGCACGTCGACGACGAGAACGTGGCGACCCTGGACATGACGCTCACCTCGGCGGCCTGCCCGCTCACCGACGTCATCGAGGACCAGGCCCGGCAGGCGCTCACCGCCGGCCCCGGTGGCGGCCTGGTGGACGACATCCGGATCAACTGGGTCTGGCTCCCGCCGTGGGGCCCGGACAAGATCACCGACGAGGGCCGCGACCAACTCCGCGCCCTCGGCTTCAACGTCTGACCCCCACCCACCCACCCACCCACCACCCACCCGCGCGCCGCTTCGCGCCGCTATGTCGCGAATCTTGATTAGTTGTTGTCACTCGAGCGACAACAACTAATCAAGATTCGCGGTGAGCTTTCCCAGTGCGGATGCCAGGGGAGCGGGACGGCGAGTGGGAGTGGCTGCTGTTCGAGCAGTCGCAGGTGGTGACGTGGGGGCAGGCCAGCCGGGCGCTGTCGCCGGGGAAGGTGCGGCACCTGCTGGCGGTCGGGCGCTGGCGGCGGTGGTGTCGGGGCGTACTGGTGGCGCATCCGGGTGAGCTGACCCGCTCCCAACAGCTCTGGGTGGCGGTGCTGTCCGTCGGTGCCGACGCGGTGCTTGCCGGACTGACCGCCGCCGCCGAGGCCGGACTGCGCGGGTTCCGGCGGGAGCCGATCGACGTGCTCGTGCCGGCGGGACACAGCAGCTCGACCGCTCGCCGCCGACTCGCGCCCGGGATGCCCGGCGTGCGGGTGCACCGGACCCGTTCGTTGCCGCCCGAGCAGGTCCAGGTGGCCCGTCCGAGGCGGACCACCACCGCCCGGTCGCTCGTGGACGCGGCGGGTTGGGCGCGTACCGACGACGAGGCCCGGTCGGTGATCGCAGCCGGTTGCCAGCAACGCCTGGTACTGCCCGGCGAACTGGTCGAGGTGGTCGAGGGGATGCCCCGGGCCCGCCGCAGGGCGCTGGTGCTGGAGACCGCCCGGGACGCCGAGGGCGGGGCCGAGGCACTCTCCGAGATCGATTTCGTCCGGCTCTGCCGGCGCTACGGTCTGCCCCGCCCCGACCTCCAGGAGCGGCGCCGGGACGCCGGTGGCCGGATGCGCTACCTGGACGCGTACTGGCGGCGCTGGCGGCTGCATGTCGAGGTCGACGGCGCGCACCACATGCAGGTACGCCACTGGGAGGCGGACATGCGCCGGCAGAACGAGGTGTGGCTGGACGGCGACCGGCTGCTCCGCTTCACCGCCCACCAGATCCGCCACCGCCCCGCCGAGGTCGCCGAGCAGCTCCGTCGTGCCCTTACCACCGCCGGCTGGCGCCCTCACCCGATGCGCCGCAGATCTTGACGATTTGTCGTCGTTCCCGCTACCACAAATCGTCAAGATCCGGCGAACTCTCAGTGCGGGTAGGCGGCGAACTCCCAGAGGGAGACGCCATAGTCGGTGGCGCGGGTGAGGGCGTGCATCCGGAGGTAGCGGGCGGACGTGGCGGGGAAGGCGTTGTTGTCGGTGCCGCCGTCGCCGGTGGTGGTCGCCCAGACCGGGCGCCAGCCGGTGCCGTCGGTGGAAACCTCGATCCGGTACGACCTCGCGTACGCCGCCTCCCAGTGCAACACCACCCGGCCCACCGTGCGGACCGAGCCGAGGTCGACGGTGATCGACTGGTTGTCCGACCATGAGCTTGCCCAGCGGGTACCCGGATCTCCGTCCACCGCGCGGGCGGGGCGGTGCCAGAGTTCGGTGCTGGACGCCGAGGCCGGCCGCCCGGCGGCGAGGTTCGTCAGGTCGTCGCCGCGCCCGGCCGGGAAGGAGACCACCTGCTGGTACGTCGGCCGGTTCTGCCAGGCGATCACGTCGTGCCGGAGGCCGCCGAGCGGGGACTGCACGATCGCGTCGGCGCACCACTGGTCCCCGGCGGCACAGTGCTCGTCGCCGGGATAGACCTCGGTACCCGGCTGGGCGGCGGCGGTACGCAGGGTGTCCAGCAGGATCTGTCGGCACGCGGTCAGGCTGCCGTCGCCGCAGTACGTCCGGCCGAGTCCGCCCGCGACCGGTTCACCGAGTACCGCCCGCAGGTCGGCATCCACATAGCCCCACCAGCCGTACTGGAAGGACGAGCCCTTGTGCGTCTGCGCGTCGGCGGCCGATCCGGGCAGGCTCGAGGGGTCGCCCTGTTGGTGCCCGGAGGGTGACTCGTTCACCTGCATGGCGTTCACGAGCGCCTGGTAGAGGTCGCCGCCGAGCGGCCCGGCGAACTGACCCCGGACCAGCAGTGGCCACCAGGCGTCGAAGACCCGGATCGCCTCGGCGTGCTGGTAGGTCCTCGAACCGGCCGAGGTCTCCACCCGCAGCGCCCCGGCCTGCCGCCACGCCTTGAGCCGGCCGATCGTCCCGGCCAACCCGGCGTCGCTGACCGGCTGGCTCTCCAACACCCGGATCAGCTCGTCGAGCACCTCGATTCCGCGCAGGTCGGTCAGGCCGGCCCGCTGCACCAGCGCGGTGAGCGAGGCGCGGTCGAACTTCTGGCCGGCGTCCAGGGCGGCCCGGATCGGCTTGTCCAGCAGGTCGCCGCGGTGCACCGGACCGAAACTGAAGTTGCCGTCGGCGGCGCCGTAGTCGGCGGCCTGCTTGTTGTTCCAGCTCACGTAGTAGTCCTGGTCGACGGAGTTCGGGTGCGCCGAGGCGGGATGGTAGCTGGCGGTGTTGGTCGCCGGGTCGAAGCCCTGCCACTCGTACGCCGGCTCGGCCCGGATCGGCAGGTTCGGGTTGGTCCCGGCGGTGCGCACCGGATTGAGCCCCGAGTTGGCGTACGCCGCCTGGCGGGAGTTGACGTAGAACCAGTTGAAGGCGTACCCGATCTCGGCGGCGGCGCTTGTGAACTGGGCGGCGGAGCCCATCGCGGCGGGGTCGTTGAACATCTGGAAGCCGATCGCCGAGTCGGCCTCGTGCCGGTACGTCGACCGGAGCTGGGTGAAGGCGTGCGGCACCCCGCCGACGCTGCCCCGCCAGGCCACCAACCCCAGCTTCGTCCGCCGGGCGACGAGCGTGTACGACCCGGCTGCCGTGCCGTCCGCGAGGGTCGGCTTCCAGGAGTTGACGTGCGAGATCTCCTCCATCGCCAGGCACTGCCCGCGGTAGCGGTAGGAGTTGCTGGCAAGCGTCGGCGCGCTGCCGTCGGTGTCGCACAGCGGCACCGCGTAGGTGTCGGTGATGTCCTGGGTGGCCGAGGTGGCGCTCCACGCGTAGTCCTGGCCCCGGCCGAGCAGCACGTAGAGGTTGACCCCGGCGAACGCGGCGCCCCGGGCGCTGATTCCCGGCCCCTGCAACTCCTGCACCATCAGCAGTTGCGGCGCGAAGTAGCCGGTCTGCGGGCCGAAGACGGCGATCGGGTGCCCGCTGGCGGAGTGCGCGCCGGAGATGACGGCCGCGTTCGACATCCCCCGTGGTGTGACGGTCAGCCCGGAGAGCGCGGCGGCCAGTTCGGACGGTCCGCCGCCGGTTTGCCGGGCCGAGCCGCTCGGATTGGCGGTGACCGCCTCCGGCCGGGCCGAGCCCGGGTCCGGCAGCACCACGCTCGGCGCGTCCGGGTCGGCGGCGCCGTACGGGAAGCGCTGCCCGTCGTGCAGGGTGAGTACCGTCTCCGGGTTGTTCTCCATCCGGAACGCGGTCCACACCCGGTCCCCCTCGACCGGCCCGTACTTCGCCCGGGCGGCGATCCGGACCAGCGCGGACTGCATCTCGTGCCCGCCTCCGCCGCCGAAGAGTCCGCCGACCACCCCGGAGATCGCGATCAGGTCGGTCATCTGGAACGGCTCCGGGCCGCCCGCGTTGGTGACCGCGTCCAGGTGGCCGGTCAGCACGTACTCGCCGGGGCAGTTCCGGTTCGCCATGCAGTGCCGGATGTACGCGTTGATCCCGGCGATGTACTCCCGCACGTCGGCGTAGAGCTGCTCGCCCCGGGGGCCCCGCTCGCGCAGTGCGGCGACCTGGGCGTCGAGGTCGGCCTCGGTGTACGGCGAGTTCCGCCACACGCTCTGCTCGAGGGCCCGGTTGCCGGGCGCCCCACCGGCGAACGGGGTGAGGGTGCCCCGCCCGACGTGCCGGAGCAGGTCCATGGTGAAGAGCCGGTCCTCCGCGCCGACGTATCCGGCGCCGAACATGGTGCCACCCCGGGTGGTACCGGTGACGTGCGGGACGCCGGTCGCCCGGTCCCGCAGCACGGTGACGTCGGCGCGCGGGGAGTAGCTCCGCTCGACCTCGCCCGGTGGCACCCCGAACGACGCGTCGTTGAAGAACGCCCCGACCTGGTCCTCGCGCAGCCCGGCGTACCCGTAGACCAGGCTGGCGTACCGGTCGAGCTGGTCACCGGCGTGCCGGGGAAGTATCCCGAGGGTCTGGTTGGCGAGCACCTCGACAAGGGTGGCGTTGCCGTTCTGGCCGGGTGGCAGGATGTCGGCGCACTCGCCCAGGCAGTGGTCGCCGGCCGCGAACGCGCTGCGTGCCGGCGCTGCGGCGGGTCCGGCAGCGGGCGCGTCGGCCGGCTGGGCGGCGCGGCGGTCGGCGGGGACCGGGACGGTGGCCGTCGCGGCCGGGGCGGGAGCGGCGGTGAACGCGAGCACGGCGGCGCTGAGCACCGCGATCCCGGCGGTGGCGCGACGGCGGGGACGGTGGGCCATCGGGGGTCCTTCCGACGGTGCGAGCGAATGTGAGCAACATCCGGCTACCGGATGGTAACGAGTTCGCCGGCCCGATAGATAGCCCTGGATCACCTCTGGGCGGTGGCGGTAACCCGTCGCGGGACGGGCGGAGGACCGACCAGAATCGTCAGGTGATCGTGCCTGCCTCGTGGACCTCCGCTCCCGCTGCCGCGCCGTGGGGTCCCGGGCAAGATCACCGACGCGGGCCGCGACCAGCTCCGCGCCCTCGGCTTCAACGTCTGAGGTCCGGTCACGCCGGCCCGGCGGGCGGCGGGCGGTCGGTAACGGAGCGGATCGCCCTGACCAGCCTGATCTTGCCGTTGGCCTCCGGCGTTATCCGATCCACCAGCCGTACCGAGACCTCGAAGTCGGCGCCGGCGTCCGCGAGCGCCGAGCGGGCGCGGCGGGCCAGTTCCGGTCCGGGCTCGCCCAGCGCCGGAACGATAAGCACCTGCACCGCTCCCGGGTCACGCTGGACGAACTGGAACTGGCGGATTCCGGTCACCTCACGGAGCAGGCTGGCGAAGAAGTCGCCGGAGCGGAACCGGCCGTCCCGGGTGCGGATCCGGTCCTCCACCCGACCCTGGACCGCCCGCACCACCGGGGTCTGCCGAACCCCGCACGGACAGTCGTTGGGGGCGATCACCACCCGGTCGCCCAGCCGGTAGCGCACCAGCGGCATCGCGTCCGAGCGGAGCCGGGTCACCAGGATCTCGCCGGCACCGTCGGCCACCGAGACGGTGCCGTCGTCGTGCTCCACCTCCACCAGGACGTCGGTCGAGCGCAGGTGCAGCGAGCCGTGCGGGCAACTGCGGGCGATCGTGTGCGCCTCGACCGAGGCGTAGACCTCGTGGCCGGTGGCGCCGAAGTACTCCAGTACCTCGGCCCGGGCGGCGTCGGCGAGTGACTCGCCACCGAACACCACCGCGCGTACGCCGTGATGGGTGATCCCACATCGTTTCAACTCGCCGACCAGCGAGGCGATGGCGTTCGGAAAGCCGCGCAGGAAGGTGGGGCGACCGGCGAGGAACATCTCCACCTGCTCGTCGAGGGTGCGGCTGGTGTCCACGTGGACGTTGCGGGCCAGGCCGAGGCGCTCCAGGCGGTGGCGTCGGAACCCGCTCACCCGGAAGTAGCCGATCCGGTCGTACGGGCGCAGTCCGCACGCGAGCAGGTCCCAGAGGTAGCTGGCCCGCAGATAACCCAGCTCGCGCTCGGAGTAGTGCAGCGTGACAGGCATCCCGGAGGAGCCGCTGGTCCGGGCGGCCCGGGTGGTGGCGACCGTGTGGCCGTCCGCGAGCAGTCCCGCCGGCCCGACGGCGTTCACCGTCGCCCGGTCGAGCGCGGGCAGGCCGGCGAGGTCGGCCGGGCCGGTGATCGCCGCGACGGCGGCGGGGTCCCAGCTGTCGCGGTAGTACGGCACCCGGGCGTACGCGTGCCGGACCAGCCGGCGCAGCAACCGGGACTGCACCTGTGCCACCCGCTGCGCGGACAGTCGGTCCGCCGCCCGCGCCCTGGGCAGGTTGCCCAGCACCGAGAGCACCGGGATCTGGGTGGGCAGGGCTCGGCTCATCGCCTTCCTCCGGGCTCGTACGGTGTGCCGCGGCCGACTGCCGGGGACCGTCCGGCTCCGGCGGCGCGGGCCCGGCGCGCGACGATCCCGCGCAGTGCGGCGGCCTTGGTCAGTTCACCGGCGATGAGCGCGGCGAACCCGCCGACGGCACCGGCGGCCGGAACGAGAAACCAGCCGGTAGCCGCGACAACCAGGAACTGGATGACGGCCCCGGCGGCGGACCAGCGCCGGCCACCCGTGTCGATGTTCTCCAGGACCAGCAGTGCGGTGAGACCCGTACCGAAGACGGCGAGTTCGAGTGCGACCGCCGCCGGTCCGAGCACGACTGCGGGGACGTCCAGGACGATCGCCACCGCCAGCGCTGCCGCCAGCGGGACCCCGAGGGTCAGTGCGGCGCCGAGCAGCCGGCCCGCCAGTCGCCAGCCGGCTGCCGGACCCGACCGCAGCAGCCAGGCGACCACCGAGGGCTGCCGGATGCGCAGCAGGTAGCCCCAACCGGCCGACAGCACGGCGGAGACCACGAGCAGCAGGTAGAACAAGCTGGTCGCGGCAGCGTCACCGGTCGTCGCGAACAGGGCGTACAGCAGGGACACCGAGGCGGCACTGAGCAGTTCACCGACGCCGAGCAGGGCGGCGGCGCGGATCGCGCCGAGCCGGGCCGACCGACCCGGCCGGATCGGCGGCAGCCGGTGGACGAGCCCGCCGAGCAGCGCGACGGCGATCACGCCCACCACCGCGACCAGCACGGTGAGCGCCTGCTCGGCGGTGATCCCCGGCCGGACCGCCAGCCCGAGGGTCGCACCGTATCCGGCGGCGAGGCCGGCGAAGGCGGCGGCGTCGACGAGCGGCCGGCCCCGGAGGCGGTGCAGTCCGACCAGGACGGTGCAGCAGCCGATGCCACTGGTCAGGGCCGCCGCGGCGGCGTACCGGGCGGCCGGGGTGGTGCCGGTTGCGGCGAGTGGCAGCCAGAGCGCGAGGCAGCCGCCGAACGGCAGCACGGCCAGGGTGACGAAGAGCCGTTCGAGACGGGCCCCGCCGGGGCGGGGGAGGAGCGCCAGAGCCGCCTTCTCCGGACCGCTGGCGACCAGCAGCGTCAGCCAGGTCACCGATCCGACGGCGGCGGCGTACCCGGCGAATTCGTCGGCGTCCCACAGCGCCAGCAGCACGAGGCCAGAGCCGTAGCTGGCGGCGCGGTAGGCGCCCCGGCCAGCCATGAGCGCCAGCACCGTACGCGGCCCCGGGGGCTGGACCGCGGCGGTCATGACGGACCCGACGGAGCGACCGGGACCGGTACGGTAGGTGCCATGCCTCGGGGGGACATCGCATGACGTCCGGTCTGGACGTCGCGTTGCACGACACCTCGGCCGCCGATCCGCCGCCCGGCTGGGCCGGCTTCGTCGCCGCCGGGCAGTTGCCGGCGCTCTGGGACTGGAGCGTGGTCCGGGCGGTGGCGGCCGCCCGGCGCTCCGCGGTGCTCGCGGCGACGGTCCACGACGGAGCGACGGCACGCGGCCTCGTGACAGCCCGCTTCGTCGGCGCACGGGCCCGCCGGGACGCCATCCCGGTCGCCGGAGTGGTCGACGTCGACTGTCTCGTCTCGGGCTCGCTGCCCGGCATCACCCTGGACGATCCCGCCGACCCCGAGCTGCTCGGCGCGACGGTGGTCGCGCTGCGCGACACGCTGCGCCGGACGTACGGCCAGCGGGTCCGGGCACTGCTGTTCCGGCAGACGTCGGCCGAGATGCTGCCCGCGGTGCTCGGCCGGCCTGCGGTCGTCCGGGAGGGCGGACCGGTGGCGGTCTTCCACAACCGGTTCGACTCCTTCGACGGCTACCTGGCCTCGCTCAGTCGGGACCGCCGGGGGTCCCTGCGCCGGGTCGTCCGTCGTCTCGACGCGGATCCTGACCTGGTGGTCTCGTTCACCGGGTGGGGCGATCCGGCGGAACCGCTGGACCTGCCCACCCTGCGCAGCCTGCAGGCCCGGACCGTCGACCGGCACCACCGGCGGTGGTACCTGCGCCGCCGGGTGAGCCATCCCGCCGTTCTCCGGGCCGTGTTGGACCTGCCCGAGGTGCACCGGCTCACCTATCGCGACACGGCCGGCAGGCTGCTGGCCTACGGCACCGCCTGGGACCACCCGCAGCGACCGGTCCTCGGCGCCTGGGGGGCGCTCGATCCGGCCCAGGGCGGGCGGAAGCACCAGTGGTTCCACCACATGGCGGTCTATCTGCGGTGGTGTATCGAAACCGGCCGGCAGGGCCTGCTCAGCGGCCAGGCCAGCCTCCCGGAGAAGATCCAGCTCGGCCATGAGGTACGCCGCCAGTGGGCCGTCCTGATCCCGTAGCGCGCCGGTCCGGCCCGCCGCCGGGGGCAGCTCCGGCGGGCCGGACCCCAACCGCGCGGCGGGGTCCGGAGCGGGGGGTGCCATCACAGCTGTCCGGTGTCGGGGCGGTAGGCGGACTCCACGAACCGGCCCTTCCCGCCGGCCGTCAGCGCGACCCGCTCGGCGCGTACGAAGCGCAGTGGCACCGGTACCCCCACCTGGGCGTCGAACCTGCGCCGGAACGCCTCGACCACCTGGTCGTAGCCGAGCCTGTCGCGCGGGTCCGGCAGCAGGTGCACGGTGATGTGCCCCGCCGCGTCCTGCCGCACCATGCACTCGGCCAGCCCCGGCACGTGTTTGGCGAGGTCCAGGAAGACCGCGCTGTAGAGGCGGCGGCCTCCCGGCAGCGTCACGTAGTCGTTGGTCCGCCCGTCGACGAGCCGCATCCGCCGGAACCCGCTGCCGCAGGGGCAGCCCTCCGACAGCAGGCGGGCCCGGTCACCGAGGGCGTAGCGGACCAGCGGCATCGCCCGTTCCCGGAAGTGGGTGACCACGGCGGAGCCGGTCACACCGGGCGGGACCGGCCGGCCGTCGTCACCGAGGATCTCCAGCCAGACCCGGTCCTCGTCGACGTGCATGCCGCCGTGCCGGCAGTGGCTGGCGACGGTGAGCACCTCGTGCGCGGAGTACTCGTCGAACACCGGCACCCCGAACCCGTCGGACAGCATCGCGGCGACCTCGTCGGTGAGCAGCTCCGAATCGGTCATCACCAGCCGCAGGGTGCGGCGCAGCCGCGCCAGCTCCGCCGCGGATAGCGTGTGCAGCAGTCCTCGGAGCATCACCGGATAGCCCATGATCAGCCCGGGGCGGATGGCCAGGACCTGCCGGGCGATCACCGCTTCCGGCTGACCGGCGTGCACCACCACCCTGGGGAAGAGGCCGAGCCGCTGGAACCACCGGACCGGCCGGGGGAACGGCTTGATGTGGGCGATGCGCCACCACGGCCGGTAGCCGGAGCGCAGGAACCGGCGTAGCACCGTGGCGCCGTGGTAACCGTAGGCGTCGACGTCGTGCCAGACCTCCAGCCGGGTGCCGGTGCTGCCACTGGTCACGTCCCGGCGGTAGCGGTTCGCGGGCAGGTCGGGAACGCGGAACCGGTCGACGCCGGCGTCCAGCACCGCGCGCTTGGTCAGCCACGGCAACTCGGCCAGCTCCGTCAGGGAGGACAGTGGCTCGTCGGGATAGTCGCCGTTCCGGTAGTACGGCACCCGTGCCCGGCAGTGCGCCAACATGTGGTTGACCGCCGACAGCGCCCGCTGCCGGACCAGCTCGGGCGCGACCGTGTCGGCCCGCCACACGGCCGGCAGGTGACGCAGTTCGCGTACGGCGACGGCGAGTCCGCTGCTCATCGTGGCGCCTCGGCGCCGGAACCCGGCGGGACGGTCCGGGGCATCTCCGCGGGCTCGTCGGCGTTCGTGTCGACTTCCAGCCGGATCAGCGCGTCGACCCGGTCCAGGGCGGTCCGCAGCCGGGCCCGGTCCGACGCCGCGGCGAGCACGTAGCCCGCCTTGGCGCCGGCCCGGTGGTACGGCTCGACGTGGTCGCCTTCGGACACCGCGAGCACCACGTCCACGACGTCGGGGAGTGCGCGCGCCTCGTCGACGCCCCGGATGGACGTCAACTTGCCGGCCCGGTCGGCACGCAGCACCGAGAAGGCGGCGTGGGCGCTGCGCCGCGGGGTGAGCCGCGGCTGTTCACCCACTGCCATCCGGACCGACGCCTCGGTGACGTCCAATCCGTTCACCAGCCCGAGCAGCTCCGCCGATCCGTTGCCGCCCGGCCGGGCTCCCCACTCGATCAGCACCACCTGGCCGTCGGCGGTGACCAGCACGTCGACGTTGAGCGCCCCCCACCGGTAGTCGAGCGCCCGGCAGACCTGGTCGAGCGTGTCGCGTACCCGCTCGGTGAGGGCCGGCGGGTCACCGGGCATCTGGTGGGTGAGCGTCACGAAGTGCGGCGGTGGGGTCAGCGTCCGGCTGCCCAGCTCGATCAGGACGATCCGCCCGTCCCGCACCACCGCCTCGACACTGTGGTGGGTGCCGCTCAGGTAGTGCTCGGCGATCACGATGCCCGAGGCGGAGACGGCCGCCGCCCGACGTACCGCTTCGGCGAGGTCGCGGACCTCGGTGCAGAGGGTGATGCCCCGCCCGCCGCTGGAGTCGGTCGGCTTGACGATGACCGGGAAGGAGAGCCGGGCGGCGCCGGACTGGACCCGGGCGGGCGTGCCCTGTACGTAGCGGGGTCCGGGTAGGCCGAGCCCGTCGCAGAGCGCCCGGAAGTATCCCTTGTCCACCGAGGCGCGCAGCGCCGCCGGTGAGAGCCCGGACGGCAGTCCGAGCCGCTCGGCCAGCAGGAACTGGGTGGGCAGGTTGACGTCGCTGGCGGGCGACAGCACACCGGCCAGGTCCGCGCGCGGGGCGAGCAGCCGGGTCAGCCGGTCCGGGTCGCGGGTGCTGACGTTGAGGAACTCGTCGGCGTACCCGACCGCCGGCGCGTCGGTGCGCTGGTCCACGCAGATCGTGTGCAGGCCGATCCGGCGTGCCGTCTGCAACGTCGTGATCGCACCGTCGGCTCCGCCGAGCACCACCAGACTCCTGCTCCGGCCGGCCCCGGTCACCTGGCCGGCTCCGAGAGGACCTGGTCTTCCCGGTACTGCACCGGCCCGAGCCAGTCCTCGGCCCGCACCGGAACGTTCGCCTCCCGGACCAGGAACAGCGGCAGGCCCGGCTGTCCGCGTCCGATGTGGAGCAGATAGCGCGCGATCGCCGCCAGGGCGACCAGCCCGCCCGCCAGCGCGAGTCGCTGGAGCGTTGCGCCGGCGGTGCCGCCGGTTGCCGCCCCGACGACCGCGACCGCCGCGGCGAGCAGGCAGAGGAAACCGGCGATCCGGATCGGCCGCTCGCTGAACGAGACGTACAGCTCGACCGCGTGTCTGGCCAGCCGCCGTACGCTCACCTTGGCGGTGCCCCGGGCCCGGGGACGGTGTGCCGTCGGCACCGTGGTCCAGGCGTTCGTCAGCCGGGGCACGGTGGCGAGGAAATACGGAGTGCCGAGCCGCAGGTCGACGATCCGGCGGGCGAGGTCGGTCCGGACCAGCCGGAACGTGGTGGCGCCGGTCGGGATCTCGATGGCCAGCAACCGCCGCGCCAGGAACTCGTTGAGCGCCGATCCCGCCCGACGGATCCACCGGTCCCGGCGGTCCACCCGCAGCCCGAAGACCGCGTCGAAGCCCTGGGCGGCCCGGCTCAGCAGGCGGTGTGACTCCGCCGGCGGGAACTGAAGGTCGGCATCGAGGTGCAGCACCCAGGGATGGCGGGCGTAGCGGTAGCCGGCCGAGAACGCCCCCTCCAGGCCGAAATTGCGGCTCAGCGACAGGTAGGAGACCCTGGGATCGCGGACCGTCAGCGCTTTGATCAGTTCGAGGGTCCCGTCGGTGCTGCCGTCGTCGACGAACAGCACCTGTAGCTCGTAACAGTCCAGTTCGGTGACGATTTCCCGATAAGCCGGCTCGATGTTCTCCGCCTCGTTGAGACACGGCACGACAACGGTCAGGGAGATCGGTGGGACGTTGGATTCGGGCGGAATCGCGGCAGGTTCGTACTGACTCACGTGACCACTCCCCCGTGGCTGAGTCGGTCAGGCTCCATCCAGGTCGACGTTCCTGGGTGATCCAATACACTAACCGCACCTATCGATGTCGGCCACCCCAGCGTCACAACGGGTCCATCAAACTCCACATAGGACGACGGGCGGTGGGGGCGGTCGGCGGAACCTGGGCACAGAAACGGGGGCAATGTGTACGTACTCGGGTTGAACCAGCACCACGATTCGGCAGCGGCGCTGCTGAGGGACGGTGAGATCGTCGCCTTCGTCGACGAGGAGCGACTCACGCGAATCAAGCATGACGGCTCATTTCCCGCCCGTGCCGCGCGGGCCTGTCTGGAAATGGCCGGAATCACTCTCGGCGAGGTCGACCATGTCGCCTATTTCTGGCAGGCCCCCCGGGAGGTGCGGCACGCGGCCTGGCACTTCGTCAGGTACCTTCCGGACACGCTCGCGGTGCTGCGAAACGACGGCGGCACCTTCACGGACAAGGCGAGTGGACTGACCGCGACGCTGCGCAGCGACGGGGCGCAGCGCCACCCGGACGACTACAACGTGGGCGGCGCACTGCTGCTGCACCTGCGTCGCTCGGTCACGCTCGGCAGGATGCTCAAGGACGCACTGGGGCACACCGGACCGACCAGGTTCCGCACCCACCTCGTCGACCATCACCACGCGCACGCGGCCAGCGCCTACCTGCTCTCTCCGTTCGACCGGGCCGCGATCATCACCTGGGACGGGATCGGCAGCGACGGCACCTCGACCTACCTCGGCGTCGGAGTCGGTGACGAGATCCGCGACGTCCGGCGGATCAGGTTCCCGCACTCGCTCGGTGCCCTCTACGCCTGCGTCACCGGCTACCTCGGCTTCAACCCGACCCGGGACGAGGGCAAGGTGATGGGACTGGCCGCCTACGGACGGCCGACGTACGTCGACGACATGCGCCGGCTGGTGCGGCTGCTGCCGGACGGCCGGTACGAGCTGGACCTGCGCTGGTTCCGCCACCACGCGACCGGCAAGCACCAGATGTCGGCCGCGTTCCTGGAGCGGTTCGGCCCACCCCGGGCCCGGACCCGGGGGCCGGTGGACCAGCACTACGCCGACGTCGCATACGCCCTGCAGACCACCCTGGAGGAGACCGGCCTGCATGTCGCGCGCTGGTTGCAGGCGGAGACCGGCGAGACCCGGCTGGCGACCGCGGGCGGGGTCGCACTGAACAGCGTGATGAACGGTCGGCTGCTGCTGGAGACGCCGTTCGAGGAGTTCTTCGCCCAGCCGGCCGCGGCGGACGACGGCTCGGCGCTCGGTGCCGCCCTGATGGTCGCGGTCGGCCAGGGCGCCACCCGGCCGCACGGCGAGTACGTCTTCCTCGGCCCGGAGTTCTCCGAGCAGGAGATGGAGAAGGCACTTGCCGATGCCGGGCTCTCCTACCAGCGCCCGGAGCGGATCACCGACACCACCGCCGAGGCGCTCGCGGCCGGCCGGATAGTCGGTTGGTTCCAGGGCCGGATGGAGTGCGGTCCCCGCGCCCTGGGTAACCGCTCCATCCTGGCCGATCCGCGCGGACCGGACACCAAGGACCGGCTCAACGCGAAGGTGAAGCACCGTGAGCCGTTCCGCCCGTTCGCCCCCTCCTGCCTTGTCGAACGCTCCGGCGAGTACTTCGCCAGCGACCATCCGTCCCCGGTGATGCTGCTCGTCTTCGACGTGCTGGAACACCAGCGGGACAGGGTGCCGGCGATCACCCACGCCGACGGCACGGCGCGGGTGCAGACCGTCTCGGCCGCCGACAACCCCGTCTACCACCAGCTCATCTCGCGGTTCGACGAGCTGACCGGGGTACCGATGGTGTTGAACACCTCCTTCAACGACAACGAGGAGCCGATCGTGTGCAGCCCGGCCGAGGCGGTCGCCTGCTTCCTGCGTA
Organism: Plantactinospora sp. WMMB782; assembly: GCF_049179135.1. Taxonomy (NCBI): domain Bacteria; kingdom Bacillati; phylum Actinomycetota; class Actinomycetes; order Micromonosporales; family Micromonosporaceae; genus Plantactinospora; species Plantactinospora sp. WMMB782. The sequence continues at coordinate 8,185,343 of NZ_JBMHMC010000007.1, read as the reverse complement.
CCGATCTGGACGCGCTCGCGCTCGGCCCGTTCTGGACGGAGAAGGCATGAGCGGCGACGGACCGGTCGAAGCCGGGGAGGCGCGTCGGCCGGCGGGGCGCCGGAACGGCAGCGACGGTGCGCCGGGCGGGACCGGGCGACGACCGGCCCTGCTCCGGCATCTGTGGTGGCTGCCGGCGCTCGCCGGAGGGGCGCTGACCGTCCTCATCATGGTCGTACTGCCGCCGGACCGCACCATCGACAGTGCCGCCGAGGTGCTGTTCAAGGTCAGCCCGCTGCTGTTCGCGGTGCTGGCGATCGCCGGTTTTCCCCGACGTCCCGGCCTGGGGATGGCCCTGCTGGGCGTGCTCGTGGTCGGCTACATGGGCGTGCTGGACACCTTCAACGTGAAGCACATCTTCGACTACGCCGAGGCGGCCGACCAGGACGCCGCGTTTCCGGAGCTGTACCAGTTCACGATCTTCATGAACGCGTTCACGGTGCTGGCGGTCCTGTTCGCGTACCGCCTCGGCGGAGCCGCCACGGACCGGGTGCTCAAGGTCGGTCTGGCCGCCGTACTGGTGGTTGTCTCCGGTCTGAACGACCTCGCCTTCTACTACACGAACAGCTGGGCGGACGGCCGGCCGGACCGGCTGCACTGGGCGTCGCACATAAGCGTCTTCGTCGGTGGCCCGCCCAGCCCGACCGTCGCGATCCTGTTCTGTGCCGTACATCTGGTCCTTGCCGGGGTGATCCTGCTGCTACCGGTCCGGCGTTGGCTGGGGCGCCTTCACGACCGGCCGTCGAGGTCGACGAGCAGCTGACGGACGGTGTTCATCGCCTGCCGGATCACCTGGTCCATGTCGAGGTAGGCGTACCGGGCCAACCGGCCGAGCGTGTACCGGGGCGGACCGGGCAGCATCCGCAGCTCCTGTTCGTAGCGGTGCTGCAACTTCCGGTTCGCCCCGGCCACGTCGTCGATCGGGTAGTGCCGGGCCTGCGCCCCCGCGTACTCGTAGCTGACCACGGTGCCGGGCATCGACTGGCCGCTCATCCACTTCGTCTCGATCATCCGGGTGTGCGGTTCCGCCGCGGCCGGGGTGTTCAGCACCCCGCACGGCAACACACTGTCGACATCCGGAAGATATCGACTGCGCAGTGACACCCCGCGCCACGGCAGCCGCCCGAGGGTCTCCTCGAAGAACTCGTCCAGGGCACAGGTCAGCACGATGCCGGCGCTGCCCTGGCACAGGGCGTCCCAGTCCGCGACGGTGACCCGCTGGCCGAGCGTGACCGGCACCCGTCGCAGCAGCGCGTCGATCAACCGTCGGTAGCCGCCGTCGGGCCAGCCCTGGTACGGGTCCCGGAAGAGCGGACGGTACCCGTCGGCACGTAGCTCGATCCGCTTCGGCGCCCATGCCGCGGTGAGGTTCCGGGGATCCGTGCCCCACTGCTTGCGGGTGTAACCCTCGATGAACTCGTGGTAGAGGGTCACCCCCATCAGGTCGACGCACCAGGTCTCGAAGTTGTCCGGTCGGGGTCGCTCCGGTCGCATCGCCAGTTCCCGCTCGATCGCCGGCCACTCGGCCAGGTCGGCCAGCTCCGCCAGCTGCGGAGGCCAGCTCATGGTCCGGCCGAAGACCCTGGTCCGGACGACGTGCCGGTACGGCAGCATCCGGACCAGCCGGGTGACCAGCTGCCACACCTCGCTGTCGGGGGTGTGGAAGATGTGCGCGCCGGTCGGTTCGTAGAGAATGCCGTTGATGTCCGCGGTCCTGAGCTGACCACCGCAGGTGGACTCGGCATCGATTATCTCGACCGTGTGACCGGCCTCGGCCAACAGATGAGCGGCGGTCGCTCCCGCCAGCCCGGACCCGACAACTCGAATGATCCCCGTCATCGTCGGAGCATACGGCCGGATATTCGGTCGCAGTTCCGAGCTACCCTGGCCAGAATCCGGCTGTGACCGCGCACCTTCCGGACGTTTCCGTGTCGCCTGCCACCGCTGACCCCGGCCGGCCCGCCCGCCGACAGCGGTGGCCGTCCCGGCCGGCGTCGCGGACACCGGCACCGACGTGACCGACGCCCTCGTCGCCGGCCTGCTCGCCGGATACGGCGTCGCCATTCCGGTCGGCGCCATCGCCATTCTGGTGATCGGACTTACCGCCCGCACCTCCATCCGGGTCGGTGCCGCCGCCGCACTCGGGGTGGCCACCGCCGACGGGCTCTACGCGGCGATCGCGGTGCTCGGTGGTGCCGCGCTGGCCGGCCTGGTCGAGCCGGTCGCCGAGCCGCTGCGCTGGCTCGCCGTCGGGGTACTGCTGCTGCTGGCGGTCACCGGCGCCTGGGGTGCGATCCGGCACCGCGCCGACCCCGGCCGGGCCGCCCGTACCGACCGGAGCCTGGGTACGCCGCCGCGGGCGTACGCCGGACTGCTGGCGTTGACCCTGCTGAATCCGATGACGGTGCTCTACTTCGCCGCCCTGGTGCTCGGCCGCCGGGCTGGCGCCGAGTGGTCGGCCGGCGCGGAGGCGGTCTTCGTGTTCGCCGCCTTCGCCGCCTCGGCGAGCTGGCAGTTGCTTGTCGCCTCCGGCGGTTCACTGATCGGGCGGGCGCTGGCCGGACCCCGGGGCCGGCTCGGCACCGCCCTGGTTTCCAGCACCCTCATCGCGGTACTCGCGGTGAACGTGCTGCTGAGCTGACCCGGGCACCCGCCATCCCGTGCCAGCCCGTCCCAGCCCGTCCCAGCCCGTGCCAGCCCGTCCCAGCCCGTGCCAGCCCGTGCCAGCCCGGCCATGGTCTGGGCCTGGGCGCCGGTCGGCCGGACCCGGTGGTCGGGTATCGGCGGCGGACGTCGTACCGTTCGGGGGTGAACAGCCGACCCGCTGCCGGCGGCGGCCGGTGGGTGGACGTGCCACCGGCCCGGCTCGCCCGCTGGCTGGACGGTTTCGCGCAGCGGCACGGCGGGCCGCCGGAGGTCGCCGCCGGGCCGGACGGGCTGCGGCTGACCGCCCCCGACGGCACGCTCGCGGTGCTGCATCCGCCGCCCGGCGTGCCCGGCCCGGCCGACGACCTGCCCGCCTTCCTGTCGGCGGTCGCGGTGCCCCGGCGGCTGGGCCTGCTGCTGGCCCGCAAGGGTGCGGTGGCGGTCGGCGTCGCCGACGGCGACCGGCTGGTCGTCTCCAAGGTGGACAGCCGGTACGTGCAGGGCCGCACCGCAGCCGGTGGCTGGTCACAGCAGCGCTTCGCCCGGCGGCGGGACAACCAGGCGAAGGCCGCCGCCGCCGACGGGGCGGAGCTGGCGGTCCGGCTGCTGCTGCCCGAGGCCGGCCGGCTCGCCGCCGTGGTGACCGGCGGCGACCGGCGGGCGGTGGAGAGCATCCTGGCCGACCGGCGGCTCGCCGCGCTGGCGGTGCTGCGGGCCGAACGCCTGCTCGACGTTCCGGAGCCCCGGCACACCGTACTCGTCGACGCCATCCCCGCCGCCCGGGCGGTCCGCGTCCTGCTCCGCGACCCGTAGCCGGCACCCGACCCGACGGCGACAGGCGACCGGGTGGCCTGCGCCCGCCGGTCGCCTAGCCGACAGTTCCCGGCCGCCGTGCCGGGTCGGTCCGGGTCAGCGGGCGGTGCCGAAGGTGTCGCAGGAGCTCGGGTCGCCGCTGGAGTAGCCGGCGCCGAACCACTTCTGCCGGTCGGCCGAGCTGCCGTGGGTGAACTGCGACTCGTCGATCCGGCCACCGGACCTGCGCTGGATCGCGTCGTCGCCGATCGCCGCCGCGGTGTCCAGCCCCTCCTGGATGTCCTGCTCGGTCAGGCTGGTGAAGATCTTCACCCCGCGCTCGTCGGCGGTACCGGTGGCGTTGCGGGCCCAGGCACCGGCGTAGCAGTCCGCCTGGAGTTCCAGCAGCACCGAGAGGCGGTTGGCCTCACCGGGGTCGGCCTGCCGCTGGTCGCGTACCCGCTGTTCGGTGCCGAGCAGGTCCTGCACGTGGTGGCCGTACTCGTGCGCCAGCACGTACGGCTGGGCGAACTCGCCGGGGGCGCCGAGCTGCTCGGCGAGTACCCGGTAGAAGCTCAGGTCGATGTAGACCTTGTCGTCGAGCGGGCAGTAGAACGGTCCGACGCCGGAGTCCGCCTGACCGCAGCCGCTGCTCACCGCCTGCTCGAAGAAGACGGTGTCGGATTCCTGGTACGGCTTGTCGAAGTGTCGGGGCATCGCCTGCTGCCAGTACGCCTGGATGGAGTTTATGTAGAGCGTGTTGCGGCAGTCGAGCTGCTGGAGCGCGTCCTGGGCGTCGCAGCGCTGCTCCAGTGCGGTGTTGTCGCCCTGCTCCTCGCCGCCGGAGCCGGTCAGCTGGCTGACGCCGAAGCCGCCGCCGACCAGGGTGACGAGCACGGCGATGATCAGGCCGACGATCCCGCCCCGGCCGCCGCCGATCGGGATGGGAATACCGGCCCGCCCGCCACCGGACCCGCGCCGGTCCTCCACCTGACTGGTGTCGATCCGTGCGTCCTCGTTGAGTTCCATTCCGTTCCCCGATCGCCCTGATCGCCGATGCCTGGTCCGTCATCGGGTGGCGCGCCCGGTTGTGGCGCGGGACACCTGGCCCGATGTCGCGGTTGGTCGATACCCCGTGATCTTGATCGGTAATCCGGCACCGGCCCGGCCCGGTCGCCCGGTACACTCGACGCGTGCTGCTCTGCGAAGGCTGAACGCCCCGAGCCGACGGATCCGAGGTCCGCCGGCTCGTTCGTGTGCCCTGAGTCAGCCTTCGATCCCGAGAGCGAGTTCTCCGACATGATCACTGCGAGCGGCCTGGAACTGCGTGCCGGCGCCCGGATCCTGCTGTCCGACACCACGCTGCGGGTGCAGCCCGGCGACCGGATCGGTCTGGTCGGCCGCAACGGCGCCGGCAAGACCACCACCCTGAAGGTGCTGGCCGGCGAGGGACAGCCCTACGCCGGCCAGGTCGACCGGCGCAGCCAGGTCGGCTACCTGCCACAGGACCCGCGCACCGGCGACCTGGGGGTCACCGCCCGGGACCGGGTGCTCTCGGCCCGGGGCCTCGACGTGCTGATGGCCCGGATGAAGGAGATCGAGGAGCAGCTCGCCGACGGGACCGACGACGGGCGCCTGGTCCGCCGGTACGGTGCGCTGGAGGACCAGTTCGCCTCGCTCGGCGGGTACGCCGCCGAGGCGGAGGCGGCCCGGATCTGTGCCAACCTCGGCCTGCCGGACCGGATCCTCGCGCAGACCATCGGCACCCTCTCCGGCGGCCAGCGCCGCCGGGTCGAACTGGCCCGGATCCTCTTCCGGGACGCGGCCGAGAACGGCGGCGGGATCCTGCTGCTCGACGAGCCGACCAACCACCTGGACGCCGACTCGATCACCTGGCTGCGTGGCTTCCTCGCCGCGCACAAGGGCGGACTGATCGTGATCAGCCACGACGCCTCGCTGCTGGAGGCGGTGGTGAACAAGGTCTGGTTCCTGGACGCCACCCGCTCGGTGGTGGACGTCTACAACGTCGGCTGGCAGAAATACCTGGAGCAGCGGGAGACCGACGAGCGGCGCCGCCGCCGGGAGCGGGCCAACGCCGAGAAGAAGGCCGGCGCGCTGATGGCCCAGGCAGACAAGATGCGGGCCAAGGCGACCAAGACGGTTGCCGCGCAGAACATGGCCCGGCGGGCCGAGAGGCTGCTCTCCGGGCTGGAGGAGGCCCGGGTCGCCGACAAGGTGGCGAAGGTCCGCTTCCCCAGTCCGGCGCCGTGCGGCAAGACGCCGCTGACCGCCGCCGGCCTGTCGAAGTCGTACGGCTCGTTGGAGATCTTCACCGACGTGAACGTCGCCGTCGACCGGGGTTCCCGGGTGGCGATCCTCGGGCTGAACGGTGCCGGCAAGACCACCCTGCTGCGGATCCTCGGCGGCCTGCTGGAGCCGGACACCGGCGAGGTGCGGCCGGGGCACGGACTGCGGCTGGGCTACTACGCGCAGGAGCACGAGACCCTCGACGTGGAGCGCAGCGTACTGGACCACATGCGCAGCGCCGCCAGTGAGCAGTCCGACACCGACCTGCGCAAGATTCTCGGGGCGTTCCTCTTCTCCGGCGACGACGTGGCCAAGCCGGCCGGGGTGCTCTCCGGTGGTGAGAAGACCCGGCTGGCGCTGGCCACCCTGGTCTGCTCGGGCGCGAACGTCCTGCTGCTGGACGAGCCGACGAACAACCTCGACCCAATCAGCCGGGAACAGGTGCTCGACGCCATCGCCCGCTATCCCGGTGCGATCGTGCTGGTCACCCACGATCCGGGTGCGGTGCTGGCGCTCAAGCCGGACCGGGCGATCCTGCTGCCCGACGGCGACGAGGACGCCTGGAGCGACGACCTCCTCGAACTGGTCGAGCTGGCCTGACCGGGCGGGGCGAGCCGGCTCGGCGAGCAGGTCGGGCCGACCCGGCTGGTTGGTCGAGCCGGCTCGGTGAGCCGGTCGGGCCGGTCCCCGGTGCCGGCGGCGGCACGATTCCGCGTACTGACCGACGACGATCTGCCGCGAGACCGACGAGGATCCGCCGGGATCGGCGCATCCCGACCCTCGTCGAGGTGCCGATCGGGACGGCAGGTACGACAATGTCTCGTGGATGGCCACCGGTGCTCGCGGGCGGTACTGCGCGGACCGGAACACCATTCTGCGGAATCCGGCGACGCGGAATCCTGGCCGGGAACGAAACCCCCTACCGGGTGAGCCGAAACTTGACGTCGTCGGAACGAAACCCGCCGGATGATGAAGCAAAACTCGGGCGGGGTGGAAGGAAACTCGACCGGAAGCCGGGAAAACCGCGTAGCCCCGAGCTGTCGGGCGGACGGCTGCGGCTCGAAATACCCGCTGAGCTGCGGTGCGAGCCGGGAGGGCGGGAGTGCATCGCTTCGATGGCGCAATCACTCAATCGGGAAACTGACACTGCTGTGCGTGTCGGTTGGCGAAGAGTTGATATCTAGCGCATGATCGTTCGAGGCGGTCTAATAGGTGGGACCGTATCGAACCGCACAGTCTGGGACGTGAGGAATCAACATGGCAGCCACCGGCACAGCCACCAGCACTGAGAAGGGTCGCCGGATCGTCGGAGCCGAGCGCCAGACGCTCGCCAAGGACCTGGTCAAGCGGTATACCTCCGGCGAAAGCATCCGCGCCCTGGCGGCCTCGACCGGCCGTTCCTACGGGTTCATCCACCGGGTGCTCACCGAGTCTGGTGTACAGCTTCGTCAGCGTGGCGGTGCGCGTCGTCGGAAGAAGGCGTGACCCGCACAGCAGCCTGGTCCGGACCCAAACGCCTGCGGACCTCTGTATGACCGTCGGCGTACGGCTCAACTGCGACGGGCCGGTAGCGACAGTGACGTTGTGCCGGCCCGACGTACTCAACGCACAGACACCGCAGATGTGGCGGGCGATGCACGACTTCGCCCGGGACCTCCCGGGCGATGTCCGCGTCGTGGTGGTACGGGGCGAGGGTCGAGCCTTTTCGGCAGGGCTCGACCTCTCGGTGGCGACCGGTCGGCCCGGCCCGGGGAAGTCCCCGGAGGACCCGGGGGAGTCCACGGGGAACTCGCTCGCCGAGCTGGCCGCCCTGCCGCCCGAGGAGTGTGCCGAGCGCATCGCCGGTTTCCAGGCCGGTTTCACCTGGCTCCACCGCCCCGACCTGATCTCGATCGCGGCGGTGCAGGGGCACGCCATCGGCGCCGGCTTCCAGCTCGCGCTCGCCTGTGACCTGCGGGTGCTGAGCACCGACGCCACCTTCGCGATGGCCGAGGTCACCCTCGGCCTGGTCCCCGACCTGGCCGGCACCAAGCGGCTGGTGGAGCTGGTCGGCTACGCCCGGGCCCTGGAGATCTGCGTGACCGGCCGGCGGATCGACGCGGCCGAGGCCGAGCGGCTCGGCCTGGCCACCGTGGTGGTGCCGCCGGAGCAGCTCGACGGCGCCGTCGGAGACCTGACGGCGGCGATCCTGAGCGGCAACCGGGACGCGGTGGTGGAGATCAAGGCGCTGCTGGCCGGCGCGGCCGGACGCTCCCCGGCGGAGCAGCAGCGGGCCGAGCGCGAGGCGCAGACCCGCCGAATGCGTGATCTTGTCGGAGCCGGCGAATAGGCTGGACGCCGACGGCGTTCGCGCGCAGCCGGAGGGGAGCGCGCTACGGCCGACGGCGAGGCTGCTCAGGACCACGACGGTGCGAAGGATCATTCGGGAAGAATCGGGCTGCCATTCCGGTTGTCGTAGTCGTCGAGGACGACTGGGAGGTCGCGTGTGGTGAACCCGATGGGTGGCGGTGCCAGCATGGGCGGTTGGAACATGCTGCGTTCGTTGCGCAACCGGGACGAGGTGACCGCGCACCGGGTGACCCGGCGCAGCGTCCGCCGGGTGGTCGAGTTCGCCCGGCCCTACCGGCGCGACATCGCGGTGTTCCTGGTCACGGTCGTGCTCGCCGCGATCATCGGGGTGGCCACCCCGGTCCTCGCCGGAGACGTGATCAACGCCATCTCCCGGGGCGGCTCGGACGCGGCCGGTCTGGTGATCCGGCTGGCCCTGGTGATCGCCGGCCTGGCGGTGGCCGACGCACTGCTCTCGCTGGCTCAACGCTGGTACTCGGCCCGGATCGGCGAGGGGATCATCCTCAACCTGCGGACCCGGGTCTACGACCACGTCCAGCGGATGCCGCTGCAGTTCTTCACCCGGACCCAGACCGGGGCGCTGGTCAGCCGGATCAACAACGACGTGACCGGCGCGCAGCGGGCCTTCACCAGCACCCTCTCCGGGGTGGTCAGCAACATCATCCAGCTGGTGCTCACCGCCGCCGTCATGTTCACGCTCTCCTGGCAGATCACCGCACTCTCCCTGGTACTGCTGCCGATCTTCATCATCCCGGCCCGCCGGGTCGGCCGCCGGCTGGCCGAGATCACCAGGGAGTCCTACGACCTCGACGCCAAGATGAACGCCACCATGACCGAGCGGTTCGGAGTGGCCGGCGCACTGCTGGTCAAGCTCTTCGGCCGGCCCGAGGTGGAGGCGCGGCGCTTCGGCGACCGGGCCGAGCGGGTCCGCGACATCGGCATCCAGTCCGCGATGTACTCCCGCACCTTCTTCGTGGCGATGCTGCTGGTCGCCTCGCTGGCCCAGGCGCTCACCTACGGCCTCGGCGGCTGGCTCGCGGTGCAGGGCAACGTCAGCGCCGGCACGGTGGTCACGCTCGCCCTGCTGCTCACCCGCCTCTACGGCCCGCTCACCGCGCTCTCCAACGTCCGGGTGGACGTGATGAGCGCGCTGGTCTCCTTCGACCGGGTCTTCGAGGTGCTCGACCTGACCCCGTCGATCGCCGAGAAGCCGGACGCGGCGCCGATCCCGCGCGGCGCCGGCCGGCTGGAGTTCGACGACGTGCGGTTCCGCTACCCGAGCGCCGCCGAGGTGTCGCTGGCCTCGCTGGAGGAGGTCGCCACCCTGGAGCGTACGGTCAACGAGCCGGTGCTGCGCGGCGTCTCGTTCACCGTCGAACCAGGTCAGATGGTGGCGCTGGTCGGCCCCTCCGGAGCCGGCAAGTCCACCACCTCGATGCTTGTCTCCCGGATCTACGACGTCACCGACGGGGCGGTCCGGGTCGGCGGCGTCGACGTCCGGGACGCCACCCTCGACTCGCTGCGCGACGCTATCGGCGTGGTCACCCAGGACTCGCACCTGTTCCACGAGACGATCGCCGAGAACCTGCGCTACGCCAAGCCGGACGCGACCGACGACGAACTCTGGGAAGCTCTGCGCGGCGCCCAGGTGGCGGAGCTGGTCCGCTCGCTGCCGGACGGGCTGGAGACCATGGTCGGCGAGCGCGGCTACCGGTTCTCCGGCGGCGAGAAGCAGCGCATCGCCATCGCCCGGCTGCTGCTCAAGGCCCCGTCGATCGTGATCCTCGACGAGGCGACCGCACACCTCGACTCCGAGTCGGAGGCGGCGGTGCAGCGGGCGCTCTCGGTGGCGCTGACCGGGCGTACGGCGCTGGTTATCGCGCACCGGCTCTCGACCGTACGCGAGGCCGACCAGATCCTGGTGCTGGACGGCGGCCGGATCGTGGAGCGGGGCCGGCACGACGAGCTGGTCGCCGTCGGCGGTCTCTACGCCGAGCTGTACCGGACGCAGTTCGCCGTCGTCGACTCCCCGAAGCCGTACGTCGACGCGGTCGGCCCCGAGCCGGTGATCACGATGCCGCGTCCCGACTACGACCCGGTCTGACCGACTCCTCCAGGGTCGCCGCCCGCAGCGCCGCGAACTCGGCGGCCAGCCCGGCAGCGGTGAAGTGCGCGTTCAGCCCGCTCGGATTCGGCAGCACCCACAACCGGGCCCCGCCGAGCGTCTCCGGTTGCCGGCCGATCCGCGCAGTACGCCGTTCGAACGCCGTCCGGTACGCGGTCACCCCGAGTACCGCCACCCAGCGCGGCCGGTAGCGGCGCACCTTGCCGACCAGCAGCCGGCCGCCCGCCACGAGTTCGTCCCGGCTCAACTCGTCGGCCCGCGCACTGGCCCGGGCCGCCAGGTTTGTGATGCCGAGCCGGTGACCGAGCAGTTCGGCCTGGTCGGCCGGATCGACCAGGTGCGGTGTGAAGCCGCCGTGGTGCAGGGCCGGCCAGAACCGGTTACCGGGCCGGGCGAAGTGCCAGCCGGTGGCGGCCGAGTAGAGGCCGGGGTTGATCCCGCAGAAGAGTACGTCCAGGTCCGGGGCGATCAGGTCGGGGAGCTGCCGGTCGGTCGCCGCCGCCACCTCGGCCGGGGTGGGACGGGGTGGCCTTGCGATGACGATCACCTCCGAGGACATCGGCTGGCAACTCTATCCGGCCGGCAGCGGCCCGGAACGGACCGGCCCGGAACGGCGCTCCGGCCGCGGCGGGCGAGGGCAGGGGTGCGTGCTGAGAGCAGGGCGGGTCAGAGACCGCGCAGCGCGCCGCCGTCGACCGGGATGCTGACCCCGGTCAGATAGCTGGCGGCGGGGGAGAGCACGAACGCGGCCACCCGGCCGAACTCGTCCGGGTCACCGATCCGGCGCAGCGGAATCGCCGCCTCGGCGTCGGCGCGGGCGCGTTCCGGATCTCCGCTGGCGGCGAAGAGTTCCCGGTTGCGGTCGGTGAGGATCCGGCCCGGCAACAGGCTGACCACCCGTACGCCGCGCGGGCCGTACTCGTCGGACATGTCCTTGGCCACCCCGGCCAGTCCCGGCCGCAACCCGTTGGAGATGCCGAGTCCCGGGATCGGTGACCGGGCCGAGTTGGAGAGCACCAGGGCCAGCGCGCCGCCGGTGGGCAGGGCCGCCGCGATCGTCCGGGCCGTCCGGACCGTGCCGAGGAAGATGGTCTCGAAGGAGTCCCGCCACTGCGCGTCGGTGGCCTGGGCGGCGCTTCCGTGCGGCGGCCCGCCGACCGAGACGAGCCCACCGTCGAGCCGGCCGAACCGCTCCAGGGCGGTCCCCACCAGCCGGGCCGGGGTGTCCGGACTGGCCAGGTCGGCGGGAAGTCCCAGCACCCGGTCGGCCGGGCCGAGCTGTTCCGCCGCCGTGGCCACCTGCTCCGGATCCCGGGCCGAGACCACCACCCGGGCGCCGTCGGCCACCAGGGCGCGTGCGGTGGCGAGGCCGAGTCCCTTCGATGCGCCGGTCAACACGTACACCCGGTCGGCGAGTCCGAGATCCATGGAACGGATCCTATGACCCGGACGGCGACCAGTCGATCTTCGGGTCGCGGCGGCCGGGTACCCGCCACACCCGTACCCGGCCGGCGACCTGCACCACCAGCACGTTTCCGGCCCGGCGCAGCGCCGGCAGCCGGCGGCGCCGGGGCGGGGTGCGGCCGTCGTACCGCCAGCCGGCCTCCCGGACCGCGAGTTCCTCGGCGGCCGGCGCCGGCAGCGCCCGCTCGGCGGCCAACTGCCGGGCCAGGTCCCAGCCGTCCCGGACCGAGCCCGAGGTCGGCCGCTGCGCCGCCCAGGCCGCGAAGACGGCCCGCCAGTTCCGGCCGTGCCCGGCGGCGAGCAGCGGCCACTGCCGGGCCACCTCAGCCGAGCGCTTGTGCAGCAGCGCCGACCGGGCCACCCCGACCCGCCGGGCGTCGAAGCCCGGCGGCAGCGGTGCCCCGGCGACCAGTGCGGCGACCAGTGCGGCCTGCCGGTCGGCAAGCGTTCCGGCCGACTGCCGCGGCAGGCCCGGCGGACGACTGCTCCGGTCGGTCACCTCAGGTCACCGCCGGACAGCCGGCGGCGGCGGCGATCGCGTCGAGTTCCGCGCGCAGCGCCGCGGCCGGCGGGTAGTGCCCGTCCCGTTCCAACAGCAGTGCCGGCGGCCGGTGCCGGGCGCAGAGTTCGGCGACCAGCTCCAGCACCTCCGGCGGGACCGGATCGGTGTGCGTGTCGTGGTAGATCCCGTCGCTCGCCGCCCCGCCCGCGACGTGTACGTAGCCGATCCGGTCCAGCGGCAGCCGGTCGAGCAGGTCGAGCGGGTCGGCGCCCCGGTTGCGGGCGTTGGCGTAGACGTTGGCGATGTCGAGCAGCAGCAGCGCGCCGCTGCGGTCCAGGATCTCGGTGAGGAAATCCGCCTCGTCCAGCTCGTCGTCCGGCCAGTCGAAGATGGCGGCGATCGGCTCCAGGGCCAGCGGGACGGGCAGTTCGGCCCGTACCCGGGCCACGTTGGCGACCACCGCGTCGACCGCCTCCCGGGTACGCGGCAACGGCAGCAGGTGCCCCGCCTCGACCCCGCCGGCCCGGACGAAGGCGATGTGTTCACTGGCCAGCGGCGCGTCGAGCAGCTCGGCGGCGCGGGCGAACTGGCGTACCCGGGCCGGCTCGACCGGGTCGGCGCCACCGAGGGAGAGCCGTACTCCGTGCGGCACCACCGTCACACCACGGCTGCGCAGCTCGGCCAGCCCCGGTGGCGGCCCGGCGGCGGGGATCGACTCGGCGATCACCTCGACGAAGCGCAGTCCGGGAAGTTCCGCGACGAAGCCCGCGATCTCGGGCCGCCAGCCGATCCCGACGCCGTAGTCGCCGTCCGGTGCCGGAACGCCGTCCCAGCCGTCCGGCGGCGGGCCGCTGCTTCCCGACGCCGGGCCGCCAATCCCGGAAGCCGGGATGCCAATCCCCGACGTCGGGATGCCACCGCGGTCTTCTGGCGTCGGGATGCCACCGCGGTCTTCTGGCGGCGGGCCGCCGACCGCGCTCCTCCGGGCCGGGCGGCTTTCTCCGGTCGTCATCGGCGGTCTCCTCCGCTCGTGGTCATCCGCCGCAGCCACAGCCGCCGCAGCCGCCCCCGCAGCCACCCCCACCGTCACCGCCGCCGGAGCTGTCGCCGGATCCGCCGCCGGTGCCGGCGGTCGTCCAGCCGCTGCTGCCCGCCGTCGACGCGGTCATCGCGCGCTGTACCTCGGCCTCGACCGCGAACCCCGGGTCGAACGCGACGAGTGCGGCCGTGCCGAAGAGCGCGACGCCGAGCGCGGCACCGGCCGGGCCGTAGGTGGCGTAGGCCGGCGAGTGCCGGGGCGCGAGGTACTGGTGCTGCCGCCGCAGGTCGCGCAACAGGGCCTTCGCCGCCCGGGTCTGGCGGGGGACCGCGCAGAGCAGCACCACGCCGGTCGGAGCCAGCAGCACCAGGCTCAGCACGAGATAGCCGACCGGCCGGTCGGCGGCCAGCCCGGAGACCAGCCGGGCCAGACCGACCGCCACCAGCCCGAGCAGCAGCACCGGCCCGACCCGGCCGGCCGGTCGGGCCGAGTCGGGCAGCGCGAGCCCGCTGCGCACCAGGTCGGCCCGGAGGTCGGCGAGGGCGGTACGGACCTGCGGGTCGTTGCCGAGCGCCCGTCCGGGTATCCCCTGGCCGGCCGCCCGGTGCACGGCGGCGTCCAGCCGGGTGGCCCGGAACGGCAACGGCCCGGTCTGGGCCAGCCGGTGCCGCTCCGCCGTGCCGACCGCACCGGCGGCACGCAGCCCGCCGAGCGTGGCGTGCAGGGCGAGCTGGTCGCCGCCGGCGAGCCAGGCGAGTTCGACGGGGTGGTGCCGCTCGGCGCCGGCCGGTCGGCGGCCGGCGAACCCGACCACCCGGTGCGCCAGGGTGCCGAGCAGGATCAGTCCGGCGATCGTGAGATAGAGGGTCAGGAAGACCGGCCCGGGGACACCCCAGGTCTCGGCCCGTACCGCTAGCAGCTCGTCCATCGGGGTGACTCCAGGCGTACGGAGGTCGGACTGCCACCATTGTGGATCCGCTACGCCAGTCGCTCCGGTCGCGGTTGCGTAAACCTTCCGACAGGGCGGCCCGGCCCGCATCGGGCGAACGGGCTCACCGGCCCGGCCGGCGGACCGCCTCCTCCACCAGGTCCAGCACCGGGCCCAGGTCGCCGGCCGGCCGGGCCATCGCCAGTTGCAGTACCAGCCCGTCGTAGGCCAGTTCCAGGAAGCGGGCCAGCGTCTCGATCGGTACGTCGTCGCGGAGCACTCCGGCGTCCCGCTGCCGGGCCAGCCGCTCCCGGGTGGCCTCGGCGAGACTCGCCGAGCGTTCGGCCCAGCGCTTCGCGAACTCGGGATCGGTGCGCAGCCGCCGGGACACCTCCAGTTGACTGCCCAGCCAGCCGGTGGTGTCCGGCGAGGTGGCGCCGGCCAGCAGGTCGCGCATGACCTGCACCAGGCCGTTGCGGGCCACCGTGCTGACCATGGCGGCCGCGTCGTCCTCGGCGACGGCGAGGAAGAGGGAGTCCTTGTCCCGGAAGTGGTGGAAGATCGCTCCTCGGGAGAGCCCGGTCGCCTCTTCGAGCCGGCGTACCGTGGCGCCCTCGTAGCCGTGCCGGGCGAAGCAGGCCCGCGCCGCACCGAGGATCTCCTGGCGGCGGGCGTCGAGCTGGTTCTGGCTTACCCTGGGCACCATCCGATGGTGCCAGGCGACGACCCGGCATGCAATCCGTACGTACGTCTTGGGTTGCCCCCCGACCCACGCCGCCCCGGCGGTCTCAGCCGGACCGGCAGTCTCAGCCGGACCGGCGGCCGACCATCAGCGCCTGGGCGCCCCGGCCCAGCGGCCCGGCGGCGTCGGAGAGCACCGTCTCGGCCAGCCCCGACCCCTGCCCGTCCAGGGTGGTGGCGGCCGAGACGTGCAGCCAGTCGTCGCTCGGCTGCCGGTGCAGGTGCACGGTCAGCTCGGTGTTGATGAACCACCACCGTTCCATCTCCAGCAGCCGGCTCAGCCCGTTGCCGGAGTCGGCGAGCAGGGCGACCCGTTGCAGCGGGCTCGGCTCCTCGCCGGCCACCAGCGGGATCCGCTGCCGCGCCCAGGCCGACGCCGGGCCGGGGCGCTCGAAGTGTCCCGCCACGAACCGCCAGTCGATCGCCCGCAGGTAGCCGATCTGCCAGCGGGGCTCGGTGAACCGGGACGGCTCGGCCGGTCGGGGCGGCGGCGGCACGGCGGCGCCGGTCACCTCGACGGGCAGCTCGACCGGGGTGCGCCGGATCCGCCACACCCGGGCCCGCAACGCCACCCGCCCGGCGGCGTGCAGTTCGGCCTCGACCAGTTCGACCGAGCGTCCCGACCGGGCCACGGCGGCCCGTACGGTGACCTCGTCGACCGGCACCGCGCCGAGGAACTCGACGGTGATCCGGCTGACCTGGGCCGGCCCGTCCAGCGAACTCGGTGTCCGTTCCACGGCCCGGGTCAGCAGCGCGCACGGCGGTCCGCCGTGTTGCAGCCCGCTGCTCCACGGTCCCTCGGTCGCCGGGGTGCAGAGGTACCGGTCGGGGTCGTCGGTAGGCAGGTAGAAGGCGTCGGGCACGGGCCGATTCTCCTCCCCGGCGGCAGGTTCGCAAGATCGGACCGGGTGTCCCGGTCGACTACCATCGCGCCCGTGACGCAGACCACCCCCGCCGCCCTGGCGGCCACGCCGGACGCCGCCCTGGCGGCCCTGCCGGACGTGGGCCTGCGGGTCGCCGCGGTCCAGGCCGAGTCCGAACCCGGGAACGTGGCCGGCAACGCGGTCTCCGCCGCCCGGCTGGTCGCGCGGGCCGCCGACTGCGGTGCCCGGGTCGTCGTGCTTCCCGAGCTGTTCCTGCCGGCGTACCACCCGCCGACGCTGGCCGGCGACCCGGCCGGCACCGACGTGCTGGCCGGGCACGACGGCGAGGTGGCCGATCCCCGGCTCGATCCGCTGCGCGAGGTGGCCCGGGACCGCCGGGTGGTGGTCGTGGTCGGCGCGGCGGTCCGGCACCCGGACGGCCGGCGGACCTGCTCGGCGCTGGTGGTGGACGGCGCGGGCCGGGCCGACGCCGGCTATGCCAAGCAGCACCTCTGGGGCCCGGACGAGAACGCCCTGTTCACCCCCGGCAGTCGCGGCGCCACCCTGCTTGTCGACGGCTGGCGGCTCGGCCTCGGGGTCTGCTACGACGGCTGCTTTCCCGAGCACGGCAGGGCGGCGGCGGACGACGGTGCACACGGCTACCTCTGCCCGAGCGGCTACCTGGTCGGCTCCGAACACCGCCGTGACCTCTACTACCGGGCCCGCGCGCTGGACAACACCATGTACGTGGTCTTCGCCAACGCGGTCGGCGGCCCGGCGCCGTGGCGGTTCAACGGCGGTGCGGCGATCCACGACCCGGAGGGCCGGACGCTGGACCGGGGCCCGGACACCGGCGTCGCCGTCGTCGTCGCCCGGTTCGACCCGGCCGAATTGCACCGGGTACGCGACGCGCACCGGATGCTCGCCGAGCGGCTGCCCGGCCAGGGTGGGAAACGGCACCTGTTGACCGGCTGACCGCCTGTCGTCAGCTCGGACAACCCGGGCTGTTTACATGCTGGGACTGTTGTCCGACCGGGTCCGTCCCGTACTGTGCGCAAGTGCCGCTGTTGCTCCTCGATCTGGACAACACTCTGCTGGACCGGGCGGGTCCGTTCCGGACCTGGGCGCAGGGGTTCCTGGCCGAGATCGGAGCGCCCGAGAGCGACATCGACTGGCTTCTTTCGGTCGACGCCGACGGCCTGACGAACCGCTGGGACGTGGCCGACGCGATCCGGGACCGCTACCGCCTCCGGATCCCCTCGATCGACCTGGTCGAGGCGCTGCACGAGGGAGTGGTGGAGTACACCCGGCTCGATCCGCTCGTCGCCTGCGCCCTGCGGATCGCCGACGAGGCCGGCTGGGTGCCGGTGGCGGTCACCAACGGCACCGAGCGGCTCCAGGACATGAAGATCCGGCGTACCGGCCTGGACCGTTACCTCGCCGACTGGGTGATCTCCGAGGAGGTCGGGGTCAGCAAACCGAACCCCAGGATCTTCACCCTGGCCGCCGAACGGGCCCGGATGCGGCTGCGCGGTGCCTGGATGGTGGGGGACAGCCCGGAGGCGGACATCGGCGGCGCCACCGCTGTCGGGTTGCCCAGCGTCTGGCTGCACCGGGGCCGCCGCTGGATGGAGCGCCGGTACGCCCCGACCAAGACCGTGGACGGGCTGATCGCCGCCGTCGCCACGGTACTCGCGGCCTGAGTCCGGCCCGCCCCGACGGACCCGTGCCGCCGCGGAGCACCGGCGGATCGCCGTCGTCGCCGGCTCGCGGTGCTCGGAGCGGTAATTCGGTTGACCGGCGGGTTGGGGCGGGCGAGCATTGCGCGTCGGAGGGCCCTGCCTGGCCCTCGCTTGTCGTATCGCATTCCGGGCATCAGTCCGGCCGAGCGGAAGGAGGAGTGACTGTGGCTGTCGTTGTGCTGCGCTCCCGCCTGTCTTCTTCCGACTCGACCGAAGGATTCCTCCAGTGCCACGCGATCACGACGATTATTCCGGTTCGGCCCGCCCTCGTGGCGGTCGCACCACCCGCCGGTTCGACGACGACGAGCCGCGCTTCCTGAAACGGCACCGGCACGCCACCGCGGCCGCGTTCGACACCAACGCCGACACCGACGTTCCCGACGTCGGGGACCGCTGGTCGAGCTGGGACCAGGCGGTGCACGGGCCGGAGCCGTACCCTGACTGGCTGGTCACCGAGCTGGCCGCCACCGACACCGAACTGGGTGTGCTGAAGACCGGCAAGGAGGCGGACGTGCACCTGGTCCGCCGGGCCGTGCCGGCGACCGACCGCAGTTGCCTGCTCGCCGCCAAGCGCTACCGCGAGCCCGAACACCGGCTCTTCCACCGGGACGCCGGCTATCTGGAAGGGCGGCGGGTACGCCGGTCCCGGGAGAACCGGGCGATGGCCGGCCGTACCGCGTTCGGCCGGCAGATGATCGCCGGCCAGTGGGCGGCCGCCGAGTTCGCCGCGCTGAGCCGGCTCTGGGAGCTGGGGCGGGACCTGGGCAGCGTCGCCGTGCCGTACCCGGTGCAGTTGAACGGGACGGAGCTGATGCTCGAGTTCGTCGGCGATCCGGTGCAGGGGGAGGCGGCGCCCCGGCTGGCCCAGCTCCGGCCCGACCCGGTGCCGCTGCGCCGGCTCTGGGACCAGCTCGTCGACGCGCTCGTCGTACTGGCCCGGGCCGGGTTGGCGCACGGTGACCTGTCGCCGTACAACCTGCTCGTGCACGGGGAGCGGCTGGTGCTGATCGACCTGCCGCAGGTGGTGGACGTGGTGGCCAACCCGAGCGGACGCGAGTTCCTGGCCCGGGACGTACGGGTGGTGGCCGCGTGGTTCGCCGCGCGCGGACTTCCGGGCGAGCTGGTCGACCCGGACGTGCTGACCGGTCAACTGCTCCGGGAGGCAGGAGTCGGCTGACGGTTCACTGGAGGTACTTCTCGACCTCGTTCACGCTGCGGGCACCGGTGGTGTCCGGGTCGTTGCCGGCCTGCCGGGCGGCCCGGCGCCGCCGGAGCAGGTCCCAGCACTGGTCGAGCGACTCCTCCAGCTCCCGCAGCCGGGTCCGGTCCTCGTCGGTCGAGTTCTCCACCTGCTGGGCGTGGTTGCGGAGCCGGTGCTCCTCGTCGACCAGCTCGGTGATCCGGCTCAGAATCGTCCTGTCGTCCATGCCCAGGATCCTGGCACAGCGTCGAACCTGCCGCCCGCCATCCGGGCCGACCAGGACCGACGGCCGACCGCGCGTTCGGTGCGTCGGGCTCCCGGCTTCCGCACCGCGTGCCGCACCGCGCGTCGTCGGGCGGTTACGGTTGCTGCCATTTGGTCATTCGGCTCCGGGCGGGGTGTCCGTTTGATATGAACTACCAAACTCGGTGCCGGGATGTCCCTAGATCGGACACTCTCGATGCCGGGGAAGTAGTCCTGTCCTCAGAGGACCAGACCCGGAACGGAAAGAGCCCGCACATGGACCAAGCTACGTTGCCGACATCGCTCCGCGAGGCTGTCACGGTCACCACGGCCGGGGCCACCGGAGTGGCCCGGCTGGTGATCCAGGGTCTGCTCGAGCTGATCGACGATCCCGCCGCGGCGGCCGACGCGACGGACTTCCTGACCGCCCGGCTGCCCGGCTACGCACCGATGTGGCACATCGCCAACGCGGTACGCTCCGCCGAGCCGGCCGAGGAGCTGCGCCGGATCCGGGCCGAGCTGGACCACGCGGTGGAGAACACCGTGAAGGCGGCGGTGACCTGGGTCGGCGAGCAGGGCGTCCCGGTCACCTACGCGCCCAGCAGTTCGATCGTCAAGCAGATCCTGGCCCAGCTTCCGGATTCGCTGCGCAGCGGCGAGCCGGCGGTGGCGCTGGCCGGAGCCGACGCGATCGGTCCGGACACCGTGCTCAACATCCGGGGTACCCGGGAACTGGCCGAACAGCTGCCCACCCTGATCGTCACCAGCGCGCTGAAGTTGGTCCCCGGGCCCGTCTTCGCCCGCCTCGGTGCGCCGGTCTTCGAGCACATCCCGCTGGACAACTTCGTCGGCGTGGTGCTCGACGGCGAGCTGCTCAGCCCGGGAGAGGTCGGCCGGCGAGCCGCGGAACTGCGTGAGTGACCCGCGATGGCCACCCCCGGCGCCCAGGAGATTCCCGCCTTCCTGTCGACGCTTCCCCGGAAGCGGTCCCTCTACGCGGTCGACACGTACTTCCGGGAGAGCTTCGAGGACCTGCTCTCCGTCGGTGCCGGCCGGGTCGAGGAGTTCTGCCACGACCACGCGCTGCTGCTGCTGAAACCGGACGCCGTGGTCAGCCGCCGGCTCGCTCCGGTGCTGCGCTGGGTGCTGGCGTACGGCTTCAGCATCGTCTGGGCGGCGACGGTGACGATCGACCGGCACGGCGTACGGGCGCTGTGGCAGTACGGGCTGAACGCCGCCAGCCGGGACCGGCGGGACGCCGCCGACCTCTACGTCACGGCCTGCGAGTGCCTGCTCCTGCTGCTCGCGCTGCCCGGCCGCCCCGAGCCGGCGTCGCTGTTGCTCAGCACCGCCAAGGGGCCGGCCGACCCGGTCCGCTGCCGTCCCGGGCAGCTCCGCTACGACGTCGGCAGCTTCAACTACCAGCTCAACCTGGTGCACGCCGCCGACGAGCCGGCCGACCTGCTCCGGGAGTTGGCGGTGCTCTGCAACCACGAGACCCGGACCGGCCTCTACCGGCGCACCCTCGGCGGGTCGACCGGCCCGGCCCCGGACGGCCGGTCGGAGGCGTTCGCCCTGGTCGACCGGCTGGAGGCGGCCACCCCGGAGGTGGACCTCGAACTCGACCGGACGCTCGGCGAGCTGGCCGAGGCGGCCGAGGAGCGCTGCCGGCGTGCTCCGGGTACGTCGGCCGGCGAGCTGCTGTCGCTGATCGGCCGGATCCGGGCCCGCTGTTCCCGGGACTGGCGGACGGTGGTGCGGCTGGCCGACGCCAGCGGGGTACCGGTCAGCCGGTGGCAGCGGATCGTCCTCGCCACCCACCTGCT
This sequence comes from Plantactinospora sp. WMMB782, assembly GCF_049179135.1. Taxonomy (NCBI): domain Bacteria; kingdom Bacillati; phylum Actinomycetota; class Actinomycetes; order Micromonosporales; family Micromonosporaceae; genus Plantactinospora; species Plantactinospora sp. WMMB782. The sequence continues at coordinate 8,164,536 of NZ_JBMHMC010000007.1, read as the reverse complement.
CGACCCGTACGTGCCCGGGGCGACCAGCCTGCTGCCGGACACCTCCACGGCGCCCTGACCACGGCCCGGCTGACCACGGCCCGGCTGACCACGGCTGCCCGACCACGGCTCGGGCTGCCGGGCGGTCACAGCATCCGGGTCACCCGTTCCTCCCGGGTGCGCCGCTCGACGCGGTCCGGGTCGAGGTTGGCGCAGAGCACCACCGAGGCGCCGGCGGCCAGCGGCGCCAGCAGCCACTTCACCGGGTGCTCGTGCTCGGCGGCGTCCACGAGTACCCGGTCGCCGGGGCGCAGGCCGTACAGATCCGTCGCCATCAACCGGGCCAGCCGGCCCCACTCGGCATAGCTGGTGCCGTCGACACTGGCCGCGTCGTCGGGGTGCAGCGGCACGTACGGCCGCAGGTCGGCGTCGTGGCCGCGTACCTCGGTGAGGTAGTCGCGGTAGCCGGCCGGCGGCGCGGCCAGCGGTGCGGCGTCCGGGGCGAGGCCCAGCACGAACCGGTGCTCCGCCTCGGGCACGTGGTCGAGCCAGTCGCCGATCCGGGGCAGTGCGGCGTACGTGACGTCGAACGGCTCCTCGACTCCCGGGCCGAGCGCGGGCAGCCCGGCGGTGGCGAGGCCGTGGAAGCTCACCGACACCCCGGCCGACCAGGTGCCGAGCAGTACGGCGGCGGTCTGCCAGTGTGGCGGCAGCAGCACCGCGGCCCGCGCGCCGATGCCGAGTCCGCAGCCGTGCAGCAGCAGGTTCGCCGTCCGGGCCACCCAGCCGGCCAGCGCCTCGGCGGAGAGTTCGGTGCGTTCCCCGGTGGCGTCGTCGTAGTAGGTGAGTAGCGGCCGGACCGGCTCCGCCGCCAGCGTGGAGGCGAAGAGCGCCGGCACGCCGCCGGCCCGGGTCGAACTCTGCCGCATTTCCGGCCCCCCTCGTCTCGTACCCGTTCGGGTGCCTGCCCGGCCAGCGGGCCGGAAGGTCCCAGTTGCCAGTGATACCACACTGTCATCCTGATGCCTGGTGGTATCACGCTCGTCGGGCATATACCGCCCGACCCCGGCAACCGGGTCCGGTCCCGGCAAGCGGGCACAGCCCGGCGACCGGGCAGCGGATCGCCACGCGGCGGGCCGGCCACCCCCGACTGGGGACGACCGGCCCGGCGGTGTGCTGTTCGGCCGACGATCAGGCGGTCAGCCGATCAGGCGGTCAGCATCTTGCGCAGCACGTAGCGCAGGATGCCGCCGTGCCGGTAGTAATCCGCCTCGCCCGGGGTGTCGATCCGGACCACCGCGTCGAACTCGACCCCGGTGTCCGTGCTGACCCGGACGGTGCGCGGGATCTGGCCGTCGTTCAGCGCGGTCACCCCGCTGATCGAGAACGTCTCGGTGCCGGTCAGCCCCAACGACTCCGCGTCGGTGTCGGCCGGGTACTGCAACGGCAGCACACCCATCCCGATCAGGTTCGACCGGTGGATCCGCTCGTACGACTGGGCGATCACCGCCCGTACCCCGAGCAGCATCGTGCCCTTCGCCGCCCAGTCCCGGGACGAGCCGGAGCCGTACTCGGTGCCGGCCAGGATCACCAGCGGGACACCCGCCTCCTGGTACGCCACCGAGGCGTCGTAGATCGAGGTCTGCTCGCCGGTCAGGTGGTTGACCGTGAAGCCGCCCTCCACCCCCGGCACGAGCTGGTTGCGCAGCCGGATGTTGGCGAAGGTGCCCCGGATCATCACCTCGTGGTTGCCGCGCCGCGACCCGTACGAGTTGAACTCGTGCCGGGCCACCCCGTGCTCGGCCAGGTACTTCCCGGCGGGGGAGTCGGCCTTGATCGAGCCGGCCGGCGAGATGTGGTCGGTGGTGACCGAGTTGCCGAGCTTGGCCAGCACCCGGGCGCCGGCGATGTCCCGCACCGGCGTCGGCTCCGGCTCCATCCCCTCGAAGTACGGCGGCTTGCGCACGTACGTCGACTCGCCGTCCCAGGCGAAGGTGTCGCCCTCCGGGGTCGGCAGCGAACGCCACTGCTCGTCCCCGGCGAAGACGTCGGCGTAGTCCTTGGTGAACATCTCGCTGCGCAGCGCGCTCGCGATCACGTCGTCGATCTCGGCCGAGCTGGGCCAGATGTCCCGCAGGTAGACCGGCTGACCGTCGGCGCCGGTGTCGATCGGCTCGTTGGCCAGGTCGATGTCCATCGTGCCGGCCAGCGCGTACGCCACCACCAGCGGCGGGGACGCCAGGTAGTTCATCTTGACGTCCGGGTTGATCCGGCCCTCGAAGTTCCGGTTGCCGCTCAGCACCGAGACCACCGACAGGTCGTGCGAGTTGACCGCCGCCGAGACCTCCTCGGGCAGCGGGCCGGAGTTGCCGATGCAGGTGGTGCATCCGTAGCCGACCAGGTGGAAGCCGAGCTTCTCCAGGTAGGGGGTGAGGCCGGCCCGCTCGTAGTAGTCCATCACCACCTTGGAGCCAGGGGCCAGGGTGGTCTTCACCCACGGCTTGCGGGACAGCCCCCGGTCGACGGCGTTGCGGGCCAGCAGGGCGGCGCCGATCATCACCTGCGGGTTGGAGGTGTTCGTGCAGGAGGTGATCGCGGCGATCACCACGGCGCCGTGGTCCAGCTCGTACTCCGCGCCGTCGTCGCCGGTGACGCGTACCGGACTGCTGGCCCGGCCCTTCGCCCCGGTGGCGGCCGAGACCAGGTCGCGCGGCGCGTCGGCCGGGTCGTTGACGTCGTTGGCCGGCGGGTCGCTGGCCGGGAAGGACTCCTCGCTCGCCTCGTCGGCCGGGCCGCGCGTGCCGTTGCCGCCGTCACCGACGTAGTCGACAAGGGCGGACCGGAACAGCGTCTTGGCGTTGCCCAGCGGCACCCGGTCCTGCGGGCGCTTCGGGCCGGCCAGCGACGGCTCGATGGTGGAGAGGTCGAGTTCGAGCCGCTCGCTGTAGTCGGGCTCGGCGGCCGGGTCGTGCCACAGCCCCTGCTCCCTGGCGTACGCCTCGACAAGTGCGACCTGCTGCTCCGAGCGCCCGGTCAGCTTCAGGTAGCGGACCGTCTCCTCGTCGATCGGGAAGATCGCCACCGTGGAGCCGTACTCCGGGGACATGTTGCCGATGGTGGCCCGGTTGGCCAGCGGCACCGCGCTCACGCCCGGGCCGTAGAACTCGACGAACTTGCCGACCACGCCGTGCTTGCGGAGCATCTCGGTGATGGTCAGCACCAGGTCGGTGGCGGTGGTGCCGGCCGGCGCCTCGCCGTGCAGCTTGAAGCCGACGACCCGGGGGATGAGCATGCTCACCGGCTGGCCGAGCATCGCGGCCTCGGCCTCGATGCCGCCGACGCCCCAGCCGAGCACGCCGAGGCCGTTGACCATCGTGGTGTGCGAGTCGGTACCGACGACGGTGTCCGGGTACGCCTGGCCGCCGCGCTCCATGATCGTCCGGGCCAGGTACTCGATGTTGACCTGGTGCACGATGCCGGTGCCGGGCGGCACGACCTTGAACTCGTTGAAGGCGCTCTGGCCCCAGCGGAGGAACTGGTAGCGCTCCCTGTTGCGGCCGTACTCCAGCTCGACGTTGCGGACGAAGGCGTCCTGCCGGCCGAAGAGGTCGGCGATCACCGAGTGGTCGATCACCAGCTCGGCCGGAGCCAGCGGGTTGACCTTCGTCGGGTCGCCGCCCAGCTCGCGGACCGCCTCCCGCATGGTGGCCAGGTCGACCACGCAGGGCACCCCGGTGAAGTCCTGCATCAGCACCCGGGCCGGAGTGAACTGGATCTCCACGCTCGGCTCGGCGTCCGGGTCCCAGTCGCCGAGCTGCCGGATGTGCTCGGCGGTGATGTTCGCGCCGTCCTCGGTGCGGAGCAGGTTCTCCAGCAGGATCTTCAGGCTGTACGGCAGGCGCTCGTGCCCGGGTACCGTATTGATCTTGAAAATCTCGTAGCTCGCGTCTGCGACGCGTAGCTGGCTCTTCGCACCGAAGGTGTCGAGGCTCGCCACGTCGTACTCCTTCACGCTGTCTTCGTCCCGGCCCGTACCGCAGTCTTTCCTACCCATTACCTGGGCGCCCGGCTCAGGTAACCCTTACCGGCGTCTGTTCGAGTCAACAAAACCGTACGTCCGTCTTGTTATAAACGCAAGCCCGTCCGGATGCCGGAGCGCCGGTCAGCCGGTCGGAACCCGACGGCGCGCGATTACCGCGAGCCGGCGGATCTGCCCGGGTCGTCGGTCGGGCCGCCGTCGGTCGGGCCGCCGTCGCTGGAAGTCACGCCGTCGACCGCGGCCGCGTGCCGTTCCCGCAGCCGGTCCCGGATCTGTTCCGGGGTGTACGCCCGGCGTCGCCGCTCGGCCCGGGCCAGCACCACCCCGGTGGCGGCCACCCCGACGACGCTCGCCACGCCGATTACCTTCCACCAACGCATCCGCCTAGGGTAGTCGCCAGGCCGGGAACGGCCCGGCGGACCGAGGTGGGGGCGATGGCCGAGGAGCGCACCGAACTCAGCCTCGACGAGGCGGTCGAGCTGACCCGTACCGGTGACGTCTGGGTCTTCCGGGGGCGCAGCGTGCCGGATCGGGCGATCCAGTTCACCACGAACAGCCCGGTGAACCATGTCGGAATGTCCGTGGTCGTCGAGGACCTGCCGCCGTTAATGTGGCACGCCGAACTCGGCCGGTCGCTGCCCGACATGTGGTCCGGCGGTCACCACCGGGGTGTGCAGCTGCACGACCTGCGGGACGCGGTCCGGGTCTGGGGAACCCGGTACGGTCAGCGCGGCTGGCTGCGGCAACTCGAACCGACGGCCGACGACGAGATGGAGAACGCGGTGCTGCGTACCATCGCCCGCCTGGACGGAACGCCGTTCCCGTCCACCGCCCAGCTCGCCTGGCGGTGGCTGCGCGGCCGGGCACCCGCCGTACGCCGCCGGCCGAGCGACAGCACACTGGAGACGGCGTACTGCGCCGAGGTCGTCGCGGCGACGTACCAGGCAATGGGGCTGCTCCCGGCCGGTCGCCGGCCCAACTGGTACGACCCGGGCCGGTTCTGGAGCGGTGACGACCTGGAACTCTCCGCCGGACGGCGGCTCGGCGACGAGATCTCGGTGCGGATCCCGGCTCGGTGAGCACCTCCGACCCGACCCGACCGCGTTGGCTGGCGGCGGCACCCTGGATCGTCGTACTGGCCGGGGTGCTGGTGATGACGATGCTGTTCGCCTTCGCCACCGGCTATCTCACCGGTGACCGGCGCACCTCCGGGGCACCCGATCCGGACTGGCCGTTCGCGCCCGGCTCGACCCCGTCCGCGCTCGCCTCCGGGACCGACCCGGCGAACCCGGCCGCGTCGCCGACCCCCGGCTCCCGTACCCCGCCACCCAGCTCGGGGCCCGGCGGCGACAAGCCGGAGGCGTCCCGTGCCGCGCCGCCCCGCAGCGCGCCGCCGCGGGCCCGGCCGACCACCGCCACGCCGAAGCCGGCCGAGCCCGCGCTGACCGGCCGCTACCGGGTGCACGCCGACTTCCGGGACTCGTTCATCGCCGAGGTGCTGATCCGGAACCCCGCCGGCTCCGCCCGGTCCTGGACCGTGGAACTGCGCTTCCCGCGCGAGGTCGACGACCTGCGGGCGGTATGGGTCGACAATGCACCCCGGCCCTCGGTGGACCGCGACGACGGGAGGTGGATCTTCCGCAGCGGCGCGCCGCTGGCCGGCGGGCGCTCCGACCCGTTGCGCTTCCAGTTCGAACGGTGGGGCGACGGCGAGCGGCCGATCAGCTGCACCGTCAACGGTCGGGCCTGCGAGATCTGGTAGCCGGCCCGACCAGGCCCGGATCAGGTGGCCGCCCGGAGCAGCCCGACGGTTTCCGGGTGGCCGCCCCGGAGCGCCCAGTCCAGGGCGCTGGCCCCGGTGCCGGCGTCCTCCCGGCGCTCCGGGTCGGCGCCGTACGCCAGCAGGGCGCGTACCACCTCGGTGTGCCCCCAGGCCGCCGCGCCGGTCAGCGGGGTGCCCTCGTCGCCGTGCCCGCTCTCGGTGTCCGGTGCCGCCCCGGCGGCGAGCAGCAGCCGGACGACCGGAGCCAGTCCCTGCACGGCCGCCCGGTACAGCGGGGTGCTGCCGTCCGGGGTGGCCGCGTCCGGATCGGCACCGGCGGCCAGCAGCCCGACCACCGCCGGCAGGTCGTCCCGGAGGATCGCGTCGGCGAGCCGCCTGCCGAGCTTCTTGCGCCGCCGCCTGCCGATCGCCTTCTGCCGGCGTGACCCGAGCTTCCTGCGCCGCCGCGCTTCGGGCGTCGGGTGCCGCCGCGCTTCGGGTGCCGTGCGCCGTCCCGTTCCGGGTCGCTTCGGCCGTCGTTTCCGCACCCGGCCAGGGTAGGAGTCCTGGCCGTTGCCCGCCGCCGGGTTTTCGTGCGGAAGCGCCGTCAGCGGGCGAGGAAGGAGCTGGTGGCGGCGCGGATCGCCGTGACGAAGGCGGCGGTCGCCGGATGGTCGGCGGCGCCGCGCCGGTAGGCGATCCGGGTCCGGCGCCGGGTCGGCAGCGGGACCAGCCGGACCGCGGCCGGCGGCTGGGCGGCGGCGAGCTGGGGGATCAGCGAGACGCCCTGCCCGGCGGCGACCAGCGCCAGTACGGTGGCGAAGTCGTCGGCGTGGTGCCGGGGGCGCGGGGTGAAGCCGGCGGCCCGGCAGACGTGCAGGGTCGCCGTGTGGCAGAGCGTGCCGGGGCTGGCCAGGATCCAGGCGGCGTCCCGGCTGTCCCGCAGCGGGTCGGCGACCTCGCCGAGGTCGCCGGGCAGGGCGAGGAAGACCGTCTCGTCGAGCAGCGGCACCGTGTCCAGCCCCGGGTCGGGGTCGACGGGTACCACGTCGTAGTCGTGCAGCAGGCCCACGTCGAGACTGCGGTCGCGCAGCCCGGCCGGTACCGCGACCGGGTCGAGTTCGGTGACCCGCAGTTCGAGCCCGGGATGCTGGTGGCCGAGCGCGACCAGGGTGGCCGGGAGCAGGGTACGGACGGCGGTCGGGTAGGCGCCGATCCGCAGCGGGCCGGTCGGTCCGGTGGCGATGGCGGCGAGTGCGGCGGTGGTCTGCTCCAGCGCGCCCAGCACCGTCTCGGCGTGCCGGACCAGTACCCGGCCGGCGCCGGTGAGGGTGACCCGCCGCCCGGTGCGTTCCAGCAGCGCCACCCCGGCCTCCCGTTCGAGTACGGCCAGTTGCTGCGAGACCGCCGACGGGGTGTACGTGTGCGCCTGCGCCACCGCCGCGATCGTGCCGAGCCGGGCGAGGTCACGGAGCAGCCGGAGCCGGCGTACGTCGAGCATCAGTAGAGCTTACGCATCTGTGTAGGAAGCTGAACTGGACCTTACGGGTCTGCCTGCCGGACGCTGTGCGCATGATGCTGACCGGTGTGTACGTACCGCTGATCACCCCGTTCGACGACACCGGCGCGGTGGCGCTCGACGCGCTGGAGGAACTGACGCACCAGGTGTTGCGGGCCGGCGTCGCCGGTGTGGTGGCGCTGGGCACCACGGCAGAGCCGGCGTCGCTGGACGCCCGGGAGCGGCGGGCGGTGCTCGACGTCGTCGCGGGGGTGTGCCGGGAGCGGGACGCCGCGCTCGTCGTCGGCGCCGACACGGTGCAGGCGGTGGCGGCGCTGCCGAGCCACCCCGGGGTGGTGGCGGCGCTGAGCCTGGTCCCGCCGTTCCTGCGCCCCGGCGAAGCCGGCGTACTCGCGCACTTCGCGGCACTCACCGCCGCCAGTCCGGTGCCGGTGCTGGTCTACCACGTGCCGTACCGGACCGGTCAGCAGCTCTCGACCGGTGCCATCCGGCGGCTGGCGGAGCTGCCCGGGATTGCCGGGATCAAGTACACGGTCGGCGGGATCGACGGCGGCACCGTCGAGTTGCTGGCCGATCCGCCGCCAGGCTTCGCGGTGCTCGGCGGGGACGACACGCTTATCTCGCCGCTGCTGGCGCTCGGCGCGCACGGTGGCATCGTGGCCTCGGCACACGTCGGCACGGCCGCGTTCGTGGAACTGGCGCGGGTGTGGCGGGCCGGCGACGCGGTCCGGGCCCGGTCGCTCGGGCACCAGCTCGGCGCACTCTCCAGCGCGCTCTTCGCCGAGCCGAATCCCACGGTGATCAAGGCGGTGCTGCACGCCCAGCGGCGCATCCCGACCCCGGCGGTACGGCTGCCGCTGGTTCCGCCGGACCCGGAGACGGTACGGACGGCGATCCGGCTTGCGCAAGATGATGAATGCTGGACGCTTTCGTTGCAAGGTCTTGCATAGAGTTTCCGCAAAGGACTAGCGTGCGGGCGAACTTCAGCGACCACAGGAAGGCCGTCGATGAAGCCGCCGCCCTCGCCGCACACCGTCCCGCCGCCCACCGTCCTGTCGCGCACGCGGACCGTCCCGGCCCGCACCGCTCTGACGCGTACCCTCGGGTCGGTCCTGGCCGCCGTGCTGGCGTTGCCGCTGGCCGGCGCCGGTGCGGTCGCCGGGCCGGCGCTCGACCCCGCCGGCCGGTCGGCCGCGGTCGCCGACCCGGGCCACCGGAACCCGGACGGCGGCCCGGCGTTGGCCGCACAGTGGACGACGGAACCGTCCGCCGACGCGCTTCTCGACGCGGCCGCCGCCGACCGGGGCCGGGCCGAACAGTTCTACTTCGTCCTCCCGGACCGGTTCGCCAACGGCGATCCCCGCAACGACCGTGGCGGACTGGCCGGCGACCGGCTGCGGCACGGGCACGATCCGACGGACAAGGGCTTCTACCACGGCGGTGACCTGCGCGGCCTGCTGGACCGGCTGGACTACGTGCAGGGGCTCGGCAGCACCGCGATCTGGCTCGCCCCGGTCTTCGCCAACCGGCCGGTGCAGGGCAGCGGGGCGGACGCCTCGGCCGGCTACCACGGCTACTGGATCACCGACTTCACCCGGGTGGACCCGCACTTCGGCACCAACGAGGAGCTGCGGAGGCTGGTCCGCGAGGCACACCGCCGGGGCATCAAGATCTATCTGGACGTCGTCGTCAACCACACCGCCGACGTGATCCGCTACCCCGACAACCAGACCGGCTACCAGGACAAGGCGAGCCGGCCCTACCGGGACGCGCGGGGGCGGCCGTTCGAGGACCGCAACCACGCCGACGGCAGCCGCGCCTTCCCGGCGGTGGACGCCGGCTCGTTCCCGTACCCCCCGACCTTCGCCAGCGAGGAGGACCGGACGGTCAAGGTGCCGGCCTGGCTGAACGACCCGACGATGTACCACAACCGGGGCGACTCCACATTCGTCGGCGAGAACAGCGAGTACGGCGACTTCGCCGGGCTGGACGACCTGTGGACCGAGCGCCCCGAGGTGGTCCGGGGGATGACGGAGGTCTTCGCCGACTGGGTCACCGAGCTGGATGTCGACGGCTTCCGGCTGGACACCGCCAAGCACGTCAACCTGGAGTTCTGGCCGCAGTTCCGGGCCGGGGTGGAGCAGGCCGCCCGCCGGGCCGGCAAGCCGGACTTCTTCATGTTCGGCGAGGTGTACGACACCGACCCGGAGGTCACCTCGACCTACGTCCGCCGGGGCGGGCTGCCGGCCACCCTCGACTTCACCTTCCAGAACGCCGCCCGCAGTTACGTGGCCGGCGGCGGCGGCTCGGCGAAGGCGCTTGCCGACGGGTTCGCCGCCGACGACCTCTACACCGCCCGGGACACCGACGCCGGCCGGCTGCCGACCTTCCTGGGCAACCACGACATGGGCCGGATCGGCTCGTTCGTCGCGAGCGGCGGCACCGACCCGGCCAGCCACCTGCGCCGGGACCAGCTCGCGCACGAGCTGATGTTCCTCACCCGGGGACAGCCGGTCGTCTACTCCGGCGACGAGCAGGGCTTCACCGGGCCGGGTGGCGACAAGGACGCCCGGCAGGACATGTTCGCCTCGCGTACCGCCGACTACCTCGACGACGACCTGCTCGGCACCGACCGCAGCCACGCCGTCGACCAGTACGACCCGACGCACCCGCTCTATCGGACGATCGCCGGGCTCGGGGCGCTGCGCAAGGCGCACCCGGCACTGCGGGACGGCATCCAGGTCACCCGGTACGCCGCCGACGGCCCCGGCGTCTTCGCCTTCTCCCGGATCGCCCCCGCCGACCGGGTCGAGTACGTCGCCGCGGTCAACAACGCCCCGACCGCACAGACCGTTCCCGTCGACACCTGGTCGGCGCCGGGCACCCCGTTCAGCGGCATCTACGGCTCGGACGCGACCAGCCAGGCCGGCCCGGACGGCAGGCTGACCGTCACCGTGCCGCCGCTTTCCGCCGTCGTGCTCCGGGCCGCCACCCCGATCGCCCGGCCCGCCGCCGCGCCGACGGTCCGGATCACCGACCCGGCCCCGGACGCGGCGGTGCCGACCCGGGCCGGGGTGGTCGCCCAGGTCACCGGAGACCCGCTGGCCACCGTCACCGTGGCGACCCGGGTCGACGGTGGACCGTGGACGCTGCTCGGCCAGGCCCGCAACCAGGGCGGGCCGGTACCCTACCGGGTGTACCACGACCTGGCCGGGTTGCCGGGCGGCGCCCGGATCGAGTACAAGGCGGTGGTGCGGGACTCCTCGGGGCGCACCGGCACCGCCCGGTCGACGGCGACGGTCGGCACCCCGCCCCGGGACGACGCCCGGGACTGGCTGGTCGTGCACTACCAGCGGCCGGCCGGTGGATATCCGGACTGGCAACTGCACGCCTGGGGTGACATCGATCCGGCGTACCAGACGCCGTGGCCGACCGGGCAGCCGTTCGCCGGGGAGGACTCCTACGGCCGGTTCGCCTGGGTGAAGCTGAAGCCGGGCGCCGGCACGGTCGGCTTCCTGGTGGTGAACGGCCAGGGCGACAAGGACGTGCCGGTCGACCGTACCGTCGACGTGACCCGGACCGGCGAGATCTGGCTCAAGCAGGGCGACCCGACCGTCTATCCGAGCCGCCGGGCGGCCACCGGGCAACCGGACCCGCCGGTCGACGAGAGCGTGGCCGTGCTGCACTACCGCCGGGCCGACGGCGACTACTCCGGCTGGGGGCTGCACGTCTGGGACGGCGCGGCCGACCCGACCGACTGGGCCGACCCGCTGCCGCCGGCCGGCCGGGACGAGTTCGGGATCACCTTCCGGGTGCCGCTGGCCGCCGCGGCGACCGGGCTGAGCTACATCATCCACAACGGGGACACCAAGGACCTGCCGGACGACCAGCGGCTCGACTTCGGCACCGCCGGCCGGCAGGCGTGGCTGCTCGCCGGCACACCGGGCCGACTGCTGCCGGCCACCGGCAGCGCCGCACCCGACCTCGACATCACGAAACAGCGGGCACACTGGGTCGACCGGTCCACGGTGCTGCGGCCACCGGGGCAGCCCACCGACGGCCGGCGGTACGCCCTGGTCAGCGCCCCGACCGGCGGGCTGGCGGTGGTGGACGGCGAACTCGTCGGGACGTACGCCGAACTGCCGCTGCGGGCGGTGCCGGGCGGGCCGACCGAGGCACAGCGCGCGAAGTTCCCGCACCTGTGGCAGTACCAGGCGTTCAGGCTGGACCGGCGCGACCGGACGAAGGTGCCGGCGGCGCTGCGCGGGCAGCTCGTGCTCACCGAGCGGGACGCCGCCGGGGCCCTGCTCGGTGCCACCGGAGTGCAACTGCCCGGGGTGCTCGACGACCTCTACGCGCCGGCCGCTGCCGCCGCCCGGCTCGGCCCGACGGTCGAGCGGGGACGGCCGACCCTGTCGGTCTGGGCGCCGACCGCCCGGAGCGTGGCGCTGGAACTGCACGACACCCCGGCCGGGGCACCCCGGGTGGTGCCGATGCGCCGCGACGACCGGACCGGGATCTGGTCGGTGCGCGGCGAACGGACCTGGCTCGGCCGGTACTACCGCTACCGGGTGCAGGCGTGGCAGCCGGCGACACAGCAGCTCGGCACCGCCTCGGTCGCCGACCCGTATTCGCTGGCGCTGGCCCCGGACTCCACGCACAGCCGGATCGTCGACCTGGCCGACCCGGCACTGGCCCCGGCCGGCTGGGCGGCACTGCGCAAGCCGGCGGCGGTGCCGGCGACGCGTACCCAGATCCAGGAGGTGTCGGTCCGGGACTTCTCGATCGCCGACGCGTCGGTGTCGGCGCAGCGCCGGGGCACGTACCTGGCCTTCACCGACCCGGCGAGCACCGGGATGCGGCACCTGCGGTCGCTCGCCGACGCCGGGGTCAGCCACCTGCACCTGCTGCCGGCCAACGACTTCGCCACCATCCCGGAACGCCGGGCCGACCAGGCCGTGCCGGCCTGCGACCTGGCGGCGCTACCGGCGGGCTCGGAGCGCCAGCAGGAGTGCGTCGACGCGGTCCGGGACACCGACGGCTACAACTGGGGGTACGACCCGCTGCACTACACCGTCCCGGAGGGCGGGTACGCGGTCGACCCGGACCGGCGCAGCACCGAGTTCCGGCAGCTGGTCGCCGGAGTGAACGCGGCCGGGCTGCGGGTGGTGCTTGACGTCGTCTACAACCACACCTCGGCCGCCGGCGCCGACCCGAGGTCCGTGCTGGACCAGGTCGTCCCCGGCTACTACCACCGGCTGCTCGACGACGGCACGGTCGCCAACTCCACCTGCTGCGCCAACACCGCCCCGGAACACGCCATGATGGGCCAACTGGTGGTCGACTCGATCGTCACCTGGGCGACGGCGTACAAGGTGGACGGGTTCCGGTTCGACCTGATGGGCCACCACCCGAAGGCGAACATCCTGGCGGTCCGGGCCGCGCTGGACCGGTTGACCCTGGCCCGGGACGGCGTGGACGGGCGGTCGATCCTGCTCTACGGCGAGGGCTGGGACTTCGGCGAGGTGGCCGGCGACGTCCGGTTCGTCCAGGCGACCCAGGCCAACATGGCCGGTACCGGGATCGGCACCTTCAACGACCGGCTGCGGGACGCGGTACGCGGCGGCGGGCCGTTCGACGCCAACCCGCGCCGGCAGGGCTTCGGGTCCGGGCTGTTCACCGACCCGAACGGCGACCCGGTGAACGGCACCCCCGCCGAGCAGCGGGCCCGGCTGCTGCACCAGCAGGACCAGCTCAAGGTCGGGCTGACCGGCAACCTGGCCGGCTACCGGTTCGTCGCGTCGTCCGGCGAGACGGTGACCGGGGCGCAGGTCGACTACAACGGCGCACCGGCCGGCTACACCGCCGCACCCGGCGAGGCGGTCAGCTACGTCGACGCGCACGACAACGAGATCCTGTACGACGCGCTCGCGTACAAGCTGCCGCAGGCGACATCGACGACGGACCGGGCCCGGATGCAGGTGCTGTCGCTGGCCACGGCGGTGCTGAGCCAGGGGACCGGGTTCGTCACGGCGGGCAGTGAACGGCTGCGGTCGAAGTCGCTGGACCGGAACTCCTACAACAGCGGCGACTGGTTCAACCAGATCCGCTGGGACTGCACCGAGGGGAACGGGTTCGGGGTGGGGCTTCCGCCGGCCGCCGACAACGCCGACAAGTGGCCGTACGCCCGGCCGCTGCTCGCCGACCCGGCGCTGGTGCCGGACTGCGCGGCGATCGGGCTGGCCGAGGAACGCTACCGGGAGCTGCTCCGGGTGCGCGCGTCGTCGCCGGTCTTCGGGCTGGCCGACGCGGCCCAGGTGCAGCGCCGGGTGTCGTTCCCGCTGTCGGGGACGGCGGAGACGCCAGGGGTGCTGACGATGCGGCTGGACGGGACCGGGCTGGACCCGCGCTGGCGGTCGGTGACCGTGGTATTCAACGCGACCCCGGCGGCGGCGACCCAGCCGGTTGCCGGGCGGCGCGGCGCTGCCGTGTCGTTGCATCCGGTGCTGCGGAACTCGGCCGACCCGGTACTCCGGACGGCGTCGTTCGACAGCGCCACCGGCACCTTCACCGTTCCGGCGCGCAGCGTCGCCGTGTACGTCGAACCGTACTGAACGGGCCGGACGGGTGGTGGGCCGGGCGCCCGCCAGCCCGGTTCGGGTCACCAGTCACCGGGACACCGCCCGGCGCCGCCACCGACCACCTGACGACGCCACCAGTCGGTTAAGCACGGCGGAGTGGGGTATCCGAGCGTTGACACCGCCATGGAAACGGACATCCCGGGATGTCCGAGCGTGCGTTGTCGGAATGTCCGGGTGTGCGTTCTCGGACATCGACCAAGCCGGGGGTGCGCCTGCGATGAGTGTCCGCCGGATCGACGACTACGGCTATCTCGCCGACGGCCGGACCGGGGCGCTGGTCGGCCGGGACGGTTCGGTGGACTGGTGGTGCCCGACCCGGTTCGACGCGCCCTCCGTCTTCGCCCGGGTACTCGACGACGACGGCGGGCACTGGTCGATCCGCCCGGCCGGCGACTACCGGGTCGAGCGGGACTACCTGCCGGACACGCTTGTGCTGCGTACCGTCTTCCACACCGGGGACGGGTCGGTGGCGGTCACCGACGCGCTGGCCCTGGGGTGTGGCCGGGGGCACGACATCGGGCTGGAACCGCCCGCTCTGCTGCTGCGCCTGGTCGAGGGGCTTGCCGGGCAAGTGCCGATGGAGATGGCCTACGCACCGCACTTCGAGTACGGGCGGGTGCGGGCGTACCTCGAAACGCGCGGCCAGCAGGTGGTCGGCAGCGCGGCCGGCGGAACTCTCGGGATGACCGCCACCGTGCCGGTGGACTGCCGCAAGACCTCGGCCTCGGCCGCCTTCGCCGTGGCGGCTGGCCAGCGGGAGACCTTCGCGCTGGCGCACTGGTCGACCTACCACGAGGGACAACCGATCCCTCCGGACGTGCCGGCGGCACTCGCCGACACGGTCGAGGGCTGGCGGTCCTGGATGTCGGAGCACGACTACGTGGGGCAGCACTCCGATCCGGTCCGGCGCAGCACGCTGGTACTGAAGGGGTTGACCTACCAGCCCAGCGGTGGTGTCGTGGCGGCGGCCACCACGTCGGTGCCGGTGCGCCCGGAGGGTCACGACAACTACGACTACCGCTATGTCTGGCTGCGCGACTTCAGCCTCACCCTGCGGATGCTCTCCGTCGCCGCCTGCCCGACCGAGGCGGACAGGTTGTTCGGCTGGCTGGCCGAGTCGGTCGGGGATGTCGACCTGACCGCGATACCGATCCTGCTCGGCGTGGAGGGTGAACGCGACCTGGCCGAGCGGGAACTCGGCACGCTGGGCGGGCCGGGCGGTCCGGTGCTGCTCGGCAACGACGCCTGGCGGCAGCGGCAGCAGGACGTACTCGGGCAGGTGCTCGACGCCGCCTGGCTGCTGCGCAGGCGCCTCGACCCGATGCCCGTGTCCGTACGCCGGCTGCTGCGCTCGCTCACCGAGCGGGCGGTCGAGACGTGGCGGCTGCCGGACTCGGGCGTGTGGGAACTCCGGGACCGGGAGCGGCACTACCTCACGGGCAAGATGGGGTGTTGGATCGCACTGGACCGGGCCGTGCGGTTCGGCGCGGTGCTCGGCGGCCCGGACGAGCTGGCCCGGTGGGCGGCGGTCCGCGACGAGATCCGGCGGGTGACCCTCGAAGACGGCTGGAACCCCCGGGTGGGTGCCTACACCGAGGCCCTCGGGTCGGATCGGCTGGACGCCTCGGTCCTGGCCTTTCCGCTGGTGGGAATCGTTTCCGCGACCGACCCGCGGATGCGCGCGACGATCGAGCGGATCGAACGGGAGTTGACCACCGACGGTCTCGTCCGGCGCTGGCCCGGCGACGCCGCCGGCTTCGTCATCTGCTCGTTCTGGCTGGTGGGTTGTCTGGCCCTGCTCGGCGAGCAGGACCGGGCCGAGGACCTCTTCACCCGGATGATGGCCCGGACCAACGACCTCGGTCTCTTCGCCGAGCAGATCGACCTGCGTACGGGTGAACAACTCGGCAACTTCCCACAGGCGTTCTCGCACATCGGGGTGATCTCGGCGGCCTGGCGGCTCACCTCGGCCACCACCGGTCGCCCCACACCGGAGACCACCGTGATCTGACGTCGCCGGTCATCGCGGTCCGGTGCCGCCGGCCGGCAGTGTGCCGATGTGGTCGAGCACCGAGCGCAGGATCGCGAACGACTCGTCGTCGTCCTCGGTGCCGGTGTGCGGGGCGCGGAACCGGCTGGTCTCCTCGGCGACGTCGGCAAGGTGCCACCAGCTGCGGTACAGCTCCAGCATCTCGCCCTGCGGCGGCACCCCGGTCGCCTCGGCATAGGCGTCGAGCACCGAGCCGTCGCCGGGCTCCACAAGCCACAGGTCACGTTCGGGCGGCGCGATCCGTACGGTGTCCCAGTCGATCAGCCGCCAGCCGTCGGCGCCGAGCATGGTGTTGCCGGGATGCGGCTCGCCGTGGGTGAGGACCATCCGGTCCGGCCGGGCCCGCGCCGCGTCGGCGAGTTCGGCGTGCCGGGCGAGCAGCCGGCGGACCGGTGCCGCGTACTCGACGAGCAGCCGGGCGGCGAGCCGCGCGTACGGGCCGGTGTCGGGGGCGCGGGCGCCGGCCAGCCCCAGCTCCAACTCGTCCCGGTGCGGGACGGCGAAGTCGTCGACCAGGGCGACCTCGCTGGTTGCCGCCGGCGCCGCGTGCACCGCGACGACCAGATCGAGTACGCCCCGGCGGTGCGCGGCCGAGGCCCACTCGCCCCACTGGAAGCTCTCCCCGGTCAGGTACGGGTAGACCGCCACCCCGAAGCGGTCGCCGACGCCCACCAGCGACTCGCCGTCCCGGGTGGGCACCGGTGCCACCACGAACGCACAGCCGTGTTCGCGCAGTCGCCGGGCGGTGTCCAGCGCGGCCCGCAGCCGCTGGTACGCCGCGTCGAGCGGGTCGGCCAGGCCGAGCCGCTTGGTGCCGAGGTCGTCGACCGAGACGAACCACCGGCCGCCCCCGGCGTCGGTGACCTCCCAGTGGTGGCTGCCCCGCCCCACCGCCCGGTATCCGAGCGAGTCGGCCGACAGTCCCCAGTGCCGGGCCAGCGCTGATCGGAGTGTTTCCTCGGGGAGGTCGTCGGGCGGCGTCAGCACCCATTCACCCTGGAACCGGCGGGCAGCACCGGCAACCGGTTTTCGCCCCGGTCACCCGGCAGGACCGCCCCGGTCACCCGGCAGGACCGCCCCGGTCACCCGGCAGGACCGGACGAGTCCGCTGATCCCGCGTCCGGCCGGCGTACCGGAAGGGCGAGCGTGGCACGCCGGCAGGGCTTCGGTCAGCCGACCGGGGTGAGCAGGAATCCGCGCTGCTCCCGGTCACCGCCGAGGTGGCACGGGACCGGACAGGCGGTCCCGACGATCAGGCCGTCGTCGTTGATGTCCTGTGCCGACCGGAGCGTCACGGAGCTGGGCAGGCCCGGTACCTGCTCGTTGAGGTCGACGATCGTGCCGTCGGTCCAGAGGACGGCGTGGTTGTTCGGCGGGTCCACCGCCGACCACGCACTGCCGACCACCTGCCCCGCCTCGTTGACGCCGTTCGCCGCCGACGACTGCTGGCCGGCCAACCCGCCCAGGTCACGCAGGTCTCCGTCCCGCCACAGGAATGCGCGCGTCCGTCCCTGCCCGTCCTGTGACTGCCCGACCACCTGTCCCTGGTCGTTGATGTCGTTCGCCGTCGTCGACTCGGTGGCGCCGCCAAGGGTGCCCAGGTCGCGCAGTACCCCGTCCTGCCACACGAATCCGTGCAGGGGTCCGTCGGGGGTCGCGGCGGCACCCACCACCTGTCCGTGGTTGTTGATCGCGTTCGCGACGCTCAGCGTCCCCCAGGGGCCGGCGCTGCCGCCCAGCGAACCGATCTCGATCATCTCGCCGTCGCGCCAGACGACCCCCCGGTGCGGGGCGCCCTGCTTCTGGTACCGCCAGCCGACGACCACACCGGCGTCGTTGACCCCGGTGGCGACACTGCCGCTGCCCGCCCCGAATCCGGTGCCGAGGTCGGACATGACACCGTCGCGGTACACGAACGCGTGCATCGGGTCGGTGGCGTCGACGTGCGTGGCGCCGACCACGACGCCGGCGTCGGTCAGGTCGTGTGCCTGACTCGACGAGTACGCGGTGCCGGTGAGCGTGCCGAGGTCCTGCGGCACCCCACCGGTCCAGACGGTGGCGTGCAGGCTGTAGCCGGGCCGCGAGGTCGTCGACAGCCCGGCCACCACTCCGGCGGCGTTCACCGTCGCCGCCTCGCTGAAGCTGCGGCCGTCCGGCAGTCTGCCGAGCGGCCCCAGGTCGACATAGGTGTACGTCGGTAGTTCGGTCGCGCCGACCCCGGCCGCAGCCTCCGCAGCGGCCGGAGTCGGTGTCAGCACCGTGGCCAGGCCCACGGTGGCGACGAGGAGACGACGTGTGGTTACCCGTTCTGGCATTCGTGACCCCCATGTCGACATCACCTTCATCGGCGCATCGATCATGACAGTTCCCGACTCCGGGAATCCTTACCGAGTGCTTACCGCCGGCCGGCGCACGCCGCACCTCCGCTCAGCTGGTCAACCGGTCAGCCGGTCAGCCGGTCACCTCGATCTTCAACAGGTCGACCTGGCCCTGCGGGTTCAGCTCGACGTTGCCGACCCGGGTCGAGTGGCCGAAGTTGTTCTGCCCGAACCGCAGTGGGATCACCGGCATCTCCCGGGCGAGGATCTGCTCCGCCTCCTGGTACTTCTTGATCGCCTCCTCCTGGTTCGGCGCCCGTTCGCCCTCCGAAACCAGCCGGTCGAAGTCGGCGTTGCTGAACCCGTAGTAGTTCGACGACCCGTCGGTGGTGTAGATCGGACCCAGGTAGTTCTGCATCGACGGATAGTCCATCGACCAGCCCATCCGGAACATCCCGACCGGGGTCTTCGCCTCCACCTTGTTCAGCAGGTCGGCGAAGCGCGCCTCCGGCGTACTGGTGCAGTCCACGCCGAGGTTGTTGGAGAGCTGGTTGCAGGTCGCCTCCACCCAGTCCTTGTGGCCGCCGTCGCCGTTGTAGGAGATCTGCAACTTCGCCGGCCCGCCGGCCGCCTGGTACGCCGCCTTCGCCTTCGCCGGGTCGAACTGGCACGCCTCGCCGCAGGTGTCCGGCCGGGCGCCGGCGAGCAGCGGGGAGACGAACGACCTGGCCGAGGTCTGCGAGTCCTTGAAGACGGTCTTCACGATCTCGTCCCGGTCGATCGCCATCGAGATCGCCTTGCGTACCTCCGCCTTCGCGAACTCGGGCTGGAAGGTGGGGAAGGCGAGGAACTGGAACGACGACAGTGGACTCTTCTTGAACCGGTCGCCCAGGTCGCCGGGCGCGGTGCCCAGCGCCTCGGTCGGCACCTGCCGGGTCACGTCGTTGTTGCCGGCGAGCAGATCCGCGTAGTCGGCGCTGAGCGCCTGGTAGATCTGGAAGGCCACGCCGCCGACCTTCGGCTTCGGACCGGGGTGCGCGTCGTACCGCTCGACCTCGATCCGGCTGTCGTGCTGCCAGCTGCCCTTCATCCTGAACGGGCCGTTGCCGATCGGCGCCTCCTCGAAGCCCTCCTTCAGCACCCCGTCGGAGGCCCACGCGGCGTTCGGCAACGGCGCGAAGACGTGGTAGCCGAGTACGGACTCGAACTCCGCGAACGGCCCGGAGAGGGTGATGGTGAAGGTGAGGTCGTCCACCTTCCGCAGGCCGGTCAGCTTCTTCGCCTTCGGCTCCGGCGCCTTCTGCGGGCCCTCGCCGTCCGGGTCGGTCGACTGGACGTCGTCGAAACCCTGGACCTGGCCGAAGAAGTACGCCCCGCCGTTGCCGTTCGGCCCGTACGCGGCGTGGTTCCAGGCGTTGATGTAGCTGTCGGCGGTGACCGGCTCACCGTTGTGGAAGGTGTACCCGCTCTTCAGCTTGACCGTCCACAGTGTGTTGTCTGTCGACTCGATCGACTCGGCGGCCACCTCGACCGGCTTCCTGTCCTCGTCGAACTCCACCAGCGGGGTGTAGAGGGCGGCCAGCACCTGCGCCCCGGCGCTCTCGGTGGCGTTCGACGGGATCAGGTGCTGCGGCTCGGCGATCCCGATCCGCACCACCGCGTCCGCGTCGGGGGTGCTCGCCTCCCCGCCGCCGCCACTGCATCCCGTCGCGGCGAGTACGGCGGCCATCGCCGCCGCGCTCCAGCTGATCCGTCTGGACACCGGCATGAAGCCTCCTTCGCATCGGCGCCGCACCGCGAGCCCCCGGGCGGCGTACGCCGGGCATGACGGTGGTCCGTCCGTCCGTCCGGCCGGGCCAGGCCCTCACCGGCCGGCTCCTGCCTCCCAGTTACGAGCCGATCAGCCCGTCCGGGCAATGCTTTTGACTGGGTCCAAACCGTCCGGGAAGTCGACAACTGGGCGGCGGGGCGACCGCGTCTGGTGAGCAGACAGCAGTCGGGCCGGACCGCCGGCCGGGGCCTGGAGGTGGTGATGATCCGGATCTGGTTGGGCCCCGAGGACATCGCCCGGACCCGGATCGCCCCGGCACCGCTGCCGCTGTACGAGGTGGTCGTCAGCCTGGCCGGCTCCCCGGCCGGCGACGCGCCGGACCCGGCTGACGGCCCGGACCTCGCCGGCTGGCTGCGCGAACTGGCCGAGTCGGCCGGCGCCGGCCCGGCCGGCCGCACCGGCTTGGCCACGCCACCTCCGGACGGCCGGCCCGGCCGGAGCGGCCCGGCCACGCCACCAGGGGACGGCCCGGCCGGCCGAACCGCCCCGGTCGACCCGGCCGGCGTGGCTGGACCGGCTGGTTCGGCCGAGCTGCTCGCCCCGCTCTCCGAGGACCGGACCCTGGAAGGGGCCCTCGCCTGGCTGCTCACCACCTCGGCGGGCCGGGGCCGGAGCCTGGCGGCGGCGGTGCGGGGCTACTACGAGCGGCGGGTCGGCACCGAACTGACCGCCTGGGAGTCGGTGGTCCGGCTGGACGTCAACGAGCGCAGCCGGGCCCTGGCCACCGGCGGGGTGCAGGCACTGCTGGCGATGTTCGACCCGTGGGCGGTGTGGCGCAACCCGGTGCTCTCGGTGACCTCCGCGGCCGACCTGGATCTGCGGCCCAACGGCACCGGCCTGTTGCTGGTGCCGTCGGTCTTCGCCCGGCGGCCCTGGGTCGGCACCCGGCCGGACTCGGTCGTGCTGGGCTATCCGGTGCGCCGGCCACGCGCCCCGGGCGGCCGTGCGCCGGGCCACCGGCCGGTGCCGGCGTACGCGCTCGCGGCCACCGCCGCCACCGGCGATCCGCTGACCGCGCTACTCGGGCGCTCCCGGGCCGCGGTCCTCCGGGCCGCCCTGGTCGGGGCGAACACCACCGACCTGGCCCGGCGGGCCGGCATCAGCACCCCGTCCGCGTCCCAGCACGCCAGCGTGCTCCGCGACGCCGGGCTGCTGCGCACCACCCGGCACGGCAAGGCCGCCCACCACACCCTCACCCCGCTGGCCCGCGCGCTGCTCAGCAGCTACGACGCGGTCATCCGGCGCTGAGAGCGCTCCGGCCGGTCACTGCCGCCGCGCCCCGGACGGCCAGAGTACGGTGACCGGCAGTTGGCGTTCGTGGGCGGCCCGGACCACGTCCGCGGTGTCACCCACGTCCGCCGACGGGTGGCCGTCCCAGATCGCGAAGAGCCGCTCGCACCGGCGGAGCATCTCCAGGCTCGCCGCCAGGTACGCCTCCCGGCCCGAACACGGGAACGGCATGTACGACACCGAGGTGGCCCCGCGCAGCAACTCGTCGAAGTCGCGCAGGTTGTGCTCCCGTACCGCCCGTTGCCGGTAGTCCAGGGAGGGGATCACCGCCTCGTAGCTCCCGCCGCAGGCGAGTACCGCCCGGGCGAAGAGCTGGTCGGCACCGTCGGCGAGGCAGGTGATCCCGTGCAGCTCCGGCCCGGCGTACGGGCGCAGCTCCTCGGTGAGCCGGGCGTAGACCAGTTCCGCCGTGCCGTCGGCGAGCATCACGTGCCCAGTGACACCGATCCGGGTCATCGAGCACCGTCCGTTCGTGGTTACGCGTGCCCGACGCGGACGATCCGGAAGCCCGCGTCGGCCAGGATGACCGGGAGTTCCCGGACCGCCTCGTGGTTACGCTCCCGGAGATCTTCCCGTAGATCCTCCCAGGGGCTCAACGCCGGATGGAGGCGCCGCTCGTCGTCCCGGTCCGGCGCGTACCGCCACCCGCTCGCCACCTGCTCCGCCAGCCAACGCTGGTGTTCCAGGACGGCGAGTCGTTCGATCTCCGGCTCCTCCAGGGCGTGCTCGTCAGCCGGACCGACCCGGGGCGACAGGGCACAGCCGAGCTCGCGCAGCTTCCGGCCGATGTCCTTGGCCTGGGCACGGTTCGCCCGGCGCAGCGACTCCGGCAACTCCTCCCAGGGCACCAGCGCGGGATTGCCGCCGGGCCGCTCGCCGTGCCGGCGCCGGGCCACCACGTAACTCTCGTGGATCACCCGGGCCAGCCGCTCCACCAGGTCGTCCCCGATCAGCGCCGGATCGCAGGCGGCGTGCACCACGCCGTAGAGCCGGAGCGCACCGGAGAGGTCGTCGAGGACGCCGAGGCCGTGCCCGCTGCCGAACGCCTCCCGCAGGTTCGCCAGCCGGTCCAGCCGGACCACCATCGAGCCGGGGCCGCCGTGCCAGAGCTGCTCGGCGGTGAGCGCCGTCTTCAGCGCCCGCTCCTCGTCGTCGTAGCAGATGAAGACCCGGTCCGGCGGGAGCGGGAAGCCGGCCCGGGGCAACTGGTCGAGCAGCTCGCCGAGGCCGCCGTCGAGCGGGACGATCCGGCAGACCCGGGCGAGGAACGGGTAGCGGTGGGTGAGCTGGGCCGCCGCCTCGGTGGCCGCCTCGTCGACGAGTACCAGCGGCACCCGGCGGGCGCCGTGCGGGTCGCGTACCCGCCAGCGGCGGGCCAGTTCGACGAGTACCGCCCGGCCGAAGGCGGTGGCGCCGAGCACCACCACCCGGGGCGGCCGGCCGTCGACGGCGGTCAGCGGGTCCTCGGCGAAGAGTTTCCGGGCGGCCAGGTCGTCGATGTTGAAGAAGTCCAGCCGGGCGCCGGGGTGCCGGGCCAACCCGAGGTGCCGGGCCTGTAGGGCGAGGCAGAGTTCCGGGTCGGCGATCTGGGCGTAGACGGCCAGCGGGGAACGGCCGTGCCGGGCCGCGGCCAGCCCGATCGCCGCGTTGGTGGCGCTGTCGTCGGTACACGCGTAGACCGCCCTGGCCCGCCCGATGCCGGCGCCGCGCAGCACGGCCGGATCCCGGGCCGCCCGCGCCACCTGCCCGGGACCGGCCGGGGTGGTGTCGTCGGAGCGGACCGCCACCACCCGGTGCCCGGCGGCCCGGAGCCGGCGGGCCAGGGTGTCCGCTACCAGGCCGTCGCCGCAGACGATGACGTGTCCGCGGGCGTTGCGGTCACGCAGCCGGCGCAGCTCGGTGGCGAAGAGCAGCCGGCACGCCTCCACCACGGCGTACGCGGTGACGGCCGGCGCCGCGAACCGGGCGAAGTCCAGCAGCGGCGGGAACGGCCCGCCCTCGTCCAGCGGGGGTGACCCGAGCACGAAGAGCTGCAGGTCGTAGTAGAAGAGGTCGAACGGGTCGGTACCGTAGCCGCCGACCCGGTCGATGTGCTGGTAGAGCCCGATGTAGCCGCAGACGAAGGCGACCGCGCCGGCGAGCGCGAAGATCGGCCGGAGCACACTCCTGGTCGGTACGCGGGACGGCTCGCCGAGGCTGTGTCCGGGCACACCACACCTCTCCTGCTTCTCCGGTGTGACGACGCAGCGCCATCGTACCGTCGCGGTCCGCCGACAGCGAACGTGAAAACGATCGAGGTGAGCGTGAGACGATCGAGAGAGGTCGACGTACCGGGCCGGGTCAGCCCGGCAGCCGGAACCCGGCCTCCCGCTGCTCGGCCAGCCACGCCTCCACCTCGTCGGCCGCTCGGGGCAGCCCGGCCGAGAGGTTCACCGCGCCGTCGGCCGTCACGAGTACGTCGTCCTCGATCCGGATGCCGATCCCGCGCAGCTCCGCCGGCACCAGGTCGTCCTCGGGCTGGAAGTAGAGCCCCGGCTCGACGGTCAGCACGTAGCCTTCGCCGAGAATGCCCTCCCGGTAGCTCTCCTTGCGGGCGTTGGCACAGTCGTGCACGTCGAGCCCGAGCATGTGCCCGAAGCCGTGCAGCGTCCACCGGCGGTAGACCGTCGAGGTCTCGTCCATCGCCTCGTCCACGCTCACCGGCAGCAGCCCCAGCTCGGCGAGCCCCTCGGCGAGCACCCGCATGCAGGTCCGGTGCACGTCCTTGAAGGTCACGCCGGGCCGGACGAAGTCGATGCCGGCCTGCTGGGCGGCGTACACGATGTCGTAGACCTGGCGTTGCAGCGGCGAGAAGGTGCCGGAGACCGGCAGCACCCGGGTGATGTCGGCGGTGTAGAGGTTGCGCCCCTCCACCCCCATGTCCATCAGCAGCAGCTCACCCGGGCGGGTGATGCCGGTGTTGTGGATCCAGTGCAGGATCGTGGCGTGCTCGCCGGCCCCGACGATCGAGTTGTAGCCGACGTCGTAGCCGTCGTGCCGGGCCCGCAACCCGAAGATCCCCTCCAGCAGCCGCTCGCTGACCGCCCGGTCGGCCGGCAGCACCCGGGCGACGTCCTCGAAGCCGCGTACCGTGGCGTCGACCGCCTCCTGGAGCTGGGCGATCTCCCACTCGTCCTTGACCAGCTTCTGCTCGCTGAGCAGCGCGGCGAGTTCGCGGTCCCGGCCGAGCCGCTCGGCGCCCTCCGCCTTCCCGCCCTCCGCCTTCCCGCCCTGCCCGCTCCCGCCCTGCGGCGGGTCGTACGGCCGCACCGCGCCGTCCACCGACGGGTCCAGCCCGCGCAGCACCCGGGTCCGCCCCGGGGCGCAGTCGGCCAGCGCGGCCGGCAGCTCGGACAGCGGCGCGGTCTCGATGCCCAGCTCGGTCGCCTTCTCGGCCAGCGTGTGTCGGCGGCCGACCCACAGCTCGCCGTTACGGCTGCGGAAGAACTCGTCGCCGTCCCGGGACGAGCGGGGACGCATGTAGAGCACCGCGTCGTGGCCGGAGCCGTTCGGCCGCATCACCAGCACGCTGTCCGGTTCGTGGTCGCCGGTCAGGTAGACGAAGTCGCTGCCGGGCCGGAACCGGTGCGCGGTGTCGTTGGCGCGCACCTTCTCCGGACCGGTCGGGATCACCAGGGTCTCGCCGGGCAGCGCGGCCGAGAGCGCCGAGCGCCGCTTGGCGTGGTTGGGCACCTCGGGGCGGGGGCCGACCGGCAGGGTGCTGTCCCGCCAGCCCTGCCGCATGAACTCGAGGAACTTCTCCGGAAAGTCCGGGTCGTGCGACTCCGTCCGGGCCGTCTCCACCTCTGCCGGCTCCGCCGTGATGTCGGTGCGCTCGTCTGACATCGCCGTTCCTTCCTCGTCCGGCCCCGTTCCCGCCGGGGCCGGAGTCGGCGGGCGGGCGGGGGAGCGGTCGGCACCCCGCCGGCCGGCGACCCGGTCCCTCGTCCGGCTGACCTGGTCTGTGCTTCTGGCGTGCTCCGACCGTACCGTGCCCGGACGGGTAGGTCTCGGTGGCGGTGCCGGCACAGCGGACCGGTACGCGTGGAAAGATGACCGCCATGTGCGGACTCCTGGCCTTCTTCAGCGCGCACGGCAACGCCGGCGCACACCGAGACGCCCTGGCCGGTGCGTTGGAATGCCTGCACCACCGGGGACCGGACGAGACCGGGGTAGAGGTGATCACCACCCCGGACGGGTACGCCGACGCCGTCTTCGCGCACAAGCGGCTCTCGATCATCGACGTGGCCTCCAGCCACGAGCCGCTGCCGTACGCGGGCGGCCGTTACCTGCTGACCTTCAACGGCGAGATTTACAACTACATCGAGCTGCGCGAGGAGCTGGCCCGGGACTACGGCGCCCAGTTCGCCACCGCCGGTGACGGCGAGGTGATCGTCGCCGGCTTCCACTACTGGGGCGAGCAGGTGCTCACCCGGCTGCGCGGGATGTTCGCCTTCGTGATCTGGGACCGGCAGCAGCGCCGCGCCTTCGGCGCCCGGGACTACTTCGGGATCAAGCCGCTGCACTACCTGCAGACCCGGGACGGGGTCTACCTCGCCTCGGAGAAGAAGGCGCTGCTCCCGTTCGCGCCCTCGGCGCACGCCGGGGACGCCGGGGTGGACACCGCCAACCTGTCGCACTACCTGACGTTGCAGTACGTCCCCGAGCCCGGCACCCTGCACCAGGGGATCAACCGGATCGGCTCGGGGGAGTACCTGACCTGGACGCCGGGCCGGCAGATCGAGGTGCGCCGCTGGTACCGGCCGGTGTTCCGGCCGGCCCCGGTGCAGGAGCCGCAGAAGCTCTACGACCGGATCCGGGAGACGCTGCGGGAGAGCGTCCGGATGCACATGCGGGCCGACGTGCCGGTCGGCTGCTTCCTCTCCAGCGGCATCGACTCGACCGCCGTGGTGGCGCTGGCCCGGGAGTTCAACCCGAACATCCTCACCTTCACCGTCGGCTACGACGTCCCCGGCTACTCGGAAATCGAGGTGGCCCAGGACTCGGCCCGGCACCTCGGGGTGACCACCATCCCGACCAAGATCGGTCCGCAGGACATGATGGAAGCGCTGCCGAAGATCGTCTGGCATCTGGACGACCCGGTCGCCGACCCCGCCCTGGTGCCGCTCTACTTCGTGGCGAAGAAGGCCGCCGAGCACGTCACGGTGGTGCTCTCCGGCGAGGGCGCCGACGAGTTCTTCGGCGGGTACACGATCTATCGGGAGCCGCTCTCGCTCGGCACGGTCAACGGGCTGCCGGGCGGGGTGCAGAAGGGGCTGCGCGCGGTCTCCAAGGCGATCCCACAGGGGGTCAAGGGCAAGAGCTTCCTGGAACGCGGCACCACCCCGATCGAGGAGCGCTACTACGGCAACGCCCGGATGTTCACCGAGGAGGAGAAGCAGAAGCTGCTCCGCCGGTACGACCCCGGGGTGCGCTACACCGACGTCACCGCGCCGATCTACGCCGAGTGCACCGAGCTGGACGACGTGACCAAGATGCAGTACGTCGACCTCTACACCTGGCTGCGCGGCGACATCCTGGTCAAGGCGGACCGGATCTCGATGGCGCACTCGCTCGAGGTGCGGGTGCCGTTCCTGGACCGGGAGGTCTTCGAGGTGGCCGCCGGCATTCCGGTGGACCTGAAACTGCCGCCCCGCTCCGACGCCACGAAATACGCGATGCGGCAGGCGTTGCAGGGCGTGGTGCCGCCGGCCATCGTCAACCGGCGCAAGCTCGGCTTCCCCACCCCGACCCGGGTCTGGCTGGCCGGCGAGATGTACGACTGGGCCAAGCACATCTTCTCGATCTCCGGCGCCGGTGAGCTGCTCGACCTGTCGTACGCGCTGCGCCTGCTGGAGGAGCACCGCCGGGGCGAGGCCGACCACTCCCGCAAGATCTGGACCGTACTCATCTTCTGTGTCTGGCACGCGATCTTCGTGGCCGGCACCCTCGACCCCGGCATCCAGCGGAACCAGTCGGCGCTGCTGACCAAGCCGGTGGTCGGCTCGATGGTGCGCTGACCCGCCTCGATAATCCGCCGACCTGCGGCGGAATCCCGACGGCGGAGAAGTCCCCGAGGCGGTGAACGGGCCCGGCGCCATCGGCGCCGGGCCCGTTCACCTGTCCGCTGTGCCGGTTACGGGCTGGTGCAGGTGAGCGTCGGGGCGGAGCTGTTGTTGCCGCTGCCCACGAAGCCGAAGCTGGCACTCGCCCCCGGAGCGAGGCTGCCGTTGTGCGCCACGTTGCGGACGCTCACCGAACTGCCACTCTGGGTGTGCGTGCCGTTCCACAGGCTGCCGATGCTCTCGCCGTTCGCCCAGGTCCAGGAGGCGGTCCAGCCGCTGATCGCGGCGGTGCCGCTGTTCCGGACGGTCACCTCGGCCTGGAAGCCGCCGCTCCAGTTACCGGTGGAGCGGAAGGTCGCGGTGCAGGCGCCGGTACCCGGGTTGTTGGTCGGCGGGTTGGTCGGGTTGCCGGTCGGCGGGTTGGTCGGGTTGCCGGTGGGCGGGTTGGTCGGGTTGCCGCCACCCGGGCCGACCCCGGTGACCTCGCCGTTGCCGCCGTCGAAGACCACGTCCGAGCAGCCGAAGAAGTTCTCCTGGCTGTCCGAGCGGACCCAGCGGGAGTAGATGATGTGCCGGCCGCTCTTACCGCTCGGCAGCCGCCCGCTGAAGTAGTAGTGGCCCTCGTTGGAGCCGACCGCGCCGCTCTGCGGCGGGTTGGTGACGGTCAGGAACGGGGTGGCCTCCAGGTCGCTCCAGGCCAGCGCCCTGGTCGGGCTGAAGCCGTCCCGGGTCACGTAGAAGTAGAACGTGCCCGGGTGGTGGGCCCAGTTGCTGTACTTGAAGTTGAAGTTGCCACCGGCGGTCAGGTGGGTCAGCGGCCAGTCGTTGCGGGCCAGGTTGTAGCCGCTGAAGCTGCTGTTGCCACCGCTGCACAGCTGCCCGTCCGGGACGAAGCCGGTGGTCCGACCGCCCGCGTCCGAGCGCAGCACGCTGAACCAGTTGTAGAGCGAGTTCGCCCCGCTCTGCGCCACCGCGGCCGCGCAGGCCGGGTTGTTCGGCCTGATGTCACCCTGCTGGCTGAGACCGTCCTTCCAGCAGAGGAAGGTACGGCTGCCCGGCGCCATGGCGGCACCGTGCGCGGCGACCGGGGTGGGGTTGACCACCGTGATGACACCGGCGGTGAGCGCGGCCACGGCGCCGAGCACCGCGATCCTGCGAAGACGTTTCACCGAGTTCTCCTTCTGGGGGGCACTGCCGCAGCCGTTGACCGACGCTGCGGACGATCTGCGGGGGACCCGTGGGACGACGGGCGCCCGCTTCCGACACTGGTTGCGATGTCGCCGGTCCGCCCCGCCAGAGGTGGTGGGCTGGGATCTGCGCGGATGGCAGACGGACGACACGGCGCACAGTCCGATCACGGATGTGTGCCCTTCGCGTGGCCCCTTGCCGGCACCCGGCACAGCGCGTCAGCCCCCGCACTGGCTCGGTACCGGCAATCGCATCACGGAACCCAGCCATCTGGCAATAGGAATCTCTCGATGAAATGTTTCCGGTCGAGATCGGCCCGACGGTCGGGGCGGATCGTGGATGTGCCAGGGTCAGGGGGAGGACACACCGGGACTCGGCCGGTGCGGCGGGCGGGAGGCTCGGATGGGATACGCGGTGGTGCTGGGCGAGGCCCTGGTCGACCTGCTCGACGGCGAGTACGACGGGCAGCCCGTCTACCGGCAGGCGATCGGCGGGGCGCCGTTGAACGTGGCCGTCGGGGCGGCCCGGCTCGGCGCCGAGGTGGAGTTCGTCGGCTCGCTCGGCGACGACGTACTCGCCGGGCGGATCACCGAGTTCCTCACCGTGGCCGGGGTCGGCCGGCGGGGCGTCCGGGTCCACCCGGTGCCGACCGCGCTGGCCGTGGCCACCTTCGCCGGGGCGGAACCGGACTTCCGGTTCTACGGCGAGCCGCTCTCCTACGGGCTGCTCGGGCCGGACGATCTCGACGTACCCCTGCTCGAGGGCGCCTCGGTGCTCTACGCCGGCTCCATCGTGCTGCTCTGCCCGCCGGTGCTGGCCGCCGCCCGGCGGGCCTGGACCGCCGCCACCGGCCTGCGGGTCTTCGACCCGAACGTGCGGCCCCGGCTGCTGCCGGACCGGGCCGCGGTGGCCGGGCTGCGGGACGTGGTCGCCGAGTTCGTCGCCTCCGCCGACCTGGTCAAGCTGAGCGTCGCCGACGCCGAGGTGCTCTACGGCGACACCGACCCGGAGGCCGCCGCCGGGCGGCTGCACGATCTCGGCGCCGGCACCGTGGTGGTCACCCTCGGTTCGCGCGGCGCGCTGGTCTCGACCGCTGCCGGCGGAACTCCGGTACGCCTGCCGGCGCCCGCGGTCGACGCCGTCGACGCCACCGGTGCCGGCGACTCGGTGATGGCGGCCCTGGTCGCCGACCTGCTCGCCGACGGGCTCCCGGCGGACCCGGCCGGCTGGTCCGACCGGGTCGGCTACGCGCTCCGGGTCGCCGGGCTGGTCTGCGAGTCGCCCGGCGGCGCGGTCTCGATGCCGACCCGCGCCCAGGTCGCCCGCCGCTTCCCCGGCTGAACCGTCGGTCGTGCTGCGGGGCGGTGTGTACGGGTTGCACCTTCCGTAGCGGCATGTGGTCCAGTGGACCCACGTACCGGTCCCCTGAGGGAAGGTCCCCGCTCATGCATCCGTCTCTACGGCCACCCCGCCAGGTCAAGATCGGTGACGCGGCGGCCTTCGCCGGCAGCACGCCACGGGCGATCCGCCACTACCACGAGATCGGCCTGCTCCCCGAGCCTGAGCGGGGCGCCGACAACCGCCGCCGCTACGGGTACGAGGACATGATCCGCCTGCTCTGGATCCGCAGGATGGCCGACGCCGGGATCGCCCTGGACGACATCCGTGACGCCTTCACCACCGGCACGGCCTCCGCCGGTGCGGACAGCGGGGACGGTATCGCGGGCATCCTGGAGCGGTTGGAGGAAAGCCTCGCCGAGCAGGAGGCTGAACTGCGGCGGCAACGGAGCGCCGTGCAGCGGATGCGCGCCGAAGGCAGCCGGATGGGCCTGCTCTCCGACTTCGTCACCGAACGCCTCAAGAACCTGCCCGAAGGCTCCCTGCGTCAGGCGGACCTGGACACCCTGCTGGTCACCGAGCGGATCTTCGGTCCGCTCGGCGCGGCCGTCCAGGCCACCCGCTTCGTCGCGCTGGCCACGCATCCCACCCTGCGAGAGGATTCCGACCGGGTCGACGCCGCCGAGGAGGCACTCGACGACAGCGTCGCCGTCGACGATCCACGGGTTGCCCAGGTGGCGGCCGAGCGGCACGCCTTCGAGAGCGCCCTGCTGGCCGTCATCGAGGAGTCCGGCCTGGACAGGGACGACGACGCCCTCTTCGACGCCTGGGACACCCTGCACCCGGCTGGCGCCGACAACGACGAGGACGAGGCCGACCTCGGCTCCGGCAGGCGGGAGATGAGCGTGCTCGAAGCCGTCGGCAAGATGCCCTACGACTTCTCCCCGGCCCGCCTGCGGTGTATCGAACTGTCCGTAGAGCTGTTCACCCAGGGCCCAACCGCTAGCCGAGACACCGACTAGGCGTCGCCACGCAGCTCGGCGTAGCCGCGCCGGACGGCGGCGAGGCCGGCCTCCGGGCCGAACGGCGTGCGCTGGGCGACCCGCTCGGCCGGGGCCCGGTCGGCGTCCCCGTTGCGGATCAGCCAGCTCATCGTGGCCAGGTCGTCGTGCTGGACCCGGACGAACTCGGTGTCGACCACCGTGCCGTGCCCGGGGACGACAACGGTGCCGGGGGAGAGACAGCCGAGCAGCGCGGCGACCGTCTCCACCCACTCCAGCGGGAACGCGTCCTCGAAGGCCGGCGGGCCGCTCTGCTCGATCAGGTCACCGGCGACCAGCACGTCCGCGTCCGGCACCTGCACCACCAGGTCACCGTCGGTGTGCCCCCGGCCCAGGTGACGCAGCAGCACCGTCCGGCCGCCGACGTCCAGGGTGGCCTCGTGGCGTACCGGGTGGGTGGGGGCGAGGATCGTGGTCCGGGCCAGCTCGGCGGCGAGCCCGGGATCGGCGGGCAGCACCTCCTCGTACGCCTGCCGGCGCACCAGGGCGGGCTGTTCGCGGAGCAGCCGGGCGGCCTCGTCGTGTGCGTAGATCGACACCGGGCCGGCGGCGGCCAGGGTGGCGTTGCCGAAGCAGTGGTCGAAGTGGTGGTGCGTGTTCACCACGGCCAGCGGGTCGGCGGTGAGCGCCCGGACGGCGGCGAGCAGTTCGGTGGCCTGTCCGGCGGTGGAGAGGGTGTCCACCACCAGCGCGCCGCCGTCGCCGACCACCAGGGTCACGTTGACGTCGAGCAGCGGCTGGCGCAGCACGTACACCCGGTCGGCGACCTCGGTGAAGGCGAGGCCCACGGTCGCGGTCACGCCGGTTCCTGCGCCCGCGCCACGAACCGCTGCCGGTCCACGAGCACCCGCTCCACCCGGCCCTCGGCCACCGTCGTCGCGCCCTCGGTGACGGCCACCTCGAAGAGCAGCCGCCGCCCGTCCACCTTGGCCAGCCGGGCCTGCGCCACGGCGGTCCGGCCGACCGGGGTCGGCACCCGGTGGTCGAGTTCCACCCGCATCCCGACCGTGGTCATCCCGGCCGGCAGCCGGCTCGCGGTGGCCGCGACGGTGGCCGCCTCGGCCAGCGCCAGCACCCGGGGCGTACCCAGCACCGGAACGTCGCCGGAGCCGACCGCCTGCGCGGTGTCGAGGTCGGTGACGGTCAGCTCGACCCGGGCGCTCAGGCCCGGCGGAAACACACTCTGCGGCTGCGCGGAGGCCGCGCTGACCTGCGGTTGCGTCGACGCGTCCGACGCTGACTCCGGCGCCCGCCCGGCCGGGTGTTCCTGATCCATGTGGCAAAGCGTAGATGTTCCGCGGACCGCCGTTGCCGACACGGGGCGACACGCCGTACCGCTGTCGGATAGTCCGCAGCCGGCCCGGCTCTCCGGACGGTCGGGATCGTATGTGACCAGGTGGTTTTCGTACCGTGACGAGCCCGCTACCCTCGGCCCCGGTCGGCATCGATCGAAGGGCGCAGGTGCCACCGCGTACGGAGGGGAGGACACGTCACGGGCTGGCAGACGGGAGAGACGAAGTGGGACGGTCGGCGGCACTTGCCAGCTATGCCGAGGAGTTGCGCCGGGCGCGGGCCGGCGGTGCGCTGCTCACCCCGGAGGAGGTGGCCGAGCAGGTGCTGGCCCGGCTGGACCGGCAGCAGGTGCTCTCCCGGGAGCCGGCGCCGCATCTCTTCGCGGTGATCGACGAGGGGGTGCTGCACGGGGCGGTCGGCGGGCCGGCGGTGATGCGCGTACGCCTGGCGGGTCTTCGTCGGCGCGGTCCCGCCGCCCCGCCGACCGGAGTGACCCGACCGGTGTCCGGGGTCGAACCGTCCCGGACACCGACCGCCGCTGCCGCGGCCGCTGATCGCCTCGCCCGGTCGGTCGGTCGTCCCCAGACCTGGACACCAGAGGCGCTACGACCGACCGGTTACGCCTCTGGCGTCCAGGTGAGTGCGGCGGGGCCGGCCGCCGTTGTGGTGGGCGCACGAGCGGGGCAGCTCGACAGTCTCCGCGCCGGACACTCGTCGGACGGCGTCGGCGGGCGTCGACCGGCGTCGACCGGCGTCGACCGGCGTCTACCGGCGTCGACCGGCGTCGACCGGCGTCGACCGGCCCGCATAGCGGCGGCGGCAGTGCCCGGTCGCCTTGCCCGGTCAGGGGCGACGGAGTTGCTCGGCGGTGATCCGCTGGGTCAGCCAGGCCGGTACGGCGATAAGCACCAACCCGACCACCAGCGCGCCGCCGGCCAACCAGAGTGTCGGGGCGATCCGGTCGAACACCTGATCCCGGTCGATGCCGAACAGGCCGGGGAGGACGGTCGCGTTGGTGACCGTCGCCAGGCTGGCCAGGCCGAGCCCGACCATCAGCGGCAGAGTGCCGAACCCGACCTCCCCGGCGGTGATGGTGCCCGGCCCGGTGCCGACCACGGCAAGCGTGGCGTTGTCCCGGCGCCGTTCGACCGTGCGGTCGATCGCGGCGACGGCGAACGCCCCGATGCCGAGTACGAAGGTCAGCGTCACCCCGGTGACCAGCAGCGTCAGCAGCAGCTCCGTGTCGAAGCCGCGCCGGGTGCCGAGGTCTCCCGCAAGGTATCGGGTCGGTACCCGGGCGGCCAGCACCTGGCTGGCCCGGTCGGCGGCGGCCCGGTCGGTCGTCACCAGGTGCACATGGGTGACGGGTGGGACGTCCAGTGTGGCCGCAACCGCTGCCTGCCGGGTGACCAGGACCGTTCCGCCCATACCTTGGTCGAACCGCATCCGCAGGTTCAGGAGCTGTTCGGGTGCCGACATGCGGGTGCCGTCGCCGGCTACCACCTCGGTGCCCGGCTCCGGCAGCGGCGGACCGAAGTGGAACCGGTGCACCAGCCGGTAGGTCCGGCCGTCCACGCAGGATTCGCCGTCGTCGAGCGCGAACATGCCGGTGAGGTCGGCGCAGTCTCCGACGAGCAGGCCGTGCCGCTCGCCGGAGATTGTCACCGGGATGCTGACCAGGTCGACGACCTGCACGCCGGGGACCTGCCGCAGTTCGGCGACGGGGACCGGCCCAAGGCCGGACACCTGGTACATCCGTCTTCCGGACGGATCGTTTGTCACGCCGAAGGCATCGTCGTTGGCGAACAGACCGACGCTGAGCGATCCCATCCCGGCCACGTAGATCATCACGATGAAGGCGGCGACCAGCCGGGGTGCCACCCCCGGAGTGTGCCGCAGCCGGGCCGTGGCCAGTTCCAGCCAGACCGGGGTACCCGGAATCCGCGCCAGCAGCGCGACGACCGCATACCCGAGAGTGGGCAGAGCGAGCGGCAGCGCGAACCCGGTGAGCAGCATCGAGGCGAGGAAGAGCAGCGCGTCGCCCTGGCTGGGTTCGTGCCGGCCGGACCAGCCGGCCAGTACCGCCCCGGCGAGCCCGGCCAGCAGCGGGAGTACCCGCCAGACGCCCGGGCGGCGCTGTGGCGCGCCCCGGCGCACAGTCAGCGGGTCGACCCGGGCCGGCCGGGTGGCCAGGACACCGATGACGACCGCGTACGCCACGGTCAGCGCGACCATGCCGACCACCACCGGCACCGGTACGGCGAGGTCGGCGGCGTACCAGCGCATCCGGCCGATCCGCCAGCCCTCCGAGGCCGGGGCGAGGAGTGCGAAGCCGGCCAGCCCGAGCAGCGCGCCGCCGAGAGTGATCACTCCGGTCTCCACCGCGTTGACCAGGGTCGCCTGCCGGGCCGAGACGCCGAGCAGCCGTAGCGCGGCGATCCGGCGATCCCGGGTGGAGGCGGAGAGCCGGGCGCAGGTGGCCAGGAAGACGCCGAACGGCACCAGCACGAAGAGCCCGAAGGTGCCGGCCAGGATTCGGGCCGGGCTGAAGGGGTTCGGATCGCGCCCCTCCCCGAGGGCGTACCGCACCGGGTGACCGAAGCCGGCGACCGGCCAGTGTATCTCGAGCATCTGCTCCTCCGGTGGCACTGCTGCCGACGAGGCGCCGACGTAGGCCAGCAGTTCGTCCGGGGCGAGCAGTCCGGCCGGGCCGACGCTGCCGATCACCCGCTGCGGGAAGCGGGCCGCCGCCCTCGAATCGGTGGCGATCAGATCGCGCAGGGCCGGCGAGACCACCATTTCCCCGGGCGCGGGCAGCGCGGCCACTCCGGGCGGGCGCGGGCTGTCCGGGGTGGCACCGATCACGGCGGTACGCCGGAGCACGCGTCCGCCGATCGCGTCCTCGATGTTGTGGACCCGCAGTGTCGACGGGCTGGCGGGGTTCTCCGTCCGGACCGGGGTGCGCGCCTCGGCCCGCCCGTGTTGCGCCCCGGCTACCGAGACCGTGGCGAGCGACCCCAGCACCAGCAGTACGCCGAGCGCCGCGCCGGACGACATCAGCGCGGTACGCAGCAGCCCGCCCCGCCCGGAGCCGACCGACAGCCGCAACCCGAGCCAGATCCACCGCCTCATGCGGTCACCCGCCCGTCGCGGAGGAAGACGGTCCGGTCCGCGTACGCCGCCACTCGGGCCTCGTGGGTGACCATCACCACGGCGCTGCCCTCCTGGCGGGCCAGCCCGGTGAGCGCGTCCAGCACCACCTCGCCGGCCGCACTGTCCAGCGCGCCGGTCGGCTCGTCGGCGAAGATCACCGAAGGTCGGTGGGCCAGTGCCCGGGCGACGGCGGCCCGTTGTGCCTCGCCGCCGGAGACCTGCCCTGGCCAGCGGTCGGCCAGCTCGGCCACGCCGAGGTGGCCGAGCAGTTCCGCGCTCCGGCGCCGGGCCTCGGCCCGGGGCGTGCCGAGCAGCCGTAGCGGCAGCTCGACGTTTGCCCGCAGGGAGAGTTCCGGCACCAGGTCGCCGAACTGGAGCACGAAGCCGAACGAGCGGAGCCGGAGCCGGCTGCGCCGGCTGTCGGGAAGGTTGTCGATGCGCTGCCCGTCGAGGCGTACCTCGCCGTGCTCGGGGCGGAGGATGCCGGCGAGTACGTGCAGCAGGGTCGACTTGCCGGAACCGGACGGTCCCATGATCGCGGCTATCTCGCCGGGCGCGATGGTCACGTCGGCGCCGTCGAGCGCGACGGTCCGGCCGAACCGGACGGCGAGGTCACTGCCCCGGAGGGTCGTCCCGCTGCTGCCCGGGAGGGTGGTCCCGCTGCTGTCCGGGAGGGTCATCGGTCGGTCTCCTTCTCCGCGTCGTCGACGCGGGCTACCAGCGCGGCCAGCCGGGCGAGCCGGGTGACGGCACCGTCGATCCACTTGAGATCGGCGTCGAGGTGGTACATCTCGAAGTCGGCGTCGAGCTGGGTCAGCAGGTCGCCGGCCTGCCGCCGGGCGCGCAACTCGCGCATCCGGGCCAGGTGCGCCTGGCGTTGCCGGTCGAGCATCGGCTCGGCCGGCCGACCGCTGGAGAGTGCGATGAGCACCTTGGCGAAGAGCACCCGGCGGCTGGCGGTCACCTCGGGCACCTCCGGCTCGTCGAGCCAGCGGTCGAGTTCGCCGACGCCCGCCTCGGTGATGGCGTACACCCGGCGATCCGGGCCCACTCCGCTGGCCACTCCGGCGAGGTCGATCAGCCCGTCCCGGTCCAACCGGCCGAGGGTGGCGTAGACCTGGGCGGACTTCAGCGGGCGGCTGGTGCCGAACCACTCGTCGTAGCGGCGGCGCAGCACGTAGCCGTGCTGGGACCGGGGTTCGAGCAGGCCGAGCAGGATCCGGGATACCGACATGGCCCGGGACACTAGCAACCGAGTTACCAAGCTAGCAAGCGAGTTGCTAGTGCGATGCGCGCCGCACCGTGCGGTGGTGCGGTGTCCCTCCCGGAGTCCGGCGTACCCGCGCCGTTAACCTGGACGGTGATGCTCGTTACCGCTCCCGACACCCCACCCACGCCCCCGTCGGCTCCGGCCGTGCCCGACGGCCGGCGCCGCCGGATCGTCGCCATGTCGATCTGGACGGTGGCCTTCGTCGCCGGCTGGCTGCTGATCGGCCTGCCCACCGACCCGCTGTACGCCTTCGCCTGGCTCTGGGCCGCCACCATCGCCTGGCGCAGCGACCGGCCCTGGCGCACCCACCTGGGCTTCGCCCGGGACTGGCTTCCGGTGGTCGTGCTCCTCGCCCTCTACAACCTCTCCCGGGGGTTCGCGGACAACGGGGCGACACCGCACGCCTACGAGCTGATCGTCGCCGACCGCTGGATGTTCGGCTGGGCGATGGACGGCCAGGTGCCGACGGTCTGGCTGCAACAGCACCTCTACGACCCGGACGGCATCCACTGGTGGGACGTCGGGGTGAGCTGGGTCTACTTCTCGCACTTCGTGGTCACCCTGGCCGCCGCGGTGGTGCTCTGGCTGCGCTCCCGGGCCCGCTGGGCGGCGTTCATGCGGCGCTGGGGCTTCCTCTGCGCCAGCGGTCTGGTCACCTACTTCGTCTATCCGGCCGCGCCGCCCTGGTGGGCCGCCCGGTACGGGATGCTGGAGGAGGTCGCCCGGATCTCCACCCGGGGCTGGCGGGAGTTCGGCATGCACGGCGCCGGCAACCTGCTCAACGCCGGCCAGATCGCCTCCAACCCGGTCGCCGCGATGCCGTCGCTGCACACCGCCTGGGCGCTCTTCGTGGTGGTCTTCTTCCTCGGCGCGACCCGGCGACGCTGGTGGCCGCTGCTGCTCTGCTATCCGCTGGCGATGACCTTCACCCTGGTCTACGCGGGCGAGCACTACGTGATCGACGTGCTGGTCGGCTGGGCGTACGTCGGGTTGACGTTCCTGGCCGTCGGGCTCGCCGAGCGCTGGTGGGCGGCGCGCAGGGCCCGCCGCGCTCCGGTCGGGTCCGACCCGGCCGGAGCGACCGGTTCCGAGGTTGGCGTCGGGTCGTCGGAGTCGGCGGTCGAGAGCGTGCCGGGGGCCAGGACGGCTGCCGGCACCGAGCCGGAGTCGGGACCGGAGCCGGGCGCCGGGCCGGGCTCGGCGCCGCAGCGGTCGGTCAGCGCGAGGCGCTGAGCCGGGCGGACCGGGCCCGGGCGGTCAACTCCGCCGCCAGGGCCCACGCCTCGTGCAGGTCCCGGTCCCGGGCGGCCGCGGCCGGCCCACCGGCCGTGTCCGCGTAGACGGTGGCCAGCCGCAGCCGCCGCTGGAGCGGACCCTGCACCACCCGGACGCTCTGGATCCGGGCGTACGGCACGACGAGCAGTTCCCGGGTCAGCAGCCCGGAGCGGACCGCGAAGACCCGGGCGGAGAGCCCGGCGCCGAGCGCGGTACGGGCCAGCGGGTGCACCCAGCGGGCTCGGGCCGGCGGCGGGGTGAGGGTGCCGGTGATGGACACCCCGGGAAGTATCTCCGACATGATCATCTGTGCGGTGGCCAGGTCGCCGACCGGCAGCAACCGGTCCGGGGTACTGCGGTTGTCGATCTCACCGGCGGCGATGCCGGCCACCGACAGTCGCATCCGCAGCCAACCCTTCATCCGCCAGAGCAGCGGCCAGGTGACCCCGATCGCCTGGAGCCGGTCCAGCGGTACGGTCTGGGCCCGGGTCTCCAGCAGCCCGTGCCGGACCCGCAGCGCGGCGTCGTCGCGGGCCAGCCGGAAACTCCAGTCGTCGAGTACCCGCCGGATCGGCTGGAGCACCACCCCGGCCATCGCGGTGAGGGTGCTGGCGACCGCGATGAACGACCAGGAGTCCTCGGTGAAGAACTGGACCAGCACGAAGGCGAGGCCGAACGGCAGGAAGAACGCCTGCGGGGTGAGCAGCTGGCTGACCAGCAGGTCCTGGTTGGACACCGCGTGCAGCGGCCGGCCGGTCGGTGGCTCGACCGTGCCGGCCAACCCGCCGACGCCGGGTGTCCCGGTCGGGACGGACTGCCCCGGCTCGGGCGGCTGGCCAGGAGCTGTCGTGCCCGCCCCGGTACCGGTGGCGGGCGCCCGGCCGGCCAGCGCCAGCAGTCGGTCCCGCAACGTCACCGCGTCGGCCACCGTGACGTACGCCAGTGGCGCCTCCGTCTTGCCGCCGCCGACCACCTCCAAGCGCAGCTCGGCGAGCCCGCTGAGTTGGGCCAGCAGCGGCCGGACCACCTCCACGGACTGCAGCCGCTCCAACGGGATCGCCCGGGTACGCCGCCACAGCAGCCCCTCGTGGATCCGCAGCTCCCGCCCCACCACGTGGTAGCCGGTGTTGTACCAACTGACCACCGACAGCGCCAGCGCACCGACCAGCAGCACCGCCACCAGCAGGGTGAAGACGCCGAGGCCGACCCGGGACAGGGTCGACCAGGAGAGCGCGGCGACGATCACCGCCAGCGACTTCGCCCCGTGCAGCAGCGGGCTCAGCGGATGCAGCCGCTTGCGGGGTTCGGCGACCTCCTCGACCGTCACAGACCCTCCGCCCGGTCCTCGCCGAGCGCGGTGAGCCGGTCACGCAGCCGGGACGCCTCGGCCGGACGCAGGCCGGGCACCCGGGCGTCGCTCGCGGCGGCGGCGGTGTGCAGTTGCACGGTGGCCAGGTCGAAGGCGCGCTCCAGCGGCCCGGCGGTGACGTCGACGAACTGCATCCGGGCGTACGGCACGATCGACAGCCGCCGGACCAGCAGGCCGTGCCGGACCAGCAGGTCGTTGTCGCGTTCGGCGTACCCCCAGGCCCGGACGGCCCGGACGATGACCGCCAGCCGCCAGAGGGTGAGCGCGACCACCAGGCCGAGGGCGAGGCCGAAGAGCCAGTGGCCGGTGAGGGCCAGCCCGATCACGGCGCCGACGGCGAGGACCAGCATCCCGATCCCGAGCCGCAGCGCCTCCACCTTGATCAGGTCGGCCGAGACCGGCTGCCAACGCACGGTCTCCGGCCACGGCTCCAGCGGATCGGTCGGTCCGGCCGGAGGATGCCCGGCCGCCGACCGCCCGCTCGCCTCCGCAGCGGGCTCGCTCCAGCGCTGGTCACCTCCGCCTGGTCCGGGCTGGTGGGCTCCGCCTGGTCCGGGCTGGTGGGCTCCGCCTGGTTCGGGCCGGTCGGGCCGGTCGGGCCGGTCGGTGTCGACATGCTCGCCCCGGTCGGTCGGCCCGTGCGTGTCCCGCTCGTCGCCTCGCTCGCTCACGTGTCGAGCGTAGGCGATCCCTCGGCGGGTGTTACCTCCCGAAGGAACCCGCGCGCGCCGAGGAAGTCGCCGAGCGAGTGCCGGTGCTCGGCGCAGGCCAGCCAGGTCTTGCGTCGCTCCGGGGTGTGCAGCCGGGGATTGTTCCAGTGCAGCGCCCAGACGGCGGCCGCCCGGCAGCCCCGCGCCGAACAGATCCGGGGCGGATTGTCGCCGAGCTGGCGCCGGAGGAAGGCGGCCGGGGACGATGCGCCGCTCTCGGCTGTGGACCCGTCACTCACGGCGGCGAGTCTACGGCGCCGGTGGACGGACCCGGAGATAGAGATCGCCGGGCAGCCACGGGGGGAGCCGCCCGGCGATCCGCTGCATCGTACCCGGAGAAAACCCCCCTATGTCTACCCACCCTCGACCGTTTTCCGGATTGCGCGCCTCCCGCAGCCGCAAATGCGCCGGATGAAACCGCAAATCCGGTTCTCCTTCGCGGCTTCTCAGCCGGACGTGCGACGCTTGGGGTCGTCGGCCCGCGCCGACCCCCCGACTGATTCCGTGAACCTGCTGTGGAGGACCGGTGGCCCAGCCGACGACGCCCGACACCCCGACCCCGCCCGACGTCGGCGGTGCCGTCCCGACCGTGGGCAGCACCCCGGCCGAGGACGCGACCCTGCTCGAACGCGCCCTCTTCGAGGTCAAGCGGGTCATCGTCGGGCAGGACCGGATGGTGGAGCGGATGTTCGTCGCCCTGCTGGCCCGCGGGCACTGCCTGCTCGAAGGGGTGCCCGGGGTGGCGAAGACGCTCGCGGTGGAGACCCTGGCCCGGGTCGTCGGCGGTACCTTCGCCCGGGTGCAGTTCACTCCGGACCTGGTCCCCGCCGACATCGTCGGCACCCGGATCTACCGGCAGTCGAGCGAGAAGTTCGACGTCGAACTCGGCCCCGTCTTCGTGAACTTCCTGCTCGCCGACGAGATCAACCGGGCACCGGCCAAGGTGCAGTCGGCGCTGCTGGAGGTGATGTCCGAGCAGCAGGTGTCGATCGGCGGGCAGACCCACCGGGTGCCGAACCCGTTCCTGGTGATGGCGACGCAGAACCCGATCGAGCAGGAGGGCGTCTATCCGCTGCCCGAGGCGCAGCGGGACCGCTTCCTCATGAAGATCATCGTCGGCTATCCCACCGACGCCGAGGAACGCGAGATCGTCTACCGGATGGGAGTCAGCGCCCCCGAGCCGGCCTCGATCTTCACCCCGCTCGAACTCGTCGGGCTGCAACGCAAGGCCGACCAGGTGTTCGTGCACAACGCCCTGGTCGACTACGCCGTACGCCTGGTGCTGGCCACCCGCGCCCCGGCCGAACACGGGATGCCGGACGTCGCCCAGCTCATCCAGTACGGCGCCAGCCCACGCGCCTCGCTCGGCATCGTCCGGGCCACCCGGGCGCTCGCCCTGATGCGCGGCCGGGACTACGCGCTGCCGCAGGACGTCCAGGACATCGCTCCGGACATCCTCCGGCACCGGCTGGTGCTCAGCTACGACGCGCTGGCCGACAACATTCCGGCCGACCATGTCGTCGACCGGGTGATGTCCACCATCCCGCTGCCCACCGTCGCGCCCCGGCAGAACGCCACCCCGCCGCCCGGTCCCGGGCTCGGCCCGGCGTCCGGGATCCTGGCGTCCGGCCCGGCGTGGCCCGGACAGCCGCCGGCATGACGCCGGCCACCGAGAACAGCCCGGCCCGCGCCGAGGCGGTGCTCTCCCGGTTGCAGCTGCTGGTCACCCGCAAACTCGACGGACTGCTCCAGGGCGACTACCTCGGACTGCTGCCGGGGCCGGGCACCGAGGCGGGGGAGTCCCGGGAGTACCGCCCCGGCGACGACGTACGCCGGATGGACTGGCCGGTGACGGCCCGGACGACGGTGCCGCACGTCCGGCGTACGGTGGCCGACCGGGAGTTGGAGACCTGGCTGGCGGTGGACCTCTCGGCCAGCCTCGACTTCGGCACCGGCCGCTGGCTCAAACGGGAACTCGTGATCGCTGCTGCGGCGGCGGTCACCCACCTGACGGTGCGCGGCGGCAACCGGATCGGTGCGGTGATCGGCACCGGCCCGCCCCGGGACGGCCGGACGGGCTCGCCCAGCACCCCGCCGGGGGTGCTGCGGCTGCCGGCCCGGCCGGGCCGGAAGGAGGCACAGGGGTTGCTCCGGACCATCGCCGGCACGCCGACCCGACCCGGGCGCACCGACCTCGGCCTGCTGGTGGACGCGCTCAACCGTCCACCCCGGCGGCGCGGCATGGCGGTGGTGATCTCCGACTTCCTCGCCCCGCCGGAACAGTGGGGACGCCCGGTACGCAAGCTGCGGGTCCGGCACGAGGTGCTCGCCGTCGAGGTGGTCGACCCGCGCGAGCTGGAACTGCCGGACGTCGGCGTGCTGCCCGTCGTCGACCCCGAGACCGGTGAACTGCACGAGGTGCAGACCGCCGATCCAAAGCTGCGGCAACGTTACGCCGCCGCGGCTGCCGCCCAGCGCGGCGCCATCGCCCACGAGCTGCGGGCCGCCGGAGCGGCACACCTGCGGCTGCGGACCGACTCCGACTGGCTGCTGGACATGGTGCGCTTCGTCGCAGCGCAGCGGCACGCCCGTACCCGGGGGACGACACGATGATCCGTTTTCTGCAACCGTGGTGGCTGCTGGCGGTGCTTCCGGTGCTGCTGCTCGCCGGGGCGTACGTCTGGCGGCAACTGCACCGCCGCACCTACGCGATGCGGTTCACGAACGTCGAGCTGCTGCGCACCCTGGCGCCGAAGGGGATCGGCTGGCGCCGGCACGCCGCCGCCGGGGTCTTCCTGCTCAGCCTGCTGATCCTGGCCACCGGGATGGCCCGGCCGGCGATCGACACCAAGGAGCCGCTGGAGCGCGCCACGATCATGCTGGCGATCGACGTGTCGCTGTCGATGGAGGCCGACGACGTGGCGCCGAACCGGCTGGAGGCGGCCCAGGAGGCGGCCAAGCAGTTCGTCGACGAGCTGCCGCCGACCTACAACCTCGGGCTGGTCGCCTTCGCCAAGTCGGCGAACGTGCTGGTGCCGCCCGGCAAGGACCGGCCGGCGGTCGTGCAGGCCATCGACGGCCTGGTGCTGGCCGAGGCGACCGCGACCGGCGAGGCCGTCTTCACCTGCCTGGAGGCGATCCGGTCGGTGCCGGCGGACGGTGCCCAGGGCATCCCGCCGGCCCGGATCGTGCTGCTCTCGGACGGCTACCGCACCTCGGGGCGGTCGATCGAGGAGGCCGGCGCCGCGGCGCAGGCGGCGAACGTTCCGGTCTCGACGATCGCGTTCGGCACGGACTCCGGCGCGGTCGACATCGGCGGCCAGCTACAACGGGTACCGGTGGATCGGCTGGCCCTGGCCGAACTCGCCGAGACGACCCAGGGGTACTTCTACGAGGCGGCCTCGGTGAGCGAGCTGAAGCAGGTCTACCAGGACATGGGCAGCTCGATCGGGTTCCGGACCGAGGCCCGGGAGATCACCCAGTGGTACGCCGGGATCGCGCTGCTCTTCGCGCTCTGCGCGGCGGGCCTGAGCCTGCTCTGGACGTCCCGCCTGGTGTGAACGGCGGGACGGTCGGCCGTGTGAACGGCGGGACGGTCGGCTGTGCGGGCGGACGGGAGTGCTGACGTACCCGGTCGGTGCCGGTTACCGGGCCGGCCGGGTACGTGCGGGTGGGCGGAACGGCGGGTGCGCCAAGCTGGCGGAGATCTCCGTCACGGGGTCGCGCGGACCAGCATGAAGACCACCACGACCCAGGCGGCGGCGAGGGTGAAGCCGAGCGGAGCGACGTAACGCTGCATGATTGTGCCTCCGGGTGGCGACTGGAGACGTGCCGGGCCGGCGGGCAGCGGGCGGCGGCGACGTCTCGGGGATCACTGGACGCGCACACGAAGTCGTGACCGGGCAGCTCCACACACCTCGGCTCGGCGACAGCCAGCGGATTCGCACAGCCGGCTCGACGCACCGGCGGTTGCCGGGGCGGGACCGGGATGCGGTGTGGAGCGGAACTGGGTCAGTCGGCGGGAGACGTCACGGCTCAGGCGGACTGACCAAGGACCCGGCCACGACTGGGAGGATCGCTATCTCGCACAGCGATCACCTCCATCTTGTCGGCCGGACCTGGAACGCGAGTAATCGTACACCCGGGGGACCCGACGGCCGCAGTCGGCCATCCGGGTCCCCCGGTGTCGGCTCCCCGACCGGGGCCGGGGGCCGGAAGTCGTTCCGTCGGTTACCGTCCGTGCTGTCCGCCCCGCCGGTTACCGTTCGTATTGCCGCCCCGCCGGTCGGTCGCGACCGGTCCGTCCCACCAGCACCGCCAGCACCAGGACCAGCAGCGGCAGCCAGGCCAGCCGGGCGGCGACCCAGCCGGCTCCGTCGGGTGCGGTGTGCAGTCCGGGTACGGCGCCCGCGCCGGCCAGCCGGGCCAGCAGCGCGACCAGGGCGGTCACCCCGAGCAGGGTGC
Source organism: Plantactinospora sp. WMMB782 (assembly GCF_049179135.1). Lineage (NCBI taxonomy): Bacteria > Bacillati > Actinomycetota > Actinomycetes > Micromonosporales > Micromonosporaceae > Plantactinospora > Plantactinospora sp. WMMB782. The sequence goes on along the minus strand of NZ_JBMHMC010000007.1, from coordinate 8,119,882 downwards.
TCTGGTGCCACAGGTAGACCCCCATCGCCACCCTGTTGAGCCGGTCCACCGGCGCCCACCGGCCCGGCCGGGCCAGCAGGCGGCCCAACGCCGGCCGGACCAGCAGCGCCACCCCGATCTGGGCCAGCGCCAGGCAGACCGCGAAGAGCGACGGCGGGTCGAGATTGGACATCCCGTCCCCGGGTACCCCGACCGCGCTCACCGGATAGCCGGCCCAGCCCAGCACCACCATCCCGGCCGCACCGCCGAGCAGCAGACCGACCGCGACCCGCCGGCCGCCGAGCCGGCCGTCGGCGAGGGCCATCCCGAGCAGGTACGGCAGCAGCCAGCCGGCCAGCACCGCGACCGGCACCCGCCACACCCCGTCCCCGGGCAACGGCACCGGCCAGCCCTCGTCGACCCGCCCGACCAGATCGCTGAGCGTGACCAACGCCACCGCGGGTACGGCCAGCCGGACCGGCCCGTACCGGTCCAGTGCCCGGGACAGCGGCCCGGTCGCCGCGATCAACGCCACCAGCGGCAGCAGGAACCACAGTGGACTGACCACCAGCGTGGCCGCGGTCCGCAGGGTCCCCGCCGGAGTGCCGAGCAGGGCGGCCACGGCCAGCACCGCGAGCCAGCCGCCGAGCAGCAGCGACACCGGCCGTCCCAGCCGTCCCAGCCGGCTGCCCAGCCAACCGGCCGGGCCGAGTCCCCGGCCGGCGGCCGAGCGCAGCGACCGGGCCGAGGCGTACCCGCTGACGAAGAAGAAGAGCCCGAGCGTCTGGAACAGCCAGGTCGCCGGTGCCAGCGCCGGCATCGCGGCCAGCGGGCTGGCGGTGCGCAGCGCTCCGTCGGCGCCGAGCACCAGGGCGGTGACCAGCCAGTGCCCGAACACCACCCCGCCGATCGCGTACGCCCGCAGCCCGTCGACGCCCCGGTCCCGGCCGCCGCCGTCCGCGCCGGCACGCAGCCGGGACGGCGTCGCCGTGCCCTCGGTCCGTTGTCGGTCCAGCAGGCTCATCGGCTGGTCACCGCCGTCGTGTCGATCCGCCCGGACGCTCCGAGCGTGACCAGGGCGGTCGCGTGCAGTGTCGCGCTGCCCGGCACCAGATATCCGTCGTGCCCGGTCACCCCCGACACCGGCAGCGGCCGGGCGCCGAACCCGGGACTGGCCGGCCGGACGCCGTGCCCGAAGCCGAACACCCGCACCGGCGGCAGCCGGCGGATCCAGTCGTCCGGCGCCTCGGCTGCCCAGACCCGGGCACCGGTGCCCAGCCCGGCCGCCCGGTCCACGCCCATCCCGACCCCGGCCAGCGTCACCAGGTCGGTGACCTGCGGCGGCAACTCGGCCGCGGCCAGCCCCAGCACCAGCGCGCCGTAGCTGTGCCCGACAAGCGTCACCGTCGCGCCGGGCCGGTGCCGGGCCAGCGTCCGGGCCAACTCGACCAGAGCGGCCGCGCCGGCTCGGGCGTGCTCCGCGCGGGCCGCCGCCCGACCCAGCCCGTCCGGCGTGTCGTAGCCGAGCCAGGCCAGCACCGCCACCCGGGCACCGGGCCGGAGGGCCCGGATCTCCTCGTGCAGCGCGCGGGCCTGGACGGCCGGGGCGCGGCGGCGTACCCCGCCCAGGCCGCGGTCGAAGTCCCGCAGCGTGCTGTCCACTCCGGGCACGAGTACCGCGATCCGGTCGGCGCTGCCGAGGTCGCCGAGCACCTCCACGGCCAGGCCGTCGCCGTGCGGGTCGAAGGCGAGGAAGGACCGGCCCGCGGCGACCCAGTCGGCGTACGGGCCGCCGGCCGAGCGCATCGCCGCCGCCATAGTCGGGTACGCCGCCACGAACCCGGTCGCCGGGGACACCGCCTCGGCGGGCCGGGCCGGTGGCGGCACCATCAGCCCCAGCGCGAGCAGTCCGGCCACCCCGGTCCGTACCGTCGGTCGCCATCGCATGCCGTTCTCCCTCCGATCGCTTCTCCGAGCAGAGAATGCGTTCCGGAAGGGGGCCGGCGCGTCACGCCGTGGGACGGCTTCCCCCGGAGTACCAGGGGACTGTCCGGGGGCTACCGGAGGACGAGTCCCCCACGGTGGGCCACCGCCTGGGAACTCCGCCTAGTCCCCGGCGGTGACCAACCCGGACTCGTACGCGACCACCACCGCCTGGGCCCGGTCGCGCAGGTCGAGCTTGCCCAGGATCCGCCCGACGTGGGTCTTCACGGTCTGCTCGGCGACCACCAGTTCGGCGGCGATCTCGCCGTTCGAGCGGCCCCGGGCGATCAGCCGGAGCACCTCGGTCTCCCGGGGGGTGAGCCCGGCCAGACTGACCGGGCGGGGCCGGTCCCGGCCGGGCCGGGCGGCGAACTCGGCGATCAGCCGGCGGGTCACCGTCGGGGCGAGCAGCGCCTCACCGGCCGCCACCACCCGGACCGCGTGCACCAGGTCGGCGGCCGGGGCGTCCTTGAGCAGGAAGCCGCTGGCGCCGGCCCGCAGCGCCTCGTAGACGTAGTCGTCCAGGTCGAAGGTGGTCAGCACGAGCACCCGGGGCCGGTCCGCCTCCGGCCGGCCGCCGAGGAGCTGCCGGGTCGCGGCCAGGCCGTCCAGCACCGGCATCCGGACGTCCATCAGCACTACGTCCGGGTCGAGTCGCCGGGCGGCGGTGACCGCCTCGGCGCCGTTCGCCGCGTCGCCGACCACCAGCAGGTCGGGCTGGGCCGCCAGCAGCGCCCCGAACCCCTGCCGGACCATCGCCTGGTCGTCGACGACGAGTACCCGGATCATCCGTCCAGCTTGCCGTCCCGCTCGGACCGGTCCGCTGCCGGGGTCTCCTCCTCGGGACGGTATGGCAGGTAGGCGGTCACCGCGTACCCGTGGTCGTCGGTGGGGCCGGCCCGCAGCCGGCCGCCGAGCAGCCGGGCCCGCTCCCGCATCCCGGTCAGTCCGTGCCCGGCCTGGCCGGCGGCGTCGCCCGCCGGGCCGCTGCCGGATCCGGGCGGGTCGTTCCAGATCCCGATGGCCAGCCCCCGGTCGTCCGCGTCCACCGACACCCGCACGGTCGTCCCGGGCGCGTGCCGGGCCGCGTTGGCCAGGGCCTCCTGGACGATCCGGTACGCGGCCAGCCCGACCGCCTCCGGCACCGTCCGGGGGCGCTCCGGCTCCGGACCGGTGGCGACCGTCACCGCCATCCCGGCCCGCCGGGCCGCCTCGACCAGCTCCGGTAGGTCGGCCAGCCCCGGCTGCGGCGCCGTCTCCGGTGCCGAGGCCGCCTCGCTGCGCAGTACGCCGAGCAGCCGGCGCATGTCGGCCAACGCCTCCCGGGCCGAGCCGGCGATCGCGGTGAACTCGTCCCGGGCCGGCTCGGGCAGCCCGGTCAGCCGGTACGGCGCGGTCTCCGCCTGCACCGCGATCATCGACATGTGGTGCGCGACCACGTCGTGCATCTCCCGGGCGATCCGGGTCCGTTCCTCCAGCACCGCCCGGCGGGCCTGCTCCAGCTCGCTGCGTTCGGCCTGCTCGGCGAGGGCCCGCTGGCTCTGCAGGCGCCGCCGCACCTGGTCGCCGACGATCAGGATCGCCAGGAAGAGCAGTACCACCCCGTGCGCGTTCGCCCGGGACGGCACGCAGAGGTACGCCGGCAGGATGCTGAGTACCGCCGCCCAGGCGGAGATCCCCAGGCTGGTCCGGGAGGCCAGCACGAGCAGGACGAAGAGGAAGGCGACGATCTGCACCGGGCTCCACGGCCAGGACTCCTCCGGCTGCGCCTCCAGGACGCCGAGGAAGAGCATGGGGTAGCCGATCCGCCAGGCGAGCAGCGGGCGGAACGGGGCCAGCACCGCCGGCAGCACCCCGCCGACACCGAGCAGGATCGCCAGCACGTCCGGCAGCTTCCGGGTGTCGGCCAGGTACTGGATGCCGGCGATGGTGATGCCGACCAGGGCGAAGACCAGGATCGGGGCCAGTACCGGCCGGGCGGCCTGCACGCGGCGCCGCCACCTGCCGGGCGGACCGTGCGGTGCGGGCGGCGGATAGTCCGGCCCGATCAGCAGCCGGAGCAGCTCGTCGGGGCCGAGGCGCAGTGCCGCGGCGGTGCCGTTCTCCATCAGGGGCAGGGTACGGCCGTCCGGAGCCGGCCGTCGTCACCCCGTGGCGCTATCCCGCCCGTAGTACCCCGGTAGCACGCAGGTCGGCCGGCACCCGGGTTACGGATTACCCGCCGGTAGCGCCTAGTCTCCAACCCGCACGTCCGTACCGTCGAGGAGGAGGACACCCGTGGCCCGTACCGTGCTGGTGACCGGGGGCAACCGGGGGATCGGCCTGGCCATCGCGCAGGCCTTCGCCAAGCAGGGCGACCGGGTGGCGGTCACCCACCGGGGCAGCAACCCGCCCGCCGACCTGTTCGGGGTCCGGTGCGACATCACCGACAGTGACCAGGTCGACGAGGCGTTCTCGGCCGTCGAGGCGGAGCTGGGGCCGGTCGAGGTGCTGGTCTGCAATGCCGGGATCACCGACGACACGCTGTTGCTGCGGATGTCCGAGGAGCAGTTCACCCGGGTCCTCGACGCCAACCTGACCGGCGCGTTCCGGTGTGCCAAGCGGGCCTCCGGCAAGATGCTCAGGGCCAGGTGGGGGCGCATGGTCTTCGTCTCCTCGGTGGTCGGTCTCTCCGGCGGCGCCGGCCAGGTGAACTACGCGGCGAGCAAGGCCGGCCTGGTCGGGGTGGCCCGGTCGATCACCCGGGAGCTGGGCAGCCGGAACATCACCGCCAACGTGGTGGCGCCCGGGTTCATCGACACCGACATGACGGCGGTGCTCTCCGACGAGCGCAAGGCGGAGATCCGCAAGTCGATCCCGGCCGGCCGGATGGCCAGCCCGGACGAGGTGGCCGCTGTGGTGGCCTGGCTGGCCTCGGACGCCGCCGGTTACGTCTCCGGGGCGGTCGTCCCGGTCGACGGCGGCCTCGGCATGGGCCACTGACCGGCCCGACCTGCGGCACCGCCGGTCACGGCAGGCGGCACGGTCGGTCACGGCACGCCGCACTGTCGGTCACGGCAGGCGGCACGCCGGTCACGGCATGCGGCACCGAGCCAGTCTCGGCTGCGGCGCGGACCGGCCCGGGAGCCGGCGCCGACCGGCCCGGCGGGGCACCGACTGGCACAATCGCCCAGGCGCCGTGATCGGCCGGGACGGACCCGGACCGGCCGCGGGACGCGGGGGACCACGAGGGTATGGAGGATCTTGTGTCTGGACTGCTGGCCGGCAAGCGGCTGCTCGTCACCGGGGTCATCACCGACCAGTCGATCGCGTTCTCGGTGGCGAGGCTCGCCCAGGAGAACGGCGCGACGGTGGTGCTCACCGGCTTCGGCCGGATGTCGCTCGTCGAGCGGATCGCCAAGCGGCTGCCCGAACCCGCGCCGGTGATCGAGCTGGACGTCACCGACGCCGACCAGTTGGCCAGCCTGGCGGACCGGGTCCGCGAGCACGTCGACGGGCTGGACGGCGTGGTCCACTCGATCGGCTTCGCGCCGGCGAGCTGTCTGGGTGGCGGCTTCCTGGACGCGCCGTGGGAGGACGTGGCGACCGCGCTGCAGGTCTCGACGTACTCCTACAAGTCGCTCGCGGTGGCCGCGCTGCCGTTGATGAGCGCGGGCGGTGCCGTGGTCGGCCTCACCTTCGACGCCACCAAGGCCTGGCCGGTGTACGACTGGATGGGCGTGGCCAAGGCCGGCCTGGAGTCCGCCTCCCGCTACCTCGCGTTGCACCTCGGCTCGAAGGGCATCCGCAGCAACCTGGTCTCGGCCGGGCCGCTGCGCACCATGGCCGCGAAGTCGATCCCGGGCTTCGAACGCTTCGAGGATGCCTGGGCCGAGCGGGCCCCGCTGGGCTGGGTGCTCACCGACCAGGAGCCGGCCGCACGGGCCTGCCTGGCCCTGCTCTCCGACTGGTTCCCGGCCACCACGGGTGAGATCGTGCACGTCGACGGCGGCTACCACGCGCTCGGCGCGGCCACCTGAGCACGGTCCACGTCCGGCTGGGCACGGCCCGGTCCGGCTGGCCCGGTCCCGCTGGCGCCGCCGGTGGGCGGGGCCGGGCCCGGCAGCCCGACGGCGGCGGGAACAATAGGGGCATGTCCTACGACGCCGTTGTGTTGATCTCGTTCGGTGGCCCGGAACGGCCCGAGGACGTCCTGCCGTTCCTGGCCAACGTCACCCGGGGGCGGAACGTGCCGCCGGACCGGCTGGCCGAGGTCGCCGAGCACTACCAGCACTTCGGCGGCGTCTCGCCGATCAACCAGCAGTGCCGGGAGCTGCTCGCCGCGATCCGGGCCGACTTCGCCGCGCACGGGCTCGACCTTCCGGTGTACTGGGGCAACCGCAACTGGCACCCGATGCTCGCCGACACCGTGGCCCAGCTCCGCGACGACGGGATCACCTCCGCCCTCGGCTTCGTCACCAGCGCGTACGGCGGCTACTCCTCCTGCCGGCAGTACCAGGAGGACATCGCGACCGCCCGCGCGGCGGTGGGGCCGGGGGCGCCCCGGATAGACAAGCTGCGGCAGTACTGGGACCATCCCGGATTCGTCGAGCCGCACGCCGACGCGGTGGCGGGTGCGCTGGCCACCCTCGACCCGGCCCGCCGGGACAGCACCCGGCTGGTCTTCACCGCCCACTCGATCCCGGTCTCGATGGCCGCCTCCGCCGGCCCGCAGGGCGGCCGGTACGAGGCACAGTTGCGCGAGACCGCCGCGCTGGTGGCCGAGCGGGCGGCTCCGGGCCTGCCGTACGACCTGGTCTGGCAGAGCCGCTCCGGCCCGCCGCAGGTGCCGTGGCTGGAGCCGGACGTCAACGACCACCTGCGCACCCTGGCGGCCGACGGGGTCACCTCGGTGGTGGTCAGCCCGATCGGCTTCGTATCCGACCACCTCGAAGTGGTCTGGGACCTGGACACCGAGGCGGCGGGTACGGCCAAGCAGCTCGGTCTCGACTTCGTCCGGGCCGGCACCCCGGGCACCGATCCGAGGTTCGTGTCGATGGTCCGGGAGCTGGTGACGGAGCGGCTTAACCCGGCCGACACGCCCGCGCGACGCCGGCTGGGTACGCTGCCCGCCTGGGACACCTGCCCGACCGGTTGCTGCCAGCCGGCCCGGCGCCCCTGACCCCGCCCGCGCAAGGAGAGCCATGAACGAGTGCAGCCCGTACCCCGCCGGTCGTGGCGGCCCGGCATGACTGATCGGAAGCCGGTGGAGAGCTGGCTGACCGACATGGACGGGGTGCTGGTGCACGAGGGGCAGCCGGTGCCCGGTGCGCCGGAGTTCGTCCGCGCGCTGCGTGCCTCGGGCAAGCCGTTCCTGGTCCTCACCAACAACTCGATCTACACCGCCCGGGATCTCCAGGCCCGGCTGAACCGGATGGGCTTCGACGTTCCGGAGCACGCGATCTGGACCGCCGCGCTGGCCACCGCGCAGTTCCTGGCCGACCAGCGTCCCGGCGGCACGGCGTACGTGATCGGGGAGGCCGGGCTGACCACCGCGATGCACGCGGTCGGGTACGTGCTCACCGACTTCGCCCCCGACTACGTGGTGCTGGGCGAGACCCGGACGTACAGCTTCGAGGCGATCACCAAGGCGGTCCGGCTGATCGACGGCGGCGCCCGGTTCATCTGCACCAACCCGGATCCGACCGGCCCGTCCGCCGAGGGTGCCCTGCCGGCGGCCGGCTCGGTGGCCGCGATGATCTCGAAGGCGACCGGGGTCGAGCCGTACTTCGTCGGCAAGCCGAACCCGATGATGATGCGCTCGGCGTTGAACACCATCGACGCGCACTCGGAGACGACCGCGATGATCGGTGACCGGATGGACACCGACATCCTCTGCGGGCTGGAGGCGGGGTTGCAGACCGTGCTGGTGCTGACCGGGATCAGCACCAGGGCCGAGGCGGAACGCTACCCGTACCTGCCGTCCCGGATCGTCTCCTCGGTCGCCGACCTGATCGACGAGGTCTGAACCCGATCCGGGCGGCCTGGTAGCCGGCCGCTCAGGCGGTGCTGGCCCGGCTCAGGTCGCGGTCGGTCGGCTGCGGGTCGGGGTCGGCCGGAGCAGCGCTGCGATCCTGGTCGCCCCGACCGGCCGGAGTGCCGGAGTCGGGTGCCGGTCGGCCGGGGCGGTCCGGCTCGCTCGACACCGGTGACGGTGGCCGGTCGACGGGCCGGGTGGCCGCCTCGGCGCCACTCCCGCCGCCGGACCACCGGGCCGGAAGCGCCACGACGACGGCGTACCCGACGGCGGCGGCGACCAGGAACCACACCGGGAGCATCAGCCGCTCGTACTCCGAGTCGACCGGCTTCGCGACCATCAGTGCCAAACCGCTCAGCCCGGTGCCCAGCCACAGGAAGGCGAGGTGCCGGGTGCGGGTGGCGAAGATCAGCGTCGCCGCTATCACCGCGATCTGCGGCAGCGGTTCGACGAACCACTGCTCGAACCTGCCCGGCCACCACTGGAGGTTCCGTTCCCAGAGCCAGGTGTACGGCTCGGGCGTGTCCGGCCGGGTGAAGTGGGTGGTCGCGTAGTCCTGGATCGCCTCGGTCAGCGACGGCAGCTCGAGCGCCGAGCTGACCGCGGACCAGCCGACCAGGGTGGCCAGACCGAGCCCGCCGGCGAACAGCGCGCCGCGCCGGTTCGGGAAGCGGGTCAGCAGCGCCAGGACGCTCGCGGTCACCAGGACCAGGGCCATCGCCACACCGTTCGCCGACTTGGTGGCGAAGGTCCAGGCGAATCCCGCGAGCGCGATCGGCAGCCCGCTGTACCGGTTGCGCCAGAGCAGCATCGCGCCGATCAGCACGGCGAGGCAGCCGGCCAGCATCGCACCGTCGGCAAGCATCCGGGTTATCCAGAACCCGGTCGGCAGCGCATAGACCAACGCGGTTGCGATAAGGCCGACCAGGCGCATCCCGAACGCCAGCCAGACGGCCAGGTAGGTGAGCAGGCCGACGCCGACGGCGATGATCAGGGTCGCCACGACCATGCCCTGCCAGACGCCGAGGACCTTCACGAAAGGCGCCGCGAACAGCGGATATCCCGGCCGGCTGTCGAAAATTGCGATGTACCGGGGGGAAATGCCCTGCTGGGGATACCCGTCGCGACAGGCTTGGGCCATTCCCCGCTCTTTGGCCGAACGGTTGATGTCGCGGCACACCTGAAATGATGAACGGGCGGAGGCGGTCGCCAGATCGGTGCCGGCGAAGACCTGTGCCTGTCGCATGTACCAGTAACTGTCGCCGGAGGAGGCGATCCGGCGCGGGTCCTCGTAGCGGGCCATGCAGAGTGCTCCGGCAATGGCTATCACCAGCAGCACCCAGGCAAGTTCGACGGTGCCGCGCCGGTTGAACCAGCGACGCCGGGACGCGGGGGGACTCGCGGAGGAGGAGTGCGCGAGGTCTATCGAATTCGGGGTGCCGCCCATGGAACGAGGACCCTACCGCACCTTTGTGACCGGCGTTTCCCGGCATCCGTCCGGGCGTCGAATGCCGGACGAATCGGTCGGCGCTTGGTCGGCGCGGTTGCCGGTCGGGACGATTGTCGCGGCCGGAATAGCCGGCGGCATCGGCGCGACCAGGGCCGACGGCGGGTGACGACGGCCGACGGCGGGGTGTCTGCGGCCGACGGCCGACGGGAGGGTCCGGCGGGCACCGGCGGTCCGCTGCCGGGCGGTGTCAGGCCGAGAGAGGTGCGTTGCAGGCCGCCACGACGGCCCGTCGGCAGGCGGCGGTGAGCGGGCGCAGCGCGGCGTCGCGCTGCTGGGCCTCGTGGCCGTTCACCGAACCGCCGGGCGCGGCGTGCTCGGCCAGCGCGAGCACCTGGTCCAGCACGCTGGCCCGGGCGAAGAGCCGCCGCGAGCGCGGGTCGAAGCCGGGTGGCAGGTCCATCCCGCTGTCCGGTCGGCGCAGTGCCGCGAGTGCGCCGGCCAGTTCCGGGCGCCACTGCGCGACGTCGAGCCGGGTCAGCGCCGCGGTCGCCTCGGCCAGGGTCACCGCCAACTCCGCCTCGGCCTCGGCCGCGCCGGGACTGCCCAGCGAGGCGGCCGGGGCGCTCTCCGGCAGCGGATACACCCGCCACAGCACCGTCTCGAACGTCACTCCGGACCCGCTGGTGTGCGTGCGTACCTCGGGGATCACGCCCAGACCACGGGCCACCACCGCCTCGCCGGCCAGCAGTGCCGCCGAGGCGAACGGGCCGGGACCGGGCAGCCCGCGAGGATCGCCGGGTGCGGGCAGCACCAACCGGATCTCGTCCGGCGAGAGCTTGGAGAAGGCGGCGAGCGCGTCACGTAGCGGGATGTCGGTCCAGGCGCCCGGGGCGTCCGCGACGAGGTGCTCCTCGCCACCGGCGATCTCGTCGGCGATCTCGTCGTACGGCACCAGCCCGGCACGCCAGGCGCGTACCCAGGCCACGAAACGGCTGGACCGGCGCGCCACGAGAGTCGCCGCGCCCGTTGCGGGGGACATGCGGCTAGGGTACGTGCTTCCCGTGTCGGCTGTCTCGACTGCCGGCCGGGCGGCGCGTCAACGCCGACCGACCGGCCGGCACCGGCTACCGTCCCCGGGATGGGGAGGATGTACGGCGACGACGTGCTCGCCGGGGACTGGCGGCGGCGCAGGGTCACCCCCGAGGTGCCGGCCGAGGTCGACCTGGTGGTGGAGGACGCCGACTCGGGGTTCTGTGGCGCGGTGGTGGGTTTCGAGTCCGGTGCGGTGGTGCTGGAGGACCGGCACGGCCGGCGGCGCAACTTCCCGCTGCTGCCGGCCGCGTTCCTGCTGGACGGCAAACCGGTGACGCTGCGCCGCCCGGCGCCGTCGACGGCACCGGCGCCGCGCCGCCGGACCGCCTCCGGGTCGGTGGCGGTGGCCGGGGTACCCGCCCAGGTGGCCAGGGCGAGCCGGATCTGGGTGGAGGGTGTGCACGACGCCGCGCTGGTGGAGCGGATCTGGGGCGACGACCTGCGCATCGAGGGCGTTGTGGTGGAGCCGCTGGACGGCATCGACGAACTCGCCTCCCGGGTCCGCGAGTTCGGCCCCGGGCCGGGGCGGCGGTTGGGTGTCCTCGTCGACCACCTGGTGCCCGGCTCGAAGGAGAGCCGGATCGTGGCGGCGGTCACCTCGCCGGACGTACTCGTCACCGGCCATCCGTACGTCGACGTCTGGCAGGCGGTGAAGCCGTCGGCGCTCGGCATCCGGGCGTGGCCGGTGGTGCCGCCGGGACGGCCGTGGAAGGAGGGCGTCTGTGCCGCCCTCGGGGTCGCCGAGCCGGCCGAGATGTGGCGGCGCGTCCTCGCCCGGGTGGACAGCTTCCACGACGTGGAGACACCGCTGATCAACGCGGTGGAACGGCTCATCGACTTCGTCACGGTCCCGTCCGAGCCCTGAGCTGTCCCGTCCGAGCCCTGAGCTGTCCCATCCGAGCCCCGGAGAGCTACGCCAGGAGCATCCGCCCCTCGGCCGGGGCGGGGCACGTGGCCACGCCGGTTCAGCCGAGCCGGTCGGGGTGGCGGGTGAAGACGAAGGTGGCGATGTCCAGGGCCGTGGCCGCACCGGTCGGGTCGCGGCGGACGGTCAGGACCTCCCCGGCGTTCATGCCGGAGCGGCCCCGCCAGCGCCCCTCGACGTCCCGCCGGAACCGCCAGCGTGGGACGGCGCCGGGCGGCTGCGGGGTCACCACCAGCTCCTCGGCGCCGGGATCCCAGGCCACCTCGAACTCCCGCCCCATCCACCACCAGCGACCGGTCAACCCGGCGATGTCGCCGGCCGGCGGTCCGGCCGCCGGTCGCCAGGGCCGTACCGGTGCGGGTTCGGCGTCGAGTACCAGGCCCAGCACCTGCCGGCCGAGCATCGGCAGCGAACCGGTGCGCAGCCCGTACGAGTTGGCGAAGCCGACCACGCCGATGCCGGACGGGCGGTGCACCGAGGCCGTGGCGACGTAGCCGGGCATCGAACCGCCGTGCCCGGCGTACACCCGGTCGCCGGCCCGGTGCAGTTCGACGCCGAGGCCGTAACCGGCGGTCCAGGAGTCGAGGTCGGCCATGGCCACCGGGACGCACATCTCGGCCAGGGTCTCCGGGGCGAGGACCTCCGGATCGCCGGCGGCGAGGAATCCGGCCCAGCGGGCCAGGTCGTCAAGGCTCGCCCAGAGCTGGCCGGCCGGCGCCATCGCCCCGGTGTCGGTACGCGGCTCCTCGCGCAGCGTCTCGTGCCATGGATGGACGACGTAGCCCCGGGCGTACGGCTCGGTCGGCTGGTAGGAGGTGCGGACCATCCCCAGTGGATCGAGCAGTCGGGACCGGACGAGCTTCCACCAGGACTCCCCGGTGACCCGTTCCAGCACGGCGCCGAGCAGCGCGTAGGCCAGGTTGGAGTAGTGGAAGGTGCGGTGCGCCGGGAAGGCCAGTTTCTCCTCGGTCAGCCCGGCCAGCAGGGTGGCCAGGTCGGTGCCGGCGGAGCGTTCCCACCACTCGCCGTCGGGTTCCCGTTGCAGGCCGGCGGCGTGGCCGAGGAGTTGCCGCAGCCGGACGGCACCGAGCGGGTTGCCGGGCAGGTGCTTCTCCAGCGGGTCGTCCAGGTCGAGCAGTCCCTCGTCGCGCTGCCGCAGCAGCAGTACCGCGGTCATCGTCTTGGTGATCGAGCCGATCCGGTACTGGACGTCCGGATCCGGTGTGGGGGTCTCGCCGGCGGCGGCGACGTGCAGCAGCCCGCCGGCCGCCCCGGCGGCGGCCGGGGCCCGCAGCACCCCGAGGATCAGCGAGGGTGCCCGGCCCATGGCCTGGGTCTGGGCGACGAGCGCGTCGATCCGGCGGGTGGTCTCCGGCAGTAGGCCGGACTCCGGCGGCAGCGGGGCCACGGGCGCCTCCTCGAACTCGGGGGTGCGGGGACTCGGAGTTGGATACGCAAAACCGGACCCCGGGGTTCGGAGTTCGCGGTCGGTTCGGGATTCGTGGTCGGTTTCGGAGTTCGCGGTCGGTTCGGGGTTCGCGGTCGGTCGTGCGGAGTCGGTAGGAGGATTATCGGGCCAGACCGGGCGTAACCGCGCCGGGTCGGGGTTCGCCGAACCCGTGCCGGCCGCCGGACCTCGGCATACGAGATCTTATGTGCGTCGATCAAGATTCGCCGGTAGGTGCGCATCCGTGACAGGATCGACGTGTGGAGCCGCTCCTGTGGATCGTATTGGGCGTCGTGTTGGTCGTCGCTGAGATCTTCACGACGACTCTCTTCCTGGTGATGTTCGGGGTCGGTGCGTTCGCCGCGGCCGGTGCTGCCGCCCTCGGCGCACCGCTGGCCCTCCAGGCGGTGATCTTCGCCGCCGTCTCGGCGCTGACCGTGGCCGTGGCCCGGCCGGTGATCCAGCGGCACCGCACGGCCGAGCTGACCGGCGAGGAACAGCCGTTCGGAGTACGGGCGATCACCGGGAGCAGCGCCCTGGTGCTGGAGCAGGTGGACGCCAACGGCGGCGTGGTCAAGATCGACGGGGAGATCTGGACCGCCCGCTCCTACGACGCGACCCAGGTGATCGAGACCGGGACCCGGGTACGGGTGATCGAGGTCAAGGGCGTGACCGCCCTGGTGTGGCGGGACGAGTTCACAGTTGACGAGCAGCCAGATAAAGACGAATAACGGGATGAAGAGGTGAGCACGACGTGGATACGGTGATCGGTCTGCTGTTGGCCGCCGTGGCACTGATCACGGTGGTCACCCTGATCCGCGCGGTACGGATCGTGCCGCAGCAGCGGGAGGACGTGGTCGAGCGGCTCGGCCGGTACAAGCGCACCCTCAACCCGGGACTCAACCTGCTGGTCCCCTTCATCGACGCGGTACGCACCAAAGTCGACATGCGGGAACAGGTGGTCAGCTTCCCGCCCCAGCCCGTGATCACCTCCGACAACCTGGTCGTCTCGATCGACACCGTGCTCTACTTCAAGGTCGTCGACTCGGTGAAGGCGACCTACGAGATCTCGAACTTCCTCCAGGCCATCGAACAGCTGACGGTCACCACCCTGCGGAACGTCATCGGCTCGCTCGACCTGGAGCGGGCGCTGACCAGCCGCGAGGAGATCAACCGGCACCTCTCCGGCGTACTCGACGAGACGACCGGACGCTGGGGGATCAAGGTGACCCGGGTGGAGATCAAGGCGATCGAGCCGCCGCCGAGCATCCGCGACTCGATGGAGAAGCAGATGCGCGCCGAGCGGGACCGCCGGGCGGCCATCCTGAACGCCGAGGGGCACAAGCAGTCGCAGATCCTCTCCGCCGAGGGCGAGAAGCAGGCCGCGGTGCTGCGCGCCGACGGTGACCGGCAGGCCCGGATCCTCCAGGCGGAGGGCCAGGCGAAGGCGATCCGTACCGTCTTCGACGCGATCCACACGGCGAACCCGAGCCAGAAGGTGCTGGCCTACCAGTACCTCCAGGCGTTGCCGCAGATCGCCAACGGGCAGGCGAACAAGGTCTGGATCGTGCCGGCCGAACTGACCAAGGCGCTCGAAGGGCTCGGCGGGGCGCTCGGCGGGTTGAGCCAGGCAGCCGGGGACGAACCGCACGCCGAGGTCGACGCCGGTGCCGTCGAGCGCGAGGCGGCGGAGGCGGCCCGCGCCGCCGCCGAGGCGGCCCAGGAGGTCAACGCCGAGGTACGCGCCGCCGAGGCGCAGGTGACCTCGCGACCGACCAGCCCGCAGGGACTGCCCGCCCCCGAGCCGGTCTCGCCGGACAGCCTCACCGGTGACTCCACGGTGGACAGGCAGCCGGAACGCGGCTGACGCCTTCCGCCGGTCGACGGTCCGGCGGGGCACGGCATATTTGACCAAAGCGTCCGCGCGGCGCCCCGGCACCTGACACGATCTGTCTAGCGACGGGTGGTGACCAGGAGCCGGGGCGTCGACGTGTGAGTACGCCCGCGCCCGCCCGCGCAGCACGTGGAGCGAGGTGACGCGCGTGACCCACCCCTCGAAACCGGAAAACCACCCCTCGGACCCCAAGCGTGATCCCGCGCCCGGTACCTCGCCGGCGGTGCCCAACCGGGCAGCCGGCACCGTACCGGGCAGCGCCGCACCGGCCGACCCGACGTCCGGCCGCTGGCCCCACGGCGGCCTCGGCTTCCTGCCGTTCGCGGCGGAGCGGGCGCGCAGCGAACCGGCCAGCGACGCGAGCTGGGCCTGGTCACTGCGCCGGCTGGCCCGGTTCGCCGTCTGGTCACTGCCCGGTTATGCCATTGTGTACGGTTCGGTGACCCTGGTCGGCGCCGGGAACGCCCCGTTCCTCACCCAGCAGCGTCCGGCACACCTGCTCGGCTGGATCGGCGCGCTCTGGCTCGGCCTGCTGGCGCTGATGGCACTGGCCAGCCTGCTGGTGAGCACCCGTACCCGGGGTGTCGGGATCGCCGGCCTGCTGGTCGCGGTCGCCGGCACGATGCTGGTACTCCCGTTCGGCGGGCTGCCGGATCCCGCCGCGACGTTCGGCCGGGCGGGCCAGGTCATCGCGGTCAGCGGCGGGCTGCTCTACTCGCTCGGCTGGTGGCTGACCGGCCTGGCGCTGCACCGCTCCGGCGTGTTCAGCCAGTCCGACGGCGTACTGCTGATGATCGCGGCCCCGCTGCTCGGTGTCGGCGGCATGCTGGCCTCGGCGCTGCACGCCCTCGGCGCGGTCCTCGTGCTCGCCGCCGGGATCGGGATCGGCTGGCGGGCCCGGCGGCTGGTGCCGGCGGTCGGCCGGGCCGCGCCGGCCCGGCCGAGCACGGCCGGCGCGGTGTCGGCGCGGGTCGCCGCCGGCGCCCGGCAGGGCATCGCGGCAGCGGCCGGCGGGATCCCCGACCGGAAGGTCGTCCCGGACGGCGGGCTCGGCCCCGCGACCACCGGACCGACCCCGTCCTGACCGCACCGGCGCGATCGGTCCCCGCCGAGGGTGCCGCTGCCTGGAGTACCGCTCACGGCTCGCCCCGCCTGGCCCAGGTGATGAAACGTGCCGTGAGGTCGATCGGCCGGCCCGGGTTGAGTAGGCGGAGTTGTTCGCGGGCCTCCAGCAGCTGCCCGCCGAGGTAGACCAGCAGCGCTGTCACGTCGTCCTCGTACTCCCTGAGCAGGGCCAGCCGGGCCGGTTGGCAGGGCCACTCGGCGGCGCAGTTCCGGCAGCGCCAGAGCGGGCGCATCGGCTCGTGCGGAATGCTGCGGTGCGCCGTCATGGCCGGCGGACCCACACGACACGCATGCCAACTCCCCTCGACAGGTGTGGACGGGGGCCGCCCCGCTCGACGTACGGGGGGAAGGACCGGGACGGCCCCCTCGGCAGGAACTCGCCCCGGCCCTCTCCGGCGCGGCACGAGCCCGCATAGCTGACAGTGTTGTGACGACACCACTACTGTCGGAAGGCATTCGCGCTGCTCGGCCCTTAGGAGCAGCGGCTTCCTCCCGATGTGCAGAGGTGTGCAGATGGATCGACTGCCCATGTTGGAGCTGTTCGCCGGAGAGCTTCGCCGGCTGCGTACGGCGGCCGGCCTGTCCCAGGAGGCGCTGGGGGAGCGGATCAGGTATTCGGCCTCCCTGGTGGCCGGCGTCGAGCAGTGCCGGCGACCACCCCGGGAGGAGTTCACCCTCCGCTGCGACGACGCCCTGGGCGCGGACGGCCTGCTGCTCCGGATCCGCAGCGCCATCCTCCGGGAGAGTCTGATGCCCTGGTTCCGCGAGTGGGTGACCATCGAACAGGAGGCGACCGCGCTGTGCAGCTTCGAGCCGCTGGTCGTACCCGGTCTACTCCAGACCGAGCGATACGCGCGGGCCCTGCACGAGGGGGCGAGTCAGCTCGTTGGCGACGAGATGGAGCAGCAGGTGGCTGCGCGCCTGGCGCGACAGGAGATCCTGCGTCGGGACTCGCCTCCGCAGCTCGTCGCGGTGCTCGACTACACCGCGCTGGAACGCCCGGTCGGCGGCCCCGACGTGATGCGGGAGCAACTCCGCCATCTGCTGGAGGTCGCCGCCCGTCCCCGGATCCATCTACACGTGGTGCCGAAGGGCGTCGGGGCGTATCCCGGGCTGAACGGGGCCTTCGTGATCGCGACTCCTCCGGAGGGTGGCGACGTGGCATACCTCGACAACCAGTTGCAGGGCACGATCGTCGAGCGCACGGCGGACGTACACTCGATGCGGCAGACCTGGGAGTCTGTGCGGGCCGAGGCAATGCCCCACGGGGCCACCCTCACGTTGATCTCGGAGGCGGCGAAGTCATGGACCTGAGCGGCGCGATCTGGCACAAGAGCACCCGCAGCAGTGGCAATTCTGGCAACTGCGTCGAGGTGGCGGACAACCTGCCGGGCGTCGTCGGCGTCCGGGACAGCAAGGATCGGCAGGGTCCGGCGCTCACCTTCGACCCGCGGGCGTGGCGGTCCTTCGTGATTTTCGCCAAGCAACACTGATCCAGCCGCGCGCCCGCAGTCACGATCGAATCTCGAGCAGCAGGGTGCGCCGGCCGTCGATCCGGGCGTATTACGATGTGTTACGGTCGGTAGGTGCCGGAACGTGAGTACGTGTGGACCGACGAAGGTCTAACCAATGCTCAACGCAACGGCGTCGGCGTGGACGAGGCAACCCAGGCGCTCTACGCCCCATCGGGCCTGCGCTACGAGCGCGTCCTCGGTGACCTGCTGCTCATCGTCATGGGTATGGCCGGCAGCGGTCGGATCATCGCGGTGCTGTGTGACCGCATCGGCACCACCCAGACCTACAAGATCATTGGGGTGCGTGCCTTACGTGGCGCAGACCTCGATGAGTGGAGGAGGCGAGTCCTGTGACCGAGCCGGAATTCGACCGGATGACCAAGGAGCAGGTCATCGCGTGGTTCCAGAACGCCGACAGTCTGGCACCGGTCATGAGATCCATGACTACAGCACCAGCGTCCGGCACCGCACCCGAGGTACCCATGATGCTGGTCAGCATCCGCCTGCCCGTCACCCTCGTCGAACAGTTGGACCACCTCGCCGGGCAGGCCGCAACCCGCCGGTCCGACGTCGTCCGCGATGCCCTGACCGGTTATGTGACCGCCCGGACCGCACCGGTCAGCCTGGATGAGGCCGAACACGCCCTCGACGTACTCAGCCGCATCGTCACCGCTCGCAGAAACGAAGGCCACGCCGACGCGGCCTGACGGCCCGCAGACTGCCGCGAGCGGGGATCACGATCTTCCAGCCCTGCCGCGTCACCGGGCTCGGTCCGTCGGCTGATCGGGGCAGATCCCGACCGGGCAGAATCGGCCCGTGACCGACGTACCGACCGCCTCCGTTCTCGAGATCACCGACCCGGAGGATCCCCGGATCGCCGACTACCGGGCGCTCACCGACGTCGAGCTGCGCACCCGGTGGGAACCGCCGAACGGGCTCTTCATCGCCGAGGGCGAACTCGTGCTGCGCCGGGCGGTCCGGGCCGGCTACCGGCCGCGCTCCTTCCTGGTCGACGCGAAACGCCTCGACCAGCTCGGCGACCTGGCCACCGGCGAGGCACCCGTCTACGCCGCCAGCCCGGCCGTGCTGGAGCGGGTCACCGGCTTCCATGTGCACCGGGGCGTACTCGGGTCGTTCCACCGCCGCCCGCTGCCGGCCGTACCGGAGATCCTCCGCGGCGCCCGTCGGGTGGTGGTGCTGGAGGACGTCAACAACCACACCAACATCGGCGCGATCTTCCGGGGCGCCGCCGCGCTCGGGGTCGACGCCGTCCTCCTCTCGCCGACCTGCGCCGACCCGCTCTACCGGCGCAGCGTCCGGGTCAGCATGGGCGAGGTCTTCGCGGTGCCGTACGCCACATTCGGCGAGTGGCCGGCCGGGCTGGCCGACCTCCGGGCGGCCGGCTTCGCCGTACTCGCTCTGACCCCGGCCCCGGATGCGGTGCCGATCCAGCGGCTCACCCCGGCACAGCGGCACCGGGCCGCCCTGCTGCTCGGTGCCGAGGGTGCCGGCCTGACTCCGGCCGCCCAGGCCGCCAGCGACATCCGGGTGGTCATCCCGATGCGTCGCGGTGTCGACTCGCTGAACGTCGCCGCCGCCACCGCCGTCGCCCTCTGGGAACTGGCCCGCGACGACCCCGAGGAGTGAGGCCCGCGCGGCTGCTTGCATGGTCATGCGACCTAATGAATAATCTTCCCTGTGTCCAAGGTTCTCACCTCCCTGCCCATCGGCGAACGAATCGGCATCGCCTTCTCCGGCGGTCTCGACACCTCGGTGGCGGTCGCGTGGATGCGCGACAAGGGCGCCGTTCCCTGCGCCTACACCGCCGACATCGGCCAGTACGACGAGCCCGACATCGCCTCGGTGCCCGGCCGCGCGCTCAGCTACGGCGCCGAGGTGGCCCGGCTGGTCGACTGTCGCACCGCCCTGGTCGAGGAGGGTCTGGCGGCGTTGACCTGCGGGGCCTTTCACATCCGCTCGGGTGGGCGGGCCTACTTCAACACCACCCCGCTGGGCCGGGCCGTGACCGGCACCCTGCTGGTGCGGGCGATGATCTCCGACGACGTCCAGATCTGGGGCGACGGCTCCACCTTCAAGGGCAACGACATCGAGCGCTTCTACCGGTACGGCCTGCTGGCCAACCCTCAACTGCGCATCTACAAGCCGTGGCTCGACACCGACTTCGTCACCGAGCTGGGTGGGCGGAGGGAGATGTCGGAGTGGCTGCTCGAACGCGGCCTGCCGTACCGGGACAGCACCGAGAAGGCATACTCCACCGACGCCAACATCTGGGGTGCGACGCACGAGGCGAAGACTCTCGAGCACCTCGACGCCGGCATCGAGACGGTCACCCCGATCATGGGAGTCCGGTTCTGGGACCCCTCCGTGGAGATCCCGACCGAGGACGTCACCATCGGTTTCGACCAGGGTCGCCCGGTGACGATCAACGGCAAGGAGTTCGGTAGCCCTGTCGACCTGGTGCTGGAGGCCAACGCCATCGGCGGCCGGCACGGCCTGGGCATGTCGGACCAGATCGAGAACCGGATCATCGAGGCCAAGAGCCGCGGCATCTACGAGGCGCCCGGCATGGCACTGCTGCACGCGGCGTACGAACGGCTGGTCAACGCCATCCACAACGAGGACACCCTGACGAACTACCACAACGAGGGCCGCAGGCTCGGCCGGCTGATGTACGAGGGGCGCTGGCTGGATCCACAGGCGCTGATGCTGCGCGAGTCGTTGCAGCGCTGGGTCGGCACGGCGGTCACCGGGGAGGTGACGTTGCGACTGCGCCGGGGCGAGGACTACTCGATCCTGGACACCACCGGCCCGGCGTTCAGCTACCACCCCGACAAGCTGTCGATGGAGCGTACCGAGGACTCGGCGTTCGGTCCGGCGGACCGGATCGGCCAACTCACCATGCGCAACCTGGACATCGCCGACTCGCGGGCGAAGCTGGAGCAGTATGCCACCCTCGGCATGGTCGGCGGCGCGGCCCCGCACCGGGTGGTCGGCGCCGCGCAGGCGGCCTCGACCGGGCTGATCGGCGCGATGCCGGAGGGCGGCGCGGAGGCGATCGCGTCCCGCGGCGTCTCCTCAGCCGACGACGAGGCGCTCGACCGGGCCGCGATGGAATTCGGCGTCGACTGACCGGAAGCCTGGCGCTCCCCGCGTGGGTCCCGGCCGGACCACTCCGTGCCAGCCGGTTCCCTCCGTGGCGGTAGCGTCGGGGCGTGTTTCCCACCGTGCGCGAGGTGCTGGCCCTCGATCCGGTCCGGCATGGCGGCCCTCGGGTGGTCGCCGGTGCGGCCGGGCTGGACCGGCTCGTCCGCTGGGTGCACGCCGCCGAGGTGCCGGACATCGCCGCCCTGCTCAGCGGCGGCGAACTGGTCCTCACCACCGGCATCGGCCTGCCCGGCGACGACGCCGGGCTGCGCGCCTTCATCGGCGAGCTGGCCGACGTCGGTGTCTCCGGGCTCCTGGTCGAGCTGGGCCGGCGCTACCCGGCGGCGGTACCCCGGGCGATGGTCACGGCAGCCCAGCACCGGAACCTGCCGCTCGTCGAACTGTGCCGGGTCACGCCGTTCGTCCGGATCACCGAGGCGGTGCACGCGCTGATCGTCGACGCACAGCTCACCGAGCTGCGGGCGACCGAGGAGATCCACCAGCGCTTCACCGAACTCTCCGTCGAGGGAGCCGAGCCCGCCGAGGTGGTCCGGCAGGCCGCGCTGCTGGCCGGCTGCCCGGTGGTCCTGGAGAACCTCTCCCGGCAGGTGCTCGGGTACGACCCGGCGGGGGAGAGCGCCGAGCTGCTGTTGCGCGGCTGGGAGCAGCACTCCCGGCGGATCCGCCCGACCGGCCGGACCGGCTACGACCCGGACGCCGGCTGGCTCTACACCACCGTCGGCGCCCGGGGCCAGGACTGGGGGCGGCTGCTGCTGCGCTGGCCGACCGGCGAACTGCCGGCACGGGCACCGTGGTCCGCAACGCGAACGCCGTCCTCACCGTCGACGCCGCCGACCCGGCTGACGATCCTCGTCGAGCGGGCCGCCTCCACCCTGGCGCTGGGCCGGCTGATCCGGCGGGACGCCGAGGGGCTGGAGCGGCAGATCCACCGTACCCTGCTCACCGCACTGCTCGACCACACCCGGCCGGTCGACGAGGTGGCGCTGCGGGCCCGCGCCCTCGGCGTACCGCTGGATCGCCGGCATCTGGTCGGGGTGGTGGTCCGGTACCGCGCGGACGACGCGGCGGGTCCGGCGGCCGGAAGTTCACCGGCCGGTCAGGCCCGGTTGCGGGACCTGGCCGAGGCGGTCGGCCAGGCGCTGCGGGAGGCCGAGCTGAGCGGGCTGGCCAGCACCCTGGACGACCAGGCGGTCGGTGCGGTGCTGGCGCTGCGGGACGCCGGGGAGGAGGAGAACGCGCTGGCCGCCTTCGCGACGGCCCTGGGCCGGGTACGCCTGGACGCCGCCCCGACCCCCACCCGGCCGTACGCCGGGCCCGGCGCGGTGATCGTGGCGGCCGGTTCGGGCGTCGGCACCGTGGCCGAGGCACGCCGCTCGCTGACCGAGGCCCGGCAGGTGGCCGACGCCGCCCGCCGGGGTCGACAGGACCTGCCGGTGTTCCGGCTGCCCCAGGTCGGGCTGGCCGGGCTGCTGCACCTGCTCCGGGACGAGCCGAGGTTGCAGACCTTCGTGGAACGCGAACTCGGACCGCTGCTGGCGCACGACGCCGAGCACCCGCGCGAGCAGTTGCTCGGCACGCTGCGCGGCTACCTGGACAGCGGCCGGAACAAGTCGGCGGCGGCCGCGGCGGTGCACCTGTCCCGGCCGGCCTTCTACGAGCGGCTGGCCCGGATCTCCCGGATCCTCCGGGTCGACCTGGACTCGGTGGACGACTGCCTCTCCCTGCACGTCGCCCTGCTCGCCCTCGACGCCGTCCGCGACGGCTGACCGACCCGGCCGCGCCCCGCGGGGTTCCGGTCAGGAGATCGCGGTGAGCGCCTTGGCGTACGCCGGTGGGACGAAGTGCGGGCCGGCCGGGGTGAAGACGTCGGTGGCGTTCGCCGCCGTCCAGGCCTCGGCCGGAACGGCGTCGAGCAGGGTGCGGAGCACTGCCGCGTCCCGCCAGTCCGGGTGCTCGGCGACCAGGCCGAGCGCCACCACCGACTCCTCGACCTCGCCGACGCACTCGAACGGCTTGTGCGCGGAGATGCCGAGCAGTTCGAGGTAGCCGGGTGCCTGGGCCGGATCGGCCAGCAGGTCGGCGCCGAAGATCCGCACCAGCCGGTCCCGGGGCATGAACGGGGCCAGCGCCAGGAAGATGAACCGGCACTTGGGGCAGTTCCCGCACCACCTGTCGCTCGGGTCACTCAGCTTGAACGCGGCGTTGCAGCTCGTCACCACGTCGTCGTACCTGTCGAAGCCCGCGAAGAGCCGGGCGATGTGCAGCTCGGAGAGTTGCCGCAGCAGCGAGAAGTACGGCTCGACCAGCCCGGCGTGCCCGACCAGCGCCGCCCGGAGCAGCCCCTCCGCCTCGACCCCCTTGGACCACTGGTGGTTGACCTCGACGCCGTGCCAGACCAGGTTCGGGTCGGAGGCGGAGCGCTCGTTCGACATCACCACCGGCCCGAGTCCGTGCAGCACGGCGGTGCCGACCGCGATCAGCGAGTTGATCGCGGTGACCGGGATGTGCCCGTTACGCGCCCCGGCGGCGTTCAGCGCGATCAGCGCCGGGTCGAGCCGGCGCCGGGCGGCCAGCGGGGTCAGCCCGGACGCCTCGTCGACGCTGACGATGATGTGGTTCGGGTTGACCGAGAACGGCACCGGGTCGAAGCCGGCCCGGCGCAGCGCCTCCAGACTGACGATGGAGTCCTTGCCGCCGCCGACGGTGCTGAGCGGGCGGCGGTCCGAGTTGTCGCACCCGGCCGGCGGCTCGACCTGCCCCGGCGGCAGTTCGGGGGTCAACTCCAGCACGTGCGGCAGGTCGTTGCGGTAGGCGTACTCGGCGAGGCCGGCGGTGTAGACGGCGGTGACCAGCGCGACGGCGTCGGCGCCCAGCGGCGCCGGCAGGACCAGCCGGGGCGGTGCGGCGGCCTTGTAGTAGCTCACCCCGGCGACCAGGTGCAGCAGCTCCAGCACCCGGCCGAAGGTGGCCAGCGTCTCCGCCGACGGCGGCGTCCCGGGCCGGGGGAAGGTGATCCGCTCGGTGAACCGCAGCTCACCGTCCGGGCCGGTCAGCGCGTATTCGAGGGCGGCTTCCCCGGTCGCCGGGTCGAAGGAGTGGGCCGGGAAGGAGAAGGCGGCCATCCGCCGGAGCTGTCCGTTGGGCACACGCAATAGTAATCAAGCCTGGTCGGCGCCGACGGCGATGTCCGTGCCCCGGGTGGCGGAGGAGGCTCTTTCTCACTTCCTGCCGGTGGGCACCGAACGGAGCAGCCGGAGCAGGCCCGCACCGCCGAGGTACGCCACCAGCGCGCCGACGGGCAGCCCGAGCAGGTGCTCGCCGCTCTTCGGGGCGACGCTGTTGGCGAAGAGCCCGGCCACGGTCGCGGCGAAGCCGAGCGCGACGAGCAGCAGTCGGGGGCGCGGGCGGGTGAGCGCCCGGCAGAGTGCGGCCGGCAGTGCCCGGGGCCGGGTGGCGGGGCGGCGGGAGCCGCAGAGCTCGATCCGGCCGAAGACGGCGACCAGGCCGGCGAGTACCACGGTCAGCATCAGCAGCCAGGGGATCCGCCAGAGCCACCAGGCGGCGGAGCCGACCGCTGGGCTGGGCAGCACACCGAGCGCGTCCAGGGCGCCGGCCAGCAGGATCACGGCGGTGAGGTGCCAGAGGAAGACGGTGAGTACCACCGAGTTGACCGCGACCACCAGCATCCACGGGCGGGTTCGGTGCAGCCAGCGTTCGGCCGGGGCGCGGAGCAGCATGATCAGTCCGAGCTGTGCGGTGGCCAGCGCGAGCAGGGCCAGGCTGGGCGGGGACATGTTCTGGATCCGCAGGCCCGGTTGGTTGATCATGCTGCTCGGGTACGGGCCGACGGTGGTGAGCAGCAGCAGCGCGGTCAGCCCGACCACCAGCAGCGGCCAGCCGACCCGGGGACGCAGCGGCAGGGTGCCGGTCCGCCAGGCGTACCCGACCTGGTGCATGGCGAGCCAGCCGAAGAGGAAGTTGCCGTAGCCGAGCCGGGGCTCGCCGAGCAGCCGGGCCAGGTCGCCCAGGGTGAGCAGTCCGAGCAGCACCACCGGCACGACCAGGCCGTACCGCTGGTGCAGGGCGTAGGTGACCGGGGTCAGCAGCACCACGCAGAGGTACGCGGAGAGGAACCAGAGCGGCACCGTGGCGTACCAGATGACCTCGCGGACCTGTTGCGGGCCGGCGCCGAGCAGCCGGGCGGTCAGTGCGGCGAGGACGAGCAGCACCAGCAGCACGGTGGTGGGCCGGACCAGCCGCCCGCTGCGGTCGGCCAGCCAGCTGCCGGCGTCGCCGCCCCGTCCCCGGTGACCGGTCAGCGAGGCGGCGTTGGCGTAGCCGCCGACCAGGAAGAACAGCGGCAGGACCTGGAAGAACCAGGTGCCGGGGTGGCCCCAGGTGATCTCCTCCAGGGCGTTGTGGCCGCGCAGCCGGCCAGTGTCGTCGGGCTCGAGAACGGCGATCAGCCAGTGCCCGTACACGACCAGGACGATCGCCACCGCGCGGAGCAGGTCGACGTAGCGCTCCCGCCGGGCGGGCGTGCGGCCGGCGATCTCCCGCAGGCGGCGCATGTGGCCAGGCTATCGACTACCCGGGCCGGCCGGTGGAGTATGCGACAAGCCGGGTCGGTTGCCGGTCCGTAACGGTTCGGCCGCCGGGGCTTGCTGCCGGCATCCTCTTCCGTAAGAATCCTTCAGTAACTTTCCGTGAAGTGAAGACAAGCACCAGTGTCGGTGCCCGTGAGGCACCGACGCCCGCCCACCAGAGGGCCGCCACCTGCGAAACCGCACCACCCCGCACCAGCGGGCCGGATCCGAGGAGAAGCTATGAAGAGGCGTGACGTTCTCCGCCGTACCGCCGCGGCCGGGCTGCTGGCCGTCCCCGCCACCGGCCTGCTGACCGGTTGCGCCCTCGGCGGCGGCGACGACAACGACGGCGGCGAGTCGCTCGAAGGCACGAAGAGTGAGCAGAACCCACTCGGCGTCAAGGAGGACGCGCCGCTCGAGGTGGTCATCTTCAACGGTGGTTTTGGTGAGGAGTATGCCAAAGCCCACCAGGCGATGTACACCGCGAAGTATCCACAGGCGACGATCAAGCACTCCGCGACGCAGGAGATCAACAAGACCCTGCAGCCCCGGTTCGTCGACGGCACCCCGCCGGACGTGGTGAACAACTCCGGTGGCGGCCAGATCGACTTCAACGGCCTGGTCTCGCAGGACGCCCTGGCCGACCTCGGCGAGCTGCTCGACGCACCCAGCCTCGACATCGCCGGCAAGAAGGTCCGGGACACCCTGCTGCCCGGCGTGGTCGACGTCGGGTCCTACGACGGCAGGTTCCTGGTGCTCAACTACGCGTACACCGCCTACGGCATCTGGTACTCGACGAAGCTCTTCGCCGACCGCGGCTGGCAGTACCCGAAGACCTGGGACGACCACATCGCGCTCTGCCGGCAGATCAAGGCCGCCGGCATCGCCCCCTGGACGTACGCCGGCAAGCACCCCCGCTACATGAGCTGGCCGGTCATCTCGACGGCGATCAAGTTCGGCGGCCCGGACGTGGCCAAGGCGATCGACAACCTGGAGCCGAACGCCTGGAAGTCCGACGCGATGAAGGCGGCGGCGGACGCCTGGTACCAGATCGTCAAGGACGGCTTCATCCTGCCCGGCAGCCCCGGCCTCGACCACGTCCAGTCGCAGACCGAGTGGTGCCGGGGCAAGGCCGCCTTCATCTCCTGCGGCTCCTGGCTGGAGAGCGAGCAGGCCAAGGTGACCCCGGCCGGCTTCAACATGTCCGTCGCGCCGACCCCGAGCCTCGGCAGCGGCGACAAGCTGCCGTTCGAGGCGATGCGCGGCACCGCCGGTGAGCCGTTCATGGTGCCGGCCAAGGCCAAGAACCGGGCCGGCGGGCTGGAGTACCTGCGCACCATGCTCTCGCTCAAGGGCGCCCAGGACTTCACCCGGAAGGTCTCCAGCCTGACCGTGGTGGCCGGCGCCACCGAGGGCGTCGACCTGCCGTTCGGGTTGAACACCGTGGTCAAGGCGCTGGACGCCTCCGGTGCCAACGGCTTCAACTGGGTCTACAACAACTTCTACCGCAAGCTGGAGCGGGAGCTTGTCGACGCGGCCTGCGGCGAGTTCTTCAGCGGCCGGACCACCCCGGCGGAGTTCCTCGACCAGTGCCAGCGCGGCGCCGACCAGATCGCCGCGGACAGCAGCATCAAGAAGTACAAGCGCCAGTAGAGCCGGGTTACGCTGCGGGGCCGGCCGGCACCGGCCGGCCCGGTGGCGCGATCGTCGCGGGGACGAGTCTTCCCGCGTGGAGTGGGCAGGAAGTCGGTTCCGTGAAACATGGCAAGTACCCGCTGATCATCACCTTCCTGGTGCCGCCGCTGCTGCTGTACGGCTTCTTCGTGCTCTCGCCGTACCTCCAGGCGTTCCAGATCTCCACCACCAACTGGCTGGGCTACTCGGCCAGCGCCGACTACGTCGGGCTGGAGAACTTCGGCAACCTGCTGCGCGACGGCGCGCTGTGGAACGCGGTGCGGAACAACGCGATCCTGCTGTTGCTGCTGCCGGTGCTCACCATCGCGCTCGGGCTCTTCTTCGCCAGCATGCTCAACATGGGCGGCCGGCGCGGCACCGCCGGGGTGGTCGGGGTGCGCGGCTCCGGCGCCTACAAGCTCGTCTACTTCTTCCCGCAGGTGCTCTCGGTGGTGATCATCGCACTGCTCTGGAAGGAGGTGTACCACCCGAACAACGGGCTGCTCAACGCCACGCTGCGCGCGGTCGGGCTGCCCGCGCCGACCTGGCTCGGCGACCCGCGTACCGCCTTCTGGGCGGTGCTCGCCGTGATGGTCTGGGCCAACGTCGGCTTCTACGTGGTGCTCTTCGGCGCGGCGATGCAGGCCATCCCGAAGGACATCTACGAGGCGGTGATGCTCGACGGCGCATCCCGGTTCACCACGCTGCGCCGGATCACCATCCCGCTGCTCTGGGACACCGTGCAGGTCGCCTGGATCTATCTGGCCATCGCCGCGCTGGACGGCTTCATCCTGATCCAGCAGATGACCGACGGCGGCCCGAACCACTCCTCCGACGTGATCGGCCTGCGGATGTACAACACCGCGTTCGGCACCGAGACCAAGTTCGGGTACGCCTCCGCGATCGGCGTGGTGATGTTCTTCCTGACCCTGTCGGTGGCGGTACTGGCGCTGCGCGTCAGCCGCCGGGACCGAATCGAGTACTCGTGACGACCGTCGACACCCCCGCGTCGGCCCCGCCCGCCGCCGCCGACGCCGACGGCCGGTCCGGCACCGGCGACCGGCCACCCCGCCGCGAGTGGGGCGTGGTCAACGTCTTCTCGCACGGCTTCCTGCTGATCTGGGCGCTGCTGACCACCCTGCCGCTGCTCTGGGTCGTGGTCAGCTCCTTCAAGAGCGACGGCGAGATCCTCGCCGAGCCGTGGGGACTGCCCGGCGCGCTGCGTTTCGAGAACTGGGCGCGGGCCTGGACCGAGGCGCAGATCGGCCGGTACTTCCTGAACAGCGGGATCGTGGTGGCCGGTTCGCTGACCGTGACGATGATCTTCGGCGCCGCCGCCGCGTACGTCTTCGCCCGCTTCGAGTTCCGGTCCCGGCAGTTCTTCTACTACCTGTTCGTCGGCGGCATGATGTTCCCGGTCTTCCTCGCCCTGGTGCCGCTCTTCTTCGTGGTCCGCAACGTCGGGCTCTTCAACTCCTGGACCGGGCTGATCCTGGTCTACGCCGCCTACTCGCTGCCGTTCACGGTCTTCTTCCTCTCCGCGTTCTTCCGGACCCTGCCGACCTCGGTCGCCGAGGCCGCGCTCATCGACGGCTGCGGCCACTTCCGGCTCTTCTTCCGGGTGATGCTGCCGATGGCCAAGCCGGGCCTGGTCAGCGTCGGCATCTTCAACTTCCTCAGCCAGTGGAACCAGTTCATCCTGCCGCAGGTGCTGATGCAGGGCGACGAGTCGAAGTGGGTCCTCGCGCAGGGGCTGGCGGCGCTGGCGGTCAGCCAGGGCTACCAGGGCGACTTCAGCGGGCTGTTCGCCGGGCTGACCCTCGGGATGCTGCCGGTGCTGGCGGTCTACGTGCTGTTCCAGCGCCAGATCCAGTCCGGCCTGACCGCCGGCCAGTTGAAATAGCGGAGGAACTCGCCGATGGAGCTGCCGTACCGGGCGTTCGGCCGCAGACTGCTCCGGGCGTTGGTTCGGACGCGGACGTACGGGACATCCCGCCAGGCGGGGCGGTGAGATCCTGGGTGGCATGACCGACCTCGATGCCAAGGCGAATCTCCATCGATACCTGCGGGAGGCACGCGAGGCGCTGCTCGGGAAGCTCGACGGGCTGTCGGAGTACGACGTGCGACGCCCGCTCGTGCGGACCGGAACGAACCTGCTCGGGCTGGTCAAGCACGTGGCCACGGTGACCGCCGGGTATTTCGGCGAGGTGTTCGACCGTCCGTTTCCCGAACCCGTCGCGGGTCTGAACGAAGACGCCGAGCCGAACACGCACATGTGGGCCACGGCCGACGAGTCCCGCGACGACATCGTCGGACTGTGGCACCGGGTCTGGGCACACGCGGACGCCACGATCGAGGCGCTCCCGATCGACGCGCCCGGCTCGGTGAGGTGGTGGCAGCACACGCCGGTGACGCTGCATCTCATCCTCGTGCATGTGACCGCCGAGTTGAACCGGCACGCCGGGCACGCCGACATCGTGCGCGAACTGGTCGACGGCCAGGTCGGCTGGCGACGGCCCGGCGACAACGTGGTCGAGGGTGACGAGGCATGGTGGGCCGCCTACCGCGAGCGGCTGGAATCCATCGCACGCGAGTTCGCCTGAGGCGCGGTCGTGGCGCAACCCGCCGGTGCTGTCCACCCTCGGATCGACAGACCGTCACCGGAAATCAGTCGTCGACCGGCTCGAACAGCCGGCGGTGCAGTTCGGCCGGGTCGGTCAGCTCGGGCAGGGGGCGGGCGGCCAGCCAGGCGGCGCCGAGCGCACAGTCGTCGGCGGCGTACCGCAGCGGTGCGTCCGGCCAGCGCGCCGCCAGGGCCGACCGTACGGCGTGCACCAGCGGCGTGTCGACGAAGAACAGCCCGCCGCCGAGCACGATCGGCGTACCCGCGTCCGCCGGCCGGATCCGCTGCACGTTGGCGGCGAGCAGTCGGGCGGCCTCGTCGAGGATCGCGGTGGCGGCCGGGTCGCCGGCGATGCCGGCCCGGAGCACCAGCGGCGCGAGCGCGGCCAGTTCGACGGCCGGCCGTCGGGTCACCGTCTGCACCAGGGCGTCGACGGTGTCCCGGGGCCGGGCGGCGACCTCCGCCGTGCCGAGCAGTTCGGTGAGCACGAGGGTGCCGAGCGGCCCGGGTGGCCGGTGCCGGTCGAGGTCGGCCAGCGCCTGCCGGACGGCCTCCCGGCCGAGCCAGAAGCCACTGCCGGCGTCGCCGAGCAGCCAGCCGTGTCCGTCGGCTACCCGGTCCAGGGCCATGCCGCGGACCTCGGCGGCGATGGCTCCGGTGCCGGCGATCAGGATGGTGCCGTCCGGCTCGGCGGTGCCCGAGGCGTAGGCGACGAGGGCGTCACCGACGATCTCGTACCCGCAGCGCAGTCCGACCTCCTGCCAGACCCGGGCGAAGGCGAGCCGGCCGGCCGGATCGGCGAGCAGCCGGCCCGCTCCGGCCAGCCCGATGACGCCGGCCCGGACCAGGCCCGGATCGATCTCGGCGAGGGCGTCGGTGAGCGCCACCCGGAGCTGCTCCGCGGCCTGCTCGGCGCCGTGGCTGGTCGGGTTGCCGCCGCCGGCCCGTCCGGTGCCGAGCCGTTCCCCGGAGAGCGAGACCACGGTGGCCCGGGTCGAGGTGCCGCCGACGTCGAGTCCCACCACCATGCCGTCGGACATGACCGGCAACCACCTCCCGGGTAATCGTCGATCCATGCTGCTCGGTGCGGCCCGGGAGGGCAAGCGCCGACCACCCGACGCCGGGACCGCCGAGGTAACAGTTTGAAAACTTCACCCATCGTCTTGACAAGGAGGGGGTGTTAGTAAGAACTTTTACCACTAACAGTTAACTTCCTTTGCGGAAAGGCGTGCCCATGGTCGAGCAGGAGGCGGACATCATCGCGGGGACCGCGGTGGTCGACGCCGAGCACGACCGCCGGGCCGCCGCCGGACTCTCACCCGCGGACAGCGTGCTGGTCCGGGTCCGGTCCCAGCTCACCGAGTTCACCGGCGCGCTGCAACGGGTCGCCGAGCAGGTGCTCAGCGACCCGGCCGCCGCCGCCCGGGCCACCATCGTCGAACTGGCCGAACGCAGCGGTACGTCCCCGGCCACCGTCACCCGGTTCTGCCGGGCGCTCGGCTTCGAGGGCTATGCCGACCTGCGACTCGGCATCGCCGCCGAGACCGGCCGGGCACACAGCGCCGGCTGGACCGTCGACATCGGCCGGGAGATCCAGCCGACCGACCCGCTGGAGCGGGTGCTCGGCCAGGTCATCGCGGCCGACACCCGGGCGATGCACGACACCGCCGCGCTGCTCGACCTGGCCGAGGTCGAACGGGCCGCCGAGGCGATCGCCGGAGCCGCCCGGGTGAACATCTTCGGCGCCAGTGGCAGCGGGCTGGTCGGCACCGAGATGCAGTTCAGCCTGCACCGCATCGGCGTGGCGGCGTGGGCCTGGAACGACGTACACGAAGGGTTGGCCGGGGCCGCGCTGCTCCGCTCCGGCGACGTGGCCCTGGGTATCTCGCACACCGGCCGGACCCGCGAGACCATCGAAACCCTCGCCGAGGCCGGCAGCCACGGTGCGACCACCGTGGCACTGACCGGGTTCCCCCGGTCGCCGCTGGCCGAACTCGCCGACATCGTGCTGCTCACCGCCAGCCAGGCGACCACCTTCCGGCCGGACGCGCTCTCCGCCCGGCATCCGCAACTGGTCGTGCTCGACCTGCTCTACATCGCCGTCGCCCAGCGCACCCACGACCGCGCCCACGCCGCCTTCCAGCGGACGGCCCGGGCGGTGGGCGGGCACAAGGCGACCAAGGAGGCGCGGCCGTGACACGAACTGAGGTGTTGGGAAGGGGCCCTTCCTATGCAGAAAGCGATAGTGGGGGGCCCTTCCTTACAAGTAACCGCACTGCTGGCAGGTCTTGGTCATCCGGCGTAGGTCGGCTGGCCGGACCCGATTCTCAACCGAGGAGATGAAGATGTCCGCAACCTCCGACCCCACGTCGGACCGCGTTGTTCCGTCGGCCACTGCTGGGCCGGACCTGCCGGCGGCACTGGGCACCAGCCGCCGTACCATGCTGCGCCGGGCCGCCGCCGCCGGGCTGCTGACCATTCCCGCCGCCGGACTGCTCGGCGCCTGCGCCACCGGCGGCGACGACGGGGGCACCACCGAGCAGGAGACCGGGGAGAAGAGCGCCACCAACCCGCTCGGCGTCAAGGAGGACGCCGCGCTCGAGGTGATCATCTTCAACGGCGGCTACGGCGAGAAGTACGCCACCGACGTGCACGAGAAGCTCTACAAGACGGCGTTTCCGAAGGCGGAGATCAAGCACCAGGCGACCCAGGCGGTCTCCACGGTGCTCCAGCCGCGGTTCACCGCCGGCGACCCGCCGGAGTTCGTCAACAACTCGGGCGAGAAGTTCCTCGACTTCGGTGCCCTGGTCAACGACAACCAGCTCCAGGACCTGACCGAGCTGTGGGACGCGCCCTCGGTCGACGACCCGAACAAGAAGGTCCGGGACACCGTGATCCCCGGCGTGGTCGAGCAGGGCATGTTCAACACCGCCGACGGCGCGCGCAAGCCGTACGTCCTCTACTACGTCTCCACCGTCTACGGCATCTGGTACTCCGGCAAGCTGTTCAAGGACAACGGCTGGACCGTGCCGACCACCTGGGAGCAGTTCACCGCGCTCTGCGACCAGATCAAGGCCAAGGGCATCACCCCGTTCGGGTACGCCGGGGCGAACGCGGCCTACTACATGTGGAACGTGATCCTGACCCAGGCCGCCAAGGTCGGTGGCCCGGACGTGCTGAAGGCGATCGACAACCTGGAGCCGAACGCCTGGAAGGCCGACGCGGTGATCCAGTCCGCGAAGGCGTGGGCGGAGATCGGCGCGAAGTACAGCGACAAGAGCTTCGAGGGGCTCAAGCACACCGACGTGCAGCTGCGGCAGAACCAGTACAAGGTCGCCTTCTACCCCAGTGGTGACTGGCTGGAGAACGAGCAGAAGAAGGACACGCCGGCCGGCTTCGAGTACCAGCTCATGCCGGTGCCGAGCCTGACCGCCGGAGACAAGTTGCCGGCGGGGGCCATCCGGGCGGCCGGTGGCGAGGGATACTTCGTCTCGGCCAAGAGCAAGAACCCGCGCGGCGGTATGGAGTACATGCGGCAGATGCTCTCCAAGGCGGGCGCCCGGGGCTTCACCGAGACCGTCGGGGCGGCCACCGTGGTGCCGGCCGGCAGCGAGGGCTACTCGTTCCCGCCGGGCGTGGCCAGCTCGCAGGCGGCGCTGAAGGCGGCCGGGGCGAACGTGTTCAACATGATGTTCGACAACTGGTACAAGGAACTGGACACCGAGGCCCGTACGGCGACGAACGAGCTGATGTTCGGCCGCGCCGGTGCCGAGCAGTGGGCCGAGCGGATCCAGAAGCGCGCGGACGCGATCAAGGCCGACAGCAGCGTCGCCAAGTTCTCGCGCTGACGACCGGAGTGGAGTGATCATGCGGCAGGGCAAGTACCCCTTCGTGATCGGCTTTCTCTTCCTGCCGGTCACGCTCTACTCGATCTTCGTGATCGCGCCGTACGCCCAGGCTTTCCAGCTCGCGATGACGAACTGGCGGGGCATCGGTGCGCCGGAGTGGATCGGGTTCGAGAACTTCCAGCGGTTGTTCAACGACGACGCCTTCTGGAAGGCGGTCCAGCACCACGGGATACTGCTGCTTGCCCTGCCGCTGATCACCATCGCCATCGCCCTCTTCTTCGCCTTCCTGCTCAACGTCGGCGGCGGCAGCCGGGGCGGGCAGCGGGTCGGGGTCAAGGGCTCCGCCTTCTACCGGGTGGTGTTCTTCTTCCCGCAGGTGCTGGCGGTGGCGATCATCGCGGTCCTGTTCCAGATGGTCTACCGGCCGGACGAGTCCGGCCTGATCAACGGGGTGCTGACCAAGATCGGTCTCGATCCGGTCTTCTTCCTGATCAACCCGAACCTGGCGCTCTGGTCGATCATCGGGGTGCTGGTCTGGCAGGCGGTCGGCTTCTACGTCGTGCTCTTCTCCGCCGGCATGGCCTCCATCCCGACCGAGATCTACGAGGCCGCCGAGATCGACGGGGCCAGCAAGGTCACGCTCTTCTTCCGGGTCACCCTGCCGCTGCTCTGGGACACCCTCCAGGTCGCCTGGGTCTATCTCGGCATCGCCGCGTTCGACGCCTTCGCCATCGTCGCGGTGCTCTCCGTCGACAGCGGCGGCCCGGACGGCGCCACCACGGTGCTCGCGATGGAGATCTACCGCAACGCCTTCGTCTACGGCCGGGCCGGCTACGCCTCGGCGATGGGAGTGGCGCTGTTCTTCCTGACCATCACGTTCGCGGCGCTCGCGCTGCGGGTGTCCAAGCGGGAGAGCATCGAGTACTGAGATGGGACGCCAGATGACGACACAGACCGAGCGCCCGATGACCGGGCCGGCGCAACGCAAGCCGGCGCCGACCGGCAAGGGCGGCGACCGCCGGGCCAAATCGGAGGTACGACTGCTGTCCAACCTGGGTCACTTGGCCCTGGTGGTCTGGGCGGTGATCGTGATCGTCCCGATCCTCTGGACCTTCCTGGCCTCGTTCAAGAACACCACGGAGATCTTCAGCAGCCCGTGGACCCTTCCCGGCGAACTGCGCTGGGAGAACTGGGGCCGCGCCTGGACCCAGGCCCGGGTCGGCAGGTACTTCGTCAACAGCGTGATCGTGGTCGCCTTCGGCGTCTTCGGCACGATGCTGCTCGGCTCGATGGCCGCGTACGTGCTGGCCCGCTACAAGTTCGTCGGCAACCGGGTGGTCTACTACCTCTTCGTCTCCGGTCTCGCCTTCCCGGTCTTCCTGGCCCTGGTGCCGCTCTTCTTCGTGGTGGACAACCTCGGCCTGCTCAACTCGCACACCGGGCTGGTCCTGGTCTACATCGCGTACTCGCTGCCGTTCACGGTCTTCTTCCTGGCCGCGTTCTTCAAGACGCTGCCGACCTCGGTGGCCGAGGCGGGGATGATCGACGGCTGTTCACACACCCGGCTCTTCTTCCAGGTGATGCTGCCGATGGCCAAGCCCGGCCTGATCAGCGTCGGCATCTTCAACATCATCGGGCAGTGGTCGCAGTACCAGTTGCCGCTGGTGCTGCTCTCCAACGCCGAGGACAAGTGGGTGCTCACCCAGGGCATCGCCGACATCTCGGTGAACGCCGGCTACGAGGCGGACTGGTCCGGGCTGTTCGCCGCGCTGAGCATGGCGATCCTGCCGATGATCCTGGTCTACGCGATCTTCCAGCGGCAGATCCAGTCCGGCCTCACCGCCGGCGCGGTCAAATAGCCGGCGCGGCTAATGGGCCGCCTACCGGCACGGTAGATTGCCTGGCCGTGGCCACCAGTGCGGATGTCCGACGCGAGCTGGCCAGCCTTGCCGACCCGCACCGGGCGGAGAAGCTGACCCGCTTCCTCCAGATGGTCCCGGGCGGATACGGCGAGGGCGACCGGGCCATCGGCGTGCCCGTGCCGGAGCAGCGGCGGATCGCCGGCCGGTACTGGCGGGACCTTCCGCTGCCGGCTACGGCGGAGCTGCTGACAAGCGACGTGCACGAGGAACGGCTGACCGCGATCTTCGTCCTGGTCCGCAGGTTCGACCGGGGCGACGAGGCGGAACGGGGCAGGATCGTCGACCTCCTGCTGGCCCACAGCGAGCACGTCGACAACTGGGACCTGGTCGACTCGTCGGCGCCGTACATCCTCGGCCCGTGGCTGCTGGACCGGGACCGCGGCGTGCTGGACCGGCTGGCCGGGTCGGACCGGTGGTGGGAGCGCCGGATCGCCGTGCTGGCGACCTTCGCCTTCGTCCGGGCCGGAGACTTCGAGTGGACCTTCCGGCTCGCCCGACGGCTGCTGCGCGATCCGCACGACCTTGTGCACAAGGCGGTCGGCTGGATGCTGCGCGAGGTCGGCAACCGGGACCGGGCGGCGGCGGAGGAGTTCCTGACCCGGCACCACCGACAGATGCCCCGGGTCATGCTGCGGTACGCGATCGAGAAGTTCGAGCCGCAGCGCCGACGGGAGTATCTGTCCGGGGTGGTCTAGTCGCTACGCCCGTCCGGTTGTCGGCGACGGTGGCGGCGACGAGTCCGAGTCTTCCATCGGGGACGGGCAGCGAATACTCTGGCTATCAGGTTCCTGATAGTGAGGTGACAGGGTGCGCGTGGTGATCGCCGGCGGCGGGATCGGCGGCCTGGCCTCTGCGCAGGGGCTCGTGCGCGCCGGACTCGACGTAACCGTGGTCGAGCCCGATCGCGAGCTGACTGCGACGGGTGGTTACAAGCTCCACCTGGGACCGCCGGCGGTCCGGGCGCTGCGCGCGCTGCTGCCGCCGGTCGGGTTCGAGGAGCTGGTCGGAGCATCCGTCGCGACGAGGGGATTCGCGCTGATCCTGCGGGACCACCGTGGCCGCCGACTCCTGAGGGCGGCCGACAGGTCGAACGACCTCGCGCTGGACGTCGACCGGATCACCCTGCGCGAGGTGCTGGCCCGAGGGCTCGGGGAGCACCTGCTCCTCGGTCGGGGCTGCATCGGGTGGCGGGCAGCGGACGACCACGTGACAGCCGTACTCGACGACGGCGCGACGATCCGGGCCGACGTGCTGGTCATCGCCGACGGAGCCGGGTCGCACCTGGCGGAGCAACTGGCCGGCCAGCCGACCTCGTACCCGTGTGGTCTGGTCGGGGTGGCGGGCCGGACGCGGTGGTCCGACGTCCCCGCCGCCGCCCGCGCCCTGCTGGCGGACGAGCCGATGCTCGCGGTCGGGCCGGGTGGCACCGGGCTCTTCGCCACCCAGCACGATCCGGTCGGTCGTTCCGCTCTCCGGGCCGCGCGCTTCCCGGCCGCCACCACCGAGCCCGTTGCGATCTGGGGGCTGCTCGCCATCGAGGAGGCGCTGCCCGCGCGTCCGTCGGGGCTCGACGCCGGTCAGCTCCGCACTCGCGCGACCGAGCTGCTGGTGCGGCACCGCTGGGCCGGACCGCTGATCAGCCTCCTGGAGGGCGCCGAGCTGAGCAGCGTCGGTGCGTTCCGGTTGAACGCCTCCGACCCGGATCGACTGGCGCCGTGGCGGGCGGGCCGGGTCACCGCCCTCGGCGACGCCGTGCACGCGATGCCACCCACCGGCGGCCAGGGCGCGGCGACCGCCGTGCTCGATGCCCGGGACCTCGTGACGGCGCTGTCCGGTGCGGCGCGCGGCGACGCGACCACCGTGATCGCCGTACACGACTACGAGTCGCGACTGCGGGTCCGCGCCGCCGGGCCCGTCCGCGAGTCGTTGCAGCCCGTGCGGTGGATTCGCGCGGCGGCCACCCCGGCCGGCGCTCTCGCCGTCCGCGCGGCAACGCCCCTGCTCGCCACCGCCGCGAGCCTGGTGACCGGAGGGCGGCGGTGACCGGCCCTGCCGAGGGAGCGGACATCGCGGCGGGGGACCGGCACACCGCTCCGCTCGACGCGGACTCCGGCGAGGAACTCCTGGTGCTCTGGGAGCTGGTGCAAACCGCGCACGTCGCGTCACGCGCCTTCCGTGAGACCTTCGCCGCGGCCGGCCTCGGCCCGACACAGTTCGGCGTGCTGGCGTGCCTGGCCGACGGCGACGACCTCACCAAGACCCAGCTCGCGCACGCGCTGATGGTGCGCCCACAGAGCATCGACCCCCTGGTGGAGAGTCTGCTCAGAGCTGGGCTGGTCACCCGCGACGGACCAGCGCGGCGCGGCCAGGCGGCCGGCATCTCCATCACACCTCTGGGCCTCGACCGACTGGCTGTGGCTCGCCCGCTGGTCAGCCGGTTGAACGCGCCGGAGCGACTCGGACTGGAGGTCGGTGAGATCGCCTCGCTCGTCCGGCACCTGCGGGGCATCCGCGACCGGCTGACGCGTGACGGCGAGTTCGACGACGGACTCTGACGACGGGCTGGTGGCGACGGCCGGCCAGAATGAACGGGTGCCCATGCTGGTGCCGCCGGTCCTGCCGGCCGGCTCGCTGCGCGCCGTCCGCCAGCCCCGGCTCGACGCGGACGGCGGGTTGACGCTGCGGCCGTGGCGGGTCGGCGACGCCGGCACCGTGCGCCGGGCCTTCGAGTGTCCGGAGATCCAGCGCTGGCACCTGCGCCGGATGGCGGACGAGGTCGAGGCGCGGGACTGGACGGCCCGGTGGCCGGCCGGCTGGGCGGCGGAGACGGACGCGAGCTGGGCCGTGCTGGCGGAGCCGACCGGCGAGCCGGTCGGCCAGGTGGGACTCCGCGAGATCCGGCTCGACCAGGCATCCGCCGAGCTGTCGTACTGGGTGATGCCGGCGGCGCGGGGCCGGGGCGTCGCGGTCGCGGCGGTACGGGCGGTGCAGGTGTGGGCCTTCGACCGCCTGGGACTGCACCGGCTGGACCTGCGGCACTCCACGGCCAACCGGGCCTCCTGCCGGGTGGCGGACCGGCTCGGGTACCCGGTCGAGGGCACCCTGCGCCGGGCATGGTGGCACGCGGACGGCTGGCACGACGTACACCTGCATGCCCGGCTGCGCGACGAGGGGTGACCGCGCGACGACCTCGACGGTCTGGACCCGGTCAGCGTGGCGGTGACACGAACAGCCCGGTCGAGCACCCCAACTCGCCCGGTTCCAACGAGATGCGGTCGTATCCGGGCGATTCGATGGCGCCGGCGGGTGACCTGACCAGCAGCAGGCAGTCCCGCTCGGCGGGTACGCCCACCGCGGCGACGAGCCAGCCCTCGTGGTCGGCGACGTCGACGGAGACGTACGCCTCGGGGAAGGCCGACCGCACCGCGCTGCCCAGCGTGGCCGGCGTGGCCGCGCGCAGGGCCTTGGAAAGCCGGTCGTGCGCGTCGTCCGGCAGCCGCTCGATCGGGGAGGCGCTCGGCTCCGGCGGGGCCGCTACCGCCGGGCAGTCGACCTCGTCGTGGTCGGTGTAGCGGTACATCCGGAGGTGGTAGCGGTAGCAGCGGGTGGCCCGGCCGGCCGAGTTGCCACCGCTGTCGAAGCCGGAGGCCGGCCGCGCGTCCACCGTCACCACGATCCGTACGTCGATCGTGGCGCGCTCGCTGCCGCCGACCCGTCCGGACCATTCCACCGGCACGAGCTGGGCGGTCCAGCCGTCGCCCTGCGCCCGCTCGGAGATCTCGGTCGCGGCGATGTGCTCGGCGCCTCGGACCCGATTGCGGTAACCGAGGGCCTTGCCCAGCAGCTCCGCCTGCTCCTCGGCGATGACCTGCGCCAACGCGCTGCCGTGCGCTTCGCCACCGCCGTGTCCCACCGGTGCGAGGCGGCCGGGTGTCACACAGCCGGTCAGTGCCACGACGGCCGGGATCACCGCAAGGCCCAGCCACAGGCGGCCGTACCACCTACGCCGTCGCCGTGCGCCGCGACCGTTCCTCGCCGGTGGCGCGGGGACCGGAGGCCGGCCTTCGATCACCTGTTCCACGATTCTGGTCCCTCCCCGTGTCGTTCCCGGGATTCTCGCGTCCCTGTCCGGGCGCGGCATCGGTATGCGTACTCATGGGAGTTGCCTCGGGGCCTGCGGTGGGCCTCCGGGCGGCGGGAGTTTCCTCGGGGCCGGCCGGGGATGTCGGTCGGGGCGGGCAGAATCGTCGGCGTGCTGGTGGCGGTGGTCGGGGACGAGAGCGGCGACGGTGGGCTGCTCCAGCCGCTGCATCCGGACGGCCGCCCCGCCGGCCCCGTCGAACGGGTCGCCGACCTCGGTGCGGCGGTCTCGGCCCGGGAGGCGGCCGCCGGTCCGGAGGACCTGCCGCGCTGGCTCTGGGCCTCCACCGCCGCGAGCTATCCCGGCCTGCTGCGCCGGGGACACCGGGTGCAGCGCTGCCACGACGTCGAGTTGACCGAGGCGTTGCTGCTCGGCCACGACGGCCGCTGGGGTGAGCCGCGTGGCCTGGCCGCCGCGTTCGCCCGGCTGACCGGGGCGCCGGTGCCGGCCGATCCGCCGCCCCGGTCGGCCGCGCCGCCCGGCGACAACCAGGCCGCGCTCTTCGAGGTGGTCTCCGGGCCGCCACCGCTCGGCATCGACGCGTTGGTCCGGGTCTACGCCGACCAGCTCGCCCGGATCGCCGCCACCCCGCATCCCGGGCGGTTCCGGTTGCTTGTCGCGGCCGAGTCGGCGGGTGCGCTGGTCGCCGCCGAGATGACCGCGACCGGGCTGCCCTGGCGGGCCGACGTGCACGACGCGCTCCTGGTCGACCTGCTCGGCGAGCCGTCGCCGGTGGGTGGGCCACCGCGCCGGCTGGCGGAGCTCTCCGCGCGGATCGCGGCCGCCTTCGGGGTACGCCAGCTGCACGCCGAGTCACCCGCCGAGCTGCTCCGCGCCTTCGCCCGGGCCGGCTACGACCTGCCCAGCACCCGGGCCTACGTGCTGCGCGGCGTCGACCATCCGGCCGTTCCGCTGCTGCTCGAATACAAGGAGCTCTACCGGATCTGGACGGCGCACGGCTGGGCCTGGCGGGACGCCTGGGTGCGGGACGGCCGGTTCCGCCCGGAGTACGTCCCGGCCGGGGTGGTCTCCGGCCGCTGGGCGACCCGGGGCGGCGGGGCGTTGCAGATCCCGAAGGTGGTCCGCCGGGCGGTGCTGGCCGACCCGGGCTGGCGGTTCGTGGTGGCCGA
Source organism: Plantactinospora sp. WMMB782 (assembly GCF_049179135.1). Lineage (NCBI taxonomy): Bacteria > Bacillati > Actinomycetota > Actinomycetes > Micromonosporales > Micromonosporaceae > Plantactinospora > Plantactinospora sp. WMMB782. The sequence continues at coordinate 8,079,347 of NZ_JBMHMC010000007.1, read as the reverse complement.
CGCCGGCCAGTTGGAGCCCCGGGTGCTGGCGGCGGTCTCCGGGGACGCCCGGCTCGCCGCCGCCGGTGGCGCCGGTGACCTCTACACCGCACTGGCCCGGGACAGTTTCGGCGGTGACCGGGCCCGGGCCAAGCTGGCCCTGCTCGGCGCGATGTACGGGCAGACCGGTGGCGAGGCGATCCCCGCGCTGGCGGTGCTCCGCCGCAGCTATCCGACCGCTTTCGAGTACGTCGAGGCGGCGGCCCGGACCGGTGAGGGCGGCGGCCTGGTCCGGTCCTGGCTGGGGCGGACCTGTCCACCGGCCTCGGTGTCGTTCCGGGAGTCCGAGGAGGGGGAGGCGCCGGTGGTGGAGTCGGCCGGGGCGGACCCGTTCGGCCCGCGTGCCCGGTCCGCCGCTCGGGCCCGGGGCCGGTTCACCCGCAACTTCGTCGTCCAGGCCACCGCCGCGGAGTGGGCGCTGACCCTGCTCGCCGGGCTGCGCAACGGGCTGGCCGCACTACCCGGCGGCGCCGACACCGGGGCGGGCCGCCCCGAGCTGGTCTTCTTCCAGCACGACGAGGTACTCGTGCACTGCCCGGCGGAGCAGGCCGAGCAGGTTGTCGCGCTGGTGCACCGGGCGGCGGCGCAGGCCGGACGGCTGCTGTTCGGGGAGACCCAGGTGCGCTTCCCGCTGGACGTCTCGGTGGTGGACTGCTACGCAAATGCGGCATAGCTGGGATTTAGTCCGATTAGTGCCGATACCTGGGTCGCATTCCGCTCGTTGCTACCGGTGTGCGCGCGGCGGGGCCGCGCGACCGGGCGGAAGGTGACGGCGCTGAGTCGGATCGCAGGAATGATCATCGCCGCGGGCGGGGGACGCCGGATCGGCGGCCCGGAGGCGTTGCTGCACCAGGGGGAGCGTCCCCTGGTCAACCAGGTACTCGACACGATGCGGGCGGCCGGCTGCGGCCAGCTCGTGGTGGTTCTCGGTGCCGCGGCCGAACAGGTACGCGCCACCGCCGACCTCTCCGGCGCGACGGTGGTGGTCAACCGCTCCTGGGGCACCGGGATCGGCTCCTCGATCCGGCTCGGGCTGGACGCCGTACCGGACCCGCGGATCGAGGCGGTGGTGGTGGTTCCGGTGGACATGCCCGGGCTGACCGAGGCGGCGGTACGCCGGGTCGCGGCGCTGCCCTATCCGGAAGCCCTGGTCTGCGCCACCTACCAGGGGCTGCGCGGCTATCCGATGCTCTTCGGCCGCCGGCACTGGGCCGGGATCGCCGCGCTGGCCAATGCCGACGTCGGAGCCCGGCCCTACCTGATGGCGCACAAGGACGAGATCGTCGACATCGCCTGCGACACGGTGGCGGACGGCAGTCGGGCGAACACCCCGGAACTGCTCGCCGCCTGGGGCCTGACCGTCCCGGTCCCCGCCCAACGCGTCGCCGTCTGAGCAGGGCCGCCGCGGGCTCAGACCTCGATGTCGAAGCGGCGGAGTACCGAGGGCGCCAGCAGGCCGGTCGCGGAGAGGATCGAGATCACCGTGAAGGCGCCACGCAGTACGACCGTCTCCACCTTGCCGCCCACCTTGACCGCGATCTTGTTCGGGATGCCGATCATCATCCACATGCGTCGCTTGATCGGGATCGGCCAGAGGATCGGCACCCCGTTGCTGGTGATGATGTCGCCCATGATGTGCACGAAGCAGCCGACCCCGACCGCCAGGCCCAGCATCGGATAGCCCCGGTCACCGGGCAGGTGCAGGAAGGTGAAGTACGCCGCCGCCAGCGACACCAGGGTCACGATCACCCAACCGGCCCGCTTCGCCCACTCGTCGAAGAGCCCGCGCAACGCCAGGCCGATCATGAAGAAGAGGATGCCGATCACCGCCCACTTGCCGTACGCGGTGCAGAGCGCCGTGGTGCCCCAGCCGACCAGGAAGGTGAACGGCAGAGTGTGGGTGAGCGTCCGGTGCCCGTTGTTCCGGTGTGGATCCCTGCTCAGCTTCGTGGCGTGGTAGACGCCGAGCGAGATCTTCTCCATCACCTCGGCGAAGAAGAGGGACACCACGCCGAAGGTGCGGGCCACGGTCGCGCCGCCCCGGTTGCGGGTGACCTTGCCGGACATGTCGAGATCGGGGAAAAGTGCGCCGCCCGCGCAGACCGCCGTGCCGACCGCGATCGCCAGCGGCGACTGCTCGTATCCGGCGAAGTGGTCCAGGCCCCAGGACCCGGCCAACCAGACCGCGGCACCGGACAGCGCATGGGATGGCCCCATCATCGTCGTGCATCCTCCCCCGGGTACATCCCACACGGCTGGCGACACTGTGCCAAACCGGTGATGCCGAGGCAATCACCGTTTGATCCACAGTGCTGTCGCCGTCGTCACGTCGTATTCCAGCGCATCCGTCGGCTGTGGTCGAACGCGTACCCGGTTCGGGTTGCCGGCCAGGTCACCGCCGGTCTGCCGGGGCGCGCTCCGGCACGCCGGGCGGCGCGGCGGCGCCGGCCGGGCCGGGCCGGCGGGCGGACCCCGGGCGTGTCGCCGGGCCCGGACGCCACCGCGCTCAGTCGACCGGCCGGAAGCTCGTCTGCACCATCCGCAGGTAGCTCTGGTTGACCGCCCAGTCGAACTCCGGGGTCAACCAGGAGACCGTGTACGCCCGGTCGGCCGAGGTGTTGATCAGCATCCGGGCGGTCTGCACCCGGTCGCCGCGCGCGTTGGTCCACCGGCACTCCCAGATCGCCCCGCCGGCCCGGATCTCCAGCGGCCCGATCCCGACCTGCTCGTACCCGGCCAGCAGGCCGGCTCCGGTGAGCCGCCGCTCCTCGGCGAGCCAGTACCGCTCGCCGTCCGAGGTCGGCGGGGTGCTCGGGTCGACGCTGAGCATCCGCCCGGTGCCGGCCACCGGCTCGGAGAAGCAGACCACCCGGCCGTCGGTGTACCGGAGCCAGCCGATCGGCACGGCGAGCCGGAACCCGGACGGGTCGGTGTACCAGGTCCAGTTGTCCACCAGCCCGAAGCGCTCGTCCGGCGGTCGGGGCGCGGCGGTCACCGGTACGGCCCGCTCGGGCGGCGGCGCACACGGGAACGCCCCGGCCGCCGCCACCGCCGGCTGCTCGGCGGAGCCGTCGGGCGGGTGCTCACCGGACCGGTCGGCCCGCAACGTCAACCCGGTGCCGATCCCGGCCAGCAGGGCCAGGGTCAGCGCGCCGGCACCGACCCGCCAGCCCCGGCCGAGCGGACCGGGCCGGCGCCGACCGCTCCGGCCCGACGTCCCCGGCCCGATGGTCCCTGGCAGGCCGTGTCCGGCGGTTCCTCGTGCGTCGTGTCCGGTGGTCCCTGGCAGGCCGTGTCCGGCGGTTCCTGGTGCGCCTCGGCTGGTGGTTCCTGGTGCGCCTCGGCTGGTGGTCCCTGGTGCGCCTCGGCCGGTGGTCCCTGGTGGTGGGCCGTGTCCGGTGGATCCTGGTGGGCCGTGTCCGGTGGTCCGCGTCGCGTCGAGCCCGGTGGCCGGACCGGACGTGACCGGCGGGTCGGCGCGGGCGGCGGGATCGCTCGGCCGGTCGGTTCCGGCCGGCTGGTCCGACCGGTCCCGCCAGGGGGCCTGCGACCACCCTTCCGGGCCGGCGCGCTGGTTGGGCTGAGGTCGCCCGTCCGGCTGCGGGCGCTGGTTCGGCGGCCGGCGGCGGCTCGGCCGGGGCGGCTCGACCGGCGCCTCCGCCGGGACCGACGGAGGCCCGGCGACCGGTTGGCCCGGCGGCCGTCGGGCGAGGCTGCGGGCCAGGGCCAGCGGATGCCGTCCGGAGCGCGGCGGCGGGTCGGTGATCCGGCGCAGCAGCCGTTCGACCTCGTCGGCGCCGAGCCGCTGCCGGGGATCGCGACGGAGCAGTCCGGCCAGCACCGGACGGAGCGGCCCGGCCAGCCGGGTCGGGTCCGGCGGCGACACCGCCAGCGCGGTCAGGGTGGCCATCGTGGTCGGCCGGCGGTACGGCGACCGCCCCTCCACCGCCGCGTAGAGCGTGGCGCCCAGCGACCAGAGGTCCGACTCGACGGTGGACACACCGTCGGCGGCCCGCTCCGGCGAGACGTACTGCGGCGAGCCGAGCACCACGCCGTCCCGGGTCAGTGTGCCGTCGCCGCCGTCCACGGTGGCCAGCCCGAAGTCGGTGAGCACCACCCGGCCGTCCTCGCCGATCAGCACGTTGTGCGGCTTGACGTCCCGGTGCAGCACCCCGCAGCCGTGCGCGGCGCGCAGTGCGGCCAGCACCGCCAACCCGACCTCGGCGGTACGCACCGGCGACAGCGGACCGTCCGTCTCCAGGATCTGTTGCACCGAGCGGGACGGGACGTACTCCATCACGATCCACGGGGAGTCGGCGTCGTGCACCACGTCGTAGATCCGGACCACGTTGGGATGGTTGAGCCGGGCGGCGGTGCGGGCCTCCCGGAGGGTGCGGTAACGCAACTCGTCGCGCTCGTCCGGGGTCATCCAGGTCGGCGGGACCACCTGCTTGACCGCGACCGGGCGGTACAGCATCTCGTCCCGGGCCAGCCAGACCCGTCCCATTCCGCCGGTGCCGACGGTGTGCAGCAGCAGGTAACGATCTGCGATCCGTCCCTGGTGCACCGGCGGTGTCCCTCTCTGCTACCCGCCGTACACGATATCGAGCCGACAGTGCCCACCGCATCAACTCCGGCGGCGTAGCCACTGCTCGGACCGCTGATCGGAACAAGTCTCGGCAGCGCGCCGGGGCGCCGGACCCCTCCCACGGTGCCGGGTCCGGCGGCCGGTGCGGCGCTGCGTCAGCAGGCGGCCCCGTCGAGGGCCAGCAGATTCCTCCCCTCGGGTACGACGATCCGCCCCGCCCCGCTCCCCGCCCGGGTCCGCGGCGCCGGGCCGGCGTGCGCCGCACTGGCGTAGACCGCGGCGGTCCGGGCGGCGATGCTCGTCCAGCCGTACCGCTCGGCGACCATGGTGCGGGCCTTCCGGGCCACCCGGCGGGCGAAGACCTCGTCGCCGAGGAGTGAGTCGACCGCCCCGGCCAGCGCGTCCGGATCGCTGTGTGGGAAGGTCACCCCGGTCACCCCGGACTCGACGATCTCGGCCAGTCCGCCGGTGGCGGCCACCGCCAGCGGCGCACCGGCGGCGGCCGCCTCCAGGGCCACCATCCCGAACGGCTCGTAGAGGCTCGGCACCACAGTGGCGTCGGTGGCGGCCAGGATCGCCGGCAACTGCCGCTCGGTCATGAACCCGGCGAAGCGTACGTTGCGCTCCAGCCCGAGCCGCCGCGCCTGCTCCTGCAACTCCGCCTTGTACGGCCCGTCCCCGGCGATCACCACCCGCAGCTCCGGATGCCGCTCCCGCAGCCTCGGTACGGCGTGCACCAGGTGCTGCACCCCCTTCTCGTAGACCAGCCGGCCGGCGAAGCCGACGAGCGGCCCGGCACCCGCGTACCGCTTGCGGGCCGCGGCCACCGCCCGGGGCTGCGCCGACCAGGCCCGGTCGTCGACCCCGTTCGGCACCACCTCGACGTGCCCGGCCGGCAGCCCGAAGAGCGCGTTCACCTGGTCCCGCATGTAGCCGGAGCAGGTGATCACCCGGTGCGACTCGGCGCTGAGCCAGTGCTCGACCGAGTGGATGGTCCGGTTCATCTCGTCCGGCAGCCAGCCCTGGTGCCGGCCCGCCTCGGTGGCGTGGATCGTGGTGACCAGCGGGATGTCCAGGTGGTCGGCGAGGTTTATCGCGGTGTGCGCGACAAGCCAGTCGTGCGCGTGGATCACGTCGAAGTCGGCGGTCCGGGCGGCCCGCAGCGCGGTCCGGGTGAGCGTGTGGTTGAACGCCATCGTCCAGGCCAGCAGGCTCGGGGTGGCCAGCGGGAAGCCGACCGGGTCCTCGGGGGCGCGCAGCACGTGCACCCCGCCGGCGTACGCCTCGACCGGGGCGCCCTCGCCGTGCCGGGTGACCACGGTGACCTGGTGCCCGGCGGCGGCGAGCGAGGTGGCCAGCGCGTGCACGTGCCGGCCGAGCCCGCCGACCAGCACCGGCGGGTACTCCCAGGAGAGGATGAGCACCTTCAGCGGGCGGGCCGCGGGGAAGTTGATGACCTCGGCGTTCGGTGACATGGCCCAGCCCCCTTTGAGTTGAATCCAACGCAGCCGCGTAGAGACACCTGTTACGGGTGCCTACGCGTCATTGGGTTGCCGCCAATACTGCCGGTGCCGGGAAAACCGGCGAAGACGTGGCCGTTGCGGGCATGTAACGCCGCTCGGTCAGTTCGCCGGCAGCCGCGTCAGCCGCCGCTGCGTACCCGTAGAAGTTCCGCGACCGACCAGGCCTGGAACGGCGCCCCGGTGGCGCCGTGCGGGGCCGCGGCGTCGGCGGTCTCGCTCACCGAACCGAGCCCGTACTCGGACAGGTGCGCCAGCAGCCCGGCGAAGAGTTCGTCGACCGGCAGCCCGGCTTGGCGGCAGGCGTCGGCGTACGGGCCGATCAGCCAGGGCCAGACGGTGCCCTGGTGGTAGCCGGAGTCCCGCTCGGCGGGACCGCCCCGGTGCCGGGGCAGGTAGCCGGGGGAGTCCGGGGCGAGGCTGCGCGGGCCGAGCGGGGTGAGCAGGGCGGCCCCGATCCGGCGCAGCACCACCGGATCGGGGTCCAGCGGCGCGTGCGGCAGCGACCAGGCGAGCAGCTGGTTGGGCCGGAGCAGGTCGTCGTCGTGCCGGTCGGCGGCGCCGCGCGGATAGGCCGGTGCCGGGGCGTCGACCACGTCGTGCAGCCAGCCGCTCGGGGCCGGGAAGCGGCGCCGGAACGCGGCGCGGGCTCTCCGGTGCGCGGCCGGAGCCGCCCCGGCGTCCGCGCCGAGCCGCCCGGCCAGCTCGCCGATCGCGGCCAGCCCGTTGACCCAGAGCGCGTTCACCTCGACCGGCTTGCCGGCCCGCTGGGTCACCGGCTCGCCGTCGACCCGGGCGTCCATCCAGGTCAGCGCCTCCCCGGGGGCGCCCTGGCCGAGCAGGCCGTCGGCCGGGTCGGCGACGATGCCGTACCGGGTGCCGCGCAGGTGCGCGTCGACCACCGCGCGCAGCCCCGGCAGCAGCTCGGCGGCGAGGTCGGTGTCCCCGGTCACCGCGACGTGCCGGTGCACCGCGTGCAGGAACCACAGCGTGCCGTCCACGGTGTTGTACTCCACCCGCCCCGTGTCGGCGGTGTTCGCCAGCATCCCCTCCGACAGCGTCGACCCGTACGCCCGGAGCAGCTCGCGGCCCTCGTCGGCCCGGCCGGTGCCGAGGAACAGCCCCTCGTACGCGATCATCGTGTCCCGGGACCAGGCGCCGAACCACGGATAGCCGGCCACCACGTCCGGCCCGGTGGCGGTGCCGACCACGAAGGCGTCGGCGGCCAGGGTCAGGGTCGCCGTCACCGCGTCGGCCGGTTTTCCGGCCGCCACCACCCGGCGGTTGCGCCGCCGGGCCGCCTCGATCAGCTCGTCGGCCGGCGGCGGCTGCCCGGCCAGGTCACCGGCCCAGGCCAGCACCGAGACGCTGTCCCCGGGCCGGTCCAGCGGCCCGCCGAACCGGCCCGCATACCAGAGGTCCTCGTCCGGGGTGAGCCCCCGGGCCGCCTCCTCCCGGTGGTGCACCCCGTGCCACCACTGGCCCTGCGCCATCCACTCCGGCCCGGCCAGCCGGAACGCGTCCTCGACGACCGCGCCGCCGGCCACCGGCTCCACCTTCGGGGCCGGCCCGTCCGCGCGCCGCTCGCCGTGCCCGTCCCGCCAGGTCACCACCGCGGCCAGCCCGAGCCGGGCCGGGCCGCCGGCGAGCAGCCGGTGCCGGACCGCCAGGCAGGAGCGGCCGTACGCCATCGCCAGCTCCCGCTCCAGCACCAGGTCGCCGACCCGCCACCGCCAGCGCGGCAGCCCGTCGACCAGCTCGAAGCGTTCCAGCAGCGCGAAGCCGTCCGGGTCGACGTCGCCGGAGCGCCACTCGTGTGCGCCGAGCCGGACCGCCGCGCCGGACGGCAGCACCAGTTCCGGGTCGAGGCTGACCAGCCCGAGCCGGCGGGCCGCCGGGGTTTCCCCGGCCACCACCAGCAGGCCGTGGTAGCGCCGGGTGCGCAGCCCGCTGACGGTGCCCATGGCGAACCCGCCCAGGCCGTCCGGTACCAGCCATTCCCGGTCGACACCGGCCTCCAGGTGACCGCAGACCCGCGGCCCGAACTCGATCGGCAGCATGGCGCCCATGATGCCCTCCGGTGACCCGACACACACAGCCGGTGTGGTGCGGCTCCGGCGTCTGGGACGCGCGGCCCCGGCTGGCGGTGATCCGGCACACACGGTCGGTGGTTGCGGTCGTCGCGATCCTTGGCCGGGTAAGGCGGGACCGATCACAATGATCGGAAGGATGGCCGCAGCCACAGCGGTCGGATGACGGGCGGGAGTCGAATGGACGACAGGCGGGACGCTGGGCGCACCGAGCCGGGCCCGGAGCGGGGTGGGTCGGATCCGGGGCATGTCCAGCCGGATCCGGAGCGTCTCCGGCTGGCCGCGGCCGACGCCGGTGAGGAGCCGTGGCGGGCCTGGGGCCCCTACCTCGCCGAGCGGGCCTGGGGCACCGTCCGGGAGGACTACAGCGAGCACGGCACCGCCTGGGACTACTTCCCGCACGACCACGCCCGGTCCCGGACCTACCGGTGGAACGAGGACGGGATGGCCGGGATCTGCGACGAGTGGCAGACCTTCTGCTTCGGTCTGGCGCTCTGGAACGGCGTGGACCCGATCCTCAAGGAGCGGATGTTCGGGCTCGGCGGGGACGGCGGCAACCACGGCGAGGACGTCAAGGACTACTGGTGGTATCTCGACTCCACCCCGACGCACTCCTTCATGCGCTGGCGCTACCACTACCCGCAGGCCGCCTTCCCGTACGACGAACTCGTCGCGGTCAACGCCGCCCGCAGCCGGGAGGAGCCGGAGTACGAGCTTGTCGACACCGGGATCTTCGACGACGACCGGTACTGGGCGGTGACCGTCGACTACGCCAAGGCGTCCCCGACCGACATGTGCATCTCGATCACCGCCGCCAACCGGGCCGACGAGCCGGCCACCCTGCACGTGCTGCCCACCCTCTGGTTCCGCAACACCTGGTCCTGGGGCCTGCCCGGCCGCGACCAGGTGCCGAAGCTTCACGGCACCCCGGGCCGGCTGGTCGGCGAACACTGGGTGCTCGGCCAGCTGGTGCTGGAGGGCGACGGCGGGCCGGCCGCGCTGGTCTGCGACAACGAGACGAACACCGAGCGGCTCTGGGGGCTGCCGGGGCGCAGCGCGTACCCGAAGGACGGCATCAACGACCACGTGGTGAACGGCGCGGACACGGTCAACCCGGCCGGCGAGGGCACCAAGGGTGCGCTGCACTACGTGCTGGAGGTGCCGGCCGGGGGCGAGGCGACGGTCAAACTGCGGCTGACCCGTACCGCGCCGCCGCCGGCCAGCGAGCCGGCCCCGCCGCTCGACCTCGCTGCCGAGCACGACGCCGTGCTGGCCACCCGCCGGGCCGAGGCGGACGAGTTCTTCGCCCGGTTGATCCCGGACGGCGCGTCGCAGCAGGAGGCGCTGGTGGCCCGGCAGGCGATCGCCGGGCTGATGTGGGGCAAGCAGTTCTACCACTTCGACGTGCAGCAGTGGCTGACCGGTGACCCGGCCGCCGCGGCGCCGCCGGACGGGCACCGGTACGGCCGGAACAGCTCCTGGCGGCACATGAACAGCTTCGACGTGATCTCGATGCCGGACCCCTGGGAGTATCCCTGGTACGCCGCCTGGGACCTGGCCTTCCACTGCGTCACCATCGCCCGGGTGGATCCGGGGTTCGCCAAGGCGCAGCTGCTGTTGCTGCTCCGCGAGTGGTACCTGCACCCGAACGGGCAGATCCCGGCGTACGAGTGGGCGTTCGGTGACGTGAACCCGCCGGTGCACGCCTGGGCGGCGCTGAAGGTCTTCGAGATCGACGGCGGTCGGGACTTCGACTTCCTGGCCCGGATGATGCACAAGCTGCTGCTGAACTTCACCTGGTGGGTCAACCGCAAGGACATCGGCGGCAACAACGTCTTCGAGGGCGGCTTCCTCGGGCTGGACAACGTCGGCCCGTTCGACCGCTCGGCCGCACTGCCGGTGGCCGGGGTGCTGGAGCAGTCCGACGGCACCGGCTGGATGGCCATGTACGCGCTGAACCTGCTCGACATGGCGCTGATCCTGGCGGTGCACGACCCGACGTACTCGGACATCGCGACGAAGTTCTTCGAGCACTTCGCGTACATCGCCGCCGCCGCGCACGAGCAGGGGCTCTGGGACGAGGAGGACTGCTTCTTCTACGACCAGCTGCGGTTGCCGGACGGCAGCAGCCGGCCGCTGAAGGTGCGCTCGGTGGTCGGCCTGCTGCCACTGGCCGCGATCACCCGGCTGACCACGGTGACCCTTAACCGGCTGCCCGAGCTGACCGCCCGGCTGCGCTGGTTCCTGGCCAACAAGCCGGAGTACGCAAGGGTGATCGGCGGCCGGCGGCTCGGCGGGGACGGCCGGCAGCAGCGGCTGCTCTCCATGGTCGGCCCGGACCAGCTGGTCCGACTGCTCGCCCGGATGCTTGACGAGGAGGAGTTCCTCTCCCCGTACGGCCTGCGTACGCTCTCCAGACGGCACCTGGAGAAGCCGTTCGCGGTGGAGCTGGGTGGGCAGGAGTTCACCGTCGGCTACGAGCCGGCCGAGTCGACCTCCGGGCTCTTCGGCGGCAACTCCAACTGGCGCGGCCCGATCTGGATGCCGACGAACTTCATGCTGATCTCGGCGCTCCGGGACCACGCGGCGTTCTTCGGCGACGACCTGCTGGTCGAGTATCCGACCCGGTCCGGCAGCAAGCACACGCTCACCGAGATCGCCGACGACCTCTCCGCCCGGCTGATCGCGCTCTTCCTGCCGGACGAGTGGGGGCGCCGGCCGATCTACGGGATCGCCGAGCTGTTCCAGACCCACCCGGACTGGAAGGACCTGCTCGCCTTCCCCGAGTACTTCCACGGGGACAACGGCGCCGGGCTGGGCGCCTGGCACCAGACCGGCTGGACCGCCCTGGTGGTCGACCTGATCCTGACCCTGCGCAGGTGACGGCCGCCGCCGGTCCAGATACCGACTGACCTGCTGTCGGTTACTGTCCGCCAGTATTCAACCACCCCTCGTAGTGTCCCGTTAGCCGTGTCCGGGGCGGCGTCGCGGCACCGTCGCGCGGGCTCCGGCCACCGGCAGGAGGGGAGAAGAACGGCGATGAGAATTGCCAGCACCTCAGGACAGCGGTGGGCGGGAAGGCCGGTCGTCGCGCTGGTCGCCGCGGTCACCGTCGGACTGTTCGGCACCGCGGCACCGGCGACCGCCGCACCGGCCGGCGGCACCATCCGGCACGCGGGCGGCCCGACCGCCGTCGCGGACAGCTATCTCGTGGTACTCGACGAGGCGTCGGTCCGGGCCGACGCGGTGACCGCCCGGGCCGACGTACTCGCGTCCCGGGCCGGCGGAAAGGTGGCCCGGACCTACCGGCACGCCCTGCGCGGCTTCGAGTTCACCGGTCCCGCCGCCGCGGCCCGGCGACTCGCCGCCGACCCGGCGGTGGCGTACGTCGAACAGAACCACCGGGTGCGGCTCACCGGCACACAGACCCCGACCCCCTCCTGGGGCCTCGACCGGATCGACACGCGCCCGCTGGCGCTGGACAACAGCTACACCTACCCGAACACCGGCAACGGGGTGCGGGTCTACGTCGTCGACACCGGCATCCGGTTCAGCCACAGTACCTTCGGCGGCCGGGCGGTCTCCGGCTTCGACGCCGTCGACGGCGGACCCGCCGACGACTGCCAGGGCCACGGCACGCACGTCGCCGGCACCGTCGGCGGCACCGAGTACGGTGTCGCCAAGGGCGTCACCCTGGTCGCGGTACGGGTGCTGGACTGCGGCGGCAACGGCAGCTACGCCGGGGTGATCGCCGGGGTGGACTGGGTCACCGGCGACCACGACCCCGGCGAGCGGGCGGTGGCGAACATGAGCCTCGGCGGTCCGGCTAACAGCGCCGCCAACGCGGCGGTGGCGAACTCGATCGCCGACGGCGTCAGCTACGCCGTCGCGGCCGGCAACTCCAACGTCGACGCCTGCCTCGGCTCCCCGGCGAGCGTCCCCGCCGCGATCACCGTGGCGGCCACCGGCGGCTTCCCGGGCGGCCCCGGCCGCACCGACGCGCGGGCCGCCTTCTCGAGCTACGGCAGCTGCGTCGACATCTTCGCCCCGGGGGTGGCGATCGTCTCGTCGACAATCGACGGCGACACCGCCAGCGGGCCGGCGGACGGCACCTCGATGGCCTCGCCGCACGTGGCCGGCGCGGCCGCGCTGGTGTTGGAGCAGCATCCGTCGTACACCCCGGCACAGATCCGGGACACCCTGGTCGGCGCCGGCACCACCGGGCTGGTCACCGATCCCGGCCCCGGCTCGCCGAACGTCCTGCTTTACGTCGGCGACATCCGGCCGCCCGCGCACGACTTCGCCCTCACGGTCGCCCCGGTCAGGGGCTCGGCCGCCCCCGGCGGTGCGGTCACCGCGACGGTGAGCACCCGGCTCACCGGCGGTTCGGCCCAGACCGTCAGGCTGAGCGCCACCGGGCTGCCCAGGGGCGTCACCGCCAGCTTCAACCCGGCCACCGTCGTCACCGGTCGGTCGTCGGTGCTGACCGTCCGGGTCGGCTCGGCGGCGGTGCCCGGCAGCTATCCGGTGACGGTCACCGGCACCGGACCACACGCCACCCGGACCGCCCGGTACACCCTGACGGTCACCAACCCGGGCGGCTGCACCGGCACGAACAACACCGACGTCGCCATCCCGGACCTGTCCACGGTGGAGAGCACGGTGACCGTCGCCGGCTGTCCGGGCCGGGCGTCGGCGTCCAGCACCGTCCGGGTACGCATCCTGCACACGTTCCGCGCCGACCTGGTGGTGACGCTGCTGGCGCCGGACGGCAGCGGGTACGTGCTGCACAACCGGACCGGCGGCGCCGAGGACAACCTCGAGCAGACCTTCCGGGTCAACCTCTCCGCCGAGACGGCGAACGGGCGGTGGCGGCTCCGGGTGCAGGACGCGGCCGTCGCCGACGTGGGCAGCATCGACATCTGGACGCTGAACCTGACCGCCGGTACGCCGACCGCCTGCGCCGGCAGCAGCGGTGCCGTCGCCATCCCGGACCTCGGCACGGTGCAGAGCCCGATCGTCCTCGCCGGCTGCTCGGGCAACGCCTCGACGACGAGCGCGGTCGCGGTACGGATCACACACGGCCGGGTCGGTGACCTGGTGATCCGGCTGGTCGCCCCGGACGGCAGCTCCTACCTGCTGCGCAACCGGGTCCCCGGCGGTTCACCGGTCGACCAGGTCTTCCTGCTGAACCTCTCCGCCGAACCCCGAAACGGCACCTGGCGCCTCCGCGTCCAGGACGCCGCGTCCCCCTACACCGGCCACCTGAACACCTGGTCGCTCGCCGTCTGAGGGTACCGGGGGAAGATCGCGCTCTATCGGGGAAAGAGTGGCCTCCCTTCGCTGGAGGCCGCTCTTCCTCCGCTACCCCGGCGGCCGGCCCGGCAAGGTCGACCCGGGCCACGAACCGTCCCCGATCACGCACCACGTACTGCGTCTCGGGCGCCGGGAAGTCCGGCGACGGCGAGTCGGTGTCCGGAGCCGGTCAGGCGGCGGTGGACCAGATGGCGGTGAAGGCGGCCGCCTCACCGGCGAGCCAGCGTTCCACCTGGTCGGGGCGGACGGCGGGATCGCGGTGGTGGGTGATGCCCCGGCGGATGTCGACGAGTACCGGTTCGGCGCCGGGAAGCACCTGGTCCATCTGGCGGCCCATCAGGTGCAGGGTGGCCAGCAGTGCCTCCTGGCTCGGCGGCTGCTCGTCGAAGTGCAGCCGGACGGCCTCCCGCCGGCCGTCGTCGTAACGCAGGCCGAGGTGCGGGTTGACCTTCACCGGCAGCTCGCCGACCATCCCGAGCGCGTCGTGGGTCTGGGCGAGTTCGACAGTCGACAGGTCGCCGAGCGAGTGCAGGTAGCTCACCGCACCCGGGACCAGCGCCTCGTAGAGCGGGCGCCAGCGCGGCTTGACCAGGCCGGCGATCTCGGCCAGGTGCCGGCCACCGGTCCGGAAGGCGATGTCGGTCTTGAGTGCCTTGACGAGCTGGCCGTGCGGGTTGAAGCCGGAGCGGCTGGCGCGTTGCTTGCGCAGGCCGCCGACGAACGTCGCCTTGGCCGGGCCGGTGCGGTCGACGTAGCGGGTGAAGGCGAGCAGGGTGGCGTAGGGGAGGGGAGCGGGAGCGGTGGCGACGGACTCTGGCACGGCTAGTCCTCCCAGTTCAGCAGCCGTTTTAGTACACACATTCTAATTGATTTTCGCCGCTCCGCCCACCCCGTAACGGACATATCGCCTGTCCGGTCCAGTCGAAGGTGGCCAAGTCCGCGGGACTTGGCCAGTCGGCTGGCCAGTCCGCGTAAGGTGGCTGGCCGGTTCCGGTTGCCGCTGACGTCACCCCGGTGCCCGGGTTGCCGGAACCTCGCGCGGGCAGTCGATGACCTCCGGCGTGATCTCGCGAGGGCCGCTGGTTCCCCTCCGGACCTCGAATCGCACGCAGACGTTGTAGTCAATCTCCGTTCCACCCAGCCAGTGTTCAGATGCCTGGCCCACCATCACGACCTCGACCGTCGCGAGCAGACCCACCCCATACTCGTCAGGGTTGTGGATCACGGAGATGAGTTGCTCGCCCTCGGTCCGGGAGACGAGCGTGTTGAGCACCGCCTGGTTGCTCTTCCAGCCTTCCAGGTTGTGCGAGTCGGTCGCCCACTGCTCGGTCTCGTGGGCGACCTGCTCGGCCCTTTTCGTCACCTGACCCTCAGCAGCGTTGCCGCATCCTGCGACTGACAGCACGACAAGGCAGGCCAGTAGAGCGCCGATGCCGGTCGTCGTGAGGCGAGCCGGGGCGAGCCTCCGTCGAGAGGTGACGGTGTGTCGTGACATGACGCTAAAGAATCATCGATCCTGGTACCGCGCATCCGTGCGGGTACTCAGTGCCGGCGCCCTGAGCCAGGGTTCGCCTGCCAGAAGCGCGCAGAAGTGGCCATCTACCTCCGGACACCAACTGCGATCCACCGTCCACATCACCTGGCCAGGCGCTGGTCAGCGAGCCGACGGTTGGCCAGGTCGCGTGGACCGGACATCGGCTGTCGCGTCCGCCCGAACCTTGCGACTGTCCGGATTACCTTGCTAGTGATCTTGCGAGCCGTCGAAGATGGTGCACTTACCGTGGCGTGACTGTCATGTATCCGGCCGATACCGTGACGTCGGGGCTCAACCGTGCAGGAGGGTGGATCATGCTGCTCTGGCCAATTCGCTGGCGGACGCCGCGCGCGGCGATCGACCTCGGTGACCGCCTTTCGACCCGCGGCGACCTAGACGGAGCGCTGCGGGCATTTCAGCGGGCGATGGACTCGAACGACTACCACTGCCGGCCCGGTGGCGCCTGGTGGATGGCCAACCTGCTAAGACGCCAGGGGGACCGGGACGCAGCCCAGGCGTGCTACCAGCGAGCCATCGACTCCCGGCACGAGGCATGGGCGCCGCGTGCCGCGACCGACCTTGCGGACATGTTGATCGAGCAGGGCCATACCGCCATGGCTTGCTCCTACTACCAACTCGCGATCACCTACGGCGACCCGGCCAATCCCGACTCCATTTGGGCCCGCCGTGCCCAGGAACGGCTTGACGCGTTGCTGGCCCGACCGGACGACTGACCGTGCCGGCGAACCGGCTCACGCGGTCACCGCGCCTGCGGGCGTTTGGTCGATCCGCCCGGATGCGACCGCGACCGACAGCTCGCGGAGCGACTGCGGACTCCATCAGCCAGGAATCCGCAAAGTAGCTCCGGACGATCCGGTTCGATGGTGTCCGGACCTACCTTGCGAGTCCCTGGTCAGCTCCTTGGTCATTCGCAACCTCCAACCGGACGCGACATCGGAACTCGCGTCCGCGCCAACCTTGCGGAGTCCGGACTTCCCCTGCGGATGATCTTGCGAGCCGTCCGAAACGAGTTGCGAGTCACCCGTACGCGCCGAGTGGGTCGCCGGAGAACGGCGTCGATGGAGAGCAGGATGCCGTGGGATGAGCGTCGGTTCTCCGGCGGACCCGGCAGGCGGGTCGCTGTCGGGTCCGGGTGAACCTTGTCGGCGTCCGGTTACCTTTGCGGGTGATCTTGCGGACTCCGCATCTACGTCGCTGGGGCGGCGCGGAGCTGCGGTGGCCACGCCGGCCAGTAGCAGCAGGTAAACGGAGAGAAATATAGGCTAGGCTCGAAATGTGCGATTTGAGTATGGCTCGGCATACGATGACGACGCAGCGAACGAGGGCCGCCCCGTACACGAGATCGAAGCGGAACGGCGGCGCGATCTGATCTTTGCCCGCGCACATGCCGACGGCTCGCGATCCGCGGCCCGGTACGCCAGGCTTGAGTACCTCCGGTACTCGCCGCACAGCGAGAGCCGTCAGATCCTCGTGATGACCGGCAAGCGGAGCTGGGGCGAGCTGGACTTTGATCTGTGCCACCGCTGCCGGAGGGGACACGTCTGGGGCCTGGGCCTCCTCGCCGTCATGCACGGGGAGGGGTGGGAGATCCGGATGCTGCAGATGGCTCGGACCAAGGCGCCGGACGACTACCGCTGGACACGCAGCGGGCAAGCGTCACGGTCGAAGGAGTTCTGGGACCACATTCCCCCTGAGCTGGGCGGTGAGCCCGAGGATCTGTGCGAGCACCTGCCCTGCGTCCCGAGCCGGCTACGCGAGGTATGGGCGTGCGTGCGGTACTGGCGACTGACCGGGCGGCTCCACTGGCCGGCCTCCAAGGAACGTCGCGCATTCCGACTCAGGAAGGGCCCCGGCGGCAGTCCCGCAACATAGGTCTGGACCCGATCCAACGTGGCCGCACGGCAGGACCGGTTGGTGGAGGACTCCAGACGGCTGGAATTGTCCTTGCGGGCCGGGCCCACGGGCGCGACGATCGGCGGTTGTGTCGATCGTGGGTATGCACTCCGAGGTTCCGGCCGGCGCGGTTGTCGTCGTCATCGACGTGATTCGGGCCTTCACCACGGCCGCCATTGCCTTCGAGCGCGGCGTGACCGAGATAGCGTGTGCGCCGTCCGTCGAGGTCGCCCGAGCACTGCGGCGGCGGAACCCGGACCGTCTGCTGGTCGGGGAGACCAACGGGCTCAAGCCCGCGGATTTCGACTTCGGGAACTCGCCGCTGGAGATGTCGGTGGCGAGGCTCGACGGCCGGCGTCTGATCCAGGCGACCTCGAACGGCACCCGCGGGCTCGCCCGGTGCCCGGACCCGGCGGCACTGCTCGCGGTGTCAGCGGTGAACGTGGGTGCCGCCGCCCGGTGGATCGCCGGCAACCACGCACGGACTCCGTACGCGCTCGTCTGCACCGGTACCACCAGTGAGGACCGGGCCTGCGCGGAATACCTGCGGGATCTGCTCGCCGGGGCGGCGCCGCGTCGGGACGATCTGGTCGCGGCCATCATGGACGGTGCCGCCGAGCATGCCCGTGGCTATGCCCGGCTGCCCGCGCCCGAACGTGTCGACCTCTCCGGCGACGTGCGGTTCTGCTGCGATGTCGACCGGGACGACTTCGCGATGGTCGGGGAGATCCGCGAGGATCACGTCGTCCTCACCAAGGTGCCCTGCTGACCGGTACGTCTGCCGGTCTGACGGATCGTGGAATGATGTGCCGGTGTCACCGCCCCGTCCCGCCCGCGTCTTTCGCGCCAACGACATCCTCACCGGTCGGGTGGTACTCGACGGCTATCCGTTCCGCTACGTCGTCGTCGGTCCGAACGTGTCGATGTCGTCGCTCGTCGGAGCGGCTTTCGACCGTGCCGCCGGGGAGAACACCATGATCGACCAGGTGTTGACCGCCGTCGAGTTCCTGGAGACCCGGGGCTGGGAGCTGGTGAACATGGACCAGGGCTTCGTCGCCTGCCTGCGCAGGGTCCGCCGCTGAGAGTCGAGTGGGCCGGCCGGCACCGTCGGCGGCCGGAGACCCTGTCAGGTCACGGGGTGCCGGTGCGGAACTGCTCGTCGACAATGGCCAGCAGGGCGGCGTGGGTCGGTTCGTCGGCCGCTACGACGAGACCACCCGGGCCGCTGTGCAACGGGTTCCCCCGCAGGTCGGTGAGCACACAGCCGGCCGCCCGGCACAGCGCGATCCCGCTGGCGAAGTGCACACTGTCCCGCAGGTGGCCGTCGGTGACGTAGCCGGCCCGCCGGCCGGCGGCGACCCAGGCCACCGCGAGGGTGGTGGAGAGCACGCGGGGCCGGAACCGCTCGACGAAATCCCGGTTCGCGAGCAGGCGTACGGCCCGGAAGGCGGGATCGTTCGGAAACGGCGGATCGAGGTTGACGTCCACCAGGTGCGACTCGGCCGACGGGCGGAGATCGGCGTCCACGTCGTCGCGGCGTACCCGGGCCTGTTTGCCGTCGGTCCAGAAGACCTCACCGTTGAACGGGTCGGCGGTGGCCGCCGCCACCACCTCCGAACGGGACTCCGGGCCGGTCTTCGGGCCGGAGCGGAGCGCGACGTTCACCGCGACCAGCATGCTGCGGGCGGCGTAGTTGAGCGTGCCGCAGAGCGGGTCGACCAGCCACTCCCGGCCGGAGTCGGCCGATCCGGTACGCCCGCTCTCCTCGCCGACGACGGTGTCGTCCGGGCGGGCGGCGCGGAGCAGTTCCACGATCACCCGTTCCGCCTCGACGTCGGCGGCCGTGGCGAAGTCCCCGGAACCCTTGTCGATCCGGGCCAGCGCGGAGCCGTAGCCGGCGCGTACCACCTCGGCGCCCGCCTGGGCCGCCGCGACGGCCAGCTCGTGATCGGTGATCGTCATGTGCGCAAGGATATGGGCGCGCCGGCCCCGGGCCGGGCGGCGGCTACTGGAGCTGGCCCACCTCGGTCACCCGGAGTACCGCAGTGCCGGCCGCGTCGGAGGCGGCGAGGTCCACCTCGGCGCTGATTCCCCAGTCGTGGTCGCCGTCGGGGTCGTCGAGGATCTGCCGGACCGTCCAGCGGTCCCGGCCCTGCTCGATCATCAGCAGCGCCGGGCCACGGGCCGCCGGCCCGGTGCCGATCTCGTCGTACGCCTCGAAGTACGGCTCCAGCGCGTCGGCCCAGGCGTCGGCGTCCCAGCCGTCCTCGGCGTCCAGCGCACCCAGCTCGTCGTAGCGGCGCAGGGCGGCCAGCTCGACCCGGCGGAACAGCGCGTTGCGGACCAGTACCCGGAATGCCCGCACGTTGCCGGTGACCGCCGGCGGCTTCTCGTCCACCAGGAGGGTGGCCGGGTCGGCGCTCGGGTTGCGCAGCCGCTCCCACTCGTCGATCAGGCTGGAGTCGACCTGCCGGACCAGTTCGCCGAGCCACTCGATCAGGTCGATCAGTTCCTCGGTCTTGGCGTCCTCGGGAACGCTCTGCCGCACCGCCTTGTACGCGTCCGCCAGGTAGCGCAGCACCAGCCCCTCGGACCGGGACAGGCCGTAGAAGTTGACGTACTCGACGAAGGTCATCGCCCGCTCGTACATGTCCCGGACGACGGACTTGGGCCGCAGTTCGTAGTCGGCGACCCAGGGGTGCCCGCGCCGGTACATCTCGTAGGCGGCGTCGAGGAGTTCGGCGAGCGGCTTCGGGTGGGTCACCTCGTCGAGCAGTTCGAGCCGGGCCTCGTACTCGATGCCGTCGGCCTTCATCGCGGCGACCGCCTCGCCGCGCGCCTTGAACTGCTGCGCGGAGAGCACCTGCCGAGGGTTGTCCAGAGTGGACTCGATCACCGAGAGCACGTCCAGGGCGTACGTCGGGGAGGCGTCGTCCAGCAGTTCTATCGCGGCCAGCGCGAACGGCGACAGCGGCTGGTTGAGCGCGAAGTCGAGCTGGAGGTCGACGGTGAGGCGTACCCGTCGTCCCTGCTCGTCGGGCTCGGCGAGCCGCTCGACGACGCCGCCGGCCAGCAGCGCCCGGTAGATCGCGATGGCCCGTCGGATGTGCCTGCGCCGCGCGGCCGGCTCCTCGTGGTTGTCGGTCAGCAGGTGCCGCATCGCGGCGAACGCGTCGCCGGGCCGGCTGATCACGTTGAGCAGCATGGCGTGGCTGACCTGGAAGCTCGACGTCAGCGGCTCCGGCTCGGCCTCGACCAGCCGCTCGAAGGTGGGTCGGCCCCAGCCGATCGAACCCTCCGGCGGCTTCTTCCGGACCACCTTGCGGCGCTTCTTCGGGTCGTCACCGGCCTTGGCCAGCGCCTTCTCGTTCTCGATCACGTGTTCCGGCGCCTGCACCACCACCGTGCCGATGGTGTCGAAGCCGGCCCGCCCCGCCCGGCCGGCGATCTGGTGGAACTCGCGCGCCTTGAGTAGCCGGGTCTTCACCCCGTCGTACTTCGACAGGCCGGTGAACAGGACGGTGCGGATCGGCACGTTGATCCCGACGCCGAGCGTGTCGGTGCCGCAGATGACCTTGAGCAGCCCGGCCTGGGCCAGCGTCTCCACCAGCCGCCGGTACTTCGGCAGCATCCCCGCGTGGTGCACCCCGATGCCGTGCCGGACCAGCCGGGACAGCGTACGCCCGAAGCCGGCGGTGAACCGGAAGTTGCCGATCGCCTCGGCGATCATGTCCTTCTCGGCCCGGGTGGCGACGTTGACGCTCATCAGTGCCTGGGCGCGTTCCAGCGCGGCGGCCTGGGTGAAGTGCACCACGTAGATCGGCGCCTGCCGGGTGGAGAGCAGCTCCTCCAGGGTCTCGTGCAGCGGCGTCATCGCGTACGAGAACATCAGCGGGACCGGCCGCTCGGCGTTGCGGACCAGTGCCGTCGACCGCCCGGTACGCCGGCTCAGGTCCTCCTGGAATCGGGTGACGTCGCCAAGCGTGGCGGACATCAGCACGAACTGCGCCTGCGGCAGCTCGATCAGCGGCACCTGCCAGGCCCAGCCCCGGTCGGGCTCGGCGTAGAAGTGGAACTCGTCCATGATCACCATGCCGACGTCGGCCCGCTCGCCGTCCCGCAGGGCGATGTTGGCGAGGATCTCCGCCGTACAGCAGATGATCGGGGCGTCCTCGTTGACGCTGGCGTCCCCGGTCAGCATCCCGACGTTCTCGGCGCCGAAGATGTCGCAGAGCGCGAAGAACTTCTCCGAGACCAGCGCCTTGATCGGCGCGGTGTAGAAGCTGACCCGGTCGTCGGCGAGCGCCGCGAAGTGCGCACCCGTGGCGACCAGGCTCTTGCCGGAGCCGGTCGGGGTGCTCAGGATCAGGTTCGCCCCGGAGACGATCTCGATGAGCGCCTCCTCCTGGTGCGGGTAGAGGCTCAGGCCACGCTCCTGCGCCCAACCGGCGAACGCGTCGAAGAGGGCGTCGGGATCGGCGCTGCCCGGCAGCTGGTCGGTGAGCGTCATAGCCGGTCCATGGTGCCTGGCCCAGCTCCGCAACGCCAATCGCCCCAGGTGTAAGGAAGGGCCCCCGCTACAACAGAAAACGATATGCGGGGTCCCTTCCTCACACCTGGGCGCGGCGGAAGATGAGGTCGTGGATGGGGCGGCCGGCCGCTGTTCCGCGCCGCTCGAACTTCGTCACCGGCCGGTGCGCCGGGCGGGGCGCGAAGCCGGGGAACAGGTTCACCAGTTCCGGGTCGGCGGTCAGGGTGTCACGCATGCTCTCGGCGTACTCGGGCCAGTCGGTCGCGCAGTGCAGGACGCCGCCGGGAACGAGCCGGGAGCGCAGCAGCGCGACGTGCGCCGGCTGGACCAGCCGGCGCTTGTGGTGCCGCGGCTTCGGCCACGGATCGGGAAAGAAGACGTGTACGGCGTCGAGCCGCTCCGGCGGCAGCAGATAGCGGACCAGGTCGAGGGCGTCGCCGCGGGCGATCCGGACGTTCGTCAGCCCCTGCCGCTCGGCGAGGTCGAGCAGGTTCGCGATGCCCGGGGTGTGCACCTCGACGGCGAGATAGTTCCGCCCCGGGTCGGCGGCGGCCATCGCCACGGTGGCGTCACCCATCCCGGAACCGATCTCCAGCACCACCGGTGCGGTACGCCCGAACAGCTCGACCAGGTCCAGCGCACCCTCCGGAGCCGGCGGGCCTTGCGGAGTCACCGCACCTTCGGGAGCCGGTGGGCCCTGCGGCCCGTTGTCCGGGTGGGCCGGAAACGGGACGGTCAGGCCGTACCGGGGCCAGAGCCGGTCCAGCGCGTCCAGGTGTCGTCCGCTGAGCCGTCCACGGCGCGGGTGGAAGGTGCGGATCCGGGCCAGCCGGCCCGAGCGCGCCGGCTCTGCTGTTCCGGCGGGCGGCGTGGGGTGCGCGGGCCGCGGGGCCGGCGCGGTCTGGCCGGTCTGGCCGGTCTGGCCGGTCTGGTCCTGGCTGGTGAGGGTCACGGGAAAGCCAGCCTACGCGATCGGCGCGGACGGCCGCCGGAGCTACCGCCGCCGGCGCCCGGATCTGCCAACGGGATGATCCCGGCAACGGGTCAGGCCCGGAGCTGGCCGAATCAGGCCCGGACCTGGCAAGGGATCTGATCGAGATCGCCCGAGTGGATGTGCTCGGCGTCGACAGATGAGAGGATTTCCGCATACGGCAGGCCCCGGGGCCCGGAGCTCCGGCGCTGCCCGAGGCGCCGGGAGGGGGACCAGTGGCAACGGGGCGACGCATCGCGGTCCTCTGCGGTGTCCCGCTCGCCCTGCTGCTGGCCGCACCCGCCCCGGCCCGCGCCGCCGACGTCTTCGTTCAGGTCAATCCGAGCACCGTCGAGGCCGGCTTCATGGTCGGCATCAAGGCGAGTTGCCGGACGAACACCCAGCCGGCCACGGTCGAGTCGCCGGCCTTCGGCAGCGTGACCGTGCAGCCGCAGGCCGGGTTCCTCACCGCGGTCGCCGCCGTGCCGGAGAGCGCCAGGGCGGACACCTACCGGGTCCGGCTGAGCTGTCCGGACGGCGGGAGCGCCAGTACCAGGCTGATGGTGGTCGGCCCCACCCGGCCGCAGCGCGGGCCGGCGACCGGTTTCGGCGGCACCGCCGGGGACGACCCGGGCCGGCTGCTGGTGACCGGCGGGCTGGCCAGCACCGTACTCGGTGCCGTACTCGGACTGGTCGCGATCCGTCGTCGGGCCCGGTCCACGTCCGCCCGCCGGACCTGACCGCGAGGAGTGCCGCCCAGATGGCCCGTACCTCCAGCGGCCGGCGTCCCTGGCTCGGCAGCCGGCAGCCGGCCGCGCACCTGCGGCACCCGGCGGCCCGGTCCGCCGGCGGTCGCCCCCGGCGGAGCATCGTCGGGCCGCTGGCGATCGTCCTGGTACTCGTCGGCATCTTCGCCACCGGCGCCGGTCTGGGCCAGTCGGCGGGCGGACCGTGGCGCTGGCTGGGCGGCGGCAGCAAGGAGCCGCCCCGGGAGTTCCCGGTGCTCGCGCCGAGCCGGCCGACGAAGCTGACCGTCCCGTCGATCGGGGTACGCGCCCCGGTGCACCGGGTCGGGCTGGCCGACGACGGGTCGATCGCCGTACCCGCGCTGGAGAAGCACGACGAGGTCGGCTGGTACGACCGGGGCCCGACCCCCGGCCAGTTCGGGCCGGCGATCATCGTCGGGCACGCGGACACCCGGGACGGGCCCTCGGTCTTCCACGATCTGGTGAAGCTCCGGCCGGGAGCCCGGATCGAGGTGACCCGGCAGGACCGGTCGGTGGCAATCTTCGAGGTCAACTCCGTCGAGCACTTCGACAAGGACAGGCTCCCGGCCGAGCGGGTGTACGGCGACTTCCGGCGCCCCTGGCTCCGCCTGATCACCTGCGGCGGCCGCTGGGTCGGCGGCGGTACCGGCTACTCCGACAACGTGATCGCCTTCGCCTCCCTGGTCGACTCCCGCAAGCCGTGACCGAACCGCCGGTCCGCCAGCTGAAGCGTCAGCGGCGTTGGGGTAGCCAGCGGCAGGAGCGCTCGATCACCCGGCAACTCGATCACCCGGCAACTCGTCTTCGTCCACGTCGTGCCGCGATCGTCGCCGAGGCCGCGGCATGCTGACCCCGCACCCGGCAGCGCCCCGGACCGATCGGCCGGAGGCGCCCCGGACGGCTACGGGCTGCTCGGGCCGCTCGCCTGCACCACCTCGAACTCCAGCAGTGTGGCACCGGTCGCGGCCGGCTTCGGTCGCTCGCCGTTCCCGTCGGCGGGGCCCCGCGCGTGCGCCTCCCGGGCCGGCCCGGCGGCCCACGCCTGGTACGCCTCCTCGCTCTCCCACTTCGTGTACACGAAGTACCGGTCCTCGCCGGCCACCGGGCGGAGCAGTTCGAAGCCGAGGAAGCCGGGGGAGTTCTCGACCGCGCCTCGTCGGGCGGCGAACCGGCGCTCCAACTCCGCACCGGCACCCGCCGGGACCTCGATAGCGTTGATCTTCACTACTGCCATGACGTCAGCCTAGGCCGTCGATCGGGCCGGCACGGCAGTCGTCAGAGCAGGCGGGGTGGGTCGTAGCGCCAGACGCGGAGCTGTGCCCCGGGCACCCGACAGGCCATGAACCGCTGGGCGGCCACGCACTCCTCCGTGGGGTACGGCAGCAGGCCGAGCCGGCGGACCGACGGCCCGGCCGAATCGATCATGCCGTACCAGGTCTGTTCGCTGGCGACATTCGGTTGGAATACCAGCGGCGGTTGGTCCGTGCGGAGCGGAATCTCGTCGGGCCAGGCGGAGTTGTCGGTCAACCGCCAGCCGCCGAGATCGGCCACGGTCCGGCCGGTCCGGGTCTCGAAGACCCGGCGAAGTGCGGTCCGTTGGTCCATCTCGACCAGCCACGGGCCGAGGGAGAGCAGCCGCAGCGGCCCCGGCAGCTCCCATCGGGTTTCGCCGGTGGCCGGGTCGAGCGCGCTCGTCCCGGTGTCCCGGGCCTGGCACAGCAGCGGTCCGCAGCGCTCGACGAAGTCGCGCGTGCCCGTGAGCTCGCGGCTCCACCGCCGCTGCCGCAGATCCGCGGAGTACGTCGTCACGACCTGCCCGGATCCGGACTGCGCCACAGCCACGACGGTCTCGCCGATCCGTTGCGCACGCGCGAGTTCGCCGCCCGGCCAGTCGAGCCGGTGGTTGGCCCTGCCGGAGAGCAGGTCCCGCACCTCGACGGCGCCGTCCGGCGACGAGGTCAGCAACACGGGCGGCTGCCCCTCGGACGTCTCGACCAGGCGGACGCTGTCGAGCCGGGGCAGCGCCCAGCGCAGCCGACCGGTGTCGAGGTCGAGCCCCCGGACGACGAGTTCGATCGGCGGCTCGCCGTAGGCGTGACCGTCCGACCCGTGGTAGACCTCGCCCGCGCCTTCGACCTGGCCGGGCCGGAGCCGTGACGCCGGCCGGAAGACGTTGTCCAGGACCAGCGCGATCGGCCCGTCGGGCAGCAGCAGCGAGCGGTACGGCACCGACCAACGCCGCTGCCCGGTCCGCAGGTCCAGCGCCGTGGTGTGTGGCGGCGCCCCCTCGGCCGCCTTCTCGTAGACCAGCAGCAGACCGCCGCCGATCCTCGGCCCGAGGTGGTTGTCGTCGAGGGTGAGGTCGATGGACCAGAGCTGGCGCCGCCGCGTGAGGTCGTGGCATTCGATCCGGCGCTTCGCCTGGTCGGTGGGGTCGATCACCGAGGTGGTGAGGAGCAGGCCGTCGGCCAGCGTGTAGGTGTCGGCCGGGCCGAGCGGCGCGGCGTGCACCTCGCGCAGCGGTGGTCCCGGGGACCTGGCGGCGCCGCCGACGCTGAGGGCGAGGATTCCGGCAAGGACCGCCCCCGTGACCCGCCAGCGGCCTAGGCGCAGTTCACGGGGCGCCCTGGCGGGTGCGGCCGGCGGCTCGTAGCGCTCGGTGCCGAGGTCGATCACCACGTCCCGATGTCTTCCATCCGCTCCCCGCTTCTGGCCCACGCTCTGCCGGGAAAATTATTCGGCATCCCGGGCGGCCGGTTCGACGTCGGCGTCCACCACGATCGGGGCGTGGTCGGACGGGCCCTTGCCCTTGCGGGCCTCCCGGTCCACATAGGCAGAGGTGACGCGGCCGGCGAACGACTCCGTCGCGTACACCAGGTCGATCCGCATGCCCTTGTTCTGGTGGAACATCCCGGCCCGGTAGTCCCAGTAGGTGAACGGGTGCGGGCCCTTCATCGGCGTCGGCACGACGTCGACCAGGCCGAGGGCCCGCAGGTCGGCCAGGGCCTGCCGCTCGGCTCGGGTGACGTGCGTCGAGTCGACGAAGAGCGCCGGGTCCCAGACGTCGGCGTCGGTCGGCGCCACGTTGTAGTCGCCGCAGACCGCCAGCGACAGCCCGTTACGCAGCTCGGCGGCGAGCGCGTCGCGCAGCACCGCGAACCAGGCGAGCTTGTACTCGTAGTGCGGCGAGTCCGGGGTACGCCCGTTCGGCACGTAGATCGACCAGACCCGCAGCCCGGCGCAGGTCGCGGAGATGGCCCGCGCCTCCGGCTCGGGGAACCCGGGCTCGTCGGCGAACCCGACCGCGACGTCGGCCAGGCCGACCCGGGACAGGATCGCCACCCCGTTCCACCGCCCGTCGCTGTGGCTGGCCACCTCGTAGCCGAGTTCGCCGACCTCGTCGGCCGGGAACGCGCCGTCCGGGCACTTCGTCTCCTGGAGGCAGACCACGTCCGGCTTCGTGCCGGCGAGCCAGTCGAGCAGCCGGGGGAGCCGGGCCTTCACCGAGTTGACGTTCCAGGTCGCCAGTCGCATCTGCCCAGCCTGCCCGATCGGCACCCGGAACGCAGGTAGCCGAGCCACGCGTCCCGGGGCCCGATCGGGGCGACGTGTGCCGCCGTCAGGTGCCGGGGTTCTCGCCCGGGCGGCCCTGCTCGGCGAGGAAGCGCTCCAGCTCGGCACCGAGTTCGTCGGCGGTGGGCAGCGGCCCGTTCTCGGTGGCGAGCAGGTTCGGCCCGCCCCGTCCCCGGGTGAAGGCGTCGTACTGCTCCTCCAACGCGTGCACCAGCGAGGTCGCCTCGTCGGTCTGCGCCACCTGCCGGTCGATGTCCTCGCGGACGGCCTCGGCGGCGGTCCGCAGCGACTCGGTCGGCAGCAGCAGCCCGGTGGCCCGGGAGACCGAGGTCAGCAACAGCTCCGCCGCGCCCGGGTACTCGGTCTGGGCCACGTAGTGCGGCACGTGCACCGCGAAGCCGACCGCGTCCCGGCCCTGCTCGCCGAGGCGGAACTCCAGCAGGTTGCCGGCGCTGCCCGGGACCTGGATGCGTTGCAGCCACGACTCGTAGCCGGTGATCAGCTCCGGGCGGGTGGCGTGCGCGGTCACCCCGGTCGGGCGGGTGTGCGGCACCGCCATCGGGATGGCGTTCAACCCGATGGTCAGGCGTACGCCGAGGCGCTGGATCAGGCTGGTCAGGGCGGCGATGAAGCGTTCCCACTGGAAGTCCGGTTCGGGGCCGGCGAGCAGCAGGAACGGGGTGTCGTCGTCGTCGCGCAGCAGGTGCAGTTCGAGCTTCGGCTGCTCGTAGTGCTCCCAGTGGTCCTCGACGAAGATCATCGTGGGGCGTCGGGAGCGGTAGTCGAGCAGTTGGTCGACGTCGAAGGTGGCGATCGTCCGGGACTCCAGGGCCGACACCAGGTGTTCCCTGGCCAGCCGGGTCGCGTTCCCGGCGTCGACGAAGCCGGAGAGCGCCTGGATCAGCACCGGCTGACCCAGCTCGGGCAGATCGTCGGTTAGCTCGTAGAGCTCGTTCGGGTCGAGCACCGGTCAGGACCTCCTCGGAGTACGCCGGGACGCGCCGTCTGCGACGGCGTCCCCGATGTAGCAAACGCTGCCGCTATCTTGGTCCATTCCGCCGAGCCAGTCGGCGACCCCTGCCAGCATCGTGGCCCGGACCTCCCGGGGTGCCGCGGACGCCTCGATCGAGGTGCGGGCCAGGGTGGCCAGTTCGGCGTCGGTGCAGCCGAGTACCTCCCGGGCCAGCACGTACTGGTCCAGCAGGTCCGTGCCGAACAGCAGCGGGTCGTCCGTGCCGAGCGCCACCGGCACACCGGCGTCGAGCAACACCCGTAACGGGGTGGCCGCCAGCCCGGCGGTGACCCCGAACGGCGGGTATGAACTGGGACACACCTCCATCGCCACCGACCGCTCGGCCAACAGGTCGAGGGTGACCGGATCGGTCGCGGCGGTCAGCCCGTGCCCGACCCGGTGCGCGCCGAGCAGCGTGACGCAGTCCCGGACGTGCCAGGCCGGCTCGTAGAAGCCGGTGTGCGGCACGGCCAGCAGCCCGGCCCCGGTCGCCGTGCGCATCGCCGGGACGAAGTCGGCGATCCGGCCCCGCCGCTCGTCGTTGGAGAGGCCGAAGCCGACGACGCCGTGTCCGGCGTACCGGGTGGCGATCCGGGCGATAGTGTCCGCCCGGGCGGGCGGTCCGGCCCAACTGGCCGCCAGCACCACTCCGGTACGTCCGCCGGCCGCCCCGGCGAGGACCGCCTCCACCACCGGCTCCAGCCCGCCCAGCCGGTCGGCGTACGCGGTCGGGTCGACCTGGATCTCGATCCAGCCGGCGCCGTCGGCGACGTTGTCGGCGGTCGCCTCGGCCACCACCCGGCTCAGGTCCTCGGCGGTACGCAGCGCCGCCCGGGCCAGGTCGTAGCGGCCCTGGAACGCGGCCCAGCCGGAGAGGGTTCCGGGTGGGAGCGGCTCGGGCAGCGGCAGCCCGTACCGGTCCGCCAGTTCTGCCAGCGTCGCCGGGCGCATCGAGCCGGTGAGGTGCAGGTGCAGGTTGGTCTTCGGTAGCCGACGGAGGTCGTGGTGCGGTAACGGGTCCTGCTGACTGGGTCGATTCTGCTGCGGTAGTGGGTCGGTGGCCGATGCCATGGTCCACGGTCTCACGACGGCGGCCGGTCCGGGGAAGGGGCGGGGGTCCGGGTGGCTGTGGTCGGCTCGACCGAACGGGGGAAGTCGTTGATGTTGCGGGCGGCCCGGCCGATTCGGAGTTAGCTACCCGGCTGACGAAATAAACGTACTTCTTCGTAAATGCCTTGTTTGTCGGGACTGGTCGATCCCCGCCGGGCCTGCGGTCCGGTGCCCGGTTGGCCGATCCGGGGATGTGGCCGAGACCACCAGGTGACCCGGCGTAATCGGCCATCGACCTGCCTAGCCTCGTCGGATGCCTGACGACGACCGTTCTGAGAGCGGACACCCCGCCGTGCCCAGCACTGTCCGATCGGACGATGTCCCCTCCTCCGACCCGGGATCCGGGGCCCTGCCCCCGCAGCCGCCCCGGGGCCTCCGGGCCACCGGCGCCGCCACCGGGCTGCGGAGCCTCCTACTCCTGCTGCTGTTGCCCCTGAGCCGTCACCTCCGGCTACTCGGCCCGGCCCGGATCGCCGTGGCCGCCGGGGTGCTCTGCTGCCTCGGCGCACTGGCCGTCGTCCAAGCGGTGTCGCCGGCCGACCCGGCCGAGCCCGGCACCGCGAGCAGCGAGGACCAGGTGGCGCTCTCCCGCCCCGACGACGGCACCCGCGCGCAGCCCGGCGCCGACCGCTCGGCGGACCGGTCCAGCCGTTCCGGCAACCACGACCGGTCGGACGCGGCGAAGCCGGCCGGACCGGACCCGGACACGGCGTCGCCACTCGACGACGCGAAGCCGGTGGCCGGGCTGAGCGAGGTCCAGATGGACAACGCCCGGGCCATCGTCCGGACCGGTCGGGACATGGGCATCTCGCGCCGTGGACTGATCATCGGGGTGGCCACCGCCATGCAGGAGAGCACCCTGCTCAACCGGGCCAGCGAGGTGCTGCCGGAATCCAAGCGCTACCGGCACCAGGGCACCGGCTGGGACCACGACTCGGTCGGGCTGTTCCAGCAGCGCACCAGCAGCGGGTGGGGGCCGGTGAACCGGCTGATGGACCCGGCGTACGCGAGCGCGCGGTTCTTCGAGGCGCTGCGCCAGGTACCCGGCTGGGAGCGGATGCGGCTGACCGAGGCGGCCCAGGCGGTGCAGTACTCGGCATATCCCGAGCACTACGCCAAGCACGAGGGGCAGGCCACCCGGGTGGTCGACGCGCTCGTACCGTCCTGGCGCTGACGCCGGCCGACCCCGCCGCCGGTGGCCGCCGGGGTGCCGCATCGAGCACCGGCGACTTGCCCGGGGCAACCACGATGGTGGAGCGGCACGGCTGCCACGATTGGTGGAGCGGCACGGCTGCGGATCGCGCGGCCGGTGTGGCGGCGCGGGGGATCGGGTAAACCTGGAGTACAGGACCACGCGAGGAGGACCGAGATGGCATCACTTGTGCAACGGATCCGTTTGTTCCTGCGATCCCCACAGGGCCAGCGGCTCGTCGAGCGGGGTCGGCGCGAGCTGGCCAAGCCGTCGAACCAGCAGCGGATGCGACAGATCGCGTACCGGCTGCGCGGCCGGCGCTGACCGCCGACCGCCCTGACCCCGTCCCTTCGACCGACTCCTGACCCCGTCCCTTCGACGGACCGCCTGACCCCGTCCCCTTCGAGAGCCGGAGTGCCCGTGACCGAGTCCCAGCCGGCCGGCGGCGGAACCGCCGCGCCGGTTCCGCCGACCGACCGCATGCCGCCGGCCGCCGCGCACCCGGGCCCGGCCCCCCGCCCGCAGCCGGCCCCTGACGGTGTGCCGGAGGGCGGGCCGGACGCCGCCGTCGGGGTCGCCCAGGTCGACCCGGAGGCCGGGCCGGACCCGGCCGGGTCGGTCGACGACCCGGAGCTGACCGTCGCCCCGCCCAGCGGGCTGTGGGAGCGGATGAAGGCAGATCCGCAGTACGCTCCGGAGCATCTCGCCCTGGAGGCGGTCCGGCGGATCGGGCCGCAGGCGCGGGCCTGGGCGGAACGCAACCGTGCCCGCTATCCGCAGATGACGCCGGAGGCGATGGCCGACACGGCGATCCGGAAGTTCGTCAACCACGCCCGGGTCTCCGGCGCGATCTCCGGGGCCGCCGGCCTGCCCGGCGCGGTCCTCGACATGGGAGTACTGGCCTGGACCCAGGCCCGGATGGTGCTCTACGTCGCCGCCGCGTACGGCCACGACCCCGAGCATGCCGACCGGGCCACCGACCTGCTGGTGCTGCAACGGGTACACAAGATCGCCGAGACGGCGCGGCTGGCGCTCGGGGTGGCCGCCGGACGGGAGCGGGTCGACGCGCTGCGACGCGGCTCGCAGACCCCGCTGGCCCAGGTGATGCTGCGGCTCGGCCTGAAGCTGGCGCAGATGGCCGGGGTCCGGGCCGCCAAGCGGCTGGTCGCCAAGGCGGTGCCGGGCGCGGCGGTGGTCTTCGGCAGCTGGGCCAACTCGTCAGCCACCAGGAGCCTGGCGACCCGGGCCCAGGAGCTGTACCGACCCCGGACGGCGATCATGCCGCCGCAGCCCCGCTGACAGTCGCCCGCCCCACCACCGGACCCCCACCTGTCCCGGACGGCGCAGCGAAGCGGCCCGGAATCCGAGCCGGCCTGGCGGACCGGCCCTGATCCCCGGGTCGCCTGGCGGACCGGCCCTGATCCGAGGGCGGTCCGACGGGGTCGGCGCGGCGGTCTCAGTCGGCTCGGCGGGCTTGGCTGGCCAGGCCGGAGGCCCGCCAGGCCACCCTGGCCAACTCGTTCTGCCCGGCCACGTTGGGGTGGAAGTAGTCCAACCGGTTGAGCCGGTCCAGGCCGAACCGCACCCGGTGCGCGGCGCCGCCGTCGTAGCGGCACCGGGACCCGTACGCCTTGCAGGCGGCGGCGAGCTGCTCGTTGTACGCGTCGACCCGGGCCCGGAACGTCGACCGGCGGGTGCGGTCGGCCGGCTCCGTCGAGGTGGGGTTGGCCAGCAGGGCGGGACAGGTCCGGCCCCGCCAGGCGCGTACCGCCCGGGTGTCCTCGTGTCCCACCTCCCAGACCCGGTAGAGGTTCGGGATGCTCACCACCAGGACCCTGGCTCTGGGCAGCCCCTTCTTCAGGGTGGCCAGCCCACGGTCGACGTCGGCGCGGAACGCCGTTACCCCGGTCATGTCCTCGATCCCGCCCCGGCAGGCGTCGTTCGCTCCGATGAGTACGGTCACGTACTCCGCCCTGGCGCGTACCGCCGCGGCGGCCTGGCTGGCCAGTCCCGAGGCGCGGGCACCGTTCACCGCCTCGTTGTGTGTCCTGCCGCGGATCGCCGGGTTCACCTCGCGGAGCTGCCGGTAGATGCTCTCCACCCGGCTGCTCTCCCCGGTCGACCACGAGTTGCGCTGGCAGGCGGCGAGGATCAGACACGAGCCGAAGCCGGCGGTGATGGAGTCGCCGAGCGCCGCGATCGAGTCGGGCAGTCCGGGGCGGGGTGGCGGAGGCGGAGGGTCGGGCTGACCGCCACCGCCGCCGTCGGACCCCTCGCAGGCCAGCGCGAAGGCCGCCAGCACGGCGGTGACGGCGGCGGTCCATCGTCTGGGCATGCTTCTCCCGGTACCGAGCGGACAGCAATCGCCCCGTAACTCTACGCGGCCTGGCTGTCGCCCCGGAACCCTCGACGCCGCCACCGGCCCGGCGGATCACCGACACCCGGCCGGAGCCGCCCTGCGGGCGTCGGGCGCCGGATCGGATCCAGACCGGTAGGGGCCGGTGAGGCCAGGGCCGGCGGCTGGGCGACCGGGGTGAGGGTCAGCCGGCCCGCTGCGGCTGCCCGTCGACGACGGCGACGAAGCTCTCCGGCCGGATCGTGACGATGACCCGCTCCGGTGCGTCCCTGATCTCGTAGACGTTGTCGTAGCGCTGCTGGAGGGACTTGTAGAACGAGGCGACCTCGTCGTCGTCCTCGACCTTCTCCACCACGCCGCGCACCTCCAGGAACCGGTACGGGTCGTCGGGGTCGGCGATCGAGAGGGCGACCCGGGGATCCCGCCGGAGGTTGCGGAACTTCTGCCGGCTCCTGGTGTGGGTCATCCGGATCCGGCCGCCGTCCCAGGCGAACCACATCACGTTGCTCTGTGGCCCGCCGTCCGGACGGGTGGTCGCCAGGTGTGCGAAAAGCGGGCGGATCAGCAGGTCCTCGTGGCTGGCTGGGGGAGTACCACCGGTAGTCATGCCGTTCCTTATACCCAGCCTGGGGCGAAAACCCCGGCACCTGACCGGGACGGCGCGGGCGGCGTCGCGGACCCGGGCGCCGGACCCCGTCGCGGATCTGGGCCCCGGCCGGCGGGCGGGGTGGGCCGGTCAGGTTAGTCCGGGCCGATACCGGGTAGTTCGGCGAATATGGCCGCGAGATCACAGCCCAGAGGGGCGAAAGGGACGGTTGGTCACGCGTACAGCGCGCTCAACCTGCGCCTGGCGCTGGCCGCGTTCGGTCTGGTGATCTGTGTGGCGCTCGGCGTGCTGGCGCTCCGGGCCGACCTGCTGGTGCTCGCGGTGGTCCTGGGCATCCTCGCCGTGGTCGCCGTGGTCGACCTGGTGGTGGTGCAGCGCCGCCGGATCGCGCGGCGCCGGGAGGAACCGCCGGGTACGAAGCACTCGCTCTTCGAGTGACCACGGAGCCGGTCCCGGTACGCCGTACCTGATCCGCCGACGTCACCAGGGAGTACGACATGTCGATCGCCACCGTCGACCCGACCAACGGACAGCTGCTCAAGAGCTTCGACGAGATGACCGACGAGCAGTTGGAGGAGGCCCTCGCCCGGGCGGCGGCCGGCTTCGACGAGTTGCGCGGCACCACCTTCGCCGACCGGGCCCGGTGGATGTCGGCGGTGGCGGACCTGCTGGAGGTCGAAACCGACGCGGTGGCCCGGACGATGACGACGGAGATGGCCAAGACGTACGCCTCGGCAAAGGCCGAGGTGGCCAAGTGCGCGGCGGCCTGCCGGTACTACGCGGCACACGCCGAACGGTTCCTCGCCGACGAACCCGCCGACGCCGGCTCGATCGGCGCCACCTCGGCGTACGGCCGGTACTTCCCGATGGGGCCGGTACTGGCGGTGATGCCGTGGAACTTCCCGCTCTGGCAGGTGATGCGCTTCGCCGCGCCCGCCCTGATGGCCGGCAACACGGGACTGCTCAAGCACGCCTCGAACGTGCCACAGACGGCGCTCTACCTGGACGAGCTGTTCCGCCGGGCCGGCTTCCCGGCCGGCGCGTTCCAGGCCCTGATGATCGGCTCGGAGCGGATCGAGCGGGTACTCGCCGATCCCCGGGTCCGGGCCGCGACACTCACCGGCAGCGAGGGCGCGGGCCGCTCGGTCGCCTCGATCGCCGGCCGGTACGTCAAGAAGACAGTGCTCGAACTCGGCGGCAGCGACCCGTTCGTGGTGATGCCCTCGGCCGACCTGGCCCGGGCCGCCGAGGTGGCCACGGTGGCCCGCTGCCAGAACAACGGCCAGTCCTGCATCGCGGCGAAGCGGTTCATCGTGCACACCGACGTCTACGACGAGTTCGCGGAGGCGTTCGTGGCCCGGATGTCGGCGCTGCGGGTCGGCGACCCGATGGACGACGGCACAGACGTCGGGCCGCTCGCCACCGAACGGGGCCGGGACGAGGTCGCCGACCAGGTCCGGGACGCGGTGGCGAAGAACGCCCGGCTGCTCTGCGGCGGCGAGGTGCCGGACCGGCCCGGCTGGTGGTACCCGCCGACAGTGGTGAGCGAGCTGACCCCGCAGATGCGGATGTACGCCGAGGAGGTCTTCGGCCCGGTCGCGGGCCTCTACCGGGTCGGCTCGTACGAAGAGGCGGTCGAGGTGGCCAACGGCACCGACTACGGGCTCGGCGCCAACGCCTGGACCCGGGACCCGGACGAGCAGCAGCGGTTCGTCACCGACCTGGACGCCGGGATGGTCTTCGTCAACGGCATGACCACGTCCTATCCGGAGCTGCCGTTCGGCGGCGTCGGCAACTCCGGCTACGGCCGGGAGCTGTCGGTGCAGGGGATCCGGGAGTTCTGCAACCTCAAGGCGGTCTGGATCGGCGCGGGGGCGGCGGCCGGCCCCGGCGCCGGGGCGCACAGCGAGTAGGCCGGCGGCTCGCCGGCCTCCGCGAGGTGCCGCACGCCGACGGTGCCCTGCCGCCCCGATCCCCGTGCGCGTCCGGCTCCGGCCGGCGATATTCGTCGCCGTATCGGGTGTGCGGGCCGGGGTCGGCGGGGTACGGGAGACCGCCATGACGGTCTTCGGGCTCCACTCCTCGCACGAGCAGATCCATCCCGCCGAGTTGCTCCGGGCCGTCGTCCGGGCCCAGGAGGCGGGCTTCGACGCGGCCATGTCCTCCGACCACTTCTCGCCGTGGAGCAACCGGCAGGGGCAGTCCGGCTTCGCCTGGTCCTGGCTCGGTGCCGCGCTCCAGGCCACCACGCTGCCGTTCGGCGTCGTCAACGCCCCCGGCCAGCGCTACCACCCGGCGATCATCGCCCAGGCGATCGGCACCCTCGCCGCGATGTACCCGGGCCGGTTCTGGGCCGCGCTCGGCACCGGCGAGGCGAGCAACGAGCACATCACCGGGGACGGCTGGCCGCGCAAGGAGATCCGGACGGCCCGGCTGCGGGAGTGCGTCGACGTGATCCGGGCACTGCTGGCCGGCGAGGAGGTCAGCCACGACGGACTCGTCACCGTGGACCGGGCCCGGCTCTGGACCCGGCCCGAGCAGCCGCCCGCCCTCGTCGGCGCGGCGGTCAGCGAGGCGACCGCCCGGTGGTGCGCCGAGTGGGCCGACGGCCTGATCACCGTGAACGCGCCGGTCGACCGGCTGCGCCGGATGATCGACGCCTACCGGGACGCGGGCGGCCGGGGCAAGCTGCACCTCCAGGTGCATCTGAGCTGGGCGCCCGACCAGGAGGAGGCGGCCCGGATCGCGTACGACCAGTGGCGCAGCAACGTCTTCGCCCCGCCGGTCTGCTGGGACCTGGAACTGCCGGAGCACTTCGACGTGGTCTCCGCGCAGGTGTCGCCGGAGCGGGTCGCCGAGGTGGTCAACGTCTCCGCCGACCTGGGTTGGCACACGGCGCTGCTGCACGAGTACGCCGAACTCGGCTTCGACGAGATCTACCTG
Source organism: Plantactinospora sp. WMMB782 (assembly GCF_049179135.1). Lineage (NCBI taxonomy): Bacteria > Bacillati > Actinomycetota > Actinomycetes > Micromonosporales > Micromonosporaceae > Plantactinospora > Plantactinospora sp. WMMB782. Next base: position 8,043,285 of record NZ_JBMHMC010000007.1, on the reverse strand, counting down.
CACCACGTGGGGCAGCGGCTGGACGCCTTCGTCGACACCTTCGGGGCGAAGGTGCTACCCGAGCTACGGACGGGCGGCGCGGGCGCCAGCTGAGCCGTGTCCGGTTCAGGTCGCGCCCGGTCCCTCGCCGCGCGGGCGGGGGAGGAGGCGGCGTTCGAGCACCTGGCCCGGCCAGCGCCGGTCGGCCAGCGGCACCGTGAACGGTTCGGTGGCGGTGAAGCCCTGCCTCTCGTAGTAGCGGACCAGGGCGCCGTCGTCACCGGCGTAACAGTCCACCCGCAGCAGGTCGATCCCCGAAGACCGGGCGAGTTCCTCGGCGTACTCGAGCAGTCGTGCGCCGATCCGAAGCCCGGCATGTGCGCGGTCGCTGACCAGCAGGTTGACGTACAACTCGGGTCCGGTCGCGGCCGGGACGTGCGGCACCGCCGTGCCGACGACGATCGCCCCGACCGGCCGGCCGGCGAGTTCGGCCAGGTAGAGGTCGCCGTCGGCGGCCCAGCGCCGTACCTGGGCGATCCGGCGCGGGTTGCCGGAGTGCGGGGCAGTGCCCCACTGGCCGGTACGCCCCAGCTCGGCCAACCAGCGGGTGGCGCCGTCGAGCAGGGCGAGCACCGCGGCGACGTCGTCGGGGCCGCCGGGCCGGACGACGAGCTGATCCATTGGCACGACGTCCATGTTGGCAGAAGATCTATCTACCACTACCACTGCGAACCGATCTCGCCACCGACCAGTCGAGGAGTGGGCGCCAGGACGGTGTCCGGCTCGCCCGGCCGGTGCCCGTCCCCTGGAGGTCACCGATGACGCAGACCGCCGCCGATCGATTTCCGACGAAACACCTGCCCGGCGTCGCCGTCCGGGAACTGCCCCCGCCGCCCCGATCCGCCTGGTCGGTCATCGGACCGGGGGTGATCGCGGCCGGCGTCGGCCTGGCGTCCGGCGAGTTCATCCTCTTTCCCTACATCGCCTCCCAGGTGGGGCTGGTCTTCCTCTGGGCCGCCGCGGTCGGCATCGTCACCCAGTGGTTCCTGAACATGGAGATCGAGCGCTACACCCTGGCCACCGGCGAGACCGCGCTCACCGGCTTCTCGCGGTTCTGGCGGCACTGGGGACTCGTCTTCGCGATCATGGTCTATTTCGCCAACCTCTGGCCGGGCTGGGCGTCCAGTTCGGCCACCATGATGACCTACCTGTTCGGCGGGAGCGCGACCTGGATCGCCGTCGGGCTGCTGCTGCTGATCGGCGCGACGCTCACCCTGGCCCCGGTGGTCTACAAGGCGCTGGAACGGATCGAGTTCGTCAAGGTCGGCCTGGTGCTGGCCTTCATCGTCGTCGCGGTGGCCTTCGCCATCTCGGCCCGCGCCTGGGGCGACCTGCCGACCGCGGTCACCGCCCCGGAGTTCCCCACCGAACTCGGCTTCGCGCTGATGCTCTCCGCGCTCGTCTTCGCCGGTGCCGGCGGCGGGCAGAACCTGGTGCAGTCCAACTGGATCCGGGACAAGGGCTACGGCATGGGCAGGTACGTGCCCCGGCTGGTCAGCCCGGTCACCGGCCGCGAGGAAGCGGCACCGGACAGCCGGGGCTTCGTCTTCGAACCGACCGAGGAGAACCTGGCCCACTGGCGGCGGTGGTGGCGGCTGGCCAACCGGGAACAGCTGGTCACCTTCGTGCTGATCTCGTTCGTCACAATCGTGCTCACCTCGCTGCTGGCGTACTCCACCGTGTACGGCGTGCCGGGGCTGGCCAACAGCGTGGACTTCCTCCGGGTCGAGGGGGAGCGGCTGAAGGAGGTCGTCGGCAGCTGGTTCGGCACCCTGTTCTGGGTGGTCGGTGCGCTGTCGCTCTTCGCCGCCGCGCTGGGCATCGTCGACTACACCAGCCGGCTCGCCGCCGACGTGGTCAAGACGGCGTACCTGCCCCGGCTCTCGGAGAGCCGGATCTACTTCGCGCTGGTCTGGGGGCTGGTCGGGCTCGGCTGCGCCATCCTGCTGGCCGGCTTCGACCAGCCGCTGATCCTGCTGGTCATCTCCGCCTGCGTCGGTGGGCTGATGATGTTCTTCTACTCGATCCTGCTGCTGGTGCTCAACCGGCGGGTACTGCCCGAGCAGATCCGGCCGCGCTCCTACCGGGTGGTCGCGCTGGTCTGGTCGGTACTGCTCTTCGGGGTCTTCTCCGCGCTCACCGTCTGGCAGCAGGGCGACCGGCTGCTCGACTGGCTGCGGTAGGCCGGGCGGCGGCGGAGCGCCGGGCGGGCGGGTCACGGTACACGCCCGCCCAGCTGCTCCTCGGGCGGCGGCGAGGTGTCCAGGCCGAGCCGTCCGGTCTGCTCCGCGAGTTCGTCGAGGAACCGTCCGACCTGCTCCTCGTCCATGGTCCGCAGCTGGTTGCTGACCCACTCGATGCCGACGCCGAACGCCTGCCGCTGGTCGGCGGTCATCGGCCAGAGCAGCAGCGCCCGCTCCGAGGCGCGCGGCTCACCCCGGTAGGCGACCACCGCGTCCGCCGGAAGCGAGTCGAGCAGTTCGGACCCGACTCCCGGATCGGCGGTACGGTCCATCACCAACTCCTCCGGCTCGGACGCCGACCCGGCCGGCTCTGGCCCGGCCGGCTTCTGCCGGCTCATCCCGGCTCACCCGGCCGGTCGGCGCCCGGGTGCTCCACGTCCCGGAGCAGGCCGACGTAGTGCTGGAGTTCGTCGCGGAGCCGGAAGAAGAGATATGCGGCGACCAGCCCGCCGACCAGCCCGACCGCGAATACGCCGAGGTTGACCCGGATCTCCCCGAGTAGCGGCACAGTCGGACGGGCGAGCAGCCACGGTGGTGACGGCTGCACGTAGAGCAGCGCCGCGACGAGTGAGCTGGCACCGGTGGCCACCAGCCCGGCGAAGGTGGTCAGCGAGGAGCGGCGCAGTTTCTCCATCGAGTAGCCGACGAAGGTCGCCGCGACCGGCGAGATGGCGAGCAGGAACGCGAGCACGTCGCCGGAGATCCGGTCGCCGTCGTTGTCGGGTACCAGCAGGGCGAGGAAGGTGATCACCGCTGCGGAGAGCGCGGCCAGCCACGAGGTGAGGCCGAGCGCCCCCGGTGGGACCTCGTCGAAGACCACCTCCATCACCAGGTCCGCCGGGTCGCGGCAGGTGTCGAAGCGTCGGGCGTAGAGATGGGCGTACGGGAGCGCCTGGCGACGCCGTACCCGAAGGTAGGCGTGTCTGCTCATGGCCCGGATGGCGTTCTGGTCCACGCTGGTCCCCGATCGGGCCGACTGCACCGAGTGCACCTTGACGTAGGTGTTCGTGCCGGCCCGCATCCGGAAGTGGTAGCTGGTGGTGGTGAACGGCAGGTTCAGCGGGATGACGAAGGTGTTCGGTGCCAGGCCGAGCCGGACGCGCCGCCGGCCGTGCGGCGAGGCCGCCCGACCGTACACCGGCATGGTCTTGGTGTAGCGCAGGATCCAGGCGTACCGCTCCGGCGGTGGCACCTCGGCGATCACCACGTAGTTGCGGACCAGGAACGTGCAGACCCCGCGCAGCCGGGTCAGGTCGTCGGCGTCGGCACTGTCCCGGATCGGCGCGACGTTGCGCTCGAAGTACGCGTCGGCGTCGGCCACCGAGACCCGACCGGCCTGGAAGACCAGCCGGAGCAGGGCGAAGAGCACGGCGTCCCGCCGCCGCTCGTCCGCCTCGTGCACCGCCTCGCCGAAGGTTTCCCAGAAGAGTTGCCGCAGCACGTGCGCCACCACACCCCGGGCGTCCTCCTGGGACAGGAACGGCACCGGGTCCCCGGCCCCGTCGAGGGTCTCGATGTTGTCCAGCATGGCGCCCTTGGTGCTCAGGATCATCGGTACCAGCATCACCCGGGGCTGGTCGGCGCCCGGACCGGTGGTTCCGCTCCGGTTCCCGGCGCCGTCGTCGTCGGGCGGACCCGGCGGACCCGCGCCGTCCTCCGGGTCGGTCCGCCGGTCGTGCCGTCGCGACTGCCTGGTGAGCAGGGCGGAGGCTCGACCCGACAGGCTGGTACCGCGGACGTCGCCGTTGGTCTCCGACGCGGTCGCGCCGGTACGCGGCAGCGGAGCGGGACGTTCCGGGCCGGTCGCCGGCGGTTTTCCGGGCAGCGCCTCCTCGCGCAGCCCGACCAGGTCCTCCGGCCCGGCGCTGAACATGGTGGAGACCGTCACCTTGAGGCACTCCTCCACCTGCTGGACCTCGTCGGTGATCCGGACCTGGTACCTCGCCGGGTCGAGCAGTATCTGGCCGAACAGCCGGATCGCCGGTGCCGGATAGGTGCGGCTCACCCGGATCATCGACCGGAGGATCTCCCGGTCGGCGTCGTGCTGGCCGAGTGTGACCGGGGGCGGCGGGCCGGGGATGCGTTCCAGGCGCTGCCGTCGCCGCCAGTGTCGCCGGGCCGTCTCCCGGGCCCGCACCACCAGGTCGGCCGCGGCCAGCAGGCCGATCAGCCGGAGCGCGCCCTCGGCCGGCCAGGCCGGGATGTCGAGCCAGCCCACCGCCCGGAGCAGGACGTCGACCGGCCCGTCCACGATCGACGCCACCGCGACGGCCGCGGCCGCAGCGAGCTGGCCCAGACAGGCGGCGATCGAGCGGAACGTCTCTGCTCTGCCCACGAGCCCTCCTGGGTCGGATCTTCGCCCGTCGAGCTCCGCATCCGGTATGGCACGCCCTCGCCGGCATGACCCGTTCGGCAGCGGACCCGCTGATCGCGAAGCAAAGACGATTCCTCTTCGTGATTACAGCCTTGCGGAAAGTTAAGATCCGTCACCTCCTCCGGACGGGCGCGACCGAGTCGAGATCGCGGGCCCGAACCGGTCGGGCGAGTCGCCGGGCCGTCCCGGGCGGACTCGCTGGACGTACGGGGTGCCCCGGCCCGAAGCGCCGACCACCGTTCGACCCACAGACGCCGGTGAGCCCGGACCGACAGGCGTCGGTCCGGGCTCACCGGTGGTGGTGGTACGTCAGGTGCAGGGCACCCCGTTGACGGTGAAGAGGGTCGGGTTCGGGTTCGGGCCACCGGCGGTGGTGGCGTTGAAGCCGAACATCTGGCTGGCACCCGGCATGATCCGCGAGTTGTACGACTCGCCCCGCGCGGTGACCCGGGCACCCGCCTGGGTCACCTTCGCCATCCACGCGTCCCGGACCTTCTGGTCGCCGTTGAACGAGAAGCTGAGCGTCCAGTCGTTGATCGGGGCGGTGCCGGTGTTGGTGACGGTGGCCTGTGCGGTGAACCCGCCCCCCTCGGCCCAGGCGCCGTGGTTGACGTAGCTCACCCGGCAGCCGGAGCCGGCCGGCACCGAGGTGCTGCCGCCCTGGTCGGCCAGGAACGAGGCGATCCAGGCCAGTGCCGAGTTCCAGTTGATCGCCACCTCGTTCGTGGAGTAGGAAGCGATGTCGTCGACGTAGCAGAACATCGGCGCGCAACCCGCCAGCAACTCCTCGACGAACGGGTCGTCGAGGCTGGCGTTCGCGCCACCGGCGATCGAACCGGCCGGCGGGTTCGGCAGCGACTCGTCGTACTGGTTGCCGAAGATCCGGCTGTGCTGGTTCTCCGCCGCCTTCTCGCCCCAGCCGGTCACGTACGACTGGTTCAGCGCGTTGCGGCCGAAGATGTAGTCCATCCCCTGCACCGCGCCGTCCCGGTACTTGGCCTGTCCGGTCAGGTCGAAGGCGGTGGCCAGCACCACGGCGTTGTTGATGATGTTGCTGTTGGCGCCCCAGAAGTAGCTGTTCGGGGTGCCCGGCATCGCCAGGCCGTACGCCTGGCCCTGGGCGGTCGCCAGGTAGCCGTCGGCGGCGGCCACCACCGAGCCGCGCAGCCGGTCCCGCTCGGCCGTGGACAGGCCGCTCGGCACGGTGGCCAGGTCGAGCCGGCCGAGCGCGGCGGTGCTGCCCCAGCCGAAGCCGTGCGCCCCGAACACCTCGTCGTCGGTGTGGTGCGGCGAGGCGGTCAGGTCGGCCAGGTAGGACGCACCGCCGGTGCTCAGGTACAGCTCGGCGGCGGCCCAGTAGAACTCGTCGGTGACGTCCCCGTCGGCGTACGAGCCGCCGCCGTTGCCGTCGTTCGGGTCGGCGTACCGGGTCGGGTTCGCCTTGGCCGCCGCGTACGCCGTGGTGGCGGCGGTCCGGCAGCGCTGCGCGAACGCGGCGTCGTACGGTGCGAAGAGCCGGGCGCACTGCGCGGCGGTGGCGGCCAGGTTCAGCGTCGCGGCGGTGGACGGCGGGTGCAGTTCACGCAGCTCCGGGTCGTCCTCGGGTTGCAGGGGCAGCCCGGTCCAGTTCCGGTCGTGCATCTTGTGGTGCGCCATCCCGGCCAGCGGCCGGCCGGCCGGCACCTGCATCCGGAGCAGGAACTCCAGCTCCCAGCGTGCCTCGTCGAGGATGTCCGGCACGCCGTTGTCGCGTTCCGGCAGCCGCAGCGTGCCGTCGCCGAGCGCCGCTCCGCCACCGGCGGTGGGCGCGGTCTTGGTCCGCTCGAAGGCGCTCAGCAGCTGGTAGGTGGCGATGCCGCCGTTCACCACGTACTTGCCGTGGTCACCGGCGTCGTACCAGCCGCCGCGCACGTCGAGCCGGTAGTCGCAGACGCCGGGCTGGCAGGGTACGTCGGTGTCGCCCCGGTTCGGCGCCACCCCGAGGTGCCCGGCCGGCCGGGCGAACTCCTCGCCGACCAGGTCGCCGTCGATGGCGATGCCGCTGCGCTGGATGTAGAAGAACTGCAGCGAGTCGGAGCGGAGCTGCTTCCAGACGTCGGCCGCGATGTCGAACGGGTGACTCGTCTCGCCGTCGGCGGTGAGCGTGTAGCCGGTGCCCGGGGTGCGGTAGCCGGAGAAGTCGACGCTGTGCACGTTCTGCGCCGACGCCCGGTCGACGCCGCGCGGGGTGCTCTGCCCGCTGGCCACCACGGCACCGGCGGCCGACTTGAGCTGCCAGCCGAGCGGCTCGGTCGCCTCGGTGACGATCGTGGCGTTCTTCGGCCCGGCCGGCAGGTAGCCGACCTGGTTGACCCGGACCCGCGGCCCGGTGTCCGGCTCGTACGGCGGCTCCTCCTCGCCGCCGAGCAGCGATGCGTTGTCCAGGCAGAACGTGTACTCGTCGGCGTTGCCGCCGACCTGGAAGGCGAGCTGGGCGGCGGTGGTGTCGGCGCTGGCGGTGAAGGTCCGCTCGACGTGCTGCGCCTCCGGGCCGAAGGTGATGTCCTCGGCGAAGAACGACGTGTACGGGTCGACGCCGAGCTGCACCGCCACCCGCACCTTCGCGCCGGGTGTGGCGCTGGCGTCGAAGGAGAGCGTGTACGACTCGCCGCTGACCAGCGTCACGTCGTTCTGCCCGACGCCGCCGTCCCACGGGTTCGCCAGTCCGCCGGGTACGGCGGAGCAGAGCTGCCCGTCGGTGACGCCGGTCGAGGTGGTGCCGTAGGAGAACCAGCCGGTGGTGCCGTCGGCGAAGTCGCCGTTGTCCAGCTGCTCGGCCCCGCCGGGCGGCGGCCCGGTGTCGGCGTCACTGCTCAGCGAGACGTCGTCCAGGCAGAACGTGTACGCCTCGGCGGCGCCGCCGAGCTGGAACGTGAGGGTGCCGTTGGTGGAGTCGAGGGTGCCGGTGAACTCGTACCCGAACTCCTCGGCGGTGCTGTCGAGGGCGACGTCCCGGGAGAAGACCGTGGTGTACGGCTCCTCGTTGAGCTGTACGTTCGCCTTCACCGTCACCGGGGCGCTCGTCGAGGCGCGGAAGCTCAGCGCGTAGCTGGCGCCGTCGCCGAGCGGGATGGTGTTGTGGCCGAGGCTGGCGTCCCACGGGTTGGCCAGCCCGGCCGGCACCTCGGTGCAGAGCTGGCCGTCGACCGCGGCCAGGGTGAGGTTTGTGGTCGACCACCACGGCGCGGTGCTGTCGGTGAAGGTGCCGTTGACGATGTGTTCGGTGGCCGCCAGGGTCCCGGTGGTGCCGTCGGGGCGGGCCTGTGCCCCGGTGGCGGTGCCGGTGATCAGCAGGGCGGCGGTGGCGAGCAGGGTGACCGCGCGGGAGGCCCGGCGGTGGCGGTGGCGGGGTCGGAGCACGGAGGTTCCCTTCCGGTGGCACTCGGGCTGGCGGGGGTGGTGCTCGGATTCGGGGTGGGGCATCGGCAGCACTGCTGGGAGCGCTCCCAATACGGAGCCGATGTTGCCAGCCCGTTTCAGGCATGTCAATCGACCTCGCTGGATAGAATTCCGCCCCGGCCGAGCGGGGGACCCCGGCTACCGGCCCCGGAACGGCTCGCGGTTCGTGATCACCGTAGCCACGTACGGTAAATTTCGAGAGCCACGCCAAGCTGATGGTGATCTACTGCAAGCATTTCGGCTGTCTTTTTGGCAGGCTGCCTGCCATGAGCCTGAAGCTGCGATCCGTGGCGGTGAGCGACCGCGGCCTGATCCGGGGCGCGAACCAGGATTCCATGCACGCCGGACCGTGGCTGCTGGCCGTGGCCGACGGGATGGGCGGGATGGCCGCCGGAGACCTGGCCAGTTGCATCACCATCGACGCGATCCGGCCACTGGACGTGGAGACCCCGGAGGAGGGGCTGGTCGCGGCCCTGCAGGGGGCGGTGGACACCGCCAGCGCCGGCATCCGGCAGGCGATCACCGAGGACCCGGAGCGGCAGGGCATGGGCACCACCCTCACCGCGCTGCTGCTGGCCCGCACCGGCAGCTGCCTCGCGCTGGCCCACGTCGGCGACTCCCGGGCGTACCTGTTGCGCGGCGGCATGATGACCCAGCTCACCCGGGACGACACCTTCGTGCAGATGCTCGTCGACGAGGGGGTGATCAGCCCGGACGAGGCGCACAGCCACCCCCGCCGGGCGGTGGTCACCCGGGCGTTGCAGGGCGAGCCGGTCACCCCGACGTACACCACCGTGGTGCCCCAGACCGGCGACCGGTGGATGCTGTGCAGCGACGGGCTGTCCAACGTGGTCCGGCCGGAGAGCCTGGCCGAGGCGCTGCTCGACTACCCCGATCCGGCCGGCTGTGCGCAGCGGCTGGTCGACCTGGCCCTGCGGGCCGGCGGCCCGGACAACATCACCGTCGTGGTCGCGGACGTCGTCGACACCCCCTGACCGCACCCCGCCAGCCGTCCCGACGGGTACGCCGGCTCACCTCGCCGGGTACGCCGGGCGTCCGGATCAGCGTCGCCGGGGTTGCAGGCCACGGGTCGGCACCGCCACGGTCGGGTCCGCCGGCCATGGGTGCCGCGGATACCGGCCGCGCAGCTCGGCGCGTACCTGCGGATAGCCGGTCCGCCAGAACGAGGCGAGGTCCCGGGTCACCGCGACCGGGCGACCGGCCGGGGAGAGCAGGTGCAGCAGCACCGGTACCCGCCCGTCGGCGATCCGCGGCACGTCCAGCCAGCCGAACGTCTCCTGCAACTTGACCGCCAGCACCGGCGCCGCCGGATCGGAGTAGTCCACCCGGTGCCGCGACCCGCTCGGCACGGCCAGCCGCTCCGGGGCCAGCTCGTCCAGCCGGCCCGCCTCCCGCCACGGCAGCAGCCGGCGCAGCGCGGCCACGACGTCGATCCGGGCCAGGTCGGCCCGGCGCCGGGCGGCGGCCAGCTCCGGGCCGAGCCACTCGTCGGCCCGGTCCAGCAGCGCGGCGTCGGTCACCTCCGGCCACTCGCCGCCGAGAGCCTGCCGGCAGAACGCGAGCCGGGCACGCAACTGCTGCGCCTGCGGGCTCCAGGTCAGCAGGTCGAGGCCGACCTGGCGCAGCCCGTCCCGGAGCGCGGCGGCGAGCCGGGCCGGGTCGGGGCGGTCCAGCGGACGGTCCAGCAGCACGATCGCGCCCAGCCGCTCCACCTCGCGGGCCAGCACGTCCCCGCCGGACCAGGCGATCTCCCGCTCCCGCCGCAGCAGCGCCGCACCGGCCTCCCGGGCGGTGGCCTCGTCCAGCACCGCCGCCTGCCGGATCGTCGCGCCCCGCCGCCCCGGCGCCCGGTCGGCCACCGCGATCGCCAGCCACTCCGCTCCGGCCAGCGCCGAGCCCGGCGCCAGGTCCGCCGCGGTGCCGCCGGCCATCAGGTACGCCTGCCCGCCCGGCTGCCGCACCCGGGCCAGCCGCTCCGGGTACGCCAGTCCGACAAGCAACCCGGCGGCCAGGTCGTCCGGCAACTCCACACCGGCGCGCCCGCCGCCGGGCCCGCGCACTCGCCGGGTCTGCTGCTCGTTCCGGCTGGTCTGCTGCTCGTCGTCTTCGGCCGGCTGCTCGTTCCGGCTGGTCTGCTGTTCGTCGTGTTCGGCCGGAGCCGGGAACTCGGCGAGGGCGGACCGCAGTCGGGCCACCTCCGCCCGCCAGGTCGCGCCGGCCGGCTCCGTACCCGAGCGGAGCCGGCGCCAGGTGGCGACCAGGTCGTCACCGGAAGCGGGCTCGGCGAGCACCGCCACCAGCTCGGCGGCCCGGCGCGCCCCGACCGGGGCGGCACCGTCCAGCAGCGCCCGGGCCAGCCGGGGGTGCGCGCCGACCGCCGCCATCGCCCGGCCCCGCCCGCTGACCCGGCCGTCCGGGGTGACCGCGCCGAGCGCTTCCAGGGTGCCCCGGGCGACCTGCATCGCCGCCGCCGGAGGCGGGTCCGGCAGCGCCAGCCCGGTGCCGTCCGGGCGCCCCCAGCAGGCGAGCTGGAGCGCGAACGCGGTGAGGTCGGCGACCGCGATCTCCGGCTCCGGCTGCGCCGGCAGCCGGTCGTGCTCCGCCGCCGACCAGCACCGGTAGACCCGGCCCGGCGCCTCCCGTCCGGCCCGGCCGGCCCGCTGGGTCGCCGCCGCCCGGGACACCGGCACCGTCACCAGCGCGCCGAGCCCACGGGCCAGATCCGTCCGGGCCATCCGACTCAACCCGGCGTCGACCACCACCCGCACCCCGGGCACGGTGAGGCTGGTCTCCGCGACCGCGGTGGCCAGCACCACCCGGCGTCGCCCGGCGGCCGGACGGAGCGCGGCGTCCTGTTCGGCGCCGGACTGCCGACCGTGCAGGCGGACCAGGTCGGTGCCGGCGAGCTCGGCCAGGCGGGCGGCGACGCCGTTGATCTCCCCGGCACCGGGCAGGAAGACCAGCAGGTCGCCGTCGGTCTCGGCCAGCGCCCGGCGTACGGTCGCGGCGACGTGGTCGAGCAGCCGGGGATCCACCCGCAGCCCGTGCGGCGGGTCCACCGGCCGGGGTGGCGGAGCCCAGACCACGTCCACCGGGTACGCCCGGCCCTCGGCGCGCAGCACCGGTGCCGGCTCCGCCGCCGTGCCGAGCAGCGCGCCGAGCCGCTCGGCCTGGGCGGTCGCCGACATCGCCAGCAGCCACAGCTCGGGACGGAGCGCAGCCCGGACCTCGACGCCGAACGCCAGGGCCAGATCGGCGTCGAGCTGCCGCTCGTGCGCCTCGTCGAGCAGCACCGCACCGGTGCCGGGCAACTCGGGATCGTGCTGGAGCCGCTGCACGAGCAGACCGGTGGTGACCACCTCGATCCGGGTACGGTCGCTGGTCCGGCGCTCGCCGCGCACCGCGTACCCGACGGTCTCGCCGACCCGCTCGCCGCGTAGCTGGGCCATCCGGCGGGCGGCGGCCCGGGCCGCGACCCGGCGCGGCTGGGCGACGACGACCCGTCCCTCGACCTGCTCGGCCAGCGCCAGCGGCACAAGCGTGGTCTTGCCGGCCCCCGGCGGCGCCACCAGCACGGCGGCACCCCGGTCGGCGAGCGCCGCCACCAGCGCCGGCAGGACCTGCCGGACCGGCAGCTCGGCTACGGGCTCGGGCGGCGGCACCGGGCCAGTGTCGCACCGCCGGCGGCCCCGGCCGGAATCCGGTCCCCGGCGGGACACCCGGCCGCCCCGCACGGGCGAGGCCGTGACCTGCGGGTCGGCGACCTCGGTGGCCTAGACTGGCTCGTCGTGAGCGTGCCGCCGCGCCGGGCCCCCGGAGACGTACTCGTGCACCTGCGCCGGGCCCGTGACCATGCCGACCGGCACTTCGCCGAGCCGCTGGACCTGGCCACCCTCGCCGCGATCGCCGGGATCAGCAGGTTCCACTTCCAACGCCTCTTCACGGCGACCTACGGCGTCTCCCCGGCGGAACACCTGAGCCGCCGACGGGTGGAGCGGGCCCAGGACCTGCTGCGCACCAGCAACCTCACCGTCACCGAGGTCTGCCACGCGGTCGGGTTCACCAGCCTGGGCTCGTTCAGCAGCCGGTTCCGGGAACTGGTCGGCGAGACACCGAGCGAGTTCCAGCGCCGCTGGGCCGCCAGCGGCGCGCCCCGGATCCCGGGCTGCTTCGTCTTCATGTGGGGGCTGGCCGAGCGGCGCGGCTCCGCAACCGGGGAGAAGCCCGGGACCGGCGACCGCTCCTAGCCTGGTCGCATGATTACCAACATCTCGATCATCAGCGTTTTCGTGCGGGACATCGACGCCTCGAAGGCGTTCTATCTCGACGTGCTCGGCTTCGAGGAGCACACCGACATCACCCTGGCGGACGGTTCCTACCGCTGGTGCACGGTCAAACACCCGAAGCAACCGGAGGTGCAGGTGCACCTGACCCTGCCCGGACCGCCGTACTCGGCGGAGATGGTGGACGCGATCAACCGGGAGATGGATGCCGGCGGGGTCTTCGGGCTCGGCCTGAACGTGGACGACTGCCGCCGGACGTACGACGAACTGACCGCCCGGGGCGTCGAGTTCGTCCACCCGCCGCAGGAGCGCCCGTACGGGGTCGAGGCGGTCGCCCGGGACAACTCGGGGAACTGGCTGGTACTTGTCGAGCCCCGGGAGTACTCCGCCGCCGACTTCGACTGACTCCGGGCGGATGCTCCGGGCAGGGGCGTCACCGGAAACGCCTCCGCCGGTCTCCGGTGGCCGGTGCGGTCGTCCCGCTCGGGCCACCGGAGACCGGCGGAGGCGTGTGTGCTCCCAGGCTGGCCGCACGTGCTCCCGGGCTTGGCTCAGTGCGTGTCGGCGAGCTCAGTACGTGTCGGCTGGCTCAGTACGTGTCGGCGAGTTGGCCGCGGAGTTTGGTGAGGGCGCGGGTGAGGAGGCGGCTGATGTGCATTTGGGAGACGCCGATCTGTTCGGCGATCTGGGATTGGGTGAGGTTGCCGTAGAAGCGGAGGGTGAGGATTTTCTGTTCGCGTTCGTCGAGGGTGGCGAGGGCGGGGCCGAGGGCGACGCGGAGTTCGGCGAGTTCGTATTCGTTGTCTTCGGTGCCGAGGAGGTCGCCGAGTTCGGTGGTGCGTTCGCCGTCGCCGGTGGGGGTGGACAGGGAGACGGCGTTGTAGGCGCGGGCGCCTTCGAGGCCTTCGAGGACTTCTTCTTCGGTGAGGTTGAGGTGGGTGGCGATGTCGGTGACGGTGGGGGAGCGGCCGAGGGTTTGTAGGAGGTTGCTGTTGGCTTCGCTGATGGCGAGGCGGAGTTCCTGGAGGCGGCGGGGGACGCGGATGTCCCAGGTGCGGTCGCGGAAGTGTCGTTTGAGTTCGCCGATGATGGTGGGGATGGCGTAGCCGGCGAAGTCGACGCCGCGGGTGGGGTCGTATTTGTCGATGGCTTTGATGAGGCCGACGGCGGCGGTTTGGGTGAGGTCGTCGGTGGGTTCGCCGCGTCCGCTGTAGCGGTGGGCGAGGTGGTTGGCCAGGGGGAGCCAGGCTTCGATGGCTTTGTCGCGGAGGGTGGCGCGGGAGGGGTGGTGGGTGGGGAGGGCGGCCATGGCGTGGAGCAGGTCGGTGGCGGTGTCGTTGAGGTGGGGCTTGCTGGCGGTGGTGGTGGGCTTGGTGGCGGTGGTGGTGGTCATGGTGGGTCTCCCTGCGTTGTGGGCGGGGACGGGGTTGTCCGTGCGGGTGCATGTGGTGGTTCGGGTGGTGGCGTGTGGCTGTTCAGGTGTCACCTTAGCCCGTTGGTATCGGCTGAGGCTAGCCGAACGGCTGATGTATAAAACGGTCAAATGCGAATGACATCGGACAGTCTGTCGAAGAATTCATGCCTGAACTACGCTCCGGACGTGAGCCATCTCGCCCCGGACGAGCCGGCACCGGTCGCCGGTCTGGTGCTTGCCGCAGGTGCCGGACGGCGGTACGGCGGACCCAAGGCACTTGTCCGGCTCGACGGCCGGCTACTCGTCGAACGGGCGGTGCGGGTCGCCCGGACCGGTGGCTGCGGGCCGGTGGTCACGGTGCTCGGCGCCGCCGCGCCGACGGTCCGGGCCCGCGCCGAACTCGGGAACGCGGTGACGGTGGAGAACCCGCACTGGGCGACCGGAATGGGCTCGTCGCTGCGGACCGGGCTGGCGGCCCTGCGGAACTCCGCGGCGGTCGCGGTGGTCGTCCTGCTCGTCGACATGCCCGGGATCACCGCCGAGGCGGTGCACCGGCTGGTCGGGATCGCCGCACCGGACGCGCTGGGCATGGCCGGCTACGGCAGCCGGCGCGGCCATCCGGTGCTGCTCGGCCGGGCGCACTGGCCCGGGGTGGCGGAGCTGGCGGTCGGCGACGTCGGCGCCCGGCCGTACCTGCGCCGGCACGAGTCGCGGCTGGTGGTCGTACCCTGTGACGACGTCGCCGACGACACCGACCTGGACGTCCCGCCCGCGACCGGCGCCGACCCGACACCGGGGCCCGGGCGACCGCGCGCCGACCCTGCGGCCAGGGGCCGACTCGGCGGTCGGGGCTGATCCGGCGGTGGTCCCCCGCCGGACCGTTCGGGGATACGCCGGGTGGCGCGGTGGGTCAGTGCGGCAGGCGCAGCGCGAGGTGGAAGTCGACCCGGTCGGGAAAGCGGGACAGGTCGCGCCCGGTGAGCTGCTCGATCCGCCCGATCCGGTAGCGCAGGGTGTTGACGTGCAGGTGCAGCCGTTCGGCCGCCCGGCTCCACGACCCGGAACAGGCCAGGAACTCGTCAAGCGTGCCGACCAGGTCGGCGTCGTGCGCCTCGTCGTAGGCCAGCACCGGACCGAGCACCCGGTCCCGGAACGCCCGCCTCGCCTCCGGAGGTAGGCCGGAGAGCAGCAGCAGGTGCGAGGCGAGGTCACCGGCCGACACCACGGTGCCGGGGCCGCCGGAATTGGCCAGCGCGGTCGTCAGAGCGTGCTCGGCCTGCTCCACGGCACCCGGCAGCCCGCCCGGCTCGCCGACCGGTCCGCTGACCCCCACCGCCAACCGTCCGGCACCGAGCCCCGGCACCAGCCCGGCGACCGTGTCCCGGAGCGTGTCGGGCACCCCGGCCAGTTCGGTCCGGCCGCCGGCCAGCACGGCGAGCACCGTGCCGGGGCGGGCCGCCCCGGTGACCATGGCCGGCAGGGTCGTCGACCGGACGATCTCCTCGGCGACCGCGACCGCCAGCTCCGGTGGCGTGGTCAGCCCGGTCAGCCGGACGGCCACCACCAGCAGGGCCGACCGGGGCGGCAGCCCGCCGGAGGAGAGCGCCGCCCGCAGCTCCGCCGGAGAGGTACCCGTGCTGAGCACCGCGCCGAGCTGGTCGGCGAGTCGCCGCTCCACCCGGCCCGCCTCGTCGGCGTGGGCCCGCTCCAGCGCCACCAGGCTGACCAGTTCGGCCGCCGCCTCGGGTAGCCCGGCCGGCGGGGCGGGACCGGCGGCGGCTCCGGGTCGGGCGGGTGCGGTGGGTACGGTGGCGTCCGCACAGGCCAGCAGCCAGCCGGCGAGCCGGTGCTCGGGACGGCCGGGGACGGCGACCAGCCAGCTCCGCCGGCCGCCGGCCTCGACAAGCGCCGGCAACCGGCCGGCGGCCAGGAACTCGGTCGCCAGCCGGCGGCGGGTCTCGCCCGGCAGTGGCCCGGTACCGGCGACGGTCCGTCCGGTCGAGGTCAGCACCCAGCAGTCGACGGCGAGATCGGCGGCGACCGGCTGGAGCAGGTCGGCCAGCCGGGCGCCGCCGGCCATCGCCGCGACCAGCCCCCGGTACCGGCCGAGCACCGTGGCCAGCCCGTTCGCCCGGCGCGCCCACAGGGTCGGGGTCACCTCGTCGATGATCTCCCGGAAGGAGACCTCGACCGGCACCTCGAACAGCGGTACGCCGTACCGGTGGCAGGCCGTGACGAGATCCGGCGGCACCGACCCGTACGCCGCGTCGCCGGCACCGATCGCGGCCACCCCGGCGGCGGCGCAGGCGGCCACGAACCCGTCCGAGTCGTCCGCGCGGCGGCGCCACATCAGCCCGGTCAACACGATCTCGCCACCGGAGAGGTAGCGGCGCGGGTCGGGCAGGTCGGTGACGTAGACCCGGCTGACCGGGCGGTCCAGCCCGGCCTCGCCGGTGAGCAGGGTCAGCCGCAACTGGGGCCGGTCCAGTGCCTCGCGCAGCAGCATCGCGTACCCGTCCGATCCCGGCGGCGCGGCCGGTTGGAGGAATCTACGAAAACGATACGGCGGGCGGGGCGGGTTTCGGTCACCGCGCCGGTTCACCCCGACGGTCGCCGGCTGCTGTACTTCTCGCTACCGCAGGAGGTGATCCGGGTGGCCACCGTCAGCGCGACACTTGACGAGTTCAACCGGCGGCCCGCCGCCGGGGCCGAGGCGGAACTGCTCGCCTGCTGCGCCGTACCGGACTGGGCCCGGTCGGTCGCCGCCGGGCGGCCGTACCCGGATGTCCCGGCGGTGCTGGCGGTGGCCGACGCCGCGCTGCGGCGGCTGGACTGGCCGGAGGTGGCGCGGGCACTGGCCGCGCATCCCCGGATCGGCGAGCGGCCGGCCGGCACCGATCGGGAGTCGGCCTGGTCCCGACGGGAACAGTCCGGCATGGAGGGCGCCGACCGGGACACCCGGGCCGCGCTCGCCCGGGCCAACCGGGAGTACGAGCAGCGTTTCGGCCACCTCTTCCTGGTCTTCGCCGACGGGCGTACCGAGGAACAACTGCTCGCGGCGGCCCTGCGGCGGCTCGGCAACGACCCCGGTACCGAACGCGAGGTGGTCCGGGACGAACTGCGGCAGATCGCCCTGCTCCGGCTGAGGAGGCTGCTGACGTGACCGGACCTGCTGACCTGATCGGGGCTGCTGACGTGAGGGGGCTGCTGAGGTGAGCGGCGACCGCAGGGGTGGCGGCACGCCGCCGGACGGCCTGGTCCGGATCTCCACGCACGTGCTGGACACCGCACGCGGGACACCGGCCGCCGACGTCCCGGTCCGGCTGGACCGGCGGGACAGCGGCGGCTGGACCCCGGTGGCACAGGGCCGGACCGACGCCGACGGCCGGCTCGCCGACTGGACGCCGCTGCTGGACCGGGTGCCGCTGCGCGGCGGGCAGGCCGGCGGCTACCGGCTGGTGTTCCAGGTCGATCGGCTCTACCCGCCGGGCGAGGCGTTCTTCCCGGAGATCGTGGTCGCCTTCCAGATCACCGAGCCGGACCGGCACCACCACGTGCCGCTGCTGCTCAGCCCGTACGGCTACACCACCTACCGGGGAAGCTGAGGAGGCTCGCGGTGGCGATCGTGCTCGGGGCCAACCAGTACGGCAAGGCCGAGGTGCGGCTGGTCCGGGTGGGCCGGGACGGTCCACGGCACGAACTGCGCGACCTGACCGTCGGGATCGCCCTCGCCGGAGACCTCGCCGAGGTGCACCGCAGCGGCGACAACGCGAACGTGCTGCCGACCGACTCGCAGAAGAACACCGTGTACGCCTTCGCCCGGGAACACGGCGTCGACCAGATCGAGGAGTTCGGGCTGCTGCTCGCCCGGCACTTCGTCCGGAGCGTACCGCCGGTCCGGACGGCGACGGTGCGGCTGGCCGAGCACGGCTGGCAGCGGCTCGGGCCGCACTCCTTCCAGCGTGACGGTGCCGAGAGCCGGACCGCCACGGTGACGGTGCACGCCGACGGTGGCGACACGGTGGAGTCCGGGATCTCCGGGCTGGTGCTGCTGAACAGCACCGACTCGGAGTTCCGGGGCTACCTGAAGGACCGGTACACGACGTTGCCGGAGACCGACGACCGGATCCTGGCCACCGCCGTCGAGGCGTGCTGGCGCCACCGGGACGCCGACCCGACCGGTCCGACCGACCTGACCGACCTGACCGGTCCGGGACGGGACTGGGCGGAGTCGTACGCCGGGGTGCGGGCCGCACTCGTCGGTGCGTTCGTGGAAACCTACAGCCGCTCCCTGCAACAGACCCTGTACGCGATGGGCCACCGGGTGCTGGCCGAGCGCCCCGAGATCGCGCAGGTGCGGCTGGCCCTGCCGAACCGGCACCACCTGCTGGTGGACCTGACGCCGTTCGGGCTGGACAACCCGGGCGAGGTGTTCGTGGCCACCGACCGTCCGTACGGGCTGATCGAGGGCACCCTGACCCGTACCCGGGAGGACGACGGGACGGATGCGACCGGGGACGGCACGCGGGCGCCGGAGGACGGGGCGGCCGGGGACGGCGGGGTGGGCTGATGGAGTTCCTGCAACCCCGGAGCTGGGCCGAGGCGCTGGCCGTCCGGGCGGCGCGTCCGGAGGCGCTGCCGGTGGCCGGCGGCACAGACGTGATGGTGGAGCTGAACTTCGCCCGCCGCCGCCCGCCGGCCCTGCTCGACCTGGGCCGGGTCGCCGGGCTGGCCGACTGGGGCACCGAGGACGGGATGCTGCGGCTCGGCGCCGGGGTGCCGTACCGGCGGATCGTCACCGAGCTGGCCGGCCAGGCACCCGGGCTGGCGATGGCGGCCCGGACGGTCGGCTCCGCACAGATCCGCAACCGGGGCACCGTCGGCGGCAACCTCGGCTCGGCCTCACCGGCCGGGGACGCGCTGCCGCCGCTGCTCGCCGCCGGGGCGCTCGTGGAACTCGCCTCGGTCCGGGGCGTCCGCCGGGTGCCGGTCGCCGGCTTCTGCACCGGGCCGAAGCGCAGCCTGCTCGCCCCGGACGAGCTGATCGCCGCGGTACTGCTGCCGCCCGGACGCGGGCCGGAGCAGTTCGCCAAGGTCGGCACCAGGAACGCGATGGTGATCGCGGTCTGCTCGTTCGCCCTGGCGTTGCGCCCGGCGGACCGGACGGTGGGCACCGGGATCGGTTCGGCCGCCCCGACCCCGGTGCGGGCGCCGGCGGCCGAGGAACTGCTCGCCGCCGAGCTGCCCTGGGCGGACCGGTCCGGGCTGCCGGAGTCGCTGGCCCGACGCTTCGGCGAGCTGGTCGCGGCGGCGGCCAATCCGATCGACGACGTACGCGGCAGCGCCGCCTACCGCCGGCACGCCCTCGGCGTGCTGGCGCGGCGGTCGGTGCAGCGGGCCTGGGCGGAGCACCTGCGGGAAGGGGGAGCGGAGTGAGGATCGACTGCGTGGTCAACGGCGAGCCGCGCCGGGCCGACGACGTGTGGCCGGGCGAGAGCCTGCTGCACCTGCTGCGGGAGCGGCTCGGACTGCCCGGCGCGAAGAACGCCTGCGAGCAGGGCGAGTGCGGTTCCTGCACCGTCTATCTGGACGGTGAGCCGGTCTGCGCCTGCCTGGTGCCGGCCGGGCAGGCCCGGGACCGCGAGGTGGTCACGGTGGAGGGACTGGCGGCCGGACCGGGCGAACTCCATCCGGTGCAGCGGGCCTTCGTCGCCGCCGGGGCGGTGCAGTGCGGGTTCTGCACCCCGGGGCTGGTCGTCGCCGTACACGACCTGCTGGCCAGGACGCCGGACCCGGCCGACGGGGAGATCCGGGAGGCGCTGGCCGGCAACCTCTGCCGGTGCACCGGCTACGAGAAGATCCTGGCGGCGGTACGGCTCGCGGCCGGCCGGGCGGACCAGCAATGATCGTCATCGAGAACTGCGCGGTCGCCACCGTCGACCCGGCCGGCACCGAGTACTCCGACGGGCACCTGGTGCTGGACCAGGGCCGGATCGTCGCGGTCGGCCCCGGCCACGCCCCCCGCTACCACCGCCCGGTACGCCGGATCGACGGCACCGGCTGCCTCGCCACCCCCGGACTGGTGAACACCCACCACCACCTCTACCAGTGGGCGACCCGGGGGATGGCCCAGCAGTCCGACCTCTTCGGCTGGCTGGAGACGCTCTACCCGGTCTGGGCCGGGCTGGACGCCGAGGTGGTGGCCGCGACCACCGCTGCCGGGCTCGGCTGGCTGGCGCTCTCCGGCTGCACCACAAGCACCGACCACCACTACGTCCATCCGGCCGGCGCCGGTGACCTGATGGCGGCACAGGTCGAGGCGGCCGGCGGGATCGGGCTGCGGTTCCATCCGTGCCGGGGCTCGATGGACCTCGGGAGGTCGTCCGGCGGGCTGCCACCGGACACCGTCGTCGAGGAGACCGAGGCGGCGCTGGCGGCCACCGAGGAGGCGATCGACAGATATCACGACCCGGCCGAGGAGGCGATGCTGCGGGTGGCGGTGGCGCCCTGCTCGCCGTTCAGCGTCAGCCCGAAACTGATGACCGAGGCGGCGGCGCTGGCCCGGCGCCGGGGAGTACGGCTGCACACCCATCTCGCCGAGACGGTCGACGAGGAGGAGTACTGCCGGCGGACCCACGGCTGCACCCCGGTCGAGTACGCGGAACGGCTCGGCTGGCTCGGGCCGGACGTGTGGCTGGCCCACGGCGTACACCTGGACGACGCCGCGCTGGACGCGCTGGCCGGCAGCGGCACCTCGGTCGCGCACTGTCCCAGCTCGAACGCCCGGCTCGGCGCCGGCACCGCCCGGGTCCGGGACCTGCTGGACCGGGGCGTGCCGGTCGGGCTCGGCGTCGACGGGCCGGCCTCGCAGGAGGCCAACCAGCTCGGCGCGGAGCTGCGCCAGGCGCTCTACGCGGCCCGGCTGCGGGGCGGGCCGGCGGCGCTTACCGCCCGGGAGGCGCTGGCACTCGGCACCGTCGGCGGGGCGCGCTGCCTCGGCCGGGGCGACGAGCTCGGTTCGCTGGAGGTCGGCAAGCTCGCCGACGTGGTGCTGTGGCGGCTGGACGGGCTCGGGCATGTCGGGATCGACGACCCGGTGGCGGCGTTGGTCTTCAGTGCCCCGGCGCCGGTGGAGTTGTCGCTGGTCGGCGGGGTGGCGGTGGTGGAGAACGGGGAGTTGCGGACGGCTGATCCGGGTGGGCTGGCCCGGGGGGTCCGGCGGGCGCACCGGGTGCTGGCACGGAGGGCGCGGTGAGCCGATCTGGGCGGGAGGCCCGCACGGCGAGCGGGGTACGTGGTGGGGCTGGGGGGCCGGGCGACCCGCTCTGGGCGGTCAGGCTTGATCCCGACGCGGGTCACCCGGCCCCCCAGCCCTCGGTGGTCGAGGCCGGAGCGGAGCCGACGACTCCGGGTCCGCAGGGGATCGGGACGAGTGCGGTACGTCCGGACGCGGCGCTGAAGGTGCGCGGGGAGTTCGCGTTCTCGTCCGACCTGTGGGCCGACGACATGTTGTGGGGCGCGACGCTGCGCAGCCCGCATCCGTCGGCGGCGATCCGGAGCATCGACATCGGCGCCGCGCTCGCCGTGCCGGGGGTGTACGCGGTGTTGACCTCGGCCGACGTGCCTGGCGACCGGTACTACGGGCTGGAGGTGCCCGACCAGCCGGTGCTGGCGGTCGACGAGGTCCGCTACCGGGGCGAGCCGGTGGCGATCGTCGCCGCCGACCACCCGGAGACGGCCCGGCGGGCCGCCGAGCGGATCGTGGTCGACTACCTGGTGCGGGAGCCGGTGACCGACCCGGAGGTGGCGCTGGCTCTGGCACGGGAGCCGGTCGCCGGTCCGGAGGCGGCGCCGGCCGGTGCGGGGCTGGTGCGGGAGTCGGCGACCGGTCGGGAGGCGGCGCCGGTCGGGCTGGTGCGGCACGTGCCGATCCGCAAGGGTGATCCGGCGGCGACGGCCGAGGTGGTGGTGACCGGGGAGTACCGGGTCGGGATGCAGGACCAGGCGTTCCTCGGGCCGGAGTCCGGGCTGGCGGTGCCGGCCGAGGACGGCGGGATCGAGCTTTACGTCGCCACCCAGTGGCTGCACGCCGACCAGCGGCAGGTGGCGGCGGCGTTGGGACTGCCGGCGGAGCGGGTGCGGCTGAGCCTGGCCGGGGTCGGCGGGGCGTTCGGTGCCCGGGAGGACCTGTCCATGCAGGTGCACGCCTGCCTGCTGGCCCTGCGGACCGGGCGGCCGGTGAAGATGGTCTACGGGCGGGAGGAGTCGTTCGTCGGGCACGTGCACCGGCACCCGGCGGTGCTGCGGTACGAGCACGGTGCGACCCGGGACGGCGAACTGGTCTACGTCCGGGCCCGGATCCTGCTCGACGGTGGGGCGTACACGTCGACGACTCCGGCGGTGGTGGCGAACGCGGCGAGTCTCGGCGTGGGGCCGTACCGGGTGCCGAACGTGCACGTCGACGCCTACGGGGTGCGGACGAACAACCCGCCGTGCGGGGCGATGCGCGGATTCGGGGCGGTGCAGGCGTGCTTCGGGTACGAGTCGCAGATGGACCGGCTGGCCGAGGCGGTCGGACTGGACCCGGTGGAGTTGCGGGTGCGCAACGCGCTGGCCGAGGGCCTGACGATGCCGACCGGGCAACTGGTGGAGGGGCCGGCGCCGGTGGCCCGGCTGCTGGAGCTGGTCCGGGACCGGCCGCTGCCGCCACCGGCCGGCGACGACCCGCGACAGTTGCCGGGCGGGGTGGCGAACACGACGACGCCGGAGCAGGTGGTGCGCGGGGTCGGCTACGCGATCGGGATCAAGAACGTCTGCTTCTCCGAGGGCTTCGACGACTACGCGACGGCCCGGGTCCGGCTGGAGCTGGTCGGCGGCGAGCCGACCGCGCTGGTGCGGACGGCAGCGGCGGAGGTGGGCCAGGGCCTGGTGACGGTGCAGGCGCAGATCGCCCGCACCGAGTTGGGCGTGGAGCGGGTGGTGGTGGCGACCGCCGACACGAGTGTGGGAAGTGCGGGGTCGTCGTCGGCGTCCCGGCAGACGTACATGACCGGGGGCGCGGTCCGGGCGGCCTGCCGGGCGGTCCGGGCGGCCCTGCTGGCCCGGCTGGGGACGCCGGCCGGGCCGGGCGACGAGGTCGAGTGGGTGGGTGGGGTGCTGCGGGACGCTGCCGGGACCACGGTGGGCACGCTTGTGGAGCTGCTCGCGGCCGGGCCGGTGGAGGAGACCGTGCGGTGGCGGCACCGGCCGACCCGGCCGCTGGACCCGGTTACCGGGCAGGGCGACGCGCACGTTCAGTACGCCTTCGCGGCACATCGGGCCACGGTGGACGTCGACCCCGAACTCGGGCTGGTCCGGGTGGTGGAGATCGCCACCGCCCAGGACGTCGGGCGGGCGATCAACCCGGAGGCGGTGGTCGGACAGATCCAGGGCGGCACCGCGCAGGGGCTCGGGCTGGCGCTGATGGAGGAACTCCAGGTGGTCGACGGGGTGATCCGGAACCCGTCCTTCACCGACTACCTGATCCCGACCGTGCTGGACGTGCCGCCGATGGCGGTGGACGTGCTGGAACTGGCCGACCCGCAGGCGCCGTACGGGCTGCGTGGGGTGGGGGAGCCGCCGACCATCTCGGCCACTCCGGCGATCGTCGCGGCGGTCCGGGCGGCGACCGGGGTGCCGTTGACCCGGGTACCGGTCCGTCCCGAGCACCTCACCGGGACCGGCTGATGGACCGGCTGCCCGACGGGGGCCGGTCGTCTGATCGGGACCCGTCGTCTGATCGGGACCCGTTGTCTGATCGAGAACCGTTGTCTGATCGGGCCGGGCTGTCTGATCGGGCCGGGCTGTCTGATCGGGCCGGGCTGGTGGGGCGGGACCGGTTGGTGGGACGGTTGGGGCCGGACGCGCTGGCCGAGCTGGACCAGCGGCTGGCACCTGTCGACGCCGAGCTGTTGCGGCGCTATCCCGGCCAGCCGGCGGGGCGGCAGCCGGTGCACACCGTCTACGTGCCGGCCGACCGCTGCGATCCCGGGTTGCCGGCCCGGTGGGGCGCGGCCGCCCTGGCCGCGTTGCGGGACCACCCGCCGCTGCCGTACCCGGTCGAGTTGCACGAGCGGGTGGTCGACAAGCTCGGCCGGGAGCCGGTCGAGGACCTGCGGATCGACTTCGAGGACGGCTACGGGCTACGCGACGACGAGGTCGAGGACGCGGCGGCGGTCCGGGCGGGGCGGCTGGCCGGCGCCGGGCTCGGAGTGCCGTTCCTCGGGTTGCGGATCAAGAGCCTGACCGGGCCGGTACGCCGCCGCGCCGTGCGCACCCTGGACCTCTTCCTGGCGGCGCTGCGGTCAGCCGGTGAGTTGCCGCCGGCCGGGCGGTTCGTGGTGACCCTGCCGAAGGTGAGCGTCCCGGAGCAGGTCGAGGCGATGGTGCTGCTCTGCGAGCGGCTGGAGGCGGCGTACGGGCTGCCGACCGGCTGGTTGCGCTTCGAGGTGCAGGTGGAGACCCCGGCGGCGGTGCTCGGGCCGGACGGGCTGGCCACCCCGGGCCGGCTGATCGACGCGGCCGGCGGCCGGTGCACCGGGCTGCACTACGGCACCTACGACTACAGCGCCGCCTGTGGGATCGCCGCCGCGCAGCAGAGCCTGGCGCACCCGGTGGCCGACTTCGCCAAGGCGGTGATGCAGGTGGCCGCCGCCGAGACCGGGGTACGGCTGGCCGACGGCTCGACGAACCTGCTCCCGGTCGGCGACACCGCTGCCGTACAGGCCGGCTGGGCGGAGCATGCCCGGCTGGTCCGGCGCGGCCTGGAACGCGGCTTCTACCAGGGCTGGGATCTGCATCCGGCGCAGTTGCCGACCCGGTTCGCCAGCACGTACGCCTTCTTCCGGCACGGGCGGGCGGCGGCGGTGGCGCGGCTGCGGGATTACCTGGAGCGGCGCTCCGGCGGCATCCTGGACGAGCCGGCGACGGCGCGGGCGCTCGCCGGGTTCCTGCTGCGCGGCCTGGACTGCGGGGCGCTTACCGAGGCGGAGACCGGCTACCACCGGGCCGAGCTGTCGGCGATGTGAGCGCTGCCGGCAACTGCCGGTTTCCGGGGAGGGGGAGCGGATGGGCGGGTACGACCTGGTGCTGCGGTCCCGGCGGGTGGTGCTGCCGGACGGGGAACGGCCGGCCTCGGTCTGGGTGCGGGACGGCCGGATCGCCGACCTGGCCGGGTACGACGCCGACCTGGCCGGGTACGACGAGGTGCCCGGCACCGACCTCGGCGACCTGGCCCTGCTGCCGGGACTCGTGGACACGCACGTGCACGTGAACGAGCCGGGCCGCACCGAGTGGGAGGGCTTCGCCTCGGCCACCCGGGCGGCGCTGGCCGGCGGGGTCACCACGATCGTCGACATGCCGCTCAACTCCGTACCGCCGACCGTGACCGTGCCGGCGTTGCGCCGCAAGCGGGACGCGGCGCGCGGCCGGTGCCACGTCGACGTGGGGTTCTGGGGCGGCGCCGTTCCCGAGCACCTGGCCGAGCTGCCGGCCCTGCACGCCGCCGGGGTGCTCGGGTTCAAGGCGTTCCTGGTCGACTCGGGGGTGCCGGAGTTCCCGCCGCTGGACCCGGCCGGGCTGCACCGGGCGCTGGCCGGCGTCGACGCTCTCTTCGTGGTGCACGCCGAGGACCCGGCCCGGATCGACGTCGCCCCGTCCTCGGCCCGGTACGCCGACTTCCTCGCCTCCCGCCCGCCGGTCGCCGAGCGGCGGGCGGTGCAGGTGGTGCTGGACGCGGCCCGGCGTACCGGCCGGCGGGTGCACGTCCTGCACCTCTCCGCCGCCGACGCGCTGCCGGCGGTCGCCGCCGCCCGTGCCGACGGGGTACGGGTGACAGTGGAAACCTGCCCGCACTATCTGACCCTGGACGCCGCCGAGGTCCCGGACGGGGCGACCGAGTTCAAGTGCTGCCCGCCGATCCGGGACGAGGCCAACCGGGCGGCGCTCTGGGCCGGCCTGGCGGACGGGCTTGTCGACTGTGTCGTCTCGGACCACTCGCCGTGCCTGCCGGAGCTGAAACGGCCCGACACCGGAGACTTCGGTGCCGCCTGGGGTGGGATCGCCTCGGTGCAGCTCGGCCTGCCGGTGGTCTGGACCGAGGCGCGGCGGCGCGGGCACCGGCTGGCCGACCTGGTGCGCTGGATGGCGTCCCGGCCCGCCGAGATCGCCGGGCTGCCCGGCAAGGGGGTGCTGCGGGTCGGTGCCGACGCCGACCTGGTGGCGCTGGACCCGGAGGCGGAGTGGACCGTCGAACCGGCCCGGTTGTTCCACCGGCACGCGGTCACCCCGTACGCCGGTCGCCGGTTGCGCGGCGTGGTCCGGGGCACCTGGCTGCGCGGCGAGCCGGTCGGCCCGGCGGACCCGCCCCGGGGCCGCCTGTTGACCCGGCCGGAGCCTCCGACGGGTGAACGGTCCGGGCACGAGTTCCCGGCGGGGACCGGCCGGGTGCACCGGTGACGGGCTTCACCGAGCTGCCGGACCTGGCGTCGCGCGCGCTCGGCGGCGGGGTGGTGGCGGCCAACGACGAGTTCTTCGCCGCCCGGGACAACCTGGTCGGCGACGCTCCGCCGGGCTTCGCCGCCGGCACCTTCGGGGCCAAGGGCCAGGTGTACGACGGCTGGGAGACCCGGCGCCGCCGGGAACCGGGGTACGACTGGGCGGTCGTCCGGCTCGGCGCTCCCGGGATCGTCTCCGGAGTGGTGGTGGACACCACGCACTTCACCGGCAACTATCCGCCGTTCGCCTCGGTGGAGGGGTGCGGGATGTCCGGATATCCCGATCCGGTCGAACTGGCCGACGCCGACTGGGCCAGTCTGGTGCCCCGGTCGGCGCTGCGCGGGAACAGCCGTAACCTGTTCGAGGTGGACGACCCACACCGCTACACGCACCTGCGGCTGCGGATCTATCCCGACGGCGGGGTGGCCCGACTGCGGGTGCACGGTGTGGTCGTACCCGATCCGTCGCTCTTCCCGGACGGGCGGGCCGACCTCGCGGCGCTGGAGCACGGCGGGCTGGTGGTCGGGTGCAGCGACATGTTCTACGGTGCGCCCCGGCAGTTGATCGCGCCCGGCCTGGCCCGCACCATGGGCGAGGGCTGGGAGACCGCCCGGCGGCGTGACGACGGCAACGACTGGGTACGCGTCCGACTGGCCGCCCCGGGGCAGATCCGGCAGGTGGAGTTGGACACCAGCCACTTCAAGGGCAACGCACCGGCGGCGGCGGCGCTGCGCGGCATCGACACCCGGGTCTCGGACCCGGCGGACGATTCGGCCTGGTTCGAGATCCTGCCGCGTACCCGGTTGCAGCCGGACACCCGGCACCGGTTCCCGGTCGCCGCGCTGCCGGCCGCCACCGAGGTCCGGCTGGACATCTTTCCGGACGGCGGCATGGCCCGGCTGCGACTGCCCGGCCGGATCGCCCCGGCCGATCTCGACCTGCTGCGGCGGCGCTGGTCGGATTCGCTGCCACCGGCGCACGCCCGTCAGATGGAGCCCGCCGGGATCCGCTCGGCGAGAGCCTGGTGGCCGTGACCCGGACCGTGTTGCTGCACCTGCTCGACGGCGCCGGTCGGCCCCTCGGCGTGCTGCCCCGGTACGACGTGCCGGCGCCCTGGTGGCAGGAGGTCGGCGACGTGGTGGCCGGCGCCCGGACACGGTACGGCCTCGACGTCTGGGTACTGCGACTGCTGCACGCCGACCGCAGCGGGCCACCCGGTGGCACGGTCGGTTATCTGGCCCAGCTTGCCGAGGGAGCCGTTCTGCCGTCCGGGTTGCCGCTGGCACCGTTCCGGCTGGACATGTCGGCGGAGCCGCTGCGAGCGCCCTGGGCCGTGCCGGGCGGGCCGGCGGCGAGCCTGCGCTGGGCCGCCGCCGAACTGCACCGGGCGGGCCGGGGCCCGCACGTCGCCGTGCCGCAGCGCGCCTGGAACCTGTCGGCGATCTGGCGGCTGGACAGGCCGGCAGCGGGCGGTGCGGCAGCGGGCGGTGCGGCAGCGGACGGTGCGGCAGCGGACAGGCCGGGAGCGGACGGTGCGGCAGCGGACAGGCCGGGAGCGGACGGTGCGGGACCGGGTGGTGCGGGTCCGCCGGTGTGGCTCAAGCAGGTGCCCGGGTTCTTCGCACACGAGCCGGTGCTGCTGCGCTGGCTCGGCACGGCCGTGCCCGACCTGGTCCCGGTGCTGGTCGCGGCCGGCGACCACGGGCGGATGCTGCTGGAACACGTGCCGGGCGAGGACGGCTACGGGCTGCCGCCGGCCGGCCGGGCCGAGGTCGCCGCCGACCACCACCGGCTCCAGCTCGCCTCGGTCGACCAGGTGGAGCGGCTGGTCGCCGCCGGGGTCCCGGACCGGCGGGGAATGGCGCTGGCCCGGACGATTCGGGACCGGCTCGCCGTGCACGGCCCGGACCTGGGGCCGGTGCGGCCGCTGTTGGACGGGTTGCCGGACCGGCTGGCCGAGCTGGGCCGCTGCGGCCTGCCGGACACCCTCGTGCACGGCGATCTGCATCCGGGCAACGTCCGGATCGCCGGTCACCGTCGAGTGATCATCGACTGGGGGGACGGCTTCGTCGGGCATCCCGGTTTCGACATCCTGCGGCTGACCGAGTCCGTCGAACCGGAGCCGGCCCGGACACTGATCGAGGAGTGGGTCCGGCGCTGGCGGTCGAGCGTGCCGGGCAGCGATCCGGCCCGCGCGATCGAGCTGCTCCGTCCGGTGGCTCCGCTGTGGATGGCGGCGGTCTGCGCCGACTTCCTGGCCCGGATCGAACCGGCCGAGCGGGCGTTCCACGCCGCAGACGTGCCGGCCCTGCTGAACCTGGCGGCCCGAACGGTCTCCAGCCGGCGGAGGTGACTGTCGACTATCCGTCTTGCCGGCGCTTGTCTGCCCCCGGGGCCGGTCGTAGCGTCGCGGCTAACCCGCCGACGACAGGAGCCCTGTGAGTCAGCCCGTTCCGCCGCAACTCGTCGTGCACTGCCGGATGCTGCACTTCGGCTGGGTGCCGGCGGATCCCGAGGCGGTCGCGGCGACGGTGCCGCCGGGCCTTCGGCTGCCGGCGAACCGGCAGGTCTTCCTCCAGCAGTACGTGGTCGACGACGCGGCGCAGACTTCCGGGCTGGAGAGCTACTCGGCGGCCGGACTGGGCCCGGACCTCGAACTGGCCGACTCGGGATCGGCCCGCTGGTACGCCCACCACCTCAGTTCGAGTCCGCTCGCCCGGACCCAGGCGGCGGTACGCGGTGTGCCGGCCGCCGCCGGCCGGACCACGATCGAGATCGTCGGGCAGGCGCTGGTGGCGGTGACCGAAGTGGACGGAGCGGCGCTGATCCGCACCACCGCCCGGGTCGGTGGCACCGTCAGTCGGGTCTACCGGGGACACGTCCGCTACCTCAGCCGGCTCGGCGACCGGCTCACCGGCGCCAGTTGCCCGTACGTGTTCGAGCCGGTGACGCCGTTCGAGATCGAGTCGGTGGAGTTCCTCGCACCGGACCATCCCGTCTTCGCGCTCCGCCCGGCCAACCCGTTGGAGTTGCTGTGGGGTTTCTACTCGCCACGATCGTCGTTCGCACTGCCGGGCAGCGAGGCATGGCTCCGGTACTGAGCCCGGCGGGTCTGCCCGGTGTGGCGACCGGAGCGCCCGGTCCGGCGGCCGGGGCGGCCGGGGCGTGACGGCGGCCGACGAGCTACGCGCCCGGTACGTCGACCAGCTGCGCCGGGAGGGACTGCTCGGCGCGGACGAGCTGGTCCGGGCGTTCCGCGCGGTGCCCCGGGAGGAGTTCGTGGCGACCGGTTTCGACGGCGGCGACGGCCGCTGGCTCGGGCCGGACGATCCCGACTTCCTGCCGATGGTCTACCGGAACCATCCGCTGGTGACGAAACTCGTCGACGGGGTACCGGTCAGCTCGTCGAGCCAGCCGTCGCTGATGGCGGCGATGATCGAGTCCCTGGAACTGCGCCCCGGCAGCCGGGTACTGGAGATCGGCGTCGGCACCGGCTACAACGCGGCGCTGATGACCGTGATGGGCGCCCGGGTGACCACGGTGGACATCGCTCCCGACGTGGTGGAGCGGGCCGGGGCGGCACTGCGCCGGGTCGGCCTGGCCGGCGCCGTCGACGTACGCCTCGGCGACGGTTACCTCGGCGTGCCGGCGGAGACCGGCTACGACCGGGTGGTGGTCACGGTGGGGGTGACCGGGGTGTCGCCGCGTTGGCTGGACCAACTCGCCCCGGGTGGTTACCTGCTCGCCCCGGTCGAGCACGCCGGCAACCATCCGGTGCTGCGCATCCGGCCGGGTGCCCGGGGGATGGCCGGGGCGCGTGGCGAGTTGCGGGCCGGGTTCATGTCCGCGGCCGGTCCACTGGCGGCCCGGTATCCGGGTGCGCACCCGCCGCCCCGGCGGGCTGCCGCGTTCCCGCCACCGACCGTGCGGCAGCCGGCCCGGTGGCGCCCGCCGTTGGACGTCTTCCGCTACCACGACCTGTGGTTCGCGGTCGGGGCCTGGGATCGGCGTACCACCTTCTCGGCCGGTCCGGCCGGCGGCTGGGGCGGTCCCGGCGGAGCCGTCCTGCTGGACGAGGTGCACGGCGGCGGGGCCGGACTGCTCGCCGACGGTTCGGTGCGGGCGGCCGGACCCTACGCCGCCCGGTACGCCGCCGACGCGATCGCCCTGCGGGACCGCTGGGTGGCCCGGGGCGAGCCGACCATCGCGGAGTGGACGTCCCGGCTGGTGCCGGCCGGTGACCCCGACCAACCGATCCTGGTGCCGACGAACTGGATCCAGCGCTGACAGATGCCGGTCTTCGGGCCTGAACGGCTCGACCGCGACGATCCGTGACAGAGACCGCCATCCGGGTACACCTCGCCGCTCCCGGTGGCGGCCCGGCCGGGCAGGCTACCTCGGAATCGGGTCGGGCTGCCGGGTTTCCGATCGCCCAGAGCGGCAACTCCGATGTCGGGTTGCCCCGGATCGCGCGCGACGGCAGGGGGCTGTGCTTCCGTACGGCCTCCGGGCAGCCCGGGTGCCCGGAGGGGCGCCGAGGCGAGGACGACCACCGGCGTACCAGCACCAGGGTGCCGGAAACCGGACAACCGGCGGCACAACGCCGGAGCCGGTACGGCGTTGGTCGTCCGGCCCGTCGGAGAGCAGGCGACGACCAGGGGAGGACAGCATGTCCAGTGAGATCATGGATGCCGACCGGGACCAACCAGACCGGGCGGCGGTGGAGAGCGAGCGCGGCGCCCTCGTCGCGGTGCTGGTGATGGTCGTGCTCGGGGTGGCCGGCATCTTCGCGGTCTCCACCTGAGAGGGCCGATCTTCCGTTCACCGGACCCGCCGGCCGATCCGGGCTGGCGGGTCCGACGCCGGTGGTCCGACGCCGGTGGTCCGACGCCGGTGGTCCGACGCCGATGGTCAGGAACGGACCGCCGGGTCCCCGTCCGGGAGAGCACCCGGCTGCCCGGGTCGGCCATCCCCACCGGCTGACGTTCCACCTCCACCGGCCAGCGTTTCACCTTCACCCGCAAGCGTTTTCCCTCCACCGGCCGGCGTTGCGGTCACTCGCACCCGGTCGGTCGCCGACGAGTCGACGTTCGGCGCGGCGTAGCCGGAGTGACCGGCGCGGCGGGCCGACCGCAGGGCGACCGGGCCGACTCCGAGGCAGAGCACGGCGGCGACCAGCAGTGGCAGGCGGTGGTCCGGCAGGACCAGGGCCGCACCCACCGGGGTGGCGATCGCGACCGGGGCGAAGAGCAGGGTGCTGGCACTGCCCGACACCCGGCCGAGCAGCGCTCCGGGCGTACGCGACTGCACCGCTGTCACGGCGGCGACCAGGGTCCACGGGAGGCCGATCCCGACCAGCACCGAACAGGCCACCGCCGCCGGGGTCCACGGAACGAGCCGGCCCAGCGTGCCGAGCGCGAAGAGCGCGGCGCCCAGCGCACCGACGGAGAGACTTCCCCGGGTACGCAGCAGCCGGGGGACGAGCAGCCCGCCGAGCAACGATCCGGCGCCCTGCCCCGAGGAGAGTACGCCGACGAAGGCGGCGGGCTGGTGCAGGTCGTCGGTGACGACGGCGTACACGGCGGCGGTGGTGAGTCCGGACATGCCGGTCGTGGTGGATCCGATCAGGACGCTCCCGCGCAGCTCGGCATGCCGCCACAGAAAGGCGGCACCGGCCAGCACCCCGCGGCGTCCGGTTCCACTCCGGTGCTCTCGGGTTCCGGGTCCGGTCGGGCTGTGTTTGCCGATAGCGGGTTCCGTGGGGCTGTGTCCCCGGGTTCCGGTTCCGGTGGGCCTGTGTCGCCGGCTTCGGGACCCGGTGGGGAAGTCGGGACGGATCCGGAGCAGCCGGTAGAGGCCGGCGGCCAGGACCAGCGCCACCGTGGTGAGCGCGACCACCGGATATCCGCCCTGCCAGGCGAAGAGTCCCGCGCCGGCCAGCGGGGCGACCAGCTTCATCCCCTCCTGGGCACTCGTCCGCATCCCGTTGACCCTGCCGAGTTCGTGCGGCGGCAGCGCGGCGGGCAGCAGGGCGTTCTCCGCGACGTCGACCAGGACGAGGCTGGTGCCGTAGCCGAGCATCACGACGTAGACGATCCAGACCTGGGCTTCGGTGCGGACCGCCAGCAGTGACAGCACGGCCGTGGCGGTGAGCAGGTGGGTCCAGACGAGGAGCCGCTGGCGGGGCAGCCGGTCGACGAGAGCGCCGAGGGCCGGGCCGAGCAGTGTCGGGGCGAAGAGGCATAGGCCGGTGAGTGCGGCCACGCTGCCCGAGCCGGAGAGGTCGAGTACCCACACTCCGGCGACCACGTTCAACGCGGTACCGCCGAAGCCGGAGACCATCGAGACGCCGACGAAGAGCAGGAGGTTGCGCCGTTCGGGGTCGAGCCGTCGTCCCGTACGCACGTTCGAGCCTCCGAAAAGTTGAGTCGCGGGGACTCACATCCTCGGTCGGCTGATCGGTGCCTGTCAACCACAACTTCAGTCTGGTCGGCTCAAGTCGGCGTTTGGCGGGACCTCCCAGCCGGCCGGCCCCGGCCTCCGGGCCGCTCGCCCTCCGGTGGCCCGCCCTCGGATGGCTCGACCTCCGGTGGCTCGGTTGCCGGGTTGCTCGGCGGTGGGGTGGCCCGGTGCAGGGCCCGGCGGAGCCGGTCGCGGGCGTCCGGCAGCACCCCGCCGGACTGCTCGGCCGGTACCTGGTCGAGGTCGTCCAGGGCCTGGGCGGCCAGCGCGTACAGCCCGCCGGGTGCGGCCGGGCCGGCCAGGCCGAGCGTGGTGCGAGCCAGCCGGATCCGGGCATGCCGGTCGTCCCGGCCCGGATCCGCGCCGAGTTGCCGGTGTACGGCGATCACCTCGGCCCGCAGCTCCACCACACCCGGCCCGAATCGACCGTCAACGGTCTGTTGACGTCGCCTGTCGGCCCGTACCCTGGACGGGTCCCGGGACGCGGCGCCGGAGAGGCGCACCCAGCGCTGCTCGGCGGCCTGCCGGCTGGCCAGGCCGAGTGCCGTGGCGATCTGGGCCCAGCTCGCCCGCCGTTGTCGGGCGGCCTCGATGAGCTGACGTTCCGCCTCGTCCAGCCCGGCCCGCAGGCCGGCGAGCAGTCGCATCGCGGCAAGTGGCTCGGGCTGGCCGGCACCGCCGCCGGAGGCGGCGGCCAGCACCGCGGAATGCGCGGCGACGACATCGGCAGGGATCCCGTCACCGGTCGGCTCGCCTGGTCGCATCCGGGCAGCATGTCGCGCCCGAGGGCGTATGTCAACAGTTCGTTGACACTCGCCCTCCGAAGTTCCCGACACGACCTCTCCCGGCGCCACCGTCCTCGATCCGGCCGGTGCCGCCCGGGCGGCCGCACCGGGGGACGGTCACGGGGACAGGGACGGGAGGCGGAGATGGGCGCGCCGGCAGGTTCATC
The DNA here is from genome assembly GCF_049179135.1 of Plantactinospora sp. WMMB782. Lineage (NCBI taxonomy): Bacteria > Bacillati > Actinomycetota > Actinomycetes > Micromonosporales > Micromonosporaceae > Plantactinospora > Plantactinospora sp. WMMB782. The sequence goes on along the minus strand of NZ_JBMHMC010000007.1, from coordinate 8,009,525 downwards.
CGCCGGAGCGGGACCTGCCGGCGTGCCGGAGTTGGCTCAGGAGGGCCGGGCCGCGCTGCCGTCGGTGTGCGGGGTACGCCGGGCCGGCACCACGCCGAGCCGCCCGGCCTGGTAGTCCTCGAAGGCCTGCACCAGCTCGGCCCGGGTGTTCATCACGAACGGGCCGTAGTGCGCCACCGGCTCGCGGATCGGCTCACCGCCCATCACGTACAGCTCCAGGGCCGGGGTGGCCGCCTGCTGCCGCTCGTCGGCGGCGAACCGCAGCGCGTCGCCGGGGCCGTGCACCGCGAGCTGGCCGGTGCGCACCGGCCGGCGTTCGGCGCCCACCGTGCCCCGGCCGGCCAGCACGTAGCCGAGCGCGTTGAAGTCGGGCCGCCAGGGCAGCTCGACCTCGGCACCCGGCTGCACCGTCACGTGCGTGATGGTGATCGGGGTGTGCGTGCTGCCCGGACCGGTGTGCCCGGCGACCTCTCCGGCGATGACCCGGAGCAGGGCACCACCGTCCGGGGTGGTCAGCAGGGCCGACTCCCGGCCCCGGATGTCCTGGTAGCGCGGCGGGTTCATCTTGGCCGCCCGGGGCAGGTTGACCCAGAGTTGCAGCCCGTGGAAGAGGCCGCCGCTGACCACCAGGTGCTCCGGCGGCGCCTCGATGTGCAGCAGGCCGCGTCCGGCGGTCATCCACTGGGTGTCGCCGTTGGTGATGGTGCCGCCACCGCCGTGCGAGTCCTGGTGGTCGAAGATCCCGTCGATGATGTAGGTGACGGTCTCGAAGCCCCGGTGTGGGTGCCAGGAGGTTCCCTTCGGCTCGCCGGGGGCGTAGTCGACCTCGCCCATCTGGTCGAGGTGGATGAACGGGTCCAGTTCGCTGAGCGGTACCCCGGCGAAGGCCCGGCGGACCGGGAAGCCCTCGCCCTCGTATCCGCTGGGCGCGGTGACCAGCCGGCGGACCGGCCGGTAGGCGGTGGTCGCGCCGAGCCGGGGCAGGCGGGGCAGGACCAGGACGTCGTCGACGGTGATCGCGGGCATGGCTAGTTCTCCTTGACGCTGACGCTGCCGGGGGTTCGGGCGGCCGGGGTGGCGCCGTCGGTCCTCAACCGCCCGGCCAGCCGGTCGAAGACCCGGGTGAGGCAGGCGACCTCGGCCTCGTCGAGGTCGTCCATCAGATAGCCGCGCACCGAGGCCGCGTGCTGCGGCGCGGCCTCGCGCAGGGTGAGCAGCCCGGCGGCGGTCAGCACCGCCTCGCTGCCCCGGCGGTCCTCCGGGCAGCTCTGCCGGGCGACCAGGCCGCGCCGCTCCATCGAGGAGATCTGGTATGTCAGTCGGCTCGGCGAGAAGACCAGTCGACCGGCCAGCTCGCCCATCCGGAGCCGTTGCCGGGGCGCCTCGGAGAGCAGGACCAGCACGTGGTAGTCGGCCAGGCTCAGCCCACTGGCGCCGCGCAGCTCGTCGTCGAGCCGGTTGAGCAGGAGCTGACTCGACTCGACATAGGCCCGCCAGCAGGCCAGCCGTCCGGCGTCCAGACCTTCCTCCATGCCCCGACTGTAGCACTATTTAAAATCTAAAACAGTCTTCCGTACGGGATCAAGCTCAGTCGCTCACCGGGCCTTCGGTCGGATCGTGCATCTTTGAAGTATCCGTCGACCGGGTGGTGCCGTCGTCGGCCGCCGACCGCCGAGGCTAAGCTCGGTCAGGTGGACGAACTGGAGCTGGCGGACTGGCGTGAGCAGGTGATCCGGCTCTACCTGTCAGATCTCGACCTGGCCGGCTTCCGGGCGGCCCGGGACGCCCTGTTCGCCGGGCACCCGCAGTCACCGGTCCCGCTGGCCGAGCGGCCCCGGTTCACCGGGCTGCGCTACTTCCCGGTCGACCCGTCGGTCGTGGTCGACGTGCCGATCCGGCCGGCCGCCGGCACGCTGAGCATCGACACCGGCGGGCCGGACGGCGTGGTGCGGTACCGCCGGTGTGGCATCGCGGAGACCCCGTGGGGCCCGCTGACGCTCTGGTGGATCGAGGCGTACGGCGGCGGGCTCTTCCTGCCGTTCCGGGACGGTACCGCCGGCCGGGAGACGTACGGCGGCGGGCGCTATCTCACCGACACGGTGAAGGGCACCTTCGGTCGGGGCCTGACGGTGCTGCCCGGCGGCCGGCTACGGCTCGACCTCAACTACGCCTACAACCCCTCCTGCGCCTACGACGACCGGTGGGCCTGTCCGCTGGCGCCCGAGGAGAACCGGATCTCGACGCCGATCCGGGCCGGTGAGCGCGTCTACCACTGACCGACCCGGTGCCCCTTTTCCGGCCCTACTGTCCGGTGGCGCCGGCCGGGCGCTGGGCCTGCCAGTTCATCCGGCCGATCAGCTGGCGCGCCTGGTCGGCGAAGGTCGCGTCGACGTTCACCGCGTACTGGTTGGCCCGCAGGCTGCTGGCCGAGGTGAAGTCGCGCCGGCCGCCGGTCATGGCGTGCGCGATGGCGCCGAAGATCGCACCCCAGACGGCACCGATGGCGAGTCCCACCAGGATGACCGCCCACCAGTTGCCGACGGTGAAGATGCCGAAGAGCAGGCCGATGAAGAGCCCGAACCAGGCACCGGTGGCGGCACCGGCCAACGCGGCCCGGCCGGTCGTCATCCGGCCCAGCACCGTTTCGACAAGGGTGAGGTCGGTGCCCACGATCGCGGCACGTTCGACCGGAAACCCGTTGTCGGAGAGGAAGTCCACCGCGTACTGCGCCGACTGGTACTCCTGGTACGCGGCGACGGTCACCGTGGCCTGCTGTCCGGGGGTCGTACCGTCCTCGCTGCCCGGCGCCCTGAACTGGTCACCGGAAGGGCCGGCTGGCAGGTTGTTTCCACCCGTCATACCAGGCATACCGGACTGCCAGGCCGCCGTCGGGTTCCTGGACATCATGAATCAGCCTCCTTCGTCACGGCTCGATTTCCCGGCTGTCCCTACCCGGTAACCCGTCCCGGCGGAGGTAAACGAAAGGGCGCGACGAACCCCGGTGTCCGGTTCCACCTCCTCCCGGCCCGGACCGTCCCGGCTGAGCGGGCGGCTCAGCGGGCGGAGGCGCTGCCGACCCGCCGCTCCTCCTCCTCGGCCGCCGAGCGCACCGCCGCCGCCGTCTGCTCGTCGAGCGGGAAGAACGACTCGACGGCGAGTTCCGCCACGGTGACGTCCAGCGGGGTGCCGAAGGTGCAGACGGTGCCGAAGAAGGCCAGTTCCAGGTCGCCGTGCCGGATCCGCAGCGGCACCACCACCTCGCCCGGCCCGGGGATCTCGACCTCGGGCTCCGGCTGGTCGCACGGGTACGCCCGCAGCTCGCCGTAGAGCTCCGCCAGCTCGGGGTCGCCGCTCTGCGCCACCTGCCGGCGCAGCCGCCCGAGCAGGTGTGCCCGCCACTCGCCGAGGTTGACGATCCGGGGTGCCAGGCCGGCCGGGTGCAGGGCCAACCGGAGCGCGTTGACCGGCGGGGTGAGCAGCGGCGCCGCCGCACCCGCGGTGAACAGCCCGATGCTGGCGTTCGCCTCGACCAGCTGCCAGTGCCGGTCCACGGCGATCGCCGGATAGGGCTGGTGGGCGGTGAGCACCTGGCGCACCGCCGCGCGCACGGCGGCCAGGGCCGGGGAGTCCAGCGACGTACGCGGATAGATCGGCGCGTACCCGGCGGCGAGCAGCAGGTGGTTGCGTTCCCGCAGCGGCACGTCCAACTGCTCGGCGAGCCGGAGCACCATGTCGCGGCTCGGCATCGCCCGGCCGGTCTCCACGAAACTGAGGTGTCGGGTGGAGATGTCCGCCTGGATGGCGAGTTCGAGCTGGCTGAGCCGCCGTCGTTCGCGCCACTCGCGCAGCAGTTGGCCGACCGGTCGCTGCCGCTGTCCGGCGACCGTCATCTCGTCATCACCATTCCGATCGTACGGCCGGAGGTTGGCGCGGCTGCGGCCCGCCGGCCGGGTCAGGGGCGGTCTGCCCGGGGGGTGCCAGGTCGCCGCCCGCGCGGAGCGGGCGGCGACCCGGCCGGAGGGGATGGGGATCAGCTCGTGCAGGCGTTGCCGTTCAGGGTGAAGCCGGTCGGCGTGCCCAGGGTCCCGCTGTAGGTGCCCTGGAAGCCGACGCTCGTGGTGCCGCCGCTCGGCAGCGACCCGTTCCAGGCCACGTTGCCGACACTGATCTGGTTGCCGGACTGGCTCCAGGTGCCGTTCCAGCCGTTGCTGTACCGGACGTTGGAGCCGACGGTGAAGCCCAGCGTCCAGCCGTTGATCGCCGGACCGTCGTTGGTGATCCGGATTTCGGCGGTGAACCCGCCGGTCCAGGAGTTGGCGGTCCAGGTGACCCGGCAACCGGCGCCGGCCGGTGGGGTGGTGGCCGGCGGGGTGGTGACCGGTGGGGTGGTGGTCGGTGGCAGCGTGGGCGGGCCGGTGGTGCTCGGCGGGGTGGTGGGCGGGTTGGGAGCGGCCATCGCCATGTCGTAGGCGCGTTGCGGGACGAACTGGCCGGCGGTGGCGATGCAGCCGTCCGCCTCGCCCGGCAGCTTGACCCAGAGGAACGCGTCGACCGCCGAGTCGCCGGTCTGGTTGGTGCTGGCGGTGCCGATCGCCCGACCCGCCGGGTCGCACCACTCGCTGCGCGGGTCCGGACCGTTGCCGTTCCGGCTGGTGTCCACCACGATCTTGAGGTTCGGTGCGCCGGTGGCCGCGACGACCGACTTGGCGTAGTTCACCGACTCGGCAGTGGTGCGGTAGTTGGAGACGTTCACCGAGATGCCGTCGGCGCTGTTGGCGATGTCCGCCCCCACCAGCCGGGCGGCCATCACCGGCGGGCTGAGCCAGGCCGAGTTCGCCGAGTCGTAGTAGACCCTGGCCTGACTCGAGGCGGCCTTGAACCGCTTCCCGGCGTATGCCATCGAGGCCTGGGTCTCGGCCTGCTGCGAGGAGTTCATGCAGTTCGACATCAGCGCGAGGACGTCGGGTTCGAGGATGATCGTGGCGGGCCGACCGTTCAGGCCGCCGGCCACCTGGTCGATCCACTGCCGGTAGGCGGTGTGGTTGGCCAGCCCGCCGCTGCTGGCGCCGCTACAGTCCCGGTTGGGGATGTTGTAGACGACCAGGATCGGAATCTTGCCGGCCGCCGCGGCGGCGCCGACGAAGGCGTCCACCTGGCCGCGTACCGTGCCGGGGTTGTTCTGGGTGAACCAGCGGCCCTGCGGGACGCTGGCGATGCGGTCCCGGATGACGGCGGCCCGGTAGTCGTTGGGGTTGGCGGCGACCCAGCGTGCGGCGCTGGTGTCCGGGTCGACGTAGAAGGCCGAGTCGGCGGCCTTCGCGGGGGTGGGGTTCAACAGGCCGACACCGACCGCTGTCGTCACGGCGAGTGCCGTGACGGCGACGGCACCGGCCGCGGCGAGCGCGGGTCTGAGGTGCATGCGGTACTCCCTTCGGGACGGTGGGAGATCGAGGAGCATCGCTGGAAGCGCTCCCATAGACATCGACCACGGTAGAGCCATGTTGCGTCCGTGTGAAGCCCCGGTTTCAGTACCTGGGCATAGGCACAGGTCAGCGGCGTGTCGACCGGGCCGTCCCGACGGCTCGCCCGACCGCCCGGCGGGCCGGCACGGCACTTCGGGCGACCCCTACGCTGACGCTGCGTGGCCAGTCGTTGCCGGCGCCGCGTACGCTGCTGGTCGGAGGTGGGGAGTGGACGCGTCGCGGACGGGTGGCGGGCGATGACATTCGAACCGGCCACGCGGCCCGGCACCGGCCCGCTGCGGCACGACGCTCTCTTCTACCGCACCGACGACGACTACGTCACCGGCGTCCGCTCGTTCGTGCGGGCCGGGCTCGCCGCCGGAGAGCCGGTGCTGATCGCCGTACCCGGACTCCGGCTCGACCTGCTACGCACGGCGCTCGGCGGCGGCACCGAGCTGCGTTTCGTCGACATGGCCCGGGAGGGTCGCAACCCGGGGTGGATCATCCCGGGTGTGCTGCACGCCTTCGTCGAGGAACACGCCCCGGCCCGGGTCCGCGTCGTCGGCGAGCCGGTCTGGCCCGGCCGGTCCGCGCAGGCGTACCCCCGGTGCGTACAGCACGAGGCCCTGATCAACATCGCCCTCGCCGGGCGGCCGGTCAGCCTGCTCTGCCCGTACGACGCGGTGCGGCTGGACGTGGAGGTGATCGCCGACGCGGCGAGTACCCACCCGTTCCTGATCCGCGACGGCGACCGGCAGCCCAGCGCCGGGTACGGCCACCCGGAGAACGTGGTCGACTCGTTCAACCTGCCGTTTCCGACCCCGCCGCCCTCGGCGTCCACGCTGTTCTTCGAGTCCTCCGGCCTGTCCGGGATGCGGGCCATGGTCGCCGCACTCGCCCACCAGGCCGGGCTCGACCGTGAGCAGGTCGACGACCTGCGGGTCGCGGCGAACGAGATCGCCACAAACGCGGTGGTGCACTCCGGCCGGCCGGCGGTGGCCCGGGTCTGGCTCGACGAGGACGGGCTGGTCTGCGAGATCACCGGCTCCAGCGTGCTCACCGACCGGCTCGCCGGCCGCCTCCCGCCGTCGCCGGTCAGCGACAGCGGGCGCGGCCTGTTGCTGGTCAACTACCTCTGCGACCTGGTCCAGGTACACACCGACAGCACCTCGACCACGGTCCGGCTGCACATGCACCGCCGAGCCGAGCCGGCGACCGGCACGGCACCGACCCTCGGCATCTGATCCCGGGCCGGTCGGTCCGGTTGTCCGGCCCGCGCTGGTGGTAGGGCCGGATCGAGGTGGGATCAGGTCCGGGCCGGACTGTCGGAGCCGGTGGTGGTCGGCGCGCCCTGCTCGCCGCCGGAACGTGGCCCGGGCAGCTCCGCCGGCCGGTTGGCCGAGCCACCGTCGCCGGAGCCACCGTCGCCGGAGCCACCGTCGCCGGAACCACCGTCGCCGGAGCCACCGTTGCCGGAACCACTGTCGTCCGAGGTGCTGTCGTCTGCGGTGCTGTCGTCCGAGGTGCTGTCCGCCGAGGTGCGGTCCAGGCGGCGGTCGAGCAGCTGCATCACCGGGGTGGCGGCCACCCCGTGCACCACCACCGAGACCAGCACCACCAGCCCGGCCGTCGCCCAGAGCAGGTCGGCGCCGGGGAAGTCCGCGTGCGTGGTGGCGTACCCCAGGTAGTAGAACGTGCCGACGCCACGGATGCCGAAGAGCGCGATCACCCAGTGCTCGGCGGGCCGCCCCGGCGCCCCGACCAGGGACAGCCGGCCGGTGAACGGGCGGATGACGAAGACCAGGGCCAGCGCCAGCAGCACCGCCGGCCAGGTCAGCGGGGCGAGCAGCCCGGTGACCACCGCACCGCCGAACAGCAGCAGCAACAGCACGGTGAGCAGCCGTTCCACCTGCTCGGCGAAGTTGTGCAGCACCTGGTGGTACTCGTGCGACCGCTCCGCCGCCCGGATCGCCCGGGCGGTGACGAAGACCGCCAGGAAGCCGTACCCGCCGACGAGTTCGACCAGGCCGTACGAGAGGAAGGTGGCGGCCAGCGCCAGGAACCCCTCCGAATGCCGGGCCAGCCGCAGCCGCGACGGCGCCCGGAAGAACAGCTTGCCGAGCAGCCATCCCACCAGCAGCCCGCCGGCCACCCCGAGCAGGATCCGATAGCCGACGTCCAGGGTCAGCCACTCCGCCAGCCAGCCGGCGGGAGCCAGCCCGACCGTGGCGATCGCGATCGCGGCGTAGACGAACGGGAAGGCGAGACCGTCGTTCAGCCCGGCCTCGGCGGTCAGTGCGAACCGCACCTCGTCCTCGTTGTCCTCGACGTCGGTCGGCTCGCCGACCTGCACGTCGGAGGCGAGCACCGGATCGGTCGGGGCCAGCGCGGCGGCCAGCAGCAGCGCGGCGGCCGGCGCCAGCCCCACCCACCACCAGCCGAGCACCGCCACCGCGCCGATGCAGAGCGGCATGGCGATCGCCAGCAGCCGCCAGGTCGACGACCAGCGGCGCTTGCCGAGCGGCCGGTCGATCTTCAACCCGGCGCCCATCAGCGCGACGATCACGCCGATCTCGGTGAGCTGGGTCGCGATCTTGTCGTGGATCAGCGGGTCCGGCTCGGGAAACCCGAACGGAAGCAGGAAGACCAGCATGCCGAGGCCGAGGAAGATGATCGGCATGGAGAGCGGTCGCCGCTCCAGCACCCGGGGCAGGATGCCGGCCAGCAGCGCGCCCAGCCCGATCAACGCGTACGAGGTCGCCGAGAGATCCACCCGGGCACCCTTTCCCCGCCGGGTGGCTCCGCACGCCTGGTGTGAGCGGTCAGTCGCCCGGAAACTCGTCGGTGCCGGTCGCCGCGGGGATCATCATCTCGAACCAGACCGTCGAGCCGCGTACCGTCGGGTCGGTCCCCCAGGCGTCGCTGAGCTGCTCGATCAGGCCCAGCCCCCGGCCCCGGCTGCTCAGTTTCTCGGTCCGGGCCCGGGTCACCGCGCCCCGGGTGCCGCTGTCGGCGACCGAGACCAGCAGCCGCTCCGGGCTCAGGTCGATCTCCACCCGGGCGGCGGTGCCGGCGTGCAGCAGCGCGTTCGTGGTCAGCTCGCTGGTGCAGAGCACCGCCGAACCGACCACCTGCTCCGGCACCCCCCAGAGGTTCAGCTGGGCGGTCATCCAGTGCCGTACCCGGCCCGGGGCGGTCGGCTCCGCCGGCACCTCCATGCTGGCCGACCGGCTGGGCGTACTGGCGTGCTCGACGGCGAGCACGGCGACGTCGTCCTCGGTACTGCCCGGCACCGCGCCGCTGGCCAGCGCGCAGAGCGTACGCGGGTCACCGGTCGCCGAGCCGGCAACCGTACCGGCCAGCACCTCGAAGCCGTCGCTCAGGCTCCGCTGCCGCCGCTCCACCACCCCGTCACTGAACAGCAGCAGCGTGTCACCGGGCGGGAACGGCACGGTGACCGCCGTCCGGTGCCCGTGCAGCCCGAGCGGCACCCCGGGCGGCACCTCGAGATACCAGGTGCTGCCGGGCTGACCGGGTGAGCCACGCCGGACCAGTGGCGGCGGATGGCCGGCACTCGCCACGGTCAACCGGGCGGTCTCCGGCTCGACCAGCCCGTAGACGACTGTCACGAAGAGTTCGTCGCGGTGCGCCTCCACACTCAGGCTGGACACCAGCCGGTCCAGCCCGGCGAGTACCGGGATCGGGTCGGGATCGCTCAGGGCCAGCGCGCGCAGCGCCGCGCGTACCTGCCCCATCAGCGCCGCGGCCTGCACGTCGTGCCCGGCCACGTCGCCGAGTACCACCGCCAGCCGGCCGTCCGGCAGCGCGAACGCGTCGTAGAAGTCGCCGCCGGCCGCGTTGCCGTCGACCCCGGCGTCGTAGCGGGCGGCGATCCGCAGCAGCGGCAGGTCGGGCAGGTGCTCCGGCAGCATGCTGCGCTGGAGCAGTTGCGCCGTGCCGTGCTGGGTCTCGAACCGGCGGGCCCGCTCGGCGGCCTGGGCCACCAGCTCCGCCGAGGCGGCCAGCAGGGCACGCTCGGCCGGCGGCCAGCGGTGCGGCTGCCGGTAGCCGACGGTCAACCCGCCGCGCAGCGTCGGCGTACGCAGCGGCAGCGCGGCCAGTGCCCGGATCTTCTCGTCGTGCCGGTCGACCGCGCTGCGCAGCAGCGGCTGGCCGTCGCCGGCGAAGCTCGGTGCGCCGCTGTCGGCGGTCAGCACCAGCGGGGCGGGAGAGTCCGCGCCGTGCCGGCGCCACAGCGGGGGGAGCCGCTCGTCGGCCTCGTCCAGCACCTCGCCCCGGATCCGCCGGACCAGCCGCCACCCGCTGCCGTCGTCCACCCCGAACTCGACCTGGTCGGCCCCGAAGGAGGCAAGCGCGCTGCGCAGCGTGACCCGGGCCACGTCGTCGAGGGTGAGCGTGCCGGCCAGCGCCGAGGCCAGCTCGCCGAGGCTCTGTAGCCGCTGGGTGACCTGGGTCGCCTCGGCGGCCACGGTCAGCACCCCGACGATCGCGCCGGTGGAGTCCCGGACCGGGGAGTAGCCGCGGGCGAAGAGGGACGGCTCCGGCTCGCCGGGCTCCTCCCGGAACAGCGGCAACGGGGCGTCCCGCTCCAGGAACGCCTCACCGGTCCGGTAGACCCGCTCGATCACGTCGCCGACCCCGGGCACCTGCCACACCTCGGCGAAGACCTCGGCCGCCGGCCGGCCGAACGCCTGCGGGTGCCTGCTCGGGATCAGCTCGGCGAAGCCGTCGTTGTAGACCAGCGCGAGCTGCGGGCCGTACGCCAGGGCCATCGGCACCGGGGCGGAGAGCACCAGGTCGACGATCGCCCGCAATGCCGGATCCCACCGACCGGGCGGACCCAGCGGGGTCTCCGGCCAGCCATGGTCGGCCGGCGGCCCGACGGTCGGATCCGGTGTCGGCGGCACACCGGCCACGGTGGAGGGGGGAGCGGGCACCCGCCCGACCGTGCCTGGCATGTCAGCAGCCTAACCGGAGCCGCCGAATCCGCTCGTCGGGCGCCGTCTGGTGCGCCCGTCGTGCTGGGGTCCGACCGCTTCGCCGGGCGGTCCGGGCAGGGCGACTACTCCAGCGAACCCGCGTCCACCGGACGCCGCCGCGCGGCGTCGTCGGCCAGGATCACGGTGGCGACCATCAGCGAGACGCAGAGGCTGAACAACCACGATCCGTCGTCGACCAGCCGGGCGGAGACCGGCGCCTGCACCGCGGTGAGCAGGAAGGCGAGCCACGCGATGCGACGCTGACGGACGGAAAGGAAACCAGGAGCCTGACGCATTCCGAAATTCTGCCCCGGCGAACGTCGCTCGCCGGTCGTCCGTTCGGACGAATTCGGGGTACGTGTCCGCTTGGTCCCGGCTCCGCCGGCCCGTTCGATCCGGCTCCGCCGGCCCGGTTGGCCCCGGCTCCGCCGGCCGTTTGGTCCCGGTTTCGCCGGTCCGATCCGGGTGAGCGTCCCGGCGTGGCCAACCTCCGGCCGGTCCGGCATAGTCGACGCTCGTGTCCACCGACTCCCGGCACCGGACGGGTCTCGCCGTGCTCGTCCTGGCCTATCTGGCCTTCGTCAGTCTCGGGCTCCCCGACGGCCTGCTCGGCGTCGGCTGGCCGTCCGTCAGCGTCGAGTTGCGGGTGCCGACCGAGGCGGTCGGACTGCTGCTCACCTCGGGTACGGTCGGCTACCTCGTCTCCAGCGTGGTGGCCGGGTTCAGCATCGCCCGGATCGGCGTCGGCTGGCTGCTGGCCGGCAGCACCGCCCTGGCCAGCCTGGCCCTCGCCGGCTACGCCACGGCACCGATCCTGCCGGTCATGGTGGGCTGCGCGCTGCTGCTCGGTCTCGGCTCGGGCGCCATCGACGCCGGGCTGAACGCGTACGCCGCCGGAACCTTCGGGCCACGCCAGATGAACTGGATGCACGCCTGCTTCGGCCTCGGCGTCGCCATCGGGCCGCTGGTGATGACCACGGTGCTCGGCGTCGGGCTGGGCTGGCGCTGGGGGTACGGCATCGTCGCCGCCGCCCAGGCCGGGCTGGCGCTGGCCTTCGTGCTGACCGTACGGACCTGGCGCCGCCCCGGCCCCGGTGCCGGCGAGTCGACGGGTGCGCCGGCGGTTCCGGCCGGGCCGGTCCGGATCGGTGCCACCCTGGCCCTGCCGGCGGTCTGGTTCGGCGCGCTCACCTTCGCGGTCTACGTGGCGATCGAGGTGGCCGCCGGCCTCTGGGCGTTCCTGCTGCTCACCGAGGACCGCGGGATCAGCCCCACCGTCGCCGGCCTCTGCGTCTCGCTCTACTGGGGCAGCCTCTTCGTCGGCCGGGTGGTGCAGGGGTTCGTCGCCGAGCGGCTCGGCAGCCGTACGGTCCTGCTCGGCAGCATGTACGCGATGGCGTTCGGCTCGGCGCTGGTGGCGGTACCCGGACCGGGCTGGCTGGCGGTCTCCGGGCTGGCCGTCGTGGGCTTCGGTGCGGCTGCGGTCTTCCCGCTGCTCACCCTCGGTACCGCCGAACGGGTGGGGCCGCAGCACGCGGACCGCACCATCGGGTTGCAGATCGGGGCGTCCGGGCTGGGTGGGGCGATCATCCCGGCCGCCATCGGGGTGCTGATCGGGCGTACCTCGGTCGCGGTGCTCGGCCCGGCGCTGCTGCTGCTCTCCCTCGCCATGATCGGGCTCTACTGGGCGTCGAGCCGCCGGGCCGGCCGCCCGCCCGCCCCGACCACCTGACCTTTTCCATAACGAGCGGGCACCGACCGCCACGAGCAGGCATGCCTCGACGAGCGGGCACCCGGCCCGAGCCGCCGCCTGCGCGGGGCGCCGCTTCCGGCACCCGGCGGTCAGTGCGGGCCGTTGCGCCCGGTCGTCGACGGTCGGTACCGGCGCTGGTCGTCGGTGCGCTGCGCCGCCTGGTCCTCGTCGTACGGTTTGTCGGGGTCGTCCGGCTCCGCGCCGTGCCCGAACGCCGACTCGGCGCCCGCGTCGTTGCCGGTGACGTCGTCGACCTGCCCGTCGGGCGTCGAGGCGCCCATCGCCTCCTCCAGGTCGCGCAGTGGCAACCGCTCCTCGTTCCGCCAGACGTGGCTGTCCCTGTCGGTCATGTCGGTTGCCCTACCCGGCCCGCCCGACGGACAAACGCCGACGGCGGCGGCCGCCGGACGGGGCGTACCCCTGCCGACGGCCACCGCCGTCCCGTGCTGTCCCGGATCGAGCTACGGCTGCGGCCGGGCGACCGAGCCGCGCCAGGCGCCGGTCTCGGCACCCCGGCGCTCGATGAACTCCTTGAACCGGTTCAGGTCGCCTGCCACCCGCCGGTCCACCATGCCGAGCTTGTCACCGGCCTTCTCGGCGACCCCCTGCGGCTCGAACTCCATCTGCGCGGTGACCCGGGTGTGGTTCTCGTCGATCCGGTGGAAGGTGACGACACCGGCCTGCCGGGTGCCGTCGGTCGAGGTCCAGGCCACCCGCTCGTCGGGCAACTGCTCGGTGATCCTGGCGTCGAACTCCCGGTTGACCCCGGCGATCTCGACCTTCCAGTGCGTCATCGTGTCGGAGATCTGCCTGACCTCCTCGACACCCTCCATGAACTGCGGAAAGTCCTCGAACTGGGTCCACTGGTCGTACGCGGTCCGGATCGGCACCGCCACGTCGACGGACTTGGTCACGCCACTCATCCGGCATCCTCCTTGTCGATCGGTCTACGCCTGTCCACTGTCTGTGCCTGTCCACTGTCTGTCCGGCCACCGCCGGTCCCAGCCACCGCGGGTCTCAGCCACCGCGCGTTCACCAGCACTGCGTCCCGTTCACCGGCGCCGTGTCCCGTTCACCAGCGCTGTGTCTCGTTCGCGTGCCCGAGCGCGGCCCACACCTCGGAGACGGTCTGGAACTGGGTACCCGGGGGAAGCCGGTCCAACTCGGCGAGAATGTCGTCCGGGGCCTCGTTCTCCTCGGCGCTGCGGCGCAGGCCGTCCCGGTCGCCCGGCAGGGCGGAGAGCGGGATGAACCGGCCCAGCCGGCTTCTCTGCTCGACCTCCTCCGAGGTCATGCCCTGTGGCGCGCCGGACCGGGTGTCGTTGCCGGGCGCCCTGGTCAGGCCGGGTTGGTCCTCGCCGGCCGGCTCGGGATCGCGCCACTCCTCGGCGCGGCCACCGACGGCGCCCTGCACGGCGCCCTGCACCTCCCGGTCCATCTGCTCGTCCAGCCGGGGACCGTGCTTGCTGTTCCCACGTTCCATGTCTATTGCGCTACCCGAGGGAAATCGTGCTAAACGGCGTCGTCGGGTTCGCCCCGAACGCGTCAGCTCGCCGGTGTCTTCGGCGGCAGCGCGGGCTGCACCGGCTCCTCGGCACCGCCCTGGCGGGCCCGGCCGCGCTGCACCTCGGCATTGATCTCCACACCGAGCATCACGGCGCAGTTGGAGAGATAGAGCCAGACCAGGAAGGCGATCACGGCGCCGAGGCTGCCGTACGTGGTGGCGTCGTAGGAGTTGAACCGGGAGACGTAGAAGCCGAAGCCGACCGAGACGACGGCCCAGGAAACCAGGGCGACCGCACCGCCGACGGTGAGCCAGCGGAACCGGGGCTGCCGCACGTTCGGGGCGATCCAGAACAGCAGCGAGAGCAGCAGCATCATGATGCCGACCAGGACCGGCCACTTGGCGACCGACCAGGCCGTCCGAGGCGCGTCGCCGAGCCCCAGCCGGTCGCCGACCGCGTCGGCGACCGGGCCGCTCACGATCAGTCCGGTGGCGACCACCGCGAGCAGCACCAGCGCGATCGCGGTCAGCCCGAGCTGCAACGGGCGGAGCAGGTAGAACGGCCGCCCTTCGGCAACTCCGTAGATGGCGTTGGAGGCCCGGGTGAACGCGCCGACATAGCCGGAGGCCGACCAGAGCGCCGCCAGTACCCCGAAGCCGAGCAGCACCTTCGCCGATCCCTGGTTGTCGACCACGTCCCGCAGTACGCCCACCAGGGCGTCGTTCGCCACCACCGAACCGGCGCCAGCCTCCCTGGCCAGGCCGGCGATGGTGTCGATGGTCTCCGCCCCGTTCGAGACCAGGCCGACCAGCGCGACGATCACGATCACGGACGGGAAGAGAGCCAGCACTCCGTAGTAGGTCAGCGCGGCGGCCCAGTCGGCGCAGTTGTCCGTCACGAAGTTGGTGACGCTCCGGACCAGTACGCCCCGCCAGGTCGACCAGCGCAACTGGCGCAGGCGCCCGGGAAGGCGGCGGTTCGGCTCATGTACCGCCGGGACCGGTTCGGTGGTCGACGCCATGCTCGTCCCCTTTCGGCGGGGCCAGCCGCGCCTGCTCCCCGTCTCCCGGCTCGGCGGGGCTGGGTGTTTCTCGGCTGGGCTGGGCTGCCCGGTACCCAGGGCCGGATCTGCACAAACGCCGGCACCGCGAGCCGGTCGGGTTTGCCGGCGGCGGCCCGGGAAACCGAACCCTGGACGGCCCGGGAATCCGCAGCCTGGTTGGCTCGGCCACACCGCAGCCGGGGTTGGCTCGGGGGAGCCGCAGCCGGATGGCTCGGGAATGGGCCGTGGGAAGAGCGCCAACGACGCGGAGGAGGAAGATCATGCCCGGACGCGAGGTTCTGCCCAGCACCCTGCGACGCTCGCCACAGAAGGCCCAGGACACCTGGGCGAAAACCCACGACTCGGCGGTCGAGACGTACGGCGAGGGGCAGCGGTCGCACCGGACCGCCTTCGCCGCCGTCAAGCACTCGTTCGAGAAGGTCGGCGACCACTGGGAGCCGAAGGGGCGCAAGGGCCCGAGCGACCGGCAGGCGGCCGGCGGTGGGCCCGCTCGGCGCGCACCGACCGCGGGTGGCGTCGACGCCAACGCCCCGAAGGAGCACCTGACGGAGGTGGCGAGGCGGCTCGACATCAAGGGGCGGTCCCGGATGACCAAGGCCGAACTGGTCGATGCGATCCAGAAGGCGAACGACCGGAAGACCACCGAGTCCCGGACCAAGGAGAAGGGCCGGAACCGTCGTCGCTGACCTGCCAGCTCCACCAGATCGGCACCGGTCGAGTCTGCGACCGTCGGGTTAGCGACCGTCGGGTCTGCGACCGTCGGGTCTGCGACCGTCGGCTCGCCGATCCGACGGCTCAGCGACCGTCCGCCAGCGACCGTCGGGTCGGCGACCGTCGGGCCGGGCGCGGGCGGGCGGCAGGGGTTCACCACCTGCCGCCCTCGCCGCCCGGCCCTTCGATGTGCACCATCTTTGTCGCGGAGAGTTCGTCAAGCAGCTCCGGGCCGTACCCGAAGCCCTGGCCGCTGCCGCCCCGGGGCTCGGCGGCGCCGCCCGGAGCCCCGCCGAAAACGGCATTGATCTTGACCGTCCCGACCGGCAGTTCCCGCCAGGCCCGCTGGGCGTGGTTCATCGACCCGGTGAGTACCGTCGCCGCCAGCCCGTACGGCGAGTGCGACGCCCTGGACAGCGCCTCGTCGAACGAGTCGACCACCATCACCGGCGCCACCGGGCCGAAGGTCTCCTCCCACATCACCGCCATCTCGTCGGTGCACTCGGCGAGCACCGTCGGCGGATAGAAGGAACCGGGCCCGTCGGGGACGCTGCCCCCGGTGAGCAGGCTCGCCCCGGCCGCGACCGCCGCGCCGACCTGCCCGTGCACGTGGTCGCGCTGCCGCCGGTCGACGAGCGGCCCGACCTCGCTGAGCGGGTCCCGCCCCGGCCCCAGGCGCAGCGCCTCGGCCCGCTCGACCAGACCGGCGAGGAACCTGGACGCCACCGGCCGGAGTACGTAGATCCGCTCCACCGAGACGCAGAGCTGGCCGGCGTTGGTGAAGGCACCGATGGCAGCCTGTTCGGCGGCCCAGCGCGGGTCCACGTCGGCGTCGACGATCAGGGGGTCGCTGCCGCCGTTCTCCAGCAGCGCCTTGGCGCCGGAGCGGGCGCAGGCGGCGGCGATCGACCGGCCGGTGGCGGTCGAGCCGACGTGCGCGACCACGTCGACCTCCTGCCCGGCCAGCGTCGCACCGACCGGCCCGTCACCGGTCAGCATCGACAACACCCCGGCCGGCAGGTGCTCGTCGAGCAGCCGGGCGAGCAGCCAGCCGCTCGCCGTACTCCGCTCGCTCGGCTTGTAGACGACGGTGTTCCCGGTGGCCAGGGCCGCGCCGAGCAGGCCGCAGGAGACCGAGACCGGGTCGTTCCACGGCGTGATGGCGGCGACGACGCCCCGCGGCTGCGGCACCATCAGGTCGATCGCGTCCGCGCCGCCGGCCAGGCTGCGCCCGCCCCGGACTGGAGCGAGTTCGGCGTACTGGCGCAGCGTCGAGACACCCGCCTGGATGCCACTGCGGGCGGCGGCCAGCGGCCGGCCCATCTCGGCGGTCTCCGCCTCGGCGAGCCGGTCGGCGTTCGCCTCGATCGTGTCGGCGGCCCGGCGCAGCGCCTCGGCCCGCTCGGCGGGTGCCGTCCGCGCCCAGCTCGGGGCCACCGCCCTGGCCGCCTTGACGGCCGACTCGACCTCGGCGTCGGTGGCCACCGGCACCCTGCTGACCGGGCTGCCGTCCGCCGGATCGACCACGGTCAGCCAGCCCGCGTCGCCGCTGCCGTCCCACACCCCGCCGATGAGTTGCTGCACCTGGTACATGGCGGGCAGTTTGCCCCGGTCCGAGCGGTCCAAACTATCCCGGTAAGACCGTCTGCAACCCTCGGTCCCAGCCCCCAGCACACCTGCAAGGAGGGACTCGCGCTTACGTTTCTGTTGTAGCGGGGCCCTTCCTTGCATCCGTTCTCGGCGGACCGGGATAGGGTGCTCGGGTGACGGCGCTGGGGGAGACCGCCGACGCGGTCGTCGTCGGGGCCGGGCACAACGGCCTGGTCGCGGCGAACCTGCTCGCGGACGCCGGCTGGGACGTGCTGGTGCTGGAGGCGACCGGTGCCCCGGGCGGGGCGGTCCGGTCGGCCGAGGTGACCGCCCCCGGCTACCTCAGCGACCTCTACAGCGCCTTCTACCCGCTCGGCTACGCCTCGCCGGTGCTGCGCCGGCTCCGGCTCGACCGCCACGGGCTGGCCTGGCGGCACGCGCCGGACGTGCTGGCGCACCTGTTCGCGGACGGCGACGCGGTGCTGCTCAACCGCGATCCCGAGGTCACCGCCGCCTCCGTGGCGCGGTTCGGGGCCGGGGACGGGCAGCGGTGGCTCGACGCGTACGCCCAGTGGCGGCAGATCTCGGCGCCGCTGCTCGACGCGCTCTTCAGCCCGTTCCCGCCGGTACGCGGCGGACTGGCGCTCGCCCGCCGGCTGCGTACCGCCGGGCTGCTGCGACTGGCCCGCCGGCTGGTGCTGCCCAGTTCCCGGCTCGGGGCGGAACTCTTCACCGGCTCGGGCGGCCCGGCCCTGCTGACCGGCTGTGCCCTGCACACCGACCTCGCTCCGGACGAGCCGGGTTCCGGCGTCTACGGCTGGCTGCTCGCCATGCTGGGCCAGCAGGTGGGCTGGCCGGTACCTGTCGGCGGGGCGCAGCGGATCACCGACGCGCTGCTAACCCGGCTGCGCGAGCGGGGCGGCCGGCTGCGCACCGGTACCCCTGTCGACCGGGTGTTGGTGGCCCGGAACCGGGCCGTGGGGGTGCGCTCGGCCGACGGCCTGCTGTGGCGGGCCCGTCGTGCGGTACTGGCCGACGTGCCGGCGCCCGCGCTCTTCCTCGACCTGGTCGGTGCCGAACGGCTGCCGCCCCGGCTGGTGGCGGACCTGGCGCACTTCCGCTGGGACGGTTCGACGGTCAAAGTGGACTGGGCGCTGGCCGGGCCGGTGCCCTGGCGGGATCCGGCGGTCGCCGGCGCCGGCACCGTGCACCTCGGCGGCGACCTCGCCGACCTGCGGCGGTACGCGGCCGAACTGCACCGGGGCGAGCTGCCGACCGACCCGTTCGTGCTGGCCGGACAGATGACGGTGGCGGACCCGGGCCGCTCACCGGCGGGCACCGAGTCGTTCTGGGCCTACACTCACCTGCCGTTCCGGCGGGACTGGCGGGCCGAGGAGGTCGCGGCGCACGTCGAGCGGGTCGAGGCGGTGCTGGAGCGGGCCGCCCCGGGCTTCGGCGCGCTGGTCCGGGCCCGGCACGTCGCCGGACCGGCCGAACTGGCGGCGGGGAACCCGAGCCTGGTCGGCGGCGCGGTGGGCGGCGGCACCTCCGCCGCGTACCAGCAGCTCTTCCTGCGCCCGGTGCCCGGCCTCGGTCGGGCGGACACCCCGGTCGACCGGCTGTTCCTGGCCGGCGCCTCCGCACATCCCGGCGCCGGGGTGCACGGCGGTCCCGGGGCGAACGCCGCACGGGCGGCGCTGGCCCGGGACCGCGCCCTGACCGGCCGGGCGTATGCCGCCCTGGTCGGCCGGGCACAGCGCGCCGTCTACGCCTGACCCTGGACAGGCCCGGCTCACGGCTGGCCGGACGCGGCAGCCGATGCGACTCCCGGCTGGCCGAGCACGCTGGCCGGCCCGGCTCGCGGCTGGCCGGATGCGGCTCGCGGCTGGCCGGACACGGTGGCGACGCCGCTCGCGGCTGGCCGGACGCGGCGGCCGCCCCGGTCCTACGCCTGCTCCGCGCCCTCGTGCTGGGCCCGCGTCGCCTGCGCCTGTCCCGCGCCGCTGGCAGTTGTCCCGCGCCGCTTGCGCTTGGCCGGTGTCGCCGCGCCGGACGCCTTTCCGGTGCGCCCGGCTCCGGTCGACCCGGCCCGCTCCGCGACCTTGACCGGCTCCGTCGACTCGGCCGGCTCCGCGACCTTGACCGGCTCGGTCAGCTCCGCCGTCGTCCCGGTCGACTCGGTCGTTCCGATCGTCCTGGCCGGCGCCGTCGGTTCCCGCAATTCCGTCGTCTCGGCGGGCTCGGTCGTCCCGATCGCCTTGGCCGGTCCCGCCGGTCCCGCCGGTCCCGCCGGTTCCGCCGGCTCGGCGGGCTCACCCGGCTCGGTGAGCTGCGGTGCGCGGGCGGGCTCCGGCGGCGCCGGCAACCCGGCGGCGGCCGGGGCCTCGTCCGGGGCGGGGATCTCGGTGAACCGGGCGATGTTGCGGTGCCGGCCGCGCAACTTGAACGGCATCAGCGCGCTTTCGATCTTGGTGGCGGTGGTCATCTTCGACTCGCCGTCCAGGCGCTCCTGGAACCGGATCGGCACCTCCAGGATGGTGTGGCCGAGCTTGGTGGCCAGATAGTGCATCTCGACCTGGAAGCTGTACCCGTTGGACTGCACCCGGTGCAGGCCGATGTCGCGCAGCGCGTCCGCCCGCCAGATCTTGAAACCGGCGGTGAGGTCCCGGATCCGCACCTGGAGCAGGGTGTGCACGTAGAAGTTGGCCCAGCCGCTGAGCGCCCGACGATAGAGCGGCCACGCCTCGTCGAGCTGCCCGCCAGGGACGTACCGGGAGCCGATCACCACACCGGCCTGGGTGGACAGCAGCGAACCGAGCATCCCGGGCAGTGCCTCCGGCGGGTGGGACAGGTCGGCGTCCATCTGCGCCACGTACTCCGCACCGGCCTCCAGCGCCCGGCTCATCCCGTCGACGTACGCCCGGCCGAGCCCCTCCTTGCCCGCCCGGTGCACGACCTGGATCCGCTCCGGATGCTCGATGGCGAGCTTGTCGGCCACCTCGCCGGTGCCGTCCGGAGAGTTGTCGTCGGCGACCAGGATCCGCAGCCCGGGCAGCGGCAGTGCGAGCAGCCGCTCGACCAGCGCCGGAAGGTTGCCCGCCTCGTTGTAGGTGGGCACGACGACGGTCAGGCGAACGTCCCGCCAGGGAGACGGCAGCTGTACGGGTTCGATCATCGGGGCATCCTCGGTTGGCCGACAGCGGTCAGGGGCAAAGCCTAACTTGACGCAGCGCGCGGGCCGCAACACGGGCCGGAAGGGGGTAAACCGGTCCCTACCTCGGCCGACGTCGTGTCGACGGCCGAAAAGCCGGCGTCGACGGCTGGGTAACGGTTCGGCGCTGGATAGCGGCGACCCGCCCGGGGTATGCGCGGTGGCGACGACGAACGCCAGCGGACCGCAGGTCGGACAGGGGACGCCGGAGGGATCCGCTGTGCCCGTCCGGCCGCCGGGGCCGAGGTTTACTCCTACTGCTCCCGGGAACCCGCCGCCGTGCGCAACGACCGGGTCGACCCGCATCAGTGCAGGTCAGGGGCACCGCACGGTGGCCCGACCGGGGCGTGGGCCAGGCCCGGGCTCTTCGACGCGGTGCTTCTCGACCGGGACGGCACGCTTGTGCACGACGTGCCGTACAACGGTGATCCGAGGCTGGTCCGGCCGATGCCGGGGGCCCGGGAGGCGCTCGACCGGCTCCGCGCGGCGGGGCTGCGGTTGGGGGTGGTGACGAACCAGTCCGGGGTGGCCCGCGGCCGGTTCAGTTCCGCCGATCTGGCCCGGGTGAACGCCCGGGTCGACGAGCTTCTGGGGCCGTTCGAGACCTGGCAGGTCTGCCCGCACGCCGAACCGACCCCCGGCGCGCCGGGCTGTCGCTGCCGCAAGCCCGCGCCAGGCATGGTCTGGGCGGCCGCCCGCGCACTCGGCACCGAGCCGACCCGCTGCGTACTCGTCGGCGACATCGGGGCGGACATGACCGCGGCCGGCGCGGCCGGAGCCGCCGCGATACTCGTGCCCACCCCGGCCACCCGGCCGGAGGAGGTGGCGGCCGCCCCGGCGGTCGCCGGTGACCTTGGCAGCGCGGTCGACCTGATCCTGCGCCGACACCGCGGCATCCTCGGCGGCCCGGCTCCGGACCAGCCGCGACGACGTCCCCGGTGCGTACTCGTGGCCCGCCCGGACTCGGCCGGCGACGTGCTGGTGACCGGCCCGGCGATCCGGGCGGTCGCGGCCGGCGCCGACCGGGTGGTGCTGCTCTGCGGGCCGCGTGGCCGGGCCGCCGCCGAACTGCTGCCCGGAGTGGACGAGCTGGTCGAGTGCCGGCTGCCCTGGATCGATCCGGAACCCGAGCCGGTCGACCGGGCCGCGATCGACCGGCTGACCGCCCTCCTCGCCGCCACCGGTGCCGAGGAGGCGGTGCTGTTCACCTCGTTCCACCAGTCCGCGCTGCCGCTCGCCCTGGTGCTCCGGATGGCCGGGGTGGGCCGGATCTCGGCGATCAGCCCGGACTACCCGGGCTCGCTGCTGGACGTGCGGCACCGGGTACCGGCGGGGATACCCGAGACGGAGCGGGCGCTGTCGCTGGCGGCGGCGGCCGGCTTCGTGCTGCCGCCGGAGGACGAGCCGGTGCTGCGGCTGCGCCCGGGGACGGGTACCGCGGCCGCCGGCGGCACCGTGCCCGATCCGGGGTACGTGGTGCTGCATCCCGGCTCCTCGGTGCCGGCCCGGGCCTGCCCACCCGAACTCTGTGCCGAGATCGTGGCGGCGCTCACCGGTGCCGGGCACCGGGTGGTGGTGACCGGCGGCGCCGGGGAGCGGACGCTCACCGCCCGGGTCGCCGGGCGTACCGGGATCGACCTCGGCGGGCAGACCTCGCTGACCCGGCTCGCCGCCATCATCGCCCGGGCGGACTGTCTGGTCGTCGGCAACACCGGCCCGGCACACCTGGCCGCCGCGCTCGGCGTACCGGTGGTGAGCCTCTTCGCCCCGACCGTCCCGTTCGGACAGTGGGGGCCCTACCGGGTGCCGGCGGTACGCCTCGGCGCCGCCGTCGCCGGCTGCCGGCACACCCGGGCCACCGCCTGTCCGGTACCCGGGCACCCGTGCCTGTCCGGCATCGACCCGCAGGAGGTGGTCGAGGCGGTCCGGCTGCTCGGCACCCGCACGGCGCCGCCGCCACCGGTCGCACCGACCCCGGAGCCGGCCCCGGAAACGACGGGACCGTGCTCCGGACCGGTGCGACCGGTGGCGGCGGCGCTGGCCGGTGCGGAGGAGGTGCGGCGGTGAACATCCTGCTCTGGCACGTGCACGGCTCCTGGACCACCGCCTTCGTGCACGGCAAGCACCGCTACCTGGTCCCGGTCACCCCGGACCGTGGCCCGTACGGGCTGGGCCGGGCCCGCACCTACCAGTGGCCGGACACGGTCGACGAGGTGACCCCGGAGGAGCTGGCCGGCGCCGACGTCGACCTGGTGATCCTGCAACGGCCGGAGGAGATCGACCTGGTCGCCGAGTGGACCGGTCGGCGGGTCGGCCGGGACCTGCCGGCGGTCTTCGTCGAGCACAACACCCCGAAGCAGGGGGACGTGCCGAACAGCCGGCACCCGCTGGCCGACCGGGACGACCTGCTGATCGCACACGTCACGCACTTCAACGCGCTCTACTGGGACACCGGGAGCACCCGGACCACCGTCGTCGAGCACGGCATCGTGGCACCGACCGCCGGCTACACCGGCGAACTCGACCGGCTGGCGGTGGTGGTCAACGAGCCGGTACGCCGCTGGCGGGTCACCGGCACCGACCTGCTGCCGTACTTCGCCGAGATCGCCCCGCTGGACGTCTTCGGTATGGGGGTGGCCGGGCTGCCGGACCGGCTCGGACTGCCCGCCGACCGGCTCGCCGTCTACGACGACCTGCCGCAGGGGCGGATGCAGGCCGAGATCGCCCGGCGGCGGGCGTACCTGCACCTGTGCCGGTGGACGTCGCTGGGGCTGAGCCTGGTCGAGGCGATGGCGATGGGCATGCCGGTGGTGGTGCTCGGTGCCACCGAGGCGGTCGAGGCGGTACCGCCGGACGCGGGTGTGCTCTCCACCCGGATCGACACCCTGCTGACGGCCACCCGGCAGCTGGTGGCGGAGCCCGACACCGCCCGCCGGCTCGGCGGGCGGGCCCGCGAGGTCGCGCAGGCCCGGTACGGCCTGGACCGGTTCCTGACCGACTGGGACCGGTTGCTGGAGGAGGAACTATGCGCGTCGCGATGATCTCCGAGCACGCCAGCCCGCTCGCGGTACTCGGCGGCGAGGACGCCGGTGGGCAGAACACGCACGTCGCCGAACTCTCCGCCGCGCTCGCCGAGGCCGGCCACGAGCTGCGGGTCTACACCCGGCGGGACAGCCCGGACGCGCCGGAGACCGTCCGGCTGCGCGCCGGGGTGGAGGTGATGCACGTACCGGCCGGGCCGGCGGAGCCGATCGCCAAGGACGAGCTGCTGCCGTACATGAAGGATTTCAGCCGGTGGCTGGTGGCGCGCTGGCGTGGCGACGAGTGGGTGCCGGACGTCGTGCACGCGCACTTCTGGATGAGCGGGCTGGCCGGGATCGCCGCCGGCCGGCAGTGCGGGATTCCGGTGGTGCAGACCTACCACGCGCTCGGCACGGTGAAACGGCGGCACCAGGGCGCCGCCGACACCAGCCCGGCCCGCCGGGTCGGCTACGAGCGGGCGCTGGGCCGGGCGGTCGACCGGGTGATCGCGCAGAGCCAGGACGAGGTCCGCGAGCTGGTCCGGATGGGGGTGCCGCAGGGCAGGATGACGGTGATCCCGTCCGGGGTCAACGACACGACCTTCTCGCCGGACGGGCCGGCGGTGCCCCGGGTGCCGGGCCGGCCCCGGATCCTCACCGTCGGCCGGCTGGTCGAACGGAAGGGCTACCAGGACCTGATCCGGGCGATGCCGACGATCCCGGACGCCGAGTGCGTGGTGGTCGGTGGTCCGCCGGCCGGCGAGGTCGACGACGATCCCCAGGTCCGCCGGCTGCGCGCGCTCGCCGACGAGGTCGGGGTCGCCGACCGGGTACGCCTGATCGGCGCGGTGCCCCGCGAGGAGATGCCCTACTGGTACCGGTCGGCGGACGTGCTTGTCGCCGCACCCTGGTACGAGCCGTTCGGGCTGACCCCGCTGGAGGCGATGGCCTGCGGGGTGCCGGTGGTCGGCACCGCCGTCGGCGGGCTCACCGACACGGTGGCGGACGGGCGCACCGGCGACCTGGTGCCGCCCCGGAACCCCGAGGCGCTCGGCACCGCCGTGCGGAACCTGCTCGCCGACCGGGTACGCCGGTACGGGTACGCCGCGGCCGCTCTGGACCGGGCCCGCCGCTGGTACTCCTGGACGCGTACCGCCGACCAGATCGCCGCCGTCTACACGGCGGTCAGCGAGGTGCGCCGGCCGAGCGGGGTGGTCGCCGGATGAGCGTGTCGATGGAGCTGCTGGACAGCCACCTGGCCGGGCTCGCCTCGGCGCTGCTGCCGTACCGGACCGCCGCCGCCCGGCTGGCCCGCTGGGGTGACGAACTGGCCCGGCTGCTCGCCGGTGGCGGCCGGATCCTGGTCGCCGGCAACGGTGGCAGTGCCGCCGAGGCGCAGCACCTCGCCGCCGAGCTGGTCGGCAAGCTGCGCGACGACCGGGCCCCGCTCTCGGCGATCGCGCTCTGCGCCGAGACCTCCTCGCTGACCGCGATCGGCAACGACTACGGCTTCGACGAGGTCTTCGCCCGGCAGGTACGCGCGCACGGCCGCCCCGACGACGTACTGCTGCTGCTCTCCACAAGCGGGCGCAGCGCCAACCTGGTCCGGGCCGCCCGCGCCGGTCGGGAGCTGGGGATGCGCTGCTGGGCGTTCACCGGCCCGACCCCGAACCCGCTCGCCGACGCCTGCACGGAGGTGCTCGCCGTACCCTGCCCGGACACCCAGGTGGTGCAGGAGCTGCACCTGGTCTCGGCACACGTGCTCTGCGGCTACGTCGACGCGTACCTGCCGGTGCCGTTCGGTCCGGCCGGTCACGCCGGCCCGGCCCCGGCGGTGGCCAGGGCGACGGCGTCGGCCGGTGCCGCACCGGCCCATCCGGTCGGCCCCGGGCTGGTCGGCCCCGGGCTGGTCGGCAGCGGCCAGGTCGGCAGCGGCCAGGTCGGCAGCGGTCAGGTCGGCGCCGGGCTGCCCGACTCCGGCCCGGTGCGTCCGTCCGGGGTGGAGGACGAGCTGGTGCTGCGGGTGCCGGGGACGCTCCGGCCGGGCGGACCCGAGGAGGTGCCGTGACCGGGACCATCGTCGTCGTCGGCGACACACTGCTCGACCGGGACGTGGAGGGTGTGGTGAACCGGCTCTGCCCGGACTCGCCGGTGCCGGTGCTTGACGAGAACAACTGTCTCGACCGGCCGGGCGGGGCGGGCCTGGCGGCCCTCTTCGCCGCCGGACGGGGGTACGACGTCGCCCTGGTCACCGCGCTCGCCGACGACGAGGGCGGCGCCCGGCTCAGCCACCTGCTCACCGCGGCCGGGGTGCAGGTCTACGGGCTGCCGCTGCCCGGGGCGACCCCGGAGAAGATCCGGCTGCGCACCCGGGGCCGGGTGCTGCTCCGGCACGACCGCGGTGGACCGGCCGGCTCACCCGGCGAGCCGAGCGACGCCGTGCTCGACCTGCTGGCCGGGGCGGCCGGGATCCTGGTCAGCGACTACGGCCGGGGGGTGGCCCGGCTGCCGGCGCTGCGGGCGGCACTGGCCGGCACCGCCGCCCCGATCGTCTGGGATCCGCACCCGCGCGGCCCGGCGGCGGTGCCCGGCGTCCGGCTGGCCACCCCGAACGAGGTGGAGGCCCGGGAACTCGCCGGGCTGGCGACCGGCGGCTCTCGGCTGGCCAGCGCGACCCGGTACGCCCAGGCACTGCGGCAGCGCTGGCGGGTCGGTGCGGTGGTGGTGACGATGGGCGGTGAGGGCGCGCTGCTCTGTCACGCCGGTTCGACGCCACTGGCGGTGCCGTCGCCGACCTGCGCCGACGGGGACACCTGCGGTGCCGGGGACCGGTTCGCCGCCACCGCCACGGTGGCGCTGGCCGACGGGGCACTGGTCTCCGAGGCGGTGCAGCACGCCGTCGTCGAGGCGTCGGAGTACGTGGCGGCCGGCGGGGTGGCCAGCGCCGTACCCGCGGCTCCGGCCCGGCGCACGTGGCCGACCGTCGATGCGCGGCCGACTGCCGATGCGCGGCCCTCTGTCGATGCGCGGCCGGTTGTCGGTGCGCGGCCGACTGTGGATGCGCGGCCCGCTGTGGATGCGCGGCCGGTTGTTGGTGCGCGGCCGGCTGTCGACGCGCAAACGGCCGCGGGGGTGCCCGGTCCGGCGGCGGAGCGGGCCGGGCGAGCCGGGCCGGTGCGCCGCCGCCCGGGAAACGCCCGGCACAGGGACACCGTGCCGATCACGGCGGTGGACTGGAGCGACCGGATCGGTCCCCGGGCCGCCGGTGAGGTGGTCGCCCGGGTCCGGGCGGCCGGCGGCACGGTGGTGGCCACCGGAGGCTGCTTCGACCTGCTGCACGCCGGGCACGTCGCCACCCTGGAGGCGGCCCGCCAGCTCGGTGACTGCCTGGTGGTCTGCGTCAACTCCGACGAGAGCGTGGCCGGGCTCAAGGGCCCGGACCGGCCACTGGTCCGGCACGCCGACCGGGCCCGGCTGCTGGCCGCGCTCGGCTGCGTGGACGCGGTGGTGGTCTTCGACGAGTCGACCCCGCACGCCGCACTCTGCTGGCTGCGGCCGGACATCTGGGTCAAGGGCGGCGACTACGGCACCGGTGCCGACGGGCCGGAACTGCCGGAGGCCGAGATCATGCACCGCTGGGGCGGACACACGGTGGTGGTGCCCTACCTCGACGGGCGCTCCACCACCGGAATGATCACTGCCGCCCGCAGCGGCCGCGGACCGGTGGGACGGACCCGGTGAGCGGCGGCCTGGACGGGGCCGGCGGCGCGCTGGCCCCCCGCCCCGCCGACGGCGCACCGGCCGGCGGCGCGGGTGCCGGCGGGTCCGGCGGAGCGGGTCCCGGACGTTTCGGCGGAGCGGGCCCCGGTGGATTCGGCGTCGCCGGTCCCGGCGAGCCCGGCGGCACGGGAGGCGGTGGGCCCGGCGGGGCGGGTTTCGGTGGGTCCGGCGGCACGGGTCCCGGTGGGTCCGGCGGGGCGGTGCTGGTGAGCGGCGGGTCCAGCGGGCTCGGCGCGGCGGTGGTCGCCGCGATCGGCAACTCCGGCGGTCGGCCGCTGGTGCTGGACCGGCAGCCGCCCGCCGACCCCGTACCGTGGCTGGCCTGCGACCTGTCCGACACCCGCGCCGCCGAGGCGGCCGTCCGGCAGCTCGCCGAGCAGGCCGGCGGACTCGCCGGGGTGGTCACCGCCGCCGGGATCGACGTGCCGGGGCGGCTGGCCGAGGTGCCGGCGGAGACCTGGGAACGGGTGGTCACCGTCGACCTGCTGGCCACCGCCGCGGTGATCCGGGCCGCGCTGCCCTACCTCGAACAGTCCGGCGGCACGGTGGTCACCGTCGCGTCGACCCTCGGGGTGAAGGCGGTCGGGGACGCCACCGCGTACTGCGCGGCCAAGTTCGGGGTGGTCGGCCTCACCCGGGCGCTCGCCGCCGAACTCGCCGGAACTGTCGGGGTGACCCTGCTGGTGCCGGGCGGGATGCGCACCGCCTTCTTCGACGAGCGCGAGCCGCAGTACCGGCCGGGCGTCGACGCCGTACTCAACGATCCGGCGCACGTCGCCGAGGCCGTACTCTTCGCGTTGCGCCAACCGCCCGGATGCGCGATCCGGGAGATGGTGGTCTGCGCCGACCGGGAGACGTCCTATCCGTGATCCTGGTACTGCGGGCACTCGGCGTGGGTGACCTGGCGACAGCGGTGCCGGCGTTGCGCGGGTTGCGCGCCGCGTTTCCGGAGCACACCCTGACGGTGGCCGCCCCGCAGTGGCTCGCCCCGCTGGTGGAGCTGGTCGGCGACGTCGACGACGTCCGGCCGACCGACGGGCTGGACCCGGTCGACTGGACCGGGCCGGCACCGTACTGGGCGGTCAACCTGCACGGCCGGGGACCGCGGTCGCACCGGCTGCTCGCCGCCGCGAGGCCGGAACGGCTCTGCGGCTACCGGTGCGCCGAGGCCGGCCACCTCGACGGCCCGTACTGGCGGGCCGAGGAACACGAGGTGCACCGCTGGTGCCGCCTGCTCGGCTGGTACGGCGTCGAGTGCGACCCGGACGACCTGGACCTGCGCCGCCCGGCGCCCCGGCAGGTGCCGGTCGGGGCGACGGTGCTGCACCCGGGCGGCAAGGGTACCGAGCGTCGCTGGTCGGCGGGGCGGTTCGCCGCGCTGGCCCGGGAACTGAGCCGGTCCGGGCACCGGGTGGTGGTGACCGGCTCACCGGCCGAGCGGGACCTGGTGCGGCGGGTGGTGACCGGGGCCGGACTGCCGGACACGGCGGTCCTGGCCGGCCGGCTCAGCCTGGTCGAGCTGGCCGCCGTCGTCGCACACGCCCGCCTGGTGCTGAGTACGGACACCGGGGTCGCGCACCTGGCCACCGCGTACCGGACGCCGTCGGTGGTGCTGTTCGGTCCGGTACCGCCACAGCTCTGGGGCCCGCCGCCGGACCGGCCCTGGCACCGGGTCCTGCACCGGGCCACGGACCCGCTGCCGACGTCCGCCGGGCGTCCCGGGTCGACGTCCGTCGGGAGTCCCGGGTCGACGTCCGTCGGGAGTCCCGGGTCGACGTCCGTCGGGAGTCCCGGGTCGACGTCCGTCGGGAGTCCCGGGTCGACGTCCGTCGGGAGTCCCGGGTCGACGTCCGTCGGGAGTCCCGGGTCGGTGCCGGCCGGGAGTCTCGGGTCGGAGGACGCCGTTCCGATCCATCCGGGGCTGGCCGCGATCGGGGTGGACGAGGTGCTGGCGGCGGCGGACGAGGTCGACCGGCTCGGGCGGGCGGGGCGGGAGCGCCGTGCGGTTGCGGCGTAGCGACCTGTCCGCGCCGGGCTACGGCCGGCGCCGGCACGGCCGGGGCGTGGTCTTCCTGGACACCCGGGGACAGCCGATCCGGGACCGGGACGAGCTGACCCGGCTCCGTGAACTGGTGATCCCGCCCGCCTGGAAGGACGTCTGGATCTGCCCACATCCGGCCGGGCACATCCAGGCGGTCGGCGTCGACGCGGCCGGCCGTCGGCAGTACCTCTACCACCCGACCTGGCGGCTCCGGCGGGACCAGGCGAAGTTCGACCACGTGCTGGAGGTCGCCGCCCGGCTGCCGGTGCTGCGGGAACGGGTCCGGGACGACCTGGCCGGGCGGGGACTGCGCCGTCCCCGGGTACTGGCGACCGTGGCCCGGCTGCTCGACATGGGCGCCTTCCGGATCGGCAGCGACCAGTACGCGGCCGGCGACGTCCCGACGTACGGGGTGGCCACGCTCCGGCCCGAGCACACCCGTACCCGGCAGGGGGCGGTGGTCTTCGAGTTTCCGGCCAAGGGCGGAATCGAGCAGGTGCTCCGGGTCGACGACGCCGAGGCGTGCCGGGTGTTGCGGGAACTGCGTCGGCGCCGGCGTGCCGCGCAGCGGCTGTTCGGTTACTGGGACGGCCGGAGCTGGCGGGACGTACGCAGCGACGAGGTGAACGACTACCTGCGGACAGCCAGCGGGGGTGAGATGACGGCGAAGGACTTCCGCACCTGGCACGCGACCCTGTGGGCGTGCCGGGCGCTCGCCGAGGCCGGGCCGCAGTCCTCGGTGACCGCCCGGCGCCGGGTGATCGCCGAGGCGATGCGCCGGGTCTCGGGGCGGCTCGGCAACACTCCGGCGGTGGCCCGTGCCTCCTACGTGGACCCGCGCCTGCTCGACCTCTACCAGAACGGCACGGTGGCCGAGCTGGCCCCGGACAGCACCGACGCCGAAGCCGAACCCGCCGTCCTTGCCCTGCTCGCCCGCTGACGAATCCGCCACCACCTCGCCCCTTGACACGTCGTGGTTCCGTAAACAAGCTTTCCATACGTCGGTCGACGTTCGGGACCAGCGCGTGCCGAACGTTCTCCAACAGGCCGCCGCCGGTCGGTGGAGATGCTCCTCGCGCGTGCGCGCATCTCTATCGGCGGACCCCTCACCCACCCGGAGGCCGCTTTTGCACGGTGCGCCCGAGACGCAACCCGGCGGCCTTGCGGCCGAAACGCCTCCGATGCACTTCAGCATGGAACGCGTCGGCAAACAGTTCAGCGTGGATGCGCGTGGCGCGGATCCGACCGCCCTGCGGAGTGTCGACGAGATGCGATCACTCACGCACGCGCTGGCCGAGGTCTGCCACGCCACCGTCCTCAACTTCTGTTCGCACGTATTCGAGCCGACCGGTGGGATCACGGCCCTGGCTATCCTCTCGAGTTCACACGTGGCGCTGCACACGTGGCCGGAACTGCAGTACCTCGCCGTCGACGTCTTCTGTTGCAGCAGCTCGGTCGACGAGGCCGATCTGGTCGAGGTGGTGAGTGGAGTCAGGGGCCGCCCGGCCACCGCGGCGATATCCACCGTCCGCCCTCTGCCCGCCCTCCGCTGAAAGACACGCGTTTCGTAGGGGAGATCGGCGTGTACGCCAATACGAACGGACGCCCGTCACCGCAGGTTGGTGGTGGTGGGGTGCCGAGCCCGGCGGCCCATCCCGAATTCCTGGCACTGGGCCTGGGCGCCACGAACATGATGGCACTTCTGTGGTCGGTAGCCATGGGCAGGCGATGCGTCGGGGTGGAGATGCGCGGAGCCCCGGCCATAGGGGTTCACTGGAACATCCGCGAAGACTTCTACCACCAGCTCGGGACCATCGACAGAATGATCGGCGACCGATACGGGGAGGAGCGGGTTCCCCGGCGTGCGGACGGCTCCCTGATCAAGCTCGCCGACTGCTTCTACAGCACCGACCGGTCCGCAGGGGACGTGCACGCCGAAGAGGTCATGTCCGGGTTCGACAGCGAACTCCACATCGCCGGCACAATCCAGCACGTCGAATTCATCGACGACCGGTGGCGCATTCGGCAGATCGAGCAAGCCACTCGCGCCGTCGGGCGCAGCAGGGCGACGCTCATCGACAGTGCGCGATGCACCCGACACTCACTCGAGCCCCTGGATCACTCCGACTGGCGGCGGCTCTTGCTGAGAAACGGCAGGGAGATTTCGGAGCCGCTCCCCCCGATCGCAACCACCCATCCCATGTTACGCCGGGACGTGGCCGCAGCCCCCGTCTCGGCATATCGCACGTCTGAGGTCCGCAACCCGTCGGCGTGTGCACCGCTGTCGGTCCGCCATGGGGTCGACTGCGTCGAACAAAACGGTTCGACGGCATTCAGGACGTCGGTACTGAGCTTCGCCGATCTCCTTGTTGACGCGCTTCCGGTCATGCCGGTCGCCGACGCTCAGGCTGCGCTCATCCGCAACATGGCGGACGAGATCAGAAGCAGCGTGTCGGCGGACGTCTTCTCGCCCCGCCGATTTGTCGAGCTGACGGATGTGCTGAGGATCATGATGGCAGCGGGCTGTGGCGGACCCGTCGGCGAGGGCATCGTCGCACACCTCACCGATACCTGTAGCCTCGGCCGGTCGGAAGGGATTCTGGACCCGGGGTCGAGAGGTTCCAATTGACTCCGTACCTTGTGATGGACACCGACCTGGTGGTCCAGCGGGCAGACCTGTTCAAGTCGCTGTTTCCGGCAACCGACATCCGATATGCGGTAAAGGCGAATCCGGCGCCGCCTGTCCTTCGCGCTCTCGTCTCGGCCGGTGTCGGCTTCGACGTGGCCAGTGTTGCGGAGCTCGAATTGTGCCTGTCCTGTGACGCCCAGCCGGCCGACATAGTCTTCAGTAACCCGATCAAGAAGGTTTCGGCCATCGCCGCCGCCCACAAGTTGGGCGTCACCCACTTCACCAGTGACTCGATCAGCGATGTTGAGAATCTCGCCCAGTTCGCTCCGCGTTCCGAGGTGTCGATCCGCATGGTCGCCTCCGGCTCCGGCGCCGTCGGACCGTTCGGGAACAAGTTCGGGTGCGGCCCGGCCGAAACCGTCGAGGCGGTCCTGCGCGCGGTCGAGGTCGGTCTGCGACCCGGCATCGCCTTCCACGTGGGATCGCAGCAGAACGATATCGATGCCTGGCGCGAATGCATCGTCGCGGCGGCAGAGGTGAGCCGTGCGGTGGAGTCCTCCGGGGTGACGATCGGTCGGTTGAACATCGGCGGTGGGTTCCCCGTCTCGTACGATCGGGCGTGTCTCGAACTCGTCGACATCGCGCGGCTCGTTCATACCCTGGTGGCCGACCTCTTCACCGTGAGGCCGCAGGTGATGGTCGAGCCGGGCCGCTATCTTGTGGCTCCGGCGGGAATCGTCGAAGCCGAGGTGGTGCTCGTCAGTCGGCGACCGGCCGGCACGGACCTTCGATGGGTTTTCCTCGATGTCGGTCGCTACAACGGGCTGCCGGAAGTCGAGAACGAGGCCATCAAATATCCGCTGTCGCTCGTTCGCGCGCACAGTGCTCCCACCGAGGAGGTCATCTTGTCCGGGCCGACCTGCGACGGCGACGACATCCTCTATCAAAATGCGCGCTACCGGTTGCCACTCGATCTCGGGCCGGGTGATCGGATCAGGATCCACAACACGGGGGCGTACACCGCAAGCTACTCCTCCGTGGGTTTCAACGGAATCCCGCCCCTTCAGGTCATCTGTGTCGGGACACATGGCGACGCCGGCAGACCTCTGATGACGACGACCGGCGGAGAACCGACTTCGGACCTGTTTCTTCCGGCGAACGGAGTGGAGCTCTGATGAGCGGCGGTTCACCCCTGCTGATGGCGGAGTCGTTGGGTGACGGTGTGTCCCGGGTGTGGCGCGTCGACGAGGTCCTCTGGTCCGGGTCCACCGCCTACCAGCAACTGTTGATCGGGCGGACGGTGCACGGCGTGACCCTGTTCGCAGAGGGTGATCGACAGAGTTCCGAGTCCACCCAGCGTACATATCATGAAGCTCTCATGGTTCCCGCGCTGACGCTGGCGGAATCAGTCGACTCCGTCCTCGTCGTCGGCTCGAGCGAGGGTGTGGCCGGTCAGATCGCCGTCGCGGCGGGGGCCACTCTCGTCGACCATGTGGACATCGACCCTGAGGCGGTGCGTCTCTGCGCGAGCCACCTGCCCTACGGCTACTCGAAAGAGCAGCTCGCCTCCGCCGAGGCGGGTGCCGGTGTGATCCGGCTGCACTACGCGGACGGCTGGGACTACGTGCATGCTGCGGTCGAACAAGGGCGCCGCTACGACGTGATAGTCCTGGACCTTCCCGACGAGAGGCTCGTGCCCGCCCCTCATGGTCGGATCTTCGGCGCCGACTTCCTTCGGACGTGCGGTGCGCTGCTCACGGCCGGCGGCGTCGTCGCCACCCAGGCCGGGTGTCCGACCGGTTGGCGCAACGAGTCTCTCAAGAAAGCGTGGATCCGTTTTCGGGAGACGTTCGGGACGGTCGTCTACTACGGCTCCGACGAGCATGAGTGGGCGTTCCTGTTCGGGCGTGCCGACCACGTGCCGGATCCCCGGTCGGCGATGACCCGCCGGCTGGACTCCCTGCCCTATCGTGCGTCGACGATCGACGGCGATGCGCTCAGCGGAAACTCGACCGCGCCCTTCAGCGTCAGACACCAGGCCCGGCGGACGGTTGATTCGGATACCTCGTCGGTTCGAGCCGGCGGCGGAGCATGAGCCATCCCGGAGTGCGTTCGACGCCGGCGTGCGGCCCGGCCGCCTGGCGCGGGTTCGTCCGCGACGTCCCCGATCGCTGACCGACCGGGCCCGGCCAGCGACGCGCCCCCGCACCGGCCCTGTGGCGGTACGGGGGCGTCGTCGGGTCCGTCCGCCCCTCAGTCGTTGAGTACGTGGGACAGTTCGTCGCGGAACCGGCGTTCCGACTCGGTCACCTCGTCGCCGCCGAGCCCGAGTACCCCGCCGGTCGAGGCGGCGGTCACCACGTGCTCGGCGATGGTGAGCAGCCAGTGCCGGTACGCACCGGCCTCGCCCTCGGAGACCCGGGCGGCGAGCAGCTTCGACGCCGCCCCGGCCCGTTGCAGCACGTCGGCGATGTACGCCTTCGGGTCGTCGGGTTCGATCGCCGGCAACTCCTCGCCGACCTCCGGGTCACCGATCCGGGTGACCAGTTCCCCGGCGACGGCGGCGACCAGCGGGCTGGCCATCTCCCGCCCGGCGGCGATGCTCTCCAGCCCGGCGGCGTTCTCCGACCGGG
Source organism: Plantactinospora sp. WMMB782 (assembly GCF_049179135.1). Lineage (NCBI taxonomy): Bacteria > Bacillati > Actinomycetota > Actinomycetes > Micromonosporales > Micromonosporaceae > Plantactinospora > Plantactinospora sp. WMMB782. Next base: position 7,975,127 of record NZ_JBMHMC010000007.1, on the reverse strand, counting down.
TCCGGCGGCTGCCGTCCGACTCGGCGGCACTGGCCGCGGTCAGCACCGACTGCGGCAGACCGACGAGCAGTCCCCACTCGTCGTCGGAGAATCCGAACTCGCTCGCGTACAGCGGTTGCTCGGTCACGGCAACCTCCCTCCACTGAGTACAATCCATCACATCCCACGGCACGGCGTGACCGAGGGCAAACCGAATCGCCGTACGGGCGTCGGCGAAGGTTCCGCCGGCCTGCACTGACCCGTACCCCGGGAGACCCTTGGTCAGTCCTCGACCGGCTCCAGCAGGCCCTGCTCGCGGACCACCGGCACCGACAGGGTCTTGTAGCCCACCTCGTCGAAGAGCACGGTCATCCGGTCGGCCTCGTAGTTGAGCACCATTCCGGAGCCCCACTCGGTGTGCCGGACCGCGCTGTGCACCGGGAACGGCTCCTCGGGCCCGGGTGCGGCACGACCGCCCCGGCGGCCGGTGGCGGCGCCCCGGTTCCCGCTGTTGCCCGGGGGAGTGCTCCCGGGCAGCCCGGCGTGGCAGTTGTCGCAGTGTCCGCACGGCTTCGGCAGCCGCTCGCCGAAGTACGCCAGCAGGAACTGTCCCCGGCAGCTCCGGGTCTCGGCGAACGCCCGCATCATGTCGGTACGCGACCGCTGCACCGTCTGCTGCCGTTCCGCCTCGGCCAGCGCGGCGCTGGCCGCGTCGACGGGCTTCGGGGCGTACCGGGGGCTGCCGAGGCGGTTGTCCGGTCGGGTGTCGGCGGCGCCGACCTGTTCCAGCAGGGCGAGGAGCTGGCCGAGCTTGCGGGCGCCGAGCCCGGTCCGTTCGCGCAGCGCCGTCCGGGTGGTCGGTCCGTCCCGGAGCAGCGCGGCGAGGTCGCGCAGCTCCTCGGTGTCCGGGGCGCCGCCGGTGAAGTACCGGCGCAGTCCGACGTCCTCGGCCCGCCAGAGCAGCAGCGCGCGGCCCGGCTCGCCGTCCCGGCCGGCCCGGCCGATCTCCTGGAGGTAGCTGTCCGGGGCGTCCGGCAGGGCCATGTGCACCACCCAGCGGATGTTCGGCTTGTCGATCCCCATCCCGAACGCCGAGGTCGCCACCATGATCGGTACCCGGTCGGCGAGGAAGTCCTCGTGCAGTTCCTCACGGGCGCCGGCCGGCATCCCGCCGTGGTAGTACTTCGCCGGGAAGTCGGCCGCGGTCAGCCGTTCGGCGAGTTCCTCGGCGGCCCGTCGGGTCGGCACGTAGACGATCCCGGGACGGGACTCGGCGCGGAGCAGGGCGGTCAGCCGCCGCCACCGGTAGTCCTCGGTGGCGCAGTTCGCGACCTCCAGGAACAGGTTGGCCCGGTCCAGCCCGGAGACCACCAGCTTGGGCTTGCGCAGGCCGAGCCGCTCGACGATGTCGTCCCGGACCGGGGGCGAGGCGGTGGCGGTCAGTGCCACCACCGGCGGGCGGCCCAGCTCGCGGATCAGGTGTCCGAGCGCCAGGTAGTCGGGGCGGAAGTCGTGTCCCCAGGCGGAGATGCAGTGCGCCTCGTCGACCGCGACCAGCGCCGGGCGCAGGGCGCGTACCTCGGCCAGCCGTTCCGGGTTGCTGAGCTGTTCCGGGGTGGTGAACAGGAACCGGGCCCGGCCGGACCGGACCTCGTCCAGTGCGGCGGCCTGCTGGCCGGCGCTCTCCGCCGAGCTGATCCGCACCGCGCGCAGCTCCGGCTGGCCACGGTCGTTGAGCGCGGCGATCTGGTCCTGCTGGAGGGCCAGCAGGGGTGAGATCACCACCGTCGGTCCGGTCGACAGTGTGGCCGGGACCTGGTAGACGGCCGATTTTCCGGCTCCGGTCGGCAGGATGACGAGGGCGTCCCGGCCGCGCATCACCGCTCGCATCGCGGTGAGCTGTTCGGGGCGCAGCGAGCGCCAGCCGAAGCGGTGCCTGGCGGCACGGCGGAGCCGGCTGGCGTGCAGGGGTGGCAGTTTCATCGGTCGCCGGAGGTACCCCGGCGGCACGGCCCCGAAACGGTCGACGCCGATCACCGGTACGCCGCGCAGATGGCCGGCAAGCAGGACAGCATAGGAAGCTGCCGATGTATCGGCGTAGCCGGGTAGCCGGATGAGTACCGCTCGTGGGCTCCGGCGGCGACCGACCCGGGCTTCGGCGACGACTAGCGTCGGCCGCCGAACATCGCGCGCAGCGCCGCGACCAGCAGCACGGTGCCGAGGATGGCGCCCACGATCTGCACGCCGGGGATGTCGAACCAGCTCGTCTCCTCGGCGGCGAGCAGGCGGTACGGCAGCTCGGTGAGCCGCGACCCGGCCGGCGGGATGCTGGACTGCATTCCAGCACTGTCGCACGGAACTACGGCGATCTCACACAGCGGCGCCGTTCCGGGTAATAGGAAGGTTTATTGACTATTTGCTGGACGGGTGTGACCATGGCAGCACCCGCCGCTGTCGCAGGTGGCGGCTGTCCACTGTAGATACGGGGGGAACCGGCCGGATGAGCGGAACGACGGACAACCTGGCCAGCCTGGCGGCGGCGGTGCTCCAGCCCGGCTTCGTCGGCACCACCCGGCCACCGGACTGGGTGCGCCGGTGGCTCGGCGAAGGGCTCGGCGGGGTGGTGCTGTTCGCCCGCAACGTGGTCGACGCCGAGCAGGTCACCGCGCTCACCGAGGCGATGCGGGCGGAACGGCCGGACGTGCTGGTGGCGATCGACGAGGAGGCCGGCGACGTCACCCGGCTGGAGTCCCGGCAGGGCAGCTCCCGCCCCGGCAACCTGGCCCTCGGCGCGGTCGACGACACCGGGCTGACCGAGGCGGTCGCCCGCGACCTCGGCGCCGAACTGGCCGCCGCAGGCGTCGCGCTGAACTACGCCCCGGACGCGGACGTGAACGCCAACCCCGACAACCCGGTGATCGGCGTACGGTCCTTCGGCGCCGACCCGGGGCTGGTCGCCCGGCACACCGCCGCCTGGGTACGCGGCCTCCAGTCGGCCGGGGTCGCCGCCTGCGCCAAGCACTTTCCCGGGCACGGGGACACAAGCGTCGACTCGCACCTCGACGTACCCCGGATCGCGGTCTCCCGGGCCCGCCTCGACGCCTGCGAGTTGCCGCCGTTCCGGGCCGCGATCGACGCCGGGGTGCAGGCGGTGATGACCGGGCACCTGCTGGTTCCGGCGATCGACGAGGAGTGGCCGGCGACGCTGAGCCGGCGGGTGCTTACCGACCTGCTCCGCGAGGAGCTGGGCTTCCAGGGTGTGGTGGTGACCGACGCCATCGAGATGCGCGCGGTCGCCGACCGGTACGGCTTCGCCGGGGCGACGGTCCGGGCGCTGGTCGCCGGGGCCGACGCGATCTGTGTCGGCGGCGAGCACGCCGACGAGGCGGACGCCCTGCGGCTGCGCGACGCGATCGTCGACGCGGTGCTCGCCGGGGTGCTTCCGGAGGAGCGGCTGGTCGAGGCGGCCAAGCGGGTCGGCCTGCTGGCCGCCTGGAGCACCGCCACCCGGGGCCAGGGCGCCGGGTGGACACCCGCCGGCCCGGACGGCTCCGCACTGGGGCTGGCGGCGGCGCGCCGGGCGGTCCGGCGCACCGACGGCGCCGGCCCGGCCGTGCTGCCGCTGACCGGCCCGGCCCACGTGCTGGAGTTCGAGCCGCCCCGCAACATCGCGATCGGCGCCGAGACGCCGTGGGGGGTGGGCGGTCCGCTGGCCGCCCTGCTGCCCGGCACCACGACCCTGCGACTCGCCCCCGCCGACCTGGCCGCCGACCATGCGCCGCCGGCCGGCGCACTGGCCGGGGCGGCCGGCCGGCCACTCGTGCTGGTGGTCCGTGACCTGCACCGACACGCCTGGATGGCGGCGGTGGTACGCCGGATCCTGGCCGACCGGCCGGATGCGGCGGTGGTGGAACTCGGCGTACCCGAGGTGGTCACCGGCCGGGTCCACCTGGCCACCTACGGCGCCACCCGGGCGGCCGGCCGGGCCGCCGCCGAGGTGCTGGCCGGTCGGTCCTGACCGGACTGTCGCCGGCTGCCGGCGATCAGTACCACGACTGTCACCAAGGGTGCCCCCACGTTCACGGCGAGTCGCGGTATCGTTCGTCCGGTGACCCCTCGCTGGCAGCGGGCCGCCCTCACCCCGTCCTGGATCCGGTGGCTACCCTGCGCCTTCGTCTACCTCACCGTCGTGCCCGGGAGTTCCCGGTTCCGTCGGTCGGCCTGGTCGACGACCGTCCCCTGGGACGGTTCGGCGTGGTGTGACCCCGGCAGCGTGGACGAGTGGGTGGACCGCGCCCGGCGGCGTCGGGCCGGCCGCGACGCCGAGGACGCCGAGCTGCACGCCCGGCAGCACTACGCCTGGATGGTCCGGGTCCGGGCCACCCGGATCGAGCTGTTCGCCGAGATGTGCCGGCGGCGCGAGGTGCCGGTTCCGCACACCGTCGGCGAGCTGCTGCTCTGCCTGGCGGCGTTCGGCCTCTTCGAGCTGACCGAGGCCGACGGCGGCGATCCCTGGGTGGTGCCCCGACTGGACCGCGACCCGCTGGAGGTGCTGCCGCTCTCCGCGGCCGAGCGGGACCTGGAGACCCGTGCCCAGCGGGACGACCAGGCCGTACTGGTGGCGATCGCGATCCGCCGGCTGGCCCAGCGGACCCGGCGGCGCTGGCGTCGTCGGGTGGTCAGCACCAGCCTGACCAGCCTGGCCGGTGCGGCCGGTGTCACCGAGGAGCAGGCCCGGCGCTCGCTCGCGGACCTCAACCAGATCGCCGAGCTGGGCATCGACGCGGGCCGGGCCGGCGACCGGCTACGGCTCAGCGTGCCCTGGCCCGACTTCCGGCTCCGCTTCCCGTTCACCGAACTACCCGCGCCGGAACACGCCGTCTGACTACCCGCGCCGGAGCACGCCGTCTGACCGCCCTCCGTCGAAGAGGGACGGGGCTACGGGGCGACCCGCAGGATGCGGTCGTCGTCGTCGGCCGGCGAGCCACGCCCGTCGCGGTTGGAGGTGAGCACCCAGAGCGACCCGTCCGGTGCCGCGGCGACGTGCCGGAGCCGGCCGTACTCGCGGGTCAGCAGCGCCTCGGCGCCCTGCCCGTCGGTGCCGATCCGGTAGAGCCGCCGGCCGCGCAGGCAGGCGAGCCAGATCCGGTCGCCGACCACCGCCAGCCCGCTCGGGGACGCCTCGTCGGTGCCCCAGGTGGCGACAGGTGCGACGAACCGGGAGTCGTCGGAGTCGCCCTCCACCTCCGGCCAGCCGTAGTTGCCGCCCGGCGTGATCCGGTTCAGCTCGTCGTAGTGGTTCTGGCCGAACTCGGCCGCGTACATCGTGCCGTCGGCGTGCCAGCCGAGACCCTGCACGTTGCGGTGCCCGTAGCTGTAGACCAGGGTGTCGCCGAACGGGTTGCCCGGGGCGGGCCGGCCGTCCGGGGTCATCCGCAGGATCTTGCCGGCCAGGCTGTTCCGGTCCTGTGCGGCGTCGCGGTCCCCGGCGTCCCCGGTGCCGACGTAGAGCATGCCGTCCGGGCCGAACGCGATCCGCCCGCCGTTGTGGGTGCGCGAGCCGCGCGGGATGCCGCTCAGCACGACCTCCCGGGCCGGCTCACCGAGGCGCAGCCGGGCGACCCGGTTGTCCTCGGCGGCGGTGTAGTAGACGTACACCCAGCGGTCGGTGGCGTAGTCGGGGGAGACGGCGAGGCCGAGCAGGCCGCCCTCGCCGGCCGGGGTCGCCTCCTCGATCCGGGCCACCTCCCGGGCCGTGCCGCCGGAGATCTGGAGGACCCGCCTGCTGTCCCGCTCGGTAACCAGCGCCGAACCGTCGGGCAGGAAGGCCAGCCCCCAGGGCGCCTCGAGGTCCGCCACCACCGTCCGCACCGTGCCGGCCCGGGCCCGGGGCGCGTCCGAGACCGACGGGTCGGCGAACCAGCCCCGCCACAGCCCGACCCCGACGACGGCGGCGGCCAGCACCACCACCACGGCCAGCACCGCGATCCACCGACCCGCCCGGCCCGTCGTGCGCACTTCCGGCTCCGCCACGGATACGACGGTAGCCCGCCACCGGAACCGGCCTCCGGTACCCCCGGCCGGGCGGGATCAGTCCTCGACGACCACCGAGGCGTACTCGGGGTGCCGGTCGAGGAAGGCGAGCAGGAACGGGCAGGTGACCCGGACCTGTTCGCCCCGGTCGCGGAGCTGGTCGAGGGTGCCCCGGGCCAGCGCGCTGCCGACCCCCTTGCCCTCGAACTGCTTGTCGACCTCGGTGTGTGCCAGCACCATGGTCCCGGAGACGACCTGGTAGCCGATGAAGCCGGCCAGGGCGTCGTCGACCAGGATCTCGAAGCGGCGACGGGCGGGGTTCTCTTCGACGATCATGCTCACCGGAGCAATTCTGCACCTACCGGCCCGGATCCGCCGGTGACCCCGCCCACCGCCAGCCGGTCGAGTTCGGCGAGCAGCCGGTCGACCTCCTCGGCCGTGTTGTAGTGGTAGACGCTGGCCCGGACCGCACCGCCCGTTTCCCGCAGGCCCAGTGCCGAGAAGTACTCGTACGCGTAGTAGTCGCCGGCCGAGACGCAGACCCGGTGTTCGCCGAGCGCGGCGGCGGTCCGCCCGGGGTGCTGGTTGGCGACCCGGAACGAGATGGTGGGGCAGCGGTGCCGGGGCGAGCCGTACACGGTCACCCCGGGCAGCTCGGCGAGCCCCCGGTGCAGCCGGGTGAAGAGCTGGTTCTCGTGCTCCAGTGCGGCGGCGAGACCGGCCCGCAGCCGGCTGCGGCGGTCGCCGGTGGCCGCCGGGTCCAGCCCGGCCAGATGGTCGACGGCGGCCCGGATCCCGGCCAGCAGCGGGAAGCTCGGGGTGCCGAGTTCGAACCGCTCCGGCGCCCGGTCGGGCGAGGGCAGCAGCTTGGCCGGGCGCAGTTCCGCCCAGCGCTCCGGGTCGGCGACGACGGCGGCGAGGTGCGGGCCGGACCACTTGTAGGCGCTTGTCACATAGAAGTCGGCGCCGAGCGCGGCGACGTCGGTCGGGCCGTGCGGGGTGGCGTGCACCCCGTCGACGTAGACCAGCGCACCGGCGGCGTGCGCGGTGGCGGCGATCGCGGCCACGTCCGGCACGGTGCCGACCGCGTTGCTGGCGGCGGTGAGCGCCACCACCCGGGTCCGCGGGCCGACCAGTTCGGCGTACTGATCGGTCGGCAGTTCGCCGGTCTCCGGGTCGAACCCGGCCCACCGGACGACCGCGCCGGTCGCCTCGGCGGCCTGCACCCAGGGCCGGACGTTCGCGTCGTGGTCGAGCCGGGAGAGCACCACCTCGTCCCCGGGTCGCCACCGCTGGGCCAGCGTCCGGGCGACGTGGTAGGTGAGCGCGGTCGCGCTCGGCCCGAAAACCACCCCGTCCGGGGCGCCGCCGACCAGGTCCGCGACCGCCTGGCGGGCCGCCGCCACCAGTTCACCGGAGCGCCGTCCGGGAAGGTGCGCGCTGCTCAGGTTGGCCACCGCGGTCCGCATGGTGCCGGCCACCGCGTCGGCGACCGGGGCGGCCACCTGGGTGCCGGCGGCCCCGTCGAAGTGCGCGAATCCCTCGGTGAGGGCGGGGTAGGCGGCCCGGACCCGGGCGATCTCGAACGGCATGGCAGGCACGATAACCGTCGTCGCCGCCGGCTCCGCCCGGGACGTTGCCTGGATCACGCCGGGTACCGTTGGCGGGGTGACGAATCCCCCGTACCGCCGAATGACCACCGTCCGTCGCGCCGCCGGCCTCGTCGCCGGCCTGGCCCTCGGTGTGGCCGTCCTGGCCGGCTGTTCCTCCGAGGGCGCCACCACCGACTGCGGGCTGGACGCCTGCACCGTGACCTTCGACCGGGGCGTCGACGCCCAGGCCAGCATCCTCGGGGTCGAGGCCAAGCTGGTCGGCGTCGACGGCGACCGGGTGACCCTCGAGGTCGCCGGCGAGCAGCTGTCGCTCACCGTCGGCCAGCAGGCCACCGAGGTCGGCGGCCTGTACGCGACCGTGCAGAGCGCCGACGCCGACCAGGTGGTGGTGCGGATCGGTCGCAACGCCGGCTGAGTGCGGCCGGGCCGGACGGCGGTCTCCCGGCAGGCCGCCGCCGGCCCCGGACGTTTGGAAATCTTCCCGTTCGGTGATTGACATGCCCATGTCAGCGACTTCTACCGCCGGAGCGAGCGCGACCCGCGCCGCCAACAGCAAGCCCCTGGAAATCCTCACCCGGGCCGGCTTCCTCGGCTACGGGCTCGTGCACCTGCTCTTCGCCTGGCTGGCACTGCAGATCGCCTTCGGCAAGCCGGCCGCCGACGGCGACCAGTCCGGTGCGCTGCGTACCCTGGCCGCCCAGCCGCTGGGCAAGTTCCTGGTCGGCGCGGTCGGGATCGGCCTGCTCGCGATGGCTATCTGGCAGGCGTTCGAGGCGGCCGTCGGCCACCAGGAGTACCGCGGCCGCGAACGGACCGTGGAACGGGTCACCTCGGTCGGCCGGACGCTGTTCTACCTCTACTTCGCCTGGACGTCCTACCAGGTGGTGCAGCAGGCGAGCGCGTCGAGCTCGGACAAGCAGCAGGCGATGACCGAGCAGCTGATGTCCTCGTCCGGCGGCCGGTTCCTGGTCGGGCTGATCGGGTTGGCCGTGGCGGCCCTCGGCGCCGGGCTGGTCTGGTACGGCGCGGTCAAGAAGTTCGAGCGGCACCTGAAGACCGGCCAGATGAGCCCGCAGACCCGCAAGCTGGCCCGCCGGCTCGGCGTCGCCGGCTACGTCGCCAAGGGCGTCGCGTACGGTATCGCCGGGCTGCTGGTGCTGACCGCCGCGATCAACTACGACCCGGAGCAGGCACGCGGCCTGGACGGCGCCCTGCACACCCTGCGGGAGCAGGCGTTCGGGTCGATCCTGCTCACTCTGGTGGCCCTGGGCATCGCCGCCTTCGCCCTGTACTGCGTGGTGCAGGCCAAGTACCGGAAGGTGTGATCCGACTGCCCCGACCGGAGTGATCCGACAGACGACAGTCATCCGACACACGACGTTTCGCAGCCCGCCGGGTGCGGCTCGGGAGTGATCCCGCAGCGGCACCCGGCTTCGGCGTGGAAGGAAGAGCATTGGTGGACAGCTATCTGTGGACGATCATCGTCACGGTGGGGGCGGCGGTCTTCGCGCTCGCCGTGGTGGAGGCGGTGCACCGGACCGTACGCCGACTCGGCCGACGGTCGGTGCTGCTCAGCGAACTGTCCGAACACTCGCACCGCCCGTTCCAGGTCGCCGCCACGGTGCTGGCGGTGCAGTTCGGCCTGCGGTTCAGCACCGGCTACGGCGTCGGTACGCCCTGGCGGCAGACCGTACTTCACCTGCTCGTGCTGGCGGTGATCGCCACCACCGCCTGGCTGATCGCCTCGCTGCTGCTGGTCAGCGAGGACACCGCGTTGGCCCGGTTCCGGACGGACGTGCCGGACAACCGGCAGGCCCGGCGGATCAAGACCCAGATCGTCATGCTGCGCCGGGTCACAATCGCGGTGATCGTGGTGCTGGCGGTCGGCGTGATGCTGATGACCTTTCCCAGCGTGCGCGGGGTCGGTGCCAGCGTGCTCGCCTCGGCCGGCGTGATCGGCGTGGTCGCCGCGCTGGCCGCGCAGAGCGTGCTCGGCAACGTATTCGCCGGGCTGCAACTGGCGTTCAGCGACGCGGTCCGGCTGGACGACGTGGTGGTGGTCGAGGGGGAGTGGGGTCGGATCGAGGAGTTGACCCTCAGCTACGTGGTGGTGCAGCTCTGGGACGAGCGGCGGCTGATCCTGCCGACGTCGTACTTCACCACCAAGCCGTTCCAGAACTGGACCCGTACCCAGGCCGCCGTGCTGGGCACCGCGGAGTTCGAGGTGGACTGGTCGGTGCCGGTCCAGGCGATGCGCGAGGAGTTGCGCCGGCTGGTGGAAGGTACCGAGCTGTGGGACGGACGGACCTGCGTACTCCAGGTCACCGACGCGGTCGGCGGGATGGTCCGGCTGCGCGCCCTGGTCAGCGCCGCCGACGCGCCGAGGCTCTGGGACCTGCGCTGCCTGGTCCGCGAGCACCTCGTCGGCTGGTTGCGGGAGCAGCGGCCGAGCGCGCTGCCCCGGCTGCGTGCAGAGGTCGGTGCCGCGGCCGGCCGGCTGCCCTGGCAGTGGATCGAGCCGCGCCGCCCGGCGCCCGGCGCCGCCGTCGAGCGTCGGCGGACCGACAAGGAGCCGCACGACGACGCCCGGCTCTTCGGCGGCACCGACGACGGTGACGCCCGCAGCAGTGCCTTCGTCGGCCCCGACGAGCCGGCCGAGGCGCCGCAGCGCTGACCGGCCGGCCCTGCCCGGTGCCGCGCCGACCGCCTCGGTGCCGCGCCGACTGCCCTGCCCGGTGCCGCGCCGACTGCCCTGCCCGGTGCCGCGCCGACTGCCCTGCCCTGCCCTGCCCGGTGCCGCGCCGACCGGCAGGTCCGGCGTTGCCCGCAGGGTGGTCGTCCTGCCGGATCGGCCGCCATCGGAGCGCCTGGTGGCGGACACTGACTCCAGCGGTACGCCGACGGGAAGTCCCGGCGCACCGGAACCGGCGGACCGGCCGCGCCGCCGCCGACCGTGCCGGGGCGGGAACGGCCCGGCCGGCGGACAGGGGCGACCGGACGGCCGGTGCGATCGCGGACACCAGGATTGAACCGCCGGTCACCGGGGCATACAGCCCGGGAACCGGGAAAGGAGGACGGCATGGCCGACGTCGTACGCGATCCCGCTCGACCGGTCGCGGAGCAGTCCACCGCGGAACTGGTGCAGCGCGCTGCCGAGCAGGTGTCGCGGCTGGTACGTGACGAGCTGGCGCTCGCCCGGATCGAGTTGGCGGAGAAGGGCCGGCACGCCGGGATCGGGGTGGGCCTCTTCGGCGGCGGCGGTGTGCTGGCGCTCTACGGGCTCGGCGTCCTGGTCGCCGCCGGCGTGCTGGCACTGGCCCTGGTGATCCCGGCCTGGGCGGCGGCGCTTGTGGTGGCCGTACTGCTCTTCGCCGTGGCCGGAATCCTCGCCCTGGTCGGCCGCCAGCGGGTACGCCGGGCGGCGCCGCCGATGCCGAAGGCGACCGCGGACAGCCTGCGCGCGGACGTGCGCACGGTGACCTCGGCGGTCCGGGACAGGGGACAGGGATGAGCCGCAGCAACGGTTCCGGTGACCCGGAGGTGCTCCGGGCGGAGATCCGGCAGACCCGGGCCGAGTTGGGTGCGACAGTGCAGGCGCTGGCCGCCAAGGCGGACGTCAAGGCCCGGTTAAAGGAATCGGCTGCGCAGACCCGGGATCGGGTGAAGCAGCGGGCCGGGCAGACCACCGCCACGGTCCGGTCCTCGGTGCACGACGCCGGTTCGGTGGCGTTGCGCCATCCGGTCTCCTGGGCGATGGTGGCCGCCGGAGCGTTGGCGCTGGCGGTCGTGGTGTTGGTGGCGCGAGGGAGGCGCGGGTGAGCGGGACAGTCAGCAAGGTGGCCTACCGGCCGGTGGGCATCCTGTTGGGTATGGCCGCCGGGATGGCTGCCGGTGCCGTCTTCCGGCAGGTCTGGAAGTTCACCGCCGGCGACGGCGAGGCGCCCGACCCGACCGACGAGGATCGCGGCTGGGGCGAGATCCTGGCCGCCGCCGCGTTGCAGGGGGCCATCTTCTCGGTCGTCCGCGCGGCCGTCGACCGGGGCGGCGCGGTCGGGGTACGCCGGTTCACGGGCCGCTGGCCCGACTGACGCCGGTCCCTTGGTGACCTGCTCGGCGTACGACCGTTCCGGTCGTCGTCCGGGTCCACGCCGATCGCGCGGTACTGCGGTCGGTCGCATCGACGAGGAAAGTTCCGGCTGATCCGTTTTGGTGTGGTTGGCCGGCCCTCGGAGCGCTCGTACCGTCGATGTCTCCGGCCGCCCGGTCGCGATCTCAGGTCACATGTCGGAGAATTTCGTCGGGTAGGCTATGCGAAGTTTTTGCGTACGTGGTTTGCTGTTCCACGCTGTTGAGAGACAGCGTGGTCGAGGGAAGTCCTCCTTCGTGGGGGCCGACTCAAGGCGCCGCTGCTCGAAAACGGCCAACCGGCCGCACGGCGTGCTCGGCCGCCAGTTTTAGAAGGAGATACACATGGCGCAGGGAACCGTGAAGTGGTTCAACGCAGACAAGGGCTTCGGCTTCATCACCGTCGACGGCGGGGGTGCTGACGTGTTCGTCCACTTCTCGGCCATCCAGACCAGCGGCTACCGCACGCTGGAGGAGAACCAGCGGGTGGAGTTCGAGATCGCTCAGGGCCAGAAGGGGCCGCAGGCGGAGCAGGTTCGCCCCATCTGATTCCGTGACGGCCGGCCCCGCCGGCCCGAGTTTCGACTGCTTTGGGATCCACGTCGAGCCCCGCGCCCTGCGGGGCTCGACGCGTTTCCGCTGCCCGTACCGCTGGCCCGGCCGTATCGCCGGTCAGGACGGGGTGTTCCGGTTGCGGGCCCGCAGACCCAGCACCACCAGCACCAGCCCGGCCACGACCACGAGCGGACCGATCACGGCCCAGAGCGGTTCGCCGCTCATCACACTGCCGCCCAACCGGCCCAGGCCCTGCAACGTCCACACGGCGCCGACCACCACGGCCAGCAGCCCGAGCGTGAGCGGGAGCCATCCCTTCACCTGGTCCACTGCTCCTTTCCGGAAGCCCTGTCCCGCGGGATCACCAGCGGTCGTGCACCTGCGGACGGACCAGTTCGGCGTAGACCTCGTCCACCGTGGCGTTCGCCCCGGCCGGCAGCGGTGCCAGCGCGGCGGCGGCGACGTTCGCGTGGGCCTGCTCGGCGTTGCGGGCGCCGGGGATGACGACCGTGACGCCGGGCCGGTCGAGGATCCAGCGGAGCGCGAACTGCGCCATCGTGGCACCCTCCGGCACCGCCGGACGCAGCCGCCGCACCGCCGCCAGCCCGGTCCGGTAGTCCACTCCGGAGAACGTCTCGCCGACGTCGAACGCCTCGCCGTGCCGGTTGTAGTTGCGGTGGTCGTCGTCGGCGAAGCTGGTGTGCTCGTCGTACCGGCCGGAGAGCAGGCCGCTGGCCAGCGGTACCCGCGCGATGATGCCGACCCCGGCGGCGAGCGCGGCGGGTAGTACCCGCTCGACCGGCTTGTGCCGCAGCGCGTTGAGGATGATCTGCACGCTAGCCACCCCGGGGCGGGCGATCGCGGCGAGCGCCTCGTCGCAGGTCTCCACACTCACCCCGTACGCCCGGACGCGTTCCTCGGCGACCAGGGTGTCCAGCGCGTCGTAGACGGCGTCGGTGGAGAAGACCGGGCTGGGCGGGCAATGCAACTGCACCAGGTCCAGTACGTCCACCCCGAGGTTGGCCCGGGACCGGTCGGTCCAGGCCCGGAAGTTCTCCAGCACGTACGCCTCGGGGGTCTGCGGCACCCGGCGGCCCATCTTGGTCGCGACGGTGAGCCCGGCGTCCGGCCGCTCCCGGAGGAACCGGCCGATCAGTTGCTCGCTGCGCCCGTCGCCGTAGACGTCGGCGGTGTCCAGGAAGGTGACGCCCCGTTCGACGGCGGCGGTCAACACCGCCATGGCCTCGGACTCGCTGACCTGGCCCCAGTCGGCGCCGAGCTGCCAGGCGCCGAGCCCGACCACGCCGACCTCGCGGTTCAACCGCGGGAATCTCCGCTTCTCCACGCCGGGGAGCCTATCCCGGGGCGGCTCCGGCCCTGCCGGGGACGGCACGCGGTCGGTGGATTGCCGGTATGGTGAACAAGACGTACGTACGGTTTGGAGGTGTGTCATGTGGGATCCGGCCAGCTATCTCCGGTACGGCGACGAGCGCTCCCGGCCCTTCGTCGACCTGCTCGCCCGGGTGGCCGCCGAGCGCCCCCGGACCGTCGTCGACCTGGGCTGCGGCCCCGGCCACCTGACCGCGACCCTGTCGACCCGCTGGCCGGCCGCCCGGGTCGTCGGACTCGACTCCTCGGCCGAGATGATCGCCGCCGCCACGTCCGGCGATCCGGCCGGCGGCGGTGTCGGGTGCGGCGGAACCGGGTGCGGCGGAGTCGAGTTCGCCCTGGCCGACGCCCGGGACTGGACGCCCGGCCCCGACGTCGACGTGCTGGTCTGCAACGCGGTGTTGCAGTGGGTGCCCGGGCATGACGAACTGCTGCTGCGCTGGGCCCGCGAGCTGCCCGCCGGTGCCTGGCTGGCGGTGCAGGTGCCGGGAAACTTCGACGCGCCCTCGCACCGCGCGCTGCGGGAGGTGGCCGAGCTTGCGCGCTGGCGGCACCTCGCCGACCTGCTCCGGGCCGAACCGGTCTCCGACGCCGCCGGCTACGCGGACCTGCTGACCGGTGCGGACTGCGCCGTCGACGCCTGGGAAACTACCTACGTGCACCTGCTTCCGGCCACCTCCGGCGGCACCGACCATCCGGTGCTGAGCTGGATGGCCGGGACGGCACTGCGCCCGTTCCGGGCCGCGCTCGGCGGTTCCGGACGGGACTGGGCCGACTTCCGGGCCGCGCTGGCCGAGCGGCTGGCGCGGGCGTACCCGGCCCGGCACGGGCTGGTGCAGTTCCCGTTCCGCCGCGTCTTCTTCGTCGCCCGCACCGGCACCCGCCGGTCGGGCGCAGCCCAGTAGGGAGTATTCGTGACCGACCTTACGGCCTTCATCGCCGGACTGCCCAAGGTGGAGCTGCACGTGCACCACGTCGGCTCCGCGCTGCCGCGCATCGTGGCGGAGCTGGCCGCCCGGCACGAGGGCCGGACCCGGGTGCCGGCCGACCCGGAGGCGCTCGCCGGCTACTTCGAGTTCCGCGACTTCGCCCACTTCGTCGAGATCTACCTCAGCGTGGTCGACCTGATCCGGGACCAGGCCGACGTCCGGCTGCTCACCTACGAGGTGGCCCGGGAACTCGCCCGCCAGCAGGTCCGGTACGCCGAGCTGACGGTGACGCCGTACTCGCACGTGCACCGGGGGATTCCGGCTCCGGCGTTCTGCGAGGCGATCGAGGACGCCCGGCGGGCCGCCGAGACCGAACTCGGCATCTCGCTGCGCTGGTGCTTCGACATCCCCGGCGAGGCGGGACTGCCGGCGGCCGAGCAGACCCTGCGGATCGCCCTCGACGAGCGGCCGGACGGGCTGGTCAGCTTCGGGCTCGGCGGTCCGGAGATGGGCGTGCCCCGGCCACAGTTCAAGCCGTACTTCGACCAGGCGCGGGCGGCCGGGCTGCATTCCGTGCCGCACGCCGGCGAGACCACCGGGCCGGGGACGATCTGGGACGCGCTGCACACCCTCGGCGCCGAGCGGATCGGGCACGGCATCTCGGCGGCCCAGGACCCGGCACTGTTGACGCATCTGGCGCAGCGGCAGATCCCGCTGGAGGTCTGCCCCACCTCCAACGTCCGGACCCGGGCGGTCGGTGCGATCGAGGAGCACCCGCTGCCCCGGCTGGTCGAGGCGGGTGTGCTGGTGACGGTGAACTCCGACGACCCGCCGATGTTCGGCACCACCCTGAACGACGAGTACGCGGTGGCCGCCCGGCTGCTCGACCTCGACGCCGCCGGGCTGACCGGGCTGGCCCGCAACGCGGTCACCGCCTCGTTCCTGTCGGCACCGGAACAGGACAAGCTGCTCGGCGAGCTGGACGCCTACCTGGCCGCGTACCGGCCCTGACCCGGCCGCCAGCCCTGGAAACACAGGCTGGCCCGGCGCGGGGTGCTGCGGGCGGCCGCGCCGGGCCAGCGATCATGGGGCGGGAGACCGGCCGGTACGCCTGACCCGACGTCCCCGCCGACCCCTGCCGGTTGATCGGCGCGCGACGGAAACCAGGTGTGGGGGACCGTGCTTCCGCCGCGCGCCAGGCTCCACGTGCCGGGTTTGGGGCAAACATCTGTGGGTGCTGGCCCGTGGAGTTCCGATGGGATCGGATTAGATGCTGCCATCGCGACGGGACGCTCGGCGGAGCGTTAATCCAGACCTAAGGAAGACTTGCACGGAACCAGAAACTCTCTGCCGGAGCGCGCGGTCCGGCCGGGAAACCGCATCCCGACCGACCCGCGCCCGGCCGTGACAGCCCCGCCCCGGACCCGGGGTCAGTCGCCGGTGGAGCGCTGCCGGGACCACCGGCGGCGGGTACCGGTCTCCTTCTCCCGGGCCAGCCGGCCGACCAGGCCGAACCGGCTCACCTGCCGGGGTGCCGCGTCCGGATCGGCCAGCAGCATGACCACGCTCGCGCCGCCGAGCCGGGCCCGGTCGATGCTCACCGAGCCGTTCGCCTGCTGGGCGACCCGGCGGGCGATGTCCAGGCCGAGCCCGGTGGAGCCCCGGTCGCTGGCACCCCGGCGCAGCGCCCGGTCCGGGTTGGCGATCCCCGGCCCGGCGTCGTCCACCCGGACCGCGATGTAGCCGTCCCGACGGGTGACCGCGACCTCGAAGGCGGTGCCCTGCGGGGTGTACCGGAAGACGTTGCCGAGCACCGCGTCCAGCGCCGCGGCCAGCTCGGCCCGGGGCACCGGCACCGGGATCCGGGTGTGCGCGCCGATCACCCGGTGCGACCGGTTCTGGTCGCCGGCCAGCGCGGACCAGAAGACCATCCGGTCCCGGACCACCTCGCTGACGTCGCAGCTGCCCGGCGCCGCCTCCTGGGCGACCGTCTTCCGGGTGGTGTTGATCAGTACGTCGATCTCGCCCTCCAGCGTCACGATCGCCTGCCGGATCCGCCGGATCGTGCGGCGCCGGTCCAGCTCCGCCGCGCTGAACGAGCCGACGCTCGTGTCGTCGGAGTCGAGCGCGTCGGCGTCCAGCCGCAGCACGGTCAGCGGGGTACGCAGCCGGTGTGACAGGTCGGCCACGAGTTCGCGTTCGTCGGTGCGGGAGGTGACCAGCCGGTCCGCCATCCGGTTGAAGGCGTACCCGGCCTCGGCCAGCTCCCGGGGGCCGCTCGGTTGGATGCGTACGTCCAGGTCGCCGTCGCCGACCGCGAGGGCCGCCTGCACCAGCCCCCGGGCCGAGGCGACCGCCCTGGCCGCCAGCCGGTCCACCACGATCACCGAGGCGACCACCAGCCCGATCGCCACCAGGATCAGCATCAGCCAGGTACCGCCGGCACCGGCGCTCAGTGCCGCCTCGGGGACGAAGACCTCGACCACCAGCACCCGGCCGGCGACCGGTACCGGTTCGAGCCGGACCACTCCGCCGGTCACCTCGGCGACGACCGGCTTGCCGGTCCGGATCGCCCGGTCGACGTCGCCGTCGGCGGCCCGGGGTGTGCCGCCGACCGCGAGGCCGTGCACCACCGGCGGGTTGCCGGTGTTGCCGGCGGTGGACTCGACGACCCGGCGGACCGCCGCGGCGTCGGCGCCGACCGCCAGCGCGCCGGTGACCACCGCGCCACGCCGGGCGGCGTCACCGAGCGCGTCCTCCCGGGCGTCGCGTTGCAGCGCGGTGCCGAGCGGGATCAGGAAGGCGAGCGCGACGATCGTGGTCATGCCGGCCCCGAGGTAGGCCAGCGCCAGCCTCAGTCCGGTACCACCAACCGGAACCCGACCCCCCGCACGGTGCGCAGGTAGCGCGGTTTCGCCGCGGACTCGCCCATTTTGCGGCGGAGCCAATACAGATGTACGTCGATTGTCTGATCCTCGCCGACCGATGGCTGCCGCCATACCTCCTCCAAGAGTTCCCGGCGGGACACTACCCGGCCGGGCCGTGCCGCGAGATAGGCCAGCAGGTCGAACTCCTTGCGGGTCAGCGCCAGGGGCACCCCGTCGAGGTGTGCGCTCCGTTCGCCGACGTCGATCCGCAGCCCGCCGACGGAGTGTACGGCCGGCTCGACGGTCCGGCTCGCCCGGCCGACCCGGCGGAGCACGGTGGTGATCCGGGCGTCCAGATGGGCGCCGGTGAACGGTTTGACCATGTAGTCGTCGGCGCCGGCCCGGAGCAGCCGGACGATCGCCTGCTCGTCGTCCCGGGCGGTGGCGATGATGATCGGGACGTCGGTGATGCCACGGAGCATCCGCAGCGCGTCCGCGCCGTCCAGATCGGGCAGCCCCAGGTCGAGTACGACCAGGTCGGGGGTTTCGGCGGCGACCCGGCGCAGCGCGTCGAGCGCCGTACCGACGGCGTGCACGGCGTGCCCGCGGTCGGCCAGGGAGCGCAGCATGGCGCCGCGTACGACATGGTCGTCTTCGACCAGGAGGACGGTGGCCACCTGATGACCGTACTGCCCGTGGCAAGTCGGGTGAATCGGCGGCCGAACGCCGGACCGGCCGGTCCGGGTGGCTACCGGGCCGGCGGCAGTTGCAGCACCCAGCGGTACGCCTGGACCATCCCGGTGTCGAAGCCGGCCGCCGAACCCCAGAGGAAGAGCCGGAACCGCCGGTACAGCGGCTCCCCCCAGCGCCGCACGATCTCGTCCCGGGCGTCGTCCAGCCGAAGCGCCCACTCCCGGCAGGTCAGGTAGTAGTTGTGCCGGTCGTCGACCAGGTTCAGCAGCTCGAACGGCGACTGCGCCACGTGCCGCAGGTACTGGTGCAGCAGCAGCGGGGCCGAACCGCCCGGATAGACGTACCGCTTCATGAAGGTGGAGACGATGTGCTTGCGGCGCATCGCCAGCGCGTCCAGGTAGACCCGGCCGCCGGGCCGGAGCAGCTCGGCGTACTTGCGCAGCGTGGTGCGGTAGTCGGGCAGGTGCTCGGTGACCCCCATGTTGACGATCGCGTCGTAGCGCTCGCCGGGGGAGTAGCCGAAGATGTGCTCCCGGACCACCCGTACCGGCAGCCGCTCGCGGTCGAACAGGTCGGTGAGGAAGCGCTCCGACTCCACCGACAGGGTCGTGGTGGTGACCCTGATCCCCTTGCGGGCGGCGTGCTCGCTGAAGGCGCCCCAGCCGCCGCCGACCTCCAACACGTGATCGCCCGGCCCGACCCCGATCGCCTCCAGCGCCAGGTCCATTTTGCGGGTCATCGCGTCTTCCAGCGGCTCGTCGTCGGAGGCGAAGACCCCCTCGGTGTAGCAGCGGTGCCGGTGGTCGAGGAAGGTCAGGAAGAAATCCGAGTCCTCGTCGTAGTGGTGCGAGATGGCCCGGCGGTCGTCCTCCCGCCGGCCGCGCAGCAGTGCCGGCAGGAACCTGCCGAGGAAGGCGATCGGATGCCGGTCGGTGAAGAACGACCGCATCCGCAGCGCCGCCGCCAGGTCGCCCTCCACGTCCAGCGACCCCTGTAGGTAGGCCACGGCGACGGCGAACTGGTCCAGCGCGGCCAGCGCCTTGGCGCCCCGCTCGTCCTTGACCACGATGGTGAACTGCGGCTCGCCGGTGCCGAAGGTCCGCACCGGGCCGCCGGCCGGCGCGACCGCGAAGGGTACGCCCGGCCCGGTGCCGAAGAAGGTCTGGTATCTACGCTGAAGCGCGCTCACGGCGTCCACGGGTGCCACGGCGTCAATCTAACGCCGAGGCAGCGGCGCCGGGAGGAGGAAAACGCAGGACCGATAGCATCTGGACGAGCCGATCCCGTCGGCGCTGTCCGATTCGTCCACGATCGTAAGGAGCCACCGTGTCCCAAGCCCGTACCCCCGTCGGTGTCGACCCCGTCGTCGTGCCGGCCGGGACGACGGCGGCCGAGGCGGTGGCCGCGGCGGGACTGCCGCACGCCGGCCCCGGGGCGATCGTGGTGGTCCGCGACCCGGCCGGGCAGCTCCGCGACCTGGACTGGGCGCCCGAGGTGGAGACCGTCGTCGAGCCGGTCCGGCTGGACTCGCCGGACGGGCTGAACGTGCTGCGGCACTCCACCGCGCACGTGCTGGCCCAGGCGGTCCAGGACATCTTCCCGGAGGCAAAGCTCGGCATCGGTCCGCCGATCGACAACGGCTTCTACTACGACTTCGACGTCGACCGCCCGTTCCAGCCGGAGGACCTCGACCGGCTGGAGAAGCGGATGCAGGAGATCGTCAAGTCCGGCCAGCGGTTCCGGCGGCGCCGCTTCGACAGCCTGGACGAGGCCCGGACCGAGCTGGCCGACGAGCCGTTCAAGCTTGAGTTGATCGAGGTCAAGGGCGCCGGGACCGAGGGCGGCGGGGCCGGCTTCGACGCGGGCGAGGTGATGGAGGTCGGTGCCGGCGAACTCACCATCTACGACAACCTGGACGCCGAGAGCGGCAAGCCCTGCTGGTCCGACCTGTGCCGGGGGCCGCACCTGCCCAGCACCCGGCTGATCGGCGCGTTCAAGCTGATGCGCTCGGCCGCCGCCTACTGGCGGGGCAACGAGCGCAACCCGCAGCTCCAGCGGGTGTACGGCACCGCCTGGCCGACCCGGGACGCGCTCAAGGCGTACCTGAAGGTGCTGGAGGAGGCGGCCCGGCGCGACCACCGCAAGCTCGGCGCCGAGCTGGACCTGTTCAGCTTCCCCGACGAGATCGGCTCCGGCCTGGCGGTCTTCCACCCCAGGGGCGGGATCATCCGGCGGGAGCTGGAGGACTACTCGCGGCGGCGGCACGAGGCGGCCGGCTACGAGTTCGTCAACTCGCCGCACATCACCAAGGCGCAGCTCTTCGAGACCTCCGGCCACCTGCCGTACTACGCCGACACCATGTTCCCGCCGATGAAACTCGAGGGCGCGGAATACTACCTCAAGGCGATGAACTGCCCGATGCACAACCTGATCTTCCGGGCGCGCGGGCGGTCGTACCGGGAACTGCCGCTGCGGCTCTTCGAGTTCGGCACCGTCTACCGGTACGAGAAGTCCGGTGTCGTGCACGGGCTGACCCGGGTACGCGGGCTCACCCAGGACGACTCGCACATCTACTGCACCCGGGAGCAGATGCCGGGCGAGCTGACCACGCTGCTCGCCTTCGTCCTCGACCTGCTCCGCGACTACGGGCTGGACGACTTCTACCTGGAGCTGTCGACCCGGGACGACTCGCCGAAGTTCATCGGCTCCGCCGAGGACTGGGCGGAGGCGACCGAGGCGCTGCGCACCGCCGCCGAGGCGTCCGGGCTCGACCTGGTGCCGGACCCGGGCGGCGCGGCCTTCTACGGGCCGAAGATCAGCGTGCAGGCCAAGGACGCGATCGGGCGTACCTGGCAGATGTCCACCATCCAGGTCGACTTCAACCAGCCCGAGCGGTTCGGCCTGGAATACCAGGCCGCCGACGGCACCCGGCAGCGCCCGGTGATGATCCATCGGGCGCTCTTCGGCTCGATCGAGCGCTTCTTCGGGGTACTGACCGAGCACTACGCCGGAGCCTTCCCGGCCTGGCTCGCCCCGGTGCAGGTGGTCGGCATCCCGATCCGCGAGGAGCACGCCAGCCACCTGCACGGGTTCGTCGCCGCGCTGCGCGCCGAGGGGATCCGGGCCGAGGTCGACACCTCGGACGACCGGATGCAGAAGAAGATCCGGACCGCCCAGCAGCAGAAGATCCCGTTCATGGCGATCGCCGGGGACGCCGACGTGGAGGCCGGAGCGGTCTCGTTCCGCTACCGGGACGGCTCGCAGCGCAACGGCGTACCGCTGCACGAGGCGGTGGCACACGTGGTCGAGGTGGTCCGGTCCCGGGTCAACGCCGGCCCGACCGCCGAACCGGCCGGTGGCGAGGCCGGGTCGTAGGATCGTCGGCGTGACAGGCGCGGCGCCCCACGCGGAAATCGGCATGCCCGACGGCCTCGACCGGCTCTGGACCCCGCACCGGATGACCTACATCTCCGGTCCGGACCGGCCGGGGGAGGGGCACGAGAAGCCGGCCGGCTGCCCGTTCTGCCTCGCCCCGGAGCGGGAGGGCGAGGAGAACCTGGTGGTGCACCGGGGCGAGCGGGTGTTCGTGGTGCTGAACCTCTATCCATACAACCCCGGGCACCTGCTGGTCTGCCCGTACCGGCACGTCGCCGACTACACCGAGCTGGACAGCGCGGAGACGGTGGAACTGGCCGGCTGCACCCAGACGGCGATGCGGGTGGTCCGGCGGGTCAGCAACGCGCACGGCTTCAACATCGGGATGAACCAGGGCGGCGTCGCCGGCGCCGGGATCGCCGCCCACCTGCACCAGCACGTGGTGCCGAGGTGGGGCGGGGACGCCAACTTCATGCCGGTGATCGCCCGGACCAAGGTACTGCCGCAGTTGCTGGCGGAGACCCGTACCCTGCTCGCCACAGCCTGGACGGCAGCGACGTCGTCAGCCGCGGACGGGCGGTAGCGACGTCGTCAGCCGCGGACGGGCGGCAGCTTCCATACCCGGACGGTCGCATCCGCCCCGGCGGTGGCCAGCCGGCCGCCGTCCGGGCTGAAGGCGACCGACAGCACCGCTCCCGAGTGGCCGACCAGGCGGTGGGTCGGCGATCCGGTCACCGGCTCGCGGAGATAGACCACCCCGTCGGAGCAGGCGGTGGCCAGCCGGCCGCCGTCCGGACTGAACGCCACCGCCCACAGCCGGCCGGGGTGCTCGGTCAATTCGGTGATCTCGCCACCGGTGGCGACGTCCCACAGCACCACCGACCGGTCGGCACCACCGCTGGCGAGCCGGGCACCGGACGGGTCGAAGGCGACCGCGGCGACGTGACCGGTGTGTCCGTGCACCTGCTGGAGGCTTCCGGTGTCGAGCTGCCACAGGTGCAGCGCGTTGGTGCCGTTGTCGGCACCCGTGGCCAGCAGGGTGCCCTCGGGGCTGAACGCCATCGTGGACGAGCCCGCGCTCGTCACCGACGGTGGGCCGGCGAGCCGCCGCAGCTCGCGGCCCGTCGACGGGTCCCAGAGGGCGATCGAGTGGTCGCCGAGCGAGCCGGCGAGCCGGCTGCCGTCCGGGCTGAACGCCAGACCCGACACGGCGAGGCCGAGGCAGGCCCGACTCCGGAGTTCGCGGCCGGTCGCCGGGTCCGCGAGCGCCACCGTGCTGATGTCCCGGACGTACGCGAGCAGGCTGCCGTCCGGGCTCCACCCGACGTGCGCGAGTACGTTTGCCGTGCCGACCGTGACCGGGACTGCGCCGCCGTCGAGCCGCCACACCCGTACGGTGCCGTCGTTGCTCACCAGCCGGCTTCCGTCCGGGGCGAACGCCACCGAGCGCACCGCACGCGGATGGGGCAGGATCCGTTCCTCGCCGGAGGCGATCACGAGCACGCGGTCCGGCTCGACAGCGACCTCCCGGGTCCGCCAGCGGGCGAACGTCCGGTCGAAGAATTTCGCCGGCGCCGGTGACGGCGCTGCCGGGGTTGATGACGGCGGTGGCGGCCGGCGGGCCGGATGGGCGAGGGTCAGCAGGTGCCCGCCGTCCGGGCTGAAGGCCACGGCGCAGACGAGGCTCATCCGGCGCCCGGTGAGTGCGCACAGCTCGGCTCCGGAGGCGGTGTCCCAGATCCGCAGGCTACGGCTCGGGCTGCCGAACGCCAGCAGTCGACCGTCCGGGCTGAACGCCACGGATGCCGGCGTGTCGCCCCGGCAGTCGAGCCCGGCCAGCTCCCGCCCGGTGTGGACGTGCCAGATCCGTACCGTCCGCGCGGTCGGGCCGGTCCCGGCCAACCGCTCTCCGGCCGGGTCGATCGCGACCGTCGTCAAGCTGCCCGGGTGGCCGTGGAACTGGCGGACGAGCCGTCCGTCGGTCGCGTCCCACAGCCGGATACCGTCCAGGCCGGCACTGACCAACCGGCTTCCCGTCAGGTTGAAGGTGACCTGCGTCACCTGGTCGGTGTGCCCGGTGAAGCTCCGCAGCAGCCGACCGGTCGTCGCGTCCCAGAGCAGCACCCGGTCGTCGGCTGCGGCGGCGAGCAGGCGGCGGTCGGGATGCAGGGCGATCGAGCGGACGTTCCGCTCGCCCGTGGTGATCGTGCCGAGCCGCCGGCCGTCGGTCGGGCTCCACACGAGCACCCGGCCGGCGTCGAGACTTGCCGCGAGCACGGGCGGCCGACCGCCACCGAAGCCGACCGCCAGCACCCGTGGGGCACCGTCACCGTCGATGTCGCTGCCGGGCCGTGCGTCGCTGCCGGGCCGTGCGTCGCTGCCGGGCCGTGCGTCGCTGTCGGGTCGGGTGTCGCTGTCGGGTCGGGTGTCGAGTACCCGGATCAGCCGGTCTCCGGCCGCGTCCCAGAGCCGGACCAGCCCGTCCTCGCCGCCAATCGCCAGCAGGCCACCGTGCGGGCTGTACGCCGCCGCCGACACCGCTGCCAGCCGGTCCACAGCAGACGGGGGCACCTGTTCCAGCGACAGTCGCACGGCCATCGGTACACGGTAGTGCGATCGGGCAACGCCGCCGGTGCCGCACCGAGGGCCCTCGCCTCGGCTGGCGGCGGTCGCCTCGGCTAGGCGGCCAGGCCGGGCCGGGGATGCCGCCGACCGGTACGCAGCCCGGAGCGGATCGTCCGGGCGGTCTCG
The DNA here is from genome assembly GCF_049179135.1 of Plantactinospora sp. WMMB782. Taxonomy (NCBI): domain Bacteria; kingdom Bacillati; phylum Actinomycetota; class Actinomycetes; order Micromonosporales; family Micromonosporaceae; genus Plantactinospora; species Plantactinospora sp. WMMB782. The sequence continues at coordinate 7,950,818 of NZ_JBMHMC010000007.1, read as the reverse complement.
TACCGGCCGAGTCCGCTGCGCCGGGCGGCGTCGGCAAGCACGGCGGTGATGTCGCGGTCGTCGAGCAGGTCCAGCGCGGCGAGCTGCCCGAGCTGGTACGCCGCCCGGTAGAGCGTGCTGTTGCGGGTGCCGACGGGCGCGACGGCGACGCTGCCTGCCTCGGCGGCGAGCGCGGCGCAGCCGTACCGGTCGGGGTGCCGGACCCGGTCGGCGGTGCCGGCCGTCGACCGGCGTGGTGCGGGCGGGAAGAGCAGCACGGTCAACTCCGGCGGGCAGTCGGCGAGCGGCACCGCCGGTGGGCGGATCCAGCGGTAGTCCCGGCCGCTGGCGTGCCTGGACGGTGGGGCGACGACATAGCCGCCGGCCCCGCGCCAGTCGACGCCGGGCAGCAGTCCGGTCCGGTTCCCGGCGCCGGTCGGGCGCAGGTAGAGGTGCCAGCCGCCGGAACCGGTCCGGACCACCGGCCCGGTGATCCGCCGGTCCCGTACCAGGGCGCGCAGCGCGGCGACCCCGCCGGGCGGGTCGACGTCGCACACGTCGAAGCGGTCGCCGGTACGCAGCGCCAGGTTGGCGTCCGGCCACCGGGTCCACCACCGCCGGATCAGCTCCGCACGGGTACTGGCGTCGTGCAGGCCCCGTCGGAGCAGGCTGCGGTGCCAGCGCGGATGCTTGCCGGGCCGATCGCAGTCGGGCCGCCCGCAACTGCAACCGGTCCCGGTCGGGGAGTGCAGCGGCAGCACGGGAATCCCGGCGGCGGCGTACTCCAGAGCGGCACGCAGCAGCGGTGACATCCCGAGCGGTCCCATCCCGACCTCCTCACCGGCCGGATACCCACTGCCAGGATATTCGAACACCTGTCCTATCGACAGTCGCGTCCGCGACCGCAATTCTCGATGGGGCGGGACCGTGCGATGTGGAACGCTTTCCGCCATGAATACGAACACGCGCGTGTTGGGCCGCAGCGGCATCGAGGTGAGCGCCCTCGGCCTCGGCTGCTGGGCCATCGGGGGCGTATGGCACCTGGGCGACCAGCCGCTCGGCTGGGGACAGGTGGACGACGACGAGTCGATCCGGGCGATCCGCCGCGGCCTCGACCTCGGCGTCACCTTCTTCGACACCGCCGACGTCTACGGCACCGGGCACAGCGAGCGGATCCTGGCCCGCGCCCTGGCCGGACACCGGGACGAGGTGGTGATCGCCACCAAGTGGGGGAACACCTACGACGAGCCGACCCGGCAGATGACCGGGACGGACGGGTCGCCGGACTACCTGCGCCGGGCGGTCACCGCCTCGCTGCGCCGGCTGGAGACCGACCGGATCGACCTCTACCAGCTACACCTCGGCGACCTTCCGCTCGACCAGGCCGCCGAACTGCTCGGCACCCTGGAGGAACTGGTGACCGAGGGCCGGATCCGGGCGTACGGCTGGAGCACCGACCTGCCCGACCGGGCCGCCGCCTGGGGTGCCGACGGTACGCACTGCGCCGCCGTGCAGCACTCCTTCTCGGTCTTGCAGGACTCGCCGGAGGTGCTCGCCGTCTGCGAGCGCCACGACCTGGCCAGCATCAACCGGGGGCCGCTGGCGATGGGGCTGCTCTCCGGCAAGTTCACCGAGTCGAGCAGGCTGGCCGCCGACGACGTACGCGGGCTCGCCCCCGCCTGGCTGGACTGGTTCCGGGACGGCCGGCCGGCGCCGGAGTTCCTGGCCCGGGTCGCCGCCGTCCGGGACGTGCTCACCTCGGACGGCCGCACCCTCGCCCAGGGCGCGCTCGGCTGGCTCTGGGCACGCAGTGACCGGACCGTGCCGATCCCCGGCTTCCGGACCGTCGCCCAGGTGGAGGAGAACGTCGGCGCGCTGGCCCACGGGCCGCTGCCGGCCGACCAACTCGCCGAGGTCCAACGCCTACTCGCCACCCCCTGAACGCCCCGGGTCCAAGGAAGGGTCCCCGCTTGTCGTTCTCTGTCGTAGCGGGGGCCCTTCCTCACACCTCAGCGGGTGCTGTGTTCCTTGCGGATCTGGTCGGCGAGGTGGCTCGGCATCGGCTCGTAGCGGGCGAAGGTGCGCCGGAAGGTGCCGCCGCCGGCGGTCATCGAGCGCAGTTCGACGGCGTACCGGAGCAGTTCGGTGGCCGGCACCTCGGCCCGGACCAGCGTGTGGTCGGTACCGCCCGGGTCGGGTTCGGTGCCGAGCACCCGGCCGCGCCGGCCGGACATGTCGCTCATCACCGCACCCACGTTGGCGTCCGGCACCCGGACCAGCACCTCGTCGACCGGCTCCAGGAGGGTCACCTGGCCCTTCTCCGCCGCGTCCCGCAGCGCCAGCGAGCCGGCGGTCTGGAAGGCGGCGTCGGAGGAGTCGACGCTGTGCGCCTTGCCGTCCACCAGGGTCACCCTCAGGTCCACCACCGGAGCGCCGGCGACGATGCCCCGGCCCATCTGGGTGCGTACCCCCTTCTCCACCGACGGGATGTAGTTGTGCGGCACCGCGCCGCCGACCACCCGGTCGGCGAACTCGAACCCCGCGCCCCGGGGCAGCGGCTCCACCTCGATGTCGCAGACCGCGTACTGGCCGTGCCCACCGGACTGCTTGACGTGCCGGCCGTGCCCCTTCGAGGCGACCGCGAAGGTCTCCCGCAGCGCGACCCGCACCGGCTCGGTCTCCAGGTCCACCCCGCCGCCACGGAGCCGGTCGAGCACCACCTCGGCGTGCGCCTCGCCCATGCACCAGAGCACCAGCTGGTGGGTTTCCGGGTTGCGTTCCAGCCGCATCGTCGGGTCACCGGCGACCAGCCGGGCCAGGTTCTTGGCCAGCGCGTCCTCGTCGGCCCGACTCTTCGCCACGATCGCCACCGGCAGCAGCGGCTCGGGCATCTCCCAGGGCGCGATCAGCAGCGGCTGTTCCTTGCCGGATAGGGTGTCGCCGGTCTCCGCCGTACCCGACTTGGTGATCGCGCAGATGTCGCCGGCCACGCAGTGCGGCACCTCGCGCAGCGCGGCGCCGAGCGGGGAGTAGACGTGCGCGATCCGCTCGTCGGCGTCGTGGTCCGGATGGCCGCGCTCGGCCATGCCGTGCCCGGAGACGTGCACCACCTGGTCCGGGCGGAGCGTGCCGGAGAAGACCCGGACCAGGGAGACCCGGCCGACGTGCCGGTCGATGGTGGTCTTGACCACCTCGGCCACCAGCGGGCCGTCGGGGTCGCAGCTCAGCGGCGGCTGCGCCGAACCGTCGACGCCGGTGACGGTCGGCAGGTCGTGCTCCAGCGGGGTCGGGAAGGCCGCGGTCAGCAGTTCCAGCAGGGCGTCGAGGCCGAGCCCGGTCTCCGCGCAGACCGGCACCACCGGATAGAAGTGCCCCCGGGCCACCGCCTTCTCCAGGTCGTCGATCAGGACCCGCGTCTCGATCTCCTCGCCGCCGAGGTAGCGGTCCAGCAGGGTCTCGTCCTCGCTCTCCGCGATGATCCCCTCGATCAGCTCGTTGCGGGCCTCGCCGATCGCCGGCAGGTGCTCGGGATCGGGGTCGCGGACCGCCGCCGGCAGCCCGGCCGAGTAGTCGAAGACCCGGCGGGTGATCAGGCCCATCAAACCGACCACCCGCACACCGTCGTCGTCCAGCATCGGCAGGTAGAGCGGGAGTACGTTGTCGCCGAAGACCCGCTGGCAGAGCGCCACCGTCTCGTCCAGGTCGGCCCGCTGGTGGTCCAGCCGGGTCACCGCGACGGCCCGGGGCATCCCGACGGCGGCACACTCCTGCCAGAGCGCGGCGGTCGCGCCGTCCATCCCGTCCACCGCCGAGACGACGAAGAGCGCGGCGTCGGCCGCCCGCAGTCCGGCCCGGAGTTCGCCGACGAAGTCCGCGTAACCCGGGGTGTCCAGCAGGTTGACCTTGACGTCGTCGTGCACCAGCGGCGCGCAGGCCAGGCTGATCGAGCGCTGCTGGCGTACCGCCGCCGGGTCGTGGTCGCAGACCGTGGTGCCGTCGACGACCGCACCGGGCCGCGAGATCGTGCCGGTCGCCGCGAGCAGGGCGTCGACCAGGGTCGTCTTCCCCGCCCCGGAGTGCCCGACGAGCACCACGTTGCGAACCCTGCCGGGCTCGTCCACCACCGGCGCCGGGCCGGTGACCCCTTTCTCCGAACTCTTCTGCGCCATCGGGGCGCACCTCCCTAAGCCGGTGGTTGGTGGCGACCGCCGCGTGCGACGGGGGAGCTGCCCTGGCGACTCCGCGGCGATATCCTCGGGTGGCCTGCCGTGCTGCCGGAGACGTGCCGGGTGACAGGTGAGCGACGTCACGTCCCCTGCTCAGATCTCACACCCGTACAAGTCGTGACACAAGCCTGCGGCGTGAACTAGGCGCCACCGGGCGTACCGTGGCCGTTCGCGGCCCGTTATGGTGGGACGGCCATGGCGAAGATCTTCCAGGTGTCGGCCCGGGCCGGCATGACCCGCGTCGTCGAACCGATCGCCCGGACCCTGCTGCGGGTCGGGGTGACGCCCAACGCCGTCACCGTTGCCGGGACGCTCGGGGTGGTGCTCGGATCGGTGCTGCTCGGCGCCCGCGGCCATCTGGTGGCCGGGGCGCTGGTGGTCACCTTCTTCGCCCTCACCGACCTGCTCGACGGCACGATGGCCCGGATGCGCGGCGGGTCGAGCCGGTTCGGCGCGTTCCTCGACTCGAGCATGGACCGGGTCTCCGACGGTGCCGTCTTCGGCGCCGTCGCCTACTGGTTGGCCACCCAGGACGACCGCGTCGGGGTCGCCGCCGCGCTGATCTGCCTGGTCGCCGGCGGTCTCGTCTCGTACGTGAAGGCCCGCGCCGAGGGGCTCGGGATGACCTGCAACGTCGGCATCGCCGAGCGGACCGAGCGGCTGCTGATCGTCGGCGTCGGCGGGCTGCTCACCGGCCTGGGACTGAGCTGGGCGCTGGTCACCGCGCTCTGGCTGCTCGCCGCCGTCTCGGTCTTCACCGTCGGGCAGCGGATGACGCACGTCTACCGGCAGGCCCAGCGCGCCGAGTTGGGCGTGGACGCGTGACCCGCCCCGGGCAGCCGGCCACAGCCCGCCCCGGGCAGCCGGCCACAGGCCGGCCGGCTCGGGTCCGCCCGGCCCGGCGGGCGGCGGCGTGAGAGTGCGCCGGGGCGGCCGGTGACTCCGGTCGAGTTCGCCTACCTGGCCGGCTGGCGGGCGGTACGCGCCCTGCCCCGGCCGGTCGCGGCCGCGCTGTTCCGGGCCGCCGCCGACCAGGCGTACCGGCGGCGTGGTCCGGGAAGTCGCCGGCTCGCCGCCAACCTGCGCCGGGTGGTCGGACCCGAGCTGCCGGAGGCCGCCCTGGAGGAGCTGGTCCGCCGGGGCCTGCGCTCGTACGCCCGCTACTGGCTGGACATGTTCCGGCTGCCGTCGCGCAGCCGGGCGCAGCTCCGCGAGGACTTCCGGCTCGACGGCGAGGAACTGCTCGCCGCCGAGATGGCGGCCGGCCGGGGCGTTGTGGTGGCGCTGCCGCACTCCGGCAACTGGGACGCCGCCGGTGCCTGGGTGGCCGCGAAAGGCTGGCCGGTCGCAACCGTGATGGAGCGGCTCAGGCCCGAGGGCGTCTACGAGCGGTTCCTCGACTTCAGGCGCCGGCTCGGCATGGAGATCCTGCCCACCCACGGCGGCCCCCGGACACCCTTCGAGGTACTCGCCGAGCGGGTCGCCGCCGGCTACCTGGTACCGCTGCTCGCCGACCGGGACCTGTCGGCGCGCGGGGTGCCGGTGCGGTTCTTCGGCGGCCAGGCCCGGATGCCGGCCGGCCCGGCCCTGCTGGCGATCCGGACCGGCGCACCGCTCTACGTGGCGGCCCTCTGGTACGACCCGGCGGGCCCCCGGGGCCGATTGATCGGGCCGCTGGAGGTGCCGGCGCAGCAGACCGGGCCGCTCGACCAGCGGGTCCGGGCGCTGACCCAGCGGATCGCCGACCACCTGGCCGAGGGCATCGCGGAGCGCCCGGAAGACTGGCACATGCTGCAACGGGTCTGGATCGACGAGCCGGCCAGGACCGCCGGGGTGGCCGGTCCGAGCGGGACGGCCGGGGCGGTGCCGGGAACAGCGGGTACGCCGTCGATCTCCGAACCGGCCTGAGGGGGGAGCCGCAGTGCGGATCGGCATCGTGTGTCCGTACTCCTTCGACGTCCCCGGCGGGGTGCAGAACCACGTGGTCGACCTCGCCGAGGCGCTGATCGGGCTCGGCCACGAGGTGAGCGTGCTGGCACCGGCGGACGAGGACTCGCCGCTGCCGCCGTACGTGGTGTCGGCCGGCCGGTCGGTGCCGTTGCCGTACAACGGGTCGGTCGCCCGGATCAGCTTCGGGCCGGTCTCCACCGCCCGGGTCCGGCGGTGGCTGTCCCGGGGCCGGTTCGACGTGCTGCACGTGCACGAGCCGTTCACGCTCAGCCTCTCGCTGCTCGCCGTCCTCTCCGCCCGGGGACCGGTGGTGGCGACCTTCCACACCGCGATGACCCGGTCCCGGGCGCTGGCCGCCGCGCAGGGGGTGTTGCAGTTCGCCGTCGAGCGGATCACCGCCCGGATCGCGGTGAGCGCGCTGGCCCGCAAGGTCCAGGTCGAGCACCTCGGCGGCGGGGCGGTGGAGATCCCCAACGGGGTGGCGGTGGCGAAGTTCGCCGACGCCGAGCCGCTGCCCGGCTGGCCGGGCCCGTGCGAGCCGGGCAGCGGCGGCACGCTCGGCTTCCTCGGCCGGTTCACCGAGCCGCGCAAGGGCTTCGGGGTACTCCGGGACGCGTTCGTGGGGCTCGCCGCGCAGCGCCCGGGGCTGCGCCTGCTGGTCGCCGGTCCGGGCGACGAGGCCGAACTGCACGAGGGCGTACCGGACGAGTTGCGGGACCGGATCACCTTCCTCGGCCAGGTCTCGGAACCGGACAAGGCGCGCATGCTGCGCAGCGTGCACCTCTATGTCGCACCGAACACCGGCGGGGAGTCCTTCGGGATGATCCTGACCGAGGCGATGGCCGCCGGGGCGGCGGTGGTGGCCAGCGACCTGGACGCCTTCCGTCGGGTGTTGGACGGGGGCCGGGCCGGGGAACTCTTCCGCACCGGGGACTCGGCGGCGCTGCGGGACACCCTCGGCAACCTGCTCGACGACCCGGTACGCCGTACCGAGCTGTCGGCCTGCGCCCGGGAGGTGGTCGCGGCCTTCGACTGGCCGACGGTCGCCCGCCGGGTGCTCGAGGTGTACGCCACGGCGATCGAGGCGACCGACGGCCGGGTGCTGGACGAGGAGTGGATCGAGCCGGTCTGACCGGATCGTCCCGGCCGGTGCCGGTGACGTGCCACGAGGACGGAAGTGGGGCCGCACTACGATGCCGGGCATGTGGTGGGTGGTGGGCGGTGCGGTGGCGCTCGTCCTGACAACGGCGTACCTGGTCTGGATCGCGGCCCGGGTCGACCGGATGCACCTGCGGGTACGTTCGGCGTCCCGTGCGCTCGACGCGCACCTGCTGCGCCGGGCGGCCGCCGCCGCGGTACTTGCCGAGGAGCGGTACGCGGTCGAGCTGTACGCGGCGGCCCGGATCGCCCTGGACGCCGAGGGGGACGAACGGGAGGCCGCCGAGAACGACCTGACCCGGCAGTTGCGGGCCGGCCCGCTGGAGCCGGAGGAGCCGGCCGCCACGGCGGTGATCGGGGCCAGCCGGCGGCTCGCGCTGGCCCGTCAGGTGCACACCGACCTGGTACGCGATGCGCTCTCGCTGCGCCGCCGCCCCGTCGTACGGCTGTTCCGGATGTCCCGCAAGCACGAGCTGCCGCGCTACTTCGACATCGACGACCCGACCCTGAGCAGCCGTCCGGAACTCTCGGTCGGCTGAGGTCAGCTGAGGTCGGCTGAGGTCGGCTGACGCGGCACCGGCGGTACCGGCTGGCCGTCCCGACGCGGCTCGGGCGGCCGCCCCGGTGCGGCCAGCAGGGTGAGCCCGGCCACACGGCAGGCCACCCGGGGTCTGATTGGCTGTCGGTCCGGCGTTGCACTCCGCGTAGCATCGAGCGCGAATCCACCCCCGAAGCACTGTCGAGGAGCGAGAACGCCGTGTCCGAATCCACCGCCCAGTCCGGTTCCGGCCAGCCGACCGCGGCTGGAGAGCAGACCGTCAGCGCCACCGGAGTGGTCGGCACCGCGCGGGTCAAGCGGGGTATGGCCGAGATGCTCAAGGGTGGCGTGATCATGGATGTGGTCACCGCCGAGCAGGCGAAGATCGCCGAGGATGCCGGTGCCGTCGCGGTGATGGCGCTGGAGCGGGTACCGGCCGACATCCGGGCCCAGGGCGGCGTCTCCCGGATGAGCGACCCGGACATGATCGACGGCATCATCAACGCCGTCTCCATCCCGGTGATGGCCAAGGCCCGGATCGGGCACTTCGTCGAGGCGCAGGTGCTCCAGGCGCTCGGCGTGGACTACGTCGACGAGTCCGAGGTGCTGACCCCGGCCGACTACGCCAACCACATCGACAAGTGGGCGTTCACCGTGCCGTTCGTCTGCGGTGCCACGAACCTGGGCGAGGCGCTGCGCCGGATCACCGAGGGCGCGGCCATGATCCGCTCCAAGGGTGAGGCGGGCACCGGCGACGTCTCCAACGCGACCACGCACATGCGGAAGATCCGCGACGAGATCCGCCGCCTCACCTCGCTGCCCACCGACGAGCTGTACGTCGCGGCCAAGGAGTTGCAGGCGCCGTACGAGCTGGTCCGGGAGGTGGCCGAGACCGGGAAGCTGCCGGTGGTGCTCTTCACCGCCGGTGGCATCGCCACTCCGGCCGACGCGGCGATGATGATGCAGCTCGGCGCGGAGGGGGTCTTCGTCGGCTCCGGGATCTTCAAGTCCGGCAACCCGGCCCAGCGGGCCGCCGCGATCGTCAAGGCGACCACCTTCTACGACGACCCGGACGTGCTGGCCAAGGTGTCGCGCGGGCTCGGCGAGGCGATGGTCGGGATCAACGTCGACGACATCCCGGTGCCGCACCGCCTCGCGGAGCGGGGTTGGTGAGCGCGAGGAGTGAGCCGGGTTTGCGAGCCCCGCAGTCGCGAGCGGATGGCGGGTTGGTGAGCGCGAGGAGTGAGCCGGGTTTGCGAGCCCCGCAGTCGCGAGCGGATGGCGGGTTGGTGAGCGCGAGGAGTGAGCCGGGTTTGCGAGCCCCGCAGTCGCGAGCGAAAAGCGGGTTGGTGAGCGCGAGGAGCGCGCCGGAGGTTACGGTCGGCGTTCTGGCGTTGCAGGGGGACGTCCGCGAGCATCTGGCCGCGCTGGCCGAGGCCGGCGCGGCCGCCCGGCCGGTCCGTCGGCCGGAGGAGCTGGAGCAGGTCGACGGCCTGGTGATCCCGGGCGGCGAGTCGACCACCATCAGCAAGCTGGCCGAGACGTTCGAGCTGCTGGACCCGGTCCGCAAGCGGGTCGGCGCCGGCATGCCGGTCTACGGCTCCTGCGCAGGCATGATCATGCTGGCGACCGAGGTGCTGGACGGCCGCCCCGACCAGCAGAGCTTCGGTGGCATCGAGATGACGGTGCGACGCAACGCGTTCGGTCGGCAGGTCGACTCCTTCGAGGCGCCGGTGGAGATCGCCGGTGTTCCGGGGCCGAGCTTCCACGCCGTCTTCATCCGGGCGCCCTGGGTCGAGCGGGTCGCCGACGGGGTGCAGGTGTTGGGGCGGGTGGGCGCCGGGCCGGCGGCCGGGCGGATCGTCGCGGTGCGGCAGGGCAACGCGGTGGCCACCGCCTTCCACCCCGAGTTGACCGGTGATCGCCGCCTGCACCGCTGGTTCGTCGACCTCGTCCGCACGGCCGCTGACGGCGGGTAGTCGCCGGGGGAGCCGGAGCGGGGCGATCGGGACGGGCGATCGGGACGGCCCGGCCGGGAAGGGTTGATCCGACCCGTGCCGGTCGTCAGCACGCCGCGACCGCGTCGGTAGGATTGTCGCGGAGTTCGGCGGTTCTTCGTGGAGAACATGACGCGCGGTGCAGTCGACACAGACGCCGGGTAGCGATGGAGGTCAGGTATGTCCGGCCACTCAAAGTGGGCGACGACGAAGCACAAGAAGGCGGTCATCGACGCCAAGCGCGGCAAGATGTTTGCCAAGCTCATCAAGAACGTCGAGGTCGCGGCGCGTACCGGCGGCGGCGACCCGGCCGGTAACCCGACCCTCTTCGACGCCATCCAGAAGGCGAAGAAGAACTCGGTGCCGAACGACAACATCGACCGCGCCGTCAAGCGCGGCTCCGGCCTGGAGGCCGGGGGCGCGAACTGGGAGACGGTGATGTACGAGGGGTACGGCCCCGGCGGCGTCGCGCTGCTGATCGAGTGCCTGACCGACAACCGCAATCGTGCCGCGACCGAGGTGCGCACCGCGCTGACCCGCAACGGCGGCTCACTGGCGGACGCCGGCTCGGTGTCGTACATGTTCTCCCGCAAGGGCGTGGTGATCGTGCCCAAGGCCGGGCTCTCCGAGGACGACGTGCTGCTCGCCGTACTCGACGCCGGGGCGGAGGAGGTGAACGACCTCGACGAGGCGTTCGAGGTGGTTTCCGAGCCGGGCGACCTGATCGCCGTGCGGACCGCCTTGCAGGACGCCGGTATCGACTACGAGTCGGCGGAGTCCTCGCTGGTGCCGAGCGTGACCGTGCCGCTGGACGCCGACGGCGCCCGCAAGGTCTTCAAGCTGATCGACGCGCTCGAGGACTCCGACGACGTGCAGAACGTCTACGGCAACTTCGACGTCTCCGACGAGGTCATGGCGGCGGTCGGCTGAGCGGCCGAGCAGGGCGACCGTGACTTTCGAGGACGTGGTGCGCCAGGGCGTGGTGCGCCGGTTCGACGCCGACCGGGGCTGGGGGGTGCTGGACGCCCCGGAGACCCCGGGCGGCTGTTGGGTGCACTTCTCCGCCCTCGTCGCCCCCGGTTACCGCAGCCTCTCGGCGGGCCAGCGGGTCTTCTTCCGGGCCGAGGCCGTCGGAGGGCCCGGACAGGACGGCTACCCGTACCGGGCGACGAAGGTCTGGACCGACGGTCCGGTCGAGCCGCCGGACCGGCAGCCGGATCAGGAGCCGTCGGGTGCCTACCGCAGCACCCTGACCATCCGGTACGACGACGATCCGGCCGGCTAGTCCGGTGCCGGGGACCAACGTCCTCGAAGCGGAATCGTCCGGCCGTTCCCGCCGCACCCGACCGGCTCGGCCGAGCCGTGTGATCACGTAGTGTCCGGCCTGCCGGAGCGAGCCGGACACTACGTGATCACGGCGGTGGGTCAGGTCAGATCGTGAAGCCGCCGTCGACGTTTATGGACGCACCGGTGACGTACCCGCTGTCGGGGGCGGCCAGCCAGGCGACCGCGGCGGCGATCTCGACCGGGGTGGCGTACCGGCCGACGGCGGTGTGACCACGGATCGTCTCCGCCATCGGGCTGTCCGCCGGGTTCAGTTCGGTGTCGGTCGGTCCCGGGTTCACCACGTTCACGGTGATGCCCCGGGGGCCGAGGTCCCGGCCGAGTCCCTTGGCCAGCCCGGTCATCGCGGTCTTGCTCATCGAGTAGAGCGCGAAGCCGGGGAACGGCGTCCGTTCGGCCACGTTGCTGCCGATCGTGATGATCCGTCCACCGTGGACCATGTGCCGGGCCGCCGCCTGGGCGGCGACGAACGGCGCCCGGACGTTCACCGCCACGGTCTGCTCGAACTCGGCGAGTCCCAGCTCCGCCACCGGCCCGAGGAGGAACGCTCCGGCGTTGTTGACGAGTATGTCGAGCCGGCCGAACTCGCCGGCCGTCCGGTCCACCGCCGCGACGACGGCGGCCGGGTCGGCGCTGTCCGCCTGGATCACCAGCCCGCGCCGGCCGATCGCCCTGATCCGGTCCTGCACCGCGTCGGCCGCCCCGGCGTCGCGCTGGTAGCTGAGCGCCACGTCGGCGCCCTCCTCGGCCAGCCGTACCGCCACCGCCGCGCCGATGCCCCGGCTGCCACCGGTGACGAACGCTACCTTTCCATCCAGAACACTGGTCTTTGCCGCAATGCCGTCACTCATGCCACCCATCGTGATCGCCTGCCGGGTCGGCGTCTGGCGGTGATCGGACGCCTCGTTCGGTCGGCCCGGTCCGGGGGTGAGGCGGCTCACAATACGATACGGAACGGTTCCGTTTCGGTTCTCTGTTCTCTAGTGTCGGAGCGGTCAGAAAACTTCCCCGCGGTCGGATTCCGGCGACGCGGGGTTTCGGGGGGACACAAAGGCATGGAGTTAACGGAAAACACCGGGCACCCGAGGCGCTGGGCGATTCTCGGCGTGCTCGTGGTCAGCCTGCTGGTGATCGTGCTGGACAACACGGTCCTGAACGTCGCACTGCGCACCCTGGCCGACCCGGTGCACGGGCTCGGCGCCAGCCAGGGCGAGCTGGAGTGGTCGATCAACTCGTACACCCTGGTCTTCGCCGGACTGCTCTTCACCTTCGGCGTGCTCGGGGACCGGTACGGGCGCAAGTGGTTCCTGCTGGTCGGCCTGGCGATGTTCGGGCTCGCCTCGCTGCTGTCGGCGTACGCGCAGAACCCGGGGCAACTGATCGGCGCCCGCGCCCTGATGGGCTTCGGTGCCGCCGCCGTGATGCCGGTGACGCTGTCGATCATCTCGAACGTCTTCGACCCCCGGGAACGCGGTCGCGCCATCGGGGTCTGGGCCGGCGCGATCGGCCTCGGCGTGGCGATCGGCCCGGTGCTGGGTGGGCTGCTGCTGGAGAACTACTGGTGGGGCTCGGTCTTCCTGATCAACGTACCGGTGGTGCTGATCGGGCTGGTCGCGGTCGCCCTGCTGGTGCCGGACTCGCGCGACCCGAAGCCCGGTCGGATCGACGTGGTGGGCGTACTGCTCTCGGTGATCGGTCTGGTGGCACTCTCGTACGGCATCATCGACGGCGGTGAGCACGGCTTCGGCCGGCCGCTGGTCTGGGCCTCGATCGTCGGCGGACTCGCCGTACTGGCCGGCTTCGTGGCCTGGGAGCGTCGGATCGAGTTCCCGTCGCTCGACGTGCGGCTGTTCCGGGTACCCCGGTTCGCCGCGCCCGTCGCGGTGATCGGCCTGGTCTTCTTCGCCGCCATGGGCGTGATGTTCTTCAGCGCCTTCTATCTCCAGCTCGTCCGTGGCTACAGCCCGCTGGAGACCGGCCTGCTGATGCTGCCCTTCGCCGCCGCCCAACTGGTCTTCGCCCCGCGCAGCGCCGCGATGGTCAAGCGGTACGGCGGTCGGGCCGTCGCGGTGACCGGGTTGGCCCTGACCTCGGCCGCGCTCGTGGCATTCGCCTTCGCCACCGCGAGCACGCCGATCTGGATCATCGGTCTGATCTTCTTCGTGCAGGGCGTCGGGATGGCCAACATCATGCCGCCGGCGACCGAGTCGATCATGTCGGCGCTGCCCCGGGAGAAGGCCGGGGTGGGCTCGGCGGTAAGCAACACCGTCCGCCAGGTGGCCGGCGCGCTCGGCGTAGCGGTGCTCGGCTCGGTGCTCTCCGGGGTCTACCGGGACCAGATCGAGCCGGCCGCCCGCACCCTGCCCGCACCCGTGCGGGACGCCGCCACCGAGTCGGTCTCCGGGGCGTACGCGGTCGCCGAGCGGCTCGGCCCGGCCGGCGCGGCGGTGACCGGCGCCGCCAACGACGCCTTCGTCGCGGCGATGCACTGGGCCGCCGGACTGTCGGCGGTGATCGCCGCCCTCGGCATCCTGGTGGTGTTGCGCTGGCTGCCCGGCCGCTCGGCCGAGGAGCAGGTGCTGCCGCCGGAGCCGGTGGGCGATCCCGAACTGGTCGCCGCCTGAGCGACCGGGGACAATGGCTGACGTGACCGAGACGATGGATGCTCCGCGGGCGCCGGGACGCCCGCGGAGCGTCCGCGCGGACGAGGCGATCCTGGAGGCCGCCCTCGACCTGCTGGCCGAGGGCAGCAGCATCGAGGCGCTGTCGATCGAGGCGATCGCGGCGCGGGCCGGCGTGGGCAAGGCGACCATCTACCGTCGCTGGTCAGGCAAGGAGGCGCTGCTCGAGGACGCGCTGCGCCGGCTGAAGCCGCCACCGCCGCCACCGCCCGGCCGGTCCGTGCGCGAGGACCTGGTCGCGCTGGTCGGCAACACCGGGCACAATCCGGACCCCCGGATGCGGCAGATCATGCCCTGCCTGATGCCGGCGATCAGCCGCAGCCCGGAGCAGTACCGGCTCTACCAGGAACTGGTCGAGCCGCGACGGCGGATGATCCGTGACGTACTGCGCCGCGGCATCGACCTCGGCGAGCTGCGGGCCGACCTCGACGTCGAGCTGACCCTCGCCATGCTGACCGCTCCGCTGCTGATCCAGCGCCTGCTCCGGGCCCAGCCCGACCTGGACGAGCGGGACCTGCCGGCCCGGGTCGTCGACGCGGTGATCACCGGCATCGCCGCCCGCTGAGCTGCCGAGCCGGGCCGTTCGGCTCGGTGGGTTCGGTCGGTCAGTGCGGTTCGGTGCGGCCGTCCGGTCCGGTGTCGCCGCCGGTCGAGGCGCGCAGCCGGTGCAGGCGCAGCGCGAGCTGCACCTCCAGGGCCCGCTCCGGCTTCTGCCACTGCGGGCCGAGCAGTTGGCCCACCCGGTCGAGCCGCTGGGTCACCGTGTTCACGTGCACGTGCAGCAGCTCCGCCGCCCGGGCCAGGCTGCCGCCCACCCCGAAGTACGCCTCCAGCGTCTTCACCAGCGCGGTGCCCCGCCGGGCGTCGTAGTCCAGTACCGGCCCGACGGTGTCGACCAGGAACCGGGTCACCTCCCGGTCGCCGCCGGACTCGACCGCGCCGAGCAGCAGCCCGACGAAACCGAGCTCGGCGCTGCTGGCGCCCTCGCCGGACCGGCCCAGCGCGCGCAGTGCGGTCAGGCAGCGCTCCGCCTCCCGGGCCGCACCGGCCAGCGACGCCGCCCCGGTCGCCGGCCCGCCCGCCCCGGCGGTGACCGTCCGGCCCAGCGCCCGGGACAGGTCCCGGACCACCGTCCGGGCCGCCGCGCCCGCGTCGCCGCCGGGCAGCATCAGCACCGCCCGGCCGTCCCGGGCCGCCGCCAGCCCGCCCTGGGTCGAGGCGTACGTGCTGGCCCACGAGGTGACCCGCTGCCGGACCGAGGTGCTGCCGGTCATCGCGTCGTCGCCCACCGCCACCAGGACGTGCGGGGCGTCCAGGTCCACCCCGAGCCGGCGGGCCCGGCTGCGCAGCCCGGCGACGTCACCGACCGGCCTGGCGATCAGGTCGTCGAGCAGTTCACCCCGAACCCGCCCCTCCGCCTCGGCGACGCTCTGCCGGAACAGCAGCAGCAGCGCGGTGACCAGCGCCGCCCGCTCCAGGATCCGCTGGTCGGCGTCGACAAGCTCGTCCTCCGGGCGGGAGACCAGGGCACCGAGGTTTTCGGTGCCGGCGACCACGGCGGCGTACCAGAGATCGCCCCGGCGCACGCTGCGCCCCTCGGTGCGCGACGCCACCACCGCCTCGGAAAGCGCGGTCCGGTCCGGCTCGCCGACCTCGCCGACCCGGGCCAGCGTGCGCCCCTCGGCGTCCAGCGCCAGCAGCGCCCCGCCGAGCACCTCGGTCACCGCCGCCGCCACGTCCTCCACCCCGCCGCCGCGCAGCACCAGCGAGGTCATCCGGTCGTGCGCGGCGGCGGCCCGTTCCACCGACGCGCTGTGCGCCTGGATCGTCGAGTTGGCCGCCGACAGCTCCGCCAGCGCGGCCCGGGTCTCGGCGAGCAGCCGGGCGGTGTCGATCGCCACCGCGGCGTGCGCGGCCAGCGAGAGCAGCAGCGACACCTCCTCCCGGGCGAACGGCCGGGCCGACCGGTTGGCGGCGTAGAGCACCCCGATCACCCGGGAGCCGAGCCGCAGCGGCACCCCGAGGATGGCGACCAGCCCCTCCTCGCCGACCCCGGCGTCGATCTCCCCGGTGTGGTGGAACCGGGCGTCCTGCGGATAGTTCGCGGTCGCGTACGGGCTGCCGGTCTGGGCCACCAGCCCGCCGAGTCCGGCGCCCATCGGCAGCCGGAGCGCCTGGAACCGGGCCGAGACCGAGCCGTCGGTGACCCGCATGTACGTGTCGCCCCGGTCGTCGTCGACAAGCGTCATGTACGCCACGTCGGTGCCGAGCAGGTGCCGGGCCCGGTGCACGATCGCCCGGAGTACGTCGTCGGAGTCGCGCAGCCCGGCCAGGTCGCTCGCGGTGTCGTACAGGCCGGAGAGTTCCGCCTCGCGGCGCCGCCGCCGTTCCAGCAGGGCGCGTACCCGCAGCGCCACCACCTTGGCCGCCTCCAGCTCGGCGAGCCGGTCGGCGGGCAGCCCGGCGGCCCGGGCGGCCACCAGGGGCCCCTCGAACTCGACCGGAGCGGCCTCCCGGGCCAGCAACTCCAGAAACTCGATCGGCGCGGACACGGGCTCAATCCTGCCCGAGGGACCCGGAACCCTTCCGTGGGAGTCGCCGTGATCCGCTCTGCCGGAGTTGGCCACTCAGTTCGCCGTCCAGCCCCCGTCGAGCGGGATGGCGGCGCCGGTGATGAAGGCGGCGGCCGGGGCGCAGAGGTAGGCGACGAGTTCGGCGACCTCCTCCGGCTCGATCAGCCGCTTGATCGCCGCCCGGGCCAGCATGATCCGCTCGATCACCTCGGTCTCGGCGATGCCGTGCGCGCTCGCCTGCGCGGCGATCTGTCCCTCGACCAGCGGGGTGCGCACGTACGCCGGGTTGACGCAGTTGGCCGTCACCCCGTGCGCCGCGCCCTCCAGGGCGACCACCTTGGAGAGTCCCTCCAGGGCGTGCTTGGCCGAGACGTACGCCGACTTGAACGCCGAGGCGCGCAGCCCGTGCACCGAGGAGATGTTGACGATCCGGCCCCAGCCGCGGGCGTACATGTGCGGCAGGGCGCGCCGGACGATCAGGAAGGGGGCCGTCACCATCACCCGGTGCAGGTGGTCGAAGCGTTCCGGCGGGAACTCGTCGACCGGCGCCACGTGTTGCAGCCCGGCGTTGTTGACCACGATGTCCAGCTCGGGCTCGATCCGGTCCACGGCGCCGGGATCGGCGAGGTCCAGCGCGAGGGCCCGGCCGCCGATCTCGGCGGC
The DNA here is from genome assembly GCF_049179135.1 of Plantactinospora sp. WMMB782. Taxonomy (NCBI): domain Bacteria; kingdom Bacillati; phylum Actinomycetota; class Actinomycetes; order Micromonosporales; family Micromonosporaceae; genus Plantactinospora; species Plantactinospora sp. WMMB782. The sequence continues at coordinate 7,933,709 of NZ_JBMHMC010000007.1, read as the reverse complement.
GACCTGCTCGGCCGCGTCGGCGTCCCGGTCCAGCACCGTCACCTTCGCCCCGGCCGCCGCCAACCGGGCCGCGCAGGCCCGCCCGATGCCGCTGCCGGCACCGGTGACCAGGGCATTCCGACCGGCCAGGTCGAGTTGGACGACCCGGGCGACGGTTCCGCCGGTCTGCGGTGCGGCGCCGGCCTGCGGTGCGCCGTCGGTGTCCGGGGACGTCCCGACCCGCTGCTGCGGCCGCCGCGCGGCCTGGTCGTCCCGACCGGGTTCTACCGTCATGGCCGAAAAGCTACGAGCCAACCGGGCGGGGGCACATGGGTGTCGGCCACATATCGCGGTACCGGCCTATGTGGCGCGCTCCGCCGCCGCCGGGGTGGGCACGCCGCCCGCCGGCCGGGCTCGATGATCGGGTACGGGCGTGTCGGCGTTTCCGGCTCCGGTCCAGGCCAGTAGGGTGTCGAACACACGTACGTGCTGCGGCGCGGGGAGGGGGCGGCGTGCGGGTGCTCGGCGTCGACCCGGGGCTGACCCGGTGCGGGGTCGGCGTGGTCGAGGGCGTCCCCGGCCGGCCCTGCACCCTGGTGGACTACCACGTCGTGCACACCGATCCCGGCGACGAGCTGCCGCTGCGCCTACTGCACCTGGACACCGAGCTGACCCGGCTGGTTGCCGAGTACCGGCCGGACGCCGTGGCGGTGGAACGGGTGTTCAGCCAGCACAACGTCCGGACGGTGATGGGGACCGCGCAGGCGAGTGCGGTGGCGGTGCTGGCCGGGGCCCGGGCCGGGCTGCCGGTGCAGACGTACACCCCGAGCGAGGTCAAGGCGGCGGTCACCGGTTCCGGCCAGGCGGACAAGGCGCAGATGATGGCGATGGTGACCCGGCTGCTGCGGCTGGCCGAGCCGCCCCGGCCGGCCGACGCCGCCGACGCGCTGGCGCTGGCGATCTGCCACGTCTGGCGCGGCGGCACCCGGGCCAGGCTGGCGGCGGCGGCCGGCGCGCTCCGGCAGCGTACGGCGACGTCGGCCGCGTCCCCGGACGGCACCCGGTCGGGTACCCCCCGCCGGGCGGCCCGGCCGGGTCCGACCAGGAGCGCCGGTCCGACGCGGGATGCGGTCCCGACGCGGGATGCGGGTCCGACGCGGGATGCCGGTCCGACGCCGGGTGCCGGACCGAGGCGACAGGGAGGAACGGGATGATCGCGAGTGTCCGGGGGGTGGTCGCCGGGCTGTCCCCGGACAGCGCGGTGATCGAGGTCGGCGGGGTGGGTCTGGCGGTGCACTGCGCGCCGGGCACCCTGGCCGAGCTGCGGGTCGGCGCGACCGCCCGGCTGGCCACCAGCCTGGTGGTCCGGGAGGACTCGCTCACCCTCTACGGCTTCGCCGACGACGACGCCAAGCAGCTCTTCGAGCTGTTGCAGACCGCCAGCGGGGTCGGCCCCCGGCTGGCCCAGGCGGTGCTCGCGGTGCACCCCCCGGACGTGGTGCGCAAGGCGATCGCGACCGGCGACACCGGCACCCTGACCCGGGTGCCCGGGATCGGCAAGAAGGGCGCCGAGCGGCTGGTGCTGGAACTGCGCGACCGGATCGGGCCGGTGCCGGTCGGCCCGGACGGTGCGGCCGGGGTCACCGCCGGTGCCTGGCCCGAGCAGGTACGCCAGGCACTTGTCGGCCTCGGCTGGACGGCGTCCCAGGCCGACCAGGCGGTGGCGGCCGTCGCCGAGACGGTCGAGGGTGCCCCGCCGCCGGTGCCGGTGCTGCTCAAGCAGGCGATCCGGTTGCTGGGTAGGACCAGGTGACCGACTCCGATCCGCTGGTCTCGGCGTACGCGAGCGACGCGGAGCTGGTCGCCGAGGTCACCGTGCGGCCCAGACGGCTCGCCGAGTTCATCGCCCAGCACCGGGTACGCGACCAGCTCGACCTGCTGCTGCGCGGCGCGATGGGCCGGGGCAGCCCGCCGGACCACATCCTGCTCTCCGGCCCGCCAGGCCTCGGGAAGACGACCCTGGCGAACATCGTCGCCGCCGAGCTGGGCACCGGGATCCGGGTGACGAGCGGCCCGGCGATCGAGCGCTCCGGCGACCTGGCCGCGATCCTGACCAGCCTGACCGAGGGCGACGTGCTCTTCATCGACGAGATCCACCGGATCGCCAGGCCGGCCGAGGAGCTGCTCTACAGCGCGATGGAGGACTTCCGGGTCGACGTGGTGGTGGGCAAGGGACCGGGGGCGACAGCGATCCCGCTGGACGTCGAGCCGTTCACCCTGGTCGGCGCGACCACCCGGTCGGGGCTGCTGACCGGCCCGATGCGGGACCGGTTCGGCTTCGTCGCGCACCTGGACTTCTACGCCCCGGACGAGCTGGACGTGCTGCTCCAGCGTTCGGCGAAGATCCTGGGGGTGCCGATCACCTCCGACGGTTCGGCGGAGATCGCCGGCCGGTCCCGGGGTACGCCCCGGATCGCCAACCGGCTGCTCCGGCGGGTGCGCGACTTCGCCGAGGTACGCGCCGACGGAACGGTGGACCGGGCGACCGCGCGGGCGGCGCTGCGGGTCTACGACGTCGACGAGCTGGGGCTGGACCGGCTGGACCGGGCGGTGCTGACGGCGCTCGTGGACTCGTTCCGGGGTGGTCCGGTCGGGCTCTCCACCCTGGCGGTGGCGGTGGGGGAGCAGCCGGACACCGTTGAGGAGGTCTGCGAGCCCTTCCTGGTCCGGGCCGGTCTGCTGGCCCGTACCCCCAGGGGGCGGGTGGCCACCGAGGCGGCTTGGCGACACTTGGGCCGTACTCCGCCAAATGGTACATTTGGTGCAGGTGGGCCGCCCGGGCCCGATCTCTTCTCGGCGGGATCCCAGGAGGTGTGATCCGTTCGTGATCTGTGCCGCATTCGGCGTTCTCAGGTGCACCGACTAGACTCGCCGCGGTTTGTACAGGACGTGAGTTCCTGCCTCCGCTCCGGCGCACCCGTGCTCGGACGAGGCCGATGGGAAGGTCGTAACCGTGCCTCTTTTGGCAGCACAGAGCGGCGGCGCCGGCAGTTTCATGCCGCTCCTGATGATTGTCCTGCTCTTCGTCGTCATGTACTTCATGATGATCCGGCCGCAGCAGAAGCGGCGCCGCGAGGCCGAGCAGATGCAGTCCTCGATCGGCCCCGGCGACGAGGTGGTCACGATCGGCGGCCTCTACGGCACCGTCACCAGCGTGGACGACGAGACCGTGATGCTCGAGGTGGCGCCCGGCGTGCAGACCCGGTATGCGCGGCCGGCGATCGCGCGGGTCGTCAACAAGGTCGAGCGGGTCGAGTCGGTCCCGGAAGAGGTCGTCGACGCGAAGGAATGAGCCGCTGTCGACCTCCGCTCGCCGTCGGTGCCGGCCGTGCGGGAGGTCGGAGCGCCCCGCACCCAGAGAAAGTCCGGGTCGCGGGAGGTGCGATGGCCGACCCGCCCGACGGGGCGGGTTCAGTATCGACAATAATAGATCGACGGGCCGGTGGGACCCCCACCGGTGCGGTACGCATGTCGCCGGGCTCCGCCGGCGCCCGATCCGCCGCCCACCACTAGCGGCCGAACCGCGCAGGGAGACACGAAAGCCGTGGCACCACCTCAGGGACAGATGCGACCCGGGCGGCAGCTGGCCGTACTCGGGTTGATCTTCACCGTCCTCTATCTCCTGGTGTTCTTCGCCGCCGGGGCCGAGGGCAGCTGGAAGGACCGGCTCGAGCCGAAGCTCGGCCTGGATCTCATCGGCGGCACCCGGATGACCCTGGAAGCGGCCACCGAGGCCGGCGAGGCGCCCCCCGCCGGCTCCCTGGAGGAGGCCCGGCAGATCATCCAGGCCCGGGTGGACGGCCGTGGCGTCGCCGAGGCCGAGGTGGTCACCGAGGGCAACCGGAACATCGTGATCTCGGTGCCGGGGCAGAACGCCGACCTCGACGATGTCGGCACCCCGGCCGAGCTGCGGTTCCGCAAGGTGCTCAAGACCGCCGACGGTGGCGGCCCGGTCAACGCAGCCCCGTCGCCCGGCGCGTCGGCCAGCCCGGCACCGTCCGGCAGCCCGGCGCCCTCCGGCGGCCCCAGCCCGTCCGGCAGCCCGGCCGCCGGGGTGACCTCGTCGCCGGGCGCCGGCGGTGGCCAGGGCGGCGGTGCCCCGGCCCCCACGCCCACCCCGAGCGGCAGCGCCTCGCCGGCGCCGAGCGCCTCGGCCAGCTCCGCCCCGGCGGCTCCGGTCGACCAGTCGCTCGCGCAGCAGCGCGCGGCCGTGGAGCAGAAGGTCGGCGCCGAGGCATGGGCCGCCGCCACCGCGCTCCAGGCGCCCGCGGACTACAACGCGGATCCGGCGCTCGCCGAGAAGCTCAAGCCGTTCGCCGAGCTGACTCCGCAGGAGATCCGGGTTCTGCCGGCCAACATCCAGTTCAACGTGCCGACAATCACCTGCGAGAAGCTCGACCAGCGGCCGCCGGGCTCGATCAAGGAGTCCGGCGAGCAGGTGGTCGCCTGTGAGGGTGGCCAGCAGAAGAACCTGCTGGACGTGGCCAAGGTGGAGGGGACCGACGTCGAGGACGCCGACGGGGTGCTCGACCAGACCACCAGCCAGTACGTGGTCAGCCTGGACTTCACCGGCGACGGCCAGAGCAAGTGGACCAACCTGACCCGCGAGGCCTACAACAACACCGACAGCCAGTGCGACCAGGCGGCCCTGGGCGACGAGGGCCGGTGCCGGGTCGCGGTGGTGCTCGACAACAAGATCATTTCGTCGCCGGAGATCCAGGGCGTGCTCACCGGTGACTCGCAGATCACCGGCAGCTTCACCAACGCCAGCGCCAACGAGCTGGCCAGCCAGCTCCGCTACGGCGCCCTGCCGCTGACCTTCCAGCCGCAGGAGGCGCAGAACATCACCGCCACGCTGGGCACCGAGCACCTGCGGGCCGGCCTGCTGGCCGCCGGCATCGGCATGCTCCTGGTGATCATCTACGCCTTCTTCTACTACCGGCTGCTCGGCTCGGTGATCTTCCTCAGCCTGGTCCTCAGCGCCATCCTGGTCTTCGGCGCACTGGTGGTGCTCGGCCGGCAGATCGGTTTCACCCTGACGCTGGCCGGAATCGCCGGCTTCATCGTCTCGCTGGGTGTCGCCGCCGACTCCTTCGTGATCTATTTCGAACGTCTGAAAGACGAGATCCGGGAGGGGCGCAGCCCGCGCAGCGCCGTACCCCGCGCCTGGGCCCGCGCCCGCCGCACGATCATCTCGGCGAACGCCATCTCGATCATGGCAGCGGTGGTGCTCTACCTCGTCTCGGTCGGCACGGTGCAGGGCTTCGCCTTCGCGCTGGGCCTGGCCACCGTCCTCGACCTGGTGGTCGTCTTCCTGTTCCGGCATCCGATCATGACGATGTTCGCCCGTACCCCGGCATTCCTGTCGCCGAAGGTCAGCGGGTTGGGTCGGGCGTTGCAGACCTCGGACGACGAGACGCCGTCGACCGGCAAGACCCGCGTGAAGGAGGCCTGAGATGAGCAGGAGTGGGCTCGCCAGCCGCTTGTACCGCGGTGAGGCCGGTCTCGAGATCGTCCCCCGCCGCAAGCTCTGGTTCGGCATCGCCGGTGGGCTGGTCCTGCTGACCGTGCTGAGCTTCGTGATCCAGGGCTTCCACCTGGGCATCGAGTTCCGGGGCGGAAACGAGTTCCAGGTGCCGACCTCGGTGGGCACCCTGGAGCGGGCCGAGAGCGCGTTGCAGGACGCCCTCGCCGACGAGTCGACGCCGGACGGGCCGGCCGAGGTGGTCTCCAGCCAGCAGGTCGGCGAGGCGACGTACCTGTTCCGGACCTCGCCGCTGGAGCAGCAGCAGGCGTCCGGCGTACGCACGGAGGTCGCCCAGGATCTGGGCCTCAACGCCGACGAGATCAGCGACAACCGGGTCAGCGCGGCCTGGGGCGCCCAGATCACCCAGCGGGCGCTGATCGGTCTGGTCATCTTCCTGGTGCTGGTCACCGGCTACCTGGTGCTGCGGTTCGAGCTGCGGATGGCGATCGCCGCCGTCTCCGGCCTCGTGCTCAACCTGCTGCTCACCGCCGGCATCTACTCGGCGGTCGGCTTCGAGGTGACCCCGTCGACGGTCGTCGGCTTCCTCACCATCCTCGGGTTCGCCCTCTACGACACCGTCGTGGTCTTCGACAAGATCCAGGAGAACACCCGGGGCATCACCGGCGGCAGCAGTCAGACCTACGCCGAGGCGGCCAACCTGGCCCTGAACCAGACGCTGATGCGGTCGATCAACACCTCGGTGGTCGCGCTGCTCCCGGTCGGCGGTCTGCTCTTCATCGGTGCCGGGCTGCTCGGCGCCGGCACGCTCAAGGACCTCGGCCTGGTGCTCTTCGTCGGTATGGGCGCCGCGTTCTTCTCGTCGATCTTCTTCTCGACGCCGGTGCTGGTGTCGCTGAAGGAGCGCGAGCCGCGGATCCGGCAGCACACCCAGCGGGTACTCGCCCGCCGGGCCGGCGGCCGGGACACCGCCCGTCGCCCGGCCCGGCAGCCCGGCCAGGCCCGCCCGGCCGCCGAGACGCCGGCCGGTTCCGACGAGCCGGCCGCGGCCGAGGAGGCCGCGGTACCGGCTGCCGGGACCGCACTCGCCGGGTCCGCGCCGAAGGTCGGCTCCCGACCGTCCGGCAAGCGGTCCGGCGGCGGTGCCCGGGGCGGTCGCGCCGGTGGCAACCGGCCCGGCGGCAAGCGCCGCTGAGCCGGACGGACGCATCCTCAGGCGCCCGACCCGCCGCCCAGGTGGTGGGTCGGGCGCTTTCGCCCGGAAAGGACGCAGTGTGACGGAGACCCCCACCGAGGTACGCGGCGACAGCGGTCCGGTCACCGCCCGGTTGGTGGCCAGTCGGGTGCTCGACGTGCCGGACTTCCCGAAGCCGGGCATCGTGTTCAAGGACCTGATGCCGCTCTTCGCCGACGGTGCCGCCTTCCGGGAGGTGATCGACGACATCGTCGAGCACCACGGCCGGGACTCCTTCGACGTGGTGGTCGGGATCGAGGCGCGCGGCTTCGTGGTCGCCGCCGCGATCGCGTACGCCACCGGGGTCGGGGTGGTGCCGGTACGCAAGGCCGGCAAGCTGCCCCGGGCCGCGTACGCCGCCTCGTACGCCCTGGAGTACGGCGAGGCGACCCTGGAGGTGCACCAGGACGCCTTCACGGCCGGACACCGGGTACTCGTGGTCGACGACGTACTCGCCACCGGCGGAACGGCGCAGGCGACGCTGGACCTGGTCGAGCGGGCCGGTGGCACGGTGGCCGGATTCAGCGTGCTGCTTGAACTGAGCTTCCTGAACGGGCGGGACCGGCTCGCGCCCCGGGGTGTTCATGCCCTGCTGACCGTCTAGCCCCCACGACTCCCACCCCGACCCCGCGGTTACGCCCGCCAAGGAGGGCCACCGGCCCCTCCGGCGGGTACGATTGCCCTTCGTGGCCGGCCCGGGTGACATGCCTGTGACTGGCGGAGGACCGGGTGCACCGGCTACGGTCGGGGCATTCCCGGCGAAGTGTTGAGGAGGCCGGTGTCTTCCGATGTCGCCCCTCCGGCGGAGGGCATGGTGCATCCCACCAACGAGGCTGATACTCCTGCCGACGTCCAGACCAGCGCCGCTGGCGCCTCATCCCCGGTCGACGGCCCCGCCCGTCCCGGCGGGCTCGCCGACGCCGGTGCGACGGCCGGTGCGGCCGACCCGGCCCCGGCCGGTCCGGCAGAGGACGGCGGGTCGTCCCGGCCGCTCGGCGGTCCGCCCCTCTCGGGCGACGGTGTCGGGGCTCCGCCCGTTTCTGGCGACGCTGTCGGGGTTCCGCCCGTTCCCGGGGGCGGTGTCGGGGTTCCGGCGGTGCCGGTGGGCATCGGCGCCTCGACGGGCTCCGGTTCGGCCGGCGAGTTCGTCGGCGCGGCGGCCGGGGCGGTCCAGCCACCCGCGACGAGCTTCGCCCTGGCCAACGCGCCCACCGGGCGCCGGGTCCGGGCCCGACTCGCCCGGTTCAACGCGCCCTGGCAGACCCCGCAGGTGAGCGAGGTGCTGGAACCGCTGATCGCGACCCACCGCGCGGCGCACCCCAAGGCGGACGCGCGGCTGCTGCAACGCGCCTTCGACATGGCCGCCCGCTGGCACTCCGGGCAGTACCGCAAGTCCGGCGACCCGTACATCACGCACCCGCTGGCGGTCGCCACCATCCTGGCCAACCTCGGGATGGACACCACCACCCTGGTCGCCGCGCTGCTGCACGACACCATCGAGGACACCGACTACGGGCTCGACCAGATGCGCGCCGACTTCGGCGCCGAGGTCGCGCTGCTCGTCGACGGCGTCACCAAGCTGGACAAGGTCAAGCTGGGCGACGCGGCCAAGGCGGAGACGATCCGCAAGATGGTCGTGGCGATGGCCAAGGACCCCCGGGTGCTGGTGATCAAGCTGGCCGACCGGCTGCACAACATGCGCACCCTGACCTTCCTGCCGCCGGCCAAGCGGGAGCAGAAGGCCAAGGAGACGCTGGAGATCCTGGCTCCGCTGGCGCACCGGCTCGGTATGAACACCATCAAGTGGGAGCTGGAGGACCTGGCCTTCGCCAACCTCTTCCCGAAGCGCTACGAGGAGATCAACCGGCTGATCGGGGAGCACCAGCCGCAGCGGGAGGCGCTGCTGCGGCAGGTGACCCAGAAGGTGCAGGTCGACCTGCGCTCCGCGAAGATCAAGGCGGAGACCACCGGCCGGCCGAAGCACCTCTACTCGATCTACCAGAAGATGATCGTCCGGGGTCGGGACTTCAACGACATCTACGACCTGGTCGGCGTACGCATCCTGGTCGACACGGTCCGGGACTGCTACGCGGCACTCGGTGTGATCCACGCGAACTGGCAGCCCGTGCCGGGCCGGTTCAAGGACTACATCGCGATGCCGAAGTTCAACATGTACCAGTCGTTGCACACCACGGTCATCGGGCCGAGCGGCAAACCGGTCGAGATGCAGATCCGTACCTACGCGATGCACCGGACGGCCGAGTTCGGCATCGCGGCGCACTGGAAGTACAAGGAGAAGAAGGGCGAGACGGTCGTCGGGCCGCCTGCGCACATCGACGAGATGACGTGGCTGCGGCAGTTGCTGGACTGGCAGCGCGAGGCGGCCGACCCGAGCGAGTTCCTCGACGCGCTCCGCTTCGACCTGTCCAGCCAGGAGGTCTACGTCTTCACCCCCAAGGGGGACGTGATCCCGCTGCCGACCGCCTCGACCCCGGTCGACTTCGCGTACGCGGTGCACACCGAGGTCGGGCACAAGTGCATCGGCGCCCGGGTGAACGGCAAGCTGGTGCCGCTGGAGTCGACGCTCTCCAACGGCGACGTGATCGAGATCTTCACCTCGAAGTCCGACACCGCCGGCCCGACGCAGGACTGGCTGGGCTTCGTCAAGAGCCCCAGGGCGCGGACGAAGATCCGGCAGTACTTCAACAAGGAGCGCCGCGAGGAGGCGATCGAGGCCGGCAAGGACGCGATCGTCAAGGCGATGCGCAAGCAGGGCATGCCGTTGCAGCGGATGCTGAGCACGGACAACCTGATGACCATCGCCCGGGACCTGCACCTGGCCGACGTCGCCTCGCTCTACGCCGCCGTCGGGGACAGCCAGGTCTCGGCGCAGTCGGTGGTGCAGAAGCTGATGGCCGGCTACGGCGGCGAGGAGGGTGCCGCCGAGGACCTCGCCGAGACCGCGGTCGCCACCCGCCCGCAGCGGCGGGGCAACAGCAACGATCCCGGTGTGGTGGTCCGAGGGGTCAGCGACGTCTGGATCAAGCTGGCCCGCTGCTGCACCCCGGTGCCGCCGGACACGGTCTTCGGATTCGTCACCCGCTCCGGCGGGGTGAGCGTGCACCGGGACGACTGCGCGAACGCCGAGGACCTCAAGGCGCAGACCGAGCGGGTCGTCGAGGTGAGCTGGCGGCTCACCTCGGCCTCGACCTTCCTGGTGGCGATCCAGGTGGAGGCGCTTGACCGGCACAAGCTGCTCGCGGACGTCACCCGGGTGCTCTCCGACGAGCGGGTCAACATCCTCTCCGCCACCGTCACCACCACCCGGGACCGGGTGGCGGTCAGCCGGTTCAGCTTCGAGATGGCCGACCCGAAGCACCTGGGGCACCTGCTCGCCGCGGTACGCAAGGTGGACGGCGTCTTCGACGCCTACCGGGTCACCTCCGGCGCCTGAGCCGGCCGCCGGCCCGACCTGGTCACCTGCCGAATCCTGGGCCGGCACGCCGGCCTACCGGGTCCCCGCCCGAGGTTCGGGCCGGGCACGCCGGGACACGGACGAAGAGAACGGCGCCGCGCCACCCCTGGACGGGTGGCGCGGCGCCGTTTCGTGGTCCGGGCGGATCCCGGTCTCAGCCGACCGGTGCGCTCATGGTCAGCGACTTGATCACGACCTGCTTCTTGGGGTGGCCACCGCCGGCCTGCTGTGCGAAGGCGCCGTCGTCACCCGCCGCGCCGACCTGGGCCACCAGGTCCAGGCCGCTGGTGACGGTGCCGAGCACGGTGTACGAGGCGGGCAGCTGCGAGTCGCCGTACACGATGAAGAACTGGCTGCCGGTGCTGCCCGGCTGCCCGGAGTTCGCCATCGCGATCACCCCGGCCGGGTACGGCGGCCGCTTGTCCGTCGGCAGGTTCTCCTCCGCGAACCGGTAGGTCGGACCGCCGGTGCCGTCGGTCTCCTTCCACTTGTCACCGGTGACGCTCGGGTCGCCGCACTGGAGCACCTGGAGGCCCTGGGTGACCAGCCGGTGGCACTTGGTGTTGTCGAAGAAATTCTTCTCGGCCAGGTGGGTGAAGCTGGCGGCGGTGCAGGGCACGTCGCCCAGGTTGAGCTTGGCGGTGATCTGGCCCAGGTTGGTGTCGATCGTCATCGTCTGGCTACCGGTGTTCTTGACCGAGGTCGGCGGCAGTCCGACGTCCTTGGTCGCCGCGTTGCGCTGCTCGGCCGGGATGTCGGTCCAGGCGCAGGTGGCCTGACCCGCCTCCGTCGAGCCGTCCTCGTCGTCACCGAGACTCATCACCAGCCACACCGTGCCGGCGACCACCAACAGCAGCGCCACACCCGCGCCGATGCTGGCCTGCACTTGCCGGCGCTTGCGGGCGGCGGCGGCGCGCTCGGCCATCTCCCGTTCCAGCTTGGCCCGCGCGGCGGCGCGCTGCCGCTCTCTGGTGGACGTCACGGTGGCTCCTCCTGGACTATGTGCAGCGCGGCCGGGTCTGGCGCGACTGGGCTGGTCTCTGCGGTTCTCAGGACTGTCCGGCGACCGTCGGGCTGGCCGACGGCGCGGTCGGCGTCGGGGTCGCCGCCGTCGGCACCGCCGTCGGGTCCGCCGACGCCGGTTCACCGACGGTCAGGCTCTGGATCACCACGTCGGTCTTCGGCTTGATTTTGACGCCGGAACCATTGTCCACGGTTTCCATGGCACCGATCTTCTTGACCACGTCGAGCCCGTTCGTCACCCGGCCGACGATCGGGTAGGTCGGCTGGGCCGGGCTGAAGTCCTTGAAGAAGATCAGGAACTGACTGCCGTTGGCGCCGGGCGGGTTGCCGATCATCGCGACGGTGCCGGCCGGGTAGAGCGGCGCGGCCGGCGTGCTGGCACTCGGGCTGGGTGCCGGGCTCGCCGGGGGGCTGGCGCTGGCCGACGGGTCGGCCGACGGGCTGGCCGCCGGGGCGTCCGGGGTGTTCTCGCTGAAGAACGTGTACGTCGGGCCGCCCTGACCGGTCCCGCTCGGGTCGCCGCAGCGCAGCGCCCCCTCGGTGGTCAGCTCGTGGCACCTGGTGTTGTCGAAGAACGACTTTCCGGCCAGGTGCGTGAAGCTGGCCGCCGCGCAGGGCGCGCTCGCCAGGTCCAGCTCGACGGTGACCGGGGCGCCCTGGTCGGTGGTGATCGTCATCGGTCGGGTGCCGGTGGTGGGCAGGTCCCGGGTGGGCGGCTTGCCGACATCCTTGAGGTTCGTGTTCGCCTGGGCGTCCTGGGTGGTCCAGGTGCACGTCTCGGGGGCGGCGCTGTCCTCGGCCGGGTCGCGGTCGAAGCCGCCGAGTGCCCAGAACGAGCCCAGCACGATCAACAGCAGCGCGACGGCGGAGCCGATGCCGGCCCGGATCTGCCGCCTGCGCCGGGCCGTGGCCGCCCGCCGAGCCATCTGCCGGTCGAGCTTGGCCCGCGCGAGTTTGCGCTGCCGGTCCCTGCTGGAAGCCACCCGAGCTCCCCTTTCCATCTGCCCCTGGTCGTCGTCTTGCCTCTGGTCCGCGTGCCGGCGGTTGTCCCGGGCGGCGGCACGATCCGCCGCGCCGGCGTCAAGTGCGCCACGCCACACGCCCGCCAGAGTGTACGGGTACCGACTGGGAAAGTGTTGTACGAGGTCACTTCGAAACCATCGGAGATTATCACTGTGTCTCCTGGTGGCTGCCGGGGCGGCCGGACACGGGCGGCCGGTCGCGCGGTGCGCCCGATATGGTGGGGTCGCACCGCCCCTGTGATCCGAGGTCATCCCGCTACCGGAGAGCCGAGGGTCAACAGCTACTGGAATCGTCGGATGGGAGGAGCGGACGTGCTCGTCGCCGGCTTTCCCGCGGATGCCTTCGGCACCAACTGCTACGTGCTGGCCACCGCGCCCGGGGAACAGTGTGTCGTGGTCGACCCCGGCATCGGGGTGCTGGACCAGCTCGACGACGTGCTGGCCGAGCACCGGCTGCGGCCGGCCGCCGTACTGCTGACGCACGGGCACCTCGACCACACCTTCTCGGTCGCGCCGGTCTGCGGCGCCCGGGGCATCCCGGCGTACGTGCACCCTGCCGACCGCGAGCTGCTCGCCGACCCGGCCAAGGGGCTATCGACGGAGCTGGCCCAGCTCTTCGGCGGCCGGTTGCCCTACACCGAGCCGGAGGACGTGGCCGAGCTGACCGACGGGGCGACCCTGGCACTGGCCGGGCTGGAGATCACGGTCGACCACGCGCCGGGCCATACCGGCGGGTCGGTGCTGTTCCGGCTGCCGGGCACGGGCCCGGCCGTCCGGTCCGGCCTGCCCCTTCCACCGGGTGTGGACTGGGCGGCGGAGCAGATCTGCCTGGCGGGCGACGTGCTGTTCGCCGGGTCGATCGGCCGCACCGACCTGCCGGGCGGCAACCCGTCGACGATGGTGCGCAGCCTGCGGGAGAAGATCCTCCCGCTGGCCGACGACACAGTCGTACTGCCCGGCCACGGCCCCGCGACCAGCATCGGCCGCGAGCGGGCGAGCAACCCCTACCTGATCGAGGCCGCCGGCCTCGACGGGCCGGCGGTCGCACCCTCCCGGGGCTGGTGATCCCGCTCGCGCACCGGCGCGAGACCCGACAGGAGCATGATGAGCAAGCCAACACCGATCTCCGGCTTTCCGGAGTGGGCGCCGCCGCAGCGGATGATCGAGCAGTACGTCCTCGACCGGATCCGGCGCACCTTCGAGCTGTACGGCTTCGCGCCGCTGGAGACCCGCGCCGTCGAGCCGCTGGAGCAGTTGCTGCGCAAGGGCGAGACCTCCAAGGAGGTCTACCTGGTCAGCCGTCTCCAGGAGGAGGGGCCGGCCGGCACCGGCGAGGGCGCCCTGGGGCTGCACTTCGACCTGACCGTGCCGTTCGCCAGGTACGTGCTGGAGAACGCCGGTCGGCTCCAGTTCCCGTTCCGGCGCTACCAGATCCAGAAGGTCTGGCGCGGGGAGCGCCCGCAGGAGGGGCGCTACCGCGAGTTCCTCCAGGCCGACATCGACATCGTGGACCGGGACACCCTGCCGCCGCACCACGAGGCCGAGATCCCGCTGGTGATCGGCGACGCGCTCGGCGGCCTGCCGATCGGCGGCACCGACGGCCGGCTGCCGATCACCATCCAGGTGAACAACCGCAAGATCCTGGAGGGCTTCTACCGGGGGGTCGGGCTGGCCGACCCGCTGGCCGCGCTGCGCGCGATGGACCGGCTGGACCGGCTCGGGCCCGACCGGGTGGCGGCACTGCTCGCCGAGACGGCCGGGGCGACCGAGGCGCAGGCCAAGGCGTGTCTGGCGCTGGCCGAGATCGCCACCCCGGACCCGTCCTTCGCCGACGCCGTACGGGCGCTCGGGGTTTCCGACCCGATGCTCGACGAGGGGCTGGCCGAGCTCGTCGCGGTGCTGGAGAACGCCGTGGCGCACGCCCCCGGGCTCTGCGTGGCCGACCTGCGGATCGCCCGCGGGCTGGACTACTACACCGGTACGGTCTACGAGACCCAGTTGCGCGGCTACGAGCGGTACGGCTCGGTCAGCTCCGGCGGCCGGTACGACAACCTGGCCAGCGACGCCAACGCCCGGTTCCCCGGGGTGGGTATCTCGATCGGGGTCACCCGGCTGCTCGGGCTGCTCTTCGGCGCGGAGGCGCTCACCATCTCCCGCAGCGTGCCGACCTGTGTTCTGGTGGCACTGGCGGCGGAGGATCGCCGGCCGGAGAGCAACCGGATCGCCGACGCGCTGCGCCGCCGGGGCATCCCGACCGAGGTGTCGCCGTCGGCGGCGAAGTTCGGCAAGCAGATCCGGTACGCCGAGCGGCGCGGCATCCCGTTCGTGTGGTTCCCCGGCACGGCGGGCGGCGCTGACGAGGTGAAGGACATCCGTTCCGGCGAGCAGGTGGGTGCGGCACCGGAGGTCTGGCAGCCACCGGCGGCGGACCTGTACCCGACGATCGGCTGAGTCTCGCGGCGACTGCCGGTCGGTGCAGCATTCTGCCCGACCCCACCGGCCCTGCGGACGGATGTCCGTCCCGGGTCGGTGGGGTCGGCCAGTTCAGAGCCGGTCGACCGCGGTGTACGGCAGCCACCTGCCGGCGTGCGGCCCGTCGGCGAGCCGGACGTGCGCGACCCCGTTGAGCACCGCCCGCCGGTCGAGGTTGACCGGATCGCCGGGCCGGTAGTCGGTACTCGTCGAGGTCATCTCCCCGGCCGGGGTCACGGTGCACGAGTTCACCGCCGCCTGGGCGACAGTGGCCGGCCGGGGTATCCGGTAGCCCATCGTGGCCGCCTCGCCGCGCTGGTACGAGTGCCGCTCGATCTCCTGGATGTGGTAGCCGGCAAGCGCACCCTCGGTGATCTCGTACCAGATTCCCTCCTGCCGCCGGATCTTCCGGCGGGCGCCGGACCGCGCGGTGCCCGGCTCGCGCAGGTCGAGCTTCCTGCGGTGGGTGATCTTTCCGGTGCCGTCGAACCGGTAGCCGGTGTGCCGGCCCGGCCGCAGCTCGACAGTGCCGGTGACGCCGTGCGGCGGAAAGTCGGTGTAGTAGAGCTCGGCGACCTTCGCGAAGATCGTGTCGCCGGTCATCGCGTAACACTGGATGTGCTGGGTGGTGTGGATGGTGTGGTAGGTGTTGGACTCCGAGCCGTGCCGCAGGCAGTACCGGCTGCGCCAGTGCCGCCGACGGATGTCGGCGTAGACGTCGCGCATCGTGGTCAACGCCCCCTGCAGCAGCACCTTCGTCCGCACGTCCCGAGTCAGTACCCAGTGGTCCCAGAGGCCGAAGAGCGCGAAGTTGTGGCCGTTGTAGGTGAGGTCGCCGGAGATCCGCTCCGGGCTGGCGTACTCCTCCAGCCAGAGGCGGCCGTCCACCACGTACACCCCCCACGGGTGACCGACGACCGGGGGGACCAGGTAGGAGGCGAAGGCCCGGTGCGCGGCGGCCAGCCAGTTGCCGGCTCCGGTGAGCCTGTGGAGCCGGCAGAACAGGCTGAGCGCCTGGCCCTGGGCCATCATCGAGTACCAGGGCGGGTCGTAGACTTCCTTGTCGCGGTGCAGGACGAACCGGAACGGGTACGGGAAGAACCAGCCGCCTTCGTGTTCCACCCGCTTGTCGACCAACCGCTGGGCCTGCTTCACGGCCCGTTCCAGGTATGCCGCGTTCCCGGTGATCCGGTGTGCCTCGATCAGGTTGAGCCCGTACTGCGCCTGGGCGACCGGGTGATCGTGCAACTCGCCGCCGCGCAGCGACATCCGTACGCCCGACTCGTCGTGCGGGCCGGTGTCCTCCAACGGGACCGCGAGCCGCAGGTGGTAGGGCCTGATCTCGTCGGGCAGGTCGCGGATCTCGAACGGGTGGTAACGGAAGTCGAACGGTATGCCGCGCACCGCGCTGGACGAGGACGTCACCCCGGCAGCCGGTGCACCGGCCGGACCCTGCTCTGCCAAGACCGCTTCTCCGCTCGTGCCAGCCCGGATCGGGACTACCTGTCTAGCACGCCGGAGTAGACGGCGGTGACCGACGTCGCGGTGCGGCCGGTCCGGCCGGGCCCGGCCATCCGGCTACGGCGGCTGCCGCGCGGCCGGTCACAGCCGGTTGACGGCGGTGTAACCGGCATACCAGCCGGCGTGGTCACCGTCGGCGAGGCGGACGTGCGCCACCCCGTTGAGCACGGACCGCCGGTCCAGGTTCACCGGATCGTTCAACTTGTAGTCGGTGACGACCGAGGTCGTGGAGTCGCCCGAGGTGATGGTGTACACGGTCAACGGCGCCTGTGCGACCGTCGCCGGCCGGAGGATCCGGTAACCCATCGGAGCGGCCTCGCCGGTCTGGTAGGAGTGTTGTCGGATCTCCGGTAGGTAGTAGCCGGCCAGCGAGCCTGCGGTGATCTCGTACCAGATCCCCTCCTGTCGGAGGATCTTGAGGCGGGCGGCGGAGGGCGCGTTGCTCCGCCGGGTCAGGCTGATCGTCCTGCTGCCGGTCACCGTGCCGGCGCTGTCGAACCGGTAGCCGGTGTGCTGACCCGGCTGGAACGTCACCGGGCCGGCGACGCCGTGCGGCGGGAAGTCGGTGTAGTAGAGCTCGGCGATCTGCGCGAAGATGGTGTCACCGGTGATCGCATAGCAGCAGATGTGCTGGGTCATGTGGATGGTGTGGTAGGTGAACGCGTCCGAGCCGTGCCGCAGGCAGTACTTGCTGCGCCAGTGCCGGTTGCGGATGTCGGCGTAGACGTCCCGCATGGTGGTCAGGGCGCCCTGCAGCAGCACCTTCGCCCGCTCGTCGCCGGTCGACACGAAGAAGTCCCAGAGGCCGAAGAGCGAGAAGTTGTGCCCGTTGTAGGTCAGGTCGCCGCTGATCCGGTGCGGGTTCGCGTACTCCTCCAGCCAGAGCCGGCCGTCCACCACGTACACCCCCCAGGGGCGGCCGGCGACCGGGGTGACCAGGTAGGAGCCGAAGGTGCCGTTCAGGGCCGCCAGCCAGATGCCGGCCCCGGTCAGCTTGTAGAGCCGGCAGAACAGACTGAGCGCCTGCCCCTGGGCCATCATCGAGTACCACGGCGGGTCGTAGACCTCCCCGCTGCCGTGCAGGACGAACTCGAACGGGTACGGGAAGAACCATCCGCCGCCGTGTTCGACCCGCCTGTCGACCAACCGCTGGGCCTGCTTCCTGGCCCGTTCGAGGTACTCGACGTTGCCGGTGATCCGGTGTGCCTCGATCAGCGCCAGCCCGTACTGGGCCTGGGCCACCGGGTGGTCGTACATCCGGCCGTCGCGGATCGACATCCGCACCCCGGTCGAGTCGTGCGGCTCCGTGTCCTCCAGCGGCACCGCCAGCCGCAGGTAGTAGGGCCGGATCTCGTCGGGCAGGTCGCGGATCTCGAACGGGTGGTACTGGAAGTCGAACGGCACCCCGGGCACGGAGCGGGACGAGGAGAGCGCCGCGACCCCCGGCGTCGACTCGGGACTCGGCGCCAGCCGCCGGGCCTGCGGGCCGGAGAGCGTCGGCACGTCCCAGAGGGCCTCGGGATTCAGTGGCGGCGAGATCTCGCGCGCCGGATCGATCACCGGACCGGGTGAGCCGAGGAAGGCCGCCTCCGGCCGCAGCCGTTCGTTGCCGGGCGCCGGCGGCCGCCCGCCCGGCACCCCGACCGGGCGGGCGAATGCCGGAGCGCTGAGGAGCCCGGAACCGCCGAGGGCCAGACCGGCGCCGAGAACGGCACGCCGGGGCCACCGGCCATGCCGGACACTGTCCGCCGCCGAACCGTGATCTCTCATTCCGCCTCCTCGATGCGTCGGGCAGACCACTGTCTAGCACAGGCGGGCAGGCGCGGACGGGCGTTCCGCTGGCGCATTTCCGACCCTCGTCGCCGGTGGCCGGGGCGGCACTCACTCCGTACGCAGTCCGGTGGGCCGGAGCAGTCGCCACAGCACCGGCAGGCTCGCCCCGGTCACCAGCAGGACCACGGCGGCGGCGATCCCGGACATGGTGCCGATGCTCGGCCAGTCGAGGCGTACGGTCTGGTTGACGATCCGCAGCAGGATGGCGCCGAGCGCGGTACCCAGCACGATCGCCAGGCCGAGCCCGAGCAGCACCGGTACGGCGGTCTGCCAGAGCACCGAGGCGCCGAGCGTGCCGCGCCGGGTGCCGAAGGCGACGAGTACGGCCAGGGTGCGGCGCCGTTCCCGCAACTGCTCCAGGATGCCGACCAGCAGGCTGGCGCCGAGCAGCAGCAGGGTGACCACCACCCCGAGGTAGAGCCCCCGGCGGATCTGGGCGAACCGGTTCGTCTCCTCGGTGGCCCGCAGCCGTTGGACCTGGGCCGTCGGCGCGATCCCGGCGGCCGCGTTGCGGACCAGTTCGATGGTGTCCGGGTTGCTCGGGTGCATGGTGAGATAGACCGTGCCGCGCAGCCCGCGCAGCCCACCCAGGGCGGCCGGGTCGAACGCGCCGGGGGTGGCGAACAGCCCGGCGTTCCGGCTGCCGGCCGGATCGCCGCGGCCGGGTACGCTACGCAGCCCGGCCGGTACGGTCCACCGGACGCTGGTCTCCGGGTCCCCGACACCGACCTCGATCTCCCGGCCGGGGCCCGGCAGCCCGGCTGCCGACTCCGGCGACCGCTCCTCGCCGGCGTCCTCGACGATTCGGAAGGCGTCCCCGTCCGCGCAGCGGTCCGGGGCGGCGATCTCACGCAGTGCGGCGCAGTCTCCGATCCGGAGCAGGATCGCGGGCCGCTCGCCTGACTCGTCGGGTTTCGCGCGGACCGGCGACACGGCGGTGTCGAGGATGGCGAAGGCCCCCTCGACCTCCGGTACCGTCCGGAACCGCTGTGCCAGTGTGCCGGCGTCGGCCCCGGCGAGGCCGTCGTTGACCGAGACGATCGTCTGGACCCGGCTGACGTCGTGGCCGGTGGCCCGGACGTAGTTGTGCTGGACCCCGGCGAAGAGCATCTGCAGGGCTATCCCACCGGCCACCGCGACCGCGACGCCGCTGACCATCCGGGCCGAGGACTCGGTGTCGAGTTGGAGGCGCCGGACGGCGAGCTGCCAGGCGACGCCGCCGCCGCGCAGCCGGCGGACCACCGACTCGACAAGCCAGGGCAGCAGCGCGGCGACCCCGACCAGCAGCAGCACCACCCCGGTGATCACCTGGGCCTGGTTGACCGGACCGCCGGTCCCGTCGATCCCGGCACGCAGCGGGGCGAGCAGGGCGGCACCGACGACCGGCAGGGCGAGCCGCCACCAGAGCCGGCGCCTGCGGTTGGCGGACCGGCGGACCACGCCGAGCGGCTCGATGACGATCCGGCGCAGCGTCAGCTCGGCGACCAGGACGGCGACGACCGGCACGGCCAGCACGATCAGGGCGGCGAGCAGCGGGCTGGGCCGGACGTCCTCGGCGAAGACGCTGATTCCCTCGAGCGTGACGAGTTCGACGAGTTGCCTGCCGAGCAGGAAGAGGACCGCACCGGCCAGCAGCCCGAACAGCGCCCCGACCAGCGCCTCGCCGGCCGCGATCCGCCGGGTGGTGACGGCGTCGGCCCCGACCAGCCGGAGCGCGGCGAGTCGCCGGTCCCGGGCCTCGCCACCGAACCGGACGGCGGCGCCGACGAAGACCGCGATCGGCAGCAGCAACACCACAAAGATGATCATGACCAGCAGCATCAGCACCGGGTCGAGCCCCTCCACCTCCGGCTCGGTGCCGAAGTGGTCGATCCGCACCGTGCTGCCGCCCGGCCGGAGCTGGTCGGTACCGAGGTAGTAGGCGTACTCGTTGGGGCCGGCCAGGCCCCGGTCGCCGATGGTGCCGACGACGGGATGGTCGAGCCGGGGCCGCAGCAGCGCACCGTCGGGCGAGTCGAGCAGCCGGGCCAGCGCGGGGGAGACCACCATCTCCCCGGGGCCGGGCACCCGGGTCAGCCCCGGTGGCACCGGCGGGTGCGCGCCGTCCGGCTGGAGCAGGCGGCCCCGGATCGAGTCGTCCCGGTAGCTGGTGTCGGCCATCGCGACGAGCAGCGTCCGGTCGCCCGGCGGCGGCTGGTCGACGCCGAAGAACTGGTCGTCGCGGGCGGTGGTCCGCTCCGACCGGTGCTCCAGCATGGTGGAGATGGAGGTACTGGCCAGCAGCAGGGCCACTCCGAGGCCGATCCCGAGGGCGGTCATCAGGGTCCGGAGCAGTCCGTTGCGGCCACCGGCGAAGACCAGCCGGGCGCCGAGGGCCAGGTCGGTCAGCCAGCCGGTGCCGCGGTGCCGGCTCACCGGTCCGCCAGCACGGTCTCGCGGGTACGCCCGTCGCGCACCACGATCTCCCGGTCGGCGTACGCGGCGACCCGTGGCTCGTGCGTGACGAGTACGACGGCCGCCCCGGCCTCCCGGGCGGCACCGGTGAGCAGTCGCATCACCTGCTCGCCGTTGAGCGAGTCCAGCGCGCCGGTGGGCTCGTCGGCGAAGACCACCCGGGGTGCGCTGACCAGGGCGCGGGCCACCGCTATCCGCTGCCCCTGCCCGCCGGAGACCTCGCCGGGGCGCTGCCCGGCCACGTCGGTGACCTCCAGCCGGTCCAGCCACTGGGCCGCCCGGCGCTCGGCCTCGCGCCGGCGTACCCCGGCGAGCCGCAGTGGCAGTGCCACGTTCTCCAGGCAGCTCAGTTCGGGCACCAGCTGGCCGAACTGGAACACGAAGCCGAACTCGCCGCGGCGCAGTGCGCTGCGCTCGGCGTCGGACATCGCGGGAAGTTCCCGGTCGCGGTAGCGGACCGTGCCGGCGTCCGGCGTCACGATGCCGGCCAGGCAGTGCAGCAGGGTGGATTTGCCGGAGCCGGAGGGGCCCATCACGGCCACCACCTCGCCGGCCCGGATCGCCAGGCTCGCCCCGTCCAGCGCCGGGGTCGACCCGTACGCCTTGTGCAGCGCGATCGCCGCGAGCAGCGGCTGTTCGTCGGTGCTCACGCCGGCACCTCGCTTCCGGTCGAGCCGGCCGGGCGCGTCCGGGCGCCGGGTCGGGCTGTCGGGGGTGGGGTGGCGAGGGTGGCGGCGAGCTGGTCGAGACGGGCGGCGGTCAGCTCCAGCCAGCGCAGGTCGGCCTCCAGGTGGAAGAGCGCGAAGTCGCAGACGAGCTGGTCGGCGAGGTCGCCGTCGAGCTTGCGGCGGGTGAGGGTACGCATCAGCCGCAGGTGTTCGGCGCGCTGCACGTCCAGGATGTCGGCGGCGTCCCGGCCGGTGAGCAGCCCGAGCACCACCTTGGCGTAGAGGGTGTTCTGCAGGTAGGCGTCGGGCTTCTCCGGCTGGGTCAGCCAGCGCTGCACGTCGGTGACCCCGGCCGTGGTGATCGCGTAGCGCTTGCGCTCCGGGCCGGCGCCCGGCTCCACCCCGTCGACCTCGACCAGGCCGCCCTTCAGCAGCCGGGCCAGCGTCGAGTAGACCTGGCCGTAGTGCAGCGGGCGGTCCTGGCCGAACCGTTCGTCATAGACCCGTTTCAGCTCGTAACCGTGCCGGGGCCCGGCTTCGAGGAGGCCCAGGAAAGTCTGTCCGATCGACATGCCGAGGACTCTACACCACGAGTATACACGCGTTGTATAGCCGGGGTGGATACCGCCTGGGTGACCGTGGTGATCGACTTGCGTTGTGAGGGTTCGTTAACACGGTGGACATCGATGCACTCAGATTCATGAAATCCGCCATTCCTACGGTTCGGGGCACCAGGCAGCGGTCCTGCGACGAAAAGGGGAGAGGCGGATGCCACGAGGCGTACGGGAACGGCTGGTCATGCTGGTCGCGGCGGCGATGTTGCTGGCCGCGGGCGGTTGTGCCGCAGATCCGACGACGGCGTCGGGTGCTGGCAGTGGAAGCACCATCAAGGTCGGCATCCTGCACTCGTTGAGCGGCACCATGGCGATCAGCGAGGTGACCGTACGGGATGCCGAGCTGCTCGCCATCGAGGAGATCAACGCGGCCGGCGGGGTACTCGGCAAGAAGCTCGAACCCGTCGTCGAGGACGGCGCCTCGGACTGGCCCACCTTCGCCGAGAAGGCCCAGAAGCTCATCTCCGCCGACAAGGTCGCCACGGTCTTCGGCGGCTGGACCTCGGCCAGCCGCAAGGCGATGCTGCCGGTCTTCGAGCGCAACAGGGCGCTGCTCTGGTATCCGGTGCAGTACGAGGGGCTGGAGAGCTCGCCGTACATCTTCTACACCGGGGCGACCACCAACCAGCAGATCGTGCCCGGCCTGGACTACCTGAAGGAGCAGGGCAAGAAGACCATCTTCCTGGTCGGCAGCGACTACGTCTTCCCGCGTACCGCTAACAAGATCATCAAGGCGTACGCGGCGGCGAACGGGATGACGGTGCTCGGCGAGGAGTACACCCCGCTCGGGCACACCGAGTACAGCACGGTGGTGAACAAGCTCCAGCAGGCCAAGCCGGACGCGGTCTTCAACACCCTGAACGGGGACAGCAACGTCGCCTTCTTCAAGCAGCTGCGCAGCAGCGGCATCACCGCCGAGACGATGCCGACCGTCTCGGTGAGCGTCGCCGAGGAGGAGGTGGTCGGGATCGGACCGGAGAACGTCGCCGGGCACCTGGTCGCCTGGAACTACTACCAGACCACCAGCGGGGCCCGGAACGAGAAGTTCGTGCAGGCGTTCAAGGGCAAGTACGGCACCACCAAGGTCACCTCCGACCCGATGGAGGCCGGCTACAACGCCGTCTACCTCTGGGCGGAGGCGGTCAAGAAGGCCGGCAGCGTCGACGTCGAGGCGGTGAAGAAGGCGTCCGCCGGCATCTCGCTGGAGACCCCGGAGGGGACCGTCACCATCGACGGCGAGAACCAGCACGTCTTCAAGACCGCCCGGATCGGGCTGGTCCAGCCGGACGGCCAGATCAAGGAGGTCTGGAACTCCGGCAAGCCGATCAAGCCCGACCCCTACCTGAAGGGCTACCCGTGGGCCGCCGGGCTCTCCTGAGCACCGCACAGATTCCCGACTGACGGCCGCGAACCGGGACGGAGGCGCCGGCACATGGCGACACTCAACCAACTGGTGATCGGGGCGAGCATCGGAGCGGTGCTGCTCCTGATCGCCCTCGGTCTGACCTTCACGTTCGGTCAGATGGGCGTGATCAACATGGCCCACGGCGAGTTCATCATGGCCGGCGCCTACACCGCGTACCTGCTGCAACCGCTTGTCGGCAGCCAGTCGGTGCTGGTCGCCCTTCCGGTGGCGTTCGCCGTCGCCGGGGTGCTGGGGCTGATCCTGGAACGGCTGGCGATCCGGCACTTCTACGGCCGGCCGCTGGACACCCTGCTGCTCACCTGGGGGATCAGCCTTCTCCTGCAACAGGTCGCCCGGGACATCTTCGGCGCGCCGAACGTGCAGGTACGCGCACCGGGCTGGCTCACCGGCGGGCTCGACCTCGGTGGCGTGCGGCTGCCGTACAACCGGGTCTTCATCATGCTGCTCGCGGCCGGCTGCGTGGTGGCGATCTGGCTCTACCTGACCCGGCTGCGGCACGGCCGGCGGATGCGGGCGGTGATGCAGAACCGGCAGCTCGCCGCGGTCAGCGGGGTGGCCACCGAACGGGTCGACCAGCTCACCTTCTTCATCGGATCCGGCCTGGCCGGGGTGGCCGGGGTGGCGCTCACCCTGATCGGCCCGGTCGGGCCCACCCTGGGCACCAACTACATCGTGGACGCGTTCCTGGTGGTCGTCGCCGGCGGCCTCGGGCAGCTCCGGGGCGCGGTCATCGCCGCCTTCGCCCTCGGCATCCTGAACAGCTTCGTCGAATTCTGGGTCGACAACGGGGCCAGCTTCGCCAAGGTGGTGGTGTTCGCCGTGATCATCGCATTCCTCCAGCTCCGCCCGCAGGGGATGTTCGTCGTGCGTACCCGGGCACTGTCGTGACCGCCGCGGTCACGGCCACGCCCGCCCGGTCGGCCGCTCCGGGCACGCCGCCGCCGCGGTCCCGGCGCCGGCTGGCCGGGCCGGCACTCTTCGTCGCGGTCGGCCTGCTGCTGGTACTCGTCGCCCCGGCGGTCCTCTCGCCGTTCCGGCTGGACCTGCTCGGCAAGTACCTCTGCTACGCCATCGTCGCGGTCGGGATCGGCCTGGCCTGGGGCCGGGGCGGCATGCTCACCCTCGGCCAGGGCGTCTTCTTCGGCCTCGGCGGCTACGCCATGGGCATGCACCTGAAGCTGCGCGAGGCCGGCCCCGGCGGGCTGCCGGACTTCATGGTCTGGAGCGGGGTGGAGAGCCTGCCCGCGCTCTGGCGGCCGTTCGCCAACCCGGTCTTCGCGCTGGCCATGGTGGTGGTGCTGCCGGTCACCGTCGCGGTCCTGCTCGGCCTGCTGGTCTTCCGGCAGCGGGTCCGGGGCGCCTACTTCGCGGTGCTCTCCCAGGCACTGGCCGCCGCGTTCGTGATCCTGCTGGTCGGCCAGCAGGGGCTGACCGGCGGCACGAACGGGCTCACCAACTTCCAGATGTTCTACGGGCTGGACCTCTACCAGCCCGGCGACAAGCGGATCCTCTACCTGGTCGTGGTCGGCGTGCTCGGGGCGATGTTCCTGCTCGCCTGGCAGCTCTCCCGCAGCCGGTTCGGGCAACTGCTGGTCGCGGTCCGGGACGGCGAGGACCGGGTGCGTTTCCTCGGCTACGAGCCGGCCGTGGTGAAGACGATCGCGTTCGCCGTCTCCGCCGGGATGGCCGGGATCGCCGGTGCGCTCTTCGTGCCGATGGTCGGCCTGCTCAGCCCGGCCAACCTGGGCATCGTCGCCTCGCTGGAGCTGCTCATCGGGGTGGCGGTCGGCGGCCGGTTCTCGCTGGCCGGCGCGGTCGGCGGCGCGTTGCTCGTCAACTACGCCAAGACCATCTTCAGTGAGCAGTCGGCGGACAACTGGGTCTATCTCCAGGGCGCGATGTTCGTGGTCGTGATGCTCTGGGCGCCGCGCGGCCTCGCCGGGCTCCTCGCCGACCTCCGGGCCGCCGTCCGGCACCGGCGCCTCCGCCGGACCGGGCCCGTTCCACCCCCGTCGGGTACGCCGGCAGCCGACGGGCCGGCCCCGACCACCCCGGTCGGCTCCGCCGCTGCTGTCGACCCCGCTCCCGCTGTCGACCCCGCTCCCGCTGTCGACCCCGCTCCTGCGGTCGGCCTTGCCCCGGCAGCCGGGGTGCCGGCCGGAGTCGCCAACCGGGGAGAGGAGTCGGCATGAACGAGCTGCTGCGGGTACGCGGGTTGAACGTGGTCTTCTCCGGCTTCCGGGCCGTGACGGACCTGGACTTCACCGTCCGCGCCGGCGAACTGCGCTTCCTGATCGGGCCGAACGGGGCCGGCAAGACCACCCTGATCGACGTGATCACCGGGCTGACCAGGCCCGCCTCCGGCTCTGTCCGCTTCGCCGACACGGAACTGCTGGGCCGGCGGGAGCACCAGATCGTCCGGCTCGGCATCGGCCGTACCTTCCAGACCTCGGTGGTCTTCGAGCAGCTGACCGTACTGGAGAACCTGGATCTGGCGGCGACGTTCCGGCGGCCACTGCGCACCCTGCTGGGCCGCCGGAGGGGAACGGCCGACCAGGTGGCGGAGGCGCTGGAGACCACCGGGCTGACCGAGTTGGCGGACCGGCCGGCGGGAGTGCTCTCGCACGGCCAACGCCAGTGGTTGGAGATCGGCATGCTGCTCGCCCAGCGGCCCAGCCTGCTGCTGCTGGACGAGCCGGTGGCCGGGATGAGCCGGGACGAGCGGGCCCGGACCGGCGAGCTGCTCCGCCAGGTGGCCAAGGAGCACACGGTGATCGTGGTGGAGCACGACATGGACTTCCTGCGCCGGTTCGCCAGTACCGTCACCGTGCTGCACGAGGGCCGGCTGCTCTGCGAGGGGACGGTAGCCGAGGTGCAGGCGAACCCCCGGGTGCAGGAGGTGTATCTCGGCCGGACCCGCAAGGAGAGCGCCGAGCTGGTCAGGGAGGCTTCGTGATGCTGACGGTGCAGGGCCTGGACGTGGCGTACGGGCGGGCGCAGGTGCTCTTCGGCGTGGACCTGGAAGCGCCGGCCGGCTCGCTGGTCTGCGTGATGGGGCGCAACGGTGTCGGCAAGACGACCCTGCTCAAGGCGATCATGGGCGTACTGCCGGTCCGGTCCGGGCGGGTCCACTTCGCCGGTGAGGACGTCACCGGGTTGAAGACCCACGAACGGGTACGCCGGGGACTCGGCTACGTGCCGCCCGGTCACGAGACCTTCCCGCAGCTCACCGTCGCGGAGAACCTCCAGGTGGCGGCGGAGGCGGCCGGCACGGTCAGCCGGGGTGCGGTGGACGAGGCCCTCGACCTCTTCCCGGCGCTGCCGGGGCTGCTGAAGCGGCGGGCCGGCTTCCTCTCCGGCGGGCAACAGCAGCAGCTCGCGATCGCCCGTGCGCTGGTCAGCCGGCCGAAGATGCTGCTGCTGGACGAGCCGACGGAGGGCATCCAGCCCTCGATCATCCTGGAGATCGAGGAGGCGGTGCAGCGGCTGCACAACGAACTCGGGCTCGCCATCCTGCTCGTCGAGCAGTACCTGGAGCTGGCGCTGCGGCTCGCCGACCGGTTCGTGATCCTCGACGCCGGGGAGGTGGTCCGGGCCGGCGACCGCGCCGACCTGCGCGACCCGTCGGTGCACTCGCTGCTCTCGGTCTGACCGACCGCCGGGTGGTGCCTGCCGGTCGGCTGATGCCTCCGGCGGGTACCCTGTCGGTCGGTTGGTGTCCGCTCGGCCGGTCGTGTCGGGCATGCCACCCGTGTCGGGCATGCGCCTCCTTTCGCGGGCTCCGGCCAGGGGGCGGCCCGGACTAAAATGCCGAAAATGATCCTCGATGCGACGGTGTCGCCGGATCATCTCCGATGACCGGGGGAACGCAGCGGCGTACGCCGGACCGGTCCACCGGCCGGGTCCCCGCCGAACCCGGCTGGACCGGACGACCACTGTGGAGCTGGGGGCCGTCCGGCCGGCGACCGCGACCGCTGCCGGCACGACCCGGGCCGTACCAGCCGGTGCCGGCCTGGGTCACCGCACTCGTCGGCTTCACCGACGACCGGACCGGCCGGCCCCGTGCACTTGTCACCAGCTATGCCGGCGCCCGGGTGGTACTTGACCTGCCCGAGGGCCGCCTGGTCGGCGCGGTGGACGAGCGGGCCCACGCGCGGGTCTCCGCCGTCACCCGGATCGACGGCGAGCAACTGGTCGTCTCGGGGGCCGGTGCCGGTTACCTCCAGGTCAGCGACCTGGACAGCGGTCGTTCCCGCTGGCGGCAGTGGTGCGGCGACGTACGATGCCTGGCCACGGTCACCCTGGGCGATCGCCCCTGCGCGGTGCTGACCGGCGGCTCGCCGCACCTGGAGATCTGGTCACTCGGCGCCGACCGGGGCACCCGGCTGCACACCCTGCGCACCGGCGGCGAACGGATCAGCGTGCTGGCCGGCAGCGGGGCGGGTGGGGCAGGCGGGGCGGCCCTGCTGGCCGTCGGCACCGGCACCGGCCGGGTGTCCGTGTGGCGGCTGGAGTCGGCGCCGGGCGGCGGCGAGGTCCGGGCCGAGGCGGTCGGCGGGTACGACTTCGAGGTTCCCGGACTGGTCACCGTGCTCGACTTCGCGGACTGGCACGGCCGGCCGGTCCTGCTCGCCGCCGCCGGCCGGGTCGCCCGGGTCTGGGACCTGCGCGAGGGACGACCACTCGGGCCCGCCTTCACGGCGCACACCAGTCAGGTCAACTCGGCACTGGTCGGCCGGCTCGGCGACCGTACCGTGCTGTGGAGCGGCGACGACGCGACCGTACGGGCCTGGTCGCCCGAGTCCGGCCGAGAGCTGGGCGAGCCGTTCCGCTATCCGTACGAGGCGGCGCCGACCCGGACGATCGGGGTCGAGATCGCCGGCCGGCCGGTACTCGTCACCGGAGACGGTGCGGGTCTGGTCTGGGTCTGGGACCCGCAGCGGCCGTACCCGTTCCGGCGCGACCGGCCGGTACCGCCCGACCCCGGCGAGCGGCCGGGCGTCCCGGACGCACCGGACGCCGCACCGGACGCCGCGCCGGACGCCGCACCGGGGCGGCGGCCCCCGGACGGTCCTGGCTACCGCCTGGCGGTAGGCGGTCCGGCGGACCGGCCGGTGCTGCTCGCCGCGCAGCCCGAGCAGCAGGTGCGGGGCTTCGAGCCGACGGCCGGGGCCGAGGTCGAGCTGCCGCGCGACGGGATTCCGCCCGCTGCGGCGCTGGTACCGGGTGAACCGCCGGCGCTGGCCCGGCTCGGGCCGGCGCACCTCGAAGTGTGGGACCCGGTCACCGGGGAGCGGATCGGCGCGGTGCCGCTCGACCAGCCTCCGGCGAGCCCGCCCGGAACGGGGTCGCCCTCGCCCGCCACCGAGCCGCGTCCGACCGACACGGCACCCACGGGCCCGGCGCACTTCCGCCGGGACGGTTCGACTGGTCCGCTCGCGGTGTGCCGGTGGGAGGGGCGCCGGGCGCTGTTGGTGACGCAGGGGGCCACGCTGTTCCGGATCGACCTCGACACCGGCCGGCTGGGCAGGACGGAGACCGGGCACTCCGGACGGATCCGGGCGGTCGCCGTCGGCGAGGTGGCCGGAGTACCGGTCGGGTTGACGGCAGCCGAGGACGACACCGTACGACTCTGGGAGCTGGACTCCCGGAAGCCGGTTGGACGGCGGGTGCTGGACGGCCACGGCGGCGTGGCGTACGGCGTGCGGGTCGCCACCGTCGACGGCCGTGCCCTGGTCTTCGGAGCCGGCCGCAACGGCCAGGTCCGCTGTGTCGACGTCACCGACCTGGTCCGGACGGCACGCACCGGCGAGGTCGGTCCGGCCGCACCGGGTGCCGACGAGTTGCCACCGGAACCGGTGGTCGTGCTGACCGCCACCGGGCCGGTGCGGTCGCTGGCCG
The DNA here is from genome assembly GCF_049179135.1 of Plantactinospora sp. WMMB782. Lineage (NCBI taxonomy): Bacteria > Bacillati > Actinomycetota > Actinomycetes > Micromonosporales > Micromonosporaceae > Plantactinospora > Plantactinospora sp. WMMB782. The sequence continues at coordinate 7,904,542 of NZ_JBMHMC010000007.1, read as the reverse complement.
TGGTCGGCGGGGGCCGGACCAGTTGGTTGGTGGCGGCGGACGGAAGCGTCCTGCGGTGGCAGGCCGTCGGCGAGCCGGGCACACCGGGACAGACGATCGAGGTGGGTGCTCCGGTGACCGATCTCGTGGCGCTGCCCGGGTTGCTGGTGGTGGCGACCGGTGACGGGCTGCTCGGCTACCGCCCGCCGCCCGACCCGGCGGGATAGCACCGGTCGGGTCGGTCGGCGGGTGCCCCGCACGGACGGCCCGGGGCGGTGCGGGCGGGTACGCCGTACCGGTGGCCGGCGTACCTACCCGACGGCTGTTACCAGCGGAAGCCGGCGGCGTACGAGATCTCGGCCAGGGCCCGCTGCCCGGAGGTGTTGGGGTGGAAGTAGTCCCAGCCGGACAGCTGGCCGAGCGTGAACGGATAGTTGAACACCGCGTTGCCGTCGAAGAGGCAGTTCGACCCGTAGGCGGCGCAGGCCTGGGCGAGCTGGGTGTTGTAGTCGGCCACCCGCTGCCGTACCCGGTTGCGCCGGTCGACGTCGGCCTGGGCGTTGGAGGTGGGGTTGGCCAGCATCGACTGGCAGATGCCAAAGAGCGACCAGGCCGTACGGGCGGCGAGGTCGCCCCGGCCGACCGACCAGAGCCGCTGGATGTCGGGCACGCTGATCACGAAGACCCGGGCGTTCGGCAGCCCGGACCGCAGCCGGCCCAGCGCGGCGTCGATGTTGCTCCGGAAGGTGCTGACCGGGGTCATGCTCGACTCGGAACCGGTGCAGGCGTCGTTCGCGCCGATGAGCATCGTCACGTAGCCGACGCCCTGGGAGACGGCGGCGTCGGCCTGACCGGCCATGTCCGCGGACCTGGCGCCGGAGCGCCCGTCGTTGTGGTTGCGACCGTTGATCGCCGGGTTCACCGCGCGGATCCGCAGGTAGTGGCTGTTGACTCCGGAATCGTCGCCGGTGCTGAACGAGCGGGACGGGCAGTCGACGTACCAGCCGCAGGCGTTGAAACCCCGGGTGATGGAGTCACCGAGGCTGGCCATCGAGGCGGGCGGGGGACCGGGATCGGCGTGTGCCGGGCTGACGACCAGCCCGACCGAGGTGACGGAGATGACGGCGGCGAGGAGGGTGGCGAGCAGGGTGGCGGTGCGGCGTGGAGCGGACATGGGCGGCCTCCGGATCGCGGTTGCCTTGAGCCAGCTGGTTTCCGTGCGCCAGCCGAGGTGGGCGAATCATATAGACCGTCCTGAGTCTCCACAACGGAGCTGACCATAAGACGAAAGCCCTGTTGCAGGCGATATGTTAGACATCTTGTTCATGATCTTAGATCTCTGAATACTCATAACAGATCTGCCAACTCGGCGCAGACACCTCCAAACCCCCCATGGGAGGCTCTACATGCGACCCACGAGGTCCTCGATCCGCCTTGTCGCGATCGCGTCCGCGGCCGGATCCCTGGTGGCCGGCATGCTGATCGGCGTACCCGCGCAGGCTGCTCCGGCGGCCACGCCGGACGCCGCGACGGCGCTCTCCGAGCGGCTCGGCGCCCGCTCTGCCGGCACCTACCTGAACGCCGACGGCAAGATGGTCGTCACGGTGACCGACGAGGCGGCGGCCAGCCAGGTCCGGGCCTCCGGAGCGGTTCCCAAGCTCGTCACCCGCGGCTCCGCCGAACTGGCCCAGGTCACCGCCGAGTTGGACAGGTCGGCCCGGATTCCCGGCACCGCCTGGTATGTCGACCCGGTCACCAACCAGGTCGCGGTGGACGTCGACAGCACGGTCACCGGTGCCAAGCTCGCGAAGATCAAGGCGGTCACCGCCCGCTTCGGCGGCGCCGTCCGGATCCAGTCCGTCCCCGGCACGTTCAGCACCACCATCTCCGGCGGCAACGCGATCTACACCGGCGGCAGCCGGTGCTCGCTGGGCTTCAACGTGCGCAGCGGCAGCACCTACTACTTCCTGACCGCCGGGCACTGCACCAACGCCGGCGCGAACTGGTCGGCCAGCTCGGGCGGCTCGGTGATCGGCACCCGGGCCGGCAGCAGCTTCCCCGGCAACGACTACGGCATCGTCCGGTACGCCAGCGGCATCGCCCAGCAGCCGGGTGACGTCTACCTGTACGGCGGCTACCGGGACATCACCGGCGCGGCGAACCCGACCGTGAACCAGTCGGTGCAGCGCAGCGGCAGCACCACCGGGCTGCGCAGCGGCCGGGTGACCGCGCTGAACGCCACCGTCACCTACCAGGGCAGCGGCACCGTCTCCGGCCTGATCCGGACCACCGTCTGCGCCCAGCCGGGCGACAGCGGCGGCCCGCTCTTCGCCGGCAGCACCGCACTCGGCCTGACCTCGGGCGGCAGCGGCAACTGCTCCACCGGCGGTACGACCTTCTTCCAGCCGGTCGTCGAGGCGCTCAACGCGTACGGCGTGAGCATCTACTGAGTCGACAGCAACCCCGATCGGCGTGATCGGGACCGATGGGCCGCCGGCACATCCCGGCACCCACCGGCCCGGTCACGCCGATCGGCGCTGTCCGGGGTCCTGCCGGGCTGGGTCACCCGCCCTTGTCGGTGGCGGCGGGTCGTCTGCCGCGCCGGAACAGGGTCAGCGCCACGACAAGCGGCCACAGCGCCTCGGAGCCGGCGGTGAACCGTTCGGCCAGCCCGGCCAAGCCGCCGTGGGGTAGCTGCGTCGCCAGCCAGAGCCCGAGGCCGAGCATCAGCACCGCGGTCGCGTAGCCGACCCCGGGGCGCAGCACCCAGGGCCGGTCCCGGATCGTGCCGGGCGGCTCCGGCCAGTGCCGGACCGGCGCGGCCCGGTGCGGCAGCGGCAGCACGGCCAGCGCCGGCCAGACGGCGAGCCCGACGAACGCGAGCACGGCGGCGATCCCGTGTACTGGCGGAGTGCTGGAGTCGACCTTGGGTACCGCCGCGACGACGACGGTCGCCAGGCCGCCGGCCGCGTAGACCAGTCGGGCGAGCGGGCGGACCGGACGCAGTCCGATCGCGGTGACCAGGTGGGCCACGCCGAGCGCGGCGAGGAGACAGACCAGGATCAGCCGGTCCAGGCTGCGGTACGAGGAGAGCGCGCTGATCATGTCGGCCCACGGGTCGTACCCGGGCGGTTGCCGGACCGCTGCGGTGGTCCAGCCGATGACCAGCAGGACGGGCAGCGCCGCCGCCGAAAGCACCGCCCACCAGGGCACCGCAGGCATGCCGTCACGATACGTGACCAAGCTGTGGCGGACGGGTCCTTCCGGGCTCTGGCCAGCCCGGTCGACCGGTGCGACCGCCGGGTCGCGGCCGGACGTCGCTCCGCCACCTGTGGGGATCCGCCCTCGGGCTTCGTCGATCACGCTCGCAAGATCGGAATGCGGAATCGGCGGAGACGACCTACCGTCGATGTCATGGTGCGTTCGGATCGGTCTGGGCACGTGGTGACGGACGTTCCACCGGCCGACGTCTCCACCGCCGGCCCTCGGATCCACGCCCTCGATACGCTGCGCGGCTTCGCGCTCTGCGGCATCCTGATCATCAACATCTACCAGCAGGTGGTGTTCCGCGGCGAGGCGGCGGGCAAGGCGTCGCAGCTACCGGTCGCCGTCCAGCTTCTCTACTACGAGCGGTTCTATCCCATCTTCTCGATCCTGTTCGGCGTCGGCTTCGGCATCTTCCTCCGGCGCGCGGCGCTGCGGACCGACCGGCCCAGGATGGTACTGGCCCGTCGCCTCGGGGTACTGCTCCTCATCGGGGTCGCGCATTTCGTCCTGCATCCGGGCGAGGCCCTGACGGCGTACGCGCTGGCCGGCCTGATCGTCCTGTTGCCACTGAGCTATCTCGGCGGGCGGCTGGCCTTCGCCGTGGGTGTCGTGCTGCTGCTCCTCGGCTCCCAACTCGTCGTCGGCTACGGGCCGATCCCGGGGCTCCTCGCGCTCGGTTACGCCTTGGCGATGCTCGACGTGCCGGCCGCGCTCGAACGTCGTACCGGTCGGGTGGCGGTGGCCTTCGTCGTCTTCGCCGGGTTGGCCGCGACCTGGATGGTCCTGGTGCTGCGAGACGTGGAGCCTCCCTTCGTCAACCTGATCGGCGGACCCGGCGGCGGGGTCAGCCTGCTCCCGCCGCTGGCGGGAATCGCCACCGGCCTCGCCTACTGCTGCGGCCTGCTCCTGCTGCTGCGTACGCCGGCCGGCCCCGTGCTCTCCGGGGTGCTGTCCCCGATGGGCCGGATGGCGCTGACCAACTACCTCAGCGCGACCGTCCTGTTTCTCGTCGCCGGTCCGCTGCTCGGCATCGACAGCACCGCCGACCTGCCCCAGATCGTCGGCCTGACCATCGGCATCATCGTCGTGCAGGGTTTGTGGAGCGTGTGGTGGCTGCGGTCGTTCCGGTACGGGCCGGCCGAGTGGGTCTGGCGGTGCCTGACGTGGGGACGACGGGCTCCGATCCGCCGTGAGGTCGAGCCGGCGACCTGAGGTCGGCCTCGTGTCGGGGCGACCGTTCCGGCCCGGACCAGCGGGCCGAGAGCCGGTCGAGCTGGGCGCGGACCGAGCGCGGATCGGCGGCGACGGCGCTGACCAGCACCGCCGGTCCGCCGGCCAGGGGCAGCACCGCCGCCGCACCACGGTCCGGCGCGGCGTTCCGTGGCTCGCCCGGCCCTCCATCCCCGCACGTCACTCCGATCGGTCGCCGACCGGGAGCGGCGGGCCGCTGCCTACAGGGGCTTGTCCGGCCGGGTGGTCGGGGCCGGGGGAATGCTCGAGCTGTAGCCATTCCGGGCGCCGTACCAGGTGCTGTTGTGCAGGAACGCCTTCCAGTTGGCGGCGGTGCTGATCGTCCCGGTCAGACCGATCCGGGTCAGGGCGGTACGCACCCCGCCGTCGCTCTGCGGCCCCCAGATGCCGTCGATCGTGACGGAAATGCCCCAGATATAGGTCAGGCACGCCTGGACGGTCTTGACCAGCACCGGGGAGCCGGAGTTGAAGGTGGTGGTGGTCGCCGTCCCGGACCGCCCGTTGTCCATGTGTACGTGGTTGCGGTGCTCGGCGTTGTAGAGGTAGTGCAGCACGTCGGCCGACCGGTAGTTGATCGCCGCGACGGCGCCCCAGTAGCGACGGCGATCGATGTCGAAGTCCCGCTTGGTTCCCCAGGTGTCGACCGCGCACTCGAAGGCGGTGAACCGGTTCCCGCCGTTCGAGTCGAGCATGCTGATGGAGGCGAAATCGATGGCTCGACCGTACATGTGCCAGCTGTTCGCCTTGTCGACGTGCACCCCGAGTACGTTGATTCTCATGGGGTTGCGCCAGTGGGTGGGGAGCAGGTAGTACCAATCCTCGAGGAAGTATTCGATCCGGTGGTAGAAGGCCGCGTCGTATGCCCCGGTGAAAGTGTTGCCGAGATAGTAGGTCGGCTGCTCCCAGAGCTCGGTGCGGGAAACGAGATCGCCGTGGAAGGGCACCACCAGATCTGTCGGAAACGACTCGGCACAATTGACCGGCGACGTGCTGTCCGCCTGTGCCGGCATGGCGCCACCGCCGAGGACCAGGCCCGCCGCCCCCGCGCCGGCGAGCCCGAGCAGTGACCGCCGGGACCAGGCCCGACCGCCGGCCGACCGTGCGCCGCCGGCCAGAAGATGCTCTTTTTCTTCCCGGTCGCCAGATTTGCCGCCAATGTAGGTCATTGGACCGCCTTCCTGCGCTCCCTATTCGGGCAGCGTCAATTAACGGAGGGCAGCCAGAAGAAGGCGACGTGGCACGTCGCGCACCGCTGAAACCCCCGTGTCAGCAACCGGAGCTGCCTTTTCGCTCCGGCGCCGAGAAACATATCGTCGCCGATAACCAAGGTCAATACCGTCAGGTAACGAATTCTCGACGGCCGTTACGTCGCGAGCGGGACGGCGGACTCAACCGGTGCCGGGCGCGGAGCTGCGGCGAGGTCCGTTGCCGCCGGCCGGTTCGATGGCCATTCCCGATGCGTGGCCCGCCCAGGCAACCGCCTGGTCGAGCCGGTGCCGGACGGCCCGCGCCTGCGGACCCAGCGCACTCACCAGCACGGCCGGCCCGCCGGCCAGCGGAAGCACCGCCGTCGCCGCGCTGTCCGGCGCCGCGCCGCCGGCCGGGCTTCGCACCCCGGGGCCGGCCGGCACCGCCGGATCGTCGGGCGGCGGAACCGGCGGTGGAGACCCGGTCCAGGCCGGCTCGACAAGCAGCAGCGAGCCGGCTGCCCGGGCGTTGCCGAGGACCGCCGGTCCGGACCAGCCAGCGGCGCCCGGCCCGACCGCGAGATCGGTGCGGAGCAGCGTACGGCCGGCGTACCGGGCGGTAATCTCCAGGCGGACGTCGCCGACGGGTTCGGCATGCCGACCGCAGACCACCTCCTCGCGCCAGCACAGCGCGGCACCCTCGGCAAGCTCCACGACGCAACTCGTCCGATGGTCACAACCGGCGGCACCGATCAGCGGCTCCGGCAGCCAGCGCAGCCGCCCGCCCTCGGCCACCCGGGCGAGCACGGTCAGCCGTGACTCACCACCGGCGGCGGCCGGCAACGCCAGTGAGGCGGCGACACTGCGTACGCAGAGCCGGGCTCCGGCGCCGACCTCGATCTCGATGCGCAGCCGGTCGCCGCCGAGTGGGCCGGCCGCACCGCCGACCAGGTGAACCTCGGCCTCCCGGCCGGGCCCGGCCGGACCGGTCCGGCGCAACAACAGCGGCGGTTCACCGCGTAGCACGGTCAACCGGGTGCCCCGGACCGGGTGGGCCTCGGCGACGATCCGGGCCAACGCCCGCATCAGGTCAGGCTTCCCGGGCGCCCCTCCGTCCGTTCCGCCGTGCCCGGCCGCGACGACTCCGAAGTGGTCGACAGCGATGGCCGCACGGTGGTCGGAAGCAACGACCGGATCCAGTCGGCGACCTTCGTGGCTGCCGGATCCTCTACCAGGGAGAGGAAGACGGTCGGCAGCGTACCGCGCCGGGCGGCGGCGTCCCGGGCCATCACCGACAGGTCCGCACCGACAAGTGGGGCCAGGTCGGTCTTGTTCACCACGAGCAGGTCGGCGGCGGTCACGCCGGGGCCACCCTTGCGGGGTACCTTGTCACCACCGGCCACGTCGACAACGAAGATCTGCCGGTCCACCAGACCACGGCTGAAGGTGGCGGTCAGGTTGTCTCCGCCACTTTCCACCAGGATCAGGTCCAGCGGTCCGAGCAGGACCTCCAACTCCTCCACCGCGTCGAGGTTGGCCGAGATGTCGTCCCGGATCGCGGTGTGCGGGCAGCAGCCGGTCTCCACCGCCCGAATCCGCTCGGCCGGCAGCACTCCGTTGCGCAGCAGGAAGTCGGCATCCTCGGTGGTGTAGATGTCGTTCGTCACCACGGCCAGCCGCAGCTCCTCGGCGAGGGTCCGGCACAGGGCCGCGACCAGGGCCGTCTTGCCCGAGCCCACCGGACCGCCGATGCCGACCCGCAGCGGGCCGGCACCGACGGACCGGTCGACCGGCGGGTGGGGGTCCACCTCCGGGTCCGGATGCCGGTGTGGGACCTCGGTGTTCGACAGGTCAGGATGCAAAGAGACGCACCTCCCAGCTCGCGTGGACCTCGGCACCGATCTCCAGCAGCGGTGTGGAGTCGGCGGGTAGCAGGTCGACCGGATCGTCCGCACCGGCGGCAGCCAGCGCTGCCGTCCGGTCGCAGGCGTCAGCCAGGTCGGCCAGAAGCGAGTGCACCGCGTACGGGTCGAGGCCGAGAAGGCGTACGGCGGCGCTCGCCGGGCCGCTGACCGTCCCGTACGCCGCGGCGACCGCCGCCTCGGCCGGGGAGAGCCCGGCGGCGGCGGCCACCACACCGAGCGCCACCGGATGGTGCGAGTCCCGGATCGCGGGCTGCACCGGCCAGATCGCCCGGCCGGCGCGCAGCAGGGCCCGCCCCTGGGCCCGGGAGGCCCGGCGCAGCGCCGGTGACGGGGTGCGGGCGTCCATCCCCTCCTCGAGCGCACCGATCCGGGCGTCCGGCGGCGCGGGAGCGGCGCAGGCGGCTGCCGCGAAGGCGGCGGCCACCCGGCCCGTGCCGGCGAGCCGGCCCCGCAGGAACGCGGCCAGCCCGGTCAGGTCCCGGAGCCGCCCGCTGGTCACCGCCGCCTCCAGCCCGCCCGAATGGGCGTGGCCACCGGCCGGCAGCCGGCCGTCGGCGAGTACCAGCAGGGTGGCGAGTCGGGTCACGGCAGCGCCCGACTCAGAAGAGGAAGTAGCGCTGCGCCATCGGCAGCTCGGTCACGGGTTCCGCCTCCACCACGTCGCCGTCGATGCGTACGGTGAAGGTGTCCGGCTCCACCTCGATGCGCGGCAGGGCGTCGTTGCCCGGCAGGTCGGCCTTGCCCCGGCCGCGGGTGTCGGCAACCGGGGCCAGCAGCCGGCGCATGGCGATCCGGTCGGCGAGCAGCGCGTCGATGGCGGCCGGGGCCACGAAGGCGAGGCTGGTGGCCGACGGCGCCGCGCCGTAGGCGCCGAACATCGGCCGCGGCAGCATCGGCTGCGGGGTGGGGATCGAGGCGTTCGCGTCGCCCAGTTGGGCGTACGCGATCATGCCGCCCTTGACCACCAGGTGCGGGCGTACCCCGAAGAAGGCCGGGTCCCAGAGCACCAGGTCGGCGAGCTTGCCCGGCTCGACGGAGCCCACCTCGCCGTCGATGCCGTGCGCGACGGCCGGACAGATCGTGTACTTGGCGACGTACCGGCGGGCCCGCAGGTTGTCGGCGGCACCGTCGCCGGGCAGCGCCCCGCGTCGGGCCTTCATCACGTGTGCGGTCTGCCAGGTCCGGATGATCACCTCGCCGATCCGGCCCATCGCCTGCGAGTCCGAGCCGATCATCGAGATCGCGCCGAGGTCGTGCAGCACGTCCTCGGCGGCCATCGTGCTGGGCCGGATCCGGCTCTCCGCGAACGCCAGGTCCTCCGGCACCGTCGGGTTGAGATGGTGGCAGACCATCAGCATGTCGAGGTGCTCGTCGAGGGTGTTCCGGGTGTACGGCCGGGTCGGGTTCGTCGACGACGGCAACACGTTCGGCTCGGCGGCGACCCGGATGATGTCCGGCGCGTGCCCGCCGCCCGCCCCCTCGGTGTGGTACGCGTGGATGGACCGCCCGCCGATCGCCCGCAGCGTGTCCTCGACGAAGCCCGCCTCGTTGAGTGTGTCGGTGTGGATCGCCACCTGCACCCCGGAGGCGTCGGCGACCCGCAGGCAGGCGTCGATGGCGGCCGGGGTGGTGCCCCAGTCCTCGTGCAGCTTGAAGCCGCCCGCACCGCCGCGCAGCTGCTCCCAGAGGGACTCCTCGCTCACCGTGTTGCCCTTGCCGAGCAGCAGCACGTTCACCGGCCAGGGGTCGAGCGCCTCCAGCATCCGGCCCAGATACCACGGGTTCGGAGTGACGGTGGTCGCCTTGGTCCCCTCGGCGGGGCCGGTGCCGCCGCCGATGATCGTGGTGATCCCGCTGGCCAGCGCAGTCTCCAGCAGTTGCGGACAGATCAGGTGTACGTGGCTGTCGACCGCACCGGCGGTGAGGATCTTGCCGTTGCCGGAGATGATCTCGGTGCCCGGCCCGATCACCAGGTCCGGATGCACTCCGTCCATGGTGTCCGGGTTGCCGGCCTTGCCGAGGGCTACGATCCGGCCGTCCCGGATGCCGACGTCGGCCTTGACCACACCCCAGTGGTCCAGCACCAGGGCGCCGGTGATCACGGTGTCCGGTGCGCCGTCGGCCCGGGTGACCAGGGACTGCCCCATCGACTCGCGGATCACCTTGCCGCCGCCGAAGACGGCCTCGTCGCCGTATCCGCAGTGGTCCTGCTCGACCTCGATCAGCAGGTTGGTGTCGGCGAGCCGGACCCGGTCGCCGACGGTGGGACCGTAGAGGGCGGCGTACCGGCGCCGGTCCAGGGTGCTCACGCCACCTCCCCGGCGGAGTCCCGCCCGGTCGTGCCGGTCGGCTCGACCGCCCCGGCCTGGTCGGCCCCGGCCTGGTCGGCCCCGGCCTGGTCGGCCCCGGCCTGGTCGGCCCCGGCCTGGTCGGCCCCGGCCGGCTCGCTCACGTCGAGCGGGCCGGCGCACTCGCCGCGCAGTCCGGGAACTATCCGGGCGCCGCCGAGCGGCACCAGGTCGACGTCCCGGTCGATGCCGGGCTCGAACCGCACCGACGTGCCGGCCGGTACGCCGAGCCGGTGGCCCCAGGCCGCCGACCGGTCGAACTCCAGTGCCGGGTTCGCCTCCGCGAAGTGGTAGTGCGAGCCGACCTGGACAGGTCGGTCCCCGGTGTTGCGCACGCTCAGGGTGCGGACCGGACGGCCAGCGTTGATCGTCACGTCGCCCGAGCCGGGCAGCAGTTCACCGGGGATCACGCCCGCCCCCGTCACGGAATCGGCTCGTGTACGGTCACCAGCTTCGTACCGTCCGGGAAGGTCGCCTCCACCTGCACCTCCGCGATCATCTCCGGAACACCGTCGAGTACGTCGTCGCGGCCGAGCACGGTCCGCCCGGCCTCCATCAGCTCGGCGACGGTACGCCCGTCCCGGGCGCTCTCCAGCAGGAACGCCGTGATCACGGCGACCGCCTCCGGATGGTTGAGCCGCAGCCCGCGCTCGCGCCGGCGCCACGCGAGATCGGCGGCGACATGGACCATCAGCCGCTCCTGCTCGTGACGGGTGAGGAACATCAACAACCTCCGCAGCGGGGCCGAACTCTGCGGATCGTGTCAGTCAGAGATTTCGATGAGGTTACGGACGCTGCGCGTCGGGACCGACCCGCCGAGGAGGTTCGGCGTCGGCGGCCAGGCCCCGGGTCGGGTCGGATCCGCGTCGACGCTCGATGTCACGCAAGACCTCCGGGTCCCATTTCGAGGCGTCCCAGTCGTCGGTGCTGACCAGCGCCGGCCTGCCGGCAAGGGTCGGCTGGCCGCTCCGGCGCCTGATCTGGGCGCGGGCCAGCAGCACGCCGCCGACCAGGACGAGGACGCCTCCGATGCGCAGCCCCGCGTCGACGGCTACCGCGCCGCCGACCGTGGGCATCCGCAGGGGGAGTACGAAGGCCGACGCGACGAGCAGGAGGCAAAGGACCAGCCCGCCGTAGCCGGCGAGCCCGGGACCGGCCGGCGTCAACCGGTGGGCGCTGACGATCCAGACCACTGTGGAGATCAGCAGGCCGAGCAGGCAGACCAGCGCCACCAGGCCACCGAACGCGGCGACGATCAGGGCGGACCCGTTCAGCTCGGTGGGTTGGGCCGCGCCGCCGCGGATCGTCGCGAAGCCGGCCGCGCCGAGAGCGTTGACGGTCGCCACCACCACCGCGTAGACGACGCTGAACCGGACCACCCGGCGGCTGGCCAGCGAGAAGGTGTCGGCGGAGGGGTTGGGCACCCCTGCACCGGACCCGCAGGCGTGACCCTGACCGGGCCGGTCCAGTGGCGTGGCACAGATCTCACATCGCATTTGTCGTCTCCTGGCTGGTCGGCCGTCCCGCGTTCGACGTGCCCGGCGAAGCCGGCCCTCCGGTCCGCGGAGATCGTCGGGCGCATGGTGCCAGATGATCGCCAGTGGCTGGTGCCCTCGGGAATCGGCCGCCCCGGTCGGCTCGGTCGACAGGCTCTGTTCCGGCGGCGGGGCATCCGGGTTCGGTGTAGCACGGTGGCGGTATCGTCTGCGCCACCGTTCCCGGCGGTATCGGGCACCGTTGTCATTCGGTTGTGTCGCCGGAGGTCGGTCGTCGACACGGACGAGGTCCGCATCGGGCAGATGGTGCCGACATGGACGATGATGGGAGGCTTCGTTGACGTGTTCGGGGGCACGAATGGCGCTGCTCGTCGGAATGCTCGTGGTCGGACTGGCCGGGTGCGGTGGACCGAAGGCACCGGCACCGTCTTCGGAACTTCCGGACCCGTGTGCGCTGATCGGTGACGACCTGCTGGCCCGACTCGCGCCGGGCTCCAAACCGGAGGCCTGGTCGCACCTGAGTGAGTTCAGCGGCACCCGGACCTGCACCGTGGACCTGACCTCCGGCACCGGCGGGATGTCCGGGGACATCGGGTTCACCATCGCGATGGACGGCACCGAGACCTACGACGAGGCGTGGCGAGCGAGGCGGTGTGCGAAGGGCGGCGCCGCACCGACGAAGGAAGGACCGGGGGACCACTCCTGTTTCGTCGTCAGGCCGTACCAGGACGGGGAGGCGCGGATCGACGGGTGGGCGTGGGTCGGCGCCGACTTCGAGGTCTACGTCGCGTACCAGTTGATCAAGCCGGAGACGTTCCCGCCCGGCGCCGAACAGGACTTCCGTGAACTGCTCGCGGCCGGGGTGGCGGCGTTGCCGACGGAGTGACCGGACGGCGGCCATGCGGCGCGACGCATCTGGTCACTCCGACGAAGGTCATCGCAGGTGCCCGCCCAGGAAGGCGAGGATCTCGCGGCGCGCGGGTCGGGCGGCCGGCACCAGACCCGGTGTACTCAGGAACGTGTGGGTGGCTCGCGGGTAGCAGCTCAACTGGGCTTCGGTGCCGTCCTCGCGGAGCCGTTCGACATAGCGGCGCCCCTGATCGGCCAGCGGGTCCAGCGCGGCGGTGACGACAAGCGCCGGCGGCAGGTCGGCGAGGTTGTCGAACTTCAGCGGGGAGATGCTGCGCGGGTCGAGGGTCGCCGGCACGCTCAGCCTGCGGGCCGCGCGCAACCGGGACGGCGGCAGGGTGGGGTTGTCGGCGTTCTGCGGAAACGAGGGATAGTCCTCCATCGTCTCGGTCCAGTCCGCGCCCGGGTAGTTCAGCACCTGGGCGCGCAGCGCCGGGCCGTCCTTGCGGGCGCGCAACGCGATGAGCGCCGCGATCGTGCCGCCGGCGCTCTCGCCCAGCACCGCGACCCGGGCCGGATCGACGCCCCATCGGCCTGCGTCGTCGACGATCTGGACAAGCGTGTCGTAGCCGTCCTCGACCGGCGCCGGCAGCGGGTGTTCCGGGGCGAGCCGGTATTCCACCGACACGACCACCGTCGGACAGCGGGCCGCCAGGTGACTGTTCAACCAGTCGTTCTGCGCGGCGGTGCCCGCGATGAATCCTCCGCCGTGGAACGAGACGACGAGCGGCAGCCGATGGTCGGACCGCTTCGGGCGGTGTACCCGCAGGGTCAGCCGGCGGCCCGGAAGTTCGATCGACCGCTCCTCGATCCGGGCGTTCCGGTCCGGCCAGCCGGTGACGATCCGGGCGGCGGGAGAGAACACCATCCGGTTGGCCCGCTCCCGCGCGGCGATCACCTGGTCGTCGGTGAAGGAGTCCCAGTCGTGGGTGTCCTTGAGGATGCGGGTGCCGAACGGTGCCTTGCCGCGCATGATGCTCCCCCAGATCACTGCGATTACGCTACGAGCGGTAGCGTAATCGCTAGAGTACCCTGACCCGGTGTCGGTTTCCACCCCGTCCGCAGCGGGACGTCCCCGCTCGGACCTGCACGCGACCGTGTTCGCGGCCACCCTGCGCACGGTTCACGAGCTGGGCTACGTGAACGCGACGATGGACCGGATCGCGGCTGCGGCAGGCGTCGCGAAGACCACGCTCTACCGGCGGTGGCCGTCGAAGGGCAGCCTGATCACGGACTGCCTCGTCGCCACCTTCGACGAGATGCCGCTGGCCGGCGCCACGCGTGCGGAGATCGTGACGTCGGGCGCCCGCATTCTCGTCGCGAAGATCGGCGAGCCCGGGGTGGGCGCGGCGTTCGCCGGCGTGTTCGTGGAGGCGATGAGCGATCCCGGGCTGCGCGAGGTGCTCTCCACCCGGCTCCAGGATCCGTACCGTCTGCTGCTCCAGGAGGTGCTGGGTCAGTCGGAGCAGCGGGTCCTGCTGCTCATCGACGTCCTCGTCGGCACCATGCTGCACCGGATGGGGATGACCGGCGAGCCGATGGGCGAGGCCGACGTGGCCGCGCTTACCGAGATGGTCCTGCACCTGCTCGATGACTGACGAGTCCCAGGCCTCGGCCGCCTCGACCGAGGGCGATCGGCGGTCGATCGAGGCAGGGGCAGGTCGGCCAGCGGTTCGGTCGACGGGACCACGGTTCGTCGCCGGCTGCCCCGGATGGGCGGGGAGACGGCTCAGGCGACGCCGGCCGGCCGGAACTGCACACTGACCCGAGGACCGACCGAACGGGACGTCTTCGGGATGGCGTGTTCCCAGGTGCGTTGGCAGGAGCCGCCCATCACCACCAGGTCCCCGTGGCCGAGCGGAAAGCGCAGGGTCGAGGCCCCGCCGCCCCGACCGGTGTCGCGTCGGGCGGGCGTGCCGGCGCGCGGTCGCAGCAGCAGCGGGCGGGGCGAGCCGAAGGAGACGATCGCGACAATCGTGTCCTCGGTGGCGGAGCGGCCGATGGTGTCGCCGTGCCAGGCGACGCTGTCCCGCCCGTCCCGATAGAGGCACATCCCGGCGGTGACGAACGGCTCGCCCAGCTCGTCGGCGTAGTGCCGGGTGAGGTCCTGCCGGGCCGCCGTCAGCACCGGGTGCGGGAGCCGCTCGCCGCCCGCGTACCAGCGGAGCAGCCGGGGGACGTCGACCACGTCGTCGTACATCCGGCGGCGCTCGGCCTGCCAGTCGACCTCGTCGAGCAGGACCCGCAGCACGGCGTCGGAGCCGTTGACCCAGCCGGGCAGGTGGTCGACCCAGGCGCCGGAGCCCAGCTCGTGCCGGCGGAGCGCGCCGCCGAGCCGGCCGAGGGTGGCGCCGTCCCCGGCGATCCCCTCGCCGGTGGCCAGGTCCAGCATCGAGGGCTGGTACGCGCCGACTGCCATCCGCCCATCGTAGCCGCCGTCGAACGCACGTACGAACCGGCTCCGGCGCGAGGCTGCGAGACGTCGGATGGCGGCGGCCGTCTCGGGTGGGCGCCCGGTGCCACCGGCCACCCTGACAGAATGTCGGGGCAGAATCGGTCACCGGAACGCCCGCCACCGCCGTGCGGCGTCACACCCGTGAGGAGACACCTGTCGTGATCCGTACCCATGATGCCGGCACGTTGCGTGCGACGGACGCCGGCAGCGCGGTGACCCTCGCCGGCTGGGTCGCCCGGCGGCGGGACCACGGCGGGGTGATCTTCGTCGACCTGCGGGACGCCTCCGGCGTGGTGCAGGTGGTCTTCCGCGAGGGAATGGACTCGGCCCACGCGCTGCGCAACGAGTTCTGCGTCAAGGTGACCGGCGAGGTGACCCGCCGGCCGGAGGGAAACGACAACCCCGAACTGGCCACCGGCGAGATCGAGGTGACGGTCGACCGACTGGAGATCCTCTCCGAGGCGGCGCCGCTGCCGCTGCCGGTGGACGACCAGGTGGAGGCCGGTGACGACGTACGCCTCAAGTACCGCTACCTCGACCTGCGGCGCGGCGGCCCGGCGAGGGCGCTGCGGCTGCGCTCGGCGGCCAACCAGCTCGCCCGGCGGGTGCTGCACGACCGCGACTTCCTGGAGATCGAGACGCCGACCCTGACCCGGTCGACCCCGGAGGGTGCCCGCGACTTCCTGGTGCCGGTACGCCTCCAGCCCGGCACCTGGTACGCCCTGCCGCAGTCCCCGCAGCTGTTCAAGCAGCTGCTGATGGTCGGCGGGCTGGAGCGGTACTACCAGATCGCCCGCTGCTACCGGGACGAGGACTTCCGGGCCGACCGGCAGCCGGAGTTCACCCAGCTCGACATCGAGATGTCGTTCGTCACCGAGGACGACGTGATCGACCTCGGTGAGGAGATCGTCGCGACCCTCTGGCGGGAGCTGGCCGGCCACGAGATCGACCGGCCGATTCCCCGGATCACCTGGCACGACGCCATGGACCGGTACGGTTCCGACAAGCCCGACCTGCGCTACGGCGTCGAGCTGACCGAGCTGACCGACTACCTGCGCGGCACCGGGTTCCGGGTCTTCGCCGGGGCGATCGACGCGGGCGGCTACGTCGGCGCGGTGGTGATGCCGGGCGGTGCCGGGCAGAGCCGCAAGGAACTCGACGGCTGGCAGGACTGGGCGACGGCGCGGGGCGCCCGTGGCCTGGCGTACGTGGTGCTGGATGCCGAGTCCGGCGAGGCCCGGGGGCCGGTGGCGAAGAACCTGTCGGCCGAGCACCTGGCCGGGCTGGCCGACGCGGTCGGCGCCAAGCCGGGCGACGCGGTCTTCTTCGCCGCCAGCGCGCAGCGGCGGGAGGCGCAGGAACTCCTCGGCGCCGCCCGGATCGAGATCGCCAGGCGGGCCGGCCTGGTCGACGAGAGCGCCTGGGCGTTCTGCTGGGTGGTCGACGCGCCGATGTTCGAGCCGGCCTCCGATCAGGAGAGCGGCCGGGCGGGTGGCTGGACGGCCGTGCACCACCCGTTCACCTCGCCGAACGCCGACTGGGTCGACCGGTTCGAGGAGGCGCCGGACCGGGCGCTGGCGTACGCGTACGACATCGTCTGCAACGGCAACGAGATCGGTGGCGGGTCGATCCGTATCCACCGTGCCGACGTGCAGCGCCGGGTCTTCGACCTGCTCGGCATCAGCCCGGAGGACGCGGCCGACAAGTTCGGCTTCCTGCTGGAGGCGTTCAAGTACGGCCCGCCGCCGCACGGCGGGATCGCCTTCGGCTGGGACCGGGTCTGCATGCTGCTGGCCGGGGCGGACTCGATCCGCGAGGTGATCGCCTTCCCGAAGACCCGGGGCGGGTTCGATCCGCTGACCAGCGCACCGACCCCGATCACCGCACAGCAGCGGGCCGAGGCGGGCATCGACGCGAAGCCGAGGCCGGCGGCACCGGCGCACGGCGGGACCGCCGGGGTGGCGGCACCGGTCGAGCCCTCCTGAGCCCGCGTCGGTCGACGGTCGACTCCTCCTGAGCCCGCCGTCGGTCGACGGTCGACTCCTGGTTCGAGGCGGCGCTCCGGGACGGCCGGGGGTGGGCGGCAATCGACTTGCCTCGGATGCTCATACTCGGTCCATGGCGCCCAACCCTGATCTGTTCATCGACCTGGACCCGAGCGAGGCGGGATCCGAGGTCGTCAAGACCGTCGTCCTGCCCTGGTCGGGCCA
This sequence comes from Plantactinospora sp. WMMB782, assembly GCF_049179135.1. Lineage (NCBI taxonomy): Bacteria > Bacillati > Actinomycetota > Actinomycetes > Micromonosporales > Micromonosporaceae > Plantactinospora > Plantactinospora sp. WMMB782. The sequence goes on along the minus strand of NZ_JBMHMC010000007.1, from coordinate 7,887,515 downwards.
GAGCACCCCACTGCGGATCCCGGCCGGGCTCGGCGACGGCACCGTGCTGCGGCTGCCCGGCATCGGTCCGGCCACCGTCCCCGGCGGCCCACCCCGGGACGCGTACGTCCAGATCCGGATCGTGCCGGGCGGAGGCGGCGCGGTCCCCGCGAGCTTCGGAGCCGCACCGTTCGGTACGCCCGGCCCGGTCCCGCCGGTGACCTCAGCCCCGCCGAGCACCCCGTTCGGCGCTCCGCCGCCGGTCTCCGCTCCACCGACCACTCCGTTCGGCGCTCCGCCGCCGGTCTCCGCTCCACCGAGCACCCCGTTCGGCGCTCCGCCGCCGGTTTCCGCTCCACCGACCACCCCGTTCGGGGCGGGACCGCCGACCACTCCGTTCGGCGCTCCGCCGCCGGTCTCGGCTCCGCCGACCACGCAGTTCGGGGCGGGCCCGCCGGTATCGGGTCCGCCGACCGCGCCGTTCGGCACCCCGCCGGTCTCGGGTCCGCCGACCACTCCGTTCGGGGCTCCGCCGCCGGTGTCGGGTCCGCCGGGGGCTCCCTTCGCGGGCGGTCCAGGCGGTCCGGGCGGACCGCCGTTCGGTGCGCCGCCGCAGTTCGGCGCGTTCCCGCCACCGCCGCCGGCCAGGTCGGGGCGCGGCAAGATCATTGCCATCGTCGGCGGCGCCGTCGCCGTCGTCCTGCTGGTGGCGCTGGCGGTGCCGCTGGCCATCTGGGCCGCCAGCCGGGGCTCGGACGACCCGCCCTCGAACCGGAACACCTCCGGCCAGGGCGCGGAGCCCTCGCCGAGTGCCGCGCCGGTCACCGCGCAGGAATACCAGGCGCTGCTGGCCCAGGTCGACAAGGCGATCGCCCCCGGCTTCACCCAGCTCGGCGCGGCCAAGAACCCCAAGGCGGTGAGCGCCGCCGCCGGGACCATCGGCCGGACCCTCGACCAGCAGATCACCGCGCTCTCCGGCGTGGTGCCGCCGGAGAACGCCGCGACGGCGCACGCCGACCTGCTGCGCGGACTGGAGGGCATGGTCGACTCGATCACCGAGACGGGCTCCGCCGCCGGGGCCGGGGAGGTCTGCCTGGGCTCGTCGGCGCTGGCCCGGGTCAGCCGGGATCCGGCCGCCGAGGACGTACGCACCGCCGGGCAGGCGCTGGCGGCGGCCGACCCGGCGCAGCCGTACCAGGTCGGCGCGTTCGTGCCGAAGAAGACGGCGGACGGCAACCGGCGGCTCGGCAACGGCTCCTACCTCAAGCGGGTACGCAGCGGTCAGGGACAGCTCAAGATCGAGAACGGCGGCAGCAGCGACGCCGTCATCAACCTGGTGCTCGGCAGCGCCAAGAGCCCGACGGTGAGCGTCTACGTCCGGGCCAAGGGCAAGCACACCGTCTCCTCGATCAAGGACGGCACCTACCGGATCTACATGACCGGTGGCAAGGACTGGGACGCCCGGGCCAAGGCGTTCAGCCGGAACTGCAACTTCCAGCGGTTCGAGGACACCTTCAAGTTCAGCACCACCTCCACCCAGTACACGATCTGGACGATCACGCTGACTCCGGTCGCGGGTGGCAACGCGCGGACCAGCGAGGTCGACCCGAACACGTTCCCGGGCGGCTGACCGGGAGCGATTCCGCAGGGGACGGCGCCAGCCGAAGGGCGTACCGGCCGGATCGAGGGATCCGGCCGGTACGCCCGTTTTGTCGGAAGGCGCTGCGCGGTGACTGCACAGATGTTGTGCACAATAGTTGTGCACAAGTCGTGTGCACAGTTACTGTGCATGCATGGCAGCCGAGACGACCGGCGGCGACCCGCGGGCACCGCAACCGTCGGCAAGTGACGCCCCCGCGCCCTCGGTGGTGACGCTGGACAGCGCGCAGATCCGGATCCTGGCCCACCCGCTCCGGTCCCGGCTGCTCGTCGCGCTCCGCTCCGACGGCCCGGCCACCGCGACCGGGCTGGCCGAGACGCTCGGCACCAACACCGGGGCCACCAGTTACCACCTGCGGCAGCTCGCCGATGCCGGGCTCGTGCTGGAGGAGCCGGACCGGGGCAGTGGACGGCAGCGCTTCTGGCGGGCGGCGCACCAGTTCAGCAGCTGGAGCGACGCCGACTTCGCCGACGATCCCGACGCCCGGGCGGCGGCCGACTGGCTGACCCGCAACGCGGTGCGCCTGCACGCGAGCCTGGCCGAGCGCTGGCTGAACGACCGGCACAGCTATCCGGTCGAGTGGCAGCAGGCCACTACCTTCTCCGACGTGCTGCTCCGGCTCACCCCGGCACAGCTGCGGCAGCTCAACGACGAGCTGTGGGAGGTGGTCGGGCGCTACCGGGCGGCCCTACCGCCGATCGAGCGGGTGCCGGCGGCGCAGCCGGGGGACGACACCGAGCACGTACTGCTCTATCTACAGAGCTTTCCGGTGCGCGGCCCGGTCCCGCTGGCCGGCGGCGGCACCGGGCCGGGGGAGTCGTCGTGAGCACCCTCACCGCCCGGCAGGTGGGCCGGCGCTACCTGATCCTGCACGCGCTCCGCTGGCTGCCCAGCGGGCTGATGATCCCGGTACTCATCCTGCTGTTGCTGGAACGCGGGCTCAGCCTGCCGCAGGTCGGCTTCGTCGCCGCGGCGCAGGGCGTGGTGGTGCTCGCGCTGGAGCTGCCGACCGGCGGACTCGCCGACGCGCTGGGCCGCAAGCCGGTGCTGGTCGCGGCCGTACTGGTCAACCTCGGATCGCTGTTCCTCTTCCTGGCCGCCGACTCCTTCGGACTCTTCCTGCTCGCCTTCGTGTTGCAGGGGATCTTCCGAGCCCTGGACAGCGGCCCGCTGGAGTCCTGGTACGTCGACGCCGCCCTGGCCGCCGACCCGGACGCGCCGATCGAGCGGGGACTCAGCGCCGGTGGGGTCGTCCTGGGCGTCGCCATCGGAGCCGGCGCGCTGCTCAGCGGCGGTCTCGTCGCGCTCGGCCCGGTCGGCGGGATCAGCGCGCTCACCCTGCCGCTGCTGGTCGCCATCGCCCTGGAGGTGGTCGCCCTGACCGCCCTGCTCCTGCTGCTGGTCGAGGTACGCCCGGCCGCCGGGATGGCCGCGCTGCGCGGTTCGCTGCGGGCCGCACCGGCCGCGGTCGGTGGCGCGCTGAGGCTGGCCCGCCGCTCCCGGATCGTGCTCGCGCTGATCTCCGTCGAGCTGTTCTGGGGCTTCGGGATGGCCACCTTCGAGTCCCTGCTGCCGGTCCGGCTCGCCGAGGTGCTGGGCGACCCGGACCGGGCGGCGGCACTGCTCGGGCCGACCGCCTCGGCGGCCTGGCTGGCCTCGGCCGGCGGCGCGGCGGTGATCGCGTACGCGAGCCGGTGGCTGGGCGTGCCGCTCTGCGCCGGGCTGCTCCGGATCCTCCAGGGGGCCACGGTCGTCGGGATGGGACTGCTCGCCGGGCCGGTCGGGATCATCGCGGCCTACCTGCTCTGTTACGCCGTGCACGGCGCGTCCAACCCGCTGCACGCCGGACTGCTGCACCGGCAGGTCGACGGCCCGTACCGGAACAGCGTGCTCTCGCTGAACTCGATGGTGGCCCAGCCGTCCGGCGCGCTCGGCGGCGTACTGCTCACCTCGCTGGCCGCCGCGACCTCGGTGAGTACCGCGATGGTCGTCGGCGGGGTGGTGCTGGCCGTCGCCGCACCGCTCTACCTGCCCGCCTGGTTGGCCGGCCGGTCCAACCCGGCGTCCGCCGCCCTCCCGGACCCGCAGCCGCAGCCGGAGCCGGACCCGAAGTCGGCCCCGGTCCCAGCCCCGGAGCCCGTCCCGATTCCGGTCCCGTCCGATCGAACCGGTGGGCCTGCTATGACCGGGTCTGATCGGGTCTGACGAAGCCGGGACGATCCTGCGCCGGGTGGTGCACCCGACCCTGTCCCGGCGGGTGGATTGGCCGGTGAGGCGCCCGGGTACATCCTGGCCGACCTACTGGGACCCCCGCCGGGAGGAACTCATGCTTGCCTATATCGCCGCCGGTGTCTTCGGCTTCGCGCTGCTGTTGGACCTGTTCGACGAGGACCTGGGTGCGCCCGACCTGTTCAGCACCTCCACCCTGATGTTGATCGGCCTGCTCTGCCTGGCCCTCTACCTCGCCGGAGTGGGCCGTGGCCCGGGTGCCGGCGGCGGTGGCGGCCGGTGGTACCGGGGACGTCGGCCCGGTCGGGGCTGAGGTCGGCCGGGATCGCGACCGGCCCGGTTATCGGTGCATTTCCGGCACCGGAAACCGGGCCGGTAGTGTCTTCCCGATGGAGTCCGACGGCCTGTTCTCTCTCGTCGATCCCGCTGGTGGGCGCACCCCGCCGGCCGGGACCGCCGCCGACGGCTTCACCGTACCCGGCGCCGACTCGCCGTTGCCGGTCCGGATGCGTCCGGCCAGCCTGGACGAACTCGTCGGACAGGACCACCTGCTCGCCCCCGGCGCCCCGCTGCGACAGCTGGTCACCGGGGCGTCGCCGATGTCGGTGATCCTCTGGGGGCCGCCGGGCAGCGGCAAGACCACCATCGCGCACCTGGTGGCCGGCGCGACCGAGCGGCGCTTCGTGGCGATGTCGGCACTCTCCGCCGGGGTCAAGGACGTCCGCGCGGTGATCGACACCGCCCGCCGGGAGCGACGGGCCGGGGGGCGCCCGACAGTGCTCTTCATCGACGAGGTGCACCGGTTCAGCAAGACCCAACAGGACTCCCTGCTGGCCGCAGTGGAGGACCGCACCGTCACGCTGCTGGCGGCGACCACCGAGAACCCGTACTTCTCGGTCATCTCGCCGCTGCTGTCCCGGTGCGTACTGCTCACCCTGCAACCGCTGGACGACGACGCCGTACGCGGGCTGCTCCGCCGGGCCGTCGCCGACGAGCGCGGCCTGGCCGGCACGCTCACTCTGGCGGCCGACGCCGAGGAGCACCTGGTCCGGCTCGCCGCCGGGGACGTACGCAAGGCGCTCACCGCGCTGGAGGCGGCGGCCGGTTCGGCGACCGCGCTGGGCGGCAGCGTCATCGACCTGGCCACCGCCGAGCAGGCCGTCGACGTGGCGGCGGTGCGCTACGACCGCGACGGCGACGCCCACTACGACGTGGTGAGCGCGTTCATCAAGAGCATGCGCGGCTCCGACGTGGACGCCGCACTGCACTGGCTGGCCCGGATGCTGGTGGCCGGCGAGGACGCCCGGTTCATCGCCCGGCGGATCGTGATCTTCGCCAGCGAGGACGTCGGGATGGCCGACCCGGGTGCGCTGGGCGTGGCCACCGCCGCCGCGCACGCCGTCGAGTACGTCGGCCTGCCCGAGGCGCAGCTCAACCTCGCCCAGGCCGTGATCCACATGGCCACCGCGCCGAAGTCCAACTCGGCGACCACGGCGATCGGGGCGGCGGTCGGCGACGTACGGGCGGGGCGGGGCGGTGCGGTGCCCCGGGCGTTGCGCGACGCACACTATCCCGGGGCACGTGGACTGGGACACGGCACCGGTTACCGCTATCCGCACGACGACCACCGGGGGGTGGTCACCCAGCAGTACGTCCCGGACGACCTTGTCGGGGTGGACTACTACCAGCCGAGCGGGCACGGTGCCGAGCGCGCCGTCGGCACCCGGCTGCCACTGCTGCGCCGGATCGTCCGGGGACAGCCCGCACCGCCACCACCGGAGACTGCCGTCGACGGCAGGCCGGCGACGGACGGTGGCGGGAAAGTCGAGGGGGAGGAACACCAGTGAGATCGCGCGGTTCGGACCGGGGCGACGACGGCCACGACGAGCGGCGGGAACCACAGGGCAAGGCACGCCGGTGGGGCCGGGGCAGGTCGCCCGAGGCTCCGCCCGTGGAGCCGGAGGTCAGCGGCGAGGAACTCGGCTGGATCTCCGACCTGCGTACCGCCAAGGAGCAGAAGGCCGACATCGGTCCGGCCGACGGCTCCAGCCCGACCGATCCGCCGCCCCGGCTGCCCGCCGCCTACGAGCGGCTGCCCGAGGCCGGCCCGGAGGCCGCCGGGTCGATGCGGCCTGCCGGGGCACCGCCGGCCGATCCGCCGGTCGGTCCGGCCCGGCGGCGCGACGACGAGCCGACACCCCCCGGCCCGGCCCGGCGGGCCCCGGAGCCCGACGACGCCGCCCCACCGCCCGCCCGTGGTGCCGGTGCGCAGCCGCCACACCCCGAGCCGAGGACCTCGGCCCCGCCGGTCGTGCCCGCGCCGCCGCTCGGTCGACCCGGCCGTGCGGCCGAGCCGGTCGCCCCGACGGCCTGGTCCGGGCCGGCGCCGGAGCGCCGCCCGGCCGGTGACCGGGACGAGCCGGCGATCCGGCCGGGCAGCACACCGTGGCCGGGTGAGCCGGTACCGTCCGCCGGGCACCAGCCACGGCACGGCGCCGCGTCACTCGAACCGGGTCCGGTCCGGCGGGCGTCGGAGGCCCGGGGCGACGAGCCGAGCGCACGCCGGTCGGCCGCACCCGGGGAACCCGGCGAGGGCCGGCACGGCCGCCCGCCCGGCCACGCCGCCGGTGACCTCGCCGGTCCGGGCAGCCCAGCCGGTCCGGGCAGCCCGGCCGGTCCGGGCAGCCCGGCCGGTCCCGGCGACCGGTTCGGAGCACCGACGGTTCCGGCCACCGGTGATTTCGTCGTACCGGCCTCCGGCAACGCCCCGCCGCTGCCGACCGCTCCGGGTCGACCGGGTGCCGCCGAGCGTGACCCGGACGGGCCGGGACGCGGTGGTCCGGTGCTCGGCGCCCGGCGTACCGACGCCGTCCCGCCGCACTCCGGTGGCCGTGCCGCCGGTCCGCCCCCCGCCGCCGGATACTCCCCGGCCACCGGGGCGCACGCCGCCGGCGGCGCGCACCCGGCGGGCAGGGACATCTCCGCCGCTCCCGCCGGCCCGCACACCTCGGCTGCGGGCGGGCGTTCCGCCGGCACCGGCGGGGTGCACCCGGGCGGCGGCGCGCACGCCGCGGTCAGCGGTCCGCCCGGAGCGGGAGCGGCGTCCGCTCCGGCCGGTGCCCACGCGGCCGGCGAGCCGGAGACCCGCCCGCCCGGCCATCCGGAGCGACCCGGGGACTGGATCCGCAAGAGGGGAAGCGTCCGGCCGGTCACCCCGGCCGCCGGGTACGGGCCGGCTGCCCCGATATCCGGAGCCGGTGCGCCCGGATATCCGCCGTCCGGCCCGGCCGGTGGCCCGGACTCGGTTGGCCGGTCGCCCGGCCACGGATCGGCAACCGGACCGGACCTGACCACCGGTTCGGGCCGGGCAACCGCTCGCCCACCGTCCGGGTTGGACGACTTCGACGCCGCACGACCGGGTCCGGGCCGGCACGGGGCGCCGCCTACCGACGAGCTCCGGGACGGCGGGCGGGTGCCCCGGGTACGCCCCGGCGCCGGTGTGTCCGGTCCGCCGTACGACGGTGCGGGCGGTGGGCGGCACGGTGCGCCGCCGGTGGTACCGGGTCGGCACGGCGCGGTCGCGCCGCCGGCCGGAGGCCCGCGCGGCGACCGTCCGGTCAGCGGGGACCCGTCCGGAGCCCTGCCGGGACCGGGTGGCTCACGCAGTACGCCGCCGCGCGGTGGCATCCCCCGGCACGGCGAACCGGATGACGAACCCCGGGCGGCGGCCGGGCTCGGCCGACCCGTGGAACCCCCGGACCGGCGTGCTGCCCCGGGCGGCAGGTACGGCGTCGAGCCGGCCGACCGTCCCGGACCGCCGGTACCCGGCCGGGGTGACGTCCCGGCCGACCGCCCTACCAGCGGCCGCGCGGCCGCGCCGGCCGACGCTGGACCGGCGGGGCGAGGCAGTGGTGGTGGTACAGCCTTCGAGGGTGCCGCTGGCCGAACCGGTGGTACCGCCTTCGACGGTGCGCAGGGCCGAACCGGTGGTACCGCCTTCGACGGTGTCCCGGGTAGACCCGCCGGCACCACACCCGGCGGCCCGCCCCGGGCGTCCGCCCGGGGAGCCGTCGCCCCGGTCCAACCCGGACCCGCGTCCGCCCCGCCGGCCCGGGACCAGGGTGCCGGTGCGGCCACCCGTTCCGGCCCGGCCGAGGCCGGCCGCGGCGCCACCGCCCGGCCGACCTCCGGGCGGCTGGACGGCCGACCACGGGACGAGGCGGTCCGGCCCGACCCACCGGTCCGGCCCGACACCCCGCCCCGGGCAGTCCGCCCCGACACCGGCCGCCCGGACGGCGTCGGTCGCCCGGACGACGCAGCCCGCCCCGGCGGTGCCGGCGGGCCCGACGGTCCGCCCCGGCCGGATCCGGCGATCCGGGCCGCCGCCGGGCCGCCGGCCGCCGGCCCTCGCCGGGATGCCGGACCGGACCGGTCCGCGGAACCGTCGGCGGAGCCGGCCCGGGGCGCCCGGGCCGAGCTGCGCCGCCAACTCCGCGAGCAGCGGCGGTTGAAGACGATCGCCCTGCTCCTGGCCAGCCTGCTGGTGCTCGGCGCGCTGCCGACGTACTTCGGTGTCCGGGCCGCGACCCGGGATCCGGTGTTCAACTCCCTCGACGCGCTGGCGGTGCCGGCCTGGGCCGCCACCGACACGGTCGACGGGGTCAGCGGCAGCCGGTGGTGCTTCATCGAGTGCCGGTTCCGGGAGCGGACCGTGCAGTCGGACCGGGGGTGGGAGGAGACGGCACAGGTCTACGAGACCGCCCTGAACCGCGAGGGGTGGCGGCCGTGGAAGGTGGCGCTCTGCCCGGAGCAGCCGGTGGAGGGGCACTACACGTGCTGGCGCCGGGACGAGCTGACCCTCGACATGTGGGTACGCCAGCCGGCCTGCCCCGACCCGTCGGTCGCCGCACCGGGCGCGGCCCCGGCGCCGGCCGCCACCGGGCCGGGAGGGGTGAAGTGTGACGGTGCGCTGGTCTCGATCAAGGTCCGCAACGCGATCGCGGACGACCGGATCGGTCCGCAGCCGACCACCGACCCGTCGCTGACCGGGGTGGATCCGGATCCACTCTTCACCGACGATCCGCTCGGCGGGCTGACGCCCACCCCCACCCCGTCGTGAGGCCGGCACTCGTCACCGACGGTAGGGTTGCGGGTTGGTACTCCGAGGGGCATTCCGGGTAACCGTCGTGACGCGGTGCCGGACGTCCCGGTGAGACGCCTGGCGCGCGATTCCGAGATGGTGCGTTTCCGCGAGACGGTGCATTTCCGAGACGGTGCATGGAGGAGGACGGGTGGACGCTGGAGAGATCGGTCAGATCGCCGCGCTGGTCGCGGCGGGTGCGTTCCTGATGCTGGTGTTGGTGCTGGCCAGGCCGATCTGGCGGCTGGGCAACACGGTGGACGCGGCGACCCAGGCGATCAACGACATCAACGAGCGAACCGCGCCGCTGCTTACCAACATGAACGTCACGGTGGAGAACGTGAACACCGCGCTGGGCCAGGTGCAGACCTCGCTGGACGGGGTGAACATCCAGCTTGCCAAGATCGACACGATGACCGGGCACGCCCAGAACGTCACCGCCAACATCGCGAACCTGAGCACCGTGGTCTCGGCCGCCGCGGCGAACCCGCTGGTCAAGGTGGCCGCCTTCGGGTACGGCGTGCGCAAGGCCGCTTCCGCCCGGCGTCGCGCCGAGGACGAGCGCGAGGTGCGTACGACCCTGAAGCAGCAGCGTCGGGCCGCCCGGCGCGGCGGGCACTGACCCCCGCGCAGCGGCGACCCGGCACGGAGGAAGGATGAGGCCATGAGACGACTGCTCTGGTTGGGCATCGGGCTGGCCGTCGGCGCGCTCGTCGTCCGGAAGCTGACCCGCACCGCACAGGCGTACACGCCGCAGGGGATCGCCGGCTCGCTGGCGCAGTCCGCTGGTGGCCTGGTGCAGTCGCTGCGGGACTTCGCCGACGACGTGCGGGACGGCATGGCCGAGCGTGAGCAGGAGATCCACCAGGCGTTCGCCGAGGGGGTCGCGTTCGACGACCGCTTCGAGGAGCTGCGCGAGGACCCCCGCATCGGCGACCGCGAGTTGTTTCCGGAGGAAGGCACCCGATGAGAACGGCGGAAGTCAAGCGGCGCTACCTGGCGCACTTCGAGGCCAACGGGCACACGGTGGTGCCGTCCGCTCCGCTGCCGGCGATCGACGACCCGAACCTGTTGTTCGTCAACGCCGGCATGGTGCAGTTCGTGCCGTACTTCCTCGGGCAGCAGACGCCGCCGTTCCGGCGTGCGGTGTCGGTGCAGAAGTGCATCCGTACCCCGGACATCGACGAGGTCGGCAAGACCTCCCGGCACGGCACGTTCTTCCAGATGAACGGGAACTTCTCGTTCGGTGACTACTTCAAGGAGGGCGCGATCGCGCTCGCCTGGGAACTGGTCACCAAGCCGGTCGCCGAGGGCGGGTTCGGGCTCGACCCGGAACGGATCTGGCCGACTGTCTACCTGGACGACGACGAGGCCGAGGCGATCTGGCGCCGCACCGGGGTGCCGGCGGAGCGGATCGTCCGGCGCGGCAAGGCGGACAACTTCTGGTCGATGGGGATCCCGGGACCGTGCGGGCCGTGTTCGGAGATCTACTACGACCGGGGCCCGGCGTACGGCCGCGAGGGCGGCCCGGCCGTCGACGAGGACCGCTACCTGGAGTTCTGGAACCTCGTCTTCATGCAGTTCGAGCGGGGTCCGGGCACCGACAAGGAGAACTTCCCGATCCTCGGTGACCTGCCGGCGCAGAACATCGACACCGGGATGGGCCTGGAGCGGATGGCCGCGATCCTCCAGGGTGTCGACAACCTCTACGAGATCGACGAGGTGCGGCCGATCCTGGACCGGGCGGCCGAGCTGACCGGCCGGCGCTACGGCGCCAACTCCGGGCACGCGGCGAGCGAGTCGCACCCGGACGACGTACGGCTGCGGGTGGTCGCCGACCACGTGCGGACCGCGCTGATGCTCATCGGTGACGGTGTGACCCCGGGCAACGAGGGGCGCGGCTACGTGCTGCGCCGGATCATGCGTCGGGCGATCCGGGCGATGCGGCTGCTCGGCTGGCAGGAGCGGGCGCTGCCCGAGCTGCTGCCGGTGGCCCGGGACTGCATGTCCCCGTCCTACCCCGAGGTGGCGACCGAGTTCGACCGGATCTCCTCCTACGCGTACGCCGAGGAGGACGCCTTCCTCTCCACGCTGCGGGCCGGCACCACGATCCTGGACACCGCGATCGCCGAGACCCGCTCGTCTGGCGGCGGGAAGCTGTCGGGGGACAAGGCGTTCCAGCTGCACGACACGTACGGCTTCCCGATCGACCTGACCCTGGAGATCGCCGCCGAGCAGGGGCTGTCGGTGGACCAGGACGGGTTCCGCCGGCTGATGGCCGACCAGCGGGCCCGGGCGAAGGCGGACGCGCAGGCCCGCAAGACCGGGCACGTCGACCTGTCGGCGTACCGCTCGGTGTTGGACTCCGGCGGGCCGGTCCAGTTCACCGGCTACACCGAGGTGTCCCGGGAGTCGTCGGTGCGGGCGCTGCTCGGTGCCGGCGGTACTCCGGTCGAGGTGGCCGGTGAGGGTGAGACGGTCGAGCTGGTGCTGGACGCCACCCCGTTCTATGCCGAGGGCGGTGGCCAGCAGCCGGACGTCGGCCTGGTCACGGTCGGCGCCGGCCAGGTCGAGGTGCTCGACGTGCAGCAGCCGATCCCGGGGCTCATCGTGCACCGGGCCCGGGTGGTCCGTGGCGAGGTACGCACCGGCGAGGCCGGCCTGGCCGAGATCGACGTGGTACGCCGCCGGGCGATCTCCCGCTCGCACACCGCGACCCACCTGGTGCACCAGACGATGCGCAACTTCCTCGGCGAGGCGGCGACCCAGGCCGGTTCGCTGAACGCACCGGGGCGGCTCCGGTTCGACTTCAACACCCCGACCGGGGTGGCGCCGAGCGTGCTGCACGACGTGGAGCAGCAGGTCAACGAGGTGCTGCTGGCCGACCTGGAGGTGCACGCCTTTCTCACCTCGCAGGAGGAGGCCCGCCGGCTCGGCGCGATGGCGCTGTTCGGCGAGAAGTACGGCGACGAGGTCCGGGTCGTCGAGGTCGGCGACTACGCGCGGGAGCTGTGCGGCGGTACCCACGTGGCCCGATCGGCGCAGCTCGGTCTGGTGAAGATCCTCTCCGAGTCCTCGATCGGTTCCGGGGTGCGCCGGGTGGAGGCGCTGGTCGGGCTGGACGCGTTCCGGTTCCTCGCCAAGGAGCACCTGCTGGTCTCCCGGCTGGCCGAGCTCTACCGGGTGCCGGGCGAGCAGGTGGCCGACCGGGTCGAGCAGACCGTGGCACAGCTCCGGGACGCGGAGCGGGAGCTGGAGAAGCTCCGCGCCCAACTGGTGCTGGGCGGTGCGGCGACGCTCGCGGCGAACGCCCGGGATGTCCGGGGGGTGGCTTTCGTCGGCACCGAGGCGCCGGAGGGCGCGGGCGGCAACGACGTGCGTACCCTGGCCCAGGAGATCCGGGGCAAGATCGACCCGGCCCGGCCGGCGGTGGTCGCGGTGGCGGCCCGGAGCAACGGCAAGGCGTCGCTGGTGGTGGCGGTGAACGGCGCGGCGAAGGACCGGGGTGTCTCGGCGGCGGCCCTGGTCAAGGGTGCCCTCTCCGGCCGGGGTGGCGGCAACGCCGACCTGGCCCAGGGTGGCGGCCTGCCGGCCGGCGAGGCGCCGAGCCTGCTGGCGGCGGTCGAGAAGGCGCTCGCCGAGGCATGACCGTGCTGCCCCGTGGCGTACGGCTCGGCGTCGACGTCGGGCAGGTCCGGGTCGGCCTGGCGCTCTCCGACCCGGACGGCATCCTGGCGACGCCGCTGGTGACGCTGGCCCGGGACCTGAAGACCGGCATCGAGGCGGTTCCCGCCGACATCGCGGAGATCGGGCGGCTTGTCGGGCTGCACGAGGTGGTCACCGTCGTGGTCGGCCTGCCGGTCACCCTGGCCGGCGGCCACGGCCCGGCGGCGGTCCAGATCCAGGCGTACGCGCAGCGGCTGAGTGCGGCGATCGCGCCGGTGCCGGTGGAACTGGTGGATGAAAGGATGTCGACCGTCGTGGCTTCTCGTAGGCTAGCCGAGCGGGGCGTCCGAGGACGGCGTCAACGGGCGGTGGTCGATCAGGCGGCCGCGGTGGAGATTCTGCAGAGCTGGCTGGACAGGCAGCGGAGGCGGACAGGATGATCGACGACTTGGAGCTCGCGTTCGACGAGCGTGTGGAGAAGGGGCGGCACCGGCGCGGCGCGCAGCGCAAACGCAACGGCAAGCAGAAGCGTGGCGGGCGCGGCCGGACGGTCGCCGCCCTGCTCATGGCGTTCGTGCTGCTCGGCGTGCTCGGCGGCGCCGGCTGGTACGGCTTCGACCGGGTGCAGGGCTACTTCGTCACTCCGGACTACGACGGCACCGGCAGCGGCGAGGTGCAGGTCCAGGTCGAGGAGGGCCAGAGCATCGCGCAGATCGCCGACACCCTGGTCGCGGCCGGCGTGGTGAAGAGCACCAAGGCGTTCATCGAGGCGGCCCAGGAGAACTCCCGGAGCCAGAACATCCAGCCGGGCCTCTACAAGGTCCGCAAGGAGATGAACGCCGAGTCGGCGCTGGGCATGTTGCTCGACCTGAAGAACAAGCTGGTCAACGGCTTCCTGGTCCGGGAGGGCGCCACCGCCAAGCAGATCTTCAAGGCGCTGGCGGCCGAGACGAAGCTGCCGGTCAAGGACTTCGAGACCGCCGCCAAGGACCTCGAAGGGCTCGGCATCGCCGACTTCTGGTTCAAGCGCGACGACAAGCAGACGGCGCGCAAGTCGATCGAGGGCTTCATCTTCCCCGACACCTACGAGCTGCCGCCGAACGCCAGCGCCGAGTCGATCCTCAAGCTGATGGTGCAGCGCTTCATGTCGGTCGCCGAGGACATCGACTTCGTCGACCGGGTGCAGAAGGAGCGCGAGATCAGCCCGTACGAGGCGCTGATCGTGGCGTCGCTGGCCCAGGCCGAGGCGGGTAACCCCGACGACCTGGGCAAGATCGCCCGGGTGGCGTACAACCGGATCTACAGCGGCGACCACTACTGCAAGAACGGCGACGGCCTGACCGGCTGTCTGGAGTTCGACGTCGGGGTCAACTACTACTGGGAGTTGACCGGCAAGAAGACCAAGCGCTCCGCGGACATGACGAACGCCGAACTCTTCGACTCGAAGAACCCGTACCGGATGCACGGCAAGGCCGGGCTGCCGCCGGGGCCGATCAACAACCCGGGGCAGAAGGCCCTGGAGGGGGCGATGGACCCGCCGAAGGGCGACTGGCGGTTCTTCGTGGCGATCGACAAGGAGGGCCACTCGGCGTTCGCGGAGACGGCCGAGGAGCACGCCCGCAACGAGCAGAAGGCCCGAGAGAACGGCGTGCTCTGAGGTGACGGCGAGCGAGGTGGGTGTGCGGCGCCGGGCGGCGGTGCTGGGCAAGCCGATCGCCCACTCGCTCTCCCCGGTGATCCACAACGCCGGGTACGCGGCGGCCGGGTTGACCGGCTGGTCGTACACCGCGATCGAGTGTGCCGAGGTCGAGCTGGCGGACCGGGTGGCCTCGTTCGGCCCGGAGTGGGCGGGGCTCTCCCTGACCATGCCGCTGAAGGAGGCGGCGCTCGCGGTGGCCGGCGAGGTCTCGCCGGTCGCCGCCGCGACCGGTGCGGCGAACACTCTGGTACGCCGACCCGACGGCTCCTGGGCCGCCGACAACACCGACGTACCCGGGATGGTCGACGTGCTGACCGACGCCGGTGTGCCGGCCGGCGCCGAGGTGGTGCTGCTCGGCGCCGGCGGCACGGCCCGGGCCGCGCTCGCCGCCGCCGTCCGGCTGGCCGCCCGCCGGGTCACCTGCCGGGTGCGGCGCCGCGCCGCCGGGGAGGAACTGGCCCGGCTGGCCGACACGCTCGGGCTGCGGTTCGAGATCGCGGACTGGGCGGCTCCGACGGAGGCGGACGGCGCGGATCTGGTGATCTCGACCGTGCCGAAGGGCGCCGCCGACGACTTCGCGACGGCGGCCCGGTCCTGGCGTCCCAAGACGGTCTTCTTCGACGTCGTCTACGACCCCTGGCCGACCCCGCTGGCCGCCGCCGCCTCGGCCGCCGGCTGCCGGATCGTGTCCGGGCTCGACCTGCTGCTGGCCCAGGCGGTCGGGCAGTTCGAGCAGTTCACCGGAGTGCCCGCCCCGGTCGCCGAGATGCGCTCCGCGCTCGCCGCCGCCCGTTCCGCACGCTGAGCCCCGGGTTTCGGCCCTGGCGCACAGCGGCCCGCCCCGGAGCGCCGAGGGGAAGGCGGCGGACCGAGGCGGGCCGGTCGGGTGCCGAGGCAGGTCATTGGCGGCGCCGGGGCACCCAATACAGGATCTGTCCGGCGATCAGCGCGGGGTGGGTGTCCGGCATGGCTTGCATGGCGCGGGTGAGGTGTACGCCGAGGTACATCATCAGTCCGACCCGGTTGCCGTTGAAGCCGATCAGCAGGGCCAGGCGGGCCGGCGCGCAGGGCCAGGGATCCTGACAGCTCCGGCAGCTGTACGACGGCGCCGGAACGTGTCCACCGGCCGGGTAGCGACGCTGGGCGAGCCGTCGCATGTGTCGGTACCAGCGTTCCTGCGGCCCGATCACGGCTACGTCCGCTCCGACCGCGTGACCCTGGGGGAGAACGCCTCCATGCCGGCCCGGTACTCCGCCTCGGTCATCGGTCGCAGCGGGGGGCCGAATGGCAGCGGAACCCTTTTCACTGAGTCTGGGCAGACCCAGCGGTGGCCGCAGCGGCAGTAGCGCCACAGCCGTCGCCAGTCTCGTCGGTGGGGCCGCCCTTCCTGCGTCATCGGGTCACCTCTCAGTCTCTTCGGCTGCATTCCACCCTGGACTCAAAGCCATCTGGAGCGGAATATGAGCGAGCGAGAGTATCGAGAGATATCGGCTGGTTGATCGGGAGTCAGGTGGATTAGATGAGCGACCTACGCGAGATCCTCAGGACACAGCGAACTCGGGCGAAGCGAACCAGGGATCAGGTCGGGGCGGCCGTCGGCCTGAGTGGCGCGTCGATCGCGGCGTTCGAGCAGGGCCGGATGATTCCCCAGCCGGACACCGCCGAACGCCTTGACGCGTATTTCAAGACCGGTGACCAGATCCAGCGTGCGACGACGGAGGCGCGGAATGATGCCCGGCCCATCTGGCTGCGCCCCTGGACGGAGCAGGAGCAGCGGGCAACCATGTTGCGCTGCTTCGAGCACAGCCTGATTCCCGGACTACTCCAGACCGAGGCGTACACCCGGGCGCTGCTGGCCAGCGGCAGGCTGCCCGAGGAGGTGATCGAGCGGACGACGCAGGTGCGGCGTGAACGGCAAGCCGCGACGATCAACCGGCCCAACCCGCCGATGTTGTCTGCGCTCATCTGCGAGGTGGCCCTCAGCTATGGGCCTGCCGACGTCATGAAGGAGCAGTTGGAGCATCTGGTCGAGCTGAGCCGCCGGCCGCAGGTGCAGATCCTGGTTGTGCCCCGGGCCGCTGGCCTCCACCCTGGTCTAGCGGGAGCGTTCGTGTTGGCGACCCTGCCGGCCCGGGGCCGGGCCGTCTATCTTGACGACCAGCTTCGAGGACGGTCGGTGACCGACGGGACGGACGTGGACGAACTTGAGCGAGTGTGGGAGATCGTCCGCGGTCTGGCCCTGCCGGTAAGCTTGTCGCGAGATCTGATCATGAAGGCGGTCAACAACCATGACTGAGCCGAACTGGCACAAGAGCAGCCGCAGCAGCACCAACCAGGGCAACTGCGTGGAGGTTGCCGACAACCTTCCGGGCCGGGTGCTGGTCCGGGACACCAAGGACCGGGCTGGCGGCACCCTGACGTTCGGGCCGGCCGCCTGGCGGGCGTTCGTCGGCGAGGTGACCCGGCGGCCGTAGCCAGCGCAGGGACCTGATCCGCGCGCCCGTCCGTCCGTAGAGCGGGACAGCACGGGCGGTACGCGGCAGCCTGCCGGCGCCGTGCCAAACTTGACGGCTGGCGGGCGGCCGGCCCGGGTCGCGGCGAGGAGAGGGTTGCTGTCGTGTTGCGCTGGTTGACGGCGGGAGAGTCGCATGGACCCGCCCTGGTGGCGGTGCTCGAAGGGTTGCCGGCCGGGGTCGAGGTGACAAGCGAGGAGATCGTCCACCAGTTGGGCCGTCGCCGGCTCGGCTACGGCCGGGGCGCCCGGATGGCGTTCGAGCGGGACGAGGTCGAGATCGTCGGCGGTCTCCGGCACGGCCGGACCCTGGGCAGCCCGGTGGCGATCCGGGTCGGCAACTCCGAGTGGCCGAAGTGGCAGACGGTGATGGCGGCCGATCCGGTCGACGCGGAGGTGCTGGCCGGGCAGTCCCGGAACGCACCGCTGACCCGCCCTCGCCCCGGGCACGCCGACCTGGCCGGCATGCAGAAGTACGGCCACACCGACGCCCGGCCGATCCTGGAGCGGGCCAGCGCCCGGGAGACCGCCGCCCGGGTCGCGGTCGGCACCGTCGCCCGGTCCCTGCTCCGGCAGGCGCTCGGCGTCGAGATCGTCTCGCACGTCGTGGAACTCGGCTCGGTGGCGGCCAAGCCGGGCCTCCAGCCCCGCCCCGAGGACGCCGAGCGGATCGACGCCGACCCGCTGCGCTGCCTCGACCCGGAGGCGAGCGCCCGGATGGTCGCCGAGGTGGACGCCGCCAAGTCCGACGCCGACACCCTCGGCGGGATCGTCGAGGTGTTGGCCTACGGCGTGCCGCCGGGGCTGGGCAGTCACGTGCAGTGGGACCGCAAGCTCGACGCCCGGCTCGCCGCCGCGCTGATGTCGATCCAGGCGATAAAGGGTGTGGAGATCGGCGACGCCTGGCAGCAGGCCCGGTCCCGGGGCTCGGCGGCGCACGACGAGATCGTCCCGACCGCCACCGGGGTACGCCGGGTCACCGACCGGGCCGGCGGCCTGGAGGGCGGGATCACCACCGGCGAGCCGCTTCGGGTACGCGCTGCGATGAAGCCGATCTCCTCGCTGAACCGGGCGCTTTCCACCGTGGACGTGGCGACCGGCGAGCCGGCGACCGCGATCAACCAGCGTTCCGACGTCTGTGCGGTGCCCGCCGCCGCGATCGTCGCCGAGACGATGGTGGCGCTGGTGCTGGCCGAGGCGGCGCTGGAGAAGTTCGGCGGCGACTCGGTCGCGGAGATCCGCCGCAACGTCGCCGGCTACCTGGACAACCTGGTGATCCGGTGAGCGCGAGGAGAGAGCCGGGTCTGCGAGCCCCGCAGTCGCGAACGGAACGGGAGCGCTGCTGATGGCGCCGGTCTGTGTCCTGGTCGGTGTGATGGGTGCCGGCAAGACCAGCACCGGGCTGCTGGTCGCCAAGGGGCTCGGGGTCGACTTCCGGGACACCGACAGCGACATCGAGGCGATGGCCGGCAAGCCGATCCCGGAGATCTTCGTCGACGACGGCGAGGAGCATTTCCGCACCCTGGAACGGGCTGCGGTGGCGACCGCGCTGGCCTCCTTCGACGGGGTGCTGGCGCTCGGTGGCGGTGCGATCCTGGCCGAGGAGACCCGGGCCGCCCTGGCCGGGCACCGGGTCGTCCACCTCTCGGTGGAGCTGCCGGACGCGGCCAGGCGGGTCGGCCTCGGTGCGGGTCGGCCATTGCTGGCGATCAACCCCCGGGCCACCCTGAAACACCTGCTGGACCAGCGGCGTCCGCTCTACGCCGAGGTGGCGACCCTGACCGTGGTGACCGACGGGCGGACCCCGGAGCAGGTCGCCGACGAGATCCTGACGACTCTCGCCGGCGACGCCGGATAGCTACTTACTGACCGCCCGGCCGATCTGGTCCAGCAGGTCGGTGAGGCGTTTCGGTTCGCTGAGCATCGGCCAGTGCCCGGTCGGCAGGCCGTGCAGGTCGGCACCGGCCAGCCCGGCGAAGAACGGATGCCCCTCGTCGATCATCTGCCGGACCATTTCCACCGGGAAGGTGCAGGCGATCAGCGCGGCCGGCACCCGGCCGCCGTGCGGCAGCCGTACCGGGTCGGTGGCGGCGCGCAGTGGCTGGGCGGTGGCGCGGCTGCGGAGCAGGCCCAGCAGCTCGTCGTCCAGGCCGGCCAGGTTCGGGTCGTCGGCCGGTTGCCATGCCTGTGGCGGCAGCAGGTGCCCGTCGCCGACCAGCGCCAGCAGTGACTCCCGCTCGTCCGGCTCGACGGTGTCCATCTGCGCCGTACCCTCCGGCAGCGGTCCACTGTCGACATAGACCACCCGGGCGATCCGGTCGGCGATCCGGTCCGCCGCCTGCTGGACCGGCATTCCGCCGCCGGAGTGCCCGACGAGTACGACGTCGTGCAGTTCCTCGGTCTCGATCAGCTCGACGATGTCGAGGGTGTGCGTCTCCAGGCAGGTCTCCGGGCCGGCCAGGTGGGCCCGGTCGGCCACCCCGGTCAGGGTCAACGGGTACGCCCGGTGCCCGGCCGCGCGCAGCCCCTCGGTCACCTCCCGCCAGGCCCAGGCGCCGAGCCAGAAACCGGGTACCAGGACGAACGTGGCCATCTCTGCTCCTTCATCTCGGGTGGTTCGGCGCCCACGCTAGAGTCGAATCCGGGCGACTTCCGCCCGGATTAGGAGCGTGACCCGTGCCACATCCGGCCGCCCGGGTGCTCGGGATGCTCGAACTGCTGCAGAGTTCCCACCGGCTGACCGGCACCGAGCTGGCCGCCCGGCTCGGCGTCGACGAGCGGACCGTCCGGCGGTACGCCGAGACCCTCGTCGACCTCGGCATCCCGGTGACCGCCGCCCGGGGCCGGTACGGCGGCTACCGGCTCCGGCCCGGCTACCGGCTGCCGCCGCTGATGCTCACCGACGACGAGGCGGTGGCCGTACTGCTCGGGCTGGTCGCCGCCGAACAGCTCGGGCTCGGCACCGCCGCCCCGGCCACCGACCTCGCCCAGGCGAAGATCCGCCGGGTACTGCCGCAGCCGCTCGCCGACCGGCTGGACGCGGTGACCGAGAGCCTCGGATTCAGCCTGCGACGGCGCGAAGACGCCGCCCGGCCGGCCACCGCGACCCTGCTGGCGCTCGGCGCGGCGACCCGGGCCCGGCAACGGGTCACCATCGACTACCGCTCCTTCGGCGGCGAGTCGTCGGTGCGCGACCTCGACCCGTACGGGTTGGTCTTCCACTCCGGTCGCTGGTACGTCACCGGTCTCGACCACCGGCGCGACGAGATCCGCACCTTCCGGCTCGACCGGATCGTCTCGGTCGAGGCCGGGACTGGGACCAGGGCCGGAACCGGGAGCGGGACCAAGGCCGGGAGCGGGCCGTTCTCCGTGCCGCCCGGATTCGACCCGGTCGGGCACGTGACCCGGTCGCTGGCCGGAGTGCCGTACCGGTGGGAGGTCGAGGTGCTGCTGGAGACGGAGCTGGAGCAGGCCCGGCGACGCATTCCGCCCGGCGTCGGCGAGCTGGCCGCCACCGACGACGGCATCCTGCTGCGCACCCGGGCCGAGAACCTGACCGGGATGGCGCAGCTCCTCGCCGGACTCGGCTGGCCGTTCACCGTGCTCCGCCCGGACGAGCTGCGCATTGCCGTCACCGGATACGCCGACACCCTCGCCCGGTACGCCGCCCGTCGGCCACCGGTTCCGGGAAGTCCCATCGACTAGGCTCTAGCCCGATGGACGAGCTGACCCGCATACCGGTCGGCGGCGACCGGCCGTACGACGTACTCGTCGGCCGGGATCTGCTGGCCGCGTTGCCGCCACTGCTTGACGGTGCCGAGCGCGCCGCCGTGCTGCACGCCCCGCCGCTGAAGGCGCACGCCGACGAGCTTGCCGAGCGGCTGCGCGCCGCCGGCATCGAACCGCTCACCGTGCCGGTGCCGGACGCCGAGGCCGGCAAGGACATCGAGGTGGCGGGCGACTGCTGGGCGCGACTGGGCGCGGCGGGCTTCACCCGTACCGACGCGGTGGTCGGGGTCGGCGGCGGTGCGGTGACCGACCTGGCCGGCTTCGTCGCCGCCTGCTGGCTGCGCGGGGTCCGCTGGGTGCCGGTGCCGACCTCGCTGCTCGGCATGGTCGACGCGGCGGTCGGTGGCAAGACCGGGATCAACACGGCCGCCGGCAAGAACTTGGTCGGCGCCTTCCACCCGCCGGTCGGGGTGCTCTGCGACCTGGGGATGCTCGACTCGCTGCCGGCGGTGGACCTGACCGCCGGGTTGGCCGAGGTGGTGAAGTGCGGCTTCATCGCCGATCCGGCCATCCTGGACCTGATCGAGTCCGACCCTGCCGCCGCGACGGACCCGGCCGGGCCGGTGGTTCGGGAGCTGGTCGAGCGGGCGATCCGGGTGAAGGCCGACGTGGTCTCCGGGGACCTGCGCGAGGCCGGCCGGCGGGAGATCCTGAACTACGGCCACACCCTCGGGCACGCGATCGAGAAGGTGGAGGGCTACCGCTGGCGGCACGGGCACGCGATCTCGGTCGGCCTGGTCTACGCCGCCGGGCTGGCCCGCCGGGCCGGCCGGCTGGACGAGTCGACCGCGGCCCGGCACCGGGCCCTGCTGACCACGCTCGGGCTGCCGACCAGCTACCGGGCGGACGCCTGGCCGGAGCTGCTGGCCGCGATGCGGGTGGACAAGAAGGCCCGGGGCAACCGGCTGCGTTTCGTGGTGCTGGACGGGCTGGCCGTGACCGGCATCCTGGACGGCCCGGACGACCAACTGCTCTTCGACGCCTACGCCGAGGTGGCGGAATGAAGGTCTACGTACTCAACGGGGTCAACCTGGGCCGGCTCGGCACCCGCCAGCCCGAGGTGTACGGCGCGACCAGCCACGCCGAGTTGGCGGCGAGCTGCCAGGCCACCGGCAAGGAGCTGGGGCTGGACGTGGAGGTCCGGCAGACCGACGTCGAGCCGGAGTTGATCGGCTGGCTGCACCAGGCGGCCGACGAGGAGGCGGGGGTGGTGCTGAACCCGGCCGCCTGGTCGCACTACTCCTACGCGCTCCGGGACGCCTGCGCGATGCTGCGCGGCCCGCTGGTCGAGGTGCACATCTCCAACATCCACGCCCGGGAGGAGTTCCGGCACCACTCGGTGGTCTCGGCGGTGGCGACCGGGGTGATCTGCGGCCTCGGGCTGGACGGTTACCGGCTGGCCCTGCTGCACCTGGCCGCGTTGCGGGACCGGTCCGCCCGGGGCTGACCGGCGCTGACCGGGCCTCCCGGGGCGGCGAAACGGGCTGGTCATCATCAACTGGACGCTGCTTGTAGACTTGCCGGGTCCGTCCGCCCGTATTGAAGATCAAGGCAGGAAATGGCCACCACCAACGACCTGAAGAACGGTCTGGTCCTCAACCTCGACGGCGAACTCTGGTCGGTCGTGGAGTTCCAGCACGTCAAGCCCGGCAAGGGTGGCGCCTTCGTGCGCACCACGCTGAAAAACGTGCTGTCCGGCAAGGTGGTGGACAAGACGTTCAACGCGGGCACCAAGGTCGACACGGCCACCGTCGACAAGCGGACCATGCAGTACCTCTACGCCGACGGCGAGGACTACGTCTTCATGGACCTGGAGACGTACGACCAGATTCCGGTTCCCGGCGGCACGGTCGGCGAGGCGGCCAACTACCTGCTGCCCGAGGCCGAGGCGATCGTCGCCACCCACGAGGGCGTGCCGCTCTACGTCGAGCTGCCGACAAGCGTCGTGCTGGAGATCACCTACACCGAGCCGGGCCTCCAGGGCGACCGCTCCACCGGTGGCAACAAGCCGGCGACTGTCGAGACCGGGGCCACCGTCCAGGTGCCGCTCTTCATCACCACCGGCGAGAAGATCAAGGTCGACACCCGCGACGGCCGCTATCTCGGCCGAGCCTGATGGCGGAGGGCCCCAAACAGCAGATGCCGGCCCGCCGCAAGGCGCGCAAGCGGGCCCTGGACGTCCTCTACGAGGCGGACCTGCGGGCCCGGCCGGTGGCCGAGGTGTTGACCGGCTATCTCCAGCGGTTGGAACGGCCGCACCCCGAGCACCTGGGCTACGCGATCGGGCTGATCGAGGGCGTGGCGGAGAACCAGGCCCGGATCAACGAGCTGATCGACAGCTACGCCGAAGGCTGGACGCTGGACCGGATGCCGGTGGTCGACCGTAACCTCGCCCGGATCGCCATCTACGAGCTGCTCTACGTCGACGAGATCGACGACGCGGTGGCGATCAGCGAGGCGGTCGAGTTGGCCCGGCAGATGTCGACAGACGACTCGCCCCGATTCCTCAACGGCCTGCTGGGCCGGATCGCCGAGTACGCCACCCGCTGAGCCGCTGCCTGCTGCCCGGATGCTGCCTGCTGCACCCGTGCTGCCCGCCGCCCGGGTGCGGCGCGGCCGATCGAGGCTGGCTGTCGAGCTGCCTTGTTCGCATCTCGCATCTCGCATGTCCGGGACGGTTTGGTTGCCGTGGGCGGTTCGGTCGCCGTGGGTTGTCTGTGGTGGAGACTGTCGAGCTGCCCCGTCTGCGCTCCCGCTGAACGCCCGGCGTGCCCGGCGGCGGCCGGCTCTGCCGGGTCGCGGACGGGCAGTCGATGGGCGCACAGGCGGGGCAGCTCGACAGTCTCCGCGTCGAGGTAGCCCTGCCAGCAGGCGGGGGCCGGGCGAGACTGCGGGGCCGGGCGAGACTGCGGGGCCGGGCGAGACTGCGGGGCCGGGGGAGCTTGCGGGGCCGGGCGAGCTTGCGGGGGCCGGGCGAGGCCGGAAACGGCTCGCGGGGTCCGTGCCGGGTGGGCACGGACCCCGCGATGCCGGGTGGTCAGGACGCGAAGAGCGCCCGGGGATCGGCGACGAGCACACCGTGCTCGGTGAGCCGCTCGATCAGGCCGGAGGGGGAGGAGTCGTAGACGATCGCGAGCGCCCGGAGGTCGTCCGCGCGAATCGACAGCACCCGTCCGTTGTAGTCGCCACGCTGCTGCTGGATGGCCCGGGCATAGCGGGCGACGTAGGCGAGATCCTCGGATGCCTCGTCGTACAGGCGCTCGAGGTCGAGCACGATCTTGTTCGTCGGCTCGTGACGGACGCCACTGCCGTCGGGCAGCAGTTCCGAGACGGGCACCCGGTAGAAGTCCGCGAGTTCGGCGAGACGGGACACCGTCACCGCCCGGTCGCCCCGCTCGTACGAGCCGACCACGACGGCTTTCCACCGTCCGTTTGACTTCTCCTCCACCCCCTGCAGGGAGAGTCCCTGCTGCTGACGGATAGAGCGCAGGCGCGCGCCCAACGACTTGGCGTATTCAGAGGGCATTCGGCACTCCCAGTGCTGGTCGGGGATCTCCCCAGCGATCGCTACGGAGCGTGACGGTACGGGGATTACGACACGTGGTCAAGTGCTAGTTACCTACCTATTACAAAGATCGTGTTCGGCCGGGCGGTTTCGACTTGCTGATCCGAGGGTCAGCGGCCCGCCGAGGCCGGCGCCGTGGCCAGTGGTAACGTGACGAGAGCCCCGGCCCGGGCCCCGCGAGGCAAGCGCCGGAATCCGACGTCCTTTAACGACCCGTCCCGTGAGGCGGGGAAGGGGGTCCGCCGTGGCGTACCCGCAGGCTGCCCAGCCGCAGCCGCCCCCACCACCGTCCGTGAAGGTCATCCTGACCAGCGCCGAACTGGCCCGGGTGGTGGACCGCATCGCACACCAGATCCTGGAGAAGACCCAGGGTGCCGCCGGTACCGTACTGCTCGGTATCCCCACCCGGGGCGCTCCGCTGGCCCGCCGGCTGGCGGCCCGGATCAACGCCTTCGAGGGCATCGCCGTACCGGTGGGTGTGCTCGATATCACTCTCTACCGTGACGATCTCCGCCGGCACGCGGTACGCGCGATCGGGCCGACCCAGGTGCCCCCGGAGGGGATCGACGGCAAACGGGTGATCCTGGTCGACGACGTCCTCTTCTCCGGCCGGACCGTCCGGGCCGCCCTGGACGCGCTGAACGATCTCGGCCGGCCCAGCTCGGTGCAGCTCGCCGTACTCGTCGACCGGGGCCACCGGGAACTGCCGATCCGGGCCGACTACGTGGGGAAGAACATCCCGACGGCGCTCGCCGAGAGCGTCAAGGTGACCCTCGCGGAGACCGACGGCACCGACGAGGTCAAGCTGATCGGAGGGGCGGCATAGTGCTCAAACATCTGCTTTCCGGGGCTGATCTCGACGCGGCCACCGCGACGCTGATCCTGGACACCGCCGCCGAGATGGCGACCGTGGCCGGCCGCGAGGTGAAGAAACTGCCGGCGCTGCGCGGCCGTACCGTGGTCAACCTCTTCTACGAGGACTCCACCCGGACCCGGATCTCCTTCGAGGCGGCGGCGAAGCGGCTCTCCGCCGACGTGATCAACTTTTCCGCCAAGGGCTCCAGCGTCTCCAAGGGCGAGAGCCTGAAGGACACCGCGCTGACCCTCCAGGCGATGGGGGCCGACGCGGTGGTGATCCGGCACCCCGCCTCCGGGGCGCCGCACCGGCTCGCCAACTGGGTCGAGGGCTCGGTGCTCAACGCCGGGGACGGCACCCACGAACACCCGACCCAGGCGCTGCTGGACGCGTACACGATGCGGTCCCGGCTGGGCCGGGTGGCCGGCCTCTCGGTCGCGGTGGTCGGGGACGTGCTGCACAGCCGGGTCGCCCGCTCCAACGTGCTGCTGCTGGCCACCCTGGGCGCCAAGGTGACCCTGGTCGGGCCGCCGACGCTGATCCCGGTCGACATCGGCACCGCGCTGGCACCCGGCACCGAGGTCTCCTACGACCTCGACGCCGTGCTGCCCACCTCGGACGTGGTGATGATGCTGCGGGTGCAGCGGGAGCGGATGGCCGACTCCTTCTTCCCGTCCGCCCGGGAGTACGCCCGGCGCTACGGGCTCGACGGGCCCCGGATGGCCCGACTCCCGGACCACGCCATCGTGATGCACCCGGGTCCGATGAACCGCGGGATGGAGATCGCGCCCGAGGTGGCCGACTCGTCCCGCTCCACGATCGTCGAACAGGTCGCCAACGGCGTCTCCGTCCGGATGGCCGTCCTGTACCTGCTGCTGGGGGGAATGAACTGATGACCGAGTTGACGGCCGGAGGTGACCCGGAGGCCGCGTACCTGATCCGGGGCGTGCGGGTGCTCGGCGCCGAGCCGACCGACCTGCTGCTGACCGGCGGGGTGGTCGCCGAGACCGGGTCCGGCCTGGCCGCCCGGGGAGCCCGGGTGGTCGACGGGGACGGGCTTGTCGCGCTGCCCGGCCTGGTCGACCTGCACACCCACCTGCGGGAGCCGGGCCGGGAGGACGCCGAGACGGTCGAGTCCGGCTCGCGGGCGGCGGCGCTGGGCGGCTACACCGCCGTCTGCGCGATGGCGAACACCTCGCCGGTCGCCGACACGGCCGGCGTGGTCGAGCAGGTGTGGCGGCTCGGCCGGGAGGCCGGACTTGTCGACGTGCAGCCGATCGGCGCGGTCACCGTCGGGCTGGCCGGCGAGCACCTGGCCGAGCTGGGCGCGATGGCCGAGTCCGCCGCCCGGGTCCGGATCTTCTCCGACGACGGGCACTGCGTCGCCGACCCCCGGCTGATGCGCCGGGCGCTGGAGTACGTCAAGGCGTTCGACGGGGTGATCGCCCAGCACGCCGAGGAGCCCCGGCTGACCGAGGGCGCCCAGATGCACGAGGGCGAGGTCGCAACGAGGCTCGGCCTGACCGGCTGGCCGGCGGTGGCCGAGGAGGCCATCATCGCCCGGGACGTGCTGCTCGCCGAGCACGTCGGCAGCCGGCTGCACGTCTGCCACCTCTCCACCGCCGGCAGCGTCGAGGTGCTCCGGCACGCCAAGGCCCGGGGCGTCCGGGTCACCGCCGAGGTGACCCCGCACCACCTGCTGCTGACCGACGAACGCGCCGCAAGTTACGACCCGGTGTTCAAGGTGAACCCGCCGCTGCGTACCGCCGCCGACGTCACCGCGCTGCGCGCCGCACTCGTCGAGGGGATCATCGACGTCGTCGCCACCGACCACGCCCCGCACGCGCTGGAGGACAAGGAGTGCGAGTGGGCGTACGCCCGGCCGGGGATGCTCGGGCTGGAGACGGCGCTCCCGGTGCTGCTCGACGTACTCGGCGAACGGTGGGACCTGATCGCCGAGCGGATGTCCCGGACCCCGGCCCGGATCGCCGGGCTGGCCGAGCACGGCCGGACCCCCGCACCGGGAGTACCGGCGAACCTGACCCTGGTGGACCCGGCCGCCCGACGCACCGTCGACCCGGGCGAGCAGGCCAGCCGCAGCCGCAACACCCCATACGCCGGGCTGACCCTGCCCGGCCGGATCGTCGCCACCTTCCTGCGCGGCGAGCCGACGGTGCTGGACGGAAAGGCCGTGAAGTGATCCGAGCGAGGAGTGAGCTTGCGAGCCCCGCAGTCCGGATCGGGGGCGAGGCATGAGCGGGCGGCGGCGACCCGCGATCCTGGTCCTGGAGGACGGCCGGAGCTTCCGTGGCGAGGCGTACGGCAGCGTGGGGGAGACCTTCGGCGAGGCGGTCTTCAACACCGGGATGACCGGCTACCAGGAGACGCTCACCGACCCGTCGTACCACCGTCAGGTGGTGGTGCAGACCGCGCCGCACATCGGCAACACCGGGGTCAACGACGAGGACGACGAGTCGGGCCGGATCTGGGTGGCCGGGTACGTCGTCCGGGACCCGGCCCGGCTCGGCTCCAACTGGCGGGCCACCGGCGCCCTGGAGGACCGGCTCGCCACCGAGGGCGTGGTCGGGATCGCCGGGGTGGACACCCGGGCGCTGACCCGGCACCTGCGGGAGCGCGGCGCGATGCGGGTCGGCATCTCCAGCCGGACCGAGGACCCGGCGGAGCTGCTGGTCCGGGTGCGCCAGGCGCCGAAGATGACGGGTGCCGACCTCTCCGCCGAGGTGACCACCGCGAAGCCGTACGTCGTGCAGGCCGAGGGGGAGCACCGGTTCACGGTGGCCGCTCTCGACCTGGGGATCAAGCGGAACGTGCCGCGTCGGCTCGCCGCGCGCGGGGTCACCACGCACGTGCTGCCGGCCTCGTCCAGCATCGAGGACCTGCTGGCCACCGGCGCCGACGCGGTCTTCTTCTCGCCCGGTCCGGGCGACCCGGCCACCGCCGGACATCCGGCCGGCCTGGCCCGCGAGGTGATGCGCCGACAGCTCCCGCTGTTCGGGATCTGCTTCGGCAGCCAGATCCTCGGCCGGGCGCTCGGCTTCGGCACCTACAAACTGGGGTACGGCCACCGGGGCATCAACCAGCCGGTGCTGGACCAGGCCACCGGCAAGGTCGAGGTGACCAGCCACAACCACGGGTTCGCGGTCGACGCGCCGCTGAACAAGGTGATCGACACCGACTTCGGCGGGGTCGAGGTGAGCCACGTTTGCCTGAACGACAACGTGGTCGAGGGGCTGCGGGCGAAGGACGTGCCCGCGTTCACCGTGCAGTACCACCCGGAGGCGGCGGCCGGCCCGCACGACGCGGACTACCTCTTCGACCGCTTCGCCGAGCTGATCGGCGACAGGCAGAGTGAAGGCGGCAAGCATGCCTAGGCGGACAGACCTCAAACACGTACTTGTGATCGGGTCGGGGCCGATCGTGATCGGCCAGGCCTGCGAGTTCGACTACTCCGGCACCCAGGCGTGCCGGGTCCTGCGCGCCGAGGGGCTGCGGGTCAGCCTGGTCAACTCCAACCCGGCGACCATCATGACCGACCCGGAGTTCGCCGACGCAACCTACGTCGAGCCGATCACTCCGGAGTTCGTCGAGCTGGTGATCGCGAAGGAGCGGCCGGACGCCCTGCTGCCCACCCTGGGCGGGCAGACCGCGCTGAACACCGCGGTGGCGCTGCACGAGTCCGGCGTGCTGGCCAAGTACGGCGTCGAGCTGATCGGCGCCGACATCGACGCGATCCGGCGCGGTGAGGACCGGCAGCTCTTCAAGGAGATCGTCGCCAAGGCCGGCGGCGAGACCCCGCGCAGCCGGGTCTGCCACTCGATGGACGAGGTCCGGGCCACCGTCGCCGACCTCGGCCTGCCGGTGGTGATCCGGCCGTCGTTCACGATGGGCGGGCTCGGCTCCGGGATGGCGCACACCGACGAGGACTTGGAGCGGATCGCCGGAACGGGGCTTTCCGCCAGCCCGGTGCACGAGGTACTCATCGAGGAGAGCGTGCTCGGCTGGAAGGAGTACGAACTCGAACTGATGCGGGACAGGCACGACAACGTCGTGGTGGTCTGCTCGATCGAGAACGTCGACCCGATGGGCGTGCACACCGGGGACAGCGTGACCGTCGCCCCGGCGATGACCCTCACCGACCGGGAGTACCAGCGGCTGCGCGACCTCGGCATCGCGGTGCTCCGCGAGGTCGGGGTGGACACCGGCGGCTGCAACATACAGTTCGCGGTAAACCCGCGCGACGGCCGGCTGGTCGTGATCGAGATGAACCCCCGGGTCTCCCGGTCGTCGGCGCTGGCGTCCAAGGCGACCGGCTTCCCGATCGCCAAGATCGCCGCGAAGCTGGCTGTCGGTTACACGCTGGACGAGATCCCGAACGACATCACCCTGAAGACTCCCGCCGCGTTCGAGCCGACCCTCGACTACGTGGTGGTGAAGATTCCCCGGTTCGCCTTCGAGAAGTTCCCGGCCGCCGACCGGGAACTCACCACCACGATGAAGTCGGTCGGCGAGGCGATGAGCCTGGGCCGGAACTTTCCCGAGGCGCTGAACAAGGCGATGCGCTCGATGGAAACCAGGGAGGGCGGCTTCTGGACCACGCCGGACCCGGAGGGCGCGACCCTGGAGTCGACCCTGGCGGCGCTGCGGATGCCGCACGACGGGCGGCTCTACGGCGTCGAGCGGGCGTTGCGGCTCGGTGCCTCGGTGGCCCAGGTCGCGGAGGCGTCCGGCGGGATGGACCCCTGGTTCCTGGACCAGATCGCCGGGCTGGTCGAGCTGCGCGCCGAGATCGTCGCCGCCGCCGTACTCGACGAGGAGCTGCTGCGCCGGGCCAAGCGGGCCGGCATCTCCGACCGGCAGCTCGCCGCGCTCCGCCCGGAACTCGCCGCCGAGGACGGGGTGCGGACGCTGCGGCACCGGCTCGGGGTACGCCCGGTCTACAAGACCGTCGACACCTGCGCGGCCGAGTTCGCCGCCGGTACGCCGTACCACTACAGCAGTTACGACGAAGAGACCGAGGTGACCGGATCGGACCGGCCCAAGGTGCTGATCCTGGGTTCCGGTCCGAACCGGATCGGCCAGGGGATCGAGTTCGACTACTCCTGCGTGCACGCCGTGATGGCCCTCCGGGAGGTCGGCTACGAGACGGTGATGGTCAACTGCAATCCGGAGACCGTCTCCACCGACTACGACACCGCCGACCGGCTCTACTTCGAGCCGCTGACCTTCGAGGACGTGCTGGAGGTCTGGCACGCCGAGGACAGCTCGGGCAGGGCGGCCGGCGGGCCGGGCGTGGTCGGGGTGATCGTGCAGCTCGGCGGGCAGACCCCGCTGGGCCTGGCACAGCGGCTCAAGGACGCGGGTGTGCCGATCGTCGGCACCAGCCCGGAGTCGATCCACCTGGCCGAGGAGCGGGGCGCGTTCGGCGCGCTGCTGGACCGGGCCGGGCTGCGCTCGCCCGCGCACGGCACCGCCACCTCGTTCGAGGAGGCCCAGGGAATCGCCGCCGAGATCGGCTATCCGGTACTGGTCCGGCCGTCGTACGTGCTCGGCGGGCGGGGCATGGAGATCGTCTACGACGACGAGACGCTGCGCGGGTACATCAACCGGGCCACCGACATCTCGCCGGACCATCCGGTGCTGGTGGACCGCTTCCTCGACGACGCGATCGAGATCGACGTTGACGCGCTCTGCGACGCCGACGGCGAGGTCTACGTCGGCGGGGTGATGGAGCACATCGAGGAGGCCGGCATCCACTCCGGCGACTCGTCCTGCGCACTGCCGCCGATCACGCTGGCCAGCTCGCACCTGGCGGCGGTACGCCACTACACCGTGCAGATCGCCCGGGGCATCGGGGTGCGCGGCCTGCTCAACGTGCAGTACGCGCTCAAGGACGACACCCTCTACGTGTTGGAGGCGAACCCGCGGGCCTCGCGTACCGTGCCGTTCGTCTCGAAGGCGACGGCGGTGCCGCTGGCCAAGGCGGCGGCCCGGATCATGCTCGGCGCCACCATCGCCGAGCTGCGCGCCGAGCGGCTGCTCCCGCCCAGCGGGGACGGCACGACCACCCCGGCCGACGCCCCGGTGGCGGTGAAGGAGGCGGTGCTGCCGTTCAAGCGGTTCCGTACCCCGACCGGCAAGGGCATCGACTCGCTGCTCGGCCCGGAGATGAAGTCCACCGGCGAGGTGATGGGCATCGACACCGCCTTCGGGCACGCCTTCGCCAAGTCCCAGGCGGCGGCGTACGGCTCGCTGCCGGTCAAGGGCAAGGTCTTCGTCTCGGTGGCCAACCGGGACAAGCGCGGCATGATCTTCCCGGTCAAGCGCCTCGCCGACCTCGGCTTCGAGATCGTCGCCACCACCGGCACCGGTGAGGTGCTGCGCCGGCACGGCATCTCCTGCACGCTGATCCGCAAGCACTACGAGGAGGGCGCCGACTCGCCGGACGCGGTCTCGCTGATCGCGGCCGGCGAGGTGGACCTGGTGATCAACACCCCGCAGGGTTCCGGGGCGAGCGCGCGTTCCGACGGGTACGAGATCCGCAGCGCGGCGGTCGGCGCGGACATCCCGTGCATCACCACCGTGCCGGGTGCGGCGGCGGCGGTGATGGGGATCGAGGCGCTGATCCGGGGCGACATGGCGGTCCGGCCGCTCCAGGAGCTGCACGCGGCACTGCGGGCCGGCGAGTGAGCGCGCCGACCAGCACGGCGCCGGGCCGGAGCGCGGCGGGCGGGGGAGCGGTCTTCGACCGGATCGTCCGGCCGGCGCTGTTCCGGCTCGGCGGCGGGGACGCCGAGACCGCGCACGAGTGGACGCTGCGCCGGCTGGCCGGGTTGTCCCGCAGCCCGGCCGCGCTGGCGCTGCTGCGCGCCCGGTACGCCGTCGCCGCCCCGCGCACCGTCTTCGGGGTCAGCTTCCCCAACCCGGTCGGGCTGGCCGCCGGGATGGACAAGGACGGCGCCGCGCTGCCGGCCTGGCCGGCACTCGGCTTCGGCTTCGTCGAGGTCGGCACGGTCACCGCGCGCCCGCAGCCGGGCAACCCCCGGCCGAGGCTGTTCCGGTTGCCGGAAAGCGCGGCGGTGATCAACAGGATGGGCTTCAACAACGCCGGGGCGGAGGCGCTGGCCGCCCGGCTGGCCGCGCTGCGCCGGCCGCTGGGGGTGCCGCTCGGCATCTCGCTCGGCAAGTCCAGGGTCACCCCGCTGGCGGACGCGGTCGCCGACTACCTGGACTCGTACCGGGCGCTGGCGCCGTACGGGGACTACTTCGCGGTGAACGTCTCCTCGCCGAACACCCCGGGGTTGCGTAAGTTGCAGGACGCGGCGCATCTCGACGCGCTGCTGACCGCCCTGGTGGGTGAGAAGCCGGTCCTCGTCAAGATCGCTCCGGACCTGACCGAGCCGGCCATCGCGGAACTGCTGGCGGTCTGCCTGGACCGGGGTGCGGCCGGGGTGATCGCCACCAACACCACGCTGGGCCGGGACGGGATCGCCGACTCCGACGCGCACCGGGCCGGCGAGCCGGGCGGGCTCTCCGGGCGGCCGTTGACCGCGCGTACCCGCGAGGTGGTCTCGTTCGTGCGCCGCGAGACCGGCGGCGCGCTGCCGGTGGTCGGGGTGGGCGGCATCCTCGACCCGGCCGACGCCACCGCGCTGCTCGACGCCGGAGCCGACCTGGTGCAGCTCTACACCGGCTTCGTCTACGGCGGGCCGGGACTGGTCCGCGCGGTGGCCCGGGCGACCGCGCGGTGAGCACCGGGGAGCCCCCGACAGCGGGGCCGCAAGGTACGCCGATGACCCCGGCGCAGATCGTCGAGGCCGACCGGGCGCACGTCTGGCACCCGTACGCCCCGATGCCGGCCCGCACCGACCCGTACGTGGTGTCCGGCGCCGAGGGGGTGCGGCTGCGCCTGGCCGACGGGCGGGAACTCGTCGACGGGATGTCGTCGTGGTGGGCGGCGATCCACGGCTACCGGCATCCGGTGCTGGACGCCGCCGTCACCGACCAGCTCGGCCGGATGAGCCACGTGATGTTCGGCGGGCTGACCCACGAGCCCGCCGTCCGGCTCGCCGGCACCCTGGTCCGGCTCACCCCACCCGGCCTGGAGCACGTCTTCCTCTGCGACTCCGGCTCGGTCTCGGTCGAGGTGGCGGTCAAGATGGCGGTGCTGTACCAGCGGGGCCGGGGGCGGCCGGAGCGGCACCGGCTGGCGACCTGGCGGGGCGGCTACCACGGGGACACCTTCCACCCGATGAGCGTCTGCGACCCCGAGGGCGGGATGCACTCGCTCTGGACCGGCGTACTGCCCCGGCAGGTCTTCGCCGGCCCGCCCCCGCCCGGCGTCGACACCCCGGTCGACCCGGCGTACGCGAGCGCGCTCGCCGACGCGCTGCACCGGCACGCGGGCGAACTGGCGGCGGTGGTCGTCGAGCCGGTGGTGCAGGGTGCCGGCGGGATGCGCTTCCACAACCCGGAGTACCTGCGGCTGCTCCGGGAGGTCTGCACCGCGCACGACATCGTGCTGATCTTCGACGAGATCGCCACCGGCTTCGGCCGGACCGGGGCGCTCTTCGCGGCGGAGCACGCTCGGGTCACCCCGGACGTGATGTGCCTGGGCAAGGCGCTCACCGGCGGCTACCTGAGCCTGGCCGCCACGCTCTGCACCCCGGCGGTCGCCGACGGCATCTCCGCGACCGGGGTGCTGGCGCACGGTCCGACCTTCATGGGGAACCCGCTTTCCTGTGCCGTCGCGAACGCCTCCATCGGGCTGCTGGAGGCCGGAAACTGGGCATCCGACGTTTCGAGGATCTCCGCCGCGCTCTCGGCCGGCCTGGCGCCGTTACGGGGCGCCGCCGGGGTGGCCGACGTCCGGGTGCTCGGCGCGATCGGTGTGGTGCAGCTCGACCACGACGTGAAGCTGGCCGAGGCGACCGAAGCGGCGGCGGCACACGGGGTCTGGCTGCGCCCGTTCCGGGATCTGGTCTACACGATGCCGCCGTACGTCACCGGCGACGCCGACCTGTCCCGGATCTGTACGGCGATCGGCGCCGCTGCCGCCGCCGGCTGACCGGCACCGCTCGCCCGTGCACCGGGCGGTCGACGGCCGGGTGTACCTGACAGATGGTCGCGGCTACCTGGCAGAGGGTCACGGTGGTCGTCGGAGGAGGGAGAGTCCGATGGAGAACTTCGGCAGTCGGTTGCACCGGGCGATGGCGGAGCGCGGACAGCTCTGCGTCGGCATCGACCCGCACCCCGGACTGCTCGCCCGCTGGGGGTTGCCCGACGACGTCGACGGGTTGACCCGGTTCTGCGGGACGGTGGTCGAGGCGCTCGGCGACCGGGTCGCGGTCTTCAAGCCGCAGTCGGCGTTTTTCGAGCGGTTCGGCTCGCGCGGGGTCGGAGTTCTTGAGTCAATTATCCGACAGTTGCGGGGCGCGGGAGCGCTCGTTCTGCTTGACGTCAAGCGCGGCGACATCGGCTCCACGGTCGCCGCGTACGCCGACGCGTACCTCGATCCATCCAGCCCGATGTATGTCGACGCGATCACCGCGAGCCCCTTCCTCGGGGTCGGCTCGCTCGCCCCGATGTTCGACACGGCACGCAAGTACGGCGG
Source organism: Plantactinospora sp. WMMB782 (assembly GCF_049179135.1). NCBI lineage: Bacteria > Bacillati > Actinomycetota > Actinomycetes > Micromonosporales > Micromonosporaceae > Plantactinospora > Plantactinospora sp. WMMB782. Next base: position 7,852,789 of record NZ_JBMHMC010000007.1, on the reverse strand, counting down.
CGGCGTCTTCGTGCTGGCGCTCACCTCGAACCCCGAGGGCGCGAGCGTGCAGCGTGCCGTCGGCGCGGACGGACGGACGGTCGCGCAAACGATCATCGAAGAGATTTCGCAGCTCAACAGGGGTGCGGAACCGCTCGGTAGCTTCGGGCTGGTGGTCGGCGCCACCGTCGGCGAGACCGGACACGACCTCTCCGGGGTGGGCGGCCCGCTGCTCGCTCCGGGCCTCGGCGCGCAAGGTGCACGCCCCGACGACCTGCGTACGGTCTTCGGCGGCGAGCTCGCCAAGGTGCTCCCGTCGTACTCCCGGGAGGTGCTCGGAGCGGGCCCGGAGTCGGCCGCGCTGCGCGCCGCGGTGGACCGGACGCTCGCCGATTGTCGGGCCGCACTGACCGCTGCCGGTCAGTGATCTTCCGATTACGCTGACATGATCATGGCGTGCCCACGTTGCCGAAAGCTCCGATGGCCGCTAGTTTTCCCCGCGCTGGGAACCACATACCCCTTTGGTTGCCAGGCACACCACGTTTCACAGATGCGACGGCGCGTCCCGCCCGTCGCGATAGGGACCTGAGGAGAACTGGTGCCGCTCCCCCAACTGAGCCCCGAACAGCGCGCAGCCGCGCTGGAGAAGGCCGCGGAGATCCGCAAGGCCCGGGCGAAGCTCAAGGAAGAGCTCAAGCAGGGCAAGACCAACCTCGCCGCCGTCCTCGACCGTGCGGAGTCGGACGACGTCGTCGGCAAGCTGAAGGTATCGGCCGTACTTCAGGCCATGCCGGGAATCGGCAAGATCCGAGCCACCCAGATCATGGAGAAGCTCAAGATCGCCGACAGCCGTCGCCTCCGTGGCCTCGGCGAGCAGCAGCGCAAGGCACTGCTTGGAGAATTCTCGGCGAACTAGCTCCAGCCGCCGTGTAGAAACAAGCAGTGGGTACGCATGACGATGTCCGCCCAGCGGCTCGTCTCACGGTCCTTGCCGGTCCCTCCGGGGCCGGCAAGGACAGCGTGACGCAACTCGTCCGGGCCCGATCGCCACGGCTGTGGCTGCCGGTCCCGGTCACCACCCGCCCCGCTCGGCGATACGAGGTCGACGGGGTGCACTACCACTTCGTCGACCGGGCCGAGTTCGGCCGGCTGCTCGACGGCGGGGCGCTGCTGGAGTGGTCGGACATCGGCGTCCACCGGTACGGCACCCCCGCCGGGCCGGTGCGGCTCCGGTTGTCGACCGGTCGGCCGGTGCTGCTCCCCATCGACCTGCGCGGGGCCCGCCAGGTGCGCACGGCGCTGCCGTCGGCCCGACTGGTCTACCTCGCCCCGAGCCGGGCCGACGCCGACGCGGCCGGTCGGGAATTCGACGCCACGGTCGTCAACGACGTTGTCGGGCGTGCCGCTGACGAACTGGTAAGCTTGCTCGGTTCGTCCTTTCTGACGCCGACCTGAGACACGCCGACCCGGGCCTTCCCCGCCAGGGGTCATGCCGGTTCGCCCCGCCAGGGGTCATGCCGGTCCGGTCGGCGCGGATTCGGGTCGGGCACAGACCGAGTCGGGCACAGACCTGAGCCAACTCCGACCCGACCGCCACGCCCGGCGGTCGAGAGACACCGAGGTTTATCTCCCGTGGGATCCATCGCCAGTCCCGAAGGCATCACCAACCCGCCGATCGACGAGCTGCTCGAGAAGACCACCTCGAAGTACGCTCTGGTGATCTTCGCCGCCAAGCGTGCCCGCCAGGTGAACGCCTACTACAGCCAGCTCGGCGAGGGCCTGCTCGAGTACGTCGGCCCGCTGGTGGAGACCACTCCGCAGGAGAAGCCGCTCTCGATCGCGATGCGGGAGATCAACGCCGGTCTGCTCACCGCCGAGCCGACCGACCAGCCGTAGGGCCGCACCGGGCGTTCGCGATGACCGAGGTCGTGCTCGGGGTGGGCGGCGGAATCGCCGCCTACAAGGCCTGCGAGCTGCTCCGGCTCTTCACCGAGTCGGGGCACCGGGTCCGGGTGGTGCCGACCGCCTCCGCGCTGCATTTCGTCGGTGCGCCGACCTGGGCGGCCCTGAGCGGCCAGCCGGTCGCCGACGACGTCTGGGCCGACGTGCACGAGGTGCCGCACGTCCGGCTCGGCCAGGCCGCCGACCTGGTGGTGGTCGCCCCGGCAACGGCCGACCTGCTGGCCAGGGCCGCGCACGGGCTCGCCGACGACCTGCTCAGCAACACCCTGCTGACCGCCCGCTGCCCGGTGGTGCTCGCCCCGGCGATGCACACCGAGATGTGGGAGCACCCGGCCACGGCGGAGAACGTGGCCACGCTGCGCCGCCGGGGCGTGCTGGTGATCGAGCCGGCGAGCGGCCGGCTGACCGGCGCCGACACCGGCAAGGGCCGGCTGCCGGACCCGGCCGAGATCTTCGCGGTGGCCCGCCGGGTGCTGGCCCGGGGCGTCGCCGAACCCCGCGACCTGGCCGGTCGGCGGGTGGTGGTGACCGCCGGTGGCACCCGCGAGCCGCTGGACCCGGTCCGGTTCCTCGGCAACCGCTCGTCGGGCAAGCAGGGCTACGCCTTCGCCCGCACGGCGGTGGCCCGGGGAGCCCGGGTGACGCTCGTCGCCGCGAACGTCGCCCTGCCGGACCCGGCCGGCGCGGAGGTGGTCCGGGTCTCGACCACCGAGGAGCTGCGCAAGGCCACCCTGGAGGCCGCCGAGACCGCCGACGCCGTGGTGATGGCGGCGGCACCGGCGGACTTCCGGCCGGCGACGTACGCCGCCCAGAAGATCAAGAAGTCGGACCGGGGCGGCGCGCTCACCGTCGAACTGGTGGCCAACCCCGACATCGCCGCCGAGCTGGGCGAGCGTCGGCGACCGGAGCAGGTGCTCGTCGCCTTCGCCGCCGAGACCAGCGACGCCGAGGCCAACGCCCGGGCCAAGCTGGCCCGTAAGCGGGCCGACCTCATCGTGGTCAACGAGGTGGGGCCGGACAAGGTGTTCGGTGCCGACCACAACACCGCGGTCGTACTCGGCGCTGATGGTTCGACGACAGCGTTTCCGGAGCAATCCAAGGAAGATCTCGCCGACGGCGTCTGGGATCTGGTAGTAACGCGCTTAACCGGCCTGTCATGACCGGGCAGCACGCTACCGGGCAGGGTCGGGGGACCGGGCGGCCGTGACTACACTGCCGCGTCAACTGAATTCGGAATCTTTAGGAGCACCGTGGTACGTCGCTTGTTCACCTCGGAGTCGGTCACGGAAGGCCACCCCGACAAGATCGCTGACCAGATCAGCGACGGCATTCTCGACGCGCTGCTGGACCAGGATCCGCGGAGCCGGGTCGCGGTCGAAACTCTCATCACGACCGGCCAGGTGCACGTCGCGGGCGAGGTGACCACGAAGGCGTACGCCGACATCCCGGCGATCGTCCGCGAGACGATCCTCGGTATCGGCTACGACTCGTCGAAGAAGGGCTTCGACGGCGCTTCCTGCGGCGTCAGCGTGTCGATCGGCTCGCAGTCGCCGGACATCGCGCAGGGTGTGGACAGCGCGCTCGAGCTGCGCTCCGGCTCCTCGGAGAGCGCGCTGGACGCCCAGGGCGCCGGCGACCAGGGCATGATGTTCGGCTTCGCCTGCTCGGAGACGCCCGAGCTGATGCCGCTGCCGATCGCCCTGGCGCACCGGCTGGCCCGCCGGCTCTCCGCCACCCGCAAGGACGGGACCATCCCCTACCTGCGACCGGACGGCAAGACCCAGGTGACGATCGAGTACGACGGGCTGCGCCCCGTCCGGCTCGACACGGTGGTGGTCTCCAGCCAGCACGCCGCCGACATCTCGCTGGAGTCGCTGCTCACCCCGGACATCCGCGAGCACGTCATCGCGCCGGAGCTGGAGGAGCTGGGCCTCGACATCAGCGGCTACCGGCTGCTCGTCAACCCGACCGGCCGGTTCGAGATCGGCGGCCCGATGGGCGACGCCGGGCTGACCGGCCGCAAGATCATCGTTGACACCTACGGCGGGTACGCCCGGCACGGCGGCGGGGCGTTCTCCGGCAAGGACCCCTCCAAGGTCGACCGCTCGGCCGCGTACGCGACCCGCTGGGTGGCGAAGAACGTGGTCGCCGCCGGGCTGGCCGAGCGCTGCGAGGTCCAGGTGGCGTACGCGATCGGCAAGGCGCACCCGGTGAGCACCTTCATCGAGACCTTCGGCACCGAGAACGTGCCGGTGGACCGGATCGAGCACGCGGTCCGCGAGGTCTTCGACCTCCGGCCGGCGGCGATCATCCGGGACCTGCACCTGCTCCGCCCGATCTACCGGCAGACCGCCGCATACGGCCACTTCGGCCGTGAGCTGCCCGACCTGACCTGGGAGAGCACGGACCGCGCCGCCGACCTCAAGTCGGCCGCGGGAGCCTGACGACCGGCAAGCGCAGCGACCGGCAGCCCGCATCCGGGCTGCCGGTCGCTCGCGTCTGCGTCGACGTGCCACTGGCCCACCTGGACCGGCCCTTCGACTACCTGGTCCCGGCGGAACTGGCCGAGCAGGCCCGGCCGGGCACCCGGGTCCGGGTCCGCTTCGCCGGCCAGCTGGTCGACGGCTGGCTGCTGGACCGGGCCGAACTCTCCGCACACGACGGCCGGCTGAACTACCTGGAGCGGCTTGTCTCGCCCGAACCGGTGCTGACCCCGGAGATCGCCCGGCTGGCCCGGGCGGTCGCCGACCGGTACGCCGGCAACCTCGCCGACGTGCTGCGGCTGGCCGTCCCGCCCCGGCACGCCCGGGTCGAACGCGAGACCACCCCTCCCACGCCGGCACCCGACGCCACTGCCGTCGAGGCCCCCGCTGCCGTCGGGAAGCCCGCCACTGTCGCGGAGGCCGGTGCCGTCAGCGATGTGGCTGCCGTTGTGGAGGCCGGTGCCGTCGGCAACGCGGCTGCCGTCGCGGAGGCCGGTGCCGTCGACGACGTGGCTGCCGTCGTGGCCCCCGGTGCCGTCGGAAAGGCGGCTGCCGTCGACAGGGCCGGTGCGGTCGGGGAGGTTCGCGCCGAGCCGGTCACGGTGCCGGCCGACGAGGGCTGGCCGGACTATCCGGCCGGGCCGGGATTCCTGCGGGCGCTGGCCGACGGGCGGGCACCCCGGGCCGTCTGGTCGGCGCTGCCCGGCGAGGACTGGCCGGCCCGGTTCGCCGAGGCGGCGGCGGCGACCGTGCGCGGCGGCCGGGGCGTGGTGGCGGTGGTGGCCGACGCCCGGGACCTGGAACGCCTCGACGCCGCGCTCACCGCCCTGCTCGGCGCCGGGCGGCACGTCGCGCTCTCCGCGGCACTCGGGCCGGCCCGCCGGTACCGGGCGTTCCTGGCCGCCTGCCGGGGCCGGGTGCCGGTGGTCATCGGTACCCGGGCCGCGATGTTCGCCCCGGTCACCGACCTCGGACTGGTGGCGATCTGGGACGACGGGGACGACCTGCACGCCGAACCCCGGGCGCCGTACCCGCACGCCCGGGAGGTGCTGCTCACCCGGGCGCGGCTCGGCGACGCGGCGGTACTCGTCGGCGGGTACGCCCGGACCGCCGAGTCGCGACTGCTCATCGAGACGGGCTGGGCGAAGGAGATCGTGCCGGACCGGTCGACGCTGCGGGCGCGTACCCCGAGGATCACGCCGACCGGTGACGACCCGCAGCTGGCCCGCGACCCCGCCGCCGCCTCGGCCCGGCTGCCGAGCCTGGCCTGGGAGGCGGCCCGGGCGGCGCTGAAGGCCGACACGCCGGTACTCGTGCAGGTGCCCCGGCGCGGCTACCTGCCGGCGGTGGCCTGCGCACACTGCCGGGCGCCGGCCCGGTGCCCGCACTGCGCCGGCCCGCTCGCCCTGCGCTCGGCAGGCTCCGTCCCGGCCTGCCGCTGGTGCGCCCGGGTCGCCGCCGGGTACGCCTGCCCGCAGTGCGGCGGGCGGCGGCTGCGCGCGGCGGTGGTGGGTGCCCGGCGGACCGCCGAGGAACTCGGGCGGGCGTTCCCCGGCGTGCCGGTCCGCACCTCCGGCCGGGAGGAGGTGCTGCGCGGTGTGCCCGGTGAGGCGGGTCTGGTGATCGCCACGCCGGGCGCCGAGCCGGTGGCCGACGGCGGTTACGGCGCGGTGCTGCTGCTCGACTCCTGGGCGTTGCTGACCCGGGCCGACCTGCGGGCCGGGGAGGAGGCGCTGCGTCGCTGGCTGGCGGCGGCGGCGCTGGCCCGGCCCGGCCCGGCCGGCGGTCGGGTGGTGGTGGTCGCGGACGGGTCGCTGGCCCCGGTGCAGGCGCTGCTGCGCTGGGATCCGGGCTGGTTCGCCGGCCGGGAGCTTGCCGAGCGGCGTGAGCTGGGCTTTCCGCCGGCCGCCCGGATGGCCAGCCTGACCGGGACGGCGGCGGCGGTGGCGGAACTGCTCGACGAGGCCCGGCTGCCGCCGGCCGCCGAGGTGCTCGGCCCGGTGCCGGCGCCGGACGGGCAGCAGCGGATGCTGGTCCGGGTGCCCCGGTCCCAGGCGCCGGCACTGGCGCTGGCCCTGCACGAGGCGGCCGGGGTCCGGACGGCCCGCAAGGCCGGCCAGCCGGTGCGGATCCAGGTCGACCCGCAGGACATCTTCTGAAACGTCCGTCGGCTGCCCTCCGGATGCAGGCCGGCTCCGGTCGGGCGGCGGTCCGGCGTTCGGAATCCGACACGGAGGGTGGTTTCGGCCCTGACTCTCGGTGGGTATCGGAACTCCGACGGACGCGGAGTCCGACCGGTGGGTGGGGATTCGGGTGATACCATCGCCCATCTGCTGCACGCCTGACGCGTGACGGAGAGTGACCGCGCCGGTTCGGCGTACCAAATATCGAACAACCTGCGATCAGGGGTGGGTAGGTCGTGACCGGTCGTCAGTCGATCGTCCTGAACGGTGACCTCGGCAGTGGCAAGAGCACCGTCTCCATCGAGCTCGCCAAGCGGCTCGGCCTGCGCCGGGTGAGCGTCGGTGACCTCTACCGCGAGATGGCCCAGCAGCGGCAGATGACAGCGCTCCAGCTCAACCTGCACGCCGAGCTGGACCAGGCGGTCGACGGCTATGTCGACCAGCTCCAGCAGGACATCGCCGACTCCGGCGAGCAGTTGATCGTGGACAGCCGGCTCGCCTGGCACTTCTTCAAGGACGCCCTGAAGATCCACATGATCACCGAGCCGACCGAGGCGGCCCGCCGGGTGTTGGCCCGGCCCTCCGGCCCGGCCGAGAGCTACACCTCCATCGAGGAGGCCCGGGCCAAGCTCCAGGAGCGCAGCGAGAGCGAGCGCAACCGCTTCCTCGTCCGGTACGGCGTCGACAAGGCGAAGCTGCGCAACTACGACCTGATCTGCGACAGCACGAAAGCCTCGGCGGACGAGGTCGTCGAGCACGTCATCGCCGCCTACGAGGGTGCGTTCGGCCAGCAGATCCTGCGGGACACCCCGCCGCTGCTGCTGCTCGACCCGGCCAGGATCTATCCCACCCAGGAGATCCAGGGGCTGCGCGGGCTCTGGGAGTCGGACTTCGTCGCCCAGGTCGGGCAGGCCGGCGAGGAGGCCCTGGAGCCGCTGCGGATCGGCTACACCGGCGAGAAGTTCTTCGTGGTCGACGGGCACCGCCGGCTCAGCGCCGCACTGCGCAACGGCTTCAAGCTGGTGCCGGGGCAACTCGTCGCCGAGTGCGACGAGCCGGTGGTCGGCGGGCTCAGCGCCATCGAGTACTTCCGGGCCGAGGTCGGACTGAGCGTGATCTACGACTGGGACGCCGCGCACGGTACGGCGCTTCCGCTGCCCGAGCACATCCTGGAGCGCACCGACGCCGTCGTACTGGCCGGTGAGCCGGGCACCCAGCCCTGACCAGCCTCCCCCGGGGCAGCGTCCGGCGGGCCGGCGCAGTCCGGCCAGGCGGCACAGCGCCGTGATCCGGGCCACGGCCGGCTCGACGGCCGGCCCGACTGCCGTCCCGACCTCCGGTCCGCCCGACCCGGCCCGGACCGGCTCGCCCGTCGGTCGCCAGGCGCGCCCGTAGACTGGGTGTGGCACCACCGAACCCATCCGTGAAGGAGCCGTCCCGCGTGACCGTCCAGCCCATCCGCCTGTTCGGGGACCCGGTGCTGCGCACCCCGGCCGACCCCGTCGTCGACTTCGACGCCGAGCTGCGCAAACTGGTCGCCGACCTGACCGACACGATGCGGGAGCAGAACGGCGCCGGCCTCGCCGCGCCGCAGCTCGGGGTGGGCCTGCGGGTGTTCGCCTTCGACGTCGACGACGTGCTCGGGCACCTGGTCAACCCGGTGCTGGAGTTCCCCGACTCCGACGAGCAGGACGGCCCGGAGGGCTGCCTCTCCATCCCCGGGCTCTACTTCGACACCAAGCGCCGGCTCAACGTCGTCGCCAAGGGCTTCAACGAGTACGGCGACCCGATGCAGATCGTCGGCACCGGGTTGATGGCCCGGTGCGTGCAGCACGAGACCGACCACCTCGACGGGGTGCTCTTCCTGGACCGCCTCGACGCCGAGGGGCGCAAGGAGGCGATGAAGGCGATCCGGGCGGCGGACTGGTACGACACCGACGCCCCGCCGACGGTCAAGGTCAGCCCGCACGACCCGCCGGCCAACCGGCGCCAGGGGTTCGCCGCCAAGCTGGGACTGGGCGGCTCCGAGCGTTCCGCCAGCCCGTTCGGCCTGGGTCGGTGACCGGCCGGTGCGCCTGATCTTCGCCGGTACGCCGGCCGTCGCCCTGCCCAGCCTGGACGCCATCGCCGCCTCCGGGCACGAACTGCTGGCCGTGGTGACCCGGCCGGACGCCCCGGCCGGGCGGGGCCGGGGGCTGCTCCGGTCACCCGTCGGCGCCTGGGCCGACGAGCGGGGGATCGAGGTGCTCACCCCGGCCCGGCCCCGGGAGCCGGAGTTCCTCGACCGGCTGCGCGCGCTCGCCCCGGACTGCGTACCGGTGGTCGCGTACGGCGCGCTGGTGCCGCCCGAGGCACTGGAGATCCCCGCGTACGGCTGGGTCAACCTGCACTTCTCGCTGCTGCCCGCCTGGCGCGGTGCCGCCCCGGTGCAGCACGCGGTGCTGCACGGCGACCAGCTCACCGGCGCCAGCGTCTTCCAACTGGAGGCCGGGCTGGACACCGGGCCGGTCTTCGGCACCGTGACCGAGGAGATCCGCCCGACAGACACCTCAGGTGACCTGCTGGAGCGGCTCGCCAGCAGCGGTGCCGGGCTTCTGGTCGGCGTGCTCGACGCGATCGGCCAGGGCGGCGCCCGGGCGGTCCCGCAGCCGGCCGACGGGGTGACGCTGGCGCCGAAGCTGACCGTCGCGGACGGCGAGGTGCGCTGGTCGGAGCCGTCCTTCGCGGTGGACCGGCGGATCCGGGCGGCCACTCCGGCACCAGGTGCCTGGACCACCTTCCGGGGTGACCGGGTCAAGCTCGGCCCGGTGCGGCCGGTCGGCAACGGGCCCGAACTCAAGTCCGGCGAGCTGCTGGTGGAGCGGGGCCGGGTGCTGGCGGGTACCGCGAGCACACCTGTGGAGCTGGGCGAGGTGCGGGCGGCCGGCAAACGCGCCATGGCGGCGACCGACTGGGCCCGGGGCGTCCGGGTCGCGGCAGGGGAGCAGTTCGGGTGAGCGACCGTACCGGACAGTTCGGCGGCACCCCACGGGCCGGTGCCGGCCGGGACCGCGACGCCCGGGGACGTACCGACCAGGGGCGTGACGGTCGCGGGCGCCCCGACCGGGGACGCGACGACCGGGGACGCGACGACCGGGGACGCGACGACCGGGGACGTGCCGGACGGGGCGGCGACCGGCGGGACGGGCGGCCGGTCCGGACGGGGCGGCCGGCGGTGGACCTGCCCCGGCAGGCGGCGTACGAGGCGATCGAGGCGGTGCACCGGGACGACGCGTACGCGAACCTGGTCCTGCCCGGCATCCTGCGCGACCGGCGGCTGCACGGCCGGGACGCCGCCTTCGCCACCGAGCTGACCTACGGCACGCTGCGGGTCCGGGGCACCCTGGACGCGATCCTCACCGCCGCCGCCGGCCGGGAGGTGGCCCGGATCGACCCGCAGCCCCGGGACGCCCTGCGGCTCGGCGCCTACCAGATCCTCTACACCCGGGTCCCGCCGCACGCCGCCGTCTCGGCAACCGTCGACCTGGTCCGCTCGCTCGCCCCGGGGGCGTCCGGGTTCGCCAACGCCGTGCTGCGGGAGGTCGCCGGCAAGGACCTGGACACCTGGCTGGCCGAGCTGGCCCCGTCGGCCGAGACCGATCCGGTCGGCAACCTGGCGCTCACGCACAGCCATCCGGAGTGGATCGTGCGCTCCTTCGCCGAGGCGCTCGGCGGCGACCTGGCCGAGACCACCCGGCTGCTGATCGAGGACAACCAGCGGCCGGCGGTGCACCTCTGCGCCCGGCCGGGCCGGGCCGACGCGGTCGAGGTGGCCGACGAGGTGGGCGGGGCGCCGGGCGCGTTCTCGCCGTACGCGGTCTACCTGCCCGGCGGTGCCCCCGGCGAGCTGGCGGTGCTGGCCGACGGCCGGGCGCACGTCCAGGACGAGGGTTCCCAGCTGGTGGCCGCCGCGCTCACCGCAGCCGAACTCGACGGCGGCGACGAACGCTGGCTGGACCTCTGCGCCGGGCCGGGCGGCAAGGCCGGGCTGCTCGGCGCGCTGGCCGCGCAGCGGGGAGCCCGGCTAACCGCCGTCGAGGTGGCCGAGCACCGGGCCCGGCTGGTCTCCCAGGCCGTACGCGGGCTGCCGGTGACCGTGCTGACCGCCGACGGGCGGACCGTCGGCCGCGACCAGGACCTGCCGGAGGACTCCTTCGACCGGGTACTCGTCGACGCCCCCTGCACCGGTCTCGGCTCGCTGCGGCGGCGCCCGGAGTCCCGCTGGCGCCGCCAGCCGTCCGACCTGCCGGCGCTGACCCGGTTGCAGCGGGAGTTGCTCGGTGCGGCGCTGCGGGCGGTCCGTCCCGGCGGCGTGGTGGCCTACGTGACCTGCTCGCCGCACGTGGTGGAGACGCACGTCTCGGTGACCGAGGCGGCGCGCCGCTCCGGCGCGTCGGTCGACTTCGTCGACGCCCGGCCGCTGCTGCCGGCCGGGATGCCCGGTCTCGGCGACGGCCCGACCGTGCAGCTCTGGCCGCACCGGCACGGCACCGACGCGATGTTCCTGGCGGTACTCCGCCGAACCTGACCGTCCGCCCCGACCGGGCGTCGCACCGTCCCGTCCGCGACCAACGCCGCGCCGCCCCCCGGAACCAACGCCGCGCCGCCCCCCGGGACCAACGCCGCGCCGCCCCCGGACCGGCGCGGCACCGTCCGCTCACGCCGGCGCCGGCACTGCCGGCCGGACGATGTGCGGGTGACGCTTCCGGCGAAAGCGGGTGGACGGGGGCGTCGGGTTACATACATTGCAGGTGTGGACGGGATGACCCTGCCGGTCCGAGTCATCGGCACTCCGCTGGACCGGTTCGACGGGCCGGCGAAGGTCACCGGGACGGCCCGGTACGCCTTCGAGCACCCGGTCGACCGGCCGGTCTATCTGTTTCCGGTGCAGGCGACGGTGGCGGTGGGCCGGGTCGTCGCCGTGCACGCCGAGGCGGCGCTCACCGAGCCGGGCGTGCTGGCGGTGCTGACCCACGAGAACGCGGCCCGGATCGCCTCCTTCGACGACCCGGAGCTGGTCGTCCTGCAGACGCCCGAGGTGGCGTACCGGGGGCAGTTCGTCGCCGGGGTGGTGGCGGAGACCTCGGAGGTCGCCCGGTGCGCCGCCGACCTGGTGCAGCTGGACTACCGGCCCGGTCCGCACGACGTCGTACTCGACGCCGACCATCCGGACCGGTACGCCCCGGAGGTGATGAACGGCGGGTTCGCCACCGACAGCATGCTCGGTGACCCGGAGACGGCGCTGGCCGGCGCGGCGGTACGCCTGGACGCCACCTACAGCACCCCCTGGTACCAGCACGCCCAGCTGGAACCGCACGCCACCATCGCGCAGTGGGTCGACGACCGGCTCACCCTGCACGTGGGCACCCAGGGCGTGCACCGGCTGCGGCAGTCGCTGGCCACCCTCTTCGGGCTCGACGAGGAGCAGATCCGGGTGGTCTCGCCACACGTCGGCGGTGCTTTCGGCGGCAAGCTGCACACCCATCCGGACGTGGTGCTGGCGATCCTGGCCGCGTTCGCCGTGCCCGGCCGTCCGGTGAAGCTGGCGCTCAGCCGGCAACAGATGTTCTCGCAGGTCGGCTACCGCACCCCGTCGATCCAGCGGATCCGGCTCGGCGCCGGGCCGGACGGCCGGCTGGTCGCGGTGAGCCACGCGGTGGTGCAGCAGACCGCGCGGCACAAGGAGTTCGCCGAGCAGACCGCCACGCCGACCCGGGTGATGTACGCGGCGGAGCACCGCAGCACCACGCACCGGATGGTCCGGCTCGACGTGCCGGTACCGACGATCATGCGCGCCCCGGGCAAGGCCCCCGGGATGTACGCGCTGGAGTCGGCGATGGACGAGATGGCGATCGCCTGCGGGCAGGATCCGGTCGAGTTCCGGATCGCCAACGAGCCGCCCCGCGATCCGGAGCTGGACAAGCCGTTCTCCACCCGCAACCTGGTCACCTGCCTGCGCGAGGGAGCCCGCCGGTTCGGCTGGGCCGGTCGGGATCCGACACCCGGTGTGCGGCGGGCGGCCGGCGGCTGGCTGGTCGGCACCGGGGTGGCCGCCTCGATGTACCCGGTCTACCAGCTGCCCGGCTCGGCGGCGACGATCCGGCTGGAGCCGGACGGCCGGTACGTCGTCCTGATCGGTGCCGCCGACCTCGGCACCGGCACCTGGACCTCGCTGAGCCAGATCGCCGCCGACGCCCTCGGGGTGCCCGTCGACCGGGTCGAGCTGCGGATCGGCGACACCGACCTGCCGCCGGCGATGGCGGCCGGCGGCTCGTCCGGGATGACCTCGTGGGGCAGTGCGGTGGTCGAGGCCGCCCGCCGGCTGCGCGCCCGGGTGGCCGGCGAGCACGCCGACCCGCCGATGCACCCGATCGAGGCGAGTGCCGACATGCCGGAGAACCCGGAGCGGGAACGCTTCTCGATGTACGCCTTCGGCGCGCAGTTCGCCGAGGTCCGGGTGCACGAGGCGACCGGCGAGGTACGCGCGCCCCGGCTGCTCGGCGTCTTCGCCGCCGGCCGGATCATCAACCCGAAGACGGGCCGGTCGCAGCTGCTCGGCGGGATGACGATGGGGCTGTCGATGGCGTTGCACGAGCGGTGCGTGCTCGATCCCCGGTTCGGTCACGTGGTCAACCACGACCTCGCCGAGTACCACATCGCCACCAACGCCGACGTCGGTTGCGTGGAGGTGCACACGCTCGCCGAGGAGGACCCGTACGTCAACCCGATGGGCTCCAAGGGCATCGGCGAGCTGGGCATCGTGGGTACGGCGGCGGCGATCGCCAACGCCGTGTACCACGCCACCGGGGTGCGGGTGCGGGACCTGCCGATCACCCCGGACCGGTTCTTCGCCGACGGTGCCATGATCCGAGGGTGAGCCGAGCCGGGGGTGGCCGGCGTTCGTACACTGGCGCGGTGACCGTACCAGCGCCGATCGTCGCGCCAAGCATCCTCGCCGCAGACTTCGCCCGGCTCGCCGACGAGGTGCGGGCGGTGGAGTCCGCGGCGGACTGGCTGCACGTGGACGTGATGGACAACCATTTCGTGCCCAACCTGACCATCGGGCTGCCGGTGGTGCAGAGCCTGCTGGCCGTGACCGCGCTGCCGTTCGACGTACACCTGATGATCGACGATCCGCGGCGGTGGGCGCCCAGTTACGCCGACGCCGGTGCGTACAACGTGACGTTCCATGCCGAGGCGTGCGACAACCCGGTCTCGCTGGCCAAGGACCTCCGCTCGGCGGGGGCGAAGGCGGGGCTGGCGGTCGACCGGGACACTCCGATCGAACCGTACCTTGACCTGTTGCCCAGCTTCGATACATTGCTGATCATGACTATCAAGGCGGGCTTCGGGGGGCAGCGGTTCATCCCCGACCTGCTCGACAAGGTCCGGACCGCCCGCCGGCACGTCGCGGCCGGCCATCTCGAGTTGCGGATCGAGGTCGACGGCGGGATCGCGGCCGACACCATCGAGCAGGCGGCGGCGGCCGGTGCGGACGCCTTCGTCGCCGGGACCGCCGTCTACGGCGCCGCCGACCCGGCTGCCGCCGTCACCCAGCTGCGGCGGCTCGCCGAGCGCGCCGTCCCGTCGGCATGACCGCGCGGAGCGGAGGGCGGGGATGACCGTCGACGGGGCCGCCGAGGAGCGGCCCGACCTGATCCTGGTGGTCGACGACGACGAGGACATCGTCCGGTTCGTCTCGTTCAACCTGCGGCTGCACGGCTTCGAGGTGGCCCAGGCCAGCGACGGCCAGGAGGCGCTGGAGGTGATCGAGCAGCGCCGGCCCGACCTGGCCGTGGTCGACCTGCGGATGCCCCGGATCGACGGGCTGGAGCTGACCCGCCGGCTGCGGGCCAACCCGATGACCTCGGCACTGCCGGTGATCATGCTGACCGCCAAGGGCCTGACCGTGGACAAGGTGAACGGGCTCACCGCCGGCGCCGACGACTACCTGGTCAAGCCCTTCGACACCGCCGAACTCGTCGCCCGGATCAGCTCCACGCTGCGCCGCAACAAGGAGTTCCGCGAGGTCTCCCCGCTCACCGGCCTGCCCGGCAACACCCGGGTCCGCCGGGAGATCGGCGACCGGGTACGCAGCGGCGTCGACTACGCGGTCGGCTACATCGACATCGACCGGTTCAAGAGCGTGAACGACAGGTACGGCTTCGTGCGCGGCGACGAGTTCATCAGCGCGCTCGCCCGCAGCCTGCACCGGGCGGTGGTCTCGGTCGGTCTGCCGCCGGCCTTCCTCGGGCACATCGGCGGCGACGACTTCGTGATCGTCTGCGCTCCGGAGCAGGTCCGCCCGCTCACCGAACGGGCCGTCGTCGACTTCGAGAAGACCGCCGACGAACTCTACGACCCGGAGGACGCCAAGCGCGGCTACGTCGAGCTGAAGGACCGGCGCGGCAACATCCAGCGGGCCCACCTGGTGACCCTCTCCATCGGGGTCTCGCTGTCGGTGCCGGATCGCCGGTTCACCGACCCGCTGGAGGTGATCGCGGCGGCCTCCGAGATGAAGACGGTGGCCAAGAGCCAGCCCGGGTCGTACGTGGCGATGGACCGCCGCCGTACCCCGGGCGCACCGGCTGCCGACGCGGGGGAGCGGCGGCGCGGCGCGAAGTGACAGCGGTCACCCCGCTGTGAGGTCGGTCGCCTCACTGGCCCGACGGCGCCGGATTCGTGTAAGACTCGTTCCGTACCCACCACGCGCTGGCGGGACTCGGTGTAATTCCGAACCGGCGGTGATCCGGGCGCAAGCCCGGTAAGCCCGCGACCCGGTCGGCCTCGGCCGCCCGGTGGACCTGGTGAGAATCCGGGGCCGACGGTTGGGGGCGGGCAGTTTCCGCGCCCAGACAGTCCGGATGGGAGACAGCGCGCGGGACGGACGGGTCCGCTGGCCGGTGCGTGTGCGCCGACCCGTGGTCCGCCGGGGTCGGCCGCTGCCGTCCCCACGCTCCGCCGCCGCACGCCCGGCCACCGGCCGGCACCCCTCCCACGCCCCGCCCGCGCGTCAGGCGACGACGGGCGAGGGAGAGGGAAACGGCATGGGGGGCGTCTCCGCCGACGAGGCGATGCGCCGGGCCATCGCGCTGGCGGCCCGTGGTCTGGGCACGACGAGCCCGAATCCCCTGGTCGGCTGCGTCCTGCTCGACCCGCACGGCGAGGTCGTCGGCGAGGGCTTCCACGCCTACGCGGGCGGTCCGCACGCCGAGATCGTCGCGCTGGCCCAGGCCGGCGAGCGGGCCCGGGGCGGCACCGCCGTGGTCACCCTGGAACCCTGCGACCACCACGGGCGTACCGGGCCGTGCAGCGGGGCGTTGATCTCGGCCGGGGTCCGCCGGGTGGTGGTCGGGGTGCCCGATCCGAACCCGGTCGCCACCGGCGGGATCGAGCGGCTGCGCGCCGCCGGGGTCGAGGTCGAGGTCGGGGTACGCGCCGCCGAGGCGGAGGCCGGCAACCTGGCCTGGCTGACCGCGGTACGCCGCAACCGGCCGTACCTGATCTGGAAGTACGCGGCGACCCTGGACGGTCGGATCGCGGCGGCGGACGGCACCAGCATGTGGATCACCTCCGAGGCGGCCCGGATCGACGTGCACGCGCTGCGCGGCACCGTCGACGCGGTGATCGTCGGGGTCGGCACGGCACTCGCCGACGACCCGCGACTGACCGTGCGGAACCTGCGCGACGGCTCCCTCGCCATCCGGCAGCCGCTGCGGGTCGTGGTGGACAGCGCCGGACGTACCCCGCTCGACGCCCGGGTCCGGGACGGCGCCGCGCCCACCTGGGTGGCGACCGCGAAGGAGGTCGGCACCGGCCCGGACGGGCAGGTCGACCTGCCCCGGCTGCTCGCCGAGCTCTACCGGCGCGGCGTCCGGGCGGCGCTGCTGGAGGGCGGTCCGACCCTGGCCGGCGCGTTCCTCGCCGCCGGCCTGGTCGACAAGGTGGTCGGCTACCTGGCCCCGAAGCTGCTCGGCGCCGGCCCGGCCGCGCTCGGCGACGTCGGCGCGCGTTCCATCTCCGAGGTCGTCGACCTGGAGTTCACCGATATCACACCGGTCGGCCCCGATCTGCGGGTCACCGCGTTTCCCCGTAAGACGGAGGGCTGAGGATGTTCACCGGCATCGTGGAAGAGTTGGGCGAGCTGGTCCGGCGGGACGACACCGGCGCCGACTCGGCGGTGGTCGCGATCCGCGGCCCGGTCGTCACCTCGGACGCCCGGCACGGCGACTCGATCTCCGTCAACGGCGTCTGTCTGACCGTGGTCGAGGTGGACGGCGACACCTTCACCGCCGACGTGATGGGCGAGACGTTCCGGCGTACCGCGCTGGGGGCGTTGCGCACGGGTGACCCGGTGAACCTGGAGCGGGCCGCCACGCTGGGCAGCCGGCTCGGCGGGCACCTGGTGCAGGGGCACGTCGACGGGGTCGCCGGGATCGTCTCGCGGCAGCCGGCCGAGCAGTGGGAGACGGTCACCTTCGACCTCCCCGCCGACCTCGCCCGATATGTGGTGGAGAAGGGCTCGATCACCGTCGACGGGGTGTCGCTCACCGTGGCCGGGCTGACCCCGCAGACCTTCTCGGTAGGGCTGATCCCGACCACGCTGGCCGCCACCACGCTGGGCCGCAAGGGTGTCGGCGAGCCGGTCAACCTGGAGGTCGACGTCCTCGCCAAGTACGTCGAACGACTGCTGACGACCGGTGGACGGCTGCCGGTCGACGGACTGGAGGCAGTGGCATGACCGGATTCGGCACCGTCGAGGAGGCGCTGGCGCAGATCGCGGCCGGCCGGCCGGTCGTCGTGGTCGACGACGAGGACCGGGAGAACGAGGGCGACCTGATCTTCGCCGCCGACCGGGCCACCCCGGAACTCGTCGCGTTCATGGTCCGCTACACCTCCGGCTACATCTGCGCGCCGCTGACCGAGGAGGACTGCGACCGCCTCGAACTGCCGCCGATGTACCACACCAACCAGGACAAGCGGGGTACGGCGTACACGGTGACCGTGGACGCGCGGGAGGGGGTCAGCACCGGCATCTCGGCCGCCGACCGGGCGCACACCATCCGGCTGCTCGCCGACCCGGCCACCGACGCCACCGAGCTGAGCCGGCCGGGGCACGTGGTGCCGCTGCGGGCCAAGACCGGCGGGGTACTGCGCCGTCCCGGGCACACCGAGGCGGCCGTCGACCTCGCCCGGCTCGCCGGGCTCCGCCCCGCCGGGGTGCTCTGCGAGCTGGTGAACGACGACGGCACCATGATGCGCCTGCCCGACCTGGCGAAGTTCGCCGCCGAGCACGGCATCACGCTGATCACCATCGCCGACCTGATCGCCTACCGGCGGCGTACCGAGACCGACGTCGAGCAGGTCGTGCAGACCCGGCTGCCGCTCGGGTACGGGGAGTTCCGGGCGGTCGGCTACCGGGCCCGGCAGGACGGCACCGAGCACATCGCACTCGTCTACGGCGACCTCGGCGACGGCCGGGACGTGCTGGTACGCGTGCACTCCGAGTGCCTGACCGGAGACGTCTTCGGCTCGCTGCGCTGCGACTGCGGCCCCCAGCTCGACGCCGCGCTGGCCCGGGTCGCCGCCGAGGGGCGGGGCGTGGTCCTCTACATGCGCGGCCACGAGGGGCGCGGGATCGGGCTGCTGCACAAGCTCCAGGCGTACCAGTTGCAGGACCGCGGCCTGGACACCGTCGACGCCAACCTGGACCTCGGGTTGCCGGCCGACGCCCGCGACTACGGCACCGGGGCGCAGATCCTCTACGACCTCGGGGTCCGTTCGATGCGGCTGCTGACGAACAACCCGGCCAAGCGGGCCGGCCTGGAGGGGTACGGGCTGACCGTGGTCGGCCGGGAGGCGATGCCGGTCCGGGCCACCGAGGAGAACGTGCGCTACCTGCGCACCAAGCGGGACCGGATGGGGCACCTGCTGGACGGGCTGGAGGCCCCGGCCGACGCCGGGGAGCTGGCGGAACTCGCGAAGATGACGGAAAGGTTGGCGTGACGATGGCGGGCTTCGGCGAGCCGGAACTGTCGACTGTGGACGCGTCCGGGCTGACCGTGGGGGTGGTGGCCGCGCGCTGGCACGGCGAACTCACCGACCACATGGTCGACCGGGCGGTCACCGCGGCGAAGGCGTGCGGGGTGGACGACGTACTCGTGGTCCGGGTGGCCGGCTCGGTGGAGCTGCCGGTGGTGGCCCAGGCGCTGGCCCGGCGCTGCGACGCCGTGGTGGCGCTCGGCGTGGTGATCCGGGGTGCCACCGCGCACTTCGACTACGTCTGCCAGTCGGTGACCGAGGGGCTGACCCGGGTGGCGCTGGACAGCGGGCGGCCGGTGGCGCACGGCGTGCTGACGGTGAACGACCTCGGGCAGGCCCGGGACCGGGCCGGGCTGCCCGGCTCGGCCGAGGACAAGGGCTGGGCGGCCACCACCGCCGCCCTGGAGGCGGCAGTGGCGATCCGGGACATCGCCGCCCGCCCGTAGCCGCCCGCCCGTAGCCGGCCGGTAGGTCGGTCTCACCAGCCGTAGCCGGCTGGGCCGTTCGGTCTCCCCGGCCGTGGCGGCCGGTCGGTCAGTCTCCCCGGCCGCACGCGACACCGTCCCGGTTGCGGTCCAGCCCGTGCCGGTCCCGGGCCCTGACGACCCGCAGCGGCGGATAGTCCCGGGCCGACAACCAGCGGCAGCGGTCCCGGACACCGGGCGGGAACCGCCAGGGCACACAGACCTCGGCGTCCTCGCCGTAGCCGTGGTCACAGCCGTCGAACCCCTCCGCGACGACCGGCGGCGCGGTCGGGGACGGCAGTGCCGGGCGCGGCTTCCGGTGCGGCTGCCGGGCGAAGGGGTGGATCCGGGGCGGCGGTGTGGCGGGGGACGCCTCGACAGCGCCGCCGGGTCGGATCGTCGCGGGTCCGGCGGCGGTGCTGCCGGTCCGCCAGCCGACCAGCAGCGCCGCGGCGGCCAGCCCGACCAGGGCGGCGGCCGTGAACCGGCTCCTCCGGCGGCTCATCCGAGCCTCACCCAGCGGGCCAGCGACGGCACTCCGGCGGCGTTGTGCACGAAGAGCATGTACCAGCCGGGCGGCGCGATGTTCGGATTGCTTGTCACGTTCAGGCCGATCACGTCTCCCTGCACCGACATGGGCAACTCCACGAAGCGCTGGTTCGGGTCGGACGAGTGGGTGACCGCCGCCGGTCGGATCAGCGACGCCCGGGTCACCGGAGAGTCGACGACTACCTGCTGGGTGCTGCCGTAGCTCCAGTCGGTCCGCGCCACCGAGGTGATCCGCGGCCGGGGCCCCTTGAACAGGTAGGTCGGCGAGTAGATCGAGATCCGCATGTCGAAGCTGCCGTTCCCGGGGTTGTCCCCGACCGCCATCACCCGGCCGTCGGGCAGCAGGAACGCGGCGGAGTGGTAACCGCGGGGCACCGGGTCGGCGGCCATCGGGGTGAAGGTGCCGGCCTGCGGGTCGAACACGGACGCCTCGTGCACCGGGTCGGCCCGGTTGTGCAGCGCGCCGCCGGTCTCGAAGACCGTACCGTCGGGCAGCAGCACCGCCGAGACGTACATCTTGCCCTGGGTGCCGGTCTGCGGGACGCCGCCGCTGAGCGTGCCGGCGGGCAGGTCGGGGCCGGGCAGGTACGCCGGGTCGGTCTGCTTCAGGTCGACGATGTCGGTGAGCCGGTGCGCGTCCGGGTTGGTCTCGATGTTGCCGCCGCCGAAGGTCGCCACCCGCTGGTCCTGGGCCGGCGGCAGGAGCACGCTCGCGGACTGGTCCCGCTCGTCCTTGCGGCGCAGGCCGGGCACGTCGGTGATGGTGCCGGTGTGGTAGTCGAAGATCGAGGCGCCGGTGCCGGGCAGCCCGTTGCCGAAGACGTGGCTGCCGGTGTAGAAGAGCCGGCCGTCCTGCATCAGCACCATCGCCGGATAGAGGCCCCAGAACGACCAGGTCTGGTTGGCCTCCCAGATCCGCAGCCAGCGTTCCTGCTCGGCGTCGTAGTACTCGGCGGCGACCGTGCCGTTCGCGTCCTCGCCGAGGCCGCCGAGGGAGAGTACGTCGCCGTTGCCGAGCAGGGTCGCCGACGGGTACCAGTGCCCGGCCGCCAGGTCGTTGGTGCGGGTGTAGGAGCCGGTCGCCGGGTCGAACAGGTACGAGTCGGGCAGCCCCCGGTAGCCGACGGTGCCACCGGCGCTCGGATAGTCCTTGTTGCCGCCCATCACCAGCACCCGGCCGTCGGCGAGCTGGACGTGCCCGGCGCAGAACAGGTCGGCCGGGGTGGGCACGCTGTCGAACCCGCCGGTCACCGGGTCGTAGAGCGCGGTGCTGAAGCTGCCGGCCGCGAAGTGGTCCGGGTCGTTGCCGGAGCCGGCGATCAGCAGCACCCGGCCGTTGTGCAGTACCACCGAGTGGATGGCGCGCACCGGCGAGGCGTACGGCAGAACCCGCCATTCCCCCTTCTCGCACGCCTCCGGGTCGGTGCAGGTCCCGCCGGGACCGCCGACGGTGGCGTCGACCATCGAGTAGTCGTCGGTGAGCAGCCACCCCACGCCGTAGATGCTCAGCCCCCAGCTGAGCTGGTCGGTGCCGGCCGGCACCGGCGGGGTCCGCACGACCGTCTCGGTCCACTCGCCGGCGACCGGCAGGGTGGCCAGGTCCAGCCAGTACTGCCAGCCGAGGGTGGTGTCGTGCCGGAAGACGGTGACCGCGGCGGCCGGGGTCGACGACCTGTACCACGCCGACAGGTCGTACTGGTGCTCCGGCGTGACCTGCGGGGCGCAGGTAGAGGTCTCCAGCATCATCATCTTGCGGTCGCCGGGGCCGGTGGTCGAGGTGATCCCGATCCGCATGGCGTTGTCGCCGTGGTGGGCGTCGGCGGAGACGGTGTAGCTGAACTCCTGGTCGCCCCAGCCGGACGCCTCCCAACAGCTCGGGAAGCCGGCGGTGAGCTGCTCCAGGCTCGGATTGTGCAGCAGGTTGGCGGCGGCGCTGGCCGGTGTGCCGACCAGGCCGACCACGCCGAGGAGGACGAGGACGAGAAGCTGCCCGAGGATGCGTCGGGCCGGGCGCCCACTGTCGATGCTCACGGTGCCTCCGCTACGGGTGGTTCGGGGGCGGGGACGTAGATGACCCGGTCGATCACGACGAACCGGACCAGGAAGGCGGCCACCAGGGTCGCCAGGTTCGCGACGAGCACGTTCAGGTGCAGCAGGTCGATGAGTGCGGCGAGCAGGGGGATCCGGACCAGCAGGTCGGCGTTGTTGAGCGCGACGAAGCGGCCGAGCCGGGCCGGTAGCGCGTGCCGGCGGGGCGACCGGCGGAAGAGCAGCAGGTCGGTGAGGGTGAAGTTCCAGGCGATCGCGACCTGGGTCGCCACGATCGCGGCCGGCAGGTAGTGCACGCCCAGCCCGGTGCAGAGCAGCCAGAGCGTGACCAGGTTGGGCAGTACGCCGGAGAGGCCGATGACGCCGTAGCCGAGCATCCGCGCCCGGGTGCGGCCCAGCCGCAGTACGGCAAGATGCCGCAGGAAGCGCAGGCCCTCCCGGACCGAGGACTTCGACTTCCCGGCGAACCGGTCCGCGAAGGTGTACGGCACCTCGGTGATCCGGTCCGGCCTGGTCCGGACGACAAGTTCCAGCAGGATCTTGTAGCCGGAGGGCTGGAGCTGGTCCGGGTCGACCAGGGCGGCCCGGAACGCGAAGAAGCCACTCATCGGGTCGCTGACCCCGGCCAGGTCCCGCCGGAACAGCAGCCGGGTCAGCAGTGTCGAGGCGGCGGAGACCGCCCGCCGGTAGGCGCCCGCCAGCCCGGTCCGCCCGCCGCCGTCGGCGTACCGGCTGGCGACGACCAGGCTGGCCCGGTCCCGTTCACCGGCGGCGACCAGCTCGGCCAGCACCGGCGGCGGGTGTTGCAGGTCCGCGTCCATCACCACCACCCAGGCGCCCTGGGCCAGCCGGATCCCCTCGACCACGGCGCCGCCGGGCCCGGCCAGCGGCTGCTCCCGGTGGTGCGCCAGGACCGGCACCGGACAGCGCCGGGCGGCGGCCTCGACCATCTCGGCGGTGCCGTCGGTGCTGTCGTCCACCAAGATGATCTCCGCTGCGGTACCCGCCAGCACCTCGGCCAGCCGGCGCAGCAGCTCGTCGACGTTGTCCCGCTCGTTGTAGGTCGGGATCACCACCGACACGTACGGCGGGTGGTCGGCCGGTCCGGGTCCGGCCACGAGCGAGGCCCGGTCAGTCATGGTGTACCTGCCGGATCTCGATGCGGTCGGAGCCGGTGCCGAAGGTGACCAGCGGTGCGGAGTTGGCCATCAGCAGGTCCACCGTGGGCAGCGGGTTGTCGTCGGCCCGCATCGGCGGGGTGGAGACGATCAGGTCGACCTCGCGCCACCCGTTCGTCAGCCGCTCCGCCACCTCCCGGTCCAGGTCCAGCTTGTAGAACCAGATCACCCGGTCCCGCCGGTAGCCGGCGTCGAGCAGGTCCAGCCAGAGCACGTCGTCGGTGACGACCGTCCGGTCCGACCGCTGCGGCACCTCGGTGCGCAGCCAGGCCAGCGCGGCGGCGTACCTGCCGTTGTCCTCGGCCGTGACCGCCCGCAGGTTCCCCTCGTACCACCGGGGTGCCACCACCGCCAGCGCGACGGCCACGGCGGCGAGGACCACGCCGACCCGCAGGCTCCGCTCGGTCCGGCCGGCCCGGTCCCGCCAGCCGAGCAGCCGGCGGGTGCCGGTCTCGGCCAGTCCGGCGACCGCGACGGCCAGGAACGGCAGCGCCTGGACGACGTACATGGCCGGCAGGTATCCGTCGGGTCGCAGTGCCACCGCGAGCAGCAGTGTCACCGCGACCGCGACCGGCCGGAGTCGGCGTACGGCGAGACCGAGCAGGCCGGCGACGATCCCGGCGTAGATCAGCACCGGATCGTAGAAGAGCCACGAGTCCAGCACCTCCCGGGCGCTGCTGCCGGTGGCGAAGACGCTGCCGGAGCCCTCCCGGCCCTGCAACTGGAACCGCAGCGCGCCGAGCAGCGAGACGTGTCCCGGGCCGGGCAGGAGTTCGCTCTTCAGCAGGGCGTAGAGCGGATAGCCGATGCCGACCGTCAGCAGGCCGGTGCCGAAGCCGGCGAAGGAGAACGGCCGCACCCCGCCCGGCGTGGTGCCCCGGCACAGTGCCACCACGAGGGCCGGCAGCACGATCACGATCGTCTCCTTGGAGAGCACGGCGACCCCGGCGGCGGCGCCCGCCGCGACGTGGTGCCAGAGGTGCCGGCGGGGGGAGAGGGCCAGCACGAAGGCGCCGAGCATCCAGGCCACCGCGAAACTGTCCAGGTAGATCTGCCGTTGCATGGTCACCGCGAGCGGCGAGAGCCCGTAGCCGAGGACCGCGACCGCCCCGGTCGTCCGGGCCAGGCCGAGCCGCCGGCAGAGCAGGTAGACCAGCACCAGGCTGGCACCGGTGACCGGCAGCATCGCCACCCGGCCGGTGACCACGGCGAGCTGGTCCGGCATCAGCAGCGCGGGCAGCCAGGAGAGCCCCGCGAGCTGGATCCAGCCGAGCGGGGGATGGTCGTACCAGTAGGTGTAGTGGGCCAGCCCCAGCCCCTCCCGGACCGCCCAGGCCTGGGCCAGGTAGGTCCCCTCGTCGTCGGTGACGATCGGGAAACCGCCGATGTTCCACGCCTGGACCGTCAGCACGACGCCGAGCAGCGCGCCGAGCAGCGCGACGTCGGGATGTGGCCGTCGGCGTGGACGGCTGCGGTGGCTTCGGCGGCTCCGGGGGTCGCGGCGGCTCTGTTGGCCGGCCTCCGGGCGGGCGGCCGGGCCGGGTCCGCCGGTCCGCGGCGGTACCTCGGTGGCTGCGGGCCTCGGCGGGTCGATCGGCGGGCCGGCGGTCCTCGTCATGCGACGCTGCCCTCCCGGATCACCGGCGCGGCGCCGGGCAGGTGGGCGTCGGGCAGGTGGGCGCCGACGTGGGCGGTCAGTTCCCAGTCGTCCCGCCCGCGCAGGACCCGCCAGACGGCCCGGACCGCGGCCACCGCCAGCACGAGCATGTACGGGAAGGCGCCGAGCACCAGCCGCAGGTAGTCGATCGGCCTGATCCGGAGCTGATACTGCCGGCCGAAGTCGCGCAGCCCGACGATCTGGAACATCAGGGTGGCGGTCATCGGGGCGATCGGAAGGAAGCTCACCAGTGCGGCACCGATCCCGACGTCGAAGAAGACCGCGATGACGATGCCCAACGGCACGACCACACCGGAGAACGCCTGCACGAAGGGAGCGGTGAGCGTGTAGCGGGCGAGCATCCGCTGCCAGAACGAGGGCAGCCGGCGCCAGTCGCCCTTGCCCAACACCTGGAGGAAGCCCTGGTTCCACCGGGTCCGCTGCCTGACCAGGGCGGCCAGCGAGGCCGGCGTCTCCTCCCGGGTGACGAGTGTGGAGTCGTACGCCACGACGACCTTCGCGCCCCGGCTGGAGAGCCGTACGCCGAGGTCGCAGTCCTCGGCGAGGCAGTTGCCGTCCCAGCTGCCGACCGCCCGCAGCGCCGCGGCACGGACGAAGACCGTGTTGCCGCCGAGCGGGATGAACCCCTTGTCCGCGTGCAGGTGCAGCCGGCTGCGGAACCAGAAGAAGTACTCCAGGCAGTTGTGCAGGCTGTACCAGCTGGAATGGAAGTTGATCAGCTGTACGCCGCCCTGTACGACGTCGGCGCCGGTGGCCCGGAAGGCGTGGTCGACGTACTCCAGCAGGTCCGGGTGCACCTGGTCCTCGGCGTCGAAGACCCCGATCACCAGGCCCCGGCAGTACGGCAGGGCCGTGTTCAACGCCCGTGGCTTGTTCTTCACCGGGTTGGTGTCCACGACCACCCGGACCCGGTGCCGGTGGATCTCGGCGAGCCGGTGCGCCACGGCGGCCGTCTCCGGGTCGTCGTGCCCCACCACGATGATGATTTCGAACCTGGTGTGCGTCGACCGCATCAGCCGCAGCACCGTGTGCTCCAGCACCCGCTGCTCGTGCCGGGCCGGCAGGAGCAGCGAGAAGGACAGCCTGTGCGTGCCGTCCGGTGCCGCGAAACGGGTCGCGGCCAGGGTTTCGGGTGTCCGCCAGGCGTGCATCGTCCACCACAACGTGACCGAGGCGAAGGCGAATAGAATTGTTGATATGACTACGATGACAAGTGCCACCAGGGACCCCTTCTGCGGTGGGCCGATGGAGCGGCAATTCTTGGCAAAGGCTCCTGGCGACGATGGAACGGTAGTCCGGGGTGCGCGTCAATTGTTTCCGGCCGGTAGCGGCCGGGGTTGGCGGGTATCTGTCAGGCGAGGTGGCCGGCTACCCGTACTTCCGTCGAGGAGCAATTACCCGACCGGCGAAACTGTCGGAATAATCATCCGAACGGGAGTCTGGCCGAACGGTGCACCGGCGCGGTCGCTGGAATTTCCATTTGTCGTGGGTGCAATTCCGGTGCCTCAGCCGACCTGGAGCCGGCCCGCCTCGATGATCCGGCGGAGGAACTGCCGGGTACGCGGCTGGGTCGGCTCGCCGAGTACCCGCTCCGGCGGCCCCTCCTCGACCACCCGGCCGCCGTCCAGGAAGCAGACCCGGTCGGCGACCTCGCGGGCGAACCCCATCTCGTGGGTGGCCAGCACCATCGTCATGCCGTCCGCCTTCAGGTCCCGGATCATCGTCAACACCTCGCCGACGAGTTCCGGGTCCAGTGCCGAGGTCACCTCGTCGAGCAGCAGCAGCCGGGGCGAGTTGACCAGGGCCCGGACGATCGCCACCCGCTGCTGCTGGCCGCCGGAGAGCCGGTCGGGATAGGCGCCGGCCTGGTCGGCCAGGCCGACCCGGGCCAGCAGCTCCCGGGCCTGCGTCTCGGCCTCGGCCCGGTCCCGCCGGTGTACGCGGACCGGCGCCAGCGTGATGTTGTCCAGCACCCGCAGGTGCGGGAAGAGGTTGTACGCCTGGAAGACGATCCCGATCCGTCGACGCACCAGGTCGGGGTCGGTACGCGGGTCGGTGATGTGCTCGCCGTCCAGGTGGATCGTGCCGTCGTCGATCTCCTCCAGCAGGTTCACGCAGCGCAGCAGGGTCGACTTGCCGGAGCCGGAGGCACCGATCAACGCCACCACCTCGTGCTCGGCCACCGCCAGGTCGAGGTCGTCGAGCACGACGTGGCCGCCGAAGACCTTGCGCAGCCCCCGGCAGCGCAGCACGGGCGCGCTCACCGGGCGGCCTGCCGGCGGGCTGCGCGCAGGGTCACCCAGTCGGTGACCGCGATCAGTGGTACGGCGAGCAGCACGAAGAGCACCCCCGCCACAATGTACGGCGTGTAGTTGAAGGTCTCGGCGGTGGCGATCTGGGCGGCCCGTACCGCGTCGATCGGACCGGCCAGCGAGACCAGCCCGACGTCCTTCTGCAACGCGACCACGTCGTTGAGCAGCGGCGGGGCGACCCGGCGGACCGCCTGCGGCAGCACCACGTGCCGCATCGTCTGCCGGTGGGTGAGCCCGAGCGACCGGGCGGCGGCGAGCTGGCTCGGATGGACCGACTCGATGCCGGCCCGGAACACCTCGGCCAGGTAGCCGGCGTAGGTGAGGACCAGGGCGGCCCCGCCGAGCACCAGGACCGACGGCATCCCCTGCAACCGCAGGCCGGGGACGCCGAGGGTGAGCACGTAGATCACGATGATCAGCGGCAGCCCGCGGAACGTGTAGGTGTAGCCGGCGGCCAGCGCCCGGACCGGGAAGAAGACCGGACCGCGCAGGGTGCGCAGCACCGCGACCAGCAGGCCGAGGGCGAGCGCGCCGAGTGCGCAGAAGAAGAGCAGCCGGACGTTGAGCCAGAGCCCGGTGAGGACCTCCGGCAGTGCCTCCCGGCCGATCCGCGGGTCGAGGAAGGACCGGCGGACCCGCTCCCAGCCGGGCGAGCCGGTGACCGCGAGCACCAGCAGGGTGCCGAGGACCCCGGTCGAGGCGGCGGCCACCAGCACCGAGCGGACCGTCTGCCGTTTCCGGTAGGCGGTCCGCTGGCGGGCGATCGGTGAGGGGTGGTGGTCGAGCAGGCTCACGTGATGTCGGGTACGTCGACCACCTCGGAGAGCCAGGTCTTCTCCAGTTCCTCCAGCTTGCCGCTGCCGCGCAGCGCGTCGATCGCGCCGCTGACGCAGCCGGTGAGCGGCGAGCCCTTGTCCAGCAGCAGGCCGAAGGTCTCCGGCACGCCGACCTGCGGCAGTTGCCCGACGATCGTGGCGTCCTTGATCTCGGCCGAGGTGATCTGGAAGGCGGTCGGCAGGTCCACCACGATGCCGTCGAGCTGGCCGTTCTGCAGCGCCTTCTTGGCGTCCTCGTTGGTGTTGTAGACCTGCGGCTTGACCGTCGGCTTGACCACGTCGGTGATCGCCTGGTAGCTGGTGGTGCCCACCTGCGCGCCGAGCTTGGCGCCCTGGAGGTCGGCCAGCCGCGACCTGCCGGCGATCTTCGAGCCCTTGCCGGCGACGACGGCCTGCCGGACCAGGTAGTACGGCGAGGTCATGTCGACCGCCTGCTTGCGCTCGTCGGTGATGGAGAACTGGTTGATGTCGAAGTCGAACTCCTTCGGCCCCGGCGCGATCGCCGTCTCGAACTTGACGCGTACCCACTGCACGTCGATCCGGGCGTAGCCGAGCTGCTGGGCGACCTCGTACGCGACCGCGGACTCGAAGCCCTTGCCGTTGGCCGGCAGGTTGTCGGCGAACCAGGGCGCGTACGCGGGATCGTCGGTGGCGACTGTCAACTTTCCCGGGGTACGGGTCTTCAGCTCGGCCTTGGTGCAGGTGGACTGCGGTGGACCGGGCGCGGGTTGGTTCTGGGGCGCGCAGCCGGCGAGGGCCGCGAAAACGATGAGAGCGGTCGGAAGCGCGACCGGCAGAGATCGGCGAGCCATGGCCGACAGCATAGGCACACGTCGACGCGTACCCATAGACGTCTCTCTCGATCCGGTCCGGATGTCAGCCGGTCGGGTGGGTCTGCGGCCTGTCGACTGGTGCCGGCCGGGCCCGCCGGGTAGACCGGAAGCTGGCGTGCCGGGTAAACCGGAACCGGCCGTCGCGCGTCATGCGGTCGTGACGACCCGACTGGTCTCCGACCCGCCCGGCGGGAGGACCATGACACGACCGGGACCAGCACAGTGGTCGGCCGACGAGGCGATCACCAGCCTCTACGCCGCCCACTACCGCCCGCTGGTACGACTCGCCACGCTGCTCCTGCACGACCGGGGCGCGGCCGAGGAGATCGTGCAGGACGGCTACGTCGCCCTGCACGGGCACTGGTCCCGGCTGCGGGACGCCGACCGGGCGCTCGGCTACCTGCGGACCAGTGTGCTGAACCGCTGCCGCTCGGCACTGCG
Organism: Plantactinospora sp. WMMB782; assembly: GCF_049179135.1. Classification (NCBI taxonomy): domain Bacteria; kingdom Bacillati; phylum Actinomycetota; class Actinomycetes; order Micromonosporales; family Micromonosporaceae; genus Plantactinospora; species Plantactinospora sp. WMMB782. Next base: position 7,823,761 of record NZ_JBMHMC010000007.1, on the reverse strand, counting down.
GCACCGTCGGGTGGTGACGGCGTACCTGGCCGGAGCCGGGCCGCTGGCGAGCGCGCCGAGCGCCGAGGCCGGAGCCCTCGACCTGCTCCGGCACGACACGGTGATGGCCGCGCTGCGTGCCCTGCCGCCCCGGCAGCGGGAGGCGTTGGTGCTGCGCTACTACCTCGACCTCTCCGAGGCCGAGACGGCCGACCTGATGGGTGTCAGCCGGGGCGCGGTGAAGAGCCACACCTTCCGAGGGCTGGCCGCGCTGAAACAGAGTCTGGGGGCGGAACGATGACCGAACAGCACCGGCCCGGCAGCTCGCCGGACGGACCGCCGGAACCGCCGTCCACGGCGGTGCCGCGAGCGCGGGTAGCGGGGGTGCCGGGAGCGCCGGTGCCAGGGGAGCCGGGGCCGGCGGTGCCAGGGGATCGGGTGCCGGCGGAGCCGGGGCCGGGGGACGAGGAGATGCTGCGCCGGGTACTCGCGGCCGAGGCCGACCGGATCGAGCCGGCGCCGGACGCGCTGGCCGGCATCCGGCAGCGGATCCGGGCCGGCGACGGCGGTGCCCGGCGCCGCCGGCCCTGGCCGGGCCGGTGGCGCCGGCCGGAGTGGTCGCCTTCCCGACGCCGCTGGGGTGGCTGGTCGCCCCTGGCGGCCGGCGCGGTGACGGTCGCCACGCTGAGCGTCGCGGCGGTGGTCGTCGGGCTCGCCGGCACGGTGCTGCCGACCGCCTCGGACCGGGCCCAGCCGTCCACCGGCGCGGTCGGCGCGTCGCCGCCGGTCTCCGTGGCACCGTCGCCGGGCGATCCGCACCCCGGCCCGACCCCGCCGGACGGCGCGGTCGCCCCGTCGGCCGGAGCCGACACGGGTACCCCGGCACCCGGCAGCAGCACCACCGCCCTACCGGTCTACTACCTCGGCGGCGACCCGGCCCGTCCCCGGCTCTACCGGGAGTTCCACCGGCTCTGGCTGCACGACGGCTCGGCCCGGGACCGGATCACCGCCGCGTTGCGGAACCTGCTGGACGGGCCGCTCGGGATGGACCCGGACTACCGCAACCCGTGGCCGGAGGGTACGGAACTGCGGGCGGTGACCGTCGCCGACGGTGTCGCCACCGTCGACCTCGGCGGAGCGGCCCGCGACGTCGACGACATCGACGAGGTCACCGCACGGCTGGCCGTGCAGCAACTGGTCTGGACCGTCACCGCGGCGCCCGGCGTCACCGGGCTGCGGCTGCGGCTCGACGGGACAGCAACCGACCGGCTCTGGGGCGGGGTCGACATCGCCGGGGTGCTGCGCCGGGCTCCGGCGACGGAGGTGCTCGCCCCGGTCTGGCTGATCGCGCCACAGCACGGCGACGCGGTCGGCCGGAGCTTCCAGGTGCACCTCGCCGGAATACTGCCGGAGGCGACCGCCCAGCTCCGGATCCAGCGCGGGTCCCGGATCGTCCGCGACCAGTTCGTCACGCTCTCCGCGGCCGGGCCGGCGCAGGGGGAGGCGAAGATCACCGTCACGCTGCCGCCCGGCCGGTACACCCTGACCGGGTACGCGATCTCGCTTGCCGACGGGACCGAGCAGTTCCTCGACGACCACACCGTGACGGTGCGCTGATCAGCCGCGCCCGGCGGTGCGCTGATCAGCCGCGCCCGGCGGTGCGCTGAACAGCCGCGCGGGTGGTGTGCTGAGCGACCGCGTCCGGCGGTCGACGCACGGCTACGTCCGGCGGTGCCTCCGGACGGTCGGCGGTCCACCTGGTGGGCCGCCGACCGACCCGGCGGCCGGCACCGGATCGGCAGGCTGCCAGAATCGGATGCCGTGAAGACGTTCGAGGAGCTGTTCGCCGAGCTGCAGGCCAAGGCCGCGGCCGGCACCCCCGGCTCGGCGACGGTGGCCGCGCTGGAGCGCGGCGTGCACGCGATCGGCAAGAAGGTCGTCGAGGAGGCGGCCGAGGCGTGGATGGCAGCCGAGCACGAGGGCCCGGAACGGGCCGCCGAGGAAATCTCCCAGTTGCTCTACCAGGCGCAGGTGCTGATGCTCGCCACCGGCCTGGAACTCAAGGACGTCTACCGACATCTGTAGTGCCCCGCCGCGTACCCCCGACCGGTCGACCCCGCCGCAGCCGCCGGCCCGTCGACCCGCCGGGACGCGTCCGTCAGCCCGATCCCGATCTCGATCCCTGACCTGCGAGGAGCACCTCCGATGCTGCGCATCGCCATTCCCAACAAGGGCACCCTGTCCGGGCCCGCCGCCCAGATGCTGCGCGAGGCGGGCTACCGCCAACGCGCCGACGACCGCGACCTGATCTGCCGCGACGAGGCCAACGACGTCGAGTTCTTCTACCTGCGCCCCAAGGACATCGCCACCTACGTCGGCTCCGGCGACCTCGATCTCGGCATCACCGGCCGGGACCTGCTGGTCGACTCGGCCAGTCCGGCCGAGGAGATGCTCGACCTCGACTTCGGCGCGGCGACCTTCCGGTTAGCCGCCCGGCCGGAGACCGTCGCCACGGTCGACCAGATCGCCGGCCGGCGCATCGCCACCGCCTATCCCGGGGTGGTCGAGGGATACCTCGCCGAGCACGGGGTCGCCGCGACGGTGATCCGGCTCGACGGCGCGGTCGAGAACGCCGTACGCCTCGGCGTGGCCGACGTGGTGGCGGACGTGGTGGAGACGGGTGCCACGCTGCGGCAGGCCGGTCTGGTGATCATCGGCGAGCCGATCCTGCGCTCGTCGGCCGTACTGGTACGCCGCAGCGGTGCACCGGCCAACGGGCAGGTGGACCAGCTCGTCCGGCGCCTGCACGGGGTGCTCGTCGCCCGGCGGTACGTGATGCTCGCCTACGACGTCCGGGCCGACCTGCTGGAGAAGGCCACCGCGCTCACCCCGGGGATCGAGTCGCCGACCATCTCGCCGCTGCACCGGGAGGGCTGGGTGGCGGTCCAGGCGATGGTGCTGCGCCGGGACGTACACCGGATCATGGACGAGCTGTACGAGGTCGGCGCCCGGGCGATCCTGGTCACCGACATCCACGCCTGCCGGCTCTGACGCCGCTCGCCCGGCCCGGGGCGGCGTAGCCAGCGCCACCGTCCGGCTGCCCTTCGCCCTCGTGGCGTCTGCCCGAAGGGTTGCCGGACGGTGGCCGTGGCCCGCATCGGCACCGACACGTGCGGTGCCCGGAATCGGGTCCCGAGGCCGCGATGTCGCACCGCGACCGCGGTGCCCGCACCGCGGATGCCGGCCTCCACGTCAGGGCGGCACACTCCACATCCCCGGAGGCCGGCCCGCGCGTCCCGTACCCGCGTTTCCCGCCGCCGCGCGGCCCAGGCGAGGGCCCCGAGGCGACGCCAGCCGGTCAGGCGGTGAGCTGGACCGCCAGGTCGGGTTCCGCCGTCCACGCCGCACCCCGGCCGCGCAGGCAGCCCTCGGTACCGGCCGGGCGAGCGGTCAACCAGTGGTCCCGATGCCTGAACTCAGCCTTCGTGGACATGGCAGACGGAGTCACAGACGCAGTTGCAGCCCTGACCGCCACAGGCCAGGGTGCAGCTCTTCGTGGTCAGCGACGGATCCACCAGGGTTACTCCCGGCGACATGGAGAGCGTGCTCAGCGTCAGCTCCGGCCGCTGCGGATCGATCTGGAACCCGGTCAGGTCCAGGCCGGACAGATCCCGGACGACGGCGTCGAAGTCTTCCCGTACCTTCATTCTGTCCCCTTCGTATTCTGGTCCGCGTCCGAGTGGAACCGCCCCCGTCGAGCACGATCTGGGCGGCACATCCGCCGCGCGGCTGCCTCAACCGTATGGATCACCGGATCGGCCCAGCCAGGCAACGGACGGGTAAGATACCGGCATCGAAGCCGCAGCCCGGAGCTGGTCGATCAGCACCCCGGCGGCGACCGGTCCGGCGCGGCCGGCACCCGCCACCACCGGTCGACCGACTCGGGCGTGAGGTAGCCCATCCGGACCAGGATGCGCCGGGCCGGGTCGGCAAAGGCGCGTCGGCCGTGCATCACCCGCGTGTTGTTCACGATGACGACGTCACCCGGCTGCCACGGCACCGGCTCGGTGAGCTCCTCGGCGACCGACGCGACCTCGCCGAGCACCTCGGCGGGGAACGGCGTGCCGTCGGCCATCCGCAGCTCCAGCCGCCGCCCGTCGTCGGCGTCGCCACGCCCGGTCCGGACCAGGACGGAGTTGCAGAACGCCGGCAGGCCGTCGAAGAGCGCCGGCGTGACGCACCGGGTCGACAGGCGCATCCGTACGGTCCGTCCCACCGCCTCGGCGGCCACCGACTCCCAGGGCATCAGGAACGGTGCGTACCCGGTGATCGCGGCGACCGCCGCCGCCGGGTCGTCCGCCCCGCACATCTGCTGCCAACTGCCGTCCGGCATGTCGAGCTGCCAGCGGATCTCGGCACCGGTGACGAACTCCCGGGTCGCCGGGGGCAGCGCCGCCAGGAGCCGGACGCCGTCACAGACGATCGTCTCGCCGCCGTCGGCCGCCGGGCGTTCGCAGTAGAACATCAGCAGCGAGGGAGAACCGGGAACGTACGACGCCTCGCGGTGCAGCGGGATGCCCTGCCGGCCCCTCGTCACGGTGGTCGTGGTCGCGTCACCGGCCACGAACTCCCGGGCCTCCGCTAGCGCGGTGCCGTGCGAGCGCGGCCGCATCAACGCGTCACCGAGGGCGACGAACTCGGCGCGGGAGAAGCGGTCGGCGGGCCGCAGCAGCACCGCCCCGTGGTCGGCGACCCGCCCCAGCACCTGATCCGGTTCCCGAAGGTCCGTCACGATCTCCATCAGCCGTGCTCCTGTGTGTTCGGGGCGTCCGGTCCGGCGGCGTCGGCTCCGGGCGCGTACCGGTCGATGACACCGATCTCCCGGGTCGGCCAGTACTGCACCCCGGCCGGCCCGTTCGTCGGTACGCCGTCGCGGATCTCGGCCCTGGCCGGCGGGTGGTAGAGGTGCAGCAGCGTGTCGGAGTACCGCTCCAGCGCGGCCCACAGGCCGAGCCTGATCGCGAAGTCGTCGTCCTCGCCGCCCCACCCTTCGAAACGCTCGTCGAGGCCGCCGACCCGGTGGAACAGTTCGGTGCGCAGCCAGACGCAGCCGCCGGAGGGAGACCGGAGCGCGAAGCCGCGCAGCGACTCCCGTTCGGCCGAGGGGGCCGCCTCCAGGCAGCGCCGCGCGATGGCCCGCCGGCTCGCCGCCGGATCGAGATAGAGGGCATTCCGGTACGGAAGCAGCGCGCCGACTCCCGCGTGCAGGAACCGTGCGCCGTTGCGCAGCAGGAAGTGCCGGTCCACGAGGATGTCGGCGTCCAGCACGCAGACCAGGTCGGTCCGGACGGGGCTGTTGCGGACGCCGACGTTCACGGTCCACGCCTTGTTGAACGGGCCGTCCTTGGGCGCGAAGAGATAGGTGTCCGCGAGCGGGTGCACCGCCTCGCGCCAGCGAGGTCGGCTGTCCGACTCGACGACCGTCACGTGGTAGCGGTGCCGGGGCAGCGCCTGGTCGGCCAGCGCCCGCAGGCAGGCCAGCGCGTTGCGGAGCCGGACCGCGTCGGCCCGGCCGTCCCGGAACGGCACCACGACCAGCACGGTGGGCGGGTTCGGCGACCGTGCGGCGTCCGGGTGGACCGGCCGGGGGGTACCGTCCGGTGGGATCGTCCCGTCCGGCTGTACGGAGGCCGCCGGAGGTCCGCCCAGCGACGCCGGCAACAGCGCCTGCACGGCCATCTCGTCACCGGTGTTCAGGTAGCGCCGTCCGACGTGGTAGCCGATCCGCGACATGCCCTCGGCCCGCCACGCCGCCCGGAACAGCGCCTCGGTGCCGGCGTCGGGCCGGGCGGCCAGCCGGGCGAGCGCGGTGCGCAACCGGAAGTACGTCCGCGTCGAGTCGGGAGCCTCGACCAGCTGCCCGGCCAGCGTCCGCACCGAATCGGCGGCCAGGGCCAGCGCCTCCGTCGTGACCTCGTCCCGCCACCGTCGTGCCTGGTCCCAGTAGGTCGGGCTGGCCGAGCGCGCCCGCGGGTCCGCCGTGACGACCAGGGTGTCCGCGACAGCGGCGGCCAGCCGGCCCGGAAACCGACGGCACAGGGCACGGATGTCGTCTCCGCTGTCGAACCCGTCGCCGGCCGAGGTCACCGGACCCGCCAGACGGCCTCGGTCTGCAACGGCCCGGGGCAGCTCATCAGACCTCGCGCGGTCACACTCAGCGGGGCGAGCTGCGACGCGTACGCCCAGACGGCGCGCCGCTTCACCGCCCACTCCGCAGCGGTGAGCCGGACCCAACGCAGCACCGCCTCGGCCGGCGGATCGTCGAACATCGCGATCGTCCGCAACGCGTGCCGGTCGCCAAGTACCCGTTCACTTCCCTCGGCCCCCCAGTGCCACAGGTTGGCGGCGTACGGCAGGTCGGCGTAGAGCTGGACGCCGACCCGGGCACGTCCGGTCAGCCAGCGCAGTCCGTCGTCCCGTACCCGCACATGGTCCCGGTGGCCCCCGATGCCGGCCGGGAGCAGCACCGTCGTGCCGTCGGGGACGCCGGCCAGCACCGCGCGCAGTTCGTCGAGACCGCCGCCGCCTCCGCCGTACGCGCCGTCCACCCCGGTCAGGTGCAGCGCCGTCGCGCCGAGCACCGCGCAGGCGACCCGGTCCTCTTCGGTCCGGACCCAGGCCGCGCTCGACGCGTCGTCGAATCCGCTGAACCGGTCCCAGTCGCTCACCGGGCGCGGCTGCTCCGGTGCCCGGGTGAAGACCGTGGCGACCACTGTGGGCCGGCCCAGCCTGACGAGCAGTCCGGTGGTGGAGAGCAGCGCGTCGTCGAGGTGCGGCGACACCACGAGTACGCCGTCGGGACCGAGCAGGCCGGTCAGCGCGTCGACATCGGTCGGGCCGAGCACCCCGGAGGTCACGGGGCACCTCCCGTCGCGGTGCCGGGGCCGAGGGCGATGTCGACCACTCCGCCCAGCGGTGCGCCCCGCCCCACGACGACGTGCATCAGGTCGTGGTGGTCGGCGGGTACGCCGAACAACCGCGCGGCCGGCCCGCTGTGGTATCCGAAGGAGGGCCGGCACGCCAGCCCGGTCGCCGAGGCGGCGAGGGCGGCCCGCTGCACCGCGATGCCCGCGACCATGCCCTGGATCCGGTACCAGACGTCGCCGACCGCATCGAGACCGGCGTCGAGGACGCCGTAGAGGAAGATACTCGCCGCGGCCGGCCGGAGGCTGCTGCCGTTCCCCTCGACCCGGACCGCGTCGATCGATTCGCGGATGTCCCCGCGACGGCCGGCGGGGACGAGACGGTGGGCGTACCGGTCGTACGCGTAGCCGCCCGGCTCGACATCCTCGACACGTTCCACCGCGCAGTACGCGATCAGGTGTCCGCACCGCCCGTCGGTGCCGGCCAGGTCGCTGTCGTATCCGCTGAGCAGATGCCACAGCACGGTGCCGAACTCGGCCCGGGACAGCGGCGCCGGGGTGAGCCGTACGGCGGACCGCCGGGCCGCGACGCCCCGTCGGAGGTCCACCGGAAGCGGGTCGGGGAGTGGCACGACCGACGGCGGGGTGCCGCCGGACCCCGGCGGGGCCACCGAGGGCGCGGCAACCTGGGACGCCGGCGGGACGACCGGCGGCGGGGTGCCTCCGGACAGCATTCGGGCGTCCCCGGCGGCGGTCCGGCTCGCCCGGTGCAGCCGCCGGACCGCCGGATGCGCGAGCCGGAGCAGCTCGCGGTCGGCCGCCAGACCGGCCGACCGGGTGACGGCCGTCGGCCACCGGGTGACGGCCGTCGGTGGCCGGCCGGCCACCGCACGCACCCCGGCGACCTGCGCCTCGACCAGTGCATAGCTCGATTCGAGGTCCGGGTCGAGGCCGAACGCCGCGTCCAGCAGGTCGGTGTCGAAGGTGAACCGGACCGCCGCCGGGACCGGAGCGGGGATCGCGGCCAGCACCATCCCGAGCAGTACGCCGCTGTCGACGACGCCGAGGCGATAGCCGAAGCTGCCGTACTTGGCGCTGTTCTTCCACAGCCGGCAGGAGATCAGGAACACCACGCCAGCGGGCTCGTGGCCGAGCGCACTGCCGAGCAGACCGCGCGGATCACCGGTGGCCATGGTCTCCAGCAGGTGGTGCGTCGCGTCGTAGTGGTACAGCCCGGCGGGCAGCGAGTCGTCCCCAGCGACCGCCGCGTACAGCTCGGTCGGGTGGAAGCCGCCGCCGGACGGCACCGCTCGGGCGACGCCGCTCACCGGTGGATATCCCTCGCCCCCGGCGACGGGCCGGCCGTCCAGCACGGCGCAGGACCGGCCCGTGAAGTAGTGGTAGCGGGTGGGCGCGTAGCAGGCGGCGACCGCGCCGACCACCGACATGGTGTCGGGATCGGGCCCGCACGGCCCCGGCACGGTGGCCGGCCAGGGCAGCTCGACGACGGCGGCGTCCGGATGCTGCTTGTGCCGCCGGTCACGGGCCAGCCCGGCGACGCCGGTGCGCGGCAGCGTGAGGTAGTCCCGGGCGGCGGCGCCGCGCGCCGGCCCGCCGCCGTCCCGGCCGCCCACCGACCCGCTCCGGCCCGGTGCCCGGAGCTCCCGCAGGTCATCGGGCATGGGAGGCACCGTTCAGGTCGAGTACGGCGCCGCTGCACCACTCGGCGGCGGGCGAGGCCAGGAAGTGCACCGCGTCGGCGACCTCCGCCGGCCGGCCGACCCGGTCGAACGGGCTGCGGGCACGCATCGCCGCCCCCACCGGCGAGTCGAGGACGTCGCGGGTCATGTCCGTCTCCACCCATCCCGGGGCCACCGCCGCCACCGCTATCCCCCGCAGACCCAGCGCCACCGCCATCGACCGGGTGAACGAGTTCAATCCCGCCTTGCTCGCCGCGTACGCGGCCGCGGACCACTCACCCCGGAACGCGCTCACCGAGCTGACGTTCACGATCCGGCCACCCACCGGCAGGTGCCGGACGGCTGCCCAGGTCACGTTGACCGCCCCCAGCAGGTTGACGTCGAGCGTCTCCCGCCAGGCACGGCGCCAGTCGGAATAGGTGGTCTCGTGGATCGGATGGGACCCGAAGACGCCGGCATTGTTCACCAGCACGGCGAGACCACCGAGCGCCTCGGCCGCCTCGTCCACCATCCGCAGCACCGCGTCGGCGTCGCGCAGGTCGGCCGCCACCGAGACATGCCCGACGCCCGGCAACCCGGCGTGCGGCTGCGCGGCCCGGGCACCGGTGCCGCTGTGGTGCACGGCCACCCGGTCACCGGCGGCGGCGAACCTGCGCGCGATGGCGGCACCGATGCCCCGCGACGCCCCGGTGACCAGCACCGGCCGGCCGGATGTCGCATCGGGCACAGCTCCCGGGTCGTGGGCGTGCTCACGGGAACGGGTGTGGATGGGGATTCACCTCCTCGTCGGGCAGCGGCTCGGCGCGGTGTCCGAGCCGGACCGGTGCGGTGCGCAGCCGGGGCAGCGTCTCGGCACGCCGGTGCCGGTGCCCGAAGGTCATCGGGAACGTGCCGGGAATGACGACCTTCGCCGCGTACAGACCGGCGGCGCGGAGTTCCGGCGGGGTGGTGTCCACCGCGACGACGTCCAGGCCCGACCGCAGGTAGCGGTCGACCAGGTGGTGGAGGTCGTCGGTCAGGTCAGGACTCGGGACGTACCGTTGCGCCGGCGGGAACGCCTCCGCCACACTGCGGATCCCGGCATCCCGGTAGAGGAACCCGAACCGTGGCCATGCCTCGGGAAGGGCGTAGAGCAGGGCATGGTCCTCCATCGACTCCACCAGGTCGGGGTCGGCGAGCATCGCGTACGCCCGCTCGACCGCCTCCGGGGTGTGCAGCTGACGCCGCGTGAACCCGATGCCGTTCACGGCCTCGAACAGCGCGGAGCGGAGCGCCGCCTCGGGGTCGAGTCCCGCGCCCGCCCCGCAGTAGACCATCGGATGCTCCGGGTGGCCGTCCTCGTTCACCAGCATCACCCACCAGGCGGGAACGCCCTCCGGCATCGTGGTGTCGAAGACGTGCACGGCCAGGCCGGCCCGCTCCATCCGGTCCACCAGCAGCCGTACGGTCAGGTCGGTGGCGGTACGCGGGTCGACGCGGGGCACCGGCAGCCGGGCGTACCAGGTCGCCAGGAACGCGTCCCGCTCGGCGATCTCGAAGATGCCGTGCAGTACCGCCTCCGCCAGGCTGCCGCCCAGCGCACACCCGTTGGAGCACTCGAACGCGAACCGCCGCTGTCCGTGCACCCCGTAGTAGGCGTACGACTCGGGCAGCAGCACCGGCGCCCGGCGCCCGAACGAGTACCCGTACACCCAGTTCATCAGCAGGTCCGGGGTGTAGTCGACGTAGCCGCTCCGGTCCGGCGGCGGCCAGGTCGGCAGGCCGAGCGAGACCGGGTCGACCGCGGTGCCGGGGTCGAGATCCGCGAAACTGGACCGGGTGACAGTGCGCTTCCCGCCGGGCTGGAGACCGGCCCGCCGTTCGAGTCCTTCCAGGATCGACACGGTCACGCTCGTCGTCCGGTCGACGGTGCGCCCGTAGCCGACGGTCTCGGCCTCGCACACCGGGCTGACCCGGGCCGCGCTCACCGGCGTCTCGCCGCCGAGGTGCAGCTCGACGCCGGCCACCATGCCGGTGCGCTCGTCGACGAAGCGGTCGAGCAGTTCGGCAGCACTGATCGGGCCGAGCCGGAAACCGGCGGGGTCGGCCTTCGGGTTCGCCCCGGTGGGGAAGACCGCCGCCGTCGCGGTGTCCTCCGGCAGGCCGCCGCAGGTCGGGCACGCGGCCACCGGCAGGAAGCGGTGCCGACTGGTCCGCAGCGACGCGGTGGCGACCCGCAGTACCGTCTGCCGGCTGCGCGGCTGGTCGGTCACGGTCCTCCGGTCGGCGCCGGAGAGCCCGAGCGTGCCCACCTCGTCCGCGACGAGCGCGCCGACCCCGGCCAGCACCCAGGACGGGAGCCCGGACCGACGCAGGTCGTCGCGGGCCGAGGCGATCTTCCGGGCCGTCTCCGTGCCGGCCCGCCGCGCTCCGTCCGTCCGCCGCCGTACACACTCCAGACAGCCCGGCTCTCCGGGTACCACCAGCGGGCCGATCTCGACGGCATCCGCGACGACCCGGACGGCGAGCACCGGCGGGCCGTGCCGTGCGGCGCGGTGGTTGACGTCCGAGTCGGCGAGGTCGATTCCGACCGCCACCTGAAGGGCCAGGGCGGCCGTCCGCTGCCCACCGCGGGGCGGCAGCGACCGGCGCAGCGCGGCCCGGACCTCGTCCGCGAGGGCGCCCGACCCGGTGACCAGCACCGTGTCGGCCGGCCGACGGGTCAGCACGGCGCCTCTTCCAGGGGTGTGAGGCCGGCTGCGACGAGGTGGGGCACCAGGCGGGTCAGTGCCGGGTCGACGTCGATCGCAGCGACGGTGGTCCGCCACCCCCGCTCGGCGAGGTGGGCCACCAGGCCCGGCAGCGCCCGCGCCCAGGCGGTGCCGCCTTCGCCGGCCGGGTCGAGATCTGGCGGGATGTCGGCGGTGACACCGGTGACGCCCTGGAGACGGAGCACGGCCGTCTCCAGGGCGGTTCGCGACGCCACCGGCCCGGTCAGCGCGGACGCGCTGGCCAGCAACGTCCCCCGGCCGAGCACGCCGACCGTGTGCACCCCGGACGCCGACGGCAGGTCGACGGTGGCCAGCGAACCGTCGAGCAGCAGCGCCGCGGACGCGAGCGGGAGGCCCGCCGACGCCACGAGCGGGACCGCCTCCCGGGGCGGCGGGTCGGCGGAACCCGGCCGGTCCGGGTCAGCCGCGGCGAGCCGGTGGCAGTGTCGCAGCAACGCCCGGCCGACCGCCTCCGGCCAGGTCGAGCCGGCACCGGCGGCGACCCGCACACCGGCACCGCCGGCCGGCTGCTCACCCGCCGCACCTGCCGGCTGCTCACCCGCCGCGCCTGCCGGCTGCTCGCCCGGTGCGCCGGCCGGCTGCTCGCCCGGTGCGCCGGCCGGCTGCGCCGCGAGGCGTTCCGCGGCCAGTTCGCAGCCGAGCACCACCGCCCTGCGCCGCGCGTCCTCGTCGGTGTCGGCGGCGCCGAGGACCCGGATCGGGCCGGCGCCGGCCGCGCAGGGGTCGGCGAAGGTCGCCTCGACCACCCGGAGCGGCAACTGCTGGTACGAGCCCTCGGTGAGTCCGAGCAAGGGGCCGAGGCGATCGTCGGCGACCTCGACCACCGCCTGGGACGACGCCTCGGGTGCCGGGGTGTCGCGGTGCCCGGCGGTGTCGCCGAGCGGTGCGGTCCAGACCGGAGCCCCGGGCCGGTGGCTCGGGCACAGCGGGTGCGGCAGGAACCGGTGCACCTCCGACTCGGCCGTCCGCAGGTCCAACCGGACCAGCTCGGCACGCTGCCCCAGCCCCGCCCGGGTGGCGGAGCGGAAGTGGCCGAACGCCGTCACCGCCGCGATCAGGCCGATCAGGGGCCGCGACAGGTACCGCTCGGCCGGCGCCTGCGGCCGGTCGACGAGCTGATGCGCCGACCAGGTGTCCTCGGCGGCCCCCATCGACCCCAACAGGCGTAGCCAGGCACACTCCCAGCACTCCCGCACCGGGTCCGCGCCGATCGGGCCGATCCACGCCGTGCCGGCGGTGACGACCGCGTGCACCACCGGAACCTTCGCCAGTCCGGCCGCCCGGCTGACCAGCGCCGCCCGGCCGAGCATCGGCGCGGAGGCACAGTGGACCACCGCGTCGTATCCGGCCAACGCCTCCGGTGCCGGTGCCCCCGCGTCGGACCAGAGGTTCGCGTCGACCACGTCGATCCCGCGCGCCGGGTCCTGGGCCAGCGTCTCGCGCAGCGCCGCCTCCACCTCGACCCTGCCGGCCGGATCGCGCACCGCGACGCTGACCGTCCGCAGCCCGATCCGCCAGAGCGTGTCCAGCACGGCGACCGGCAGCGGGCCGTCGCCGACGACCAGGACCCGCCCGGCCCGGAACCGCTCGAACCGGTGGGCGCCGGAGCCGCCGTCCACCTCCACGAAGGCGATCTCCTCGGCGTACCGCTCCCGCTCGGCCGGGGTGAGCCGGTGTGGCAGGTCCAGGTCGACGTCCCGCACCATGCCCGCCGCGGACAGCGCCTCGATCAGGTTGAGTACCGCGGCCCGCGCCGGGTCGGGCAGCGGTGCGGTGAGCGAGGCCAGGGTGCGTTCGCCGTCCAGGTACGGTGCGATCCGGTCCAACAGCTGGAAGGTCACCTCGCCCGGCAGCAGCAGCTGCCCGGTCGCCGTCTCCAGGTAGACGCCCTCCTCGACCGCGACGTAGACGCAGTCCTCCCGCAACTTGGGCCTCACGTGCCGTCCTTCCCACCACTCGACGGAATCCGTTCGACGAGCTCCCGTTCGACGAGCTCCGGATCCGCGCCGCCGGCCGATCCACTCACGCCGCCGCCAGTTCGTCGAGCCGGTGCAGGGCAGCGTCGACAGCGTCCAGCCCGATCTCCAGCTCCTCCTCGCTGATCCGCAGTGGCGGTGCGATCGTCACGGTGTTCGGCGCGTAGCTCAACAGCAGGACGCCGCTGCGCGCGCACTCGCCGACGACGAAACCCGCGGGCTGGAACCCACCCAGCGGATCGAGGCCGGGGCTGCGCCACCTGTCCTCCGGCACCCACCGTTGTCCGGTCTCCGGGTCACGGACCAGCTCGATGCCCCAGACCAACCCCCGGCCGCCGACGCCCGCGGCGGACGGGTGCCGGGCGACCATGTCGGCCAGCCGCTCCCGGACCACCTCGCCGAGGGACGCGACGCGGGCGACGACGTCCTCCTCGATCATGATCTCCAGGGTCGCCGCGACGGCGGCCATCGCGAGCGGATGTCCGGCGAACGTCGAGCTGTGGCCCCAGAAGCCGGTGGCGAAGTAGTCCGCGATCTCCCGGCTCACCACGCAGGCGCCGACGGGTACGGCCGAGCTGCCCAGTCCCTTTGCCGCGGTCATGATGTCGGGCTGGACGTCGTGGTGCTGGAACGCCCACCACCGTCCGGTCCGGCCCATCCCGGAGATCGCCTCGTCGTCGATCCACAACACCCCGAGCCGTCGGGTGAGGTCGCGGATCTGCCCCACGTACTCGTCGGGCACCAGGAAGGCACCGGCCCCGTGCCAGATCTCGGTGATGAACGCGGCGACGCGGTCCACTCCGGCCGATCGGATCACCCGCTCGGTCGCGGTGACGCAGGCCAGCGTTCCGTCGGCGTCCTTGCAACCGGGGTAGGTCCGGCCGAGCGGGCAGGAGACGCAGATCGGCGCCGGCGCCGAGGGCTGCGGATGACCGCCCGGCACCGGCCGGCTGGTGCCACCGGCCGGTGTGAAGCCGTTGCGCAGCATGCCGACCCCCGTCACGTCGGCGGCACCGGCGGTCCATCCGTGGTACGCGAGGTCGCGGGTCACGATCAGCGGACGGTTCTGGAAGAGCCGCGCGATCATGATCGCCATCTCGGTCGCCTCCGATCCCGACGAGACGAAGCGCACCGCGCCGGCCCACGGGGAACCGGCCATGGTCTCCTCGACGATCAGCCGTGCCGCCCGGTCCTTCTGCTCGGACGGGAAGAAGTCGGCGACGTAGTCCAGCCGGTCGACGGCGTCGTGCAGGGCGGCCGTCAGCTTCGGATGGCGGTGACCGATCCCGATGCACATGTGCTGCCCGTGGAAGTCCAGCAGCCGCGTCCCGTCGGCCAACCACAGCCAGGAACCCTCGGCGCCGACGACCGGCACCTGAGGCAGGAATCGTCGCGGCGCGGTCGACAACACGTGGTCGCGGCTCGGGACGGACTCGCTCACGCCGCGGCCCGGGACGGACTCGCTCACGCCGCGGCCCGGGACGGACGCGCTCACGCCGCGGCCCGGGACGGACGCGCTCACGCCGCGGCTCGGGACGGACCCGCTCACGCCGCCGCCCGTACCGTGACGACGCGGTCCGGATCCCGGTGCTCCACCGACGTGTCCAGGTGCGGTGCCAGCATCCGTACGAAGTACTCGACGTCGTCCACCCCGGCGACGCCCGCCGGCAGCCGGGCGTCGGAGGAGTGCACGAGCACGCTCGTGCCGGCGATCCGCAGCGACTCTCCCAGATACCGGCTGACGTCGTGCACACCGAACCAGCGCCACAGGTTGACGTTGACGACGACGTCGAAGGCCCGGTCCGGATAGTGCGTCGCGAAGCCCAGCAGGTGCGGGTTGGTCGGGGAGCGGGGCAGTCCGAGGTCGAACGTCTCCGCACCGTCCGGCAGGTCGAGTTCCCCGGTGCCGAGACCGATCACCAGGACCCGTGGGTGGGGCTGTGTCGCGGGGCGGTCGGCGGCGGCGACGACAGCGTCCAGGCCGGACCGTCGCCAGGCTCGGGCGGCCCGCCACGCCGGTTCCCCGGCGGTCGCGGCGAAGCTCGCCTCGTACCGCCGGATCCGGTCGGCCGCCTGCGCCGGCTGGACGAGCCCGGTGAACTCCCACTCGTAGCAGGGGTGCTTCTGTTTGGCCACCGCCATGTTCGCGTAGTAGTCCTGGAACATCCCGATGTTGGGTCGGTAGTGCGGCAGGTGGTAGCAGGTGGCGCGGTCGTCGTAGTGGAACGCGGCCGACCGGCGGCCCAGTTCGAGGTAGACCCGGTAGAACAGCTCCAGGTCCTCGAATCCCCATCTGGTGCCGAACGCCTCGTCGAACATGCCGGCGGAGACCACCACCTCCCGGGGCACCGAGATGTTGTTGGTGTAGGCGAACAACCAGGGGGTCCGCATCAGTTCCGCGATCCGCTCCGGCGGCGTCGGTTCGGGAAACCGCAGGTCCGCGCTCTCCGCAGGCAGCGCCGCCAGGTCCATCGCGCCGGCGACGAGGATCCGGTCGAGTACCGGCCAGTCGATCTCCCAGCGCTTGCCGACGAGTACCCGCGGCGTGTCGGCGCCGCGGTGGAAGTCGTGGTGTCGGGCCAGCAGGTCCGGGTCGGCGAACGAGTCACTGTCCAGGAAGACCACCACCCGCCCGCGCGCGGCCGTCACACCGTGGTTGCGGGCGGCGGAGCGTCCGACGTGCTCGGGCAGCCCGAGGTACCGGAAACCCCGGACGGCGATCGACTTGCCGACCTGGTCGTCGACCGTGTCGCCGTCACCCACCACGATCACCTCGAACAGTTCGGGATCCAGCCGTTGCCGGGTCAGCGAGTCGAGGGTGAGCGCGAGGCACTGCGAGTCGTGGTACGTGGGGATCACGACGCTCAGGAACGGGCTGTCGGAGGTGGGTCCGTCGACCTCCTGACTGGAAGGCATCTCGTCTCCTGTTCCCGGCGTCCCCGCCGCTGCGGGTCCGGCCGCGCGGCGGGTCGGGCGCGGACCACACCGGCGCGGCGTGGTTGATCTATCCGGCCAACGGTAGGAATCCGGGTCGGCGGCGAACCAGGCACCAGACAGGTAAAGGAGGGGCAAGATCGTTTGCTTCCGGCGTGGCCGGCGCAGGCCGCCCCGCCGGGTGGCGGGCACCGGGCGGTGGCCACCGGTGGGACGGGCTACCGTACTGCGACGCTGGTCGACATCGGGGGAGGGCTGGAGTCCATGACGTCGCCACGGCCGACCGGGGCAGCGCCCGGCACGGCAACCGTCGACTACCTTCGGGTGCACCGCGACACCCCCCGGGGGCCCCGCCGGCCACCACTGTTCAAGCAGTACCCGGGAAGCGTCCGGATCCCGCTGCCCTGGCCGGCGGCGCCGCACCCGGGCCGGTCCGCCGGGCCGCTGGCGCTGGTCGGGGCGCTGACCTCGGCGTACGCGCCCACCCGACTCCAGTTCTACACGACGGCCGCGATGGCCGCGCTCGGCGGCTTTCCCGGCACGAACACCGCCCCGACCCTGCGCGGCGGCGTCCGGCGGGCGGTGCCGTCCGGCGGTGCCTACTATCCGGCCGAGCTGTACCTGGCGGTGACCGGCGGGTACGCGCCCGGACCCGGCGTCTACCACTACGACGCCACGCACCACACCCTGGAGACGCTGGCCACCGACGATCCGCAGGCGTCGCTGCGGGCCGCGCTCGGCCGCGCGCCCACGCCGTACACGCTGCTCGTCTCCTGCCGGATGTGGAAGAACGCGTCGACCTACGGCGCGTTCGGCTACCGCCTCGGCTGTCTGGACACCGGCGCCCTGGCCGGCCAGCTGCTGCACCGGGCGCCCGACGGGACCGACCTGCGCCTCGTCTTCGACGACCAGGCCCTCGACACCCTGCTCGGGCTGGACCCCGACCTCGAGTCGGTCTACGCCGTCGTCCGCACCGGCCCGGCACCCGCCGTGCCGGCCGCCCCGGCAGCGCACCCCTCGGCCCGCACGCCGGACGACCCGGCCCCGGCGGCGCCGGCCGACGCGCCCGCTGCGCCGGCGCCGGATGTCAACGCGGTCCGGGGTCTGGAGTCCGATCTCGAGCTGCGTGCCGCCGCGCATCCCAGCGCGGTACGGCTGCATCACGCGAGTCAGCGCAGCGGTACGGCCGACCGCTCCCGGGACGTCCCTACCTGGGACGCGTTCCGCCGGTCGCCGGGGCGGGACGGCCCGACCGCCGCGGACCGGCGACGACGCCCACCCGCGTCCGGTCGGAGCATCGACCTGCCCGAGCCACTCGACCTGCCCGAGCCACTCGACCTGCCCGAGCCACTCGACCTGCCCGAGCCACTCGTTCCTGCGCGGGTGGACGCGGCGCTCCGGTCGGCCGTCCGGTTCAGCGGTGCCGCGATGACGGTCCGGCAACTCGGCACGCTGCTGGCGTGGCTGCTGACCGGATCCCGCTGCGACATCACCGGCACCTCACCCGGGGCGGGGCAGTTGGCCGCCTACTGCCTGCCGAGCCGGGTGACCGGGCTGGCTCCCGGACCCTACGCCTACGATCCGGCGACACACCGCCTCCGGCCCGCCCCGGGCACCGCCGGGGACGGGTCCGCCCCGACCGACGCCCTGGGCGGCTCGCGTACGGCTGCCGCCCGGCTGTTCCTCTTCGCCGACCTCGACCGGGGACTGCGCGGCCACGGCGACCGCTGGTACCGGATGCAGCACGTACTGGCCGGCATCGCGGTACAGCGGTGTCGCCTCGCCGGCACCGCGCTGGGTCTCGGTTGCCGGCCGGTCTCCGACTACGACTCCGGCGGAGTGCGGACGATGTTCGGAGTGCCACGCGGGCAGGTCGACGTCGTCCAGCTGCTGGTCGGTCCGGCCGCTCCGCGAGCCGGCGTCGTCGACATCGGCCTCTCCGGCCCGACGGACGGTCGGGAGGCCTGACTACTTCTCCCAGTCGCTCAACCCACCGTCGGCCGTGCGTCCCAGGCCGGCGAAGATCTCCTGCGCCTGCCGCAGCGCCTGGCCGGCCGCTTCCGGCTGCCCGGACCCGTCGTACGCCTCGCCGAGGTGGGTGAGGACGATCGCCTCGAAGTAGCGTTCGCCGAACGTCCGGTGCAGGTCCAGAGCGCGCCGGTAGCACTCGATCGCCTTCGCGCTCTCGCCGAGGTGGTGGTAGGCGTATCCGAGACTGTCCCAGGTGGCCGCCTCGCTGTGCTGGTCGCCGATCTCCCGGAGCATCGCGAGCGCCCGGCGGCAGTAGCCGACCGCCTGCCGGTGGTCGCCGGTGAGGGCCAGGCTGTAGCCGACCGAGTTGAGGCTGCTCGCCTGCCCGGCCCGGTTGCCGACCTCCTGGTAGCAGCTCAACGCCTGCCGGCTGTGTTCCAGCGCCTCGGTATGGCGGTCCCGATGGGAACAGAGCCAGGCCAGGCCGCGGTGGCTCCGGGCCTGTCCACTCCGGTCACCGAGTCGGGTGAACAGGTCGAGGGCGGACCGGTGGTGACGGTCGGCCGTGTCGTACCGGCCCGTCCGGAGGTGGGCGCCGCCGAGCCCCCGGTACGCGTGGGCCTGTGCGATCGGATCAGCCAACCGGCCGGCGGCGGCCACTGCCTGCTCCTGGGTCGCGGCCAGGTCGTGCCAGTAACCCCGGAAGTCGAAGTACGTCTCCAGGGACCAGGCCAACTGCCAGACGTGCGTGTCCGAGCCCGCCGTCTCCGCCCGGTCGACGATCGCGAGCAGCACGTGGTGTTCGGTCGCGAACCAGTCGAGGGCGGCGCGGTCGTCCACGATCTCCTCGGGCACGACCCCCGGCTGCGGTCCCGCCAACTTGATCGTCTCGGGGAAGAGCAGCGTCGCCGCCCGGTGCGCGGTGTGCAGGTAGTGGTCGAGCATGCGCTGCACGGCCTCGTCACGGTCGCCGTCCTGCTCGTCGTTCCGGACGAGTTCGGCGGCGTAGGCCTGGAGCAGTTCGTGGGTCGTGTACCGGCCGGGCGGGTACTCGGTGAAGAGGTGCCGGCAGGTCAACTCGGTCAGCAGGCGTCGCGCCTCCGGGACTGTGACACCGGCCAGGCTGGCGGCGGCGGGCACGCGGACGTGCGGTCCCGGGTGCAGGCCCAGCAGGCGGAAGAGCCGGGCCGCCCCCTGGCTGAGCCGGTGGTAGGACCAGGAGAAGACGGCCCGCACGTCCGTACTCGGATCTTCGCTGACGAACGCGTCCAGGCGGCCCCGGGTCTGCCGCATCTCGTCGGCCAGCGTGGCGAGGGGAAGTTCCGCCGCCATGGCGGCCCGACCGGCCACGATGGCCAGCGCGAGCGGCAGCCGGGCGCTGAGCGCGACCATCAGGTCGACCGCGGCCGATTCCGCGGCGACGCGGCTCCGGCTCAGCCGGTGGGCCAGCAGTGACCGTGCCTCGCCCTCGGTGAGCTGGTCCAGGCGTAGTGGAACCGCCGCCTCGGACACGACCAGGCCGGTGAGCTGGTCGCGGCTGGTGATCACCACCAGGCAGCCGGCCGTGCCGGGCAGCAGCCCACGGACCTGTTCCGGGTCCCGGGCGTTGTCCAGCAGCACAAGTACCCGCTTGCCCGCGAGGAGGCTCCGGTACAGGCCCGCCTGCGCGTCGACGCCGTGCGGAAGCCGCTCCGGTGGCACCTGGAACGCGTCGAGGAAGGCGCGCACCGCCTCGTCGAAGCGCAGTGCGGGACCGCTCGGGTTGTATCCGCGCAGGTTGACGTAGAGCTGCCCGTCGGGGAAGCGGTCCGCGACCCGGTGTGCCCAGTGCACGGCCAACGCACTCTTGCCGACCCCGGCCGTACCCGTGATCAGCGAGATCGGCACGGCTCCCGCCGAGTCGGCCGGGTCGGCGTCCAGCAGGGCGTCCAGCCGGCGCAGCTGTTCGGCCCGGCCGGTGAAGCCGGGGATGTCGGCCGGAAGCTGGGCCGGCCGCACCGGGGACACCGGCGTGGTCCGGTCGTGGTCGGCCGGGGACAGTGCGGCGATGGCCAGCCGGCGGGTGTCCGGCCGGGGAGTTCCACCCCGACCGGCCTCGAGGTTGCGGACCGTGCGGACACTGAGCCCGGACCGGTCGGCGAACTCTTCCTGGGTCCAGCCGAGTTCCAGCCGTCCTGCCCGGACCCATGCACCGAACGCGGCGACACCGGCCCCGACCTCCGGTGCTGAATCCGCCATGATCTCCCCCGAACAGGAAGGCACGCGAACGGGCCGGCCCCCTGTGGACACTGATCCGGGCAGGCTCCTCGTCCGCCCACGTCGCAGGGCGACACTACCTCAGCGATCCTGGATCTGGGCACGCTCCCACGATCCGGCAGGGCGGACGGGTCTGCGTCGGCACCGGCGCGAGATGACGACCTCTGCGTCCGGGATGGCCACTCGACTCCGGCACCCGGCACCCGGCACCCGGCAGGCGGCATCCGGCATCCGGTGCCCGGCCAGAAGGCACGGCCACGGCCACCGTCCGACTGCCCTTCGCCCTCGTTGGCGTTCGGTGACCCGAAGGGCGCCGGACGGTGGCCGTCCCCCGCATCGGCACCGACAACGTACGGCGGCACGGCACCGGGCCACGAGGGGACGATCCGCACAGCGACCGCGGTGCCGGTCCCGACCTGCACAGCGACTGGACAGTCAGCCGTCGGCCAGGTCGATCGCCCGCAGGGCCAGCCAGAGTTCGTGCCGGGCGTCCGGGGCGTGCAGCAGCGAACGTCCGAGTGCCTGTTCGGCCCGGACCAGCCGCTTGCGGGTGGCCGAGACGGAGATGCCGAGCGCGGCCGAAGTGGCCGAGAGGTTGGTGTCGGCGGCCAGCCAGGCCCGTACCGTCGCCAGGCCGGTCGACCTGTCCATCGTGCGCAGCGGCCGCAGCAGGGCCCGGGCCCATCCGGTCACAGCCGGCCCGGCGAGCAACTGGTCCAGCTCGATCTCCCGGACGGCCGGGTCGGGTGCACCCTCGCCGGCGCCGGGGAGCGACCCGGGCGGCATCGTGCCGGCTTCCGGAACGGTCGGTCGGGGCGCGGCGCGCAGCCGCAGGGCCAGCCAGGCCGCGGAGCGGTCCCGGACCCGGAGGAGATCCGTCCCGAGCAGCGAATTGAGCAGCCGCAACCGGGCGGCCAGGGTGTTGCGATGGATTTTGAGGTGTCGGCTGGCCGCGCTGTCGAACGCCAGCCAGGAGTTGAGCGTGCCGAGCAGCTCCGCCGCGCCGGGGTCGGCCCGGCGGGCGGGAACATGGTCGACCACCGGCCGCAGCAGCCGTTCGGCCCAGGCGTACCCGTCGGGGCCGGCGAGCGGCACCAGGTCGTGCTGCCGGTCGAAGCGGGCGTAGCCCCCGGTCGTCGTCCGGGCCACGGCCAGGGCGTGGACGGCCTGCTCGTACCCGCTGGC
This sequence comes from Plantactinospora sp. WMMB782, assembly GCF_049179135.1. Taxonomy (NCBI): domain Bacteria; kingdom Bacillati; phylum Actinomycetota; class Actinomycetes; order Micromonosporales; family Micromonosporaceae; genus Plantactinospora; species Plantactinospora sp. WMMB782. Next base: position 7,802,066 of record NZ_JBMHMC010000007.1, on the reverse strand, counting down.
CGTCGCCGGCAACGCGACCGGTTCGCTCAGCCCGACCCGGCTGGCCGGTACCCGGTCGGTGATCAGCCGCCCCAGCCGGTCCGCCGCCTCGGCCCCGTCCCCGGCCGGTCGGCCGGCGCCGAGGGCTGCCGGCGGGGCGGCGGCGCTGGACGGCTCGGCTGGTAACAGGGCGATGAGATGGTTGGAGCGGACCGGGCAGGGGACGAGCCAGGCCCGCCCGGAGAGCGACCTGGCGAGTTCGGCGGCGACCTCGTACCGTTGCCGGCCGCCGCATTCGATCACCCCGACCCGCAGCGCGTCCGGCAACCGCGGTCGCAGGGCCGAGGCGATCCGCCGGGCCGGTGCCACGTCGCCGACCATCAACAGGTGCAGTACCGCCTCCCGGCCGTGCGCGTCGGCGGCGGCGATCCGCTGGCGTACCCGGTCCGCCTCCTCGACCCGCCAGCAGAGCGCGAGCGTCCGGGCGGTGTCCGCGAGCAGGTCGCCGAGCGGTCGGCCGGGGTTGGCGACGACGACCAGGCAGCCGGACCGCTCCTCGGTCCGGGCGACGAGTGCGGCGGCGGACCGGTCCCGGCCGGTGCCGCCCAGCGTCAACAGGTGCATCCGGTGCGGTCCGTCGGTGTCGACGACGGCGGCCTCCGACCCGCGCCGGAACAGGTCCGCGACGGCGGCGCCGACGGTTCGGGCGAGCCGGGTTCCGGGGGCCGGCCGGTCGGCGGTGCCGGCGAGTACCCGGCCGTCGGCTCCGACCAGCAGGGCCGTGCCTCCGGTACGCCGGCCGAGCCAGTCCAGGATGCCGCGTACCGCGTCCGGTCCGACCGAGAGGCGGGCCAGGGTCAGCAGGTCCTCGCCCCGGGTGGCCGCCGCCACGTCCTCTGCTGGGCGGCTCATCGGAAATCGACTCCTCGGTCGTCCTCCCGGCCGGTGAACTCCGCCGCGGGTCGGTCGTCCCAGCCGTGAAACCCCCGCGCTGCCGGTGGACGAATGACAGCGTACCGGGCGGGCGGCCTGGGCTCCGTCGGGTGCGGATCGATCTGCTGACGATCGTGGTGGCGGAGTACGACCCGGGTGATCGGGTTCTTCACCGGAGTACGGCCCGGTGGTTAAACCGGTTGCCGGGTTCGTCGAACTTCTGATCTCCTGATCTTGGTCGACGGGTACCGCCGGCCGGAAGCCCATCGAGAGGAGACGGCCATGCCACGAGTGCCGATGTCCGGTCAGCGAGCAGGTTCCGTCCACTCGAGAGATACGAGGCTTCATGAGTACGTCGGTATGCACGACAAGCACCAGGGCGGGCGGCGGTAGGTCCGGCCCGACCGGCATCTCGTCGGCCGCTGGGCCGGCTCGGTCCGCTCGGTCCGGGGAGGGTGACTGATGTCCGCCCTCGACGATCCCGGACTCTTCGGCCGGCTCTGGGCCGCCGGCTACGACGACGGCCCCAACCCCGACCCGGCTCCGGCGGTGGACTTCCTCGCCGCCCTCGCCGACGGCGGCCCGGTGCTGGAACTCGCGATCGGCACCGGCCGGGTCGCGCTTCCGCTGGCCGCCCGGGGGCTGCCGGTGGAGGGCGTCGAGGCGTCCGAGGAGATGGTGGCGCGGTTGCGCGACAAACCCGGTGGCGAGCGCATTCCGGTCGTCGTCGGCGACATGGCGGACGTCCCGGTGAGCGGGCCGTTCACGATGGCGTTCCTGGTCTACAACACGCTGTTCAACCTGGTCGACGCGCGGCGGCAGGAGGACTGCTTCCGCAACGTCGCCCGGGTGCTGGCGCCGGGCGGCGCGTTCGTGGTCGAGACGTACGTCCCGGACCCGGACGACATCGACCGGACCGAGTCGCAGGTCCAGGTCCGGAACGTGACGGAGGATTCGGCGACGATCCGGCTGCACCGGTTCGACCGGGAGGCGCAGACCTTCGTCCGGCAGACGATCACATTCGACGGTCAGGGTGTGCACCTGAAGCCGTTCGGCATGCGGTACGCCTGGCCCGAGCAGATCGACGAGATGGCCGAGCGGGCGGGCCTGCGGCTCACCGAACGGTACGCCGACTGGCACCGCCGCCCGTTCGACGCCGGAAGTACCAGTCACGTCTCCGTCTACCGGCGGGGTAGTTGAACTGCCGTGCCGGCGGGGTGGTCGTCCGCTCCCGGAACCTCCGGAACTTCCGGTGACCTTCCGGGAGTTGGGAGCGGGTTGATCCAAGGCGCTTGCAGGTCTTGTGCCGGGCGCCTTCGATGGGTATTAATAGTGGTACGCACATCGACGGGGTTAGATTACCGGAAGTTTTCGGCAACCTGTCTCGGCCGGCGGAGCCCGCCGTCGAGCCGGATCCGGCTTCCACGGCGCTGGATCCGGTCCCGGGAGAAGGTGCCAGCACGCTGCCAGTCAGCGCGGCGGCGGCCCACCGGCGCCGCCGGTTGACGTCGGCGGAACCCGGCGCGGAGGGAAGGACGCCCCCTCCGCGCCGGGTCGGCGTAGCCGGAATGTTCTGCGGTATTCCGATCCGGCGAACGGCCACCCCATCGTGATCAGTCGATGGTCGCCCGGGGCCGGTTCGGGCTGACTCGGACTTCGACGATCGGCCACCCGTCGCCGAGCACCTGTCGCAGCTGGTCGGCACGGGACGTGACTATCCCTGCGGAGCTGACGAGAGCGACGTACGCGGCGTGGCCCGCGCCGAGCCGCCCGGTGTGCCGGGCCATCCCGCCGATCATCGCGCAGTCGTCGACCTGGTCGGTGCGCAGGACGGGGGAGACGACGCGCACCGCCGGGTTCTGCCGGAGCATCTGGAGATAGTCGTGCTCAGCATGGTCGAGCAGACTGTACGCCTCCAGCAGGCAGACCAGCGGCACAACGACACTGCCACCGGCGTCCGCCACCTCGACAAGGGTCTCGCCGATGACCTCGACGCCTTGGGCGTAGGCCAGCAGGGCTCCGGTGTCGAGCACGTAGTAGGGCCGGCTCACCCTGCCGCTCGCCGTTCGAGGTCAGCGCGGACCTCGTCGGCGGGCCGGTCCAGCAACTGGGCGACCCTGGATATCGCGGCAGCGCGGACCTCCGGGCTGACCTGTGGCGGTGCGAGCCGGCCGGCGGCGCCCTCGGGGTCGTACGGGTACTCGCGGTGGCCGGCCGCCCGCAAGGCGGCTCGCATGTCGTCGGAGATCCGACGCCGCCGCAGCGCCTCGGTGACATATGCGGAAACCTGACGGGCTGGGAGGGCGGCCAGTTGCTCCGCCACGTCATCAGGCACCGAGATCGTCACACGCCGACTCATACTCAGCAGCCTGGTCGAGTATGAATCCCGTGAACAGCACGGAGCCCTGCTCGACGGGTAGTGGGTGGCTCGTCCCTCATGGCGTCGCGGCCTGGCCGAGTGCCGCCTCGACGATCCGGATCGCCTCGGTGGGGTCGATGCCGACGCTTGTGACGACCGCCGCGTAGTCGTGGGCGGCGCGGCGGGCCTGTTCGAGGGCCTGCTCGCCGGCGGCCGAGACGAACGAGCCGGCCCGGCCACGGGTTTCGATCAGCCCGGCCTCTTCCAACTCCCGGTATGCCCGCCCGACGGTGTTCACGGCGAGGCTGAGGTCGGCCGCGAGCCGGCGGATCGTCGGCAGTCTCGTGCCGACGGCGAGCGTGCGCTCCTGAATCTGTCTGGCGAGCTGGGCCCGGAGCTGCTCGTACGGCGGAGTCGGCGAGCCCGCGTCGATGACGATCATCCGGTGACCATGGCACGCCGGGCGGCCGTCCCGACAGCCGTGGCCCGGAGGTGGATCAGGCAGTACGCGATGGCACCCACCACCACGAGCCCGAGCGAGGCGACGTTCCACCAGCCGAACGATTCGCCGTACAGGAAAATTGCCGGCAGCGTCCAGACCAGGCTGGGGGTGACGAGGGCGCGGGCGTCCTCGACCCGCATGATGACGTCGGCGGTGAGCGACGCCTCGTCGTCGGCCACGGCCGGGCTCGCCAGCACGTTGCGCAGTTGCAGCACGATGCCGACGGCGGCGCCGGTTAGACCGATCAGCACGACTGTCGCCCCGCGCCGTAGGCCGGGATCGGGAACCGCGAGCACGCTCACCGCGAGCAGCAGGGCGGCGGTGAAGCTGGCGACCGTGAAGACGGCGTAAGGCCGGCCGAGCACCGCCGACCAGCCGAGCTGGACCGGGTGGGCGACCCGCCGGGACAGCCGCGCACCGGCCTGCCGGTCGACGTGCCGCACCCACCAGCCGAGCAGCCACTGCGCCACCAGCAACCCGACCACCAACGCCACAAGCACCAGCATCGGCGGCCCGGAGGAGGTGACGTCGTGGGGCAGCGCCGACACGTGGGTGAGTGCCGCGCCGACGATGAACGCGGCCAGCAGCAGACTGTCGGCGACCTTGACCCGCCGCCGCACCGCCAGCCGGGTCGCGAGCAGCGGGGTCGGCTCGACGTCGGCCAGGCCGTGCCGCTCCAACCACACCCCGGCCAGCCAGCGCTCCGGATCCGTCTGAGCTGGCTGTCGCATACCCTACCTCCGAATGTCCCAAGCTTTGTCTCATTAGATTGAGTCATGGGCTGCGACAATGTCAACCCTGGGATGGGCAGCTGCCCCGCCCGCCATGTCGGGGCGACTCGGGGGACAGTGTGGCCGTGGGGTCGGGACATCGACGGGTACTCGCCGAGTTGACCGAGCCCCAGGCGTCGCTGCACCTGCTGGGACGAAGTCAACGATTCGACTGCCTGCGTGACAGATTCGGCCGGAAGTGGTGCCGTCCGAACGGCGTGCGCACGCTGCCACGGGCACCCCGAGACGCCTCCACCGCGAGCGATGCTGCCGGCGGCGGGTGCGAATACGGTCTGCGAGGTGGTGCAGGGTGTGGCTGGACAGCATGATCGTGGCGGGGTAGGACAGTGCAGCGAGGCTCCCGGTTGGGCATCGGAGGCTTCTTAGTCGACCGCTGTCCTACCTGGAGCTTTACTTCTATCGATCTCCGAGGCTGCCGCCCGAACCGTGAACAGCATGATCGCGATGAAGACCCTCATGGATCAACGCTCGCCGCGTCCGCGTTCAAGGAACAGAGAACAGGGCAAGTAGGCGGGGTAGCCGTAAGGGGATCTGGGCAGCATCGCCGGCGCTGCCGAACTGTCCTGACCACTGGTCATCGGCTGAGGGTTCTTCCTCGTCACCAGGCTCGTCGGGTTGGATTTCCAACGCCTCCCAGAACCCGTCGGCATCATCGCTGTGCTGCTCGAACGCACTCGACGCCGCGAACTGGATCTCTTCGGCCGCAAGCGCGAATCGGTCGACGTGGCCAGCGGCGATTGCTCGCACCATCGGGTGCTCCGCCAATGCATCCGCATCGGCTACCGCCTGCTCGAACGCCTCGCGCCCCAAGCCGACCAGTCCGGCCTTGAAGTCACTGAACGTGTCGTCGGAGATGTACCTACAGATCACGTACGCCGCCGCGCACAAGCCCCACTGATGCGCACGTGCGGCTACCCGCTCGTAGCAGTGGTAAAACTCCACGATGTGCTCCGCTGGCAGCTGCGCCAGCCTTGCCGCCAGTGCTCTACCGACCACCGAGCCCGACGGCCAATCCCCGCCGTCGCCGGACACGTCCTCGCGAGCACTCTCGACCAACGACCAGAACTCGTTCACCTGCACCCGCTAAGTTTGACATGTGCAGCCTTCGCCCGTTCCTCATCGCCCTCAGACCGCTGTTGTGCGTCGACCCGCAGCAACGCACCCCGCCCCGTATGAACCGCCCCGGATCTTGTAGAGACTTCCCCGCTTGGGAAGGATCGAGAGATGGCAGGAACGAAGCCGTATCCGCAGGGGTTGCGGGAGCGGGCGGTGCGGATGGTCGCGGAGGTGCGGCCGAACTACGAGTCGGATTGGGCGGCGATCACTGCGGTGGCGGCCCGGTTGGGGATCGGCACGGCCGAGACGTTGCGTAAGTGGGTCCGTCAGGCGCAGGTCGATGACGGTCGCCGGCCGGGTGTGACGTCGGAGGAGTCGGCGGAGCTGAAGCGGCTGCGGCGGGAGAACGCCGAACTGCGGCGGGCGAATGAGATCTTGAAGGCCGCGTCGGCTTTCTTCGCGGCCGAGCTCGACCGGCCTACGACACGCTCGTGAGCTTCGTTGATGCCCATCGGGGCCGCTTCGGTGGAGTCGAGCCGATCTGTCGGGTGTTGCGCCGGCACGGGCTGCAGATCACCCCGAGTGGTTACTGGGCGGCGAAGAAGCGCCCGCCATCGAAGCGGCAGGTGCGGGATGCGCAGCTGATAGCACTCATCCGGGAGATCCATGCGGCGAACTACGGTGTCTACGGAGCTCGCAAAATTTGGCATGAGCTGCGCCGCCAGGGGCATCCGACTGCCCGGTGCACGGTCGAGCGGCTGATGCGCGACGCCGGTCTGGCCGGCGTGGTGCGGGGCAAGAAGATCCGCACCACGGTCGCCGACCCCGGGCATGAACGGGCCGCTGATCTGCTGAACCGGGATTTCACCGCCGCCCGGCCGAACCGGCGCTGGGTCGCGGACTTCACCCACGTGGCCGCCTGGTCCGGCGTCGTCTACGTCGCGTTCGTCGTCGACATCTACTCCCGGGCAATCGTCGGGTGGTCCGCGGCGACGAACAAACGCACCCCGCTCGTCCTCGCCGCGGTGGACATGGGGCTGTGGCGCCGCGACCGCGCCGGCCAGCCGGTCGGGCCGGGCCTGGTGCACCACAGCGACGCGGGCAGCCAGTACACGTCGTTCCGCTTCACCACCCACCTGCTCGACACCGGCATCGACGCCTCGATCGGCAGCGTCGGCGACGCCCTGGACAACGCCCTGATGGAGTCCACGATCGGCCTCTACAAGACCGAGCTGATCAAACCCCGGGGTCCGTGGCGCAGTCTCGCCCAGGTCGAACTGGCCACCGCCGAGTGGGTCGACTGGTACAACAACCAGCGCCTGCACTCCGCCATCGGCCATGTCCCACCGGCCGAATACGAATCGATGTTCTACGCTCAACGCCAGCCCCGCGAGGTGGTTGGAGCCAACAGCTGAGGTCTCCACAGAACCCAGGGCGGTTCACGAGTACGGCAACATCTGGCCTGTCGCGATCTACCCGAGCGGCAAGGTCGAGGTGGTGTTCCAGCACTTGAGCATCCGCACGCCGTTCGATGACGTAGCCCTGCGGGAGGAGTTCCGGCAGCGGCTGAACAAGGTGCCAGGAGTGGAGATCGCCGCCGCGAAGCTGGCGCTGCGGCCGGGCTTCCCGCTCAAGGTTCTCGTCGATCCCGACACTCGTAATACCCTGATCGAACAGCTCGGCTGGTTCTACGAACAGGCACAAGTGGACGACTCGGACCGGTGAGAGTCCGCCGATCGTGGCCGGCAGGGTGTCACATCCGATGCTGGACAGGGTGTACGAGCCGTTGGTCGAGGTCGAGGTCGAGGTCGGGATACAGCGGTGCGGGTCAGGGAGCAGCCGGGGGTGAACCGGATCCAGCACGACTGCGCCCCTGCTCCGGGACCGTTGCGTTCTCCTCGTCGCCTGGACCCGGTCCCGGGAGGCCCTGCATGTCTCGTCGAGTGGCGCCGGCAGTCTCTTCCTGCCGGCGTTCACCCGAGTCTGAGCGCGGTGAGCGTGGCGTCGAGAGCTGCGGTCTGCGCGGCCGGCGGGTAACTGGCGGGGTCGGCGGAGGCTAGCGCGGCGGCCCCCTCCACCATGGCGATCAATGCGAAGGTGGCCGTCGCCACCCGCGCGTCACTCCAACCGGGCGCGACGGCGGAGACGAGCCGGGAGACCCGCTCGCGCCACGCCTGGTTGTTCGCCCGATGCTGGGCGGCCAGCTCGTCGTCGCCGACGGACGCGGCCAGGAAGCCCACCCAGACCACGCTCTCGGTCGCGGTCTCGGCGTCCAGCGCGAGGCCCTGGGCGAGCACGGCACGCAGTGCGGCGGCCGGGTCGGCCGCGTCCGCTTCGAGGGCCTCGACCCGGGCGCGGGTCCGCTCGTGCAGCAGTTGACGGGCGTGCAGCAGCAGGGCGCGACGGTTCGGGAACCGGTGCATGACCAGCCCGGTCGTGCAGCCCGCCGCAGCCGCGACAGCCCGGATCGTCAGCCGCTCGATCCCGTGCCGGGCCAGCACCTCCCAGACGCCCCGGGACAGCTGCGCCTCCTGGGCCGGTCGGTCCGCTTTCCGTGACATGGATCCCACTCCGCATCGTGCCCATCACCGGTAACATCCGTTACCGTAACAGGCGTTACCAGTTCCCAAAGTCCAACCCCCTACCCCGGGAGAACACGATGCGCGGACTCGGAAAGTGGACGATCGAGGTGCGGCCCTGGCACGATCCGGCCGGCGTCGCGCTCCGGACGCGTCAGCGGGCCGAACTCGACGCCCGCTACGGCTGCGACGACCACGAGCCCGGCACCCCGCCGTCCGAGGCCGACATCGACCTCTTCGTCGTCGCGGTCGACCCGGCCACCGCGGAGGCGGTCGGTTGCGGCGCGCTGCGCCGGCTGGACGACACCACCGCCGAGATCAAACGCATGTACGTGGAGCCGCACCACCGGGGCAGCGGCGTGGCCACCAGCCTGCTCCAGGCCCTGGAGTCGGCCGCCGCCGAGCGTGGCTGGACGACGCTGCGGCTGGAGACCGGGACCGCCCAGCCGGACGCGGAGCGCTTCTACCGGCGCGAGGGCTACCACGAGATCCCGCTCTTCGGTGACTACGTCGGCTCGACGGTGTCGGTCTGCTACGAGCGGAAACTCCGCTGACCCGTGCCGGGCAATTCCGATCGCCGTCCCCGACGCGGTTCGGCTATGGTTGCCCGCATGCATGCAGGCCTCGCCGTGATGAAGCCCTGGTCCCGCCGCTGACGGCGGCAGGGTTGACGCGACCTTCTTTCAGCTAGCTCTGTTCCGCCGTCCTGGCGTTCCCGCCGGGCGGCCTCCTCGTGCTGCCCGGCTCCACGACGAGCCGAAGAGCAGACGATGCGAAACTTCGACCTGATCTCATCACCCGATTCGACGACGACCAACACCACAGATCTTGCCTGGGGCGGCCGGCTGCCGGCCGGTGACCGGGCGCACGTCCGCGCCGACGGCGTACGGGTCGTGCTGGGCGGACGGGTCGTGCTCGCCGACGTGAGCGTGACCGTCTCCGCCCGCTCCCGCCTCGCCGTCGTCGGTGAGAACGGCCGGGGCAAGACGACCCTGCTGCACGTGTTGGCCGGCCTGGTCTCACCCGACCAGGGCACCGTGGACCGGGTCGGCACCGTCGGCGTGGCCCGGCAGTCGCTGGAGGCGCGCGGCGGTGAGACGGTGGGCAGCCTCGTCCGGGGCGCGGTGCGGGATTCCGAGCAGGCTCTGCGGGCGCTCGACGACGCGGCGACGGCACTGTCCGAGGGCCGGCGGGGCGCCGACGAGGCGTACTCCGCCGCGCTCGACGCGGCCACCCGGTTGGACGCCTGGGACGCCCAGCGCCGCGTCGACGTGGCACTGGCCGGGTTGGACGCCTGCACCGACCGGGAACGCCCGCTGGCGACCCTGTCGGTCGGGCAGCGCTACCGGGTACGCCTGGCCTGCCTGTTGGGGGCACGCCACGACCTGCTGCTGCTGGACGAGCCGACGAACCACCTCGACGCCGACAGCCTGGCGTTCCTCACCGGACGACTCCGCCAGCATCCGGGTGGGGTGGTCGTGGTGACGCACGACCGCACCCTCTTGCAGGACGTGGCCGGGGAGTTCCTGGACCTCGATCCCAGCCAGGACGGGCGACCGCTGCTGTTCGCCGGCGGTTACCCCGGCTGGCAGCAGGGGCGGCGGCGCGAACGCGAGCGCTGGGAGCGGGACTACGAGGCCCAGCAGGCCGAACACCAGCGGCTCGCGGACGCGGTGAGCGAGGCGCGGCAACGCCTGAGCACCGGTTGGCGCCCGGAGAAGGGGCACGGCAAGCACCAGCGCCAGTCCCGCGCCCCGGGCGTCGTCCAGGCGCTCCGGCGCCGGCAGGAGGAGCTGGACGCGCACCGGCTCACCGTGCCCGAACCGCCGCTGCGGCTGCGCTGGCCGGACCTGGCCACCCGACCCGGCGTACCCGTGTTGCGCTGCCACGATGTCACGGTGACCGGACGGCTGCACCGCAGTGTCACGCTCAGCCTCGACGGCGCCGACCGGCTGCTGGTGACCGGCCCGAACGGGGCGGGCAAGTCGACCCTGCTGGCGGTACTCGCCGGGGAACTCGTGCCGTCGACCGGCGAGGTCCGGCATCCGGCGCGGGTCCGGGTGGCGTACCTGGGGCAGGAGGTACCGGCCTGGCCGCCGACCGCGCTCGCCCACCAGTTGTACGACGAGCACGTCGGCCGGCTCCAGTCCCGGGGGCAGCTACCTGCCGAGGACCGGCTGCCGCTGACCGCGACGAACCTGCTCGACCGGGAGGCCCTGCACACCCCCGTCGGCCGGATGTCCCAGGGCCAGCAGCGCCGGTTGAACCTCGCGCTGCGGCTCGCCGAGCGGCCCGACCTGCTGATTCTCGACGAGCCCACCAACCACCTGTCGGCACCTCTGGTGGACGAGCTGACCGCCGCCCTGCTGCACACCCCGGCGGCCGTCGTCGTGGCCACCCACGACCGCCAGATGCTGCACGACCTGGCGGCCTGGCCGAGGTTGCCACTGGCCGCCGTCGACACCGAGCAGTCCGACCGGGGCGATGTAAAATGATCAAGATGGATGCTCGATGGGGCCTGCTCGGCGTGCCGTCCAGCGCTGGTGCGCACACCCCGGGGCTGGAGAAGGGTCCGGCGGCGATCCGCGAGGCGGGCCTGGCCGACCTGCTGCCCGGAGGCGTCGAGGACCACGGTGACCTGCCACCGTTCCGCTGGCGCCCGGACCGGGACCGGCCCGACGCCAAGAACGTCGCGGCGGTGGCCCGGGTCGCCGCCGCGACCGCCCTCGGCGTCACCCGGATCCTCGACAGCGGGCAGATCCCACTTGTCATCGGAGGCGATTGCTCGATCACGGTCGGCGTGGTCGCCGGGTTCGTCCAGCGCGGTGTCCGCCCCGCCCTGCTCTACGTCGACGGCGGCCCGGACCTGTACACGCCGGCGACCAGGCCGAACGGCAACCTGGACGCGATGGGGCTGGCCCACCTGCTGGCGATCCCCGGCCACGTGCCGGCGCTGGCCGGCATCGCGGGTACGGCGCCGCTGCTGACCCCGCGGGACGTGGTCGCGTACGCGCACGCGCTGCCCCCGGGCGACCTCGAACTCCGGCTGCTCGACGAACTCGGCATCACGCACCTGCACGCCGACGAGGTGCACGCCGACCCGGCCGGTGCCGCCGGGCGGGCCCGCCGGGAGATCGAGGCGCTCGGCGCCCCGTTCGTGCTGCACTGTGACGTCGACGTGCTCTCCTTCGTGGACGTACCGCTGGCGGACGTGCCCGACTCCGGCGGTGATCCGGTCGGCCTGCGGCTGGCGGAGCTGGCGGTGAGCCTGGCCGTCTTCGCCGCGAGTCCGCGCTTCGCGGGGCTGGTGCTCACCGAGGTCAACCCCGACCACGCCCCGGATCCAGGCGTGCTGCGGCACTTCGTCGAGGTCCTGGCCAGCGCTCTCGCCGGGCCGGTCGGAGCCCGTCCCGAGAGGTGAGCGGGTGGGCGGGGCGGCCCCGCCCACCCACCCGTCGGGTTCAGGAAGCTGCGCTGGTTGGCGGGCTGGTCGGTGCGCTGGTCGGCGGGGTGCCGGGCGGGGTGGTCGGGGCGCCCGGCAGCCCGAAGGCGTAGAAGGTGGTGCTGGCCGCGCCGAGGCGCTGGTACCCGTTGCCCCAGTAGAGCCTGCCGTCCACGATGGCGGGGCCGGCGTTCGAGGCGCCCGCGCCCTGGTGTTCCCAGAGCAGTTGGCCGTCGTCGGCGTCGAGGGCGTACATGTAGCCGTTGAGGGAGCCGTGGTAGACCACGCCGTTCGCCGTCGTCGCCGGGCCGACCGCCAGGCCGCCGTGCGGTTCCGGCACCTGCCAGACGATCGCCCCGGTCGCCGCGTCCAGCGCGCCGAACGAGCTGTGCTCGATGGTCTGGCCGTCCGGCAGCTGGTACGGCTCCCGGTCGTAGTTCGTCTCGGCGAAGAAGATCTTCTCTCCGTCGTTAGCGGTGCCCCACTCGATGCCGCCGAGCACCGAGCCCGGACCCACCGACGCGCTCCAGATGATCTCGCCGGTCAGGGCGTCCAGCATCCAGAACTCGCCGCTCTTCTGGCCGGCGCCGACCGCCTTGCGCGGCTGGCCGTCCGGTCCCGGGATGGTGAACAGGTGGGTACCGTCGCTGGTGTCGTGGTCCGGCCCCGGGTTCGGGCAGTTGTTCGGCGGAAAGCCGGGTAAACAGGCCAGGTTCCAGGCGTCGAACCGGGCCGGGCCGGTCGACCACCTGATCTCACCCGTCGCCATGTCCAGCGCGATGATCGAGTCCTTGGCGTTCCACGGCGGCAGGCACTCCTGCGGGGTGCCGCCGTTCTCCTGGCACTCCTGCGCGCTCGCCGGAACGGAATAGTTCTGCCCGGTCCCGACGTAGACGGTGCCGGCCTCCGGGTCGAGGGTCGGGGTGCTGCCCCAGACCGACGCGCCGCTGAAGACGTCGCCACCCGGTCCCTGGTCAGGCAGCGTGTGGGTCTGCCACCGCAGCTCGCCGGTCGCCGCGTCGACCGCCGCCAGACTGCCCCGGAACGTGCAGCAGTCGTACGCCGGGTCACCGGCGTTGAGGAACTCCAACGAGGAGACGCCCTGGTAGAGGGTGCCGTCGTGGATGGCCGGCGACGAGGTGAGGATCGCGTCGGGGTGGGTCTCCATCGGGGTGTTCCAGCGCAGGTCGCCGGTCTCGGTGTCCAGGGCCAGCAGCCGGGCGCCGGCCTGGGTGCCGAGGTAGACCGTGTCGCCGGCCACCACCGGGGCGGTCCGGGAGAAGGTGTCGGCGACCCCGGCCAGTTCGGCGACCGAGCGGGACCAGATCACCTCGCCGGAAGCGGCGTCGACCTTCCAGACGGTGCCACCCCAGTCCGGGAAGTAGACGGCACCGTCGACCACGGCGGGGGTGGCCGAGACGTCGCCGTCGGTGGTGAGGGTCCAGGCGACATCCAGGCCGTCCACCGTCGACGGGGAGAGGAGCCGCTCGGCCGGGTTCGACCGGGTGTTCCTGATGTCGTGCCCGCCCATCGTCCACTGTGAACCGCCCTGGGCACTTGCCGGTGGTGCGTGCACCGCGGGTACCAGGGCCACCACGCAGGCCAGGGCAAGCCCGGCCGCCGCGGCGGTTCGTCGGGAGTCGTTCATCATGATCCCCTTACGAGTGAGAAATGTCTATAGAGGCATATCTCAATGGAAAGGGATGCTTCAAGTGCGTCCGCCAGGTATGTCTGCGGTTCACCGAGAGTTCACCGGTGCGCCGGGGGTTTCAGGGCCTGGTCGGGGGCGGTGGCGTGCTTGTGGGTCCGGCTGCCTCCGTCGTCGGGTCCGCCGCCGGAAGTGGCGTTTCGAAGGCGGCGAGCCAGGTCGCGAGGAGGCGTTCCAGGTGGGCGGCGTCCTCCGGCGGCAGCAGGTCGAGCAGGCGGCGCTCGTTGCGCATGTGCTCCGTGAACGCCTGGTCGATCAGCTTCCGGCCGGCCGTCGTGAGGGCGACCACCCGGCCCCGCCCGTCGGAGGCGCTCGGGCGCCGGGTGACCAGCCCGTCGCGCTCCAGCCGGTCGATTCGCTTGGTCATCGCCCCGGTGGTGACCATGGTGTGTGCGGCCAGCTCGCCGGGGGTGCGCTCGAACGGCTCGCCGGCCCGCCGCAGGGTGGCGAGTACGTCGAACTCGCCCTCGCCGAGCCCGTACCGCCGGTAGACGACCCGGAGCTGCTCGCCAAGGTGCCCGGCCAGCCGGTGCAGCCGGCCGATCACGCCCTGCGGGCGCACGTCGAGGTCGGGCCGTTCGCGGGCCCAGGCCCGCTGGATGCGGGCCACATGATCAAGGTACTCGGTCACACCCGACACTATAGCTTCCATGGAAGCTATGATTGCTTCCATGGAAGCTAGCTTACGATGGGTGCCCGTCACCGCCCTCGCCCCGGTCGCCTGGGGTGCCACCTACTTCGTCACCCACCGGTTCCTGTCGGCCGAATATCCGCTCTACGGCGCGGTCCTCCGGGCCCTCCCCGCCGGCCTGCTGCTCCTGCTGGTCCGCCGGACGCTGCCCCGGGGCTCGTGGTGGTGGCGCTCGCTGGTGCTCGGCACCCTCAACATGGGTGCGTTCTTCGCACTCGTCTATCTGGCGGCACAGGTCCTGCCGACGAGCGTCGCCTCGACGATCATGGCGACCTCGCCGGTCGTGATGATGCTGATCGCCTGGGCAGCGCTCGCCGAACGCCCCCGGGCCGCCCACCTGGCCGGGGCCGGCATCGGGATCGCCGGCGTCTGCCTGCTCCTGCTGGACGGCACGGTCGCCGTCGAATTCTCCGGGGTACTCGCCTCCGTCGCCGCCATGCTGATGTCCTCGCTCGGCTACGTGCTTGCGAAGAGGTGGAGTTCGGACGTCGACGTCTTCTCGCTCACCTCGTGGCAGCTGGTCGCCGGCGGCGTGGTCCTGGTGCCGGTTGCCGTCGCGGTGGAGGGGGCGCCGCCCGCACTGGACGGGCCGGCGCTGGCCGGCTTCGGCTACGTGACGGTGGTGGCGACCGCGCTGGCCTTCGCCGCCTGGTTCACCGGACTGCGCCACCTGAGCGCCGGCACCGTCGGACTGATCGGACTGCTCAACCCGGTGACCGGGGTACTGCTCGGCACGGCGGTCGCCGGGGAGACCCTCGCGCCGCAGCAGATCTGCGGGCTGGCACTCGTCTTCCTCGGCATCCTGCTCGGTCAGCCCGTCGCGTTCCGGCTCCTCGCGCTCGTCCGGTCCACCCGGCCTCCGTCCGAGGTCGCGGCCAGCAGCCGGGCCCGGACGGCGGGTCGAGCCACCCGGTCCGGTCGAGCCAACCGGCCCGGTCGAGCCACCCGGCCCGACCACGCCGAGGAACGGCCGGGCCTCTGCACGAGCTGAGAACCGGTCGGTTGCGGGAGCGGCCGGCGGGCTACCCGCCTTCGCCGGTGTTCCCGCCGCCCGGGATGTCGCGCCGTAGCCAGCCGGCGAGTACCGCCGGATCGGCGACGGCACGTTCCACCTGCTCCCGTTCGGACCCGGACAGCGGAATCTCCCGCAGCCGGGCCCCCCATCCGGGCACCCGCTCGGGCTCGTCCAGCGCGGCCGACAACTCGATGAGTGCGGCGAGTGCCAGCGCCCGGTCGAGGTGGGGCGCGGTCTCGCCGTGCCGGCGCAGCCCGGAGTTGAGCGCCCGGAAGGCGGCCCGGTCGTCGGACTTGAACTCGCGCAGGATCCGGGCGTTGTCCAGTACCCGGGCCAGCCCGGTCAGCTTCTTCGCGCCGCCGTACTCCAGCTCCGCAGGCTCGTCGCGCCGGATGAAGACGATCGAGTTGCCGGACGGGTCGACGACGGTGAACCGGGACGCACCCGGCCGGTACCGGGTGATCCTCGGCAACCCCTTGCCGAGCACCTTCCCGCACGCCTTCCGCATCGCCGCCACGAACGCCGCGTGGTACGGCGCGACCGCACCGACCATCACCAGGCAGCCACCGGTGTTCTCCAGGGTCGGGTCCAGACCGGGCGGTGCGGCGCCGTAGTGCAGCTCGAACCCGCTGCACCGGAACGCCAGGTAGAGGTACGGCCTCCGCTGCTCCCAGGTCACCTCGAAGCCGAGCGCACGCCAGAACGCGATCGTCTCGTCGGCCGAGACGCAGTGCAGCAGCGGCACGACGGTCTCGTCCGGCATCATCCGTTCGTCGGTCGTCCCCATCGACACCTCGTCCCACGTCCCGGCCGGCAAGTCGGGCCATTGTGGCAGCGCACCGGGCCGATCCGCACATGGGCGACCGCGGCGCCCGGACCGCCAGCCGTCGGCCGCCAGCCGTCGGCCGTCGGCTGGCAGCAGCCCGCCGAGACGGTGATCCGGGCGGGCAGCGCCGGCCGGCCGGGCGGGAGGTTGCGCTCAGCCGGAGCGCGGTCGTGGTCGGTCGGGGCCGTCGGGCAGCGGGGCGCGCTGCGCCGGTCCGACCGTGGCGATGTCGTACCCGTCGGGGTAGGTCCTGGCCCGCAGCCCGCCCGCCAGGTACTGCTGCCTGCGTGGTGCCGCCACGTGCCGCAGGTAGCGGGCGCGTCCGGCGAGCGCGCCGGCCAGCAGGGCGCGGGCCCAGCACGGGGGCGCGGGGACGCCGACCGCCTCCCGCACCGGCGGGTCGAGGAGGGCATCCGCGACCCGGGCACCGACCGGTACCAGCGGCTTCGGCAGCTCGGCGAGGAGCCCCTTGGTGGCGGTGATCAGCCGCCCGGCGGCCGGGGTGGCGGCGAACCGTTCCGCCTCGAACGCGTCGTACCAGCGGGCGAAACCGGCCAGGTCCGGCGGGATGTCGGCGATCCGCAGCCGCCGGCCGAGTTCGGCGTAGAAGTGGTAGATCGCGGTGCGCTCGTGGCAGCAGAGCGGGCGCCAGCCGTGCCGGTCGATCCAGCGGGTGCCGACGAAGACGAAGGTGCCGAGCACGTAGCGGTGGTCGTCGTTGTCGATGGCGTACCGGCGGTGCAGTTGGTTGAGCCGTCGGGTGGCCGCCCGGCCCAGCGGGTGGTCGAGGCCGTGCTCGATGAGCGTGTACATCAGGATGCCGGTGTCGTCGGCCCGCCGCTCGGTCCGGTGCGTGGTCTCCCCGGTCGCGGCGAGCAGTTCGGCGATCGACGGCACCGCGAAGGTACGCCAGAACGCCAGCAGCAGCCCCATTCGGACGTCGAACGGGAACTCCCACAGCGCCGTCGTCCGGTAGATCCGGTGACAGTCCCGAACCGGGTCGAGTGTGCGGATCTCCCGTAGCCGGTCGAACCGGCCGGGTCGGTGCAGCATCGCGGCGCCTCAGTTCCGTACCGGAGCGTCGGGGGAGCTGTCGACGGTCGCGCCCGGCGGGCCGCCGGGAGAGTTGCCGACGGTCCCGGCCGGTGGCAGCCGGCGCAGCGCCGACGAGACCTGGCCGAGGAATTCGAGGTCGGCGGCGAGATCGGCGTCCTCGTCCGCAGCCGGTCGGTCCGGGTGTGCCGCCGGCTGATCCGGGTGTGCCGCGCGGAGCCGGCCCAGGGCGTCGCGGATCCGGACCGCCTCGCGGGCGGCGGCCGAGGTCCTGCCGCCGGTGCCGGCCGCCGTCCTGCCGCCGGTGCCGGCCGCCGCGGACGGCTCGTCGTCCGGCGCCAGGTACGGCGCGAGCGCCAGCCGGCCGTCGCGGATCTCGATGACCCGCCGGTAGAGCGCGAAGTCGAGGTCGCGCAGCATCCGCAGGTCGGCCCGGCGGGAGGCGGGCGGGTCGAGGGCGATCTCCGGCATCACCTGGTACATGGCGTGCCACAGCGGATAGAGCCGGAGGTAGGTGCGGGCCCGGTCCAGCTTCTCGGCGGCGGCGGAGAGGCTCGGTCCCCAGGAGGGGATCGTGAAGCCGGTCGTGATCACCAGGGCTCCGAGGCAGGCGCAGAGTGTGCCGAGGTCGCTCAGGGCCGGCAGCCTGGTGCCGAGCCAGGCGGCGACGACGTACCCGCCCTTGCCCAGGCAGTAGCCGAGCGCGACGATCGATCCGGCCGCGACCAGCCGCAGGCCCCGGCGCAGCCACGGACGCCCGTCGGTCCGGGCCACCCGGTTGGCGAACTGGAGGCTGCGCCAGGCGGCGACGCCGAGCCCGAAGGCGAAGGCCGAGACGTAGACCAGCAGGAAGGTGCCGCCGACCGGGCGGGGTCCGTAGACGTCGTCGAAGTCGCTCGGCGCCTCGACGGTGGCGCCGCTGAACGCGAAGAGCACCGCCATGGCGACCAGCACGAGCCCGTAGAAGACCGCCAGCACCCGGGCCCGGGGCAGCGCCTCGGCCGCCGGCATGTGCCACAGCATGAGCATGACGAGCGCGGTGATGCTGTAGCCGACGATGCAGCCGTAGACCAGCAGGGAGGCGAGGTTGGGCACCCCGAAGAAGCGGTTCACCGCCGAGTAGACCGCCGGAACGGCCATCGTGAAGCCGGCCGCCGGCAGCGCGATGCAGAGGGTGAGTACCCAGAGGTTGAGGTTGCGCGGGTTGCGGGCGAGGGCCACCAGCTTGTAGCCGACCGCGATCCACGCGACGCCCGCGCAGAACAGGAAGATGCCGCTCTTACCGTCCATCCGGCGACAGCCTAGTTGTTGCGGGTCATGAGGTTGTTGACGGCAGCGCTGCCTGCGTTGAGGCGTTCAGGGCTGGTCGGCACCTTCACGCGGACTGCCGAGGATTCTTGATCCCGACTTCCGTTGCCCCGTGTCCGTTGGTGGTCAGCAGACTCTGCAGCAACCCGGGAAACCGCCTTTCGAGTTCGTCGGTCCGGAGGTGTACGTAGCAGCGGGTGCCTTCCTCGCGAGTCCGAGTGACCCCGGCGGACCGGAGCACCTTCAAGTGATGGCTGAGCGTGGAGTTCGCGACAGGTGCGTCCAGTTCGCCCCATTGGCGCTCGACCCCGTCTGACAACAGTCGTACCAGCCCAAGCCGCAAGGGATCGGACAGGGCGGCAAGCACCGTGGTCAGCGCCACCTCGTCCAGGGCTGGGTGATGTGGATCCTTCGCCACGGATCCAGTATCGCACTCCAACCACTTTATTTCATGTTCGTCGAACATCGAATAAGGTGGTCGACATGGCACACCTACGACTCCCCGGCTGGCTGGTCGGGCTCTTCTTCGCCACGCTCGCTCTGGGCACTGACGAGTTCGTGATCGCCGGACTCCTTCCCGAACTGGCCACTGACCTGCAGATCACCACCGGCACGGCCGGCCAGTTGATCACTGTGTTCGCCCTGACCTTCGCGCTCGGTGCGCCCCTGGTGGCGGTCGTGCTGGATCCTTATCCACGACGGCGAGTCATCCTGGCCGCGTTGGCGGTCTTCGCGGTCGCGAACCTCGCCGCCGCAATCGCGCCCACCTTCGGCGTCCTGGTCGCACTGAGGGCCGTGGCGGGCCTGGCGGCGGCGGTGGTCTCGTCCACCGCGTTCGCCGTCGCTGCGCAAGGTGCTCCACCCGATCGGCAGGGGCGCTACCTCTCGGTCGTCACCGCGGGACTGACTGTGGCGCTGTTCACCGGAGTGCCGGTCGGCGCATGGGTCGGCGCTCTGTTCGGGTGGCGTTCGACGTTCGTCTTGATCGCGGTCGTCGCCTTCGCCGCGATGATCGTACTGGGAGCGGGGCTGCCCCACCTCGAGGGATCCCCGGCAACAAGTCTTGTCGAGCGCCTAGGCCCACTTCACAACACGCGGGTGCTGCGACTCGTCCTCGCCGTCTTCCTCTCCGGCGTGGGCGGTTTGATGTTCTACAGCTACATCTCCGCTCTTCTGGCGCACGACCAGGGCGACACGGGGGCGCTGCCATGGGTACTGCTGGTCATCGGCATCATCGGTGTCCCCTCGGCGCTCCTGGGCGGCAGGCTCGCCGACCGCTACGGCGGGCGTCGCAGTCGCCTTGTGGTCGTCGGCGGTCACGCCCTCGCCCTCGCCCTCGTGGGTGTCCTGCACGCGATGAGCGTCCCGTTTCCGCTCCTGCTGCTAGGCATCGCCACCTGGTCGGTGTTCGCGTGGGCTCTCAACCCACCCCTGCAGGCCAGCACTATCGAAGCCGCACCCGATGCGCTCATGATTGCGATCTCGCTCAACATCTCCGGGCTGTATCTCGGCACCGCAGCCGCAGCCGGTATCGGCGGGATGATCGTGGACGGGCCCGGTGCCCTGTGGATCCCGTTTGCCGCAGCCATCGCGCTGGCGCTTGCGTGGGTCAGCGCTTCGTTCCGCACCCCGAAGCCGGCGACGGTCACGACCTGAGTCACCGCATGCCAACGGTCAGCGGGGATTGTTCAGTGCTCCAGCGACTGGCCGAGCCGCTCGACCACGGGGTCGCTCGGGGTACGCGGGGCCGGCGGGCGCCACAGGCCGGCCCGCTGCCCGAGCAGCGAGGCGAGGGTCTCGGCCTCCTTCTCCTCCCGGCTGCTGTAGTTGGTCCGGGCGAACATCGCCCGCACCACCCCCGGGTCGAGGTGCCGGAAGAGCTGGCGGCTGCCCTGCGGCTCGTCGACCAGGTGCAGCCGGTGCTCCAGCAGCAGGTGCGCCAGCTCGTGCAGGGCGATGTGCACCCGCTGCACCCCGGTCGCGGCGGAGGTCACCACCAGGTAGTCGGCGACGTCGGTCGAGACGCAGAGCCCGCAGGGCGCACCGGGCGGCAGGTCGAAGGCGATCAGGTGGACCGGACGTCCCCGGTCGGCGCCGAAGTCGGCGATGAAGGTGTCGAGGTCGAACGGGTCCGGCACCCGGATACCGCGTACGAGCTGCTCACAGCGCCGGCGAATCTGCCGTAGCGTCATGGGCCCACCGTCCCTCTGCGCGGCGTACTGTCGCCAGACCGCGATCCGCATTCACGGGCCATCATCCGCGTCCGGCTTGCCCTGTTCAAGGACGCGGATCACCCCCAGCAACTCGGTGAGGGCGTCGATGGCGGACTGCGCCTCCGGGATGACGGAGTTGCGCAGTGCGACGGTGCGGGCACGTACCTGCTGTAACGCGGCGGCGAGGTCGAGTTCCCGGTCGACGTCGGCGGCCAGTCGGTCGCTGGTGAAGTATTCCACCGGTACGCCGAAGAACTTCGCCAGCGCCCGGAGGTGGCTGAGGTTCGGGTCGCGCTTCTTCCCGGTGCGCAACTGTCCGATGTAGGCGTGCGAGATCGACTCGCCCTGTGCGGTGATCGCGTCCGCCACCTCGCGCAGGCTGTACGCGCTGCCGTCGGGCTTGCGGATCCGGTCGAAGAGCCGGTCCAGTCGGTCGGCCAGCGGCCCCGGGCTGCGGAACTCGCCCGTCTCCTCAGCCATCCGGCCTCCTCCGACATTGGTTCCAGTGGTTTACAGCATGCCACACGGCTGTGCACAAATGTTGACGGGATCACGTGCGGTATGCATATCATCGCTGCGGAACGCGCGGGCAGGCGCGCCGGAAAGGGCGTGCCGGGACGTGCGAGCACGGGGGAGGTGTCGTCGTCCAACGGGGGAGACGGGAACGGTGTCGCTGCACCGGCACCCGTCGTACTGACGACATCTGCGGACTACCGGGGGCGGCGGGTCCGTGAGCCCGACGGTCCGGCGTCGGGCGCCCGGCCAGAGGTTCCGGCGGGCGCCCGACGCCTGACCCAGTCGGTGGTACGGACGGTCAGGGATGTTTCAGCTGGCGGTGCAGGTGGGTGACATCCCGGTGCCGCTGCCGGTGCCCTGGAAGCCGAACTCCGTCGACTGTCCGGCGGCTATCCGGCCGTTGTAGCTGACGTTCGTGAACGTCACCGCTCCGCTGCTGCCGCTGCGGTTGGCGTTCCAGGCATTCGTGACGGTGGCGCCGGAGGGCAGTGTCATGCCCACCGACCAGCCGTTGGTGCCGGACGAGCCGGCGGTCACCCGTACCGTGGCCACGAACCCGCCGTTCCAGGAGTTCAGCGACACCGTCGCGGAGCAGCCGCCCGGTCCCTGCGTCGGCGGATTGGTCGGCGGATTGGTCGGGGGATTCGTGGGCGGATTCGTCGGCGGGTTGGTGGGCGGGTTCGTCGGCGGGTTCGTCGGCGGGTTGGTGCCGTCGGGCGCGACGGCCCGGCCGGTGGTCGGAGAGATCATGCCGGGGCAGAGGTTGCGGTTGGCCAGGTTGGTCACGATCTGCGACACGGCGTTGATCGTGCTCTGGTAGCCGTCGTGCATCAGGATGACGCCACCGTCGGTGAGGCTGTTGGCGGCCTGCACGATCTGCGCGGTACTGGCGCCGTTCCAGTCCTGCGAGTCCACGCTCCACAGCACCTCGGTGAGGCCGAACTGGGCCTGCACCGAGCGCAGCGTCGCGTTTGTCTCGCCGTACGGCGGCCGGAACAGCTTCGGTGCGGTCCCGGTGGCCTGTTGGATGGCCTGCTGCGTCTGGCTGATCTCCGAGGTCATCTGCGCGGTGCTGAGCTGGGTCATGTGCGGGTGACTCCAGCTGTGGTTGCCGATCCAGTGCCCGGCCTGCTGCTGGGCGCGTACCAGCGCGGCGTTCTGCTGCACCCGCTGGCCCATGTTGAAGAAGGTGGCCCGGGCACCGGCCTGGCGCAATGCGTTGAGCAGCGAGTTGGTGGTGCCGGTGTTCGGGCCGTCGTCGTAGGTCAGCGCCACGTAGCCGTTGCAGGCCGCGGCGGCGACCGGCGGGGTCGCGACGGTGAGGGCGACGGCGCTGGCGGTCACGGTCAGGGCGGCGGCGGCGAGCGCGGCGTACAGGCTCGTCGGCCGGGAACGTGCAGGGGGCATCAGGGCTCCTCGGTGCGTGGCAGGTCCCGCCTGCCGGTGGTGGAGGTGTCGACGATGGCGACGGTGCTGGACGTTGAAACATTTCGGAGCGTCGATCGAAATATATTCAACGTCAAGCATCGATGTCCAGAGTCACCGTGATCCACCCGAGCCGCGATGCGGGTGCAGGCGCCGTCAAGCCGACCCCGGTCGTCGGGGTCGCCTCCCGGATCAGCCTGGCTCGTCCTCGTCGCCCCGGGTATCCCGGCGACGCCGAGATCAGGATGACCACGAACGCGGAGACGTGGGCCCAGGTCGCCGGGTGCGTGAGTTCATTGCCGGAGGTCGCGGAGCTGCCTCGGTCGGGCCGGGCGGCCCCCGATCAGGACCCGATGCAGCCCGGCAACCGGAACATGAGCTTCCTCGGGACCAGGTCGGTGCAGATCGCGTGGGTGCCGGCGTTGATCGCCTTCCACGTCGCACTGTCCCGGTCGTACTCGTAGAGGACGAAGGCCGGATCGACCAGTCCCCGTGGCACGATCGTCGTCGCGGTCGCGTACCCCCGGTAGCAGGCCGGGTCGCGGACGCCGCTGATCTCGGCGTTGACGGCGTCGAAGAGCTCTCTGTTGGCCTTGAGCGCGGCGAACAGGGGCGCCGCGTCGACCGGGCAGCCGTCCCGCAAGGCCGGGGTCGGGCTTGGGGCCGGGCTCGTCGTCGGCGCGGCGGCCGTCGTCGGCGCGGCCGGCGGTGTGCTCGCCGTGCCGGTCGCCTCCCCGTCGCCACAGCCCGAGGCCAGCAGTGCCAGCCCGACGATGCCGACGATCCAGGCGGCGCGACGTGCGACGGCGGTACGGCCGGGAGCCCCCTGGTTCATTACGTCGGTCATGCGGAGGAAGGCTATCGAATGTCCGCCGATGGGATGAACCCTCGGGTCGAAAGGCCGATCGAAGCATGTCCAACGTCAAGCATCGATGCCCGGCGTCATCGTGATCGCTTCCGTGGCCAGCGTGGGCGCCGACGGTACTGCCGGATCAGCCTGGTTCGTCTTCGTCGCCCCGCGGTGGTCGTGCCCTGCGGTGCTCCTTGGCCCAGGCCAACACGTCGGACTTCAGCCAGATTCCGCCGGCAGCCAGCCGGACGTATGGCTCCGGGAAAGACCGCGACGCGATGAGCTGCTTGGTCCGGGACTTTCCGGTGCCCAGCAGAATTCCGATCTCCTGCGTTCCGACCAACTCGTCGGGTGGCGGCATCTTGGCCATGGCCCGGAAGGTAGACATCCTGCGGGGTACCCTGTGCGGGCTGGCTGACACGGGGTGACCTTTTGACCCTGCCCTATGGGGTAGGGGACGATCTGGGGCACGGCCCCCGGCCGGGTGGCCAACTGGGCGGTCGGGCGGGGTGCCATCGAAGGTGAGGGCCGCTGCCGGCCTCGAAGTCCTCCGGCGCCCGGTGGCGGCCCTCGACCGACCGAGGAGGGGGAGACCTGTGCAGCTCCGGTCGTACGCCAGTGATCCAGAACCGGACCCACCGCCGACCCTGACCCAGCAGGTCGAGCGGCTCAAAGCGGAGTTGGCGGTAACCCAGCAGGCCCTACTGGAGCGGCAGGCCCGGCTTAACGAAGCCCAGCAGCGGCTGGTGCTGATCTCGAAGATCGCCCGCGACGACGAACGCTGCCGCCGTGCCCCCACCGTCTCCTGGGCCGCCCTGTACTGCGGCCCGGACAACCTCGCCCGGATCGGCACCGACCTGCCCATCGCCTAAGGCGGGGGCCATATCCGCGCTAGCCGAGCGGCCCCGCCCAAGTCCGGGTGATCGTCCGTCGGAACTGATGGCCCCAGGCAGCACCGGTAAGTGCCGGGGTGCTGTCCACGTACTGGTCGATGGCGCCGACGGGGGGCAGCGCGGCGATCCCGGGCTCGGTGACCCGGGCCAGCAGGGCGGCGGCGAACCGCTCGGCGTCGATGATCGGGTACGGCCGGTCGTGGAACCACCGCCGCGTCGCGTCCACCGGCTCGGCCAGCCCGAGCCGGTTCTGCCACTCGCCGGCCGCCTCGTAGGCGGTGCAGAGCGCCGCCTGTCGCGCCCCGGCGTCCCCGGTCGTCAACGCCTCGTCCAGGGCGCCCGCGACGACGACCGCCGCCGGCTCGGACAGGGCGTCGAAGGCGCTGCCCAGCCACTTGCCGTACGGCGCGTACCGCCGGCCCAGCAGCAGGCAGAGCCGCATCACGTCCCGGACCAGCCGGGCGGCCAGCACCCGGCTGCCCAGCTCCGACCCGGCCTCGGCGGCCCGCCCCACGAACGGCTCCTCCTGGCCGATCCGACCCCACTGGCAGGCCAGCTGATAGCGCCAGACGTCGTCCGGATACCAGTGCAGGCGCTCCCGCAGCAGGGTCAACTCACCGAGGTCGTCGGCGAAGACCGCCCCGCCGGTCGTCTCGGCCAGCAGTTGCGCCGGGGTGGCCAGCCAGTCGACGGTGTCCACACCGGACCGTGGATCGAAGCCGAGTTGGGCCGCACACCAGGCACCCACCTCGGTGACCTGCACCAGATGCGCGACGGGTCCGTCGGTCAGGGCCGGCACCCGGGACCGGCCCGCCGCCGCGACGAAGTGCGTCGGCCAGCCGCCGACCTGCTTCGGCAGCCGCTCGGCCAGCAGCGTACGGATGCCTTCGCCGTACCGGGCGAGGTCGTCGGGAGAGAGGAACAGGGTCAGCCGGGGACCCCAGTCGTGGTCGACCGAGCGCTCGGTGTCGAAGCCGAGCACCTCCGAGCCGGAACCGAGCCGGGCCGCCGCGTGCGGCAGAGCCGGGTACGCCTCGGCGAGCAGCGGGCGTACCGCCTCGGTGTAGAAGAGCCGGCACAGCCGCAGTCCCGGTACGAACGGCCCCGTCATCCGGCTCACCGTACGGTCGAGGGCGTCCGCCGGGCCAGCGAGTTGTCGAGTACGGCGGCCCGCAGCGTCTCGTAGGCTGCCAAGCTTGCAGCTCCGTCCCGTGGTGTGCCCCGCCGTCCGCGCGACAACCCAGCCGGTGCTGGAGATAGACGGCATCGACGGCGCCGACGGCAGCGGGACCATCTACTGTGTTGTCGACAGCGGCGGTCGGGTGCTCCGAATCGGTGTTAACCCCGACTGGTGGCCCACCCTCGGTCCGGCCGGCGTCGCAGGCGCGGTGCTGGACGCGGTGCGATTCGCCAAGTCCAAGGCGGCGATGGCCCGCCTGATCCTCGACCGCCACGGCCATCAGGTCGACTTGATGCCGTCGGGTCGGTCCCTCGGTCTCGTGTCGGAGCTACCCGAACCGTTGCCGTCGTCTGACTCTCCCAACTACCTGAAGGCGCTGCAACGCGAGCTGGACCGGATCTCGTTGTACTTGGACGAGGTGGAGCGGCTCCAGCGAGAGCGCGATTCGGGCGTGCCCCGGGTCTTCGACGGTCCGAATGGGCTGTTCCAGCTGGTGTTGACAGGACCGGGCAATCTCCGGGCCGAGGTTAACGAGTACGGCATGCACCGCCGACGGTCTTTCTATCCGTTGAGCAGTAACTTCGATGACGCCGATAGGTCTAGGTCAGCGGGTGCAGTCGCGGCGGTGGTCAGTCGGAGATTCGACCGCTGCCTGTCTGGAGACGATTCCGCAGATGTCAGCATGGGCAAGCGAAGGTCCCGCAATTCCTATTTGAGGAAGGGGGAAATGGCTCGGACGCCGCGCGATCGCCTAGTTAGACGACGATTCTGGCCACATGCGGAGAGTTATTGGTCCCTCGAAGAATGTGTTGGGCCCCGCGACGGCGATACTCACTTCCCCTACCTGACCGCCGCATACCGCTACCAGTTCGTTGGTTGATATGTGAGAACAAACGATGCGCGGCCATGCCAATCCCGCACCTTCTATGAGCACGTCACAGGTACCCGAAGACGGGAGAGGGTTATTTGTGTCAAGTCGATCAATAAACTCTGGCGTCGGCGGCCCACTGCCCCATGGCGCACCACGGGTGCCTGCCGTGGCCAGCTGGTGGTTGACTAGCGTGGACCACGCGTGATCAACCATGTGAGTACCGTGTCTGGTACTCACGTTAACCACCGCGTTCTTGTCAAGCCTGTAGGTGACCTGGACTACTGCCGATGTGCGGGGTCCTTCATTGAGGCTCATCCGGACACCGTCCGTCTCCCAACTACGCCCTACGCCATCAGCACGACAGTCGGGAGCCTCCAACATCGCGAATCTCGCCCCGAGCCACTGGTAGATCTCTTCTGGATCGGACAATGAAAGGCCGTGACTTCCCTGCCCCGACTCCCCAGGAACTTGAAACATGTTAGAGGCTCCCAACCGCATCATGTCAGACTGGCGGATACACCCTACAGGTCACCAGTGGCCGTTGGGCCGTACGAGAAGCAGATCGTTCCGTCCCAGAGGACAGCGTTGCTGCCGTAGAGGACACTTGCGGTCACCCGGGTGCGTCCGCCGGCAGTGAAGCCATGCGTCTTCGCCCAGAAGTGTACGGAGGCGGCAGGGTCCTCCCAGTTCCTCGTGCTCACGCCGTAGGAGTCGAGGATGGAGATCCCCCACGTCACGAGAATAGCCCCGGATCGACCAGCGTTCAGAGTGAATCCGGTGTAGATAGATGTGTAGTGCCGGGTTTTGTCGACAGCAGTCAGGTAGATAAAGGATCTTCCGCACTCTCCCGGGACCTCACCGAAGAGCGTGCTCTCGCCCTTCTTTACGCTGTACTCTACGCCGTTGCTGTCAACGCGGACCTCGAATCCGTGGGCGGTTGCGATCTCGTGATTTACACCCACCCGCTGCATCGTCATCTCTCGCACTGTAACGGCACCACTAGCGCCGTCTGCCTCGGCCGAGGCTTGCGCAGGCGCGAGCCCTAGGGTGGCACCGAGGGCTGCCACGATCAACGGGACGAGTAGACTTGGCCTAATCCGCACTGGGTCCTCCTCTGGATAGGGACTGTGACTGCGCGGAGGTGGGCGGCTGCGGTGGTGAAGGACTGCAGCCGCCCTTAAATCCGTATGGACCCTCCTATCAGACGAACGGCGAATCAGGCTGCCCTGTCGACTGTCCGGCTCATGACCGAAAGGCCGACCCCCAGCGGGGCCCGATGGACTCTGAGTGATTGCCGAGGGACATTGAAGGGCGGGATTGGGTTGTGTTGCGCACGGATAGTGACTAGCTGATGTCGTAGTGAAACTATGATCCATGTCACGGCTACTGGATTTTGTTTTAGGTGCTGTCAGAACCGGGACCGACGCCGCGCGAAAAGGATCACCAGGGATGTCAGGGCTCCGGCAAAGTCGTTGTGATGTCCGGTTCGGGCAGGTAGGCACATCCTGAAGATCCTGACCATCTCCACCGGCATCGACTTCCCGCACGCCGCCCCAGCCATCCGGATCCGGCGCCGCCGACGACGCCTCGACGAGCCGGAACGCTTCACCACCAAGACCGTCTACGCCATCACCAACCCTGCAAGTCCACCAAGCCAAAGCACGCCAACTGGCAGCCTGGATCCGCGGGCACCGGTCCATTGAGAACAAGATCCACTGGGTTCGTGACGTCACCTACGACGAGGACCGCTCCCAAATCCGAACCGGCACCGGAGCACAGGTCATGGCAACCCTGCGCAACGCCGCCATCGGCGCCCTACGCCTCACCGACGTCCGCAACGTCACCGCCGCCAACCGACATCACGCTCGTGACAGCACCGGACCACTGGCACTACTCGGCATCATCTGACGACTTGCCAGGGCCCTGGTCAACGCCCGGTTGGGTGTACTGACCGATCCGGATCCGGCCCGCGAGATGATGGGCGGATGCGACGCCTCGGCGTAAGTCACCTGTCTTGCCTGGTGTCCGGCACCGGCCCCGCGGTGGTTCTGCTGCACGGGCTGGCCGGCAGCGGCCGGGAGATGATGCTGCCGCTGCCCGGACACCGGATGATCGCCCCCGACCAGCGCGGGCACGGCCGCAGCGTGCGTCGCCCCGATGACCTGTCCCGTGCCGCCTACGTGGACGACGCCGCCATGGTGATCAAGGAACTGGCCGACGACGGGCCGGTGACCCTGGTAGGACAGTCGATGGGCGCGCACACCGCGCTGCTCACCGCGGCCCGGTACCCGGAACTCGTTGGCCGCCTGGTCCTGCTGGAGGGCGGTGTGGGCGGCAGCGACGACGATTACCCGACCCAGCTCGGCGAGTGGTTCGCCGCCTGGCCGGTCCCCTTCCCGTCCGCCGCCGCGGCGATCCGGTACCTCGGCGCGGGTCCGCTGGCACGGGCGTGGGCGCGGGACATGGAACGGCGCCCGGACGGGCTGTGGCCCCGCTTCGACCCGGACATCATGGAGGCGGCCATCCGGCCGGTGGCGCAGACGGCGTGCTGGGCGCAGTGGCAGCGGATCGAGGCGCCGACCCTGCTGGTCCGCGGCGCGCAGAGCCGGGTACCGGACGAGGAGATCGACCGGATGCGCGAGTTACGACCGGAGGTCCGGGTCGCCACGATCCCTGACTCCGGCCACGACGCCCACCTGGACCAGCCGGCGGCCTGGGCCTCGCTGCTGGCCGACTTCCTCGGCGCGGACGGTTAGGCCAGCAGGACTTCTTTGCGGAGTAGGCCGAAGCCGGCTCGGCCGTACATCTGCCGTGTGAGCATTTTGATCCGGTTGACGTTGCCTTCGACCGGTCCGGAGCCGAAGGGAGGCTCAGATCGGCGGCCACGGTGTCGAGGTCGGAGGTTACGCCGTCGACGAAGCGGATGATGCCGAGGGAACGACTTTGCCGGGGCCCAGGGATGTCCTGGCCGATCTGCGGTGGAAGTACTGCGGGCTACTCGGCCCGGAGGTAGCGCCACTGGCCGTCCTCGCGGCCGAACCGGCTGCGTTCGTGCAGCTCACCGGGGCGGCCCGAGCGCCGGTAGTGGGCCCGGAACTCGACGGTGCCGGTGGTGTCGAACATTCCGCCCCGCTCGCTGTCGAGGACGTCGAGCCGGGTCCACAGGTTCGCCGGGTCCAGCACCAGCCGTTCCGGTCGGGTGCTGGAGTGCCAGGTCCGGAGCAGATAGCCGGAGTCGCCCACCGCGAACGCGCTGAACCGCGAGCGCATCAGCGCCTCGGCGGTCGCCGCGGCCGTACGTCCCTGGTGCAGCGCACCGCAGCACTCCTCGTACGCCGATCCCAGCCCACACGGACACGGCCGGGTCGACCCGTCCCCGCCCGGCCGGCGGGCCCTGCGTCGCGCCACCGGGTGATTGTCGCCGCCCGCCCGGACGACACCACGGCCGGGTCCGAATCTCCGTGACCGGGTGTGAGACTGGTTGACTACCGGCGTGGAGGACCGACCCGATGAGTTGTCAGCCCGGTTGACGCGGGTGGCAGGGAAGTTGGAGGCCGCGGCGTCGATGCCCGGGAAGCCGGCGATGTTCGGGGCGGACGTTCACCGTTTCCGGATCGGGCCGCCGTTGTCCGAGGACGCGGTCGCCGGGTTCGAGGAGCGGCACGGCGTCAGGCTGCCGGCCGACTATCGAGGATTCATCAGAACGGTTGGGCACGGTGGCCCCGGCCAGTTCGGGGGCGCGGGCCCGTACTACGGCCTGCGCCCGTTGGAGGATTGGGACCTGGGCCTGTGGGGCGCACCGAACGGGACCATGTTGGCCAGGTCCTTTCCCGCCGAGCCTGGGCGGGTGTACGAGGACTGGTTGGCCGAGGCTGCGCCGGGCGACGAGGACGAACCGTACCGCGGGACCTTGGCGCTCGGTGACCAGGGTTGCGGATTTCTGTCGCTTCTCGTCGTCAGCGGACCGGCGCGTGGGCGGGTCACCGGCAACTGCGAGACCAAGGAGGGTCCGGTCTTCACCCCGGATCAGGATTTCCTGTCGTGGTATGAACGGTGGTTGGACGCCGTGCTGGTGGGGGAGCGGCATTTCCGTTAGCCGTGGTGCCCGGTCACCTGCAGCGCTAACCCCGTGTCCCGGTGCCGAGGCCGCCGAGCTGGCAGTTCTCCGTCCGCCCGGCAGTTCCGGAGTACTGGCGCCGCATTCCTGCGGAACTGGCCGTGCCAGGGCAACGCAGCCGCCCGGAAGGAGGCAGCCGGCGCCGATCACCGTTGACGGCGCCGTCCCCGGAGCCTGCTGCCCAGATCACGTCGGTCGAGCGATCCCGATCACAGACAGCGGCGGCCGTCGGCTGTGAGGCTGGGCCGCGACCCTGTGGGCCGGCTCTGTGCCGCCCGGCCGGTCGGCGGTCGCCCGGTCGCCGACGGTCGCACCGCACCGGGTCGACTGGACGGGGTGTCGCTGGTGAAGGTGCTGCCGGGCTGGGCCGCGATCGGGCTGACCGTACTGGCCGGGGTCGGATCGGCGGCGCAGGGCCTGGCCAACGCGGAGATCGGCGAGCGGACCGGCAGTCCGATCATCGGGGCGCTGGTGAACAACGCCGGCGGTGTGGCGCTGGTCCTGCTCGGCCTGCTCGCGCTGCCGTCGATGCGGGCCGGTCTGCGGGTGCTGCGCGGCAGCAGACTGCCGTGGTGGACGTACCTCGGCGGGCTCTGCGGGGCGTTCTTCATCGTCGCCGCGACGTACGTCATCCCGGTGCTCGGGGTGGCGGTCTACACGATCGCCCAGGTGGCCGGGAACAGCGGCGGCGGCCTGTTGGTCGACCGTACCCGGCTCGCCCCGGCCGGACGGATGCGCCTGACCCGGCCCCGGGTGGCCGGCGCGCTGCTCGGCGTCGCGGCGGTGGCGCTGGCCCAGCTCGGCCGGCCGGTCGGTGACCTGGCGCTCGGGCTGCTGCTGCTCGGTGTCGTCTGCGGGATCCTCGTCGCCGTGCAGGGCGCGTTGAACGGCCGGATCTCCACGGTCGCCAACCCGGCCACCGCGACGGCGGTCAACTTCGCGGTCAGCAGCGCGGCGATGCTGCCGGCGGCGGCGGTGATCGGCGCGCTCGCCCAGCTCGGCACCGTCGACTGGCCGAGCGGGTGGTACCTCTACACCGGCGGCCTGCTCGGCGTCACGATCACCGTCGCGCTGCTGGTCGGCATCCGCTCGATGGGGCTGCTCCGGACCGGTCTGGCGCTCGTCGCGGGGCAACTGGGTGGGGCGCTCCTGCTCGACCTGCGCCCGGGCGGCCCCGGGGCGAGCCTGCCGGTACTCGTCGGCGCGCTGCTCACCCTGCTCGCCGTGCTCGTCTCCGGCCGGGCAGCCCGGGGTGCTCCGGCGGCGACCTGAACCGTCTGCCGCCGGGCGGCCCGGGATGCTCCGCCGGCATCTGTGCCCGGCGGACCGTCGGCGTCTCCGCCCGGGTGGGCCGTTCCCGACCGCACCGGGTCGGGTTGGCGGCGGTCCGGCGGGTGCCGGATGGCAGACTGGATGCCGTGCCCGAACCCGCCGTCGCCCACGATCCCGGCACCGTCTCCGTGCGTCCCCGACGCATCCGGGTGGTCTGCTGGGTCCTGGCGCCCGCGCTTGTGGTCATGTTCGCGCTGTTGAGCATCGGGCTGCGCGGCTCGACCGGGGCCGGTGCGGCGACCTTCCAGCGTGGCGACCAGCTCGCGATGGCCGGGCTGGGCGTCCTGGGCGCCTTCGTGGTGCTGCTCTTCACCCGCCCCCGGGTCGAGGCGGACGCCCGGGGGGTGCGGGTCCGCAACGTCTTCCGGAGCTACGACCTGCCCTGGGAGGTGGTCCGGGCGGTCCGCTTCGACCGGAGTTCGGCCTGGGCCAGCCTGGAGCTGCACGACGACGACCTGGTGCCGGTGCTGGCCCTGCAGGCGGTGGACCGGGAGCTGGCCGTGGACGGGGTACGCGGACTGCGCGCCCTGCACGCCACCCACCAGCAGCCCCGCCAGGCCGTGCGGCAGGAGACCCGGCCGCAGCCGGCGGAGTGACCGTCGCCCCGGCGTGCCCGTTTTGGCATCCTGCGGGCTGACCTGCTAGTCTTCTCTGGTCGACCACTGTCCTCGCTGTGCTGGGTCTCCAGCCGGTCCGGGGCAGTCAAGAAGCGGAGCGCCTGCTCCCACCCGTGTCGCCGTCTCCGGTGGCCGGGTCCGGTCAACCGGTTCGGCCCAGCCGATCCGGAGTGCGATCGTCGATCGCCGCCGACCGGTCGAGCGGGCCCTGGCATGCGCCGGGGCCTTCTGCTTTGGGTCGCAGACGTTAGGACCGGCCACCGCTGACGCGCGGCCGGTGAGGATCACCACGAGGAGGCCCCATCAGCGTCGAGCCACGCGTGAACGAGCAGATCCGGGCACGTGAGGTCCGACTGGTCGGCCCTGAGGGCGAGCAGGTGGGCATTGTCCCACTGGAGCGAGCCCTGCAGCTGGCCGCGGACGTCGACCTGGACCTGGTCGAGGTTGCGCCGATGGCGCGCCCGCCGGTGTGCAAGCTCATGGACTTCGGTAAGTACAAATACGAGTCCGCACTGAAGGCGCGCGAAGCCAGGCGTAACCAGCAACAGACCGTCATCAAGGAGATGAAGCTCCGTCCGAAGATCGATCCGCACGACTACGAGACCAAGAAGGGTCACGTGGTGCGGTTCCTCAAGGCGGGCGACAAGGTCAAGGTGACGATCATGTTCCGCGGTCGCGAGCAGAGCCGACCGGAGCTGGGCTACCGGCTCCTGCGCCGGCTCGAGTCCGAGATCTCGGAACTGGGGTACGTCGAGGCCGCTCCGAAGCAGGACGGTCGAAACATGATCATGGTCCTGGCTCCGCACCGGGCCACCAAGGCCGCCGCCACGGCGGCCAGGGCTGGCTCGCCGCGCGAGCGGGAGGCCGGTGCCGCCGAGGCATCGCCGGCTGCCGGGGCGACACCCGGCCCGGCCGGACCCGCCGGAACCACCGGCGAGTAACAGGGGAGAGACGCACCAAGATGCCGAAGATGAAGAGCCACACCGGGATGGGCAAGCGGGTCAAGGTGACCGGCAAGGGCAAGATCGTCGCCCAGCAGGCCGGCCTCCGGCACAACCTGGAGAAGAAGCCCTCCACCCGGACCCGCCGGCTCACCGGCACCGTCGAGGTGGCCAAGGCCGATTTCAAGCGAATCAAGAAGTTGCTGGGCCGCTGACGCGCGCCTCTTGACCCTAAGGAGCAGTTGAGATGGCACGCGTCAAGCGGTCAGTGAACGCCCAGAAGAAGCGCCGTACGGTCCTGGAGACCGCCAGCGGCTACCGCGGCCAGCGGTCCCGGCTCTACCGCAAGGCCAAGGAGCAGGTGCTGCACTCGATGCAGTACGCCTACCGGGACCGGCGCGACCGCAAGGGCGACTTCCGGCAGCTGTGGATCACCCGGATCAACGCGGCGGCCCGCGCCAACGGGATGACCTACAACCGGCTCATCCAGGGGCTGAAGCTGTCCGGCGTCGAGGTGGACCGCAAGATCCTGGCCGACCTCGCCGTCAACGACCCGACCGCCTTCGCGGCGATCGTCGAGGTCGCCCGCGCCGCCGTGGCGGCCGAGGGCACCGGTGGCGCGTCGGCCCAGGCCGCCTGACCACCCCGCGACACCCGATCGAGGCGTCCCGCATGCCGGTGAATCCGCAGGTGGGGCGCCTTGACCATGTCCGGGGAGCGGAGCACGGGCCGTTCACGCCGCGTACCCCGAGGATCGTCGCGGCCCGGCGGCTGCATCGGCGCCGGGACCGCGACACCACCGGCCGGTTCCTGGCCGAGGGGCCGCAGGCCGTCCGGGAGGCGCTGGCCGTGCCGGGCGTGGTGGTCGAGCTCTTCGGCACCCAGGCCGGCCTCGACCGGTACGCCGAACTCGCCGGCAGCGCCGCCCGGGCCGACGTGCCGGTCTCCCCGGTGACCGACGACGCGCTCGCGGCCCTCACCGAGACCGTCGCCCCGCAGGGCATCGTCGCCGTCTGTGCCCGGCTCGACGTGTCGATCGGCACCGCGCTGGACCGGCGGCCCCGGCTGGTCGCCGCGCTGGCCGAGATCCGCGACCCGGGCAACGCCGGTACCGTGCTGCGCACCGCCGACGCCGCCGGGGCGGGAGCGGTGGTCTTCGCCGGGGACGCCGTCGACCCGTACAACGGCAAGTGCGTGCGTGCCTCGGCCGGCAGCCTCTTCCACGTCGACCTGGTCCGGGCA
Organism: Plantactinospora sp. WMMB782; assembly: GCF_049179135.1. Lineage (NCBI taxonomy): Bacteria > Bacillati > Actinomycetota > Actinomycetes > Micromonosporales > Micromonosporaceae > Plantactinospora > Plantactinospora sp. WMMB782. The sequence continues at coordinate 7,767,627 of NZ_JBMHMC010000007.1, read as the reverse complement.
CCCGACCCGGCACAGGTGCTGGCCCGGCTGCGGGCGGCCGGACTGACCGTGCTGGCCGCCTCCGGCTACGGCGAGACCGACCTCGACGACCTCGCCGACTCCGGCGGCCTGGCCCGGCCCACCGCCTGGCTCTTCGGTTCCGAGGCGCACGGCCTGCCGGCGGAGCTGGCCGAGGCCGCCGACGCCCGGGTCCGCGTGCCGCTGCACGGCCGGGCCGAGAGCCTGAACCTGGCTGCCGCCGCGGCGGTCTGCCTGTACGCTTCGGCCAGAGCCCTGCGGCCCGGGTCCACCCGTTCCACACCGGAGAGCGCATAATGGGTCCCGGGCAGCAGAACCGACCAGGGAGTTGTCGACCTGATGACCGAGTCCGCCAGGCGGCGCGTCAGCGACCCGCGACGCCGCTCGTTTAGCCAGCCCGCCGGTCCCGGCGGGCGGCAGGGCTGACCTCTTCTCCTCCCTGCGCACCCTCCCACCGGCGGGCTGCGGCCCAGCCGCCCGTCCGTAGACTCTCCGCGAGCCGCCCGCAGCGGCGCCCGCCACCGGAGCCTCATCCGATCTCGACCGCACGGTGCCGGCCCGCCGCCGGACACCTCGCGGCGGCGACGGACCTGCCCGGGAGAGAGAGTCGACGCGCCGTACCGCCGTCCGGCGGAGCGGTCCGGTGTCCGGAAGTGGGCGAGCCGCGTGGCGCGCCGGGGACATTCGACGTGGAGACAGCGGGACCACCGCCCGCGACGCAGAGGGAGTAGCAGCAAGTCATGACGTATCGCAACGACCCGTACGATCCGAAACAGGTCGCCCTGCTCGACCCGGCGGCGCTGGCGGCGGCGGTGGCCGACGCGACGGCCGCGTTCGACGCCGCCGCCGACCCCGACGGGCTGACCGAGCTGCGCCGGGTGCATCTCGGCGACCGGGCCCCGGTGTCGCTGGCCCGCCGGGAGATCGGCGCGCTGCCACCGGCGGCGAAGTCCGACGCCGGCAAGCGGGTCAACGAGGCCCGCCGCGCCATCGAGGCCGCCTACGCCCACCGGCTGGCGGCCGTCCAGGCGGCACAGGCGGAGCGGATCCTCGCCGAGGAGCGGGTGGACGTCACCCTGCCCTACGACAGGCGGCCGCGCGGCGCCCGGCACCCGATCAGCACGCTCTCCGAGCGGATCGGCGACCTCTTCGTCGGGATGGGCTACGAGATCGCCGAAGGGCCCGAGATCGAGCTGGAGTGGACCAACTTCGACGCCCTGAACATCCCGCCGGACCATCCGGCCCGGGGCACCATGGACACGTTCTACCTGGATCTGCCGGGGCTGGTGCTGCGCACCCACACCTCGCCGGTGCAGGCCCGCACAATGCTGGCCCGCAAGCCCCCGATCTACATCGTCTGCCCCGGCCGGGTCTACCGGACCGACGAGCTGGACGCCACGCACAGCCCGGTCTTCCACCAGGTCGAAGGGCTGGTGGTGGACGAGGGCATCACCATGGCGCACCTGCGGGGCACCCTGGACCACCTGGCGAAGGCGATGTTCGGGGCCGAGGCGCGGACCAGGTGGCGTCCGCACTACTTCCCGTTCACCGAGCCGAGCGGCGAGTTCGACGTCTGGTTCGCCCAGCACCGGGACGGCCCGCGCTGGGTCGAGTGGGGCGGCTGCGGCATGGTCAACCCCCGGGTGCTGCGGGCCTGCGGCATCGACCCGGACGTCTACTCCGGATTCGCCTTCGGGATGGGCATCGAACGCACCCTGATGTTCCGGCACGGCATCGGGGACATGCGGGACATGGCCGAGGGCGACGTGCGGTTCAGCCGCGCGTTCGGGGTCGAGGTGTGATCCCGGTGGCCAACGACGTGGTACTGCCCGACGACGCGACGGATGCGGTGGTCTGAGTCATGCGAATTCCTGTTTCCTGGCTGCGCGAGCACGTCGCGCTGCCGGCCGAGCTGGGCCCCGACGAGCTGGAGCAGGCCCTGGTCAACCTCGGCATCGAGGTCGAGTCCATCGTGGACCTGCGCGGCACCGTCACCGGCTCGCTCGTGGTCGGCGAGGTGCTCGAGATCGAGGAGCTGACCGGATTCAAGAAGCCGATCCGGTTCTGCCGGGTCGACGTCGGCGCCGCCAACGGCACCGGCGAGCCGCAGGAGATCGTCTGTGGCGCGACGAACTTCACCGCCGGTGACCGGGTGGTGGTGATCCTGCCCGGCGGCGTACTGCCCGGCGGGTTCTCGATCGGCGCCCGGAAGACGTACGGGCGCAACTCCAACGGCATGATCTGCTCGGTCCGGGAGCTGGGCATCGGCGACGACCACGCGGGCATCCTGGTGCTGCCCGAGGACGTGCCGGCCAAGCCCGGCGACGACGCGCGGCCGGTGGTCGGGCTCGACGACGTGGTGGTCGAGGTCGAGATCACCCCGGACCGGGGGTACGCGATGTCCGTACGCGGCCTGGCCCGGGAGCTGTCGTACGCCTTCGAGGTGCCGTTCCGGGACCCGGGGGCGACACCCGCGCCCGGGGCGACGCCGGAGCCCGCGTACCCGGTCCGGGTGGTGGACACCGTCGGCTGCGACCGGTTCGCCGCCCGGGTGGTCCGGGGCGTCGACCCGGCGGCCGAGTCGCCGGCCTGGATGCGACAGCGGCTCACCCACGCCGGCATCCGGACCATCTCGCTGCCGGTCGACATCACCAACTATCTGATGCTGGAGCTGGGCCAGCCGATGCACGCCTTCGACTCCGACGCGCTCCGGGGCGAGCTGGTGGTGCGCCGGGCGGTGCCGGGGGAGCGGCTGACCACCCTGGACGGCGTCGACCGGGCCCTCGACCCTGAGGACATGGTGATCTGCGACGCCGGCCTGCCCGGCTCGGTGGCCGGTGACGGCGGCGTGCCGATCTCGCTCGCCGCCGTGATGGGCGGCGAGACCAGCGAGGTCGTCGACAGCACCGTCAACGTGCTCTTCGAGGCGGCGCACTGGCAGGCGGTGATGGTCGGCCGGACCGCCCGCCGGCACCGGCTGTTCAGCGAGGCCGCCAAGCGCTGGGAGCGCGGCGTCGACCCGGCGCTGCCGCTGGTCGCCCTGGACCGGGCGGTCGAGCTGCTCACCAGGTACGGCGGCGGCACGGCCGGCGCCGAGGTGCTGGACGTCGACCATGTCCGCCCGCCGAACCGGATCGTCGTCGACGCGGACCTGCCGGCCCGGCGCGCCGGGGTGGCGTACCCGCCGGAGCGGACGGTCGAGCTGCTGGAGCGGGTCGGCTGTGCGGTCGCGGTCGGCGACGGACGTACCGCGGCGGCCGGCAACGGGCGGGCCGGCACCGGCAACGGGCCCGGCGGACGGCACGCCAGCGGGCCGGACACCCTGGTGGTCACCCCGCCGAGCTGGCGGCCGGACCTCACCGACCCGGCTGACCTGGTCGAAGAGGTGATCCGGCTGGACGGCTACGACAAGGTGCCGTCGGTGCTGCCGGTCGCACCGCCCGGCCGGGGACTGACCCCGGACCAGCGGCGGCGCCGCTCGGTCAGCCGCACCCTCGCCGAGGCCGGCTTCGTCGAGGTGCTCTCCGCGCCGTTCGTCTCCGTCGAGCTGTTCGACCGGCTCGGACTGGCCGCCGACGACCCGCGCCGGAACGCGGTACGGCTGGCCAACCCGCTTGCCGACACCGAGCCGCTGATGCGGACCATGCTGCTCGGCACCGTCCTCGGCACGCTGCGCCGCAACCTCGGGCGGGGCCACCGGGACGTGGCGCTCTACGAGATCGGCCTGGTCTTCCTGCCCCGGCACCGGACCGGCCCGCCCCCCGCGATGGGCGTGGACCACCGGCCCAGCGACGAGGAGTTCCGGGCCGCCGACGCCGTCCTGCCGGCGCAGCCGTGGCGGGTCGCCGGGGTACTGGCCGGCGAGGTGGAGCCGGCCGGCTGGTGGGGCGCCGGACGTCCGGCCGGCTGGGCGGACGCGGTGCAGGCGGGCCGGGACGTGCTCGCCGCCGCCGGCATCCCCGGCGACCGGGTGGTGGTCCGGCAGGCGGAGTACGCACCCTGGCACCCCGGCCGATGTGCCGAGTTCCGGGTGGACGACGTACCGGTCGGGCACGCCGGGGAACTGCATCCGGCGGTACTGTCCGAACTGGACCTGCCGGCCCGGACCAGCGCGTTCGAGATCGACCTGGACGCCCTGCCGGCCGCACCGGTGGCGCCGCCGCCCCGGATCGCCGGCTACCCGCCCGCGCTGATCGACGTGGCGCTGGTGCTGGACGCCGCCGTGCCGGCCGACGAGGTGGAGCGGGCCCTGACCGAGGGCGCCGGGGAGCTGCTGGAGTCGATCAGGCTCTTCGACGTCTACTCCTCGGAGCAGTTGGGGCACGGGCGCAGGTCGCTGGCGTACAAGCTGGTGTTCCGGGCGCCGGACCGGACGTTGACCGGCGAGGAGGCGGTGGCCGCCCGGGACGCGGCCGTGGCCGAGGCGGCCCGCCGGTTCGGTGCGGTGCTCCGGGGCGCCTGACGCCCCGCCGACAACCCTCCGGATGGTCGATCGCGGCCGTCGCGCTCCGGCGCGGCGGCCGCGACCGTCTGCCCCGGGAACGCCGCCGAGCGGCCTCGTCCGGTTTCGCGGATCTTGTACCCTACGGACTCGCGGAAGACGTCGGCGGGGGTACGCCGTGCCGCACGACCCAGGGGTCACCGTCCGGATAGGAAGATCGAACGTGGCGCCGAGCCCGATCAGATGGTCCAGCCTGCTGCTCAAGCCGCTCCGGATCTGGGGTCCGGTGCTCGCTCTGCTGCTGGTGGTGGCGGTCGCCGGGACGTACATCGCGATCGGGCTGCGCTCGTCACCCACCTCGCCGTCCCGGCCGGTGCTGGTCGCCAGCGGCGACTGGGCGCCGTTCGTCGGCCCGGAGCTGCCCGACGGCGGCCCGGTCGCCGAACTGGTGGTCGAGGTGCTGAACCGCGCCGGCTACCGCCCCGAGATCAGGTACACCTCCTGGGCGCTGGCCGAGGAGCAGGTCCGCTCCGGCGCCACCGTCGGGGTCTTCCCGCTGGTCGCCAGCGAGTCACGGCGGGCGGAGCTGCTGCTGTCGGACCCGCTCGTCGACTTCGAGTACGTGCTCTTCTACGACCGCCGGGCCGGCCAGCCGAAGATCTCCGCCGCCGCCGACCTGGCCCGGCTGCGGGTCGGCGGCATCAGCGGCTACGACTACTGGGACGAACTGGAGTCGGCGGTCACCGACTTCGTCGAGTTCAAGTCCACACTGGAGGGCTTCCAGGCGCTTGCCGACGGTCGGATCGACCTGCTCGCCGAGGGACTGCTCCCCGGCCAGGCGGCGCTGGCCGATCCCGACTTCACCGGGGACGTCGCCGACTTCGGGCACCTCCAGGGCGACGACCCGCTGGTCCACTCCGTCCAGGGGCTGCACTTCATGATGGCGGACAGCACCGAGGCGGCCGCCGTGATGCGGAAGTTCGACCAGGAACTCGGCCAGTTGCGCCGCAGCGAGGAGTACGCCGAGATCGTCGCCGGGCTCAGCCCGTCGGAGCAGCGGGAGGTCGCCCTCGATCCGGTCGGCGGCACCGGGCTGGTGGAGTTGCTGGACGAACGCGGCGGGCTGGTGCTGCTCGCCCCGCAGGGCACCCGGGCGCAGGTGCTGCACTGGCCGGAGGAGTTCGTCGGCCGGGCCGGCCCGACACCGGGCCGGATACTGGTCGAGGTGAAGCTGACGAACGGGCCGGCGCAGGGGCGGGTGCTGCGGGTCGACGCCCGCGCCCTGCGGTTGGGGACGGTGGGCCGGTGACCCAGTTGCGGATCCTCGCCCCGGTGGTGGTCGACTTCTACGCCGTACCCGGAGCGGCGCTGCGGGATCCCGAGGCGCACGCGCGGTTCTGGGCCGACCGCCAGCCGGAACTGGACGCGCTGCTGCCCCGGCTGACACCGCCGCTGCCGGCGGCGACCGCTTCGCCCGCTGCCGCCGCGTTGCCGGGGGCGACCGCTTCGCCCGCTGTTGCCGCGTTGCCGGGGGCGACCGCTTCGCCCGCTGCTGCCGCGTTGCCGACGGCCGGGGCGCCGCCGGAGGTGGCGTTGCGGCACACCCGGCCGCGCAGCTCGCTGAACCTCTACCGGACGATCAGCGAGCACGCCGCCGAGCGGACCCTGCACGTGCTGACCGGCCGGCTCCGCCCCGAACACCTGCCGGCGGAGCCCGGGGACCCACTCCGGGCCGGGCTCGTGGAGATCAGCTTCCGGCTCTACGACCACGGGTTGATGTTGCTGGAGATGCTGGCCGAGGTGGACCCGTGGCTGGCCGGGCACACCGGACGGCTGCCGGCCCGGCTCGACGAGTTGCAGGCCCGGGCGGTCGACCTGGGCGAGCAGACGGCCCGGGAGGTCGTCCGGCGCTACCTCGACCCGGTGCTCGCGCTGCTGCGCGACGCGGACCGGGACGAGGAGGTGCTGCTCCCCGCCACCCCGGCCGACGACCCGGTCACGGCGGAGTTCGGCGAGGCGCTCTGGGTGACCCGGAGCCTGGTGGTCGACCCGTCCGCGCCCGGTGCCGAGCAGATGACCAGACACTGGCTCAAGGACGTCGTCATCGACGACGACCCGCGACCACCGGCCGACCGGCTGCTCGACGGCGAGTTCGACCACCTGGTCCGCTGGCTGAACTACCTCTTCCTGGACCGGACCGGTGCCGGCGGCCGGATGCTGCCCGGCGACCCGTTCCGGGACCAGTGGGAGGCGCTGCGCTACGCCCAGGTGTTCTACGGCGTACTGGAGCGGATCGACGCGCGGCTGTCGAAAATCCTCGCCGACTCGGCCGCGGCCGGCTCACGGTGGGAGTTGGAGCAGTTGCGGGGCCAGCTGACCAGGCTGAGCCAGCGGGCCGAACTGATCATCATGGAGCGGCAGGACCTGTCGAAGTACCTCAAGCGGGCCGTACGGGTCGAGATGGACGCGATCCTCGACTTCTGGGACTACGAGAAGCTGCTGGAACAGCCGGTCCTGTTCAAGACCGAACTGTGCGGACGGCGGCTGGCCGAGCTGGCCGCCCGGCGTACCGCCCGGTCGACGATGTTCACCGACCTGATCCTGCTCGGCATCGCGATGACCTCGATCCTCGGTACCGCACTCGCGGTCACCGAGTTCGGTCGGGCGATCGCCACCGACCCGGAGATGGCCGCCTACGACCTCGGACGGTCGTCCCTGGTCGCCTGGGTCGCCTCGCAACCGGCCGACGCCATCCTGGTCACCTCCGGAGTGGTCTCCGCACTGCTGGTCCTGGTCTACCTGTTCTTCCGCCGGGACCGCAGCGGGTGAGGCAGGCGCTGCGCAGCCGGGCGGTGCGTACCTTCGCCGTCGCCCAGTTCCTGCTGGAGGTCCAGTTCTGGTTCCCGATCTGGCTGATCTACCTGCTGGACCTCGGCTTCCCGCTGGCCACCGCGGTACTCGCCGACGGGGTGTTCCGGATCGTCTCGGTCGCCTGCGAGTTCCCGGTCGGGGTGCTGGCGGACCGGATCGGGCGGCGCCGGGCGTACCTGACCCTGGCCGGGGGCGCGGTCCTGACGTTCGCGGCGATCTCACAGGTCCGTACCGTGCAGACACTCTTCGCCGCGTGGGTGCTCTGGGCCGTACTCTGGGCACTCAGCTCCGGGGCGGCCAGCGCCTACCTCTACGAACTCTGCCTACAGGACGAGCTGGAGATCAGCCCGTCCCGGGCCTTCGGGCTGGTCCGCGCGGTCGGCAGCGGCTCGGTGCTGCTCTCGCTGCTGGCCGCCGGCTACCTCTACAAGACGGAGCCGACGCTGCCGTTCACCGTCACCGCCGGCCTGGCCGCGGTGGCGTTCCTGCTCGCACTGACCCTGCCGGAGATCGCCGGATCCCGGGTCGCCACCACGCTGACCTCGGTGGCCGCCGACATCCGGGCCGCAGTGGCCGACGTGCGGGTCCGCCGGGCCGTCTGGCTGGGCGTGCTGCTGCTGCTCTTCGGCTGGAGCGCCCGGATCCTGTTCCAGCCACTGGCCCTGGAACTGGGCCTCTCCGCCCAGGTCACCGGCTGGATGTACGCGGCCTTCGCCGCCGCCTCGGTGCTCGGCGGCCTGCTCGCCGGATACGTGCCGGTGCCGCGCCGCCGGGTCGCGCTGACCGGGTCGTTCCTGCTCGTCCTCGGCACCCTGGTCGCGGTCAGCCAGGCGGAGCGGCTCGGCCCGTTCCTGTTCCTGCCGGTGATGGGCTTCGGCTACGCCCTCGGCACGACGGTGCTGGAGGTGCTCACCAACGAGGTCACCTCGCGCCGGGTCCGCGCGCTGGTCTTCGGGGTGGTCGCCAGCCTGGCCGGGGTCGGCATCGCGGTGGCCCGCCCCGGGCTGGGGATCCTCTCCGAACAGCGGTCGACCGGGTTCGCGGCCGGGGTCTGGGCCGGGGTCGGCGTCGTACTGGTGCTGCTGGCGGTCTGGCAGATCCGCCGGATCCGGCCCGAACCTGATGTTCGGATACCCGAGCTACCCTCGCCTGGATATCCGGTGGTGCCGGGTCGGCTGCCGGGGGAGCAGCCGACCGGCGGGGACGCCGAGCCTCGGGATCCGGCGGGAGCCGTCGGTGACCAGGGCGCCGAGCGGGCGGACCCCTGACGGGCGGGACGACGTTCCGGCCACCGGCGCCGGATCGGACGAGCGGGTGGAGAGCCGGGATGGCGGTACTCATCGACCTCGGCACCGGCCGCGGCCTGCCGGAGACCGATCCGTCGCCCTCGCCGGGGTCTCGACGGATCTCGGCGCGCTGGCTGTCGGGGCTGCTCTCCGGTCTGCTGCTGTTCGCCGGGGTCACCGCCGCCGCGCCGCCGACCGGGGCATTGCGGCCGGCGGGTGATCTCGACCTGCCGGCCGGGAGCACCTACTTCGTCGCCGACGACCTGCTGCTGGTCGCCACCGCGCCGACCGGCCGGGCCGGCACCTCCGACGCGGACGACCTTGCGGGGACGCTCAGCGCGTACGCACTGCCCGGTGGCCAGCGGCGGTGGACGGTACCTGTCGACACGGCCGGCCGGCACTACGCGGAGCGGGCCGGCGACGTACTGCTGGTCGCCGAGGTCGACTCGGTCGGCCGCCGTACGGTGACCGTGGCCCGGTCGGGCCGGACGGGTGCGTTGCGCTGGAGCCGGCCGGGCCGGGTCATCCGGGTCGCCGGCAGTGGACTCGGGCTCGGGGTCTCCGAGGTGCGCAGCGTCTCCGGCGCGGGTCGCCGGCTGGAGGGCGCGGTCGAGGCGGTGGAGTTGGCCACCGGGCGGGTCCGGTGGCGGTTGCCGCTGGCGTCCACCGCCGTGGTGCAGCCGGTGCCCGGCGAGCCTGCCCGGGTGCTCGTGGTGCACGACGACGTCAGGGCGGGGGTGTACGACCTCGGCACGGGCGCGCCGGTCGGTGCCGGTGAGCTGCCGCCGGCCGACTACGCACAGAGCAATCCCCGGGTGGTCGGTGGCCGGTTGGTGTTGCGGCACCCGGCGGGGCGGGATCCGGCGGTCAGCGGGTACGACCTGCCGGGGCTCACCCGGCGATGGACCCGGCCGGGTGCGGGGACCGGCGAGGTCGTGCGGGATTGCGCGGGCCTGGCCTGCCTGGACGGCGGGTCGCGGGTGGTGGCCCTGGATCCGGCGACCGGGGAGCAGCGGTGGAGCCGGCTGCGGCCCCGGGGCTGGAACTCGATCGTCTGGTCCCCGGACCTGTTGATCCGGCCGGACGCGCACCAGGGCCGGTCGCTGCTGGCGGTGGCCGACGGTGCGACGCTGCGGATTCTCGGTGTCCTGCCGCCCGGGGTGGTGGACTGCCGGGCCGGCGCGGCCGTCGTGGTCTGTCGGACCGCTCCGGACCGGCTCGGCGTGTGGCGGCTGGCCGGACCGGATTGACTCCTGTGCATGCTTCGAAAGATCATTCATTCCGTCGCATAGACTTGCAGCCGCCGCCGGACAGCTGCTAGCGTGCTCTCTGCATAGAAATGCGGAGGTGAGCATGGGGATTCGAGTCGCGGTCGCCGGTGCGAGTGGGTACGCGGGCGGCGAACTGCTCCGGTTGATCGCCGGGCACCCCGAACTCGATCTCGTCGCCGCCACCGCGCACAGCCAGGCCGGTCAGCCCGTCGCCGCCGTACACCCGCAGCTCACCGGGCTCGACCTGGTGTTCGGCCGGACCGAACCGGCGGCCCTGGCCGACGCGGACCTGGTCTTCCTGGCCCTGCCGCACGGCGAGTCGGCGGCGCTGGCCGCGGCCCTGCCCGACGGCCTGCGCCTGGTCGACCTGGGCGCCGACCACCGGCTCGCCGATGCCGCCGCCTGGACCCGCTACTACGGCGGCAGCCACGCCGGCGCCTGGACCTACGGGCTGCCGGAACTGCCCGGCCAGCGGGCGGCGATCGCCGCCGCCACCCGGGTCGCCGCCACCGGCTGCTACGCGGTCGCCACGATCCTGGCCCTCGCTCCGCTGATCGCCGCCGGGGTGGCCGCCCCGGACGACGTGGTGGTGGTGGCCGCCTCCGGCACCTCCGGCGCCGGCCGGTCCGCCAAGCCGCACCTGCTGGGCAGCGAGGTGATGGGCGACCTCTCGCCCTACAAGGTCGGCGCGCACCAGCACGTGCCGGAGATCAAGCAGGCCAGCGGCGCGACCGGACTCTCCTTCACCCCGGTGCTGGCGCCGATGCCGCGCGGCATCCTGGCCACCGTCACCGCGCTGCCCGTCGGGGACAGCCCGGCCGACCCGCGTGCGGTGCTGGAGCGGGCGTACGCGGACGCGCCGTTCGTGCACCTGCTGCCGGAGGGGCAGTGGCCGCACACCGCCGCCACGCTCGGCGGCAACTCCTGCCATCTACAGGCCACCGTCGACGTCGACTCCGGCCGGCTGATCGTGCTCAGCGCCATCGACAACCTCGGCAAGGGCGCCGCCGGGCAGGCGGTGCAGTGCGCCAACCTGATGCTCGGGCTGCCGGAGACCGCCGGCCTGTCCGGGTACGGGGTGGCGCCGTGACCGGGACCGTGCCGGCGGCACGCCGGAGGAGAGGGAGGGACGCATGAGCGTCACCGCACCCCGTGGATTCCGCGCGGCCGGCGTGGCCGCCGGACTCAAGAGCAGTGGTGACCCGGACGTCGCGCTCGTGGTCAACGACGGGCCGGACATCGCGGCGGCCGGCGTCTTCACCGCCAACCGGATCAAGGCGGCGCCGGTGCTCTGGAGCCAGCAGGTGCTCGGCGGCGGCCTGGTCCGGGCCGTGGTGCTCAACTCCGGTGGCGCCAACGCCTGCACCGGGGCGCCCGGTTTCCAGGACACCCACGCCACCGCCGAACACACCGCCGCCACACTCGGCGGCGCGGCCGGCGGGCCGGCGGTCGGTGCCGGCGAGGTGGCGATCTGCTCGACCGGGCTGATCGGCGAACGGCTGCCGATGGACCGGCTGCTGCCGGGCGTGGCCGCGGCGGTGGCCGGGCTGACCACCGACGGCGGAGCCGCGGCGGCCGAGGCGATCATGACCACCGACACCCGGCCGAAGACGACTGTGGTCGACGGCGCCGGCTGGACCGTCGGCGGGATGGCCAAGGGCTCCGGGATGCTCGCGCCCGCGCTGGCCACCATGCTCTGCGTGGTCACCACCGACGCGGTCGCCGGGCCGGCCATGCTCGACGAGGCGCTCCGGGAAGCCTGCCGGGTCAGCCTCGAACGGGTCGACTCGGACGGGTGCCTCTCCACCAACGACACCGTGCTGCTGCTGGCCAGCGGCGCCTCCGGGATCGCACCCGGCCAGGCCGAGCTGACCGCCGCGGTCACCGCCGCCTGCCGGGACCTCGCCCGGCAACTGGTGGCCGACGCCGAGGGTGCCAGCAAGGAGGTCGCGATCGAGGTGGTCGGCGCGGCCGGCGAGGACGACGCCGTCGAGGTCGGCCGGGCGGTCGCCCGGAACAACCTGGTCAAGACCGCCCTGTTCGGCAACGACCCGAACTGGGGCCGGATCCTGGCCGCCGTCGGCACCACCGCCGCCGCCTTCGAACCGGACGGCGTCGACGTGGCGGTCAACGGCGTCTGGGTCTGCCGCTCCGGGGCCGCCGCCGAGGACCGCAGCAAGGTCGACCTCACCGGCCGGCAGGTGACGATCCGGATCGACCTGCACGCCGGCCCGGCCGAGGCCACCGTCTGGACCAACGACCTGTCGCACGCCTATGTGCACGAGAACTCGGCGTACTCGACATGAGCGCGAGGAACGCAGCGCAGCGGAGTCCCGCAGTCGCGAACGGAAGCGGGCGGGTGAGCGCGAGGAACGCAGCGCAGCGGAGTCCCGCAGTCGCGAACGGAAGCGGGCGCGTGAGCGCGAGGAACGCAGCGCAGCGGAGTCCCGCAGTCGCGAACGGAACGCGGGTACGGCCGTGATGCTGACCCGGGACCTGACCGAGGCGCAGCGCAAGGCGGCCACCCTCATCGAGGCGCTGCCCTGGCTGGCCCGTTTCTCCGGCGCCACGGTGGTGGTGAAGTACGGCGGCAACGCCATGGTCGACCCGGAGTTGCAGCGGGCGTTCGCCGCCGACATGGTCTTCATGCGCTACGCCGGGTTGAAGCCGGTGGTGGTGCACGGCGGCGGGCCGCAGATCTCCGCCATGCTGCGCCGGCTCGGCATCAGCAGCGAGTTCAAGGGCGGGCTGCGGGTCACCACTCCGGAGGCGATGGACGTGGTCCGGATGGTGCTGGTCGGCCAGGTCGGGCGGGAACTCGTGGGCCTGATCAACGAGTACGGCCCGTTCGCGGTCGGCCTCTCCGGCGAGGACGCCCGGCTCTTCACCGCGGTACGCCGCCCGGCGTACGTGGACGGCGAACCGGTCGACATCGGCCAGGTCGGCGACGTGGACGAGGTGGACGTCTCGGCGGTCGCCGACCTGATCTCGGCCGGCCGGATCCCGGTGATCTCCACCGTGGCGCCGGACGCCGACGGGGTGCTGCACAACCTCAACGCCGACACCGCCGCCGCCGCGCTGGCGGTCGCGCTGGACGCCCGCAAGCTGGTGGTGCTCACCGACGTACCCGGGCTCTACGCCGACTGGCCGGACACCGACAGCCTGGTCTCGGAGATCAGCACCGGTCAGCTCGCCGAGCTGCTGCCGAAGCTGGAGTCCGGGATGGTGCCGAAGATGGAGGCCTGCCTGCGGGCCGTCCGTGGCGGGGTGCCGGCGGCGCACGTGGTGGACGGGCGGGTGGCGCACTCGACCCTGCTCGAAGTTTTCACGTCGGAAGGATTCGGCACGATGGTGGTACCCGAGCCCGGGGCGGTCCGGTCATGACGACGAACCAGCCCGCCATGACGACGAACCGGCCCGTCACGACGACGAACCTGGTCGACCGCTGGACGCAGTCCATGATGGACAACTACGGCACCCCGCAGCTCGCGCTGGTCCGCGGCAGCGGCGCGGTGGTGGTCGACGAGGCCGGCCGGGAGTACGTCGACCTGGTCGGCGGGATCGCGGTGAACGCGCTCGGGCACGCCCACCCGGCGGTGGTCGCGGCGGTCTCCCGGCAGGTCGCCACCCTCGGGCACGTCTCCAACCTCTTCGTCGCCGAGCCGCCGGTGGCGCTCGCCGAGCTGCTGCTGGCCCTGGCCGGCCGCCCCGGTCGGGTCTTCTTCGCCAACTCCGGCGCCGAGGCGAACGAGGCGGCCTTCAAGCTCTCCCGGCTCACCGGCCGCAGTCACGTGGTCGCCACCGACGGCGGCTTCCACGGCCGGACGATGGGCGCGCTGGCGCTCACCGGCCAGCCGGCCAAGGCCGACCCGTTCCGCCCACTGCCCGGCGAGGTGACCCACGTCCCGTACGGTGACGTCGAGGCGCTGGCCGCGGCGGTCACCGACGAGACCGCGATGGTGATCCTGGAGCCGATCCAGGGCGAGAACGGCGTCGTCGTGCCGCCACCCGGCTATCTCGCCGCCGCCCGCCGGATCACCGCCGAGCGCGGTGCGCTGCTGGCGCTGGACGAGGTGCAGACCGGGATCGGGCGTACCGGGCACTGGTTCGCGCACCAGGCCGACGGGATCGAGCCGGACCTGGTCACCCTGGCCAAGGGGCTCGGCGGCGGGCTGCCGATCGGCGCCTGCCTGGCCTTCGGCGGTGCCGCCGAACTGCTCCGGCCGGGCGCCCACGGCACCACCTTCGGCGGCAACCCGGTCAGCTGCGCCGCCGCCCTCGCCGTCATCTCCACGATCGCCAACGAGGGGCTGCTGGACCACGTGAAGCGGGTCGGTGAGCGGATCCGGCGCGGCGTGGAGGCGCTGGACCATCCGCTTGTGGCGCAGGTGCGCGGCGCCGGGCTGCTGCTCGGCATCGTGCTGCGGGCGCCGGCCGCCGCCGCGACCGCCGGGGTACTGCGGGACGCCGGGTTCCTCACCAACCCGGTGCAGCCGGCGACGATCCGGCTCGCCCCGCCGCTGATCCTCGGCCTGGACCAGGCCGACGCCTTCCTCGCCGCCCTTTCGGCGGCCCTGGACGCGGCGGCCCCGGCAGCTCCGGAAGCCCCGGCGGCGTCGGAGGCGCCGGCTCCGGCCGTCGTCGAGCAGACCCGGGGCGGGCACTGATGCCCCGGCACCTCCTGCGCGACGACGACCTCAGCCCGGCCGAGCAGTCGGCGGTACTGGACCTCGCCACCCGGCTGAAGGCGGACCGCCACGCGCTGCGCCCGCTGGCCGGCCCCCGGGCGGTGGCGGTGCTCTTCGACAAGCCGAGCCTGCGCACCCGGCTCTCCTTCGACGTCGGCATCGCCGAACTGGGCGGGCACCCGATCGTGGTGGACACCCAGGTCACGCACTTCGGCCGGGGCGAGTCGGTGGCCGACGCAGCCCGGGTCCTCTCCCGGTACGTCGCCGCGATCGTGCTGCGTACCTACGGCGACGACCGGCTGGCCCAGCTCGCCGAGGGCGCCGGGGTGCCGGTGGTGAACGGGCTGACCGACGGCTTCCACCCCTGCCAGCTCCTCGCCGACCTGCTCACCGTCCGGGAGCGTTGCGGCGGCACCGCCGGCCGTACCCTGGCGTACCTCGGGGACGCGGCGAACAACATGGCGCACTCGTACCTGCTCGGCGGGGCGACCGCCGGGATGCACGTCCGGGTCGCCGGGCCGGCCGGCCACGAACCCGACCCGGCCGTGCTGGACCGGGCGGCCCGGATCGCCGCCGGCACCGGCGGTTCGGTACGCGTGCTGCGCGACCCGGTCGAGGCGGTGGCCGGGGCGGACGTGGTGGCCACCGACACCTGGACCTCGATGGGACAGGAGGGCGACGGCCGGGACCGGGTCACCGCGTTCCAGCCGTACCAGGTCGGTTCGACCCTGCTGGCCGGCGCCGCCCCGGAGGTCGTGGTGCTGCACTGCCTGCCGGCGCACCGGGGCGAGGAGATCACCGACGAGGTGCTCGACGGGCCGCACAGCGCGGTCTTCGACCAGGCGGAGAACCGGCTGCACGCCCAGAAGGCGCTGCTGGCCTGGCTGCTGGAGCGGCACGCCGAGGAGCTGGCCGCCGGGGCGGCGACGGCGGAGCCCGCTGCCGAGCCCTCGGCGGCCTCGGTCATCGCGTCCGTGGTCGGCGAGTCGGCATGACCGGACCGCTGACCCGGGCCGCCCGGCACGCCCGGATCGTCGACCTGATCCGGGACCGGGAGGTCCGCTCGCAGACCGAGCTGGCCGACCTGCTCGCCGCCGGCGGGGTGCAGGTCACCCAGGCCACCCTCTCCCGGGACCTGGACGAACTCGGCGCGGTCAAGGTGCGCGGCGGCGACGGGCCGGCCGTCTATCTCATCCCGGAGGACGGCAAGCGGCCGCTGCGCGACGCCGAGTCGGCACCGACCAGGCTGATCCGGCTACTCCGCGAACTGCTCAACGGGGTCGACGCGAGCGGCAACATCGCCGTGCTGCGCACCCCACCCGGTGCCGCCCAGTACCTGGCCAGTGCGCTGGACCGGGCGGGGCTGCCGGAGGTCGTCGGCACCATCGCCGGCGACGACACCATTCTCGTCGTGGCCCGCGAGGCCACCGGTGGCGCGGCGCTGGGGGAGAAGCTCTCCGCCTGGGCGGCCCGGGAAGAACATGTCGAAGGGAGCACCACACCATGAGCGAGCGCGTTGTTCTGGCGTACTCCGGGGGGCTGGACACCTCGGTCGCCATTCCCTACCTTGCCGAACAGACCGGCGCCGAGGTGGTCGCGGTGGCGATCGACGTCGGGCAGGGCGGCGAGGACATGGCCGTGATCCGCCAGCGGGCGCTGGACTGCGGCGCCGCCGAGTCGGTGGTGGTGGACGCCCGCGAGGAGTTCGCGGCCGACTACTGCATCCCGGCGATGCGGGCCAACGCGCTCTACATGGACCGGTACCCGCTGGTCTCGGCGCTGTCCCGGCCGCTGATCGTAAAGCACCTGGCCGAGGCGGCGAAGTACTACGGCGGCACGATCGTGTCGCACGGCTGCACCGGCAAGGGCAACGACCAGGTCCGGTTCGAGGCCGGGCTGGGCGCCCTGGCCCCCGACCTCAAGGTGGTCGCACCGGCCCGGGACTTCGCCTGGACCCGGGACAAGGCGATCGGGTACGCCGAGGAGAAGGGGCTGCCGATCGACGTCACGCACAAGTCGCCGTACTCGATCGACCAGAACCTCTGGGGGCGGGCCGTGGAGACCGGGTTCCTGGAGGACATCTGGAACCCGCCGGTCGAGGACCTCTACGCGTACACCGCCGACCCGGCCGAGCCGCGCGACCAGGACAGCGTCGTGATCACGTTCGACGCCGGGGTGCCGGTGGCGATCGACGGCGAGACGGTCACCCCGTACCAGGCGATCCTGGAGTTGAACCGGCGGGCCGGGGCCCAGGGCGTGGGCCGGCTGGACATGGTCGAGGACCGGCTGGTCGGGATCAAGAGCCGCGAGGTGTACGAGGCGCCGGGCGCGATCGCGCTGATCACCGCCCACCAGGAGCTGGAGGCGGTCACCGTGGAGCGGGACGTGGCCCGGTTCAAGAAGGGTGTCGACCAGCGCTGGGGCGAACTGGTCTACGACGGTCTCTGGTTCTCGCCGCTCAGGCACGCGCTGGACGCCTTCATCGACGACACCCAGAAGTACGTCTCCGGCGAGGTGCGGCTGGCCCTGCACGGCGGCCGGGCCGTGGTGACCGGCCGGCGCTCCGAGGCCAGCCTCTACGACTTCGGCCTGGCCACCTACGACACCGGTGACACCTTCGACCAGTCCCTCGCCAAGGGCTTCGTGCAGCTCTGGGGCCTGCCGAGCAAGCTGGCGGCGGCCCGGGACGCCCGGTTGGGCAGCTCCGAAAGGTGACAGCGAGTGCGAGGAGTGAGCGAGCGCAGCGAGTGAGCCCCGCAGTCACGAGCGAAAGGCCGGTTCAGCAATGATTGTCGGCGTGGACGACAAGAGCCTGACCGAGAACAGCGCCGGCACCAACCGTACGAGCCTGTGGGGTGGCCGGTTCGCCGGCGGCCCCGCCGAGGCGTTGGCCCGGCTGTCGGTAAGCGTCCAGTTCGACTGGCGGCTCGCCCCGTACGACCTGGCCGGCTCCCGGGCGCACGCCCGGGTGCTGGCCGCCGCCGGCCTGCTCGACCCGGACGAGTTGGGCCGAATGCTGGCCGCGCTGGACGACCTGGAGGCGGCGGTGCTGACCGGCACCTTCCGGCCGACGGTCGAGGACGAGGACGTGCACACCGCGCTCGAACGCGGCCTGCTGGAACGCCTCGGTACGCTCGGCGGCAAGCTGCGCGCCGGCCGGTCCCGCAACGACCAGGTCGCCACCGACCTGCGGCTCTATCTGCGCGACCACGCCCGGGGGCTGGCCGCCCGGATCGTCGGGCTGGCCGACGCGCTCGTCGAGCAGGCGGCCCGGAACGTGGATACCCCGGCACCGGGGATGACCCACGTGCAGCACGCCCAGCCGGTCACCTTCGGGCACTGGCTGCTGGCACACGTGCACCCGCTGCTGCGCGACCTGGAGCGGCTGCGCGACTGGGACCACCGGGCGGCGGTCAGCCCGCTCGGCGCGGGTGCGCTGGCCGGCTCCGGGCTGCCGCTGGACCCGGTGGCGGTCTCCAAGGAGCTGGGTTTCCGCACCTCGTTCGCCAACTCGATGGACGCGGTCGCCGACCGGGACTTCGTGGCCGAGTTCCTCTTCGTCACCGCGCTGCTCGGGGTGCACCTGTCCCGGATCGGCGAGGAGGTGGTGATGTGGACCTCGCAGGAGTTCGGCTGGGTGGAGCTGGACGACTCGTTCGCCACCGGTTCGTCGATCATGCCGCAGAAGAAGAACGCCGACGTCGCCGAGCTGGCCCGGGGCAAGTCCGGCCGGCTGATCGGCGGGCTGGTCACCGTGCTGACCATGCTCAAGGGGCTGCCGATGGCGTACGACCGGGACATGCAGGAGGACAAGGAGCCGGCGTTCGACGCGATCGACACCCTGGACCTGGTGCTGCCGGCGCTGGCCGGGATGGTCTCCACCATGACGGTCCGGGTCGACCGGCTCGCCGCCGCCGCCCCGGTCGGCTTCTCGCTGGCCACCGAGGTGGCCGACTGGCTGGTCCGCCGGGGCGTGCCGTTCCGGGAGGCGCACGAGGTGACCGGCCGGTTGGTGGCGCTCTGCGCGGCCCGCGAGTGCGAGCTGGACGAGGTCTCCGACTCCGACCTGCGGCTGGTGAGCGAGCACCTCGACCCCGGGGTCCGGGACGTCCTCTCGGTGCGGTCCGCGCTGGCCGCCCGGACGACTCCCGGTTCGACCGGCCCGGGTCCGGTCGCCGACCAGCTCGTCTCCGTCGGTGACCAGCTCGACGGCTGGCGGGAGTGGTCCACCGAGCAGGTGCTGCCGCGCGGCTGACCGGATGGAGCCGGTCCGTTCGGCTTCTGGCGGAGCGCTCCGGACGTCGATAACCTTCGTTCCGGGCGCTCCGCCGGGGGTACGGATGACGAACGGGTGGTGAAACGCGTTGCGGCCGCTGCCGGCGACCTACCGGATGCCGAAGGACATGATCGGCTATTTCGTCGTACTGACGGTCTTCGTGATGCTGCCCGTCGGTTTCGCCGCGCTCGGCACCGGCCTGCCCGGTTGGCTTTCGGCGTTGATCCTGTTCGGCACCCTCGGTCTGCTGCTCGGGGTGGGTCTGCGGGTGTCCCGGATGGGAACGGTGGTGGAGGCCGACGGGATGATCCGGCGGGGTTTCCTCGGCGACCGGCGGTATGCCTGGTCCGACATCCGCGACTTCTACCTGCACGACAACCGGGGCGTCACCCGGGTCGGCCCGTTCGACGTCACCTCCCGGTACGTGGTGGCGGTCTACGACCACCAGCACCAGCGGCGGCGCAGGACGCTGTTCTTCCTCGACGAGCGGGCCTTCCCGGGGCCGGAGCGGTTCCTGGTGGAACTCCAGGAGATCATCCAGCTCTGGGAGCAGCGTCGGGGACAGCCCCGGGCCACCGTCTGACCGGCTCCGACGCCGTCGACGCCTCCGGCCACGGTGCCCGGGTGGCTACCGGCGGCTGCGCTGCTCGTGCTGCTCGCCGCCGGGGCGCTCCGGTGGTGGCTCGTTCCCGGGGGCCGGGTCGCCGTCGACGTCCGCCGACCGTCGGCCGGGGCCCTGCCGGGTGCGTTGTCGGGGCGCGGTCCGCCGTGCCGAGCCGTTGCGCCCGGCGGTACGGCTGCCGGAGCCCGGCGGGCCGGCCCCGTTCCCGCTCTCGTCGCCCGGACAGGGCAGCGCGGAGACCCGGACCAGGGCGTCCAGGTGGCCGAGCGGACTGCCGTCCTGGGCGAGTCGCTGGCCGCTGATCCAGACCCACTGGTTGTCGTAGTACGTCGACAGGTCGAGGCGGACGAACTCGACCCTGAGCCGGAGGCGATGGCAGCCGTACCGCCAGTCCTCCTTGGCCAGTTCGAGCACGGTGCCCGGAGGCACGTTCGGTGACGGGGCGGGCGCGGCGCTCACCGGAACCGCCGGGCCGGGGTGTTGCGGCGTACGCCGACGCTGGTGCAGGCCGGGCAGCTCAGGCCGCCGCCGCAGACGGCACACCAGCGGCGGGACGTTCGATAGGTACACAGGCCGGCGACGAAACCCAACGCCATCCCGGCCAGTCCTGCCGCGGTGACATACATGATGGGTCCTCCAATTCGGCGACTGAAAGTTACCTTTGCGTCGCCCATCGCAGGCTGCAAGGCCGGAGTCCGAGATCCCGAGCGAGTGAGCAATTGAGCGTCATGAATCATCGTCGGCCCCGTCACCTGGGCTGCCGGGCCGCCGGTCACCCCGCCCGGCGTCCGGCCGGCCTCCCGTGATGTCCTTGCCGGATGACGACGGTCGACGACTTCGCGGCCCTGCTGGCCGGTCCGGTGGTGCCGGCGGCGCGTGGCCTGCTCGGCGCGACCCTCTCGGCGAACGGCGTCACCGTCCGGCTCACCGAGGTCGAGGCGTACGCCGGCAGTGGCGGCGACCCGGCCTCGCACGCGCACCGGGGGCGTACCCCGCGCAACGCGGTGATGTTCGGGCCGGCCGGGCACGCCTACGCGTACTTCACCTACGGGATGCACTGGTGCGTGAACGTGGTCACCGGATCGGACGGGGAGGCGTCCGCGGTACTGCTCCGGGCCGGTGAGGTGGTCGACGGTCTGGCGGCGGCCCGGAGCCGGCGTACCGCCGTACGCCGGGACGTGGATCTGGCGCGCGGTCCCGCCCGGCTCTGTGCGGCGCTCGCCCTGGACCGCGCCGTCTACGGCCGCTACCTGCTCGGCGACGGTCCGGTACGGCTCCGCCCGCCGGCCGTGCCGGTGCCGCCGGAGTCGGTTGCCGCCGGTCCCCGGGTCGGCGTGACCGGCGCGCACGACGTGCCGTGGCGGTTCTGGATCGCCGGTGACCCGACGGTCAGCGACTACCGCCGGCACGTGCCGCGGCGGGCGGCCAAGAGGTCGACGGCGGGTCGGTGACCGTAGCCGTCCCGTCACGCGGTGCTCTACATTCGGTACCGTCAATCACCGGTCGGGCGCGCCGGGCCGGTGCCCGGGGCGCCTCCGGCCCAGGGGACCGAGCGTGGGGAGATGGCCGTGCCACAGCCGACAGCTCTGTACCAGAACGTTCTGATGGACAGCACCCGCTGGCACGACTTCCCCTTCCGGGACGGGGACATAGTCATCTCCACGCCACCGAAGTGCGGCACGACGTGGACGCAGATGATCTGCGCACTACTGATCTTCCAGTCGACGGACTTCCCGCAGCCGCTGGACGTGATGTCGCCCTGGCCCGACCTGTTGACCCGCCGGCACGAGGACAACCTCGCCGTGGTGGCCGCGCAGCCGCACCGCCGGTTTCTCAAGACCCACGTCCCGTTGGACGGCCTGCCCTACCTCGACCAGGTCGAGTACGTCTGTGTCGGGCGTGATCCCCGGGACGCGGCGATCTCCTGGGACAACCACATCGAGAACACCGACTTCGAGGTGCTGATGGGACGCCGGGTGGCGGCGGTCGGCACCGACGGGCTGGCCGGACCGGGCCCGGACGGCGTGCCGGAGCGTCCCGCCGGGCTGCCCGACCCGCTCGCCTCGGCCCACGACCGGTTCTGGGCCTGGATCGACAACTACGATGTACTCGTCGGCCTGGCCGCGATGGTGCACCACCTCGACACCTTCTGGCGGGCCCGGCACCTGCCGAACGTCACCCTGCTGCACTACGACGGGATGCTGGCGGATCTCGACGGCACGATGCGGCAACTCGCCGACCGGTTCGGCATCGAGGTCGCCGAGGAGAGCTGGCCCGACCTGGTCCGGGCGGCCCGGTTCGACCAGATGCGCGGCCGGTCCCGGGAGCTGACTCCGGACCAGGGCATCTGGCACGACCCGACCAGGTTCTTCCACCGGGGCGAGACCGGGCAGTGGCGGGAGCTGCTGGACGCCGACGGCGAGCGGCGCTACCGGGACCGGGTCCTGGGCCTCGGTGTCGACCCCGACCTGGTGCGCTGGATCCACCAGGGCGCACCGCTGGCCTGACCGGCTCCGCGCACCCGGGCCCGCGTCGTGTCGCACGGCGACGACGCGGGCCCGGCGGTACCGGCCGACGGCCCGGCTCCGGCGGCAGGTGCGCTCCGGAACAGGGCCGTCGGCGTGGCAGGGGTGCCGGCTTACGGGAAGTTGTTCAGGTACTGCACCTGGTTGGCGGTGTTGGCGGTGCCGCCGGAGTTGTTGATGATCCGGTTGATCGTGCCGACGCCGCCGAGCGAGACCGTCACCATGTTGTGGAACCGGACGCCCGAGGTGACCGGCACCTCGAAGGAGCGTTCGTTCACCACCGACGGGTTGACGTTGAAGTAGCAGTAGCTGCCCAGCCCCCACGCCTCGTGACTGGTCACCGAGTCGGCCACCTTGTACGCCGGATAGCCCCGGGTCGACCCGTTCATGAAGGCCGCCTGGTTCGGCGGGTCGTACGGCTTCTCGTTCTGGAAGAAGTACGTCCGCCCGCCGTTGCCGTTCCAGATGACCTCGGTCTTCTGGTAGTGCTCCACGAAGAGGCCGTACATGGTGACGTTGTTGCCGTTGACCACCAGCCCGGTGTCGGCGGTGTTGACGTTCCAGCCGTAGGTGCCGGGGTCGCCGTGGTCGGCCCGCCACAGCCACATGTGGTCGCCGATCACGTTGTGGCTGTTGATCCGCAGGCTGGTGGTGGCCTTGCCGGGCACCGCGCCGCCGATCCGGAAGAAGACGTCGTGCAGCGAGGTCGGGTTGCCGGCGTGGCTGGCGGAGGAGCCGGCCGGGCCGACCTCCATCAGCACGGACGAGTTGGTGGCACCGGCCTCGAACATGAGGCCGGCGACCTTCACCCCGTCCACGTCCGCCACCGTCATCGCGGTGATGCCGTTCTGCGGCTCGATGGTGGCCAGGCCGAGACCGAGCACCACGGTGTCCGGCCGGGTGACCCGGATCGTCTCGGTGGTCCGGTAGAGACCCGGGGTGAAGAGCAGGTGCCTGCCCTGGGCGAGTGCGGCGTTGATTGTCGCCGCGCTGGTGCCGGGGCGGACCACGAAGAACTGGCTCAGCGAGATCGACGAGCCGGCCGGGGTCTTGTTGTACCAGCTGGTGCCCTGGCTGTTGGTGCGCAGTGCCGGCACGAAGACCCGGTACTCGCCGCTGCCGTCGACGTAGAGGAACGGCTTCTCCCGGACCACCGGGGTCTGCCCGACGACGGTGTGCGACGGGTTGGGGAAGTGCGGTGCCGGTGCTCCGGTCACCCCGGTGAAGACCATGTTCCAGACCGAGCCGTTCCAGCTGCCGAACTCGCTGTTGCGGGAGTACCACTGCTGCTGCGAGCCGGAGACGACCATCCCGTCGATCTTCGTGTCGGCCATCAGGCCGCCGCTGGCCCAGCCGTCGCCGCCGTTCCAGAGCTGGATCTGGTTGCCGGCGCCGCGCAGGTGCATCCGCCGGTACGGCGCCGCCTGGGAGACCGCCCAGCGTTCCACGATCGTCCCGGCGGGCAGCGTGACGGAGAGGTTCTCGGCGGCCCGCCAGAAGTTCTGGGTGGCGTTGCCGCCGAACCAGAACGCCTCGGCCCGGACGTGCCCGTTCAGGTTCACGTCGTCGGGTGACATACCGAGGCCGGCGACCTGGGTGAAGAAGCCGAGGTTGACGTCGGCGGTGTAGCTGCCGGGCTTGAACAGCACCGCGTACCGCCGGGGGGCGAACTGGGCGGTCTCCTGCTCGGTGAAGAGCGAGTTGAGCCGGTTCTGGATGGTGGCGGTCGGGGTGGACGGGTCGAAGACGAAGGTGTTCGGCCCGAGGTTCGGGTTGCGCGGGTCGGTCGGCTCGACCGGGGGATCGCCGGGGTTGCCGCCGCCGAACTCGCCGACCACCTCGAACTCCCAGAGAGAGTACCCGTATCCGGTGCCCCGGGCGGTGCCGTACATCCGGACGTAGCGGCCGGTGCCGGAGACGTTCAGCGTCTGGGTGCCGCCGGTGCCGGTGGTCGTGCTGTAGACGCTGTTCCAGCTGCTGCCGTTCGCCGAGACCTGGATCTGGAACGCCCGGCCGTGGGCGGCCTCCCAGCGCAGTACCACCTGGCTGATCGTGGCGCTCGCGCCGAGGTCGACCTGGAGCCACTGTGGATCGCTGAACGCGCTGGACCAGCGGGTGCCGGTGTTCCCGTCGACCGCGGCGGACGCGGTGAAGGCGCCGCCCTCGGTGGAGGAGGCGGTGGCCGGCCGGCCCTGCGAGATCAGCGCCGGTGCGGCGCTCGCCGCCGGGGTCGGCCCGGCGATCGGGGTGAGCGCCACCAGCAGGGTGGCCGCGAGTATCCCGGCGAGTCGCCGGGACCGTCGTCGGGCGGGATGGGACCGGGGGAGAAAACGATGAAAAATCATGACCCTGCCTGTCCGTGCGGGGGTGTCCGGCGTCGTCGACCGGTGGGCTGTGGACATCGGAGAGCGCTCTCGGAGGATCACGAGTGTTGCGCCCGTGTTCCGGTCACGTCAAGACATCAATTTATTACGACGTAATTTATCCCGAATGCCGGAACACGCGGAGCCGCCGGACCACGCGGAGCTCGCCGGGCCGTCTCGGGATAGGCCGGATCACATGCGACCGCCCGACCGCGCACCACCCACAGCGCTGGTCTCCGGTACCCGGATCAGTCGCGGATGCCGCCGGCGGCGAGTAGCCGGGCGACCGGCAGGGTGGCGGCACCGAGCGCCACCGCGTCCACCCCGAGCTGACCCAGCTCGATGGTGGCCTGCTGGAACGGCTGGTGCAGCGCCTGCCCGGCCGCCGCTTCCCGGATCGCCGGCAGCAGGTGCGCGCCGAGCGCCGTGCCGGCCCAGCCGCCCAGCACCACCCGTTCCGGATTGAACAGGTTGATCAGGTTCGCCACCCCGGCGCCGAGGTAGCCGGCCGTCTCGGCCAGCACCCGGCGGGCGGTCGCCGAACGTTCCGCCGCCTCGATCAACGCCCCGAGCTTCGACTCCTCGTCGGCACCGGGTACGGCCTGCCCGCGCCGGGCCTCCCGGTAGCGGTCGAGCACGCCCTCCGCCCCGACGTACGCCTCCAGGCAGCCCCGGGCGCCGCACCGGCAGGGCCGGCCGTCGTACACCAGGGTGGTGTGGCCCCACTCGCCGGCGCTGCTGGAGATGCCCCGGTACATCACCCCGTTCGTCACCACCGCCGCGCCGACCCCGGAGCCGACGAGCGCGAAGACGGCGTGCCGGCTGCCCCGCCCGGCCCCGAACCACATCTCGGCCTGGCCGAGGGTCTTCGCGCCGTTGTCGACGTGCACCGGCAGGTCGACCTCGTCCCGGACCAGCCGCTCGAGCGGTACGCCGTGCCAGCCGAGGGTCTGGGCGTGCACGATCGCTTCGCCGCCCTGCACCACCACCCCGGAGACGCCGATGCCGACGCCGAGGATCTCCGACCGGGCCGCCCCGGCCGACCGGGTGACCGCGTCCAGCCCGGCAACGATGTGCCGGACCACGGCGCCCGGCTCCGGCCCGGCCGCGTCCAGCGGATAGTCGGCGCTGGCCAGCATGGTCATCGCCAGGTCGAACAGTTCCACCCGGATCCGGGTCTCCCCGACGTCGACCCCGGCGACCAAGGCGTAGCGCGGGGCGACCCGGAGCATCATGCTCGGCCGGCCGCCGTCGGAACCCACCGCGCCGGCCTCGACCACCAGGCCGGCGCCGATCAGGTCGCCGACCACGTTGCTCACGGCGGGCTGGCTCAGCCCGGTGGAGCGGGCGAGGTCCTGCCGGGTCAGCGGGCCTTCGAGGAACAGCTTCGACAGCAGGGCGGACCGGTTGCGCTGTCGCACGATCCGGTTCGTCGTCCGTTCCAGGTCCACCCACCACCTCGATAAACCCGGGTTCGCCGGGGATCACTGTACGGCTCGTCCTTGACGGCCGAGCCACCACACACTTTAATAACGGCGTAAATTAAGCCTTGATGGAACCCCCTTCGGTGGCATCCGCTCCATCGGCCGCCGACGGTGCTCGTGCCGGTACCGCCCCCACCACCCCGGCCGCCTGTCGACCCCGCCCCGGCGTTCCCGCCGGCGGGACGCGAGGCCGCCGGCCGACGCAGAAGGGCAAGTCGTGTCCAGACGACACCTCGCCATGGCTGTCGCGGCCCTGTTGACGACCGCCTCCCTCGCCGCCTGCGGCGACTCGGGCGGCTCCTCCTCCGGCGACGCCAAGACGCTCACCTACTGGGCCAGCAACCAGGGCGCCAGCATCGAGTTCGACAAGCAGACCCTCCAGCCCGAGCTGGACAAGTTCGAGCAGCAGACCGGGATCAAGGTCAGCCTGGAGGTCGTACCCTGGTCCGACCTGCTCAACCGGCTGCTCGCCGCCGCCACCTCCGGCAAGGGTCCGGACGTGGTGAACATCGGCAACACCTGGTCGGCCTCGTTGCAGGCCACCAACGCGCTGGTCCCGTTCGACGACGCGACCCTGGCCGAGGTGGGCGGCAAGGACCGGTTCGTGCCGGCCGCGCTGGCCGCCGCCGGTGCCCCCGGCAAGCCGCCGGCCGCCGTACCGCTCTACAGCCTGGCGTACGCGCTCTACTACAACAAGAAGATGTTCTCCGACGCCGGCATCACCGCCCCGCCCACCACCTGGGAGGAGTTGGTGGAGACCGGAAAGAAGCTCACCAAGGCCGGCCAGTGGGGGCTGGCGGTGGAGGGCGCGAACCCGGCGGAGAATTCCCACCACGCCTTCACCTTCGGCCAGCAGTGGGGCGGTGAGTGGTTCGACCAGGCCGGCAAGCCGACCTTCGACACCCCGCAGAACGTCGCCGCCGTCAAGCGGTACATCGACCTGATGGCGGCCGACAAGATCGTCAACCCGAGCAACGCCGAGTACGCCCAGAACCAGTCCGTCGCGGACTTCGCCAACCGCAAGGCGGCGATGCTGCTCTGGCAGGCGGCCGGGTCGAACTTCAAGGCCCAGGGGATGAGCCCGGAGGAGTGGGGCATCGCGCCGGTGCCGTTCCCGGCCGTCACCCCGCCGGGCGGCAAGAAGGTCAACAGCATGGTGGCCGGCATCAACATGGCCATCTTCAAGCACACCGAGAACCGCGACGGTGCGCTCCAGTTCGTCAAGTTCATGACCAGCGACGCGGAACAGGTGATCCTCAACA
This sequence comes from Plantactinospora sp. WMMB782, assembly GCF_049179135.1. Lineage (NCBI taxonomy): Bacteria > Bacillati > Actinomycetota > Actinomycetes > Micromonosporales > Micromonosporaceae > Plantactinospora > Plantactinospora sp. WMMB782. Next base: position 7,740,520 of record NZ_JBMHMC010000007.1, on the reverse strand, counting down.
AGACCTACGGCTCGCTGCCGTCGGTCAAGACGGCGAGCGCCGACCCGGCCTTCCAGGCCCCGGAGCAGAAGGTCCTCGGCGAGGTGCTCGGCACCACCGCCGCGCCGCTGCCGCAGGTGCCGGAGGAGAGCCAGTTCGAGACCCTGGTCGGCACCGCCATGAAGGAACTCTTCGCCGACGCCGCCAGCGGTAAGTCGATCACCGAGGCGGCGGTGCAGGAGAAGCTCGGCGTGGCGCAACAGAAGATGGGCAGCTGAGCCGCGACGCCGACGGTTGACCGTGGAGGGGGACCGCCGCCCCCTCCACGGTCCACCCTGAGAGGATCCGATGGCCACCACCACCATGCCGCCCGGCCCGGTCCGGCCCGCCGGCGAGCCGGCCGGGGACGACCCGCCGGACCGGCCCGCGCGCCGCCCCGTACGCCGGACGTACCTGCCCTACCTGCTGCTCGTCCCGGCCGCCCTGCTCGAACTCGGCATCCACGTGGTCCCGATGCTCGTCGGCGTCTGGATGAGCCTGCTCGAACTCACCCAGTTCCACATCCGGGACTGGTCGACCGCGCCCTTCGCCGGGCTGGACAACTACCGGGTCACCTTCGACTTCGGCTCGGCCACCGGCAAGGACCTGCTGCACTCGTTCTGGGTCACCGCCCTCTACACCACGCTGTCGGTCGGCTTCTCCTGGATGCTCGGGCTGGCCGCCGCGGTCTTCCTGCAACGGCCGTTCCGGGGGCGGGCGCTGCTGCGTACCCTCTTCCTCACCCCGTACGCGCTGCCGGTCTACACCGCCGTGATCACCTGGACCTTCATGTTCCAGCGGGACACCGGCCTGGTGAACCACGCCCTCGACCAGCTCGGCCTGGTCGACGGCGCCGACCCGCCGTTCTGGCTGATCGGCGGGAACAGCTTCGTCGCCCTGCTGATCGTCTCGGTCTGGAAGTCCTGGCCGTTCGCCTTCCTCTGCCTGATGGCCGGGTTGCAGAACGTGCCGCCGGAACTCTACGAGGCGTCCGCGATCGACGGCGCGAACTTCTGGCGACGGCTCCGCGACGTCACCCTGCCGATGCTCCGGCCGGTCAACCAGGTGCTGCTGCTGGTCCTCTTCCTCTGGACCTTCAACGACTTCAACACCCCGTACGTGCTGTTCGGCGGCTCCGCGCCCCGGCAGGCCGACCTGATCTCCATCCACATCTACCAGAGCTCCTTCGTCACCTGGAACTTCGGCCTCGGCTCGGCGATGTCGGTGGCGCTGCTGCTCTTCCTGCTCGTCGTCACCGCCGTATACCTGCTCGTCACCAACCGCAGGAGAGAGCATGCGTGAGTCGACAGGCGAACGCTGGGCGCGCCGGATCGTGCTCAGCCTGCTGACCCTCTTCGTCGTCACCCCGCTGTACGTGATGCTCAGCTCCGGCCTCAAGCCGCTGCGCGACGTGCAGGGCGCCTTCACCTGGCTGCCCAGCCGGGTCACCTTCCAGCCGTTCGTGGACATGTGGCAGACGGTGCCGCTCGGCCGGTACCTGCTGAACAGCCTGCTGGTGGCGAGCGCCGCCGCCGTGGTCTCGGTGGCGATCGCCATCTTCGCCGCCTTCGCGATCAGCCGCTACCGGTTCCGCGGCCGGCAGCTCTTCTCGGTCACCGTGCTCTCCACGCAGATGTTCCCCGGCATCCTCTTCCTGCTGCCGCTCTTCCTGATCTACGTCAACCTGGGCAACGTCACCGGGATCGAGCTGTACGCCAGCCGCCTCGGCCTGACCATCACCTACCTCACCTTCTCGCTGCCGTTCTCCATCTGGATGCTGGTCGGCTACTTCGACTCGATCCCGCGCGGGCTCGACGAGGCGGCCCAGGTCGACGGCGCCGGCCCGCTGCGCACGCTGTTCCAGGTGATCCTGCCGACCGCCGTGCCCGGCATCGTCGCGGTGACCGTGTACGCCTTCATGACCGCCTGGGGCGAGGTGCTCTTCGCCTCGGTGATGACCGACGAGCACAGCCGCACCCTCGCCGTCGGCCTCCAGGGGTACGCGACGCAGTACAACGTCTACTGGAACCAGGCGATGGCCGCCTCGGTGGTGGTGAGCATCCCGGTGGTGGTGGGCTTCCTCGCCCTCCAGCGGTACTTCGTCGCCGGGCTGACCGCCGGAGCGGTCAAGTAGGTGCCTTCCCGTCCGGTCCGCAGCAGCACGTCCCCGTCTGCGGCAGCACGTCCACCTCGGGCTGTGACCAGCACGGTCATCACGCTCCGAACCATCTGAAGGAGAGTCGACCAGTGCCGGATCTGTCCAAGTTGCCGCCGAACTTCACCTGGGGCGTCGCCACGGCCGCGTACCAGATCGAGGGGGCCGTCGGGGTGGACGGTCGCAGTCCGTCCATCTGGGACACCTGGAGCCGGGTGCCGGGGAACGTCGACAACGGCGACACCGGCGACGAGGCCTGCGACCACTACCACCGCTGGCCGGAGGACGTCGCGCTGATGCGCCGGCTCGGCGTCGAGGCGTACCGGTTCTCGGTGGCCTGGCCCCGGGTGGTGCCGGACGGGACCGGCCGGGTCAACCCGGCCGGGCTGGCCTTCTACGACCGGCTGGTCGACGCGCTGCTGGCCGCCGGGATCCGGCCGCTTGTCACGCTCTACCACTGGGACCTGCCGCAGGCGTTGCAGGACCGGGGCGGCTGGCCCGCCCGGTCCACCGCCGAGGCGTTCGCCGACTACGCCTCGGTGGTCGCCGGAGCGCTCGGCGACCGGGTCACCGACTGGGTGACGGTGAACGAGCCGCTCTGCGTCTCCTGGATCGGCCACCTGGAGGGCCGGATGGCCCCCGGCGAGCAGGACCTGGGCCGGGCGGTCGCCACCGCCCACCACACCCTGCTCGCGCACGGGCTCGGCACGGCCGCGGTCCGGGCGGCGGCGAGCCGGCCGGCCTCGGTCGGCATAGTGCTCAACCCGAGCCCGTGTGAGCCGGCCAGCGACCGCCCCGAGGACGTGGCGGCGGCGGTCCGGGCCGACGGGCACATCAACCGCTGGTGGCTGGACCCGCTCTACGGGCGCGGCTACCCGGCCGACATGCTCGGGGTCTACGGTGTCGAGCCGCCGGTCCGCCCCGGCGACCTGGAGTGCATCGCCACCCCGACCGACTTCCTCGGGCTCAACTACTACTTCCGGCAGGTGATCGTCGACGACCCGGACGGGCCGGTGCCGCACGCCCGGCAGGTTCCGGTGCCCGGCTCGGTGCAGACCGCTATGGGCTGGGAGGCGTACCCGGCCGGGCTGGAGGAGCTGCTGGTCTCGGTGACCGAACGGTACGCCCCGGCTCGGATCCTGGTCACCGAGAGCGGTTCGGCCTGGCCGGACAGCGTCACCGCCGAGGGCGGGATCGAGGACAAGGAGCGGACGGCGTACCTGGAGGAGCACGTCGCGGCGGTCGCGGCGGCAGCCGCCCGGGGAGTACCGGTGGACGGCTACTTCCACTGGTCGCTGCTCGACAACTTCGAGTGGGCGTACGGCTACGACAAGCGGTTCGGGCTGGTGCACGTCGACTACGCCACCCAGCGCCGGACGATGAAGGCGAGCGGACTGCGCTACGCCGAGATCATCCGCGACCACCAGCGGCTCGGCGGGCGCCCGGAGAACTCGCCGGCCGGGTAGGTCATGCCGGACAGGGCGGAAACTGGCAAGGACACTCTCCTCCCGTCGGGTCGCCTGTCTCCGTCGCCACCTGCCGGCGTCGGCGGACCGAGCCGCCGCCGGCAGCATCGACGCGGGTACGGTGTGCGGAGCCGTTCGACGCCGCCGACGGCGTCCCGCCCTACTCGACATCCGTTCCGAGGAGTGCAAGATCAGATGAGTGAACCGGTCCAGAGCCCCGGGCAGCCGGGGTCGACGAGCCAGCGGCGCCCCACCAAGCAGGAGCGCCGGGCCGCGGCGGACGCGGCCGCTGCGCAGGCTGCCGCGAACCGGGCCCGTGTGCAGCGGGTGGCCGGCGGGACCATCGGAATCGTCCTGGCCGCGCTCGGTGTCGCCGCCATCGTGGTGCTGCCGCAGCTGATGGACGGGAAGCCGACATCCTCGGCCGCGCCGGCCGCGAGTACCAGCCCCGAGCCGGCCGCCGAGCCGACCGCACCGCCGGCCCCGACCGCTGAGCCGCCCCGCCCCCCGTCGGATTTGGATCCCCGGTTGGCGCAACGGCCGACCGTCGAAGCCGGTGGCGGTGAGCTGAGCAAGCTCACCGTCAAATCGCTGATCGAGGGGACCGGCCCGGCGGTTCGGGCCGGGCAGACGATCATGGTCAACTACGTCGGCGTCTCCTACCGGACCGGCCAGGAGTTCGACGCTTCGTGGAACCGGGGCGAGCCTTACCAGGAGCAGATCGGCGTCGGCCGGGTGCTCCCCGGCTGGGACCAGGGCCTGGTCGGGGTCAAGGTGGGTAGCCGGGTGCAACTCGACATCCCGGCGGAGCTCGCCTACGGCGAGAACCCGAGAGAGGGGCAACCCGCCGGTCCGCTCCGGTTCGTCGTGGACATTCTCGCGGCCCGGTAGGCCCTGGGCTCGCTCCGCCAAGCAGGCCGACGGCGGCGGACGGGACCTCTGCGGTCGCGTCCGCCGCCGTCTGGTCGGGTACTCCGGCCCCGGGCCGGCCCACGGTCTGGTGGGCGGCCCACGGTCTGGCGGGCCGCCCGCTTCCGGCTCAGGCCGGGGTGGGTGCCGAACTCTTGTCGCTGGACTCGGTCTCGGTGGCCGGTGCCGCCGAGTCGATCGCCTCGACGGTCTCCCGGTCCCGGTGCGCCCGGTACTGCCGGATCGAGTACGCCAGCGCGAGCGCCCAGACCAGGTAGATCAGGGCGTAGACGGAGTACCGCACGCCGTCCGGGGCGTCGATCCAGTCGCTGCGGAGCAGGGAGCGGGTGTTGGTCAGGATGATCACGCCGCCGACCGCCGAGCCGAGGATCCGGGGCGGGATGTGCCGGACCAGCCAGGCGGCGATCGGCGCGGCGACCACGCCGCCGATCAGCAGTGCCAGCACCCAGCCGAAGTTGACGTTCTCGCTGCCCAGCCCGACCAGGAAGCCGAGGCTGGCGGCCACCGCCACCAGGAACTCGCTGGTGTCGATCGAGCCGATCACCTTGCGCGGTGCCATCCGGCCGCTGGCCAGGATCGCCGGGGTGCCGACCGGCCCCCAGCCACCGCCGCCGGTCGAGTCGACGAAGCCGGCGACCAGACCGAGCGGGGCCAGGAACCGCTTGCGCAGCGGCTGGCCGAGGCGGTCCCGGGGGATGCCGGCGGCGGTGAACCGGACCAGGATGTAGATCCCCAGGGCGAGCAGCAGCAGCGCCATCACCGGCGCGGCCACCTCGGTGGAGAGGCTGGCCAGGAAGGTGGCACCGGCGAAGGCGCCGACCGCCCCCGGTATGCCGATCTTGGCGACCACCTTCCAGTCGACGTTGCCGAACCGCCAGTGCGCGGCGCCGGAGGCGAGCGTGGTGCCGATCTCGGCCAGGTGCACGGTGGCGGAGGCGGCCGCCGGGTTGGTGCCGATCGCCAGCAGCAGGGTGGTGGAGGTGACGCCGTACGCCATGCCGAGACTGCCGTCGACGAGCTGCGCGCCGAGCCCGACCAGGGCGAGGAGCAGAAGTTTTCGCACGGGGACTTCCTTCCCGGGGGTGGTCGCGGGGCCGGTCCGGGCCTGGCGGTCGAGGCGTTCCGGTCGGAGCCGGCGCCGACAGTTCGGACGACGGGTCGTACCAGCGCTGGTACGGCGTGCTGGGGGATTGCCGCGCCGCTGCGTTAATTCCCCAGCTAACCCATAGGGATTGTCGGCCGTTGCTCCGGGCGAGTCAACCCCACCGCCCGGCCCAGCTGTGGTCGATCCGCCGGCCGCCCCACCCACCGGCGCCGGCCTGTCACCGTCCGGCTCGCCTCACTCCACCCGGTATCCCGCACCGGCGCCCGGACCAGCCCGCAGGATCAGCCGGGCCGGCAACACACTGGCGGCCAGGGCCAGCGACAGGCAGCCGGAGACCACCAGCGCGATCGTCGGAGCGGGCACCACCAACTCGACCGGCACCCCGAACTGCTCGCCGAGCGCCGACCGGATCGCCAGCAGCGCGACCGTCGACACCAGCAGGCCGAGCGCGGTGCCGATCGCCACCACCAGGGCCGACTCGGCGGCCACCGTGCCGAGCACCTGCCGGACGGTGGCGCCGGAGCGGAGCAGCACCAGCAGCTCCCTGGCCCGGTGTGCGGTCGCCATCAACAGGGTGTTCGCCAGCGCGATCGCGGTGTAACCGGCCGAGACCGCGATCAGGATCAGCGTGGCGAGCCGGACCAGCCGGTCCTCGGCCGCGTCCCGTTCCGCCGCGTACTCGGCGACACCGACCAGCCGGGCCCCGAGTGCGGGGTGGTCGACCCCGCCGTCCCGGCCGGTCGCCGCGGCCGGAGTGAACACCGCCTCGGTCAGTGCCGACGGGTCGTGCGCCCGGACGACCTCCCGGGCGAGCAGCATCTCCGCCGGTATCGAGCCGTCGTCGACCACCGCCGCCACCCGGACCCGTCCCGCCGTACCGTCCGGAAGATCGAGCACCGCCGAACCCCCGGCCGACCAGCCCAGCCGCTCGGCGAGTCCGGCCGTCACCACCGCGCTGTCCGGCCCCCGGAAGTCGGCGAAATTTCCGGAGAGCACCCGCAGGCGCCCGTTCACCCGGGCGAACCCGGCCGGATCCACTCCGGCGACCGCCACCGGCACCCCTGCGCCGCCACCCTGCCGAGCCGCTCCGGCCGGCGGAGTGACGCCGACGGTCGGGGCGGTGCCGGCCGGAGTGACGCCGACGGTCGGGGCGGTGCCGGTCGGAGCGGCCGGAGGATCGGCGTAGACGGTGCTGGGCAGCAGTGCGGTGCCCGGCACGGCCGCCACCGCCGCGTCCGACAGTCCCGGGGTGCCGTCCGGGACGAGTACCGAGCCGGCCCGGATCGCCGCGGTGTCCCGGCTCGCGTACGCGCCGGCGGTGGTGGCGACGAATCCGGCGATCAACACCGCGAACCCGACCGTGAGCAGCATCGGCGCCGACGTCGACGCGGTACGCCGCACAGCCGTCAGCGCGTTGCGCCGCACCAGCATCCCGGTCGCGCCGGGAAGCCGGTCCAGCGGCCAGGTGAGCGCGTAGGTCAGCGGCGGCACCAGTACCGGGGCGAACAGGGCCAGCCCGGCGGTCAACGCCATCGCCGCGTAGAGCGCGTAGTTCACGATGTCGTCCGGTCCCGCCCCCACGAGCAGCACGGTCAGCAGCAACCCGAGCGCGGTACTGCCGATCGCGCCGGCCCAGCGGGACCGGGTCATCGGGCGCCGGTCCAGCACCGCCTCCCGCAACGCCTCCAGCGGGCGTACCCGGCCGGCGCGGCGGGACGCCGACCAGACCCCGAGCAGGGCGACGACCAGCCCCACCAGGTACGCCAGGGCAGGTGGCCAGAGTTCGACCCGGACCCGGAACCCGGTCGGCTGGAAACCGGCGTCGACGAGTAGGGCACCGAAGGCCGGTGCGGAGGCGCTGCCGAGTACCGCCCCGACGGCCGCTCCGACGGCGCCGACCGCCAGCGCCTCGGTGTACATCAGCCGGCGGAGCTGGCCCGGGGTGGCGCCGACGGTTCTCAGCAGCCCGAACTCCCGGCGCCGCTGGGCGACCCCGAACGCGAAGGTGGAGGCGACGACGAAGATCGAGACGAATCCGGCAAGCGTCGTCATCCCGGTCAGCACCTGCATGCCGATCCAGCGGGTCCGGGTGTCCCGGGGCGGTTCGGCCGCCGCCCGGCCGGCGCCGGTGTGCACCGTGCCGTTCCCGGCGACGACCTGCTCGGCCGCCGCCCGCACCGTCGCCGGCTCGGCGCCGTCGGCGAGCACCAGGCCGATCAGCCGTACTCCCCGGGCCAGTGGCGCCGCGACCGGGTCGGCCAGGTAGAAGCCGGGACCGTCCACCGTGCCGGTCACGGTGCGCTCGGCCGGTCCGGTGGCGGTCAGCAGGGTCACCCGGCTGCCGGGGGCGAACCCGAGCGCCCGGTCCAGCACCACCTCGTCCGGCCGGACCGGCGGGCTCCCCGCCACCAGCCGGTACGGCGCCAGCGCCGCGCTCGACCAGCCGTGCCCCTGCGGGTCCGCCAGCGCCGGCTCGCCGACCGGCCGTCCGTCGACGACCGCCTGGGCGTAGAACGAGCGGTCGGGTACCGCCGCCGTCACCCCGTCGAGCGCGGCGAGCCGCTCGGTCAGCTCGGCGGTCCGCGCCGGAGACCAGGGGCGGCGCTCCGGGAAGGTACCCGGAATCCCCGCCACCTCGGGCGCCAGGACCAGCACCTCCGCCCCGGCGTACCGGTCCGGCACCCGGGGTTGCGCGGAGACCAGGACCAGCGCGGTCATCGACATCAGCGCCACCCCGAGGCAGAGCGCGACGAACGGGCCGAGCAGCCCGGTCCACCGGGCCCGCAGTGCGGCGACGGTCAGCACGCCGGCTCCAGCCGGGCCATCCGGGCGGCGATCGTCTCCGCCGCCAGCGGGCCGGCGAGTTCGTCCACCACCCGGCCGTCGGCCAGCAGTACCAGCCGGTCGGCGTGCGCGGCGGCCACCGGATCGTGGGTCACCATCACCACCGTCTGCCGGTGCCGGTCGACGAGGTCGCGCAGCAGCCGCAGGATCTCCCGGGAGGTCCGGCTGTCGAGCGCGCCGGTGGGTTCGTCGGCGAACAGCACCGCCGGCCGGCTGATCAGGGCGCGGGCGAGCGCCACCCGCTGCTGTTCGCCGCCGGAGAGTTCGTCCGGCAGGTGCCGACTCCGCCCGGTCAGGCCGACCTCGGCCAACGCCGCGGCCAGGTCGGCCGGGTCGGGCCGCCGGCCGGCCAGCCGCAGCGGCAGCGCCACGTTCTGCGCCGCGGTCAGCGACGGCACCAGGTTGTACGACTGGAAGACGAACCCGACCCGGGCCCGGCGCAGCAGGGTGAGCGCGGTCTCGCCGAGGGTGCCGAGGTCGGTACCGTCGATGGTGACCGTGCCGCCGGTCGGCCGGTCCAGCCCGGCGGCGCAGTGCAGCAGGGTGGACTTGCCGGAGCCGGACGGCCCCATCACGGCGGTGAAGGTGCCCCGGTCGAAATCGACGGTGACCCCGTCCAGCGCGGTCACCCGGGCGGCCCCGGCGCCGTAGGACCGGCTGACCTCGCGCAGCCGTACCGCGGTGGTCAGCTCCGCCGTCCCGTCCGGTCGCGCCACCTCCTCCGGCCGCCCCGCTCCGCCCTCTGGCCCCGTTCCGCCTGCTTGCGCAGTTCCGCCCTCTCGTGCAGTTCCGCCTGCCCGTGCCGTTCCGTCCGGTTGTCGGGGTCCGTCGAGTCGTCGCGTCATGCTGTCGAAGATCGGGCATCGGCCGTCCCGGCACATCGGAGCGGAGCCGTCACTTCCGGTCCCGCCCAGCGGGCTACCCGGGCGCCGTGCCGTCCGGCGGATCAGACCGCAGGATGACCCGCTCCGGGTGGACGCGCCCCGAGCCGGCCGACAGCTACCGTCGACAGATGACCGCCGCCCACCCGCGTCCGCTGCTCACCCGCCGGTTGCGTCGCGGCGACCTGATCGCCCTCGACGTGCTGGCGGCACTCGGCCTGGCACTGGCCTGCGGCTACGCCGCCGCCGACCCACCGGCGGCGACCGGGTACCCCGACCCGCTGATCCGGGAGCCGGTCTGGCTCTCCCTGCTCTGCACGATCGTCATCACCGCCCCGATCGCGGTACGCCGCCGCTGGCCCGTACCGGTGCTCGCGGTGGTGACGCTCGGCGCGTACGGCGCCGTACTGGTGGAGGTGGTGCCGGTCTACGCCTCGTCGGCGGTGTTCCTGGCGATCGCCTGCGCGCTCTACCAGGTGGCGCTGGCCACCCCGCTGCGCCGGTCGGTGCCGGCCCTGCTGCTGGTGCTGGCCGGCTCGGCGCCGGTGATCGTGCCGAAGACGTCGGACTGGGACGAGGCGGTCGCCGGGCTCGGCTTCCTGCTGCTGCTCCTGATGGCGACCTGGATCCTCGGCCGGGCGGTACGCGAGCGGCGCGCCCACGCCGCCCGGTCGGCGGCGGAACTGGCCCGGCAGGCCACGGTGGACGAGCGGCTCCGGATCAGTCGGGAACTGCACGACATCGTGGCGCACAGCATGAGCGTGATCACGGTGAAGGCGGCGGTCGCCAACCACGTCGCGGAGTCCCGGCCGCAGGAGGTCCGGGACGCGCTGCGCGACATCGAGGCGACCAGCCGCAGCGCCCTGGCCGAGCTGCGGCGTACCCTCGGCGTGCTGCGTAGCGGCGCCCCCGGGACGTCGGTCGAGTTCGCTCCCGCGCCGGGCCTGGCGGACCTGCCGGCCCTGCTCGACCGGGCGACGGCGGCCGGGATGGCCGCGGAACTGACGCTCGAGCTGCCGGCCGGGGCGGAGCCGCCGGAGGACGTCGGCCGGTCGGTGTACCGGATCGTCCAGGAGGCGCTGACGAACGTGGTGAAGCACGCCGGACCGGTGCGCTGCCGGGTCGCGGTCACGGTCGACGGTGCGCAGCTGCGGATCGAGGTGTGCAACGAGCCCGGTCGTCCCGTCCGGCCCGCCGATCCCAAGGGTCAGGGCCTGATCGGCATGCGTGAGCGGGTGCACCTGTACGGCGGCACCTTCGCGGCCGGTCCGACCGACGAGGGCGGGTTCCGCATCTCGGCCCGGCTGCCGTACCCGGCCGCGGCCGAGGCGACGACCGCCCCGGCGGCGGTACCGGCCGTGACGGCGGTCCCCGGAGCGGCGGCGGTCGAACCGGGCGGGGCGGGCCGGTGACCGACGGGACCGTCCGGGTGCTGATCGCCGACGACCAGGCGCTGCTGCGCGGCAGCTTCCGGGTGCTGATCGAGACGACCCCGGGGCTGACCGTGGTCGGCGAGGCCGGCACCGGTGCGGCAGCGGTGGAGCTGGCCGAGCGGGAACGCCCGGACGTGGTGCTGATGGACGTCCGGATGCCCGAACTGGACGGTATCGAGGCGACCCGGCGGATCGCCGCGTCACCCGCCGCCGGTCAGGTCCGGGTCCTCATCCTCACCACCTTCGACCTCGACGAGTACGTCTACGCGGCGATCCGGGCCGGCGCCAGCGGCTTCCTGCTCAAGGATGCCCCGCCGGAGGACCTGCTGACCGCGATCCGGGTGGTCGCCTCCGGTGAGGGACTGCTCGCCCCGACCGTGACCCGCCGGCTGATCGCCGAGTTCGCCCGGTTGCCCGAACCGGACCGCCCGGTGGCCCGGGAGCTGACCGGGGTGACCGAACGGGAGCGGGAGGTGCTGACCCTGATCGGCCGGGGCCTGTCCAACCCCGAGATCGCCGACCATCTGCGGCTCAGCCCGGCGACGGTGAAGACGCACGTCGGGCGGCTGCTCGGCAAGCTGCACGCCCGGGACCGCGCGCAGCTCGTCATCGTGGCCTACCGGACCGGCCTGGTCACCGTGCCGGGCAACTGACCTGTCACCGGCCGTCGACCTGTCACCGCCCGTCGAGGTGGATCAGCACGAGCTGCTCCGGGCGCATCGGCGGGGCCTGTAGGCCGGCGTGCGCGAGGCCGCGCCCGGTCAGCCGTACCCCGGGACCGGTGGCCCAGGCCGGCGGCGCCGGCAGGGTCCGGGCGGCGTCCTCGGGGGCGAGCGCCCGGACCAGGTAGCCGCGGTCCGGGTCGAGGCCGGGCAGCCGGACCGGCCCGGGGTTGCCGGTCAGGCCGGTCGCGGTGGCGACGATCGCCATGATCGCCTCGGACCGGTCCGGTGCGACCACCCCGTGCACCCAGAGCGCGGGATCCGGATGGTCGACCCGGACCACCGTCCCGCCGTGCAACAGCGCGCGGTGCCGCTTGTACAGCGTCACCCACCAGGCAAGTTCCTGGCGCTCCGCCGGGCTGGCCCGGAGCAGGTCCCACTCGATGCCGAAGGCGCCGAAGAAGGCGGTACCGGCCCGGAAGGCGAGCTCGTGGGTACGTCCCGTGGTGTGCGACCGGCCCGCGCCGACGTGCGAGCCGATCAGTTCCGGCGGCAGCAGGAGCTGGGTCCAGCGCTGGATCGACTGCCGTTCCAGGGCGTCGATGCAATCGCTGCCCCAGATCCGGTCGGTCCGCTCCAGGATGCCGAGGTCGACCCGGCCGCCGCCGGAGGAACACGACTCGATCTCCAGCCGGGGATGCCGTTCGCGCAGCGCGTCGAGGAGCCGGTAGGCCGCCAGCGTCTGCCCGTGCACGCCGGCCCGGCCCGACGGCTGGTGGCCGGCGTCGAGCAGGTCCCGGTTGTGGTCCCACTTCAGGTAGTCCAGGGCGTACTCCCGGACCAGCGCGTCGAGCCGCCCGAGCACGTACTCGTACGCCTCCGGACGGGTCAGGTCGAGCACCTGCTGCCAGCGGGCCGGCCGGGGCAGCCGCCCGCCGGTGGCGAGCATCCACTCCGGGTGCGCCCGGGCCAGTTCCGAGTCGGGGTTGACCATCTCCGGCTCCACCCAGAGCCCGAAGTCCAGCCCCAGCCCGCGTACGTGCCGGACCAGCGGATGCAGCCCGTCCGGCCAGACGGTCGGGTCGACGTACCAGTCGCCGAGCCCGGCCCGGTCGTCGCGCCGGCCCAGGAACCAGCCGTCGTCCAGGACGAACCGTTCCGCCCCGATCTCGGCGGCGGCGTCGGCCAGCGCGGTGAGCCGGTTCAGGTCGTGGTCGAAGTAGACGGCCTCCCAGGTGTTCGCCACGACCGGGCGGGGCTGCCGGGCCCGCGCGGTACGTCGCAGGTGCGCGTGGTAGCGGGCCGACATCTCGTCCAGCCCCTGCCCGTAGGAGGCGTAGAGCCAGGGCGTCCGGTAGCGCTGGCCGGGTGCCAGCGTGATCTCGCCGGGCAGCAGCAGTTCACCGGCGGCCAGCAGCCCTTCCCCGTCCGGAGTCCGTTCGGCGTGTAGCCGGTGGTTGCCGCTCCAGCCGAGGTGCATCGCCCAGACCTCGCCGGACCGGAAGCCGAAGCCGCTCGTGCCGGCCACCATCAGCAGCGACGCGTCCAGGCCGGGCTTGCCCCGGCGGCTCTCCCGGGACCGGCTGCCGACCGTGAACGGGCTCCGCTGCGGTGCGCGTTCCCGGGACCACCGGCCGGTCAGGTCCAGCAACTCGTCCGCCTGGGGTGGCACCGGCAGGCCGAGCAGCAGCCCGTCGAGCTGGTAGGGCTCGGCGTCCGGCGGGTTGGCCAGTTCGGCCCGCAGCCGGAGCAGCCCGGCCGGATCGAGTTCGATCTCGATCACCAGGTCGAGCCGGGCGGCGTGGTCGGTGGCGGTCACCACGACCGAGGCGGTCGAGTCGGCCCGGTCGTCCCGTACCCGCAGGTCGGTGCGGTGGAACCGGGACGACCAGTCCCGGCCGGCGCGGTGCCCGGCGAGGCCGGGCGGGCCGAACCAGGCGTACGTGTGCTCCGGCAGGATGCCGACCGCCCGGCCCTCCGGGTTGCCGTACCGGACCGGTCGGCGCAGCGCGGCGGCCAGGTCGGCGAGTTCCGGCCCGGACAGCGCCCCCAGGTCGGCACCCCAGTGCGGCACCACAGGTATCCCGGCATCGGTGCCGTCCAGCAGCAGGCTGACCCCGGCCCGGCGCAGGTGCACCAGGCCGCCGTCCGGGTCGGCGCTCGCGTCGGCTGCTGGCTGGCGGGTCTGTTGCGGCACGGTCACGGGTACGCCTCCACGGGTCGGGGGATTTGTGGCGACCTGGCCCGGGTAGCGTGCCGCCAGCCGTCCTGTCCCGTCAACGCCTCGACGCCGCGCGCAGCGCCGGAGCGGTAAACCGGGTACGGCCGGCGTCTCGGCATGGTGGAGAATCTGCACCGTGACCGATAGCAGCCTTCCTTCCGCCGCGTCCGCCGGCTGGAAGTCTCCGCTGGAGGACCTGCGGTGGCGGGGTCTCCTTTTCGACTCGACCGATCCCGCCGAGCTGGCGGAGCACTTCGACTCCGCACCGGTGACGTTCTACGTCGGGTTCGACCCCACCGCGCCGAGCCTGCACATCGGCAACCTGTTGCAGGTGCTCACCGCCCGCCGGCTGCAACTGGCCGGGCACCGCCCGCTGCTGCTGGTAGGCGGGGCGACCGGCCTGATCGGTGACCCGAACGAGCGGGGCGAGCGGACGCTGAACAGCCCCGAGGTGGTGGCGAGCTGGGTCGAGCGGATCCGCCGGCAGCTCGCCCCGTTCGTGTCGTACGACGGGGAGAACGCCGCACGGCCGGTCAACAACCTGGACTGGACCGGCGAGATGTCGGTGGCGGAGTTCCTCCGGGACGTCGGCAAGCACTTCCCGGTCAACCGGATGCTGGCCCGCGAGGTGGTCAAGGCGCGGCTGGAGAGCGGGATCAGCTACACCGAGTTCAGCTACCAGCTGCTCCAGGCCAACGACTTCTTCGAGCTGCACCGCCGGTACGGCTGCACACTCCAGTTCGGCGGCTCGGACCAGTGGGGCAACATCACCGCCGGCGTCGACTACGTACGGCGGCGCGGCGCCGGGCCGGTGCACGCCTTCGTCACCCCGCTGGTCACCAAGGCGGACGGTACGAAGTTCGGCAAGACCGAGGGCGGCGCGATCTGGCTCGACCCCACGATGACCAGCCCGTACGCCTTCTACCAGTTCTGGGTCAACAGCGACGACCGGGACATCGCCCAGTACCTGCGCTACTTCAGCTTCCGCTCGCACGCCGAGATCGAGGAGCTGGAGAAGGCGACGGCGGAGCGCCCGGCGGCCCGGGTCGCCCAGCGGGCGCTGGCCGAGGAGTTGACCACGCTGGTGCACGGCGCCGAGGAGGCCCGGCAGGCGGTCGCGGCCAGTCAGGCGCTGTTCGGCCGGGGTGCGCTGGACGAGCTGTCCGCCCAGACGCTGGGTGCGGCGCTGGCGGAGGCCGGCCTGGTGCGGGTCGGGACGTTGCCGCCGGTGGCCGGGCTGCTCCGGGACACCGGTCTGGTGAGCAGCCTCAACGAGGCCCGCCGGGCGATCACCGAGGGCGGCGCGTACCTCAACAACGAGCGGGTCACCGACGTGGAGGCGACGGTGCCGGCGGAGGCGTTGTTGCACGGCCGCTACCTGGTGCTGCGCCGGGGGAAGCGGACCTTCGCCGGAGTGGAGCTGGTCCCGGGTCGATGATGTGACCGGGAATGCTCCCGGCGGATTTGACGTTGTCTCCTCCGGACGCGTAATTTCCTCTCTGGCCCACGGGGGAAACGGACGAACGGCGCAAACCGCGCCACAGGCCGGACCCGGGGCAGGAACAGCAAGGTCGACGAGCGGGTTCCCACCCGCGGACGGCCTGAGCGGGCGGGGCAACTCCGATGGCTCGAAGCGGGCGATTTGGCGTTGCGGACCTGACCGGGTAGAGTGAACGGTCGGCAGTGAGCCGGGCGAGCGCGTGGGTGACTCCGCGAGCGGCCGGGCTGCCGGGATTCCGGATCAAGCGTGACTCGATGGGTCGCGCACTGATCGGGGAAAAGCGTGATCGACGGAAGTGGATGTCAGACCGAAATTCGCTCGGTTTGACGACGCGAAATCGGTCGGCTAACGTACTACGAGTGCCTGACGGAAACGGCGGGCGCGGGACGAAATGCCCCGGGTGGCGGTCCGGTTGGACTGGTTGTTCGGTGTGTGGTTGTTCTTTGAGAACTCAACAGGGTGCTTGATAAGCCAGTGCCAAATGTTTGTTTGTTTGGCAGCAAGTGTTTTTGTTGTTGCCGGGTTATTCGGATTTTCCATGGTTTTTGTTGGAGAGTTTGATCCTGGCTCAGGACGAACGCTGGCGGCGTGCTTAACACATGCAAGTCGAGCGGAAAGGCCCTTCGGGGTACTCGAGCGGCGAACGGGTGAGTAACACGTGAGTAACCTGCCTCAGGCTTTGGGATAACCCTCGGAAACGGGGGCTAATACCGGATATGACCTTCGGCCGCATGGTTGGGGGTGGAAAGTTTTTCGGCCTGGGATGGGCTCGCGGCCTATCAGCTTGTTGGTGGGGTGATGGCCTACCAAGGCGACGACGGGTAGCCGGCCTGAGAGGGCGACCGGCCACACTGGGACTGAGACACGGCCCAGACTCCTACGGGAGGCAGCAGTGGGGAATATTGCACAATGGGCGGAAGCCTGATGCAGCGACGCCGTGTGAGGGATGACGGCCTTCGGGTTGTAAACCTCTTTCAGCAGGGACGAAGCGGAAGTGACGGTACCTGCAGAAGAAGCGCCGGCCAACTACGTGCCAGCAGCCGCGGTAAGACGTAGGGCGCGAGCGTTGTCCGGATTTATTGGGCGTAAAGAGCTCGTAGGCGGCTTGTCGCGTCGACTGTGAAAACCCACGGCTCAACTGTGGGCTTGCAGCCGATACGGGCAGGCTAGAGTTCGGTAGGGGAGACTGGAATTCCTGGTGTAGCGGTGAAATGCGCAGATATCAGGAGGAACACCGGTGGCGAAGGCGGGTCTCTGGGCCGATACTGACGCTGAGGAGCGAAAGCGTGGGGAGCGAACAGGATTAGATACCCTGGTAGTCCACGCTGTAAACGTTGGGCGCTAGGTGTGGGGGGCCTCTCCGGTTCTCTGTGCCGCAGCTAACGCATTAAGCGCCCCGCCTGGGGAGTACGGCCGCAAGGCTAAAACTCAAAGGAATTGACGGGGGCCCGCACAAGCGGCGGAGCATGCGGATTAATTCGATGCAACGCGAAGAACCTTACCTGGGTTTGACATGGCCGCAAAACCTGCAGAGATGTGGGGTCCTTCGGGGGCGGTCACAGGTGGTGCATGGCTGTCGTCAGCTCGTGTCGTGAGATGTTGGGTTAAGTCCCGCAACGAGCGCAACCCTTGTTCGATGTTGCCAGCACGTTATGGTGGGGACTCATCGAAGACTGCCGGGGTCAACTCGGAGGAAGGTGGGGATGACGTCAAGTCATCATGCCCCTTATGTCCAGGGCTTCACGCATGCTACAATGGCCGGTACAATGGGCTGCGATACCGTGAGGTGGAGCGAATCCCAAAAAGCCGGTCTCAGTTCGGATCGGGGTCTGCAACTCGACCCCGTGAAGTCGGAGTCGCTAGTAATCGCAGATCAGCAACGCTGCGGTGAATACGTTCCCGGGCCTTGTACACACCGCCCGTCACGTCACGAAAGTCGGCAACACCCGAAGCCCATGGCCTAACCCCTTGTGGGAGGGAGTGGTCGAAGGTGGGGCTGGCGATTGGGACGAAGTCGTAACAAGGTAGCCGTACCGGAAGGTGCGGCTGGATCACCTCCTTTCTAAGGAGCACCATCCGTCGAAGGACGGTATGGAGCCCGCGTCGCCCGGATGTGGTGGCGGGGTGCTCGTTGGCGGAGACACTGGCGAAGTTCACGGCTGGCAACGGCTGACCATGGCGAGTACGGCCCTTCGGGGTGTGGAAAGTTCGGGTTGGTGCGGCTGGTGGTGGGTGTAGAGCATCCTGTTGGGTCCTGAGGGAACAACCGTGTGGTTGTTGTCTTGTGCCAGGCGCGCCTGGCCCCGCATACCGTTGGTGGTCGCTGGTCTTTGGGCTGGTGGTTGCTGGGTTTGGTGTGGGGTGGTGGGTGTGGGTTGGTCGTTTGTTGAGAATTGCACAGTGGACGCGAGCATCTTTGTGGTCAAGTTGTCAAGGGCGGACGGTGGATGCCTTGGCACCAGGAGCCGATGAAGGACGTGGGAGGCCGCGATAGGCCTGGGGGAGCTGTCAACCGAGCTGTGATCCCAGGGTGTCCGAATGGGGTAACCTGGCACCAGTCATGTGGTGTCACCTGCACCTGAATTCATAGGGTGTGTGGAGGGAACGCGGGGAAGTGAAACATCTCAGTACCCGTAGGAAGAGAAAACAATAGTGATTCCGTGAGTAGTGGCGAGCGAAAGCGGATGTAGGCTAAACCGGTTGCGTGTGATACCTGTCAGGGGTTGCGTGGTCGGGGTTGTGGGACCTCATGGGGGAAGCTGACACTTTCCCGGAGAGTTATAAATACCAGGTGTTAGCTGAATGGTGTGGAAAAGCCAACCGTAGGCGGTGATAGTCCGGTAGGTGAAAGCATCTGGTCTTTCTTGTGGGTGTTCCCGAGTAGCGGCGGACTCCTGAAATCTGCCGTGAATCTGCCAGGACCACCTGGTAAGCCTAAATACTTCCTGGTGACCGATAGCGGACGAGTACCGTGAGGGAATGGTGAAAAGTACCCCGGGAGGGGAGTGAAATAGTACCTGAAACCGTTCGCCTACAATCCGTCGGAGCCTGCTTTTGTGGGTGACGGCGTGCCTTTTGAAGAATGAGCCTGCGAGTTAGTGGCATGTGGCGAGGTTAACCCGTGTGGGGTAGCCGTAGCGAAAGCGAGTCTTAATAGGGCGTGTAGTCGCGTGTTCTAGACCCGAAGCGGGGTGATCTAGCCATGGGCAGGCTGAAGCGTGGGTAAGACCGCGTGGAGGGCCGAACCCACCAACGTTGAAAAGTTGGGGGATGACCTGTGGTTAGGGGTGAAAGGCCAATCAAACTCCGTGATAGCTGGTTCTCCCCGAAATGCATTTAGGTGCAGCGTCGTGTGTTTCTTGCCGGAGGTAGAGCACTGGATGGTCTAGGGGCCCTACAAGGTTACTGAAATCAGCCAAACTCCGAATGCCGGTAAGTGAGAGCGCGGCAGTGAGACTGCGGGGGATAAGCTTCGTAGTCGAGAGGGAAACAGCCCAGATCGCCAGCTAAGGCCCCTAAGCGTGTGCTAAGTGGAAAAGGATGTGGGGTCGCATAGACAACCAGGAGGTTGGCTTAGAAGCAGCCATCCTTTAAAGAGTGCGTAATAGCTCACTGGTCAAGTGGTTCCGCGCCGACAATGTAGCGGGGCTCAAGTACACCGCCGAAGCTGTGGCATTCACACATTAACTCGGTGATGTCTTCGGATGTCATCCAGGTGTGTGGGTGGGTAGGGGAGCGTCGTGCCGGGGGTGAAGCAGCGGGGTGACCTAGTTGTGGACGCGGCACGAGTGAGAATGCAGGCATGAGTAGCGAAAGAAGGGTGAGAAACCCTTCCGCCGGATGACCAAGGGTTCCAGGGCCAGGTTAATCCGCCCTGGGTGAGTCGGGGCCTAAGGCGAGGCCGAGAGGCGTAGTCGATGGATAACGGGTTGATATTCCCGTACCCGTGTAGGAGCGCCCGTGATGAACCTCGTTGTGCTAACCATCCGAGCCTGTGGCGGTCTTCGGACCAAGACAGGGGAGCGTGGGAACCTGGCGGGTAGTAGTCAAGCGATGGGGTGACGCAGGAAGGTAGCTGAGCCCGGCCGGTGGTTGTGCCGGGGTAAGCGTGTAGGCCGGTGTGTAGGTAAATCCGCACACCATGTGGCTGAGACGTGATGCCGAGCCGATTCAGGTGAAGTCAGTGATCCTATGCTGCCGAGAAAAGCCTCTAGCGAGTTCCGAGCGGCCCGTACCCTAAACCGACACAGGTGGTCAGGTAGAGAATACCGAGGCGATCGGGTGAACTGTGGTTAAGGAACTCGGCAAATTGCCCCCGTAACTTAGGGAGAAGGGGGGCCGGAGACGTGAAGCCACTTGCTGGTGGAGCGTTGTATGGCCGCAGAGAGCAGGGGGAAGCGACTGTTTACTAAAAACACAGGTCCATGCGAAGAAGTAATTCGATGTATATGGACTGACGCCTGCCCGGTGCTGGAACGTTAAGGGGACCGGTTAGTTCCTTTTGGGGCGAAGCTGAGAACTTAAGCGCCAGTAAACGGCGGTGGTAACTATAACCATCCTAAGGTAGCGAAATTCCTTGTCGGGTAAGTTCCGACCTGCACGAATGGCGTAACGACTTCCCCACTGTCTCAACCACAGGCCCGGCGAAATTGCAGTACGAGTAAAGATGCTCGTTACGCGCGGCAGGACGGAAAGACCCCGGGACCTTTACTATAGCTTGACATTGGTATCTGAATTAGCTTGTGTAGGATAGGTGGGAGCCGGTGAAGCTTGCACGCCAGTGTAGGTGGAGGCAATCTTGAAATACCACTCTGGTTGGTTTGGGTATCTAACTTCGGGCCCTTATCGGGTTCAGGGACAGTGTCTGGTGGGTAGTTTAACTGGGGCGGTTGCCTCCTAAAATGTAACGGAGGCGCCCAAAGGTTCCCTCAGCCTGGTTGGCAATCAGGTGTTGAGTGTAAGTGTATAAGGGAGCTTGACTGTGAGACTGACGGGTCGAGCAGGGACGAAAGTCGGGACTAGTGATCCGGCACTTGCGTGTGGAAGCGGTGTCGCTCAACGGATAAAAGGTACCCCGGGGATAACAGGCTGATCTTCCCCAAGAGTCCATATCGACGGGATGGTTTGGCACCTCGATGTCGGCTCGTCGCATCCTGGGGCTGTAGCAGGTCCCAAGGGTTGGGCTGTTCGCCCATTAAAGCGGTACGCGAGCTGGGTTTAGAACGTCGTGAGACAGTTCGGTCCCTATCCGCCGTGCGCGTAGGATACTTGCGAAGGGCTGTCCCTAGTACGAGAGGACCGGGACGGACGAACCTCTGGTGTGCCAGTTGTCCCGCCAGGGGCACGGCTGGTTGGCTACGTTCGGGAGGGATAACCGCTGAAAGCATCTAAGCGGGAAGCCTGCTTCAAGATGAGGTATCCCACCCCGTTTGGGGGTAAGGCTCCCAGTGAGACGACTGGGTTGATAGGCCGGAGATGTAAGCCAGGTAACTGGTTGAGTTGACCGGTACTAATAGGCCGAGGACTTGACTACAAAGCTGCTACGCGTCCACTGTGTGATTCACAGCAAACGAACGACGGTTTGCCCTGCGTGTGGGTGGGGTTGTTGTTTGTGTTGTTGATAGGGTTACGGCGGTTATGGCGGAAGGGAAACGCCCGGTTACATTCCGAACCCGGAAGCTAAGCCTTCCAGCGCTGATGGTACTGCACTCGGGAGGGTGTGGGAGAGTAAGACACCGCCGGACATCTTAGTTTGCAGGGCCACCCCGGTCGGGGTGGCCCTGCACTGCGTGTTTCGGCGATCTCGCCATGAGGAAGGATGTACCCGTGAGTTCAGGAGCGCACGGCGCGGACCGCCCGCGCCGTCGAGATGACCGTCCGGACCGCCGAGGCGGTCGAGACGCCTCCACGCGTCGGGACGGTCGTCCGCCCTATCGCGGGGACCGCGATTCGTCCGGCGCCTCCGGCGACCGGGGTGGTTATTCGAGCGGTGGTCGGCGAGCCGACGGCCGCGAGGGCGAGCGTCGGGACCGTCCGGGTTCTCGTGACGGTGGTGGCTACCAGGGCAGCGGCGGCGGCTACCAGGGCGGTGGCGGCGGCTACCAGGGCGGTGGCGGCGGCCGCGGCTACCAGGGTGGCGCTGGTCACCAGGGCGGTGGCGGTGGCTACCGCTCCGGTGGTGGCTTCCGCTCCGGTGCTGACGACAGGCGTGCTGACGACAGGCGTGGTGGTGGCCCACGGGACGGTCAGCGTGGCGGTGGCTTCCGCGGCGACCGTGACTCTCGCGGTGAGCGTGACTTCCGCAGTGAGCGTGACTCCCGAGGTGACCGCAGCTTCGGCGGTGACCGCGGCCCGCGTGGTGATCGCGGTTTCCGGGGTGACCGTGACTCCGGCGGCAGCCGCGACTTCCGGGGTGACCGGGACTTCCGGGACGAGCGCTCCGGTGGCGGCCGGTTCGGTGGTGCCGGCCGGTCCGGCGGAGACGACCGCCGGCCGGGTGGTTTCCGGGACTCCCGCCGGGACGACGCGGGCGGGTACCGGGGCACCGGGCGCCGGGACGGTGACGCGGGCTTCCGGCCCGGTGCTGGTGAGCGGCGTGGCGGCGACGACCGGCAGGGCGGTTACCGCTCCGGCGGCCGCTGGAACGGGGACTCCGTTGCCGGCCGATCGGAAGGACGTCAGGGCTACCGTCCGACCGGCGGCGGGCAGCGAGACGGCGACCGGGACGGTGGCTACCAGTCCGGACGGCGGGACAGCTCGTTCCGTGACGACCGTGGACCGCGTACCGGGCCGAGCCGTGGTGGCGACTTCCGGGACGACAGGCGTACCGGGGGCTACCGGGACGACAGCCGGCGCGGCGAGGACCGCCGTACCGGCGGCTTCCGGGGGGACTCCGGAAGCGACGACCGGCGTGGTGGTGGTTACCAGGGCCGGGACGGCGGCTTCGGCGGGAGCGACGACCGGCGGGGTGGCTACCGGGGCGAGAGCGGTGGTTACAGGGGCGCCAGCGGTGGTTCCCGGGGTGGTTACGGCGAGGACCGACGTGGTGGGCGCGACAAGCGTGCCGGCGGTTACCGCGACGACGCACGGGGCGCCGACAGCCGGCGCGACGGTGGTTACCGGGGCCGTCCGGGTGCGGATTCCGGCGGCGACGCGGGGCGGGGCGGTGGTTACCGTGGTGGGCCGTCAGGTGGTGGGCCGTCAGGTGGTGCCGGCACCGACCAGCGCGGCGGACCGCGGGACACCGGCCGGCGCTACGGCGACGGCGAGGCCCGGCGCGGGTACGACGGCCGGGATCGGGATGGCT
Organism: Plantactinospora sp. WMMB782; assembly: GCF_049179135.1. Lineage (NCBI taxonomy): Bacteria > Bacillati > Actinomycetota > Actinomycetes > Micromonosporales > Micromonosporaceae > Plantactinospora > Plantactinospora sp. WMMB782. The sequence continues at coordinate 7,717,998 of NZ_JBMHMC010000007.1, read as the reverse complement.
TCCGGGGCGCGGACCGCGCCGGTGGGCGCGACGGCGACCGTGCCGGCTTCCGCCGGTCGGACCGGGACGGTCGGAGCGGCCCGCGAGAGGGCTCCCGGTCGGGTGGCGACCGTGCCGACCGTGGCCGTACCGACGAGGGCCGACGTGACTGGAAGTCCCGGCCTGGAGCCGGCCGGTCGGACCGGGACGCCGTCGGGGCCGGCGAGGGCGGGTACCGTGGCGCCGAGCGTGCGGATCGGCGCGGCCGGGACGACCGGGGTGCCAGGGCGGGCGACGCGTCGTCGGAGAACGCCGGTCCGGCTCTCTCCGAGGAGATCGTCGCCACCGATCTCGACAGTGCGGTCCGGGCCGAACTGCTCTCCCTGGCCAAGCCCGTCGCGGAAACGGTCGCACGGCATCTCGTCGCGACCGGTGCGCTTATCGACGACGATCCGAACCTCGCTCTGGAACACGCCCTCGCCGCCCGACGTCTGGCGGCCCGGATCGCACCCGTACGGGAGGCTGTCGGGCTGGCGGCGTACCGGGCGGGTGAGTGGCAGACCGCTATCGCGGAGTTGCGGACGTACCACCGGATGAGTGGTCGGCAGACCCACCTGGCGGTGCTCGCCGACTGCGAGCGGGCGCTCGGGCGTCCGGAGCGGGCGATCGACCTCTTCCGGGGCGCCGATCGCGAGTCGCTGAGTCCGGCCGGCGCGGTGGAGTTGCTGATCGTGGCTGCCGGAGCCCGTGGCGACATGGGCCAGCGCGATGCGGCGGTGGCGATGCTCCAGGTGCGTGAACTGACCGCCACTCCGGCCGAGCCGTGGACGGCGCGGCTGCGGTACGCGTACGCCGACGCGCTGTTGACGGTGGACCGGCGGGAAGAGGCCCGGGAGTGGTTCTCCCGGGCGGCCGAGGTGGACGAGTTCGGTGAGACGGACGCGGCCGAGCGACTGCTGGAACTCGACGGTGTCGTCCTGGAGGGCGACGACTACGACGACGAGGGCGAGGACGAGGGCGAGGACGAGGAGGCCACCGACGGCGACGACCGGGTGTCGGTCGACGCCGAGTTCGATGCCGACGCCGACGCCGACGCCGATGCCGATGCCCCGGACGATGCCGAGGACGAGGACGGGTACGACGACGAGGACGCCGAGGCGGATGCCGACGCCCAGCCCGTCGGCGAAGCGGACGTCGCGGCCGAGGAGCTGGCAGACGCGGTGGACGCGGACGCGGTGAAGACGGACGCGGACGCGGACGCGGTGAAGGTGGACGCGGACGTGGAGACGGCGGACGTGGACGTGGACGTGGTGGACCAGGCTAAGGCGGGCGCCGATGACGACGGGGGCCGGGGCGAGGAGGGTCTTGCGGACGCGTCGACGGGGACGGAAGCTCCCGGGCCCGAGGCCGAGCAGGGCTCCCGGCCGGTACGTGGCGCCGACTCGTGAGTGACGTCTCGGCGGGCGGCCGGCTGGTCGACGGGTACGACCTGGTGATCTTCGATCTGGACGGTGTGCTGTACCTCGTCGACCGGCCGATCGAGACGGCGGTCGCGGCGGTCGGCCGGCTGCACGCCGAGGGCAAGCCGTTGGCGTACGCGACGAACAACGCCTCGCGGCGCGCCGACGAGGTTGCCGCGTTGCTGGTCGGGATGGGCCTCGACGTGCGGCCGGAAGAGGTGCTCACCTCGGCGGCCGCTGCGGCGGAGCTGCTGTCCCAGCGGTTTCCGCCGGACTCCCCGGTGCTTGTGGTGGGGGCGGAGGCGCTGCGGATCGAGGTACGTGAGGTCGGCCTGCGCCCGGTGAGCCGCCTGGAGGACGAGCCGGTCGCGGTGGTGCAGGGCTATGGTCCGCAGGTCGGCTGGGCGGATCTCGCCGAGGCGGCGCTGGCGGTACGGGCCGGCGCCGACTGGTTCGTCACCAACACCGACCGGACCCTGCCGACCCCCCGTGGCCCGGTGCCCGGGAACGGCTCCCTGGTCGCCGCGGTGCGTACCGCGCTGGCCCGGGATCCGGACGTGGTGGTCGGCAAACCGGAGCCGGCGCTGTTCACCGCCGCCGCCCGGCGGCACGGCGCCGCCCGCCCGCTCGCGGTCGGCGACCGGCTGGACACCGACATCGAGGGCGCGGTTCGGGCGGGCATGGAGAGCCTGCTGGTACTCACCGGCGTGGCAGCGCCGGTCGACCTGCTGCACGCGGCACCGTCGGCCCGGCCGGACTTCGTCGCCGGCGACCTCGGCGGCCTCTTCGACCCGGCCCGGGTAGCCCGGTTGACGGCCGAGCCTGACGGGGCGGCTGCCGGCGGCTGGCGGGTGACCGCCGACGGCGACCGTACGGTGCTGGACGGGGACGGGACGAGCTTGGCCGCGCTGGCTGCCCTCTGCGCGGCGAGCTGGTCCGGAGTGCCGGTCGACGACCTCGAGGCGGGCGCCGACCCGGCCCGGAAGGCTCTCGGGGAACTCGGCCTGCTGGGCTGACCCCGGCCGCCTCGGCGGCCGGTTGCGACACGCGCGGTGCGCGGTCAGAGCCTGGCGGGCGGTGCCGGCTCAGCGCCAGGACGGTGCCGGCTCAGCGCCTGGTGGACGGTGCCGTCGGAGCCTGGTGGACGGTGCCGTCAGAGCATCTTGCGGAGTTTGAGCAGGTCGAGCGGGTTAGCGTTGATCGACATCTGCCGGGAGGCGAGCGCCTTCGGCACGTCCAGCTCGCCCCGGACCAGCCGGATGAGGTCGTCGCTGGTGGTGTTCAACGCGATCTTCGCCTTCGGGTCGTCCCCGTCGGTGAGGTCGACCAGCCGGCCGCCGGTCAGCCGGCCGTGGAACGCCGTGCCGAGGTCGGTGATCCGGCAGGCCAGGGTCCGGTCGAGATCGACTTGCTTGCGTACCTTGTCGGCGTTGGTGTCCATCCGGGCCGCCAGGTCGTGCAGCGCCTGGCGGCACTCGTCCACGGTCGCCATCGTTTGCCCCTCCTCGCCTTCCGCCACGCCGTCCCCCCGGGCACCGTACCGCACTGGGCGGGCCGGGGCGCCCGGTAGCGTGACAACCTGAACAGTCGGCACCCGCGAAAGGACCGAGGTATGCAGGATGCGTGGCGGGCCTACCTTGAGCTGGCCCTCGGGCTGACGGAGGCGTCGAAGAAGCGCGCCCAGGCCGCCGCCAGGAAACTGGTCGGCTCCAGCGGCGCCACGGCCGCCCAACTGCAGACCATGGCCGAGGAACTCGTCTCCACCGGGATGGCCAACCGGGAGGCGCTGATCCGGATCATCCGGATCGAGATCGACCGAACCCTCGCGGCCGTCGGCCTGGCCACGGTGGACGAGGTCGCCGCGCTGACCGACCGGGTGGCGCGGTTGGAGCGGGAACTCGGCGCGGCGCGGGCCGCCGGGCAGGTCGGCAGCGCTGGTGCGGCGACCGGCGCGGCAGCCGGCGGCACCGGCCGACCGCCGGCCCCGGGCGCACCCGCCCGCACCGACACGCCGCCGGCCAGCAAGGAACTGGCAAAAAAGGCGGTGGCCAAGAAGGCCGTCGCCAAGAAGGTTGTCGCCAAGAAGGCCGTCGCGAAGAAGGCGGTCGCGAAGAAGGCGGTGGCGAAGAAGGTCGTGGTGAAGAAGGCCGGGCCCGGCAAGGCGGTGGCCACCCAGGATCCAGCCCTCGGCAAGACGGTCGCCAAGCGGGCACCGGACGGCGGTGCGGCATGATCTCCGTGCCGGACCGGCCCCGCCAGGCCGGTGGACGCAGCGGAGGGACGGCATGAGTCAGGTACCCGTACCCGGGCCGTTCCGGCCGGCTCCGCCCGCCCCGGCGGCCCGACCGGTTCCCGGCGCCACCCGGACTGCCGGCTGGAACGCCCCCGTCGGAGACGAGGACGCCCCGGCCGGCGGCGGTTCCGGGCACCCCGCCGTGGACGCGGTGCTCCAGGCGATGGCCAACGCCGCGAACCTGCCGCCGGCCGACCAGATCGCCCAGTACGAGGCGGCGCACCAGACCCTGCGGGAAACCCTCGCCACCATCGACCAGGCGTGAGCCCAGTCCCCTCGGAGAAGTCTCGATGGCACGTCGTACCCGGCTCGACGCGGAACTCGTCCGCCGTGGACTGGCCCGGTCCCGGGAGCAGGCCGCCGCACTTGTCGAGGCGGGGCGGGTCCAGGTCCGTGGGGTACGGGCACAGAAGGTCGCCGCCATGGTGGACCCGGCCGACCCGGTCCGGGTACTCGGCGAGGACCCGAGCACCGAGTACGTCTCGCGGGGCGGTCACAAGCTGGCCGGTGCGCTGGCCGCGTTCGCCCCGGACGGGCTGGACGTCGCCGGCCGGCGGTGCCTGGACGCCGGGGCGTCGACCGGCGGTTTCACCGACGTACTGCTCCGGGCCGGTGCTGCCGAGGTGGTGGCGGTGGACGTCGGCTACGGCCAGCTCGCCTGGACGATCCGTTCCGACGAGCGGGTCCGGGTATTCGAGCGGACGAATGTGCGTACCCTGACGCCCGAGACCATCGGCGGCACCGTGACCCTCACCGTCGCGGACCTGTCGTTCATCTCGCTCCGGCTGGTGCTGCCGGCCCTGACCGGCTGCACCGACCCGGCCGGCGACCTGCTGCTGATGGTCAAGCCGCAGTTCGAGGTGGGGAAGGAACGGGTGGGCAGCGGTGGAGTGGTACGTGAGCCGCTACTACGGGCCGAGGCGGTGCTCGCGGTGACCGGCGCCGCCGCCGAACTCGGTCTCGGGCTGGCCGGCGTGGTGGCGAGCCCGCTGCCGGGGCCGAGCGGCAACGTCGAGTTCTTCGTCTGGCTGCGTGCCGGCGCGCCACCGCCGGACGAGGCGCTGGTCGCGGCGGTGGTGACGGCCGGGCCGACCGGACCGGCGGCGGCGCGGGAGGGAGCCCGATGACCCGGACGGCACTGCTCGTCACGCACACCGGACGGCGGCGCAGCACCGAGCACGCCCGTACGGTCGCGGCGGACCTCATCCAGGCCGGCTTCGAGGTACGGGTGGTCGCCGAGGAGGCCGACGACCTCGACCTGCCCGGCGTGACCCCGGTGAACCTGCTCGACGCGGCCGAGGGTGCGGAGATCGTCTTCGCGCTCGGCGGCGACGGCACCTTCCTGCGCGCCGCCGACCTGGCCCGGCCGGCGAAGGCGCCACTGCTCGGCATCAACCTCGGCAAGGTCGGCTTCCTGGCCGAGGCCGAGATCGGCGACCTGGACCAGGCGGTCCGGGACGTGGTCGACCGCAACTACACAGTGGACGAGCGGCTCACCCTCGACGTGCGCGCCGAGTTCGAGGGCGGGCCGGTGATCGAGTCTTGGGCGCTCAACGAGGCGAGCGTGGAGAAGGGCGAGCGGGCCCAGATGCTGGAGCTGCTCGTCGACGTGGACGGCCGCCCGCTGTCCCGGTACGGCTGCGACGGTGTGGTCTGCGCGACCCCGACCGGCTCCACCGCGTACGCCTTCTCGGCGGGTGGGCCGGTGGTCTGGCCGGAGGTGGAGGCGCTGCTGCTGGTGCCGATCAGCGCGCACGCGCTGTTCAGCCGGCCGATCGTCACCGCGCCGACGGCGACCTTCACCATCACGGTGGACCCGTTCACCACCCTGGCGGTGCTCTGCTGCGACGGCCGCCGGGTCTACGACCTGCCGCCCGGGGCCCGGGTCACCGTGCAGCGGGGTGCGCTGCCGGTGCGGATCGTCCGGCTGCGCGCCCGCAGGTTCACCGACCGGCTGGTGGCCAAGTTCGGCCTGCCGGTGCAGGGCTGGCGCGGCAATCGCCGCTGACCCGGCCCGCCGCAGGCCCGGGGCGGGGCGGTGCGCGGCCAGGGCTGGCGCGGCAACCGCCGCTGACCGGGCCCGCCGCTGACCGCCGCTGACCGCCGCTGACCGGGCCCGTCGCTGACCGGGCGGCGCGGTTCGCGCCGCGGCGGCTCCGGCGCCGGTGTGCCGAAAGTCGATCGGGACGCGTGCCGGGTGGTCAAGTGTCGGGGCCCGCTACTACTGTCGGTTGCTGTGCTGGAAGAGCTGCGCATCACCGGACTGGGCGTCATCGAGGACACCACCCTGCCGCTGACCGGCGGCATGAACGTCATCACGGGCGAGACCGGCGCCGGCAAGACGATGGTGGTCACCGGTCTCGGCCTGCTCTTCGGCGGGCGCGCCGACGCCGGCCGGGTCCGGGCCGATCCGGGCCGGGCGGTGGTGGAGGGGCGGCTACGGCTGGCCGGCAACACCGCGACCGTGGTGCACGCCCGGGTGGTGGACGCGGGCGGTGAGCCGGACGACGACGGTTCGCTGCTGCTCAGCCGTACGGTCACCGTGGAGGGGCGGTCCCGGGCGCACGTCGCGGGCCGCAGCATGCCGGTGTCGATGCTGGCCGAGGTGGGCGAGCAGGTGTTGGCCGTACACGGCCAGTCCGACCAGCTCCGGCTGCTCCGGCCGGCCGAGCAGCGGGCCGCGCTGGACCGGTTCGGCGGGTCGGAGCACGAGAAGCTGCTGGAGAGCCTGCGCGAGTCGTACACCGGATGGCGGCGGGTCTGCGACGACCTGGCCGACCGGCGGCGCAACGCGCGCGAGCGCAACCAGGAGGCCGACCTGCTCCGGCTGGGCCTGGACGAGATCACCCGGGTCGACCCGCAGCCCGGCGAGGACGAGGAGCTCAAGGCCGAGGCGCAACGACTGGAGCACGCCGAGGGGCTGCGTACCGCCGCGCAGACGGCTCAGCACTGCGTGGCCGGTGCCGCCGAGCCGACCGACGAGATGGCCGACGTCACCACCCTGCTCGGGCACGCCCGCCGCACCCTGGAGGCGCAGGCCGGGGTCGACCGGATCCTCGGCGACCTCTCGGTACGGCTGGAGGAGGTGGCCACGCTCGTCGGCGACGTCGCGGCGGAGCTGTCCGGCTATCTGGCCGCGCTGGACGCCGACCCCGCCCGGTTGCAGGTCATCTACGAGCGACGGGCGGCACTGCGCGGCCTGACCCGCAAGTATGCCGACGACGTCGACGGGGTGATCGCCTGGGCGGACCGGGCCCGGACCCGACTGTCCGAGCTGGACAACTCCGACGAGCTTCTGGACGAGCTGGACCGGGAGCGGCAGCGGTTGGCCGGCGAGGTGGCCGACCTGGCGTCCCGGCTCACGGCCGCCCGCCGGGAGGCCGCCGGCCGCTTCGCCGAGCAGGTCACCGTCGAGCTGGCCGGGCTGGCGATGCCGCACGCCCGGATCGAGGTGGCGGTGCTGCCCCGGCCGGCCGGCAGGTCCGAGCCGGCCCTGACCGTCGACGGCGCCGAGGTCGGTGTCGGGCCGGACGGCGCCGACGAGGTGGAACTGCGGCTGCTCGCCCATCCGGGTGCCCCTTCGCTGCCGTTGCAGCGCGGCGCCTCCGGCGGCGAGCTGTCCCGGGTGATGCTCGCCATCGAGGTGGTCTTCGCCGGCTCGGGCGGGCCGCCCACGCTGGTCTTCGACGAGGTCGACGCCGGGGTCGGCGGGCAGGCGGCGGTCGAGATCGGGCGCCGGCTGGCCCGGCTGGCCCGCAGTCACCAGGTGCTCGTGGTGACCCATCTGCCGCAGGTGGCGGCGTTCGCGGACCGGCACCTGGTGGTGGCCAAGGACACCGGCGGTGCGGTGACGACCAGTGGGGTGCGGGTGGTGGAGGACACCGACCGGGCCCGGGAACTGGCCCGGATGCTCGCCGGTTTGCCGGATTCGGATCTGGGTATCGCCCATGCCGAGGAGCTGCTGGCGGTGGCTGCCCGGGAACGGCGCCCCTGAACGCGACCACCTGAACGCCCGGCACCGCCTGCGCGGTGGAACGTGACCCCGACGGCCACGATCCGTGGTACCGACATCGATGGTGTGACACCGGCCACACCCAGCCGGGCATGGATATGATTCCCTTGGGGTGGCGGCCCTGCTCAGGCATGTCGCGACAGAAAGCTCTGCCTCACATGCCAGGATGGTTGGGATGCGTTTACCCACGTTGCGCCGGGCCCGGAGCGCGGAACCGGGCAAAGTCGTCGGCACCGCGCGCCTCGACCGCCGGACGAAGCGCCTGGTCAGCCGGTTGCGTCCGGGTGACATAGCGGTGATCGACCATGTCGACCTGGACCGGGTGGCGGCCGACTCGCTCGTCGCGGTCGGCGTCGCCGCGGTGCTCAACGCCAAGCCGTCGGTCTCCGGCCGCTATCCGAACCTCGGTCCGGAAGTACTGATCAAGGCCGGCATCCCGCTCCTCGACGACCTCGGCGAGAGCGTCTTCCAGCAGATCCGGGAGGGCGACACCGTCCGGATCGACGGCAACACCGTGCTGCTCGGCGACGAGCCGGTCGGGCACGGCAGCCGGCAGGACGCCGAGTCGGTGGCCAAGGCGATGTCCGACGCCCGGGAAGGGCTGTCGGTCCAGCTGGAGGCGTTCGCCGCCAACACCATGGAGTACCTCAAGCAGGAGCGGGAGCTGCTGCTCGACGGGGTCGGTGTGCCGGACGTCGAGACCCCGATCCGGGGCCGGCACTGTCTTATCGTGGTCCGGGGTTACGACTACAAGGCCGACCTGGACGTGCTGCGCCCGTACATCCGCGAGTTCAAGCCGGTGCTGATCGGCGTGGACGGCGGCGCGGACGCGCTGGTGGAGGCGGGCTACACACCCGACCTGATCATCGGCGACATGGACTCGGTCACCGACGACGTACTGCGGTGCGGCGCCGAGGTGATCGTGCACGCGTACCCGGACGGGCGGGCGCCGGGGCTGGCCCGGGTGAACGGGCTCGGCGTCACCGCACAGACCTTCCCGGCCGCCGCCACCAGCGAGGACCTGGCGATGCTGCTCGCCGACGGCAAGGGCGCCTCGCTGATCGTCGCGGTGGGCACCCACGCCACCCTCGTCGAGTTCCTGGACAAGGGCCGGGGCGGGATGGCCTCCACCTTCCTGACCCGGCTCAAGGTCGGCGGCAAGCTGGTCGACGCCAAGGGGGTGAGCCGGCTCTACCGGCAGAGCATCTCCGGCTCCTCGCTGCTGCTGCTGGTGCTCTCGGCGCTGGCCGCGATGGCGTCCGCGGTCGCCGTCTCCACCGTCGGAAAGGCTTACCTCGGGGTCGCCTCGGAGTGGTGGGACAATGTCGTATTCCAGCTTGGACAGCTCTTCTAGGCCCGTGCCGCCCTCCTCCCGGCCCCGAATGACGATCAAGAGGCACCTGTCGTGATCAATTTCCGGTACCACGTGGTCTCGCTGACCGCGGTCTTCCTCGCCCTGGCGATCGGCCTGGTCGTCGGCACCGCGGCGTTGAACGGTCCGGTCGCCGACTCGCTCAAGGACCGGGTCAACGCGCTGGGCAAGCACAACGAGCAGCTCCGCGAGTCGGTGAACAGCCTGGAGACCGAGGTCCAGCGCGAGGAGGACTTCGTCAAGGAGGCCGCCCCGCACATGCTCAAGGGCACCCTCGCCGGCCGGCGCGTGCTGATCATCGCGCTGCCGAGCGGGCAGGACCAGGTCGACGGGGTCGTCGAGATGCTCCGGCTCGGCGGCGCCTCGGTGACCGGGCGGATCGACGTACAGGAGAAGTTCATCGACCCGGACAGCAGTGTCCTGCTGCTCGGTGTCGCGGCCAAGGCGGCCAGACCCACCGTCCCGGACGTCGGGCTGCCCAGCAGCGAAGGGGTGGAGAAGTCCAGCGCCCTGCTGGCCAGCGCCCTGCTGGACCGGCCGGAGGGCGGCTCGCCGGTGACCGACGTCGACCGGCGGTCGGTGCTCAACGACTACTCCGAAGAGGGCTACCTCGAGGTGCCAGACAAGATCACCGGCTCCGCCGAGGCGGTCGTGGTGGTCAGCGGACCGCCGTACGTCGACCGGGACGCCACCCGCAAGGACCGGTCCGTGGTGCAGCTCGCCGAGCAGTTCGACAAGGCCGGGGCGATAGTGGTGGCCGGCAACGGCAGCAGCGGCGGCAACCTGGTCGCCGAGGTACGCCGGGACCCCGCGCTCTCCAAGACGATCTCCACCGTCGACAACGCCAACACCGTGCAGGGACAGCTGGTCACCGCGCTGGCGCTTGGCCGGCAGGTCACCGACAAGCAGGCCGGCGCGTACGGCGTCGGCGCGGGCGCCGAATCACTGCTGCCGGGAATGCCCGAGTGACCGTCCGACCCAGGGGCGCCCGGGCGCTCGGCGTCGGCGCGCTGCTCGCCGGTGCCGCCCTGCGCGGAGTACTCGCCGGTCCGTGGGCTCCCGGGCTGCGCCGCACCAACTTCCGGGGCCGTGCCGTCACCCTCGCCGCCGGGCCGGCGCTGGCCGTCGGTGCCGCCGTCGGTGCCGCCGCCGGTGCGCCGAGTCGGCCGGCCGGCGCCGCCGCGCTCGTCGCCGGCCTCTCCTGCGGCGCCGTCGGACTCTACGACGACGTGGTCGGCGGCCGGCCGGAACAGAAGACCGCCAAGGGCTTCGCCGGGCACCTCGCCGCGCTCCGCCAGGGGCGGGTGACGAGCGGCGTCGTCAAGATCGCCGGAGTCGGCGCGGCCGGGCTGGCCGCCGCCGCCCTGCTCGCCGCCGACCCGGCGGTGCGGTCCCATCCGGGCCGCCGTCGCACCGGCCGGGCCGCCGGCATGCTCGACGTGCTGCTCGGCGCGGGCGTGGTCGCCGGTACCGCCAACCTGGTCAACCTGCTCGACCTGCGGCCCGGGCGGGCGCTCAAGTCCGGTCTGCTGCTCGGGGCGCCGCTGCTGCCCGGCCCGACCGGAGGACTCGCCGCCGGACCGGTCGGGGCCGCCGCCGCGCTGCTGCCCGGCGACCTCGACGAGCGGGTCATGCTCGGCGACAGCGGGGCGAACGCGCTCGGCGCGCTGCTCGGCGTGGCGCTGGCCGCGCGTACCGGGCCGGTGGGCCGGGCCGGGGCGCTGGCCGTGATCGCCGCCCTCACCGCCGCCAGCGAGAAGGTCAGCTTCACCCAGGTGATCCAGAACACCCCGGGGTTGCGCGAACTGGACGCCCTGGGCCGGCGACACTCCTGAGGTGGGCAGGCCGGCACCCCTGGTCGGCGCCGGGCGGGTGGCCGGCGCCGCCGCGCTGATCGCCGTACTCACCGTGGCCAGTCGACTGGCCGGGTTCGGGCGTACCGCCGTCTTCACCTGGTTGATGGGAGACGGCAGCGACCTCGGCGGCATGTACGTGGTGGCGAACAGCGTCCCGAACATCGTCTTCGAGATCGTCGCCGGTGGGGCGTTGGCGAGTCTCGTCGTACCGCTGCTGGCCGGTGCGGTCGCGGCCGGTGACCGGGCGGCGGTGGCCGCTACCACCGGGGCGCTGCTGACCTGGACGGTGAGCCTGCTGGTGCCACTGGCGGTCGTCGTGGCACTGCTGGCCGAACCGATCGTCGGGCTGATCTCCGACCAGCGCGGCCCGGCCGAGGTCGAGGCCGGCGCGCGGATGCTCCGGGTCTTCGCCCCGCAACTGCCGCTCTACGGCATCGGCATCGTGCTGACCGGGGTGCTCCAGTCCTACCGGCGGTTCGCCTGGCCGGTGATCGCACCGCTGCTCTCCAGCGTGACCGTGATCGGTGTCTACCTGGCGTTCGCGGCGGTCGAGGGGGTGCACCCGAGCATCGCCCGGGTCGGCCGGACCGGCGAGCTGATCCTCTCCGCCGGCACCACCCTCGGGGTGGTGGTGCTCTCGCTGTCGCTGCTGGTCCCGCTGCGCCGGTTGGGCCTGCGGCCCCGGTTCGGCTACGGGTTCGCCGCCGACGCCCGGGACCGGGTCGGCGGGCTGGCGCTGGCCGGCGCGGTGACCGTCCTCGGCCAGCAGGTCGCCCTGGTGGTCAGCCTGCGTCAGCTCAGCGGCGGGCCGACCGGTGCCGAGGTGGTGTTCAACCTCGCCCAGACGGTCTACCTGCTGCCCTGGGCGGTACTCGCCGTTCCGCTCGCGGTCGCGGCGTACCCGAACCTGGCCGCCGCGCACGCGGGCGGGGACGAGGCGGAGTACCGGGCGACGCTCGCCCCGACCGCCCGCCGGGTGCTGCTGTTCAGTTGCCTCGGCGCCGCAGCCCTGGTCGGCACCGCCGGCCCGGTGGCCCGGTTCTTCTGGCCGGGAAGCGGCCCGGCGGAGGTCGCCGCCGTGGCCGGCTTCGCACCGGGCCTGCTCGGTTACGGGCTCTTCGCGGTGCTCACCCGCGCCCTCTACGCGCGCGGCGCCACCCGGCCGGCGGCCGCCGCCACCCTGGTCGGCTGGCTCGTCGTGCCGGCCGCCGCGGTCGGGTTCTCCGCCGCCTTCCCGGTGGACTATCGGGTGTTCGCGGTCGCGGTGGCGAACTCGGTCGGCATGCTGGTGCTGGGAGTGCTGCTGGTCGTCGCGGTCCGGCGCAGCGCCGGCCCGGCCGCGTTGACCGGAGTCTCCCGGTCGGCACTTGTCGGACTGCTGGCCGGCGCGGTCGCCGCGACGCTCGGCGCGGTGTGCGCACACCGGCTGCCGGGCCTCGGGGGTGGTACCCCGGCGCGAGTCGACGCACTCGTGCAGGGCATGCTGTCCGGAGTCGCCGTAGGCGCGGCTTTCGTCGCGGTCAGCTATCCGCTGGACCGGCACGACGTCCGGCCGCTGCTGGCGATGCTGCGCCGACGGTTGCGCGGCCTGCTGGCACTGGCCCGCCGGGGCGGGACGACGACGGCACGGCGGCCCGACGCGACGGAGACGGATCGCCGGGACCGGCCGGACGTGGTCGACCCCGGCGGGGACGACGGGACGGAGACGGATCGCCGGGACCGGCCGGACGTGGTCGACCCCGGCGGGGACGACGGGACGGAGACGGATCGCCGGGACCGGCCGGACGTGGTCGACCCCGGCGGGGACGACGGGACGAAGGCGGATCGCCGGGACCGGCCGGACGCGGTCGACCCCGGCGGGGACGACGGGACGAAGGCGGATCGCCGGGACCGGCCGGACGCGGTCGACCCGGGCGAGGACGACGGGAAGGAACGGGTGTCACGGTGAGCGAGCGGGGTGCGGCGGCTCGACCGGAAGACCGGGGCGGTGCCGTGGCCCTGGTGCTCGCCTCCAGCACCGGCGGCGTCGGACAACACGTCAGGTCGCTCGCCCGGGGACTGGCCGACGCCGGCATGGCGGTCACCGTCTGCGGTCCGGCCGCGACCCAGGAGCAGTTCGACTTCACCGCCGCCGGTGCCCGGTTCGTACCGGTGGAGATTCCGGCCAGCCCCACCCCGGCCGACGTGCGGGCGGTCACCGCGCTGCGCCGGGCACTGGCCGCACCTGTCGACGTGGTGCACGCGCACGGCCTGCGCGCCGGCCTGGTGGCGGTGCTCGCCCGTCCGGCGGCCCCGGTCGTGGTCACCTGGCACAACGCGGTACTCGCCGGTGGGCTGCGCGGACGGCTCTCCCGGCTGGTCGAGCGGATCGTCGCCCGGCGCGCCCGGATCACCCTCGGCGCCTCCGCCGACCTCGTCGAACGGGCCGCCGCGCTCGGCGCCCGGGACGCCCGGCTCGCCCCGGTCGCCGCGCCCACCCTGCCGGAGCCCCGGCGCAGCCGGTCGGCGGTCCGGGCCGAGTTCGGCGTCGCCCCGGAGCAGCCGCTGGTGCTCTCCGTCGGTCGGCTGCACCCGCAGAAGCGGTACGACATCCTGGTCGACGCCGCCGCCCGGTGGCGTGACCTGTTGCCGCCGCCGGCCGTGGTGATCGCCGGGAGCGGCCCGAGCTACCTGCAACTGGCGGCCCGCATCTCGGCCGCCCGGGCCCCGGTGACCCTGCTCGGGCACCGTACCGACGTGCCCGACCTGCTGGCCGGAGCCGACCTGGCCGTGGTCAGCAGCGACTGGGAGGCGAGGCAACTCTTCGCCCAGGAGGCGCTGCGGGCCGGTTTGCCGCTGGTGGCGACCGCCGTCGGCGGGGTGCCGGAGCTGGTCGGCGAGGCGGCCGTACTGGTCCGGCCCGGTGACGTGGGCGCGCTGGACGAGGCGGTCCGGGGGCTGCTCGACGATCCCGCCCGGCGGGCCGAACTGGCCCGGCAGGCCACCATCCGGGCAGCGCAGTGGCCGACCGAGGAGGAGACCGTCGCCGCCGTCGCCGCCCTCTACACCGAACTCGGCGCGCTGCGCTCCGATCCGCCCCGACCGGCGGATCCGGTGGCGGATCCCGCCGTCGCGCGACCGGCCGGTCCCGGCGCGGTCGCGGAAGAAGCCGACCGGACCGGTGGCGGCCCGCCGCCCTCGACCGGCCGGGAGACCGGCTCGTCGGCGGGGCGAGGCTGATGCTGCGCCGGCTGGTGCCCGTGTTGCTGACCGCCGCCGTGGTGGCGCTCGGCGTCGCCGCGCTCGTCGTCCGGCCGGAAGCCCGGACGCCGGCACAGACCGCCGACTACGTGGTGCTGGCCGGGGTGCCGGGGCTGCGCTGGGACGACGTCGACCCGAAGAACACCCCGACGCTGTGGCGGATGGCCGAACGCGGTGCCATCGGCTCGCTGTCGGTGCGTTCGGCCCGGCAGCCGACCTGCCCGGTCGACGGCTGGCAGACCCTCGGCGCCGGCAACTTCGCCGCCTGGGACGGTGCCACCGTCGGCGAGCGGTGCCCGGAACTGGACGTCACCGTGGAGCGGCCGGACCGGATCAGCGCCAACCTGCCCGACCAGCGGACGACGGTGACCCACAACCAGGACCGGCTGCGCTGGGGCACCATGCCGGGGGCGCTGGCCGAATCGGTCCGCTGCACCGTGGCGGTCGGTCCGGGCGCCGCGGTCGCCGCGGCACGACCGTTCGGCCGGGTCGACAGGTACGCGCCGGAGCTGCCGGACGATCCGACCGAACTGCTCGCCTCCTGCGTACTCAGCATCGTCGACCTCGGCACCGTGAGCGGTGACGACCCCGCCGTACGGGCGGCCGCGGCCCGGCGCGCCGACGCCGTACTCGCCCGGGTGCTGGCGGCCCGCCCCGAACGGTCCCTGGTGATGGTGGCCGGTGTCGCCGACACCGACCGGTCGTCCCGGCTGCACGTCGCGGTGGCCGACGGGCCGGGCTGGGGACGCGGCTGGCTGACCTCAAGCAGCACCGGCCGGAACGGCTACCTGCAACTCGTCGACCTGGCACCGACGGCGCTGGCGGCGCTGGGCCGGCCCACGCCCGAACGGCTCTTCATCGGCCAGCCGGCGGCGGTGGTGGCGGGCCGGCCGGCCGACCTGCCCGCGGCGATCGCGGCGCCCGCCGACGCCGACCGCGAAGCCCGGGTCCAGCAGCGGGTCGCCAGCTGGTTCTTCCTGCTGCTGGCCGGGCTCCAGTGCCTGCTCGCGCTGGCCGTGCTGCCGCTGTTGCGCCGGGCCCGCCGCGACGCCGGACCGAACGGACCGGCCCCGGCACCCCGGCGGGTGGTCGCGACGGTCGAGGTGCTGCTGATCGCCGCCGCCCTGGCGATCCCCGCCGCGCTTGTCGCGGATGCCGTTCCGTGGTGGCGGGGCGCCCACGCCGGGGTGTACTTCGGGCTGGTCACGGCGGTGGTGCTCGGCCTGGCCACCGCCGCGGTGCGACTCGCCCGGGCGTACCAGCGCACGCTCTGGCCGCTGGGCAGCGTGGCCGCGCTGGCCGCGCTGGCCGTCGGCGCCGACGTGGTCACCGGGGCACGGTTGCAGCTCAACGGGGTGACCGGGTATTCGGCCCTGGAGGGCGGTCGGTACGCCGGGCTCGGCGTCGTCGGGCTCGGGGTCTTCATCGCCGGCACCCTGCTCTCGGCCGCCTGGCTGGCCCAACGGGTACGCCGCAGCCGGCGGCCGGCGGTGATGGTGCTGGTCGGCGTACTCGGGGTGATCGTGGTCGGCAGCCCCTACCTGGGGGCCGACGCGGTCGGCGCGGTGGCCCTCGCCGCCGGGGTCAGCATCGCCGCCGCGACCAGCACCGGCGGCTGGCTCACCCTCGGCCGGTTCGCCTGGGCCGGTATCGCCGGCCTGGCGGTGACCATCGGGTTCGTCCTGATGGACCTGCGGCAACCGCTCGACCAGCGGGGCAGTCTGGGCCGGTTCCTCACCGCCATCGGCGACGGCACCAGCGGGTTGACCGTGCACCGCTCCGGGGCGGCGAACCTGGCAGCCCTGGCCGGCAGCCCGCTGACGGTCATCGCGATCGTCGGTGCGGTGCTGGTGTGGTTCGCCCTGCTCCGTACCTGGGGTGGGCTCAAGCGGCTGTTCGGGATCTATCCCGCCATCCGGGCGGGAATGGCAGGTATCCCGGTCGCGACGGTGCTCGCCGGCCTGCTCGGCGGGTCCGCCCTCAACGTCGCGGGTGCGGCGGCGGCGCTCACCGTGCCGATGGCCGCCCTGGCCGCGTTGCGGGTGCTCGACCACGCCACCGACCGGACCATGCCGGCCGGCGGCCCCGGCCCGGACGACCCGGCGGACCCGGCCCGGCCGAGCGTGCGGGCGGTCCCGCTCGCCCACGTCGGCGGGCCGGCGGTCCCGGAGGGTGAGCCGGCGGTCCGGGACGGCGGGCCGGCGGTCCCGGAGGGTGAGCCGGCAGCCCGGGACGGTGAGCCGGCAGCCCGGGACGGTGAGCCGGGAACCCGGAGCGACGAGGCGGCAGCCGAGGTGGCCGGGCCGGGACCCGGGGTCGGGGCGGGCGCGAACGGCAGCACCGCCGGGCGGGCGTCCAGCGGCTCCGAGTCCGGGCCGGCGCAGCCGTCGGCCGGGGTGACAGCCGGCTGACCGGCGCTGGCCGGCGCCGGAAGCGGGTGCCCCCGGCAGGCCGGCCGGGGTTGGTGTTACCGTGGAATCCCGTGGATCGCGTGGATCATTTCAACGGTCCCACACCGGTTCGCATGACCGCGACAGACGACCACGGGAGCAGGCCTTGGCCCCTTCAGTACGGACGACCAGGCATATTTTCGTCACCGGTGGGGTTGCCTCCTCACTCGGTAAGGGCCTGACCGCCTCCAGCCTCGGAAACCTCCTCACGGCGCGGGGCCTTCGGGTCGTGATGCAGAAGCTCGACCCCTACCTGAACGTCGACCCCGGCACCATGAACCCGTTCCAGCACGGTGAGGTCTTCGTCACCGACGACGGCGCCGAGACCGACCTCGACGTCGGGCACTACGAGCGGTTCCTCGACCGGGCGCTGGACGGCAAGGCGAACGTCACCACCGGCCAGATCTACTCCGAGGTGATCGCCAAGGAGCGCCGGGGGGAGTACCTCGGAGACACCGTGCAGGTGATCCCGCACATCACGAACGAGATCAAGGCCCGGATCCTCACCATGGCCGACCCGGACGAGGACGGCCGTACCCCGGACGTGGTGATCACCGAGGTCGGCGGCACGGTCGGCGACATCGAGTCGCTGCCGTTCCTGGAGGCGATCCGGCAGGTCCGGCACGATCTCGGCCGGGACAACTGCTTCTACCTGCACGTCTCGCTGGTGCCGTACCTGGCGCCGTCGGGGGAGCTGAAGACCAAGCCGACCCAGCACTCGGTGGCCCAACTGCGCAACATCGGCATCCAGCCGGACGCCATCGTCTGCCGATCCGACCGGGAGATCCCGGACAAGCTCAAGCACAAGCTGTCGCTCTACTGCGACGTCGACCGGGAGGCGGTGATCGCCGCACCGGACGCGCCGAGCATCTACGACATCCCGAAGGTGCTGCACCGGGAGGGCCTGGACGCCTACGTGGTGCGCCGGCTCGGGCTGTCGTTCCGGGACGTCGACTGGCAGCGCTGGGACGACCTGCTGGAGCGGGTGCACCATCCGCACCACACCGTCCGGGTCGCGCTGGTCGGCAAGTACGTCGACCTGCCCGACGCCTACCTCTCGGTGAGCGAGGCGATCCGGGCCGCCGGCTTCGGCCACCGGGCCCGGGTCGAGCTGCACTGGGTGCCGAGCGACGAGTGCGTCACCGCCTCAGGGGCGGCGGCCGCGCTGGCCGGGGTCGACGGCATCGTCATCCCCGGCGGCTTCGGGGTACGCGGCATCGAGGGCAAGATCGGCGCTACCCGGTACGCCCGGGAGAACGGCATCCCGATCCTCGGCCTCTGCCTCGGCCTGCAGTGCATGACCATCGAGGTGGCCCGGCACCTGGCCGGGCTGGAGGGCGCCAACTCGCTGGAGTTCGACGACGAGGCCCGGCATCCGGTGATCGCCACCATGGCCGACCAGGAGGACATCGTCGCCGGCCGGGGCGACCTGGGCGGCACCATGCGGCTGGGGGCGTACCCGGCCCGGCTGACCGAGGGCTCGCTTGTGGCGCAGGCGTACGGGGACACCGAGGTCAGCGAGCGGCACCGGCACCGGTACGAGGTGAACAACGCCTACCGGGACGCGCTCACCAAGGCGGGCCTGCACATCTCCGGCACCTCTCCGGACGGCCGGCTGGTCGAGTTCGTCGAACTGGACCGCTCGCTGCACCCGTTCTTCGTGGCCACCCAGGCGCACCCGGAGCTGAAGAGCCGGCCGACCCGGCCGCATCCGCTCTTCGCCGCCTTCGTCGGCGCGGTCGTCGCGTACTCGTCGGCGGACCAGTTGCCGGTGGAGCTGGCGCCGGTGGCGGCCACCGGGACCGGCGGCTCGGGCGTCCGGGACGCGGCGGGTGCCGAGGGCGCCGCCGGCCGGCCGGCCGGGGACCAGCCGGAGCTGGCGGATCTCACCGGGCCGGCGGACGCCGCCGCACGCAACGGATCGGTCCGGTCGGCGCGGGCGAGCTCCCCGTCGTGACGACCGGCAGCGCGACCGGGCGGGAAGCAGCCGGACTTCGACGGGCCGCGGAACGGCACCGGCGAGGGGCGGCGGTGTGGGCGTGAACGGCCGGACCGACGGGCAGGGCTACGAGGTACGCGACCGCCGGGAACGGTTCCGGGGCAAGGTCTTCTCGGTGGTCACCGACCAGGTGGCGATGCCGGGCGGTCGGGTGGTGCCCCGGGACTACGTACGGCACACCGGGGCGGTCGGGGTGCTCGCCCTGGACGACCGGGGCCGGGCGGTGCTGATCCGGCAGTACCGGCACCCGCTGCGCCGGGTCATCTGGGAGCTGCCCGCCGGGCTGACCGACGTGCCCGGGGAGGCGCTACCGGCGGGTGCGCTGCGGGAGCTGGCCGAGGAGGCGGATCTCGTCGCGGACCGGATCGACCTGCTGGTGGACGTGCACACCTCACCCGGGTACTCGGACGAGCTGATCCGGATCTTCCTGGCCCGGGACCTGACCGAGGTGCCGCCGGAGCGGCGGCACCAGCGCCGGGACGAGGAGGCAGACCTGGAGGTGGTCCGGGTGGAGCTGGACGAGGCGGTCTCGATGGTGTTGGCGGGTGAGATCACCAACGTGGCCTGCGTCGCCGGGGTGCTCGCGGCCGCCCGTTCCCGGGACCGGGGCTGGGCGGGCCTCCGCCCCGCCGACTCACCACTGCCCTGACGCCGCCGGTGCAAGGAAGGGCCCTGCTCATCGGTTTCGTACAAGAAGGGCTCCCTCCTTCCAACTCGGTGGGGGCGCCTGGTTGGTGGGGCGGGCGGGGCTGACATACCGTCAAGGTTGCCGGTTACCCGCTGTCACAATGCTGGCTGCCGGCGCCGGTCCGCGGCCCTAGACTTCCGCGGGCGGGACGGAGGACCGCGGCGGCAACGGAGCCGCCGCGCGTCGCGCGGCCGGGGGCCGGAACACCCCGGAGAGAGGTGTCGGATCGTGAAGGTCGGAATTCCGCGCGAGGTCAAGAACCGCGAGTACCGGGTCGCCATCACCCCGGCCGGGGTGCACGAGTTCGTCCGTGCCGGCCACGAGGTGTACGTGCAGAGCGGCGCCGGAGCCGGGTCGTCGATCACCGACGCCGAGTTCGCCGCCGCCGGGGCCACGATTGCCGGCGACGCCGACGAGGTGTGGGGCGTCGCCGAACTGGTGCTCAAGGTCAAGGAGCCGATCGCCGAGGAGTACCACCGGATGCGCGAGGGGCAGGTGCTCTTCACCTACCTGCACCTGGCCGCCTCCAAGGAGTGCACGGACGCGCTGCTGGACCGGAAGGTGACCGGGATCGCCTACGAGACGGTGGAACTGCCCGACCGGTCGCTGCCGCTGCTCGCCCCGATGTCCGAGGTCGCCGGCCGGCTCGCCCCGCAGGTGGGGGCGTACCACCTGATGCGTTCCGGTGGCGGGCGCGGGGTGCTGATGGGCGGCGTCTCCGGGGTGTACGCGGCCAAGACCGTGGTGATCGGCGCCGGGGTCTCCGGCCGGAACGCCGCCGCGATCGCACTCGGCCTGCAGGCCGAGGTGCTGCTGCTGGACCGGGCGGTCGGCCAGCTCCGCCAGGCCGACGCCATCTACCGGGGCCACCTGCAGACCGTCGCCTCGAACACCTACGAGATCGAGCGCGCCGTCCTCGACGCCGACCTGGTGATCGGTGCCGTGCTGGTGCCGGGTGCCAAGGCGCCGACGCTGATCAGCAACGAGCTGGTCTCCCGGATGAAGCCCGGCAGCGTACTCGTGGACATCTCGATCGACCAGGGCGGCTGCTTCGAGGACTCCCGGCCCACCACGCACGACGACCCGGTCTACCCGGTGCACAACTCGCTGTTCTACTGCGTGGCGAACATGCCGGGTGCGGTGCCGCACACCAGCACGTACGCGCTGACGAACGTCACCCTGCCGTACGCCCTGGAACTGGCCAACCAGGGCTGGCGGGAGGCGCTGCGCCGCGACCCGGCCCTGGCGCTCGGGCTGAACACCCACGCCGGGCAGGTCACCTACGGCCCGGTCGCCGAGGCGCACGGGATGGGCGTCCTGCCGCTGGCGGACGTCCTCGGATGAGCCGCCCCGCAGCGGCCGGTGACGGGCCCGAACCGTCGCCGGCGCTGCGGCGTGCCGTACGCGGCTACCTCGACCACCTGACCGTCGAACGCGGACTGTCGGCGAACACGCTCAGCTCGTACCGCCGGGATCTGGAACGCTATCTGGCGACGCTTGCCGAAAGCGGCGTCGAGGAGCTGGCGGCGGTCGGGCCGGCCGAGATCGCCGCGCACGTGACCCGGCTGCGGGCCGGCGCGGACGGGCACCCGCCGCTGGCGGCGGCCTCGGCGGCCCGGGCCGCCAGCGCGGTGCGCGGGCTGCACCGGTTCGCGGTCCGGGAGGGCCTGGTCGGCCAGGACGCGAGCCGGGAGGTACGCCCGCCGGCCCCGCCCCGGCGGCTGCCCCGGGCGCTGGACGTCACCGAGGTGGTGCGGCTGCTGGAGTGCGCCGGAGCGGTCGACGCGACCGGTCCCGGTGCCGAGCTGGCGCTGCGCGACCGGGCCCTGCTGGAGTTCCTCTACAGCACCGGCGCGCGGATCTCCGAGGCGGTCGGCGCGGCCGTCGACGACCTCGACCTGACCGACGGCTCGGTGCTGCTGCACGGCAAGGGCGGCCGGAGCCGGCTCGTGCCGGTCGGCGGATACGCCGCCGAGGCGGTGC
Organism: Plantactinospora sp. WMMB782; assembly: GCF_049179135.1. Taxonomy (NCBI): domain Bacteria; kingdom Bacillati; phylum Actinomycetota; class Actinomycetes; order Micromonosporales; family Micromonosporaceae; genus Plantactinospora; species Plantactinospora sp. WMMB782. The sequence continues at coordinate 7,696,666 of NZ_JBMHMC010000007.1, read as the reverse complement.
GGGCCTACCTGGTCCGGGCCCGGCCGACGCTGGCCGCCGCCGGCCGGGGTGGGCCGACCGTCTTCCTCAACGCCCGGGGCGGTCCGCTGTCGAGGCAGAGCGCCTGGACGATCCTGCGCCGGGCCGCCGGCCGGGCCGGACTGCCGGTGCAGGGGCCGCGGGCGGTCTCCCCGCACACCCTGCGGCACTCGTACGCCACCCACCTGCTCGACGGCGGTGCCGACGTACGCGTGGTGCAGGAGCTGCTCGGGCACGCCTCGGTGACCACCACCCAGGTGTACACGTTGGTCACCGTGGACCGGCTCCGCGAGGTGTACGCCACCGCACATCCGCGAGCCCGCGGCTGACCGGCCGATCCCGGTCCCGCCACCGGCGGGGTACTGTCGGGCGGCGGGTCGATTCCGGTCGGCCCGCGCCGGTCGGCGGCCGGCTCGACACGCCGAGACGGTGCCCACTACGGTGCTGCGACGTGGCGTAGAGTCGGGTTCTGGCGCGGCCTCGGGAGGCGGCAATCGAGGTTCGCGGCGGCGCCGCACAGGACACCGTTCGGCTCCGACGCCGGGCAGTCGTCGGGAGGGGGCGTACGAGGACATGGCTGGAAACGGCGACCGTGCCGAGGCGTGGACCTCGACCCTGCGCGAGCAGCAGTCCGCCCTGGACCTCGGTGCCGAGCTGGGTCCGGCCGACCCGGCCGCGTACACGATGCGCAAGCCGATCCCGGAACCGATGCCCACCGACCAGCACGGGCCCGCCCGGATCATCGCGATGGCCAACCAGAAGGGCGGGGTGGGCAAGACCACCACGACCATCAACCTCGGCGCCGCGCTTGCCGAATACGGCCGCCGCGTGCTGCTGGTCGACTTCGACCCGCAGGGGGCGCTCTCGGTCGGGCTGGGCGTCAACCCGCACAACCTCGACCTCTCCGTCTACAACCTGCTGATGCAGGACGACGTCACCGCCGAGGACGTGCTGATCAAGACGGACGTCGCCGGTCTGCACCTGCTGCCGGCGAACATCGACCTCTCGGCCGCCGAGATCCAGCTGGTGAACGAGGTCGCCCGGGAGATGGCGCTGGCCCGGGTGCTGAAGTCGATCCGCAAGGAGTACGACTACGTCCTGATCGACTGCCAGCCCTCGCTCGGGCTGCTCGCGATCAACGCCCTCACCGTGGCGGACGGCGTGCTGATCCCGCTGGAGTGCGAGTTCTTCAGCCTGCGCGGGGTCGCGCTGCTGCTGGACACCATCGACAAGGTGCGCGAGCGGCTCAACTTCGACCTGGAGTTGGAAGGCATCCTCGCCACCATGTACGACAGCCGCACCACGCACTGCCGTCAGGTGCTGCAACGGGTGGTGGAGGCGTTCGGCGACAAGGTCTACCAGACCGTCATCACCAAGACGGTCAAGTTCCCCGAGTCCACGGTCGCCGGGGCACCGATCACCACGCTCGACCCGGCCTCCTCCGGAGCCCGCAACTACCGCCAGCTCGCCCGAGAGGTGATCGCCGCGCAGGCCGAGCGGTAGCCAGCTGGGCGGTTTCGGCCCGCGCTTGCCGTGACCGCCCGTTTCGTCTGTCCGGGCCCGGACCGGTGCCCGCCGTGTCGAGGATCATCGGGTGAGTGACGGTACCGGGGCGACGCTGACGGCTGACGGTCCGGAACCGGTGGACTACGGTCGTCGGGTGAGTTCCCCGCCCACCTCCCCGGCCGCGCCGGACCCGCGACCTGCCCGCGCAGCCGACCAGCAGCCGGCCGAGGACGAGCCGATGGGTGATCAGGTGCTTGCCGAGACGCCGCGAGGTGAGGGCGCCGGGCCGTCGGGCGAGGGTAGCGGGCTGTCGGGCGAGGGCGACGCGGGGCCGGGCGAGGGCGACGCGGAGGCGGCCGGCGGCTTCACCGTACGGCTGGCGAACTTCACCGGTCCGTTCGACCTGCTGTTGCAGCTCATCGGCAAGCACAAGCTCGACGTGACCGAGGTCGCCCTGCACCGGGTCACCGACGAGTTCATCGCGTACATCCGGGCGATGGGGGACGACTGGGACCTGGACGAGGCGAGCGAGTTCCTGGTGGTCGCGGCGACCCTGCTGGACCTCAAGGCCGCCCGGCTGCTGCCGGCAGCCCAGGTGGAGGACGAGGAGGACCTGGCCCTGCTGGAGGCCCGGGACCTGCTCTTCGCCCGGCTGTTGCAGTACAAGGCGTTCAAGGAAGCCGCCGGGCACATCCTCGAACTGGAGGCGGTCGGCTCCCGCCGCTATCCCCGGGCCGTCGCCCTGGAACCGAGGTACGCCGAGGCGCTGCCGGACCTGGTGCTCGGGATCGGGCCGGACCGGCTCGCCGCGCTGGCGGTCCGGGCGATGACCCCGAAGAAGGCCCCGGTGGTCTCCATCGACCACGTGCACATGGTCCGGGTGAGTGTCCGGGAACACGCCGCGCTGCTCCGCGACCGGCTCCGGCAGGCCGGTATAGCCAGCTTCGAGGTGCTCTGCGCCGACTGCGAGTCGACCCTCGAAGTGGTGGCCCGGTTCCTGGCCCTGCTGGAGCTGTACCGGGAGGGACTGGTCGGCTTCGCCCAGCTGGAAGCGCTCGGGGAGCTCACCGTACGGTGGACCGGTCCCGCCGACGGCGACGCCGAACTCGACATCGACGAGTACGCCGGTGCGCCGGCACCACCGGAGCGTCCGGCCACCGACCCGGCCGACCCGGCGGCAGATTCGGAGGCGGCGCCGTTACCGGCGGAGGCGGCGGCCCCGGAGCTGGCGGTTCCGGTGCCGGAGGACGGCGGGACCGGGTCGGCCGGGGTGCCGGTCGGGGACGAGACGCAGGAGGAAGCAGAGTGACCAGCGAAAGGCGGCCCGACTCGCTGGCCGAGCAGGCGGCGGCCTGGGTGCCGCCGTGGGAGCGGCCGGCCGGGGCCCAGCCGCCCCGGACCGGCGGCGAGTCGACGGACACGGCGGAGTCCCCTGAGGCCTCCGAGTCCACTGGCGCGGCGGAGTCGCCTGACGGCGCCGAGCTGAGGGATGTTGCCGGGCTGACGGACGCCGTGGAGTCGGCTGAGGCGGTGGCGACCGCCGGAGCCGAAGAGGCGGATGAGCCGGCGGAGCCGGTGGGCGCCGAGGAGCCGGGACTGGCGCACGGGGGCGGCGAGCGTGGTCCGGCGCCGGAGGCGGCGGCGGGCGTACCCGAGGATGCCGGAACGGGTCCGGACGGTGCGTCGGCGGCGGTGCCGGTGCCCGGCGGGGCCGGCCGGCGGGCCACGGCGCTGGCGCTTATCGACGACGACGAGCTGCGCGGCGCCCTGGAGGCCATCCTGCTGGTGGTGGACGAACCGGTCACCGAGATCGTGCTGGCGCAGGTACTGGAGCAGCCGACCGAGCGGATCGCGGCCCTGTTGGACCGGTTGGCGGCCGACTACACCACGGCCGGGCACGGCTTCGAGCTGCGCCGGGCGGCTGGCGGCTGGCGGCTCTACACCCGGCCGGAGTACGCCGCCTACGTCGAACGGTTCGTGCTGGACGGACAGTCCGTCCGACTGACCCAGGCGGCACTGGAAACCCTCGCCGTGGTCGCCTACAAGCAACCGGTGACCCGGTCGCGGATCTCGGCCATCCGGGGTGTCAACTGTGACGGGGTGATCCGTACCCTGGTCACTCGCGGGTTGGTGGAGGAGTGCGGGACCGAGCCGGAGAGCGGCGCCTTCCTGTACCGGACGACGACGCTGTTCCTGGAGAAACTCGGGCTGGACACCGTGACCCAGCTCCCGCCGCTGGCCCCGTTCCTGCCCGACGACGTGGAAGAGATTGCCGATGCCCCGCGATGACACTCCCGACGCCCCCGCCGTGGAGCGCCTGCAGAAGGTGCTCGCGGCGGCCGGCGTCGGCTCCCGACGCGCCTGCGAAGATCTGATCTTCCGGCGCCGGGTCACCGTCGACGGACGGGTCGCGCAGCTCGGCGACAAGGTCGACCCGGCCACCGCCGTCATCTACGTCGACGGCGAGCGGCTGGTCACCGACACCCGGCTGGTCTACCTGGCGATGAACAAGCCGCGTGGGGTGGTCTCCACGATGGCGGACGAGAAGGACCGCACCGCGCTGGCCGACTTCCTGGGCCGGGTGGAGGAGCGGGTCTACCACGTCGGGCGGCTCGACGCCGACAGTGAGGGACTGCTGCTGCTGACCAACGACGGCACGCTGGCGCACCGGCTGATGCATCCGTCGTACGGGGTGCCGAAGACCTATCTCTGCGAGGTGGCCGGGCCGTTGCGCCGCGATGTCGGACGGCGGTTGAAGGCCGGCGTGGAGCTGTCGGACGGGGTGGCGCGGGTGGACGAGTTCCGCCTGGTGGACACGCTGGGGCGTACCGCCCAGGTGGAACTGACCCTGCACGAAGGGCGCAAGCACATCGTCCGACGACTGTTGGCGGAGGTGGGGCATCCGGTCTCCCGGCTCATCCGTACCGCCATCGGGCCGATCCGACTTGGCGACCTGCGACCCGGGCGCAACCGCCAGTTGACGAACGCCGAGATCGCCGCGCTGTTCAAGGCGATCGGCGGCTGATCCTGGTCAGGGTTGATCCTGGTCAGGGCTGATGCTCGGTCGGGGCTGCTGCTCGCTCGGGGGCTGATGCTCGGTCCGGGCTGAGGCGGTGGATCTGGGATTTCCCGGTCGGCCGGCGGAACCGGGACTTCCGGGCCGCGGGGAGTGACCCGGCCCCGGGCCGGGTGGCTCGGGCCCGTTGCGGGGGTGCGCTGCCTCCGGTGTCGGGCGCGGGCCCGTCCGGCGGACGGGGCATGATGGACAGCGACACGCGGTGCGCCGTCACGGCCGGCCGCCCGCGGAACTCGGCAGTGCCGGGGCGTTTCGCCCAGGTGATCGGTGAAGGAGGAATGGTGGCGGAAAAGGTACGGACCGGGCAATGTGTGGTTGCCGTGGACGGGCCGTCCGGTTCGGGGAAGTCCACCGTCTCCCGCCGACTGGCAACCATCCTCGGCGCACGCTACCTCGACACCGGGGCGATGTACCGAGCCGTCACCTGGGCGGTGCTGCGCTCCGGGGTCGACCCGCAGGACGCCGAGGCTGTCGCCAAGGTGGCGGGGGAGACCGAGCTGAAGATCGGAGTCGACCCCGAGGCGCCGAGCGTGACCGCGGACGGCACAGCCGTGGACCGGGACATCCGGGGCCCGGAGGTGACGGCTGCGGTCTCCGCCGTGTCGGCCGTGCCCGCCGTACGGGAACTGCTCGTCGGGCAGCAGCGCGAGATGATCGCGGCGGCCGGCCGGATCGTGGTCGAGGGTCGGGACATCGGCTCTGTGGTGGCGCCGGACGCCGACCTCAAGGTCTACCTGACCGCGTCGGCCGAGGCGCGGGCGCGGCGGCGCAGCACAGAGAATGCCGCCGATGTCGCCGCCACCGCAGTCGATCTGGCCCGCCGGGACCGGCTCGACTCCAGCCGGGCGACCGACCCGCTGCGGCAGGCACCGGACGCGGTGGTGCTGGACACCACCGCGCTGGGTGTCGACGAGGTCGTGGCGCGACTGCACGACCTGCTCACCGAGCGGCGGCCGGGGCAGTGACCGGCCGCGGCGGCGGTGGCGGTGCGCCGACGGTTGGTGGTGGTGCGTCAGCGGGCGGCGGCAGCGGTGCGCTGGCGGGCGGTGGTGATGGTGCGCTGGCGGGCGGCGGCAGCGGTGTGCCTGTTGGCGGCGGGGTGGCGGCTCGGGTTCGTGCCCTGCGTGACGACGCGGCCGGGATTCTTCCTGGCGGCAGCACGGTTGAGGAGGCGGCGTGAACGCGGGGGACGGTTGGGTCGAACTGCGGGAACCGGACGTGGACGAGGAGGCCGAGCCGACCGGACCGGTACCTGTGGTGGCAGTGGTCGGACGCCCCAACGTCGGCAAGTCCACACTTGTGAACCGCATCATCGGTCGGCGGCAGGCGGTGGTGGAGGACACCCCGGGGGTGACCCGGGACCGGGTTCCCTACGACGCGCAGTGGTCGGGGCGGCAGTTCACGGTGGTCGACACCGGAGGCTGGGAACCGGACGCGAAGGACCGGGCCGGCGCGATCGCCGCCCAGGCCGAGAACGCGGTCGCCACGGCCGACGTGGTGCTCTTCGTCGTCGACGCGACCGTCGGGGCGACCGACGTCGACGAGGCCGCCGTACGCATGCTCCGGCGCAGCGCCAAGCCGGTGCTGCTGGTGGCGAACAAGGCCGACAACACGGCGGTGGAACTCGAGGCGACCTCGTTGTGGTCGCTCGGACTCGGCGAGCCGCGCCCCGTCTCCGCACTGCACGGCCGGGGCTCCGGCGACCTGCTCGACGCGATCCTCGAGGCACTGCCGGACGCGCCGCCGGTAACCGAGGCGGGACCGCGCGGCCCGCGCCGGGTGGCCCTGGTCGGCCGCCCGAACGTCGGCAAGTCCAGCCTGCTCAACCGGCTCGCCAAAGAGGAGCGGGCGGTGGTCGACTCGGTCGCGGGTACCACCGTCGACCCGGTGGACAGCCTGGTCGAAATCGGTGGCGAGGTCTGGCAGCTGGTGGACACCGCCGGATTGCGAAAGCGGGTCGGCAGGGCCAGCGGTACGGAGTACTACGCGAGCCTGCGTACCGCCGCCGCTATCGAGGCGGCGGAGGTGGCGGTGGTGCTACTCGACGCCAGCGAGCCGATCAGCGAGCAGGACCAGCGGATCCTCAGCACGGTCATCGAGACCGGTCGGGCCCTGGTGATCGCCTTCAACAAGTGGGACCTGGTCGACGCGGACCGCCGCTACTACCTGGACAAGGAAATCGAGCGGGAGCTGCGCCGGATCCCGTGGGCGATCCGGATCAACGTCTCGGCCAGGACCGGGCGGGCGGTGGACAAGCTCGCCCCGGCACTGCGCACCGCCCTGGCCGGCTGGGAGACCCGGATCCCGACCGGGCAGCTCAACCAGTGGCTCACCGCGCTGGTGCAGGCCACCCCGCACCCGGTGCGGGGTGGCCGGGCGCCTCGGGTGCTCTTCGCCACCCAGGCTGGTACCTGCCCACCCCGGTTCGTACTCTTCACCACCGGTCCGCTGGACGCCGGCTACCAGCGCTTCGTCGAGCGCAAGCTCCGCGAGGAGTTCGGCTTCGCCGGCAGCCCGGTGGAGGTCTCGGTACGGCCCCGCAAGAAGATCGGGGCAGGGGGGCGTGGCAAGTCGCACGGCTGACCTGTCCGCCTTCCGCCGCCTGCCCTGATCACCGGTCTGCCGGTCCCGTGCATCCAGTGCTGGCCCCAGCAACCCACCTATCTTCCTAGGACGCGTTAGGGGGCGTGGGGCAGGACTCGACGGGCAGGTTCCGGCACGAAGAGCGGTAGGGCTGCTGCGCGCAGGGAAGGGTCCTGCGCTACGCTGTACCGGCTGCCGCGGGCTGTGTCGCGCGGGGGCGGGACGTGGCGCAGTTTGGTAGCGCACTTGACTGGGGGTCAAGGGGTCGTCGGTTCGAATCCGGCCGTCCCGACAGACAGAAAGCCCTGACCAGCAGAAGCGCTGGTCAGGGCTTTAGTCTTTGTCTATGGAGTTTTGAACCTTCCCCGAAACCCCCGTTTGTGGGTGTCGCCGACCAGGCTTGTTATCCGTGTGCATCGTTGTGCTTTACAGCTTCGGGCTGGCCATCGAGGTCGGTTCCGAGCCGTTCGAGGATCTCGGAGACGTCGGGGGCTTGGACGGGCTTGGCAATGTAGTAGGTATCGGTGACCTCCTCGCTGGAGTGTCCAAGTTGCGCCGACGCGCTCTTGGTCCGGGGGCAGCAGGAGGTATCGCACCTCGTGGAGCGGAACGGTGCGTACCCGGCCGAGCGTTTCGTCGTCCAGATAGGTCACCACGTCGATTTCGAACTCGGTGGTCAGCACCGAGGCGGCAGTCAACGCGGTGGGGATGGCGCCCATCCGCAACGTGCCGGTCAGCCCGTCACGCATCGACGACAGATCCTGGCGGAGCGTGCCAGGATCCGATGCGCCCACAGCAGTACCCGTTCACCATCTGGAGTCAGCCCGGCGAACCTGCGTTCCCGCAACACGATCGGCACGTCCAACTCGCGCTCCAGTTTCGTGATCGCGGCGGACAGCGACGGCTGCGGCACGTGTCAGGCGGCGGCCGCCCGAGCGAGTGCCGCTCCCGCGCCAACGCCGTCAGGTATTCCAGCTCACGCAACAGCACGCCACAGAATCATCCGGCGGCCCCGAGGATGTCCACCGCGCGGCCCGCCGGGGTCGACGCCGTCGACCGTGTCGCCGCCTGGGGGCGGTTCGGGCATACCCGGTGGTTCGGCGAACGGTCTACTGTCGAGGGACGGACAAACACTTGTGATCACCTTCGTCACTGTGATGACCTCGACGGGTCACTCGTACCCGATCCTGCCGATGGGGCCGGAATGAAGAGCGCGCCACCCCCTGCCGACCAGCGGCCGTCCGATCCCGAGTCTGTTCCGTGATCGCCGATGGCGTTTGACGCGAAACGGTACGACCGGGAGGTCATCAAGCCCCTGCGGGGCACCCACGGTCAGCTCCCTGCGGGAGATCTCTGGGCCCGGTACGCTATCGAGCCCGGGATGTCGGCAGACCAGCTCGCCGCGCACCTGACCCGGATGCGCGAGTTCTGGCGGGAGCGGGCCGACGGACCGGACAGCCGTGCCGAGGTCTGCCGACTGCTGCTCGTCGCCGACGAGAAACTGGTCCGCAGCGTCGGTCCGGTGCTCGATGACCCGGCCTGGTGGCAGGAGCAGGTCGCCGCCTCGGCACTCGGCCGGGCCGGGACACTGCCGCTCGACAGCGCCGATCCGGCCGGTCCGACTCCCGCTGGTGCGACCGACGGCGCCGGCCAACTGGTCGGTGGCGCCGGACTGCTCGGTGGTGAGCGGCCCGCCCTGCCCGGCGGGCCCACCTCGGCCAAGGGGGCGGTGCTGCCCGGCGGGTCCACCGGCGGCACCGGGGTTGCCGGGTCGGGTGGCCTCCCCGGGGGCACCGGGCTCGCCGGGCCGGGCGGCCTCGGCGGCGGCAGGGCAACCGGCCTGCCGGCCGGCGGCGCCAGTGGCCGGGGGGCCGGCGCCCTCGGCGGCAGTGGGCTCGATGGCAGCGGGACGGGTTCGGGCCCGGTCGGCGGGGTGCCGCGCGGCGACGGCACGGCCGCTGGTCCGCTGGGCGGCCACGACACCCCGGGCCGACCCTGGCAGAGCCAGGCTAGGTCGCTGATCCGGCAGCAGTTCACCGAGGCCGGTGACGCCTGGCCGCTCCGTACTCCGTCGGGCCGCGCCGGGTGGTCGGCCCCGACCGCCCGGTCGCCCGGGCCGCCGGACGGTGCCGGCGTTGCCGGTCCGCTCGACGACCAACATTCGGCGGTACACGATCTGCACGTCGAGGCGCTCGACGTCGAGGGCGAGCGCTGCCGGGTGCGGGTCCGGTGGCCGGAGCCCGGATCCGGCGAGGTGCTGCGGGTGCGCTGGGCGCCGGAGCCACCGGTCTGGAACACCGGCGCCACGGTCGAGTCGAGCGCCATCGAGGAGTTCGGCACCGAGCTTGCCGGAGAGCGGGAGACCGTCGACGGCCGGACCGTCGTCGTCGCCGAGGTGCCGGTCGGCTACCACGTGTACGTCCCGTTCCTGGTCGCCGACGGGACCGCGACCGTCGGCCGGTTCGTGGCCAGGGCGGTGGCAGAGTCCGTACGCCGGCTGCGGTTGGAGCGACGGAACGACGACGCGGTCGTCTCCTGGGTCTGGCCGGCCGGCTCCCGAACCGCCGTTGTGGCGTGGACGTCGGCCGGCGGCACCTTCTCCGAACGTGTCAGCCGGGCGGACTACACGGCCAGCAACGGCTACCGGATCTACGCGGTCGGCGGTGGCGCGCGGGTACGCGTACGCGCGATCACCTCGGTCGGGGGCGCCGAAGCCGTCTCACCGGCCCGCGAGGCGACGCTGGCGCCGCGCGCCGTGCGGGTGGAGTACGCGCTGCTGCGCCGCTCGTGGAACCCGCTCAACCGGGGACGCCTGACCGTGCGGGTCACCGCCGAGGTCGACCGGCCGGGTACGGAGGTGCAGGTCGTCGTCGGGCGGGACCTGGAGATGCCGCTCTCGGCGCAGCACGGGGAGCCGCTCGGCCCCGCACACCGGCTGGACCTGCCGGGTGGGGTACCGGTGGAGTTCGACGTGGAGCTGCCAGCCCGGCCCCGACGCCACCAGCCCTACTGGATCCGCTGCTTCTTCCGACCGGACGACGGGTTGACCGTCGTCGACCCCCCGGTCCACACCATGAAGGTGACCTGATGCCGCGACTCGCCTGTCCGTTCTGCTACCACCGGATCGACGGTGCCATGCTCTGGTACCAGTGCATGGGCAAGGGAAGCGCCGACCGCGACGGCTGCCTGCCGATCGACGACGCGGCCCGACGGCGTGAGACGGGTTTCGCCGAACCGATGCTCCCCACCTTCCCGCCGCCGCGCGGACAGCGGTGGCGTCCGACGTCGAAGGCGTACTGCCCGGACTGCGACGGCGGGACCGGGATGCGCGCCTGCCCCTGCTGCCACACCCCGCTGCCGGCCAACTTCGGCGAGTCGCGTGGGCCGCTGATCGCCATGGTCGGTGCGAAGGGTACCGGCAAGACCGTCTACATGACCGTGCTTGCGCGGGAGTTGCGTTCACCGGGGCTGCGCCGACGGTTCGACGCCGACATCCGGCTCACCGGAGACGGCCAGGGCGGCTTCCGGTCGCCGTTGCAGTGGCTGGAAAACAACGTCGACCGGATGTTCGTCGGACACCAGCTCTTTCCGGCCACCACCCAGGCGATCAAGGGCCGGCAGGAGCCGCTGGTCTTCGAATGGCGGGCCGAGCGCCGGAGCTGGCTGCGGGACCGGCGGATGCTCCACACCAGACCGGTTTACAACACCAGCTACCTCTCCTTCTACGACACAGCGGGGGAGGACCTGAGCCGGCAGGCCCAGGCGTACGACCTGGAGTATATCGGCGCGGCGGACGCCCTGATCCTGCTGCTCGACCCGTTCATGCTGCCGAAGGCGCGGGAACGGCTTAACCTGCCCGACTCGGCCATCACCTCGACCGAGGCGACCATCGACGTGCTCAGCCGGGTCACCGAGAGCCTGCGCGCCTACCTCGGCGTCCCCGGTCACCGGCGGATCCGCAAGCCGCTCGCCGTGGCGTTCGCCAAGATGGACGCCTTCTTCGAGGAACTGGGCGAGGGCCACCCGCTGCGCCGGGAACCCGGACAGGTTCCCGCGTACGACGACGCACTCGGCCGGGACACCCACGAGCACGTCCGTGCCCTGCTGCGCGGCTGGCAGGGCGACGACATCGACACCCACCTGCGGTTCAACTACGAGACGTTCCGGTACTTCTTCGTCTCGGCGCTCGGCGCGCCGCCCGACTACGACAACGCGATGGTCGACGACGGCGGGGTCCGACCATACCGGGTCAACGAGCCGTTGTTGTGGCTGCTGAGCCGCTTCGGCGTGGTGCCCCGACAGGCACGTCGGTGACCGGGCGGTTCGAGACCCTGATCTACACCGACTGCCGGCCCGGCCAGGGCCTCCAGGGCACGGCCGGGCTCCAGTTCCAGGCCCGGTCGGCCGGCGCCGACGGCCGGGCGATGTCGGTGGTCCAGCGCAACCTGCTGTACGAGCCGCCGCCGAGCTGGATGCGGGAGCGGCGGCCGGTCGGCGAGTACCCGCCGTCGTTCGCGCACGTCTGGGACGGCCTGCTCGCTACCGCCGCCGGCGTCTACCTCGGGCGGGAGAGCGTCGGCGGACGCGAGGGAAACCAGCTCACCCACTCGATCACCACCAGCGACCCGGCCTCGTACCGGACGGTGCGCCCGGCGCAACTGTTCGGGGCGCCGTTCTGGACGGACCGGCCGGCACCGTCGACCGAGTGCCCCCCGCTCGAACCGGGCTGGCGGCCCGGCCCGTTCGGGGTGACCGAGGCGCAGGCGTTCGTACGCGCGCAACCACAGGGTGCCGAGATGTTGTCGGCGCTGCTCGCGGCGCTGTGGCGCAGCCAGCTCGACCGGACCCGCCGGGTGCTGTTCGTCGCCGACGAGGCAGTCGGGGTGCTGCGCTGGGTCACCGCTGCGACGCTGCTCCTGCCGCAGCGGGAGGCACTCCGGATCGGCTTCAAGATCTTCACGCTCAATCCGGCGTACGCACCCCAGCACGTCCTGGCGGTCCATCCGGAGTGGAGCGCGGCCGGCGCCAACCTCGACAACGACCAGGGGTACGCGATCTTCGACCTGGTCCGGCACGCCTGGAGTCAGGGGGAGGCGGCACCGGCCGCGCGGCTCTGGGCGGACCTCTTCCTCGGCGAGGATCCTTTCGATGTGGTGGACGCGGTGGAGGTGGCAGCGGCATCCGGGTTGGCCGGCGAGGCGGCGACCATCGTCGCCTTGGCGGCCATCCTGCGTCGCCGGCCCGACGAGCGCGGCGCCCCCGAACTCGTCTCCTGGCTGCGCCAGGGTCCGCCGCAGTTGGTGCGCCGGTACGGCCCGGAAATCGTCGACCTGCTGGTGGAGCATGGCCCGGAGTGGCCGACCGAGGTGCTGCGCCAGTTGCACGAGGCGAGCGGTGCCGCCACCTTCCCGCACCGGGGGCCCACCGTGCGGCTCGCGCTGATCGAGGCGGAACTCGCCGAGGCGCTCGGCACCGGCCTGGTCCAGACCGGGCCGGTCAGCCCGCCCGGCCCCGAGTTCCCGGGTTCGGACGAGGAGGCGGCGGCGCGGGCGCTGCTCACCGACACCCTCCGGTCGGCGGATCCGGTGCGCTTCGACGCCGCGCTGCGGGTCTGCGGCCGGTTCGGCATCCAGCCGGAGATCAGCAAGCTCCAGCCGAGTCTGCGCCGGTTCGTCCTGGACTGGGCCGAGCACCCGGACCGTCCGTACGACCCGCAGTTGTGGGCCGGCCGGGCGGAGATCGAGCAGCTGCTCCGCGCCGAGCTGACCGAGCGGCTGGCTGCCGACCCGCGTCGGAGCCGGGAACTCGGCGACCTCTGGTGGGATGTCCTGCTGCGCGAGCCGATGCGGCTGGACGGGGTGTTGGACGAGGTCGTCGTCTCGGCCGCGCTGCGGTACCTGCCGCCGCAGCAGCAGGAGGACCTGGTCGAGCAGTGCCTGGCCGAGGCGGCGCGCGGGCCGGACCCGATCGGCATGGTCAACCGGACGGCGGCGGTGCTCTGGGCCGACCGGGTGCCGACGCCCGGCGAGGCCCGCACGGTGTGCCGGCTCGTGCCCAGGGGGATGCCGCTGGATCCCCGGGTCTTCGCGCTGCTCGCCGAGCAGCTCGTCCAGGACCGTCCACCCCCCGACCGCGCCGACGTCGCCGCCGGCCGGGCGCTGCTGGAGCACGGGATCTGGCGGCCGCCGAACGGCGTGGTCGAGATCATTGAGGGACACGCCGCGCTGGAGCAGACGATCGAGCTGTTGCCCCAGCAGAAGCCGGACATCGCCGCAATCACCGTGTTGATGGCCCGGGCGTCGCCGAGCGTCGTCGACGGCCGGCTGCCGGAGCTGCTGGAGACGATGCTCGTCGCGCCGGCTGCGGCGGCGGTCGCCGCCGTGCTGGCGCCCGCGCCGGTACTCACCGAGCCGCTCGCCCGGCGGTTGCGTACCGAGTTGAGCCGGAACTCCGAGCCGGCCCACGTCGCGATGGCGTTCGTCCTGGTGCACGCCCTCAGGCTCTCGCCGGTGGTGGCGCAGCAGCTCAGCCCCACCTCGCGCAATGAACTCGACCGGATCGTCTCGGTCTGGCTCAGCCGCTGTTCACAGAAGCGGCTCGACCTGGTGACCCGGCAGATCGAGGAGCTGGGACCGCTCTGGTCGGACCCCTGGCAGAACGCGGTCAGGGCGGGCCGGCGACGCGGAGTGGGCAGATTCCGGCCGGGACGGGGGCGCTGATGGCGGAGATCGGCATCCTCCTCGGGGTCGTACTGCTCGTCCTCTGCATCCAGGTCGTGCTGCTGGTGCTGCTGGCGCCGTACGTGCTCTACGCCTCGGTACTTGGATTCGCCGGGGGTCTGGTGTTCGGGCTGGCCGAGGCGGTGCTGGTGCTGGCCGGGATCCGGGCGGGCCGGGTACGCACCCCGGCCGACGTACGCGCCCACGGCGTCGGCGTCCCGGGTGGACCGAGGTCGTACGACTACGCGTGGCCGCACTACTTTCTCGGCCAGGTCTGGTACGACCTGAAAACCGTCGCCGCGAACGCGCTGTTCGACGTCCGCCAGTTCTGGCAGGCCGGCTGGCGGCGGCTGCCGAGACTGCCCCGGTTCCACGCCCGGTTTCTCGACGTGTTGCCGGACCACGGCGGCAGGACCCGTAGCTGGACGGTGCTCCTCGGCTGGCCCGTACTGGCTCTCCCGGCCGCCACCCTCGCCGGCCTCACCGTCGGCGTGCTTGTCGCCGTCGTCGCCGTCGGCACCGCCTCCGGGACCGTCACCCTGCTGACCTGGGCCGTCGGGGTGCCGTCGGTGATGGTGCAGCAGGGTGCGGAGCGGCTTCGCCGCCGGCTTCGCCGCACCACCTCCTGTTGCCCAAACTGCTATCTCATGATCGAGCTGCCGGTCTTCACCTGCCCCGGTCGGCACTCGGCCCGGGACCTCGCGAACTCCGACCGGCACCGGATGCTCCAGCCGGGGACGCAGGGGGTGTGGCTGCGCCGCTGTGGCTGCGGGAACGTCCTGCCCAGCGGCATGCCGAGGGCGGCCAGGACACTGGCGGCGCGCTGTCCCAAGTGCGGGACGTCGCTCCCGGACGGCACCGGCCTGGCGACCCAGGTCCGGGTCGCGGTCTTCGGCGCGGCGGCGGCCGGGAAGACGGCGCTGATCGACGCGGGGTTGGCCGAGCTGCCGCGCCGGCTGGAACCGACGGACTTCTCGGTCAAGCGGCTCGAACCGGCCCCGGCGACCGTCGGCCAGCCAGCCAGGACAGTTACCGTCGCACTGCGGCGGGGCTTCGGCCGGGTGCTGCTCCAGCTCTTCGACGCCCGAGGAGCCGCGCTGGTGGACCGGGGAGTCGGCGGCCACGGCTACTTCGACGACGCCCGCAACTACCTCTTCGTCCTCGATCCCTTCTCCGTCCCGGCGGTTCACGGCGGGTTGGCGAAGGTGCCGCCCCGGCTGGCGACGGCGGTACGCACCGCGAGCCACGACCCGGCGGACTCCTACGAGGCCGTGGTCACCGGTATGCGCCATCGTGGCGTCGACACCCGCCGCTGCCGTCTCGCGTTCGTGGTCACCAAGGCCGACCTGCTCCAAGCGTTCTCCGGCGGGCAGCGCCTGGAACGGGACTCGCCTGCGGTCCGGCGCTGGCTCGACGAGCAGGGACTGGACAACCTGGTCGTCGGGGCGGAACGCGACTTCGGCGACGTGCGGTATTTCTGGTGCGGGTCGCTGACGGACCGCACTCACGACCCGTCGGCACCACTGGCCTGGATCCTGTCCCGCGAGGGACTCCTCTCCGCCGCCGGGACCGGTCATGGCCGCTGACGACCTGCCGCCCAGCTACCGCGCCGCCCGCCTGATCATCATGGCCGGGTCGGGTCTGCTCCTACTGGCGGGGGTCGCCGGCGCGGTGGCGGTGGAGATCCCGCAGACGCTCCTCGGTGGCATCGAGGAGGTCCGGGCCTGGACGCAGGGCGTGTTGGGCATCTTCAACTGACTGTCGGTCGCGACCGGCGGGGATGTCAGCCGGCCGCGCCGTCGGTCCCGTCCTGATCGGGACCGTCCAGCAGGAGTTGCGCCTCCAGCCGGTGCCGCCGGGCCTGCTCGGCGTCGTCGAACCACTCCCAGAGCCGGGCGAGGTCGCCGTGCACGTTGATCAGCAGGCTCCGGGTCCGCCGGTTCGCCGGATCTTCCGCGTGCAGGTCGCCGAGGATTGCGCAGGACTCCGTCAGCACCTCGAGCGCGGACGCGATCCGGCCGGTCTCGGTCAGTTCGGTCGCCTGGTGGCTCAGCGTCACCGCCAGGGTGATCCGGTACGTCCCGGGGTCGGCGGCGGCCAGCCGGCGGTACAGGTCGATCGTGCGGGCCAGCGCGGCGAGCGAATGCTCGTGCCGCTCCAGGTCCCGCAGGTGAACGGCCTCCAAATGGTGCGCGGTCGCCAGCTCGGGGAGGAACTCGCCGGTGGAGTCGGTGGCGAGGTCGCCGAGGATTGCCACCGCCTCGGCGAGTACCGGCAGCGAGAGCTGCGGCGAACCCAACTCGCCCAGGTCGCTGGCGTGCTGGACGAGCGCCCTCGCCAGCATCGGCCACGACCGCGCCGGGTCGCGGCCGGCGAGCAGCCGGTACGCCGCGACGGCCTCGCTGCTCGCGTCCACCGCCGCGTCCCGGTCACCCCGGGCCCGGTGCACCGAGGCGAGCACGCCGAGGGCGGCAGCGAGATCCTCCTCGTACCGCTGACCGCCGGAGCCGACGAGGTGCCGGCTCGCCTCCACCGCGGCCGCGGCCGAGTCGGCCGCCTCGGCGAGCCGGCCGACGCCGCTGGCCAGCCGGGCGTGCACGGTGAGCGCGGCGACCATCTCCGGCAGGTACCGGTTCGGCCAGGCGGTGTCGAGCCGCCGGTACTGGTCGACCGCGCGGGTGGCGGCGCGGAGCGCTTGCACCGACATCCCGGCCCGGATCAGCAGGTCGGTCTGGGCGTCCAGGCTCGCGGCGAGAGCGGCGAGCGCCGCCGGAGAGACTCGAGTGCCGGCGCTGTCGACGATCCGTCCGCGCAACTCCACCTCCTCGGCGACCGGATCGAGCGCCTCCCGGTCCCGACCGAAGCCGCGCAGGCACTCCCGTTGCTGGTGCAGCGCGTCGGCCAGCCGGGGCAGGTGCCGGTACGTCGCCTCGGCGAGCCGCCGGTAACCCGCGACCAGTTCGGCGGCGGCGCGCGGGCGCTGGCCGGCGAAGACCGCCGCGTCGTCGTCGAGCCCGTCGGCGATCGCATGGAGCAGGGCGAGCGGCGTGTTCGGGTCCCGCAACGGCGCGCGGACCCTGGCCAGCAGGGCCGGCGGCACCGCCGGCAGCCGCTGGCGGGTCTCCCGCAGCAGGGAGGTCACCCAGGCCGGTCGGGTGACGGCGGCCGTCCAGACGTCCTCGGCCAGCTCAGGATAGCCCGCGCACGCCGGTCCGAGTAGCGCCAGGGCCCGCTCGCCCTGCTCGGGGTCGAGGTGTGGCAGGGCGTTGCTGACCAGCGTACGGTCGCCCAGGACCGCCGAGAGGACCAGCCGCTGCCGGACCGCTTCCGGCTCGACCGGGCCCCAGTAGCGGCCGGGGCCGCCCGGATACAGCTCGTGCAGCCAGGTGGCCAGCCGGTGCACGGTGGCCTGGTCGGTGCCGGCCGCTGGCCGGCTCCGCCGTACGACCTCGTGGGCCTGGACGGCCGAGCTGGCACCGTACAACGCGGCGGCCGCCACCAACCCGTCGAGCAGTGCCGGCGACGGATAGGAGATCTGCGCGGCGATCGCCGTACGCTCCCAGTACTGGCGCTCCCGGCCCAGTACCTCCCGTACGACGCCGCCGAGGATCGCCGCCGAGGTGTCCGGCGCCAGCTCGGCGAGGAGCAGCCGCAGGGCGAGCAAATGCAGGTTGAGCGGGGAGCCGAACCGGTCGTGGCGCAGATCCGGGACGGCCAGCCGGAGGTCCGGTTCCCCCGGGTGCTGCGCCGGGCCGGTCGTCGGCAACGCCCCGGCGAGGTCCCGCACCGCCTGCCGGAAGGCGTCGCCCCGTCCGGCCGGGTCGGTCGGGAACGGCGGCAGAACCTCGACCTGGGCCTGCCGGAGCAGCCCGGAACCGTCCCGGCGGCACAGCTCCCGCCACCAGTCCCCGGCCGACCGGGCCAGGACGAGCAGCCGGACCCGCGCGCCAGGTACGGTGCCGTGGCCGGCGAGGTCCAGCACGGCTTCCGGAAACGCCTCGGCCCGGTCGGCGACGACGAGCACCCCGTCGGGGTACGACCGCCAGGCGCCGGCGGCGTCGGCGACCCGGTCCCGGGGCAGCAGAAACGTCCGCCACCCGGCCCGCAGCAGGCGCCCGACGAGTTCGAGCGCCAGCCGGGTCTTCCCCCGGCCGACCGGGCCCGTGACCAGCCGGACCGCCGGCCCGTCACCCGTACACCAACGCTCCAGGTCGGCGATCTCGGCGGCACGCCCGTGGAACCGCACCACCGCGCGCTCCGGAGCGAGCAGGTCGTCGACCGGTGGTACGGCCCCGGCCGTGCCGCCCTCGACGCCGGCCCCGGCTTCCGGTCCGGCCCCCGGCGGTTCGGCCCTGGCACCGCCCGCCCGACCGGCCGTCCGATCCGATTCGGTCTCCGGCGGCGGGGCGACCGGGCTGCGTAGCGGGTTTCTCGACCGGTCGAGGCAGTCCCGGCCGATGCTGCTGATCACGGCGAACGGGACACTGTCGGCGCCGATGACCTGCTCGCCGGCACCGGGCGTCAGCGCCGTGAATCGGTCCCGCGCCAACGACATCCGGGCCTGGACCGATTGCGAGATCCGCTCCAGCAGCTCGCCGGCGCGGGAGACCTCAGGCCGGGTCAGCGAGTCGAGCAGGTGCCGCTGCACCCCGTCGACGAACTGGTAGTGCCCGGCGCCGCCGTCGACGACCCGCAGCAGTCCGCTGAGCAGCACCTCGGCGAGGTGCGCCGGGAGGGCCGGCCGGAACATCGACTGGTGGATGTGCCGGATGACGGGCAGGTGCGGCTCGCTCATCGCGACGTAGGCGGCCAGCCGGAACGCCTGCGGCGAGGCCACGGAGCGGAAGTACCTGACCCGTTGCAGCGGGCTGGGTGTCGAACTGGTGCGCGGCACCATCCGGTCCACCCGATGTTCGGTGACCACCGTGACGGCCGAGGTGACCGGTGCCGAGCCGGCCAGCATGCCGGTCCAGCGTGCGAGCCAGTCGCCGGAGATCTCCAGTACCGGCATCAGCGTGCCCGGTGGCACGCGCATCCGGTCGAACGACGTGAACCTGAGGTCGGTGTTGGGGGCACCCGGCCGGGGCAGCGCCAGGCGGCCGGGGATCGTCCGGGCGCCAGTACGGGCCCAGAGACGTTCGGGCAGTGGTTGCAGGATGGTCACCGGGCCGTGCCGTCCCCAACGGTGCAACAGCGAACCGGCGGCGCCCAGGTGCCACATCCGGTCGACACAGTCGCTCAGCACGAAGACCACCCGGCGGCCGTTCGGGTTGACCAGCTCGGCCGGGCTGCGCTCCTCACCCGTCCAGGTCGACACGACCGCGCGCCGCCCCCGGTCGACACTGGTCAACCGCCAGCTCGTGATCCGGTGGAAGGCCCCCGACCCGGCGAACGAATCGGTCACCTCGGTCGCGAGCTGGCGCCAGATGGCCATCGAATCCGTGCAGTCGACGACCACGGCCGCGTCCAGCCACCGTTGCGTCGACGGCCGCAGGACCGGCGGCCAGGTCCGGCCCGTACCCGGGTGGTCGGCGACGAACCGGGCGGTTGCCTCCTCGTCCAGCACATCCATCCGGGACGACGGCACCCGTCGCATCAGCGGACGTAACGCCCGCTGGAAGTCGCGCCGGTCGGGCAGGGCCGCAGTCTGCGGTACCCGCGCCTCGACGGCCGACGAGCCGGGCGGGTCGGGGTCGTCCGGCACGCCCGGCGTGGGTCGCTCCGGCCCGGCCGGCCGCGAATGCAGGGCGGTCTCGTCCACCGTGACGGCGTCGAGCGGCGAGCGGCCGGGCGGCGCCGGCAGCTCCTCCGGTTCGACCGACCCGTCGTCGGGCGGGTCGACCGGCGCGGGCAGTGCCCCGGGCGCCGGTTCCGGGCCGGTCTCCCGCCCCGGTGGCCTCCGGTCGCCGGCCAACTGCCGCGCCAGCCAGAGCGTCTCCGCGAGTTCCCGGGCGGTCGGCTCGCCGCCGACCGCCGAGATGACCCGCCGAAGCCGCTCAGCGGTCATCGGGCCTGCGGGTGAGGTAAGCCATCACGCTCCGGGCGAGCTGGCGCCGGTCGACCCCACCGGAGCGACCGGCCCGGTCCGTCAGGTAGATGGCGTTGAGCAACTGGTCGGTGGCGAGTTCGCCGGGGTCCCGGCGGTCGAGGAACTCGTCGATCAGGTCGGCGCTCTCGTCGGCGATGTCCGCTAGGTGGGCACCGACGATTTCGTTGAGTTTCGCGCCGTCCGGCTGCGCCAGCGTTGCCTGGATGCATCGGCGCAGGAAGGCCGGCGGAAATTCCCGCTCGTCGTTGCTGGTCATGATGACGATCGGGAAGCTGCGGCAGCGTACCCGACCCTCGTGCACCAGGACCCGCTCGGTGCTGTCGGCCGTCATGACGTACGCGTCGGCGGCCTGTTCGGCCTGCCGGACGAGTTCGGGGATCTCGTACGCCCCGTCCTCGAAGATGGTCAGCAGGTCGTTGGGCAGGTCGAGGTCGCTCTTGTCGATCTCGTCGATCAGCAGGACGCGGGGCCGCTCTCCCGGCAGCAGGGCCGTACCGAGCGGACCGAGCCGGATGAACCGGCCGACGTCCTCGTCCGCCTTCTCCGGCTCCTCAGCCCGGCGACTCGCCCGGTAGAGCCGGGCCAGCGGGTCGTACTGGTAGAGCCCGTCCCTGACTGCGACCCGGCTGGTGATGTTCCAGCGCAGCACCCGGCCCAACCTCAACTCGTGGGCGATGGCGGTGGCCAAGGTCGACTTGCCGGTGCCGGGGCGGCCCGTGACCAGCAGCGGACGGCGCAGATAGAGCGCCGCGTTGACCAGTTCGACGATCTCCCGGTCCGGCCGGTAGTTCTCGCCGCTGCGCTGTTCCGCGTCCGTTTGGTCCACCCACGGTGTGATCGGCTCGGCCTCCTCGTCGAAGACCCGCCACGGCGGCGGTTTCGGCAGCTGGTCGATCGAGTCGTGGGGCACGCCGGTCCCCTGATAAATGCACCAGGCGGGCACGTCAGGCAAGGCAACTCCTACTCGGCGAATTCCAGCGGCGGTGGTGTCGGTCGTCGCCGGTCGTACCACAACAACGACACGCCGCACCCGGTGCCGTCGCCGCCGAGCCTGGCCCGCAGCAGCCGGACCTTCTCCGGCAGCGCGTCGACCGCGACACCGTGCAGCTTCCGCTCGGCCGTGCTGTGCAGCTCGACCCCGAAACACGGGTTCGCGGGGTCGAGGTGGTCGTCGGGGCAGGGGGAGCGCTGCCACAACAGCACCGGCACCCCGTTGGCCACCGCCGAGTCGATCCGCTCGTCGCTGGCCCACGGGCCGGTCAGTCCGAGTACGAGTGGGTACTCCTCGCCCCACAGCCAGGCGTCGAAGCCGGCCATGCTCTCCGGACTCCGACAGTGCCGCCACCGCATGACCGCGTCGAGGGTGCCGTCCAGCTCGCCCAGGGCGTTGGCGCGTTCCTCCAGTTCCCGCGGCTCCGGCTCGTAGAACCAGGTGAGGTCGCGTACGACGACCGGCCACCGCCAGCCGAGCATCACCCTGTGCTGCGGCTGTGTGCGCCACTCGTCGACCGGCATGGACAGCAGTCCCCGGGGCAGTACGAACTCGACGGTGACGGGCCGCTTCCTTGGCAGCCTGGACAGCGCCTCCGGCAGGTATCGCTCGACCGTCTGCTGGAGTTCCGCCTCCGACACCGGATCGTCGAAGACCGGCGCGTCGAGGCCGCTCTCGGCCCGCGCCGCCGTCCAGATGGTGAGCTGGCGGGTCTCGCGGCTGCGTGCGGTCGGCGCGATGCGTACGACGATCCAGGACCGCCCGGCCGCGCCACCGTCGCTCTCCGCGACCGGCCCGGACTCGACACCGGGCCAGCCGCCGCCGAACCGGCCCCCGGAGTGTGCGAAGAGGTGCCGGTCCATCCAGGCCAGGATCGCCGTCTTCGCCTCGGGATGCTCGCGGGCGACGAGGTACAGCAGGTCGGCGACGAGCCGGCGGACGTCGCCGACCGGGCAGTGGGTGACGGTGGCGAGTGCCTCCGCGACCGCGAGCACGCTGCTCAGCGCCGGGGAAGCCGCCGGTTGCAGGCCCTCCCAGCGGCTGAACGCCTCGGCATAGAGGCGGGTGACGTCGGCGACCGGAGTCCTGATCGGCTCCAGCGCCGCGCGCAGGCTGCGGTATTCCGCCGGGCTGAACGGACCGAGCCCGACGAGGTCGGCCAGCGGTGGCCAGAAGACGGCGATCTCCTCCAGCGGCAGCATCGCCCCGACCCGCCCGTCGCCGCCGCGGAGGTCCGACGAGGTCACCATGCCCAGCACCTCGTAGCTGCCGTCGACGTAGACCGCCGCTCCGCTGAAACCCCGTTCCAGCGGTACCTCGACGTCGTCGATGGACTTCAACTGGCAGACGCCGTTGCCGAGCCGCGCCGGCTTGGCCCGGAAACCGCTGATGATGCCGGCTTGGACATGCCCTCCGGGGAAGCCGAAGGCGTTCAGGTCGTGCTCGCTGAAGATCTCCACGGCGGAGAACGAGGCGAGCACGGCGGGGATCAACGGGACCGGCTCGGCCAGCCGCAGGAGCGCCACGTCGGGTCCGCCGGACCGCCACTCCCAGTTGCACTGCTGCACCACTGCCGGCAGGTCGACGTGCTGGGTGCCGACGAACGACACCGTTGCCGCGTCGTGCTCGGAGACGACGTGCGCGCAGGTCAGTACGTGGCGGTTGTCGACGAGGAAGCCGCTCCCGCCACTACGCGGATCGGCGACGTCGATCCGGGCGTGCCACTGGGGCCGCGGCATCAGGCCGTGCTGGCCTGACCGGGCGACCCCTCGCGGGACCAGTTCAGCTTGACCGTCAGGTGGCCCTCGGCGGCGGTCTTGGCGAACACGGCACCGGCCTCCCAGTTGAACCGGACGCCAAACTCGATTTCGATCTCGTCGGGGCGGAGCGTGCCGTCCCGGAACACCCCCAGAGCCTTCTGCGCGGCGGCGCTGACGTCCTGTAGACCCTTCTCGAACCGCTCCCGGGCCTCGATGATCGTCCCGTGCCGGCTGACCGGCTGGAAACCGGCTGCCTCGTCGTCGACCTCGACGAAGATCTCCTCCCCGTCCTTGGTCATGATGCGCATCAGCTCACTCGCCATCAGCCCTCCCCACCGGACGCGACCGATCTGAGCATCGACCAACCTGGACAGATCGCGCTATCGGCCATCTGACTGAACCTTCTCCCACCGGAACCGGACGACGCGATCCAGGGTCTCCGTACGGTGGGCGGGGCGAGGGGACCTCGGGACGGGGCGGACGCGGGGTGGCCACCAAGATGGTCCGGCCAGTTGCCAGTACCCGCCGCCGTGCTGGTCCGGTCGGCCCCTACCCGTCCGCTCGGCGGAGCGCCGGACGGTACGCGGTCCGGCCGAGGCAGCGAACCCGGCGGCTCGACGAACTGCGATGATGCACCCATGCCGCTGCCCGCGTCCCTGCTCCTGTACCTGGACCCGCCCGAGGCCGCCATGGTCCTTGCCGTAGACGAGAAGTCGCAGATCCAAGCCCTCGATCGGCCCGCGCCCATAAGGAAGGCATCTTCACCGACCTGAACTACACCCTCACCGGCCTCGTCCGCGACACCACGGCCGCACCATATGCCCCACCGCGTCCATCATGGACACCCAGAGTGTGAAGACCTCCATCAACTTCCCACTGTCCACACGGGGCACCGACGTCGAAAAGAAGATCGTCGGCGGCAAACGCGGCATCATCACCCACACCCTCGCCTGCTGCTCGCCGTCATCGTCACCGCCGCCAGCGCCAGCGACAACACCATCGGCGTGGACCTGCTCGACCAGGCCATCACCGCACACCCCAGCCCACCCTGGCCACGACCTGGGTCGACGCCGGGTTCAAGAATCGCGTCGTCGAACACGGCGCCGCCGTCGGCGTCGACGTTGAGATCGTCACCGAGGACCCGAAAGCCAAGGGCTTCCACATGGTCAGGCGCCGATGGGTCGTCGAACGCACCCTCGGCTGGCTCATGCACCCCCGCAGGCTCGTGCGCGACTACGAAGCCCGACCCAACAACTCCGTCAGCATGATCACTCTCGTTATGATCGACAACCTCGCCAAACGCCTCACCACCGAACCACCCCAACCTGGCGATACGGCTAAACCCACATAACCGACGAACTACGTGAATCAGACGTCCTCTTAGATGTGACGGAGGAACCTCCGCCCCACGGTTTGCGGCCCCGAGGCGGAGGTCTCCGCTCTGGTGTGGGCTCACCGACCGGTCGGTCAGGTGGGCCCACACCCGTTCCCGGACACGATCGCGGCTATCAGCGTCGCGGTCGCGGCGAGCGCCTGAGCGCCCTGAGCGCCCTGAGCGCCAGGACGGTCACCTCGCCTGCCTTCCTCCACCTGTCGGTCTTGGTTGGCCCCGGTTGGTGCGTGGTGTGGCGCACCCATACGGCACGGTCTCCCTCCAGGAGGACGTTCGCCTCCCTCGCGAGATTGGAGGCGGACGTCCCGTCCCATGAGGTTGACCTGGCTTGCCCTCTGCCTGTCTAACGAGTTCCACGAGATGGGGTATTTGTTCGCCGTGACGACTCTGAATGACTACGTCAGGCAGCCCACGCCACCGCCGCCCCAGCCCAGATCGCTGAATGATCCAGTTCAATCGCTGAATGATCCAGGAAGTATCCGCCAGTCGACGCCGGCCGCCGACGATTCGGTCGGGTCACCATCTGGCTGAGTGCGATGGCGGTCTTCTTCCACCGGCAACGACGTCGGCCCGGGTTCCCGGGCAATGTGGCCGCCGGGCCGGCGCCGCCCGGCAGGCCCCCCGCGCTCGCGCTGGCCCGTCAACCCCGGTCTGGGCGGCAAAGGGCCAGCCGGACGTGTCGTTCGGCCGGAACGGCTGCCAGGGCCGGTGCCGGCTACGCCGGCCGGGCGGCCTCTTCCCGCTCGTGCAGCGCCGCCAGCATCGGTGAGGTGTCCAGCAGCACGATGCCGGCGAGCAGTAGCAACAGCCCCGCCCCGGTGACCGTACCGGCTGCCCAGCCGGTACGGACGGACTCCCCGAAGAGCGCGACTCCGATGACCACGGCCACCAGCGGCTCGGCCGCGTCGATCACCGGTGCGCTGGCCGCGAGCGGGCCCACCTGGTAGGCGGTCTGGATCAGCACCAGGCCGGCGATGCTGACCAGCACGAGCAGGTACGTCTGCCAGGCGGTGAACAGCACCGCCGCACCCGCACCGAGTCGGTGCACGGTGACGGCCAGCAGGGCCGACTGGGTTCCCATGGTCAGTCCGGCCGCCAGCGCCACCAACGACGCCCTGGGGCTGCCCGAGAAACAGCGGCTCAGCGTCAGCGTGACAGCGGTCAGCGCGGCGACCACGCCGATTGTCAGCAGCCAACCCCCCGTACTCGCGACCGGCGAGCCGCCGCCCGGCCTGGCGGCGGCGAGGGCCGCGGCCAGGCCCACCGCCACGGCGATCCCACCCGACCACTCCCGCAGCCCGATGCGGCAGCCCCGCAGCCGGGCGGCCAGTGGGATGGCGAAGACGAGTTCGGTGGTCACCAGCGGCTGCACCAGGATCAGTGGTCCGTTTGCCAGGGCGAGCATCTGGAAGGCGTACGACAGCACCGCCAGGCCGAGCCCCACGAGCCATCGCCTGCGGCGGGCCAGGGCCGCCAGCAGCCGGAACCGCATCGCCTCCTCGTTCGGCCGCGCGCTGGCCTCGTGTTGCTGCAGAACGCCGGCCACGGCGAAGCACGCTCCGGCAGCCAGGGACGCGGCGATCGCGATGAGCACCGCCCGATATTCCCCACCCGAGCCGGGGCAATCCGCCAGTTACCTCGCTCGTCGAGCGGGTAGCCGGGCTGGTGGTCTACCTGCTGGCGATCCTCGCGGCGGCGCTGTTCGGCTTCGGCGCCAGCCTCCAGCAGCGGGTGGCCGCCAAGGCACCGGACGACAAGGTGCTGCGCCTGTCGCTGCTCTGGCATCTCGTCCGGCAACGGCTGTGGCTGATGGGTGTGGCCACCGCCCTGGTGGGCAACCTCTTCAGCGGTGCCGCTCTCGGCATGGGCGGGGTGGCGCTCGTGCAGCCCCTGCTGGTTACCAGATTGATCTTCGCGTTGCCGATCTCGGCGCACTGGAACCGGCGCTCCCTGCACCGGCGGGAGTGGCTCGGCGTGCTGGCCGTGGTCGCCGGTCTGGCGGCCTTCACACTGGCCGGCCGGCCGAGCGAGGGCGAGGAGGACCTGTCCGGAGCTGGCCCGCTGTGGCTGCTCACCGGCGGCGTGATCCTGCTGGCCGTCGTCGGGCTGGTGGGCGTCGCCCGCCGGCTGCGGCCGAGCAGCGAGGCGCCGGTGCTGGGAGCCGGTGCCGGAGTGCTCTTCGCCCTGCAGTCCGGTCTGACGAGCGTGGCCGTCGACCGGTTCAGCCGGGACGGGCTGGTCGCGTTGCTGCTCACCTGGCCGACGTACGCGGTGGTGGTCGCCGCGGTGACCGGCACGCTGCTCGCGCAGAGCGCGTACAAGGTGGCACCGCTGCCGGCGTCGTACCCGCCGCTCGCCACCACCGAACCGCTGGCCGGGATCGGCATCGGGCTCGGCCTGCTCGGCGGCACCCTGCAGGTGACCCCGCTGGCGGTGGTGGTGGAGATCCTCGGGCTCGGCACGATGGCCGTCGGGGTGTTCGTGCTGGCGTCCTCACCGCTGGTCACCAGCGCGCACCACGCCACCGGCCGGCCGACACCTGACGACGCCACCGTCGAAGCCCACGAGGAGGAGCGTCGGGTGGAACGGGGTTGAGCGCCGTCACCGGTGGCGGGCCGGTAGCTCGGCTCCCGGCCGCCCGGTGGGTCGGCGGCCTGCCGACCCGACACCCCAGGCCGGCAACAGGTCCTCGACGAGCACCGCCGGCCAGGAGCGGTGCCTCGTCCGGGAGGTGTGCGCCGCCTGCTCGCCGATGGACCGGCGTCGTGCCGGCTCGTCCATCAGCCGGGCCAGTTCGAACGCCCAGCCGCGCGGGGTGTCGTCCCGCACCAGCGCTCCGTCGAGACCCGGGCGGGCCAGCCAGGCGGTGGTGCGGGCTCCGGCGGGCAGCAGTACCGGTCGGCCACAGGCCATCGCCTCGGCGACGACGTTGCCCGCCGTCTCGCTGTGCGACGGGAAGGCGAGTACGTCGCCGTCGGCGTAGACGTCGGCCATGCTGTGCTGCGGAACGGAGCCGAGCGGCGTGACCGCGTCACCGAGCAGCCGTGACAGGGCTTTCAGGTCCGCTCCGTCGCCGGCCACGAGCAGCCGGACGGGACGGCCGCCGGCACGTAGCAGTCGTACCGCCTCGCCCACCACAAGCACCCGTTTCGAGGCGTCCACCCGACCCACGAACAGCACGGTGAACGGCCGCACCGGCGGCTGCGGCTGCTCCGGTCCGGGCCGTGGCGCGAACCGGCGGGCGTCGATCCCCCGGCCGAGCAGACCGACCCGCTCGGCTCCGACGATCTGTCGTATCTCCGCCTGTTCCTGCGGGGTGGCCACCAGGACCGCGTCGCAGGCCCGCAGGAAGCGGTCCCGGCGGCGGCGGAGCAGCCTGCCGGCGATCAGCGCGGGGTCGACCCTCGGACCTCCGGCGGACAGCAGGCGCAGCGGCCACGCCGACCGCAGCAGTTGTGCGACGTAGGTGGTGGCGAGGACCGGTACGTTTGTGTGCAACGAGGCGACGAGACGGCCCGGCGGGTGGCGACGGGCGAGGCGCAGGGCGGTCGCGGCGAAGCCGAACATGTGGGTGAGGTGCCACACGTCGTGCCGCGGAAGTAGCTCGGCCAGCCGTGGGTGGTACGGCGTCAGGTCGGTCGCGTCCACCCCGCCGAGACGTCCGGTGAACCTCCCGGTGCCGAGTACCGGCCGCAGGGAGACGATCCGTACCGCCGGGGAAAGTGCGACGACGCTCTCCCGGGATCCGAGCAGATACAGCGTCAGGTCGATGCCGAGGGCGCCCGGAGCGATCGAGGCGGCCGCCTCGGCGAACCTTTCCCAGCACTTGACCTGGCCACCCGCGGGCGGGCCGCCGGCCAGTTCGACAAGGACCGCAATCGATCGGCCGGGTCCGGTGGAGGGCTGAAATGCCACCCGGGGGCATACCCGGGGCGGAACAAATGATTCCTACCCAGGTTTGGCCCGGGCCGGTCCGGGAAGACCGGCGTCCCGGTTCGGGGTCGAATCCGGACGGGCCTGGTGGAGCGCAGACCGGAGCGCAGACCGGAGCGCAGACCGGAAGGAGAGACCGATGGGCAGGAGTCCCGCAGTCAGGTTGCTCGTCGCCGTCGCCGTCGCCGTCGCGGCCGGGCCGGCGGCCGACCTGGTGGACGGCCTGTACCGATCGCGTCGTCAGCAGGCATGCCGGTAGCTTCGCCGACAGATCACGGACCCCGGCCGGCGGAGATCGTCGCGGGCCGGGCGGTAGGCCGCAACCCCCGGCGGGTCCTGCTGGTCTCGCCACGGTACGCCCGCTCCTTCGGCACCCTCGACCACGCCTTTCCGCTGGTGGGCGCAGCCGCGTTCATGCCGCCGCAGGGACTGCTCACCATCGCCGGCTACCAGCCGGCCCGCTGGCAGGTCACGGTGACCCGGGCCGTCACCCCGGAGGCGGTCTACCGGCGCTTCGCCCACCAACTGCGGTACACCTACCCCAACCGGCTCCGTAACCAGCGCCGGCCCAGCCGGGCGGAGTTGTGCCGGGGCCTGGGCGTGTTGGGCCGGATGTTCTGGTACGTCGGGATCCGGGGCAGTTACCGGCGGGTGTTCTGGCGGACCGCATGGCCGCTGTTGCGGGCCGGCCGACTGGAGAAGCTGGTGCACGTCGCCAGCGTCTCGCACCACCTGATCACGTTCGCCCGGGACGTGGCGGCCGGCCGGGCGGAGAAGTCGTTCTACAGCCCCCGTTTCGAGCCGCGCTGGCCTGAGCCGTACGAACCCCCGCTGCGGACACCCGAACACCAGACGTGAGCGCGAGGGCGATCGACCTCTCGCGAATTCCGACAGAAGGGCGGGTTGTGTCATGGCTGCTACCGGTGGGAGTCCGCGTCCGGGACACTTCCCGGACGAGGAGAGCGTCAGCTACCCGACCGCCACCGCGTCCCAGGTCGCCGGGCGGCGACCGCACGGGGACCGGATCAGCGGCGGGCCGGTCTGGGGCGGGTTCGTGGTCGCCCTCGCCGTGTGGATCACTCTGGAGGTCTTCTTCGTCGCGGTCGGAGCCACCGACGTCGGGGGCGGCGACGGGTCCGGTCCGAACAGCGCCGCCTGGTGGTGGTCGCTGGTCGCGGCCGCCGTCGGCCTCTTCGTGGGCGGGATGACGGCCGGCGCCGCCGCCCTGTGGCGCGGGATCTCCGACGGGCTGCTGGTGGGCGTGACGCTGTGGGGGCTCACGGTAGTCGCGGTGCTCATCCTCGCCAGCATCGGCACCGGGATCGGGTTCGGCGCCTTCGGCGAGGTGTACGGCGTGCGCGGGGGCGCCGGGTCGGGACAGGCCGTACCGGCCGACGTGACCGATTCGGTCCGGGAGGCGGCCGCCGTCGCGCTCCTCGTACTCGGCGTCACGGTCGCCGCCGCGGCCGCCGGGAGTGTCGTGGGGGCCAAGGTCTGGCCCCGGCGGGCGGATCGGATGACCGACGCCACCCGCTGACGGCGCCGCCGGTGGCGGCCACGGGGCGCGCCGGTGGCATCGGCGAACGCTGCCCCGGTAGCGCCTCCGGCCGGGGCGACGGGGTAGCCGACGCCCGTGGGCCGCCGGTGAACCTCGCTCGGGTGGTCCCGTTGTCGGGGTCCGCATCCGGGTCACCCGCTGCCCAGCGTCACCGCCGTCTCCAGCA
This sequence comes from Plantactinospora sp. WMMB782, assembly GCF_049179135.1. Taxonomy (NCBI): domain Bacteria; kingdom Bacillati; phylum Actinomycetota; class Actinomycetes; order Micromonosporales; family Micromonosporaceae; genus Plantactinospora; species Plantactinospora sp. WMMB782. Next base: position 7,666,914 of record NZ_JBMHMC010000007.1, on the reverse strand, counting down.
GCAGCGCGTGCACGAACGCCTGGGGAAGGTTGCCGCGCAGCTGCCGCTGGCGTACGTCGTACTCCTCCGTGTACAGCCCGGGTGGGCCGCAGCCGGCGCGGTTGCGTTCGAACCAGGCGCGGGCGAGGACAGGCTGTCCGGCCTGCTGCGTGGCGAGTGCGGCGAGGAAGCCGCAGAGCAGGAAGGCGCCCTCGGCGTCGCCGAGCGGTCGCTCGTCGGGCCGGAACCGGTAGAGGTAGCCGTCCTCGGCCAGTTCACCCAACACGGCCTGGCGGGTCGCGACGCTACGGGGGTCTTCGACGTGCAGGGCCCCGCGGATCGCGGGCAGCAGCAGCGCGGCGTCGATCCTGGGATCGTCGTAACCGCGTTGCCAGCGTCCCGAGGGATGCAGTGCGCACCGTCCGACCTCGGCGAGGATGCGGTCGGCGAGGCCTGCCCAGTGACCGGCCTGCCGGGCCGGCGCCACCCGGGACACCGCCCGCAGCCCGGCGACGCAGGTCAGTTTCGAGTGCGTCCACTGCCGGGGTGAGAGTTCCCAGACTCCGGAGTCCGGCTCGGTCCAGCGCCGCTGGATCGCCTCGACGGCGACCTCGACGGCACGCCAGGCCGGTGGATCGAGACGTCCCCTGACGCTGGCGGCGGCAAGGAGCAGAAGAGCCTCACCGTAGGCGTCGAGTTGGAACTGTTCGCGTACGTGGTTACCGGTGCGCACCTCGCCGCCCGGATAGCCGGTCAGGTGGGTCAGTGGCTGCTGGCCGGGCACGGGATGCCCGCCGGTCGTGTACGCGGGAGCCATCGACGGCCCGTCGGCGAGCAGCCTGGCCCGGACGAAGGCCGCCGAACTGTCGAGCAGCGCATCCGCACCGGCGGCGGCCGCGGCCTGCCCGATGTAGCACTGGTCGCGGATCCAGGCGTAGCGATAGTCGTAGTTGCGCCCGGCGTGGGCCCGCTCCGGCAGCGAGGTGGTCACCGCCGCGACCGTGCCACCACCGGGCTCGGTCATCCCGACCAGAACCGCGTGGGCGAACCCGGCGTCCCGGCCGGCCAATCCGGCGCGCAGTTCGCCGGATTGCTGCCGCCACGCCTGCTCGGTCGCACGCCAGGCGGTGTGCGCGTCCGGTGCCGGTTCCCGGAACGCCTCGACGGAGATTTCCAGCACCAGGTCGCGCTGGCCGCCCGCACGGATCGGGACGACGGCCGCCAGCGGACTCTCGGCGGTCGGCAGCAGTGGCACCTCGCCGCTGCACCGCACGTACAGGTCGCCGCTGCGTCCGAGCCAGGTGTCGTCCGCCCGGCGCAGGTCGCGTAATCCGGCCCGGCCGAAGTCTGCGGCCGTCTCCAACCGGATCGACACCTCGGCGTCGTGGTCCAGCGCCCGGATGCGGCGGAGCAGGACCAGCCGATCCCGGTCACCCGGAAACGCCAGCGCCGCACGGGACTCGATCGCGCCGGCCGGGGTGACCCAGCGACTGTTCCAGATGAGCGAACCGGGTTCGTAGTAGCCGCCCCAGGCATGGCACGGGTCGGACGGGGTGACGACGTAACGGCCGGCCGCACCGAGGAGGCTGCCGAAGACGCTGGGACTTTCCCAGCGGGGAAAACAGAGCCAGCAGATCTCGCCGCCCGGGTCGACCAGGGCGCCGCGGTACCCGTCGGCCAGCAGCGCGTACTCGCGCAGGACGTACGGGGCGTGCGACCGACGGTCAGCCACGGGGTTTCCGTCGGAGCCGGTGCGGCCGCCTCCGCTCGCCTGGCCCGGGACACCCGCCGGTCTCGCCGGCACGTGCGAGCCAGGACATCGCCACCTCCGGCCGGGATCACGGACGCGCCGCATACCCGCTCCGGGCCGTCCGACACCCTCGCGAGGTCGTTTTCTTCCTACCGGAAGGTCGCTTCCTTCCTGCCGATTCGGGTAGAGAGCGTCTGCCAGACGAGACCGAGGAGCCAGCATGCGCCACGAGCAGCCACCCGGCGTCGCGGTGGTCACCGGTGCGAGCGCCGGGGTCGGCCGGGCCACGGTGCGGGAACTGGTCCGCCGGGGCACCACCCGGATCGCCCTGCTGGCAAGGGGCAGCACCGGCCTGGCGGCGGCGGCCGACGAGGTGCGGGCGGCCGGCGGCACTCCGCTGCCGATCGAGACCGACGTGGCCGACTATGACCAGGTCGCCGGGGCCGCCGAGCGGGCCGCCGCCGAACTCGGGCCGATCGACCTGTGGATCAACGACGCCTTCACCTCGGTGTTCGCCCCGTTCATCGAGATCGAGCCGGCCGAGTTCCGCCGGACAACCGAGGTGACGTACCTCGGCTTCGTCTACGGGACCAGGGTCGCGCTGGAGCACATGCTGCCCCGCAACCACGGCACGATCGTGCAGGTCGGCTCCGCGCTGGCGTACCGGTCGATCCCGTTGCAGTCGGCGTACTGCGGTGCCAAGCACGCGATCGTCGGCTTCACCGAGTCGCTGCGGTGCGAGTTGCTGCACGACCGCAGCCGGGTCAGGCTCACCGTCGTGCACCTGCCGGCGGTGAACACCCCGCAGTTCGACTGGGTGCTGTCCCGGCTGCCCCGACACGCCCAGCCGGTACCGCCGATCTACCAACCGGAGGTGGCGGCCCGGGGAATCGTCCGGGCCGCGTACCGGCCGAACCGCCGGGAGTACTGGATCGGCGCCTCGACCGTGGGCACCATCCTCGGCAACCGGATCGTGCCGGGCCTGCTCGACCGCTATCTGGCCCGGACCGGCTACTCCGGTCAACAGACCGGCGAGTCGACGAGCCGGCGCCGTCCGGCCAACCTCTGGCGACCGGCGGACGGCCCCGACGGCCAGGACTTCGGCGCACACGGTTCGTTCGACCGGAAGTCACACAGCCGAAGCTTCCAGGCGTGGGCGTCGCGGCACCGGACGGAGTTGGCCGCCGGCACGCTCGTCCTGGGTGCGGCGGGTGCCGCCCTGAGCCGGGTCGTCCGGGGCTGACCGGCTCTCGCTGGCTCGGTCTGGTCGGTCTCGGCCTCCGGTGGCGACGCCGGCGAGGGCGGCCGGACCGACGCGACTCCGCCGTTTCCTCCGGCCGGCGAGGACCGCCGCGCTCGACACGGTCGCCGACACGCGGAATGATCCGTCGTTGACCGGGTAGCAGGTCCTCCGGAGGTGGATGGCGTGACTCTTCCCGGCCCGACCGGACCCGCCGACCTGGCTTGCCACGGCCGACCGGCCGGCCGCGATCACGACAGACGCGCCGGGCATCCGGCAGCTGCGCCCGACGGCCCGACTCGGCGGGCAGGCGGAGCAGGTGGTCGACGGCGCCCGTGCCGTTCTGTGCCGGGCGTCGGCTGATCCGGCCGGCTGACGCGTCGATCCGCGTCCGGAGGGCATCCCGACCGGGCCGCCGGGCGGCACAGCACGGTCCGGAAGGCGCTGCCGGCCGGCACCCGTGAGAACCACCGACCGCCCCGGTGCGGTCATGGGCAACGGAGGTGGACCGGGTTGATCGGGTTCGCCTGGACGCTCGCCCTGCTGTCGTTGGCCGCCATCGCCGCCGTGCTCTCGCACCGGATCAGCGACCGGTTGCACATCCCCGCACCGGCGGTGTTCCTGCTGGCGGCCGCGGCGGTGTCGGACCTCTTTCCGCGGCTCGCCGAGCTGTCGACCGGTACGGTCCGGCACATCGTCACCGTCGCGCTGGTGGCGGTGCTGTTCAACGGCGGCATGAACATCGGCTGGCGCCGGCTGCGCCCCGCGTTGGCGCCGGTGCTCTGGCTCGGTGTGCTCGGCACGGTGCTGACCGCGTTGATCCTGGCCGGCCTCACCCGCTGGATCTTCGGCCTCGGATGGCTGGCCGCGTTGCTGGTCGGTACGGCCCTGGCGCCGACGGATCCGGCCGCGGTCTTCTCCGTGCTGGGCCGGCGGGAGATCCTCGGCCGGACCGGCACGCTGCTGGAGGGAGAGTCGGGCGCGAACGATCCGGTCGGCATCGCGTTGATGCTCGGCCTGCTGGCGGCCGGTTCGGCCAGTGGCTGGGGAGCGGTCGCCACGGGGGTACGCGAATTCGCCCTGGAGTTGGCCGTCGGGCTGCTCGTCGGCGCGGCCGGCGGGTACCTGCTGGGGTGGGCCATGCGCCGGATCGTGCTACCCGGCGAGGGGCTCTATCCGTTGCAGGTGTTCTTCGCCGGACTTGCCATCTACGGCCTGGCCACCGTCGCCCGGGGCTCGGGCTTCCTCGCGGTGTTCGTGGCCGGCGTCCTCGTCGGCGACGTGCGGGCGCCGTACAAGCGGGAGATCGAGCGGTTCCACCAGGTGCTGGCCAGCTTCGGGGAGATCGTCGCGTTCTCCGTGCTCGGGCTGTCGGTGTCGCTGCGGAGCCTGCCGAACGGGAACGCCTGGCTCGTCGGGCTGGTCCTGGCGGTGCTGTTGACCCTGGTGGTCAGACCGCTTGTGGTCGGGACGCTGCTGCTGCCGGCCCGGCTGCGGTGGGGAGAGCGCGCGTTCGTGGCGTGGGCCGGGCTCAAGGGCGCGGTGCCGATTCTGCTGGGCACGTTCATCCTGACCAGTGACTTTCCGCATGAGTTGCGGCTGTTCGACATCATCTTCGTGGTCGTCGCGTTCTCGGTGATCGTGCAGGGCGGTCTGGTGACCGTGGTGGCGCGGCTGTGCCGGGTACCGATGCGGTCGGTGCCGTTGCGGCCCTGGGCGGTCGGGCTGCGGGTACAGGAGGAGCCGCAGGGCACGCGCCGGTACCAGGTCGCCGACGGTTCAGCCGCGGTCGGACGCTCGGTGCAGGACGTCAGTCGTGACGAGGGTGTCTGGGTGAGCCTGTTGACCCGCGCGGGCGAGGCGATCCCGGTCAACCGGGACACGGTGCTGAGGCCGGGGGACGAGGTACTGGTCACCGTCGATCCGGACGAGCCGGACAGCTCCGGAGCGCTCTTCACGGGCGAGCCCGATCAGTCGCGACGGTGAGCGGTGCGGCCCGGTCCGGCGACGGAGCGCAAGCACGGCACGGATGGGGTCGACGGCGGGCACCCGGCGGTGCTGGAGGGCCGGGGGCGGCTTTCGGTACCGCCCCGGGACGACAGGCCCGCCTGACGGCGGCGGAAGCCGGGGCCCCGGGTCGGTTTGCGGTCCGGGAGGTCGGGTAGCCGCCGGCACGTCCGCCCTGGTCGGCGCGGGTCCGGCACGGCAGGTGGACGCCGCCGGGCGGCGGGAGCGCCGACGAGGGGGACGAACCTCGGAACGCGGAGGTCGACGTGCAGGAGATCGTGGGCGAGAGCCTGGCCCGACGCCTGGTGGAGTGGGGCGTCGACACCGTGTTCGGGTTGCCCGGCGACGGCATCAACGGCCTGATGGAGGGATTCCGCCGGCAGCGGGAGAAGCTGCGGTTCGTGCTGGTGCACCACGAGGAGGCGGCGGCGTTCATGGCCACCGGCTACGCCAAGGCCACCGGCCGGCTCGGGGTGTGCGCGGCCACCTCCGGACCGGGAGCGATCCACCTGCTCAACGGGCTCTACGACGCCAAGCTCGACCACGTGCCGGTACTGGCGATCACCGGTATGCAGGAGACCTCGGTGCTGGGCTCGCGCTACCAGCAGGAGGTGCACACCACCCAGCTCTACCAGGACGTGGCCGGGTACAACCTGATGGTCACCAACCCGCAGCAGATGCCCGCGGTGGTGGACCTGGCGATCCGCGACGCGCTGAGCAGGCGGACGGTGGCGCACCTGACCTTCCCCAACGACGTGCAGGTGGCGCCGGCCTCGGAGGACCCGTACCGGCACGTCAGTCCGGGCACGCCGCCGATGAGCGCGGCCGTGGTGTCGTACCCGCGGCTGCCGCCGGACCCTCGGGACCTGGCGAAGGCGGCCGAGGTGCTCAGGGCGGGCCGGAAGGTGGCCATGCTTGTCGGTGTCGGTGCCCGCGGTGCCCGCGAGGAGGTGCTCGCGGTGGCGGAGGCGCTGGCCAGCCCTATCGTCAAGACGCTGCCGGGCAAGCTGGTGGTACCCGACGACCATCCGCTGACCACTGGCGGACTCGGCCTGCTCGGCACCGCGCCGAGCGAGGAGCTGATGGAGGAGTGCGACACGCTGCTGATGGTGGGCACCTCCTTCCCGTACGGCAAGTTCCTGCCCGCCGCAGGGCAGGCGAAGGTCGTGCAGATCGACGTCGACCCCAGCCTGATCGGGATGCGGTTGCCGGTCGAGGCCCCGGTCTGCGCGGACGCCCGCCTGGCGCTGCGGGACCTGCTGCCGATGCTCGGCCACGGCCCGGACCGCTCGTTCCTGGAGAAGTACCAGCGCAAGATGGCCACCTGGCGCTCGGAGATGGCCGCTCTGGTGGATCCGAAGCGGTCGCCGATCGCGCCGCAGTACCTGATGGGCTGTATCGACGCCGCCGCCGCCGACGATGCCATCCTCACCTGTGACTCGGGGACCATCGCCACCTGGTCGGCGCGGCACTGGACGATCCGCGGCGAGCGCGAGTTCTACCTGTCGGGCAACCTGGCAACCATGGCTCCCGGCCTGCCGTACGCCATCGCGATGCAGCACGCGTACCCCGGTCGGCAGGTGATCGCGTACGTCGGGGACGGTGGGTTCGCCATGCTGATGGCCGAGTTCCTCACCGCCGTCCGGCACGAACTGCCGATCAAGGTGGTGGTCAACAACAACAACTCGTACGGGCAGATCCTGTGGGAACAGATCATCCTCGGCTACCCCGAGTACGCGGTGCGGCACCGTCAGCCGGAGGCGGACTTCTCCAGCTGGGCCCGTGGCTGCGGTGCGTTCGGAGTCAAGGTGACCGACGCGAAGGCGCTGCCGGGCGCCATCCGGGAGGCCCTCGGGCACCCCGGCCCGGCGTTGGTCGACTGCGACGTCAACCCGAACGAGCCACCGATGCCCGGCAAGATCAAATATGATCAGGCGAAGCATTTCACCGAGGCGTTCCTGCGCGGTCAGCCGCACAAGGTGGCCACCGTCGCATCCGTCGCCCGCGACAAGATCAACGAGTTGCGTTCGTGACCGGGGTGCTGCCCGACCCGGTCCTGCGTCCACCCGGGCCGGCCAGCGACGTCGACCGGGCCGCCCTCGCCGCCGCCCTGCGGGCGGAGGTGGACGGCGAGATCCGCTTCGACGCCGGCACCCGTGCCGCGTACTCCACGGACGCCTCCAACTACCGTCAGGTGCCGCTCGGGGTGGTGCTGCCCCGCACCGTGGAGGCGGCGGTGGCCGCCGTGGCCGTCTGCCGCCGGCACGGCGCGCCGCTGACCTCCCGGGGCGGTGGCACCAGCCTGGCCGGCGAGTGCACCAACACCGCGGTGATCGTCGACTGGTCGAAGTACTGTCACCGGCTGCTGGAGGTCGACGAGCAGGCCCGCACCTGCCTGGTCGAACCCGGCATCGTCCTGGACGAACTCAACGCCCGGCTCGAGCCGACCGGACTGGAGTTCGGGCCCCGGCCGGCGACCCACAACCACTGCACGCTCGGCGGGATGATCGGCAACAACTCCTGCGGCGCCACCGCCCAACGGGCCGGCAAGGTGGTCGACAACCTCGTCGAACTGGAGGTGCTGCTGCACGACGGCACCCGGATGTGGGTGGGGGAGACCGGCGACGAGGAGTATGCCCGCATCCAGCGCGGGGGCGGACGCCGGGCCGAGATCTACCGGCGGCTTCGGGCGCTCCGCGACGAGTACCAGGCCGACATCCGAGCCCGCTACCCGGACATTCCCCGCCGGGTCTCCGGCTACAACCTGGACAGCCTGCTGCCGGAGCGGAACTTCCACGTCGCCCAGGCCCTGGTCGGCTCCGAGGGCACGCTTGTCACAGTGCTGCGCGCCCGGCTGAAGCTGGTCCCCCGGGTCAGGGCCGACGCGATGGTGTTCCTCAGCTATCCGGACATCGCGTCGGCCGGCGACGACGTGCCGAGAATCCTCGAACACCGCCCCGTCGCGCTGGAGGGGATCGACGACAAACTGGTCAACTTCGAGCGGCGCAGGAGCATGCACCCGCAGGCGTTGCACGAGCTGCCCGAGGGCGGCGCCTGGCTGATGGTCCAGCTCGGCGGCGACATGCCCGGGCAGGCACGCGCCGCCGCGGACCGGCTGATCGCCGCCGTCCGCCGCGACGGCGGGCCGCGCGTGCACGAGTTCGCCGACCCGGCCGACGAGAGGCGGATGTGGGAGGTCCGCGAATCCGCGCTGGGCGCCACCGCCCAGCTACCCGACTCCGCCAGCACCTGGCCCGGCTGGGAGGACTCGGCGGTCGCCCCGGACCGGCTCGGCGACTACCTGCGCGACCTGCAGGCGCTGTTCCGCGAGTACGGCTACCAGGATGCCTCGCTGTACGGGCACTTCGGGCAGGGCTGTGTGCACACCCGGATCCCGTTCCGGTTGCGCACCGCCGACGGAATCCGGGACTTCCGCTCCTTCGTCGAGCGCGCCGCCGACCTCGTCGTGTCCTACGGTGGGTCGTTCTCCGGTGAACACGGCGACGGGCAGGCTCGGGGCGAGCTGCTGCCGAAGATGTACGGCGAGCGGCTGATCCGGGCGTTCGGCCAGATCAAGGCGATCTTCGACCCGGACGACCTGATGAACCCCGGCAAGGTGATGCCGCCGTACCCGCTGGACAGCCACCTCCGGCTGGGCGTCGACTACGACCACGGCGACGTGCGTACCGGCTTCGCCTACCCGGACGACGGCGGCAGCTTCGGCAACGCGGTGCTGCGTTGCGTGGGCGTCGGCAAGTGCCGCCGCCACTCCGGCGGGGTGATGTGTCCGTCCTACATGGTGACCCGGGAGGAGGAGCACTCGACGCGGGGGCGCTCCCGCCTGCTGTTCGAGATGCTCGACGGTGCCGCCCGGGGCGGCACCATCGGCGACGGCTGGCGCTCCGCCGCGGTACGTGACGCGCTCGACCTCTGCCTGGCCTGCAAGGGCTGCAAGGCGGACTGCCCGGTCAACGTGGACATGGCCACCTACAAGGCCGAGTTCCTGGCCCACCACTACGCTGGCCGGCTACGTCCCCGGTCGCACTACTCGATGGGCTGGCTGCCGCTGGTGGCCACCGTCGCCGCCGGGCTGCCGCGCACGGTGAACGCGTTGACCCGCGCCCCCGGGATCGGCCGCCTGGCCAAGATCGTCGGCGGGATCGATCCGCGCCGGGACATCCCGCTGTTCGCGCCGGAGTCGTTCCAGCACTGGTTCGCCCGCCGTACCCCGACCGGGGACGGCTCCCGTGGCGAGGTCGTGCTCTGGCCGGACACCTTCACCAACCACTTCCAGCCGGCGGTGGCACAGGCCGCGGTCGAGGTCGTGGAAGCCGCCGGATGGCGGGTCCGGGTACCGGAAGGCCCGGTGTGCTGCGGCCTGACCTGGATCTCCACCGGCCAGCTCGACGTCGCCAAGCGGGTGCTGCGACGCAGCGTCGACGCACTGCGGTCGCACCTGCGCGCCGGCACCCGCGTGGTGGGGCTGGAACCGAGCTGCACGGCGGTGTTCCGCGGCGACGCGCACGAGCTGTTCCCGGCCGACGACGACGTCACCCGGCTGCGGAAGCAGACAGTCACGCTCGCCGAGCTGCTGCACGAGCACAGCCCCGGCTGGCAGCCGCCCCACCTCGACGCGCACGCCCTGATCCAGACCCACTGCCACCACCATGCCATCCTCGGCACCGCCGCCGATCGGGCCGTGCTGTCCGCAGCCGGCGTGGACGCGGACTTCCTCGACTCCGGCTGCTGCGGCCTGGCCGGCAACTTCGGCTTCGAGCAGGGCCACTACGAGGTGTCCGAATCGTGCGCGGAACGGGTGCTGCTGCCCGCCGTCCGGGACGCCGCCGACACCGACGTGCTCCTTGCCGACGGCTTCAGCTGCCGTACCCAGGTGGAGCAGAGCGCCTCCGCCGGCCGCACCGCGATTCACCTGGCCGAACTGCTGCGCGCCGCCCTGCACGCCGACACCGTGCCCCGACGGCCGGAGCGACGCTGGGCGGCCCGGCCCCGACCGCCCGGCCCGGTCACCCGCTGGACGGCAACCGGGCTGGTGGCGGCAACCGGGCTGGTGGCGGCAGCCGGGCTGGCCTGGGCGAGCGCACTGGCACGCCGCCGATGGGGCCGGTGATGGCGCTGGTATCCAACTGGTCCGCCACCCGGACCGCCGTGGTGGCGCCGCGCGGTCCCTGCCGACGAGCGGCGGTTGCCGCACCGGGACCGTGCGGCGCCACGACCGGTCAGGTTCGGACGCCGCCGGCACAGCCGACGGGACGTCCGTCAGTCACCCTCGACGGGCGTGTCCGGCGGGTCCTGGGAAGGGACCGGCTGGTTCGTACCGGAGCCGTATGGCGACCGCTGGTCGGGCGGAACGGTCCGGTGCTCCCGGCGGCCACCGCTACCCGCCGTGCCGGCCGGTGGAGGACCGTCACTGTCCTGCACGAGCCGGGTTTCGCCACTGCGGCGCATCTCCGGCTGCTGAACGTTCGGCATGTCTACCTCCTCGGTCCTCGCCTGTCATGGCCGGTGCGCCTCACATCCGGTACCAGGGGAAGCGGGGGTAGGTGTACCCCGCACCCCAGTACGGCGGGTATCCGTAGTAGCCGTACAGGGACCGGTAGTAGTCCGGCTCGTCGATGACCTCGGGGTCGTACTCGGGGGCGGCCGCAACCCGCTCGCGCGGCTCCCCGACGTGCACCGTGTCGTCGGTGATCTCGACGATGGCGTCGATCGGGATGAAGACGGCGGTGGCACCGATGCCGAGGATCCCGCCATGCTCGACCCGCAGAAAGCGGATCTTGTGTTCGTCGGTGTCGACCAGCAGGTCGTCGACCTTGCCGAGGTCCTCGCCGTTTTGGTCGCGCACGTTGCGACCGCGGATGTCGTCCCCGGGGTCGGCGAGGATCTGATCACTGTCGCCGAGCTTGATCAGCGACGAGGTGCTCTGGGCTGCCATAGCGGTTCTCCCTTCTCGTGCTTCTCGTGTCGGAGGGCGCCGTTGAGGCGGTCGGCCCTCGTCTCGGTCCTTCAGGGCTACCGCCCGGCGCACGGGCTCAAACACCTCCACGCCCTTTTATGGCGACTGCCGGCGTACGTCGGCCAGGTGTGACGGCGTGGACACGGGTCCATGACAGGTTCGTGACGAATGGCGAAGTCGGGTTTCCCCGCACTCGGCTGGGTTACCTCGGAGTTCGTAGCTTTCGTCCCGGGTCTCAGGGCGCGGCACCGGGGCCGGATACCAGCCCGCCGCCATGGTGGGGAGCCGATCGTCGCGGCCCTGCCGCGCGGCGTGGCCGCAGCTGCCGGACCCGCCCCGGGTCTTCCGCGTCTGGTGGGTCGGCCGGAGACCGGGGTATCCGGGTCGGCCGGAGACCGTGCTGCACGTCGATCCTGACCCTTCAGGAGGTCCCATGTCTGTCGTTACCGAGCACCGCCCGTCCGGGCCTGCCCCGGTCGCCGCCGGTCGCGACGCGGGGCCTGCTCGGGTCGCCGACGATCGGGAGGCGGCCACGGTGGAGGCGGCTCGGCGGATGCGTCGGCCCGGCTGCCCGCCGGCCGAACGTGACCGGTTGCGCGACGACATCCTGCGGCGGCACCTGCCGTTCGCGCACCGCCTGGCCCGGGGGTACGCCGACCGCGGCGAGAACCTCGACGACCTGTTCCAGGTCGCCGCGCTGGCCCTGATCAAGGCGGTCGACGGGTACGACCCGGACCGGGGTGCCAGCTTCACGGCGTATGCCCGCCCGACGATTCTCGGCGAGCTCAAGCGACACTTCCGGGACCGGGTCTGGGGCGTCCACGTGTCCCGACAGCTCCAGGAACGCTGCCTGGAGGTGACGCGTGCCCGTGCCGACCTGACGCAGCGCTTGCAGCGCACGCCGTCCGTGTCGGACATCGCCGCGGCGCTCGGTCTGACCGAGGACGACGTACGCGACACCGAGGCGAGCACGTCCGCCTACCGCTGTGAGTCGCTGAATCGTCGGGTCGGGTTGGACGACGACGCGGGGGAGCGGCAGGACCTGCTCGGTGAACGGGACGCGGCCCTCGACGCGGTCGGTGATCGGGTGACGCTGGAGGCGATGCTGCGGCTGTTGCCTGCCCGCGGACGTCACGTCGTGCGACGCTACTTCTTCGACAACCGCAGCCAGGACCAGATCGCCACCGAACTCGGCACGTCGCAGATGACGGTCTCCCGGCTCCTCGCCCGGGCGCTGGCGCAGCTGCGCGCCCGCCTGACGGCGGACCCGGAGGCCGGCGCCACGACCGGCGCCGGGAATAGTCCGGTACGCACGTACGAGTCCGAACCAGGTTGCCTTGTGGCGGCCGTCAGGGAGCCCTCGACGGGCGGTGCGGCGGCCACTTCCTGGCGCGACGCGCTGGTCCAGCTTGTCGTACACCGGCGCCCCCGCACCTTCGTGGTGGACCTGCGCCGGATGCGGCAGGGGCCGGCCGTTGTCGCGCCGGTACTCATCGATCTCTACCGGGCGTCCGGGCACACCGGATCCCGGCTCCGCGTCGTCAACGTGCCACCCGAGCTGTACGCGGCACTCCGGGTGCGCGGCGTCACGCGGCTCGTCGCCTGTCGGGTGCGGACGGAGCCCGGTGTGGGCGGCGACGGGCGCCCGGCGGCCAGGGCACGGCGTGTCCCGGTCGTCCGGCATCCGCAGGTGAGTGACGGAGGCGACCGGCGGGGGCCAGAGCCGTCCAGCCCCGCATCCCGCCGGTCGCCCGTCAGGTGTTGGTCATCGCGAGCTGATCAGCGGCCCGGAGACGACCTTCCCACCGGTGGTGAACTCCGTGTACGCCCAGTGCTCGACGTTCGGCAGGGTGCCTGTCGGCGTCAGCCGGACGGTGTAGTAGTTCCCCCGGGTGAGGCTCGTGGTCGGGGTGCCCCCCGCGTCGGTGAGCTGCACCGTCGTACCGGTGTAGCTGCCGTTGCGGGCCAGGACCGTGGCGGCGAACTGGTAGTTGGCCGTCCCACCCGCCGTCGCGCCACGCTGTGCGTGCACGTACGCCGTGTAGGTGCCGGCCTCCGGCAGATACAGCACGCTCCGTTCGTTGCTGCTCCAGTAGTCGAGGCTGTGGCTGACGAGCTTGCCGTTGCGGTACACGTACAGATCGAGGTTGGCGGCGCCGGTGCTCGTCGTCTGGACGATCAGGCCCGCCGACCCGGTCGGCACGGTGATGCTGTGCGACCGGATGTTGTCCCCCTGCGAGTCGAAGAAGGTCGACGGGTACGTCGTGGACAGGCTGGCGCTGCTCCACGAGACCGCCCGGTAGCCGGTGGTGCGGGTGGTCACCGGCCCGGTGAACCCCGGCTGGAACAGTTTCTCGCCGAACGAGCCGTGCCAGCCGAACTGCGCGAGCGAGTCGCTGTCGTCGTCCGTCCTCGGGTTGAAGCCCCACGGCCTGGTCGACACGGTCATCCGTACCGAGTGCGCCGGGCTGGCCCAGGTGATGGCGCCCGCGGCGTACCGGTCGAAGGGCGCCGAGCCCCGGTTGACGGTGATCGCGACGGTGACCGTGTTGCCCGGGCTCACGGTGAAGCTCGACGGGTTCATGGTGACCGACATCCCCGTCAGGCCGGAGACGCTGGCCTGGTAGGTCTCCGGTGTGCTGCCGACGTTCGTGAACCTGCGGTTCACCGTGACCGTGTTCGTCCCGTCGTACTCCCGGAGTGCGATCGACGGCAGGTTGAGTTCCTTGCCGTCGGGCGTCGCGGCGTCCCGGAACGCGGTCAGCTCGGCGGCCGACGGCACCACGGCCAGCCCGGGGTCGTTGGCGCGGGTCGGGTCCGGCATCCCGCTGCCCTGCTTGAGGGGGCTGCTGGTGCCGACCGTGTCGGTCGCGGTGGTGCGCAGTGCCGACGCGATGGTGCCGGGCGACCAGTTGGCGTGCAGGCCCTTCAGGATGGCGGCCATCCCGGCGACGTGCGGCGCGGCCATCGAGGTGCCCGAGTACACGTCGAAGTTGCGGTTGTTGTTGCCGGGTGGCGCCACGGCGGCGACCACGTCGGTGCCCCGGGCCGCCAGGTCGGGCTTCTGGAGTCCCGTGTGGACCTGGTCGGGCCCCCAGGAGGAGAAGTTGACCACGGACGGCACGCCGGGCAGGCTGGAGCCGTTGCCGCCGGTGGAGAGCGTGACGGTGCCGGTGGTGGGCCGGCGCTGGAGATAGGTGAGGAGCGGACCGGCCTGCTGGCGGGTCCAGAGCGTCACGGTCGGGAAGCCGTACAGGTTGTTGATCCGCTTGACCTCGACGTCGCCGAAGAGGATCACCGCTGCGCCGCCCTTGGCCCGTACCTCGTCGACGGCGGCGAACTTGTCGCTGTAGTTGCAGGCGACGACCCTGCCCTGCACCTTGGTGGCGTCGAGTGAGCCCGGCTGGCAGGTGGTGGTGCCGTCGGTCGACGCCTGGCCGGCGTAGACCAACGACCTGGATCCGCTCGGCAGCGAGTCCACCGACGTGCCGACGATGCTCGCCCCGCCGCCGAGCGCGATGGTGGCCTCGTTGGCGTTGCTGACCGCCGCACCGACGGTGGTGACCCACGGGTAGGTGTTGCTGATGGTGCCGGACTTGCCGTCGTTGCCGGCGGAGGCGGCCACGAACACCCCACCCAGGTAGGCGTTGAGGAACGCGTTGCCGATGGCGTCGTTGGGCACGAAGTCGCCGCCGGTGTAACCGACGGAGTAGTTGATCACCTGCACGCCGTCGACGACCGCGGCGTCGATCGCCGCGATGATGTCGGCGTCCGTGCCGGTGCCGTCCCACAGGGCCTTGTACACCGCGATGTGCGCGTCCGGCGCCACCCCCGCGATGGGGCCGAGGTCGCGGCCGTCGACCACGGTGTTCGATACGGGTACGCCGGCCGCGGTCGAGGCGGTGTGCGAGCCGTGCCCGAGCATGTCCCGGGCCGAGAGCACCTCGTTGGCCGGCAGCGTTCCGTACTGGGCGAGATAGTCGGTGGCGAAGTGCCGGGCGCCGAGAATCTTGCCGTTGCAGGCGGAGGCGGGGAACTGGGCGCCGGTCTGGCAGGTGCCCTGCCACCCTGGTGGTGCCGACATCGTCCTGGCGAACGACGCGCTCTCCGGCCAGATGCCGGAGTCGATGACGCCGATCACGACACCGGCGCCGGTGCCGGGGGCGGCGAGTGCGACCGGGGCGTGTCCCGGCCTTCCGCCGGTGGTCAGGCCGACGGTGTTGCGGAGCACGGCGGAGCCGGCCCGGCCGGCCGACGGCTGTCGCCAGGTGCTCGTCGACGGCTGTCGCCAGGTGCCGGTCGGGGTCGTGGAGTGCGCCTCGACCGTGCGTTGCTCGGTGACCGCCGCGACCCGTTGGTCCGCGCGCAGCGCGGCGACCTGTGCCGGCGACAGCGACGCCGAGAAGCCGTTGAACGCGGTGGTGTACGTCTGGTCGGCGCGGGCGTCCACCCTGGACAGCACGGCCGAGCGGGTGGCGGCGAGGTGGTCACGGTACCTGCGTGCCGCATCCGATCGCGCGGCGAGCCTCTCGCCGGCCTTCGGGCGGGTGGCGGGCAGCGCGTCCACACCGCCGGAATACGCTGCCACCGGCGGTTCGGCGAGCCGGACCAGGTATCGGTCCGACCTGCCACTCTCGGCGGGCGTGCTGGTTCGGCGTTCCGTGCCGCCGGTGAACGCGGCCGGCGCGGGGTTGTTGTTCGCGAGCGCGGGAGTCGAGCCCATGAGGCCGACGCCGGACGCCAGCAGGAGGGCGACGACAGGTGCCGCCAGCCTGCGCTTCCATGGGTTGATACCGGTAGCCACCTGGCTCCTTCCTGGATGCCGGACGACATCCATTGATCATGGGACTACGCCAGGTGGTTAGACAGGCAGAGTTGACTCCATCAGATCCCCCGTGTAGTCACTGATCGACCTTCGCCGATCATATGATGTTTCGTCGGCGCCAGGTGCCGAAAAGACCACAGTGGCCGATGACCAAAGTCACGTGGCGGGTTTCGATGATCTTCCTTTTCCGCCATCGCGGCGGCGTCGGCTCCCGAACGCCGTTCCTCGATCACTCGGCGCAGGCCCGGCCCGGCCCGGCCCGCGGGAGCCCGCCACGTCGGTCGTCTGCGCGATCGCCTGCTCTCGCGGTCAGCCGGCGGTGCAGGATCTGATCTGTGGTCGGCCGCCGGAGTTGCCGTTCATCATCGTGGTGAAGCCGAACGTGTTGCCGCTGCCGTTGGAGCGCATCGTCAGTACGGTGTTGTTGTTGCTCAGGCTGGCGGTGCCGCTCCAGGTGGTGCTGATCGACTGTGGCGAGTTGACGGCGACGACGACGGTCCAGCTGGCGGCGCCGCTGACCGTGACGGCGGTGTTGTAGCGGTCGCCCCAGACCGTGCCGGCCGCCGTCGACGCGGTGCAGCTGCCGCCGGCCGGCGGGGTGCTGGGCGGGGGCGTGCTCGACGGCTGGCCGGTCGGTGGGGTGGTCGGGGCGGAACCCTCGCTGACGGTGATGGTGGAGATGCTCCGTGCCGGGATGTTGACGGTCGCCTGCCCGTCGCCCAGGCTCACCGGCTGGGCCGCGGCACCCAGGCTCTGCGAGGTGACCGTGTACTCGGCGTTCCCGATGCTCTGCGGCGTCTGGACCACGGCGTTGTTGACCGCGCTGTTCGAGCGGTTGAGGATCACCAGCGTGACCTTGCCCCTGCCCTGGTAGGCCGTGACCTCCAGGCCGGAGGTTCTCGAACTCTTCGTCACGGCGACCCGCCGGTCGCCCGGGCGGACGTACCTGGAGTACTGCGAGAACGCCTGGCCGCGCCGGAGGACCTGACCCTTCGTGGTGCCGTACTGCGCGTCGCCGTCGCCGATGAAGGAGTAGAAGCGGCGGCCGTACCACCAGATGTACGCGCTCCAGCCGGACTCCATCGACCTGTGCACGGTCCGCATGATGTCGTCCAGGCTCTCGTTCCAGACGGTCGCGTTGCCGGGGTTCCCCCAGATGTTCGAGCCGTTCCCGTCGGCCGCGTGCAGGTTCCACTCGGTCATCCACTGGTTCTTGCCGTACTGGTTCGCCAGCGGGTACGGGGAGAGGTTCCCGCTGTTCTCGGCGTCGTAGAGGTGTCCGCCGACGTAGCCGATGTTGTTGCGAGCCGTGGCGTCCTGGAGCGTCGGGTCGGAGTACGCGCGGTTGAACCGCAGGGACTCGCCGACCATGAGCCTGGTGTCCCTGACCTTCGCGCCCTGGTCACGGACCCAGTTCCGCATCTCGGCGCCGGTCCAGTCCATCGAGTCGTAGTCGGGGTGCCAGTCCGGTTCGTTCTGCACCGAGGTCACGTCGATGGCGACGCCCTGGCTCTTCATGTACTGCACGTAGCCGTTCAGGTGCTCGGCATAGTCGTCGTAGTAGTCGGTCCTGAGCTTTCCGCCGTTGATCCTGCTGTTGTTCGTCTTGAAGTTCGCCGGGGCCGTCCAGGGCGAGGCCAGGATCTTGACGTCGGAGCCGTAGGACTTCGCCGTTCGCAGGCTGTTCGCGTACAGGTTCCACTCGCTCGACACCGGCGACACCACGGTCCGGATGATCGACAGCCCGAGCTGACCCGGGCCGGTACCGACGAGTGTCTGGGTTTCGCTGTCCGTCCACGGGTCACCGGAGCCACCGAAGATCGGGGTTGCGGCCCCGAAGCCGTCGATCGTCTGGTAGGTCGAGGCGGTGTTGACGGTGAGGTCGGGCGTCGCGGCCGACAGGGGCGGGGCGGTCAGGACTCCCGCCACGGTGGTCAACGCGGTGGCCGCGGCCACCACCAGGATTCGGGACCTCTTCACGTTTCTACTCCACTGGCTAGGGCGGCAACGGCCTCCGGGGCGGTGGGCGTGAGCTCGCCACGACGGCCCGGTGCTGGGAAGGTGGGTGCCGCATCCAACGGAGCGGAAGTCCCGCGACCGAGTTGCATAGAGATCTATCTATGCGGATCTCAAATCTAGCCCCGATCCTCCGCGCTCGCAACCCTCGTGATCACGTTCGGATATAGCCGGAGTATCGGACCGCGCCGGAAAGTGTCGGTGGGCCGGAGCCGAAGCCGGCCGGCGACTCCGACAGCCCGCACCTCCCCGCATCCCGCAACTCCCCGCATCCCGCAACTCCGACATCCCGGTGAGGACGACGGCATGCCGCCCAGCACCTGTGCCGCCGGCCGGACGCCGCTGGCGTCCCTGCTCAGCTACGTCCGCCCGCACGCCTCCGGCCTGCTCGGCGGAGCGGCGCTGATGTTCCTCGGTGGACTCGCCAACCTCGCCCAGCCGATGGTGGTGAAGAGCCTGATCGACGCGCTGACCGGCGGCACCCCGTACCGCGGGCCGATGCTGGCACTGGTCTCGCTGCTGCTGTTCAGCGTGGTCGTCGGGGTCTGGGGCATGTACCTGGTGGAGCTGACCGCCGAGAGCGTCGTGCTGACCGCGCGCCGACGGCTCGTCACCCGGCTGCTGCGCCTGCGGGTCGCGGTCGTCGACGGCGCCGAGCCCGGCGACCTGATGTCACGGGTGACGGGCGACACCACGCAACTGCGCGCGGCGGCCACCAGCAACGTCGTCGACCTGGTAGCCGGGGTCTTCCAGATCGCCGGTGCGGTGGTCCTGATGGCGCGGCTCGATCCGGTCCTGCTCGCGGTGGTACTTGTCGTGCTGCTGCTGCTCGCCGCCGTGACGCTGGCCCTGGTGCCCCGGATCCGCCGCGCCGGGGAACAGGCGCAGGAAGCGGTCGGCGGGATGGGAGCGGTCCTCGAACGTACACTGGGAGCCTTCCGGACGGTCAAGGCCAACGGCGCGGAGGAGCAGCAGGCCCGCGCGGTGCACGCCGCGGCCGGGCGGGCGTGGCGACGGGGGCGGCAGGCGGCGCGGTGGGTCTCGCTGGCCGGCGTCGCCACCGGCCTCGCGGTCCAGGTCGCCTTTCTCGTGGTACTCGGGGTGGGCGGAGCCCGGGTCGCCGCCGACGAGCTGGCCGTGTCCGCACTCGTCGCCTTCCTGCTGTACCTCTTCTATCTCGGCGGCCCGGTGACCCAGCTGGTGGGCGGCTTCACCGGGCTACAGGCCGGGCTGGCCGCGGTCCGCCGGATCGACGGGATCGCCGACCTCGCCGCCGAGGACCTGAGCCGGCCGGCGGACCCGGACCGCGTCGGGGCGCCCGTGACGGTGCGGTTCCGGGACGTCTCGCTGCGACACCGGCCCGACGGCCCGGCGATCCTGGACCGGGTCGACCTGCGGCTGCCCCCGACCGGACTCACCGCCGTCGTGGGGCCCTCCGGCGCCGGGAAGACGACCCTGCTGGCACTGGTCGAGCGCTTCCACGATCCGACCACCGGTCAGGTCGAGATCGACGGCCGCGACGTACGGGACTGGCCCCTGGCCGAGCTGCGCGCCCGGATCGGCTACGTCGAGCAGGACGCTCCGGTGCTGTCCGGAACGCTGCTGGACAACCTGACGATGGGCTCGGCGCAGTTGTCGGAGTCCTGGCTGGCGGAGGTCCTCGAACGGACCCGCCTCGTCCCGCTGCTGCGCCGGCTGCCGGACGGGCTGCACACCGCGGTCGGGCATCGCGGCGCGTCGCTCTCCGGCGGGGAGCGGCAGCGCATCGCGATCGCCCGTGCCCTGCTGCGCCGGCCGGGCCTGCTGCTGCTCGACGAGCCGACCTCGCAGCTCGACGCCATGAACGAACGCGCGCTCGGCCAGATCGTCGCCGACGTCGCGCGGACCACCACGGTGGTGATGGTGGCGCACCGGCTCTCCACCGTGACCGGGGCGGACCGCATCGTCGTGCTGGAGTCGGGCCGGATCCGCGCCGTCGGCACGCACGCCGACCTGGTGGACGGCTGTGACCTCTACCGCGGGCTGGCCGCGACCCAGATGCTCGCCGGGACCGGCCCCCGACGCTCGCAGCAAAGCTCCGATATCGCAGCAATATAGATCGATCTCGGATAGTGCTCGCACGGCGGGCTCAGGACGTCGGAGCCCGCGACCCAACCAAGGAGGACATCGAGATGGTGCAGAAGACGGCGTACCAGCGCCCGACCCTGTCGAAGCAGGGCACGTTCGCCCGCAGGACGGCCGGCAGCCTGTTCACCAGCTGCCGGGAGTCGTTCGTCACCCAGAAGCCGCGCTCCATCTGCAGCTGACGGCGCGCGCCCACCGCACCGAGACAGAGGGGTAGTTCCGATGGTGGCCGTACCAGGCGTGGCATCCGGGCTCTCGTGGTTCGTGGTCGTCCCCGACACCGACGGCGGTCGCGCACTCGCCGAACCGCTCCGGCGGCCGGGAACCGGACTGCGGACGCTCACCCACGCCTCCGGACGGCCGTGGCTGCTCGGTCGGTGGACGGACGACGAGGTGGCGGTGGCCGAGTTCGGCGACCGCCGCCTCGTCGCGCTGGGCGAGCACCGGCTCGGGGCGGGCGACCTCGAGCGACTCGGTACCGGCGCCCGCGACGCCGGACAACTCTGTGCCGCCCTGCACGGCCGGCCGGGCAGCTTCCACGCGCTCGCCTCGACCTCGGCGGGTACGGCGGTGCACGGCAGCCTCTCCGGCTACCGCCGGGTCTTCTTCGCCTCGGTGCGGGAGCAGACCCTCGCCGCCGACCGGGCCGACGTACTGGCCGGGTTCACCGGCGGGCGGGTCGACGACGAGGCCCTCGCCCTGCGGATGCTCGCCCCGTACGCCCCCTGGCCGATCTTCTGGCAGCCGGTCTGGCAGGGCGTGCACGCCGTACCGCCGGACCGGCGCCTCCTGTTGGACCGGGCCGCCGCACCGCGCACCGTGACCCGGTGGCGCGCCCCGGAACCCGAACTCGACCTGGCCACCGCCGCCGACCGGCTGCGCCGGGCGCTCTCCGACGCCGTGGCCGTCCGGGCGGGAGCCGACGAGGTGGTCGCGAGCGACCTGAGCGGACTGGACTCGACATCGCTGTGCGCGCTGGCCGCCCGGGGCGGCAGCCGGGTGGTGGGACTGACCTGTGTGAGCCCGGACCCGCTCGACGACGACCTGCCGTGGGCCCGCCGGGCCGCCGCCGAACTCGGCTCCGTGCGGCACGAGGTGGTGGACGGCGAGGCGAACCCGCTGCCGTACGAGGGCATCCTCCGGCCGGAGGACCGGTTCGACGAACCGACCGCCGCGGTGCTGTACCGGGCGAGCTTCCTGGCGGTGTCCCGCCGGGCCGCCGAGCACGGTGCCGGTGTCCGGCTCACCGGGTTCGGTGGGGACGAGCTGCTCAGCGCCGACCCCGCGATGCAGCTGACCCTGCTGCGGACGCATCCCCGGCAGGCCGTCCGGCAACTGCGGCTGCTCCGCTCGGCCTACCGGTGGGGACGTAGGGACACGCTGCGGGCGATCGTGGACCGGCGCTCGTACGGCCGCTGGATGGCCTCGCTCGGCGGTGACCTCGACGGCGCCGGAACCGCGCGGGCACGTCCGCTGCTCGGCTGGGGAGTACCTGTCGCGACGGCACCGTGGCTGACCACCGATGCCCGGGTACGGCTGGCCGAGGCCCTGCGCGAGCGGGGGAGTGCGGCGGTGCCGCTCGCCGAGGACCGTGGCCTGCACGGCCGGCTCGCCGGGGTGTACGCGGGTGCGGCGAACGCCCGGCACCTCGCCCAGTCGACGCGCCGGGTCGGGGTGACCGCAGCCCTGCCGTACCTCGACGACCAGGTCGTCGAGGCATGCCTGGCGGCACACCCCGCCCACGTCACCTCACCCCGGCACTACAAGCCGCTGATCCGGGCCGCCATGGCGCCGGTGCTGCCGCCGGCTCTGCTGGCCCGGGACACCAAGGCCGACACCTCGATCGCCGCCGCCCGCGGCGCCCAGCGGTACCGCGACGACCTGCTCGCCCTCGCCGACGACTCACGGCTCGCCGGGTACGGCCTGGTGGACGTCGCGGCACTGCGCGCGGCCGTCCGCGCCCCGGACGACCGCACCTGGTACGACCTCGACCAGACGCTGGCCTGCGAGACCTGGTTGCGGACCGTGGAACCCGCCCCCGCCATCCGATGCTGAGGGAACGACGATGACCTGGAAGTTGCCCGACCGGGTGTCCTGGACACCGACGGAGTACGGCGGCGTGCTGCTGGACGCCGCCTCCGGCGAGTACTGGACGCTCAATCCGAGCGGGGCGGTGGTGCTCGGCGCGCTGCTTGCCGGCGGTGGCCCCGAGCAGGCGGCGGCCCGGCTCGCGGCGGAGTTCGACGGCGACCCGGCGGTGATGGCCGCCGAGGCACCGGAGCTGATCGCCGAGTTGACGGCGGCCGGACTGGTGGTCGCGGGGTGACCTCGGAACAGGTGCTCAGACACGATCCCCGGCACCTCGGCCTGCGGCGGCGGCTGACCGTGCGGGCGGCAGTCGTCGTGGCCCGGCTGCTGGCCGGGCAGAAGCCCGACCGCATCCGTCTGGTGCTGCGTCGGCTGAGCCGTGGCGCGCGGCCAGCGAGTCGTGCGGAAGCGGCCGCCGCACGCCGGGACACCGTCACGACGAGCGCCTTCTGCAGCGGTCCGGTGGGTTGCCTGCCACGGTCGATCGCCACGGTGCTGCTGTGCCGGCTGGCGGGCACTTGGCCGGTGTGGCACGCCGGGGTACGCCGGTATCCGCCCTTCGGAGCGCATGCCTGGGTGTCGGTTGACGGTATCCCGGTGGACGAGCCGTATCCGGACGACTTCCACATCCCGCTGCTGACCGTCGCCGTCGACGACCGACCGGAACCCGGATGAGCACCGTCCTCGGGTACGTCTCCCTGCTCTGCCGCGGCACCCTCGTCGTGGTGTTCGGGCTCTCCGTGGTCGGCAAGTTGCGCAGCCGGGCGGCCTACGCCGGGTTCCGGGACGCCACCGGGCGGTTGACGGGACTGTCGGCGGGAAGGGCCGGGATGCTGGCCCGGCTCGTCGTCGCCTGTGAGGTCACCGTGGCGGCGACCGCGTCCGTCGGCCCGTTCTCCACTGTCGGGCTGGGCCTGGCCGGTGTGCTGCTGGTCGGCTTCACCTGGGCGCTGGTGCGGTCACCGGAGTCCGGGCGGGCACTGGAGTGCGGATGCTTCGGTTCGGCGGTCTCCACCACCCGGCGTACGGCGATCGCCCGCAACGTCCTGCTGCTGGCCGTGCTGGCCGGCGGCATCGCGAGCACCCGGCTCCGGACCGGGGCCGCACCGATGGGCTGGGACGCCACCGGTGTGTGTGTCGTCGGCGCCGTCGCGCTGGCCGTGGCGATCAGCCGGCTGGACGAGATCACCTCCCTGTTCACCGCTCGCCTGTGAGGTTGCGGATGTCCGTGCTCGTCGCCGTCGTCGTGCTCAGCAGCGTCTGGTGCGCGTTCAACACGGCCCTGCTGGTCGCGGTCGTGCGGCGGCTGCGATACCAGTCCGAACTGCTCTCGGAGGTGGAGCGCCGGGGAGTCCCCGCGCGTGCCCTTCCGCGCGGCGACACCGTGCGGGACTTTCTCGTCCACGACACGCGCGGCCGGCCGGTCACGCATGTCGTACCGGCGGCCACGCTTGTCGGCTTCTTCAGCCCGACCTGCGCATCCTGCCGTCGTGAGCGGGCCCGCTTCCGGACGGTGGCGGCGCGCTGGCCGGGCGGTTCCGAGCGGGTACTCGCCGTGGTGACGGGGCCGGCCGCGTCGGCCCGGTTTCTCCGCCGGCTCGACCCGGTGGCCCGGATCGTGGTCGACGGGGACAGTGCGCTGCGGCACGCGTTCGGGATCGAGAGCTTCCCGGCGATCTTCGTGCTGGCCGGGACCGGGTGCCTGAGCTGGACAGGCATCCATGCCGACGCGGTGCCGGCCCTGGCCGCGTCCTCGCCCGGTGGCGAATGTCCGGTTGGTCGACGCGCCTGATCGACTGGCTGATGCGCCGCAACCCCACCAACCGTCGGCCGGGCCGGGCCACGGGTGGGTTCGGGCCGGGCCGCGCGAGGGTGGATCGGCCGGGTGACGGGCTGGTCTCACCGGCCGCAGGACCCGACGTTCTCACCGGCCGCAGGACCCGACGTCGAGGTGGAGGTACCTGGCGTTCACCCAGCGGCAGAGCCGGGTGCCGACCACGATGCCCACGATCGTGACCAGCGCCGGAAGGTAGCCGCTGGCCACCTGGATGATCGGGATCGCCGGGCAGCCGCCGGAGAGCGCCCAGCCGCCGCCGAACAGTACCGCGCCGGGTATCACGCCCGGATGGATGCGGCCCGGCGTACGGCGGATCCGGAACAGGGCGAAGACCACGACGATCAGCCCGACACCGCCGGCGAAGGCGAAGAACATCCGCAGGTCCTGGAAGGTGAACATGCGGTTCAGTTCGGCGTAGTCGCCGAACCCGATGTTGGTGACGGTGAAGCCGAGGGCGAGCCCGGCGATGATGTTGGCGAGCAGGAGGCCACCCCGGGTACGCATCACACGACCTTCCAGAGCAGGAACGACACGGCGACGGCGGCGCCGAAGAATACGGCCGTCGCGACGAGGCTGTCCGGATGGAGCCGGCCACAGCCGTTGAGCCCGTGACCGGAGGAACATCCGCCGGCCAGACGGGTACCGAAGCCGACCAGGATGCCACCGACGAAGAGCGTGCCGACCATCTGGGGTGGACTGTCGGTGACGATCTCGCGGAAGCCGTCCCCCATGTCCAGCCGGAGGTCGAACCGGCCGGCCGTGACCGCTGCCAGCAGCCCGCCCAGGAAGATCGAGAGCAGCAGGGCGGCCTGGGTGACCAGCGGCGCCGGACGCGGGGCGGTGGACGCGGGCCGGGTACCCGGATCCGGCTCGACGGCCGGGACGACGGCCGTCGGCCCGGCGGGTGGGCCGACGGAGGGCGGACCGGAATCTGCCACGGGTGGCCGGGCCGGTGCGCCGGGCCGGGGTCCGAAGTGTTCGGCGGTGGCCACCGCGAGCGCCTCGGTGAGGGCGCGCTCGTCGGTGAACTGTGCCTCCAGCCGTTCGGCGCGGCGCTCGTCCCGCCAGTGCAGCACCCGTTCCCACGCGGAGGAGACGCCGAAGGACCGGTCGGTGCTGACGGTGTAGTTGATGGTGACGGCGGCCAGGCCGAGTGCGCCTGCCCACCATGGCCAGTAGTTGCTCATGCGGGGCCTGAGATCCAATCGGTGAGGCGGGTCCACCAGCGGCGTCGCGGTTGCGGCGTCGACGGAGTGCTCCCTGGGGGTTGCGCGACCTGCGGAAACAGTGGATGTTTCGGCAGTCCGGCCGGCGGCGCGGCCTGCTCGAAGTAGGCCGACGGCGCGGGTGCCACCCGGCGGGGATCCGGCCCCGGCCACCGTGGCGGCGTCGACGGGTCCGGTCCGACCGGACCGACCCCGGCTGTCGCACCCTTCAGGTGCTGCGCGTTGGCGCCGTTGGGCAGCAGCGTGATCGGCACGACGGCGCCGGTGAGCGACAACGTGTACCGGGCACAGTCCCGCCAGCCGTCCCCGGTGTCGCAGTAGTACTCCCGCCAACTGCGCAGAGAGGCTCGCAGTAGCGGGAACAGAGGGCATCGTTCGGCGTGTGGGCAGCCCATGTCGCTCCAGTCTGACCGGCTGGCCATCCGGTGGACCCGGCGGTCGAGCACAGTCCCTGTCTGCTGATCCAGCCGGAAAGCATAGAGCATCTAGAGTGCGACGGGGTTCGATGGCGACCGGGCGGAGGTGTCCCACGCGGCGCGGCGGCGTCCCGGCGGTTCGTGCCTGTCCGGGTGAATCCTCCCCACCAGCGGATTCCCCACTTCTCCGGCGTACCGGGCAGCGAACCAGGGCTGACCCACACCGACAACTAATCCTGTCTTGACAGCATTAGTATTCGGCTCGTAGCGTGTCGACGTGCCACCGCACTCCGTACCCCGACCAGACCAGGGAGCCCTGAAGATGACCGCGCACGAGTTCGAACTGATCCACGACATCACCGTCCAGGCCGCCCCGGAGCAGGTCTGGGCGGCCATCGCCACCGGTCCGGGCATCGACTCCTGGTTCATGGGGCGCAACGAGGTCGAGCCGCGCGAGGGCGGCACGGCCAGCATGACGATGTTCGGCAACACCGAGGGCGCCACCATCACGGCCTGGGAGCCGGGGCGGCGCTTCGCCTACCGGGGCATCCCCGGCGAGGACGGCGGGTTCATGGCGTTCGAATACCTCGTCGAGGGTCGCGACGGAGGCTCCAGCACACTGCGCATGGTGCACAGCGGCATCCTGACCGGCGACTGGGAGTCCGAGTACGAGGCGCTGAAGAACGGCAACCCGCTCTACCTGCGGAGCCTCGCCCAATACCTGGAACACTTCCCCGGCCGCACCGCCGTGCCGGTCACGGCGCTCGGTCCGCAGCAGCCGGACCAGGAGACGGTCTGGGCGAAGCTCACCGCCGCGACCGGCCTGTCCAGGGACGTCGGCGAGGGCGAGCCGGTGCGCTTCACAGTCGACGGCCGGCAGGTCGACGGCGTCGTCGACACCGTGCTGGCCCCGAGCTTCCTCGGCGTACGCACCGACGACGCGCTGCTGCGGTTCGTCGGCCGGGGCGGTGTCATCCTGACGGGCCACCACGTCTTCGCCGAGGTCGACCCGGACCAGGCCGAGCGGACCTGGCGGAAGTGGTTGGCCAACGCGATGGCCTGACCGGCGACAACGGCACCCGACAGCACGGCGACCGGAAACCCGTATCTCGACGGGCTGATGGCCGCGCACCGCACCGCACCACCGCCACCGGTCGTCGACGCCGGTCACGGCGAGGGCGGGTCGCTGTGCGGTGTTGAGATCATCGGTCTGGACCATGCCACCGGCGAGACGGCCCTCGCCGGCTGGGCGGCCGGCAGAGAGGCGGAACCATGACCGACGAGATCACGCCGTACCGGATCGAGGTTGCGGAGGAGCAGTTGGTGGAGCTGCGCCGGCGGCTGGCCGCGACCCGCTGGCCGGAACCCGAGACCGTGCCGGACTGGTCCCAGGGGGTTCCGCTGCGCTACCTGCGCGAGCTGTGCCGGTACTGGGCCGAGGCGTACGACTGGCGGGTCACCGAGGCGCGGCTGAACGCCCTGCCGCAGTACCGGACCGTGATCGACGGGCTCGGTGTCCACTTCGCGCACGTGCGCTCGCCGCAGCCCGACGCGATGCCGCTGGTCCTGACGAACGGCTGGCCGGGCTCGCTGGCCGAGTACCTCAAGGTGGTCGGCCCGCTCACCGACCCGGTCCGGTACGGCGGCGACCCGGCGGACGCCTTCCACCTGGTCCTGCCGACCCTTCCCGGGTACGGGTTCAGCGACAAGCCGACCGGACCCGGCTGGGGCGTGCAGCGTGTTGCCGACGCCTGGGCCGAACTGATGGCCCGGCTCGGCTACCGGCGGTACGGCGCGCACGGCACCGACTGGGGCAACAGCGTCACCACCGCCATCGGCCAGCAGGACCCCGGACACGTCGCCGGAATCCATCCGGTGCCCCCGATCGCCGCCCCCGACCCGGCCACCTTCGACGATCTCACCGACGCCGAGCGGGCCAGCCTCGCGGCGCTGCGCGAGGCGCAGGACCGGGAGTCCGGCTACTCCGCCGAGCAGTCCAGCAAACCGCAGACCATCGGGTACGCCCTGGTGGACTCGCCCGCCGCGCTCTGCGGCTGGATCGCCGAGAAGTTCTGGTCCTGGACCGACCACGACGGGAACCTGGAGGCCGTGGTCACCAGGGACGAACTGCTCGACACGGTCATGCTCTACTGGCTGCCGGCCACCGGCGCCTCCGCCGCCCGCCTCTACTGGGAGAGCTTCGGGCAGGTCGCCGAGTGGTTCCGGTCGACCACCACGGACAGCGTGTCGGTGCCCACGGGCTGCTCGATCTTCCCGGGGGACGTACCCCGCCCGTCGCGCCGGTGGGCGGCCCGGCGCTACACCGACATCCGGTACTGGAACGAACTCGACCGGGGCGGGCACTTCCCCGCCCTCGAACAGCCCGACACCTTCGTCCGGGAACTGCGGGCATTCTTCAGACTGGTCCGCTGAACACCGGTCGCGGCGCAGCCACCCGGTCGGCTCGGCCCCGGCGCCGAGCCGAGCCGGCGCCGGCGGCGGCGTGTCAGGCGGTAAGTGCGATGTACTCCTCCTCCAGGAACTCTCCGATGGCGTCCGAGCCGCCCTCCCGGCCGAGGCCGCTCTGCTTGACGCCGCCGCACGGGGCCGCCGGGTCGCTTTCCACCCCCGGTTGACGGCGACCATCCCGGTCTCCAGGCGGCGTGCCACGGCGACCGCCTCCCGTTCCTCGCCGAAGACGTACGACATCAGGCCGAACTCGGTGTCGTTGGCCATCCGTACCGCGTCGTCGACGTCGTCGAAGGAAATTACGGCGGTGACGGGACCGAAGATCCCGGTACCGGTGAGCGTCGAGTTGTGCCGGACGCCGGTGAGCAGTGTCGCGCCGGCCACCGCGGTCGCCAGGTCCGCGCCGGGCAGTACGACCAGCGCCCGCGACCGCGTGGCTGCCACGATCCGCCGTGGACGCGAGCTGCCGCGACCGGGCCGCTCGGCCGAGTCAGATGGCGAGCCGCTCCCGGACGGCGGCAGCCCGAGGGTGGGCGAGCGACTCGAAGATCGCCAACGCCTGTTCCCACCGGTGGACCGCCTCCGTGGACTCGCCGAGTGTCTGTAGTGCGGTGCCGAGGTCGTCCAACGTGACCGCGGCTGCGAGCCGGTCACCGACCTCGTCGTGCACCGCGAGCGATTCCCGGTAGCTGGCCGCGGCGCTCGACCAGTTGCCGGCCGCCGCCTGGGCCAATCCCATGTCGTGCAGTGTCCATCCCTCGACCGCCCGGTTGCCGATCTCCCGATGCAGCTCGCTGGCCCGGGTCAGCAGCTCGATCGCCTCGGTCCACTGACCACGCGCGGACTGGACCCGCCCCAGGTTACGGAGAACGTGGGCTTCGCCCCACCGCACATCGATGTCGCGGAAGAGCGTGAGCGAACGGTCGAGCGTGGCCTTCGCCTCGTCCCAGCGGTGCAGCTTCAGGTAGGCCAGCCCGAGGTTGTTGCCCGCGAGGGCTTCCCCGAAGACATCGCCTTCGCGCTGGTTCGCCGTGATTGCCTGCTCGCAGTACGTGGCTGCGTCAAGCGGTCGATCCACCTCGACACACGCCAGACCGAGATTTATGAGAATCCAGCACTCGGCCCGGCCGCCCATGCGCCGCGCGGCGGGCAGGACGATCTGGTGGACGGCGAGCAGCTCCGGCCAACGGTTACGTAGATAGAAATACTCGCCGAGCGCGGCGGCCAACTGCCAGGCGATGTTATCGAAGCCGTACCGGACGGCCTGACGCGCCACCGGGACGAAGTTCGGCCGCTCCGCGTCGCACCAGGCGAAGGCATCGGCCGTGGTCGTCATCGGCGGGACCGGAACGTCCGAACCGAGTTGGACCGGAACCCGTCGCCGCTCGGGAGCGAAGATGCGGTCCGTGGCATCGGCCCCCGCGAGGTACCACTGCAGCAACCTGCCGACGGCGGACGTCCGCTCGTCCGGGTGCATCCGTTGCCCGGCAAGCTCGGCGGCGTAGATGCGCAGCAGGTCGTGGAAGCGGAACCGGCCGGCTGGCAGCTGTTCGACCATGCTCGCGTCGACGAGGCCGCGCAGCAGCCGGCGGGCCCTCGCGGGATGGATTCCGGCGACCACGGCGGCGGAGGCGCTGCTCAGCTCCGGGGCTTCGTGCAGGCCGAGCCTGACGAACAACTGCACCTGCTCGGGCAGCAGCGAGCTCAGCGACCAGTCCAGAACCCGGCGCACGTCCGCCTGGTCGCCGGCCGCGAGCCCGTCGAGCCGTTCGTCCTCGTCGGTCAGCTCGGCTACCGCGTCGGACACCGGGACCGCCGGCCTGCCGGCCAGTCCGTCGCCCGCGACGGAGAGTGCCAGTGGCAGGCGCGCGCAGAGCTCGGCGAGATCCGCGACTGCCCCGGGCTCGGCGCCCGCGCGCTCGGCACCGATGGTCTCGGCCAGCAGCGAAGCCGCCTCGTCCTGGCTGAGCAGGCCGAGTTGCAGCGTGTGCGCGCCGAGCCCCGGCAGGACACGGCGACTGGTGATGAGCGTCCGGCAGTTCGACACGCCGGGCAGCAGCGGACGTACCTGGCTGGCCTCGTGGGCGTTGTCGAGGATGAGCAGGAGCTGGCGGTCGGCGGTTTCGGTACGGAACCGGGCCTCCAGTTCGGCCCGGCCGGCCGGGATCTCCTCGTCCGGAACGTCGAGGCTGCGCAGGAGTTGGCTCAGCGCCGCCACCGGGCTGAGCGGCTCCGAATCACCGTAACCGTGCAGGTCGACGTAGAGCTGACCGTCGGGAAACCAACGGGCGGCGAGGTGTGCCCAGTAAAGGGCGAGGGTGGTCTTGCCGATCCCGGCCGTGCCGGTGACGACGACGGACAGAAACCCACCCGGGGTGCCGGGCAGGAGTCGTTCGAGTGTCGACAGTTCGGCGGTCCGCCCCGCGAACACCCGGGCTGACGGCGCGGGCACCTCGTGGGGCGCGTGTGGCCGGGTGATCGGCGCGGGCAGTTGGGCGATCTGCCGCCAGGCGTTCTGCCACCTCGTGACCTGAGCGTTCACCTCGGCCTCCGGTTCGCCCTGTAGGCATGCGCAGACGAAACAGCGAATGAACTCGAACATCTCCGCATCGGTCGCCGGTTGCCGGATGCCGCACTCGAAAGCCTGGATGAAGTCACGCCGCAACTCCTTCCAGCACTGCTTCGAGCGCGGATCCCGCATGCGGTCGATGGCGAGCTTCGCCCACCGCTCCCGGAGAGTCCGCAGCGCCTGCCCGAACTCCTTCGGGGACCGGGCACCACGCGGGTCAGGAATGGCCTCCCGGGCCGCGTGCGACCCGGACGACGAGGAGCCCATGAACCGGCCTTTCCGACGCTGGCTGACCTGGATCGTACTCCAGGCTATTGGATCGATCCCGGACTATCACGTACGGAACTGCCGGCGCCCGGCTGCCGGGCCGGCAGGCGTAGCACCGCCGGATCCGCGGGCAGCGAGTCGGGTAGCGCAAGTGTGTCCGGGCTGCGGACCCGTCGCAGGTCGACGAGCCCGCTCTGGAAGTGGGCGTCCTCGAAGTCGAGAATTCCCGCGACGAGGTGGGCGCCGGCAAACGAGACCGACGAGCCGCAGAAGATCGCGCCGAAATCGACGGAACCGCCGGTGAACGTGGCATCGGCGAACGAGACCTCGCCACTGGCGAACTCCGCCCCGTCGAACGACAACGCACCAGCGGTGACCGCCGACTCCGCGAAGCTCACCACGCAGTCGACGAACTGAGCGTCCTGGAAGGACACCTGCGCACCAGACACCACCACGCCGCGCAGCGACACCCGGCCGCCGATGAACCGGGCATTCCGGAAACTGACCCGACCACCGCTGAACACCGCGCCGTCGAACTCGCCGTCATCGAAGACCGCACCGGTGAAGTCGAGGTCGTGGCCCCACCAGCCGATGCGCGCGTCGCGCCGCAGATGGGACGAGATCAACCTGATGATCGTCTGGCGGACCTGTCGCTCGCCGTGCCACGCCGTCTGCATGTCGGGCTGGTCCGGCGGGTCGACGGCATAGAACATCCGGAGGTACGCGCAGAGCACGTCGACACAGGTCTGCCTGCCCGCGCCCCAGTCGTCCGCCAGCGATGCCATCGCGTACGCGCCGGCCAGCCGCACCGCCGCAGCCGGGTCACCGAGCTGTTGAGCTGCCGTCGAGAAGCGCTCCATGCTCAGCTTGACCTCTTCCCGCTGCTCCTCCATCTCACTGAAGTGCTGCTTGCGGTACGCGACGACCAAGGCCACCGCGCCGCCGATACCGCCGGTCACGGCGAGCGCGATCTTGGTCAGCTCCAACCGCTCCTTCACCGGCACCGCATGCGCTGGTGCACCGATGCCCCACCAGACCAGCAGTCCGGCGGCGAAGGCGACGCCTGCGGCCAGCGCGATCCAGCCGGCGATGTGCCAACCCAGTCGCAGCCGTGGGGGCGTGAGACTTTCCGGCGTGGAGAGCCAACCGAGGGTATGTCCCGCGCGGACCGGCCGCCCCGACGCGGCCAGCCGATCCCTGGTCACACGCCGAGACCCTGTACCCAGACGGCGCGCACCGGAGACGCCGAGATCCGCCGGATGGGTAACGGCGCTGCGATCAGGTGCCCGCTGTTCGAGCCGACCGCGCCGAGGTTGGCCAACGGTGCCAGCAGCAACGCGTCCGACCGGAAGAACCTCCGAAGATGCCCGGACGGAGCGGCCGGATTCTCGAACCGGGGAGTATCACCGCCGAGCAGGCTGAACCGCTGGGCCAGCACCTCGTCGATGACGTCGTCGTCAAAGTACGGGCAGGCGTCGAGGTAGTCCGGCTCGTCCCAGTGGGTGCCCCAGCCGGTCGAGATCAGCAGTCCGTACCCGTCCCACGGGCCCGGCCCGATATTGTCGAGCACCCTGCGGACCTCCCGCGCCCGTACCGGCTCCCCGGGGCCTTTCGGCACCTGGACACAGACCGCCGGCAACAGCACCGTGCGCGCGAGCGGCACGTCGTCGAGCCGGACTCCGTCGGGGCGTACATGTGCCGCCGTCTCCACGTACGTGCCGGTCTGCAGCGGCATGCGTACCGCCTCGGAATAGACCGGCTCGGTGAGCCAGGAAACGGGAGGGAGATCGAAAATCTCGGGCGCGAAATACGGGTCCGGATAGTGCCACATCTGAGGATGGACCGGACCCGAAATATCGATCATGCGGTACGAGCCGGAAGTGTTCATCGGTCCTCCTTCGCGGCCAGTAAGGACGTGCGGTGCTCGCAACTCGACTTGCCGGGTCCAGCCGACAGGCTACCGATCCCGCCCAGTCGAGTTCCGGCGCAGTCGCGTATTCGACACCCCGTTCGACACCTCGTTCTGGACGACGGAGGTAAGGCGTCTGAGAACCGCCCGGCCAATCGGGTCGGGCCGGCCGGTGTGCCTGTTCAGATCCGCGCTCTCGCCTGCGGTTGGATGGTGGTCACCGCGCCGTTGAGCGAGTTGAGCGCCCGGTTCTGGTGCGCCACCGCCTTGCGCAGCGCGTCGGCCGGGCCGGTCTGTCCGGCGGTCGCGGCGGCGCCGGCCAGCTCGATCAGGCACTCCTCCAAACCGGACCCGATCCGTTGCAGGATGGCGAGCAGGATCGCCGGCTCGTTCACGCGTACGTCGCCGCGCAGTTGGAGGGCCAGCTGTTCGAGGGCCTGTTGTGAGCCGATCGCCAGGTCGACCAGTTCCGGCTCGGCGTCACCGGTCATCGGGCGGGCCTGTCCGGGTCCGGTGCCGGCCGGCTGGCCCGGTGGCCGGAGAGGTTCGAGGGTGGTGCCACCCGTCCAGGATGGCAGCGGATGCCGGTGCCGCCCTCGGATCTCCGATCATGGCTTGGGGCTGAGCGGTCCGGAACTGGGCGGCCGATCGGGCGTGGTTGGTCGTGCCGACGGGCAACGGGTCGCCGTACCTCGGTCGCGCTGACGCCGGTCGGGCGATCCCGGTCTCGGCTGATCGGCGGTGGCCCGGCGGCGGAAATGCCGTGCCCGCCGAGGTGTGTTCCGGGCTGATCGGGGTACGGCGGCACCGGGGTGTTGGCGACGTGATGATCGAGAACGCCGGCCCGGCCGTCACCGCGACCTTCGTGGGCAACGCGACCGTGCTGCTCAGACTGGGCGGGTTCACGCTGCTGACCGACCCCAACTTCCTGACCGCCGGCCAGCGCGCCTATCTCGGCTACGGGCTGTGGACCCGGCGGCGGACGGATCCGGCGCTGCGGATCGACGAGCTGCCGCCGGTCGACGGGGTGGTCCTTTCCCACCTGCACGGCGACCACTTCGACCGGCTGGCCCGGGACGGCCTGCCGAAGACCCTTCCGGTGATCACCACGCCGCAGGCCGAGCGTCGGCTCCGGCGCTGGGGCTTCGGCGCGGCCGAGGCGCTGCGGACCTGGGAGAGCCACCGGACGAGCCGGGGCGGGCAGGTCCTGACGATCACGGCCGTACCCGGCAAGCACGGTCCCGGGCCGCTCGACCGGGCGCTGCCCACGGTGATGGGCAGCATCATCGACCTGGAGCAGGACGGCGAACGGCTGACCCGGCTCTACGTCACCGGCGACACGCTGCGGCACGCGGCCCTGGCCGAGATCCCGGAACGGTTCCCGGGGATCGACGCGATGCTGATCCACCTCGGGGGGACCCGGGTGCTCGGGGTGCTGCTGACGATGGACCACCGGCAGGGCACCGAGCTGGTCCGGCTGATCCGGCCGAGGCTGACCCTGCCGATCCACTACGACGACTACCGCGCCTTCCGCTCGCCGCTCGGCGACTTCCTCGACCTCGCCGAACGCCAGGGGATCCGCCCAGGTGTGCGGGTGATGGGGCGCGGCGAGACGGTTCCGCTGCCGGTCGCGCCAGCCCCGCCCGCCCCGGCGTGACGGCCGCCGGTCGGTGCCCGGGTCGGGCGTTCGAGGTGCGGACCGCCGGGCCCGGTGCCAGGGTCGGAGGTGTGCCGGGACGGAGCGGCTCCGGCCGGCGACGGGTTCTGGCCGGCGGCCGGTCCCGGGCGACGGTCGGTGGACGGTGCGGACGGAGGAGGACGGATGGGCAGCGTTGACCGGATCGGGCAACCCTGGGGGAGCCGGACGCCGTACGGGCCGGGCGAGTCGTGGCCGGTCCGGGTGGACACGTACCTGGCCGACGGGGTACGGCCGGACGACGTCGACCGCTGGGTGCAGTCCGCCTCGATCCTGCACTCCAACGGCGACGCCCTCGACATCGCGGTCAGGGACGGCCGGATCGTCGGGGTACGCGGCCGGGCCGTCGACCGGGTGAACCACGGCCGGCTCGGCCCGAAGGACCTGTTCGGGTGGCAGGCGAACGCCTCCCCGGACCGGCTGACCCGACCGCTGGTCCGCCGGGACGGGCGGCTGGTGGAGACCGACTGGGACACCGCGATGGGCCTGGTGGTCGACCGGACCCGGGAACTCCTCGACGAGCAGGGCGCCAGCGCGATCGGCTTCTACACCAGCGGGCAGCTCTTCCTGGAGGAGTACTACACCCTCGCGCTCATCGCGCACGGCGGGATCGGCACCAACCACATCGACGGGAACACCCGGCTCTGCACCGCCACCGCCGCCGAGGCGTTGAAGGAGTCCTTCGGTTGCGACGGCCAGCCCGGCTCGTACTCCGACGTCGACCACGCCGACGTGGTCGTCCTGTACGGGCACAACATGGCGGAGACCCAGACGGTGCTCTGGAGCCGGGTGCTGGACCGACTGGCCGGGCCGAACCCGCCGGCCGTGGTCTGCGTCGACCCCCGGGAGACACCGGTGGCCCGGGCCGCCACCGTGCACCTGGCGCCCCGGCCGAGCACCAACGTGGTGCTGATGAACGCGCTGCTGCACGAGATCGTCCGGCACGGCTGGGTGGACGAGGAGTACGTCGCCGCGCACGCGGTCGGCTTCGAGGAGCTGCGGCAGCGGGTCGGGGAGTACCCGCCGGAGCGGGCGGCGGAGGTCTGCGACGTACCGGTGGAGCGGATCCGCGAGGCGGCCCGGCTGATCGGCACCGCCGAGCGGCTGCTCTCCACCGTCCTACAGGGTTTCTACCAGTCGCACCAGGCGACGGCCGCCGCCGTGCAGGTGAACAACATCCACATCGTCCGGGGCATGCTCGGCCGGCCGGGTTGTGGCCTGTTGCAGATGAACGGCCAGCCGAGCGCGCAGAACACCCGGGAGTGCGGCGCCGACGGCGACCTGCCGGCGTTCCGGAACTGGACGAACGAGACGCACGTCAAGGACCTCGCCCGGGTCTGGAACATCGACCCGATGCGGATCCCGCACTACTCGCCGCCGACGAACCTGATGCAGATGATGCGATACGCCGAGGAGGGGTCGATCCGGTTCCTCTGGGTGAGCTGCACAAACCCGGCGGTGTCGCTGCCGGAGCTGTCCCGGATCCGGGGCATCCTGCGCCAGCGGCGGCTCTTCCTGGTGGTGCAGGACATCTTCCTCTCCGAGACGGCGCAGCTCGCCGACGTGGTGCTGCCGGCCGCGACCTGGGGTGAGAAGACCGGCACGTTCACCAACGCGGACCGGACGGTGCACCTGTCGGAGAAGGCGGTGGACCCGCCCGGCGAGGCCCGCCCCGACCTCGACATCTTCCTCGACTACGCCCGGCGGCTGGACCTGCGCGACGACGACGGGCAGCCGCTGGTGAAGTGGACCGATCCGGAGGGTGCGTTCGCGGCGTGGCAGGAGTGCAGCGCCGGCCGGCCGTGCGACTACACCGGGCTGAGCTACGCCAGACTGCGGGGTGGCAGCGGTATCCAGTGGCCGTGCGACGCCGAGCACCCGGACGGGAC
The DNA here is from genome assembly GCF_049179135.1 of Plantactinospora sp. WMMB782. NCBI lineage: Bacteria > Bacillati > Actinomycetota > Actinomycetes > Micromonosporales > Micromonosporaceae > Plantactinospora > Plantactinospora sp. WMMB782. The sequence continues at coordinate 7,630,633 of NZ_JBMHMC010000007.1, read as the reverse complement.
CGAGCGGCTCTACGCGGACGGGGCGTTCTGGGCCGCCCCGGACTACGCCGAGACCTACGGCCGGGACCTGGTCACCGGTGCGCCGCTGGAGCCGACCGAGTACGCGGCGCTGAACCCCTCGGGCAAGGCGGTGATCAAGGCGGCCGAGTACCTTCCCCCGCACGAGCTGCCGAGCGAGGAGTACCCGTTCCAGCTGGTCACCGGTCGTACCCTCTACCACTTCCACAGCCGGACCAAGACGGCGCGGGCGCCGCAGTTGCAGGCGGCGGCGCCGGAGGTCTGGGTCGAGATGGCGGCCGCCGACGCGACCGAGCACGGCTTCGCCGAGGGCGACCTGCTGGAGGTCGCCACCCCGCGCGGTGCGGTTCGGGCCCGGTTGCGGGTCACCGGCATCCGGCGCGACGGGCTCTTCCTGCCCTTCCACTACGGCTACTGGGACGCCTCCGGCGGGTCCGGGCCGGAGGACCGGGAGCGGGGCCGGGCGGCCAACGAGTTGACCATCACCGACTGGGACCCGGTGTCGAAGCAGCCGCTGTTCAAGTCGGCGGTGGCCCGGGTGACCCGGGTCGGCAGCGGCGACGGGACGCCGGCACCGGCGCCGACGACCACCGCGTCCCGACCGGTGGCGGCCGGGATACCGGAGACGGCCGGCGGCCCCGCCGCTTCGGCCGACGAGCGGCCCGGGCAGCCGCCGAGTGGTGGGGGCGAGCGGCCCGCGCAGCTGCCGATCAGTGAGGTCGAGCGGCCCGCGCAGCCGCCGGGCGGGGCGGCCGAGCCGGTGGCGGCCGGCGCCGGGCGGTTCTCCGAGCCCGACCGTGGAGGCCGACGATGAACAAGATCGACATGGTGATCCGGGAGCTGCACCGGTCCGAGAACAAGCTCGCGGTCGACCTGCTGCGAATGGCGGACCGGCACAGCGCCGACCACGAGATCCACCACGTCGGGCGGGACCTGTCCCGCTGGTCCCAGCAGCACGTGACCGAACTCGCCCGGGTCGGCCGCGACTACGGCCTGGACCTGGCGGAGCAGGCCCGCGACGAGTCGGGGCTGTTCGCCGCCGTCGAGCAGAAGGCGTCCGAACTGGTCGGGCGGCACCGGCAGCCCGGGGTACTCCTCCTCGCCGACCTGCGGCACCTCTACCGGGACGCCTCGGGTGTCTCGCTGGACTGGGAGGTGCTGGCCCAGGCCGCCCAGGCCACCCGGGACATGGAACTGCTCGGCCTGGCCAAGCGCTGCCATCCGCAGACCCTGCGGCAGGCCCGCTGGGCGAACGCGAAGCTCAAGGAGACCTCCGCCCAGGTCCTGGTGAGCTGATGGAGGACCGGGAGCTGCTCGCCGTCAGCCGGATCAACCTCCGGCCGATCGGTACCCCGCTGCCGTTGGGCTTCGTCGGCCTGGTCGTCGCGACCGCCGCCTTCGGCTGCCTGCAACTCGGCTGGCTGCCGGCCGACCAGCACCGGCAGGTGGCCCTCGGCGCACTGCTGTTCACGGTGCCGGTGCAGCTCATCGCCGCCGTCTTCGGCTTCCTCGCCCGGGACCCGGTGGCCGGAACCGGCATGGGAATCCTGGCGGGCAGCTGGGCCACCGCCGGTGTGGTGACGCTCACCGGCCCGGCCGGGGCCAGCAGCCCCGGGCTGGGCGTGCTGCTGCTCTGCGCCGCGGCCGTTCTGCTGGTGCCGACAGTCGCGGCCACCGGCAAACTCGTCGCCGCCACCGTGATGGGGCTGAGCGCGCTGCGCTTCGCCGTCACCGGCGTCGCCGAGCTCACCGGCTCGCCGGGTTGGCGTACCGGGGCCGGCTGGTGCGGCCTGGTGCTGGCGGCGGTCGCCCTCTACGCCGCGCTCGGTTTCGAGCTGGAGGACGTACGCGGGCGGGCGGTGCTGCCGCTGCTGCGTACCGGCTCGGGCCGGGCGGTCGAGGCCGACTCGGTCGCCGCCCAACTGCGCGGGGTGGCCCACGAGGCGGGCGTACGCGAGCAGCTGTGACCGGCGTGCCACCACGCGGCCGGCGACGGTCAGCCGACGGGCCGGGCCCCGGTGAGCGTGGTGTCGGCCCTGGCCGGCAGCCGGACCACGAAGCTGGCGCCCCGGCCGGGCTGGCCTTCGGCCTGGATCGTGCCGCCGTGCCCGGTGACGACCTCGCGCAGCAGCGACAGTCCGAGGCCGGTGCGCCGGCGCTCGGTTTCGACGCCGCTGCGGAACCGGTCGAAGATCCGCTCGGCGGGGTCGAATCCGGTACCGGTGTCGGTGACGGTCAGCTCGACCACGCCTCCGCCGGCCGGGCGGCGTACCGTCACCTCGATCAGTCCGCCCGCCGGAGTGTGGGTCAGGGCGTTCGTCAACAGTTCGCCGATCACCCGTCTCAGCGCGGACGCCACCCCGAGCACCGGCAGCGGCACGTCAGGACGGCTCAGCGTGAGCGTCACACCCTGTTCGGTGGCCCGGTCGGTCTCGGCGACCACCGCGTGCTCGGCCAGCGCGGCCATGTCCACGGTGCCGGTGCCGGGCCGGATGTCCGGCATCGCCGCCAACCGGGCGGAGAGCAGCAGGTCGTCGACGACCTCGCCGAGCCAGCGGGTGGTGCCGATCAGCCGTTCCAGTTCGGCGCGGTAGTCGGCCGGTACTCCGGCGTTGCCGGCCCGGCGGGCGAGCAGTTGGGCCCGGGTGTGCACCTGGGCGATCGGGGTACGGAGTTCGTGGCTGACGTCGGCGACGAACCGGCGCTGCCGGGCGAGCGCCTCGGCCAGCGGTGCGACGGTGAGGCGGCCGACCGTCAGGCCGCTGGCGACGGCGGCGAGCAGCCCGATCGCCTCCGCGATGGCGAGCGCGACGAGCAGGTGCCGGCGGTCGGCGAGCTGGTAGCGGGCGTCGAAGATGGCCTGCACGACGTCGTCGCCGCGCGGCTGGGTCAGCACGTAGTAGACGGTGCCGTTGCGTTCCAGGGTGGTCACCTCGGCGGTCCTGGTCTCGACCACCCTGGCCAGCGGCTGCTCGAGCGGGAAGCCGGGTGGCGCCGGGATGTTGCCGGTGCGCAGGTCGCCGTCGTGCAGCAGGAAGAGCCAGGTGCACCCGGGCGGCCCGGACGGGTCGCTGCGGGTGGCGGTGTAGGCGAGTTCGCGGTGGATCTGCCGTTCCTGGCCGCGGAGCAGCGAGGCGTAGGCGACCCCGCCGATCAGGGTGATCAGGACGGTTACGGCGAGTCCGACGAGGATGCCGACCCGGCGTCGGGCCCGGGCCACCACGATGCGTTCGGTGGCCATCCAGGAGATCCCGGCCGGCCCGTCCAGCGGACCCCGGGCCTTCACAGCTCGCCCAACCGGTAGCCGAGGCCGTGCACGGTCCGCACCGCGGTGCGGCCGAGCTTGCGCCGGAGATAGTAGACGTAGGTGTCCACTATGGATGAGGCGGCTGCCTCGCCGAAGATCCGGCGGCGCAACTCCGCGCGCGAGTGCACCACCCTGGGGCGCACGGCGAGCAGGTGGAGCAGGTCGAACTCCCGGGCGGAGAGCGCCACCCGGGAGCCGTCCGGCAGCAACACGTCCCGGGCGCCCAGGTCGAGCCGGCCGGCGCCGAGCGGAAGCGTCTCGGCCCGGTCCGAGGCGCGCCGGCACAGCGCCCGGATCCGGGCACTCAGCTCGTCCAGCTCGAACGGCTTGATCAGGTAGTCGTCGGCGCCCGCGTCCAGGCCGGCGACGCGGTCGTCGACGGTGCCGAGGGCGGTGAGCATCAGCGCGCGGGCCGGGACGGCACGGGACCGTAGCCGGGACAGCAGGTTGAGTCCGTCGAGCGCCGGCAGCAACCTGTCGATCACCATGACGTCGTACGGCCGGGTGAGCCCGAGGTGCAGGCCGCGTTGACCGTCCGGAGCCACGTCGACGAGGTAACCTTCGTCGGTCAGCACCTCGGTCAGCATCCCCGCCAGGTCGGCGTCGTCCTCGACCAGGAGCAGGCGGTGTACGCGGGGTGGCGTCTCGCTAGCCGTGAGCACATGTCGAGAATCCCACACCTGGCGAACACATAGACTGTGATAGATGTCTCTATGCTTTGCCTCCCGCCGGTTGAACCGCTATGGCGCTTTCCTGCGTGTCGGCCTGGGCGCCGGCCCGCGCCTCCCGCCGCTCGATCCAGGTCAGCAGCGGCGTCGTCATAAGCGTCGTGACGAGCGCGACAAGCACCAGCGCGGTGAACAGCGTCGAGTTGACGATGCCGGCGGCCATCCCGACGTTTATCGCGATGAGCTGCATCAGCCCACGGGCGTTCATCAGCGCGCCGACCCGCAGCGCAACCCCGTTCGGCTCCCGGCGCAGCCGGGCCGCGCCCCAGCAGGCGCCGAACTTGCCGACGATCGCCACCGTGACGCAGCCGAGCGCGAAGAGCAGCACCGACGGCTGGCCCAGCAGTCCGAACTCGGTGTGCAGGCCGGAGTAGGTGAAGAAGAGCGGCAGGAAGACGATCTGACAGACCGGGGTGACCGTGTTGACCAGCCGGTCGGTCCGCTCGTGGTGCGGCATCACCGCGCCGACCGCGAAGGCGCCGAACACCGCGTACAGGCCGATCTCGTCGGTGTACCAGGCGACCGCGAAGAGGAGTGCGACCAGGCCGAGCAGCCGGGACTGGTCGCCGAGCCGGTCGCTGCCGACCAGCGCGGCGGTGACCCGGCGACCCGCCGTCCAGAGCAGCAGCCCGAACAGCGCCGCACCGCCGACCGTGGTCAGCGCCGGCCCCACCCGCCCGGATGCGGTGGCCAGGACGACCGCGAGCAGCATCCAGGCCACCACGTCGTCGAGGGCGCCGCTGGCCAGGGCGAGCGAGCCGTGCCGGGTCCCGGCGTGACCGCGCTCGGTGATGATCCGGGCCAGCATCGGAAAGGCGGTGATCGCCAGGGCGACCCCGACGAAGGCGGCGGAGACCCCGACCGAGGCGCCGTCGGCGATCACCGGTGCGTGCCCCGCGGTGGCGAGCACCAGCAGCACGCCCAGGCCGAGCGGGGCGAGCACCCCGGCCAGCGACACCGCGCCGGCGGTGCCGGCCAGTCCGGTCGTCGGATGCGCGGTGAAGGCGTACCCGGCCTGGAACATGAAGATGACCAGGCCGACCTGGCCGACGACGTAGAGCACCGGATAGAGCTGCGCCGGGAAGAGCGCGTCCTGCACGGCCGGTGCCAGCAGCCCGAGCAGCGACGGCCCGAGCAGCACGCCGGCCAGCATCTCGCTCACCACCGCCGGCTGGCCGACCCTGCCGAGCAGCCACGCCATCAGCCGGCAGAAGAGCAGGATCACCGCGACGGCGATGAAGAACCGGGGCGCCAGGGCCACCGGGGTCACGTCGGGCCACCCTCGGCCGGGGTCCCGCGGACCGGACCGGGCTCGCTCATCGTCGAACCTCCTCGAAGTAGGTGGCGCAGAGTCGCTGCCGTCGCGCGTCGAGCACCATCACGCTGCCGAGTACCAGCTGGACGAGGCTGCGCCGCACGTCGGCCCAGTTGTCCGCCAGCCGCATCAGCCACAGTCGGAACCGCCCGGGTGGCCGTACGCCGGCCGGGACGAGGAAGCACGGCCCACGGCTCGGCAGTGAACGGCTGTGCCGGACGGTGGAGACCAGCGCGTACCGGCGCAGCACCTCGCGGGTGACCGCCCGCATCATCACCGGTGCGACGCCCCGGGCCGGACAGGCGCGGTTGGCGGTCACGCCGAACGGGACGAAGTGCGCCGCCCGGCGGTCCAGCGTCCGCCACCGGTCCGGGTCGAAGGTGTCGTCGGCGGCCGGTCCGGTGCGCTGGAAGGCGAGGTAGTTGAAGAGCAGCACGGCGCCGGCCGGGATGGTGACCGCGTCGTCGAGCCGGATCGGTGCCGAGGTCACCCGGTGCGCCACCCCGAAGAGCGGGTGCACCCGCAGCGTCTCGTCGATCACCCGGTCCAGTACCCGGTCACCCGCCTCCCCGGCGTCGTCCAGGCCGGCCAGCAGCTCCCGTTGGGTCGCCGGGTGCTGGGCGACGGCCAGCAGCAGGTGCGCCATCGCCTCGGACATCTGCACCACGGCGGTGTTGAAGAAGGCGCCCTGGAGATACCAGGCCGTCTCCCGGGCGGTGAACGGCTCCGGCAGGGTCACCGGCGAGGTGCCCGCCTCGATCCGGGCCAGCAGGTGCCGGGTGAGCCGGTCCCGCCGCCGCATGTGCCGCAGCCCGCAGCACTTCAGCGCGGTGACCACGTCGTCGGCGTTTGCCACGATGAGCGCCCGGACCTCCGGCGGGCACTCCTCGCCGAAGACGAGTTCGTGGTAGACCTCGGCCCAGATCGGCATCATCAGGTCGCGCAGCCGCACCCGGCTGCTCCGGTCGGCGGGCAGCGCGGCGAGGATGCGCCGGGCCGAGGCTGCGGCGAGTTCCGTCGACCGCTGGTGCGACACCGCCAGTACCCGCCGGGTCGTCCGGGCGACGGTGCGGTAGCGCTCGCCGGGCTCCAGGTGCTCCTGGTGCATCTGCGGCCCCGGTGCCAGCCAGTACCAGAACAGGTCGGAGAGGCCGGCGCCCCGGCTGCGCCCGTCGGCCGCCGGGTCGGCGTAGAGCCGGGTGAAGTGCTCGGGGCCGACCAGCGGGCCGGGCACCGCGATCCCCTCGGTGCCGTTCACCCGCGCGAAGATCCACTCCCGTAGCCGGACCACCGCCGGGGGCAGCCAGCGCGGCAGCAGCCAGCCGGCCACCGCGACGGGAACCGCCAGCAGGGCGCCGAACACCGGCAGCGCGCTCATCCCGGCACCGCCCGGCAGAGCAGGTCGGGGCCCAGGTCGGCAGGGCGGACGGCACCGGCCAGCGTCATCACCCGGGCCAGGTCGGCGCGGAGCAGGTCGAGCACCTGGCCCACCCCGACCCCGCCGCGGGCGGCGAGCCCCCAGATCACCGGCCGGCCGAGCCCGACCGCGACCGCGCCCAGGGCCAGCGCGGTGAGCACGTCGCTGCCCCGGCGGACCCCGCCGTCGAGCAGGACCGGAATCCGCCCCTCGACCGCGGCCACCACCGCCGGCAGGGCGTCGACGGCGGCCGCGGCGCCGTCCAACTGCCGCCCCCCGTGGTTGGAGACCCAGACGGCGTCCACGCCGTGCGCCACGGCGAGCCGGGCGTCGGCCGGATGCAGGATCCCCTTCAACACCACCGGCAGCCGGGTCGTCGCGCGCAGCCAGTCGACCTGCGCCCACCCGAGGTCGGGGTCCAGGACGATGTCCCGGACCCGCCCGGTCTCCGGGTCGCGCATGTTCTCGCAGCACAGGCCGGGCGGCAGGTCGAGGAAGCCGTTGCGCAGGTCCCGCTCGCGCCGGCCGAACACCGGCGAGTCGACGGTGACGACGAGCGCCCGGGCGCCGGCGGCCTCGGCCCGCCTGACCAGCGACTCGGTGAACCCGAGGTCCGGCTGCGGATAGAGCTGGAACCAGAACCGCAGCGGCCGGCCGTCCCCGCCCGGCGCGGCGGCGACCGCCTCGATCGGTGTGGTGGCAGCCATGCTCAGCACCAGCACCGTTCCGGCGGCCGCCACCGCCCGGGCGCAGCCCACCTCCCCCTCCGGGTGGGCCAGCCGGTGGAACGCGGTGGGGGAGACCAGTACCGGCATCGACAGCGTCCCGCCGAGCAGCGGCGTACGCAGGTCGCGCTCCCCGCCGCCGCGCAGCACCCGGGGCAGGATCCGGTAGGAGTCGAAGGCCGTCTCGTTGGCCCGCACGGTCCGTTCCTCGCCGGCCCCACCGGCGAAGAAGTCCCGGTGCACCGGGTCGAGCCGCTCCCACGCCTCGCCCCGCAACTCCGCGAGGTTCACCGGGGGGTCCGCGCCTGCCGTGGGATTGTGGCGCGGACCCGCCCGATGCGTCACCGGGGACATCGCCGTCAGTTCCCGGTGGCGTTCAGGCAGCGGTCCAGGAAGGCGACCAGCGGGGCCCGGTGCACGTCCGGGCGGTTCCACTGGTTCTCCAGGTTCTCCGCCAGGTGGTGGACCGCCGCCACCCGGCCCTGGTGGTGGTGCCGGACCACCGGATGCAGGTACGCGGCGTCGTGCGCCTGCCCGACCACGTCCTGCGCGACCCGGGTCACCGACACGTCGAACGGGTCGACCTGGTCGTGCTGGGGGCCGTACTCCAGGGTGACGACGAAGGCGTGCTCGACCGGGTGGTCCGGTGTGGAGAGTCCGTACCGGGTGAAGTACTCGACCGGCACCTCTTCGTGGTAGCGGGCGTCCGCCGCGGCCGTGGCCGGCCCACCCGTCCCGGCCACGGTCAGCACGTCGGCGAGTACCCCGAACTGCTGCCACAGCGCGGACGTGCGGTTCACCCGGGCGATCACCGCGTCCGCCATCGCCTCGCCGGTCGGGTCGAGCTTCTCGGCCGGCCACGGGGTGTCGTGGTAGCGCCGTTCCAGGATCCGGTGCAGGGCCCGGACGGCGTACCGGAAGCCGTGGATGAAGCCGCTGGTGGACCGCTTGAAGTCCCGTTCCTGGGAGAGCGTGCCGGCGAAGAAGAGGTCCGGGACGTCCAGCGACTCCCACTCGGCGCTCTGGGCCGGGAACCGGTCGTTTATCACGAGCGCCGGCCGGCAGCTCTCGTCGAAGATGGACGGGTCGAACCGGAACCCGGTGCAGAGCAGCACCCGGTCGTAGTGGAGTTCCTTGGTGACCTCGTCGGCCCGGGAGAAGCTGAACGTCACCCGGTAGCCGTCGCCGTCGGGCTCGATGCCGCGTACCGTCCCGTCCAGGATGGCGTTCGCCGACTTGAGCTGGTAGGTGTCGAGGAAGTTGTTGTTCACCGCCCGCAGGTGCCCGACGTAGTGGGTGCGCCAGGCCATCCGGATCGAGCTGGGTCCGGCCAGGTGGATCAGGGTGGTGGTCTCCATCAGGTTGTCGGCGGTCTCGAACGCCGAGTTCCCCTTCCCGATGATCAGCACCCGCTGGTCGAGGAAGTCGGCCGGGTCGACCGGCATCGTGTCGTACCGCTCGGCGTGTTCGACGCCGGGAATCGCCGGCACGTACGGCTGGGAGACCCCGGTGGCCACCACCACCCGGCGGGCCCGGTACGTCGTACCGTGCTGGTCGGTGACCGCGAAGCCGCCCCCGGTGGCCCGGGAGACCCGGACCACCCGGCTGCGGTACCGGACCCGGGCGCCGGTGGCGGCGGCGAAGTCCGCCAGGTAGCGCAGCATCAGGTCGGCTTCCGGGAAGTACCTGTCGGTGTACCTGGTGAACCGCAGCGCCGGGTCGTCGCTGAGCAGCGAGTTCCAGTCCAGCCGCAGGTTCAGTTCCGGATCGTCGGAGCCGGTGTGCGGCTTGTTGATGGAGATCAGCTGGCGGTGCCGGGGGAACCGGGCGAAGAACGCGCCGGGGACGTCCGCGCCCTCCAGCACCAGGTAGTCGCGCCGGCCGTCCTGCTCCAGCAGCGCCGCGAGCTGGAGTCCGGCCGGGCCGGCACCGATGATCAGATAGTCGAGCGTCTCTCCGGTCACGGGAACGACGCTACGACCCAGAAATCAGAGAAAAATCAGGATTCGTCCGGGAGTGCGGTCAGCTCGTCGAGCAGCTCCGCCGCCCGGACCACGTCGGCGTCCAGCGGCCGGTCCGGATCGACCGCCGGCACCACCTCGACCAGCCGGTCCAGCAGCTCGGCACAGCCCGGCGCGGTCGGGGTACGCGCACCGACGTGCACCGCCTGCCGCAACCCGACCGCCAGCGAGCCGCAGAGCAGCCGGAGCAGGTCGGCCTGGTCCACCGCGCGCAGCGCCGCCTGGGTGCCGAACGGCACCACGTCCTGGTTGTGCAGGTTGGTCGGCAGGCTCTGCATCCCGGCCGGGGTGGCGTTGCGGCGGATCTCCGCCACCAGCGCGGTACTGGCCAGCTGCACGCCCTGCAACCCGTGCTGCCGGCCGGGCCCGGCGGCCAGCATCGGCGGCAGCCCGCCGTTGCGGGCCGGGTCGACAAGCAGGTCGAGTTGGCGCTCGACGAGGTTGCCCAACTGGGCGGCGACCGTGCCCAGCAGGTCGGCGGCGAACGCGGCCGGCTGGCCGAAGAAGTTGCCGCCGTGCAGCACCAGGTCCTCGTCCGGAAAGAAGAGCGGATTGTCGCTGACCCCGCGCAGGTCGGCCGCGACCACGCCGTCGACGTACCGCAGGGCGTCCTCGGCGGCGCCGAGCAACTGCGGTACGCACCGGATGCTGTACGCCTCCTGGAGCGGCCGGCGGCCGGACGGCACCGCCCCGTCGAGCAGTACCCGCATCCGGGCGGCGACGTCGACCGCGCCGGGGTGCCCGTACGCGGAGATCAGCCGGGGGTGCACGAACTGGCCGGGATCGCAGCCGAGCACGTCGACGAGGAGACAGCTCAGCCACTGCGCGGCCCGGTGCGCGGCACGCACACCGTGCAGGGCGAGCGCGAGGGCGGCGGTGGTCAGCGACGTACCGTTCACCAGCGCCAGCGCGTCCCGCCCGTCCAGCACCAGCGGGCTCAGCCCGGCCCGGGTGAGCGCCTCGCCGGCCGGCAGCCGCTGCCCGTCCAGATAGGCCCAGCCGCGACCGCGCAGCGACTGCGCGGCATAGGCGAGCGGGATCAGGTCCCCGCTGGCCCCGACCGAGCCGTACCGGGGCATCGCCGGGGCGAACGGTGTCGCCAGCATCGCGGCGAGCCCCTCCACCACCCGCGGCGACACCCCGGAGACGCCCTGGGCCAGCGACCAGGCCCGGACCAGCACGGTGGCCCGGGCGACCGCCGGATCGATCTCCGGCCCGTGCCCCGCCCCGAGGTGGGCCAGCGTGTTGTCGCACTGGTCGGCCTCGTCGTCCCGGCCGGCGAACCCGACGAGCGCGCCGAAACCCGTGGTGGCGCCGTAGACCGGCCGGTCGTCGTCGCCGAGTACCGCCCGCAGGTGGCCCCGGCCGCGCGCCACCCGGTCCCGGACGACGGCCGGGACCTCGACCCGGACCCCGGTCGCGACCCGCCGCAGGTCCGCCACCCGCAGCGGCCGGGCCAGGTCGACGGTGCCGGCGACGGTGGGCCGGGAGCCGGTCGGACCGGCGGTACGGGCCGGGCCGGGCGCGCGCTGGGTCGTCATCGCACCGACCGTAGCCACGGATTCTCAGAGCGATCTGAGTTCTCTCTGATTACCGCTCGCTACCGTCCGGCGGCATGACGCACGATTACCTGATCCTCGGCGCCGGGCCGGCCGGACTCCAGCTCGCGGCCCTGCTGGAACGCGACGGTCACGACTACCTCGTGCTGGAGGCCGGCGAAGGGCCGGGCACCTTCTTCACCCGCTATCCCCGACACCGCAAGCTGATCTCCATCAACAAGGTCTACACCGGCTCGGACGACCCCGAGTTCAACCTGCGGATGGACTGGAACTCGCTGCTCGGCGACGATCCGGAGCTGCTCTTCACCAGGTACACCGGGCGGTACTTCCCGGACGCCGACCTGATGGTCCGCTACCTGGCCGACTTCGCCGCCGCCACCGGGGTCCGGGTCAGCTACCGCACCCGGGTCGTCCGGGTCGGCCGGGACGGCGACGGCTTCGAGGCCGTCGACGACACCGGCCGGAGCTGGCGCGGCCGGCGGCTGGTGGTCGCCACCGGAGTGTCGCAACTGTACGTGCCGCCGATCGAGGGCATCGAGCACGCCGAACGGTACGACACGGTGAACGTCGACCCGCGCGACTTCGTCAACCAGCGCGTCATGGTGATCGGCAAGGGCAACTCCGGCTTCGAGACCGCCGACAACCTGGTGGAGACCGCGGCGGTGGTGCACGTGGCCGGACCGCACTCGGTCAGGCTCGCCTGGCAGACGCACTACGTCGGGCACCTGCGGGCGGTGAACAACAACTTCCTCGACACCTACCAGCTCAAGTCGCAGAACGCCGTGCTGGACGGGACTGTCGAGAGCATCCGCCGCCGCGACGACGGCGGATACCTGGTCCGGTTCCGCTACGCCCGCACCGTCGAGGCGATCCGGGAGATCGAGTACGACCGGGTGATCGCCTGCACCGGCTTCCGCTTCGACGCGGACATCTTCGACGACTCCTGCCGCCCGGCGCTGGTGATCAACGGCCGCTTCCCGGAGCAGACCCCGGCGTACGAGTCGAGCACCGTGCCCGACCTGTACTTCGCCGGCACCCTCACCCAGCAGCGGGACTTCAAGCGGTCGACGAGCGGCTTCATCCACGGCTTCCGGTACGGGGTCCGGGCGTTGTACCGGATCCTGCGCACCCGCTACCACGGCACGGGCTGGCCGGCGACCCCGGTCGAGGCGACCCCGGAGGCGATCACCGACGCGATAATCGCCCGGATCAACCGCTCCTCGGCGCTCTGGCAGCAGTTCGGCGTCCTCGGCGACGTCGTCGCGGTCTCCGGCGACACCGTCGCCTACCACGAGGAGGTGCCGGTGGCCCACCTCGTCGAGGGCGGCCTGGGCGGCGGCACGTTCTTCGTCACCACCCTGGAGTACGGTGCCGACCACGACAGCGTGGACCCGTTCGACATCTCGGTGCCCCGGCCCCGGGAGAACGACGCCACCGCCGCACACGACGCCAGCTACCTGCATCCGGTGGTCCGGCTCTACCGGGACGGACAGGTGGTCGCCGTACACCACCTGGCGGAGAACCTGGAGAACGAGTGGAACCTGGCCGGGGTACACCAGCAGCCGCTGGCCGTCTTCGTCAAGGAACACCTCGCCGATGCCCGTAGCTGAGCCGCCGATGCCCGTAGCTGAGCCGCACCGGACCGAGCCGCACCGGGCCGGGGCGGGCTATCCGCAGGCCGTACTCGACCTGCTCGCCGCCGCCCGGGACCGGCCGGTCTTCGAGCACGGCCCCCGGACCGTCACCGGCGGCGAACTCGCCGACCTCGTCGCCCGGCTCGCCACCGGACTGGCGGAGGCGGGCATCGGCCCGGGTGCCGGGGTGGCGACGGTGCTCGGGGTCTCCCCGGAGGCGTTCGCCGCCGTCGTCGCGGCCCAGGTGGTCGGTGCCCGGGTGGCCGGGGTCCGTCCCGGGCTCACCGCCGAACAGCTCCGGCACGTCCTCGGCCACGACATCGCGGCGGTGCTGCTGGACCCGTCGACCGCCACCCCGGCACTGCGGTCGGCGGCGGCCGGACTGCGGCTGCTGGCGGTCGGCCCGGTCGACGGGGTACCCGACCTGGCCGCCACCCCGCCCCCGGCCATCCCGCCGAGACCGGCGGGCCGGCCGGACGACATCGCCCGGGTCATCTACACCAGCGGCAGCACCGGGACACCGAAGGGCTGCGTGCAGACGTACGCCGCGCTCGGTGCCGGTTGGGCGCCGCACCCGGACCGGTGGCCCCCGGCGGTCCGCGACCTCGCCGCCCGGCTCGACCGTTACCTGGTCTTCGGCTCGCTGAGCAGCCAGGTGATGCTGGAGTACGGCCTGCTCACCCTGGCCGCCGGCGGCACGATGGTGGTCGCGGAGCCGGCCGGGGGAGCGCGGCCGTTCCTGCCCGACGCGATCGCCCGGCACCGGGCCACCGCCAGTGTGGTCACCGTGCCCCGGCTGACCGGGATGGTGGCGTCGCAGCGCACCGACCCGGTCGACCTGGGCAGCCTGCGCGCGCTGCTGGTCTCCGGCTCGCCGCTGGAACCGGGCCGGCTGGCCGAGGCGATCTCCGTGCTCGGCCCGGTCGTCTACCACGGCTACGGCCAGACCGAGACGGGCATGATCGCCATGGTCACCCCGGCGGAACTGACCACCGCGCTGGCTGCCGGCGCAACCGAACGCGACGCAGACCGCGCCGCCATCGGGTCCAGTGTCGACCGTGCCGCAACCGGGCTCGGGGTAGACCGGGCCGCCACCGGCACTCCGCCGCCTGTTCCCGGCCCTGTGGGCCAGCCGGCGGCCGTGCTCGGCTCGGTGGGCCGCCCACCGGCCGTGGTCGACGTCGAGGTCCGCGACCCGGATGGCCGGCCGGTGCCGGCCGGGGTGGCGGGGGAACTCTTCGTCCGCACTCCGGCCCAGGCGAGCGGATACTGGTCCGAGCCCGCCGAGACCGCCGAGGTCTTCGTCGACGGCTGGGTACGCACCCGCGACCTCGCCCGGCAGGACGCCGACGGCTACCTGCATCTGCTGGGCCGCACCCGGGACGTCGTCATCGTCAACGCCGAACTCGTCTACGCCGGCCCGATCGAGCGGGCCCTGGCCAGCCACCCCGAGGTGGCCGAGGCGTACGTGGTGGCCGCGCCGGACGAGCAGACCGGGGAGGCGGCGCACGCCTTCGTCGTGCCGGTAGCGGGTTGCCGGCCCGACCACGAGGTGCTGCGGGAACTGGTCCGGGAACGGCTCGGCGAGGCGAGCGTTCCCCGGACGGTCACCTTCGTCGCCGACGTTCCCGTCTCGGCCGCCGGCAAGCCGGACAAGCGCCGCCTCCGGCACCGCGAGGGCGCCGGAGGCGGGGACGTCGCCCAGCGACCGGTGCCGGCCGCCCCGTGACCGGCGGACCGGGGCCGGGGCGGCCGGCGGGACGTCAGCGGCCCGGCCGCCCCGGGTCGGTCCGGCGAACCGGCCCGGGGCGGCCGGCGGACGGTCAGTGGATGGGCGAGTTGGCCCGGGTGATCCGCTCCCGCACCTGCTCACGCAGCTCGGGCAGACTGTCTGCGGAGGCCCGCGCCGCCGGGTCGAGCTTGCGGCCGTCCCGCTTCACCGGGCCGGCGACCGGATACACCTCGGACTCGCCCGGCAGCGGCAGACCCGGACAGGTCGCGTCGGACGGGCGCGAGTTGTGCAGCAGGAAGACGTTCACCATCCCGTCCACGCACGGGTTGCCGTCGATCGCGTACTGGGCGTGGAAGGTGGCGTCGTCGACCGAGACCATGCTGACGCCGGGAGCCGCCCGGACCGCCGCCCTCGCCTGCTCGTAGCCGGTCTGCGGGTCGAACTCCGCCTGCACGACCAGGACCTTCGCCGCGACCGAGGCGGGCAGCTCCGGCAGGGTCTGCCGGGGTGGGTCGGACCAGAAGCCGCACGGCTCGGTGAGCCCGTACGCCCAGCCGAAGAGCGGGTACTGCGGGCCCTGCCGGTCGCTGAGTCGCCGGTACCAGGTGGCGGAACGAGTGGGCTGGTCACCGCAGGCGACCGCGACCCGGGTGCCGGGGAACAACGTATAGTCCTCCGGCGTCTCGGTGGCGATCCGCCGCAGCGTCAACCCGGCCAGCGGCACGCCGTACTCCGAGCGGGCCAGCTCGTCGAGTTCGGCGCGTACGGCCGCCGGCAGGCCGGCCCCGACGGTCTCGCCCTGCATCTCCTGTGCCGCCAGCGTGAAGACCAGGGTGGCGAGGAGCCACTGGAGTTGGCCGCCCATTCCGACGAAGAGCCTGTCGTAGTTGTCGCCGGAGATGCCCACGGTCTTGGCGTACTCGCGGGCCGCCTCCCAGGTCCGCGCCGCCTCGGCCGGAGTGTCGCCGACGATCTCGGGGAACTGCCGGGCCGCCCAGGGCAGGTAGACGTTGTCGCGCTGCCGCTGCCCGATCATCGGGAACGCCTCGAAGGCCGCCTGTAGCCGGCCCTGCCAGTTCACACTGGAGTCGAGCACCATCTTGCCGGCGCTGGCCGGGAAGAGCGAGGCGTACTTCGCCCCCAGCCAGGTGCCGTAGGAGTAGCCGACGTAGTTCAGGGTGTCGTCACCGAGCAGTTGCCGGATCAGCTCCATGTCGTGCGCGGTCTGCCAGGTGGTGACGTACGGGGTCAGCGCCTTGCTCTGGCACGCCTCGGCGACGGCCCGGGGTGCCTTCTGGTGCTCGGCGATGCTGCTCGGCGACCGGTCCCGGGCGTCGAGGTCGGCGGTCGACAGCCGGTCGTTCGGGATCTCGCAGACCAGTCCGAGCTGGTCCGGGGCGGTGCCGCCCTCCTGGCCGGTGCCGCGCGGGTCCATCCCGACGAAGTCGTAACGCTCGCTGACGCTCGGTTGCAGGGCGGCCAGCGCACCGGCCAGCGAGCTGCCCTGGGCGCCGGGCCCGCCCGGGTTGACCAGGATGGCGCCGAGCCGCTCTCCGCTGGCCTTCACCCGGCTGATCGAGACGCGCAGGTCGACGCCCGCGTCGGGCACCGCCCAGTCGCGAGGGGCGGTGACCTGGGCACACTCGATGTCGCGTGTCGGGTCGGGCGAGGCGAACAGGCAGGCGCCCCAGCTGAGTTCCTGGTCGAGATAGAGGTCGAACGGGGTGGTGGCGGCCTGCGCTGCGACCGGGGTCGTGGCCAGCGCGAGGACCAAGGTCGCCGGTGTCACCACACTTCTGACGAGTCGGCGCACGGTACTCCCTCCGGAAGGAATCGGATGAAGGGAGCGTAGCCGGTTGTTTCCGGGCCGCCGACCACCCTGGGCCGAACTCGGCCTCGTGCTCGGTCTCCTGCCTCATCCGCGCGTCCACGGACGCAGCTTCTCCGGGTTGCGCACCGACCAGATCCGCCGGATCCGGTCACCGGCGACGTCGAACGCCATCACCGTCACGACCGCGCCGTCCACCTCGGCCACCAGACCGGGCCGGCCGTTGACCGTACGCTCCAGCAGCGTCAGGCCGGCGGCCCGGCCGGCGACCTCGACGAGTATCCGGGCGACCCGCTCGCCGCCGTGCACCGGTCGGAGTTCGGCGCTCACCAGGCCACCACCGTCGCTGACCGCGGTGACCTGCGGGTCGAGGAGCGTGACGAGGGCGTCGATGTCGCCGGCCCGCCAGGCCCGCTTGAAGTCCCGGACCACCCGGGCGTGTCGGGCCGTCGGGGTGGCCACCGGCCGTGCCGCGCGGACCCGGCGGCGGGCCGACGAGGCGAGCTGGCGGCAGGCCGCCGGGGTACGGCCGACGATCTCGGCGACCTCGGCGAACGGGTACCGGAACACGTCGTGCAGCACGAACGCGACGCGCTCGGCCGGGGTCATCGAGTCGAGCACGACGAGCAGGGCCATGTCGACGGACTCGTCGAGGGTCACCCGGTCGGCCGGATCGAGCGGGCCGCCACCCGGCCGACCGCTGCTCCACCGCGTCCCGTCCGGCAGCGGCTCCGGGATCCATTCGCCGACGTACCGTTCCCGGCGGGCCCGGGCCGAGCCGAGCAGGTCGAGGCAGATCCGACCGGCGACCGTGCAGAGCCAGGCGCCGGGGGAGTCGATGGCCTCCCGCTGCCCCCGGGGGAGGGCGTACCAGCGGGCGTAGGTCTCCTGCACGACGTCCTCGGCCTCGGTCAGCGAACCCAGCAGCCGGTACGCGAGATTGGTCAGCTGGCGCCGCTCGCCCATGATCGCTGTCAGCTCGGGATCGGCCGGGTCGTCCCCGGGCCCGGGTCGGATGGTCATGGTGTCCGCTGCTCCCTCGGTCGCTGCCCTGCCCGGTCAACAGTCCGACGAGACACCGCACCGGACTGTGAGGCCGGCGCCCTCACAATTGCCGACCCCGTTTCGTCGTACCGCTCGGACGCCTACACCCGTCCCCCGCCGCCGGGCGAGGCGTGCCCGCCCGGCGGCGCGGACAGCACCGAGAAAGGACACCGATCGTGGAACCCGTGCGGGTCGCCGTCATCTACTACAGCGCCACCGGAACCGTCCACACCCTGGCCCGGGCCGTCGCCGAGGGCGCCGAGCAGGCCGGTGCCCGGGTGCGGCTGCGCAGGGTCGCCGAGCTGGCCCCGCCGGAAGCGGTCGACGCCAAGCCGGAGTGGGCGCAGCATCTCCGGGACACCGCCGACGTCGCCGAGCCCGGCCTCGACGACCTGGCCTGGGCCGACGCCGTGCTGTTCGGCACCCCGACCCGGTTCGGCACCCCGGCGGGCCAGCTCAAGGCGTTCATCGACACCACCGGTCCGCTCTGGTTCTCCGGCGGCCTCGCCGACAAGGTGTACTCGGCCTTCACCGCGTCGAACACCGCGCACGGCGGGCAGGAGTCCACCATCCTGGCGCTGGGAAACGTCTTCTACCACTGGGGCGGGATCATCGTGCCGCCCGGCTACACCGACCCCGTCCAGTTCAGGTCGGGCAATCCCTACGGCACCTCGCACGTGGCCGGCGACGGGCCACCCGGCGAGGTGGCCCTGGCGGCGGCCCGTCACCAGGGCCGGCGCGCCGCCTACACCGCCGCGGCGCTCCGGGCGGGGCGGGGGCCGCGGTCCTGACCGGCGCGTGGCGGTCGTACCGGATCGGTGCCACCAGCGCCGCCGCCCGGCCGGGCCCGTCGGGCGGCGGCGGCATCACCCGCGAGGGGTGATCGGCACGGTACGCCCACCGGGCGGCGATCAGCGGTGCAGGCTGGAACCGCACTCCGGCGGGCCACGGCCACCGGGGTGATCCGGGTCGCACGGCACCGGGTCCTGTCACGAATCGACGTCCCGCCCGGTCGTTGTGGTGGCCGGGCGCCAACCGGCGCCTGGAGAAGGACGACAACCAGAGGACCAAAATGAAGATCGTCGTTATCGGCGGCAGCGGACTCATCGGCAGCAAGGTCGTGGACCTGCTCACCGCACAGGGCCACCAGGCGGTGCCGGCGTCCCCGAAGACCGGGGTGAACGCGGTGACCGGGGAGGGGCTGGCCGAGGCACTCGACGGCGCCGAGGTCGTCGTGGACGTGTCGAACGCACCCTCGTTCGAGCCGGCCGCCGCGCTGGAGTTTTTCGAGACGTCCACCCGGAACCTGCTCGCTGCCGAGGCGGCGGCCGGGGTGGGTCACCACGTGGCGCTGTCGGTGGTCGGCGCGGACCGGATGCCGAACGTCGGGTACATGCAGGCGAAGGTGGCACAGGAGAAGCTGCTCCCGGCGTCGCCGGTGCCGTACTCGATCGTGCGCGCCACGCAGTTCTTCGAGTTCCTCGAGGCCATCGCCGGGATCGGTACCGACGGGGACACCGTACGCCTGGCGCCGGTGCTCTTCCAGCCGATCGCCGCCGACGACGTGGCGGCCACGGTGGCGGACGTCGCGCTCGGTACCCCGGTCGGCGGCATCGTCGAGGTGGCCGGGCCCGAGCGGTCCCGCCTCGACGAGGTGATCCGGTCGGTGCTGGGCGCCGACGGGGACCCCCGGAAGGTGGTGCCGGACCAGGCCGCCGGCTACTACGGTGCCGAGGTCGCCGACGACGCGCTGGTGCCCCTCGGCGAGGCCCGGACCGGTCGGATCCACCTGGCGCAGTGGCGCGAGGCGACCGGCAGGGCGCGGTAACCTCCGCCGGCCGGTCCCGACGACTTTGCCGGATCGCGCCGCGGCCGGGGAGGATGGTCCGGTGCAGCCCGCAGCCGACGGTCGGACCGGTCCGACCGGTCCGACCGGTCCGACCGGTCCGACCGGTCCGACCGGTCCGACCGGTCCGACCGGTCCGACAGGTCAGATCGGTCAGATCGATGAGTTGGCGGACTTCCAGGCCGTTCGGGGACGGTTGTTCGGGATCGCCTACCGGATGCTGGGCAGCGTCGGGGACGCCGAGGACGTGGTGCAGGACACCTGGCTGCGCTGGCAGCGGACGGACCGCCGGAACGTGCGCAACCCCGAGGCGTTCCTCACCACCACGACCACCCGGTTGGCGATCAACGCGGTGACGGCGGCCCGGGCGCGTCGCGAGACGTACCCGGGGCCGTGGTTGCCGGAGCCGGTGGACACCGCCGCCGATCCGGCGCTGGGCGCCGAGCGGGCGGAGGGGCTGGAGCTGGGCGTACTCCTGCTGCTGGAGAAGCTCGCCCCGGCGGAGCGGGCGGCGTACGTGCTGCGGGAGGCGTTCGACTACACCCACCGGCAGGTGGCCGAGGTCCTGGCGACGTCGGAGGCGAACGCCAGGCAACTGTTGAGCCGGGCCCGCCGGCACCTGGGTTCGGGGCGGTCGGCGCCGGTCGGCCGGGCCGAGCACCGGCGACTCGTCGAGGCGTTCCTGGCGGCGGCCGACGGCGGGAACCTGACCGCCCTGGAGCGGCTGCTCGCCGACGACGTGGTCGCGCGTTCCGACGGCGGGGGACGGGTGCACGCGTCGCGCCGGGACGTCTCCGGCGCGGCCCGGGTCACGAACTTCCTGGACAACGTGCTGCGGAAGTACTGGCACGAGTCGGTGCTCCGGCTCGTCCCGGCCAACGGGGCGGAGTGCCTGCTGGTGGCGGCCGCCGACGGTACCCCGCAGGCCCTGCTCGCCCTGGCGACCACCGGCCGGGGGATCGAGCGCCTGTTCGTCGTGCTGAACCCCGACAAGCTCGGCCAGTTCGCCGGCCCGCCCGCCTGACCGCCGGAGGGATTCCGGCAAATCGCCCTGCGGGTTGCCCGGCCTGTGCCTAAATCGGGTACGACAGGCCGCACGGCCGGGCAACGATCACGACGTACGGGGGAGAGATGGGCTTCGTCGCGGCGAAGGACGGCACCGAGATCTACTACAAGGACTGGGGCTCCGGTCCGGTCGTGGTGTTCTCGCACGGCTGGCCGCTGAGCGCGGACGCCTGGGACGGCCAGTTGCTGTTCCTGGCGCAGCACGGCTTCCGGGTCGTCGCACACGACCGCCGGGGGCACGGCCGGTCCGGACAGGCGTCCTCCGGCAACGACATGGACGGGTACGCCGACGACCTCGCCGCCGTGCTGGAGACGCTGGACCTGACCGACGTGACGCTGGTCGGCCACTCGACGGGCGGCGGTGAGGTGGCCCGCTACATCGGCCGGCACGGCACCGGTCGGGTGGCAAGGGCGGTGCTCATCTCCGCCGTGCCGCCGATCATGGTGCAGACGCCGGACAATCCCGAGGGCCTGCCGGTCGAGGTCTTCGACGAACTGCGCAGCAAGCTCTCCGCCGACCGCTCGCAGTTCTACCAGGATCTCGCCCAGATGTTCTACGGGGCGAACCGGCCTGGGGCGACGGTCTCCAAGGGCATCCTCGACCAGTTCTGGCTCTGGAGCATGCAGGCCGGCGCGAAGAACGCGTACGAGAGCATCAAGGCGTTCTCCGAAACCGACTTCCGGGACGACCTGGCCAGGTTCGACGTACCGACCCTGGTGATGCACGGCGAGGACGACCAGGTCGTCCCGGTGAAGGACTCGGCCCGGAAGACCGCACAGTTGATCGCGAACGCCCAGGAGATCTACTACGAGGGGGCGCCGCACGGGCTGACCGCGACCCTCCAGGACCAGGTGAACAACGACCTGCTCGCCTTCCTGCGAAGCTGACTCCGCCCGCCGTCGAATCCCTGGCCGGCGTCAGGACCGCTGACCGCCGACGACCGACAGCTGGCGCAGTTTCTCCGCGCTCTCGCTGCCCGGGGTGGCGGTGAGGACCAGCAGCGACTGGGACTGGTCGGGATCGAGCAGCACCTGACAGTGCAGTTCGAGAAGGCCGAGCCGGGGATGCCTGATCCGCTTCGGGGCGCAGTACGGGCCGGTCACCGGATGCTCCTGCCACAGAGCGGCGAACTCCGTACTCCGGACCAGCAGCCCCTCGACGATCTCACCGGCCCGGGAGTCCCGCCCGGCCCGGCTGTACGCGCGGTGCAGGTCCGAGACGAGCAGCCGGCTGTGCCGCGGATGGTCCTCCTCGGGGTGGACGCGCCGGGTGTCCGGTTCGGTGAACCAGCGGTAGTGCAGGCTCCGGGCCAGCCCGGTGTGCCGGGTCTGGTCGCCGAGCAGCGCGGTGGCCAGCCGGGTCTGCCGCAGCGTCTCGCCGAGGTCGCTGACCACCTGGGCGGCGGCGTCGCCGAGCCCGTCGAAGATGCGCGTCATGCCGGGGTTGACGTGCTCGGCCCGCCGTACCCGCCGGGGTGCCGGATGTCCGCCGAGCTGGAACAGGTGGTCCCGTTCCTCCGGCGACAGCCGCAGACCGCGGGCGATCGCGGCGAGCAGCTGTGCCGACGGGCGCGGTCCACGCCGCTGCTCGATCCGGCCGTAGTAGTCGGCCGACATGTCGCTGAGCGCGGCGACCTCCTCGCGGCGCAGCCCGCCGGTACGGCGCCGCCGATGTCCGCGGGGCAGGCCGACGTCCTCCGGTTGCAGCGCCTCGCGCCGACTCCGGAGGAACTCGGCGAGCCGGTCCCGGTCCATCCGCGCTGTCCCCTCCCCGCTCCGGTCGTCGTCCGGTTGTCGTCGTCGTCCTAGCCGATCTCCCGTACGTCGGGCCCGGCGAGCGCACGACCGGGACAACAATCCTTGCGTCGACCGGATTCCGGGTGTCCGGGGATCGACTGTCCCTGGCTGGGCCGGGTCAGGCCGCCAAGACTCGGATCCATGACTGGATCGACACTTGCTGCACCGGGCCACTGGATCGGCGGCGGATGGACCCCGGCCGGATCGTCGGCGACCATCGCGGTGCTGAACCCGGCGAACGGGGAGGTCGTCGCCGAGGTGCCGGCCGGTACCGCCGCCGACCTGGACCGGGCCGTGGCCGCCGCCCGGGCCGCCTTCCCCGGCTGGGCGGCCACCCCGCCCGCCGAGCGTGCCGCCGTGGTCCGGCGGATCGGCGAGGGCCTGCGGAACCGGGCCGAGGAGATCGCCGTCACCGTCACCGCCGAGATGGGCTCCCCGATCGGCATGTCCCGGACCGCCCAGGTGGGCTTCCCGGTCGCCGTCGCGGAGTCCTTCGCCGCGCTGGCCGCCGACTTCGCCTGGACCGAGGAGATCGGGAACTCGCTCGTGGTACGCGAGCCGATCGGCGTCGTCGGCGCGATCACCCCGTGGAACTTCCCGCTACAGCAGATCGTCTCGAAGCTGGCACCGGCCATGGTCGCCGGGAACACGATGGTGTTCAAGCCCTCCGAGGTCGCGCCGTTGACCGCGCGGATCCTCGCCGAGGTCACCGCCGGGGCGGGCCTGCCGGCCGGGGTCTTCAACGTCGTCTACGGCACCGGCGCGGTGGTCGGGGAGGCGATCTCCGCCCATCCGGACATCGACATGGTCTCCTTCACCGGTTCCACCCGGGCCGGCCGGCGGATCGCCGCCGTCGCGGCCGGGACGGTCAAGCGGGTCGCGCTGGAACTGGGTGGCAAGGGCGCGAACGTGATCCTCGACGACGCCGACCTGCCCACGGCGGTACGGGCCGGTGTGCAGATGGCGTTCGCCAACGGCGGCCAGGTCTGCGGAGCCTGGCCCCGGATGCTGGTACCGGCGTCCCGGCAGGACGAGGTCGTGGCGTTGGCGGTCGCCGCGGCCCGGGAGTACGTCGTCGGGGAGCCGACCGACGAGGCGACCCGGATCGGCCCGATGGCCTCCGAGGAGCACCGGGCGAAGGTGCACGGCTACCTCGAGCGGGGGGTCGCCGACGGGGCGACGCTGGTCTTCGGCGGTCCCGGCCGACCGGAGGGGCTGCCGCAGGGCGCCTACGTCCGGCCGACGATCTTCGCTGACGTGGACCCGTACTCGGCGATCGCCCAGGAGGAGATCTTCGGACCGGTGCTGACCATCATCCCGTACGCGGACGAGGACGAGGCGGTCGAGATCGCCAACAGCACCGTGTACGGCCTCACCGGCGGGGTCTTCGGCGAGCCGGAGCACGCGCTGGCGATCGCCCGGCGACTGCGTGCCGGCCAGGTCGACGTCAACGGTGGCCACTGGAACCCACTCGCCCCGTTCGGCGGCTACAAGCAGTCCGGGAACGGCCGCGAGTTCGGTCGCGCGGGGCTGGAGGAGTTCCTGGAGACCAAGGCCATCCAGCGCTGACCGCGGCCGGACCGGGACGGCTGCCGGTGCACCCGCCTCAGCCGGCGTACGGGTCGGGCCGGTCGGATGGGTCGAACTGGTCGAACCGGTCGAACCGGTACGGGGCCAGCTCCGCGTCCCGGTCCTCGCCGAGCACCTCGGCCGCGACCAGGTCACCGGCGTACACGCTCAGGGTCGCGCCGCTGTGCGAGACGGCGAAGTGGAAGTTCGGCAGCCGGCCCGCCCGGCCCAGCACCGGCAGGCCGTCACCGGGGATGGGCCGTTCGCCGACCCGTACATCCCGGACGGTCGCGTCCCGGAGGCCGGGATAGAGCCGGCTCCCCGCCTCGACCACCCGGTCCACCGCCGGTCGGGGCACCTGGTACCCGCCGTCGGTGGCCGGCTGCGCCGCGTCGTCGATCTCCGGACTGTGCAGCAGCAGCCGCCCGCGCCCGTCGGGGCGCAGGTGGACGTGTGGGGCGTGCACGACCCGGGCGACCGTGACGGTGGTCGGCGAGGTGTAGACGAGTACGCCACGGGTGTTGCGCATCGGCAGCGCGAGCCCGGCGAGTTCGGCGACCTGGCCGGCCCGCGGCCCCGCGCAGTTCACCACGGCGGCGGCGGGCAGCCGGCGTCCCGAGGCGAGCCGCACCGCGCGTACCTCGGCACCGTCGACCTCCAGGCCGGTGACGGCGTCGTCGCGGACGACCTCTGCACCGCCGGAGACCGCGGTCGCCAGCAGGTGCCCGACCAGGCGGGCCGGGTCGACCCAGCCCTCGCGGGGGAAAAAGGCGATCTGGTCGGGCGGCAGTTCGGCCGGAGCCATCTCCGGTTCGAGGCGGAGCACGTCGTCGCGGTCCAGCCACCGTGCCTCGTACCCGTAGTCGAGGACGCCCTCGACCTTCGCCCGCAGTTCGGCGCGGGCGTCGTCGCCGTCGGCCCACTCCAGGTTGCCGCCCTCGTGGTACCAGTCGCCCTGCGGCGCCTCGGCCGCGAGCCGGCGGTGCGCCGCCATGCTCGCCACGCTCAGCTCGTGGTAGGCCCGGGGCTGCTTGCCACAGGAGTTGGTCCAGGAGAACGTCGCCCCGGAGGTGCCGCCGGCCGGCGCACCGGCGTCGACGACGGTGACCCGGGCGCCCCGGCGGGTCAGCCCGGCGGCGACCGCCGCGCCGTAAACTCCGGCTCCGATCACGACCACCCGGGTGACCATGCTGATCGTTCCCCTCTCCGTGGAATTCCGTCCGGGACGGGTGCGCGGCCTGCTGCCGATTCTCGCCGACGGGCCGCCAGGTCCACATGCCACGTTCGGTCGAAGCGGCGGGATTGGTGCCGCGCGGCTCGGTCGGCCACGACGCCGACGTCCGGGGGCCGGTGCGCGACAGGACGCCCAGATTTCACGCCCTGGTCACCGGATGCTCGGGCCCCGACGATAGACACGCGGGCGGAGATCAACGTCAAGGAGGAAGCATGTCCTGGAGTTCCGGGCGAACCGGCCGGTACGCGGTCCGGGCGGGCCTGCTCGCCGTCACCGTCGCCGTTGCCGGGGTGCCCGCTGCCGCGTCGCCGGCGACGGCACACGGCGACGCCGCTACGGTGCGGTTCGCCACGTTCAACGCCTCCCTCAACCGTGGCGCCGAGGGCGCGCTGCGCTCCGACCTTTCCACCCCGGGCGACGCGCAGGCCCGGACGATCGCCGAGATCGTGCAACGCACCCGGCCGGACGTGCTGCTGATCAACGAGTTCGACTTCGACCCGGTGGCCGCGCGGCTGTTCCAGCAGAACTACCTGTCGGTCGGCCAGCACGGTGCCCGGCCGGTCCGATACCCCTACCGGTTCGTCGCGCCGAGCAACACCGGGATCGCCTCCGGTTTCGACCTCAACAACGACGGTGTGCTCGCCACCGAGCCCGGCACCACCGGGTACGGCGACGACGCCCTCGGCTTCGGTGCCTTCCCCGGGCAGTACGGCATGGTGGTCTACTCCCGCTATCCGATCGACCTCCGGCAGGCCCGCACCTTCCAGGAGTTCCGCTGGAGGGACATGCCGGGCGCGCTGTTGCCGGACGACCCGGACACCTCGACGCCGGCCGACTGGTACTCCCCGGCGGAGCTGGCCGCGGTCCGGCTCTCCTCGAAGAGTCACTGGGACCTGCCGGTCCAGCTCGGACGGCGTACCGTGCACTTCCTGGTCAGCCACCCCACGCCGCCGGTCTTCGACGGCGCGGAGGACCGCAACGGGCGGCGCAACTTCGACGAGATCCGGTTCTGGGCCGACTACGTCCGGCCGGGCGCCGGACGGTACATCTACGACGACCGGGGACGGCGGGGCGGGCTGCGCCCCGGCGCGGAGTTCGTGATCGCCGGGGACCTCAACTCCGACCCGAACGACGGGGACAGCCTTCCGGACGCCGCACGGCAGCTCCTCGACCACCGGTGGATCGACGACCGGTTCGTGCCGGGCAGCGCGGGTGCGGCCGAGGCGGCTGCCGTGCAGGGCGGCGCCAACACGACGCACCGCAGCGAGCCGGTGCACGACACGGCCGACTTCGCCGACGTACCGGGGCCGGGGAACCTCCGCGCCGACTACGTGCTGCCGTCCCGGGACCTGGAGGTACGCGGCGGGGGCGTGTTCTGGCCGGTGGCCGGCGATCCGCTGGCGCGGCTGACCGGGACGTTCCCGTTTCCCAGCTCCGACCACCGGCTGGTCTGGCTGGACCTGCGCGTCCGGTCGCGCGGAGTGTGAAGGAATACCTGGTCAGCAGCGACCTGGGGGCGTCCTTCCGATCTTGCGAAAGGTTGGTCGTTGTCGATGTGTCGGTGGTGCGTCGTGGGGAGTTGACTGCCGATCAACCCAGGCGGCCCGGGGCGCGGACCACGTGCTCTCGGACCTTCGTACCGCTCGGTACAGATCGTGACGCAGGCCACCGACCGATCGGTACAAAACCCTGTTACGGTTGCTGCACAGCCGAGCGGCAAAGCACGTCGGCCGTGTCTGCCAGGCAGAACAGCCGCCTGGACCGCACCGGTCGGCGCCAACGAAATGGGAGATCGATCATGAGTTCCGACGCGAAGAGTTCGGGCATGTCGACCGAGGAACTGCGCGACTTCTACCTGCGGTACATCGAACTGGCGAACAAGCGCGAGTTCCACCGCATGGCCGAGTTCGCCCACGACGAGGTGATCCTCAACGGCACCCCGGTCAAGCGCGACGACATGGTGGCCGAGTTCCACAGGCACACCGACGCCGTGCCGGACTTCCACTGGGAGATCCAGGACCTCGTCATCGAGGGTGACCGGGTGGCCGCCCGCCTGATCGACACGGGCACGCCGGTCGCGCAGTGGAACGGCCTGGCCCCCACCGGGGCATCCGTGGAGTTCGCCGAGACCGCCTTCTACCAGGTCCAGGACGGCCGGTTCAAGTTCATGTGGTATCTCATGGACGCCGACACGGTGCGGCGGCAGCTCGCCGGCTGACCCGCCGACCTGGCACCGCGCGATGACCGCCGCTGACCTTCGGGTATCGAGGGTCAGTGGCGGTTCCGCATCCCACGCAACCGCAGTCGCGGCCCCAGCGTGACCCGGTCGAGCAGACCTTCGCCTGGCTCATGCCCGTCGCGGCCTTGCCCGCTACGGCTGGACGGGTCTCAGGGGTGGTACTCGCCACGGGTGCGGGGTAGCCATTGCGGATGGGTGTTCCGTACGTAGTGGAGAAGTCCCTCGCGTAGGTCGCAGCGGAGGTCCCAGGCGCTGGGTCCGTCTGCGGCGGAGGCGTGGATCTGGATGACGACGGTCTGTGGGGTGGTGTCGACCATCTGTAGGACCCACTGGTGCCGGTCCCACAGCGGTGACGATTCGACGAGGCGTTTGGTCTCCTGTCGGAGGTCGTCCAGGTCGGCGGTGTGGTCCAGGTGGATGCGGATTTCGCCGACCACCCGGGTTTCGTGCCGTGTCCAGTTCTGGAAGGCGTGTTCGGTGAAGTAGGTGGTGGGTAGGACGAGCATCCGGTCGTCCCAGAGCCGGATCACGACGTTGGTCAGTTTCACCTCCTCGACCCGGCCCCATTCGCCGTCTATCACGAGTACGTCGTCGACGTGCAGGCTGTCGGCGAAGGCGACCTGGATGCCGGCGAAGGCGTTGCCGAGTGCGGTCCGGGCGGACAGGCCGATCACCGCGCCGATCACGCCGGCGGAGGTCAGGAAGGTGATCCCGAAGGTGCGTACGGGCCGGAAGGTGACCAGGATCAGGCCGATCGCCACTACTATGACGACTGCTGAGGTCAGTCGGCGTACGGGTCGGATCTGGGTCCTTGCGCGGCGGATTCTGCGGTCGGTGACCGTCTCGCCTGGCAGTCGGCTGAACGCGACGCCTTCGGCGACGTGTAGAGCCTTGACCACCAGCCATCCGGCGCTGGCGATCAGCAGCAGCAGGATGACATGGCGGATCCCGCGGATCCATCCTTCCCCGTCCGAGGGCAGCGCGAAGTACAGCGCCGCGAGCAGCAGCACCACCGTGGTCGGGCGGCGGCAGGCGTGGCGCAGGGGGGTCAGCAGCCACTGGTAGCGGCCACGGGCGAACCGGCGGACCAGCACGCCGGTCAACAGGTCCACCAGCACGGCCGTGCCGACCGCGGTCAGTACGATCAATGCCGGGCGCAAGGGATCCCGTCCGCTGCGGTTCTGGTGTCCATCCTTCGCGGCTCCTCACTCCGTGGCACCGCATCAGCCTGACAGCGAGCGGCGGGGAAGGGGCGGGTATCACCAACGGTCGCGCCTCCGTGGACCGACCGTGCTGCCGAATCTTGCGACGTGCAGCCTGGTTGATACGTGCAGCCTGGTTGATACGTGGAGCGTGGTTGATACGTGGAGCCTGGTTGATCAGGCCCCGCCCAGGCTGGTCACCAGGTTGACGGCGACGGCGAGGATGACCGTGCCGAACAGGTAGGACAGCAGTGCGTGGCCGAGGGCGGTCTTCCGGATCCGCGTACTGGCCGGCTCGCTCTCCGACACGGCGAAAGACATGCCGACGGTGAACGCGAGATAGGCGAAATCACTGTAGGTCGGTGGTTCGCTCTGTTTGAAGTCGATCCCGCCGTCCTCAAGATAGAACATGCGTGCGTACTTCAAGGCGAACACGGTGTTCATCAATGCCCAGGACAGGATCGTCGTGAGCACACTCACGATGGCCAGGGTGACCGCGAGCGCGTCCTGGTTCTGCGAGGAGTGGACGAGGGCCCAGGCAACGGCGCCGAGACTGGCCACCGCGGCGATCAGCACCGCGCTGTCAGTAGAGCGTGAACGGCTCTCCTCCTCCGCGAGCCGCTCGGTGCCCTCCGGCCCCTGATGCCAACTGATCCGCCAGACCCAGACCAGCACGACGGCGGCGGCCACGTTCCAACCAACCAGCGGAAACAGCTCGGGGAACCCGAGCACCGCGACCGCCACGGCGACGACGGCGCCGGCGGCCAGCGAGATCGACAGACGCCGGACTGAGATAATCCGGTCCGGTGATCGCATCTTGACCTGGCCCATGGACTCAGGATTCCAGGCGGTCGGCGAAAGGCCGCCCAGCCATGCCGCCTCGGCGGCTACCTGACGAGTCCGCAGCGACCGCCGCTCCATCAGCCGGATCGGATCGGTCAGCTCTCGGCACCGGTCACCGTCCCGGGCTTGCCGCCCCCAACGACACCGTGTCTACCGCGAACCGGCTCGGCGCCGGTCTGGTCTTCCGGGCACGCGTGGTCGTCCCGGAATCGGGTACCCGCCGACGACGCTCAGGACGGGAACGACGCTCAGGACGGGCTGGTCGACGGCAAGGGGCAGGTGATGCGGGAGAACCGGGCGGCGGACCCGCCGGAACAGGGAGGAGGCGGCCGACAGGGCGCCTGGCGAACCGGTGGTCCGAGCGGCCGGGAATATGGCGGTGAGCGACGGGAGCGCGCCGTGCCGGAGGATTCCGTCGTCGTCGGCCCGGCTGTCGACCCTGTCACCGGCGAGGTTGGCCCACCGGTGGCCGAGCGGGCGGCGTCCGCCGCCGAACCGGACATCCTGCTCGATGTGCCGCAGCTCAGCGTGGACAAGATCCGGCTCAGCGTGCACGGCCTGGACGCCGATCTTTCGCTGCGGACCAGGCTGGCGAACCTGTTGCAGATCGACGCGGGCGTCCGGGTCCACCTCGAAGAGGTCGACCTCGACATCGAGGGTGTCGAGGCGGAGGCGCTGCTCAAGGTGCGGCTCGACCAACTGGCCGGCATCCTGACCCGGGCGTTGAGCACCATCGACCGCAATCCGGCGATCCTCGGAAACCTGTTGCGGACGGCGGACAACGCGGTGGGAGAGGTGAACCGCACCGCGCGGGACGCGGTGACCGGCCTGGACCGTGCCGCCGAACAGGCCCTCGGGTGGCAGGCGGCGGCGACCCGTGCCCTCGA
The DNA here is from genome assembly GCF_049179135.1 of Plantactinospora sp. WMMB782. Lineage (NCBI taxonomy): Bacteria > Bacillati > Actinomycetota > Actinomycetes > Micromonosporales > Micromonosporaceae > Plantactinospora > Plantactinospora sp. WMMB782. The sequence continues at coordinate 7,600,623 of NZ_JBMHMC010000007.1, read as the reverse complement.
CCGGTCGGCCGGCAGCGACGTGCCGCCGAGCGGACCGCCGGTGACCGAGTCGCGCTGGTCGGACGTGTCAGCGGCGCCAGCGGGTGAGGATGCGGTGGCTGCGGCTGGCCGGTCGGCTGCGGATGCGGTGCGAGCGGGCGAAGACGCGGTGGCTGCGGCGAGCCGGTCGGGCGCGGGTGCGGTTCGGGCGGGTGAGGACGCGGTGGCTGCGGCGAGCCGGTCGGGCGCGGGTGCGGTTCGGGCGGGTGAGGACGCGGTGGCTGCGGCGAGCCGGTCGGGCGCGGGTGCGGTTCGGGCGGGTGAGGACGCGGTGGCTGCGGCGAGCCGGTCGGCTGCGGGTGCGGTTCGGGCGGAGGAAGCCGCGGCGCGCGTGGTGGACCGGGCGACCGGCACCGGTACCGGCCGGCAGGGTGACCAGGTCGGTCAGCTGCCGCCGGGGGCGACCGCCGCAGCCGCCCGAGTTGGTGAGGTGGCGAGCGGGGCACTGCGGGCGGCGGGCGGCTTCCTGCGGAGCGCTGTCCGGGATCTCGGACTCGAAACGCCGCCGTCCAGAACGGGTGCACAACGCCCGTCCGCCGAGCGCAGTCCCTCCCCGGGGCAGAGTCCGTCCGAGCGGAACCCGTCTGCCGCCGAGCGGACGCCGCCGGTGGCAGCCCGGTACCGGTCGCGGCGCACCGGCGCACGTATCCGCCGGTGGCGCTGACCGCCTGCCCGGTTGTCGGCAACGACGCCCTGCGGTAGTCACCCTGGCTCGGCCTCGTCGAGCCGGTGCGACCCGTCCGCCGGGCGGTAACCACACCGGTACGGGAAGTTTCGTCGGGACATCTGAAAGTCTGTTCAGATCCAGCGAAAGCGGCTAGCCTCGCGGGAGGTTTCTACCTGAGAGCCGAGGTACGCGATGGTTCGTGCGGCACCGCGTCTGCTCGTCGCCGTTGTGCTGAGCCTGCTCGCCGTCGCGCTGGCCGCCACCACTGTGCACCCCCGACCGGCGTACGCGCACGGGCAGCTCGCCGTCTCCACCCCGACCGACGGCGCTACGCTTTCCGCACCCGTCGAGTCGGTGTCGCTGGCCTTCACCGAGCAACCACCGTCCTTCGCGTACTTCACCGTGACGGCGCCGAACGGGGCGAGAGTGGACCGGCGCTGGTCTCCCGGCGCGCAGATCCGGCTGGAGAAGCCGGTACGCGAATACCAGCGGATCGACGGCGTCTGGCAGCCGCAGCTGTACCACGTCGGCTTCACCGTGCAGGTGCCGGTGGCGTACTGGCCGGAGCAGGGCCGGTACGTGGTGCGTTACCAGTCGGTCGCCTCGGACGGCGAGGAGGTCAAGGGCGAGCTCAAGTTCACCTACACCGGCAAGGACACGCCCGCCCCCGCCGGTTGGCAGGCCCCGACCGACCAGCCCAGTCCGGAACTGGTCGCGGCCGCCTCCGCCGGACACGGTCAGTCGACCGCCGCCGCCTCGACCCCGGCCGGGGCACCGCCGTCGGAGTCGGTAGGCGCGCCGGGCACCGGGCAGGACGACGACGGCTTGGCCACCTCGGTCTGGCTGGTCCCGGTCCTGCTGCTGGTCGGCGCCGCCGTCCTGATCGTCGGCGTCGCCCGCCGCCCGGCCCGCGCCGGCAAACCTGCCACGCACCCCCGAAACAGCTCGACCCGCCCCCGGAACAACTCGACCCGCTCCGGCGCCGCGTCCCGCTCCGGGGGGCAGGGCGGTGCGCCGGAGCGCCGCCGGAGCGGTCCCGCCGCCGCCTCGAACCGCCGCAAGCGCCGCTGACCGTCCCCTGGAGACCCCTCGCCATGATGCCGCCCCACCCCCGGCGACACCGCGCGGCGTACGCCGCCGCACTGCTCGCGCTGCTCCTGGTCGGACCGACCGGCTGCGGTGACGGTGAACCGGCCGCCACCGGAACCGAGACCGTCACGGTCACCATCGCCGACGGCACCGTCTCGCCGCCGCCGGGCCGGGTCGAGGTGGACCGGGGCCAGACGGTACGGATCACCACCACCAGCGACGTCGCCGACATGGTGCACGTGCACGGGTACGACAAGTCGGTGAACCTGCAACCCGGGGTTGCCGGCACAGTGGAGTTCGTGGCCGACCGGGACGGGCTCTTCGAGGTGGAGACGCACGGCCAGGAGTTGCAACTGTTCCAGCTCGTCGTCCGGTAGCCGGCGTTGTGGCTCGCGCACGGCGTCGGCGGGCGCCAGGACCTGCCGATCCCGTTCGGTCTCGCGCTCGCCGGTGCCCTGGTCGCCCTGGTGGTCTCGTTCGTGGCGCTGGGCGTGCTCTGGCGGGAGCCGCGGCTCGGCGCCGAACCGGCCCGACCACTGCCGGCACCGGTCCAGCGGGTGGTGGCCGCCCGGTCCTGGCCGTGGCTCTGCCGGCTGGTCGGGCTGGCCGTCGCGGCGTACGCCGGGCTCGGTTTCCTCGGCCCGGACACCGCCGACAACCCGACCGCCGGCCTGGTGTACGTGCTGTTCTGGGTCGGTCTGCTACCCCTGTCGCTGCTCTTCGGCCCGGTCTGGTCGGCGCTGAACCCGCTGCGCACCCTGCACCTGCTGGCCTGCCTGGCGCTGCGCCGCGATCCGGTACGCGGGCTGCGCGACCTGCCGCCCGGACTCGGGTACTGGCCGGCGGCCGGTGGACTCTTCGCCTTCGTCTGGCTGGAACTGGTGGCGCCGCACCGGGTGAGTCTGCCGGTGATCGGCGGCTGGCTCGCCGGGTACGCCGTGGCGATGCTTGCCGGTGCGGTCGTCTACGGGTCCCGCTGGTTCGACCGGGGCGACGCGTTCGAGGTCTACAGTGCCGTCGTCGGGCGGCTGGCGGTGCTGGCCCGGCGCCGCGACGGGACGCTGGTCCGGCAGCACCCGCTGGACGGGATGGCCGGGCTGCGCCCCGCTCCCGGCCTGGTCGCCTTCGTGGTGGTGTTGCTCGGCTCCACCATGTACGACAGCGTCTCCAACGCCCCGGGCTGGGTCCGGGTGCTCCAGTCCGGGACGGCGCCGGCCCCGCTGCTCGGCACGGCCGGGCTGACCCTGGTGGTCGTGGGAGTGCTCGGCGCCTATCTGGGCGCGACCGGCCTGGCCGGCCGGCTCGGCGGTCGTCCGGCGGGGGAGTGCGCCGGGGAGGTGGCCCATTCGATCGTGCCGGTCGCCGTGGGCTACCTGGTCGCGCACTACTTCACCCTCTTCCTGCTCGAAGGGCAGCGCACCCTGGTCCTGCTCAGCGATCCGCTCGGCACCGGAGCGGACTGGCTGGGCACCGGCTCGTGGACCGTGAGCGGGTTCGGCACCTCTCCGGCCGGCACCGCGCTGCTCCAGGTGACCGTGATCGTCCTCGGTCACGTCTTCGGCACCGTACTCGCGCACGACCGGGCGTTGCGACTCTTCGACCGCCGGACGGCGGTGGTCGGACAACTGCCGCTGCTGGTCCTGATGGTCGTCTACACCACCGCCGGCCTGCTGCTCCTCTTCGCCGCCTGAGCGGCCCGTGCGCCGCGCCCGGGTCGCTGCCGGCAGCGCGGCCGGGCAGCGCGGCCGGCGTCAGCGGCCGGGCAGCGCGGCCGGCGTCAGCGGTCGGGTGTGTCGGCGGGGGCCATCACCCGCAGCGCGTTCGCGTCGAGGCCGATCCGGATCGGGGTCCGGCCGCGTACCTCGCCGTCGACCTCGACCACGGCCGGTCGGTCGGTGTCGAGCAGGATCTCCCCGGCGGCGAGGAAGGGCTCGTCGTCGAGGGTGCGGCGGTGTCCGGTGGCCGCGTTGCGCGCCGTGGCGCGCAGCAGGTCGCGGCGGGTCGGGCCACCGACCGGGTACGCCACCAGCAGCCGGTCGTCGGCGTTCGCGTCCGCGGTGATCGGCCGGCCGGCCTGGAAGCCGCCGTTGGCGACGTAGAGCTGGTGGGTCAGGAACTCGCGGGATTCCGCGCCGGCCCGCACGCTGATCCGGATCGGACGGTGTCCGCTGAGCAGCGCCAGGGCGGTCACCGGGTACGCCAGCCGCCCGGTGGCCCGCTTGAGTCGGGCGGGTGCCCGGGCCATCACGTCGGCGGAGAGCCCGATGCCGACGTGGTTGGCGAACGGCATGCCGTCGGCGAGCCCGAGGTCGACGTCTATCACCTTTCCGCCGGCCAGCGTCGCGACGGCGGCGTCGAGGTCGAGCGGGACGCCGACGGTCCGGGCGAAGTTGTTCGTGGTGCCGAGCGGCAGCAGCCCGAGCGCGATGTCCCGGTGTGCGAGCAGTCGCGCTGCGGCTCCGATGGTGCCGTCGCCGCCACCGACGGCCAGCAGGTCCGGCGCCAGTTCGGCGGCGGCGGCCAGGCTCGCCTCCAGCTCACCGGGGCGGTCCGTCGGAAAGGTGCCGAGCAGTGTGAAGCCCGCGTCGACCAGCCGGGCCCGTGCCTCCTGGTAGAGCCGGCGGCCCCGGCGGGAGCGGGCGTTGACCACCAGCGCCGCCCGGCGCTTCCGCCGGATGGCGGCATCGAGCTCCTGCTTCGACCGCATGGGCCAAGACACTATCGGCAGCCGCCGGCCCGACCGGCGGCGTACCCGCCGGGCGGGGCGGTCCGGAACGTCACCCGGGGCGTGCGGTCAGCAGGTAGTCGTCGGTCTCCGGGCTCCACCGCAGTTCGACCGCGCCGCCGGTGGCGGCCGCCTTGCAGAACTGGAGGAAGCTGCGGTAGCCGAGCTTCTTCTCGCTGAAGTCCGGGCGGGCCCGGCGGAGCTGGTTCTTCAACCCGGAGAGCGCCACCGGGCCGTCCGCGCCGGCCAGGTCGAGGAGCACGGTACGCAGCAGCCCGAACGCCACCTCCCGGTCTCCGTGCTCGGGCAGCGACACCCCCGGGTCGCCCTTCGCCGGGCCCTCGGTCAGCTCGACCACGTTGTGTTCGGCGAGGTGCCGGAGCAGCTCGCCGAAGGCCCGGAACCCGTAGTCGGACTCGCTGAACGTGGGGTCCTTGCGCAGCAGGGTGCGCTTGAGTGTCGAGGCGGTGACCTCCCCGCCCGAGCTGCCCTGCAACCCGGCCACGGTCTGCGCGACCAGCTCGGCGAGGGTGTCGACGTCGCGTACCGGCTCGTCGACCCCCGGTGCGGCCTCCGGTACCGGCTCGATCTGCTGGTCCGGCTCGACCTGCGGCGCCTCCGCGCCGGTGGGCCGGGCCGGACGGCCCCGGCGGGGGCGGGTCGACGGGATGTCCACCCCTTCGAGCCGGTCGTAGTAGAGGAACTCGTCGCAGGCCGGCGGCAGCAGCGCCGAGGTGGACTTCTCCACACCGACGCCGATCACCCGCTTGTTGAGTTCGCGGAGCTTGTGCACCAGCGGGGTGAAGTCGCTGTCCCCGGTGCAGATCACGAAGGTGGAGAGGTAACCGCGTTCGAAGGCGAGTTCCACCGCGTCGACCGCCATCTTGATGTCGGCGGCGTTCTTGCGGCTCGCACCCATCCGCTGCGGGATCTCGATCAGCTCGACGTGTGACCGGGTGAGCATCCGGCGGTCCTCACCGAAGAACGACCAGTCGGCGTACGCCCGGCGGACCACCACCCGGCCCCGCTCGGCCAGTGCGTCCGCGATCGGGCGGAAGTCGAAGACCAGGCCGCCGAGGTGGTCCCGGGCGCCCAGCGCCAGGTTCTCGTAGTCGAGGAAGAGGGCAATCCGGTCTTCTTGATCCACGTGGTTCAGCCTACGCCCGGCGAGGCGTTCCGGGCCGTTCCGCGCCGGTGCGTCGGCGGGCGGCGCTGCCGCGTCGGGTGGTCGGCGGGGGGATCGTGGCCGGTGACGGGACGCGACACCGCCCTCGGTGCACGGCACCGACCGTGTCGACTCCGTCCGGGTTGTTACCGGAAATCACGATCGGTACGCTCGCCCACGGCAGTTGTCGATGGATCACGGGGGTGCAACGGTGTCGGAGAGCGTCAGCCGCCGGGCGGCGATCGGGATGGGGGCGGCGGCCGCCGCGCTGGTGGCGACGGGGCAGCCCGCCGTCGCCGCACCACCGGCGACGGTGGCGGTCGGCCGGGCACCGGTCTCCGGGCCGGGCGCGCCGGTCGGGCCGCTGGGGCCGACCGGCACCGCGCAGGCCACGATCCGCCAGGCGTACGCCGCGCAGAAGGCCCGGGCCGGTGGGGTGTGGCACTCGCACATCGCGATGGTCAACTCCACAGGCGCCCTGGAGACAGTCGTGGCCGACGACGTCGACAGGGTGACCCACGGCTACAGCGTGCAGAAGCTCGCCGTCGCGGTGGCGGTGATGGACAAGATCGACCGTGGTCAGCTCCGGCTCGACCAGAAGCTCGACCTCACCGCCGACATCATCCTCGGTGGCACCGGCATCTACTTCCTGCACACCGTCTGGGGTGACGACGTCACCGTCGCGAACTTCCTCACCGCGATGCTGCTGGTCTCGGACAACACCGCCGTCCGGATGTGCGGGCGGGTGGTTCCGGCGCTGGAGATCAACGAGATCCTCGCCGCCAAGGGCTTCACGCACACCCGGGTCGAGCCGGTCGCCAACCCGAACCGCTTCTTCCTCGGAGTCACCACGCCCCGGGAGACCCACGACCTGCTGTGGCGGCTGGCGAACAAGACGATCGTCACGCCGAAGTCGGCCAACTTCCTGCTCGGCATCCTGCGTTGGATCAACGGCTACCACGACGGGGTACGCCGCAACATGTCGTCGGCAGAGCGCAGCCGGGTCGCCACCAAGTACGGCGCGGACTACGACGAGCTGGGCGCGGCCCGGCACGAGGCCGGGATCATGTTCGACGCGGCCGGTGCGCCGACGCTGACGTACGCGATGTTCGCCGACTCCCTGGGCGACCTGGACAACTACGGTGCGACGCATCCGGCGGTGCAGGCGCACGCGGCGCTCGGCCGGGTCATGTTCGACTCGATCGCCACCGTCACCAACCGGACGGCGAAGGCCCGGCACCCGGTCGACCCGTTCCGCCCGGTCAGCGGCGGCTGACCGGCGCGCGTCGGGCAGCGGGCGTGCGCCGGACGAGCGCCACCCTCCGCCCTGCCCCCGGTGGCCCGGGCGCAATGCCCCGGTGGCCCGGAGGCCCTGCCCCGGTGGCCCGGCGGACGCATCCGCCCCGGCGGTCGGTCGCCGGGGCGGATGCGTCAGTAGATCGGTCGGTCGTGCGCGTCCGGTACCCCGGACTTGCGGAGGAAATAGGTATTGATCTTGTCGCGCCACTCCTCGGCGGAGCGCAACTGCTCGGCGAGCCGCTCGGTCACCCGGGCGTGCAGGGCCGGGTCGACCAGGCCCGAGCCGGCGATCCCGGCCCACCGCCGGGCCATCCCGGCCACCTCCTCCGCCCCGGCGAAGTGGCTGTCGTAGATGTGCTGGATCACCGTCGACCCGCTCTGCAGCACGTGCTGGTACGGCACGTGGTGGAAGAAGAGCAGCAGCTCGTCCGGGCACCGCTCCAGCGACTCGTAGCGGTCCGCCCAGGGCTGCGGGTACTGGCCGGTGAACCCCGTACCGGTGGCCCGGGTCCGGTCCACCCCGACGCCGTCCCGGTCGGCGAAGTGGTAGGTGCCCCAGCGCGAGTACTCGTAGCCGTCCACGTCCGGCCCGTAGTGGGTGTTCGGCCGGACCATGAAGCCGACCCCGAGCGGCGCCGTGTACCGCTCGTAGGTGTGCCACGAGTCGTCGAGCAGCGCGTGCAGCGTCCCGCGCAGCAGCTCCGGATCGCCGGTCGCCGACGGCGTGAAGGTGAGTTCGATCCACTCGTCGAGTACGGCCACCGGGTCGAGGTCGGGGGCCCAGCCGAGCCGGCCGACGGCGTACAGGTTCGCCTGGGCGAGCGGGTGCCCGGTCCAGTAGTGGTCGTCGCCGACGTTGGAGACCACCACGATTCCACCCCCGGCCGGCGCCGGCAGGTCCCCGCCGGTCGAGGGTGTCGGCGCGCCGTGGCCGGTCGTGCCGGCGACCACCGAGGCGACCGTCGGGCCATCCTCCCCCCAGGGCGCGAACCGCAGCACCTCGCTCCAGGACGGGCCGAGATAGCAGACGTGCCGCTGCTGCCCGGTGTACTCCTGGGTCGCCTGCACCTCCACCGCCAGCCGGGTGCGCGGCATCGCGGCGAGCACCGGTGAGACCGGCTCGCGGACCTGGAAGTCCATCGGCCCGTGTTTCACCTGGAGGATCACGTTCTCCCGGAACTGGCCGTCGAAGGGCGTGAAGTGGTCGTACGCCGCGCGGGCCCGGTCGACGGAGCGGTCCCGCCAGTCCTGGTGGTGGTTGTAGACGAAGGCCCGCCAGTGCACCACCCCGCCGTACGGTGCCAGGGCGTCGGCCAGCATGTTCGCGCCATCGGCGTGGCTGCGCCCGTACCGGTACGGGCCGGGCTGCCCCTCGGAGTCGGCCTTCACCATGAACCCGCCGAGGTCCGGGATCGTCTCGTGCAGCCGCCGGGCGGCCTTGGCCCACCAGGCCCGCACGTCCCCGTCCAGCGGGTCGGCGGTCGGCAGCTCGCCGAGCGCGACCGGCGCGGCGAAGTTGACCGACAGGTGCACCCGGATCCCGTACGGACGGACCAGCTCGGCGATCTCGGCGACGTCGTCGAGCCGGTCGGTCAGCAGCCGGGTCGCGGTGCCGTGCACGTTGACGTTGTTCACCGTCATCGCGTTGAAACCGCAGGCGGCCAGCAGCCGGGCGTAGCCGCGTACCCGCTCGGCGTCGTGCCGGGGTGCACCGTCCCGCCAGAATATCGACCCGCCCGCGTAGCCGCGCTCGACCTGCCCCATCCTCGGATGCACGTCGACGTTGTCCCAGTGGCTGACCAGCCGCAGCCGCATCGCCGGCCGGTGCCGCCGTGCCGGGCGGTCGGCGCCGAACGCCGCCGCGCCGAGCCGGACCACCTCGAACAGCCCGTAGAGCAGCCCGGCCGGCTCGTCGGCCAGCACCACCGTCACGCCGTGCCGCCGGACCAGCGCGAAACCCTCCGGCCCGAGTTCGTCCCCGTCCGCGTCCGGCCCCGGCCCGGCCGCCTCCGCGACCACCTCGGCTGCGCCGGCCGGCAGCGGCCCGCCCGTGCCGAGCGCGAGAACCAGGTCGTACGGCCCGCCGGAGGCACCGGCCCGGCCTCCGGTACCGGCGCCGACCCGTTGCCGGGTGACGGTGCCGCCGTAGCGGGCGCAGGCCTGCGCCACCTCGTCGTACACCGTCTGCACCAGCAGGCCCTCGCCGCAGACCAGGGTCCGGCGGCCACCTATCGCCCGGAACGCCTCCGGGGGCAACCACGCCGGGTGTACGGGCGCGGGATCGGGGGTGTTCACGGTGTTCCTTCCCGGTCTGCCGGCGAGCCGGTTCCCCGTCGACCGGCCGGGCCGGCGGCGTCCTCGCGCAGCACCAGCACTCCGGTCGGGCCGAGCCGGATCGGCTGGCCGGCCTCGATCCGCTCCCCGCCGAGCAGGTCGGTGCCGGCGGCGTACGCGGTCGTCTCGATCGGTTCGGTGCCGTGGTTGAGCAGGAACCGCAGCCGTGTCCCGTCCGGGGCGACCCGCACCGTCGACTCCAGCTCGGGCAGTTCCGCGTACGGCCCGAGCAGGTCGTGCCGTTCCAGCACCCGCCGGACCACCCAGTCCACCCCCGGCTGGTCGAGACCGGCGGCGACGTACCAGCCGTGGCCGGCACCGTGCCTGTTCCGGGTCACCGCCGGGGTACCGGCGTAGAAGTCCGCCTGGTACGTGCCGAGCACCTCGGCACCCTGCGGGATCACCAGCTCGAAGAGCAGCCGCGACTCGACCTCGACCTCGCCCGCGCTTCCACCGGCTGCTCCGGCTTCGGCGTCGCGCAGGCGTACCGGGTTCACCACCTCGGGCGGGCGGGCGTCCCACTCGTCGATCCGGATTCCCAGCAGCGGACCGAGCGGTCCGGGTACGTCGGCCAGGAACGCGTTGTCGTCCTCGTCGACCCGGCCGGACAGGAAGGTGGTGAGCACCGAACCGCCGCGTTCGGCCACCGCCGCCAGCCGCTGCGCCAGGTCACCCTTGAGCATGTGCAGGGCCGGCGCGACCACCACCTGACAGTCGGTGAGGTCCGCGGTCACCGGTACGACGTCGACGTCGACCCCGGCCGTCCAGAGTGCCTTGTAGTACGCGTGCACGATCTGCTGGTAGCGCAGCAGTCGGGACGGGCCGTCGGAGATCTCCAGCGCCCACCAGCTGTCCCAGTCGAAGAGCAGGGCGACCCGGGCCGGCGTGCGGGCGCCGAGCGTCGCTCCGCCGAGCCGGTCCAGCTCGGCGCCGAGCCCGGCCACCTCGCGGAAGACCCGGGTGTCGTCCCGACCGGCGTGCCCGATGACCGCGCCGTGGTATTTCTCGCAGGCGCCCCGGGACGCACGCAGCTGGAAGAAGAGGACCGCGTCGGCACCGTGCGCCACCGCCTGCCAACTCCACAGCCGCATCACCCCGGGGCGCTTGACCGGGTTGACGTCCCGGGACGCGGTGTGGCTCGGGGTCTGCTCCATCAGCCAGAACGGCTGGCCGTTCTTGAGGCCGCGCATCAGGTCGTGGGTCAGCGCCATCCAGGCCGGGGAGTTGTCGTCCGGCGGGTAGTTGTCCCAGGAGGCGAAGTCGAGGTGCGGTGCCCAGCGGTGGTAGTCGATCGGCCGGTACATCCCCATCAGGTTGGTGGTGACCGGGACGTCCGGGCTCGACTCGCGGATCGCCGCCTTCTCGTCGGTGAAGTTGGCGAGCATCGCCTCGGACATGAAGCGCAGGTAGTCCAGGGTGATGCCCTGGAAGGCGGTGTGGTTCGGCCCGCGCCAGTGCTCGGTGAGCGCCGACGGCGGCTCGATCTCGTCCCAGTCGGTGAAGGTGTGCGACCAGAAGGTGGTGTACCAGGCCGCGTTGAGCGCGTCGAGGCTGCCGTACCGGTCGCGCAGCCAGGCCCGGAAGCCGGCGGCGCAGAGATCGCAGTAGCAGGCGCCGCCGTACTCGTTGCCGACGTGCCAGGCGACCACCGCCGGGTTGCCGGCGTACCGGCGGGCGATCCGGCGGGCCAGTTCGGTGGAGAGCCGACGGAAGACGGGCGAGCTGGGGCAGGAGTTGTGCCGCTGCCCGTACCGGTGCCGACGCCCCTCGAAATCCGTCCGGGTCACCTCCGGATGTGCCCTCGCCAGCCAGGCCGGATGTGCTCCGGTGGCGGTGGCCAGGCAGATCTGTCGACCTTCCGCGCCGGCCCGCTCGACGATCCGGTCCAGCAGGGTGAAGTCGTAGCGGTCCGGGGCGGGCTGGAGCAGCGCCCAGTCGAAGACGCCGAGCGTGACCGTGTCGATCCGGGCGGCGTCGAAGAGCCGGTGGTCCTCCTTCCAGACCTCCTCCGGCCACTGCTCCGGGTTGTAGTCCCCGCCGAAGGCGATCTTCGGGACGATCGGCAGGCTCACGCGGTGAACTCCTTCTCGACCTTGCCGACCAGCGGGCGGCTGTTGCGGAGCAGGGCCAGCACCAGCACCGAGCCCAGCAGCCCGAGGACCGCCTCGGAGGTGAACCAGACGATGCCGGCCGCCACCACCAGCAGGCAGGCGTTGCCGAGCGTCACCCCCGGGGCGTACCCGAGGAAGTGCAGCGCAAGCCGGGCGACGTCCCGGACCCGGAAGCGGAACAGCGACGTGATCACCAGGGCGTTCCCGACCCACAGGGTGGCGCCGAGTGCGATCAGCAGCAGCGGCACCCGCCACCAGCCGGGCACCCCGGCCGCGCCGAAGTAGCTCAGGTTCAGCGCGACGATCGTCAACCAGGCGAGCCAGGGCACCCAGATCGCCAGTACGCCCAGGGCGTTGGCCCGGTAGCCGCGCCAGAACAGTGTCGCCGGTTTCAAATCGGTCAGGTCCGGCCGGTGGTGGCGCAGCGCGTACAGCGCGGCGGACAGGGCCGGGCCGAGCGGCAGTGCGCAGAGCGCGACAAGCGGCAGGTTGCTGGCATGCCGGTCCAGCAGGAAGAGCGGGACCAGACCGGGCAGGGTGGTCAGGACCAGCAGCAGCTCCACCACCAGCAGGCTGTAGACCAGTGCCATGGCCCGGGAGAGCGGCCCGGTGCCGAACCGGGCGCCGAGCCGTGCGTTGTCGTTCATTCCGGCTGCCTCCCGCGTCCGTCGGGGTCAGGTCGAGCGGCCGGTACGGGATCGCACATGCTGGTGGTCCTCTGTTCCGTGTTGCGTGGCCCGCCCGTCCCGCTGCCGGTGCGGGCGGGCCGCTGTGCCGACCTCCGGTCCGGCCGTGCCCGTGGCGGGCACGACCGGACCGGACGCCTCAGCCGTGTTCCTTCTGGTACCGCTCGTACGCCTCCTGGACCTTCTCCATGTAGGCGTCCATGTTCTTGCCCTTGAGTTCGGTCAGGTAGGCGTCCCACTGGGCGAGGTCCCGCTGCCCGAGGATGAACTGGAGCGTCGCCTGGTAGACGAAGTCCTTCAGCGGTGTCGCCCAGAGCGATATCTGCTCGCGTTCCTCGTCGGTGAACGGGTACGGCGGCATCACCGGCCGTGGGGTCCGGGCGTTCATCACCTTCTGGAACTCCTGCTCCTCCGCGGAGAAGAAGGCCTGCACCAGCTCGGGCTTGCCGCCGTAGGCGAAGACGCCGTTGGCGAAGCCGAAGTCCTTCTGCAGGTGCTTCGGCGCCTTCGGGTTGATCGCGATCATGCGGACGTCCGGGGTGAGGGCGTACTTGCCGGCGGCGTCCTTGGTGAAGGTGGTCCCCTCCACGCCCAGCCGGGCGAACTCCTGGCCGGCGTCGGAGTAGAACAGCCAGTCGATGAACTGCATCATCGCGACGAAGTTCTTGCTGTCCCGGGCCTTCTTGGAGATCATGATGCCGTTCTCCAGCCGGGAAGCCGGGTTGATCTCACCGGCCGGGCCGACCGGCAGCGGGATCTTGGTGAGCGTCGCGTTCGGCAGCGTCTTCGCCAGGTCCGGTCGGTAGTCGTTGTCGAGCGTCTGCGCGTTGCTGCTGATCACGAACGACTTGCCGTTCGCCAGCTTCTGTCGGGCGTTGTCGTCGGTCTGGGTGAAGCTCTCCGGGTCGAGCAGTCCTTCCTTCACCAGCTTGTTCAGGTAGGTCAGCATCTGCCGGTAGTTCTCGCTGGCGCCGGTGTAGAAGAGCTTCTTGGCGTTCGCGTCCCAGCTCACGTGCTGGAAGTTCCAGCCGGCGCCCTCCATGCCGTACGACGCGGCGAGGATGTTCAGCAGGTTGCCGCCCGGGTTCGGCTGGCTGAACCGGTCGGAGAACGGGTAGCTGCTCGGGTACTTCGCCTTCATCGCCTTGAGCACCGTGTAGAGCTCGTCCCAGGTCTTCGGGATCTCCAGGTTCAGCTCTTTGAGGATGTCGGTCCGGATCGCCAGCGAGTAGTCGTGCCAGGGCTTCTCGTGCACCCCGGGCAGCAGGTAGAACTTGCCGTCCGCCTGGCGCCGCTGGTTGATCTCAGGAGCCAGGTTCCACTTCTCGATCTTGTCCTTGAAGTTCGGCATCAGGTCGAGGTAGTCGCTGACCGGGAGGATGGCGCCGGAGGAGACGAAGGTGTCCTCGGAACTCGGGTACGTCTTCGGGATGATCATCGGTGCGTCGCCGGCACCGATCAGCAGGCTGCGCTTCTGCTCGTAGTCGCTCAGCGGCACGGAGACCGGTTCGAGCGTGACGTTGGTCCGCTTGTTCAGCTCGGACCAGAACAACCAGTCGGCCTTGTAGGGGTAGTTCGGGTGGTTGTTGTAGAGGATGGAGAAGGAGACCGGTTCGGTCGCCTTGAACTGCTGGTTGACGCCGAGTTCGGCCATCGCGCCGGCCCGGTTCGCCGACAGGTCCTCGGCGTCCGACTCGTCGCCACTGCCGCAGGCGACGAGCGAGAGGGTGAGCGCGCCGGCAGCTACCACCGCTGCTCGGCGCCGGGCTCGTTGGAACATCAGGCTTCCTTTCGCTGGTGGTTCGTGGGTTCGACGGCTCACCGCCCGCCGGGCTATCCCTTCACCGCGCCGAGCATCACGCCGGACACGAAGTACCGCTGCACGAAGGGGTAGACCAGCAGGATGGGCAGGGTGGTGAGCACGATGGTCACAGACTTGAGGGTCGCCTCGGCCTGTACCTCGTTCGCCTCGGTGACGGCGCCGATGTTCTCGGAGCCGACCGCGCCGGCGATCAGGTTGCGCAGGTAGACGGTGACCGGCAGCAGGTCCTGCCGGTCCATGTAGAGGAACGCGGAGAACCACGAGTTCCAGAACGAGACGGCGTAGAAGAGGACCATCGTGGCGATCACCGCCTTCGACAGCGGCAGCACGATCCGCAGCAGGATCCCGTACGTGTTCAGCCCGTCGACGGCGGCGGCCTCCTCCAGGTCCACCGGCAGGCTCTCGAAGAACGCCTTCATCACCAGCAGGTTGAACACGCTTATCGCGTTGGGCAGCACGATCGCCCAGATGGTGTTCGTCATGCCGAGGCTGCTGATCAGCACGTAGTTGGGGATCAGGCCGCCGTTGAAGAACATGGTGAAGACCGCGATGCCGATCAGCGCGGTACGCCCCTTGAGGTGGTGCTTGGAGAGCACGTACGCGAAGCAGGTGGTCAGCACCATCGCGATCGCGGTGGCGACGACGGTGTAGACCACGGTGTTCCGGTAGTTGGTCCAGAACAGCGAGTCCTTCATCACCAGCTCGTACGTGCCGGTGGTGAACCCGCGCGGCCAGATCGTCACCTGGCCGGCGATGATGTACGCCTCGTCGCTGAGCGACCGGGCCACGATGTTCAGGAACGGGTAGAGCGTCACCACCACCACGCCGGTGAGCACGATGGCGTTGAACACCCGGAACACCCGGTAGCCCCTGGTGTCCTGGATGCCTCGGCGCCGCCGGGGCCGGCCGAGCCGCTCGGTGGCCCGCTCCGGGTCGGCGGTCTCGGGGTGGGCGGTGCTGGAGTCGACGGTCACCACAGGCTCGTCCCCACTGTGCGGCGGGAGATCGCGTTCGCGGACAGGATCAGGGTCAGCCCGATCAGGGCCTCGAAGAGCCCGATCGCGGCGGCGTAGCTGAAGTTGCTGGACTGGAACGCCATCCGGAACAGGTACGTGGAGATGACGTCCGCTGTCGGGTACGTCAGCGGGTTGTAGAGCAACAGGATCTTCTCGAAGCCGACCGCCATGAAGGTGCCGATGTTGAGGATCAGCAGCGTGACCATGGTGGGCCGGATGCCGGGCAGCGTCACGTGCCAGGTCTGCCGCCACCGGTTGGCGCCGTCGATCCGGGCCGCCTCGTAGAGGTTCTCGTCGATCGTGGTTAGGGCGGCGAGGTAGAGGATGGTCCCCCAGCCGACCGTCTGCCACACCTCGGAGGAGACGTAGATGGTCCGGAACCACTCCGGCCGTTGCAGGAACGGGATGGCGTCCTCGCCGGCCGCCTCCACGATCTGGTTCACCGTGCCGTCGGTGGAGAGCAGCTGCATCACCATCGCGGCCACGATCACGATCGAGAGGAAGTGCGGCAGGTAGGAGACCGACTGGACGAAGCGCTTGAGCTTGCGGGTCCGGACCTCGTTGAGCAGCAGCGCCAGGATCACCGGCAGCGGGAAGACGATGACCAGGGTGAGCGTGCCCAGGATGAGGGTGTTGGTGAAGACCTCCCAGAACGTCGGGTCGCTCAGGAACATCTTCACGTAGCGCAGGCCGACCCAGTACTCGCCGAAGATGTTGCCGCCGGGCTGGAAGCGCCGGAAGGCAATTACGTTGCCCAGCATCGGCAGGTAACGGAAGATGAGGAAGAACAGCAACGGCAGCAGCGCCAGGGAGTAGAGCTGCCAGTCCCGGCGGATCGCCTGCCGCCACGTCCGGCGGGCCTTGCGGGGCCGGCGGCGGGCCGCGTCCGGACCCGGTGGATCGGACTCGACCGTGACGGGCGGCGGGCCCGCGGTCGTCGGTGCACTCATCCTCGTACCTCCGTGCTGACGGACGGGAGCGGCGTGCCGCCCA
The DNA here is from genome assembly GCF_049179135.1 of Plantactinospora sp. WMMB782. NCBI lineage: Bacteria > Bacillati > Actinomycetota > Actinomycetes > Micromonosporales > Micromonosporaceae > Plantactinospora > Plantactinospora sp. WMMB782. The sequence continues at coordinate 7,584,677 of NZ_JBMHMC010000007.1, read as the reverse complement.
TCATGTCGAACCGGCGCCGGACGGCAACTGCGCCCGGAGCACCCGCGCGGTGGCGATCAACCGTTGATCGTGGTGCGGTGCGGTGCGGTGCGTCGTGGCGCCGTCGGCCACGGGCGACTGGCTCAACATGTCACCCCTTCGAGCCGACCAGGACACTGTCCGCCCGGGACAGTGGGCAGGTCAGGTCGGCGGGATTCGAAACTTTCGGCAATGTCCGCGTTACCTGTGCGGGGGAACCTATGCGCCGTGGCGAAGATGTGTCAAGGGTGTCTGAACTGCTGGATTCGTGACGACACCGCGTATCGTGCCCGAAGTGGCCCGGACGGTCGGCCAGGTGTCGCCGCCGGTCCGAGCCGTGGTCGGTCCGCCCGGTGTTAGGGTTTCGCACCGAAAGTTTCGGATACTTGCGGGAGGCTGTCGATGACGAGGTCCCAACGGATCGTCAGTACCCGTACCGCGACGATCGCGACCATCGCCGACGAGGTCGGGGTCTCCCTGACGACCGTCTCCAAAGTCCTCAACGGCCGATCGGACGTCGCACCGGAAACCCGGGCCAAGGTCGAGGCCAGTCTCGAACGGCACCGGTACCGTCGCCGGGTGAAGCGGCAGCCGACCGCCGTGGAGCAGATCGACCTGGTCTTCCACGAACTCGACTCGGGCTGGGCAACAGAGATCATCCGGGGCGTGGAGGCGGTGACCAGCACCGCCAAGGTGGACCTGGTCTTCTCCCAGATGGGCGGCCGACACCGGCCCTCGCAGCAGTGGCTGGAGCGGGTGCTGCTGCGCCGGCCGCTCGGCGTACTGCTGGTGCTCTGTCAGCTGACCGAGGCGCAGCGGCAGCAACTCCAGCGCCGGTCGATCCCACTGGTGGTGATCGACACCGACAGCGCGACCTCGGCCGCGGTGCCGACGGTCGGCTCCAACAACTGGAACGGCGGGCTGCTCGCCACCCGGCACCTGCTGGAGCTGGGCCACCGCCGGATCGCCTGCATCTCGGGCCCCGAGGACGTACTGTGCAGCCGCGCCCGGGCCGCCGGCTTCCGCTTCGCCCACGACGAGGCAGGCATCCCGGTCGACCCCGCACTGGTCCGGTACGGCATGTTCTCCACGCATGCCGGCTACCAGCACGGGATGGAGCTGCTGAACCGGCCGGACCGGCCCAGCGCGATCTTCGCCGGCTCCGACATGCAGGCCATCGGGGTGCTGCGGGCCGCCCGGCAGCTCGGCCTGGACGTGCCGGCGGACCTCTCGGTGATCGGCTACGACGACCTGCCGATGGCCACCTGGATCGGTCCGGCCCTGACCACCGTGAACCAGCCGCTGCGCGACATGGCCGGCACCGCCACGCAGATGCTGCTCGACCTGGCCCGGGGCGCGGAGCTGTCGACCAGCCGCATCGACCTGGTCACCGAACTCGTGGTCCGGGAGAGCACCGCGCCGCCCCGACACCGCGACTGAGCACCGGCCGGCACACCGCCGTCGAGCCCCGGCAGCGCGCCGGGGCGGCGGTCACCACTCGGCGTCCTGGCAGACCTTCTCGGCGGTCGGCGGCTCGATCTGCAGGGTGCAGTGGTCGATCCCGAATCCGTCGTGCAGCCTGGCCCGTGCGGCGGCCAGTACCGGGGCGACGTCCGCGCCCGGGGCGAGCAGCAGGTGCGCCGAGGCGACGTCCATCCCGGAGGTCAGGGTCCAGACGTGCAGGTCGTGCACGTCGACCACCCCGGGCACCCCGGTCAGGCTGGTTTCCACGGCTGCGACGTCGATGTGCGCCGGCGCGGCCTGCACGAGTACCCGCACCGCGGCCCGGGCCAGTTGCCAGGTGCGGGGCAGGATGAACAGGCCGACGGCGACCGCGACGACCAGGTCGGCGTAGCGCCAGCCGGTGGTGGCGATGACGACGGCGGCGACGATCACCCCGACCGAGCCGAGCAGGTCGCCGAGCACCTCCAGATAGGCGCCCCGGACGTTGAGGCTCTCCTTGGCACCGGCGCGCAGCAGCAGGAACGCCACGACGTTGGCGGCGAGACCGACGATCGCGACCGCCAGCATCGGCCCGGCCAGCACCTCCGGCGGGTCGTCGAACCGGCGTACCGCCTCGACGAGCACGAAGACCGCCACCGCGAACAGCAGTACGGCGTTGGCGAGCGCGGCCAGCACCTCCAGCCGGTAGAGCCCGAAGGTGCGCTGGGCGTGCCGGGCGGCCCGGCTGGCGGCGGTGATCGCGGCCAGCGCCAGGCCGATGCCCAGCACGTCGGTGAACATGTGCCCGGCGTCGGAGAGCAGCGCGAGCGAGCCGGTCCACCACGCCGCCGCCGCCTCCAGCAGCAGGGCGGCGCCGAGAACGGCCACCGCCGCCCAGAGCGGTCTGCGGTGGCGTTCGCCGGCCCGCATCGCCTGGCCGCCGTGATCGTGGCCTGCGCCCATGTCTCCAGCCTCCCGCCGCCGACACCAGTCCCGACAACATATGCTCACATTGCAATGTGTGCAAGTTGAAACTGGATGCCGATGCCGATGCCGGCACGGCGGACCACCGCCGGCGGAGGCGGGCGGCGGATCAGCTCAGGCGCTCTCGCGGAGGATCAGATCGGACGGGTACGCGGTGGCCGGCGGCACCCAGGCCCGGTCGAGTACCGCCCGCGCGGCCGAGGTGGCGATCTGCTCGACCGGATGGCTCGCGGTGGTCAGTGCCGGCGCGCTCAGCGCGGCGAACGGCACGTCGTCGAAGCCGGCCACGGCGATGTCACCCGGCACGTCGACCCCGCGCCGCCGCAGCGCCGCCAACACCCCGAGCGCCATCGCGTCGCTGTTGGCGAAGATCGCGTCGGTGTCCGGCCACTGCTCCAGGATCCGCAGCGTCGCGGCCTCGCCGCCGGTCGCCGTGAAGTCGCCCGGCACCGACCGCACCGCCAGCCCCGCCGCCCGCAACACCTCCTGGTAGGCGGTGACCGGCCGCCGGGTGCACGGCATCCAGTCCGGGCCGCTGATCATCGCGATCCGGCGCCGCCCGGAGGTGACCAGGTGCCCGACGATGCTACGGGCCGCGCCGCCGTTGTCGACGTCGAACGACGGTACGGTCCCGGAGCCGATGCCGATCGACACCGTCCGACCCTCCAACGCGGCCGGCACCGCCGCCAGGATCAGCTCGGTGGTGTTTACCAGCAGTACGCCCCGGACACCCCGGTCCTCCGCCAACTGCCGCAGCCGGCCGGGCGTGTGCAGCGGCAGCCACTCCAGGGAAACGCCGATCGCCCGGCGTGCGCAGACCTCGGCCGCGGCCCGCACCACCCGGTCGACGTACGGGTCGTGCAGCACCGTCGGCACGCTGCCGACGACGGCCACCACCAGCCGTACCCCGGCACCGGTGGCCAGCGCCCGGGCCGCCGGATCGGGGGCGTAGCCGAGCTGCGTGGCGGCGGCCACCACCCGGTCCCGGGCGATCGGGGAGGCGGCGCCGTAGCCGGCGATGACCCGGGAGGCGGTGGAGCGGGAGACTCCGGCCATCCGGGCCACGTCCTCCAGGGTGGCCCGGCGCGGCGCCCGGCTAGGCACGCCGGCACCCCGACTCGACCTGGTGGGGACCGGCTGTTGCTGCCGCGATGTAACGACCGGGCTGACGCATGGGCAAATCATGCACCCGCGAGGCAACCGTCGGCGAGCCGGTAACCGGCCCGGAGGGCGGATATCCCGGACAGTTCGAATCGAGTTGCGTCGAGAGCGCTCCCAGGGGTGCGATCAAGGAACCCGGCACGGGAAGCGGCGGAGCGACCTTGGCGGTGGCCCGTCCGGGGCGGATCGTCGAGGAAGCGGAGGCAGCAGGTGAACGCGTCCAACGGCACGCTCCGGCCACCGGTCGAACCGCGACAGGTCCTTACCGCCCGGACCGCTGTCGCCGTCGTCTTCGGGCTCAACGGGCTGGCCCTGGCATCCTGGTTCGCCCGCCTGCCGGCCGCCCGGGACGCCCTCGGGCTGACCCCGGGGCGGCTGGGCCTGCTGCTGCTGGCCGCCTCCAGCGGTGCCCTGCTGGCGCTGCCGACCGCCGGGATACTGGCGCACCGGATGGGCGCCGCCCGCGCGGTGGGCGCCGCGACCGCGCTGGCCGCGTCCGGCCTGGTACTGGCCGGCGTCGCCACCGGAAGCTGGCACACCGTACCGCTGGTCGCGGTCGGACTGTTCGCCCTCGGCTACGGCTCCGGCACCTGCGAGGTCGCGATGAACGTGGAGGCGGCGGCGGTCGAACGGCGACTCGGCCGCACCGTGATGCCCAGGTTCCACGCGGCGTGGAGCCTCGGCACCGTGGCCGGGGCGGCGGTCGGCGCCGGCACGGCCCGGCTCGGCGTACCGATCGGGCTGCACCTCGGACTGGCCGCCGCCGTGATGCTCGCCGGTACGCTGTCCGCCGTCCGCTCGTTCCTGCCGGACCCGCCGACCCCGCCGGCCGGCCCGACGACCGCCCGGACCCCCGGTGCCGGCCTGCTGGCCGCCTGGCGCGAGCCGCGGACCCTGCTGATCGGCCTGCTGCTGCTGGTGATGGCCTTCACCGAGGGGACCGCCAACGACTGGCTGGCGCTCGCCTTCGTCGACGGCCACGGGGTCTCCGAGACGGTCGGCGCACTCGCCTTCGGCGTCTTCGTCGCCGCGATGACCCTCGGCCGCACCGCCGGGACGATCGCCCTGGACCGCTGGGGCCGGGTACCCGTGCTCCTCTGCGCCACCGCGGTGGCCGCGATCGGCGCCACGGCGGCGGTACTGGCCGACCCGTGGCCGCTGGCGATGGCCGGGGTGCTGCTGTGGGGGCTCGGCACCTCGCTCGGCTTTCCGATGGGGATGAGTGCGGCGGCCGACGAGGAGCACCGGGCGGCCGCCCGGGTCAGCGTCGTGGCGGCGATCGGCTACACCGCCTTCCTGGCCGGGCCACCGCTGGTCGGGCTGCTCGGCGACCGGGTCGGCAGCCTCCGGGCGCTGCTTGTCGTACCGCTGGTGCTGCTGCCCGCCCTGCTGCTGGTGCCGGCCACCCGCCCGCCGGTCGCCGCCCCCGGCCCCGAACCCACCGACGGTCGGCAGGACCCTGCCGACGTGCGGGAGGGACCTGCCGACGTGCGGGCCGGTTCGACCGTCCCGGCCTACGACGCCGGCAACGTGCCGGACCGCTGACCGTCCCTTTCGTCGTCCTGTTCCGGGGCCGGGACCTGGAGCGGGGTCGGTTCGGCGGCCGGTGGGGCGCCGTCGACCGCGCCGGCCGCGGTGGCGGCGCTGGTCGCCGGGTCCGGCAGGTCGAGGCTGGTCCGCAGGGTGACCGGCTTGAGCAGGGCGGCGGCGACCACCCCGACCACGGCGATCGCCGCGGAGATCAGGAAGATGTGCCCGGTGGCGTCCCCGTAGGCGTCGCGCACGATGTGCACGACCGCGTCCGGCAGGCCGGCCAGGTTGAGACTGCCGGCGCCGCTGCCGGAACCGGAGGCCGGGATGCCGGCCGCGGTCAGATCCTGGCTGATCTGTTCGGTGACCCGGCGGGCGAGTACCGCACCGAGCACCGAGACCCCGATGGTGCCGCCGAGGGAGCGGAAGAACGCCACGGTGGAACTCGCCGCGCCGATGTCCTTGAGCGGTACGGCGTTCTGCACCGCGAGGACCAGGTTCTGCATGGTCATCCCGACGCCGGTCCCGACCAGTAGCATCGCCGCGCCGACGAAGACCAGTGAGGTCTGGTGGTCGACGGTGCCGAGCATCAGGAACCCGGCGACCAGCACGATCGCCCCGAACACGATGTACGGCTTGATCCGCCCGCTGCGCGTGATCATCCGTCCCGCCACGATGGAGGAGACGAGCACCCCGGCCATCATCGGGATGGTGAGCAGACCCGCCTCGGTCGGGCTGTAGCCCCGGCCGATCTGGAAGTACTGGCCGAGGAAGACGGCGCCGCCGAACATCGCCATCCCGACCGCCAGGCTGGCGACGATCACAAGTGCCGTGGTGCCCTGCCGGACGATGTCCAGCGGCACGACCGGCTCGGCGGTGCGTGCCTCCACGAGCACGGCGACGGCGAGCAGCACTACGGAGGCGCCGACCATGGCGGCGGTCTGCCAGGAGAGCCAGCCGAACGAGCTGTCGACGAACGAGATCCAGACGAGCAGTACGCTGACCCCGGCCGCGATCAGCGTCGCACCGAGGTAGTCGATCCGCACGTTCTCCCGCCGTACCGTGACCAGGTGCAGGGTGGCCTGGAGGACGACCAGGGCCAGGATCGCGATCGGTACGCCGACGAAGAAGCACCAGCGCCAGCCGAGCCAGGACGTGTCCACGATGAGTCCGCCGAGCAACGGCCCGCCGACGGTGGCCAGCGCCATCACACCCCCGAGGTAGCCGTTGTAGCGGCCGCGTTCCCGGGGCGGGATCATCGCGGCGATCACCACCTGGACCAGGGCCTGCAACCCGCCGACACCGATGCCCTGGAAGGCGCGGGCGGCGATCAGCTGGCCGGCGTTCTGGCTGAACCCGGCCAGCACCGAGCCGACGAGGAAGATCACGATGGCGGTCTGGACCAGGGCCTTCTTGTTGAACAGGTCGGCCAGCTTGCCCCAGATCGGGGTGGTCGCGGTCGCGGTGAGCAGGGTGGCGGTGACCACCCAGGTGTACTGGGTCTGCGAGCCGTTCAGCGCACCGATGATCTTGGGCAGCGCGGTCGAGACGACGGTGCTGCTCAACAGGGCGACGAAGAGCACCAGCAGCAGGCCGCTGAGCGCCTCGAGGGTGCGCCGGTGGCTCATCGGCTCCGCCTGTGGCGCGGGGGTGGTTGTGGTCGGGGCGCTCATCGCGCGGCCTCCAGCTCTTCTTGATTGCCGCAGGCAAGGATTCTCGAAAGCTGCGCATTGTGCAAGTTTTCGCTGTGAGAAGTAAGTCACCGCCGCGTACGCTGTCGGACGATGGACGAGACGGTGGGCCGGCGGGAGCGCAAGAAGGCCGCGACCCGGGAGGCACTGCACCGGGCGGCGCTCCGGCTCGTCGCCGAGCAGGGACCCGAACGGGTGACCGTGGAGGCGATCGCGGACGCCGCCGACGTGTCCCGCCGGACGTTCTCGAACTACTTCGCGAACAAGGAAGAGGCTCTCTTCCACCCGGACACGGTGCGGATCCGTCGACTTCTCGCGCTGGTGCACGCGCAGCCGCTCGACGAACCGCCATGGGTCGTCCTCAGCAGGGCGGCCGAGCAACTGGCCCGGGAGAGTGACGGGCTCGACCCGCTCTGGCTGGCCCAGCGGCGGTTGATCCGCAACCATCCCAGCCTCGCCGCCCACCAGATCACCGCGTACGGCACCGTCGAGCAGGAGTTCACCGCCGAGATCGCCCGCCGCCTGCCGGACGATCCGGAGACCCCGCTGCGCGCCCGGGTGCTCGCCGGCACGTTCCTGCACGCGTTGCGCGCGGCCACCCGGTACTGGACGGACCACCAGGAGCGCCCGCTGGTCGAGGTGGTCCGCGCCGCCCTCGGCTACCTGATCCCACGGTGACCGGGCGGGCTGACCGCACGGTGACCGGGCGGGCTGACCGCACGGTGAGCGGGCGGCTGACCGCACGGTGAGCGGGCGGGCCGGGCTCCCGGTTGTTCGGGCGGGTGGGTGTGCGCAGTTGCTGTCGCTACCACGACATTGACTGCGCACACCACCCCGCGGAGTGCGGAGTCCGCCCGGCGGCCGGTCGGGGGCACCCCGGCCGGCCGCCGTCATCGCCCGAACGGGTTCAGGCTCCCGGGTACTCCGGAAGGTAGACCGGTACGCCGACCCGGGTGGTGTCGGCCGCCTCGCCGACGCCGTTGACCACGTGGTCGATCGTGCCGGCACTGAGGTTGACGGTCATCACGTGGTGCAGCCGGACACCGGGCGTGCGGGGCACCTCGAAGCCGTTCTCGGTGTGGATCGACGGGTTGTTCTGGTTGAAGACGTACACGCCGCCGCCGTGCAGGGTGTGCCGGCGTACCCGGTCGCCGACCTTGTAGCCGGCCCAGCCCTCGACGTCGCCGTTCATCCAGTCCGCCTGGGTCGGCGGGTCGTACGGCAGCTCGTTCTGGTAGAGCACAGTGGTGCCGTCCTCGCCGTTCCAGACCGTGTTGTACCGCTGGAAGTGCTCGACGAAGAGGCCGGTCGCCGTGACGTGGTCGCCGTTGACGACGGCGCCGTACCGGCCGGTGTTGGTCCGCCAGCGGTCGGTGTCGCCGTTCACGCCCTCGGTGAAGCCCTCGACGCCGTGGTCGCCGCGCCACACCCAGGTGTGGTCGATCAGTACGTGGTCGGCGTTCACCTCCAGGGCGATGTGTGTCCGGCCGATGTGCGGGCCGCCGACCCGGAAGTACACGTCGGAGAGGGTGATCGGGTTGTCCGGGGTGCTGTGGTTGCGGCCGTGCCGGCTGCCGACCCGGAGCAGCACCGGCGACTCGCGCGGGCCGGCGTCCACGGTGACCCCGGCGACGACCACGCCGGGCACCCCGGCGACCTCCAGCGGGACGGCGCCGTTCGCGGCCGTCAGGGTGGCGTGTCCGATGCCCAGCACCACGGTGTCCGGCCGGCGGACCTCGATGCTCCGGGCGATGTCGTAGACGCCGGGGGTGAACAGCAGGTGCCGGCCCCGGGCCAGCTCGCGGTTGATCACGTGTACCGGGTCGGACGGGCGGGCGACGAAGAAGTCCCGCAGCGGCACGGTCCGCCCCGGCGTGATCCCGGCACCCCAGCTGACGCCCCGGCTGTCCCGCCGCGCGGCCGGCACCCGGACCTGGTAAGCGCCCTTTCCGTCCACGAAGAGGTACGGCTTCTCCCGGCTCAGCGGCGTCGTCTCCAGAGTGGTGTACGGCGGGTCGGGGAATCCGGCGTCGTCGGGTGCGCCGACCACGCCCGCGAAGACCTGGTTCCACACCGCGTTGGACCAGCTCGCCACCTCGCTGTTGCGGGTCAGCCACTGCTGCTGGGAGCCGTTGGTGGTGGCCGGCAGCCGGGAGTCGGCGATGAAGCCGCCGCTTGCGTACTGCGGTCCGGCGGTGCAGTAGTCCATCAGGGACAGTCCGCCGCCCTCGACGTTCATCCGGCGCAGCGAGACCGCCTGGGAGACGGCCCAGAAGTTCGCCGTGGACCGGCACTCGTCCTGGCCGCTGGCGACGATGTGCAGCGACAGGTTGGACAGGGTCCGCCAGAAGTTGACCAGGGCGATGCAGTTGCCGGTGCCGCCGCCCTCCAGGCAGCGGTTGTAGACCTCGATCTTGCCGTTGATCACGACGTCGGTGGGCGAGGCACCCAGCCCGGCGATCTCGGTGTAGTAACCGACCCTGATCTGGAGCGGCTGCTCGGCACTGCCGTAGGTGCCGGGCTTGAAGAGGTACGCGTACCGGTCGGTGCCCATCTCGGCGTCGACCTGCCGGGCGTGGGTCGCGTCCAGGGTCGCCTGGATCTGGCTGACCGGCATGCTCGGGTCGAAGACGGTGACGTTGCGCCCGAGGTCCGGCGCACCTGGCCGGGGCGATTGGATGCCACCGGAGGTGGTGGCGGTGGTCTCGTTGCCAGCGACAGTGGTGGTCGCAGCGGCGGAGGTGGTGGTCGCGGTGATGGCGGAGGCCAGCACCAGGCCGAGCACGAGCACCCGGCGGAGCCGGTGGCGTGTGGGGCGCCGCCGGAGGCCGGGGGAGGTGGTCGTCATGCGGTTCGTCGGTCCTTTCCGGATGCCGCCGGGTTGGGGTCTGAGAGCGCTCTCTCGCCCATCCCGGCGGCACCCCGTCGATCGAACGAAGGGGATCGAGACGTTTCTACCGGGTGCACGCCCGCTCCGCCATCGGGCAACCGGCGGCAGCGCCGGGTGCCGCCGGGTCCGGCCCGCATGCTCTCGGGTTCGGCCGGGCGCCGCCGGGTCAGGCCGTTGGCGCCGGGTTCAGCGCAGGATCAGCACCGCCAGTGTGCCGATCACCGCGTTGGCGGTCACGTGCACCAGGTACGGCAGCAGGATGCCGCCGGTGTGCAGCCGCAGTATTCCCAGGGCAAACCCCCAGGTGCCGGCCATGACCATGCCGACCGCCCCGGACGGGAAGCCGGCGAGGTGTGCCGCGCCGAACAGCACCGCCTGGAGCACCACCGCGATCCTGGCCCCCCAGACCGAGGCGAGTTCGCTAAGCAGCACCCCCCGGAAGAGCATCTCCTCCCACACCGGGTTGACCAGGGCGAACCCGACGATTCCGAGGATCGCCAGCCAGAGCGGGAGGCGTTGCAGGTCCCGCAGGTATTCGGCCGGCTCGGGACGTACCGTAAGTGCCCAGGTGACCAGCGCCGCCGCTCCGGACAGGACGGTGGCCAGGCCGAGCCAGGGTGCGTCCGGGGTGAGCCGGCCCCGGGCCAGCCACGGTGCGGCCGGAGCCACTCCCGCCCGCCGCCCGACGAGCAGCAGACAGGCCAACGGCAGCACGCAGACCAGCACGGTGGTGAGCGCGGGCGGCCAGCCGGCCAGGATGCCGACCGCGAAGCAGCCGAAGAGCGGCCCGACGAAGGCGGCGCCGCGCAGCGCGGCCGGTGAGCGCAGCCCGACGGCGATCCCGACCAGCGCGACGACGGCCGCCGCGACGATCGCGGTCCGCACCGGTGCCTCCGGTCGGATCGGCAGTACGGCGCAGACGCCCAGCCCGACTATGGCACCGCCGGCGAGCAATCGCCCGCCGGTCGAGCCGCCACCGGCCGCTGTTCCGGGCATGGCCGCTGCTCCGGGCACGGTCGCTGCCCCGGGCATGGCCGCTGTCCCGGGCGTGACCGCTGTCCCGGGTACGGCCGGTTGTGGTGCCACCGTCGTCGGCGCCTCCGGAGGGTCCGGCTCCGGAGGCGGCGACGGCTTCGCACGGTCCGGCTCCTGCGTCATCGGGCGGTCCTCCCGGGCTGGTCCGACGGCGGCGGCCGGAGAATATCCTGCCTCGGCTGTGCCGATCGACCCCGGCGCCTCGCGGCCGATGGCTCAGCGGTGCCGGGGCAGCCAGTGCAACAGTTGACCGACGACCTGCGCCGGATGCGTGTCGGGCAGGGCCCGCAGCGCCCGGGTGAGGTGGGCCGCGAGATACATCAGCAGACCCACCCGGTCGCCCTTGAAGCCGATCAGCAGAGCCAGCCGGGCCGGCGCGCACGGCCAGGGATCCTGGCAGGTCTGGCATCGGTACGTCGACGTCGGGCTGTGCCGGCCGGCCGGATAGCGCCGGGCGTTCCGGCGCATGTGCCGGTACCAGCGCTCCTGCGGTCCGATCATCGGGTCACGTCCGGGCGGTGCTTGCCTGCCGGGACCGGTGCTGCTGTCCCGGATACCCGCCGCCCGGCCGACCGTTGGCCAGCCGGGCGTGTGCGGATGCGTTCCAGCCGGAACGACGGTTCGCCGTCGCTGTCGCCGTCTTCGGGCGAGACGTTGGCGTCGGTGGCGGGGTGGGCGCCGCCGCGCGAACGGCGGCCCGGAATTCGGCGCGGGGCAGCGCTGGTATAGGTGGTGGCTCATAGGGCTTCGGCACCGGCGGGACCGAGTCCGGGCAGCGCCACCGATAACCGCATCGACAGTACCGCCAGAGTCGGCGCCAATCGCGGCGGTGCCGGGGCCTGAATCTACGCCGGAAATTCATGATCGATGCCTTCCGTCATGGAATTCGACGGGGGCGGCGCCAAAGATTCGTTGTCGGCGCCGCCCCGTCAGGCATCCACCCGGGTCGGAGGTCACGGGGTGGGCGAATGCCTTGGTTCCACCCTGGACTGTGACCGCAGCAGGGCGGAAGATGCTGGTCGAGCCCGTGGAGCGGGCCGGCATCCCATCGAAGATGACCATCAGCGCCGAAGTGATTTGGGGGACGTGAAAAGCTATGTCGGCGAGCGAATATCTGGTAAAGGACCTTCGTCGTACGCGTGAGCTGCTTGGGCTGACCCAAGAAGCGTGGGGAGAGCGGATCCACTTCTCCGCAAACTATGTCGGGGCGGTGGAGCGGGGTGAACGGCCGGCACTCCCGGACTATCTGGTTGCGGTCGATCGCGCCTTCACCACCACATTCGTGCAGTTCTACCAGATGTTCGTGAAGGGCGAACTCGTTCCGGTCTGGTACCGACCGTTTGATGAGAACGAGGGCCGGGCGAGCCTGCTCCGGGTCTATCAGCCACTGGTCGTCCCGGGCATCCTGCAAACCGAGGCTTATGCGAGAGCGATCCTGATCGGACTCCGCTGCCAAGCAGATTCCATAGACGCGCTGGTGGCGGCACGGCTCGGCCGACAGGAGATCCTGCACCGCAGACCCGACCCGTGCCAGTTGGTTGCGGTGGTGGACGAGGGTGCCCTCCATCGCCAGGTGGGAGATGCGGCGGTCATGCGTGACCAGCTGAAAGCACTGGTTGCGGCATCGGATCTTCCCAATGTGCGGGTGCAGGTCGTTCCATTCGAAGCTGGCCCCTACGTGGGATTGGAAGGTCCACTGGCTATTGCGACTGTTGACGGCCGATCGGTCGGCTTCCTTGAGGGCCACCTGAAGGGTCGCGTCGTCGAGAGCCCGGATGCCACGATGGGCCTGGAACGCGCATGGGAAGCCATCCGGGATTACGCTCTATCCAGTCAGCAGAGCCGTGAAATGATCATGAGGGCGGTTGAAAAATGGACCTGATCCCCACCCTTGGCTGGCGCAAGTCGTCGCACAGCGAGAGCACGTCCTGTGTCGAGGTGGCCGACGACGTTCCCGGCCGGGTTCTCGTGCGGGACAGCAAGGACCCGGAGGGGCCGGTCCTGACGTTCACCCCTCGGCAGTGGGGCGGCTTCGTGGACATGGCCAAGCGTTCCTAGTGCCCTGTCTTTGAAGATTGGTCGGATAACCCGGTCTCCAGGCGATTTGAGCCGGTGATCTCCGGACGTCGGCTCGGGTGCCGGGCCGGGGATAGTAGCCGGGGAGACTGTCGAGCTGCCCCGCCTGTGCGCCCACCCTCCCGGGCTGCCCGACCCGGGTCCGCCCCGCCGGTCTACCCGAACCGCAGCACGCCGTCGGCAACCCAGGCCCCGTGCCCCGCCTGTGCACCCAGGTCGACAGTCTCCACGCCGACTACACCCCGCTCCGCCGCCGGGTCGCTCGGGTGGTCGGCCGACGTCCACCCAACGATGCCGGCACCGCCTCATACGGCTCCGAACGGTGATCCGGATGGCGCATCACCACGACGACCGCAAGGCTGGAAGACAACCCACCAAAAGATGCCCAAAACCACCGGCTTACCCAACCAACGTTCGAAAACGAGGTACTAGAATCCGCAGCCCGACGCTGTCAGGCTGCGCGTGCCGGCCCGGTGGAGTGTGGGGCGCTCACCGGGTTGGGTCGTCGCCGAAGGTGGCCGCCAGCGCCTCGGCGATCAGGGCGGGCAGGTCGGTGCGCCCGTCGTCCTTCGCCCACCGCACCAGCGCCGTGTGCATGGCGGCCAGGCAGGCGCTGGCCGCAGCCTCGGCCCGGAATTTGGCGTCCGGGTCGGCGGCCTCGTCCCCGAGACCGTCCACGATGGCCTGTTGCAGCACGTAGTGGTTGTCCAGGTGCCTGGCGCGCAGGGCCGGCGTGGAGATCATCAGCCGCAGGCGGGCCAGCAGTAGTCCGTCGTCACCGGCGGTCAGGGTCCGCGCCGAGTCGACGAGCGCGCTGCCGATGCGGCGTACCAGAGGCTGTCCGGCGGGCGTGGCGGCGATCCGTTCGGCGACCAGCGGGCCGTTCTGGTCGACCAGCACGAGGTCCTCCTTGGTCGGGAAGTGCCGGTACACCGTCATCGCAGACACGCCGGCGGCGTCGGCGACGTCGCTCACGGTCGTGCTGTCGTAGCCGCGCTCGACGAACAGGCGCAGCGCACGCGTCTGGATCATGCGCTGCGTTTCGGCCCGCCGTTGCTCCCGCAGTGTTGAGTGCCGCTCGCGCATGTGATAGACACTACCGCACTGGTAGTCACTAACATTTCGGGAGTAACTAACATCATGACTGATCTGATCGGCAGAACCGCCCTGGTGACCGGCGCGTCGCGTGGCATAGGGCAGGAGATCGCGATCCGGCTCGCAGCGCGCGGAGCGACGGTCGTCGCGCACTTCGGCACGGACCAGGACGGCGCTACGGCGACGGTCGAGCAGATCGTGCGGCACGGTGGCACGGCGTACGCCGTCGGCGCGGAACTGGGCGTGGACGGGGACGTCGAGACGCTCTTCGCGGGGGTCGAAAACTGCCTGGCGGGGCGGCCCCTCGACATCCTCGTCAACAACGCGGCGGCACCACCGGCAGGCCCGCTCGGCGCCACGACACGGACGGTGTTCGACAAGCTGTTCGCGGTGAACGTCCGAGCGCCGTACTTCGTCATCGAGCGGGCCCTGCCGCTGTTCCGCGACGGCGGCCGGATCATCACGATGTCGTCCGTGGCGACCCGGATGGCCAACGCCACCCAGACCTCCTTCGCGATGACCAAGGGCGCGGTCGAGACGATGACCCTGACCCTGGCCAACCAGCTCGGTCCCCGGGGCATCACGGTGAACGCGGTCGCGCCCGGCGCCACCCGGACCGCGACCAACGGACCGGTCTTCGAGACACCGGGCCTGGCCGAGTCGATCACGGGGATGACGGCGCTCGACCGGCTGGGCGGCCCCGGCGACGTCGCCGACGTGGTCGCGTTCCTCGCCTCCGACGCCGCGCGCTGGGTCACCGGCCAGGTCATCGACGCCAGTGGCGGCCTGTTCCTCGGCCCGCGCCTCTGACGACCCGAGCCCCCAACCTTCTCCCGGGCTGGCGCCCCGGTGGTCAGCCGCGCACGAGCGCGTCGTACACCTCGGCGAACCGCGCCCGGCGTCGCGCATAGTGCTCGACGTGCGGCGGCCGGGGCTGGTAGGTCTCTCCCGTCGCCCGGGGTGCGCGCGGAACGTCCGGTGCCAGCACGTCGAGCGCGAGCAGCGCCGTGCCACGCTGCGTGGCACGGCGCCGGGTCACCCGGGTGACGGGTTGCCCGAGCACGTCCGCGAGGATCTGCAGCCATCCAGGATGGTCGTTGCTGACCCGTCCCGCCGCCGCGACCTCCAGGACCTCCGGGGCGGCCGGGCGGAGTTCGTCGGCGACCCGCGCGTAGGTCATGGCCACGCCCTCGATGATCCCCCGGAACAGCGAGTCGGCATCCGTGGCCGCCGACACGCCGTCGAGCACGGCACGCGCCCCGCCGACCCAGCCCGGCGCACGTTCACCGGTGAGGTACGGCAGCACCAGCGGCGTGGCGTCGCTCGGCGGCGCGGCGAGGGCGGTCGGCAGCGCCGGGTCGAGGCGCAACGTGCTCTGCGCCCAACTGACGGCTCGACCGACGTCGTTGATCGCCCCGCCGAGCAGCGTGCGCCGGGCGTCGACCCGGTAGTTCCAGAGCCCGAACGGCAGGGGATCGGCAGGACCGTCGAGCAGCACCCGCAGCGCACCGCTGGTGGCTGTCGACGCGGTGAGCACCGTGGCGTCGGTCGCCCCGGACCCGATGTTGCTGGCGAAGCCGTCGGTGATCACGGGGAACCACACGGCCCGAGCGAGAGCGGGCCAGCGCGCCGGGGCCCCCGACGGTGCCGGCTCGGTCATGTCCAGTGCTGCGGAGAGCTGCTCGGGGCCGATGCCCGCCGCGGCGAGCAGTTCGGCGTCGAACCCACCGGTACGGCGGTCGAGCAGGCCGGTCCACGCCACCGTGGACGTGCCGGCGAGCGGGTGCCCGACCAGCCGGGTCAGGACGTACTCGCCGAGGGAGCACCAGAGCGCGGCCTCGGCGACGACACGCGGCTGCGCGGTCGCGAACCAGCGCAGGCGCGGCGCATGGTAGCTCGTGTGCAGGCGGGTGCCGGTGCGCTGCTGCACCGCCTGCTCGTCGATCTCCTCCCGCAGCGCCGCGACCGCCTCGGCGCTGCGGGAGTCGGCGTAGGTCAGGCACGGGGTTAATGCGCGTCCGGCCGCGTCGACCGCGATCAACGAGGCGGCGAAGGTGTCCATCGCGACACCGGCGATCCGGGTCCCCAACTGCCGGTCCCCGGTCACCGCGTCGAGGACCTGCTCGACCTCCGCCGTCACCTGGTCGGGGTCGATGACCGAGGTGCCGTCGGGCGCGACGGTGAAGGCGTGCGGCACCTTGTGCTGGAGGCCGTCGACCCGCCGGCCCGACGCGTCGTGCACGCCACCACGGGTGGCGGTGGAGCCGATGTCCAGCGCGACGACCAGCGGGTCCAACGCCGAGTCGAGAGCGACGTCGTCGTCGGTCCTGGTCATCGCAGTCCTCGTCATTCGGCGAAGCGGGTCTCCGGCGACAATAGCCAACCCACGCGCTGGACGCTCACCATCGCCCGGCCAGCCGCCGGGTACCCGTCAGCTGGCGCGTCCGGGAGGATGCTCCGGTGAGCGACACACCCCGACTCGGTCCCGTTCCGCGCCGCATCCCCGTCGACGTCCAGCAGGTGCGTCGGTTGGTCGTCGACCAGTTCCCGCAGTGGGCCGACCTGCCGGTGCGGCCCGTCGCCAACGGTGGCTGGGACAACTTCACGTTCCACCTGGGCGCGCGGAAGTCGGTGCGCCTACCCAGCGCGGCCGAGTACGCCGAGGCGGTCGACAAGGAGCATCGCTGGCTTCCGGTGCTCGCACCCCACCTCCCGCTGCCCATCCCCGCTCCACTGGGCAGGGGCGAACCCGGTGCCGGCTACCCCTTCCCGTGGTCGATCTACGAATGGCTGCCCGGCGAACCCGCGAGCGCGGACCGGATCGCCGACCCGACCCGATTCGCGCTGGACCTCGCCGAGTTTCTGGCGGCCCTGCGGAGCGTCGACCCCGCCGACGGTCCCCGACCCGGGCAGCACAACTGGTACCGGGGCGGCACGCTGCGCACCTACGACGGTGTGGCGCGGCGCGCGCTTCCGACGCTCGCCGGCCACGTCGACGTCGACCTGGCCGGCGAGATCTGGAGGAGCGCACTGGACGCCCGCTGGGACGGCGTGCCGAACTGGTTCCACGGTGACATCGCAGCGGGCAACCTGCTGCTCGACGACGGGAAGCTGGCCGCTGTGATCGACTTCGGGACCTGCGGCGTCGGTGATCCGGCCTGTGACCTGGCCATCGCCTGGACGCTGCTGACCCCCGAGGGCCGCCAGGTGTTCCGGGACCGACTTTCCGTCGACGACGCGACCTGGGCGCGCGGGCGCGGCTGGGCGCTCTGGAAAACTCTTGTCACCTGCGCCAACACCCTGGGCGACGAGGACGACTCCGCTGCTGGCGCGCTGCGCGTCCTCGACGAGATCTTCGAGGAGTACGCGGCAGGCACCGCCACCCGACCCGGCGCTTCCAAGCTCAGCCGATGATCAACCATGGGGGACCCTCGTCACGGCTCGGCGGATTCTGGGCCTGCCTCGTCGGCGGCGCGGCCGTCATGGTGCTGCTGCTGGTCCTCGACCCGATCACGCGCTACGAAGACTGTCCCAACTACGGCGGGAACGGTAACGCGAGCTCCTTCGACAACCCGGCCTGGGATCTCCTGTTCCCGCTGGTCCTGCTCGGCTGGCTGGCGATGGTGGTCGTGGAGCAGACGTTGCCGGTGACCCGCCGTCATCGTGGCGGCGCCGATGTCGCCGTTCGGGCAGCGTCCGCGGTCACCCTGTCCGTGCTGGGCTCGTGCTGCCTGTTCCTCAACGTGGCAACCACCTGTCACTGACGCCGGTGGACGATCGTCTGCCTCAGGTCTCGGATCCGGTCGGCAGCTCCAGGTTCCGGTGGAGCCAGCTCTCGATGTCGTGCGTCGCGGCCCTTGCCATGGCGGTCGGATGGCCGGTGAAGCCGTGCGGCGAGGCGGGATAGATCCGGAGGTCGACGTCGACGCCGGCCGCCGAGAGCCGCCCGGCCATCGCCAGGTTGTCCTCGAGCAGGATGTCGTCGGTCCCGACGACGAGGAGGACCGGCGGTAGGCCCCTGAGGTCCGCGTAGATCGGCGAGAGGTCGGGGTGGGTCCGATCCTTGGCGGAGCCGGCGTAGGCCGCGATGAAGTACTCGTCGGCGATCAGGCGTCCGGCCGGTGTCTGTGCGCTGAGGTCGTAGGTCCCGAACTGCAACACGGCAGAGCGGTACGCCCCGATGCCCCGATCACGCAGCCGGAGCAGCGTGGTCATCGCCAGGGTCGCACCTGCGGAGAAGCCCCCGATGCCGAGCCTCGTCGTGCCGAACCGGTGTCCGGCGAGGTCGGCGAGCCAGAGCGCCGCCGTCGCGCAGTCGTCAGGCGCGGCGGGCCAGGGGTGTTCGGGAGCCAACCGGTAGTCCACGCTGACGACGGCGATACCGAGGGTCTCGGCGAGGTTCCGGTTGCGCACGTCGCTGCCCGCGGCCGAACCCAGGTAGAACCCCCCACCGTGAATTTCCAGGAAGACCCCGGCCGGCTCGCCGCTCGCCGGCAGGTGGATGCGCACCGGCACGCTGTGACCGTCGGCCCGGACAACCTCGACGGCTGGTGGCGGATGCGACGGGGCGGGCGCGACCGCCGGCGCCCCGGATCGCCCGCAGTTCCTCGGGGCCGCTCGGACCACGACCTGCCACCCGCCGGGCGTAGAAGGCTCGTGATTCCGCGACGAGCCCCGAGAGACGGGGATCGCTGAGATGGACCAGCCCGAACTCCATGCCGGGCCACCCTACCGGGAGCGGCGGCCAGACGAGGTCGAGGCCGTCGTCATACGCACCGGTTAGCCTGCCTGCATGGGCAGCGCCGAACTGGATGAGTTGATCGTGGCGGACGCCGAGGCACTGCGCGCGTGGCTGACGGCCAACCACGCCACCTCGCCCGGTGTCTGGCTCGCCCTGACCAAGAAGGGCGGCACAGTCACCACGCTGACCTGGCAGCAGGCGGTCGACGAGGCGCTGTGCTTCGGCTGGATCGACGGGCAGGCCCGGAAACGGGATCACGAGACCTCCTGGATCCGGTTCACTCCGCGCCGGCCCCGCAGTCCCTGGTCACAACGCAACGTCGCACACGTCGCCAGGTTGGAGGCGCAGGGGCGGATGCTGCCCCCCGGCCGTGTCGCGGTGGAAGCCGCCAAGGCGGACGGGCGGTGGTCGGCGGCCTACGCGCCGCCCTCGGAAGCCGAGGTGCCGGCCGACCTCCGTGCCGCGATCGCCGCCGATCCCGCCGCGCAGGCCATGTTCGACGTACTCACCAAGACCAACCGGTTCGCTCTCATCTACCGGGTCAATGCCGTCAAACGGGCGGAGACCCGCGAGCGGAAGATCGGCGAGTTCGTCGCCATGCTGGCCCGCCACGAGACGATCTATCCGCAGAAGGCCAAGCCCCCGACCTTGCCGTGACCGGCGTTTCCGGATCGGGCGACCTCGTGCGCGCCGCGGACCGGGCGTCACCTCCTGTGACCTTCGGCTGGCGTTATCCGAGCCGGGGTGTGGGATCCGGTTCCGCCGCCTTCCGGACGTCCGCCAGCAGCTTGGTGAGCACCGCTTCGGTCACCCAGGCGTCGCCGTTACGGTCGGTGGCAGCGAGCCAGTCACCGACGTCCCACATCGCCCGGCAGGCAGCCAGTACGGGAAAGCCGGCCACCTCGCTCCGGCTCAGCGGGCGGACCTGCTGGTAGCCGGAGAGGGCCGCTGTCCACTGTTCGCGTTCCTCCGCCGGCGATTCGGGCCCGCGATAGAGAGCGACCAGGTCGAACGCGCGTAACCCGAACCCGCAGTGGTCGAAGTCGAACGTGACGAACCGTCCGTCGCCGTCGACGTGGGTGTTGCCCCGGTGCAGGTCCGCGTGGATGATCCCGTACGCGGCGCCGCCGATCGCCCGGAGCCGCCGGATCTCGCCGGTCAGTCGCTCGCCGAGCCGGCCGAGTTCGGCGAGGTCCGCCGCGGCCCGGTCCGAGCCGGCATAGGGCGCCAGGCTGGCCAGCGGCCGTGCGACGAGGATGTGTTCGTCCAGGTGGTAGCGGTCGTGGCCGGTGCGGAAGGTGTCCATCTCCAGGTGCATCCGGGCGATGCCGGAGCCGAAGTCGCGCCATTGCCCGGTGGTCAGGGTGCCTTCGAACAGGGGCCTGCCGGGCGCGTGGGTGAACAGGGCGTAGCATCGCTCGCCCTCCGGCGCCGTCAGCCGGCCGAGCCGGTCGCCGACGGTCCGCCGGTAGGGGCGGATGACGCCCAGCCCGGCGGCGGCCAGGTGCTCGAGCAGGTCGACCTCGAAGCGGAGGTCGGATTCCGAGCGGATCCAGTACTTGGCCCGGTTGTAGACCCGCAGCACGCGGCGACCGCCCTCGACGTCGGTGACGAGGTAGGTGTCGTTGAAGCCGCGGTTCAGCAAGGTCACCCTGACGGGCGCCGCGACGGCGTACTCCCGCTCCACGAGTTGGGCGAGGTCCTCGGCGTGCAGGAGCGAGTGGGTCACGCGCATGCCGAGTGAGCCTAGAAGAGGACCGGGTGGCCCGCCAGGAAAGACGAGTACAGCGGGCCTGCGCTCCCCGGACCGAGGTCGCCCGGTGCGGGCGTCAGGGGCGGGGTGTCAGGTAGCCACGGGAGAAGGCGGTGGCCACCGCCGCCGCCCGGTCGTTGACCCCCAGTTTCGCGTACACGTGCAGCAGGTGGGTCTTGACGGTGGCCTCGCTGATGAACAGCTGCTTCGCCGCCTCGCGGTTGGTCGAGCCCTGGGCGATCAGCTCCAGCACCTCCAACTCGCGCTGGGACAGCGGCTCCGAGGCCGGCTGGCGGATCTGCCCCATCAGCCGGGTCGCGACGGCGGGGGAGAGGACCGCCTGTCCGCGCGCGGCGGCCTCGACCGCCCGGAACAGCTCCTCCCTCGGGGCGTCCTTCAACAGGTACCCGGTGGCGCCCGCCTCGATCGCGGGCAGCACGTCGCTGTCGGTGTCGTACGTGGTGAGCACCAGGATCCGGGCCGGCACCCCGCGCCGGGCGAGTTCCCTGATCGCGGTGACCCCGTCGGTCCCCGGCATCCGCAGGTCCATCAGGATCACGTCGGGTCGGAGCCGCTCCCCGGCGGCGATGGCCTCGGTGCCGTCGCCGGCCTCGCCGAGCACCTCGAAACGCGTGTCGGCACTGAACATGCCCCGCAGCCCGTCCCGGACCACCGGATGGTCGTCGACGATCAGCAGCGAGATCAATCCGCACCTCCGGCGGGGATGGCCGGCACGACCGCCGAGATCGCCGTACCGCCGCCCGGCTCCGATTCGATGTCCAGCCGGCCGGCGAGGCGCTGCACCCGTTGCCGCATGCCGACCAGCCCGAACCCTCCGTTCGTCGAGCCGTTCGCCCGCTTCGCGCCCGGCGCGAAGCCGACACCGTCGTCCCGTACGTCGAGCGTCACCAGATCCTCCATGTACGACAGGGTCAGGCCGACCCGGCTGGCCCGGGCGTGCTTCGCCACGTTCGCCAACGCCTCCTGCGCGGTACGCAGCAGCGCCACCTCGACGTCGGTGTGCATCGGCCGGGCGTCGCCGGTGGTGGTCAGCACCGTGTCGACGTCGTGCACCTCGGCCCAGCGCCGGGCCAGCTCGTTTATCGCGTCCGGCAGCCGGGCCTGTGCGAGCATCGCCGGTTCCACCGCGTGCACCGTCCGGCGGGCCTCGGTGAGGCTCTCCCGGGCCAGGTTCATCGCGTTCGTCAGGTGTCGAGCGGAGGCGGCCGGGTCGTCGGTCTGCTCGGCGGCCTGGAGTTGGGTGAGGATGCCGGCGAGTCCCTGGGCGAGCGTGTCGTGGATCTCCCGGGCCATCCGCTGCCGTTCGTCGAGCACGCCGGCCTCCCGGGCCTGGACCAGCAGTTGGGCGTGCAGGCCGGCGTTCTCCTCCAGCGCCGCCTCCAGTTTGGTGTTGACCTCGTGCAGCTCGGCGAGTGCCTGCCGCTGCTTGCGGTGGCGCTGCTCGGCCAGCTCGGCGAAGTGGAAGAACACCCCGGCCAGCAGGATGCTGATCACGCTGACGGCGATGCCCTCCCACCACCTCCCGGCGATGATGTCGGCGGCCCCGCCCAGGTAGCCGATCGCCGAGACGGTCGCCGTGGCGGCGACCCCGGCATAGCGCCAGCGACCCTTCAGGTAGATGAACGACTGTGGATAGCCGACGAAGGCGAAGAGGGCGAAGAAGGGTGCGATCGCCACCAGAGCGGCGGCCAGCACCATCAGCCCGGTGTAGTAGAGGCCCATCAGCGGGCCGCGCTCGTGCCACTCCGGGTGCAGGGTGTGGAAGTAGAGCACCCAGAGGGTTGCCGCGAGGGTCAGCCCGAGCATGCTCGGCACGTGCACCGACCTGACCCAGATCGGTTGCAGCAGCGTGAGCAGGACACTGGCGGCCAACAGCAGATAGGGGAGGACGTTGAAGAGGGCGATCTCCCTGCGCTCCCAGCGGTCGAACTCCGCCCGCAGCTCCGCCTCGATGCTCACGACCTACTCCCAGCGGAAGTACCGCGCGGCCAGCCCGCCGGCCACGATCGTCCACCCCAGCATGACAGCCAGGTGCAGCGGCTGCGGCCAGTGCCCGGCCGTGGCGTCCTGCAACGACTGCACCCCGGCGCCGAGCGGGGTGAGGTCGCTTATCGTCAGCAGCACGCCGTTCATGGAGTCGCGCGGGATCCAGAGGCCGGCGAAGAAGACGAGCGGGAAGAAGAGTACGGTGCCGATCGCGCCGGCACTCTTGCCGCTCGGCGCGAGCGCGGCGACGAGCAGGCCGATCGCGAACATCGCCAGCGCCGCCAGCACGTAGCCGAGCAGGTAGGCCGGCACCAGCCGGGGCAGCCGGACGTCGAACCCGAGCCGGCCGACGGCGAGGACGACCACCATCGTCGCCACCGACAGGATGGTGGCCATCAGCAGTTGTGCGCCGAGCATCAGCCCCGGTTTGACCGGGGTGGTGCGCATGCGGCGCAGTACCCCCTTCTCCCGGTAGCTGGCGAAGAGCTGGGAGAGGCCGTTGAGGGCGAACATGGCGAGCGCGGTCGCGACGGTGATCGGAACGTACAGGTCGATCACCCGCAGGCCGCCGAGCGACGGCTCGGGTTCGCGGAACGCCGGTACCGCACCGAAGATGACCAGCAGGATCGGCGGGAAGGCCAGCGCGAAGAACACGATCAGCGGCTCGCGGAAGAAGAGTCTGGTCTCGGTGACGGTGAGTCGGGACAGAGCGGACATCCTGGGTCTCCTCAGGCTTCGGGGTGGCGGGCGCCGGGCGTGTGGCCGGTGTGATCGCCGGGCGTGCGGCCGGGCAGGTCGCCGAGGGCGCGGACGCTGCGGCCGGTGAGCGCGACGAAGGCGTCCTCCAGCGAGGTCTGCTCGACCCGCAGGTCGGCGGCGACGACCTGTTCGTGGGCGAGCGCGGTGGTGACCGCGAGCAGCAGGTTGCCGGTACCCGTCACCACGAGTTGGCTGCCCGCCCGCTCCACCGAGGTCACCTCCGGCAACGCGGTGAGCACCGCGTGGTCCAGCGGCGCCGAGGGCCGGAACCGGATGCGCTGCCGGTCGTCGACGCTGGCGACCAGCCCGGCCGGGGAGTCGAGCGCGACCAGCCGACCCGAGTCGATCACGGCGAGCCGGTCGCAGAGCCGTTCCGCCTCCTCCATGAAGTGCGTGACAAGCAGGATCGTCACGCCCCGGTCGCGGACGTCCTCGATCAGGTCCCAGGTGTCCCGTCGGGCCTGCGGGTCCAGGCCGGTGGTGAGCTCGTCGAGTACCGCCACCGTCGGGTTGCCGAGCAGGGCGAGGGCGATCGACAGCCGTTGCTTCTGACCGCCGGACAGCCGCCGGAACTGCGTACCGATCTTGTCGCCGAGCCGCAGCACGTCGACGAGTTCCCGCCAGTCGGCGGGCTTGCGATAGAAGGAGCTGAACAGACCCAGCGCCTCGCCGACCCTGAGCTTGTCGGGCAGTTCGCTCTGCTGGAGCTGCGCGCCGAGTAGTTGTCGCAGCTCCCCGGTGTCGTGTCGCGGGTCGATGCCGCAGACCCGGATGGTGCCGCCGTCCGGGATCCGTAACCCCTCCACACACTCGACGGTGGTGGTCTTGCCGGCCCCGTTGGGGCCGAGGATGCCGAAGATCTCGCCCGGCTGCACAGTGAAGCTGACCCCGTCCACCACGGTCTGCCTGCCGTAGCGCTTGACGAGGCCGTCAACCTCGATGATTGCCATACCGGAAGCCTGCCGGCCGCGACCCGATGTCGAATCGACCACGCGGTCACCGCGGTCGCCGGCCGCGACGGGTGACCCGGTCAACCGATCGGTGGATGCCGGGTCAACCGTCGGCCGGCAGCACATCTTCCCGGACCGTCGCCACGAAACTGGCACATCTCGGCGGTAGCGGGTCGACGCTCACCTTCCGGAACTTCTCCGATACGGTACGCCCGCCCGCCCCGCTTTTCTGTCGCCCGTAAGCGACGCTGGGCAGGCGTAGCAGCTCTGAAAAGTTTCGGAAACGTGTCTTGTATTTTTCAGTTCGGTCTGCGAGTCTTTGCCCGTCCAAGACAGCTGACGTGACGCCCGACGGGTGTAGTGACGGGGTACGCCGGCCCTCGCGTCCGCTGTGGACAACCGGAAGCGGTGTCTCCGCTCGTCCGGTGGAAGCCCCGTCCGGTGCGTATTCGGGCAGAGAGGACAGGTTGATGAGGGCAAGAAAGCTACTGACGGTGTCGGTAGTCCTGGCGACTGGTCTCCTGGGAACCGCCGCGTGCGGTGCCGGCGACTCGGACGGCGCCAGCGGCGGCAACGTCACGATGAGCTTCTGGCACAACGCCACGACGGGCCCCGGCAAGGCGTTCTGGGAGAAGACCGCCGCCGACTTCCAGGCTGCCAACCCGAACGTGACGATCAAACTCCAGTCGATCCAGAACGAGGACCTGGACGGCAAGCTCCAGACCGCGCTGAACTCCGGTGACGCCCCTGACGTCTTCATGCAGCGCGGCGGCGGCAAGATGGCGGCGATGGTCAAGGCCGGCCAGCTGATGGACATCACGGACGGGATCAGCGACGCCACCCGGAAGGTGGTCTCGGAGGGCTCGTTCAAGGCGCAGACGATCGACGGCAAGGTCTACGCGATGCCGGTCGCGGTGCTGCCCGGCGGCTTCTTCTACAGCAAGGACCTGTTCGGCAAGGCCGGCATCGCCCAGCCGCCGACCACGCTCGCCGACCTCCGGAGCGCCGTCGACAAGCTGAAGGCGGCCGGCACCCAGCCGATCGCCCTCGGGGCCAAGGACGCCTGGCCGGCAGCCTTCTACTACTACTTCTTCGCGCTGCGCGAGTGCAGCACCAACACGGTCACCGAGACCGCCAAGAACATGACCTTCGACGACCCCTGCTGGCTCAAGGCCGGCCAGGACGTCCAGGCATTCGCCGCGACGCAGCCGTTCAACAACGGCTTCCTCACCACCTCGGCCCAGCAGGGCGCGGGAAGCTCGGCCGGTCTGCTCGCCAACCACAAGGCGGCGATGGAGCTGATGGGCGCCTGGAACCCGGGTGTAATCGCCTCGCTGACGCCGGACCAGAAGCCGCTGCCCGACCTGGACTGGTTCCCGTTCCCGAGCATCGAGGGCGGCGCGGGCGAGCCCGGCGCGATCCTCGGCGGCGTCGACGGCTACTCCTGCTCCGCGCAGGCGCCCAAGGCCGAGTGCACCGCCTTCCTCAACTTCATGTTGCAGACAAGCGTGCAGGAGGAGTACTACAAGGCATTCCAGGCGCCGCCGGTGAACAGCGAGGCACAGGGCGCGGTGACCGAGCCGCACCTGAAGTCCGTGCTGGCCGCCTACAACAAGGCCCCGTTCGTCTCGCAGTGGCTCGACACGGTCTACGGGCAGAACGTCGGCAACGCCCTCAACACCGCGGTGGTGAACCTGCTGGCCGGCAAGGGCAGCCCGGAGGACATCGTCACCGCGGCCAAGACCGCCGCCAAGAGGTCCTAGAGACACCCGGATCATGTTCGATACAGACCGCGAGAGCGCACAGCTCACGCAGGACCGGTCGGCGGACGTGACGCCGGTCGGGGGTGGCGCGCCCGTCGTGCCGCCCCCGACCGGGCGCCGTCCGCGCCGTAGGGGCATCGGCTGGCCCGCCCGGCTGGAGATCGCCCTGATGACGGGGCCGACGCTGATCGTCTTCCTCTCCTTCGTCATCCTGCCCGTCGCCATGGCCGCCTACTACGGCTTCTTCAGCTGGCAGGGGTACGGCCCGCCCACCGAGTTCGTCGGCCTCCGCAACTACCTGCTCATCTTCGAGGACGGCACCTTCGTCGACGCCCTGCAACACAACGCCGCGATCGTCGTGCTGTCGCTGGTGCTCCAGGGGCCGGCCGCCATCCTGCTCGCGCTGCTGCTGAACCGGAGGATGCGCGGGCAGACGCTCATCCGGGTACTCGTCTTCGTCCCCTACGTCATCTCCGAGGTGGTCGTCGGCACCGGCTGGAGCCTGATGCTGCAGAGCAGCGGCGCCGTCAACGCCCTGCTCGAGGATCTCGGACTGGGTTGGCTGCGCAACGACTGGCTCTCCGACCCGGACAAGGCGATCTGGACCCTGATGGGGATCCTCACCTGGAAGTACATCGGGTTCGCCGTGATCCTCTTCCTCGCCGGGTTGCAGGGCATCCCGGACGAGCTGACCGAGGCGGCGGCGATCGACGGGGCGTCCTACTGGCAGATCCAGCGCCGGATCACGCTGCCGCTGCTGGGGCCGACGATCCGGATCTGGGCCTTCCTCTCGATGATCGGTGCCCTGCAACTGTTCGACCTGGTCTACATCATCTGGGGCCAGTACGTCGCGTCCACGGCCGGCACGTCGACGATGGCGACGTACATGGTGGCCAACGGCCGGAACGCCGGCGAGTACGGCTACGGCAACGCGGTGGCCGTGGTCCTGTTCTTCGTCTCGCTCGTCGCGGCCCTGGTCTACCAGCGGTTCGTGCTGCGCCGTGACACCGAGGGCGCGATCACCGGAGGGAGAAGCTGATGGCCGCGACCGCCGTAGCCCGGCGCAGGCCGACCCGGACCAGCCGGAGGGCGAACTGGGGAAACCCGTCCGTCTACTTCGTCGCGCTGCTGCTCGTCGGGACGATGCTGGCGCCCGTCGTCTACATCATCGTCGGCGGCTTCCGGACGAACTCGCAGATCACCGTCGACCCGGCGGGCTGGCCGAGCCCGTGGCAGGCCGGCAACTACCTGGACGTGCTGACCGGCGGGGTGTTCTGGCAACAGGTGGTCAACTCCACGATCGTCGCCGGCTTCACCACAGCCGGCGTGGTCACCCTCGGCATGATGACAAGCTTCATCCTGGCCCGTTACCGGTTCCGGGGTCGGGGAGCGATGTACTCGCTCTTCGCCGCCGGCCTGATGTTCCCGCTCACCGTGGCGATCACCCCGCTGTACATCCTGGTCCGGACCCTCGGGCTGATGAACACGCTGCCCGGGGTGATCCTTCCGCAGATCGGGTTCGCCATCCCGATGACGATCATCATCCTGGTCCCGTTCCTGCGGGCCATCCCGAACGAGATCCAGGAGGCGGCGGCGATCGACGGATGCAGCCGACTCGGCTTCTTCTGGCGGATGGTGCTGCCGCTGGCCCTGCCGGGGGTCGTCACCGTGGCCATCCTGACCTTCATCAACAGCTGGAACAGCTACCTGCTGCCGCTGTTCATCCTCAACCGGGAGGAGACCTTCACGCTGCCCCTCGGCGTGCAGGCGTTCGCGTCGCAGTACTCGGTCGACACGGCCAAGGTGCTGGCGTTCACCTCCCTGTCGATGCTTCCGGCGTTGCTGTTCTTCAGCCTGTTCCAGCGCCGGATCGTCGGTGGCCTGACCGGTGCCGTGAAGGGCTGACACCGGACGCCCGGCTGAAGGGCTGACCGAGCCGGGTCAGCCCTTCAGGCCGGTGTGCGCCAGTCCCTCGATGAACTGGCGCTGGGCGATCACGAAGACGACCAGCACCGGGATCGCGGTCAGCGACGCCGCCGAGAGCTGCACGTTCCACATCGGACCGCCGTACGCGTCGACGAACTGGGTGAGCGCCTGCGGCAGGGTGAACTTCTCCGGCGTCGAGAGGAAGACGATCGGCTCCAGATAGAGGTTCCAGCTGTGCAGGAAGGTGAAGATCGAGACCGCGCCCAGCGCCGGCCGGGACAGCGGCAGCCCGATCCGCCAGAAGGTCGCGAACCGGCCCAGCCCGTCCAGCCGGGCCGCCTCCTCCAACTCGCCCGGCAGCGCCAGGAAGAACTGCCGCATGATGAAGGTGGCCAGCACGCTCGGTGCGCCCAGGATCGGCACCAGGATCAGCGGCCAGTGGGTGTCGACCAGGCCCGCCGCGTTGAACATCCGGAAGAGCGGGACGATCGTCACCTCGCTCGGGATCAGCAGGCCGAGCAGCACCACCAGGAAGAGGGCGTTCTGCCCCCGGAAGCGGATCCGGGCGAAGGCGTAACCGGCCAGCGAGGAGACCGCGAGGGTGCCGACGGTCACCACCAGCGCGATGTACGCCGAGTTGAGGTACTGCCGGGCGAAGGGCTGGGTGCCGAACGCGTCGCGGTAGCCGTCGAAGCTCACCGAGCCGGGCAGCAGGCCGGGCGGGAACGCGAAGATCTCCGCGACCGGCTTGACCGACGAGGTGACCATCCACCAGGTCGGGAAGACGAACGGGACGGCCAGCACGCAGAGCACGCCGTAGAGGAGCACCTTCGTGCGCGGCGAGAGCCTACTGCTCATGGAAGACCCATCTCTTGCGCATCTGCCACTGCACCACGGTCAGCGCCAGGACGACGAGGAACAGGAGTACGGAGACCGTGGCGCCGTACCCGAAGTGGTGGAACTGGAACGCCTGCTGGTAGAGGTAGTAGACGAGCACCGTGGTCGACGAGCCCGGACCGCCCTGGGTGAGTACGGCGATCTGGGCGAAGACCTGGAGCGACCCGACCACGGTGATGATCGAGGTGAGCAGGATCGTCGGGCTGATCAGCGGTACCGTGATCCGGCGGAACTGGGTCCACCGGCCGGCGCCCTCGACCCGGGCCGCCTCGTAGAGTTCGCCCGGCACACCCTGCAACGCGGCCAGGAAGAGCACCATGTTGAGGCCGACGTTCTTGACCACCTGGACGACGATCACCGAGAGCATCGCGGTGCGGTCGCCGCGCAGCCAGTTCGGGCCGTCGACGCCGACCGTGTCCAGCAGGCCGTTGACGCCGCCGTTGTCCTGCAACAGGAAGCCCCAGACGATGGTCCAGGCGACGAGCGACACCACGACGGGGGAGAAGAAGAGCACCCGGAAGAAGGCGGTGCCGCGCAGCCGCTGGTTGAGCAGCACCGCGAGGAAGAGCGCCAGACTCAGGTTGAGCGCGACGAGCCCGACCGAGAAGAGCGCGGTCGCCCGCAGTACGCCGGGCAGGTTGGGGTCGTCGGCCATCGCCCGGTAGTTGTCCGCGCCGACGAAGTCGAACGTGTCGGCGAGCACGTTCCACTCGTGCAGCGAATACCAGACCACCAGGCCGAGCGGGACCAGCACGAAGAGCACGCTGCCGGCGAGCTGCGGTGCGACGAAGAGGTAGCCGGCGAGCTGGTCGCGGCGGCGGGCCGTCCACCAGGGCCGCGCGCCGCCCGGGGCGGGCCGGCGTGAGGTCCGGCCCGCCGCGCGGTCGTCGGTCAGCAGTGCCATCTACTTGGCCAGCAGCGGGTTGATCGCGGTGCAGACGCCGGCGAGCACGGCCGGTACGTCGGCGTCCGGCTTCCAGAGCGGGTCGAGCGCCGAGCGGACCGCCTGGGACAGCTCCGCCTGCCCGGTGTGGCTGGGCTTGACCACGCCGGTGGAGATGCCGTCGATCACGACCGCCTCCAACTGCTCCGGCTTGAGCAGCGGGTTGGTCTTGGCGAGCGTCTCGGTGGTGAGCAGCGAGGTGCGCGGCGGGGGGAAGAACTGCGCCAGCTTCGCCGAGTTGGCGGGGTTGGTGAAGTAGGCGAGGAAGTCCGCCGCCGCGTCGGCGTGCCGGCCCTTCCTGAGTACGCCGAGCCCGCCCTGGCCGATCACCGCGTAGTCGCCCTTCGGGCCGGCGGGCAACGGGACCAGGTCCCAGCCGAACTTCGCGTCCTTCAGCAGCGAGGCCCGGGAGATCTGGGTGACGGTCATGCCCGCCTCGGCGGCGAAGAAGTCGGTGGTGGTACCCGGGCCGGGGAACGCCCTGTCGGTGAAGGTCGCCCGGTGCAGGAAGGTCATCGCCTCGACCATCTCCGGCCGGTCGAAGCCGCAGGTCTTCCCGTCGGCGCTCCACGCCTCGGCACCCCAGCCCGTCCACACCGTGGAGAGGTTGTCCCAGCCCTTGTAGTCGAAGTCGCGGACCACCAGCCCGGCCCTGCCGGTCTTCGCGTTGACCGACGCGGCCAGCTTCGCCGCGTTCTGCCAGTTCCACCGGTTCGCCGCGATCAGCTCGGCGGGGGTCTGCGCTCCGGCGGCCTTCACCAGGTCGGTGTTGACGAAGATGCCGAACGGCGAGGTGGAGAAGGGATAGCCGTAGAGCTTGCCGTCGGCCTGCCAGAGCTTCGTCGCGGCCGGGGCCAGCTCGTCGAAGTCGTAGCCGTCGGCCCCCTTGAGCGTGTCGTCGAGCGGCAGCAGCGCGCCGGAGGAGACGAAGTCGGGTGCCGCGTTCTCCAGTATCCAGGCCAGGTCGGGCGGGTTGCCGCCGGCGATCTGCGTGGTGAGGGTGGTCGTGTAGTTCTCGAACGGGATCGCATCGAAGGTGATCGATGTAACGTCCGGGTGCGTCTTCCGGTATTCGGCGGCGATCTCCTCGAAGAGCGCGACGTGCGCCTCGTTCGCCGACCAGGTGGTCATCCGCAGGGTGATCGGGCCGTCGTCGCCGGCGCCGCCGCTGCCGGAGCCGCAGGCGGTGAGGCCGAGCAGCGCCGCCACCGCGACCGCGGCCGTTGTCCGTGCTCTCATGGGGATTCCTCTCAGTAGCCCGAGACGTCGGGCCAGCGCAGCTCGACACCCTCGGCGGTGAGGCGGTTCTGGAAGTCGGCCAGCAGGCCGGGGGTGTCGCGTACGGCGGCCGGAGTGGTCCGGCGGGCCAGGCAGAAGTCGGCCAGCACCCCGGCCACCTCGCCGACGTTCCACTCGACGGGGTGCAGCCGGTAGGAGCCGTTGGTGACGTGCGTGGTGCCGATGTTCTTCCCGCCCGCGATCAGGTTGTCCACCCGCCGGGGGAGCAGCGCGCCCAACGGGATCTCGAACGGGCAGGACGCGACGTCGATGTAGTTGTCCCCACCGGTCGACGGATGCAGGTCGATGCGGTACATGCCGACGCCGACACTGTCCGGATAGGACACCGCGCCCTTGTCGCCCCGGACGGCCAGCGACAGGTCCTGCTCGACTACCGTGTACCGGGCGCGGATCCGGCGGGACTCCCGGACGTAGGGCGCCTGGGCCAGCCCGTCGGCGCTGCCGGTCACGTCGCCGCGCAGCCGGAGGCCGGGGAAACCGGTGCCGCCGTCCGGCCGGGGCGCCTCGGTCTGCAACCAGTAGAGCATCGAGCGGGAGAGTTCCCGGGCCGCCGCGATGCCGGCCGCCGGGTCGGCGACGTCGACGACCGGCTCCTCGAAGTAGTCGATCTGCGGCCAGTTGACCAGGCAGATGTCGCTGTCGTAGGAGCCGTCCCGGAAGTTGCGCCGGGCCGCGATCCGGCGGAACGTCCAGAGGTTGCCGTCACCCGGGTCGCGCCGCTGGTCGGCCACCACCAGGGCCGGATCGTCGTCCGGGTTGGGGGTGAACGACCGCTCGGTGATCTCCAGCGTGCGCGGGTGCGGCGCCCGGAACGACAGCAGCCGGTCGCCCCAGAACGGCGGCTGGTAGGCGCGCCAGAAGTCGTACCGCTCGGGCTTGTCGATGGTGTGGTCACCGTCGACGTGGTCGACCGCGAAGCAGACCGAGACGGCCTGCATGTTCGCCGGCTGCGCCTCGTCCGGGGCGCTCGGCTCGCCGGTCTCGGCCCGCGACTCGAACCCGGTGACGTATTCGGTGCCGGTCAGCGGGAGCAGCTCGCCGGTCTCGGTGGCGTCCACCACGTACGGCGCGGTGATCGTCACCTCCCGACCCTCGTGCCCGACGGTCACCGAGGTCACCCGGTCGCCGTCGGTCTCGGCCCGGAGCGCCCGGGCCGGCTGCAGGACGACCAGCCGACCACTTCCCCGGTACGGCGCCAGCATGCTCTCCAGCACCGCCACCGCGACGCGCGGCTCGTGGCAGAGCCGGCTCACGTGCCCGGCCCCCGGATTGAGCTGGCGGTCGGCCCGGGCCCGGTCGGTGAGCGGGTAGTAGCGGCGGTAGTAGTCCCGGATGCCGTCCCGCAGCGCCCGGTAGGAGGCGGTCACCCCGAACTGCTCGACCCAACTGTGCTCGTCCGGCGGTACGGCCTGGCTGGTGAGCTGGCCGCCGAGCCAGGCGTACTCCTCGGTGAGCACGACCCGCCGCCCGGTGCGCAGTGCGCCGAGCGCGGCGGCGACGCCACCGAGACCTCCGCCGACGACCAGCAGGTCGCACGTCAGATCCGACAAGAGTTGCCCTTTCCCTCGAACGTGGCTGGTCATCGGGGTGACGCCAGGGTGGTGCCCTCGACCTGCTCGCAGTCGAGGAGGATCTGCGGCGGGCCCTGCCGGCCGGGTGTGCCCTCGACCAGCCCGGTGAGCACCTCGACCGCCTGCCAGCCCATCTGGCGGCGGGGAATCCGGAACATCGTGAAGTCCACGTCGGCCGGTGCCGGCCGGGTCGGGTCGCCGAGCGCGGCGACGGAGAGGTCGCCCGGGATCTCCAGGCCACGCTCCCGGGCCGCGGCGGCCAGGGCGGAGCCGTCCGCGTACTCCTCCATGAGCGCGACGGTCACTCCCCGGGCGAGCAGCGAGTCGAGCAGCTCGGCCGGGGAGCGGTCCTCGACCGGCTCGTGGACGCCGGTGACCCCGGCCGCCGCGACGGCGGCCCGGAAGCCGCGCTCGCGGTCGGCGTGCGACTCCGGCGCGGCCGGCCGGTCCTGGCCGTCGAGCCCGGTCTGCGGCGCCGGACCGGCCGGATTGTCGCCCTGGCCGACGTAGGCCAGCGTGCGGTGGCCGAGCGCGACGGCCCGCGCGACGATCGCCGCGGTCGCCGCCGGGTAGTCGGCGCCGACGTAGGGGACCGGGCCGCCGGCGTCGTCGCGCCGGCCGACCGAGACGAACGGCTGGCCCTCGGCGACCAGCCGGGCCAGCTCGTCGCGGTCGAGCGAGCGGCCGAGCAGTACACAGCCGTCGGCGAGCCGCAGCCGGTTGTCCTCGTGGAAGATCCGGCGCCGGCCGGCGACGACGGGAGCGCTGGTGAAGAGCAGCAGGTCGCAGCCGAGCGACTCGGCGCCCTGCTCGATGCCGACCAGGAACGGGTGGTAGAAGTCGCCGCTGCCGGCCGGGAAGACCGGCTCGTAGCTGAAGACGCCGAGGATGCGGTTGCGCCGGGCGGCGAGTCGGCGGGCGATCGGGTCGGCGACGTAGCCGGTGCTGCGGATGGCGTCGAGCACCCGGGCCCGGGTCTCGGGCGCGATCCGGACGTCGTTGTCGGCCCGGCCGTTGAGCACCAGCGACACCGTCGCCTGGCTCACCCCGGTCATCCGGGCGATGTCCTGTTGGGTCACCCGCCTGCTGCGCGCTTCAGTCACGCTGTGTGCTCACCTGTTTCGTGCTAATGCGTATCAGTTTTCGTTGGCGTGAACTCTAGCCACGGGCACGGGCCGCTCGTCAAGACCCTTCGTCGAGGAAAGTTGCCGGCAAAGTGCCGCTGATAATTCGTATTAGCGTCTTGACGTGCGCACCCGGCGGCTATTGACTTCTCCACCAACGAGCGGCGTCCATCCCCGGACGCCGGATCACCGAGGGTTACCGGAGGACCGTCCCATGGCCCGTACCCCTGAGATCAGCCGCCGCGCACTGCTGCGCGGCGCCGCCGCCGTCGCCGGTGGCACAGT
Organism: Plantactinospora sp. WMMB782; assembly: GCF_049179135.1. NCBI lineage: Bacteria > Bacillati > Actinomycetota > Actinomycetes > Micromonosporales > Micromonosporaceae > Plantactinospora > Plantactinospora sp. WMMB782. Next base: position 7,550,736 of record NZ_JBMHMC010000007.1, on the reverse strand, counting down.
CGCCGGCCTGAGCACCGCCGCCCCCGCCCTGGCCGGACCCGCCGGCTTCCCCAGCTACCGCTACCTGCGCGACGCATTCGCCGGGCCGTTGCGCTACAACCCCACCGGCGAGTTCATCTTCCCGTGCGTCCGAGGGGTCTACGACAAGATCAGCAACCGGCTCGGCCGCTACTACCTCTACTACGGCCCGCACGACGCGCCCGGCGGGATCTGCCTGGCCTACGCGGACCGGCTCGAAGGCCCCTACACCGAGTACCCCGGCAACCCGGTCGTCGACCGCCAACTGCCCGGCGGCGTGCAGGTCAGCCACGTCGCCTCGCCGCACGTCGTGTGGGACGCCCCGACCCGCCAGTTCTACCTCTACTTCCACGGCGAGAACCACACGACCCGGGTGGCGAGGTCGACCGACGGCGTGCACTTCACCGACGAGACCCCGATCCTCTCCACCAGACTCGTGCCGAACACCACCGAGACCTCCTACGCACGGGTCTTCGAGCACCCGGTCGCCGGCAAGGGCAACCGGTACGTGATGGTCTTCATGGCCGTGCACACCGTAGGCCCGGGCACCCGCAAGATCTTCTGGGGCTGGTCGCCGGACGGCTGGAGCGGCTGGCAGTTCTCACCCACGCCGCTGGTCTCGCCCACCCCCGACGGCTGCGTCGACATCTCCGCGCCCCACCTGCTCACGCGCAACGGCACCGCCTACCTGGCGTACCACGGCAACACGGGCAACATGTACCTGACCGAGGTGGGCAACAACTTCGACCGCGAGGTGCACCTCGGCGTCTTCCACCGCCCGATCGCCTCCGACAACGGGCGGACCGCGTCGCCGGCGTTCGGCACGGACGGCGGCGTGCAGTACATGCTCTACGAGGCCGGCCCCCGGCTGGACGCCCGGATCTGCATAGCCCGCGCCGTGTGACCTGTCGATTCGGGGGCCTGCCGTGCCGCCCGGCCGGGTGCGCTGTCGGTGGCAACCGCTACCCTGCGCAAATGGTTGCCGGCACGCTCGACGACTGGCTGCTCGACTCCGACCCCGCTCTGCGCTGGCAGGTCGAGCGGGATCTACTCCACCTGCCGACGCAGGTCTGGGCCGCGACCAGGGCGAGGGTCGCCAGTGCCGGGTTCGGAGCGCGGCTGCTCGCGCTCCAGGACCCCGACGGGCAGTGGGCCGGCGGGGCCTTCTTCCCCGCCGGCTTCGACTTCGACGATGCCGGGGCGTGGGAACGGGACGGTCAGCCCTGGACGGCGACCACCTGGACGCTGAACTCGCTAAGGGAGTGGGGGCTCGACCCGGACGCCCTCGCCGGGACGGCGGAGCGCCTCGCGGCGCACTGTCGCTGGGAGTACGACAACCTGCCGTACTGGGGCGGCGAGGTGGACTGCTGCATCAACTCGTGGACGCTCTCCAACGGCCTGTGGCTCGGTGCCGACGTCGACGGGCTGGTCGACTGGTTCCTCGCCCACCGGCTGCCAGACGGCGGGTGGAACTGCGAGTGGGTGGACGGGGCGACCAGATCCTCGTTCCACTCCACCCTCAACACCCTGAAAGGGCTGCTCGACTACGAGCGGGTCACCGGCGACCGCGAACGGGTACGGGCCGCCCGCCGCGCGGGGGAGGAATACCTGCTCACCCGTGGGCTGTACCGCCGGCTCTCCACGGGCGAGCCGGTCGGTCCCTGGGCGTTGCGGTTGGCGTACCCGTTCCGTTGGGGCTACAGCGTGCTGAACGCCGCAGACTACTTCCGGGCTGCGGCGATCCACGACGGCACCGCCCCGGACGAGCGGATGGCGGACGCGATCGCGCTGATCCGGGCGGCCCGGCAACCCGACGGCACCTGGCTACAGGGCGGGCGGCACCGCGGCCAGGTGTGGTTCGAGGTCGACGTGCCGGCGGGGGAGCCGTCGAAGTGGCTGACCTGCTATGCGACCAGGGTGCTCCGCTGGTGGGACGACCACCGGCGGGTCGGATCCGGGCCGGCCTGAGCGTCGTCCCCCCGGCCAGAGAAGCCTGCTGCCGCAGGAACGTCAGCACGAGTCGGCTGCCGGCGTAGCTTCAGGGCGAGCGTCGGGCGACGAAGACGAACTCGCGGCCGGGGCGGTCCGGGGCCTCGCGCACGTCGAGGGCCTGGTAGCCGCTGGCGGCCAGACTTGACTCGACCTCCTCCCGGGTCCGGAACCGCAGGGTCGAGTCGGAGGTGAGCACCGCGCCGTCGGAGCGGAACCGGTACGTGTACCGGAACGAGACGAACGGAAGGCTGACGTCGGTGACGACGAACCGCCGTTCCACCCGGCCGCTGCCGGGGATGTCGAGGGTGACCGGCTCGGTGTCGGTGCCCCACTCCTCCCAGGCACGGCGGTCGGGGCGCCTGGTCTCGAAGACCAGATGGCCGTCCGGGCGGAGCGCGGCGTGGATGCTCCGGAGCGCCCGAGCCCAGTCGTCGTCACCGAGGAACACCTGCGCCACGTTCCCGGTCATCGTCGCCAGGTCGGCGGCGAGCGCGGGCAACGCCGTGGCATCGCCGTGGATCCAGGTCACCCGCCGGTCGGAGTCCTTCGACCGTGCCACCTCGAGTGACGCCTCGGCCGGATCGACTCCCACCACCGTACGTCCGCTGCGGGCGAGTAGCACCGCCAGCGATCCGGTACCGCAGCCGACGTCGAGCACCCGGCGAGCCGCCAACTCGTCGGCGATCGCCAGATAGCCGGCCAGGTCGTCGCGTTTCCCGTCGAAGGCGTCGTAGAGGCGGGCGAGGCGCGGATGGGCGAAGATCGCATCGGGCACCGTCGGACGATATCGATCCCCGGCTGCTGGAGCGACCAGAATCGGTTGTCAACGGACACGCTCAGGCCTGGGCGGCGGCGATGTCGCGCCCTGCCTGCGCCACCGGTAGTGGCGGCAGACAGCGACGGCGACGGCGATGGCGAACAGCAGCGCGATGGCACCCTTCCAGGACCGTTCGAACCACGCTCGCTGCTCACCGAATGCCGCGTCACCGGCCGCCATCGCCCAGAGCACCAGCCAGGTCCATTGCCAGCCACGAGGTCGGGAGAACCGGTCGGGCCGGTCGGTGAACGCGATCCAGACGGCGACCACCGCGCCGCCGACTAAGACCAACGGTACGCCTACGCGCCAGACAGCCTGCCAGACCGACACGGGCCGATGATGACATCCTGGCGGCCACCGGCGCTAGCCCGGTCCGTAGGCACCTGCTACCGCACCCTGCGGCATGCCGTCCGTGTCGGTCACCCGGTCGGTCGCTGCCGCATGATCCAGGTCGGCAGGGGCTCGGTCACCGTACCCACGACCTGCCATCCGGCGCGGCGGTAGACCTCGAGGTTCACCGGGTTGCTGGTCTCCAGGACGGCGGGCAGCCCGTCGGCGGCGGCCCGGCGCAGCCCGGCGGCCATCACGGCCCGACCCCACCGGCGCCCGGCGCTGTCCGGATGGGTGCCCAGGACGCCGAGGTACCAGAACGGGGCGGCCGGCATCGCGGCGTGCACCGTCCGGGTGTATCCGCGGACCCGGGCGAGCGCGTCCGGGGCCAGTACGGCCGCGAGGTCCTCGTCCGAGGAGTCGTGGTCGCCGGTGGGCGATTCCCAGATGGCGGTCGAGGCGCCACGCTCGATCGTCCAGATGGTGCCCTTGGAGACCCGCCTGTCGAAGAGGTGCCCGAAGAAGGCGGCGGCGGACCGGGGATAGGTGTCCTCGTCGGGAAAGAGATACCGCAGGACGGGGTCTCGGGAGAAGGCGGCGACAAGGGAGCTGACCACCCGGGTACGGTCGGCCGGGGTGGCGATGGTGATCTCGGGAGACGACACGCCGTCGGACTCTATCGGGCGGTTCCCGTCGCACCGACCGGATTTCGGGTTACCGGTAAAACGCTTGTCGACCGTCCGTGATCGGCCGATGATGGCGGCCATGGCCACGCCCCGATGGACCGGTGACCGTCCTGCCTTGCCGGGTGGTCCGGACGTGATCGGGCCGAGGACGCAGGATCTCTCCGCACGGTCGACGCGGCGGTGAGCGCCGGTGGATGTCGCCCGTCGCCGTGAGCTTGCCCACCGGGTGCTCGACGGCTACGCGAGCGGCCATGGTGCTCCGGTCCGGGCGACGGCCAGGGCCCTCGCCAAGTTCGACAGCGCCCTGGCGAAGTCCGACAGCGCGGTGCCGATGTCCGACGGCGCGATGGTGGCGGAGATCGAGAGCGCGGCGGTCGGGGCCGACAACGCCCTGGTTCTGCTGCTTGTCGAGGGGATCAGTGACCAGATCGCGGTGGAGACGGCTGCGGTTTGCCGTGGCCTGGACCTCGACGCGGAGCGGGTGGTGGTCGTGCCGATCGGTGGCGCGCACGCGATCGGCCGCTTTCTGACCAGGCTCGGTCCGCCGCCGCTGCGGGTACGGCTTGCCGGGCTGTGCGATCTCGCCGAGGCGGAGATCTTCCGCCGGGGACTGCGCACCGCCGGTGTCGGCGTACCGGACAGCGACGCCGAGCTGGCGCGGCTCGGCTTCCAGGTCTGCGTCGAGGACCTGGAGGACGAGCTGATCCGCGCGGTGGGCGTCGAGGGCGTCGAGGCGCTCTTCGACTCGCAGGGGGCCCTCGGCTCGTTCCGGTCGTTGCAGAGTCAACCCGCCTGGCGCGGCCGGAATACCGAGGGGCAGATGCGCCGGTTCCTGGGCAGCGGCTCGCGCCGCAAGTCCCGCTACGCCCGGTTGCTGGTCGAGGCGGCGGTAGCCCGGAACGCCCTGCCACGGCCGCTGGACGCGCTGCTCCGCACCGTCTGCGCGCCGCACTGACGGACTGACCCGGGTCAGGTGGCGGGAAGCCTGAACCGCAACCGCGGAAGGAATCTGCCCGGGATGGCGGTGGACGGCGTCTCGCCCACGCGTACCGCGCCCATGTTCAGATAGAAGCCCTCGGCGTTGGGGTCCGCACCGATCGAGACGCTCCGGAAGCCGTGCTCCCGGGCGGTCCGTACGGCGTGCTGCCAGAGCCTGCGGCCGACTCCACGACGCAGCCAGGAGGGCTCGATCCAGAGGTTGCCGAGCTCGCCCTCGGGCGGTACGCCGTCGAGGGTGTAGAAGCCGACGAGCCGACCGGCCGCCTCGGCGACCACGGTGCGCCGGTCGTCGATCTCCTCCGGCCGGAGAGTCAGGTCGGCCCGGCAGGCATCGAGGAAGCGCTCGTGGTAGCCCCAGTGCGCCTTGGACCTGAGGGCCAGCTCGCTCAACGCCCCGGCCTCCTCGGCGCGGGCCGGCCTCATGACGATCCTCACGTCCGTACCCTGTTCCAACGTCCTGCCTCCGCATGGAAAGGCCCTGTTCCGGTATATCCGGTCCTTCTCCGGCTGGGCGGATGCCCGTTCGACGGAGACCGTGTTGACGGATCGTCGTCGTAGCATCGCCCGTTGTCGTGAGCCGCACCGGATCCGCCCGTGTGAGCCTGATGTCGACATACTTCGATGTCCAGGGCCACGGCTCGACGGGGAGTCGCTGTGCACCGTGGACGTCTTCGGGAGGAGGGTTCATGCGCGGACGCAGATGGGCGACCCTGGTGGCGGCGGCGACGCTCGCACTGGGTGGACTGGTCGGGGCCGCCGCCGGTCCGGCCGCTGCCGACCCGGTGGGCGGTACGCTGCGCGGCGTCTACTACGACGGCCAGTTCTGCAACAGCTACGGCAGCGAGGGTGTGCAGACCGGCCAGTGGAGCTGGTACTACTGCGAGTACCGGGTGTACAACCCGAACAGCCCCGGCTTCTACTTCCTCTGGACCTTCACCTACTGAGGCGGGTCGTCCGGCAGGGTACGCCGGACGCGCGACGGGCCGAGCGTCCGGCGTACCCGTGGAACTATCTGACCGGGACCGTCCGGGTGACCTGGACGGCGCGGCGCAACCGGCCGTCGGCGGCCAGTTCGCCGAACATGTAGATCTCGGTGGTGATCGTGCCGCCCTTGCGCAGTTCGGCGGTGAGTCGGTATTGGGCGGCGACCTGGTCGCCGTCCACGAGTGCCCGTTCGACCTCGACCCGGAGCCCGGTGGCCCGTCGGCGGGCCGGGCCGATGTGCTCCAGCAGCCGTGCCCGGTCAAGCGGAACGCCGTCGTTGACCAGCTCGTAGTCCGGGGTGTGGTAGCGGTCCAGCACGACCGCCGGGTCCTCGTCGCCGAGCCCCGCCTCCTGCGGATAGCGGACCAGATAGCCGGCGAAATCGGCGCGGGGTGTCATCGGGGCCCTCCCGGGTCGTCGTTACCTTGGATCGTCGTTATCTTTGACAGCTGTGTCCAACTTAACGCTGCCGGATAGGTTGGACAACGTGTCAGAACCGACCGGTTCCCGGCCCCGCCGACGGCGGTCGGACGCCGACCGCAGCGCCGCCGCCGTACTCGACGCCGCCGTCGAGGTGCTGGGCCGGAATCCGGACGCGAAGGTGGAGCAGGTCGCGGTAGCGGCCGGGGTCACCCGGCAGACCGTGTACGCCCACTACCCGTCCCGGCCACTGCTGCTCGGTGCGGTCGTCGCGCGCATCACCGACGAGGCCGTCGCCGCACTCGACGCCGCCGACGTGGACAGTGGCACCGCCACCGAAGCCCTGCTGCGCTGGCTGGACGCGACCTGGCGGCTGTTCGACAGGTACCCGCTGCTGCTGGACCCCTCGGTGGCCGCCGCCGACCCGGCGGAGGACGACCGCCGGCACGCCCCGGTCGTGGCGCGGCTGGCGCGGCTGGTCCGGCGTGGCCAGGCCGGCGGCGAGTTCGACCGCACCGCGAGCCCGGCCTGGCTGGTCTCGGCGACCGTCGCGCTCGGACACGCCGCCGGCGGCGAGGTCGCCGCCGGGCGCGCGACCACGGCCGAGGCGGCGGCCGCGCTGCGCCGGAGCATCCTCCGGGTGTACGGCGTCCGTCAGCCCTGACCGGCGACCCGGGCATCGCAGGCCGTCCTCCGGTCACATCACGGCGGGTCGCCCCGTCTTCGAGGCAAACACTGTCTCGGGAGGGTTCGTGTTCGCTGCCTATGTCACGGTCACCATCGTCGCCGCAGTCTTCACCGGCATCGCCGCCGTCACCTATCTGATCGGCCACGCGTATCCGAAGGCGCAGGCGGACATGAAGCGGATACCGCGATCCTGGGTGCCGGTGCTCGGCCTGCTGCTGGCGGCCGGTTCGCTGGGCCTGCTGGCCGGATTCGCCGTACCGATCCTGGGCACCCTCGCCGCCGCCGGTCTCGTGCTGTACTTCCTCGGCGCGCTCGTCGCGCACCTGCGGGTGGGCTCTCGACAACTCGTGGGCTGGGCGGTCTTCTTCGTCACCGTGCTCGCCGCGCTGGCCGTCAACCTCGGCCACCACCACCTGTGACCGCTACGGCCGTCACCTGATACCGCTATGGACGGCCGGGCCGGCGAACCGGTCCGGCCGTCCGTGGGCCGTTCGTCGATGCCGCTACCGGGCGGCTACCGGTCGAGCGGTTCGACCCAGATGTTGCGGTACTGCACCGGGTTGCCGTGGTCCTGCAACCGGATCGCGCCCGAGGCCGGACCCTCGGGCCGGCTGCCGCCGGTCGGGCCGAGGATCTCGACGTCGTCGTGCACGGTGACGCCGTTCCACACCACCGTCACCCGGGGGTTGGCGACCTTGCCGCCGGCCGCGTCGTACCGGGCCTGCCGGTAGACGATGTCGTACGACTGCCAGCTCTGCGGCGGCCGTGCGGCGTTCACGTCCGGTGCCTTCTGCTGGTAGATGGCCGCGGCGTCGTTGACCTTCGGCGGGTCGATGCCGAACGAGTCCAGCACCTGGATCTCGTAGCGGTCCTGGAGGTAGACGCCGCTGTTGGCGCGATCCTGCCCGGTCACGTCCGGCGGGTAGCGCGGCAGGTTGAACTCGACGTGCAGCCGGAAGTCGCCGAACGCCTCCACCGTGCGCAGGTCGCCGTTGCGTACCGTCATGGCACCGTCCGCGACCGTCCACTCGGGTTGCCGGCCGTCGGTGTGCTGCCACCCGGTCAGCTCACGGCCGTCGAAGAGGGTGATCCGCTCGCCGTGCGGCCGTACGGCGAGCACGTCGAGGTTGACGTGGCCGGAGTCGGCGGCCTCCTTGCGGTACTCGACGACGTTGCGGCCCTCGGCCAGGCGCACGGCCGTGCTGACCGTGCCCCACTCCTCCCAGGTGACGGTGGAGGGGAAGACCGTCTGCCGCACCCGCTTGCCGTTGACGTAGAGGCTCAACTGCTTCTCGCCGGAGTACGGGTTCGGGCCGTTGCTGTAGCGTATCGCCAGGTCGTAGGTGCCGGCTTTCCGGACGTCGACGGCGATCCTGGTCGACGCGCCGTCCTCGGCGAACCCGGCCGCGAAGCCGGCGCCGGAGTAGCCGGCGTGGTCGGTCGCCATGCCGACGCCGACCGTCCGGCCCTCCTCGGCCTCGAAGAACGTCTGCGGCTGCACCACCCGCCCCGGGATCTCGTTGAGTGTGTACCACGCCTCGGTGTTCCACAGCTCCTCGCCGTCGGCCGAGCTGAACGGCCGGGGCGAGCGGAGGTGCACGACGCGGTTCTCCTTCAGCCCCGGGACGGTGAGCCTGACCGTGCGGCGGTCCCGGGACAGCTCGGCCCGGCTGACGTCGAGGGTCTCCAGGTCGAGCTTGGGGCCACCGTACTGGCTCGTCGCGCCGTACCGCCACTGTGTCGCCTGGTAGGCGTCGGCGAGTTCCCCGGCCGTCTGCGCCGACAGCGGCTCGGTGTACTCCAGCTCGAATCCGGTGCGTGTCGCGCGCATCCGCCTGACCTCGAACACCGACCTGCCGTTCGGGGTGAGCTTCTGTAGGCCGTGGCTGAGCTTGCCCTGCTGGCCCCAGTTGCCGCCGGCACCGAGACCGCCGACGTAGAGCGCGCCGTCGGGGCCGAGGCTGACCTCGTTGACGCCGGCCTCCAGGCCCTGGGTGTGCCGGAACACCGCGCCCTGGTACTGGCCCTCGACCCTCTCCAGGAAGACGCGTTGCAGGCCGCCGTAGGTCACGTCGCCGACCACGAGCTGCCCCTGGTAGGGACCGCGCTTGAGCAGCACCGGAGTGGACGGCGAGTTGGCGATCTCGTTCTGCGGCAGCCAGACGACGGGGCGGGTCACCGGCCTGTCGTCGAACGGGCCCTCCGGGGTGGTGTAGTGGTTGTAGAAGGCTCCCGGCTTGATCTCGACCAGTTTGGACGCGGGCAGCCAGCCACCCTGGTTGTCGGTGACGAAGACCTCGCCCCGGGGACCCCAGCCGATCCCGTTGGGGGTACGCAGCCCACCGGCCAGGTAGGTGATCCTTCCGGTCCGGGCGTGCACCTTGATCGAGGTACCGCGGTTCGGCGCGGGCTGCGGGACCGTGGTGGCGCCGCCCAGGTCGATCGCGACGGAGAGGTTGAGGTGGAAGTACCCGTCCCGGTAGAGCAGGCCGAACGCGAACTCGTGGAAGTTGCCGCCCCACGGCCAGGTGGCGACGGTCCGGCGCTCGTCGCCGACGCCGTCCCGGTCGGTGTCGCGCAGCGCCGTCAGCTCGTGCTTCTGGCTGACGTAGACGGTGCCGTCGACCACCGCGACGCCCTGCGGCTCGCGCAGTCCGTCGGCGAACCTGCGGTAGCTGACCCGCTCCGGACCGCTCTGCCCGGTGACTCCCTCGACCACGTGGATCTCCCCGGTGGCGTTGTCGGTGCCGCCCCAGGTCGAGACCACCAGGTCGCCGTCGGGCATGAAGGCCATCCCGGTGACCTGCGGCTGGTAGCCGTCGGGACGCAGGTCGGTCAGCGTGTAGCCGGGGTGTACCCGGTCCAGCGGCAGGCCGTCGCCGGCCGAGTCGGTGGCCCCCTCGCAGTATTTCCAACCCGGCGCGGTGACCCGCACGACGCCCGCGTCGGTGCTCAGCGCCGAGGTCGGCACCAGGGTGAAGTCGTCGGCTCCGGGGGTACGCCATTCGAGCCGCAGGACCTGTTCGCCGCCGTTGTCGAAGAACTCGACGAAGAGCGGGTGCAACCCGGCGGTCAGCTCGACCTCGCCCTCCTTGGCGGTCTCACCGTGCAGCCCGTCGTGGTCGACGACGCGCTGTTCCCCGATGGTCAGCCGGGACCCGTCGTCGCTGGTCAGTCGGAAGGCGTAGCTGCCGTCGACGGGTGCGGCGAGGTTGCCGACGACGTGGCTGACGAACCGGTCGGCAAGTCCGAACTCGTCGGTGCCGGTCCAGTTGATCTGCGGCATCAGCTTGTCCACGTTCGGCGTCTGCGCCGGCTTGAGGGTGCAGAGCGTGTCGAGCGAGGTGCCCATGTCGAACGAGCGCAGGGTGACGCCGGGCTCCTGTGGCGGGACGTCGGCAGTGCCGGCGGGCGCGGCCGAGGCGGGGGTGACGACGGCGGTGCCGAGCAGGCCCGCCAGTGCGGCGCCCGCCGCCGCGAGTGTGGCGCTGCGGCGGCGCGGCAGCCGTCGGTTCGGTGGGGTCACGGTTCCTCCTGGTCAGGGGGATCCCGGCCAGGAAGCAGCCTGGTTTCTTCCAAGCCGGTCAGCGCGATCTAGCAAAAGATCGAGCGCCGACCCTACCACTTTAGATAGAACAAGCGAAACTTTTGCATGCATGAGCAAAAGTCTTCTGGCCCGGGACCCGAGGAGGCCGCTCGACTCAACTGTGGGACGCTGACGTCCAGCCCTGCTGGCGCAGCCGTTCGATGCCGTCCAGCAGCAGGTCCAATGCGAACTCGAACTCGAACTGGTCGTCGCAGCCCTGCCCGACGACCGACGCGTCGTCGTGGGAGGCCGCGGTGGCGATCGCCGCGAGGTGCGGGAACCGGGCCGCGGCCTCCGGCGGGAACGCCGCGGCCGGCGGCTCGGGTTCGGCCGTGCCGGACCGCCCGGCGCGCCGGGACGTGTCGAACAACTCCTGGCTGAAGCCGAGAACCCGGCTGCCCATCGCGTGCATCACGTGGTGGGCGAGGTCGGTGGTGAACCCGCCGGCCCGGAGCGTACCGACGATCGAGTCGAGATAGCCGAGGACGGCCGGCGTCGCCGTGTTCCGGGACTCGATCGCCAGCGGTGCCCAGGGGTGCCGGCGCAGCACCTGCCGGGCCGCGAGGATCCGGCCCCGGACCGCGTCCTGCCAGCCGGCGTCGGACGCGGGTGACCCGATCTCGCCGACCACCACGTCGATCATGCCGTCGAGCAGTTCGTCCTTGTTGGCCACGTGCTTGTAGAGCGCCATCGGCACGACGCCCAGCTCCTGGGCCAGGTTGCGCATGCTGAGGGACTCGATCCCGGTCTCGTCGGCGAGTGCGACGGCGGCGCGCAGGACCCGTTCCCGGCTCAGCGGCGTCCGGCGCGGCGTCCCGGCCTGCCCCACCGTCTCGACCTGCTCCGCGGTCTCGGCCTGCTCCACCATCTCGATCCTCGTCTTCCGGCGACGGTTGGAACCCTATCCGCCTTGACGAGTGTACGCCGTACACCTACCCTGTTGGCAGTGGGTGTACGCCGTACACCAGGGGGAGGTAGGGAAAGATGAAGGCGATCGTGCAGGACCGGTACGGGCCGCCGGAGACACTCCGGCTCGACGACGTCGACGTGCCGGTGCCGGCCGCCGACGAGGTGCTGGTACGGGTCGAGGCTGCCGCGCTGAACGCGTACGACTGGCACATCGTGCGGGGCGATCCCCGGATGGCACGGCTGGCGTGGGGCCGGCCCGCGCCCCGGGCGCGGATCCGAGGCCGGGACTTCGCCGGCCAGGTCACGGCGGTCGGTGCCGACGTCCGGCGGCTACGCCCCGGCGACGCCGTCTTCGGCGACCTCGGCGACGCCAACGGCGCCTTCGCCGAGTACGTCTGCGTGCCCGAGGCCCTGGTCGCGGCCAAGCCGGCGAACCTCACGGCGCAGCAGGCCGCCGCCCTGCCGCTGGCCGGGGTCACCGCCCTGATGGGACTCCGCGACGTCGGTCGGCTCCAGCCCGGTCACCGCGTCCTCGTCAACGGCGCGTCCGGCGGTGTCGGCACCCTCGCCGTCCAACTGGCCAAGGTGCTCGGTGCGACCGTCACCGGGGTGTGCAGCACCCGCAACGTCGACCTGGTCCGCTCGCTCGGCGCCGACCGGGTCGTCGACTACACCCGCGACGACTTCACCCAGATCGCCGGCCCGCACGACCTCGTCCTCGACCTGGTCGGCAACCGCTCGCTCACCGCGCTGCGGCGCTCGCTCACCCCGACCGGCACGCTAGTGCTCTCCGGCGGCGGCGTGTTCAGCGGCGGCAACCTGCTCGGACCGGTCCGGCTTCTCACCAGCGGGCGGCTGCTGGCACCCTTCGTCCGGCACCGCATCGTCGTTCTCGACGCCGCGCCCGGCCGACAACACCTCGACACGCTCCGCGAACACGCCGAGGCCGGCCGGCTCACCCCGGTCATCGACCGGACCTACCCGCTGCACCAGGTCCCCGACGCCATCCGCTACCTCGAAACCGAACACGCCCGCGCCAAAGTCGTCATCACCGTCCCCTGATCCCACCCCGAGCCAGGGAAGATCGCGCTCGATCGGGGAAAGAGTGGCCATCCGGCGGGTGGAGGCCACTCTTTCCCGGAAGTAGTGCGATCACCGGGCTTCGGTGGCGAGATAGCGGTGGTGGGCGTAAAGGGTGAGGGTGAGGCGGTCGCCGTGCGGGGTGGCGGGCACCGGCTCGCCGGTGGTCGTGTCCCGCAGGGTGTGTGGGGTGGCGAAGAGCGGGCTGCGGAGTGTCACCTCGGCGGTCCGGTCGGCGGTCAGGGCGATCTCGGTGGCTGCTCCCGCCGACCACGCCACGTCGACGGTCAGCCCACCCCGGGCCCGCAGGCCGCGGATCGATCCGGTCGGCCAGGCACCGGGCAGCGCCGGCAGCAGGTGAACCTCGCCGCGCTGGCTCTGCACCAGCATCTCGGCGATCCCCGCAGTGGCACCGAAGTTGCCGTCGATCTGGAACGGCGGGTGGGTGTCCCAGAGGTTCGGCAATGTGCTCTGCCGCAGTTGCCCGGCGAGCATCCGGTGTGCCCGGTCCCCGTCCAGCAGCCGGGCCCAGAAACTGATCTTCCACGCCCTGCTCCAGCCCGTACCGCCGTCGCCGCGCGCGGTGAGCGAGACCCGGGCGGCGGCGGCCAGCTCCGGATCGTCGAGCGGGCTGATCTGCGCGCCCGGATGCAGGGCGAACAGCTGCGAGACGTGCCGGTGCCGGTCGGCCGGATCGTCCAGGTCCGCCTTCCACTCCTGCAACTGCTCCCACGAGCCGACCCGCAGCCCCGGGTCGAGCCGGCCCAGCGCGTCCCGCAGCTCGCGGCGGAACGCGTCGTCGCCGCCGACGATCCCGGCCGCCTCGACGGTGTTGCCGAGGAGTTCCCGGACGATCTGCTGCGACATCGAGGCACCGGCGGTGAAGTCGCCGTGCTCCGGCGAGTAGCTCGGCGAGACCACCAGGCTGCCGTCGCGCGGGTCGACCACCAGCTCGTCCAGCCAGAAGAGCGCCAGTTCCCGCATCAGCGGGTACGCCCGCTGCCGGAGGAACCGCTCGTCACCTGTGAACAGGTAGTGCTCGTAGTAGTGCCGAGCCAGCCAGGCACCGGCCTCGGGGAACCAGAACGCCTGCGGATAGCTGTGCAGGCCGGTGAAGCCGTAGACGTTCGTCTCGTTGTGCACCACCCAGCCCCGGTTGCCGTGGACCTGCCGGGCGGTGACCCTGCCCGGCGGCACCAGCGCGTCGACGAAGTCGAAGAGCGGGGCGGTGGTCTCGGCGAGATTCGTCGTCTCGGCCGGCCAGTAGTTCATCTGGAGGTTGACGTTGAGGTGGTGGTCGGCATCCCACGGCGGGTCGCTGACGTTGTTCCAGACGCCCTGGAGATTCGCCGGCAGCGAGCCGGCCCGGGAGGAGGCGATCAGCAGATAGCGGCCGTAGGCGAAGAAGAGCGCCTCCAGCGCGCGGTCCGCCGCCGATGTCCCGGCACGGTAGCGCCGCAGCAGCTCGTCGGTGGGGATGGCCGGCATCCGCTGGCCGATGTCCAGGCGTACCCGGTCGAAGAGCGCGCGGTGGTCGGCGGTGTGCGCGGCGAGCAGGTCCGGATAGGACCTCCCGGCCGCCGCGTCGACAGTCGCGGTGACCCGGGCGTGCGGGTCGGCGCCCCGGTACGTCGGAGCGCCGCCCGCGTAGTCCGTGCCGGCGCCCAGCACCAGCGTGGCGGCATCCGCCCCGGTCACCGTGACCGTGCCGTCGGCGCCGCAGGTGACCGTACCGCCGTCGGCGAGGACCTGGATCTGCGCCTCGTACCTGAGCCCGTTGTCGGTGAGCGCACCGGCGAAGGTGATCCGGCCGCCACTGGCGGTGACCTGCTTCGAGCGGTTGTCCGGCGCGGTCACCCCGGCGGTGAAGCCGATCCTGCCGGGCCGGTCGGCGACCAGCCGCAGCACGAGTACCCCGTCGGGGTGGCTGGCGAAGTACTCGCGGGTGTGCCGCACCCCGTCGGCGGTGTAGCCGACCGTGGCGACGGCCCGGCCGAGGTCCAGCTCGCGACGGTAGTCGGCGACCGGGCCGGGGTGCCCGGTGAGCCGCAGCGACAACTCCCCGAAGGTGTCGTACGCCCCGAAGCCGCGCTTCGGCTGGCCGAGCCGCTCCGCCACCTCCGCCGGGTCGAGCCGGCCCCGCTCGTCGATCAGGCGTCGCACCTCGTCGATCGCGCCGGGACGCGGCGAGGTCCAGTTGCCGAAGTCGTAGCCGCCGGCCGAGCCCGGACCACCGGTCCAGAGCGTCTTCTCGTTGAACTGCACCGTCTCGGTGCCGAGCCGGCCGAAGACCATCCCGCCGAGGGCGCCGTTGCCGATCGGCAGGGCCCGGGTCTCCCAGTCGGCGGCCGGCTCGTCGTACCAGAGGGTGAGCGGATCCCCGGCGGAGGCGGCGGCGCCCGACCCGCGCTCGGGGTTCGCCATGGCCTGCCTCCGAAGGTTTCTCGGGCACGCATCCGATGTTTGGCGTCGAGATTACAAAGGACAGGCCGGGCAGACAAGGGCGGGCCCCGGATCGTCGATGTCGACGCCGGCGGCCCCGTCCAGAAGGTGCGGCCTCGGGGTGGAGCGCGGGCAGGTCAGCGCGGCGGTGATCGGCTCCCGGCTCTTGTGCGCCGGTGAACCCACCTGATAGACATCGGACCTATCGCTGACGGGTTACGCGGAAGGCTGGGGGCGACGGGTGAGGCTATTGCGGGTGGGCGCACCGGGACAGGAGTCCCCGGCGCTGCTGGACGAGGCCGGACGGCTGCGCGACCTCGGCGCGGTCGTCGATGACCTGGACGGGGCGTTCCTGGCCGGCGGCGGGGTCGAGCGGCTGGCCGGGCTCGACGCCGGGAGCCTGCCGGTGCTGCCCGACGGGCTGCGGATCGGGCCACCGCTGCGGCCCGGGAAGATCGTCTGCATCGGGCTGAACTACCGGGACCACGCCGCCGAGACCGGCGCCCCGCTTCCCACCGAGCCGGTGGTCTTCATGAAGGCCGCCGACACGGTGGTCGGCCCGGACGACGAGGTGCTGCTGCCGCGCGGCAGCACCAGGACCGACTGGGAGGTCGAACTGGCCGTGGTGATCGGGCGGACGGCACGATACCTGGCCGGTCCCGGGGAGGCGCTCGACCACGTCGCCGGGTACGCCGTCTCGCACGACGTCTCCGAGCGGGAGTACCAGCTCGAACGCGGTGGGCAGTGGGACAAGGGCAAGAACTGCGAGACCTTCAACCCGCTCGGCCCCTGGCTGGTCACCGCCGACGAGGTGCCCGACCCGCAGCGGCTCGGGCTGCGGCTGTGGGTCAACGGCACGCTCAGGCAGGACGGCAACACCGCGAACATGGTCTTCCCGGTGGCCGAGATCGTGCACTACCTGAGCCAGTTCATGGTGCTCTATCCGGGAGACGTGATAAACACCGGCACCCCGGCCGGGGTGGCGCTCGGCCAACCCGAGCCGAAGCCGTACCTGGTCGCCGGTGACGTCGTCGAGCTGGAGATCGACGGGCTGGGGCGGCAACGGCAGACGGTGGGCCAGGCATGATCTTCACCGGACTGGAGATCGCCGACATCCGCTTCCCGACCTCCCGGGAACTCGACGGCTCGGACGCGATGAACCCCGACCCGGACTACTCGGCCGCGTACGTGGTGATCCGCACCGACGCCGGGGACGGGCACGAGGGGCACGGCTTCGCCTTCACCATCGGCCGGGGCAACGACATCCAGGCCGCGGCGATCGGCGCGCTGCGGCCGTACCTGGTCGGCCGGCGGGTCGAGGCGGTCCTCGGCGACCTCGGCGGCTTCTGGCGCGAGCTGGTGCACGACTCGCAACTGCGCTGGCTGGGGCCGGAGAAGGGCGTCATGCACATGGCGGTCGCCGCCGTGGTCAACGCGCTCTGGGACCTGCGGGCCAAGCGGGCCGGCATGCCACTGTGGCGACTGCTGGCCCGGATGAGCCCGGAGGAACTCGTCGACCTGGTCGACTTCCGCTATCTCAGCGACGTACTGACCCGGGACGAGGCGCTGGGCATCCTGCACGCCGCCCGCCCCGGCCGGGTCGAACGGGAGGAGCGGCTGCTGCGCGACGGCTTCCCGGCGTACACCACCTCACCCGGGTGGCTCGGCTACGACGACGACAAGCTGCGCCGGCTCTGCGCCGAGGCGCTGGCCGACGGCTTCACCCAGATCAAGCTGAAGGTCGGCGCCGACCTGGCCGACGACATCCGGCGGATGGCCATCGCCCGCGAGACCTGCGGGCCCGACATCCGGATCGCGGTCGACGCCAACCAGCGCTGGGACGTACCCGAGGCGATCCGCTGGGTGCGCGAGCTGGCGCCCTACGACCCGTACTGGATCGAGGAGCCGACCAGCCCGGACGACGTCGTCGGACACGCCACCATCGCCCGGGAACTCGCCCCCGTGCGGATCGCCACCGGTGAGCACGTCGCCAACCGGGTGGTGTTCAAGCAACTGCTCCAGCTCGGCGCGATCTCGTACGTGCAGATCGACGCCAGCCGGGTGGCCGGGGTCAACGAGAACGTCGCGATCCTGCTGCTGGCGGCGAAGTTCGGCGTGCCGGTCTGCCCGCACGCGGGCGGGGTGGGGCTCTGCGAACTCGTCCAGCACCTGTCGATGTTCGACTACGTCGCCGTCGCTGGCTCGATGCGGGACCGGGTCATCGAGTACGTCGACCACCTGCACGAGCACTTCGTCGACCCGGTGGTGGTCCGCCGGGGCCGGTACCTGGCACCCGGCGCGCCCGGGTTCAGCTCCACGATGCGCCCGGAGACGCTTGCCGGGTACGCCTACCCGGACGGCCCGGTCTGGGCGGCGACCCCGCCGACGGCGGCCGGCGCGGTGGCTCCGGTCCCGGGGCGCGGGGCGGCGACCTCGGCACCGGGCGCCGCGGCTCCGCCCCCGGGGCCCGGGGGCGTGCTGCCATGACCGCCGGCAACGGTCCCGACGGGGCGGGCGGGCCAGGGGGGCCCGGCGGAACCGGGCCAGGCGGGCCCGGCGGAACCGGGGCGGGCGGGCCAGGCGGAACGGCCGGCGGAGGTGCCGGCCGGGGCGAGTTCGCCGGGTTGAGCGCGGTGGTGACCGGTGGCGCCTCGGGCATCGGACTGGCCACCGCCAAGCTGCTGGCCGACCGGGGTGCCCGGGTCGCCTGCCTGGACCTGGACCCGGCGGCGGTGCCCGAGCCACTGCTCGGCATCACCGCCGACATCTCCGACGACGCCTCGGTGCGCGCCGGGATCGCCACGGTGGTGCGGGCGCACGGCGGCATCGACGTACTCGTCAACAACGCCGGGATCGGCGCCCTGGGCACCGTGGAGACGAACCCGGACGACGAGTGGCACCGGGTGCTCGACGTGAACGTGGTCGGAATGGTCCGGGTGACCCGGGCCGCCCTGCCGCACCTGCGCCGGTCGTCGTACGCCGCGATCGTCAACACCTGCTCGATCGCGGCCTGGGCCGGGCTGCCCGACCGGGCGCTCTACAGCGCCAGCAAGGGTGCGGTGCAGTCGCTCACCCTGGCGATGGCGGCCGACCACGTCGGGGAGGGGATCCGGGTCAACTGCGTCAACCCCGGGACCGTGGACACCCCCTGGGTACGCCGGCTGCTGAACTCGGCCGGCGACCCGGCGGCGGAACTCGCCGCACTCCAGGCCCGCCAGCCCACCGGCAGGTTGGTCGGCCCGGAAGAGGTGGCGGCGGCGATCGCCTACCTCGCCAGCCCGTACTCCGGGGCGACCACCGGCGTGGTGCTGGGCGTGGACGGCGGCATGTACGGGCTGCGCCCGCGCTCGGCCCCGCCGCCAGGCTGACTCGTTCCGCTGGTCATCCGACCTAACGGTTCCTGACGTCAAGAAGCGTTCGGGAAGTTTGCCACGCCTGCCTCTTGTGGGCCCGGGAGTGGCCTGGTAGACATCCGATCTATTGCCCGTCCAGGCCGTCTGTGTCGGAACGGTATCGAAAGGAGCCTCTTCGGTGGCACGCGAAGGAGAGCCGGCGTGACCGCCGGAACCAGGCTGGGGCACTCGGCGGTGCAGGTGAGCCCGCTCGGCCTCGGCTGCGCCCCGATCGGCAACCTCTACACGGCGGTCGGCGAGGCCGAGGCGCTGGCGACGGTCGCGGCGGCCTGGGACGCCGGTATCCGCTACTTCGACACGGCACCGCACTACGGGCTCGGACTCTCCGAGCGGCGGCTCGGCGACGCGCTGCGTACGCTGCCGCGCGACGAGTACACGGTGAGCAGCAAGGTGGGGCGGCTGCTGGTGCCGGACCCGTCCGGGGCGGGGCGGCGGGACGACGAGGGCTTCGACGTGCCCGCCGACCACCGGCGGCACTGGGACTTCAGCGCCGACGGGGTGCGGCGGTCGCTGGAGGCGAGCCTGGGCCGGCTCGGGCTGGACCGGATCGACCTGGTGCTGCTGCACGACCCGGAGGACCACCAGACGCAGGCGCTGGAACAGGGCTATCCGGCCCTGCACCAGCTGCGCGCCGAGGGTGTCGTCGGTGCCGTAGGGGTCGGCTCGAAGCAGTGGCAGGTGCTGCACCGGTTCGTCGCCGAGACCGAGATCGACGCGGTGATGGTGGCCGGCCGGTACACCCTGCTGGAGCAGCCGGCGCTGGACGGCCTGCTGCCGGACTGCCAGCGGCGCGGCGTCTCGGTGCTGGCCGCCGGGGTCTTCAACAGCGGGTTGCTCGCCGTCGAGCGGCCACACGCCGGACTTCCGTACGACTACGCCGACGCGCCGGCCGAACTCGTGGAGCGGGCCCGGACGATCGCCACGATCTGCGCCGGGTACGGCAGCACCCTGCCGGCGGCGGCACTCGCCTTCGCCGCCGCGCACCCGGCGGTCGCCTCGGTGGTGGTCGGCGCGCACCACCCCGAGCAGGTACGCCGGAACGCCGCGCTGCACGCCGCCGACCCGCCACCCGGGGAGTTCTGGTCGGAGCTGGTCGCCGCGGGACTGCTCCGCGCGGACGCACCGGTACCCACGTCCCGGGTGGGTGCGCGATGATCGTCGACGCTCACCACCACCTGTGGCGGATCTCCGACGGCTACTCCTGGCTCGACGCGCCCGAACTGGCCCCGATCCGCCGCTCGTTCCTCCCCGCCGACCTGCTCGCCGAGCTGGCCGCGGCCGGAGTCGACCGGACCGTACTGGTCGAGGGCGGGCGCTGCGACACCGGCGAGGCGGAGATCCTGCTCGGCTACGCCGCCAGTACCCCGGCGATCGCCGGGGTGGTGGCCTGGGCCGACCCGGCCGATCCGGAGCTGGCCGCGACGATCGCCGGCTACCGGGCGCTGCCCGGTGGGGAGCTGCTGGTCGGGGTCCGGCCGCAGTTGCAGGGCGAGACCGATCCGGGCTACCTGGACCGGCCGGCGGTGCGGCGCGGGCTGCGTACCGTCGCGGAAGCCGGACTGGCCTTCGACGTGGTGTGCCGGGCGGACCAGTTGCCGGCGGTGGCCCGGGTCGCCCGCGAGGTGCCGGAGCTGCGCTTCGTGCTGGACCACCTGGGCAAGCCGGCGGTCCGGGACGGTGCGGCCGGGTTGGCCGGCTGGGCCGGTCCGCTGGCCGAGCTGGCGGCCTCGCCGAACGTCACCGCGAAGCTCTCCGGCCTGGTGACCGAGGCGGACTGGCGGCGGTGGCTTCCCGCCGACCTGCGGCCGTTCGTCGCCGAGGCGGTCCGGCTGTTCGGGCCGGAGCGGCTGATGTTCGGCTCGGACTGGCCGGTCTGCCGGCTCGCCGCCGACTACGGCGCGGTGCTGGCGGCGTTGACCGAGGTGCTGCCGCCGCTGTCGACGGCCGAGCGGTCGGCGGTCTTCGGCGCGACGGCGGTGCGCGCCTACCGGCTCCGGGACTGACCTGCGGCCGGTCTTCGCGGTACGCATGGACGTGGGAGGAACGCGTGGCGGTCACGGACGAGGCGATCGACAAGATCAAGCAGATGATCGTCGCCGGTGAACTGCGCCCCGGTGACCGGCTGCCCCGGGAACCCGACCTGGCCGAGCGGCTCGGCCTGTCCCGCAACTCGCTGCGGGAGGCGGTCAGGGCGCTCTCGCTGATCCGGGTCCTCGACGTCCGGCAGGGCGACGGGACGTACGTGACGAGCCTCGACCCGGCGCTGCTGCTGGACGCGCTGAGCTTCGTCGTCGACTTCCACCGCGACGACACCGTGCTGGAGTTCCTGGAGGTACGCCGGATCCTGGAACCGGCCGCGACGGCGCTGGCGGCGCAGCGGATGACCGAGGCGCGGCTGGCCGGGCTGCGGGCGGTGCTGGACGGGCTCGCCGACGACCCGAGCATCGACGAGCTGGTCGCGAACGACCTGGAGTTTCACCGGCAGATCGCGGCGTGTGCCGGCAACAACGTGCTGACGTCGCTGCTGGACAGCCTCTCCGGCCCGACCACCCGGGCCCGGGTGTGGCGCGGGCTGACCCAGGAGGGGGCGGTCGAGAAGACCCGGGAGCAGCACGCGGCGATCCTGGACGCGGTCGCGTCGGGGGAGCCGGAGCTGGCCCGGGCCTGGGCGACGGTGCACATCGCCGGGGTGGAGGAGTGGCTGCGCCGGGTGCTGTGACGACGCCGGCCACCACCGGTCAGGACTGCTGTGCGCTGTGCTCCTGGAAGACCTGGTCGGACCCGGGGTAGCCGAGCACGTCGACGAGGTCGCCGGTGGCCGCGACGAACGCCTCGTGGATGTCGTCGTCGAAGTGGTTGACCCAGTCGCCGTGCGCGCCCCTGCGGTAGTGCGAGAGCGGCCCCGCGCTCGCCCGGGTGCTCCGCATCCTGGAGAAGCTGTACCGGGACAGCAGTGCCGTCAACTCGTCCGGCGGGATCGGGAACCCGCAGTGCCGCATCAGCCGCGCCACCTCGTCCGCCTGCCGCTCCCCGGTCAGGTCCTCGTACTTGAACAGGCCGACGGTCCCGTTGTCCGGCGCCTTCGCCCAGGCCCGCAACGACCGGAACGTGCCCTTGCCGGCCAGGTGGTCGATCAGGTAGAGCATGCCCTCCTTCTTCGGCTTCTCCTGGAGGACCTTCCGCACCTCCAGGACGTCACCCATCGCGGTGTGCGAGCTGCGGTAGGAGAAGTAGCTGGAGACCACGATGTCGCGCGGGTCGCGGATCACGAAGAACACCCGGTGCGGGTCCGGCTTGGGGATGTTCTTGAAGCCGTTGTAGGAGACGAAGAGCGTGGAGACCACCCGGCCGCGCGGGAAGGGCTGCGGGTAACGCCACTTGTGCGGGCGCGGGTCGTAGGGCAGCAGGCCGGAGTAGCGGTAGACGACCGGGTCGCTGAGCAGGGCCTTGATCCATTGGCTGGCGGTCTTGCGGATCGTGCAGTGGTAGACGTTGCCGAACTCGCTGCGTGACTCCACCGGCACGGAAAGTCGCAGCTTCGCGTTGTATGCCTCACCCATCACCCGCCGTGCCACCACCCGCACCGAGTTGGGCGTGTTGTGCTTGGTGAACCGAACGGCACGCTTCATCATCGCCTAAACCCTCTCCATGCCTATCCGGCCAGGGCTACGCCGCAGGACAGTCGAGACAACGCCTACAAGCTACAAGAACCGGTCGGCGGACGTAACATCGGCAACAACCGAGCCTCGGCCCGCCGATCAGCGTCGCGGGTCGACGTGGATCTTCGGGGCGGCGCCCCAGCCGGGATCGCGGTCGCCGCCCAGTACCGCCGCCACCTCGTCCAGTCCCACGGTCGCCGCCACCAGCGGGCGCGGGTCGACGGCGCCCGAGGCGTACAGCGCGACGGTGCCGGCGAGCCCGCCGGAGGCGCTGAGCACGCCGACCGCGGTGACGTCCCTGAGCACCAGTTCCCGGGTGTCGAGCAGGCTCGGCCGCTCGGCGAGTCCGATGTACACGACCCGGCCGCCGGGCTCCACCCGCCGCACCGCGTACGCCGGCAGGGTCTCGTCGTTGGCGGCGTCGGCCACCGCGTCGAAGGTCAGCGCGGCCGGCTCCGGCAGGGTCCGCGCCGTCCAGGCGTACCCGAAGCCGAGCCGGCGGGCGAACTCGAGCGTGGCGTCGTCCCGGCCCAGCAGGTGCACCTCGGCGCCCCGGGCCGCCGCGATCTGCGCCACCAGCAGCCCGATGGTGCCCGGCCCGAGCACCAGCAGCCGCCGGCCGGGGCCGACCCGCGCCGCCTCGACCACCCGCAGCGCGTTGCCGCCCGGCTCGACGAGCGCGCCGAGCGTGGCGTCGACCTGGTCGGGCAGCGGGTGCAGGGCCCGGACCGGCACCGGAAGCCGCTCGGCGAGCGCACCCGGCCAGCCACCCCGGATGCCGATCTCGTAGCGGTCCGCGCAGAGGTGCTGCCGGCCGCCCCGGCAACGGGCGCACCGGCCGCAGCCGAGCATCGTGTCGCCGGTGACCCGCCGACCCAGCCAGCTCCCGGGCACCCCGGGACCGACCGCCGAGACGACCCCGCACCACTCGTGGCCGATCCGCAGCGGATAACGCGCGTCACCGCTGTGCAGGTACGCCATCTGACCGGAGAAGAACTCCGCGTCGGTGCCGCAGACACCCGCCCGCAGCACGTCCACGACCACCTCGCCCGGCCCGGCGACCGGCGGCTCGACCTCGCGCACCTCGGCCGTGCCCGGACCGGTCAGCACGAGGGCGCGCACGACTCAGCCCACCGTACCGGCGGTGGTCACCGGCTGCGACGGCGGCCCGGAACGGCGGGGCCGGCGGAGGACGTACCCGAAGTTGTTCTTGATAATGGAGAG
Source organism: Plantactinospora sp. WMMB782 (assembly GCF_049179135.1). Classification (NCBI taxonomy): domain Bacteria; kingdom Bacillati; phylum Actinomycetota; class Actinomycetes; order Micromonosporales; family Micromonosporaceae; genus Plantactinospora; species Plantactinospora sp. WMMB782. Next base: position 7,527,490 of record NZ_JBMHMC010000007.1, on the reverse strand, counting down.
TATGCCTGCACTCCGGAGCGACAAGTGGTACGCCGGCTCGGACCGCAACGCCTACCTGCACCGCGCCTGGATGCGGCGCGGCCTGCCGGACTCGGCGTTCGAGGGACGGCCGCAGATCGCCATCGCCAACACCGCGTCCGACCTCACCCCCTGCAACCGGCACCTGGACGAAGTGGCGGCGAGCGTCGCCAACGGCGTCTGGGAGGCCGGCGGGGTTCCGCTCAACCTGCCGGTGGTCTCGCTCGGCGAGACGCAGGTCAGGCCGACCGCGATGCTCTGGCGCAACATGGCCGCGATGGCGATCGAGGAGATGATCCGGGCCAACCCGGTCGACGGGGTGGTGCTGCTCGGCGGCTGCGACAAGACCATCCCGGCGCTGCTGATGGGTGCCGCCTCGGTCGACCTGCCGGCGGTGGTGGTGCCCGGCGGCCCGATGCTCACCGGCACCTTCCGGGGCGTGCCGCTGGGCTGCGGCACCGACGTGTGGCGGCTCTCCGAGGAGGTACGCGCCGGCACCCTCTCGCCGGCCGGCTTCCTCGACTCCGAGTCGTCGATGATCCGCAGCCGGGGCCACTGCAACACCATGGGCACCGCCTCCACGATGGGCCTGCTCGCCGAGGTGCTCGGGATGACCCTGCCCGGTACGGCCGGACTGCCCGCCTCCGACAGCCGGCTGCTGGCCCGGTCGCACGCCACCGGCAGGCTGGTCGTCGAGATGGTCGCGGCGCAGCGCCGGCCCAGCGAGGTGCTGACCGGGGCGTCGTTCCGGAACGCGGTCGTCGCGCTGGCCGCGCTGGGCGGCTCGACGAACGCGGTCGTGCACCTGCTGGCCATCGCCGGCCGGGTCGGGGTGCCGATCACCCTGGACGACGTCGACCGGCTCGGCCGCGGCGTACCGCTGCTCGTCGACCTGCAACCGGCCGGCCGGTTCCTGATGGAGGACTTCCACCGGGCCGGTGGCCTGCCGGCGGTGCTGAACCAGGTCGCCGACCTGCTGGACGCGGCGGCTCCGACGGTGACCGGCCGGCCGATCGGCGACTACCTGGCCGGGCACGAGATCAGTGACCCGGAGGTGATCCGGCCCCGGAGCACGCCGCTGATGCCGGAGGCGGGGATCGCGGTGCTGCGCGGCAGCCTCGCCCCGGCCGGCGCGATCATCAAACCCGCCGCCGCGTCGGCGCAGCTGCTCCGGCACCGGGGCCGGGCGGTGGTCTTCGACTCGATCGAGGAGTTGCACGCCCGGCTCGACGACCCGGACCTCGACGTCGACGCCGACTCGGTGCTGGTGCTGCGCGGGTGCGGGCCGAAGGGTTATCCGGGGATGCCGGAGGTGGCCAACCTGCCGCTGCCGGAGAAGCTGCTCCGCCAGGGCGTACGCGACATGGTCCGGATCTGCGACGGCCGGATGAGCGGCACGGCGTACGGGACGGTGGTGCTGCACGTCGCGCCGGAGGCCGCCGCCGGTGGGCCGCTGGGCCGGGTACGCACCGGGGACCCGATCGTGCTCGACGTGGCGGCGCGCCGGCTCGACGTGGACGTCCCGGCCGACGAACTGGCGACCCGGCCGCCCGCCCCGGCGATGGTGGCCGCGCTGGCCCAGCCGGCCCGGGGCTGGGAACGCCTCTACGTGGACACCGTGCTCGGCGCCGACACCGGGGCCGACCTGGACTTCCTGGTCGGCGGCAGCGGTGACCAGGTGGCCCGCGGATCGCACTGACCACCTCAGACGTCGACGATTCGTCGTTGGCGTCGCACCGTCCACCGCCGGAGTCCACGACTCGCCGCCGGCCCGGATGGTGACCGGCAAAGTACCTGATGGACGGAGAAGAGCGGACTGCCCGGCGTTGCACGGGTGTGTGCTCCGGAAAGGACAGCGGTGGTTGTCCATGACCGTGCCGTCGCATAGCGTCCCTGTCGTTGCCCGCGTGTCCGCACGGATGCGCGGGGTGATTGTTCGCTCTGAGCAGCGTGGAAGGGCTCAGGGCAGCGCGGAAGGGGAGGGACGTGCGACAAGGGACAGCCAGCGGGGGGAGAAGATGGGCCGGCGGCCGAAGGCGCCTGCTCGCGGCTTCGGTGCCCGTGCTGCTGGTCGCGGCGGCCGGGGTGGCGGTCGGCGGCGCCGGACCGGCGAGTGCCGACCGGGCGGCCCGGTTCACGCCGACCGAGCGGGACTACTACATCAACTACGTCGACCCGAAGGTCGAGCGGCCCACTGACGGGACCGAGGTGGTGGTCCAGGGCGGTAAGCGCAAGATCAAGCGGGCCAAGCCCGATCCGGTGAGCGCGTACGGCCGGAAGTTCGTCGAGGGCAACCCGGTGGCGGCCCGGGGGCTGGCCAAGACCGAGGCCGAGGCGATCCGGACCGGCAGGAACCCCCGGCACATCCGCTACAAGCAGGCCGACGAGACGCAGGTCGCGAAGCTGCTGACCATCCTTGTGGAGTTCAACCCGGACGCGGACGACGACTTCACTGGCGTGATGGTGCCGAGGGCGACGTTCGACGACGCGACCACCCCGCAGAACGAGCGGGAGTGCGTGCCCGGCAACGTGCAGAACGGGCCGCTGCACAACAACATCCCGAACCCGGCGAAGGCGTCGCACCCGGACAACAACTCGATGTGGGTGCCGGACTTCTCCACCGAGTTCTACAACAAGATGCTCTACACCAAGGAGGGCATCACCGAACGGGTCCGCACCGACCTGCGCGGCCCCGACGGGCGGCGTGGCATCGACCTGCGCGGCTACACGATGCGCAACATGTACCTGGAGATGTCCAAGGGCGCGTACACGGTGGACGGCCAGGCGACCCCCTGGGTGACCGTGCCGCATTCCGAGGCGTGGTACGGCGCCGACACCTGCACCCAGGTCGACGGCACCTGGGAGGCCGGGGCCAGCCAGGACATGAACGGGCACCCGGACAACCCGGCCGGGCCGAGCGCGCTCGGGGTCGACGCGGTGAACGTGCTGGCCGCGCAGAACCCGGACTTCCCGTGGGCCGACTACGACATCGAGGACACCGCCGACGCCGACGGCGACGGCAACTTCAACGAGCCGGACGGCGTCGTCGACCACCTGGTGCTGGTGCACGCCGGTGAGGACAAGTCCGGCGGCGGCGGCGCCGAGGGCCCGTACGCGATCTGGGCGCACTCGTCGGCGATCGTGCCCGGCTACACCATCCCGGGCACCGACAAGATGATCAGCAACTACATCGTCCAGCCGGAGGACTCCGGCGTCGGTGTCTTCGCCCACGAGTACGGCCACGACCTCGGCCTGCCGGACCTCTACGACATCGGCTCCGGCGGCGACTCGGACGTCGACTTCTGGGACCTGATGTCGTCCGGCTCGCACACCGGCCCGATCTTCCAGGGCATCCCCACCCACATGGGTCTGTGGGACAAGTTCGTGCTCGGCTGGGCCGACCCGGTGATCCTGAACCCCGGCGACGACCCGGCCCGGGTCAAGGTCGGGCAGACCTCGCGGACCCCGGTCGGCACCGAGGACGGCGTCCGGGTGAACCTGCCGGCGAAGCAGATCAGCCTCTCCACCCCGCACAGCGGCGAGGGCCAGTGGTGGACCAACAACGACCAGTCCTGGGCCGACGTCCGGCTTACCCGCGACCTGACGGTGCCGGCGGGCGCCGACGTGCGGTTCTGGCTGTGGAACAACTACTCCATCGAGGAGGACTGGGACTTCGGGTTCGTCGAGGTCTCCACCGACGGCGGCAGCACCTGGACCGAGCAGAAGGTCTTCGACGCCGAGGGCAACCTCGTCTCCACCGACGACGGCTACCCGGACCCGAACGGCCGGCTGCACGACTACGGCGACAAGAAGTACGGCCTGACCGGCAGCACCGGCGGGCAGTGGCGGCACGACTACGTCAGCCTGACGCCGTACGCCGGGCAGACCGTCCAACTCCGGCTGCGGTACGCCACCGACGCCGCGTTCGAGGACACCGGCTGGTTCACCGACGACTTCTCGGTGACCGCGGACGGTGCCACCACCTGGTCCGACGACGTGGAGAGCGGCGCCAACGGCTGGACCGCCACGGTGGGCAGCTTCACCACCACCACCGGTACGGGCTGGAGCATCTCGCCCGGGGAGTTCTCCTACGCGCACTACTACCTCGCCGAGTGGCGTAACCACGACGGCTTCGACGAGGGCCTGAAGTACGCGTACCAGACGAACTACAACCGGGACGGTGCCTGGAAGGTGGACCGGGTGCCGTACAACGCCCCGGGCATGCTCGTCTGGTATCGGGACACCAGCTACGGCAACCTCAACCTGGTGCTGAACAACCTCTACGACCCGCCGAGCATCGGGGCCAAGGGCGGCCTGCTGATCGTGGACTCGCACTTCGACCCGTACCGCCGGACGGGTACGGCGGCGGCCAAGGACCCGTCGCTGCTGGACAACCTGCCGTCCCGGCCACAGTCGTCGAACGCGGCGTTCGGCTTCGGTAAGACGTACCCGTTCACCGAGTGTTACGAGGCGCCGAACGAACCGTTCAGCGCGTACTGCACCAAGTTCAAGGCGCAGCCCGGGGTGAAGTCGTTCACCGACAGCAAGGGTTGGTACCCGGGCATCGAGTACCGGCCGGACCTCGACGCCGAGAGCCCGCTCTTCTTCCGGGACGCCGACGCGTCGGTCGTGGTGCCCTCGAAGGACAACGCGCCGTACTCGGTGCGGATCGTGGACCGCAACGGCAAGCCGGCGCGCAGCCAGTACGGCATCGACCTGGGCGGCGGGGTGCAGACCGGCACCGGCAACCCGGGCGAGGTCGGGTTGAACTTCGGTGTCCGGTTCGACCTGCTCCAGCCCGGCCACCGCAACCAGTGGGCGGTCGTCAAGGTCGTTCCGCCCGCCGCACCCTAACGGCGGACGCGACCGGAGGAGATCCATCGTTCGACGCGGGGCCGCCGCCAGCAACCCGCTGGCGGCGGCCCCGCCGCCGTGCGTCACCAGGCACGGTCATCGCCAGGGCCTGTCGTGGGATCTCCGCACCATGTTCGGTGTGGACGTGATTTCGGACGAGGAGCGTCCCGGGTGACAGGAACCGAGTCCTACGAGTTCGACTTCTCGCTCTCTTACGCGAGCGAGCAGCGGGAGTACGTCGACGAGGTGGCGAAGACCCTGGCGAGTTCGGGGGTGACCGTCTTCTACGATCAGGACCGAAAGGCCGAGATCTGGGGAAAGAACCTCTACGACTACCTCGACGAGGTCTACCGGACGAAGGCCAAGTACTGCATAGTCTTCGCGTCGCGGGAGTATGCCAGCAAGATCTGGACGAATCACGAGCGCGAGAGTGCCCAGGCCCGCGCCGTCGCCCAAGCCGGCGACTACATACTGCCCGTGCGGTTCGACGACACCACGATCCCGGGTCTTCGGCCGACACTGGCCTACCTCGACGCAAGGGTCATCTCGGCACGGGAAGTGGCCGAACTCGCGCTGAGCAAGCTGAGACTCGGTCAGTCGCACGACCAGCAGACGCCGCCGGCCGACGGCCTCTACGCCGACAGCTTCCTGGAGCAGGTCAGGCGCCTGCTGATCGCTAACGGCTCGTTGAACTTCGACCCGTCGGCGATGCGGAAGCTGCGGAAGAGGCGGCACATCCCGGAGTCGGAGGAGATAATCGCGTTCGGACGCTGGCGGAGGCTCAACGGCACCTCGGACATCGCGTTCACGACCTGGGGCATCCGCATCTGGCTTGGCGCGAAGAATATCAGCTTCCGTTATGCGGATATCAACGAGTATTCTTTCACCGAAGGTTCCGAGACCGTCTACGGATATGACGACTGGACGGATTACGACTGGCTCGTGGTCTCCGGACGGGGGCAGGAGATAGCGTTTCCTCGCGCCCACATGCTGCAAAGGGAGGTTGCTCTCCTGTCGACCTTCATCGCCATTCAGCACCTGGTCCGCACGAGGTCGAACAGGTAGCCGGGCCGTCCACCCGCCGGACCGGGCCCGGTTCCGATCGCACCGACGCGCTGGCTACCCGTCGAGGAGCCGGCGGCCTGCCGCAGCCGCCTGCCCGGTGGCCGGAGACCGGATACCCGCCGCCGGGCTCGACGCCGGTCCGCTCGCACCAGGCGTCCGGGCCGGCAGCGGCGGCAGCTCGGCTACTGCGGTGCCCGGCGCGTCGGTGGCGGCGTCGAGCAGCACCGGGTACGCCCGCAGCAGCCCCCCGACGAACGACGCGGTGAACCGGTCGGCGTCGTACTCGACCGACACCGTGCCGTCCGCCGTGGACTCGTCGACCGACAACGTCAGCTCGAACGTGGCGCCGCCGGTGTCGAGCGGGATCTCGGTCACCGTGCAGGACGGCAGGGTGAGCGTTCCGGCCGGCGCGTCCGCGGTCCGGTGGCCGAAACACACCTGCACCAGCGGCGGCCGGTCACCGTCCCGGGCCGGGGCGAGGTCGGCGACGAGCTGCTCGAACGGGAGATCCTGGTGTTCGAGCACTCCGACCATGGCCCGTCGGGTCCGGCGCACCAGTTCGGCGAAGGTGGGCGCCCCGGTCAGGTCGACCGGCACCGGCAGGGTGTCGACGAAGCGCCCGACGACCTCGGCGGTCCTCGGGTACTCCCGGTTCGCCACCGGGATGCCGACAAGCAGCCGCCGCACTCCCGCGTACCGGGCGAGCAGCGCGGCGTAGCCGGCGAGCAGTACGGCCGACGGTGTGGCGCGCTCCCGGCTGGCGAGGGCGTGCACCGCGTGCCGGGTCGCCGCCGGGAGTGGCACGCCGAGCCGGCCGCCCCGGACGCGCGGCCCGGTCCGGCGCGGTAGCGGGGCGGCCAGGTCGAGGACCCGGGGTACGTCGGCGAGCGCCGACCGCCACCAGGCGCGCAGGTCGGCCCGACGGATGCCGCAGAGCTGGTGGCGCTGCCAGACCACCCAGTCGAGGTATCCGATCGCCGGCTCCGGCAGCCTGGTCGGGCCGTCTGCCAGCGCCCGCAGGTAGCCGAGCCCGAGGTCCCGCAGGATGATCTCGATCGACCGGCCGTCCCCGACGAGCGGATGGACCGCGACGGCGAAGAGGTGGCGGCGGGGTGCGAGCCGCAGCACCAGGAAGCGGACCGGTGGCCCGCCGACCAGGTCGAAGGGGGCCAGCACCGCCCGCTCCGCCTCGGCCAGCGCCCCGGCGAACAGGGCCGGCCGGTCGCTGTGGTCGACGATCCGCAGCGGTACCGGGCCGGCGGGTCCGACCCGCTGCACCGGCCCGTCCGGGGTCGCCCGGAAGACGGTGCGCAGCGCCGCGTGCCGGCGTACCACCGCGGCCAGCGCGTGTCGCAGCGCGGCGAGCCGCAGGTCGCCGTCGACGTCGTAGCACCTGCCGAGCACGTGGCCGCGCCCGGTCGGGAGCCCGTCGGGACCGGTCCGGAGCCGGTCGGCGCGCAACAGCCCCTGCTGGGCGAAGGAGAGCGGGAAGGTCGGTGTCATCGTATCGACCATCACAAGATCGATTGGACGGAGACTGAAGGCGGACTGGACAGGCCGGCGTCCGGCCCGGCGCCGAGGCGCAGGTGGCCGTCTGCCGGGGATCCGGTGGTTCGGTCCTGCGGCCGGAGATCGGCCGGTACATTACGGGCTATACGCCCGCAATCCGCGTCGCCGTTCGGAGGTGCGCGTGACGACGACCGGTAAGCGCCGACCGACTCCCGCGGACCCGACTCCGGAACCGGTGCCGGCCGGCCGGACACCGAGCGGGACGGACCGCGACCTGCCGCCCGAGCTCGGCCCGGACGCGATAGGCGTACTCGACGGGTTGTCGTTCATGCTCTCCGACGCGGTCGGGGACGTGCCGCCCGGCTCGATCGGCGGGCTGGTCCACGAGGACACCCGGTTCCTGAGCCGCTGGCAGCTACTGCTGGGCGGCGCCCGGCCGCTGCTGCTCGGCTCCAGCGCGGTCGACCCGTACTCGGCGGCCTTCTTCCTGGCCAACGCCGAACTGCCCGGCCTGCCCGCCAACCGGATCGGGATCCGCCGGCAGCGGTTCGTCGGCGAGGGGATGTTCGAGCGGATCGCGGTGCAGTGCTTCGCCGACGAGGAGGTGTCGATAGAGCTGCGGCTGGCGGTCGACGTCGACTTCGCCGACCTGTTCGAGATCAAGGAGCGGCTCCGGGACCGGTCCGGGCAGATCGCCCGGGACCACCTGGCCGACGGCTCCCGGCTCTGGTTCGGCTACCAGAACGGGGAGTTCGCCGTCCGTACCCAGGTGGTGGCGCTCCCGCCGGCGGACCGGGTGGAGGGCGACGACCTGGTCTGGGACCTGGTCCTGCCCCCGGGGGAGAGTTGGCAGGTCGAACTGCACGTCCCGTTGCGGTACGTCAACGTCGACGTGGTGCCGAGCCGCCGCGAGTTCGGCGAGGTCTTCGCCGCCGACGGCAAGGACGACTCGACGAGCCGGTGGCGGGCCAGTCGGCCCGTCCTGCACGCGGACTCCGACCTGCTCCGCGACGTGTACCAGCAGTCCGTGGCCGACCTGGTCTCGATGCGGGTCGAGAAGGAGGTCTCCGGGCAGCGGGTGGTGATCACCGCCGCCGGGCTGCCCTGGTTCCTCACCCTCTTCGGGCGCGACTCGGTGATCACCGCCTACCAGGCGATGATCGGTGGATCCGAACTCGCCCGGGGCACCCTGCTCACCCTCGCCGAGCACCAGGCCACCGACCGGGACGACTTCACCGACCGGGAACCGGGCAAGATGCCGCACGAGTACCGCAGCGGCGAGTTGACCCGGCTCGGCGTGATGCCGCACAACCCGTACTACGGGGCCGCCGACACCACCCAGCTCTGGCTGGTGCTGCTCTCGGAGTACTGGCGGTGGACCGGGGACGACGGGTTGCTGCACGAGCTGCGCGACAACGCGTACGCGGCGCTGCGCTGGATCGACGAGTACGGCGACGCTGACGGCGACGGCTACGTCGAGTACGCCACCCGGTCCGGTCAGGGGCTCGGCAACCAGTGCTGGCGCGACTCCTGGAACGGGGTGCAGTCCGCCGACGGGACGATACCGGTGCTGCCGATCGCCACCTGCGAGATCCAGGGCTACACCTACGACGCGAAGCTGCGGATGGCCGAACTCGCCGACGGCCCGTACGCGGACCCGGAGCTGGCCCGGCGACTCCGGGACGAGGCCGCCGCGCTCGCCGAGCGGTTCGACCGGGACTTCTGGCTGGAGGCGCGCGGCGGTTACTACGCCCTCGGCCTGGACGGGGACAAGCGTCCCATCGACGCGATGACCTCGAACATGGGCCACCTGCTGTGGAGTGGCATCGTGCCGGCGGAACGGGCCGGGGTCGTGGTCCGGCAGTTGATGTCCGACGAACTCTTCTCCGGCTGGGGCGTGCGTACGCTGTCGACCGCCGACCGTGGCTACAACCCGATCGGCTACCACCTCGGCACCGTCTGGCCGCACGACAACTCGCTGATCGCGCACGGGCTGGCCCGGTACGGCTTCCGGACGGAGGCGAACCGGATCGTGATGGCGATGCTGGAGGCGGCCCGCTTCTCCGACAACCGGCTGCCGGAGGCGTTCTCCGGCTACGACCGCTCGTTCGGCCGGGTGCCGGTGCCGTACCCGACCGCATGCAACCCGCAGGCCTGGGCCAGCGCCGCCCCGCTGCTCTTCCTGCGGACCATGTTCGGCCTCCGGGCCGGGGACGGACGGTTCGTCCTGGACCCGGACGTGCCCGAGGGACTCGGCCGGATCCAGCTCGACCGGGTGCAGGGCTTCGGCCGGTGCTGGGAGGTCGAGGCGAACGGCCGGCAGGGCCACCTGCGCCTGGTGCCCTGAACCTGCGCCGGATGTCCCTGAAGCCGGTCGCTGGGCGCTGGTGGTTGAAGATGGCGATTCCGGGTAAGCCGGGCCATGCGTTCCGCCCGGCGCACTGTCGACCGCTTCGATCTCGACCAGGCCCGCATCGCCGAAGCCCTCGGCCAGTTGCGCGATCGGGGCGAGGCCACCGTCCGGGACCGCTGGCACACCACCCGGTTCAACCTGGCGCTCGCCGTCCAGGCCGGGTTGGCCGCCGCACTGGCCTGGATCGTCTCCCGGCACTTCCTCGGCAACCCCGATCCGGTCTTCGCGCCGATCGCCGCGATCGGCACCGTCGCCTCCTCGGTCGGCCAGCGGCTGCGGCGCAGCGTGGAACTCATCATCGGAGTGGCGGTGGGGATCGGCGTCGGCGACCTGCTGATCTTCGTCATCGGCAGCGGCGCATGGCAGCTCGGGGTCGTCGTGACCCTCGGCATCGTGCTGACCATCTTCCTCGGCGGCGGGCCGGCGGTGGTGAACCAGGCGGCGGCGACCGCGGTACTCATCGTCGCCCTCACTCCCGCGTCGCCGGACATCGAGTCGCTGCGGGTCATCGACGCGCTGGTCGGCGGCTTCATCGCCCTCGCGGTGATCGCGCTGCTGCTGCCGGTCAACCCGCTGCGGTTGGTCGACCGGGCGGCCCGGCCGGCGCTGAACCGGCTCGCCGACCAGTTGTCGGAGACGGCCGAGGCGCTGGCCACCGACGACGCCCGCCGGGCCCAGCGGGCACTGGAACGGATGACCGAGATCGAGGAGTACATGGACGGTCTCGAGGAGGCGCTGCACGGCGGCCGGGAGACCACCATCCTCTCGCCGGCCCGCTGGCACCGCCGGGGTGCCCTCACCCAGTACTTCGAGGGCGCCGAGTTCATCAACCACGCCGTGCAGAACAGCGGCACCCTGGTACGCCGGGCGGTGACCGCGCTGGAGGACGGCGAGCCCCGGCCGTCCTCGCTACCGGAGGCGGTGGCGGCTCTCGCCGACGCGGTCCGGATGCTCCGGCAGGACCTCGGCGTCGGTACCCTGCCCAAGTCCGCCCGGCAGTGCGCGCTCTCCGCCGTCAGTGCCGCCGGCCGGGCGTACGACGAGGGGGTCGGCTTCTCCGGCAGCGTGGTCGTGGCCCAGGTGCGCACCACCGCCAGCGACCTGCTCCGGGCCACCGGGATCGAACGGGCCGAGGCCAACCGGCTGGTTCGCTGGGCGGTGGGCCGGGACGCGGCCCGGGAGGCACCGGTCGACGCGGAGGCCCTACCCGATTAGCGACCTCCGCCCCGAGCCGCGCCGCTCAGCAATTCGGGCGGCCGGCGCCTACCGGTCCAGTGCCGCCCGCAGCAGGGCGACCGCCGGTGGGATCTCGGCGTCGGTGATGTTGCCGTAGCCGAGGACCAGCGCGGGTGGCCCGGCCCGCTCCGCCCGGTACGCGTCGAGGTCCACCAGACGCAGTCCGGCGGCCGCCGCCCGGCCGACCACCGTCGCGGTGTCGGTACCGGCCGGCAGGTGCAGCAGGATGTGCAGGCCGGCGGCCGTGCCGGCCACCTCGCCGTCCGGCACCCGGGCGGCGAGTTCCCGCACGAGTACGTCCCGGCGGGTCCGGAACCGGCGGCGGGCGGCGCGCAGGTGCGTGTCGTACCAGCCGCGGTCGACGAAGGTGGCCAGGGCGAGCTGGTCCAGCACCGGCGGGGGCGCCGCTACGGCGTTCGCCGACCCGAGCACCGACAGCAGGGCCGGCGGTGCGACGGTCCAGCCCAGGCCGAGGGCGGGCGACAGAGTCTTGCTGACCGAGCCGACCAGGAACACCCGGCGCGGATCGAGGCCCTGCATCACCGCGATCGGCCGGCGGTCGTAGCGGAACTCGGCGTCGTAGTCGTCCTCGACGACGTACCCGTCGACCGTCCGGGCCCAGCGGACCAGTTCGGCCCGCCGGTCCGGGCTGAGCACCGCCCCGGTCGGGAACTGGTGTGCCGCGCCGACCACCACGGCCCGGGCCCCGCCGGTCCGGTCCAGCTCGGTCACCCGTACCCCGTCCTGGTCCACCCCGACCGGCTGGATCCGCAGGCCGGCGCTGGTCGCCGCGTCCCGCAGCCGGCCCCAGCCCGGATCCTCCACCGCGATCCCGGTGACACCCTCGGCCCGCAGCGCCCGGCAGATCCGGAACAGTCCGTCGGTGATGCCGGCGCAGACCAGCACCGACCCGGGCTGGGTGTCGGCCCCGCGCGAGCGCCGCAGGTACTCCGCCAGCGTGCCGCGCAGCCGCGGATGGCCGGCCGGGTCCGGCGGGCCGAGGTCGTACCGCGCGGCCGAGCCGGTGACCGAGTGCACCGCCTCGGTCCACCGGCGGCGCGGAAAGGCCCGCAGGTCGGGCAGTCCGGGGGCCAGGTCGTACCGGACCGGTGGCTGGGCCGGCCCCGGCACCGCGCGGCGGCGGGCCGGGGCGGTCTGCGGCGACCACGAGACCCGGGTGGCCGAGCCGACCCGGGCCGTCAGGTATCCCTCGGCGACCAGCTGCGCGTACGCCTCGGTCACCACCCACCGCGAGCAGCCGAGGTCCTCGGCGAGCGTCCGGCTGGGCGGTACGGCGGCACCGGTCGCCAGCCGGCCGTCCCGGATCGCGGCCCGCAGCGCACGGGTCAGCCGGTCGTGCAGCGGCCGCCGGCCCGGGTCCGTGGAGTCGATCTCCAGCAGCGTCGCCCACGCCGAATTGGTCTGGGAATCTGGCACGGGATTGGAGCGTACCGCCCATCCGATCGAGGTCTACCGTTTGCAGGCATGACCTACGACATCGTGCTCGGTGCCATGCTCTTCGGCACGGTCCAGGACGAGCGGACCTCCTTCGAGATCCTGGACCACTTCGTCGAGGCCGGCGGCACCTGGATCGACACCGCGAACTGCTACGCCTTCTGGGAGGACCCCAGTGGCCTCGGCGGGCAGAGCGAGGAACTGCTCGGACGCTGGCTGGCCCGGCGCCCCGGGGTCCGGGACCGGATCAGGATCAGCACCAAGGTGGGCTGCGAACCGACCGAGGCGGGCCGGTTCCCGGAGACCGCCGAGGGGCTGTCGGCGTCGGCGATCAAGAACGGCATCGAGGGCAGCCTCCGCCGGCTCGGCGTCGAGCACGTCGACAGGTACTGGGCGCACATGGAGGACCGCCGTACGCCGCTGGCGGAGACGGTCGCCGCCTTCGACGAACTCGTCTCCGCAGGTAGGGTCGGCGCGCTCGGCTGCTCGAACTACGCGATCTGGCAGGTGGAGCGGGCCCGCGAGATCGCCCGGGCCAACGGGATGACCGGGTTCACGGCGGTGCAGCAGCACGTCACCTACCTCAGGCCCCGCCCCGGGACCCGGCCGACCGTGGCGCACCGGTTCGGGGCGGTCAGCGACGAGGTGGTCGACTATCTGGAGTGCCATCCGGAGATGTCGCTCTGGGCGTACACGCCGCTGCTCAGCGGCCGGTACACCCGGGCGGAGAAGCCGCTGCCGCCGGAGTACGGGCACCCGGGGACCGAGCGCCGGCTGGCGGTGCTCGACGAGGTCGCCGCCGAGACCGGCACCACCCGCAACCACGTGGTGCTCGCCTGGCTGGCCGGTGGCAGCCCCGCCGCCGTCCCGATCGTCGGGGTGAGCAGCGTCGCCCAGCTGCGGGAGGCCCTCGACGGCGTGGCACTGGTGCTCACCGCCGAGCAGCGGGCCCGGCTCGACGCCGCTACCTGACCCGGTCGCCGTCGTCCGGGGTGGCCGCTCCGTCGGTCGTCGCCGCATCGTCCGGGATGGCGGGTGGGATGGGGAAGTTGCGGTCGAAGACGTTGTCGGGATCGTAGGTCGCCTTCACCGCCCGCAGCCGGCCGAGGGTGGGCTCGGGAAACGCGTCCAGCAGGCGCTCCGGGGCGGTGTCGGACTCGAAGCTGAGGTACATGCCGTCCAGGTGCGGGTAGAGCTCGGCCCAGAGCCGGTCGAGCCGGGCCCGGCGTTCCGGGACGGTGGCGGCGAGCACCGAGAAGTTCTGGCTCCGGTGCGGATAGGCGGTCTCGTCCCGGGCGACGTCGTTGACGGCTCCGCCGACCGAGCGGAACTGCACCACCAGTACGTCACCGGAGCGGATCATCTTCGCCAGCGCCGCCGCGGCCGGCTCGGTGAGGTGGTGCAGCAGGCCGCTGTGGCTGTCCGCCAGGCCCTGACCGTGGTGCCGGTTGCCGGGCGGGGCGACGATCGCCGGGTATCCGACGAGCTGCGCCTGCTGGTCGACGACCGGTCCGATCTCCAGGAACGGGCGGAGTGCCGACTCGGCCGCCTCGACGTCGTCACCGGCGTAGACCAGGGTCACCTGGGCCATCGGCGGGTTGCCGCGCCGGCCGGGGAAGAGCGAGAGGAAGCTGGTGATCTCCCGGGGGGATTCCTCGACCAGCCCGCCCCAGCGCCGCAGCAGCCCGGCCGGTTCCGAGGCGTCCACCACGAGCTGGGCGTGGACGACGTCGCCGACCTCGTACGCCTCCAGTTCCAGGGCGGTGACCACGCCGAAGTTGCCGCCGGCACCGCGTACCGCCCAGAACAGCTCGGGGTGGTGGTCCCGGTCGACCCGGAGCAGTCGGCCGTCCGCGGTGACGAGTTCGGCGGCGACGACGTGGTCGATGGTCAGGCCGTGCCTGCGGGCCAGGTATCCGATCCCGCCGGTGGTGGCCAGGCCGCCGACGCCGACGTCGCCGTAGTCGCCGGAGCTCATCGCCAGGCCGTCCGGGGCGAGCGCCCGGGCGACCTCTCCCCACCGGGCGCCCGGTTCGAGCCGGATCCGCCGGCTGGCCCGGTCGAGCACCTCGATCCGGTTCAGCCTCGACAGGTCCAGCACGATGCCGCCGTCGTTCGTGGACCGGCCACTGATGCCGTGCCCGCCGCTGCGTACCGAGATCGTCGCCTGCTGGGCGCGGGCGTAGGCCAGCGCCTCGGCCACCTCGGCGGCGTTGCCCGGCCGGAGCACCAGGGCGGGGGAGCCGGAGTGGCTGTAGCTGTGCCGGACGCGCTCGTAGGCGGCGCCGCCCGGCTCCACCGCGCCGGCGGCCAGCGACGGCGGCAACGCGTCGTAGTCGACGCCCCGGTGCCGCCTGGCCAGCGCGACGGCCGGTCGGACCGGCCCGGTCGGGGTTCCGCTCTTGCGGCGTTCGGTGGCGACCGCCTCGCGCAGTGCCGGTGCCACCTCCTGGCCGAACATCTGGAACAGCCGGGGGTCGTCCTGGCCGATCAGGAAGGCGCTGAACCCCTCGTCCAGGACGAGGGGCAGGAGCTGGTCGACCCACTGCTCCGGCGGCCCCTGCAGGAAGCCGTGCCCGGCGGGGGAGGAGCCGACCCGCATGACGTTGAGCAGCCGGCGGATCTGTCGCGGGTCGCGCCCGGCCCCGACGGCCGCCTCGTCGATCATCCGGTTCGCGGTGACCCGGTCGGGGGTGTCGAGGTATTCCAGCGTCGGCAGCCAGCCGTCGCCCCTGCGCCCGGTCAGCGCCAGCATCCTGGGCTTGTACGCACCCAGCCAGATCCCGATCTCGTGCGCCGGTGCGGGTCCACGCCGCATTCCCGGTACCGGATAGTGCTCGCCGGTCAGCCGCAGCGGCCCCGCCGTGCCGGTGTCCCACACCCCGCGCAGCAGGTCGATCGCCTCGCTCAGGGCCGCCACCCCCGGGCCGGGGCCGAGCCGGCGGCCACCCATGCCCTCGATCGCGTCCCAGAACGCCCCGGCGCCGAGGCCGAGTTCGAACCGTCCGCCGGAGAGCAGGTCGAGGCTGGCGGCGGCCCGGGCCAGCACGGCCGGCGGGCGCAGTGGCAGGTTCAGCACGTTGGCCGAGACCCGGATCCGCTCGGTGCGGGCGGCGACCCAGCTCAGCAGGGTCCAGGTGTCCAGGAAGCCCGGGTTGTAGGGATGGTCCTGGAAGGTGGCCAGATCGAGCCCGGCCGACTCGGCCAGCTCGGCGAGCCGCACCGCCCGGTCCGGGGTCTGCGCGTCAGGTGTGACGAATGCCCCGAACAGCAGTTCGTGCCCGTAGTCAGGCATCAAGTGTACCTCCGTGCCCCGTCGGTTGCCGGCCGACGAGAAGTCTAGGCGGGATATCTTCTGTTGCCCAACTGATATGTGGGACAACATATTCCGTCCAGATCGATTCCCGCCCGCGCCGAGGCTGGTGGCGGCCGCGCGCCCGGCCGCCCCCGGACAGTCAGCCGAGTGTGAGCACGCCGTAGTGGTCGAGGCGGTCGACGGTCACCGACAGCCGGCCGTGCCGGCAGGACCAGGCCGGCGCCCGCGACCCCGCGAAGTCCGGGGAGACCAGCGTGATCCGCCGGGGGCAGGACGGCAGGTCGACCCGTACGCCGACGCCGGCCTGTGACACGATCCCCCGGTCGTAGTTGTGGTTGACCAGGTGCAGCGTCCGGTTGCCGGTGCCCCGCTGCACGAGCAGGCTCGCCGCGACGTCGGCCACCCCGACCCGCACGTGCTGCGGCCCGTGGTCGTTGTCCCGGAACAGCGCCCGGTGGGTGCGGTAGAACCCGGTGTACGCCTTGAAGAAGTCCAGCATCCCGGCCTGCTCCGCCGTCGGGCCACCCACCGTGTCCTTGAGGTGGAACGACGGGAAGAGCCCGTTCGCGTACGCTTCGGCGCCGAAGATCTGCCAGTAGTCCCGCTTCTCGGCCACCGGCAGGTTCTGGTAGTCGGTCATCATGTCGCTCGGCCAGTCGATGAAGATTGCCACCGGCACGTTCCCGGCGATCTCGCGGTTCTTCTCCTTCAGGTAGCGGTAGTTGGCCTGCAACGACCTGGCCCCGTCGAGGTGGCCGTCCACCACCGGCACGTAGTCGGCACCCCGGAAGTCGGGAGTCTGCTCGTCCGGGTTCCACGGGTACATCCCGACACTGTTGAAGTCCACGTACGGCAGCAGCCCGTTGGAGCTGACCAGCAGGTGCCGCCGGCCCGTCCGCCAGGCGTACCCGCGCAGCTCGTCGACCATCTCCTTCCAGTACCGGCGCAGGTAGCTGGCGGTGAAGGAGTGGTCGTCGGCGTACATCCGGTTCGCGGTCACCCGCCCCCACTCGGCGGCCATCGGGTTGCCGGTGTTCAGCGGGTCGAGGTGCCAGCCGTTGCTCCGCAGGTAGTCGCGGTAGTTGAAGTTGCGAGCCAGGTCGTCGGCGGGTACGTCGGCGCGGGGCAGGTTGTCGTCGGTCATCCCGAACCGGGACTTCCAGTCGGCGGCGGTGTGTGCCGGGTACTTCGCCAGCAGGTACCTGTTGAAGTCGGCGAGGGCGTGGTCGTCGAAGCCCTCGTTGCCGTTGAAGCCGTACTTCTGCCCGCCGCTGAACCCGGCGTTCACCTCGTCGAGGTTGATCCCGTCCACCCCGCCGTCGATCTGGATCTTCGCCCAGCCGAGCAGGTAGTCCCGGTATCTCGGGTTGAAGATGTTGCCCCGCCGGGCCGGAGTCGGGAAGCCGAACTCGTCGTGCGGCACCGGGTTGTTCTCGGCGTCCCGGGTCGACATGTCGTCGAAGATCTCCGGGCTGGCGAAGTCGTCCGGGAAGATGACGCTGGCCGTCCCGCTGCCCATGAAGGCGATGCCCCTGGCGTGGTAGCGCCGGATCTGGCTGAAGTCGTAGTCGGCCGCCTCGTCACCACTGGTGGACCACTTCCCGATCGCCCGGATGGTGACGTCCGGGACGAGTTCGTAGACCTGCGGGTCCTCGGAGTCCACCTCCGACTGGCTGAAGCCGAAGACCGCGAAATTCGCCGCCCGGGGCCGGCCGAAGGGCTCGCCGGCCCCGGCCGCGGCGGCGGCGGTGGGCTGCACCGGCGGCAGCAGCGCCAGCGCGAGTACGGCGGCACACGGTGCCCAGCGCGCTGTTCCGGATCGCCGCGACATCGGGTACCTCCTCCGGTCAGCATCCGAGGCGCCGACCGCCGGCCCGGCGTCGAACTCCGGACGGCGGGGCATCGCGAGCATATGCCCGCACCGACGAGATCGAAAGATGTCGATCGATGGCGTGCCGGTGGCGCGGGCCGGTCCGGCTAACGCGGTTCCGTGCCGCAGTTGTTGCTGGTCCGGGTGACCGTGTACTCGTGGTCGTCGTGGGTGATGCCGGACGGCTCACCGTCGAAGTACGCCTCCACCTTCTGCCAGCCCTGGCGCTGCTCGTAGTGCAGGTGCGGGGCGCCGGAGTTGCCGGTGCTGCCGACCCGCCCGATCTGCTCGCCCTGCTCCACCCGCTGACCGACCCGGACCAGCGGCGGTTCGAGGAGGTGCAGGTACTGCGTCTCCCACTTGCCACCGTGGTCGATCTTCACCCAGTAGCCGCCGCCCCGGCCGCGCGGACCGTCCGGGTTCTCCGGGGTACGCCCGCCGAGCGAACCGTTGATCCCGGCCACCGTGACCCGGCCGCCGTACGACGCCAGCACCGGCCGCCCCCACGCCTCGCCCCGGACGGGGAAGAGGTCGACGTCGAAGTCGTCGTGCCCGGGATAGGTGCCGAGCTGCCACTTCTCGCCACAGGCGACCGGCAGTTGGAAGAGCGGGCGCGGACCGGGCGGTCGCAGCAGCAGCACCGCGACCACGGCCGCCGCGAGCAGGGCCACCGCCGAGGCGACCGCGGCGAGGACCAGCAGGATCCGGGTGCTGCGGCTGCGGGGCCGGCGGTCGCGGCGTCTGGTCGGCTGGCCGGTCGTCACCGCCCCGAGGATGGCAGACGGCGGCAACCCGTCGGCGTCCGGGTGGCTCGGCGCACCGGGTCAGCCGCCTGCGGCGTCCCTGGCGTACCGGCCGGGGGAGAGCCCGAGGATCCGCTTGAAGTGCCGGTTCAGGTGCGCCTGGTCGTAGAAGCCCGCCTCGGCGGCGGCCACGGTGATCGGCAGTCCCGCCCGGATCAGGGACTTGGCCCGGCGCACCCGGACCGAGGTCTGGTACGCGTGCGGCGGCATCCCCACCGCCGAACGGAACACCCGGGACAGGTGGAACGGGCTGAGCCCGGCAAAGGCGGCCAACGCCTCCAGGGTCACGTTCCGGTCCAGGTGTTCGTGCAGGTACTCCCTGCTGCGGCGGACCGCCCCGGGCTCCCGGCCGGGGGACCCCGGTGCCCGGGCCGGCGTCGAGTGCCGGGTCACCAGCAGCACCAGGGCCTCGACCAGACACTCCTCCCGCTCCAGCCGGTTCGCCCGCACCGACTCGGAGAGCAGGTGGAATCGGCGCAGCCGGTCCACCACCCTCCGGTCCCGTACCACGTCCGCGCCGAACGCCGGCATCCCGGGCCGGTCGCCGGGAAACTCCGCCACGATCCTCCCGAACAGCTCGGGACCGGGGTAGAGAGCCCGGTAGCTCCAGGACGACTCCGCCGGTGGACCTCCGGCGTGCGCCTCCTCCGGATTGAGCGCGATCACGTCATCGGGACCGACGACGTGGCTGCCGCCCCGGTAGGTCGGTCTGGCCAGCCCGTCCTCGGTCAGGGCGAGGAAGAACTCCTCGTGCGCGTGCGGCCGGAACTCGAACTCGCTGATGGTGGCCCGGAACAGTTCCAGGCCACCGAGATCCGCCACCCGCCACATCCGGGCCGGATCGGCTCCGGTCCCGGCACGGGAGCCACCGGAAGCACCCACCACGACACCGAGCCTAGTGCGCTCCGATCGGCTGGTGCCGGGGCACGGCCGTGGCAGACTTCCCGTGGTGCGGATCAGCCAGGCGGGTGTGGACGACGTCGCGGACCTGGCCCGGCTGTCGTGGCTGGACACCCTGGACGAGGAGCCGGCCCAGCCGTCCGTTGCCGCGTTCGCGGCGGAACTCGCTGCCTGGTGGGCCGCCCACCAGCACTCGCACCTGGCGTTCGTCGCTCGACTCCGTCGACCGGAGATCGTCGGCGTGGCCTGGGTCGCGCTCGTCCCCCGCGTGCCGAGACCGGGCGCGACGGGACGGTTGTCCGCGGACATCCAGAGCGTCTTCGTCCTGCCGGAACAGCGCGGCCAGGGGATCGGCTCGGCGCTCGTGCAGGCCGCTGCCGAGCATGCGACCCGGCTCGGAGCCCTTCGGGTGACCGTCCAGTCCGGTCGCCGGGCGGTGCCGGTGTACGAGCGGCTCGGCTTCGCCTCGTCCCGACAACTCCTACAGCGACTGCCGGGTTAAGGCCCTGTTCGAGGCCGGGCGCAGCAATCCCGTCCAAGACCCGCGCAGCGGCTCAGTCCTAACGTCCTCCGGGTGCGTGACCGCAGCGGATCGGAGGACCAGCAGGTGGAGACAGAACCGAGTACCCGAACCCGGCCGCCCGGCCGCAGCCCGGACGAACTGCTCGACCGTACGGCCCGGATCGCGGCCGACTGGCTGCGGTCGCTGGACCGGCGGCCGGTGGCCGGACCGGCGACCGTCGACGAGCTGCGCGCCCGGTTCGCCGCCCCACTTCCGGACAACCCCGCCGACCCGCTGCTGGTGCTGGAGGAACTGGCCAGGGATGTCGAGCCGGGACTGCTCGGCATCCCGTCCGGCCGCTACTTCGGCTTCGTCATCGGCGGGGGACTTCCGGCCGCCGTCGCCGCCGACTGGCTCACCTCGGTCTGGGACCAGTGCCCCGGCTTCTACGCCTGCGGTCCGGCGGCCTCGGTGGTGGAGGAGGTGACCGGCGGCTGGCTGGCGGACCTGCTCGGGCTGCCGGCGTACGCCTCGTTCGCCTTCGTGACCGGATGCCAGGCGGCCCACCTCACCGGCCTGGCCGCGGCCCGGCACCACGTGCTGCGCGCCGTGGGCTGGGACGTCGAGGAACGCGGCCTGGCCGGCGCCCCGCCGATCCGGGTCGTCGTCGGGGCCCGGCGCCACGTCAGTGTCGACCGGGCCCTGCGGTTCCTGGGCATCGGCCGGGCGGCCCTGCGGATCGTCCCGGCCGACCGCGCCGGCCGGCTGGACGTCACCGAGCTGGCGGCGGCGCTCGGCGCGACGGCCGGGCCGACGATCGTCTGTGCCCAGGCCGGCGAGGTGAACACCGGGGCGGTGGACGACCTCGACCGGATCGCCGACCTCACGGCCGGACGGGGCGGCTGGCTGCACGTCGACGGTGCCTTCGGAATGTGGGCCGCGGCCAGCCCCGAACTGCGGCACCTGGTCCGGGGCGTCGAGCGGGCCGACTCCTGGGCGTTCGACGCGCACAAGTGGCTGAACGTCCCGTACGACAGCGGCCTGGCGTTCTGCGCCCACCCCGACGCCCACCGGGCCGCGATGTCCGCCACCGCCGACTACCTGGTGCAGGGCGGTCCGGGGGAGCCCCGGGATGCGGTGGACTGGACACCTGCCTTCTCCCGGCGGGCCCGCGGGTTCGCCGTCTACGCCGCGCTGCGGTCGTTGGGCCGGCGCGGCGTGGCGGACCTGGTCGAGCGGAGCTGTGCGCACGCCCGCCACTTCGCCGCCGAGGTGGCCACGCTCCCGGGCTGCACGGTGCTGAACGAGGTCGTACTCAACCAGGTGCTCTTCCGGTTCGACGACGACCGGACGACGGACCGCGTGCTGCACCGGGTCAACGAGAGCGGCGAGGCGTGGCTCAGCGGCACCAGGATCGACGGGCGGCGGGCGATCCGGCTGTCGGTCTGCAACTGGCAGACCGGCGACCGGGACATCGCGCGGGCGCTCGCGGCCTTCCGTGCCGCCGTCGCCGACGTGCCCGCCCACGGCTGATCCGACCACGCCGTGCCGGCTTTGCTCTCCGGGCCGGAATGTCCTATGGTCCTATTCGATGTAGCCGACTCCTTCCCCCGTGGGAGCCGGCTACATCCCTTTTCGGAGGTCGTCACCTGGCGCGGGTCGCCGGATCGTCACATCTGGACGGAAGCCTGAGCATGCCGGACGACGCACCCGCCCGGCCCCGGATCTCGTCCGGAGCGGTGTTCGTCGACGACGACGGCCGGATACTGCTGGTGGATCCGACCTACAAGGCGTTCTGGAACCTGCCGGGTGGTGCCGTCGACGTCGGCGAGTCACCCCGGGCGGCCTGTCACCGGGAGGTACGCGAGGAACTCGGGCTCGACGTTGCCCTCGGTGCCCTGCTGGTGGTCGCCTGGACGGCGGAGAGTCCGGACGGGCGGGTCTTCTTCGTCTTCGACGGCGGAACACTTCCCCGGGAGCGGAGAGCGGCGATCGCACTGCCCCCCGGAGAACTCGCCGGGTACGCCTTCGTGTCGCCGGCCCGAGCCCGGTCCCTGCTCGCCGAGCCGCGCCGGGCCCTGTTGGCCGAGGTGCTGCTGGCCCGTGCCGAGGGACTGACCCGCTATGTCGAGCTGCCGGAGACCACCTGAGCCCGACCGTCCGGCCTGCCTGCGGTCGACGGTCCGGCGCGACCTGGGCCCGACAGCCGGGCCGGCGGCGAACGGCGTGGTCGGGCGGGTGAACCGGGCCCCTGGTCGTGGAACTCGATCTCCACGGTGATCCGGCGGTATCGTGGCAGGCCCTGTCTGTGCCGTGTTCCGGGCCGCCGTCGACGACAGCCACCACCGCGACCTCTGTCGCCTGCACCCTGGGAGCCGCCCCGTGACCCTGCCATCGTCTGACCCGACCCCGGAGTGGTTCGGCACCGCCGCCGAGGTGCTGCCGGACGACGCCGGGCAGAGCGTCCTGGTCGGCCGGATCTGGGATCCGGTCGTCGGCGGACCGTCGCCGGTGGTCGTCCGCGACGGGGACGTCTTCGACGTCAGCGCCGAGTTCGCCACCGTCCGCGACATCTGCGAACTACCCGAACCCGCCGATTCGGTCGCCGGGCTCACCGGCCGCCGGGTCGGCGACTTCGCGGACCTGCTGGCCAACACCGGCCGGGCCGACCGGGACGCCGACCGGCCCTGGCTGCTCGCACCGGTCGACCTCCAGGCGCTGAAGGCTGCCGGGGTGACCTTCGCGGTGTCGTTGGTGGAGCGGGTGATCGAGGAGCGGGCTCGGGGTGACCTGGCCCGTGCGGCGGAGATCCGGCAGCGGTTGCTCGCCGAGATCGGTGCCGATCTGGCGGAGTTGCGGCCGGGTTCGGCGGAGGCGGCGCGGTTGAAGGAGTTGTTGGTCGCGGAGGGGATGTGGAGCCAGTATCTGGAGGTGGGGATCGGGCCGGATGCCGAGATCTTCACCAAGGGACAGGTGCTCTCGGCGGTGGGCACGGCGGTGCCGGTGGGGGTGCTTGCCGGGTCGACGTGGAACAATCCGGAGCCCGAGGTGGCGCTTCTCGTCTCGTCGGCCGGGCGCATCGTCGGGGCGACGTTGGCCAACGACGTGAACCTGCGGGATGTGGAGGGTCGGTCGGCGCTGCTGTTGCCGATGGCCAAGGACAACAACGCCTCGTGTGCGGTTGGTCCGCTGATCCGGCTGTTCGACGATCGGTTCGATCTGGATCGGGTACGTGGTCTGGCGCTGGTGCTGGAGATCGAGGGTGCGGACGGCTTCCGGCTCGACGGCGTCTCGGAGATGTCGTCGATGTCGCGTGATCCGGCGGCGCTGGTGGGGCAGTTGGTGGGTAGGCACCATCAGTATCCGGACGGTGCGGTGCTGATGTTGGGCACGATGTTCGCGCCGATCCAGGATCGGGATCGTCCGGGGGAGGGGTTCACGCACAAGGTCGACGACGTCGTACGGATCAGCTCGCCCCCGCTCGGCACCCTTGTCAACCGGGTCCGGCACAGCGAGGACTGCGAGCCGTGGGACTTCGGGCTCCGCGACCTGATGGCCAACCTGGCCCGCCGGGGACTGCTCTGAACGTCCGCCCTCGCGGCGGCGGTACCCCTCGGGAACGACGCCGGCACGCCCGGGACCCGGTGCGGAGGCTGGCAGCCTCGACACCGGGCCCCGGAAGTACGTCCGGGAGCGGGACTACCTGGCAGCGCAGGTGGGACTCATGCCCGTTCCGGAGCCGGAGCCCTGGAAGCCGAACTCCGTCGACTGGCCGGCGCCGATCGAGCCGTTGAAGCTGACGTTCGTGAACTGGACGGCACCCGTACTGCCGCTGCGGTTGGCGTTCCACACGTTCGTGATGCTGGCACCCGACGGCAGGGTCATCGAGACCGTCCAGCCGTTGACCGGCGCCGAGCCGGCGGTGACCCGTACCGTGGCGACGAATCCGCCCGTCCACTGGTTCAGCGACACCGTCGCCGAACAGGCACCGGTGGCCGGAGGAGTGGTGGCCGGCGGGGTGGTGGCCGGCGGAGTGGTGGCCGGCGGTGTGCCGGGCGGGGTGGTCGGCGGAGGCGTGGTCGGACCGCCGGTCGGCGGCGTCGTGGGCGGGTTGGTCGGCCCGTCCGTCAGGGTCGGGGTCTGCCAGTCCCGCCACTCGGCCAGGTTGCCGGCCTTCCGGCTGGAGATCCGCATCGTGCCGGCGGCGTTGCCGGTCTTCAGCAGGAACTTCTGCAGGTTCTGCTGCAACGGGGTACGCCACTCGTTGCGGACGGCGCAGTGCGTGCCGTCCTGCACGTCCGACCAGTACGTGATGTTGTCGCCCGCGCCGAGTGCCTTGTAGACCTCGGCTCCGCCGAGCGCCGCCACGCTGCCGGACCGGGCGCCCAGCCAGTCGACGTGCGGGTTGTCCATGATGAACAGGCCGCGCGGCGCCACCATGCCCACCATCTGGTGGGTGTCGACCGGCAGGCCCGCCGGGTTGCCGGTGAAGGAGCTGAACGCGTCACCGAGCCACGGTTGCTCACCGTAGGCGCTGCTCAGCGGCTGTGCCCCGCTCTCCGTGGCGATCGAACGGAACGCGCCGACGCCGGCGCTGCCGGATTCGATCGGCATGGTCAGCGCGATGCGCTGGTCGAAGACGCCGATGGTGAAGGCGCCCTTGCCGTACCGGGAGCAGCCGGTGACGCCCATCGCGTCGGCCCGGAGGATGTTGCCGCCGGAGGACTCGATGACGTCGATGATCCGGCTCACGCCCCAGGCCCAGGCCATCAGGATGCCGGTGCTGCTGGACGCGCCGTAGATGCTGTAGAAGGCACCCTGCTTGTTGTTGCGTGGGGTGCCCTCCCGGCCGACCGCGAGGGGGTCGTAGCTGATGACGGCGACCCCGGCGGACCGGATGGTGGAGGTGTCGGCGCCGAAACCGCCCACGACGACGACGGCCGGGAACGGGCCGCTGCCGCTCGGTAGCTGGACGCCGGCCGAGAAGCTGGCGCTCCGGCCCTGGTCCGACACGTTCACCGTGATGCTGGTGCTCGACACCGTTCCCGTGACGCTGGCCGGCTTCGCCGGCTTCTGGCCGTAGACGTGCCGCTCGGCCAGTTCCCTGGTCTCGGCCCGCCGGCAGCGCCAGTCGGCCTTGCTGGTTATCCTGGTGCCGTCCATCTTCCGGAACGGGTCGGGAAGCCGGGAGTTGGACGTCGAACCCGAGCTGGGCACCGGGCAGTCGGCGCCCTCGTCCTCGACGGCCGAAGCGGTCACGACGAGGTCTGCGGCAGCCTCGGCGGTGGTGGTTCTCGCTACTACGGTTACCGTTCCGACGATCGTGAGCGCCGCTACCGCGAGCGTGACGACCGCCGAACGGATTTTGGAGCAGCCCGAGTCGATGGCCACTGGGGGCTCTCCTTCCGGGTGGGTGGCGGATTGGACGACCGGCAATCGACGATCACCGATGTCTATTGATAAGTTTCAATCAACCTTGTTGAACATGTCAATGCGGGCCGGGGGTGTGCCGATCTTGTCGCCGTCGCCGTCGCCGTCGCCGTCGCCGTCCTTGCGTGCGGCGCACTGATGATCGTCAGGCGGCCCGTGGCCGGGGACTGGGATGTCGGCCCCACTGCCGACAGCCGGCCGGCGCCGGCTGGGGAAGATTCTGGAACGCGCGAGCCCGCCGTCGCGTTGGGGTGAGCCGCTGACGGGACTGCTGGCGGGAGTCGCTCAGTGCACGGAGTCGGGATGCCCGGTCGTCGCCGAGCCGCCGCCGCTGCCGCCGGACGCGCCGCCGGCCATCCCGGAACCGTCGTCCTCGGTGACGATGTCCGGGCGCTCGCCCGTACCCGACGGCGCCGGGACGTCCGTCTCGGCCGCCACCTGGGTCAGCCTGGCCTGGCCGTCCTCGTTCTCGGCGCGGTCCGGATCCACCGGCTGCTCGCCCTGACGCGCCCGGTAACCCATGGCCAACCTCCCGATCCGCTCCCGGACGCGGCAGTCGACTGCCGTCGCCCCACCGGGGGCCGTCCGTCCGGCCTGCTTACCCACCGTCGGGTCCTAATCACCCGGAAGGTGACGCCCGGTCGTGCTGCCTGCGGCAGACCGAGGGGAGCACTGAACTGGACAGTAACCCCTAAAACAGACTTACCGCCGGGCAGCCGCCCGCCCCGCTCCGGCCCCGCCCCGCTCCGGCCGGCTGGGCCGGACCGGGGCCGCCCCGGGCTGTCGACTTCCAGGTCCGCCGGCTGTACATGCCGGGGAGAGGCTCAGGCCAGCAGGGCCGGTCGCATCTGCGCGCCCAGGTTGATCGCGCTGACCACCCGGTGACCGGACGGGTCGTAGACGTCGATGTTGTTGTTGCGGCGCATCAGCTCGCGGGCCGGTGGCGGCAGCCGGGGCGGATCGTCGAGCGCCGCACGGACCTGCTGCGCGGTCGAGATCAGTCGGTTTGCCAGGGACGCCGCGTCCACGTCCGCCCGGACGCGGCCGTACTCCCAGCCGGCGGCGGTGAGGTCGAGGATCTCGAAGACGTGCCGCAGCAACGGGCTCGGATCCGTCACCCGGACCAACCTGGGCGCCCGGGCACCCACCACGGCAACCGCCCCGGCCACCTGGACGTACGGGTGGAAGCCGCACGGCAGCGCCAGCAGCGGCCAGCGCAACTGGTGCCCGGCCTCCCGCCACAGCGGTCGGTAGTTACGTCGGTCGACCACCAGCCGACGGCCGGTGTGCCGGTAGACCTCGGCGGCCTGGCCGAGCAGGTCCGCGTTGGCCGCGTCGGCGAACTCCCGGAGCACCCTGGCCGCCACGAACAGGCCGTCGTCACCGTCCAGCAGCCGGCTGACCGCCTCGGCCTGGTCGGCGTACCGCAGTTGTGTACCGGCGCCGAACCGGTGCCGAAGGTCCGACAGGAGTGCCTCCTGCCGGGCCGGATCGTGCTGGACCTGCTTCCTACCCAGCAGACGCCGGAACCACCGCATGTCGTCTCGATTCAGCTGCCGACTGAAGAACGCGGCAATGCTACAAGGTCCGGCCGCCGGGGCGGGACATCGACGCGGGACCGGGCCGGTCCGGCGGTCCTGTCGGTGAACCGGTGACGGTGTGGCCGGACGGCCGGGGCGGGCGGTTCCCGCGTCAGCCCCGCTGTCCCTTGTGGGAACGGCGGGGCCTCCTTGGCGCTGGATTCCAGACGCACCACGGCAGTCGGGCCAAGCCTACCGACAGCTCCGTCCAGACGATCTTCGCGGTCGCCCCGTCCGGAGCCGCCCGGTCGGCCCGGCCTGCCATCCGGCGGGGCGGGCGAAGGCGCTCGACTCCGGGATCGCCCCGGCCGTCCCGGTCCGGACCGGCGCTCCCCGGCCCGCCGGGGAGGCAGCGGAGGACGTGCGGCAGCCCGAGTGATGCTCAAGTAATGCTCAAGATCCGGTTCCGGTGGTTCGTCGGAGTGACGGATGTGCATACGCTCGTCGCACCCGGCCCGATCACCGGCCGCGCCGCGCCTCCTGCCGACGGCGGGTCCCAGCGGCTCGCCGGCCGCCGACGGAAGGAGTGAGCATGCGACGTAGCCGGCTGCGCAGCACGCTTCTCGTCCTGCCCGCCCTGATGGGAACGGTCGTCATGGCCACGGCACCGGCGGGCGCGGATCCCGCCACCGCCGCCGCCACCACCACCACCACCGCCGCCACCACCGCGGCCGGCGTCGGGCGCTCCCAGCTCGAGCACCAGGAGGCGGTACGCCTGGTGCGGATCCAGCTGACCGGTGCCGACATGCTGGACCGGATGGCCGCCGCCGGATTCGACCTCGAGCACGGTGCCCGGCGCGTACCGGCTGGTGTCGAGGCCGAGGCGGTGGTTACCGCCGAGCAGCTCGCCGAACTGACCGCGATGGGAGCCCGGGTCCTCGGCGAGGACGAGCGGTTCACCTGGAGCGACGAGGCCGACGGCGGGCTCCGGACGCTCGGTGCGCGTACCGTCGGGCCGGCCAGCCACGACCGGACGGTACGGATCGTCCGCGCGGACTGGTTCACCACAAAGGGCCAGGGCTTCCTCTACGTCGAGGCCCGGACCACCGAGGGGCAGCAGGCCGACCCGGTCGTGGAGATGCAGCTGGAGAACGACTCCGGCCGGGGTACGCCGTTCGGCTCCGCCCGGACGATGAGCCGGTTCGTCGACTCCGGGCAGTACATGTTCCACCGGAACCTGTTCAAGCTCGACGCGCGCCCGAAGCAGATCCGGGTGACGAGTTCCACCGGTGGTGTCGTCACCGGTCGGGTCTCCGACTGGCTGGAGGACGCCCCGCCGCCGCTGACCGCGAACCCCCGCTACCGGTGGGACTTCGTCGACGGCTACCGGCACCCGCAGCAGCTCTACGCGCGGGCCAGGGAGATCGCCCGGCAGTACCCGGACATCGCCGAGATCGTCCACCTGCCGAACCGGACGAACGGCTACCAGCGCAAGGCGCAGGCCACGATCGGCGGCACCGGGCCGGAGGCGGTCGTGGTCAGCTCGGCGGCCTGGGGGCACGAGGGCGGCAACGACGTCACCGTCGAGTTCGTGGACCGGCCGGGCACCGACCTCCCGCTCGACGTCGAGGTGACCGGCACGGCGGTCCGGGTACTCCTGCGCAAGGACGCCTCGGGTGCTCCGGCGAGTACTGTCGCCGAGGTTGCCACGGCGCTGGAGACCCGCTCCGCCGGCCTGGTCGACCGGGCCCATCCGTACCGGTCGAACACCGGTACCGGCATCGTCGCCCCGACCCCCGGCCCGGTCGCGCTCACCGACTTCCTCGACCAGTTGCGGGCCGGCGCACCGGAGGGCGAGGTGCCGCGCGGCCCGGCCACGATCCCGGTGCTGCGGATCGGCAAGCACCGTGACGGCCGGAACCCCGGCGTCCTGATCCAGGCGCAGGACCACGCCCGCGAGTGGGTACCCGCGACGACGACGCTGGAGACGGCCGAGCGGCTGGTGCACAACTACCGGACCGACCGGGAGACGAAGAAGATCGTCGACGACACCGACATCTTCCTCATCCTCTCCAACAACCCGGACGGGGCGAACTACAGCTTCTACAACTTCGCCTCGCAGCGCCGGAACCTGACAAACCACTGCCCGGACGAGAACGCCGATCCGGCCCGGCGCAACTCCTGGGGTGTCGACCTGAACCGCAACTACCGGGTCGGGTCCGGGCAGGACGGGTACGCGGGCGCGTCGACCAGTTGTGTCAGCGACACCTACCAGGGTCCGGAGAAGCTCTCCGAGCCCGAGGCGAAGAACATCGTCTGGCTGGTCGAGAGGTACTCGAACATCAAGTTCATGATGTCGGTGCACTCCAACGGCGGCCAGTTGTTCTGGCAGCCCGGCGCCTACATCGCGGACGGCCGGATCACCACGCCGCGCCCGCCGCTGGGTGACGAGGCGTTCTACTGGCAGTCGGCCGCCCGGATCCTGTCCCAGGTGAAGGCGCACCGGGAGACCGTCGTCACGCCGGAGAACGTCGGCGGTTCCTCGGACGTGCTCTACTCCTCGGCGGGCAACGTACGCGAGGACCTCTACCACACCTACGGGATCTACGCCTTCGGCTGGGAGGTCGGCGGCTCGGTCTACAACCCGGCCACCGGCGACTGGCAGGGCGGATCGTTCCAGCCGCCCTGGGAAGGTGACCCGCAGCTGGTCAGCGGGCACGCCGAGACGATGGAGTACGCCAACGGGATCATGGAGATGTTCCGGATCGCCGCGGAGTGGGGCAGGGACCGGAGGGACCCGGTCTCCCGGCTGGTGCCCGGCGCCGGGAGGTACCCCGGCCCCGTCGACGTCCGCTTCGACACGAACGAGCCGGCCACCGTCTACTACACGACGGACGGCAGCCGGCCGACGCTGGAGTCGCAGCGTTACGAGGCGACCGAGTTCCGGGAGCCGGGGCAGGTGTTCCACGTGACCGAGACGACGACGTTCCGCTGGTTCTCGGTGGACGCGGCCGGCAACATCGAGAACGACTACGACCCGACGAGGAGGGACCGGCGCGACAGGTACCGCACGGCGACGATCAGGATCGTCGAGCGGTAGCGGCTGTGCGGTAGCGGTAGGCGATCACGGCTGCGGTCCGGGCCCGTGCGGCTCGGGCCGCGCCGGGGTGCGGCTGTGGCAGCGGTGTGGGCGTGCGGCTGCGGCGGGCGGCCGGGCGACCTTCTCCCGCCCGTGTCAGGGCGGCTACGCTTCGCCGCATGGTGAGGTGGCGTTGGCGAGGCCGCCCGGTGGACGTCGCCGGAGCGCGCTGGGCCGGCCGGATGGCGGAGATCGCCGCGGTGCCGGCGGTCGGCCTGGTGGCCCTCGTCGGCCTGCTGGTGCAGTCCCGTGGCCTCGACACCGCCGCCGAGTGGCTGGCACTGCTGGCGGTGCTGGCCGCCGCGGCCGCGCTCTACCTGCGCCGACGCCATCCGGTCCCGGTGGGGGTGCTGGCGCTGACCGCCGTCGCCTGCTACGGGGTACTGCTGCACCGGCCCGGCCCGATCATGCTGGTCTTCGTCGTGGCGCTCTACACCGTGGTCGACGAGGGGCATCTCGCGGTCGCGATCGGGCTCGGCGTCGCCTCGGTGGTCGCCTTCGACGTGGCGGACAGCTATCACCGGACCGTCGACAGCATGAACGGGGCGACCCTGCTGCACGCCGGTTGGCTCGTCGCGGTCATCGTCGGGGTCACCCGCAACCGCCGGGCCTATCTCGCCGAGGCGCAGGCCCGGGTGCTCGCCGCCGAGCGGCGCAAGGAGGAGGAGGCCCGGCACCGGGCCACCGAGGAGCGGCTGCGTATCGCCCGCGAGCTGCACGACGTACTCGGCCATCATCTCTCGCTGATCAACGTGCAGGCCAGCGCGGCACTGCACCGGCCGGATCCGGAGCGGGCCACCCAGGCGCTCACCGCGATCAAGCAGACCAGTAGGGAGACGTTGCACGAGTTGCGGGCGGCGCTCGGCATCCTCCGTCGGCCGGACGAGACGCCGATCGTGCCCGGGCCCGGGTTGAACCGTCTCTACGAACTCGTCACGGCGGCCGGACGAGCCGGCCTGGAGATCCGTACCGAGCTGACCGAGACCCGGCCGCTGCCGCCGGAGGTGGACCTGGCGGCGTACCGGATCGTCCAGGAGGCGCTGACGAACGTGACCCGGCACGCCGGTGCCCGCACGGCGGTGATCCGGGTCCGGCCGGACCGCGACGACGTGCTGGTGGAGGTCGAGGACGACGGTACGGGTACGCCGGGTCCGGCCGGCGACGGGATTCTCGGCATGGACGAGCGGGCCCGGGCGCTGGGCGGCTCGCTGAGCACCGGGGCCGGACCGACCGGCGGATTCCGGGTACGTGCCCGACTGCCTCTCCGGCCCGCTCCGCCGCCGACCGGACTGCCCACGGCGCCGCCGACCGGACAACCCACGACGACATTGCCCACGGCGGAAGGGCCGACGGCGGTGCCCACGACCGGACTTTCCACGGCCCGGGTGCCCGTGGCGGGAGCGGAAGCGGGGGGTGCGGCGTGACCCGGGTGCTGCTCGCCGACGACCAGACGCTGGTCCGCGCCGGCTTCCGGTCCATCCTGGAGGGTGAGGAGAGCATCGAGGTGGTCGGCGAGGCCGCCGACGGTGCCGAGGCGGCGCGGCTCGCCCGGCAGTTGCGGCCGGACGTCGTACTCATGGACATCCGGATGCCGGGGCTGGACGGCCTGGCGGCCACCCGGGAGATCGTCGCGGGCTGCACCGGTCGGGTGATCATCCTGACCACCTTCGACCTGGACGACTACGTGTACGGTGCGCTGCGGGCCGGTGCGAGCGGCTTCCTGGTCAAGGACACCGAGCCGGCGGAGCTGATCCACGCGGTACGGGTGGTGGCGCGCGGCGACGCGCTGATCGCGCCCTCGGTCACCCGCCGGCTGATCTCCGAGTTCAGCGCCCGGGTCAGGCATCCGGACCCGGCTCCCCGACTGCGTGCGCTCACCGAGCGGGAGCGTGAGGTGATGGCGCTGGTCGCCGCCGGCCTCTCCAACGACGAGATCGCGGCCCGGCTGGTGCTGAGTCCGGCGACCGCGAAGACACACGTCAGCCGGATCATGACCAAGACCCGGGTGCGGGACCGGGCCCAGTTGGTGATCCTCGCCTACGAGTCCGGCCTGACCGTCCCCGGCTGGCTCGCCGCCTCCTGAACCACGACGTCCGCCGGGCCGAGTGAACCACGACGTCCGCCGGGCCGAGCCATCCGGCGGACGTCCGGTGACCGTCCAGGGGAGCGGCCCGGCACCCCGTGTCCCGGTCCGTCAGGTCAGCCGGTGCGACGGGCGCGGGCCAGGGACAGGCCACCCAGCAGCGTGCTGACCAACCCGAGTGCCAGGGCCACGAACCCTCCGCCCAGGCCGTTGCCGGTGCCGACGCCACCCTCGGCGGTGAGCACGACCACCCCGCCGACGGCCATGCCGACCAGCCCCAGCAGCAGTGCGACGACGCCGCCGCGCCGCCCGGTGCCGGCAGGCCCGTTCCGACGGGCCCAGGCCAGCACCCCGACGACCACGCCGACCAGCCCCAGCAACCCGGCCACGGCGGATTCGACCCGCCCCGCGCTCATCGTGTAGGCGCTGGCGGCCAGGGGTTGGGACGAGACGTACGCGGCCGCCGGTGCGGCGAACCCGAATCCGCCGAGGCCGAGCCCGCCGAGCAGCGCGGTCGTGGTGGTGGCAAGCAGATGACGCACGGACATCGAGAACTCCTCTTCTGGTACGACCAACCGTCGGCCGCAGCCTAGGTACCGGGACGGTCACGGATCGTCATGCCGGAGTGGTGACCCGGTCTACCACCCGGGTTGTCCGGACCCGGGCCGGCGTACCCCCGTGGTTGTCCCGGTTGACCTCCGGGCCCGGCTCGACCTCCGGGCCGGGTCGGTTTCGTCGCGGACGATCGTGGGAAGGAGGTGGCAATGCATCCGCACCAGCCGGCCGCGCCCGGCATGCCGACCGAGCCTCTGCCGATCGCCCAGGTCAACACGGGTATGTCGGTCGTCGACGCCGCCGGGGAAGCCGTCGGCACCGTCACCGCAGTGCAGCAGCCCGGCACCGACGTACGCCCGGACGCGCCGCACGGCGAGGCGGAGAGCCTGATGGCCAACGGGTACCTGCGGGTCGACGGCGCCGGCCTGATGGCCACCGACGTCTACGCCGGCGGCCATCAGGTGGCCGACGTGTCGGAGGCCGACCCGGGCGTGGTGACCCTCACGGTGCCGCGCGACGCGCTGTCCCGGGCGAACTGACCCCCGCACGGGGCCGGGCGTCCCCGTCCGTCCCCGTTCCGGCCCGATCCCGGAGCCGGCCGATCCCGATCCCGGTTTCGATTCCGGGTTCGTTCTTGGTGTGCACGCTCCATCCCGGACAGGCTCTGACACACGCGTCGACACTTGCGCGCATGGGATAGAAACATCTACATGCGTAGATTTCTGGTTTCGACCGTGCTGCTCCTGGCGCTGCTGACCGGGACGGCGGGGCAGGCGTCCGCCGCTCCTCCCGGGGCCCCGCCGTCGCGTCCGGCAGCCGCCGGCTGGTCGATGGCGGACGGCGAGTTGACCTGGCGGTCGGCGCGGCGGGTGCCGATGGGCGACGCCGACGTGGAGTTCTGGTCCGGTGAAGAGCGGCTCGGCAGGGCCCGCCCACACCCGGACGGCCGGACCTTCAGCCTCGCCGTGGCCGGGCCCCTCCGGCCGGGCCCGCTGACGGTGCGGGCCGGCGGGAGACGGCTCGACCAGGCTCCACCGGCCGGCACCCGCCGCCGGACGACGGTACCCACGATGCCGGCCCGCCAGCCGGCCGGAGCCGTCGATCCCGGCGTCTCCGGGCCGTACGGGTCGGTCACCGGCGAGTACGAGCTGCCCGCCGTCGAGCTGCCCGATCTTCCGGAGCGGGTCGAGATGCGGGCGGTGGTGGTCGCGCCGCAGAACGCGCCCGGCAGCCGGCCACTGGCCCTGTTCCTGCACGGCCGGCACGACTCCTGCTACTCGGGCGCGACCGAGGTGCCGCAGCAGTGGCCCTGCCCGGCCGGTACCGAGCCGATCCCGAGCCACCGCGGCTACCTACAGGCCCAGCGGCTGCTCGCCTCGCAGGGATACCTGACCGTCTCCGTCTCGGCGAACGGAATCAACGGGCAGGACCGGGGAGTTCCGGACGGTGGTGCCCAGGCCCGCTCCTCGCTGGTCCGGCTGCACCTGGCGAGGTGGGCCGACTGGACCGGCGCCGGCCGGGCCGCCGCCCCGGCGATCGTCCGCGCCGCGCCGCCTGCCGACCTGTCCCGGGTACTCCTGGTGGGTCACTCCCGGGGCGGCGAGGGGGTCGGCCGGGCGGCGCTGGACTCGCTCACCCCGCCGCCGGCCGGGCCGGACGGCTACGGCGGGGACGTCCGCTGGAACGTCCGCGGCCTGTTGCTCGTCGGTCCGACCCTGTTCGGGCACGATCCGGTGCCGGACGTCCCGTCGGTGACGATCCTGCCCGGCTGCGACGGTGACGTCTCCGACCTACAGGGCCAGATGTTCGTGGACGAGACCCGGGGGCTCAGCCACGGCCGGGCGCTGCACAGCGCGCTGTACGTCGTCGGGGCCAACCACAACTTCTTCAACACGGAGTGGACACCCGGCCAGTCGGTGGCACCGTCCGACGACGACTTCCGGGCCTCCGACGACCCGGTCTGTTCCCCGGGCACCCCGACCCGGCTCACCCCGGCGCAACAGCAGACGGTCGGCGCCACCTACGTCGCCGCCGCCGCGCGGCTCTTCGTGGCCGGTGACGACCAGGTCCGACCGCTGCTCGACGGCAGCGGCGTACGGGCGCCCTCGGCCGACCCGGCCCGGGTGCACAGCCACGCGCTCGGCGGCCACCGTACCCCGCTGGTCACCCCGGATCCGTCCACAGTGGTCTCCGCCGGTGGACGGATCTGCGACCAGGTCACCGACGACGCGGCGCGCTCCTGCCTCGACCCGGAGGACGGGAACGCCCTGCGGGCGCACTTCGTACCGTTCCTCTGGACCGTTCCCGAACCCGGCCGGTACGCGGCGGCGCTGGACTGGACCGCCGGAGCCGGGCGCCCGATCCGGCTGACCCCGCCCCGGCCGGTCGGCCTCGCCGACGCCGACGCCATCGCACTGCGCGTGATCGTCCCACCGAACAGCACCGGGACCCGGTTCGACGTCACCGTCGTCGGGCCGGACGGCCGCCGCGGCAGGCTGGGCGAGATCCGGGTCGACGGCCTGCCCGGCACGGCCAACACCACGTCGTACTGGGCTCAGGAGGTACGCGTGCCGCTCGGGAACGCACCGGCGACACTTGCCGCACTCGAACTGACCCCGAGCGGCGGCACCGGACGGGCCTGGCTGCTCGACGCCTGGGGCTGGCAGCCCGGCACCCCCGACCCGATCCCGACCTCCCTGCCCCGGATCGACGTCGGCAACCTGCGCGTCACCGAGGGCGACTCCGGAACGCGGACTTACGACATCCCGGTGAGCGTCCTCGGCTCGGGCGGCGGCGTGGTACGGCTCTTCCTCTTCGACGAGACGACGCGCACCCGACGCTCCTGGCCGGCCACCGTACGGCCGGGCGAGCGGAGCATCCCGGTGCCGGTCGAGGTCGTCGCCGACACGCTGTGGAACTACACCGAGAACCGGACCCTGACCGCCAAGGCGGAGCAGGGCCTGGTGGTCGGCAGCTATCTCGGCGGCATGTCGACGCTCGACGACGACCCGGAGCCGGTTCTCTCGGTCGAGTCCGCCTCCGCGCGGGTCGCCGAGGGCGGGACGCTGACCTGGCGCTTCTCGTCGTCGGCGCTTACCGAGGCGGGAATCTACCTGTTCACCGAGCCGCGCGGTCCGGCCGTCGGTGTGGAGTTGTCCACCACCGACGTCGACCCGGACTGGTTCGTGCAGAGCACGCTGGAGCCGGTGGAGCCGGAACGGCCGCTGTCGGAGACCTGGCTGTCGCCGTACCTCTTCATCGAGGCGGACGCGACAAGCGGTGCGGTGACCGTTCCGACCGTCACCGACTCGGTGGCCGAGCCGGACGAGTCGGTCGAGCTGCGATTCGTCGGCCTGCCGGAGGGCCCGGTGCCGAGCACGGTGCTGACCGGCGTGGTGTCGGCGGGCTGATCCGGCCCCGCCAGCCTATCGGTGCACGGAATCCTCCGACTACCCGCGCAGCGCGCAATTGTTGCCCGCTGACGCATCGACCGGAACGTCGTTAAAGTCTCGATCCAACATCCCCAGCTCGACGGAGGTCGATGTGTTGGTCAGGCGTCTGCGTTCCTCTGTTCTCGTCGTCGGTATGTCGATGGTGACTCTGCTCGGTACCTCCGCGGCCGCGTCGGCGGGTGCGGTCTCCGCGACCGCCGGGAGCACCTGCCTGTCCCAGGCGCTCTGCCTGTACGACGGCGTCGGGTTCACCGGTGCGATGTACTCGGTGACCTCGATCAACCCCGGCGGAGTCTGTGTCAGCCTGGTCGACGAGGGATGGGGTGACCGGGCCAGGTCCGTGGTCAACACGCACAGCCGCAGCGCGGCCATGTTCATGAACGACGACTGCCTCGGCGGTCCGTACCAGGTCCCCGCCAACTCCAGCATCTCGGACCTCGGCTCCTTCAGCCCGGAGAGCGTCTGGGTCCAGCGCTAGGGTCGCGACCCCGGGGCAGGCCGTGCCGGCGCGGCTGCCCCGACAGCAGGTGCGGCGATCGCAGGCGGGTACCCGGTGCCCGCCTGCGATCGCCTGCCGTTTTCCGCCGGCACCACCCCTGCTCGGCCGCGCCGAGCGTGTGCCGGCACCCCGTCGACGCGCGGGGACTGCGTCCCGCTGTGCAACTGCTCGACCTGCGCTGTTGAACGCACCTCGCGGGCCTTGCGCGGAGGCGACCCGGGTGGGGGAGGACGACGCCGGGCCGGGGGAGGCGACGACGGGGCGGGGAGAGGTTACCCCGGCGAGGTGCCGTACCGGTCCGGGGTCGCCGGGAGGCGACGGACGGGATGCCCGGGAGCGACCGAGGTCGCGGGTCTTCGTACACGGCACGGGCGTGCGCGTCGGCTGGCCGCAGCAGGCCCTCCTGGTCTTCGGGCCGCCGCCGGTCTGGCTGGCCGTGACCGTGCTCCGGGGGATCCCGTCACCGGTGATCACGCTGCTGGCGGTCGGCGGGCTCTACGGCGTGGGGTCGGCGGTGGTGCACAACCTCTTCTGGGCGGACGTCTTCGGCGACCGGCCGCCGCGGTTGGGCGGCAATCTCGCCGACCAGCTGCCCCGGGCACGGAAGAGCTGGTGTTCCGGCTGACGACCAGCGCCAGCAGCCTGCGGCCTTCTGGTCGGGCTGCTCACCGGACTGTTCGCGGTACTCGTCCGCCGGCTGGCCCGGCGGTGGACCGCCGAGGGCACGCCAGCGCGCCGCTCGTGGATCACATTGATCAATTTCACTCTCTGTCGTCCAGGGTGTGTCCATCCGTGGTTCAGCTTGGCTGCATACGCTTTCCCATTGAACCTTTTCAACCTCCCCGGCGATCCGTGGGGCCGCAGGGCCGGATCGCGGTGCGTGCGCGCCGGACGGTCCAGGTTGCGGAAGGCACGTCGTCGACGGCACGGACGGAGAGCCGAAATTGCCTGAGCGCAGCGAACTCACCAGGGACCCCGCCGGCGCCACCCGTTACGGCGAGCTGGCACGGTGCCGCCCCGGGCAGTGGTGTGCCGGCCGGGGCGACACCGTCGACGCGAGCCCGGCGAGGCAGCCGGACGGAGGGGGACGACGGATCGAGGAGATCCTCGGCGACCTCGACGACGGCGCACACGTCGTCGAGGTCACCGGCGGAGCTGGGATCGGCCGGACCAGGCTGCTCGCCGAGATCGCCCGCCTGGCCGGAGCACGGGAGATCCGCGTCTTCTCCGATGCCTCCCCGCCGGACGGGGTACCGCTGCCGGCCGGTCCGGCCGGTGGCCGGGTGCGGCACGACCGACCCGGCCAGGCGTACCCGCTGGTCGATGCGGTGCACACCCTCCTGGAGCCGTACCTGTCGACAGGTGGTCCGCTGGTGGTGGTGCTCGACGTGCCGCCGGGGCACCCGTCCGGGCCCGGCCGCTCCGAGGAGGGCACCGAGCCGTCCGGGGCCGCCAGGCCGGAACCGGGTGGCCCGCCGGCCGCCACGGCCCGCTCCCGTCGGAGTCAGCGCCGGGCCGGTCGTGCCGTGCCGGCCGCGCTGACCAACCGGGAACGGCAGGTCGCCGAGCTGGCCGGCGACGGACTCACCAACCGGGAGATCGCCGCCGCGCTCTTCGTCACCGAGAAGACGGTCGAGATGCATCTCACGCACGTCTTCGCCAAGCTCGACGTCCGCAACCGGGTGGGCCTGGCCCGGCGGCTGCACGCGACCGGCCGGAGCGAGTGACCGACACCCGGGCGCGGCGCGGACCGCTCCGGCCGGCCGTCCGGACGTCCCGCCCCGGCGGCGTACCGCGGCCCGCCGTGGCCGTCGACGGCGCGCGGACCGCCGTGGCCGTCGACGGCGCGGCGCCCGGTGGGCTCACCAGCCGAGCGCGACGGCGGCGACGAGGCCGCGTTTGTGCGTGATGGAGACCGTGACCTGCCCGACGCCCGCCCGTTCGGCGGCGACGGTCGCCGCCCGGCGCAGCTCGACCTGCGGGGCGCCGCCGGGCCGGGACAGTACCGCGACGTCGCACGGTGCGATGCCCTCGAACAGCCCCGTCCCGAGTACCTTCAGCACGGCCTCCTTGGCGGCGAACCGGCCGGCCAGGAACTCCCGCCGCCGCTGACCCGAGAGCCGGTCGGCGTGCGCCAACTCGACGTCGGCGAAGGCGTACCGGGTGAACCAGGCCCGCCGGGCGAGCCGGTCCAGCTCGTCGACGGACATCAGGTCAACGCCGAGTCGCACGGCCGTTCCCGGCGAGCTCGGGAGTGCTGGGCGACTCGCCCGACACGGGTGCGGCGAAGACGTCGCCGGAGACTGGTGCGGCGAAGACGTCGCCGGGCTCGGGCGGGGCCAGGAAGTTGCCCTTCAGCACGCCCCGGAACACGGACATCCGGTGCAGGTTGCTGGTGCCCTCCATGATCTCGAAGGCGCGTACGTCGCGGTAGGTCTTCTCCAGCCAGGGATGCTCGACAAGCGCCGCCGGGCCGAGCAGCCGCGCGGCGAGCAGCGTCGCCTCCTCGGCCAGCCGGGCGGCCTGTGCCTTGGCCGCGCCGAGCCGGTGGCTGTTCACCGCACCACGGTCCACGTCGGCGGCGCCCTGCCGGATGAGCCGGCGCACCGCGGCGATCCGGTCCAGTACGTCGTCGAGCTGCAGCCGGTCGAAGCCGGCGAGCGCGGGACGCTGCGCCAGTACGTAGTCGCAGACGGCCTGGGCGCAGCCCAGCGCCATCGCCGCGATGGTGGGCCGGGCCCGGTACAGCACCTGGGTCGCGCCGTACAGGCCGCGCCGGGTCCGCCGCAGGTGCGCGCCGAGCAGGTTCCCGGCGGGCACCCGGACACCGTCGAACCGGATCCGGCTGATCCGGGCACCCCGCAGGCCGACGGTGGGAAGCAGCTCCCCGCTGAAGCCGGGGGTGTCGGTGTCGACGAGTACGGCCTCGATGCCGAGCGGTCCGGGCGCCCGCCGGCAGAAGACCACCCCGAACTCGGCCCGGGCGCCGTTGCCGATGTAGCACTTCTCGCCGTCGAGGATCCAGCCGTCGCCGTCGGCGGCCGGGGTGAGCGTGGTGGTCAGCTCGGTCGCGGCGGAGCCCTTGGTCGGCTCGGTCAGCCCGAAGAAGGTGTGCTGCGGCTCGGCGACGAGCCGGTGGTAGTAGCGGTCGGCCTGTTCGGTGGTGCCGAGCACGTCCACGACGCCGCCGGAGAGCGCCGGGCCGGGGCTGGCCAGCCACACGTTGGGGTCGCCGTAGGCGAGGCGTTCCCAGGCCACGCTCTGCCCCAGCACGGTCCGCAGCAGACCCACCAGGTTCGCCGGCGCCTCCTGGCCGGGCCAGTACCGGGGCGGGATGGCGCAGAACCGGGAGAGGCGTACCCCGGGCCGGTCCAGGTGGTCGCCGATGACGTCCGGGTCCTGGTCGAGCAACCGGCCCAGCTCGCGGAAGTCGGCGGAGACCTCGGCGCAGAACCCGTCCAGCTCGCGCAGGGTGTCGTCGAGCGGCTCAGGCATCGCGGTCCTCCGTCTCCGGCCGCGACAGCGGCGCTCCGGGGTGCAGGTAGAGGTTGCCGGTGACCTCCGCCAGGTAGAGTTCGCCGGCCGGGCCGTCGAGCAGGAACCCGGCGGCGCCGAAGAGGTAGAGCACGGTGCGGCCGAGCCGGACGAGCCGCTGGTGGGTACGCCACCGTGCGGCCGCGTCCCCGCAGCGCCGTTCCGGCGGCATCGCCTCGTCCTCGCGCAGCGCCATCGCGATGTCGGCGAGTTGCGCCTGTACGAGTTGCCGGGCCAGCAGCGAGGCCCCTTCCGAGCTGCGCTCGCCGAGGTGGTGTACCGCCTGGTCGAAGGCGCGGCGCAGGACCGCCCGGTGCAGGTCGAGCAGGCCGGTGGCGAACCTGTCGGCGACCTCCGCCGGTGCCGCGTGGGCCGACCCGGCACCATCACCGGCCGGGGATGTGACGGCGAGGCCGAAGCGGTGCAGCGGGTTCGGCTCCGCCGAGGGCAGCGCCGCCACCGAGGCGGCGACGTGGCCGCTCGGTGCCGGCACCGGTGCGCCGGGGCGGACGCTGTGGTGCAGCGCGTCCAGGGCGCGCGGATATCCGGCGACGCCGAGCGGTTGGGTCAGGGCAGCTGTCACGGCGCTCTCCTCGGGGTCGGTGCGGCGGGCCGGCGGCGCAGCACGGCGACCTGGCTCTGCCCGGTACGCGGATCGGTGTCGCAGAGCACCACCGACCGGTACGCCTCGGCCCACTCCTGGTGGTGGCGCGCTAGTTCGAGCCAGACCCCGGTGCAGTACGGGCCGGCCGCGGCCCGGTGCACCGGCCAGCCGGTGTCGGCGAGGTCGTCGGAGTCCGCCCAGGACCCGGCGACGAGCAGCGTGGATTCCGGTTCCGGGCCGGTCACCGGGTCGGTCGCCGCCGCCCATCCGAGCAGCGCGCCCAGCGGGGTGCCCCGGGGAGCCATCCGGGTGCCGGCGAACTCGTAGCGCCCGGTGTCGTCGAAGTAGAGCAGCGCCGCCGAGTTCGGCACCTTGTTCTCCTCGACGAACGGGTCGGGATAGGCGAACGTGTTCTGCTCGCAGACCACCAGGGCCAGCGTGCGGCACCGGCCGGAGCGGGTGAACGCGTCGGCCACCCGCAGCGCGGTGAACGGCGCCCGGAGTCCCTGTTCGGAGACGGCGAAGCAGTGGCTGCCGCCGCCGAGCAGATAACCGACCCGCTGGGCCACGTGCTTGAGCGCGATCATGTCCGGCAGCCCGAAGGCGAAGACCAGCAGGTCGGGGCTGGCCAGCCGGAACGGCAGCTTCTCGATCACGGCCTCGGCCAGTTCGGTGAAGCCGACGTTGGCGCCCTGCCGGAGCCGGTCCTCGTCGCGCTGGATGCCGAACCGGACGAGCAGGTCACGCTCGAAGATCGCGCAGTCGGGATCCGGCCGGTACGGGACGCTGCCCGGCTCCAGCACCAGCGCGGCGGATGACAGTGACAGCGGCATGGGATCAGGCGTTGCCGTCGAGGTTGCTGGCGACGTAGTCGGCGAG
Source organism: Plantactinospora sp. WMMB782 (assembly GCF_049179135.1). Taxonomy (NCBI): domain Bacteria; kingdom Bacillati; phylum Actinomycetota; class Actinomycetes; order Micromonosporales; family Micromonosporaceae; genus Plantactinospora; species Plantactinospora sp. WMMB782. The sequence goes on along the minus strand of NZ_JBMHMC010000007.1, from coordinate 7,485,854 downwards.
GGTCTCCAGCGAGGTGAAGTCGGACATCTCCAGGTTCTCCGGGTCGACCTCGATGCCGACGCTGTCCTCCAGGGCCATCAGCAGTTCGAGGATGGAGGTGGAGTCCAGGTGCAGGTCCTCGAAGAGCCGGGTCTCCTTCGGCATGCCCGACACGGGTCGCTGGAGTACCTCGCTCAGCGCCCGCTCGATGTCGGCGATGATCTTACTGTTCTCCATGGCTGCTGGTCCCTTCGGATGAGGCGGTGGCGGTGGTCGCCGGCACGGGGAACGTGACCAGACGCTGCGGCCGGAGCAGGTCCTCGACGGTGTCGCGACCGCGGATCAGGTGCGCCGTGCCGTCGAGCAGGAGCACCTCGGCCGGATGGCCGTGGCTGAGGAAGAGCACCGGCGAGGCGCTCGGGCCGTACGCGCCGGAGCGCTCCACCCCGAGCAGGTCGCCGGGGCGTACCTCGGGGAGCCGGACCTGCTTGCCGACCACGTCGCCGGGGGTGCAGAGCGGACCTGTCACGTTGTAGACGTGTTCGGCCGGTGCTTCGGGCCGGCTCAGCGAGCGGATCGGGAAGTTGCGCTTGACGAAGCTGCCGATTCCGACGGCGGCCATGTGGTGGTTGGTGCCGCCGTCGGCGACCACGAACCACTCGCCCTTGGAACGCTTGACGTAGCGGGCCCGCACCACGTAGGTGCCGCACCAGCCGACCAGGTAGCGGCCAAGCTCGGTGACGATCCGGGTCTCCGGGTGGCGTTCCCGGAACGCGGCCACCTCGTCGTTGACGCCGTCCACCGCGGCGTCGCCGTCGAGGTCGGTCTCGTTGTCGAAGTACGGCACGCCCCAGCCGCCGCCGACGTCCACCATCTCCAGCGGGATGTCGAGCGCCTTGCCGAGTTCCTCGGCCATGGTCAGTACGCCCCGGGTGTTGTGCCGGACCGTGGCCGCGTCGAGGATGCGGGTGCCGAGGTAGGCGTGGATCCCGGCGACGCGTACCCGGCGCAGCCGGTGCAGCGCGGCCGGACCGTCGCGCAGGATCTCCTCGTCGATGCCGAACTGGCGCGGCTTGCCGCCCATCGCCAGCCGGGAGCCGTGGGTGTCGAAGTCGGGGTTGACCCGCAGCACGACCCGGAGGCCGTCGGCCCCGGGCATCGCGTCGAGCGCGGCGACCTCGTCCAGCGACTCGCAGACCACCGCGTAGATGCCGCGCTCGCAACAGGCCCGCAACTCCTCGGCGGACTTGCCCGGACCGAGGAAGATCACGTCGGCCGGGTCGACGCCGGCCCGCTCGGCGGTGACCAGCTCGGCCAGCGAGGAGACCTCCAGACCCGCGCCGAGGGCGCCGAACAGGGCGCAGACGCTGAGGTTCGGGTTCGCCTTGGCGGAGTAGAAGACGTCCACGTCGGCGCGGAGCCGGTCGCGCAGTGCGGCGTACCGGCGGCGCAGCAGGTCGCCGTCGTAGACGTAGACCGGGGTGCCGAACCTTTCGGCCACCTCGGCGTAGATTCCGGTCATCGGCGCTCCTCCGGTCATCGGGGCTGTTCAGGTGCGTGGCCGGTCATCGGGGCAGCTCGGATGCGGGCCAGGGGCGTCAGCGTCTGCGGGCCGGGGCTTCCGGCGGTCATCCGGGCTGGCCGGGTGCGAGGCCGGCGAGCAGGGCTCCGGCGGCGTCGTCCAGCGCCGACAGGCGCTCCGGGTCGGCGGCGACGAGCAGGGCGTAGAGCCGGCCGTCGAACGGCGGCGGCCGGTCGGCGTCGGCGTTCACCGTGCCGAAGCAGGTGACGACGAACCGCTGCCCGTCGTCGCGGTCCAGCACCGGGGCGAGCGTGCGGGCGACCTCGGCGAAGGAGACCGGCGCGGCGAGCCGCAGCGGGTAGTGCCTGGCCAGCGCCACCTGCCCGGGTCGCTGGCACAGCTCGGTCACCCCGCCCTGGTAGCTCGACATGTTCAGCCGGGCGTTGATCTCGAGTACCGGGTACAGCTCGCCGCCGGTGGCGACCACCGCGTCCACCCCGACGACCCCGGCGTACCCGTCGGTGTGCAGCCGGGCGCCGACGGCCTCGACCGCGCGGGTCAGCTCGGCCTGTTGCGCCGGGGTGAGCGCGACAGGCATCAGGTGTCCCTTGTGTACGCCGTTCTCGGTGATCGCCCGCTTGACGAAGTCGAGGGTGGCCCGGCCGTCGGCGGAGACGGTGAGCTGGTAGTTCAGGTCGTGGCTCTTCTCCACCCACTCCTCGACGACCACGTGCAACCGGTCGTCGCCGGTACGCTCGGCGCGCCTGTCGACCATCCGGAGCAGCCGGTCCGCCGTCTCGGGGCGGTCCAGCAGCAGCAGCCCCTTGCCGGATACCCCGTAGGCGTCCTTCACGACCAGCCGGACGCCGTCGGTGAGCGCGGCGCGCCGCCGGCCGAGTACGGCCGCGAGGTCGTCGCGGGTCTCGCAGCAGTCGCCGGGCACCGCCCGCAGGCCGGCGGCCTCGGTCAGCCGGCGGGAGTAGATCTTGCTGTTGACCCGGGCGAAGGTGGTCGCGTCGGGGACCGCCAGCGGCAGCCCGCACCGGTCGGCGAGCTTCTGCTCCAGCACCGTGGTGCCCATCGGCAGCAGCCGGGCTCCGGCGGCGCCGAGGGCGGCCAGCCGCCGGAGCAGTTCGGGGGAGTCGAGTACGTCCTCGGTGGTCGACCGGTCGGCGCGGACGTTCTCCGGCACGAGTACGGTCGGCAGCGGCATCCCGAGCCGGGACAGGTAATCCCGGTATCCCGGGTCGAGGGGGTGCTTGAGCAGCAGGACGTCGTCCGCGCCGGCCAGCAGGATGCCGTGTTCCTCCATCCGGGCCACCACCGAGGTCGGCGCCGAGAAGCGCGGCGCGGGCAGCCCGACGTGTCCCTCGGCCCACCAGTTCTCGGCCTCGAAGTTGCAGACCAGGACCAGACGCCCGTCCGGTGCGCCGAGCAGGTTGGCCTTGAGGGTGCGCAGATAGCTCGTGTCCATCGCCGTCCTCGAAGTGGGCGTCAGGATTCGGGTGGGCGTCAATATTCGATGACCATGGCGGCGTACGTGGCGCCGACCCCGACGGAGGTCAGCAGATAACGCTGGCCGGGAATCAGCAGACCGCGGTCGCGCATGGTGGCCAGATTGATGAACGGGTCGGAACAGTAGGTGTGGCTGTACCGTGCGATGTTGTCGAGAAAGACGCGGCTGCGGTCGAGGCCCACCTTTGCGCACAGGCGCAGCCACAGCGTCCGGTTGACGTTGTGCGGGACCACCATCGCGATGTCGGATATGTCGAGGCCGGCCCGGCGCAACGCCTCCTGCATCATTTCCCACAGGTGGATGTTGTAGGTGTCGTCGAATTCCCGCTGCCGCTCCACGGTCATCCGGAAGCCGTCGGCGAACTCTCCGGCGGTGTGTGCCGCGTAGGAGAGGATCCGGCTGCCGGTGCCGTCGATGCCGAGCAGGCAGGCGGCCGACCCCTCACCGGTCACCGAGACGTTGAGCATGTAGCGCACCAGCCCGGTGAACGGTTTCTCCCCGGTCACCACGAGTGCCAGCGCGTCCCGGTCGCCGTCGGCCCGGAGCAGTTCACCGGCGACGTCCAGCGCCGCGAGGTTGCTGGCGCACATCTGGTGGGTCACGGCGAACGCGTCCGCGCAGGTCAGCCCGAGCCGCTCGCGCAGCCGGTCGGCCGCGTAGACGAACGACGGGGTCAGGTCCGGAAAGGTGTGTGCGTAGATCAGGTACCGGACGCGCTCCGGGTCGGGCACCGTGCGGAGGGCCCTCTCGGCCGGGGCGGCGAGCAGGTCGAACAGGTCCATGTCCGGGTCGAGGTGTATCCGGTCGAGCCCGCGGATGCGCCGGAACATCCGCGCCTGGTGCCGGTTCAGCCCGTTCGCCTCGGCTATCTCCTCGACGGCCCAGGACCGTTCCGGCGCGAAACCCTCCACGTGCAGCAGGCTCGTGACGGGCTCGGTCACCGTTTCCTCGGGATGAGCGGCCACCGATTCCTCCAGATGGGCTGATGCGCCGTCGGTGGTCCCGACCGGGGACGACGGCGCGGCGAAGACAGACTAAACGCGGTGATCGGCCGCGAGGAACTGGGGAATACCCCAGGAACTTTTTCGAGACACGTCAATGAATGAAGGCAGGGTTTACCCGATTGTCAACGGTCGGCCAATTCGCCTAGCGTGTCCGGCAGCCGCTGAGAGGATGGCAATGGGAATTAAGCCTATCGACCTCTTTCCACCCCCGGTCGTCGGTCCCCGCACGTCCACCGTCGAGTTGCGCCGCACCGGACGGCGGTACGCCAAGGTCGTCGGCGGCCGGGGCGGCGACGGGCCGCTCACCCTCGGGCACCTCGGCATGCTGAAGTGGATCAGGCAGGAGAAGCCGTACGGCCGGTGGGCGGCGGCGCCGCTGGAACTGCCCCCGGGCGCCGGCGTCGAGGACGTGGTCGCCGCGCTCGCCGCGCTCGTCGCCCGGCACGAGGGACTGCGCACCCTCTTCCCCGGCGGCGCCGAGCCGGTGCAGCGGGTACTTCCGCACTGCGAGCTGCCGGTGGACGTCTACGAGCACGGCGAGGCGACCGCGGCGGCACTCGTCGACGAACTCTTCCACCGGCTCCGGGACGGCGAGTTCGACCTCGCGACGGAGCTGCCGCTGCGCACCGCGATCGCGGTACGCGACGGGGTGCCCACCGTCGCGGCGGTGGTCTACTCGCACGTCGTGGTCGACCTGATGAGCGCGGAACTGCTCGGTCGGGAGTTCACCGCGCTCGCCGCCGACCCCGCCCGCCGGCAGCTCGGCCCGCCCCCGCACCAGCCCCTCGACCAGGCGGCGTACGAGCGGTCGCCGGCCGGGCGCCGTCGCCTCGACACCGCCCTCGGCTACTGGGAACGTCACCTGCGCCGGCTTCCGCAGTGCACCTGGGCGGCGCCGCGCACGACCGCGCCACCCGGCGGGGCCACCTCCGGCTGGCTCTGGTCCCGGGCCGGTGCGCTGGCCCTGCCGCAGATCACCGCCCGGGTCGGTGCGAGCGGGTCGATGGCGGTACTCGCCGCGATCTGTGCGGTGCTGGCCCGGCGTACCGGCCACCGGCACTTCCCGCTGCCGACGCTGGCCAGCAACCGGACCGAGCGCCGGCTCCGCGAGTACATCGGCCCGCTGGCGGCGGACAGCCTGGTGCCGATCGACGCCGACGCGGACAGCTACGACGAGCAGCTGCGCCGGGTGGGCGGCGCGGTGCTGCGGGCCGGTCGGCAGGCACAGGTCGACGACGTCGCGCGGGTCCGGATGATCGACCAGATCCACCACGACCGGGGCAACTGGTACGGCCGGGACACCACGTTCAACGACGCCAGCACCTTCAACGACAGCGAGACCGTCCCCACCCCGGGCGACCAGGCCGGAGCCGCCCCGGGCGACCAGGCCGGCTCCGCGCCGACCGAGCAGGTCGGAGCCGCCGGAACCGGGCCTGAGCAGGCGCGGGCGGCGCTCGGGGAGACCCGGATCTGGTGGCAGGACTGGCCGGACATCTCGCCGCTGCTGGCCTGGCGGCTGATGCAGAAGCGCGGTGAGCTGGTGCTCGGCGTGATCAGCCAGGACCGGAACCGGGTACCGCCGGAGGAGATCGAAGCACTGCTGCGCGGCGTGGAGCGGGTGCTCGTGGAGGCGGCCGACGGGAACTTCCCACTGTCCCGGATCGGCGAGGTGAGCGGGATCGAGCCGATGGACCGCGGCACCGGCTGGCGACTCGTCGACTCCTCCTGGGTGGAGCTGGCCGAGGTACAGCGTCTCCTCGACGAGACGCTCGACGCGGCGGCCCGGCGGGTCTTCGCGGTACCGGACGGCGACGGGTTCCGGCTGGTGGCGTACCTGGCCGGCGGGAACGTCCGGACACCCCGGCAGGCGCACCTGGCCTGCGTGGCCGCGATGCCGGGCCGCCGCACCGCCATGACGCCGCACCGGTACGTCGTCTGCGCCGCACCCCCGGCCGACCCGGCCGATCGGGCGGCCTGGGCCCGGCAGCCCGTGCTCGCCGACGGCGACGGCCGGACGGACCCGTGAACGGGCGGAGCGGCGGTCCCGGAGTCCCCGGCGACGAGCCGGCCATCCTCGTGGCCGACCTGCGCAAGTCCTACCGGGGTCGGCCGGCGGTGGCCGGGATCGACCTGACCATTGGCCGGGGGGAGGTCTTCGCCCTGCTCGGGCCGAACGGCGCCGGCAAGACCACCACCGTGGAGATCCTGGAGGGGCACCGCCGCCGGGACAGCGGCCGGGTACGGGTGCTCGGCGTCGACCCGGCACTGGGCCGGCCGGACTGGAAGGCCCGGATCGGCATCGTGCTGCAACGCTCCGACGACCTGACCCAGGGCGGCGCCCTGACCGTCCGGGACTGGACCCGGGCGATCGCGGCCTGCTTCCCGAACTCCCGGGACCCGGACGAGGTGATCGAGCTGGTCGGGCTGACCGACCGGCGGGACGCCCGGGCGGCGTACCTCTCCGGTGGGCAGCGCCGCCGGCTCGATGTCGCGCTCGGCATCGTCGGCCGGCCCGAACTGCTTTTCCTGGACGAGCCGACCACCGGATTCGACCCCGAGGCCCGCCGCCGGTTCTGGGACCTGATCGCCGACCTCGCCCGGTCCGGCACGACGATCCTGCTCACCACGCACTACCTGGAGGAGGCCGAGCAGCTCGCCGACCGGATCGCCGTACTCGTGGACGGCCGGATCGTGGACATCGGCCCGCCGCAGACCCTCGGCGGCCGGGCCACCGCGCCGGCCACGGTCCGCTGGCTCAGTCCCGACGGACCGCGCAGCGTCCGCACCGGTACCCCGGCGAAGCTGGTCGCCGAGCTGGCCACCGAGTACGGCCCGGACGTGCCGGGACTGGCCGTCGAGCGGCCCAGCCTGGAGGAGACCTACCTGCGCATGATCGGAGAGCCGGCGTGACCGCCCCCGGCGTGCCCCTGCGGCGTCCGGCGCTGCTGGCGGTGACCCGGGCCCGGGTCCGGGTGGAGTTCCTGGTCTTCATCCGGGAACGGATCTCGGTGGTCTTCACCTTCTTCTTCCCGGTGCTGCTGCTTGTCGTGATCGGGGCGATCTTCCACGGCCAGCGGCTGCCCGGCGACGTCGACCTCGCGCAGTACTTCGTGGCCGGCATGATCGGCGCCGGGCTCTTCGGCGTCAGCTTCCAGAACGTCGCGATCGCCATCCCGATCGAGCGGGACATCGGCACGCTCAAGCGGCTCGCCGGCACCCCGATGCCGAGGTCGGCATACTTCGTCGGCAAGATGGCGATGGTCGCCTTCGTCGCGCTGGCCCAGAACGTGCTGCTGCTCGGCATCGGCTCGGCCTTCTTCGGGCTGCGCCTGCCCGGCACCGCCGACCGGTGGCTGACCTACCTCTGGGTCATCGCGCTCGGGATCGCCTCCTGCACCCTGCTCGGCATCGCGGCCAGCGGCCTCGTCCGCAACGGCCGTACCGCGCCGGCCGTGATGTCGCCGATCGCGATCGTGCTCCAGTTCATCTCCGGCGTCTACTTCGTCTTCGCCACCCTGCCGACCTGGATGCAGACGGTGGCCGCCATCTTCCCGCTCAAGTGGATCGCCCAGGGGATGCGGTCGGTCTTCCTGCCGGACGGCTACCAGACCCAGGAGCCGGCCGAGAGCTGGGAACTCGACCGGGTGGCCCTGGTCCTCGCCGCCTGGTGCGTACTCGGCTTCCTGGTCGCCGTACGCACCTTCCGCTGGCGCGGCCGGACCGACGACGACTGAAGGGAAGGAACCCCGATGGAGGCTGCGGAACATCCCCGGGTGGTGCTCGGCTACAGCGGGCTGCACGGCTCCGCCGAGCTGAAGGCGGCCAGTTTCCCGGGGTTGGACGAGCGCGAGGCACGGCTGTTCCAGGGGCTGGACTCGGCGGCGGCGCTGGTCGTCGACGGCACCCTGGTCGCGGCGGTGCAGCAGGAGCGGTACTCCGGCCGCAAGTTCGACCACGCCTTCCCGGTCGACGCCATGCGGTCCTGCCTGCGCCTGGCCGGGCTGGACTTCGCCGACGTCGACGCGGTCGCGCACAACTTCGACCACACCCGGTTCGAGATCTTCGCCCGGGGCGAGCCGTACGCGCGCCGCCGCTACGCCGAGGTGCTGGCGCCGCAGCGGCAGACCGAACTGCTGCACCGGTTCGTGCCGGAGCTGTCCGGGCAGCGGGTCCGGCCGGTGTCGCACCACCACGCGCACGCGCTGACCGCGGCGATCCCGGCCGGTTTCGACGAGGCACTGGTGGTGGTGCTGGACGGGATGGGCGAACTGCACGCGGTGAGCGTCTACGCCTGGCGGGGCGGGAAGCTGCACCGGCTGGCCGCCCTGGACTACCGCAGCAGCCTCGGACTCTTCTACGCCCTGGTCACCATGTTCAGCGGGTACTGGCCGAACAGCGACGAGTACAAGGTGATGGCGCTGGCCGCGCTCGGCGACCCGGAGCGGTTCCGGTCGGTGCTGGCCGAGGCGGTCACCCTCGGCCCGGACGGGCGGTTCGACGTGCCGGTGCTGCGGCGCAACCGCGACCCGCGCGACCGGGAGACCTTCGCGGGGTCCCGCGGCTGGCTCGCCGGGCGGGTCGGCCCGGAAGCGCGGCCGGGCGAGCCGCTGGGCCGGGCGCACGTCGACTTGGCCGCCGCCGCGCAGGAACGGCTGGAGCAGGCCCTGTTCCACCTGGTCGGGCACTGGGTCCGGCGGACCGGGCTGCGCCGGGTCGCCTTCGCCGGGGGTGTGGCGCTCAACTGTGCCGCGATCGGCCGGCTCGGGTACTCCGGTCTGGTGGATGCGATATACGTGCAGCCGGCCGCCGGTGACGAGGGGACCGCGGTCGGCGCCGCGCTCGCCCTGGCCGGTCCCGCCGCGAGCGTGGCCGACTATCCGGCGACGACCTGTCTCGGTCCGGAGGTGACCGAGGACGGGCCGCCGGCCGACCAGCCGTACTGGTCGGTCCGGGTCGGGCCGGGGGTGGCCGAGCGGGTGGTGGCCCGGCTGCTCGTCCGGGGCCACATCGTCGGCTGGGCGCAGGGCCGGCTGGAGTTCGGTCCCCGCGCGCTGGGCAACCGCAGCATCCTGGCCGACCCGCGCGACCGGGGCGCCCGGGAGCGGGTCAACGCGGCCGTCAAGTTCCGGGAGGAGTTCCGGCCGCTGGCCCCGGCGGTCAAGGCCGAGGCGGCGGGGCGGTTCTTCGTCGTACCGGCCGGGGTCGACCTGCGGCACATGACCGTCGCCGTCGCGGTGCACCCGCACGCCCGGTCGGCCATCCCCGCCGTGCTGCACGACGACGGCACCGCCCGGGTGCAGGCGGTGTACCCGGCGGAGAGCCCCCGGTTCTGGCGCATCCTCGACGAGTTCGAGCGGCTCTGCGGCGTACCGGTGCTGATGAACACCTCGCTCAACGTCAAGGGGCAGCCGACGGCCCGGGCCGGTGCCGAGGCGTACCGGACGTTCGCCTCGTCCGGCCTGGACCTGGTGGTCATCGCCGACCGGCTGTACGCGAAACCGTCGGCGGTCGGCGACGCCGCCGAGGCCCTGGCCGCCGTCACCGGGGTGGTGTCGGTCTGACCGGCCCCTGCCGACGGTGACGCCTCCACCAGCGGTACCGTCCGTCGTTCCGCACCGCCAGCTGGTCGTCCGCGCCGTGCTGGGCCGTGCTGGGTCGTGCCGTGCTGGGTCGTGCTGGGTCGTGCCGTGCTGGGTCGTGCCGTGCTGGGTCGTGCCGTCGGTGTCCGGCTCGGCTGGGCCGGACACCGACGGGCCGGACTCAGACCTGGGCGCGCCGCCACTGCTGGCTCGGGCCGGTGCCGCAGGTCCACTGCACCAGCTGGGCGCCGTCGCCGGTGGCGGCGTCCCGCACGTCGAGGCACTTACCGCTGTGCCGGGCGACCAACTGGACGTGGCCGGAGCCGGCGTCCTGGATCCGCCACTGCTGGTTGGAGCCGCCGTGGCAGGTCCACTGCACCACCCGGACGCCGTCGCCGGTCGCGCCGGTGCCGCCGTGGACGTCGAGGCACCTGCCGCTGTGCACACTGCTGACCGTGACGTGCCCGGCCCCGACATCGGTGAAGCGCCAGCGCTGGTTGGCCTGGCCGTTGGCGGTCCACTGCACGACGTCGGCGCCGTCGGCGGTGGAGGCGTTGTGGACGTCGGCGAGCTTGCCGCTGTGCCGGGCGGTGAGCGTGTGGTCGGCCGGAGTGGGGACGGTGCTGGTCGGGGAGAGCCGGTACAGGCCGGCGCCGTGCCCGGGCAGGGACCTGGTCAGGGCGCCGGTGACGGTGCCGAGGTCGGTGCCGGACCAGAGGTCGGTGACGGTGGCCGAGCCGATGCCCAGGGTGGCCAGGTCGAGCGTGACGTTTCCGGCGGCGGTGTCCCGGTTGAACAGTGCCACGTACCGGTCGGCGCTGCCGGGCACGTCGGCGGCCCAGACCTGCCGGGTACCGCCGACGAGCTGGCGGTTGTTGGTGCTGGACCGGTCGACGGCGAGCACCCGGGGGTTCGTCATCAGGGCCAGCTCGGCGGGACGGTTCTCGACCAGGTTGCCGCCCCACATCAGGGGTGCCCGGTTGATCGCCCAGAGGGTCATCAGGGTGCGCTGCTCGTCCGGGGTCAGGTTGGAGTACCGGGGCGAGCCGACCGGCCCGAACTTGGACAACCGGCCGATCGGGATCATGTCCGGGTCCGGCCAGGCTCCGGTGGCCCGGTGCGGCGCCCAGTCGCGCAGCTGGTCGAAGAGCCGGTCCAGGCCCGGCCAGTCGTCCCACAGGTCGTTCACGATCCGCCACATGTGCGCGTTGGCCCGGACGTGCGTGGCGGCCGACAGCGGCGTCGCGCCGGGGGAGAGGCTCAGCACCATCGGCCGGCCACTGCGCTGGATCGCCAGCCGGTAGCCGGCCACCTCCTCCTGCCGGTACGTCGGCGCGGCGATGTCGTCCACCTTCACGTAGTCGACGCCCCAGCTGGCCAGTAGCTGGAACACCGAGTCCAGGTACGCCTGCGCGCAGGCGTTGGACATGTTCAGGCCCCACATCAGGTTCAGCCAGGCGGCGGTGCTGTTGTTGTTGATCTGGTTGGCCCGGCAGTCGGTGCCGAGGATCGGCACGTTGTCGGCGACGGCCTGCCGGGGGATGCCCCGCATCAGGTGTACGCCGAACTTCAACCCCTGGGCGTGGACGTAGTCGGCAAGCGGCTTGAAGCCGTTGTCCCCGGCGGCGGAGGGGAACCGGGTGGTGTCCGGCAGCAGCCGGCCGTTGCCGTCCATCCGGAGCCGGGGGTTGAGGTTGCCGTCCTGGTTCGGGCTGCCGGTGTGCGCGCCCGGGTAGTACCAGGCCCAGTCGATGACGACGTACTGCCAGCCGTGCTGGCGGAGGTTGTCGCGCATGTAGTCGGCGTTGGCCCGTACGTCCGCCTCGGTGACGCGCCAGTTGAACGCGTCATAGCTGTTCCAACCCAACGGCGGGGTGTCCGCGGTGCCGTCGTCCCACGCCGACGCCGACGCCGGCTCGGGCGGGCTCACCACGAGGCCGACGGCGAGCAGGAGCCCGAGCAGGACGAGTGCGGCGCGACACGGCGTGCCGCGCTGCCCGGAGTATTGAGCCATCGTTCCTCCCGAAGGGTCGGAGGTCGGCGCCCGGCTGTCATCATCGATCGATGTTAGCGCTAACACAGGGTTGTCGCCACCGTCGACTCCGAACCGGCCGGAGCCTGGCCCGGGATGCCGGCCGGAGTGCGGAGGATAGGGGGTCGAGGGACTCGCGGGCTGCTGGCGTATCGTCCCTAGTCAATGCAGAAGATCGATGCTATTAATTAGTAAGTCGTCTGACGACCCACCTGGGCAACGCCGCCTCCATCGTCTAGACATCGACGTCCTTTGGGGAGAAAAAGTACATGAACGAGAATCAGGTCGGCTGGCTGCGGGCTCGATGGCGGCGTTCAGCGAGAACTGTCATCAGTGCGGCGGCGAAATCCGCTGGAATCGCCATGCTCGTCATCGGAGTTTCCGCGGGTACGGCCGCCGCGGGCGTCGACCCCGCGCAACGCGCCCCGTCGAACGCCGCGGCCGCCCCGACGGTGTCCGGCGTCGCCACCGGATACGGACACACCTGTGCGGTCTCCACGGACGGCACGCTCTGGTGCTGGGGCAGCAACTCCCGCGGCCAGGTCGGCGACGGCACCACCACGAACCGACTCACCCCGGTGCGGATCGGCGACGCCGCCGACTGGGCGAAGATCGAGGCCGGGCACAACTCGACCTGCGCGGTCCGGACCGACGGCACGCTCTGGTGCTGGGGCAACAACTTCGACGGTCAACTCGGTGACGGCACGAACACCAACCGGAACGCTCCGGTACGGGTCGGTGACGCCACCAACTGGTCGACGGTCAGCGCCGCCAACAGTCACGCCTGTGCCGTCCGGACCGACGGCACGCTCTGGTGCTGGGGCCGCAACCGCAACGGGCAGCTCGGTGTCGGCTCCTCCGTGTCCAGTTCGACCACCCCGGTACGCGTCGACACGGCGACCAACTGGGCCAACGTCACCACCGGCTTCGCGCACACCTGCGCCACCCGCACCAACGGCACCCTCTGGTGCTGGGGCGACAGTTCGAGTGGGCAACTGGGTCTCGGCATCCTGAGCTACCGGGCGACCCCGAGCCAGGTCGGCACCGCGACCAGCTGGAGCGGCGTGACCGCCGGATACACCTTCACCTGCGGCTCCCGCACCGAGGGGACCCTCTGGTGCTGGGGCGAGAACGGCTACGGACAGCTCGGCTCGAACGTCCGCTACCAGACCAGTCCGATCCAGGTCGGCACCAACACCAGCTGGAACAGGGTCGTGGTGGCCAACGACTCGTCCTGCGGGTTCCGCACCGACGGCAGCCTGTGGTGCTGGGGTAACAACGCCTACGGCCAACTGGGTGACGGCACCACCACCCACCGGAACGCCCCCACCCGGGTCGGCACCGCGACCACCTGGACCACCGGCAGCCTCGGCAGCTACCACACCTGCGGCATCCGGACCGACAACAGCCTGTGGTGCTGGGGCAGCAACGGGCTGGGCCAGCTCGGCGACGGCACCACCACGCCGCGGTCGACCCCGGCGCAGCTGAGCCTGCCGGGCTGAGGCAGGACCTTCCGTTCCGACGCCGTGCCGTCGGTCCGTACCGCTGGGATCCCGACAGCGGCCGGGCCGGCGGCACGAGCCGTTGGACCCCCATTACGCCGCCGCGACACGCGACGGCGGATTGTTGGGAAATGCCGCCGAAACGCCCGTCCAACCACGCGCTGACACAGAGTCGCGAGGGAATAACGACACACTCCGTTCTTCCCTGAAATACGGACAGCACATGCCGACTCGTCTCCGGCCGGCGCGAACCGCGAGAAACAGGAATTGTTTCCACCGCCGCGGAACGCGGAATGGCTGGTTGAATCGTTGAAACCGGCAGCGGTGGTAAAGAATGCCATGACGCCGGGTGGCCGCTGCGCGCGGCCACCCGGCGATGTCGAGATGTGGTCCGGTAACCGGCACCGCGACGGTCCGACCTCTGGGACGACCCACGGGTGACCGGGGCGGACGTGGCGGCGTCCGGACGGGCCGGTGGAGAGTGCGGCGGGCCGGCTGGCCGTCAGTTGCCGGCGGGTGCGGGCGACGTCGGGACCGCCCGCCGGGCCCGGCGGCGCTGCACCGCGCCGAGCACCAGGTCGACGACGAGGAACACGCCGAGGGTGACGCCGAGGGTCGGCATCGCCCAGCCGACCGCGATCGCGACCAGCAGCAGGAGGACCACGGCCGGTGGACTGGCCTGCCGCCACGCGCCCCGGCCCGGCGGAGCACCCAGCGGCGCTCGCCGGTCGGCCCGGGTGGGGCGGCGCTGCCACCACATCCGGTACCCCCAGACGATCACACACAGCAGCCCGACGGCGAGGGCGGCGAGCAGGATCTGGTTGACCACCCCGAAGAGGAAGCCCATGTGGAACGCGACGCCCAGTTTGGACAGTTGGGCCAGGAGCGGCCAGTCGGCGAACCGGGAGTGTGCCACGACGCTGCCGGTCGTCGGGTCGACGGCGACCCGGTCCCAACCGTACGGCCAGGAGGGGTCGTCCTGTGCCACCACCCAGGCCGTGCCCGGCCCGGCCGGTGGGGTGACCACCACCAGCCCGTCCACGCCGGCCGAGCGGGCGATCGACACGGCCCGGTCCACGTCGGCCGGATCGAAACCGCCGCCCGTCGGACCGCCCCCGTGGTGCCCGCCGCCGTCGGGGTCACCGCCCGGGGCGGCGCCGGGCAGGGTGGTGGCCAGGGTGGGGCTGTGCGCGTCGAACGCGTTCTGGACGATGTCGAAGTTGCCGCCGGCATACCGTGACCAGGTCAACCCGGTGGCCGAGAGGACGAGCAGCCCGAGGGCCAGCCACATTCCGGTGGCCGCGTGCCAGCCGCGGGTACGCCGTACGCCCACGTTCGCGGCAAGGTCGGGCAGGACGGTGCGGCGCAGCCTGCGCCGGCCGTGCCACTGCCGGCGCAGCCACAGGAAGAGGCCACCCAGCACCAACAACCACAACCAGCTCGCCGCCAGCTCGGAATAGTGTCGCCCGACCGTACCCAGGTGCAGGTTGCGGTGCAGGTCGTCCAGCCAGGTCATCAACGGCGTCTCCCCGAACCAGGTGGTCAGGGTGCCGCGCACCTCGTTCGTGTACGGGTCGACGTAGACGGTGTGCTGCTTCTCGCCGAGGTGCGGCAGGTTGAATACCACCTTGGTGGTGTCGGTCGCCGCCACCGGCGGGGTCACCGACGCCAGGTCGCCGTCCGGGTGGGCGGCGCGGGCGGCGACCACCTGCTCGGCGAGCGGGCGGGCCGGCGCGGCGCCCTCGTCGACCCGCAACTCGTGGGCGTAGACCAGGTTGTCCAGTTGTGGGGTGAAGACGAACGCCAGGCCGGTCAGCGCGGCCACGACGAGGAAGGGTGCGATCAGGACTCCGGCGTAGAAGTGCAGCCGCAGCACGAGCGGCCCGATCGACCGTCGGCGTGCGGTCGGGGTACCCGGCGGCGGGCCGACGGGTGGTGCGAGCGGGGTTTCCGGCTCCGATGAGGGTGTCGCGGTGGTCGACACGTGGGCCTCCAAGGGTCACGGGTTTGATGTCAGGCGGTCCGACCGGTACCCCGGGCCCCATACCTCCGGTACGCCCTCGGTGCCGGTGCCCGGGTCGGCGCGCTGGACGGGCGGCCCGCCCGGCCTCCGGTCACCTCGGCTTCGAGCCTGAGCATGAAACTCTCGCGTTCCACCTGCCCATTCCTCCCCGGCCGTCGCGACACGCCAGGGGGATAGTCGGCGGAGGGCCCGGCCTGGTTCCCGGGCAACGCATCGAAGTTTTTCGACGTCTTGCTACCGCGGACCACCGCGCGTCCCGTCGGTGCGCCGTCGAGGACCGTCCGGGTGCGCGGGTCCGTCGTGTGCGGGCAGGGTCGTCCACTCCACCGGGGCCGGGGATTCCGCAGCGGGAAGACGACAGCCGACCTCGCCGGTGACCCCGCCGACGGAACGGCTCAGCTGGGCGGTTCCGCGCCAGTCTGCTCGCTGACCAGGTACGCCGCGTACCAGTCGGGCCAGTTCGGATCCTCCTGGCCGGTCCGCTTCTCGTGCTCGCCGTGGGCCTCGGCCGCGCGCCGGAGCCCGCTCGCCAGGTCGGCCGCGGAGGCGAACGACGTCGGGCCGGCCTCGACGCGTCCGGGCAGCCGGGTCGTGATCTCCTGGAGGAGCCAGCTGTTGCCGTCCGGGTCGCGGAGCGTGGCGCGCGTGAAGTAGCTGCGCCGCTCGGGATCCGGCCCGTCGGCCGGGCCGTCCGGAGTGACGTGGAAGATGTCGCCCACCTCGACCCCGGCGGAGAGCAGCGCGTTCCGGGCCGCCGCCAGGTCGGAGACGACGAGGTAGGCGCTGGCCGAGCCGGGCGCCCCCGACGTGAGGTCCGGGCCGAACTGCACCGAACAGCCGGAGCCGTGCGGCGTGTACTGGACCACGCCGGGCGGGGTGCGGTCGAGCCGCCATCCGAGGCGCCCGTAGAACTCCTTCGCGCGGTCGACGTCCGAGACGGGGACGACGACCACCTCGACCTTCATGTCGAGGTTTCCGATCCCCGTCCCGCTCGCGTCGCTCCGGACATCCCCCGTGCTCATCACAGCCTCCTGGGCCGGGTCAGGGCGCCATGCCGCCCGTCGGCGCCCCTGGATCTTCCTTGGCGGCGTCACGGCGGCCGCGGGTTCCGGAAGTCGGGCCGGCGGGTGCGGCTCCGGCGAGGACCACCGGTGACGCAGCGTTCCGGTCCCCACGCTACTGCTCCGACCCGCCGGGGATGCCCCGTTCCGGCATCAGCCCGGCGTCGGTCTCGGCGTCCGGC
Organism: Plantactinospora sp. WMMB782; assembly: GCF_049179135.1. Lineage (NCBI taxonomy): Bacteria > Bacillati > Actinomycetota > Actinomycetes > Micromonosporales > Micromonosporaceae > Plantactinospora > Plantactinospora sp. WMMB782. The sequence goes on along the minus strand of NZ_JBMHMC010000007.1, from coordinate 7,469,454 downwards.
CGCCGTGGACGCCCGGGTGCCGTGACCGGCGGCGCTCAGCCCTGCGCCTCGACCAGGAAGGCGAGGGTGGTCGCCGCGAACAGCGGTGACGTGCAGAGGTTGTAGTGGGTGCAGCCGGGCAGGATGGCCAGCGCGTGCCCACCCTTCGGCCGGCCCTCGCCCATCCAGCCCCCGTCCCGCTGGCCGCCGTCGAGCAGGGCGAAAACCTCGACGAAGTGGCTGGGCGGGGCCATGTCGGCGTCGCCGGCCACGATCAGGGTGGGCACCTGGAGGCCACGGATCTCGCCGGTGATGTCGAAATCCTGGGCCATCGCCGCGCCGATCTTGTCGAGCAGGCGGGGGAAGTCCTCCGGACGCGGCGCGACCCGCTGGTAGAGCTCGTACATCGGGGTGTCCTTCATGAACTCGACGGCGGCCGCGCTCACCTGGCCCTGTTGCGTCCGGATCTCCGGATACACCGCGTCGGACCGGGCGTAGGCAGAGGCCGCCACCACCCGGCCGACCTTGCCCGGGTACCTTGCCGCCAGCCGCAGCGCCACGCCGCCGCCGAGCGAGTATCCGACGACGGCCGGCCGGTCCACCCCGAGGTGGTCGACCAGTGCCGCGATGTCGTCGGCCAGGAAGGCCAGGTCGAGTGGGCGGTCGATGTCGGCGGTCCGGCCGTGCCCCTGGAAGTCGACCGCGATGACCTGGTGCCGTGCGGCCAGCTCGGGCAGGACCGGGCCGAACATCTCGCCCGACCCGAGCCCGCCGTGCAGCAGGATCAGCGGTCTGCCCGAGCCGTGCGTCTCGTAGTACAGGTCGAGGCCGTTGACCTCCGCGTACCGGCCGGTGCCCTGCGTGTCGCCGCTGGACTGCGTCATGATGCTGCTCCTGTCCGTGTCGGTCGTTCCTGTCGTGCGGTCAGACCCGTGGTCCGCCGGAAACTCATCGGCCCGGCCCGACGAATTTCGGGGGTGTTCCGCGAGCCCGTCGTCCGGCGGCTCCGGCACCTCGGCTCGGACGACGGGACCGGACGCCGTCCACCCCGGCCTGGTCCGACGGCAGCGGCCGGCGTGCACCGCGACCTGGTCCGCCGGCACCGGCCGGCGTGCACCGCGACCTGGTCCGCCGGCACCGGCCGGCGTGCACCGCGACCTGGTCCGCCGGCACCGGCCGGCGTGCACCGCGACCTGGTCCGCCGGCACCGGGCCGCACTTGCCCGCTCGGGTACGTTGGACCGGTGGGCGATGCGACGACCGGGATCGACGAGCCGACTGACCTGCGCCTGGAGGCGTTCCGGGCCGAGTTGACCGGCTACTGCTACCGGATGCTCGGCTCGGCGTTCGAGGCCGAGGACGCCGTGCAGGAGACGATGATCCGGGCCTGGCGGGGCTTCGACCGGTTCGAGGGCCGGGCGGCACTGCGCTCGTGGTTGTATCGGATCGCCACGAATGTCTGCCTCACCATGCTGGGTAGCGCCCAGCGGCGGGCCCGTCCGATGGACCTCGGCCCGCCCGGCACTCCCGGGTCCGGGCCGGGGGAGCCGTTGCCGGCGGAGGTGTGGGTCGGCCCGGTCCCCGACTCGCGGGTCACCGCCGGCGACCCGGCCGAGGTGGCCGTCGCCAGGGAGTCGATCCGGCTCGCGTTCGTGGCGGCGCTCCAGCACCTGCCGGCGCGGCAACGGGCGGTGCTGATCCTGCGCGAGGTGCTCGCCTGGTCGGCCGCCGAGGTGGCCGAGCTGCTCGACACCTCGGTCGCCTCCGTGAACAGCGCCCTCCAGCGGGCCCGCGCCGCGCTGGCCGGGGCCGACCTCGACGGCGAGACGCTGCGCGCCACGGATCCGGCACAGTCCGACCTGCTGGAGCGCTACGTCCGGGCATTCGAGGGGTACGACATCGCCGCGCTCACCTCGCTGCTGCACGAGGACGTGACGCTGAACATGCCGCCACTACCGCTGTGGCTGCGCGGGCCGGCAGACATCCGGGGCTGGATGCTCGGCACCGGCTGCGGGTGCCGGGGTTCCCGGCTGGTGCCCACGGTGGCGAACGGGATGCCCGCCTTCGGCCAGTACCGGACGACCGGGCCATGGGCGCTGATCGTCCTCGACGTCTCAGCCGGCCGGATCCGGGGGATCACCAACTTCCTCGACGTGCAGCGGCTGTTCCCACTCTTCGGCCTCCCGATGCGGCTCGACGGCTGAGCGGCCCTCCGGGTCGCCCGAGTCGCACGCCGCGCCGCTCCCCAGGTCGTCCGGGTCGCCCGAGTCGCACGCCGCGCCGCTCCCCAGGTCGTCCGGGTCGCCCGAGTCGCACGCCGCGCCGCTCCCCAGGTCGTCCGGGTCGCCCGAGTCGCACGCCGCGCCGCTCTCCGGGACGCCCAGTTCACCAGAGCCGTCTGTCGGGGCGCCCTCCAGCGGGATGACCGCCGCCAGGCCGGTGAGGGCGAGCAGCTGGCGCAGCCGGACGGGTGCGGCCCGCAACCGGAGGTCGACGCCGAGCCGGCGCGCGGTCAACCGCAGCCGGGCGAGGGCGTCGACGGTCACCGCGCTCGGCTCGGCGACCCGGCTGACGTCGCAGACGACCACGCCGCCCTGACCCGGATGCCGGGCCAGCAGGTCGACCAGCCGGGCGCAGACCTCCGGGATGTCGGCCCGCCCGAGGGCGGGATCGATGACCAGGAGGGGCGATGTCGGCTCGTGCTGCACGTCGACTCCCGTTTGGTTGTGGCCACTGACTGTGGGACCCGTCGACGCGCCGGAACTCATCGCCGCGGGACCGATGAGTTTCCGTGCCCCGGCCGGTCTGACCCGGCGACCGATCCGAGCCAGGGGGACCGAGATGACTCTGCTTCGCACACAGCGCCTGACGGGCCGGGTGTACCGGCCGGGCGACGAGGGTTTCGACGAGCGTTGCGCGGCGCTGCACCCGGCGGTGCTGCACCGGCCGGTGGCCGTGGTCGAGGCGGCCGGGGTGGCCGACGTCCGGGCCGCCGTCGACGCGGCAGCCGCCGGGGAGCTGCCGATCGCGGTCCAGGCCACCGGGCACGGTACCCATCGGGGGCTCGACGGCGGCATCCTGCTGCGTACCGGCGGGATGACCGGGGTCTGGGTCGACCCGTACCGGCAAACCGCCCGGGTCGGTCCGGGCACCCGGTGGGAGCACGTGCTCACCGCCGCCGCCCGCTACGGCCTGGCGCCGCTCTCCGGCTCCTCGGCGACGGTCGGCGTCACCGGGTACACCCTGGGCGGCGGCATGGGCTGGCTCGGGCGCCGGTACGGCCTGGCCGCCGACAGCGTGTTGCGGGCCGAGCTGGTACTCGCCGACGGCCGCTCCGTCACCGCCGACGCCGACCGCCACCCGGAGCTGTTCTGGGCGCTGCGCGGCGGCGGTGGCAACTTCGGCCTGGTCACGTCGCTGGAGTTCCGCCTCTACCCGGTGTCGTCGGTGTACGCCGGCTTCGCCTACTTCCCGGCGGACGACGCCGCCGGGTTCCTCGCCCGGTACCGCGACTGGGCCGCCGGCGCGCCGGACGCGATGAGCACGGCGGTGGTGCTCCGCACGATGCCGGCCGACGACGACGTCGCACCGGCGTTGCGCGGTCGCCGGGTGGTGCTGCTCAAGGCCGTGTACGCGGGGGAGGCCGACATCGCCCGTCGACTCCTCGGGCCGCTGTACGCGGCGGCGGGTCCCGTCCTGCACGACGGGATGCGCACGGTGGCCTACCCGGAGGTGCGGATGGGCGGCACCCCGGCCCGCTACCACGACTTCCTCCGGGACCTCTCCGATTCGGCGGTCGAGGTGCTGGCCGGCCTGCGGTCCACGGTGGAGGTGCGGCACTGGGGCGGTGCGATCGCGGCCCCCGGCGCCGATCCGGGCCCGGCTGGCCAGCGGTCGGCGCCGTTCTCGGTTATCGTGGCCGAGGAGGTCCCGGGGTTGGCCGAGGCGCTGCACCCGTGGACGGTCGGCGGGGCGTTCCTCAACTTCCTCGGCGACACCCGCCGCACGGCGACCGCGTACTCGGCGGCCGACCACCGGCGGCTGCGCCTGGTCAAGGCCGCGTACGATCCCGGGAACCTCTTCCGCGCCGGGCACAACATCCCGCCGGCGTCGTCGTCGCAGGGTGGGCCCCGGTCGCCCGCCCACCGGGCGCCGTGGCAGTGCCCGTCGCCCGACCGTCACCCGACCCGGTGACGCCGCCGGGGGCGGCGGTCAGGACGGCTCGGGGCGACGGCCCGACGCGCGGCGACTCGGGCCAAGCGCGCACACTTACCCCAAAAACAGATCATTGTTGATATACACAGCCGTCGATGTAATACTGGAAGCGCTCCCAAAGCTGATCTTCAGCGCCCCAGATCGGAGGAACTACCATGCGTCCACCCACGCCCGACCAGTCCGTCCGGCGATCCCGGTCGGCCGTCCGCCAGCCCCTGCGGGTACTTGCCCTGGTGGTCACCATGATGGTCGGCGTGCTGCCCTGGGCCGCACCGGCCCAGGCCCACGGCACCATCATCAACCCGCAGTCCCGGGCCTACCAGTGCTGGAAGGACTGGGGCAGCAACCACATGAACCCGGCCATGCAGCAGCAGGACCCCATGTGTTACCAGGCGTTCCAGGCGAACCCTGACACCATGTGGAACTGGATGAGCGCGCTGCGGGACGGCCTCCGGGCGAACTTCCAGGGCTCGACCCCGGACGGGCAGCTGTGCAGCAACGCCCTCTCCCGGAACAACAGCCTGAACACCCCGGGGAACTGGAAGGCGACGAACATCAGTCGCAACTTCACCATCCAGCTGTACGACCAGGCCAGCCACGGTGCTGACTACTTCCGGGTCTACGTCAGCAAGAACGGGTTCAACCCCACCACCCAGCGCCTCGGTTGGGGCAACCTCGACCTGGTGACGACGACCGGACGTTACGCGCCGGCGCAGAACATCTCGTTCAACGTCTCGACCAACGGGTACACCGGACGCCACATCGTGTTCGTCATCTGGCAGGCTTCGCACCTCGACCAGGCGTACATGTGGTGCAGCGACGTGAACTTCACCTGATCGACAGCTGATCCGGCTGATCGACAGCTGATCGACGGCTGGTCGACGGCCACCGCACCACTCCGGCCCAGGACGTCCGCGTCCTGGGCCGGAGCCCGTCTCCGGCCTCAGGCCGGGGCGGTCCGCCAGGTGTACGGAGCGTCCGGAAACGACCCGTGTCCGAAGAGCACCCGGGCGGCGGCGGCCCGCCCCGGCGCCGCCCGCAGCAGAGCGAAGCCGGCCTCGGCGAGGGCCGGCGACCGCACCCCGGACAGGGCGTGCCGCAGCAGCAGCCGGACCCGGAACCGCGCCCGGAGCACCGCCCCGTCGTAGTGCCGCAGCACCGACGCGTCACCGGTGCGCAGGTAGTCACCGGTCACCGCGGCAGCCAGTTCCGACATCCGCAGGCACGGGTCGAGACCGCCGGCGGTCAGCGGCGACACCGCGCCGGCGGCGTCCCCGACGAGCAGCCCGGCCGGGCTGGCGATCCGGCGCAGCACCCCACCGACCGGGATCGGCCCGCCGCGCCGACCCACCGGGCCGGCCGGGACCGGCAACTCGCCGAAACCCTGACCGAAGGTACGCAGCAGCCGGGGCAGCGGTCCGCTGAGCCGGTCCGGCCGCCCGGCCAGCCCGACGTGCGCGTGCCGCCCGTCGTCGACCACCCAGCCGAGGTAGCCGGGGGCGAGCCGGGGATCGACCACGCAGTGGAACGTCGGCTCTCCGGCGACGCCGGCCACCGGGTACACCTCCTCGACGCCGACGATGACCCGCCGGTTGACGTCGAGCCCGAGCCGGCGGGCGACAGTCGACCGGGCGCCGTCGGCGCCGACGGTGAACCGGGCGGCGACCCCGGCCACCGGGTACGAGACGCCGAGGCGTACCCGCGCGCCGGCCCGCCTCGCCCCGGCCAGCGCATGGGCGTAGACGCCGGCCATGTCGGCGACCCGGAACTCGTCGCGCGGGCTGGTCAGCTCGACCGGCCGACGCAGCGACGGCGGGTAGAGCAGCACCCGGCGGATCGCCGGCCCGAGATGCTCGGCCGGCAGCGCGAAGTCGTCGAGGGTGCGGCGGACGAAGATGCCGGTGGTGCGGATGCCCGAGTCGAGGGCACGTCGACGATCGACGACGAGTACGTCATGGCCCTGCTCGGCCAGCAGGCGGGCGCTGTGCAGACCGGCGAGGCCGGCGCCGACGACGAGTACGTCCACGGTCTCCATAGCCGCCGAAGGTAGCCCCGTCGGGACCGGCCGACGGCCGTGCTCACCACACCTTCACGCAACGTCCCCAGCTCCTGCCCGGCCGGCGCCGAGTCCCGTCCCGGCCCCGTCCGAGCCGGGCCGGGCGACTATCGTTGCTCCGTGCCCGGCGCCTGACGACGGTCGCCCGACCGGCCGGCTGGGCGGGAAGGGGGCCAGGTGTCGCACGCCGAGTCGGGCGAGGCGGTCGCCGACCGGGAGGAGCCGCGCGGCGACCCGGCCCGTCCGGTGACGATTTCTTACATCGCGGCGACGGCGGGGGTCTCGGTCCCGACGGTCTCGAAGGTGATCAACGGCCGTTCCGGCGTGGCCCCCGACACGCGCGCCAAGGTGGAGGCCCTGATCAGCCAGTTCGGCTACCGCAGGCCGGCACCCACCGTCCGCAGCAACATGATGGAGCTGGTCTTCGACCAGCTGGAGCACATGTGGGGGATCGAGGTCATCCGTGGCGTGGAACGGGTGGCCCGGCAGAACCGGGTCGGCGTCGTACTCACCGAGTTCGGGCCGGAGCACAACGCGATCCACTACTGGATCGACGACACCCTGGCACGGCGCCCGGACTGCATCGTGTCGGTGGCCCAGCTCTCGGACGAGCAACGGGACCTGCTCCGGGCCCGGGGCATTCCGTTCGTGGTCTTCGATCCCACCGTCGAGCTGCCCGACGGGGTCCCCTTCGTCGGAGCGACGAACTGGGCCGGTGGCCGGTCGGCCACCCGGCACCTGATCCGGCTCGGACACCGGCGCATCGCCATGGTCGCCGGTCCCGACCGGGTGCTCTGCTGCCGCGCCAGGCTGGACGGCTACCGCGCGGCGATGGAGGCGGCCGGCCTGCCGGTCGAGGCGGATCTCGTCGTCCGTGCCGAGCTCACCACCGCCGACGGCCACGCGGCCGCCGTGCACCTGCTCGACCGTCCGGGACGTCCCTCGGCCGTCTTCGCCAGCAACGACCTGCAGGCGCTCGGGGTCTACCGGGCGGCGCGGGAACTCGACCTGCGGGTCCCGGCCGACCTGAGTGTGGTCGGCTTCGACGACCTGCCCGTCGCCGCCCTGGTCGACCCGCCGCTGACAACCGTCCGCCAGCCGCTCACCGAGATGGCCGTGGCCGCGACCGAGCTGGCCCTCGCGCTCGGCCGGGGGGAGACGACCGAGCGGATCGGCCTCGAACTGGCGACCACCCTGACCGTCCGGGCGAGCACGGCGGCGCCGGCGGGCTGAGCCACCGCATGCTCGTCGGGGCATGGGTGGCTCCGGTGGTCTGCCGGTGCGTCAGCGGTCCGCGGCTGCCATCGTCTGCTGGCGGGCCAGTAGCCGCGACACGCCGTCGGCGGTCATCGGCCGGGCCAGATGGTAGCCCTGTCCGCAGGTGTAACCGAGTTCCCGGAGTACGGCGGCCTGCTCGGCGTTCTCGATCCCCTCGGCGACGGTGTCCAGGCGGAGGGCACGGGCGAGCTGGATCACCGCGCGGGCCACCGCCTGCCGGGCGTCGGCGGCGGCCGGCTGGCCGTCGTCGATCTCGATGCCGTCGACGAAGGACTTGTCGAGCTTCACGATCGCGGCCGGGAAGGCGCGCAGCAGGCTGAGCGACGATTCGCCGGTACCGAAGTCGTCCAGGGACAGCCGGATACCCATCCGGTCGAGTTCGTACAGTGCCCGGGAAACCTGCTGACCCCGAAGCACTGCCGACTCGGTCACCTCCAGCACGAGCCGCTCACAGGGCAACCCGCTGTCGGCCAGTGCGGCGGCCACGTCGGAGACGAAGTCGGGGTCGTGCAGTTGCCGCGCGGAGACGTTCAACCCCGCCTCCCGCAGCGCGTCCGGCCCGAACTCGGACGACCACGCCGCCGCCTGGCGGCACGTCTCGCGGAGCACGAACCGGCCCAGCGGCACGATCAGGCCGGTCCGCTCGGCAGCCGGGATGAACTCGCCCGGAGAGACCACCCCACGGGTCGGGTGATGCCAGCGGACCAGCGCCTCGACCCCGACCAGCCGGTTGTCGTGCAGCCGGAGGATCGGCTGGTAGACCACCCGCAACTCGTCGTCGTCCAGGGCCCGCCGCAGTTCGCCGCCGAGCTGCATGTGCGCCAGCACGGGCTCGCCCATGCCCTCCGCGTACCGCACGAAGCTGGCCTTGCCGCGCTGCTTGGCGGTGTACATCGCGACGTCGGCGTCCCGCAGCACCGAGTCGACCGTCGCGCCCGGCTCGGCGCCGGCGATGCCGATGCTGGCCTGCACCAGCAGGCGGTGTTCGCTGATCGGGCGGCTCAGCGCGGCCAGCAGGCGGCCGGCCAACTCCTCGGGGTCGGCGCCGGTGAGCAGCACCGCGAACTCGTCGCCGGCCACCCGCACCGGCAGGCCGTGATCCCCGACCTCGGCCCGCAGCAACTGCGCCACCGCGACGAGCAACCGGTCGCCGACACCGTGACCGAGCAGGTCGTTGACGGTCTTGAAGTCGTCCAGGTCGACCAGGAGCACCGAGGTCGGTGCCGTCGCGGCCAGCGCGGTCGCGAGCCGGTCCCGGAACAGTGCCCGGTTGGCCAACCCGGTGAGGGCGTCGTGGCTGACCTCGTACTGTAGGCGCTCCTCCTGAAGACGCGTGTTCCGCAGCAGCCGGGCGTTCTCCCGGAACGCGATGAACTGCCGGGCCCCGACCAGCGCGGTCACCACCACCGCGGCGACCAGGACCACCCGGACCGGCCAGCTCAGCGGCGCCCCGGCCGCGACCGCGACCAGCGGCACGTCGACAGCCAGCACGGCCAGGTAGGGCAGCAGCACGCCGCTGCGGGCCGGGGCACGACGAAGCCCCAGGTCGGCCCGCCACTGTGCCGCGACACCCAGCGTGACCAGCACCGGGGTCAGCGGCATCACGACCGCCTGGGCGGCGATACCGGCGGCGTACCCGAACCGCACCGCGAGTACGGCCACGATCCCCGCGGTGACGCCACCGCTGGCCGCGACGAGTCGCAGCGCGACGCGGTCGACCGGGCCACCCAGGACGTACGAGACCTTCGTCGCGGCTCCTAACGCGACCAGGAACGCGAGCCCGACCAGCGCCATCGCCTGCCGGCTCCACCGCTCCTCGGCGGAGAACATCGGCGCCAGTCCGAGATACCACAACACGGTCGCGCAGCCGAGGAACGCGATCGTGCGGTCGAGCACCATGCGCCACCACTCGACGCCGCCGGGCAGCACGACAGGCACCCGGGCCACCGCCCAGACGGCGGTGCCGAACCCGAGCGCCACGCAGGCCGCGGCCGGCAACGGCATGCTGCGGGTACGCGCCTGGGCGGCGTGCGTCAGCATGTCCGCCGCCAGCCAGCCGTACCCGATCGTGATCACGCCCGCCGCGCCGAGCAGGGCCCGCCAGAAGCGCCGGGCGACCGGGTTGGGAGTGCCGCCCCGGACCATGTGGAACACGGAGGCGGTGGCGAGCACACCGCCGACGGGGACGAAGACGTACGCGAGTGCCTCGCTACCGGCGCCGACCGTCAGGTACGCGACGTACCAGGCGGTGCCGACGGCCGCGATTCCGCTACTGGCCAGCACATATCTTCGGGCGGCCCGACAGCCGCCGGCATCAGCGACCTCGACCGCGGGTCCCGCCACCGACCGAAGCGCCTCTCGCGTCACGGCCCTGACGATATCCTGGCAATTGTGTACCGCATCTCACCCGAACGTTCGGAACTCATCCGTGGGTGCACGGCACTTCCAGTCGGTCCGTTCCGGTAGACGCGGAAAGCGTCACCGAGGCATCGGCCCGCTGCTTAGCGGGCACCGGAAGTACGTGTTAGGAGAGCGGTCCGGGAAACAGCTCGAATTGTTTCATCAGTTCCCGTGGAATAGCGATGCGCCGGGGTGGGTCGAGCACCAGATGGCACGCGCCGGCCGGACGACCGGGTCGAGGCGCGTACCGCTTCCACCAGCAGGTATGTCGGCTGGCTCCTGCGACCCGGTCTGCTGTCAGCCGGTCGCCTACACCCACTCGCACCTGCCCGGCAGTCTCCACGGGTCGACTCCCGTACTGACGGACACGCTGTCCGACCCTCGGCCGAGGAAGAGCCGGGGACGCCACGGCGAAATCCGGCCGGCCGCTCGACCCGGGCTCGCTCCGGACGCTGTCCATACACGTCGGCCAGGTCGTTCGAACTGTCGAACAGGCGCAGGACGACCGGCTCCGGCCCATTAGTACGATCGACTGCGAGACACAGGTCGAGCAGGCAAGTCTCGCGACCCCGCCGACCCGAGAAAACGAGTTCTCCGGTCTTGCCGGTTCGGCGGCAATCCCGGTCACGGCCGATCGGCTGCGGCGGCCGGGGTCAGGGCGGTGTGCCGAACAGCGCGTCGGCCCGCGCGGTGCGTACGTAGAAAACCAGCCGACCGGCCCGCTGCCGGGCGACCAGGCCGGCTGCCGCCAGCCGGGCGAGATGGGCCGAGACGCCGCTCGCCTGGGCGCTGGTGATCTTCAAGGTCGGGTTCGACAGCGTGCTGCTGATGTCGTTCCGTCAGCACGTCACGCCGCCGTGGCTGCTGGGACGCATCAACGGCACCCTGCGGGTGGTGTTCAGCGGTGCGCTCACCCTCGGCGGCGCGGCGGCGGCACTTGTCGGTGAGGTCTCCGGTCCACGTACCGCCACCTGGGTCGCCTGTGCCGCCCTCGCACTCGTGTGGGTGCCGATCCTGCGATCCCCGATGCGCCGGCAGACCCTCGACGGGACATGATTCGCCCGACGACCCGCGCCGTGCCCCGGACGCCGGTCCGCCCCCGCCCCGCTACCGCGACCCGCCGTGCGGAACACCGGAACCGGATCCGTTTGCGCGGATCCCGTCAATCCCGCCGGGCTACCACCCGGGCACCTTCCGGCGGTGGTGTCCCGGAGAGTAGGCTCCGCCCTGGTGTGCCGGGAAGTCTGGTCGGCGTTCTGTTCGTCGCCGACCAGGGGAGATCTCCGTGGCTGTTCCTGCCATTCGCACGACCGGGTTGACCAAACGCTACGGGACCGTCCGTGCGCTGGAAGCGCTGGATCTGGAAGTTCCGGCCGGTGAGGTGTTCGGGTTCCTCGGGCCGAACGGCGCGGGTAAGTCCACCACGATCCGGCTGCTGCTGGGGCTGGCCCGCCCGACGGGCGGCCAGGCGTGGATCTTCGACGGCGATGCCGCCGACGTCGCGGTGGCACACCGGTCCATCGCGTACGTGCCGGCCGACGTGGCGCTGTGGCCGGACCTGACCGGTGCGGAGACGTTGGAACTGCTGGGACGGACCGGTGCCGGGGTCGACCGCGCCTACCGGGACGAGCTGGTGGACCGGTTCGCGCTGGACCTGTCGAAGCCGGGACGGGCGTACTCGACCGGCAACCGTCAGAAGGTCGCCCTGGTCGCCGCCTTCGCCACCCGGGCGCCGCTGCTGGTCCTGGACGAGCCGACCAGCGGACTGGACCCGTTGATGGAGCGCGAGTTCCAGACTGCGGTGGTCGAGGCCCGTCGGCGTGGGCAGACCGTGTTCCTGAGTTCCCACCAGCTCGCCGAGGTCGAGGCGGTGTGCGACCGGGTCGGGATCCTCCGCGCGGGCCGGCTGGTGGAGGTCGCCGGGATGCCGGAGTTGCGCCGCCTGCACCGGAGCCAGGTCGAGGTCATCTTCAACGGGCCGATGCCGGTGCTGGACGGCGTGCCCGGGGTGGAGACGGTGGAGAACCTCACGCCCGCCCGGCTGCGTTTCACCCTCACCGGCCCACCCGGTCCGGCGTTGCGGGCGATGGCGGCGGCGGACGTGACGGCGCTGCGGGTGCACGAGCCGACCCTGGAGGAGATCTTCCTCGACTACTACCCCGAGGTGTCCCGGTGACCGCCGTCGACGCCGCCGCGGGACGGCTGCCGGTGGGCACCGACGGGGATCCCGGTGGACGCATCGTCAGCCGGTTCGCCGTGCGGCAGATCCGACGTGGCGCCCTTGTCGTCATCGCGCTGCTGGGCGGGATGTCCGCCATGGTGGCAGCCACCTACACCAACACCGTCCGCGACGCCCTGGACGCCGCCGCGCTGGCCGCCCTGGCCGAGAACCCGGCGATCCGTACGCTCTTCGGCAACCCTGTCGCCCTCGACGACCCGGGCGGGTACACCGTCTGGCGTACCGGCACGGTGCTCGGGGTGCTCGCCGGGGTGTGGGGACTGCTCACCGTCACCCGGATCACCCGGGGCGAGGAGGACGCCGGCCGGTGGGAGCTGCTCGCCGCCGGCCGGGTGCCGGTGGCGTCGCTGGTGGCCCGGCACGTCGCCGTCGTGCTCGCCGCGCTGCTGGTCGCCGGGCTCGGCGCGGCCGGCTTTCTCCTCGCCGCCGGCACCGCACCCGTCGGGGCGCTGCTGCACGGTGTCGGACTGGCGCTCGTCGGGATGTTCTACGCCGTTGCCGCGGCGCTTGCCGCACAGGTCTTCGCCACCCGGCAGGCGGCCAGCGGCGCCGCCGTAGCGCTGCTCGGCGCCGGGTTGCTGGCGAGAATGGTCGGCGACGGGGTACCCGCGCTCGGCTGGCTGCGCTGGCTGTCGCCGTTCGGGCTGGTCGCGCTCGCCCAGCCGTACGCGGCGAACCGCCCGCTGCCCCTGGTCGTACTGGCGGCCGCCGTCACGGCCCTGCTGGTGGCGGCCGTCGTGGCCGCCCGGCACCGTGACGTCCGTGGCGGCTGGCTCGGCACCCCGGCCGGTCGGCGGCCCCGGCTGTGGCTGCTCGGCTCGGTGCCCGGTTTCGCGGTCCGCCGCCTCGTCCGCCCGCTGGCCGGCTGGCTGCTCGGCGTGGCCGCCTACTACCTGCTCATCGGGCTGCTCGCGGTCTCCATGACCGATTTCCTGGCCGACAACCCGCGGTTCGCCGAGCTTGCCGGGCAGGCCGGGTTCGGGGGCCTCGGGTCGGTCGACGGTTACCTGGCCGCGCTCTGCTCGCTGCTCGCCATCCCGGTCGGGCTGTTCGCCGCGACCCGGATCGCCGGCAACGCCGCCGACGAGACCGACCGGCGGCTCACCCTGCTCTACGGCCAGCCCGTCACCCGGCTCCGGCTGCTCACCGCCGAGGCCGCGACCACGGCCGGTGGTGCGGTGGTGCTCACCGTCGGGGCCGGTCTGGCGGTCTGGGCCGGCGCCGCAATCGTCGACGCGCCGCTGGGGGCCGGCGCCGCGCTGGCCGGCTCGCTGAACGTGCTGCCAATCGGAATGCTCTGCCTGGGTGCGGCGGTACTCGCACTCGGCTGGCTGCCCCGCGCGGTGTCTCTGGTCGGCGCCCTGCCTGCCGCCGGCGGGTTCCTGCTCCAGGTGACCGCCGACAGTGTCGGAGCGCCGGCCTGGGTCGCCTGGATCTCCCCGTTCGCACACCTCGCCCCGGTCCCGGACCTGCCGCCGGACTGGCCGGCGACCGCCGTCATGCTGGGCGTCGCCGCCGTGCTGACCTCAGTGGGAGCGGTCGGGTACCAGCGCCGTGACCTGCTCGGCTGAACACCGGCCAAGTCGGCGCGGTGCACGGAGGATCCGACAGGCGACAGGCGACAGGCGACCGGCGTAAGGCGACAGGCGACAGGCGACAGGCGTCAGGTGGCGGGTGGCAGGACGACTACCTTTCCGGACAATGCGCCCGTGGCGGCCCGGGCGTGCAGCGCCGACAGCTCGGCCAGGGGGACCCGCTCGGCGACGTGGACGTGCAGCTCGCCGGTGTCGACAAGCGCCACCAGCCGCGCCAGCTGGGCGGCGTCGCTGCGGACGAACAGGTCGATGCCACGCACCCCGCGCTGCTCGTCGGCGGGTGTGGGCATCCACACCGTCGTGCTGACCAGGACTCCGCCCGGACGGATCAGGCCGACCAGTGCGGCCAGCTGCTCCGGGGTGATCGGCGCGAGATTCAGTACGACGTCGACCGGCTCGGTCACCGCCGAGGTCACGTCCGTGGTGGTGTGGTCGACAACCTCGTCGGCACCGGCCGACGTGACGCGCCCGCTGCTGCGCGGGCTGGCGGTGGCGATCACGTACGCGCCCGCATTGTCGGCCAGCTGTACGGCGTAGCCGCCTACCGAGCCGCCCGCACCGTTGACCAGCACGCGCTGCCCGCTGGCGAGCCCGGCGTGGTCGAACAGCGCCTGCCAGGCGGTGAGACCGACCACCGGCAGCGCGGCGGCGTCAGCCAGCGGGATGCTCGTGGGCGCCGGCGTCAGGTTCTCGGCCGGCGCGAGGGCGTACTCCGCCGCCGCGCCGGTTTCCGTCATCGGCAGGAAGCCGACAACCTGGTCACCGACCTGCCTGCCGGTCACGTCGGCGCCCAGGGCGTCGACCGTACCGGCGACGTCGAGGCCGGGAGTGTGCGGCAGCGTCACCGGGATCGGATTCTGCATGAAGCCTGCCCGGATGTTCCCGTCGATCTCGTTGAACGACGTCGCGGCGACCCGGATACGGACCTGTCCCGCGGCGGGGACCGGCTGCTCCACCTCCTCGTAGCGCAGGACGTTCGGGTCGCCGTACTCGTGGAAACGCACTGCCTTCATGGGTTTCTCTGCTCTCGTTCATGTCCCGCGATCCGCACCCGAAAAGCTTTCAGACCTCAAACTGACATAACCGGTTATATGTCATGATTCGATGTGCTGTCAGCCGGACCGGTAACGGGTTGCCAACTCCGCCGACCCGCCACCGGGTTCCGAGGCGTCCCTAGCCGAGGAGCGAGCCGAAGTCGCGGCAGGTAAGCGGTGCCTGGGACAGCGAGCCGTCGGCGCGCGGGATACCGAGTGGCTCGTTGTCGTGGCGGAACGTGACCTGGTTTACCGCCGGATGTCCGACGACTGTGCAGACGATCTGGCCGAAGGCCAGGACCTCGTCGGTGCGGCCCGCTTCGGCGAGCCGGTCGCCGACGTGGACCGTCGCCGTGTCGCCGGTCACCCGCACCGTCGTCATCGGGTCCACGCCGGTGAGCGCGGTGCCCAGGCCCGCGTCGCGTTCCTGCTCGGAGGGGCCGGCGAGCAGTGTCGTCAGGAGGGCCGCCGGTGCGGACGGGGTCGGAACCTGGCGGGTCACGACGACCAGCCGGTCGTCCCGGACGTAGTACAGCCGCTCGCCCACCTCACCGGTCGGCGACGCGGCAGGTACCGTCGCGGGCGGCACCCGGCTCGCCGAGGGCTCGACCGGGCGGGGGACGGCCTCCGGTCGTACGCCGCAGCCGGCGAGCGCCACCAGGACGATCACACCCGTGACCGGCGCCCGGCTCCGCACCGCCCAGCCTCCGGCCCGCACCGCCCAGCCTCCTCGGGTCGCCTTCGGGTCACCTCGGGTCATCGCCGTGGCTCCTCGAGTTCGACCCGGAACCGTGCGCCACCGCCGGGACGATCCTGCACGTCGGCCCTTCCCGAGTGTGCCGACGCGTGCTGGACCACCAGGGCCAGCCCGAGTCCGGTGCCGTCGCTGGCACCCCGGGAGTTGGCGCTGCGTCCGCGTACGAAGGGCAGGAAGATGTTCTCCCGGTCGACCGGGTCCACACCCGGGCCCTCGTCGTCGACCTCCACGACGTACCGGCCGTCACCCGCCCGTAGGTGCACGGCACAGGGACCGCCGCCGTACGCGTGGGCGTTGTCGAGGAGATTGCCGATCACCTGCCGCAACCGGCGTGGATCGACCCACCACCGGGAGGGGCCGGTACTGCGCACGAGCGCCTCGGGTAGTCCCCGGGACCGGCAGACCTGGCGGGCGAGCGCCGGTGCGTTGATCTCCTGGCGCTCGATGGACAGGTCGCCGCGCGCCAACTCCAGCAGGTCGTGCACGAGCCGCTGGAACCGGTGCACCTCCTCGGCGACGAGCCGCGCGGCGGTGGCGGTGCGCTCGTCGAGGTGCTCCCGGCGGCGTTCGAGGAGCGAGGCCGCGGCGGCGAGCGTCTGGAGCGGGGAGCGGAGTTCGTGACTGACGTCGGCGGCGAACCGGCGGTCCCGGCGCATCCGTTCGGAGAGCTGGTCCACCATCTGGTTGAACGAGGAGGTGAGCTGGCGCAGGTCCGGCTCGGTCGCCGGGTTCAGGCGGGCGTTCAGGTCTCCGGCGATGATCTCCTGAGC
Source organism: Plantactinospora sp. WMMB782 (assembly GCF_049179135.1). Lineage (NCBI taxonomy): Bacteria > Bacillati > Actinomycetota > Actinomycetes > Micromonosporales > Micromonosporaceae > Plantactinospora > Plantactinospora sp. WMMB782. Next base: position 7,453,132 of record NZ_JBMHMC010000007.1, on the reverse strand, counting down.
CGCGCCGGCCACCGAGGCCAGCGGGCGCAGTGCGTGCCGGGCCGCGTACCAGCCGAAACCGGCGCCGGCTCCGGCCGTCGTGATCGCGACCATGCTGAGCACGAGCGCGAGCACCCGCAGCGTGTGGTCGAGTTCCTCGAGCGAGTCGACGTGGTAGAAGCTCGTCGTGGGGGAGAGGGGTACCCCCACCACGACCGCCGGCGTCCCGTCGGTCTCGATCCGCTGTATGCCCGCCTCGCCGGCGGCGACGAGGTCCTGGAGCGGACCCGGGATGGCCGAGGTGAGACCGGAGTCGGCGTTGCGGGCGTACCAGGCGCCGTTGCGGTTGAGCAGGGTCCGCCGGTTCTCACCGGTGTTGAGGGAGCGCAGCGTGTCGATGATCCTCGGCTGTTGGGCGTCCAACTCGGCGCGGACCACCGTCGCCTCGAAGTACGCGGCCCGGATCGCGGTGCGCTCCCGTTCCGCCAGCAGCGAGTTGCGGGTGAGCTGGTACGACAACGCCGCCATCGAACCGGACAGCACGAAGGCGCCGGCCGCGAATCCCGCCGTCAACCGGGTACGGAGGCCGGCGCGGCTCATCGTTGCAGCTTGTAGCCGAGTCCGCGGACCGTGACGACGTACCGGGGCGCGGAGGGGTCGTCCTCGATCTTCTGCCGCAGCCGGCCGATGTGGACGTCCACCAGACGTTCGTCGCCGACCGCGTAGTCCCAGACCCGCTCCAGCAACTGCTGCCGGGACAGCACCCGGCCGGCGTGCTCGGCCAACTCGCAGAGCAGGTGGAACTCGGTCCGGGTCACCGGGATCTGGGTGCCGCGCCGGCGAACCTCGCCGGCCTCGGGCAGCACCTCGAGGTCGTCGAAGACGAGCGCCGTGACCGGGGCGAGGCCGGCGAGGGAGCGCCGGCGCAGTGCCCGCAGCCGTGCCGTCAGCTCCTTGACCGCCACCGGCTTGACCAGGTAGTCGTCCGCGCCGGCCTCCAGCGCGGCGACGATGTCGTGCGTGTCGTCACGGGCGCTGATCACCACGATCGGTACGTCGTCGGTGCGCCGCAGCTGCCGGATGCATTCGAAGCCGTCGACACCGGGAAGCATCAGGTCGACCAGAATCGTGTCGGCCTGCTGCGAACGCTGTGCGGCCAAGCCCTCCTCCGCACTGGGCACCCCGCTCGCGGCGTATCCCTCGTCCTCGAGCGCGAGCACCAGCGACGTGCGGATGCGGTCGTCATCCTCGATCACCAGTACCTTCGTCATCCACCCATCATGCTGCTCCGTTCCCGCCAGTGGAAATCACCGGTACCGGCTCGGCGGTGCCGGTCGGGCGGCCGCTGGTGGCTTTGTCATCTGATCGTCATGAACCCGGGGACAATCCGCCATGCCGGATGGGCAGGCTGTGCCGCATACCGACGGGACGAGCCGGAGGGGGTGACATGGGGCATTTGGTTCGAGCGACGGCACAGGTACCGGGAGCTTCGGGCGGGCCGGCCGAGCCGGTCGAGGTGTTCGTCGACGGGGAACTGGACATTGCCCGGGTACCCCGGCTCGGCGCCGTGCTCGACGCGATCCTCGACCGGCGACCGGCCCGGTTGGTGATCGACCTCGCCGACTGCCGGCGGGTCGACGCGGCCGGCGTCTCGCTCCTGCTGGACACGCACCGCCGGCTGATGCGCTCCGGCGGCGAGGTGACGCTCCGCCATCCCAGTACCCGGGTGCGCCGCATTCTCCGGATCACCCGGCTGCTCAACGTCCTCCGGACGGAGCCGGCCGAACCGGCAGGAGAGCCGTCCGGACAGGCGGCCGTGGCGGCGGACCCGCCCGGCGGAGCGACCTTCCCGGCTGATTCGCCCGGCGGAGCTGCCTTCCCGGCTGATTCGCCCGGCGGAGCTGCCTTCCCGGCTGATTCGCCCGGCGGAGCTGCCTTCCCGGCGGACGAGCGGAGCACCGTCGTCGCTCCGCCTCGCCCCGACCGCGATCCCGGACTTGTGCCGGCTGACCCAGATCTTTGCGCGTCCCCTCCCCCCGGGGAACGCGTGGCGGGGCCGGTATCGGTTCGAACCGGCCCCGCCACGCGGGGCGACCTCGGGTCGGGTTCTGGTCCGGCGGGCGCCCAGCGCCCCGACCCCGACCACGGCGGTGCGGGGCGGGTGGGATCGGAGCCGGCGGGTGCGCGGGGGCGGACATGAGCGTCGTACCCGCCGCCGCCGGCAGGGCGACGCTGATCTGTGACATCTGCGGCGGAGACGTCGAGGTGCCGGACCACGACCTGCGGGACGACGACGTCGTCTGGCCGCTGCTCGACGCCGAGGGCTGGGCCGGCTCCGCCCTCGCCACCGGCCCGCACCAGTGCCCCCGCTGCGCCGCCACGCCACTGCTGGCCCCGCCCCAGCTGGCCCCGCCCCAGCTGGACCCGGCCGGGCTCGGCTCCAGATCGAAGACCGCGCAGCGGCGACCGCCCGTGCGGGTACGCCAGCTGCCGGACGTCACCGTGCTGGGCATCGACGGTGACCTGGACACCGTCGTGGCGGGCCGGCTCCGGGCGGTACTCGCCGCGGCCATCGGCGCGGGCCGGGACGTGGTGCTCGATCTCGCCGGCACCGGCGTCATCGACCCGGTCGGGCTCGGCCTGCTGGTACGGGCGCAGCGCGAGGCCAAGAAGGCCGGCCTGGTGGTCATGCTCGCCGCTCCGTCGTCGTTCATCCTCACCGTGCTGCACACCATGCACCTGTTCCGGGTCTTCCCGATGTTCCCGGACGTGTCGGCCGCGCTCGGCTGGCGACCCTCGGCCGACCGGACGCGAGGGCCGTCCGCCGACGCGGAAGTCCGGACGGTCGACCAGGAGTCCGGCGGACCGACGTGGCGGATCGGCTGACCTCGACGTGCTGACCGTGTCATGCTGCTGCTGGCTGTTCCACGCCGCCGGCCCTTCGCCGCAACGAGGCCAGGTATGAGACTCACCCAACCCCCACGGACGCGACTGCAACGACTCGTGGCCCGCGGGCCGATCTGGCTGTACCGGCTGGGTCTCGGGGGCCTGCTCGGGCGACGTCTGGTGCTGCTGACCCACACCGGCCGGTCGACCGGGAAGCGCCGGCAGGTGGTGCTGGAGGTCGTCGGCCGGCATCGCGACGGCGGGTACCTGATCGCCTCCGGCTACGGCTCCCGGGCCCAGTGGTACCGCAACGTGCTGGCCGAGCCACGCGTGCTGTTCCAGGTGGGTTGGCGACGGCGGGCCGGGCGAGCCTGCCCGCTACCCGCCGACGAGTCCGGCCGGTACCTGCGCGACTACGCCCGCCGGCATCCGCGCGCCGCCGCGCTGCTGATGCGTACGATCGGTCAGCAGGTCGACGGCTCCGAGGCGGCGTACCAGCGGATCGGCTCGGACCCGGACCGGGGTGTGCCGTTGCTGCGACTGATTGCCGACTGAGTCGCCAGAGCACCGGCGACGTCGGCAGAGCACCGGCGACCGCGCCGGACAACCTCCCCGCGCCGACCGTCACGGCGCGCCGAGCGTCACGGCGGCCACGGCGGCCGGGCGCGGGCGGCGTGGGCCGTTGTGCCGGCAACCGGATCTCTACGGGGCAGCGGATCCGTCCGGGGCAGTCAGGTGTCGACGGCGGTCGGCGAGGTGACGTCCGCGAGAGCACTGCCATCGCCGTATCTCGATCGAGTGATCACACTGAGGCTGCCGTCGGTCTCCAGCACGACGGCGGCCAACTCGGAAAGGTCGCCGACACCCTGGCTCCGGGCGGCCTGACGGATCTCGCTCTCGGTGATGCGTTGACTGCGCATCATCTCGTGCAGCAGGTGGCCGTCACGCACCAGGGCGGTCGGTCGCGACTTGAGCAGTCGCTGCGACGGCGGCCAGCGTACGCTGACCGCCGCGGCCACGAACTGCAGCGCCACCAGCAGGAGGAGGGCGAGTATCCCTTCCAGCGGCGACACGTCACGCGACAGCAGGACGGTGGCGAGCGTGGAGCCCAGGGCGACCGTCACCACGAGATCGAAAGCGCTCAGCTTGGACAGGGTCCGCTTGCCGGACAGCCGCAGGATCAGGATCAGGGCCGGATAGGCGGCCAGGGCGACGATCGTCAACCGCAGCAGGTCAGCAGGATTCTGTGACAGCACCTTTCCGTCCTACCCGCGTCGTCGTCACCGCATTCGGCCTGTCCGCAGTCTGGGCGGTCGGACCGCTGGGCGGTCGGGCCGCTGGGCGGTCGGGCCGCTGGGCGGTCGGGCCGCCTGGCAGGACCGGTCAGGCGCTGCCGTTCACGTGCTGTGCCCCGGCCGGCGCCGGCCGGGCCAGCACGTCGGTGAGGCCGCGAGCGCGGAGGTGCCGGTCGACGCCGGGTTGCGGATCGATGGCCACGAGGGTGCAGTTGCACGCGGCGGCGGTACTGTAGCCCGACTTCAGGGCGTCCACCCCGGCGTCGTCCATCGCGGGAACGGCGCGCAGGTCGACGAGGATCGTGTCGGGCTTGGTGGCGGCCAGCACGGCAACCACCCGGTCCTGGAGCTTGGACGCGTTGTCCGAGGTGATCGCGCCGTCGGGTTGGATCGCGATCGCGGCGTTGGGCAGGCGCTGTGTGGTGATGATGAGGGTCATCGTCTTCCTCCGTGCGGGTCGGGCGGCCGTGAGGCCCGTGGCCGCCGAGTAGGGTCGGTTGCGGTCCGGCACACCAGGCCCGGCCGGCAGTAGCTCCGACGGCACGCGGTGGTTGCCGTGGGCGGTGTTGCCGGTTCGGACGGGCCGGTCTCGTCGTACGGGTCAAGCTAGCTTTTCGATGTGGCGGTCCGTCTGCGGGTATACGTCGGTTTCATGACGACGGGCCAATCCGCCGGGCAGGCAGGTGCCGGAGCGCGTATCCGTCGTACGCGACCGTCCATTCGGCGTCGGTGACAACAGGCGGTGTGCGAGTATCGGAATCGCGGTATCTGGCGATGACCGGTTGGGGAATACATGAAGGTCCTGTTGGTGCACCCGAGCGTGCTGATGTACTCGGAGTTGTTCCTTCGGCTGGAGCCGTTGGGACTCGAGTGCGTCGCCGCGGCGGTGCGCGACGCCGGTCATCAGGTCCGGATAGTCGACCTACAGACCCACGACAGGACCGAACTGGCCCGTGAGTTCCTGGATTTCGAGCCGGATGCGGTAGGATTCGGGCTCAATTACCTGGCCAATATTCCCGAGGTCATCGACCTGGCTCGCTGGTTCAAGAAACAGCGGCGGCCACCCTTCGTCTTCGCGGGCGGACACTCGGTCTCGTTCGTGGCCGACCACGTTCTGCGGCAGTCGGAGGGGGCGATCGACGCCGTACTGCGGGGTGAGGGTGAGACCGGCGCGGTGGCACTGCTGGAGGCCGCCCGGGACGGAGCCGCCCACGAGGCGCCGGGCGCCGTCACCCTCAACGGCAGCGGTCCCCGACCGCGCCTGCTGGAATCGATCGACGCGCCACGGCCAGCAAGGGATCTCGTCCGCCGACGCAACCGCTACTTCATCGGCGTGCTGGACCCGGCGGCCTCCGTCGAATTCACCCGCGGATGCCCCTGGGACTGCTCGTTCTGTTCGGCGTGGACGTTCTACGGCCGCAGTTACCGCAAGCTCTCGCCCTCGATCGCCGCCGCCGAGATAGCCGGGATCCGGGAACCCGGGGTGTTCATCGTGGACGACGTGGCGTTCATCCGGCCCGAGCACGGTGACGCCATAGCCGGTGAACTGGAGCGTAGGAAGGTCCGCAAGCAGTACTATCTGGAAACCCGCGCCGACGTCCTGTTGCGCAACACCGAGGTGTTCGCCCGATGGAAGCGGCTCGGCCTGAACTACGTCTTTCTCGGGATGGAGGCGCTCGACGCCGAAGGGTTGGAACTCTTCCGTAAGCGCATCAGTCCGGACGAGAACATGAGGGCGTTGGAGCGGGCCAGGAAGCTGGGACTCTCGGTCGCCATCAACCTGATCGTCGACCCGAAGTGGGACAGGGAACAGTTCCGGCTCGTCAGGGACTGGGCATTGAGCGTACCGGAAATCGTTCACCTGTCGGTGATGACGCCGTATCCGGGAACCGAGATCTGGCATACCGAGTCCCGGAAACTGACCACCCTGGACTACCGGCTGTTCGACATCCAGCATGCGGTGATGCCCACCCACCTGCCGTTGCAGGAGTTCTACCGGGAGTTGGTACGCACGCAGGCCGTGATCAACCGTAAGCACCTCGGCGTCGCCGCGCTGGCCCGTACCGCCGGGCTGGTTGCCCGTCGTCTCGCGCACGGGCAGACCAACTTCGCCAGGATGCTGTGGCGGTTCTCCCGGGTCTACAACCCGGAGCGGCTGTACGCGGAGCACCACCGGCCGGTCCGGTACCACCTTCCGGAACCCACCCCGCACGAGGTGGGGCCGCGCGACCGCAAACAGCTGTACATCCACATCGAGCGCACCGCCCCGCCGAGGCTGGCGGCGACCGGCGACGCGATCTCGGCGCCGGACGCCTGACCGGCGCGGGCCGGACCGGCCAGCCGGGTCGGGTGGGCGGCTGCCGACGGACATCGTCGGCGCGCACGCGGAGCCCACACCCCGGAACCGCATTTAGTGAGGCTCGTCCATATTGACGTTCGGCTTCGTCAGGGACAGGATCTCGGCACCACCACGATCGTGATCCCCCCTGGAGGCGCCATGACCCGTCCCCGCCTGCGGCTCCTGCGGGCAGCCGCCCGGCTGTCCGCACTCGCCGTGGCCACCGCCGGCGTGCTGCTCACCGTCGCCACCCCCGCCAGCGCCGCCGTTCCGACCGGCCGTTACGTCGCGCTCGGCGACTCGTACGCCGCCGGTCCGCTGATTCCCACCCAAATCGACCTGAACTGCCTGCGGTCCAACCGCAACTATCCCTCCCTGGTGGCGGCCTCGGCCGGATCGTCGTCGTTCGCCGACGTCAGCTGCTCCGGTGCCACCACCGACGACATCCTCAACGGTGGCAGCGGCCAGCTGGGCATCGCGGTGCCACCGCAGCTCAGCGCGGTCACCTCGAACACGGCGCTGGTGACGGTGCAGATCGGCGGTAACGACATCGGCTTCTCCGGCATCATCAGCACCTGTGCCGAGGCGAGCCTGAGCAGTCCGCTCGGGTCACCGTGCAAGAACCGGTACACCGCCGGTGGCACGGACCAGTTGCAGGCCCGGATCGCCGCTACCGCCCCGAAGGTGACGAGCGTGCTCCAGGCGGTCCGGCGGGCCGCGCCGGGCGCCCGGGTGGTGGTGCTCGGGTACCCGGCGATCGTGCCGGACAGCGGGTACGGCTGCTGGCCCGTGGTCCCGATCGCCTATCAGGACGTGCCGTATCTGCGCGGCATCGCCAAGTCGCTGAACGCGATGTTGGCCAGTACCGCGACCGCGAACGGCGCCACCTACGCCGACGTCTACACCCCGTCGATCGGCCGGGACACCTGCAAGAGCAGCGGAACCCGGTGGGTCGAGGGACTCGTACCGGAGAACTCCGCCGCTCCCTTCCACCCGAACGCCCGTGGCGAGCAGGGCATGGCCAACGCACTGCTGGCAACGCTGAACAGCTGACCGGTCGGAGGATCCCGCGCCCGTGCGGCGGGCGCGGGACGTCCGGGCCGCCACCTCGTCACCTGCGGCCGTCCCCGGGGACGGCAGCGCCCTGGCGGCCCGGTCGTCCGCCGGGCTTGCCGATGAGGTTCCTACCGGGCCCGGGCCGTGGTCTGGGCCGTCGCGCCTCAGCGCTTCCGGGCGATCCCGCCGTAGCCGTCGACGTGGGCCGGTTGCTGCGGCGCGTCCGGCTCGGGCCGCCAGTGCGGGAAGGAGACCACTCCGGGGTCGACGAGGTCCAGCCCGTCGAGGAACCCTGCGATCTGCGCCGGGCTGCGCACGATGTAAGGGGGCCTGACCGACTCGTTGCGTACCCGGGCCGCCTGCACCATCGCCTCGCTGGTGTTCGTACCGTCGCCGACCAGCAGGTAGCTGCCGGCGGGTACGGCGTCCAGCAGGGTCCGGACGATCGCCCGGGCCTCGTGGTAGGACTCGATCGCGCCCAGGATCCCGAGCAGGATGAGCCCGACCGGCCGGCTGAAGTCAAGCGTCCGGTGCGCCTCGTGCAGGATCTTCTCGGTGTCGCGCAGGTCGGCGTCGATGTAGTCGGTCGCGCCCTGCGGGTCGCTCGTCAACAGGGCACGGGCATGCACCAGCACCAGGGGGTCGAAGTCCACGTAGACGACGCGGGACTCGGGAGCGAGGGCCTGAGCGATCTCGTGGGTGTTGTTGGCGGTCGGCAGACCCGTACCGATGTCCAGGAACTGGCGGATCCCCGCCTGCTCGACCTGGTAGCGCACCGCGCGGGTCAGGAAGACCCGGGACGCGCGGGCCATCGCGACCAGTCCCGGAGCGGCGGCCAGGATCGCCTTGCCGGCCTGCTCGTCCACCAGGTGGTTGTCCTTGCCGCCGAGCAGGTAGTTCCAGACCCTGGCCTGGTGCGGCACACTGGTATCGATCTTCGGCGTCCACTCGGCGTCGGACGACACGGCGTGATCGGTCATGGCACAGCCTTCCGGACTGGTGGGGTTCGGTGCCTGCCCAGGACTCCAGACCCGCCGGCCAGCCGGCCACCCGGCCACCGGGCCTCGACAGTGGCACCCGAACAGAGGCCAGCATAGGCAGTCGTGGTCGCGTTCCGTGTTCCGGGTCGCGGCCGGAGCGCGCCCGCTCGCGCGATCCGGTGCCGCGCTCGCGCGACCCGGCGCCCCGCTCGGGCGCGCCGGTGTCCGGTGCCGGAACCGGTCGGTCCGGCTGCCTCGCCGGTCAGTACGGCGATCCCGGCACTCCGAGGTGCACCTGGTACAGGCCGAAGTTGCCCCAGGTTCCGGAGGTGATGAACAGGGTCCGGCCGTCGGAGCCGCCGAAGGCGGCGTTCGTGGTGTTCCGGCCGGCGGAGATCGTGCCGAGCTTCTCACCGGTGGGTGCGAAGACGTGGATCCGACCGTCGGTGTACGAGGCCCAGTAGACGTTCCCGGCACAGTCCACGGTGGCGCCGTCCGGGCCGGGCAGGCTCGCGAACACGGTGCGTTCGCCGACGCTGCCGTCCGGCAGCAGGTCGTAGCTGAAGACCAGGTTGTCGGCGTTGCCGCCCACGTAGAGAGTCGTCTCGTCCGGTGACAGTACGACGCCGTTGGGCTGGCGGACGGTGTCGTCGACGAGGGACACCTCGCCGTCGCGTACCCGGAACACCCCGGTCATCCCGGCCAGCTCGTCCGGCCGGTTGCCGCGCTGGAAGTTCGGGTCGGTGAAGTAGACGGTGCCGTCGGAGTGGATCGTGAGGTCGTTCGGTGAGTTGAACCGCCGTCCCTGGAAGTCGCCCGCCAGGGTGCCGCGGCTCCGGTCGGACAGCAGGTAGGAGGACACGCTGCGCTGGTCGTGGGTGGCGGCGAGGATCCGGCTGCCGTCCCGGGTCACGGCCAGCCCGTTGCTGCCGGCGTCGTCGAGGAACACGTCGAAGGTGGCCGGCGGGGTGAACCGGCGGATCGTCGAGGGCTGCACGTTCTGCGGACCCGTGCCGCCGCGCATGTCGGAGAGGAGCAGTTGACCCGGTCCGGCCAGCCAGACCGGTCCCTCCAGGAAGCTGAAGCCGCCGCTTATCCTGCTGGCGGTCATGGTGGCGGCGGGCAGCGGTGCCGGGTAGGTGGCGTCCGGATCGCAGGGGGCGGCCGGGTCGGCGGAAACTCCGGCGGCCGTCGGGGCGCCGGTGCGCGCGGTGTCACCGGCATCGGCCGGTGCGCCGGCGACCGTGGCGCCGACGGTCAGGGCCGTCAGCAGGGTCAGGGCACCGGCCAGGGCGGCGCGGGTGGGTCGTCGGAGCATCGGTCGGTTCCAATCGGCGGCGGCGGGGCCCGTGACGGGCCCTCTGCTGGGGCACTCGGCTCGTTGAGCGTCGGCGTGCCTGACCGGGCCCAGGCGTGGACGCAGGACGCCTCCGCACTGCCCAATCAATCGAAATCTATGTATATCACACCGCCAGGTGCCAGCGGGGATCCCGTCAGCTCAGGACGGCTGCGAACTGGCGACGGTGCCGGTGAGGTCGCGCAGCGCCACCTTGGAGAACTTGCCCGTCGCCGTCTTCGGGATCTCGTCGAGGACGACGAAACGGTCGGGGAGCCACCAGGAGGCGACCCGCCCGCGCAGGTATTCACGCAGGCCCGCCTCGTCCACCTCCACCCCGGCCGCGAACACGACGTACGCGCACGGACGCTCTCCCCAGCGGTCGTCGGCGACGCCGACCACCGCCGCCTCCCGGACCGCCGGGTGTGCCATCAGCTCGTTCTCGAGCGTGACCGACGAGATCCACTCCCCGCCGGATTTGATCATGTCCTTGCTGCGGTCGACGATGCGCAGGTAGCCGAACTCGTCGATCGTCGCGACGTCACCCGTGCGCAGCCAGCCGTCGTCGGTGAAGGACGACGTGCCCGGATCGGCGCCGAAGTAGCCGGCCGCGATCGTCGGCCCGGCCACCTGTAGCTCACCCGGGCTGATCCCGTCCCGGGCGACCGGCCGGCCCTGCTCGTCCACGATCCGCACGTCGACGAGCGGCACCGTCGGACCCGGCTGTCCGAGCAACCGCCGACGCTCGTCGGCCGCAAGCGCGTCGTGCGCCGACGACACCCGCCCGCAGGCGACCAGCGGGCTCGTCTCGGTCATCCCCCAGGAACTGGTGACGGGTACGCCGACCGCCTCCTCCCAGGACCGCGACAGCGCGTCCGGCAGGGCGCTCCCACCGCTGACCACCATCCGCAGCGCGGAGAGGTCCGCGGTACCCAGCAGCGGCTCCAGGCTCCGCCAGACCGCCGGTACGCCACCCGCGAACGTCACCCGGTGCCGGGACATCTGCCGGAGCAGGTCCGCCGGGGCGGTCGCCGGACCCGGCAGCACCAGGTCGGCCCCGGCGAGCACCGCCGCGTACGGCAGCCCCCAGGCGTTGACGTGGAACATCGGCACCACCGGCAGTACGACGTCCCGCTCCGAGATGGCGAAGCCGTCGACGCCGAGCAGCAGCATCGCGTGCAGCACGATGGAGCGGTGGCTGTAGAGCACGCCCCTCGGCCGCCCGGTCGTGCCGGAGGTGTAGCAGAGGCTGGCCGCGTCGTTCTCGTCGACCCGCGCCGGCATCGCCGGCTCGGGGCACCGGGCGAGCAGCGCCTCGTAGTCGAGGATGCGCGGGTCGTCCGGAACATCCTGGCCGCCGCCGTCGTCCATCACGACGATCCAGCGGACCGTCGAGACGGAGCGGACGACGTCCCACACCGTGCCCAGCAGGGACCTGTCGACGAAGACGACGTCGTCGGCCGCGTCGGACATGATGTGCACCAGGTCGCGGGCGAAGAGCCGGTGGTTGATCGTGTGCAGGACCCGACCGGCCGACGGAACACCCAGGTACAGCTCGACGTGGCGCTGGCTGTTCCAGCCGAAGGTGCCGACCCGGGCCGAGGCCGGGACCGCCAGGACGTCGAGTACGGCGGAGAGCCGCCGCGCCCGGTCGACCACCTCGCCCCAGGTCGCCACCGTCTCGCCCGAGGCGGTCGCCGTGACCACCCGCTTGTGCCGGAAGCCCAGGTCCGCCCGTCGCATCAACAGGTCGACGTCGAGCGACCCGTCCTGCATCAGCCCGTGCACGTTTCCTCCGTTCCCGGGCGGGTGCCCCCGCCGTCGACGTTCTCCGGTGCGGCGGTCCTCACCGGTCGGTGGTGGACCCGAGCCGGACGCGCCGGTCGTCCGCGTCGAGCACCAGGCTCGCCGGCCACTGCTCCCAGGTCCGTCCGAGCCCCCGGTGCTGCGGCGATCCCCGGTGCACGAAGTTCCGGATGCTGGCGATCATCAGGTCCGACAGCCGCAGCCGTCCGGGCCGGTTCTGCCGGCTGAAGGCGTAGGAGAAGACGTTGCGGTCGAAGTTGCCGAAGACGAAGGGCAGGTCGATCGCGTGTACGGCGCCGTACACCTCGTCGAACGGGGCCGGCTGCTGGTTCCAGTCGAACCGGTAGTGGTAGAGCGAGCGGTTGCCGCTGCGGGCCAGCGCATCCAGCGAGTCCCGGTTGATGCCCGTGAAGACGAGGTCGGTGAGGGCCGCGGCGGCATCGTTCCAGCCGCCGGGCCCGTCCACCGGAAGGTACTCGTCGGTGAGCAGGTCGGCGGCGGTCAGCGTGCCGGGGTGGTCGGGATCGAAGAGGTACTGCAACGTGAACCGGTCGTAGTCGCTCGGCCTGTGCGCGCCGATGGAGCTGCCGAACAGCTTCCCCTCCTCGCGGGTGTTCCCGGCGAGCACCGGCACGTTCCGACCTACCCCGGAGGCGAGCACGGCGCACGGGTCCGCCGGGATGACCGTACCGTCGGCGATGACCGCCGGGGTCGCGTCGAGTTGGTGCTTGACGAGTACCCGTACCAGGTCGTCGGCGGAAAGTGAGCGGAGCAGGTCCATGCCGCCGAGGCCCGAGCTGGGGTACTCGGTCGCCGCGGCCCGGATGACGCGGTCGGCGTAGGCCCGCGCGTCGGCGACACTTCTGGTGCTCAGGCCGCCGCTGAGCGGGATGGCCTTGTCGACCATCCCGCGGGCCAGCGGTGAGACGAGCAGCGACCAGACGTTCACCGCTCCGGCCGACTGGCCCAGCACGCTGATGTTGCCGGGGTCGGCGCCGAACCTCCGGGCGTTCCGGTCGACGAACCGGAGCGCCTCGACCAGGTCGAGGGTGCCGAAGTTGCCGGACGCCGCCAGCGGGTCGCCACCGCCCAGGCCGTCGACGTTCAGCCAACCGAAGATCCCGACCCGGTAGTTGACCGTGACGACCACCGCCTGGGCGCGCCGGGCCAGCTCCCGGCCGTCGTACATCGGATCCGCCGAGTAGCCGACCACGTTGCTGCCGCCGTGGACGAAGAACACGACCGGCAGGTCGCGTCGGGACGTCGACGGACGGAAGACGTTGAGCGTCAGGCAGTCCTCTGCGCCGACCGGCTGCCGCAGTCCGTCGCGCACCGCCAGCTCGTAGAACGGCCCGTTGGGGGAGGGGCTGAAGAAGCGCCCCGGTTGGGTGCAGCCGGAGCCGTACCGCTGGGTGTGCCGCACCTTTGTCCAGGGCTGATGGGGCCTCGGCGGCTGCCACCGGAGTTCGCCGACCGGCGGCTCGGCGTACGGGATGCCCAGCCACGAGTACGTCCCGGCGGACCGGCCGTCGTCCCGGCCGACGACCGGCCCCAGCGTCGTGTGCACCAGTGGATCCTTGCCGGGCCGGTCCGGACCGGCGGCCGCGCCAGCGGACGGCAGGGCGGTCAGCAGAGCAGTCACCAGGACGATCCCGAGTATCCGCCGGAGCGCCCACCTGGCACGAGAAGTCCCGGCCGGCTGGCGGACGACGGCGGTCCGGGGCGGCACAGCAGGCATCGGCACTGCCTCCCTGATATCGAGGGTGGCACGCCGTGTCGTCGAGGCACGTCCACATTGCCACCGCGTGCCATAACTGTTACATGCGTCTCTCCGGCGAGGCAAGAGCCAGCCTCGCCACCCCGGCCGAGGGGTAAGGAAGGGCCCTTCTTCTGCCAAAAGCGCTAACAGGGGGCCTTCCTTGCGGTTCTGCGGGGGTCTTGCGGGCTGCTGTGACCCATGGCACAGTGTTGGCACTCAGTGCCGCCTAGAAGCGGCCCAACGGCACAGCGTGCTCTTAGCCAGGAGGTCCGCACATGAGCCAAGTGCTGCGAGTCCGTGGAAGATCCCGGCCGCTGCGTGCCGGGCTGGCCCTGGCCACCGCGTTGGCGGGCGCGGCGGCGGTCCTCGGCCCCGCGCCGGCCAGCGCCGGGGCGGGCACGACCCCGAGGTGCGTGGAGTTGGCGGGCAGCCGGATCCCGGCGTCGGTGGTCAGCCTGCCGACGCGCGGCGGGCGGGTCGAGTCGGCAGCCCTGGTGACCCAGACCGTCAGCGGGAAGACCGTCGAGTACTGCGACGTCCAGGCGGCGATCTTCCCGGTCGACCCCGCCGCGCCGGACATCAGGATGCGGCTCGGCCTGCCGGTCGGCTGGAACCGTGCCGCGATGATGTTCGGCGGCGGCGGCTTCAACGGCACGGTCCCCAACCTCGCCCAGAACGTGCCGTTCGGCCGGCCCGACCAACCCGCGCCGCTGGCCCGGGGCTACGCGACCTTCGGCAGCGACTCCGGCCACCAGGCGGGTCCGGCCGGATCCCTGGACGGTTCGTTCGCGATGAACGACGAGGCACTTCGGAACTTCGCCGCCGGCGACGCGCTCAGGAAGACCCGGGACGCCGCCGTGCACCTCATCCGCCGTGGCTACGGTGCCGGACCTTCCCGGGCGTACTTCGCGGGCGGTTCGACGGGCGGGCGCGAGGCCCTCGTCGTCGCGCAACGCTGGCCGGACGCCTTCGACGGCGTCATCTCCGCCTACCCCGCCTGGAACAACACCGCCGAAGTCCTGCACCTCGGCCACATCGCGCAGGTGATGTCGCGGCCCGGCGCGTTCCCCGGGCCGGCCAAGCAGACCCTGCTCTACGAGAGCGTGCTGGCGGCCTGCGACGGACGGGACGGCGTCGAGGACGGCATCGTCTCGAACCCCGACGGCTGCCACTTCGACCCCCGGGTGCTGCGCTGCCCCCGGGGTGCCGACACCGGGGACGACTGCCTCTCCGACCCGCAGATCGCCTCGGTGGTCGCCGCCTCCACACCGTTGCGGTGGCCGTACCGGATCGCCAGTGGCGAGAGGTACTACCCGGGCTTCCCGCTCCTCTCCGGTGCCGACATGCGGACCCCGGTACTCGGCTTCGGCACCTCGGCCCCGGCCAACCCCATGCCGGTGACCAGCGGCTACGGCGTGCAGTACTGGGACCAGTGGGTGAAGTACTTCCTGACCAGGGACCCCGGACACAACTCGCTCGACGTCGACCCACGGCGGCCGGGCAGGTGGCTGCCCCGGATCAGTCACCTCTCCACGATCCAGGACCGCAACGACCCGGACCTGCGGCCCTTCGCGCGATCTGGAGGGAAACTGCTGCTGTTGCACGGCGCCGCCGACGAACTGGTCTCGCACTGGTCGACGAACGACTACTACCGGCGGGTGCTCGGCACCGTGGGGCCCGGGCAGACCCGGCAGTTCATGCGGTACTACCTGGTGCCGGGCGCGAACCACGCCAACGTCGGCGCACCCGCCTTCGCCGCCAACTGGGACTCGCTCTCCGCGCTCGAACGGTGGGTCGAGCAGGGCCGGCCGCCGGTCGAGCCGGTGGCCGTCGACGGCAGGGACGGCCGGACGCGCCCGCTCTGCGAGTACCCGGGCTGGCCGAGGTACCGCTCGGGTGACCCCGACAGCGCACAGAGCTTCGTGTGTTCGCGATGACGGCCCCCGACCAGCTGGTGGGCAGCGACGTGCCGGGCGACGGTCGGGTGGCGCTGCGTACCCGGGCCCTGACGAAGGTGTTCCGCGGGTTCCGGGCGGTCGACTCGGTCGACCTGGCGGTCCGCGAGGGCACCGTGCAGGCGCTGGTCGGCCCGAACGGTGCCGGCAAGACCACGCTGTTCAACCTGCTGACCGGCTTCGTCTCCCCGACCTCCGGGACGATCGAGCTGTTCGACGAGGACGTCACCGGCCAACAGCCCGAGCAGGTCGCGCGGCGCGGCGTGGCCAGGTCGTTCCAGATCACCAGCCTCTTCGAGACCCTGACCAGCCGCGAGCACGTCGAACTGGCCCTACAGGGGCTGACCAACCAGGGGTTCCGGTTCTGGCGCTCGGCGAAGCTGCTCGGCCGCGACCGCGGCCGGGTGGACGAGCTGCTCGGACAGG
This sequence comes from Plantactinospora sp. WMMB782, assembly GCF_049179135.1. NCBI lineage: Bacteria > Bacillati > Actinomycetota > Actinomycetes > Micromonosporales > Micromonosporaceae > Plantactinospora > Plantactinospora sp. WMMB782. The sequence continues at coordinate 7,437,316 of NZ_JBMHMC010000007.1, read as the reverse complement.
TGGGGCTGACGTCGCTGGCCGAGAAACCGGTCGGCCTGCTCGCCTACGGGCAGAAGCGTGCGCTGGAACTGGCCCTCGTGCTGGCCCTGGACCCCCGGGTGATGCTCCTCGACGAGCCGACGGCCGGAATGGGGATCGAGGACGTCGACCGGACCATCGAACTGGTCCGGCGGATCGCCGCCGGCCGGACCGTGGTGCTCGTCGACCACAACATGCACGTGGTCGGCAGCCTCGCCGACCGGGTGACGGTGCTCCAGCAGGGCAGGATCCTGGCGGAGGGCCGTTACGAGGAGGTCCGCGCCGACGAACGGGTGATCACCGCCTACCTGGGCGAGGCCGACCATGCTTGAGGTCACCGGTCTACGGGCGTGGTACGGCGAGGCACAGGCGCTGCACGGAGTGGACGTACGCGTGGGGGAGGGCGAGGTCGTCACGCTCGTCGGACGCAACGGCGCCGGCAAGACCACCCTGGTGCGGTCGCTCATCGGCCTGCACCGGCAGGTCGCCGGCACCGTCTCCTTCCTCGGCCGCGACGTCACCCGGACGCCGGCCCACCAGCGGGCCCGCGCCGGGATGGGCTGGGTCCAGGACGACCGGGGCATCTACGCGAGCCTCAGCGTGGAGGAGAACCTGCTGCTCCCGCCGAAGGTCTCCGACCGGGCCTGGACGCTGGCGCAGGTCTACGAGGCGTTCCCGGTGCTCGCCGAGCGCCGCAGGGCGCCGGGCACCACGCTCTCGGGTGGCGAGCAGCAGATGCTGGCGATCGCCCGGGCGCTCGGCACCGGTGCCCGGCTGCTGCTGATGGACGAGCCCTCCGAGGGCCTGGCCCCGGTGGTGGTGGCCCGGATCCGGGAGATCGTCAACCAGATCAAGGCCACCGGCGTCGGCGTGCTGCTCATCGAGCAGAACGTCAAGTTCGCCGCCACCGTGGCCGACCGGCACTACCTGCTCAGCCAGGGCCGCATCGTCGAGACCCTGGACAACTCCGAGTTCCGGCGGCGCGAGGGCGAACTCCTCAAGCACCTCGGCATCTGACCGCCCCCAGCGGACGACGCGACACACACCGACACCACACGAGGAGAACCACCATGGAGAGCAGAGGGATTCGGGCCGGTGCCGCGGCCATGACCGGAGTACTGCTGCTGGGCGCCTGCGGTGGCGGCGGCCCCGGCGGGTCGGGCGGCGACTTCACCGACGACAAGCTGGTACTGGCGGTGCTCAACGACCAGTCCGGCGTCTACAAGGACGCGTCGGGGCCCAACTCCGTCAAGGCGGTCAAGATGGCCGTGGCCGACTACCAGAAGAAGTACGGCGACGAGGCGGTGGTCGACAAGATCGAGGTGACCTCGACCGACCACCAGAACAAGCCGGACATCGCAAACACCAAGGCCAAGGAACTCTACGAGCGTGGCGGTGCCGACGTCATCCTCGACGTGCCGACCTCCTCGGCGGCGCTGGCCGTCGCCAACCAGGCGAAGAGCCACAAGAAGCTGTTCCTCGACGTCAGCGCGGCGACCACCGAACTGACCGGCGCCCAGTGCAACAAGTACACCTTCCAGTGGGCCTACAACACCTACATGCTCGCCAACGGCACCGGCACGACAGTCACCGAGAACGGCGGCAGGAACTGGCACATCATCTACCCCGACTACCAGTTCGGGCAGGACATGACCAAGTCCTTCACCGAGGCGATCAAACGGGCCGGCGGCACCGTGCAGGGCACCATCCCGACGCCGTTCCCGAACGACAACTTCGCGACCTTCCTCACCCGGGCCGGCAGCACCAACCCCGACGTGATCGGCACCATGCAGGCCGGCGGTGACCTGATCAACGTGGTCAAGCAGTTCAACGAGTCGGGGTTGAAGGAGCGGGGCATCGAGCTGGCCGTCGGGCTGATGCTGATCACCGACATCCACTCCCTCGGCGTCGAACAGTTCGCCGGGACGATGTTCACCGACGCCTGGTACTGGAACATGGACGCCGAGGCGCGCGCCTGGGCGGACCGGTTCCGTGACGAGACCGGGACCCGGCCGACCTTCGAACACGCCGGCAACTACTCCGCGGCCCTGCAGTACCTGGAGGCGGTGCAGGCCGCCGGCACCGACGACGCCGACGCGGTTGTCGGCAAGCTCGAGGGCAAGAAGCTCAACGACGTCTTCCTGCGCAACGGCGAGATCCGCGCCAAGGACCACCTCGTCGTGCACGACGCCTACCTGGCCCGGGTCAAGGAGCCGTCGGCGGTCAAGGAGGAGTGGGACTACGAGGAGATCGTGGCCACCATTCCGGCGGCGAAGGCGTTCCCGCCCGCCGAGGCGTCCCCCTGCTCGTTGTGAGCGGCTGAGCCGGTTTCGCGGCCCTGGGCGCCACGCGGCGCCCGGGGCGCGGCACCGGGAAAGGAATCCATGAACGCAGTACTGCAGTACGCCGTACAGGGCCTGGCGGCCGGCAGTTTCTACGCGCTTGCCGCCCTGGGACTGGCGATCATCTTCGGTGTCCTGGGCGTGGTGAACTTCGCCCACGGCGCGTTCTACATGCTCGGCGCGGTCGCCACCGCCGTGCTGCTCGACACCCTCGACCTCACCCTGTGGTGGTCGCTGCTGGTGGTGCCGGTGCTGATGTTCGGCTTCGGCGTCGCGGTGGAGCGGCTGCTCGTGCAGTGGCTGCTCCGGCTCGACCCGCTCTACAACTTCCTGCTCACCTTCGGCCTCACGCTGGTCCTGGTCGAGCTGGTCAAGCAGCGGTACGGCGTCTCCGGGCTGCCGTACAAGCTTCCCGGCGCGCTCTCCGGGCGGGTCGACCTGGCCGGCGTCGTACTGCCGCGCTACCAGCTCTTCGTCCTGCTGTTCTCGGTGGCGGTCTGTGTGCTCGTCTGGCTGCTGATGACCCGGACCAGGATCGGCATGATCGTCCGGGCGTCGACCGAGAAGCCCGAACTCGCCCGTGCCCTGGGCATCAACGTGGGCCGCTGGGTGACGCCGGTCTTCGGCTTCGGTGTCGCGCTCGCCGGCCTGGCCGGCGTACTCGCCGCGCCGTTCCGGGCGATCACGGCCGACATGGGGAACAACTTCGCGATCATCCTCTTCGCGGTCGTGGTGATCGGCGGGCTCGGCTCGATCGTCGGCGCGGTGGTGGCGGGCTTCATGGTGGGCCTGGTGGAGGCGTTCGGCCAGGCATACGCCCCGACCTTCGCACAGATCCTGATCTTCGTCCTGATGGCCCTTGTCATTCTGGTCCGGCCCGCCGGGTTGTTCGGACGCAAGGAGGCGACGGCATGACCGGGTCCGCGCTCACCGAGGCCCCGGCGACCGGGACGCGGGCCGTCGAGCCGGCCGGCGACACGCGGCGACGATGGGTACTGCTGGCCGCCGGCCTGGTGGCAGCGCTGGCGCTGCCGTGGTTCGTCTATCCGCCGGTGGCGACGGACATCGCGGCGATGGCACTGTTCGCGATCGCCCTGGACATTCTGCTCGGCTACACCGGCCTGCTGTCCTTCGGGCACGCGGCGTTCTGGGGCAGTTCGGCGTACGTGACGGCGCTGATCGCGACGCACTACGGCGCGCCGTTTCCGGTGGCCGTCCTCGGCGGCGCGCTGTTCGCGATGCTCCTCGCCCTTCCCGTCGGATACCTGTCGGTGCGCCGGTCCGGAATCTACTTCGCGATGGTGACCCTCGCCTTCGCGCAGATGGTCTACTTCATCGGCTACCAGTGGAGCGACCTGACCGGCGGCGAGAACGGCCTGCAGGGCGTACCCCGGGCGTTCTTCGGCATCGAGTTGGTGGAAACCGACTCGTTCTACTTCTACTACGCGGCCCTGCCGATCCTGCTGCTCGGGATGTGGGCGGCCTGGCGGATCGTGCACTCGCCGTTCGGTCGGGTGCTGGTGTCGATCCGCGACAACACCCAGCGAGCCCGGGCACTCGGTTACGAGGTGGAGAAATACAAGGTCATCGCATTCGTGCTCTCCGCCGGACTCACCGGCCTGGCCGGCGGGGTGTTCGCCATCAACCACGGCTTCGTCGCGCTTACCGAACTCCACTGGAGTACCTCCGGCGAAGTCGTGCTGATGACGGTGCTCGGCGGCATCGGCACGCTCTGGGGAGGAATCCTCGGCGCGTTCCTGGCCGTGCTGCTCGCCGACTATCTCGCCTCGTCCGGCTACAACGGTATCGACCTGGTCACCGGCGCGGTCTTCGTCCTCGTGGTGCTGCTGTTCCGTCGTGGAATCTGGGGTACCGTTCGTCATCAATGGCTGGCCCGGCAGCAGCGCCGCACGTCGTCGCGGCGCACCTCGGCCGGTACCGACCAGGCGCGGCGGTGAGCTGCGGCAGCCGCGGCGCAGGGTCGGGAAGTTCGGCAAACCCCACGATGCGCGGGAAACCCACTTCGCGCCTCAGCAGATCAGGAGAGGGCGCCAGTCGGTGACTTCGCGGAGAATACTCGAGACCAAGTACCGGATCTCGGAAACGGCGATGGCCCTGTTCCTGGAGGAGGGGTACGCGAATGTCACCGTGGAGGCCGTCGCGGAGGCGTCGAGCGTGTCCCGGCGTACCGTCTTCCGGCACTTCGAAAGCAAGGACGAACTCGCATTCCCGGACCACACCGAACGGCTCGGACTCGTCGAGCGGTGCCTCGTCGAGTCCGCCCCCGGTACGGACCCGGTAGAGGCCGTCATCGCGGCCACCGAGGAATCCCTGCGAGATTTCCTCAGCCGGCCGGAACTCGTGCTGCGACGGTACAAACTCACCCGCGTCGTCCCGGAACTACGCAAGCGGGAGGTCATCGAGCACGAGCGGTACGTGGCGCTCACCCGCTCGTACCTGCGCGACCATCTTCCACCGGACGCCCCGCCCTTCCAGGCGACGGCCCTGGCGGCCCTGATCGACGCGATCCACCGGTCCGCGCTCGGGAACTGGGTGCGCGGCGGCGGTGTCACCGACGCCGTCGCCGAGCTGGTGGCGGGGATGGAATGGGTCCGCGGCCTCATGGTCGGGCAGTCGACCTTCTCCACGTCCCCGCTGCTGCTCGCGTTGCTGCCGGACACGCCGCAGACCCGCCGCGTCCTGACCTCGTTGCGGGACGCGGCGGAGGAGCTGCGCTAGCCATGGCGGCGCAGCAGCACGGAGGCCAGGTTTCGGGCGGTCCCGGCCGAGATCACGGACGTGTTCGTCGGCCGTCACCAGCCAGGTCAGTGAGGAGGAGCAGGAGTTGCCGAACCTGACGTTCGACTTCGCGGGGAGAACCGCGATCGTGACCGGAGCGGCCCGGGGCCTCGGACTCGAGTTCGCCCGCCTTTTCCACGAGTCCGGGGCGACGGTGTTCCTGGTCGACGCCGACGCCGACGCGGTCGCCCTGGCGGCGGACGAGCTGGCCGCCGTCGGCGTCGCCTGCGACGTCACCAGCACCGAAGCCGTCGAGGCCCTGGTGGACCGGGTGGTCACGGCGACCGGTCGGCTGGACATCGTGGTCAACAACGCCGGCATCCTCCGGGACCGTCGACTGTGGAAGCTGTCCGACCAGGACTGGGCAGAGGTGCTTGACGTCCACGTGGGCGGGACCTTCCGGCTGACCCGCGCCGCGGTCCCGGTGTTCCGCGCGCAGCGGTACGGCCGGGTCATAAACGTGACCTCGTACACCGGCCTGCGCGGCAACATCGGGCAGGCGAACTACGGCGCAGCCAAGGCCGGGATCATCGGCTTCACCAAGACCGCGGCGAAGGAACTGGCGGCGTTCGGCGTCACCGTCAACGCCATCTCGCCGAACGCCGAGACCCGGATGGTCGGCTCGATTCCCGAGGAGAAGCGGCAGGAACTCGCCGCCGCCATCCCGCTCGGCCGGTTCGCGGCACCCAGCGAGATGGCCGCGGCCACGGCCTTCCTCGCCTCCGAGGAGGCCGGGTACATCACCGGGATCGTCCTGCCCGTGGACGGAGGTATTTCGATATGACCGGCCCGGACCAGCGGATCGTGCTCGTCGACGGCGCCCGTACCCCGGTGGGCAGGTACGGCGGGGTGTTCCGGGACACCCCCGCGCACGAGTTGGGTGCCGTCGCCACCCGGGCGGCGCTGGCCCGCTCGGCGGTGCCCGCCGACGCCGTCGAGGAGGTCGTGATGGGCTGCATCGGCCAGGTCGGGCCCGACGCCTACAACGCCCGTCGGGTGGCCATCGCCGCCGGACTTCCCGCCCGCACCCCCGCCTACACCGTCAACCGGCTGTGCGGGTCCGGGCTCCAGGCGATCTGGTCGGCGGCCATGGAGATGCGCTGGAACGGCATCGGCTGCACGGTCGCCGGCGGGAACGAGTCCATGACCAGGATGCCGTTCTACGACTTCGAGGCACGGGCCGGCTATCGACTGGGCGACCGCGCCCTGGTCGACGGCACCGTACTCATGCTCACCGACCCGTTCCACGGCATCCACATGGGCGTGACGGCGGAGAACGTCGCCGAACGCTACCGGGTCTCCCGGACGGAGCAGGACGAGTTCGCCGCCGAGTCGCAACGCCGCGCCGCGACCCCGGCGGCCCGGGCGGCGTTCGCCGAGGAGATCGTGCCGGTCAGCACGGGCGGGCGCCGTGGCGTCGAGGTGACGGTCGACGAGCATCCGAGACCCGACACGACAGTGGAAGCGCTCGCCCGACTCCGTCCGGCCTTCAAGGCAGGTGGGACCGTCACCGCCGGCAACGCCGCCGGCATCAACGACGGTGCCGCCGCGGTCGTGCTCGCCACCGGCTCCGCCGCGGCCGAACGTGGGCTGACGCCGCTGGTGGCCGTCGAGGCGGTCAGCACCGCCGCGCTGGATCCGGACATCATGGGCTACGCCCCGGTCGCCGCGCTCCGCAAGCTCTTCGCGCGGACCGGTACGACGCCCGACGACGTCGACGCCGTCGAGTGCAACGAGGCGTTCGCGGCCCAGGCGGTAGCCGTGATCCGCGACGCCGAACTCGATCCGGAGAAGGTCAACCCCTACGGCGGCGCCATCGCGCTCGGTCACCCGGTCGGCGCGACCGGCGCCATCCTCGCCCTCCGGCTGGCCAAGCACCTGGTGCGCAACGACCTCGAACTCGGCATCGTCACCATGTGCATCGGTGGTGGCCAGGCCCTCGCCGCCCTCTTCCGACGGGTGTGACGGCAGCGGCCCGCTCGCTGTCGAGCGGTGTTGGGAACTGGTCCGGATCGCCGTCGAGCTGGGGAGCACCGAGCCGGCCCGAATCCCGTCCGGGGACCTGGACCGGCTTCCGGTCTGCCCATGGCGGATCGGCTTCCGGTCTGCCCCTCGGGGACCCGCGTTCGGTCAGCCCTTCGCGGACCGGCTTCCGGTCAGCCGTTGCGGGACTGCTGGCACGGCATGCAGAAGCGGGCGTGCGGAAGGATCTCCAGCCGCTCGGTCGGGATGTCCTGCCGGCACTTCTCGCAGCTGCCGTAGGTGCCGTCGGTCACCCGCCTGAGCGCTTCGGTGTTGTCGGCCACTGCCCGCTGGGTGGTGGCGACGAGCGCGGTGACGGTCTGCGGATCCAGACCGATCTGCTCCGGACTCGTACGGTGCGCCCTGAGCCTGGCCAACTCCGCGGTCTGCTGGTCGAGTTGTTCCTGTAGTACGTGCCGGAGGTTTCGCAGCCGGCTGTCGTCCACGGTGGTCATCCGGATACTTCCTTTCTGGGTTACCAAGGCTGGTGAGGCCGCTCGGCGGTGCGCGCCCGGATCGTCCGGGCGGTAGGTGCCGACGCGGGTGGTGGGTCCGATGCGCCGGGTCAGCGCCGACCCGGGGTCACTGCCGACCCCGGCGGCGGACCGCCGCGAGAGCGGACAGGCCGGCGCCGTGCACGGCGGCGACGCGCGGGCGGCTGGCCGACCGGACCGGCAGCCGCAGTACGCCGGTGGCCCGGGCGGCCAGTTCCGGCGCGTCGGCGCCGCCGCCGACCAGGAGCAGGCCGCGGTGCAGGGCGGCCCGCTCGACGTCCCGCGCCCGTCCGTCGCGACGTAGGTCCTGGACGAGTTCGCTCACGGTGTGCCCGACCACGTCCACCGCGGTCGGGCCGATGAGGTCCCGGATCCCGACGTTGGCCTGGCGGGCCGCGACCAGGCCACCGTCGGCCAGCAGTGCGACCTCGACGAGCTGTGCCCCGACGTCCGCGATGAGCAGCGGTCCGGGTGCGGCGCCGGCACCGATCGCGGCGGCCCGAATGGTCGGGGTCACCAGCAACCGGGACGGGGCGAACACCGTGCCGAGCAGGTCGCGCATCGCTCGTTCGTCGTCCGGCGTGCTCCGGACCGGCCGGCAGGCGACCAGCACCGCTCCGGCGGGTAGCGGGTGTCGGTAGTGGGAGAGTACCCGGGCCAGCAACGTCCGCAGGCCCCGTTCGTCGACGATGCGGCCGCGCCGTACCAGGGGTCTGGGAATGCGCGGGCTGTCGTCGAGGCTGGGTAGCTGGACCAGTGGACGCCCGGAGGCCCAGACCCGGATGTAGGCACTGCCGAGGTCGATCCCGACGGCGGCCGGCTCCGTGCCACTGGCCCCGACGGCGGGACGATCGCTACGGAAGGCGGCCGTGGCTGATGCCGATTCCACGGCACCGTGCTGGTCGACGATGCTCAACGTCAGGCCCCCTTCCACATCGATTACGGACCGGTCGTGGAGCTAGACCGGAGCGAGTGCCGGCAGTACGTATCGCCTGCCGAGCGTCGGCAGGTCCGGCAGGTCGGTGCTGCCAGCGGACGATCTCGCAGGTCCGCGACCAGATAGAACCTCGAGCATCCGCCGCGCCGGCGGTCGCGGCACCGGCCGTCGCCGGTAACGTCGCCGCCCTCTCGTTGCCGGCGGCCGGCAAGCTGGGGCCGGCTGCCGGGATGCCGGCGTACTACCCGATCCACGACTTCTACGGCTTCCCACCGGAACTGTTCGAGGTGCAGTATCCCGCGCCGGGGCTGCCCGAGATGGCCGCCGAGGTCAGCGACGTCGTCCATCCGACCTGGGTGGGTGCGGACGTCGACAGCTGGGGCATCGACCACGGCACCTGGTCCGTGCTGGTGCACGCCTTCCCGGATGCCTCCATCCCGGTGGTCCAGCTCAGCATCAACGCCGACAAGCCCCTCGACTACCACCTCGAACTGGGCGCGAAGCTGGCCCCGCTGCGCAACCGGGGAGTGCTCGTCGTCGCCAGCGGCAACGTGGTGCACAACCTGCGCGGGATGGACTGGAAGCTCGCCGACGAGGGCTACGACTGGGCCCGGCGCTTCGACGAGGACGCCAGGGCCCGGATGCTCACCGACCCGACCGGGTTCGCCACCCTCGACGCCCACCCCGACTACGGCCGTGCCGTACCGACGCCGGACCACTTCATTCCCGCCCTGTACCTCGCCGGCCTGGCCGGAGCCACCGACGCGCCGGGCACCGAGATCCTGGTCGACGGCTACGCCTACGGGTCACTCTCCATGACGGCGTACACGCTCGGCCTCAGCTGCCCGGCCACTCCGGCCGGCAGCGGCGCGCCGCGACCGCCGGCCGACCTGCCGCCCGACGGATCCAACATCTAGTTCAGCACGCGGCGGCCAGCAGGTCCCGCAACCTGACCAGTCCGTCCTCGTGCCCGACAGCCACGACCACGTCCCCGGCCCGGAGCACGAAGTCGGGACCCGGTGCGGCGTTGACCTCCGCACCGCGCAGCACCGAGACGATCGAGGCCCCGGTGCGGCTCCGCGCCCGGGTGTCCCCGAGCGGGCGGCCCGCGTACGTCGATCCGGCCCGGATGCGGATGCGTGCCGCCCGCACCCCCTCAGCAGGCTCGACCAGGTCGGCGACGTGGTCCACGGTGACCGTGGCGTGCAGGACGTCCGCCACCGTACGCGCGTCGTTCGGCCGCAACGTGACGCTGCCGACCGCCTGCTCCGGCTCGGTCCGGTCGTAGAGCACCAGGACCTGCCGACCGTCGAGGTGCGACACGATCCCCAGCCGGTTCCCCTCCCGGGTGGTCAACACGTGGGAGATCCCCAGGCCGGGCAGACCGGTCCGTTCCATGATCATGGGCACTCCTTCTCGGATCGGAGGCGACGACCCTGGCCGGGTCGGACGCCCTGTTCGTCGGGGTGTCGGTCCCCTCGACAGGTGCTCGGTTGCCGGACGTCGGCAACCCGTATTCCCGGACCGGGCCTGTCGGCTGTGCCCGGGCAGCGGAGCGTTCTGCTGCCACACCCTGGCCAGACATCGCACGCTTCTTGGCGTCTGGCCCGGTCCCGGTGTGAGAACTCCATGTTCGCCCGCCGCTGCCGGACCGGACAGGGGCGCGGCGCGCAGACACCAGCGGGGTTAGACTGCCGAGGGTCGGCAAGTTGCGAGGTCACGGCCGGTGCCGGGGCCGGTGCTGTGCCGAGGTCGGATCCGCCGCTGCCGGCGGGTCGCCGACGGTCTGTGACGACCCCGGCGGGAGGTGCATGGAGCGTGGCCGCGTCCAGACGTGACAGGCGTGCCGCACCCCGGCAGACCTGGCTGGACGAGGTGGCCGAGGCCGCCGCCCGGGACGCCGGCAACGTACCCGTGCAGTTGCTCGGTGACTATCTTCCGTTGCTGGCCGACGCGGCGGTCTCCGGGCGTCGACCCAGAAGGGCCGAGTTGGAGGCGGTCGGCCGGCTCGGGCGCCAGGCCGCGGAGCGGGGGATCTCCGCCGGTCGGGTGGTCCAGCTCTACCTGTCGGCAGCCCGGCGGTTGTGGCAGGACCTGCCCGTGGTGGTCCGCTCCCGCGACCCGGAGGCGGTCCGCGCGGCCGCCGCCGCGGTGCTGCACGTCGTCGACGACGCGGTCGCCACCCTCGCCGAGGGCTATGCCGAGGCCCGGCGGGAACTCGTCCGCCGCGAGGAGACGCTGCGCCGGGAACTGATCGACGACCTGCTGCGGGGCGACTCCGACCTGGCCTCGCTGGTCGAGCGGACCGAGCCGTTCGGGCTCGACCTGGCCCGGGTCCACCAGGTGGCGCTGGCGGCGCCCGTCCGGCGACTGCCCGACACCGATGCCGCGATCAGCGCACTGGAAGCGGTCATCTTCGACCGGCTCGGCGACCGTGACGTCCTGGTCGCCACCAAGGACGGGCTGCTGGTCGTCATCGCGCCCGCCGAACCGGCCGCGACCGGCCCCACCACCCGCGCCGACGCTCGACGGCACGAGCTCGGCCAGTTGATGCACGGGGTACTCGACCGGCTCCGCCAGGGGCGGCCCTGGCGGATCGCGGTCGGCCGTGCACATCCCGGGCTGTACGGCATCGCCCGCTCCTACGAGGAGGCCCGGGAGGCGCTGACCATGGCCGGTCGCCTGCACGTGGACCAGCGGGTCGTCAACGCACAAGACCTGCTGGTCTACCGGGTACTGCTCCGGGACCAGCCGGCCATCGTCGACCTGGTCTCCGCCGTGCTCACCCCGCTGTCCCGGGCCCGTGGCGGCGCCGAGCCACTGCTGGCCACCCTGGAGGCGTACTTCGGCACCGGCGGGGTGGCGACCGAGTCGGCCAAACACCTGCACGTGTCGGTGCGGACCGTCACCTACCGGCTCGACCGGATCAGGAACTTGACCGGCTACGACCCGTCCGACCCCGCGCACCGGTTCACCCTGCAGACCGCCGTACTGGGCGCGAAGGCGCTGAACTGGCCCGCCGAACCCCTGCCGAGCGCCGGCTGACCGGGCTTCCCCCCGGTCGGCGCGTCCGGTCCGGCACCTCGCCGCTGGACCGGGCGACGGGCAGCACCGGGGGAGTGCCCCGGTCAGCGCCGTTCCAGCTCCGACTCCATCCGCTGGATGAGCGTCTTGCGGGCCTTGCCCGCCCGTTCACGTTGCAGCGCCGTCCGCAGCTTGCCGGTGTCGAGCGTACGCACCAGCTTGGTCGCCTCGGTGACCGGCAACTCCGCGATCTGTCCGGTCGCCGAGGCGGACTTGCGGGCCCGTTTGGCCGGCTCGGTGTTGCCGACGTACTGCCTGCCGGTCTTGGACTCCTTGCGCTTCTTCGCGTCGGTCTCGCGCCGTTGCTTCTCGGAGAGCTGCTCCCAGGCGCGCTTGGGCAGGTAGCGACCCGTTTCACCCCTGCCGCGTGCCCGGGTGTCCCCCTCCTTGGTCTGCCAGTCCTCGGCACCCCACCGCTGCAACGACTTCTGCCGCTCGTCCTTCGGGCCCAGGAAGCCCCCGCCGCGTCGCTTGTATTCCTGGGTGAGCAGCTGCGACTTGCGGGCCGACCACTGTCCCGGTCTGCCACCCTTGTCGGAAGCCTGGATCTCTTCCTTGATCTGCTCCCTGAGCTCGGGCTTCGTGTACCGCGCCATGCCCGGCGTCTACCCGGCGGCAACCGGCTCATGCCCCCGCCCGGGGACGTTTACCTCCAGGTCGCCTGCGCCAGGATCCGGTCCAGGTCGGGTGTCTGCCAGTTGTCCACGACGAGTACCTGCTCCTTCCGGAGATACCAGTACCGCTCCACGTACGACACTCCTGCCGGACCTTGGCGGGCACCCAGGCCGTACCAGTGGGAGCGGACTCCGTATTCCGTGATCACGAGGGGGTGAGGACGAGGCTGGCGGTGCGGTTGCGGGCCGGTTCGCGGAAAGGGCCCTGGGACTGGTCGGCGGAGCGCAGCGTGAAGGCGGTCAGCGGCAGGTCGCCCGCCTGGGCCAGCTGCCGGGCCGCGACCCGGGCCCGGGTCAGCGCGGTGTTCGAGCCGCCACTGGTCGGGCCGCCGGGCACCGGCACGCTGTGCCCGACCACGGTGACGGCCACGTCGAGGTCGGGCAGCCGGCGTCCGACGTCGGCGAGCACGTCGGCGCCGTGCGCGGTCAGCCAGGCGTCCCGGCTGAACAGCCCCTTCCGGAAATAGACCTCCACCGCGCCCGGCCGGCGTTTCACGAGCACGCCGGGCAGGGTGACGGCGCGGGCGATGGCGTCGAGCCGGACGGCCAGCGCCTGCGCGGCCGCCGCCCGGTCCGCCTCCAGCTTGTCGAGCTGGCTCTCCAGCGCCGCCGCGCGGCGGCGCTCGGCGTCCAGGGCGGCGGTGTCCGGCGCCGGGGTGTTCACGGAGGCGGCGGGCTTCGCGGGCGGCGAGGCCGACCGCGACGGAACCACGAGTACGGTCCCGGCGGCGAGCACCACCACCAGCCCCGCCCCGGCCGCAGCGAGGCGTACCGGTGGGGCGAGCGGGTGTGCGCGCCGGTCACCGGCGAGGATGGCGGCGATCGCCCGCCGACCCGCGGCGGCGCCCTCGTGGTCCGGATCGGTTGCCTGGACCGTCGCCCAGCACTCGTCCGCCTCCCGCCAGCGACCCTGTTGGGCGCGGATCCGGGCGAGCAGGTCGAGGACGGCCGGCTCCGCGCCGTCAAGCGCGACGAGAACCCGGGCCGCGTCGTCCAGGTCGCCACGCCGGGCGGCGGCGGTCGCCCGACTCACCGCCAGGTCGGTACCCAGGGCCGGCGCGGTCACCGGCCGACCAGCCCGATGATCTTCGGCTGCTCCTCGCGCGGCAGCAGCCGGAAGAGCCGGGAGTTGACCGCGTCGAGTGCGCGTTCGTCGCCGGCGGCCAGAGCCTCCTTGCCCTCCCGGACGAGCGTCCGGGCCTCGCCGGACGGCTGCATCCGGCCCTGCTGCTCGCACAGCGCGTAGAACACCCGTACCGACCAGCCGGGCTGGCGCCGCTCCAGCTCGATCAGGAACTCGGTGACCCGCTCGGTCTCCGCCTTGATCCGCGCCGAGCTGCCACTCGCGATCGCCTCGTCGGCGCGCTGCCCGAGTTCGGCGAGCGCCGTCCGGTCGGCGGGATGCCCCACCTCGGACACCAGCCGGCCGGCTTCGGCGAGCAGGTCGCGCAGTTCGCGTACCAGCGCCGGTTGGTCGGCCGCCTCCTCGATGTCGTCGAGCTGCGCCTGCACCTCGCGGAGCCGGTCCTCTGCGGTGGCGGCCGCACCCGGATCCACGGCGGCGGCCCGGACCTGCTCCCGGGCGGTGGTCAGGGTGCCTTCGTCGTCGAGCCGCTGTAGCCGGTCCCGCACCTCGGGTGCCTCCGACGCGCGCGACTCGTGCAGTGCGGCCATCCGCTGCTCGGCCTCGGCGAGCGCGGCCGCCAACTCGTCCGGCTGCGGCGTGCGGACCTCGTCGAGATTGATCTCCGCCTCGAACTGGGCCTGGATGAGCGGCACGTCGGCGACGACCGTGACGAGGTTGGACGCGTCCACCTCGAACGTCACCTCGACCTCGGTCCCGGCCGGCAGGTCGATCCGCACGTCGAGCGGGCGGATCTCCAGCATGCCGACCAGGCGGTTGCGGTCGGCGCGGTCCCGCTCGCCCTGCACCACCGGGATCCGGAGCACGGCGTCGGCGTCGGAGCGGCGCAGCGCCGCGGCGGTGCGGAACACCTCGCGCGCCCGGGTCGGCAGCGTCGCGCCCTTGCGGAGCAGCGGTGCGAACGCGCGGTCGACGAGTTGGATGCCGAGCGAGTGGGTCAGCCGGGCGCCGCCGAACTCGACCTCGCGGTGCGTGATGGACAGCGAGTCGGGCGACACCTGCTGCGGCACACCGGAGGCGTCGGTGAGTTCCACGGTGAACCGTGACGTCCGGTGCGGATCGACGGAGACCTCGGTGAGGAAGGCGCCCTCGGCGTTCAGCGCGACCCGTCCGGTGCGGAACGGCGGCTGCCCGTCCGGGTTGCTGAGCGTCACGCCGTACCCGGTCCAGTCCACCGGTGCGGCGGCGTGCAGCTTGCCCGCCACCACCGGGGTGGTGGTGGTGACGCTCGGCTCGTACGCGAGTTGCAGGGCGTACTCGCCGGCGGCCGGTTCGAACGACGGCGGATCCGGGCGCCGGACGGTGCTGGCGAAGATGGCGGCGCCGCGGGCGACCACTGTAGTCGGGTCGAGGCTGGTGTCGAGGGTGATGCCGAGACCGTCCCGGCTGTCGGCGAGCCGCTCCCGCAGCCCGGGTGCCAGGGTGGCGCCGCCGACCAGCAGCAGCCGGTCGATGTCACCCGCGCCCAGCCCGCCGTCGGCGAGTGCGGTCCGGCACAGGTTCACCGCCCGGGCGTAGAACGGCTCGGCGACCCTGTCGAGTTCGTCCCGCCGGAGCGTGTACTCGAACGTCTCGACCTCACCGTCGCCGAGCGTCAGCTCCACCATCAGGTCGATCGCGTCCCGGCGGGAAAGTTGGATCTTGCCCTCCTCGGCGAGCCACTTCAGCTTGGCGAAGTTCAGCCGCCATGCCGGGTTGTCCCGACGGAAGTCGGCGAGGTCGAACGCGGACGCGGCGGCCGGGGCCAGGATCCGCTCCACCACCGCCCAGTCGATGAGCTTCCCGCCCAGGTACGGGTCACCGGCATGGTTCAGCACCCGCAGGTCGCCGTCCCGCTTGCTCACCACCGCCGCGTCGAAGGTGCCGCCGCCGAAGTCGAACACCATCCAGTACGCCCGGTCGTCGGCGTCGTGGAAGCCGTACGCGAAGGCCGCCGCGGTGGGTTCCTGGACGAGCGGGCACGCGGCGCTGAGCCCGGCCCGGACGGCGGCCTCCAGGGTGGCCTTGTTCTGGTTGAGCGAGAAGGCGGCCGGCACGGTGATCACCGCCGCCTCCGGTGGACTGCCCGTGTGGTGCGCGGCGTCCGCCCGCAGCGACTTGAGCACCTCGGCGGAGAGCTGCGGCGGCGTCAGCGTGGTGCCGGCCTTCGCGAACCGCTTGCTGACGTCCGCCAGCCCCATCTCCAGCTTGAACTCGGCGACCGCGTTGTCCGGGTCGCTCTGCACGCGCTCGCGGGCCCGCCGGCCGACGTGCACGACACCGGGCTTCGGGATCCACACCGCCGAGGGGGTGATGTCCCAGCCGTCGTTGTTCTTGATGATGGCGGCGCCGCCGTCCTCCTCCACCACCGCGATGGCGCTGTTGGTGGTGCCGAGGTCGATGCCGAAGTCGATGGTGTCACGCATGTTCGTTCCTTCCGTCAACCGGCTGCGCCGGGGTGCCGACGATGACCTGTCCCATCTGGACGAGGCGGCCGTGCAGGTAGACCGAGGGCCGTACGGTCTCGATGACGACCTCGGCGGTCAGGTTGGGGTTCTCCTGGTAGACCAGGACCTCGAGTTCCCGTCCCGGGTCGAAGGCGTCGCCGTCGTGCTCCTGGACGACCAGGCCGGCACCCGCCAGCGCTTCGGTGGACGTACGCAGGTATCTGCTGGCCTGGCGGTCCCGGGGTGAGGGCCGCTCACCCGTCGAGCTGAGCTTCCGCTGGGCTCGCCACAGGTTCGTGACCGCCGTCGCGAGCGCCGCCTCGTCCGGCTGCGCGGCCGGGGTCTCCTGCGCGGCCGGGGTGTCCTGCGCGGCCGGGGTGTCCTGCGCGGCCGGGGTGTCCTGCGCGGCCGGGGTCTCCTGGCCGGGCGGCGTTTCCTGCTCGACGGGCCGGGCGTCCCGCACCGCTGTCAGCAGGTCCGCCAGGCGGGCCTGCTGTTCGTCGTCCCAGACCGGAGGCGCGATCCGGAACTCCCGGTGGTGCCGGCGCTGGCGAAGCTCCTCGCGCAGCAGCTTGATCCGTCTCACATCGTCACTCCTCGTCGCCACAGGGCCAACCTGGGCTGGTAGCGGGCGCGCAGGTCCGGCGCCAGCTCCAGTGCCTCCGCCATCAGCTCCGCCGCCCGGTCGAGCTGGCCGGCCTGCCGGGCCAGCTCCAGTGCCTCCGCGGCGAGCCGGCGGGCCCGCGAGTCGGGCGATCCGCCCGAGCCGCGCGCGGCGCCGCCGAGCCGCCGGTCGCGCAACGCGGCGGCCAGCACACCGGCGGAGGCGGGCCGCTCGGCCGGATCCACCCGCAGGGTGGACAGGATGATCCGGTCCAGTTCCGGGTCCACCTCCGGGTGGTACCGGCTCGGCGGCAGCGGCGCCCGCGCGAACCGAGCCGGCGAGTACGACGACAGCGGTGCCCCGTCGTCGTAGGGCAGCCGGCCGGTCAGCAGCAGGTAGCCGATCGTCCCCACCGACCACACGTCGCTGGCCCGCGAGTATCCCTCCCGGCGCAGCACCTCGGGTGCCATGAAGGCGAACGTGCCCTGGGCACTGGCCAGCATCGTGAACGGGTCGGCGCGCTTGGCGAGCCCGAAGTCGCTGACCCGGACCCGCAGGCCGCTGCCGTCGTACCCGACGAGGATGTTCGCCAGGGTGAGGTCGCGGTGCAGGATCGGCGGATCCTGCTCGTGCGCGACGGTCAGGCCGGCGGCGATCTGCTCGGCCGCCTCGACCGCCAGCTCCACCGGCATCGCCGGCGCGTGCGCCCGGATCAGCCGTTCGAGGCTGCCCCCGGCCACGTACTCCATCGTGAAGAAGCCACGGACGCCGTTCGAGGTGCGCACCGTACCGGCGTCGAAGACCCGCACGATGTTCGGGTGCCCGAGGGTGGACAGCAGGCGGGCCTCCTCCAGCAGGGTGCGCGTCTCGTCGAGCGAGACGACCTGCTTGAAGACCTTCATGGCCTGCCAGCCGAGATACTCGTGGCGCACCCGGTGCACCTCGGCGAACGCGCCCTCCCCGAGCAGCCGGTCCACCACGAGGGTGTCGGTGACCCGGTCGCCACTGGCCAGCATGCTCACGGCTCGTCCCGGGAGTCCGCGACGTTGAGCCGGTAGCCGATGCCGGTGATGGTCTCCAGGATCCGCGGCGCGGACGGATCCACCTCGACGGCCCGGCGCACCGCGCGCACGACGCCGGCCAGGTCGGTCCGGTTGTAGGCCCGGCCGGGCGGCCACTCCTCGGGCGGGCCCCAGAGCGCGGTGACGAGTTCCTCGTGACCGCACGCGACGGCGGCACCGGCGCTGCTCCGACCCACCATGTACCGCAGCAACTGGTGGCCCTGCGGCCGCAGCCCGCCGACCGGGGTCTCGCCGTGCTCGTCGCTGCGGTACGCCCGCGCGGCCACCCAGTCGTAACGCAGGCCCGGCCCGCGGGCCGGCACGGCCGGCGGCGGCTCGAACGGCGCGGCCTGGGTGGTGTGCGGGTCGAGCAGGGTCAGTTCCCAGTACAGCGGCTCGCCGTCCGGGGACATGTCACCGAGGATCAGCAGCGCGTCGCCGTGCCGCAGCCGGCGGCTGCCCACCAGACGCTCGGTGCGCCCGTCCAGGCAGCGCAACAGCGTGCCGTTGACGCTCGCGTTGTCGGTCACCGTCCAACCGCCCTCGTGGAGATCCAGCGTGCAGTGCAGGCGGCCGATCCAGCGCTGCGGATCCGGCTCCAGCGTCACCTGTGGTGCGTGGTCCGGCGCGGTACGCCCGACCGTGACCGGCCCGTCCGTCAGCTCGACACCCCGGACCGATCCCTCGGGCGAGGTGATCCGCAACGTCACGCCCGCGCCCGTCCGCGTTTGCTCAGCCACCGTCGACTCCCTGGTTGGCACCATCGGCCCGGCTACCGGACCCGCCCGTAGAAGGGCTGGTGGTCCTCGCGATGTGCCACGCAGGCCGCGTACATCCGTTCCTGACTCTGCTCGGTCCACCATTCGGAGACGACCGGCAGGACCGAGTACGTGTCGGGCACCTGTAGTTCGGTCGCCAGCTTCCGGCAGGTGCGGTTCGCCTCCTCGACGAGCTGCGTCCGGAGCGTCGCGCCGTCGGGCGGCGGCCACCGCAGGATCTCGTAGCCGAGTATCTCGGCCCAGTGCGGCTCGTCGCAGCGCACGATCGGCCACACGTTCTCCGCCCGGTCGGGCTCCTGTCTGCCCCGCACGCAGTAGCCGACCGGCGCGTTGTGGTCCCGGCCCTTCTGGGACGTCAGCGGTCGCTGCACGGGGCGCTGCGCCCCGGTCTGCTGGGAGGCGGCCAGGAAGGACCAGCGCTCCACGTCGGTACGCATCACCAGGCAGGTCGCGTAGTTGGACGCCGAGTCCGAGCTGTGGATGACGTCCCGGTCGGGCAGGATGACCTCGGTGGTGTACGTGCTGCCCGACGTGAGACCGAAGTGGTTCGCCTGCTCGCCGCAGCTGAACCGGGCGAGGCCGGCCAGGTAGTCGTAGTCCGCGGCGGGCCAGGAGAGGTTCGCCTCCCGCAAACCCAGATAGGCGATCACCTCGGCGGCGTGATCCTGCCCGCAGGGCACGCTCGTCACCGTCGTGTCGCCGTCGCGCCAGTCGTTCCTGTCCCGGACGCAGACGATCTCCGTCGAGACGTTGCCGTAGGCGGCCGGGTGGATGTCGACGGTGTCCTCCCCGCCGATCGCGGCGTTCATGATCCAGACAAGCCCCACCAGGACGACCACGCAGAGGACGACGACCCCCACCGCCCGGCGCCGCCGCCGTGCCTCCTGCTTCTCCCACTCGTGCAGTCGGACCGGCGCGCGCAATCCGGACGGACGGCTGGGCGCGCGGTACGAGATCGGTGCGCCGGCATCCAGATCGGCCAGCATCTCCCGGATGGCCGCCGCGAGCGCCTCGTCGGTGACCTCGGGCAGGAGGCCCCGCAGGAAGCTCGCGGCCTCGTACCGCCCCCGGGTCCGCCGGATCTCGTCGACCGTGCGCCGGAACTGGTCGAGTGCCTTTTCCGCCTCGTCGAAGCCCCGCAGGTTCTCCCGGACCCGGCGCTTGGTCTCCGGATCTGTGGCGAGCTTCGCCGCCTCCGTCAGCCAGTTCTTGACCTTGTCCTCGTACTGACCCGTGGACCGGTTCCGGGCGAGTGCGCAGTTGTTGAGGAGCACGGCCACCTTGTCGCGGGCGGCCTCCGTGCGGCGGTGCTGGTCGCGCGGCGTCAACCCCTCCAGCCGGGCCAGCAGCGGGTTCACCCGTTCCCGCAGCTCGGCCACGACCTCGTCGGGGTCACCGGAGTCGAGCCGGCCGTGCAGGTCGCGTACGGTGGATTCCAGCTCGGTGTACAGCGGCTCGGCGGCCTCCTCGAGCAGCCGGTCGCGTTCCCGGGCCGGCACCGGCCACTGGTCCAGGTGCTTGCGCAGCGGAGCCGGATAGGCCGCCGACGCCGCCAGCCGCGACAGTGGACGCACCAGCGTCAACGGCAGTTCGGCCCGCAGCGTCTCCACGGCGGAGTCGTCGAGCTGCCGGTCGTCGAGCTGTCGCACCCGGTGGTGCAGGTGCCGCCAGAACGACGCCGACCGGAGCGTCTTCGTCCAGGCCGTCGCCGCCGCCGTCCACTGGCCCGGCAGGGCGCCGGCCATGGTCGCGGCCAGCAGGTCGTCCGGCTCGATGTCGAGGGCCGCGGTGTGTGCCCGCACCGCGTTGTCGTGATCGTGGTGCACGCCCGCCGGGCATTCGCAGCCGTCCGGTGCGCCCCAGACGGCGAACACCTCGTGCACCAGGCGGCGGCGTGGATCACCCAACACGTCGAAGGCGGCGCGCACCTCGTCGGCGGTCGCCGAGGGACCCTGCCAGCCCACGTCCGCGCCGACCCGCAACGCCGCCGTCAGCTGCTGCTGACGCGCCCGCGCGGCACGTCGGTCCACGTCCACCGGCAGGCCGGTGATCCGGAAGGCGTTGCGCCGGTACAGGTCCGGCCCGGCCAGCTCCCGCAGGCTGGTGATCGCCACCTCACTCACTCGGGCTCCCCAGGACGTCGGCATCTCGGACTCGGACCGGCTCGGTACCAGCATCGTGGGGCCGGAGACCGGACACCACGGAAGACAGTTGGAAGTTGGATGTACGCCTAGGACAGCTCGCCGCGGATCGGATCCTCGCCGACCCGCTTGAGGTAGTCACCCGGGCTGGTGATCGGCCTGCCGTGCTCCCGGTACTTCTGCCGGACCCGTTCCAGGTGGGTTTTCACGGTGCTCTTCTCGATGCCGAGCCGGCGGGCGATGACGGCGTGCGTCATGCCCTCGGCCACGCCGAGCAGGATCTGCCGTTCCCGGGGCGTCAGCGACGGGCCACGCCGGTCGTCGTCGCTGAGCAGGAACGCGTGTTCCGGCGAGGTCGGCGTCTCGCCCCGGTGCACGGCCCGGATCGCGCCGGCCAGATCATTGAGGTCGCGTTCCTTGGGGATGTAGGCCACCGCGCCGGCCTCGGTCGCGGAGACCACCCAACGGCGGTCCTTCACCACCGAGATGACGATCACCTGGCGGCCGGCGGCGGTCAGTTGCGCGACGTTGTGCGCCGGATCGGTGAAGTTGCCCAGGTCGAGATCCAGCAGCACGATCGTCGGTGCGTCGGGTTCGGCAAGGTACTCGTCCACCGAGGCGGCCGTCGCCGTCAGACGGATGTCGGGCGTGCTGCCGAACCAGTTCGCGAACGACTGGAGCAGCATCTTCTCGTCGTCGATCGCGCCGATGGTTATGACGGTTTCCATGTGATCTCCACGGTGGTGCCCTCGCCGGGCGTACTGGCAATGTCACACTGGCCGCCGGCCTCGACCACCCGGTGCCGGATCGAGCCGAGCAGGCCGTACCCGCTGCGTGCGGCCGTGGGCACGAAGCCGGCGCCCCGGTCCACGACCGTGACGCGCACCCCGCCGGTGCCGTCGCCGCGGGACGTCAGCCACGCCTGCCCGGTGCCGGCGTGCTTGCGGGCGTTGTTCAGCGCTTCCCGGGTCGCGCCCAGCAGTGCCTCGGTGACGTGGCCGGGCACGCCCGCCGGAAGTTCGGCGGAGTTGTGGTCGATCCGTAGCCCGAGGGCCGCGAGGTCGCGCACGACGCGTCCGAGCCCGGTGCCGAGGTCCGTCGAGACCGCCTCGTCCGACCCGGTGATCAGGGAACGCAGGTACCGCGCGTCGCGCTCGCACTGGCTGCGGAACTGTTCGGTGTTGAGGTCGATCTGCCCCATCGCACCCACGGTCAGCGTGGACAGCACCGTGTCGTGCAGGTTCCGGTACTGCCGCCGCCGCTCCCAGTCCCGGGCCTCGACGGACGCCATCCGGGCCGCCGCGTCCGCCGCCTGGCGCTGGGCCGCCAGCGCGGACGCGTGGGCCTCGTCCGCGGCCCGAGCCGACGCGCGTACCCAGGTCGCGGCGAGCCCGGCGGCGACGGTGAACAGCACCAGCGAGCCGATGTTGCCGGTCACGGAGGCGAGGAGCGAGGAGTCGGCGGCGAAGTCCCGCCAGACGCCGGCGAGGTAGCAGCCGGACAGCAGCAGGATCGACGGTACGGCCAGCCAGCGCGGGCCGAACACGACGGCGAGCACGCCGGCCGCGTTCGCCGGCGCGACGGTCCAGTTCGCCCAGCCGATCGCGTGTCCGGGCGCGGTCAGCCGGCCGACGACGACGAGCGCGACACCGATCAGCAGGACGTCGGCGGCGACGGCGACCCAGGTGATGCGCCGCCCCCGCAGCGCGCCGCCGTAGAGCAGCAGCGACCACGCGGCGGCGACTGCGTAGAGGCCGAACACGACGTCCGGTCGCGAGTAGGCGGACCGGTCGGTGGAGACGGCGGCCACCCCGGCCGCGGCGTACTGCGCGAGGCGGACCGCCCCGAAAACGCGCACCAGCACGCGCTCGGCCTGTTCCCGCCCGTCGACCCCCAACACCCTACAAACATTTCAAAACCCGGAGGTTCCCGGAAGTCCGCTCTGTGGCGGACCCCCGGGAACACGAGTCGACTCCGGGTTCTCACCGGCCCGGTGCGGATCACGATCGCGAGGCCCGTGCCCACCGTCCTACCTGTCCTGGACGCGCGGCTGGCGCCCGTCGGAGGACAGCTGGTGCTCAGGAGGCGGTGCAGACCGGGGTCAGGCCGGTCGCCGTGCCGGTGCCCTGGAAGCCGAACTCGGTGGACTGGCCGGCGTTCACCGCGCCGTTGTAGCTGACGTTGCTGAACTGCACCGTGCCGCTGGTGCCGCTGCGGTTGGCGTTCCAGGCGTTGGTCACGGTGGTCCCGGACGGCAGGGTGAGCTGGACGCTCCACCCGTTGATCCGCGCGCTGCCGGCGGTGACCCGCACGGTGGCGACGAAGCCGCCGGTCCAGGAGTTCAGCGAGACCGTGGCCGTGCAGCCGGTGGTCGGGTTGGGCGGGGTGGTCGTCACCGGCGGGGTCGTCGGCGGCGGGGTGGTCGGGTCGACCGGCGGCGTGGTCGGCGGGACGGACGGCGTCACCGGCGGCGTGGTCGGCGGCGGGGTGGTGGTGGTACGACCCCTGTTCAGCTCGTCGAGCACGGCGTTGTAGGCGGCCTTCTTCTGGTAGCTGCCGTTGCCGCCGGTGAACAGCAGACCCCGCTCGGAGGAGCGCCACGACTCGCTGTCGGAGATGCCCCAGACGGTGATGCCGGTGCACTTCGCGACGTTCAGGCAGGCCCGGACGACCTTGCGGTAGTTCTCCGCCTGGCCCGCGCCGATGTCGTTGTTGCTCAGGTCGTCGTCGATGTCGAGTTCGCTGATGTGCACCTCGACGCCGAGGTCGGCGAAGCGCTGGATGTTGGCCTGCAGATCGTCTGTGATGATGCTGTTCGGGTTGTCGTTGAAGTGTGCCTGGAACCCGACGCAGTCGATGTACTGCCGGTAGTTGCGGACGATGTCGTACAGCGCGTTGGCCTTGCGGTTCGGGGTGCCGCCCCGGACCGTCAGACCCTCGACGTCGTAGTCGTTGATGCAGAGCTTGGTGGTGAATCCGCCGGCCTGCACGACCTGCCTGGCCCGGATGAACGAGTCCCGGATCACGTCGGTGTCGCCGGAGTCGAAAACGTCTCCGTCGCCGTTCGCGTCCCGGTTCATCGTGTGCGGCCACTGGTTGCGGCGCCGGCCGGTGTTGTTGTCCTCAAGCGCCTCGTTGACGACGTCCCAGTAGGCGATCCGGCTGCCCCAACGGTTGATGGCGTTGCCGATGAAGTTGTTCAGTGTCCCCTGGCTGGCGCCCTGCAACTGCCCGGCCTGTGAGTGCCACACCAACGTGTGGCCCTTGACCAGCATGTTGTTGCTCTGGGCGTGGTTGACCAATTGGTCCGCGCCGCCGGTGTTCTGCAGCCCACCGCTCGACGTGGCGATCGTGTCCGGCTTCATGGCGTTCTCGGGAGTCAGCTGGCTGAACTCCTGGCCGACGATCGGGTAGAGCCGGTTGGGGTTTGCCGCGACGCCGAAGAAGAGCCCGGCCTTGGCGGCCGCGGCCCGCAGCGTGGTCTCGGCCGCGGCGGCCGGGTTGATGGACTGGACCGTCACAGCGCTGCCTACCAGCACCAACACCGCCGTCGGCAGAGCTATCCTCGCAACTTTCCTACGCTGTCTCAGGCTGCTGTTCACGGGCCCTCCCTGACGCGCTATGCCTGTAATCGATGCCTGTGTATACCCTCGGAACGGTCAGTATCGATACCGCCCAGGCGCAGTGTCAACAACTTCCGGAAATGCTCCGGAAACCTCCGCGAGGTCAGGTGGCCGGGCTGATGCGGGTTCGCGCAGGTGGGAGAGGTCCGCGGCCGAGCGGTCCGCCCCGATCGAACGGCCGACGCTCGACCGGGTCCATGGTCGACATCACAGGTACCGAAAATCCGCGAGTGCGGCACAGTGGATCGACGCTCGGGATCGCCCGGCGGTCGAGGTCGACCTGACGCCGCCGCGGTGATCATCGAACCACCTCGTAGTGCAGGTGGGTCACCCCGGGCGCCGGGACGACCTCGACGAGTCGGAGTCGCACGTGTTCGGGCAGCGAGAGGAAGAACGGCCGGCCGGCGCCGAGCAGGATCGGTACCTGGTGCAGGATCACCTCGTCGACAAGTCCCGCCGCCAACGCCGCCGTCGCGGCGCAGCCGCCCATGACGGCGACGTCCCGGTCGCCGGCGAGGGCCCGCGCCGCCGCGACCGCGTCCTCGATCCCGGTCGTGACGAGCGTCTGACGGCCGTCGGTCATCCCGGGAACCGGCCGGTGGCTGAGCACCACCAGCGGCGCGTCGGGGTGCGGCGTCCCCCCGTCGATCCACCCCGAGTCGTCGTACGTGCGGCGGCCGGCCAGGCTCGCGCCGACGCGACCGGCGAGTGCGTCGAACACCCGGGCGCTGGGCGCACTCAGTTTGAACCCGTCGAAGACCCGGCTCGGGGTGTCGCCGTCGAAATACCAGTCGAACAGCATCGGGGCGTCGCCGAGGCCGCGCCCGGCGCCGGGGTCGCGGCCGGTGAGACAGCCGTCGACGGAGACGGAATGGGCGCTGATCACCCTGCTCATATCGGGTCCTTCCGTTGAAGTCGGGCGTGGTGCGGAAAGTCGTCGAGCGAGCCGCCGAACCGGGCCGGAGGCAGCCCGGGGTCGGACGCTACGACCGACCCGACCCCGGTGTCTTGAACGAATCGCGCACGGTCAAGACCCGCAGCGGTGGCCTTCTCCGGTCGGCGAGGAACGGCCGGTAGGACGCCGAGTGGTCGTGGCCGCAGGCGCACCGGTCGAGGTCCCCGCCGAGGAGCCGGCCTGGCGTGAGACCCGTAAGGCGGCGGCACTCCCGGCCGAGGTGAGCCTGGTCGGCGTACCCCAGGTCGACCGCCAGCTCCGCCATCCCGTCCGCACCGGACCGGCCCCTGGCGGTGGTGCCGGCCTGCGCCAACGGGAGGAAGCCCTGGAACCGCAACGTCCGCTGGAGGACCTTGGGGCTCATCCCCACGGCGTGCAGGAAGCGGCGGCGCAGTTGGCTCTCGGAGAGTGCGAGACGAGCGGCCAGGGCGTCGATGGTGACCGGATGCCAGGGCATCAGCGCCCGGACGGCCCTGGGCACCAGCGGGTCGAGCCCGGCCGAGCGCCGGAACTCCCGCAGGATGTGGTCCTGGACCACCAGGAGGGCCCGCTCCGGCGTACCGGCTCCGGCCAGCTCTGCCACGAGCCGGTCCACCGATCCGCCGCAGAGCGCCGCCAGGCTCACGCGCTGGTCCACCAGGTCGTCGAGCATCGTCGGCAGCGGCGGTGCCGTCCCGGGGCGGAACCGCACTCCCACGACGGTGGTCCGGGCCGGGATGACCTCCACCTGCGGCCCGGTCAGCGGACCGACCAACTGCGGAGTTCCGCCGAGCGGGAAGTGCAGCTCGACTCCACCGGTCGGCAGGTGCCGCTGCACGTACGGCAGGTCGCCGGTGCGTTGTATCCAGACCGTCCGCACCACGCCGGCGAGCCCCGGCGACGGAGGGCGTTCGACGTAGGAGTCCACCCGGGCAATCCTCGCACCGCCCGGCGCGGTCCGGGGCCGACTCCCGGCCGGCTGGTCCCGGCAGGTACGACAACCTGCGTACGTCGAAGGTCGCTCGAGGGCGGATTCCGGATTGCCGCGATCCAGCTGGAATGACGGGGCACCTACCGGTCCGCACCCAGGAGCCCTTCCTCATGAGACGACACCATCGACGCACCCTCGCCCTCGCCCTCGCCGGAGCCGTACTGGTCGGCGTCAGCACCATCCCCACGACCGCCGCCAACTCGGCGGGCGAGCGGTCGCAGTCCGCCACGTCACTCGGCCGGTGGCTCGAACGCCAGGCTGTCGCGGCGCCGGTCGACGGAGCCGGAGTGGACCTGGCCCGGTTGGGACGGCTCACCGGTGACGCGACCGTCGTCGGTCTGGGCGAGGCGGCGCACGGCCTGGCAGAGGTGACCAGGGCGAAGAGCCGGGCGGTCCGATACCTGGTCGCCCAGCGTGGCTACCGCACGGTGGCCTGGGAGGACGACTGGACGCTCGGCCTCCAGATCAACGACTACATTCACGGGCGCCGGGACGACCGTGACGCGCTCGTGGGGCAGCTGAGCCGGGAGGCGCGCACCCGCGAGGTCGCCGACCTGCTGAGCTGGCTCCGGGAGTACAACCGCACGCGCCGTGAGCGGGTGACCTTCGTCGGCGCCGAGTACTTCGCCACCCGCCCGCTCGCCTACCAGGCCGTCCGCGCCCACGTCGCCGCCGTCGCCCCCGACCGGTTGGCCGAACTGCGACCGCTCATCGCACTTCTCTGCCCGCCCGACGACGACATGGGGACGTACCTGGACTGGTTCCGCCGCGAGGTCGGGGACAAGACGCCGTACGTACGGGCCGCCGCCGAGCTGTACGACCTCGTCGAGTCGCTGCCTGGCCGGGCGGGCGACCGCGTCCACACCCTCGCCCTGCAACACGCCCGGCAGATCAGGTCGTTCTACACCGCGTTCAGCCTGCCGGCGGAGCAGGTGATGGGCTATCGCGATGCCCGGGCCGCGGAGAACGTCAGGTGGTGGCAGCGGTACAGCCGGGACCGGGTGGTCTACTGGGCCGCCGCCGCCCACGTCAGCACCGTCGCCGAGGTGGCCCTCACCGTGCCGGCCTACCCGGCGACGACGTTCGCCCCCGTCGGGTCCTATCTGGAGCGGTGGTACGGGCAGCGGTACGTGACCGTCGGCTACACGTTCGACTCGGGCACCATGTTCCGCCCACCCGACCAGCAGGCCGAACTGGCGCCCGCGCGTCCGGACTGGTTCGAGGCGCCCCTGGCGGAGGTCGGCCGGGACAGCTACTTCGTCGACCTCAGCGGGGAGGCTCCGCGGGCGGTGCGGAGCTGGCTGGACGGGCCCATGCTCACCCGGGGCGTTCCCGAGGCGGGCCCGGGGTCGACGATGTCCGGGGGCACCCCAGCGCAGTGGTACGACGCACTGGTGCACATCCAGCGAGTCACCGCCTCGACGCCATTGACCGCGGTGCGTCCGCTGCCGCCCGGTTGACGCCTGCGCGATTCGTTCAAGACCGGCCGCCGCGCGGCTCCTAGGTTGTTGGACCTCTGGAAACTCTTCGATCAGGTGAGGAAATACATGAGCAAGAAGTTCGGCGCCCGGACGATCCTGGTTACCGGCGGGCTGGGCATGATCGGCGCCCATGCCGCCCGCGCGCTCGCCGATCTCGGTCACCGGGTGGTCGTGACCGCACACCGCCGTACCGGGGTCCCGTCCTTCCTCGCCGGCCGGGTCAGCGTGGAGTCTCTCGACGTGACCGACCGGGCCGCCTTCCTCGCCCTCGCCGACCGTCACGAGATCAGCGACATCGTCCACCTGGCCGGCAGCGTTCCCGGCACCGATCCGCTGCCGTACCTCCGGACGGACACGACCGGCCTGCTCAACGCGCTCGACGCGGCCCGCGCCCGGGGCGTGCGCCGGTTCGCCGTCGCGAGCAGCCTCGGCGTGTACGTCGGCTGCTCGGAGATCCCGTGGCACGAGGGGCTGGCGTTGTCTCCGGCGGGGCTGCCCCATCTGATCGTCGCGTTCAAGAAGGCGGTCGAGCCACTGACCACGCACGCGCTGCGGGACAGCGGCGTCGAGCCGGTCGTGTTGCGCATCGGCAGCGTCTGGGGACCACTCATGGACCCGGAGTCGCCGTTCAACCACGTCCCGCCCTACCTCAGCGCGGTGCGCCGCGGCGATCGGCCGCGGCCACTGCACGCCGACGACGGTGGCGACTGGTGTTACGCGCCCGATGCCGGCCGGGCCATCGCCCTGCTGACCACCGCGCAGACCTTGCGGCACACCATCTACAACGTGTCCGGCGGCCGACCGTTCACCAACCGGGAGTTCGTGGACGCCGTGCAGGCGGCAATGCCCGGCCAGCGGCTCGACCTGCTGCCCGGACGGCAGGCGGGCGCCGGCGCGAATCCGTACCTGGACACCAGCCGGCTCAGCCACGACACCGGGTTCAGCCCGGCCTTCGACCTCGCCGCGGCAGTCGCCGACTACGTCGCCTGGCGCGCTGTGAACCCGCGCTGAGGGGAGCGGAGCGTGCTGGACCCGCTCACTCCCGCACAGCGGTGCTCGCCTGTTCCGGAGCCTGCGGGACGATCGGCACCGGGCGTCGCCCGGCCGTGGCGCGGGGGCACCTGCGTCTGCGGCAAACGGCCGACACGACCGCGATCGCTCGTTAGAGTCGTGGTGTGGTTGCCGCATCCCGCCGGCTCACGCCTGGTCCTGGCCGGCGCCGGCCGAAGGTGAGCCCGCTGCCCGGCGGCTCGATCGTCGACGATTAGCGATGCCATGCGTCCGATCCGCCGGAAGAGGAGCGGGCCCGACACCCGGAACTCGACACCGCTGCCGAAGAACCACCGTGGCCCGCGCGACGCGCGCCTCGATCGACTCGTCGTACGGCCGGCGGTGCACGACGACCTCCGGGTGATAGCCCACAGTCACGTCGCGCTTCTGCCGGTCGGGCTGTTCCCGTCGCTCGGGGCGCGCTTCGTCCGCCGTTGGCAACGCACCTTTCTCGACTCCCGCCACGGCCTCGGGTACGTCGTAGTCGACACGGCGGCACCGGGGGACGGCATCGTCGGTTTCCTGCTCGGCACCACCGACCAGGCCGCACACATGGCCGCACTGCTCACCGATCGGCGGACGGTCGCCTCTCTCGCGGTCGCCGGGGTCGGAGCACTGCTGTGCCGCCCCCGGGTGGCGGCGCGCCTGCTGCGCTCGCGGGCCTGGCCGTGGGTACGCCAGCTCAGTAGGCGGCGGGCGGCGGGCGCGCCGCCGAACTCCTCGCGCCCGTCGCCGCAGGTGGCGGTGATGATCGCCTTGGCCGTCCATCCGGAGTGGCGCGGCAGCGGGCTCGGTGAGACGCTGGTGGCCCGGTTCGTCGAGGATGCCCGCCATGCCGGAGCCGGCACGGCAGAGCTGGTCACCCCGACCGGCCCTACCGGGGCGGCCACCTTCTACGAACGCCTGGGCTGGGAGGCCGGACCGTACCGGCAGACCCGGGACGGGGACGGCCTGCGCGGCTACCGCCTCCACCTGCGCGACCCGGAGTGAGTCGGTGACCGGCTGTTCACGCCGGCTAAATCGATCCATAGATTTCCCTCCGCCTCTAGGCGCGAGTTTCCTTAATGGGTAAGGTGATCGCACCGCCGGGCAGGCCGACGTCCCGGGCTGGCGGCGCGCGCGTTCGGGAGAAGTCGGGGAGCGGCCGGCCGCACGCAGGGGCAACTTTCTGACGACTGCGCGCGGAGGCGGGCTGCGACCACCCGATCGACGATCGTCCCCGGGTGGCGGTTCGCAGCTGCCCCAGGGGCGGCAGCGGACCTTCCGGCCTCCGTCGGCGGGCAGCGATGAGGCGAGACGAAGGAGGGGGAACGGCCATGGAGGACAACCTGTTCAGGTCCCGGCGCGGCTTTCTGGGGATGGGGGTGGGGCTGCTCGGCGCGGCCGGGCTGGCCGCCTGCGGCGACAGCTCGCCGTCGACGCCGCAGGTGCAGGCCGAGGTCCCGAAGGAGCTGATCGATGCCGCGGCATCGTTGAAGGGCTCCTCGATGGGGATGTTGTCGCAGAAGCTCTACTCGGAGGCGGCGAACGCGGCGCTCGACAGCTCGATCAGGAAGTTCGCCGACACCACCGGCACGAAGATCGACAACAGTCTGGTCCAGGCCGACGCCGGTGACGTGGTGGCGAAGATCCACGCGGAGGTCGAGGGCGGCGTCGCGCGTGACCTGGCGTTCATGACCGACTCGCGCTTCGTCGCGCAGTTCCATGCGCTGGGCGACCTGGAGGACGTGACCGACGTCGTCCAGACGCTTACCGCCAGATACGGCGAGCCGACCGCGGAGTCCAAGAACTTCTGCGTCTTCGACGGCAAGTGGTTCGCCATCCCTTACCACTTCATCGGGATCGGGTCGTTCCTGCGCAAGGACTGGATGCAGGACAAGGGCATCACCCCCAAGGACATCTACAGCTGGGAGGAGCTGCGCGACCTGTGCCTGGCCATCTCCGATCCGTCCAAGCGGCGGTTCGGCTGGGGCATGACCGTCAACCGGTCCGGTGACGCGAACGGCATGATCGAGGCGCTGATCAACTCCTACGGCGGGTCGATCGCCACCGACGACGGCCGGAAGGTCACGTTCAACTCGCCCGAGACGGTGCAGGCGGTCAGCTTCCTGGCCGACATCTACACCAACCCGAAGTACAAGCCGATGCTGCCGCCGGGGGTGGCCGCCTGGACCGACTCCAGCAACAACGAGAACTGGCTCGCCGGGATCCTCGGGTACACCCGCAACCAGCTCAGCGTCTACGCGGACTCGAAGACCAAGAAGAACCCCGTCTACGACAAGACGCACGTCTTCGCCGACTGCATCGGACCGGCCACCGACAATCCCTTGCTGCTCGGCCAGTCCCAGGCCTTCGTCATCTTCAAGGGCGCCAAGAACTCGGCCCTCGCCAAACTCCTGGCCCAGTACCTGGTCACCGCACCCGCGCTGCTCGGGGTGGCGAAGGAAGCGCCCGGCCTGGCGCTGCCCGCCTGGGAGAAGGTCTGGGACGCCGACCCGTTCTTCACGAGTGGCGACCCGGCGTTCCCGATCATGCGCAAGATCACTCAGCTGTCGCTGCCGCTGACCACCAAGAACGGGCTGAACTTCCCGCAGAAGGCCAGCGCCGGCCAGCAGGCCGCCGTCGGCGCGTACGTCCTCACCGACATGATGCAGCAGGTCATCCAGGGCACGCCCGCCGCGCAGGCCGTGCAGGCAGCCCACAACAAGATGGTGCAGATCTTCACCCAGCAGGGGCTGCCGCAGTGACGTCGGTCCGCCCAGCACCGGCCCCGGCGGCGGGGGCATCCTCGCCGCCGGGGGCCGGCTCCCTCACCCCGACCCAGCGGCGGCTCGGCCGTGACTGGCGGCTGGCGGCGCTGTTCCTGGCGCCCACCGCCCTACTCGTCGGCGGGCTCGTGCTGCTGCCGATCGCCTGGTCGTTCGTCACCAGCACGACGGAACGGCACGGACAGCAGAGCGTCTTCGTCGGCCTGGCCAACTACGTGGCCCTGTTCGGGGACGACCAGTTCCGCACGGGCGTAATCAACTCGTTCGTCTTCACCGCGTACGCCGAGGTCTTCAAGGTGGTGCTGGGGCTCTCCGCGGCCCTGCTGCTGCACAACCTGCGCCGCGGCCGCGCGGTGCTGGCCGGGCTTCTCCTGCTGCCGTGGGTGGTGCCGACGGTGGTCACGGCGTTCAGCTGGCGCTCGCTGCTCGACCCGATCTTCGGCAGCGTCAACCTGCTGCTCACCGAGTCGGGGATCGGGCCGCTGCTGGCCAAGGCGCATTTGGTCGACACCTGGCCGGCGGGCTGGCTCTCCGAGGCGTCCCTGGCCATGCCGTCGGTGATCATGGTCAACGTGTGGAAGGGGGTGCCGTTCTTCACCGTCGCGTTCCTCGCCGGGCTGAAGGCCATCCCCGCGGACCTCTACGAGGCGGCGACCGTCGACGGCGCCTCGTCGTGGCAGCGGTTCCTCCACGTGACGCTGCCCGGACTCCGCCACGTGATCACCGTGACGGTGACCCTGTCGTCGATCTGGACGTTCAACAACTTCGACCTCATCTGGCTGTTGACCCAGGGCGGCCCGGGTGACGCGACGGCGCCGTACGTGCTGGTCGCCTACTCGAAGGCGATCCTGCAACTACAGTACGGCGCGGGCGCGGCGGTCACCCTCGTGATGATGCCGGTCGTCGGCGTTCTTGTCTTCTTCCTGGTCCGGTTGCTGCGCCGGGACGTCGTCACCGCGTCACCCCGACGGGCCCGGACGGCACGGCAGGTGCGGCAGGCGCGCAAGGCGCTGCCGTGGGCCGTCGCCCTGGTGCTCACCGGTCTGCTGGCCTGGGCGTCGCCACACATCGTCTGGAAGGCGGCGCTGGTCCTCGGGGTGATCCTGCTGGTCGCCGCGGCGGTCGGCCGGGTGGTCTCGGCGCTCCGGTCCTGGGGACGTCGCCGGGCGTCGTCCGTGACGTCGAAGCTGGCCTCCGGGGTCGCGCTGGCCGCGCTGCTCGTCTTCGTCCTGGTCCCGCTGTACTGGATCGTCGTCACGGCCTTCAAGTCCGAGGGCCAGATCGTCATGCGGACCAGTGACCTGTGGCCGACACCGTGGACCCTCCAGCAGTTCACCGACCTTTTCGCCACCAAGCCCTTCGGTCGCTGGTACCTCAACACGGTGCTGGTGTCCGCGGCCTCCACCGCGGTGGCACTTGTCTGCGCCGCCCTGGCCGGCTACGCACTGGCCCGGCTGCGGTTCCGCGGGGCGCAGGGTTTCACCGTCACCGTGCTGGTCACCTACGTGATGCCGGGCGCGCTGCTGTTCATCCCGCTGTACCAGCTGCTGATCGGCGTACGGCTCACCGACTCGCTGTGGTCGCTGGTGGTCACCTACCCGACCTTCACGCTGCCGTTCGCCACCTGGCTGCTGGCGGGGTACTTCTCGTCGATCCCCATCGAGTTGGAGGAGGCCGCGCTCGTCGACGGCTGCACCCGCCTCCAGGCGTTCGGTCGGGTGGTGCTGCCGCTGGCCAAGCCGGGACTGCTGGCGGTCGCGCTGTTCACCCTGACGAACGCCTGGAACGAGTTCCTCTTCGCCTTCGTGTTCATCACCAAGGACGAGTACAAGACGCTCCCGGTGGGGATGCAGTCCATGATCGCCGGGGACGTCGTCCCGCAGGGACAGCTCGCCGCGGCCTCGCTGCTGGTCAGCATCCCCGTGGTGATCATGTATGCCTTCGGGCAGCGCTTCCTCACCGAGGGACTCACCGCAGGGGCGGTCAAGGGGTAGCCGTTCGGTGAGTACCCGACCAGCCGGGGCCGGCGTCACGGCGAGGCGGGGCGACCAGCGTCGGTGGAACGGCCGACCAACGCCCGCCCGCCGTGACCCCGGCCGCACGGCGGGCGGGGTCACGGGCGGGCTCCTCCTGTGGTGGCGGCTGCCGCGCCGAGCCCGATCACCACCGGGACGGAGCCGAGCAGGGCGCCCAGCAGCAGACCGACGGGCAGTACCAGATCGTGCCCCGCCGGCCCGGAGGCGAGTCGCGGCTCCCGACCCGAGGCGGCGCGGGTCTCCGCCGGGGTACCCGGTCCTGGCGGGGCTGCGTCGGTACGGCGGCGTCTCCCAGTCAAAACGAAATCGGTTATCGTCTTCGACTGGACGTTGGCGCGACTGTTCCGGGCACCACGTGGGCAGCACCGCCGCACCCGAACACCTCGTCGACCGAAGACCGCGGCTCCCCGCCTAGGATGGGCTGCCAGTTCGGCCTGCCGAAGGGACACCGGACCGTGCCAGACAGGGTGACCGCGCCGAGACCCACCGGCGACGAGGTCGAGCCAGGGTCCGCCGCCGCCGACGACGAGCGGTTCGCCGAGGCAGGGCCCACCGCCGCCGACGAGCGGTTGGCCGAGCCGGCGCATGATCCGACACCGCCCGCCGGGACCGACGACGACGGGTCCCGGTGGTGGCGCATCGGCTCGCTCGAGGTACTGGCCGCGCTGTTCCTGCTGCTGGTCGTCTTCCAGGGGCCGGTCGGGTCGTTCCTGTCGACGCCGCGGCTACAGACCTGGACGACCGTGTTCGTCTCGGTGATGGTCCAGTCGGTGCCGTTCCTGGTCTTCGGCGTGCTGCTCTCCGCCGCGATCGCGGTCTTCGTACCCCGGTCGTTCTGGGCGCGGGCGCTGCCCCGCCATCCGGCCCTGGCCGTACCGGTGGCCGGCGCGGCCGGTGTCGTGTTGCCCGGCTGCGAGTGCGGTTCCGTGCCGATCGCCGGGTCGCTGATCCGGCGTGGGGTGACCCCGGCCGCCGCGCTGGCGTTCCTGCTCGCCGCCCCGGCGATCAACCCGATCGTGCTGGCCGCCACGGCTGTCGCCTTTCCGGACAACCCGGAGATGGTGGTCGGCCGGGCGGCCGCCAGCCTGCTCGTGGCGGTGCTGATGGGCTGGCTCTGGCTGCGGCTCGGCCGGGCCCACTGGATCCGGCTGCCGCACCGGCCCGAACTGGACGACCTTTCCCGGGGCCGGGCCTTCTGGGCGGCGGTACGGCACGACGTGGTGCACGCCGGTGGCTTCCTGGTGCTGGGTGCGATGGCCGCCGCCGCGATCAACGTACTGGTGCCGGAGCGCTGGCTGCGGACCCTGGCCGACAATCCGGTGCTGTCGGTCCTCGCGCTCGCGGTGCTGGCGGTGCTGCTGTCCATCTGCTCCGAGGCGGACGCCTTCGTGGCCGCGTCGCTGTCACAGTTCTCGCTCTCGGCCCGGCTGACGTTCCTGGTCGTCGGTCCGATGGTCGACCTGAAACTGATCTCGATGCAGACCGGTGTCTTCGGACGCCGGTTCATGGTCCGGTTCGCCCCGACGACCTTCGTCGTCGCCGTACTCGTGTCGTCCGTGGTGGGGATGGTGGTGCTGTGAGCAGCGGCCGGATCGGGGGGCCGGGATGAACCGGCAGGCGCAGGCGGTGGTCCTGCTGCTGCTCGGCGGGTCGGTGCTCAGGGCCAGCGTCACCGACGTCTACCTGCGGTACGTCAAGGAGGGGCTCCGGCCGTTCCTGATCGCGGCGGGGGTGCTGCTGATCGTCGCGGCGGTGCTGACCCTCTGGTACGACCTGCGCGGGTCCGAGCACCGCCAGGAGACGCCGGCCGGGGACGGCCACGACCACCACGGGCACGGCGGCCGGGTCGGCTGGCTGCTCATCCTGCCGGCGGTCGGGCTGCTGCTGGTCACGCCACCGGCGCTCGGCTCCTACGCGGTCAACCAGACGGGCACCGCGCTGACCGGTCAGGAGGTCGACCACTATCCGGCGCTGCCGGCGGGCGATCCGGTGCGGCTGAGCATGCTCGACTACGCCGGACGGGCCATCGTCGACGACGGCCACACGCTCGGGGACCGCAGGGTCCAGTTGGTCGGGTTCACCGCGCCCGGGGCGGACGGGGAGCAGATCCTGGCCCGCATGGTCCTTTCCTGCTGTGCCGCCGACGGGCGCCCGGTCAAGGTCGGGATGGCCGGCGACGTGCCGACCGGGCTGCCGCCGGACACCTGGGTCGAGGTGGTCGGTCGGTACACCGCACAGCGCGGGACGGACCCGGTCAGTGAGGTGGACATCCCCTATCTGGACATCGAGTCGTGGCAGCGGGTCGCCCCACCGAAACAGCCGTACGAGTAACCCGCGGGACCGCCCCCGCCGGTCGCGGATGCCGATCAGCGGTGCCGTGCGGGGCCAGCTCTGCCGGCCGGTCCACCCATCGGGCGGATCTTCCATCCAGGTCACGGTGTCGGCAGTATGGACGGAAGGGCTTGGGGCGGTTGTGGCGGCGGCCATCCCGGCAGGCCGTGAAGGAGACGGATGAGCAACCGTACGAAGCTGCGCCCGGGATCGCGGGTGTCCGCACCGGCCACGTCCAGGCCGGCCGGGCGTCGACTGGCAGCCCTTGCCCTGGCGTTCGCGCTGGGGGCGCTGCTGGCCGGTCCGATCGGTGCGGTGACGGCCGGCGACGACCCGCCGATGGCCGACGAGGTGGCGCAGCTGCGCGCCGAGGAGGCCAAACGGGACGCCACCCAGATCGTCGACCTCACCAACCAGGCCCGACAGGTGCAGCAGAGTCTGGTACCCGTCCTCGACGGGCTGGCCGCGGCGGTGCCGGTGGGCTCGGGGTCCGGACCGCTCGCCGCGGGCACCGCCGTGACCGGCTGGCAGGCGAGCACGGAGAAGGCGGTCGAGGGCTTCGCCGATCCACCGTCGGCGGGTACGGGCGTCAACATCGCCCGCTCGGGCCTGGCCGCCGCCGTACGGGCCCTCGACGTCGCCGTCGACACCTACGCCGCCGCGCTGGCCCTACCTGCGGCCGACCGGCCGAAGCTGCTGGAACTGGTCGGCCGGCAGCGGGACGTCGCCGTCGCCACCTGGTCGACCGCCGCCACCCAGCTCGACCTGCTCAACGTGGACGCGGGCAACGGGCACGCCCACGTCTTCCTGCCCGCCGTGCCGGGACAGGGCGCACTCACCGCCGACGGCGCACCCGAAGGCAGCTGACACCGTCCCAGCGGGTGCGGCGGCGTCAGGTGTCGGTCGGCCTCCTGCGACGCAGCAGCAGAGCCGCACCGACCGCGACCGCGAGCACGGCGCCCAGAATCACGGCCCACCAGAGTGCGGGGGACGACCCGTCGTCGTCATCCGCTTCCGCCGCTGCGGGCGACGCGGCCGGCGGTGTCGTGGGATGCGCGGTCGGGGTCGCCTCTGCCGTCGGGCTGGGCTCGGCGGTCGGGGTGGGCGGCGCGAACCTGTTGGTGAAGGTGAAGGTGCCCTTGATCGGGTGGCCGTCGGCGGAGACGGTGCGCCAGGCGACGGTGATCGCACCGACGGGCAGTGGCTTGACCTTCTGGGTGATCGTCCTGTCCAGCACCTGCGGTTCGGCGTCGCTGTAGGAGATCGTGTCCGGGCCGGTCACCGTCACGGTGGTGCCGGGTTTTTTGACCAGCCCGCTGAACGTCAGCGTCACGGCGGTCAGGGCCTTGCTGACCGTGCTCTTGGCCGCCGGTGAGGTACGGCTCAGCTCGGTGTGCGCACTGGCCGGGCTCGCCGGCAGGACGACGACGAGGGCCCCGACGAGGAGAGTGGCGGCAGCGCAGCGCAGTCGGTTCCGGTTCACCGTGCCACGGTAGCGCTTTGGCTGGCCCGGGGAGGAGACCGCCCCGACCAACCGTTGATGGTGGGTCGGGCGGCGGTGGCTGGGGCTCGGCGCGGCTGCCGGCGAGGTCGATCAGGCCACCGCGAGTCACGGCCGGAGCGCCGGAGGCCGCGTTTCGCGCGGGCCGGAAGAGGGGCTCCTATTCCGGCCCGCGCGAGATGGCCGAGCCCGTCAGCGGCTACCGGCTCCCCGGCGGTGGCTGATCAGCAGCCGTGGCCAGGTGCAGGGACAGTTCCCGGACCAGGTCGTCCATCGACTGGCCCGACTGCGCCTGGAGCAACCCGAGCGCGAGGTCGGCGAGGAGGAAGAAGCCGAGGGTCTTCGCCGCCTCGGTGGGGAAGGTGGCGAGGAGGGCTTCGGCGCCGTCGAGGTCGCCGCGTCGGCGTGCGGCGACGACTCCGGCGGCGCGTTGCACCGTCTCGGCGGCGTGGACCGGATCGGGGTGGCCCACCGCAGGTCAGATCTTGGGTTGGCTGGCTCGGGCGGCGTCGAACCGGGCGGTGACGTCGGTCCAGTTGACGAGGTTCCAGAGTCGGTCGACGTAGTCGGGGCGGACGTTGCGGTATTGCAGGTAGTAGGCGTGTTCCCAGGCGTCGAAGACCAGGATCGGGGTGGAGCCCTGGCCGACGTTGCCGTGGTGGTCGTAGACCTGTTCGACGATCAGCCGGCGGCTGAGTGGTTCCCAGGCGAGGACGCCCCAGCCGGAGCCCTGCACGCTCTTGGTGGCGGTGGAGAGTTGTCCGGAGAACTTGTCGAAGGAGCCGAAGTGTTCGTCGATGGCGGCGGCGAGGTCGCCGTCGGGGCGGTCGCCGCCGTCGGGGGAGAGGTTGTTCCAGAAGATCGAGTGGAGTACGTGGCCGGAGAGGTTGAACGCGTACGTCTTCTCCAGGCCGACGAGGGTGCTGTAGTCGCCCTTGTCGCGGGCTTCGGCGAGTTGGTCGAGGGCGTCGTTGCTGCCCTTGACGTACGCGGCGTGGTGCTTGCCGTGGTGCAGTTCCAGGATCTCGCCGGACATGGCGGGTTCGAGCGCGCCGTAGTCGTAGGGCATGTCGGGGAGCGTGTAGACGGCCATCCAGAGCTTCCTTCCCAGTTCTGCCATAAAGGTGCTCCTGCCACACTATGGCAACAACGCGGATCGGGGGGTGCTGTAGAGCAGTCTCTGGAAACCGGGGCGCTTCCGGTCAACGCCGCACCGGCGAATGCTCACCCGGCGCCAGCCCCGGGCCCCGGACGCCCGTCGGGGTGGTGGGCCCGAGGGGTGCCGCTCAGTCAGTTGCCGTCCGGTGTCCAGAGCGGGTCGCGGCCGAGGTACCGCAGCAGGGCGGCGACCGGGTCGTCGCCGGCCTGGGCGGGTAGCGCGGGGGCGTAGGCGAAGCCGCGCAGCGGTTCGGCGGTCGCCTGCGCGGCCGGCGTCAACTGCTCGGCCAGTGCGACGGTCAGTGGTGTGGGCTGGCCCGTCGCCACCGCGACATCCCAGGCGTGTACGGCGGCGTCGAGAGCGCAGGCGGCGGCCGCGAGTGCCGGCGCCAGCTCCGGCACGGGCGGCAGCGGGGTGCGCACCGACGACGCCGCCGGGTCGACAGCGGCCCAGGCGCCGCTGGCCGCCTCGATCGCCTTTGTGACCGCCTCCTGGACGCCGCCGTCCAGTTGGCGCGGCGGGTCGAAGGGGTCGTGGGACGGCGGCGAACCGGCTCCGACCGTGGACGCCCAGACGTGCTGGTCGGCGGCGGCGTGCAGCAGCACCTGTGCCACTGTCCAGTCCGAGCACGGGGTCGGGCCGTCGAGCCGGCCGGTGCCGACGGCCACGGCGGTGACGTGACGCAGGGTGTCGAGAGCGGTGTTGAGTACGGTGAAGGTCACGGATGGTTCCTTTCGACTGGTCGCGTTCGTGGCCGGACCTGCCGACGATCGCTTCGCCGGCATT
Source organism: Plantactinospora sp. WMMB782 (assembly GCF_049179135.1). Lineage (NCBI taxonomy): Bacteria > Bacillati > Actinomycetota > Actinomycetes > Micromonosporales > Micromonosporaceae > Plantactinospora > Plantactinospora sp. WMMB782. Next base: position 7,398,131 of record NZ_JBMHMC010000007.1, on the reverse strand, counting down.
CGTCGTGCTCGGACGGGGATACGGCGACGTCCGCGCGATTCCGAGGCGGAGCGTACGTGCGCGCGCTTTCGCCCCGCTGACGGCTCACTGACGGCCAATTCTGATGCAGCTCGATGAGACCGGGCTGTCGGCCGCACCCCCGACCGTGCCGAGGTCCCTCGGACCGTGCGGGCAGTTGGCGACGGGCGGAGGCGACCGCCTCCCGGTCAGACGTCGCCGCCGGTCCGCCAGCGGGCGACCAGGTCGGCCTGGCGTGCGGGGCGGCCGGGCAGCGCTGCCTCGGCGGGGGCGTGCAGCGCCTGGAGGAGCAGGGCGAGGTAGCGACGGCGCAGCGCGGCACCGCCGTCGGCGCCCGGAAGTTCGATGGACGCGACCATCTCCAGCAGCAGCGTGACGTCGGCCTCGGAGATGTCGTCGCGGAGTTCGCCGGACCGACGGACACGCTGGAAGAGGGTCTCGGCGAGCCCGCCGGCCCGCTTGGCGAGGGCCGAGAGTTCCGCGGTCGGGGTGAACGTTCCCGCCAGCCGTTGCGCCAGGGCCTGGCTCTGACCGTCGACGACGCGCTCCAGGCAGGCGACGTAGGCGTCCCAGGGAGCGGCATCAGAGACGAGTGCGGTCTCGAGATCGGCGACGTAACGGTTGAGACCGTCCTCGGCGAGCGCTCGTAGCAGGTGCTCCTTGCTGGGATAGCGCCGGTACAGGGCGCTGATCCCCACCCCGGCGTGCACCGCGACCTTCGCGATCGGAGCTTCGGGGTCGGCGAGGAACACCGCGCGCGCGGCGTCGAGGATTCGCGCGTTGTTGCGCTGTGCCTCCGCCCGGCGGCCGCTAAGTGAGCTGCGGTCTTCCTCGGCCATCCGCTGAGGCTAGCAGTGCGGCGAGTTGTACTTGTTTGCTAGCTTCGACAGAAGTGATACGTTCCGTTCCGTTCCGACTGGCCCTCGAGGCCGAAATCGCGCCCGGGTCGGGCCGGCGTCGTGCGCGGCCTGCGCCAGCAGGCTGCGGTGAGGAGGTTTCCGGCATGACGGTTCGCCAGCTCCGCCTCGTGGTGCACGCCTCAGACTACGAACAGGCGGTGACGTTCTTCCGCGACGCACTCGCGATGCCGGTCGCGGAGTCCTACTCCGGTGCGGGGGGCGCCGAGGTGACAATTCTCGACGCGGGTCGGGCGACACTGGAACTGTCGAACACCGCGCAGATCGAACTCATCGACCGCGTCGAAGTCGGGCGACGGGTCGCACCACGGTTCCGTCTGGCCCTCGAGGTCGAAGACTGCGAGCTGGCCACCCGGGACGCCCTCGCGGCCGGCGCCACGTCGGTCGCGCCACCCACGCGTACGCCATGGAACTCCCTCAACGCCAGGCTGGACGCACCCGGAACCATCCACCTGACCCTGTTCGAGGAACAGCCGGACCCGGGCCCGCCGGATGCCGCGGCCGGCGACCCGGGCCACGGCGGCGAGCCGTCGTCCCCGGTGGCGCGACGCCCTGACGACGACCGCTCCGGGCAGCAGGACCGGACAGACCCGCCTCCCGCGCGGTGACGACCCGACGAGTGACCGCGTCGACCGTGCCCAGGGCAGGCCGCTCGACCGTGACCGCCGCGTCGCCCGGGGAGCCGGTCGCGGCTGTGGTCCACTTCCGCATACTGGGAAACCTGGAAATTCGGCGGAACGGCGCGCTCGTCGTCCTCTCCGCGGCGAAGCTCCGGATCATCCTGGCCTCGCTGCTGCTGCGGGCCGGCCGTGTCGTGCCGGTGAGCGTCCTGGTCGACCGGTTGTGGGACCACGAACCACCGGCCGAGGCGCGAGCGGCCCTCCAGACGTACGTGGCGCGGCTGCGTCGGCTGCTGGGTACCGACGCCGCCATCCAGACGCGCAGCGGCGGGTACGTCATCGAGCTGCCGGCGGGCTGCTGCGATCTCCAGGAGTTCGACGAGCTCCTGGAGAGCGTGCGGATCGCCCTGGGCCGTGGCGACCGGGCGGCCGCGCTCGAGTCGTTGCGGGCGGCGACCGCGTTGTGGCGCGGCCCGATCCTGTTCGACGTGGACTCGGCGGCACTGCATCGCGAGGAGGTGCCGCAGGTGCAGGAGCGGTGCCTGGAGGCTGCGGCGCGCCGGTTCGCCCTGGAACTGGCGCTCGGGCACCACCGGGCGGTGGTCGAGGAGCTGGGCGCACTCGCCGCGGCGTACCCGTTCCAGGAGGAGCTGCGGGCACACCTGATGCGCGCGCTCTACCGGTCGGGGCGGCAGGCGGAGGCGCTGAAGGTCTACCGTGACATCGCGGCGCTGCTCCGCACCGAGCTGGGCCTGGACCCGGGTCCCGAGCTGCGCGCGGTGCACCAGGCGATCCTGCTCGGCGAGGCGGTGGACGACGACGCCCGCGGCGACGCGTCACCGGGCTCGACGGCGCTGTGCCAGCTGCCGCCGGCGATCGGTGACTTCGTCGGCCGGGCAGAGCAGGTCGCCGGGATCGCCAGCCTGCTGGCCAGCGAGGACGAGCCGGCCACGTTGCCCATCGTGGTGCTGAGTGGGGTGGCCGGAGTGGGCAAGTCGGCGCTCGCCGTGCATGTCGCACACGGCCTGCGGGACCGTTTCCCGGACGGCCAGCTCTATGTCAACCTGGGCGGTGGCGGCCCGGCTCCTCGGGACGTCGCCGAGGTGCTGGGCGAGCTGTTGTACGCGCTGGGGCTGCGTCCCGACGCTGCGCCACGCTCCGTGCAGGCGCGGGCGGCGACCTTCCGCGCGCGGGTGGCCGACCGCCGGATCCTGATGGTGCTCGACGACGCCGCCGACGCCGGACAGGTGGCACCCCTGCTGCCCGGTACGGCCAGCTGCGCGGTCCTCGTCACCAGCAGGCGGTCACTCGACGAGATTCCCGCCGCCGACCGCCACCGCCTACAGCCGTTCTCGGTGACGGAGGGGATCTCGCTGCTCGACCAGATCCTCGATCCGGACCGCGTCGCCGGCGAACGGACGGCCGCGGAGGAACTGGTGAAGCTGTGTGGTCGCCTCCCGCTCGCCGTGCGGATCATCGGCGCACGGCTCCAGCCCCGGCCCACCCTGCGACTGCGCGTGCTGGCGGATCGGCTCCAGGACGAGCACCGGCGCCTCGACGAGTTGGCCGTGGGCGACCTGGCGGTCCGCTCGGAACTGGCGGTCGGCTACAGCGGGTTGGCCGGTCCGATCCAGCTGGCGCTGCGCCGGATGGGTCTGCTGCTCGCCGAACCCTTCGCCGCCTGGACCCTCGGCGCGATCACCGACGGCGGCGACGGGGAACGCGCCGTCGAACAGCTGATGGCGGCCGGGCTGCTGGAGCCGGTCGGCCTCGACCTGGCCGGTCAGCTGCGTTACCGGCCGCACGACCTGGTCGCGCTGTACGCCCGGGAGTTGGCCGACGGCGAGGACGAGGAGGCGACCCGGGCGGCGTACCGACGACTGCTGGACACGTTCCTCGTCCTGGCGCACAGTGTGCACCTGCGGGTGGACCGCAAGGACGGGTTGCCGCCCGACCCGCTGCCGGCCGGCATCGCCGCCGGGCCGGTGGACGTCGCCGGCCTCACCGCCGACCCGGGCGGGTGGTTGCAGACCGAGCGGAGCCAGCTGTTGTACGCCATCACGCAGGCGTGCCGGCTGGGCAGCTACGACAGGGCGGCGCTGCTGGCCGACATGATCATCCCGCCGCTCTCCATCCGTGGCGGGTACGAGCAGATCGCCCGGGTCCGCGCGACCGTCCGGGACGCCGCCCGGGCGGCCGGGGACGAGCGGGTCGCCAGCCGGCAGGCGAGCAGCCGGGCGGACGTCCTGCTCTCCCTATGCCTCGACGAGGCCGCCGCGGAGTTCGAGGGATCGGTGGCCGTGTTCCGCCGCCTCGGACTGAGGCACGAACTCGTGCACAGCCTGACCGGCCTGGCGTTCGCCCGGATGTTCCAGGGGCTGCCGGCACTCCCGCACGCGGAGGAGGCGACCGCGATCGCCTACGGGACCGGCGATCCCGACGCCATCGTGCTGGCGCTGCGCACCCACGCCGACACGCTGGTCCTGCAGGACCGACCGGCCGAGGCACTGCCCCTGCTGGACCGGGCGCTGGCCCACGCACCGACGATCTGGAACACCGACAGCCACCGTGCCCTGCTGGTCCGCAAGCTGGACTGCGCGATCTCGCTCGGCGAGCTGGACCTGGCCGACTCGACGTACGCGCAGGCGCGCGAGGTGACCGACGCGGTCAACAACGCGCACGGCCTCGGTTGGCTGCTCGTGCACCACAGCCGGTTGCGCCGCGCGCGCGGCGACTTCCCCGCCGCCATGACCGAGGCGCGTGAGGCGCTGCGGCGGATGGTCGAGGTGGGCGACCCCCGGGGAGTGTTTCTCGCGAACCTACGCCTGGCCGAAGCACTGCTGGCCGGCGGCGACGCCGCGGACGCCGCGGCCCTGCTGCGTACCCTGCTGTCCACCTCGGACGCCGCGTCCGTGCCGCTGCTCAGGGCGAGGGCCGACGCCCTGCTCCGGCAGGCCGGCTCCGGGTGACCAGTCTCCGTGCGGGTCAGGCCCGGAGCCACCCGGCTCCGGGCCTGACCTGGACCACCACGACTGGCATGGCGTTCGGCCGATCGGGCCGGACTGTCAGTTGTAGTAGTAGAAGTAGTAGACCAACTCGGGGCACCCACCGGGGAGGGTGCAGCCCTCGTGGTACTGGTAGATGGGCGAGACCGCGTAGTACCGCGCGAAGTTGGACCGCGTGTGGACGCAGCTCCAATAGTCGTAGCCGCACTGGACGTAGTTCTCGCCCGCGATGCCGACGTCGCCGTCCGAGGTCGGCACGACGCTCGCAGCGGCCTCCGGCGCCTGGTGCGCGGCGCTCGCCGGTGCTGCCGCGGCGGTGGCGATCCCCAACGTCACCATGGCCGTGACAGCCACTCCTACCGCCACTCTCTTCAGGTGCATGAACATCCTCTCGATTCGCGGACAGGTCGTCCGGTTCCCGATCCGACCCCTCACGGCATCGGGACACCGGCCGACCTGTCCCAGCCGGCCTGGCTGTTGGAAACACGGTAGGAGTGGGTGCCCTCGCCGAACTGACACGATCCTTTCGCCCGCCTGTCGCCGCATCGCCGGACGACTTCGGACGGTCGCCGCGCTCCCGCGTTTGTGGGTATGTTGTGGCTGCCCCGGTCTGCGGCCACTTGCGGTTTCGTCGGGTGGCTGGAGCTGGATGGCGCGGAGCGGACAGGGGAGGCCCGTCGGGTGAAGGTCGTTGCGTTGTCCTGCACGCAGAAACGTCAACCGTCCCTGACGGACGCGCTGCTCGAGGCGGCGATCACCGGTGTCGTCCGGGAGGTCGCCGACGCGGAGATCCAGCGCATCCGGTTGATCGACCACCGCATCGAGATGTGCGAGGGGGAGGACACCTGCCTCGATCCCGAGGTGGGCCGGTGCACGCTCGACGACGATTTCGAGCAAGTGGTCGACCTGGCCGAGGGCGCGCAGGGGATGCTGCTCGCCATGCCGGTGTACGCGGGGAACGTACCCGCGGTGTTGAAGATCTTCCAGGAACGTCTGAAAAGCTTCATGAACGCCCGGCAACGTCCGTTCGGCAACCTGCTGGTGGGAACGATCGTGCATTCCCGCACGATGCTGACCGAGCCCGCCCTGGGCGCGCTGTTCCCGTGGTATCTGCGGTTACGGAACAGGAACGTGGCGTCGGCGTGTTTCAGTCAGAACGGTCACCAGGACCTGACCCGCACCGCGGCGGCCGACCTGTGTGTGGCCGTGGGCCGGCAGCTCGGCATGACGCTCCACAACAGCCGGTCGCCGGCCGACGAGCGCACCGCACTGCCGGTTGTTCAGTCACCGCCCCGTCCGCGGTGTGGCGACCCGGCCGCGTCCTCGCCTGGACCGTGCGGGGACTCCGCCCGCCAGGTGCACCCGTCACCGGCCTGTTCGCACGAGACCGAGACGTCCGGTTCCAGGTAGCGGGCGGCGATGGCGGTGTTGAGTTCCTGGCAGTACGGGCACGGTGACGAGAACGTCAGTACGACGCCCGCGCGGGCGGCCCGTTTGCGGTAGCGGAGGATTCCGCAGTCGGCGTTGCGCAGGACGGTGCCCGAGGGCTGGGGTTCGGTGGTCACCGTCGAGTCGTACAGCAACAGCTGACGGCGCAGCCGGGTCATGAAGTGATCGGTGGCGGACACCCCGGCGGGCCGTTGCGCCCGCAACAGCGTCGCCGTGATCCGGGAGTTCGCCTGGATCCAGGCGGCCAGGCCCTCTTCGCCGTGCTCGCCCAGGATGAACTCCTCCGCCGCCGCCTGGGCCTCGAAGAACCGCTGGCGCCACAGGTCGACCTTCTCGGCCGGGTCGAGGGGAGGCGGTTCACCGGTCATGGTCCGGGTCCTTCCCACCGGCGCCGTCCAGCTCGGCGAAGACCTCCTGGGCGACCCGCAGCCCGTTGTTGGCGACCGGCCAGCCGCCGTAGTAGGCGAGCTGGATGATGACCTCGACGATCTTCTCCCGGGACATCCCGAGGTGCAGGGCGGCACCGATGTGGCCGCGCAACTCCCATTCGGTCCGGGCCAGCGTGACCGCGGTCAGCGCGACCAGTTCGCGCTCCTCGACGCTCAGGTGCGGGCGGGTCCAGATCTCACCGAACAGGTGGTCGACGGTGATCCGCAGGAACTCCGGATAGGAGCCCGGGCGCGGTTCGCGGCCGAAGACCTGCTGGAACATGGCCGCACCCCGCTCGTGTCGGGCAGCCGGCTGGTTCATCGATCAACTCCTTGGTGTCGGTCGAACAGATGTCAACGTCCACGACGCCACGAAGGCGACGGTCAGCAGCGCGGCGCCGCTGCCGAAGGCGGCCGGCACACCCACCCGCTCGGCGACGAGGCCGACGACCACCGGTCCGACCACGGCGCCGACGTCGGTGCACATCGAGAAGACGGCGACGCCACTGCCGCCCCGGCCGGCGACGACGTCACCGATCAACGCCGCCGGTGCGGCGTTGAGCAGCGCCGATCCCGCCGCGTACACGCTGAGCAGGACGACGAGCCAGACGTACCGGTCCACGAACACCAGGGCCGCGATCGCCGCCGCGGCCACACCGGTGCCGGCGGTCATGGCGGGTCGGCGACCGGCCCGGTCGACCACCCAGCCGGCCGGCATGATCAGCAGCGCTTGGACGACGGCGGAGATGGTGAACGCCCAGCCGACCCACGTCACGTCGTGGCGCCAGGCCACGACCACCGTGGGTACCAGCGCGCTGCGCAGCCCGAACAGGACCCATCCCTGCGCCAACGCCGCCAGACAGGCCACCAGGTAGCGTCGGTCCCGCAGCAGGACCGGCAGCCGGACCACGTCGCGGCCAGGCTCGGCGCCGGCAGGTCGGCCGGTGCGGAGCACCGCCAGGCTCAGCACCGCGGCGGCCAGCAACAGCACCGCGTACGCCAGGAACGGCGTGGACAGGCCGAGCAGCGCGAGAAGCCCGCCGAGTGCTGGTCCGCAGATCCCGCCGAGCAGGAAGCCCGCTTCGAACACGGCGCTGGCCCGGCCCCGCTGTTCGGCCGGCGCGATCGCCAGCAGGGTCGCGAGTGCGGACACCGAGAACAGCACCGAGCCGACGCCGCCGAGGCCGCGGAAGACGAGCAGTTGCCCGTAGGACCCGGCGAACGCGGTGAGGGCCGAGGAGACCGCGCAGAGCAGCAGGCCGGCGACCAGGACCCGCCGCTCCCCGAACCTGACTCCGAGCCGACCGCAGAACGGGCTGGTGGCCAGTCGCATCAGCGCGAACAGGGCGACGAGTACACCGATCTGGGCGGGCCCGGCCCCGAACGTCGCCGCGTAGACCGGAAGCACCGGGAGCACCAGTCCCAGGCCCAGCATGACGCAGCCACCGACGACGCTGAGGACGTGGACCTCGCGCGGGAGACGCGGCTGGGCGACGGCAACGGATGTGGCGCTGCCAGGGCCGGCCGCCGTCACTGTCCGGTCACAGGATGATGCTGAGCTTGCCGTGCTCGTACAACGTCTCGTGGTCGAGTACCACGATTCTTCGCCGGACCCGGAACGACTCGCCCTCGACCACGAGTTCGAGGCGGCACTTCCCGACGTAGGCGTCGGAGCGCCCGTGTCCGAACCGGTACACGACGAGATTCGCCGCCACCTCCAGATGGCTGCCCCGATCGGTCAGGATCTCCACATTGCTGATCATCCGATTCGTCCGCGACCGGGGGTTCTCGCACCACACCTCGCCGTTCAGCAGCTGTTCGATCCGCTGGCGTAGCCGGGCGGCGTCGTCGTCGACGAGCCCGAGCGCATCGGCCGGCTCGCCGCGGACGTCGGTGGCCGGTACCGAGTAACGGACGTCGTCGGTGAGCATCTCGTCGTACCACTCGAGCAGGCGCCACTCGTCGAGCAGCCGCGCCTCACGGAAGAGGAACTGGTTCACCCGGTGCCACAGCCGCACCCGGGCCGCTTCGTCGACCGTCAGTCCAATGGTCATCGTGGGCCCGCCCCCTGCGTCTCGGCCCGGTGCGCGACCTCGACGTGGCAGTCGTCGCCGTGCATCAGCCGGTCCCACTGCCGCCAGAACTCGCGGGCGGGAAGCTCGTCGGTGGTTTCCGGGATCTCCTTGTGCATGCCGCGTGACAGGTCCGAGTAGCGGATGGTGCGGTTGAGATAGCCCCGCTGGCAGGACTCGATGATCTCGATGTCGTCGGGGGTCGCGAAACCGGCGGGGCCGAGGAACGTCAGATAGTGGCTCTTCCGGAGTTCCCGGATGTCCGGATCCTCGTCCCTGGGGGCCAGGGCGACCGAGGTGATGGCCATCTGGCCGGCGCCGACCGGGTCGATCTTGCGGATCGTGATCGCGATCGCGTCGATGATCATCAGGTTGGGGAAGACCAGCAGCGCCCGGTTCGTGCCGGTGATCCGTTCGGCGCGCTCGGCGCCGAACCGGTCGACGAACCGGGCGGCCGTCGCCTCGATCCGCGGCCGGACCTCGGCGCCGAACATCGGCGTCCAGTAGGCGAGCGGGCGGGCCGCCGCCGGTGGCAGCTCGTTGGCTCCGTGCCCCAGTCCGAGAGCGCGACCGAAGCCGCCCCGTCGGCGTGGTGGCACCGACCCGAGCGACTCCATGTAGCCGACGTAACGCTTGTGCAGAGCCCGGAAGTGGTAGATGTCGACGCTGTTCTCCATCATCAGCTTCCAGTTCGCCCGAGCCCCGTGCAGCTGCGCGCCCTGGATCACCTCCATCCCCACCTCCGACTGGTCGTCGATCAGGTCGAGGTACTCCGTCGCACCCGCGAGGTATTCGGGCAGGGTGCGCGGCTGCTCCGGATCGAAGGTGGCGAAGACGAAACCGCGGTAACTGTCACTCCGGTGCTGTGCCAGGCCGAAGTCCGCCTTCCGGAAGCCCGGCCCGTAGCCGTCCGGAATCGGGACCCCGACCAGATCGCCCCGGTTGGAGAAGGTCCAGTCGTGATAGGGGCAACGGAACGACCTGGCCTGCCCGGCCGGCTGCGAGCAGATCAGCGCCCCGCGGTGGGTGCAGCTGTTCGCGAACACCCGGATCACGCCGTCGGACCCGCGCGCCATCACCACCGGGCGCCCGCCGACGTCCCTTGCCACATAGGAGCCGGGCCCGGGTATCTCCGACTCGTGTCCGACGTACAGCCAGCAGCGGTCGAAGATCCTGGTCAGCTCGAGTGCGGCCAGGTCGTCGTCGGTGTAGGCGCGGCGATCCACCCGGAACGAGAGCCGTTCGAGATCGTCGAACACGATCCGGTCGCCCACCGGCCGGTGCAGTTCGATCGTCACTGCTCACCCTTTCGTCCCAGCGTCTCGACGGTGCCGACGACCAGTTCGGCCGTGCGCGCGGCAGCGTCGCCGCACTCCGGCTGCGCGGCCCGCAGCCGGGTCCGGTAGTCCCGGTCGGGATCGAGCAGCTCGGTTACGGCGTCGGCGACCGCCTGCCCGGTGACGCCGGCCGGATCGAGGGCCGTCCCGAAACCGGCACCACCCACGAAGTACGCCTGGACCGGCTGATCCACGGCCAGCGGGATCACCAGCATCGGCGTCGCCGCCCGGATCGACTCCGCGACGGAGTTGTAGCCGCCGTGCGTGATGAACACGTCGGCCCGCTCGAGCACCTCACGCTGCGGCAGGTACGGGGCGGTGAGCACCTCGTCGGGCAGCCCCAGCTCCTCGGCGAGGTCTCCGACCGCCGCGATCACCTGGGCGCCGGTCGCCGCCGCTCCGAGGATCACGGTGCGCAGCAGCTCCGGCCGCCGGTAGAAGATCGTGCCGAAGGAGACGTACACCAGCGGGCGGTCGGGGTCGATCCGATCCAGGGCCGCGAAGTCGACCTCGTCGCCGCGGGTCCCTGCCGCACCCGGCAACCCGACCAGGCGCACACCGTCGTCGGTGACCGCGTCCTCCCCGACCAGAGCGGGAATCGTCGGCATCACATTGAGAATCGGCGAACGCGCCGAATGCGTCCGGGTCGACCACAGCACTCCGTGGCTGGTCAGATAGTCGCCGACCTGCTCGTCGTACGGCCAGCGACCCCGGCGGTGCTCGCTCGGACATACGCCACCCAGGTTTGCCCAGACCATCCCGTACGGCACGCCGGACGCCTCCGCGCCGACCATTGCCGAGGCCGTCACCGGCAGCGAGTCGACGAGCACGAAGTCCGGCGCCGTCGCGCGAATCACGTCGGCCGTCTGTTCCGCCACCGGCGATGACCGGAGCATCGGGCCGATCCTCGCCGGGTCGCCGCTCCACGGTGCCATCTCGACCTGCCCGACCGGGTGGACCTGCGTCTTTCCCAGGGCCTGGCGACGCTGCTCGTCGAGCGTGCCACCGTCGGCGGACAACAGCAGCAGCGAAACCTCACTTCCGGCAGTTCGGAGCGCATTCACCACCGGGACATAGGGGTTCAGATGGCCGTGCTGGGTGGTGGTGAGCAGGGCAACGTGCATCAAATCTCCGATTCATCGAGTGAGGACGACCAGGTCGACTCGGATCTGACTCTGTATGCACTACCGGAAGGCCAGAACGCCCTCGGAACAATCTCGAAACAATCGGTTCATCACCTGCCCCGGACATTTCCGCAAAGCCTGCCGGGATGTGCGATCGATGTCAATGCCTTGCGACTTTCGTGGGGATTCCCCGGTACGCCCGGTCGTATACCGGCTCTCTGCGCAATTGGAATGTGTCGGGCTGGCCGGGCAAATGCCTGCCCGGCGGGCCCACGGCAGTCCGGGACCGGGTCCGAAGAGCCGGTGGCTCCCCCCGCGGAGGGAGTGCGTTCCCCTCCGCCGGGGATGAGGTGTCGCCGGTAGCCGCAGAGCATTGCCCCATGACGAGAGCCCGGTACGTCGGTGGGGGGACACCTCCGGCAGGGGATCGACGGGACACCCGCGGCAGGGGAGTTGACATGTCGGATCGTGCCGTTCGTTCTGCCCGGTCGGCTGCGGCCGCCAGGGCCCGGCCGTGGGCGGTGGCGTGCGTCCTGTTCGTCGTCGCCCAGGTGGTGCTGCGTACCTACTGGATCGCGGGTGGCCGGTGGGGGTACACCGCGTGTGACCGCACCGATCCGGTCGACCCGGCGGGTGGATGCGGCGCGCACCGGGTCGAGGTGCTGCCGTTCTGGCCGGGCTGGGGAGCGGTGGGAGCCGGTCTCGCCCTCGCGCTGGTGGTCGCGTGCGCGGTCCGGTTCCCCGGCCGCTCCGCCGCCGCGGCGAGCTGGGCGGCGGCCGGGCTGCTCCTGGTCGTCGCGTTTCCGTTGCACCTGCTCTTCGAGATCCCGGCGGCGCTGGCGGGGCGTCCCTCGGACTGGCGCGATCTCGGCGCCCGGCTCGCGCTGGTGACCGGGGGTGTCCTGTTCGCCGGGCTGGCGAACGCATGCGGTCCGCGGCGCGTACCGGTCACCGCCGGCTACCGGCCGGTGCCGCGGTGGACGCGCCGGTGGGCGTACGCGGCGGTGGCCCTGCCGGTGATCGGTTGGGCGGTGCCGCACGGGTTCTGGGTGCTCGGCGTCCCGCTCGGCATCTCCGCCCGGCAACTGGACGACATCCACCGGAGCCTCTCCACCGGGACCGGCGTGGCGATCACCCTCGTCCCACCGCTCGCCGGCCTGCTTGTCCTCGGGCTGGTGCAGCGCTGGGGGCAGCAGTTTCCGCGCTGGCTGCCGGGACTGCGCGGCCGGCCGGTTCCCCGGCTCCTGGCGGTGATCCCGGCCGGAGTGGTGGCGCTCGCACTGGTCAGCTACGGCGCGCTGAGCGTCGGGGTGCTCGTGCGGCAGCTGCTCGCGGGGGACACGCACTGGTCGGAGGTGCGGCAGGGGTGGGCGGTGACCGCCACGCTGCTGGTGTTCCTCGGATGGGGTGTGTCGACGGGCGCCACCGCCATCGGCTACGCCCTCGCCACCGGCTCCGTCAGGAACAGGGCGCCGGCCCGCCACCCCGAGCCGTCGGTCCGACCGGATCACGGCCCGGGCCCCATCGACGTCGACATTCGAGGATCGGAGCACTCGTGACTTCCACCGACCCCGGGCGTACCCGGGCAGCGGCGCCGGCACCCTGGGCCGTCTGGGCCGCCTACGCCGTCCCGCTCTGCGTCCTGCCGTCCGCGGTCTGGCGGGTGTCGCTCGTGTTCACCGACGAGACCGCCACCACGTGGTACATGATCTTCCTGTCCACCCTGTCGATGGTGCTCGCCCTGTCGACACTGGGACTCGTACACCGGTGGGGAGAACGGGTCCCGCGCTGGGTACCGCTGCTCGGCGGCCGGCCGATCCCGGCACGCCCGGTCGTGGTCCTCGCCGTGACCGGCGGTGCGCTGCTCGTCGCCCTCACCGGGTACGTCGTGCTGAACCTGAATTTCCACTTCGTGCCGCGTGGATGGGTCGGAGTCGGCCGGGACGAACCCGCGCACCCGCCCCCCGGCTGGGATGTCCTCAGGTACTACGCCCCACTGGTCGCCTGGGGTCCCCTGGTCATAGCCGTGGCCGCCGACTACCGTCGGCGCGTCACCCTGGCCCTGGCGTCGGCGCGATAGCGTCTCGGGCCGCTGGTGGCTTCCGCGTCGTCCCGACCCGACCGGAGCCCCGAGTGTGCGGCCGTCAGCTCGTCGTCCGACCGGGACGGTGCGACAAACGGGGGAGGGGCGATGCCGAAACACGCTGTCCGGGCGGCGCGGATGTTCGACGGCGAGCGGTTGGTGGACGGTGGGGTGTTGGTCCTGCTGGACGACGGCCGCATCGTCGGCGTGCACCAGGGCCGGGCCGAGGCGCCGGAGGGCTGGCCGGTACGCGACGAGCCGGACGGCACCGTGCTGCCCGGCCTGGTCGACGCGCACGTGCACCTGTGCGCCGATGCCGGGCCCGATGCGCTCGGCCGGCTCGCCGAGCGTCCCGGGTCCGACCTCGACGCGGTCGTCGAGGCGTCACTGCGCGCGCACCTGGCGGCCGGCGTCACCACGGTCCGGGACCTGGGCGACCGGCGCGGCGCCGTGCTCCGGTGGCGGGCCCGGGAAGTGCGCGACGAACTGCCGACGGTGCTGGGGTCGGGCGCCCCGCTCACCAGCGTCGGCGGGCACTGCTGGTCGATGGGGGGCGAGGCGAGCGGCGTCGACGGGATCCGCGAGGCCGTGCGACTGCGGGCGGAGGCCGGCGCCGACCTGGTGAAGGTCATGGCCAGCGGCGGCGTGTTCACTCCCGGCACCGACACCACCCGGCCCCAGTTCACCGACCAGGAGCTGACCGCCGCGCTGACCCGGGCGCACGACCTGGGCCTGCCGGTGACCGCACACGCGCACGCGCTCGGTGCGGTCGAGCAGGCGCTGCGCGTCGGGGTCGACGGCATCGAACACTGCACCTGCGTGACCGCGACCGGCGCCCACGTCCCCGACGAACTCGCGGACCGGCTGGCCAGGTCCGGGGTGGCGGTCTGTGCCACGCTCGGCACCGACCCGGCCGTGGTCACGCCGCCGGAGGTGGTGGCGATGGCGGCGCGGGCCGGGCTCAGCGAGGCCACGCTGCGCGGCGGCGTCACCACCCTGCACCGGGCCGGGGTGCGCCTGGTGGCCGGCTCGGACGCGGGCCTCGGCCCGGCGAAGCCGCACGGGATCCTGCCGGAGACGATCGTCGAGTACGTCGCGTGCGGCATCCCGGCCACCGCCGCCCTCGCCGCGGCCACCTCGGTCGGTGCCGAGGTGTGCGGCCTGGGGCGGAGCAAGGGCCGCGTCCGCACCGGCTTCGACGCCGACCTGCTGCTCGTGCCGGGCGACCCGACGAGCGACGTCACGGTACTGCGCCGCCCGCTCGCCGTGTACCGCGCCGGAGCCCCGGCGAGACCGCGGTAGCGGCGGGCAGGCCGCGATACGCCGAGTTGGATATTGCCAGCAGTCGATGTATCGTCGGGACCGCTCCCAAGATTGCGTCCGCCACCCTGCTCGAGGAGCTCAAACCATGTCGCGACGTCGTCGTCGGCCGGCCACCACCCTGGCCGCCCTGCTCGTGCTGGCCCTGTCCGCGCTCCTGTTGCCACCGGCGTCGGTGGCCGGCACCGCCACGGCCGGCACGACACCCAGGCGCGCGGTGCCACTCACCGAGCTGACCGTGGTGTCCGAACAGGTGGCCTTCGGTCTGCGGCGTCCGATCGCACTCACCGGGCTGCCGGACGGCCGGATGCTCATCGCGGAGAAGGACGGCACCGTCCGTGCCTACCACCCCGACACCGGCCTGGCGGCCGAGCCGGTGCTCGACCTGAGCGCCCGGGTCGACACGTCGGGCAACGAGCGCGGCCTTCTCGGCATCACCCCGGCGCCGAACTTCGCGCGGACCGGGATGCTCTACGTGGCCTACACGAGCCTGCCGGCCGGCGCCCTGACCCTGGCACGCCTGCCCATCAACGCCCCCGAGCGGCTGCAGGTGCTGCTCACCCAGGAGCACGCCGAGTACAACAACCACAACGGCGGACAGGTGGCGTTCGGTCGCGACGGCTACCTCTACTGGTCCCTCGGCGACGGCGGCCACGCGAACGACCCGTTCAAGGCAGGTCAGGACCTCGGCACCCTGCTCGGCAAGATCCTGCGGATCGACGTCAACCGCAGTTGCGGAGCGAAGCCCTACTGCGTGCCCGCCGACAACCCGTTCGTCCGCACCCGCGGCGCCCGGCCGGAGATCTGGCTCTACGGGTTGCGCAACCCGTGGCGGTTCTCCGTCGACCCGGTCGACGGCTCGCTCTGGATCGGTGACGTCGGCCAGGGCCTGGTCGAGGAGATCAACCACATCCGCCCGTGGCAGGGTGGCGCGAACCTCGGCTGGTCGTGCCGGGAGGGCACCCCGGTCTTCGACGCCGAGCAGTGCCGGTCGGGCGTGCGGTACACCGACCCGGTCTTCGAGTACGAACACTTCATGACGGAGAGCTGCTCGGTGACCGGCGGCGTGGTGTACCGGGGCTCCGCCACCCCGGAGGCGTGGGGGACCTACATCGCGAGCGACTACTGCTCGACCCTCGCGTTCGCCGTACGGCCCAAGCCCACGGGCGGCTACGAGACCGCCACGATCGGGAACCTCCCCACCCAGCCGACCGCGATCGACGCCGACGTGCACGGCGAGCTGTACGTGCTCAGTGACCTCCCTGGTTTCCTGAGCCGGGTGCGGTTCGAGCGTGTCCAGCCCCCCGCTGGCGGCACGGTGTCGGACCGCTGAACCGCCCGGGCCCTCGGCCTGGTCCGGCCCCACCGGCCGGATCAGGCCACCCGCGCAGCGGGACACCTACGCGCGGACGATCGGCGCGTGACCGAAGGTGGCCGTCACCGGACGGCGGCGGAAGACGTCAGAGCGGCGGGAACTCCAGGTGGCGGGAGACGTCAGGCAGGGGATCCGGCTGCCGGCCGGCCGAGCTGGGCGGCCAGGAGTCGGGGCGCCTCGGCGAGTGAGGGGCCGTACCAGGTCAGATGTCGTCCGGAGACCAGGGCGCAGCGGATGCCGGGGAACGCCTCGGGGCCGTCGGCGGCGGAGAACGGGTACGGCTCGTCGGGCAGCACGACGAGGTCTGGTGCCGCGGCACGCAGGTCGTCGAGGGTCGGCCGGGGGTACCGGTCGGTGGCTTCGGTGTAGAGGTTGCGCAGGCCGAGCCGGCGGAGCACGTCGGAGGTGAAGGTGTCGCCGCCGGCCACGATCCATGGGCGCCGCCAGACCGGGACGACGACGCCGCGTGGCGGTGTGCCGGGGGTGACGGCGGCCCAGGCGGTGCGGGCCCGGGCCAGCCAGGCGGGCTCCCGGCTGCTGCCGAGGTCGCGTAGCAGGTCGGCGAGCTCGTCGAGGGCCTGGTCGACGGTGCGGGGATAGGTGAGCCGGACGCGTACTCCGGCCGCCTCGATCGCTTCGGCGTCGGAGCGCCGGTTCTCCTCGACGTTCAGAAGTACGACGTCGGGACGCAGGCCGAGTATCCGGTCGAGGTCGGGGTACTTGCTGCCGCCGACGCGCGGCACGTCCAGCCCGACGGGGTGCGTGCAGTAGTCGGTGGCACCGACGAGGAGTCCGGGCAGGGTGGCCGCGACGGCTTCGGTGAGCGACGGGACCAACGACACCACCCGCATCGCCGTTCCCTCCTTCCGCGCTGGTCAGCCGCCCTGGTCGCCGAGGCTCACCTTGAGGATCCTCTCGTTGCTGTTGTTCGGGATGCTGTCCTTGTCCCCGCCGGTGCTCGTGGTCAACCACAGGTTCCCGTCGAGACTCGGTTCGACCGTGCGCAGCCGGAGGTACGTGCCGACGAAGTACTGCTGGACGTCGGTGAGGGTGTCGCCGCTGATCACCGCCCGGTACATCCGGTTGCCACGCAGGCAGGCGGTGTACAGCACGTCCCGCACGATGGCGATGCCGCTGCACGACGCGTCGGCGACCGGGTACGTGTGGATCGGGGCCACGAAGTTCGGGTTCGCGCAGTCGCCCACCGTGCCCTCGCAGGCGGGCCAGCCGTAGTTGCCGCCCCGGACGATGATGTTCGTCTCGTCCAGGACGTTGTTGCCGAACTCCTGCTCGAAGAGCCGGCCGCGGGAGTCGAACGCCAGCCCCTGCGGGTTGCGGTGGCCGTAGCTCCACACGTGGTTGCCGAAGGGGTTGTCCGACGGCACGGTGCCGTCCGGACCGAGCCGCAACACCTTGCCGGCCAGGTCGTCGACGTCCTGCGCCCGGTCCGGGGTCTGGCCGTCTCCGGTGGCGGCGTAGAGCATGCCGTCGGGGCCGAAGCGCAGCCGGCCGCCGTTGTGGTATTTGTTGCGCGGGATGCCGCTGACGAGCACCTGCACGCTGTCGGTGCGCAGTGTGGTGTCGTAGCGGATCCGGACGATCCGGTTGTCGGTGCTGGTGGTGTGGTAGACGTAGAGCCACCGGTCGCTGGCGAAGTCGGCTGACACGGCCAGCCCGAGCACGCCACCCTCGCCGTTGGTGCCCGCGGTGCCCGGCACCGTGCCGATGCTGCGCTTGTCGGTGCCGTCCGGGTTCATGGCGACGATGTCGAACAGGTCACGCCGGCCGTAGAGCACGCTGCCGTCGGGCAGTTGCACCAGCCCCCAGGGCAGGTCCTCCTCGGTGGTGATCACGGCGGTGCCGCAGACGGCGCTCGTGCAGGCGGGCCCGGTGTGCGCGGTGACCGCGGTGCTCGCCGCCGAGCTGTTGCCCTGGGCGTCGCGGGCGACGACGGTGTACCGGAAGTCCGTGTCGACGGCCAGCCCGGTGTCGGTGAACGAGGTGCCTGGTGGTCTGGCGGCCGTGCCCGCGATGGAACCGACCGCCGCGCCGTCGCGCAGGATGGTGTAGCCGGTGACGGCGACGTTGTCGCTCGATGCCGACCAGGTGAGGGTCACGTCCGTGCCGTTGACGCTGGCGGCGAGGTCGGTCGGCGCACTGGGCCGTTCCCGGTCACGCTCGCAGAACGGTGGCGTGATGGTGAGGGTGGCGCTGGCCTGCGACACGTTGCCGGCGGCGTCGCGGGCGTTGACGTACCAACCCCAGGTGCTGCCCTGCACGGCGCTGAGAGTGGCGGTCAGGGTGCTGCCGGCGACGGCGGTGACGTGTTGACCGTCGTGGTAGATGTCGTAGAACGCGACACCGACGTCGTCCCGGGACGCGGACCAGGCCAGCGTGACGGATTGGCAGGTCGTCCGGGTGCTGCGCAGGTTGCCCGGCGGGGTCGGCGGCGTGGTGTCGGCGGCGAACCGGCCGGGCGGCCCGGCGGGCCCGCCGGTCGGGGACGCCGCCGGCCCGGCCAGCGGCGGGACGGCGGCGGCATGCACGGGTGCCCCGGCCAGGATGGTGCCGACGCAGGTCAGCAGGGCGAGCGAGGCAAGATCTCTGGGACGGCAGGGCCTGGTCCGCACGGGAGACGTCCTTTTCGCAGGGGTTATGGGTCAGTACGGGAATCCGGGGATGTCGAGCCGCACGCGGTGGCGGCGGTGCGCCGGTTCCGGTGGGGCGAACTCCCGGCGGTGCGCCGGACGGACCGGCGAGCCTGCCACGGGCCGCGCCGACGGCGACCGGGTTAGCGCTAACATTGGTGGCGGGCGCCGGGTCATCGGATACTCCAATCGGCGTCGGCGGAGGCCGGCGGTCGACCGGCGTGCGCGGTCGGGTGGAACCGGCCGGCCCGGCGCGGATGCAGGGCCGTCGATGTGGGCATGAAGCAGCATATGTGAGGAAGTGGATGCTTGCATCGGATTGACGCCGGTAATCTCGGTTGGAAACCGGCGTGGTCGACAAAGATGCTGGTCAATGCGTAGATCGACCGAAAAGCACCTGCGCGGACACGGCCGCTGCGGCGCCCGCAGTCGGGGCGCCGCAGCGGTATGCGCTACCGCTCGATCTCGAACTCGTCCGGGTTCGCGGGGTTGTCGACGACAATCGTGATCCTGGTGGTCATGGCATCCTCCTTGCAGCGACCTGCTGACCAGTTCGGCCCGGCACCGATCACGACCACGTCGAAACTCGTGTCGTCCATGTCACTCGCCCTTCGACGCGCGGCCGAGCCGGATGGCCGAGACGAGGAAGAAGATCGCACCGGGAATCGCGTAACCGACCGCGTTCGTCAGCGCCGGGTCGGCCGCCGAGGCGCCCGCGACGAACGACCCACCGGCCAGCACCGACAGGCCACCACTGAAGATCATCGGCCATTGACCACCCATTCTGCGCCGGGTGACCGCCACGATCAGCTGCACCGCTCCGGCCACCACCGCCCAGGCCCCCCAGACTCGCAGGACGGCGGGAATACCGGACGTGGCCGCCAGGGCCAGGCCGACCGCGGCCAGCGAGCTGACCGCGATGTTTAGCTGGAGCAGGCCGTGGCTGCCCGTGTGGCGCGACGCCCGGGCGTCGACGACGGCAGCCGCCACGTCGAACAGCGGATAGAGCACGAACAGGGCACCGACAAAGGGGTCGAGTTCGTCGGAGATCGCGAACGTCACGGCCGCCCAGACGATGGCGAACGCGAAGCGTACGAAGTACAGCCGCCGCAGGGCGGCCGCCGTCGTCGGGATGCCGGGGGCGGCAACGGTGGTCATGGTCATCCTTTTCGTCGGTTCCCGGAGCCCGCCGCTACTAGAAGGTGCGGCGGCCGGGATCGCCAGTAGGAAGAACGAACGTTCTGTCACATGCAACGATGACGACTCCGCCTCGCATTGTCAAGACCGAACGTTCTGTCGCTATACTGGCCCCATGGCGCGTACCGACTCCGCACCCCGGCCCTCGGAGGCCCGACGCCGGCTGCTCGGCACGGCGTCCAGGATCTTCTACGCAGAGGGTATCCACTCGGTCGGCGTCGACCGGATCATCGCCGAGGCAGAGGTCACCCGGGCCACCTTCTACCGGCACTTCCCCAGCAAGGAGGACCTGGTCCTCACCTACTTACAGGGCGTCGACGCGGCCATCCGCGCCCAGGTCGACGGGGCCGTCGCCGGCGACCTCCCGGCGGATGACACCGTCCGGGCCGTCGCGGCGTCGATCGCCGAGGGCATCCGGTCGCCCGACTTCCGCGGCTGCGCCTTCCTCAACGCCGTGGCCGAATATCCGGACCCGGAAAGCCCCGTACGCCAACTGGTCCTCTCGCACCGGCAGTGGTTCCACGACACGATGCACACCCTGCTGGCCCGCGTCCACAAGAGCGAGGCCGAGGCTGCCGCACAGCACTTCGTCATGCTGCGCGACGGGGCCATGGCAGCCGGCT
This sequence comes from Plantactinospora sp. WMMB782, assembly GCF_049179135.1. Classification (NCBI taxonomy): domain Bacteria; kingdom Bacillati; phylum Actinomycetota; class Actinomycetes; order Micromonosporales; family Micromonosporaceae; genus Plantactinospora; species Plantactinospora sp. WMMB782. Next base: position 7,377,915 of record NZ_JBMHMC010000007.1, on the reverse strand, counting down.
GCCTGTTCGACCCGGTCCTGATCTGCGAAACCTTTCTCCGCGGTGTCGACGGGCTCGTCACGACACACGGCGCGCGCCGACCCGACTGACCGACGCCGAAGCGGACGCCGGCCACGCCATCCAGCCCGGGGCCGCCTCCGGTCCGACCGTGTCCTTGCTGCCGGGCCGGGGCGGAGCGGCCCGGGGCGCGGACGGGTCGGGGAACCAGCGCCTCGTGAACCCGACGAGCACGGGTTCCGGGCTCACCCCGGACGGGTTACGGCGTCACCCGGAACCGGGGGTGGGCAACGCAGCGGTCCCGGCCGGTGACGGGCGGATCGCGACGGCTCGGAGGGCGACGTCCACGGAGGCTTGCAGCTCCGCACGGGTCGCGCCGGCTGCGGCGTGCACGGCGTGTCCCTCGCTGAGCGCCATCACGAACCGGGCCAGTGCCCGTGGGTCGACGCCGTCCGGAAGGTCGCCCTCCCGGGCCGCCCGGGACAGTCGGTCCGCCAGCGCCGACTCGGTGGCGGCCCGTCCGGCGGCCAGGGCCTCGGCGATCCGGGTGTTCTCCGGCGAGCAGGCCAGGCCGCCCTGGATGGAGAGGCAGCCGGCGGGGTGGTCGTCGGCGGTGAGGCCGTCCGCGCTCGAGCGCAGGAATGCCTCGACGGCGGCGTACGCGGTGGGCTGGTCGAGCGCGGTCCGGGCGGTGGCCGCCTGGGTGTCGCGGTAACGGGCGAAGACGCGCTGGAACAGCTGCTCCTTGCTGCCGAACGTGGCGTACAGGCTCGGGCGGTTGATGCCCATCGCGGCGGTGAGGGTGGTCAGTGAGGCGCCCTCGTAACCGTGCCGCCAGAAGACCTCGGTGGCTCGGTCGAGGACCGTCTCCTCGTCGAAGGCGCGTGGCCGTCCGCCCGGCGTCTCAGTGCTCATGACCCGACTCTACCGCTTGGTACAAATCGTGGCCCGGGTCACTAACTGATCGGTACAAAACCTGCTACGGTACTGGCGACCGAGCGGTACAAAACTGATCCGAGGGAGCGCGAGCGCATGACCGTCACACTGATCACCGGCGCCAACAGGGGCATCGGGTTCGCCACCGCCAGGCAACTCCTCGAACTCGGTCACACCGTCTACGTTGGCGCCCGGGACGCCGAGCGGGGCGAGAAGGCCGCGGCTGACCTGGGCGCACGCTTCGTGCCGCTCGACGTCACCGACGACGCGTCGGTGGCCGGCGCGCTGGCGGCCATCGACGTCGCGGAGGGCCGGCTCGACGTTCTGGTGAACAACGCGGGCATCCTCGGCGCCGGAGCGGTCGACGGGCCGACGGCGCTGCGCGTCTTCGACACCAACGCGGTGGGGATCGTCCGGGTCACCGAGGCCGCCCTGCCGTTGTTGCGCAGGTCGGCGAATCCCACGGTGGTGAACGTCTCGAGCAGCATGGGCTCGTTCGGGGTGGTGACCGACCCCGAACGGCCGGAGTTCGCGATGCAACTGGCGCTCTACGCCTCGTCCAAGGCGGCGGCCACCATGCTCACCGTCCAGTACGCCAAGGCGCACCCGGGCATCAGGTTCAACGCGGTCGAACCCGGCACCGCCGCCACCGACATGACCGCCGCCTTCGGCATCGGGCGACCGGTGGCGGAAAGCGCCAGGACCGTGGTCCGGCTGGCCACGCTCGGCCCGGACGACGCCCGCACCGGAACCCTCACCGACGAATTCGGCGAACTGCCCTGGTAGCCCCCTCCGGTGGGCTGTCCTTCCCGACGACCGCGCCGATAATCGAATCCCCGTCCGGCCGGGCGACTTGACCCTGTTCCCGGAACACGGTTCCACTCGACGCCACGCGAACCGCGGTGCCCGGGCCCGGCCGGGAGGTCGGGTCCGGTGCCGGCAGCTCGCCGGCGGTCTGACCGCGTCGCGGTCCACCCACGGCAGGCGATGCCGGATCGGCATGAAGACAGCCACTTCGGTCTTCGACCGCATGGCGGATTCCCGCCAGAGTCGAGTCCTGCCCGACCGGCGCCGTTCGCGCCGGGTGAGCGACGACAAGGAGCGATGATGGTTCTTCCGACACACCGTCTGGTGGCCGTGGTGGCGGCGACGGCCCTGGCCGCGTGCGGCCCGGCCGACGCCGCCGAGCAGCCGACGCACGACCGCGAGGTGCCGGCCACCGCCTCCGCGTCCGCCGACCGGGACCGTGAGTTCCGACGGCTGGAGCAGAGGTACGACGCGCGGCTGGGAATCTACGCGATCGACACCGGCACCGGCCGGACCGTGGGTTACCGGGCCGACGAGCGGTTCGGCTACGCCTCGACGTACAAGGCGTTGGCCGCCGCCGAGGTTCTCGACGAGACCACGGACGCCGAGCTGGACCGAGTGGTGCGGTACTCGGCGGACGACCTGGTGACCTACTCGCCGATCACCGAGCGACACGTCGCGGAGGGCATGACGCTGCGTGCCATCGCCGACGCCGCGGTCCGGCACAGCGACAACACCGCCGGCAACCTGCTGTTGCGCCATCTCGGCGGACCGCGGCGGTTCGAGAGGGAGTTGCGCGGGATCGGCGACCGGGTCACGGACGCGGCGCGCTACGAGACCGAACTCAACGAGGCCCGGCCGGGCGACCGGCGGGACACCAGCACACCCCGGGCGCTGGCCGAGGACCTGCGCGGGTACACCGTCGGCGACGCCCTCGACCCGGCGGACCGCGACGTCCTCAACGACTGGCTGCGGGGCAACACCACCGGCACCGAGCTGATCCGCGCCGGTGTTCCCGAGGGCTGGGTCGTCGGCGACAAGACCGGGGCCGGCGGATACGGCACCCGCAACGACATCGCGGTGATCTGGCCGCCGGACCGCGCACCGGTCGTCCTCGCGGTGCTCTCCAGCCGCGACGAGCAGGACGCCAGCTACGACGACGCCCTCATCGCCCAGGCGACGGAGATCGTGATCTCCAGCTGGTGAGCGGTGACGGTGGACCGTGTCGTCGTGCCCCTGCGGGCGGGACCCCGGAGCCGGGGTGTTCAACCCCACCAGGGCAGGGTGCCCGTCCGCAGGTGGTCGTGCAGGCTCCGGGCGACCTCCGCCATCGTCGCCTCGCTGCCGGGCTGTGCGACCGCGGGCACCCGGGAGGCGGTGAGCGCGGCGACCGCGTACGACTGCCCGTCGGCATGATCCACCACTCCCACCTCGTGGCGCAGGTGCAGCAGGGTGCCGGTCTTGGCCGACCAGCGGGACGCGTCGGAGGTGAAGTCGGGGGCGAGTCGCTGCCGGTGCAGGTTGTCGGCCATCAGGGCGCGTACCCGGGCGGCGGTGGCCTCGTGGATCGTCGAGGGCCGCCAGAGGGCGTGCAGCAGGTCGACGAAGGCCCGCGCCGACCCGGCGTTGGCCCGGGTGACGTCGAGCTGGGCGACGGGATGGCCCTGCCCGGGGGTTGCCGCGCCGATGGCGAGGGAGTGCGCCAGGTGCACGTCGTCGGGGCCGAGGCGTTCCGCCGGCGTCTCGGCGAGGTCCCCGACCCGGTGCCGTACGGCGATGCCCTCGATCCGCAGTCGTCGCAGCTCGGCGGCGACGGCGGCCGGCGGGACCAGGTCGAACAGGGCGTCGGCGGCGACACCGTCGCTGACGGAGGTGCTCAGGTAGAGCAGGTCGTCCACGGAGATCCGGGCCGGATGGCGGAACCGGCTGAGCCCGGTCGGGCCGGGGGTGGTGATCCGACCGGGTGCGACGTCGACGGGCGTCGCCGGGTCGAGTTCCCCGCGCACGACCCGCTCCAGGATGGCGACCGCCAGCGGCACCTTGACCAGCGACGCCGCCGGGTACGGGATCTCGGCGTCGAAGCCGATCTCCTGGCCGCTGTCGAGGTCGCGGACGAGGAAGGCGCCGCGCAGCCCTGCCTCGTCGAGCAGGTCACGCGCGTTGCGTACGACGGCGGTGGCGCTCATTGCGGATCTCCCGTGGAGCGGTCACCGGGTGTCCCACCCCCGCCCGGCCCCGGGCGGCCGGCGTCCGCGCCCAGGCATCGTGCGACGTCCGCGTACAGGACCGTCCGGAGGTGGTCGAGGTCCTCGCGTACGCCGGTGGCGACGTCGTAACCCCGTAGCAGCCGCAGGCCGGCGAGGGGACACCAGTGCAGCGCGAAGTCCTCGGCCTGCCGGTGGGAGCAGAGCAGCAGGTCGGGGGAGCCGAGGGCCGCCGCCGCGGCGTCGACCAGAGACGGCGCGATCGACACCTGGGCCGGCGCCAGCCCGGCCGACTGGGCGGCGCGGGTCAGCGGATCACGCAGGTGCGCGACGTCGTCCTCGGGTTGGACCAGGATCCGCCGGCGTGCCCGGGTGCGGGCTCGGCCGCTGCGCAGGGTTTCCAGGAACACCGCCGACGCGGGGAAGGGGGTCCGGGCGGCCAGCCCGAGCGGTACCCGCCAGAGTGCCGTCGCTTCCGGAACCGCCACGACCCCGGCACCGACCTCGAGGGTCTGGCAGAGCCGTTCCCGCTCCTGCGGACCGGCCGGCCGTACCTCCAGGTGGATCCGCTGGCGCCGGGCCGCGACCACCAGGGCGGCGAGGCGGTGCGGCGGACAGATCTCGGGTACGGCGACCCGCAGTGGCCGCAACCGGGCCCGCTCGGCGTCGTCGGCCATGGCGTCGGCGAGGTCGACCAGGCGTCGCGCCGTCGGCAGCATGTCCTGCCCGAACGGGGTCAACCGGACCGCGCGGGACGTCCGATCGAACAGCCGCGCCCCGAAGTGCTCCTCCAGGGCGGCGATGCGGCGGCTGGCGACCGACTGGGGGATTCCCGCTGCGGCGGCGCCGGAGGTGAAGCTGCCATGGCCGCTGACGGCGACGAAGGCCCGACAGGCGGCGACCACGTCCATGCGGCCAACCTATACCCGGATCGCATGGACGAGACGGTAGGGCACCTGATCGGCATCGTTGCGTCGGCCGCCCGAGACGGGTGCGGCGCGGGTCACGCGCTGGCGAGTTCCCTACGATGCGCGCGGTTGGCGGCGATCAGTTCGTCGAGTACCGCACGGGTCTTGATCAGGTCTTCGATGTGCGCGTCGAGCCGTTCCCGCTCCTGACGCATCCGCTTCAGCGCCGCCTCGGAGGTGTCCGCACTCGGTGCGTCGACGCAGGGCAACAGGTCGACGATGGCCCGACTGCTCAGGCCGCCGGCGAACAGCCGCTGGATGAGGAGGACCCGCTCGACCTGGCCCTCGGCGTAGCGGCGGTGCCCGCTCGGGCTGCGCACACTGGTGAGCAGGCCCTGTTCCTCGTAGTAGCGCAGGGATCGCACACTGACCCCGGCGCGGGCGGCGAGTTCACCGATCCGGATGGTGGTCATTCCTGCCTTCCGTGGAACCTCACACTTGTGTGAGGTCCAGCCTACCCAGGCGTCGAAGCGCCGCCGACGACACCAGGTCACAGGGGTCCCGTGACGTGCGTTGCCCGGAGCGGAAGACGTGTGGTCGTGGCAGTAGGTGCTCAGCCGCGTGGCCGGACCAGGCCGTTGTCGTACGCGAAGATGACCGCCTGGATCCGGTCCCGCGCGCCGATCTTGGCCAGCACGCGTCCGACATGCTTCTTCACGGTGGATTCGGTCAGGGTGAAACGTTCGGCGATCTCGGTGTTGGTGGCACCCTGGCCGATCGCCTCCAGGACCTCGCGCTCCCGCTCGCTCAGGATGCCCAGGCGGGGATCCGTCGGCGCGGTCGGCGCCGGATCCTGGAGATAGGCGTCCATCAGCTTCCGGGTCAGGCTGGGAGCTACCACCGAATCGCCGCTCGCCACGGCGCGGATGCCGGCGATCAGCTCCTCGGGGCGGGCGTCCTTGAGCAGGAAGCCGCTCGCTCCGGCACGCAGTCCCGCGTAGACGTACTCGTCCAGGTCGAAGGTGGTCAGCATCAGTACCCGGGTGCGCGAGCCGGCCGCGGTGATCCGGCGGGTGGCCTCTATGCCGTCCATCCCGGGCATCCGCACGTCCATCAACACCACGTCCGGGCGGGTCTGTTCCACCATCCGCACCGCGTCGGCGCCGCCCGAGGCTTCGCCGACCACCGTCATCTCGGGGGTGCCGTCGAGCAGCATCCGGAAACCCATACGCTGCAACTGCTGGTCGTCGGCGATCAGCACAGTGGTCACGAGGGCTCCCTGAGAACCACGTCGACGAGCCAGCCCCGCTCGGCCGGACCGGTGGTCGCCACCCCGTCGTACATGGCGGCGCGTTCCTGCATGCCGAGCAGGCCATGGCTCGGGGCCGCCGGAACGCCCCGGCCGTTGTCGCGGACCTGTACCCGTACCTCTCCGTCGGCGACGGCGAGGGTGACGTCCGCGGTCGCGCCGCGTCCCGCGTGTTTGAGGGTGTTGGTGAGCGCTTCCTGGACGATGCGGTAGACCGCGAGCTGCACGCCCCTGCCGAGGGTGTGCAGCTCACCCGAGGTGGAGTAGGTGACCGGCAGCCCGGCCGCCCGGATGCTCGGCAGCAGCCGGTTGAGGTCCTCGATGCCGGGCTGCGGGCTGAGCTGCGGATCGGTGCCTCCCTCGCGCAGTACGCCCAGCACCCGGCGCAGTTCGGACAGCGCCTGCCGGCCGGTGTCACCGATCAACCGGAGCGGTTCGGCGGTCTGCTCGCCCCGCGAGGTCGCGAGCGCGGCGCCGCCGTCGGCCAGGCCCACGATCACCGAGACGTGATGGCCGACGATGTCGTGCATCTCGCGGGCCACCCGGGCCCGCTCCTCGGCGACGGCGAGGCGGGCCCGCTGATCCCGCTCGACTTCCAGCCGGGCGGCGCGGTCCTCGAGAGCGACGAGGTACGCCCGGCGGGTGCGCACCGCGACGCCGGACGCGACCGCGGCCCCCGCCGTGCCGATCACCAGGAACAGCGTGACGATGCGGTTCTCCGTCACCGGGTTGAGCAGGTAGATCTCGGTGACCAGCAGCGCGACGGTGATCGCGGAGGACCAGGCCAGCGCCCGCCACGAACCGCGGGAGGCCACCCCGAACAGCATCACGAGCAGGATCACCCCGGCGCCGACGCCGACGTCCAGCAGTCCCTCGACCAACTCGATGGTCGCGGTGACCAGGAACGCCGGGAACGGGTACCGCCGCCGCCAGTACAGCGGCGGTAGCAGGGCCAGGGTCGCGACCGTCGCCGACAGGGGATCCTCGATGATGTTGGGAATGCTGAAGAGCACGATCGGAACGGCCACCAGGGTGTCCGTGACCCACGGGCGGCGCCGGTCGAAAACCCGCAGCCGCGCCTGCCGGTCCACCAGCCATCCCTGCCCGCTCATCAGCCGATTCTCCCTTAGCCGCTCAGGCGTCGGTCGTCCTGAGCCGGTACGCCGCCGCGCCGAGCGTCACGATCACGTACCCGGCGAAGACCGCGATGCCGGCCCAGGGCGCCAGGGCGCCGTCCGCCCGGGTCAGCGCCATCACGGCGCTGCCGGCGTTGCTGGGCAGGTACGGGGTGACGGCCTCGGAGATCGAGTCCGGCAGTAGCGCGGCCAGACCTGGCACGATCAGCAGCAGACCGGCCAGGATCGCGATGGCACCGGCACTGGAGCGCACGAGCATGCCGAGCGCGACGCCGAGCACGGCGACCAGGCCGAGATAGAGGCCGGCGCCGAGCAGGGCCCGCAGCACGCCGTCCTCGCCGAGGGCTACGCCGTCGACCTTGTCGTTGAGCACGGCCGACCCCGACGCGAAGGCGGCGAAGGCCCCGGCGGTCATCGTGACGAAGGCGGCCGACCCGGCCACCAGGCTCTTCGACCACAGCACCGGCAACCGGCGTGGCACCGCGGCGAGGGTCGCCCGGATCATGCCGGTGGTGTATTCGCCGGCGCCCAGCAGCGCGCCGAGCACGCCGACGGACAGGGCCGCCAGGCTGCTGCCGGACAGGGCCAGGTCGATCGACGTCATGCCGTCGCCCGAGAAGGAAGCCGAGGCGATCATGCCGAAGGCGATCAGGAGGAAGACGGAGATGCCGGCCGTGATCCAGGTGGAGCGGAGCGAGGAGAACTTGGTCCATTCGGCGGCGACCACGCCACCAGCGGTGATCTTCATCGGGATGCCTCGTATTCGACAGCGTCGCGGGTCAGGTCCATGAATGCCTCTTCGAGCGAGGCGCTCTGCGGGGTGAGCTCGAACAGCGGGATGCCACGGGTGGCCGCGGCCAGCCCGATCTCGCGGGCGGAGGCGCCGGCGACGAGCAGTTCCTCGGCACCGGTCGAGGTGACGGTGACACCCGGGCGGGCGATCAACGTGCGCAGCGCGTCGGGGGCGGCGGTGACGACCCGGACGCCCTCGGCGGCCACGAGGTCGGCCACGGTGGTGTCGGCCAGCAGCCTGCCTCGGCCGACGATGACCAGGTGGTCCGCGATCAGCGAGACCTCGCTCATCAGGTGCGAGGAGAGCATCACGGTGCGGCCCTCGGCGGCGAGGCCGGTGAGCAGGTTGCGCACCCAGAGGACTCCCTCGGGATCGAGTCCGTTGACCGGCTCGTCGAGCATCACCACGGCCGGGTCGCCGAGCAGCGCGGCGGCGATGCCGAGCCGCTGGCCCATGCCGAGGGAGAAGGCGCCGACCCGCTTGTGGGCGACCGCCGAGAGGCCGGCCAGGTCGAGGACCTCGTCGACGCGGGAGCGCGGGATGCCGTGCGTGCGGGCCATCGCGAGAAGGTGGCTGACCGCCGTACGGCCGGGATGCACCGCCTTGGCCTCGAGCAGGACGCCGATCTCGCGCAGTGGTGCCCTGGACGAGGCGTACGGCCGGCCGTTGACCAGTACGTCGCCCGCGGTCGGCGCGTCGAGGCCGACGATCATCCGCATGGTCGTCGACTTGCCGGCGCCGTTGGGGCCCAGGAAGCCGGTGACCTGTCCGGGCTTCGCGGTGAACGAGAGGCGGTCGACGACCGTCTTCCTACCGTACCGCTTGGTGACCTCGCGTACCTGAATCATGGTCACCACGCTAGGTTCGCGCTGCGCCGGGACCCTGGTACCGCAGGCGACACTTCCCGGCCGCCAGTGGTACTCCGGTACCAATGGCGCCGCTTCGGCCCGGCAGCCCGTGCGGGCGGCCTGCGGTTGCGGACGCCGACGTCGGCCCGGGCCCGCGTCAGTCCTGCCCGGATCACGTCTGCGTCATGCTGAGCTGCTCGAGCACGGGCTGGGAACCTGCCGCGGCAGTCAGCGACCTCGGTCCCGGCGGAGGAAGCACGACAGCAGTTGCCCGAACTCGTGCGGATGCTCGATCGCCGGCACGTGCCCGCATCGGCCGAGCACGTGCAGACGGACGTCGGCCAGGTGTTCGAGCAGGGGCAGAGCCGCCGTCCCGAGCGGGGTGACCCGGTCGTCGGCGCCGTGCACGAGCAGCACGGGCGCGCGGACCGCTGCCAGCGTCTGCGCCGAGAGGGTGAGCTCGTCGACCCATCGTGCCCTCGGCGGCGGGAACAACGACGCGAAGGCGGCCGCTCCCGCTCGCATCGCAGCCGCACGGGCATCGACGGCCGAGTCGGTCACCAGCGCCTGGTCGAGGACGAGGCGACTCAGCATGTCCCGTGCCCCGAGCGGGCCGGCGGGGGCGGCCCAGATCGCGTCGAGTTCGGCGGAGAGCGGCGCCCCGGGAGCGCCCATCGTCGCGACCGCCACGACCCGGTTGACCTGCTGGGGTCGCGCGGCCGCCAACGCCAGCGCCACGGCACCGCCCATGGAGTGACCCAGCACGGCGTAGTTCTCGACACCGAGAGCATCCATCAGGCCGGCAGCCTGCCCGGTCCAGAGCCGGAGCCCACCCCCGGAGCCCGCCGGGACAGGCGTACGGCCGAAACCCGCCTGGTCAGGAGCCACCACGTGCCAGGACGTACCCAGCGCCTGTGCCGTCCTCGCCCAGGCTCCGGACCCGGTCGTGCCGGGTCCGGAGCCGTGCAGCATCAGCACCGTGGGCCCGGCGCCGCTCTCCAGGAGGTGGACGGGGGAGCCGTCGACCGTGACGGTCCGAAGTGTCGTCACCTGGGCTGGCCAGGTGTGCTCATGCCGATGCGGGGTCGACGGACTTCGAGAAGACCTCCATCATCGCCCTGCCGAACTGCGGCATGTCGGGCCACCCCCGGCAGGAGACGAGGTTGCCGTCCACGACGTCGGGAGCGTCGATGACCGTCGCGCCCGCGTTCTCCATGTCACCGGTGATGGGCGGGAAGCACGCCGTCCTTCGACCCTTCAGCAGCCCGTACACCGCTGGTACCTGCGCGCCGTGGCACACCAGCGCGATGGGGAGGTTGCGCGCGAAGAAGTGCTCGGTGATGCGCCTGACGTGGGCGTCGACCCGGATCCACTCGGGGGCACGTCCGCCGGGGATGATGAGGGCGTCGTAGCGCTCGACGTCGACCTCGGCCCAGGGCACGTCGACCGGCAGCTTCCGGCCGTTCTTCTCCACGTAGGCGTCGGAGTTGGGGTCGAACTCGTGGATGACCAGTTGCACGTCACGCATCGTCCGTGACGAGACGTCGACGTCCCAGCCGCCCTCCTGCACGCGGTAGTAGGGATACATGGTGTCGAGCTCTTCGGCGGCGTCGCCGGTCAGGAGCAGCGCTCTGGGCACCTGCTTCTCCTCGCATCTGGGGACGGGTGAGAGAGATCCAATCCGATCCGATCCGGTTGAGTTAGCATTCCTCGGGCCAGTCCGCCCGTCAAGCCTCCACCGCCACCGCGTCCGCGCCCCCGGCCTCGTCGAACAACCGTCGGAAACGCTCGCCGGACCGCAGGATGTGCCGACGCATCGCGTAGGCGGCGGCCTCGGGGTCCCGCGCGGCGATCCCGGCCACCACGTCCTCGTGCTCGGCCATCGCCAGGTGGGTGACCTGGGTGTCGTGGTGCAGCCGGAAGAGGTGCACGTGGCTGTGCAGGCGGGCGAGCGCTTCCCGGATGACCTGGTTCTCCGCGCTCAGGGCGACGAGATCGTGAAAAGCGGCGTCGCGTAGTCCGAAGGCGCCGTAGGCCATCGGCCCGTTGCCTCCCTCCAGCTCCGCCATCTCCGCCAGCATCCGGCGCAGCCCGGCCACCTGCTCCGGGGATGCGCGTTCGGCGGATCTGCGCGCCGCTGCCGGCTCGAGGAGCAGGCGGACCTCGAGCATGTCCTCGAACCGCTGACGGGTGATCTGCGGAGGAATGCGGTAGCCGGCATGGGGCACCCGGACGACCAGGCCCTCGGCCTCCATCCGGTTGAGGGCGTCCCGGATCGGCGTCTGCGAGACCCCCAGCTCTCGCGCCAGGACGTCGATCGTGACCCGGGAGCCGGGCTCGATCCGTAGCGACATCAGTTGTCCGAGCAGCGTGTCGTACACCTCGTCGGCGAGCCGGCCGCCCGATCTTCCCGGCGGCGTTCCGCCCGGCACGGCCCGGCGGCCCCGCGCGATCATCGCATCGTCGTCCATCGTGCCGTGAGGTCCTCTCTGGCGTCTTCGGGAACCTGTTGACATCAGTCACAACGCTGCGACATGCTGACGCCCCCAGCCAGATCGTATAGGAAAAGTGGCGGATGATCGCGATCTTGCATCGTCGCGGGACCGCCGTGACCACGCTCCGGCCCTGCGACGCAAGATCACCAAAACCTGCCGGACGGCCCGGCAACCCGCCTGAACAACCCAGCAACTGCTCGGCGAAGCACATAGCGAGGTTCTAGAAGTCCCCAGCCAGAAAGCAGGCGAGAAGATGCGGTATCACCAGCGAATAGGACGAATGTTCGATCCCGGGCGAAGGGTGCAACTGGCGACGGCGGTCATGCTGTTGCTGGCCGCCACGACGGTGGCGGCCTGCGGCGATGGCCAGGACGACGGTGCGAAGGCGGGCGCCCCCAAGGCGCCGGCGACCATCCCGGAGCTCAGCAAGGACCCGCTGACCCTCAGCTTCATCTGGTTCGAGTGGCCCCCCGCCCAGGCGCTGGAGGCCTTCGCGAACGCGGAGTACAAGAAGGAACGGCCGAACGCGACCATCAAGGTCAACACCGTGCCGAACGCGAACTGGCACGACGCGATGTTCACCCAGTTCGCCGCGCGCAAGACCGACTTCGACATCGCGATCCTGGACTCGCAACACATCGGCGAGGCCGTGACGAACGGCAACATCCTCGACATCACCGACTTCGTCAAGAACAACATCGACGTCACGGCCTACAACCCGTACCTGCTGGCGGCGTACGGCCAGTTCCCCCAGGCGGAGACCGGCAAGCGCGACGAGAACGCCAGCCTCTACGGACTGCCGCTGCTCGGCGACACCTGGACGATGATCTACCGCAAGGACCTGATCGGCGACAAGCCGCCGCAGACCTGGGACGAGATGATCTCAGTCGCCGAAAGGTGCCAGGCGGAGCACCCCGGTGTCAGCGGCCTGGCCTTCCACCAGGCCAACGGCTCCGACGCCGCGGCCGTAACCTACAACACGGTCAACGGCGTCTACGGCGGCAACCTCTGGGACGCCAAGACCCGCAAGATCGAGGGCGTCCTCAACGACGCCGCCGGCCAGGAGGCGATGGACGTCCTGGTCAACAAGATGAAGCCGCTGACCGCCAAGGGCTCCGGCAACTGGTTCATCGACGAGGTGAACGCGGCGGTCGCCCAGGGCAAGGCCTGCATCGCGTTCAACTGGATCGCCGCGAGCGGCGGCCTGCTCGATCCGAAGCAGTCGACGCTCGGCACCACGCGGGAGCAGATTCTCGACAAGCTGGGTTTTGCCACCCTGCCGAGCCAGAAGACGAACCTGGTCCCGCTCGGCGGGATGGGGATGCACGTGTCGGCCTACGCCTCCGAGGCGAACCAGGCGGAGGCGCTGAACTTCATGAAGTGGTTCGAGCGGGCCGACATCCAGAAGAAGTGGGCCGCGGCCGGCGGCGTGCCGTCGCGTACGGACGCCCTGGAGTCACCCGAGTTCCTCAACGCCGGGCCGTTCAACCAGGTGTACACCGACTCGGTTCCGCGGATGCGGGACATGTGGAACGTGCCCGAGTACGCGCGCCTCGTCGACATCGAGAACACGAACGTGAACGCCGCTCTCAACGGTGCGAAGAAGCCGAAGGACGCGCTCGACGACATCGCCCGGGAGCAGCAGAGCGTGCTCGACTCCAGCAACCGCAAGGGCGGCGGCGGGCTGTGAGTGACCCCGTACCCCTGACGACCGACCAACCGGTGCGGGTGGCGTCCGCGACGCCACCCGCACCGGGTCGGTCCCGCCGGCTGGGCGACCGCGGGATCGCCGTGGCCTTCATCTCTCCCGCGCTGCTGCTGTTGCTCGCGATGTCGGTGTTCCCGCTGCTGTGGGCGTTGTACCTGTCCTTCACCGACTACTCGGCCACCCGCGGTGGGCCCGCCCATTTCGTCTGGTTCGGCAACTACACCGCCATCCTGACCTCGGCGCAGGTCCACCAGAGGGCCCTGACGACGCTGGTCTACGTGGTCGGCGCGGTCACCCTGCAGACCGTGCTCGGTTTCGCCATCGCCTACCTGATCTCACGGCGCACGCACGGGCGAGGGCTGCTGACCACCCTGTTCCTGGTGCCGATGATGCTGTCGCCGGTCGTGGTCGGACTGTTCTGGCGGTTCATGCTCGACGCGCAGTTCGGCGTGGTCAACAGCATGCTCGGCTCGCTCGGCCTGGGGCAGGTGGAGTGGCTCACCCGACAGCGGACGGCACTGGTCTCCCTGATCGTGGTCGACACCTGGCAGTGGACGCCGTTCATCATGCTCATCGCACTCGCCGGCCTCACCGCGGTTCCCAGGTACCTGTACGAGGCCGCCTCGATCGACCGGGCGTCCGAGTGGTTCAAGTTCCGCACCATCACCCTTCCGCTGGTGTGGCCGCTGCTGCTCATCGCCGTGCTGTTCAGGGCCATCGAGGCGTTCCGGCTGTTCGACCTCGTCTACATCCTCACCAGCGGGGGCCCGGGCGTCTCCACCGAGACGTTGTCGTTCCACGTCTACAAGGTCGCGTTCCTGGGCTTCAACACCGGAACCGCCTCGGCGTACGGGATCCTCATGGTCCTCGTCGTCATCGTCCTCACGCAGATCTACCTGCGCTACCTGAACAGGCTCAAGGAGGGCTGATGGCCGTCTCCGTCAACGAGGCCGTGTCAACAGGTCCTGCCCGCGATCACACGCCTCCCGCGCGCCGCTTCGGCGGTCGGGGCCGCTCCGTGCTGGAGGTCGCGCTGCTGACCGTACTGGCCGTCGTGATGCTCTTTCCGGTGCTGTGGATGATCGAGACGTCCATCAAGGAGAACCGGGACGTCTACGCCATCCCGGCCGAGTTCTTCGGCTTCACGGTCACCATGGACCACTTCAGGGACGTGTTCGTCGCTCCCGGCGGCGGTCGCTCGGCCCTGTCCGTCGCGTTCCTCAACTCCGTCGTCGTCGCCGGGGTCTCCACGGTGCTGGCCACCGTGCTGGGCGTCCCGGCGGCCTGGGCCTACTCACGCTTCGCCGTGAAGGCCAAGAAGGACCAGCTGTTCTTCATCCTCTCCACCCGCTTCATGCCGCCCGTGGTGGTCGTGATCCCGATCTTCCTGATGTACCGCCAGGTCGGACTGATCGACACCAAGCTCGGTCTGATCCTCATCTACGCCGCGTTCAACCTCCCGTTCACCATCTGGATGATGAAGGGGTTCGTCGACGAGGTACCCGCGGAGTACGAGGATGCCGCCATGCTCGACGGCTACACCCGGCTGCAGGCGTTCCGGCGATTCACCCTTCCCCTGCTCGTGCCCGGCATCGCCGCGACGGCGGTCTTCGCACTCATCTTCTCGTGGAACGAGTTCGTGTTCGCCATCTTCCTCACCTCCAGCGACAGCGTGCGGACGGCCCCACCCGCCATCGCCGGCCTGATCGGTGGCACCACCGTGGACTGGGGTCTGGTAGCCGCCGCTTCCGTGGTCTTCGCCCTACCGGTGCTCGTCTTCGCCTACCTGGTGCGCAAGCACCTCGTCGCCGGTGTGACGCTCGGGGCGGTGCGACGCTGATGGCCGGCATCGAGGTGACCGGACTGCACAAGCGCTACCCGGACGGGACGGTCGCGGTCGACCATGTGGACCTGTCCATCGGCGACGGCGAGCTGTTCGTGATGCTCGGACCCTCGGGTTGCGGCAAGACGACCACGCTGCGGGCGATAGCCGGCCTGGAGAGGCAGACGACGGGCGACATCCGGATCGGCGACACGCTTGTCAACGACCTGCCGCCCGCCGACCGCGACATCGCCATGGTGTTCCAGTTCTACGCGCTCTACCCGCATCTGAGAACCCGCGACAACCTGGCGTTCCCACTGCGGGCCGAGGGCCTGCCCAAGCCGGAGGTGCGCGAGCGGGTCGACGAGGTCGCCCGGCTGATGCGGCTCGGACCGCTGCTGGACCGGCGACCGCGCCAGCTCTCCGGCGGGGAGCAACAGCGCGTCGCGCTCGCCCGGGCCCTGGTGCGCCGACCGCGCGCATTCCTCATGGACGAACCTCTCACCAACCTGGACGCGGAACTGAGGGCGGACATGCGCACGGAGATCAAGCACCTGCAGGGGGAGCTGGGAGCGACGATGGTCTACGTCACCCACGACCAGGTCGAGGCGATGTCGCTCGGTCACCGGATCGCCATCCTCAACAAGGGCCGCGTCGAGCAGATCGGCACGCCGCTGGAGGTCTACGACCGGCCGGCGAGTCTCTTCTGCGCCGCATTCATCGGCTCGCCGCCGATGAACATGATCGAGGTGGAGGTGACCGACGGGAAGCTGCGCAGTCAGGGCGGACTGGCCCTTCCGCCCCCGCCGGGCCTGCCGCGCGAGCGTCGCCTGGTCGCAGGCGTCCGGCCGGAGGCGCTGGAAGTCACAGAACCAGGGGCGGAGCGTTCGGTCCCGGCCCGGGTGGTCTCGGCGGAGTGGCTGGGCGACGAGATCATCTACGTGGTCGACCACGGCGGTCAGCCCGACGTACGGGTCCGGATGCCACCGACCGTCCGGTTCGGCGCCGACGCACCGGTCGGGCTGCGGCACACCGGCGGGACTCCGGCGGTCTACGACGTGCGCACGGAAGAGCTGGTGGCCTGATGGGAACCGTGGCAGCGCACGGGCTGTGCAAGTCCTTCGGCAAGGTCCGGGCCCTGGACGGGGTGACGCTGGACGTACCGGACGGCTCGTTCTTCGTCGTGCTCGGGCCCTCCGGGGCAGGCAAGACGACGACCCTGCGAGCGATCGCCGGCCTCGAGAAGCTCGACGCCGGGTCGGTGCACCTGGACGGGAGGGACGCGACAGCTGACACCCCGGCCGCACGCGACCTGGCCATGGTCTTCCAGAACTACGCCCTCTACCCGCGACACACGGCGTACGAGAACATCGCTTCGCCGCTGCGGGCACGCCGCTGTCCGGCGAGCGAGATCGCCGCCGCCGTCGAGCGGATGTCGAGCCTGCTGCACATCGAACGTCTGCTGCAGCGTCGTCCCGCGCAGTTGTCGGGCGGTGAGATGCAGCGTGTGGCCCTGGCCCGGGCGCTGGTCCGGCACCCGCGCGCGTTCCTCATGGACGAACCGCTGACCAACCTCGACCTCAAGCTCCGGGTCGAGATGCGCACCGAACTCACCCGCATCCACCGGAGCCTCGGCGCGACCTTCGTCTACGTGACCAACGACCAGGTCGAGGCCCTCTCCATGGCCGACCAGGTCGCGGTCCTCAAGGAGGGGAGGGTGCAACAGGTCGGAACGCCGACCGAGGTGTACGAGCGTCCGGCCAACCGGTGGGTCGCAGGGTTCGTCGGGAGCCCGCCGATCAGCCTGCTCGCCTGCCACGCCGAGGGAGATCGTCTGGTCGGTGCGGATGGTTGGACGCTGCCGCGGCCCCGCTGGACCACGGCTGAGGACGGTCGTCCGCTGCTGCTGGGCCTGCGCGCGGAGGACCTGTCCGTCGAGCGGCGTGGGGACGCGTCGTTGTCGGGGGAGATCTACGGGCTCGAGCCGCTCGGTGACCGCACGGTGGTGGACGTCCGGGTGGGTACGGAGATCCTCAAGGTCAAGGCACGACCCACCGTCACCGGTACGCCGGGCGAGCGGCTGCTTGTCACCGTCGACCTGGACCGTGCGCACCTGTTCGACGCCGGCACCGGGCTGTCGCTGTCCGGGGCTGGGCGGTAACCGCGCCGGGCGGCGACCGCGACATGCGCCCGCACGTGGCAGCCGAGCATCGGCGGACGGTCACCGGTGTGCACGGCCTGACGACCTCGGAACGGCCGTGGCCCGAGAGGACGATCGGTGGCGTGGGGCGTCGCCCCGCGGATCGGGCCAGCGCCAGGCTCGACCCGCCCGGCACCCCCGCCCCCGCCGAGGCGTGTGACCCGTCCGGCCATCCGCGGAGGGCGATCGCCGGGGCACGCCGGAGATCACCAGGAAGATCACAGGAGGCGACGCGATGAGTGACCCGACGAACGTCCTGGCCCCCGAGCACCGACGGCTCCGGATCGGCGGCGCCTGGCGTGACGCCGAGAGCGGCGCCACCTTTGCCGTCGAGGACCCGGCCACCGGCAGGACCGTCGCCGAGGTGGCGGACGCCGGCGTGGTCGACGGGCTCGCCGCCCTGGACGTGGCGAGCACGGCGATGCCGGAGTGGGCGGCGACCCCGCCGCGGAAACGGTCGGAGTTGCTGACCGCGACGTACCGGGCACTGACCGGGCGATCCGAGGAGGTCGCCCGGCTGATAACGCTCGAGATGGGCAAGCCGCTCGCCGAGGCTCGGGCAGAGGTGGCCTACGGCGCCGAGTTCTTCCGTTGGTACGCCGAGGAGGCGGTACGCGTCGAGGGGCGCTACAGCACCGCTCCCGCGGGTGGATATCGCATCCTCACCGCGCCGAAGCCGGTCGGACCGTGCGTCTTCGTGACGCCCTGGAACTTTCCGTTGGCCATGGGCGCCCGCAAGATCGCCCCTGCGCTTGCCGCGGGCTGCACGACGATCACCAAGCCGGCAGCCCAGACGCCACTCACCATGCTGCTGCTGGCCCGCATCATGGAGGAGGTCGGCGTTCCCCCTGGCATCGTCAACGTGGTGACCACGAAGCGTGCCGGCGAGGTGGTCTCCGCACTGCTCGCCGACAGTCGGACCCGCAAGCTCTCGTTCACCGGGTCGACCGAGGTCGGGCGGGTGCTGCTCCGACAGGCCGCGGACAACGTGCTGCGTACCTCCATGGAACTGGGCGGAAACGCGGCCCTGATCGTGTGTGCCGACGCTGACCTGGACGTCGCGCTCGACGGTGCCATGGTGGCCAAGATGCGCAACATCGGGGAGTCCTGCATCGCGGCCAACCGGATCTACGTCGAGGAGCCGGTGCGGGAGGAGTTCGCGGCGCGCTTCGCCGAGCGGATGGGCGCGCTCTCGGTGGGCCGTGGTCTCGACGACGGCGTGCAGGTCGGGCCGTTGATCGACCGGGCCTCGGTCGCCAGGATCGACGAGCTGGTCGCCGACGCGGTCGATCGCGGTGCCCGGATCCTGGTGGGCGGCGGGCGTCCGGACGGGCCGGGCCACTTCTATCCGCCCACCGTCCTCGTCGACGTGCCCGACGACGCGCGGATGCTGCGGGCGGAGATCTTCGGCCCGGTGGCGCCGATCATCTCGTTCACCTCCGACGACGAGGTGCTGAGGAAGGCCAACGACACCGAGCACGGCCTGGTCGGATACGTCTTCACCCGTGACCTCCGGCGGGCGCTCCGGTTCACCGAGAGGCTGGATACCGGAATGATCGGGATCAACCGTGGTCTGATATCGGACCCGTCAGCTCCGTTCGGCGGCGTGAAGCAGTCAGGGATCGGCAGGGAGGGATCGCACGAGGGCATCCTCGAGTACCTCGACCTCACCTACGCGGCGATCGACCTACCGTGACCTGCCTGCTGTTCCGGGCGCCCGCCGAGGGTCACCGCGCCCTGCGCGCACCCGACCTGACCGGCCTCCATCCGGCGGGCGGCACCCGGGCCGTGGCCGGCACGAACCCGCTGGCACCCGGGACGCCGGTGCCTCCGCCGACCTGGACGTCCGCCCAGCAAATCGCCGCCGACCTTCCGGAGAGGCACTGACATGCTTGAGACCGTCCGCGGACCACGCCAGCTGATAGTGGGCGAAGGGGTCGCGCAGAACATCCCGCGAGTGGTGGCCGAGAGCGGCTCGCGGGTCCTCATCGTGACCGACCAGGTTCTTCTGGAGCAGCCGGGCGTGGCCGAGATCGTGGCCGCCGTGCGGGAGAAGGTCGAGGCCGTCGAGGTGTTTCCCGACGCGACTCCGGACGTGCCACTCAGCGATGTCGCCCTGGCCGTCTCGGTCGCCGCCGAGGTGGACGCCGACGTGATCCTCGCCATCGGGGGTGGCACGGTGATCGACCTCGCCAAAATCGTCGGCGTGATCCGGCGCCACGGTGGTACGCCGCGCGACTTCTACGGCGAGTCGAAGGTGCCTGGGCCGACGATCCCGCTCGTCGCGGTCCCGACGACCTCGGGAACCGGCTCCGAGCTCACTCCCGTCTCGGTGTTGACCGACCCGGACCGCGAGCTGAAGGTCGGCGTTTCCAGCGTCCACATCGTGCCCGACTTCGCCATCGTCGACCCCGAACTCAGCTACACCTGCCCGGCGACCGTCACCGCCCACTCCGGCATCGACGCGTTCTGTCACGCGGTGGAGAGCTACACCGCGCGACCCCGGGCCCACGGACCGCGCGACCCGGTGGAGCAGGTGTTCCTCGGCCGCAACCCGGTCACCGACCACTACGCGCTGCTGGCCGCCGAGCGGATCGCCCGTAGCCTGCGTCGTGCGGTTGCGAACGGGGGCGACACGGACGCGCGCGCGGACATGTCCTACGGCGCCATGCTCGCCGGGCTCGCATTCTCCCACGCGGGCAACGCGGCCCCGCACGCTCTCCAGTACCCCATCGGCGCGGCCACGCACACGCCGCACGGCCTGGGCGTCGGGCTGTTGCTGCCCTACGCACTGGACGCGGCCAGGGATGCCATCACCGACCGGTTGGCCACCCTCGCCGGGGTGTGCGGACTCGACGTGACCGACGCCTCGGATGCCGAGGCCGCAGATGCGTTCCTCAGCTGGCTCGACGGGCTCCTCGCCGACATCGGCATCCCTCCCACCCTGGCGGAGATCGGCGTGGCCCGCGCCGACCTTCCGCGCTTCGCCGAGATGGCCAGCGGCGTCACCCGCCTGATCCAGAACCATCCCGGCCCGACCGACACCGCCAGCCTGACCGCGATCCTCGAAGCGGCCTGGACCGGTGACCGGGCCCGACACGTCCTGACTCCGGGCGGAGATGGTGACCGGCCCCGTACCTGACCGCGAGCTTCCTGACACGACGAAGTGCGTGGATCAGACATCCTCCAAGGAACGTTGGCGACGCAGTGCGACGCGGGGGTCGAGATTCCGACGTCGCGCGAGATCGGTGACCATCGCGTACTCCTCAGCTGTCATGATCGACAGGATGCGCCCTGGTCGGGCGGGTCGCCTGACGCCGGCTGGCCGACCCGCGCGGGCCGGAGCCGGACGCGCGGGCCGGAGCCGGAACGAGTTCCCGGGCACGGCTATCGAAACCGGGAGACGAAGCGGCGCTGCCAGGGGGTCTCGACGGCACCCGGAGCGTAGTGCTGCCGGACATAGCCGACGGCCTGGTCGTTGGGTACCCCGTCGATCACCGCGAGGCAGGCGAGGGCGGTGCCGGTACGTCCCTTCCCGCCGCCGCAGGCGATCTCGACGCGTTCGTCTTCGGCACGAGCCCACGCCTCGTGCAGCGCGTCGGCGGTTGCCGCACGGTCGGCCGGCAGCCGGAAGTCGGGCCAGCGCAGCCATCGATGCTCCCACGCCACGGGCGTCGGCCGGCGGCCCAGAAGGTAGAGCGCGAAAGTGGGCCGCAGGCCCTGCGGGAGCGGGCGTCTGAGCGCCCGGCCGCGGACGAGTCGGCCGGAGGGCAGTCGGAGCACGCCTGCCGCTGTGGGATCCCAAGTGGTCATTCGTCGTCAGGGCCACCGCGTCCTCTCGGGTGCGTGTGCCCTTCCTCCTTTCGATCTGATGTGTCCGGGTCCGACTGCCGACGTCCGCTACTGCCGAGCCCTCCTCTACGTTGCTCATGACAATCCAGATCCGTGTCGTCCGGGAAGACGGCGGCCGGTCGCGAGCGCCGCGTGTCCGGCCGCCCGTCCAGCCTGGCTACCGGTCACCGGCCAGCAGGATGACCTGCGTTTCGGCGTCGGAGTCGACCTGCGTTACTGGGTCGGGGTCGGCGTCGCTGTCGTGGCGGATGACGCCGGCCCGACGGCGGCCGGCGAGGAATCGCGGGGCCCACCAGTTCGCTTCGCCGAGCAGCCGCATGAGGGACGGCAGGACGACCGCGCGGATGACTGTGGCGTCGATCAGGATCGCGGCGGCGAGCCCCACGCCGAGTTGTTTGAACTCGACGATCGACAGGGTGGCGAAGATGCAGAAGACGGCAACCATGATGATCGCGGCGCTGCTGACCGTGGACGCCGACGAGACGATCCCCTGCTCGATCGCCTGCCGGGTCGGTACGCCCCGCTGGGCTGCCTCGCGAATGCGGCTCACGACGAACACGTGGTAGTCCATCGAGAGCCCGAAGAGGATGACGAACAGCATCAGCGGCAGCCACGACACGACCGCACCGTTGGAGGTGAACCCGAGCAGGTCCTCCGCCCAGGTGTGCTGGAACACCAGAACCAGCAGTCCGTACGAGGCGGCTACGGAGATCGTGTTGAGCAGGATCGAGGTCAACGCCACCACCACCGACCGGAACGTGACGAGCATGATCAGGAACGTCATGCCGAACACGAACGCGACAACCGGCGGGAGCGCCGCCGCCATCCGGTCGCGGAAGTCGGCGTCGCTCGCGGTACGGCCGGCCACCGCCCACTCCGTGCCCGGGACCGTGCCGACCGTCTGCGGCAGCAGTTCGGTGCGCAGCCGTCGCAGCGACTGGGTCGCCGCGCTGCTGTCGCTGGTGCCCGCCACGTGGACGGTGGCCAGCACGACGGTGCCGTCGGCGGATCTGCGCACGGTCGGGGGCCGGTCCTGTGCGAACCGGCTGTCCTCGGTGATCCGTTTGGAGAGCTCGGCTATCTCGCGCTCCACCGAGGGGCGGGCGGCGGCGTCGGTGCGGATCGCGACGACGTGGCCGGTGCCCAGGTCGTTACTCGGGAACGCCTCGGCCAGACGGTCGTAGCTGCGCAGGATCGGGATCGAGCGGGGCAGGTCGGTGACGGTCGGTCGCTTGAGGTTCATCTGCAACGCGGGGATGGCGACGACAACCAGTACTCCGGCGGAGAGCACGAACGTGACGAGCGGTGCGCGCAGTGCCGGTCGCAGGACCGCCGCCCAGAAGCGGCTGCGCTCCGCCCGCTGCACCCGCCGACCGAGGAAGGGTACTCGTGGCCGGTCCACCCAGCGTCCGAGGGTCACCAGGATCGCGGGTAGCGCGGTGAGGGATCCGATCACCGCGACCCCGACGACCAGGATCGAGCCGGTCGCCATCGAACTGAACGTGTTGTCACCGACCAGGAACAGGCTGGCCATGGCGGCCACGACGGCGACGCCGGAGACCATTACCGCGTGCCCCGAGGTGGCGGCCGCGACCTCGACGGCACTGCGATGGTCACGGCCGCGGGCTCGTTCCTCGCGCTCACGGCGCAGGTAGAACAGGGAGTAGTCGACGCCGACCGCCATGCCGATCAACAAGATGATGCTGCTGACCAGTTCCCCGGCCGGGAAGACGTGCGAGGCGAACTGGGCCAGCCCCATCGCGCCGCCGACGGCCGACAACGCCAGCATGACGGGTACTCCGGCGGCGATCAACGCGCCGAAGCTGAACAGCAGGATCACCAGTGCCACCGGCACGCTGATCAGCTCCGCCTTGACGAAATCCGCTGCCAGCGTCTCGGTCAGCGCCTTCGCCAGGGACGCCGACCCCACCTGTTCCACCCGCAGGTCGGGATACGCCTGCTGCGCCCGGGTCGTGGCCGCCAACAGCGGTCCTACCCGGGTGTCCGCGTCGTCCGCCGAACCGGTCATCTCGACCTCGACCAGCACGGCGTCCCGATCGAGGGAGGTAACCGGATCAGCCACCCTCGCCACCTCGGGCAGCTCGCGCATCCACGTCGACAGCTCGGCCGCGACAGCCCGCGTACGTTGGAGATCCAGCTTGCCGGTTCGGGCCGTGATCAGGACGCTCTCGGCTGTCGGAGCCTCGGGGAAATCACCGGCCTGCTCGATGCGGTCCGCGCGGGCCAGTTCTCCGTGCAGGCTGTCCTGCGTGGTGGCCTCGACCGTGCCGACCAGGCTGCCACCGACAATGCTGGCCAGCACGAAACACAGCCAGGCGGCGATCGCGAGCCAGGGATGGTTGGCGCTCCACCGGCCCACCCGGCTCGTCAACGACGTACGGGCGGTTCGCCCCCGGCGCTGTCCCGTCGGTGCGGGGTTCACCATCCACCGGGTCATCGGCGATGCTCCGACCGGCGTGGCGTTCCGCACCGGGCGCCGGGTACGACTGGGGTCGGGTCGTCGGCCCCGGATTCCGACGCGACCGCCAGGCCCGCCCCAGGGGCGCCGAGCCGCTCCGTCGGATCGGTCACCACCCCGACCGGACGGCCCTGCGGCGGATCGGATTCCTGTGCCGACAGGCCGGCATGCAGCGGCGCGTGCCGCGAACTGATCATGCCGAGGACGCTATGAACCCACCGGGGCCCGCACCATGAAGTCGACCACCGGCCTCAGCGGGCCGACCTCAATGGCCGGGGTGCGGAAAACCGCAGCCCACCGAACGCCCAGGGCGAGGTGCCGCCTGCCGGCGGACCGGGCGACCGCCACCGTCCACGCTCCTGTGGAGCATCCGCAGCGATACCGGTGTGCATGACGATGCTGCCGGAGGTGGCCTCCGGACGAGGCACAGCTCCTTCTCCTCGCTCGTGGCTGCGGCTGTGGTGTCGGATCGAGCCGGCACCACAGCCGCAACGGGTTCCCGGCCGAGGAAGGTCAGACGTTCAGGGCGACCTTGAGCCAGCCGGGGTCGCGGTCCTGGAACTGGCGGTAGGCGTCGAGCACGTCGGTGAGCGGCTCGTGCCGGGTGAGCAGTTGCGCGGGATCGACGGTGCCGTTGTCGACGAGCCGGAGCAGTTCCGGGATGTAGCGGCGGTGGTGGCAGTTGCCGGCCTTGACGGTCAGGTTCTTCATCATCGCCTCGCCGAACGGAAACGACGTGACGGTCTGCGGGTAGACGCCGACCACCCCGATGGTGCCGGCCTTGGCCACGGCCTGCACCGCCCAGCGAGCGGCCTGGGTGGGAGCGTCGCCGGGCGCCCAGCCGGGGTCGGAGTCCGGGGCGACCTGCCGGCGTTCCTGGTCGAACTGGTCTGCCTGCTGGTCGGCCTGCTCGGTGGCGGGCCCCTCGGCGGGGCGTTCGGCGTCGACGCCCACGGCGTCGATGACCCGGTCGACCCCCACGCCACCGGTCATCTCGATGATCGCCGCGACCGGGTCCTCGGCGTTGAAGTTGACGACCTCGGCGTGCTGGGCCTTCGCCATCGCCAGGCGGTCTTCGAGGCCGTCGACGGCGATGACCCTCGCGGCACCCTGCAGGTGGGCCGAGAGCACGGCGAACTGGCCGACCGGCCCGCAGCCGAACACCGCGACCGTGTCGCCGGGGGAGACCTCGGCGAGTCGGGCGCCGAACCAGGCGGTGGGCCAGATGTCGGACAACATGATCGCCTGCTCCTCGCTGACCTCCTGCGGGATGCCGACGAGCCCGACGTGCGCGAAGGGCACCCGGGCGTACTCCGCCTGCAGACCGTCGAAGCCGCCGGCGGCCTCCGGTCCGCCGAAGAAGGCGGTTCCGGCCCGCTTCCCGCCCGGGTTGGCGTTGTCGCACTGGGCGAAGTAGCCGGCCCGGCAGTACGAGCAGTACCCGCAGGCGATGGTGGACGGGACGATCACCCGGTCACCGGGGGTGAGGTTCCGCACTCCCGGGCCGACCTCGACCACCTCGCCGACGGCCTCGTGCCCGAGCACGATCCCGGGCCGGAGTCCGGGCATGGTGCCACGAGCGAAGTGCAGATCTGTGCCACAGATCGCGCTGGTGGTGATCCGGACGACCGCGTCGGTCGGATCCTTGATCTCCGGGTCCGCTACCTCCTCGAGCCGGATGTCTCCGACCCCGTGCCAGGTGACGGCTTTCACGACGACCTCCCATTGTCGGTTTCATCAGCGCTGGTGGTCAGGGTTGACGCCAGCCGGTGGATTCCAGATGGGCGGCGCCCTGCGGCCCCATCAGCGTCATTCCGCCGTCGACGATCCAGGAAGCACCGTTGACGTAGGCGGCGGCCGGTGAGGCGAGCAGAGCCACCACCGCCGCGATTTCCCGAGCGTCGCCGGGACGACCTACCGGAATTCCTGGTCGGTCCTCGGTGAACGGGTCGACGTCCTCCTGGTCGTTCATCGGAGTGGAAATCTCGCCAGGCGCCACGGCATTTACGGTGATGCCGTCTGCCGCCAGCTCCTGGGCCATCACCTTCGTCAACAGCCCGAGGCCGCCCTTGGCCGCGCAGTACGCCGCCGAACCCACCTTGGGTGCGTGCTCGTGCACGCTCGTGACATTGATGATCCGGCCTCCGGTACCGGCCGTCCGCATGCGGCGGGCTGCTCGCTGGGCACACAGGAACGGCCCGTCGAGATCGACGGACAGCACCTCCCGCCACTGCCGGTAACTGGTCTCCACGAATGGTGTGGACGAGCCGGTGCCGGCATTGTTGACCAGCACGCCAATCCCGTGCAACCCGTCGGCGAGCTCGTCTATCACGGACGCCGCCTCGGGCAGCAGCGTCAAATCCAGCCGGGCGACCACACACCGCCTGCCAGCCGCTCGTACCTCGGTCGCGGTCCTCTCCGCGCCGACAGAGTCCTCGTGCCAGGTGATGCCGACGTCGAAGCCGGCCTTGGCCAGGGTGATCGCGCAGGCCTTGCCGATACCCGAGTCGGCGCCGGTGACCAGGGCGATTCTCGGGTAGTTCTCGTATCGCTGCGGCATACCCGTCTCACTACCCAGGAGGTCCCCGCCGACACCACCCCATCCCACCCCGGCACCGTCCGGGGTGTTTTCATACCCAGCCGCCCGCCCCGGTCGCCGTGGGCGATGGCGGCGCCTGGCAGGGAAAGTGCCGCCATCATCCTGTCCGACGAGTACGCCGCGACCCTCGTGCGGGCGACGGCCGCAGCGAGCCGGCCGGATCACGATCCCGCCGCTCGTGAAGGCGGTGCGCCCGTGCGGCGCACCTCGGCCAGTGCGGCCGAGCTGGTGCCGAACTCCTGACTGCTGGCGAAGCGATGGTGATGGCCAACGCTGCGCACCACGGGACAGGGACCGGGAAGGGGTACGGCGCGTGGAAATATAGTCGACGTAGGTCGATCAACTGAACGGGGGATCACCGTGACGACACAGTTGTCCAAGGCCATCGCCGTACCGGGTCCGGCCGGGCATCCGCTCCTCGGCATGTTGCCGGCGCTCCGCCACGACCTGCTGGGATCGATCCTGGACGGTTTCCACACGTACGGCGACGTGGTGGCTTACCACGTCGGACTGCCCCGGGGGCCACGTGCCGTCAGCGTCGACGTGGTGAACGTGCACCACCCCGACGGCATCCATCAGGTCCTTACCACCCCCCAGGTCTTCACCCGCCGCGCCAGCGCGTACGAAATCCTTCGGGAGTTCATCGGTGTGGGCCTGCTGACCAGCGACGGAGACCGTTGGCTGCGACAGCGGCGGACGCTGCAACCGCTGTTCACGCCGCGCCGGGTGACCCGCTACACCGAGCTGATGGCCGAGGAAGCGGCCCGCGTCGTCGACGACATGGCGGTCACCACGGGATCCGTGGTGGACCTGTACCAGGTCATGCAGCGCTACACGATGCGGGTGGTCGGCCGGGCCCTGTTCGGCGACGACATCGACGAGGTCGTGCCCCGTCTGCAGGAACTCATGCCCGTTCTGGGCGACCTCGCGCTGGCGCGCGCCCTACAGGTCGTCAAGCTGCCGCTGAGCTGGCCGACTCCGCGGTCCCGCCGGATCAACCAGGTACGCGCGACCCAGTACGAGATCATCGACGGAATCATTGCCGCCCGGCAGCGATCGGGTGTCGACGAGAACGGGGATATGCTCGGCCTGTTGTCTGCGGCCGAGGATCCGGAAACCGGGCAGGCGCTGTCCATGGAGGAGATCCGGGATCAGATGCTCGTGTTCCTGCTCGCCGGGCATGAGACGACCTCGGCCGGGCTGGCCTTCACCATGCACCTGCTGGGTCGGCATCCCGAGGTGCAGGAACGGGTCGCGGCCGGGATCGGCGCGGGCGACGAGGAACTGGTGCGAGCTGCGGCCATGGAAGGCATGCGGCTGTACCCGCCCGTGTACAGCATGGAGCGGATGGCCGAGTCTGACGTCGTCGTCTCCGGTTACCGGATTCCGGCCAACACCAAGGTGGTAGTCGCTCCCTGGGTCACGCACCGGCATCCGGAATTCTGGCCCGACCCGGAGCGCTTCGAGCCCGACCGGTTCCTCGGGCGGCAGGAGCGGCCGCGCTACGCCTACTTTCCGTTCGGTGGCGGGCCGCGCAGTTGTATCGGGGAACACTTCGCGCTGCTGGAGATGACCGTACTGCTGAGCGCGTTGCTCGCTCGTTACCGTGTGGACACACCCGACGAGCGGCTGGAGGTGGTACCGATGGTCACTCTGCGCCCGGCCGGCGCGGTCCGGGCCACGCTGACCGTCCGGTGAACCGGTGCCCTGGCTGATCCGGACAGGATCAGCCAGGGCACCGGTGCGGCCCGGCGTCCGGCTGTCGCTACCCGACTCGCGTCCCGTCAGCCGTCGCGACGGGCAGCGGCTCAATGGGAGGCGGAGCGGTAGCCACCGCGGTGGGCTGAGGGGCGGCGGCAGGTTTCCGGGATCTGGCGAATCGGCGCATCATCGGCCGTTCCACGCCGATGTGAAGCAACGACGCAAGGCCGAGCGTCGCCAGGTAGGCGCCGACCATCACGGCCAGCGCGGCGGCGACACCGAAGCCGCTCGGAGACATGTTCCCGGCGCCGTACAACACCAGGATGTGAATGAGGTAGAAGGCGAAGGACGTGTCGCCCAGCCAGCCGGCGACCCGCCCGCGCAGCGGTGAGCGGTGCCCCTCGACGTCCGCCCGCGCCGCGGCAGCCACCAGCAACGCGAGCGGGATGACCATCGCCGCGACCACCGAGTAGAGCAGCGGCACGACCTCGGAAACGCCGTAGAAGGCCAGCGTGACAAGTCCGGCGGCGGGCAGGCTCAGTCTGATCCACGCCCCCCGCATGACGAGCTGGGCGATGACGATCCCGAGGACGAAGTCCAGCATCCGGATCAACGGGAACTGTTGCACGAACCAGAACTGCGGAAATGCCGCGTCCGCGTAGGTGTACGTCGGCTCGTCCGGAAGGAACGCCGTGGAGACGACGGGTGCGACAAGCATCGCGGCGACAATGCCACCCGCGATCGACCAGAGCCCGGCAGCGGAGAGCCTTCGGATGCCGGCGAGCAGCCACGGGAACGATGCGTAGAAGAAGATCTCACAGCTCAGCGACCAGCTCGGCGGATTGATCCCGTTGAAGATGAACTCATCCGGAATCCAGCTCTGCACCAGCGTGACGTTCGCCAGCGTCGGCCACAGCGGCGCGCCCCCTCGTACCAGGATCAGAAGGACGATGAACACGGCACAGACGACCAGGTGGTTCGGCAGGATCCGGGCTGCCCGGCGGCGCCAGAACCGGCGATTCGGCTCGTGGTCGGGAGCCGACCAGGTCAGGACGAAACCGCTGAGGATGAAGAAGAAGCCGAGCGCGGCAGATCCGGTACGGCTGAGAACGGTGTACCACCAGTCGTCGACCCGCTCGTCGGCGAAGAAGCCGAACAACGTCGTGTGGGAGAAGAAAACCGTTACCGCGGCGATCCCCCGTAAACCGTTGAGCGTCGGCAGCTGCCGGGCCATACGTCCCGCCTGCTGTGTCATCGGCGGCCACCCTCCGTTGTTTCGGGAATGAGGTACGGGTAGTTCGGAATCGGCCAGCACATATCCGCCGTGCGGAGGGGTGGGCGGTCGTCTCTTCCAACCCGCTGGTGTCGCCAGCTCGCAGGCTGAGCCGGCACAGGACGCCGCGGCTCGACTCGGTGAACCGCAGCGCGAGGGCGTTCCCCGTCCCCGGCAGAGTGGTGGCGGCCTGGTCGCAGAGGACGGCCGGAGGTGCTGTTGATGCTCCGGAGCTGAGAAGGCAGGACCGGGCCACCGCGGCCAGAAGGTCGGTCCAAGGCTGACGCAAAACAGCCGACATCAGGCCAATAGGCTCGTGAAGATCGACGCTAGTCTTGCCGGCTTGTTCTGTGGCGCTCCCCGGAAACCAGGGCAAGGACCCAGGGCTGCGGCGCTATGGCAGCGCAGGAAAAGTGGTGTGGCGGTGGCAGCGCACAGATCATTGATCCCCCCGATCCGCTGTCTACATCCACCAGCGGCGATCA
This sequence comes from Plantactinospora sp. WMMB782, assembly GCF_049179135.1. NCBI lineage: Bacteria > Bacillati > Actinomycetota > Actinomycetes > Micromonosporales > Micromonosporaceae > Plantactinospora > Plantactinospora sp. WMMB782. The sequence continues at coordinate 7,348,363 of NZ_JBMHMC010000007.1, read as the reverse complement.
CTTGACGATCTCTCTGGTGCAGGATGCTACGCCGGATCCGCAGTGCGAGTCCAGTCCACTTCGGTTACCGGATCCTCCCGGCCACTGCGCCCGTGTTGCCTTCCAGGTAGCTTGCGCCAGGTGGCGGGCGAGAGGGTGAGATGAAGCGCATCCCAGTCCGTTGGACACGATCAACGAATAGTCGTCACTGAAAGCGGTCGCGCACCGGGGGGCGCCGCCCCCCCGGTGCGACAGTGCCGCCGCAGATCGGCTGTACCTACGGGTGGTCACCGGTGGCAGCCGGTTGCCGGGCTCGCCGGATCCTGCCCCCGCCGGTCACGGAGGAGCGGGCGCGACCGCCCATTCACCCGATCCGGTACGCCCGCAGAACGGTCACCCGGACGGTGCCGCCGCTATCGTCGACGCCACTGGCCCGCAGCGACACGAAGCCGTTACCCGACGGGTGGGTCAGCAGCGCGACTCCCTGTTGCCCGTTCCGCTCGACCGGCGCCGGGTGCCAGGTGGCGCCGTCGTCGTGGGACACCTCGACGCTCAGTGTGCGGATTGCCGCAGGTGCCGAGCCGGCCTGGTGCCGCACCTCGAACGGGACGACGAACGGCGCTCCGGCCGGGGCCTGGTTGTTGTCGTCGAGCGCGGGAAGGAACCGAACGACCCACAGTGCAAGCGGCTGCCACCGGTCGGTGTCCGTGGTGTCCGATCTGATCGTCCACTCGGCCGTGGCGCGCGTGGCGAGCTCCTTCCCTCGGCCGCGTACGAGGTCAGCCGTGAGACGGTAGTCGCCGGGGCCTGACGGCACCGCCAGATCCGTTCTGGTGCTGCGGCCGTCGAACAGCTGCTGCCCGTCGCGGACGACCGTCAGCCGTGGGGTGTCACCGACGGTGGCGAGCCCGGCCCAGCCGAGCCGGTCGTCGACCAGGGTCGGCGCGATCCGTAAGGTGTCGCCGCGGCGGCTCACCCAGCGCCCTTCGGCCAGGGGCGGGTCGGCGAACCCCGGCCCGTACACCCCGACGTTGCGCCGCTCGGCGTACTGCCGGCCGCCGACGAAAGTCCGGACCGGGCTGGTCAGCGTGTTGCCGACGGTGCCGCCGGTGCCGGTTTCCACAAGGGACATCTGCCGCTGGACACCACCGTCGGTGTTGAAGTACTCCACCCGGGCCCCGGGCAGGCGCACGGCTGCCACGTCGGCCAGCTCGACCGGGGAACCGGGCCACTGCGCCGTGTACCGCATGGTCCCGCCGTCCAGTGCGTGCCGGGCGTATGTGGCGTGCACCGTCGCGAGTTGGTTCGGCGTGACGGTACGTCGCAGTCCGGGGAACATCCGTCCCTTCTCGTGCCAGGAGAGACCGACCACGTACGGCGAGTCCGCCGGGTCGCCGCCCTGCTTGGTCTCCAGCATCGTGAAGCCGCTCTCGACAGCGGGGTTGCTGCCGTTCGGGTGGGCCGGTCCGAGTCGGAGCAGGTCGGGGGAGATCGACGTCGCGCCGATCGAATAGAGAATTCCGGCAGGCACCGCGACCTGGGTGTACACCGAGGCGGAGACCGGTGCCGCGTCCGCGATCGGCTGCCGGACCCGCACCGGTTGGCCGAGGCGGGCGTCCCGGATCAGGTGGCGGTCGCCGGTCACGGCGACGTCCGGGTCGACGAGCACGGTCGTCGTGTCGTCGACAAAGTTCGTGAACAGGCTCATGACCACGTAGTGGCCCTGCGGGACGCGCAGGTCGGCACTGTTCGTGGTCACCTCGAAAACCCTCGCGGTGGTGGTGTCGACGAGCGCCGTCGCGGTGTCGCGGGCTGCGGCGCCGTCGCGGTCGAGGCTGTCGATGTGCACCGCGTACGTCGCCTCGGTCTCGACGGCGGCCACGAAGGGTGTGGTGACCGTGGTGTCTCCCGCGGTGGCGACCAGCCAGCCGCCGCTGAACCTGGCCACCCCGGCGACTCGTGTGTCGACGGCCAGGTGGGCGTCCGCGCTGCCACCCGGCGGCACGGTGAGCGTGGGTTCGGCGACGGTGTACTCGCCGGCAGCGGCCGCGGTCCGCACGTGCAGGTTGAGCGTGACCGGTGCGGTGCCGGTGTTGTGGTACGTGACCGTGCGCACGATCGGTGCGTCCTCCAGGGGCCACTGATCCTGCACGCTGATGCTCGGCGGGTCGGCCAGGACCCGCTGGGTGATTCCCCGGGTCAGGTCGACCCGCCCGGCGCCCTGGGCGTACACCCCGATGCTCGGACTGGTCCTGGCCGAGCCCATGAGCGCGGCTTTGAGCTGGGCGGCGGTCCAGTCCGGGTGCTGACCGGCGAGGACGGCCGCAGATCCGGAGACATGCGGGGCGGCCATGGAGGTGCCGGGCCTTGTGGCGTGCAGCGGGTCGGGGCCGGGCTCATCAGGTGCGTCGGCGCTCTTGGCCGCCGTGATGGCGACACCCGGCGCGGTGATGTCCGGTTTGAGTGCACCGTCGCCGAGCCGCGGTCCACGGCTGGAGAACTCGGCCAACTCGTCGGACTTCGAGACGGCGCCCACGGTGAGCGCCGAATCGGCGGTACCGGGGACCGACAGGGAGGAGTCGCCCAGTTCACCGTCGTTGCCCGCGGCGACCACGAACAGCACGTTCTGCTCTCGCGTGATTCGCTCGACCGCATCCACGAGGGGATTCGGCTCGGGCGTGGTGACCAGGCCGCCGAGGCTCATGTTGATGATCTTCGCGCCCTGGTCGGCGGTCCACTGCATCGCCGCGAGCACTGACGAGGTCGGACATCCGCCCAGGCCGCAGGCTCGGGCGGAGACCAGCCGGGCACCCGGGGCGACCCCCCGGTAGCCTCCGGGGGCCGCGGCACCGGTTCCGGCGATCGTCGAGGCCACGTGCGTACCGTGGCCGGTGACGTCGCGCAGGTCCTCACCGTCGACGAAGTTCTGCGCGGCGACCACCTGACCGGCGAGGTCCGGGTGCTGGGCGTCTACGCCCGAGTCGACCACGCCGACCTTGATCCCGGCACCGGTGAGGCCGGCCGACCACGCGTCGGGTGCGCCGATCTGGGGCACGCTCTCCCGCAGCGCGGGAGTCAGCAGACCGTCGAGCCACACCTTCCAGTCGCTGGTACCGCGGGCGGCGCGCGGCTGCCGGCTGGACGGGTCACCGACGAGGTTGCGCCACGCGGTACCAAGGCCACGCTTGCCCGCCCGGACCGCGGCCCCACCACGCAACGGGCGGGCCGGCACGATGCTGGAGACCTCGGCGGTGCGGGTCCGCACGCCGGCGGCGTCGCCCATGACGAGGAGTGGCAGGTCGGCGCGGCGGTCGTCGTACCCGAAGCGGGTCAGCGCGGTGAGATCGAACAGTTGCGGGTCCAGCCGCCCGGCGCGCAGCAGGGGCTGGGCGTCCAGCGGCACGACCCGCAGCCGGCCGCCGACGGAGCTCGTGCTGAACGCCACGCTCGTGCGTCCTGGTCCGGGTTCGACGCGCACCGGGGTCAGCCGGTCGGCGCGTTCGGTCAGCAGTACCCGGTCACCGGTGATGAGCGTCACGGACCGGGTGACCGGGTCAGCCGACAGCTCGGAAACCGCGCCCGACTGGGCGGCGGCCGGTTGGGCGGCGGTGGCCGGCTGGCTCAGCATGGCGGCGGCGAGGCCTACCGGCAGCAGGGCGGCCACGAGCCGGGTAAGCCGGTTGGGTCCCGGCCGGCGTACAGGCGAAGACATGTGTCTCTCCAACTTGGAGTGTCGAGGCGGAACGGGTTCGGCTAACCGGCATCTGATCGTTGCATCGCCGACCCCGCGTCCGGTGCGGGCGCGGGGTCGGCCGTAGGCGGTCGCCGCCGAGTGGGACCCGGACGGAGTGGCAGGACGGTCAGCAGGGCACGGTGGCCAGCTGGATGACGGCCGAGGCCGCCGACAGTGAGCCAGTGCCGCCGGTCACCCGCAGGTCGGTGTTGACGTTGACGATGCCGGACGCGCTGCAGGCGGTGGCGGCCAACGGCGCCAGGTCGGCCGAGGAATCGGTGGCCGACCATGCCCCGGTCCCTGCCGCCGGGTGCTGCAGGGTGGTGAGGGTGGTCTGGCCGGCGAAGCTGTAGCTGGCGTTCGACGAGGCCACCGCACCCGACGACAGCGCCGACGTGCCGGTGTAGGTGGCGGAGGCGACGGTGAACCCGCTGCCGGCAGGCGTGCTGGCCCTGATGATGACCAGGCAGTTCCTGCGGAAGTCGGCGGGCGTGGCGCCGGACCCGCGGCGCGCGGTGTACGAACTCGGGAACGTGACCCGTACGGTGCCGTCGGACGTGGTGACGCTCGCCGACCCTCCGGGGCAGCCTGAGCCGCTGGTCGCGATGCTCTCGATGACGATGGGGCCAGCGGCCCCGCCGACCGTGGCGTGTGCCGCCGCGACGGGCGCCACGAGTAGGGACAGCGCCGCGCTTCCCGCGGCTAGGGCCTGTGTCGAAGTCGGTTACAGCCACTCGTTGATCGCGGCGATGTGCACGGTGGCTTCGTAGCGGACGGCGAGTTTGTCGAAGCGGGTGGCGACGGCCCGGTTGCCCTTGAGCCGGTTGATGCCGCACTCCACGGCATGACGCTGCTTGTACCGTTCGGGGTCGAAGGCCGGGGGTCGGCCGCCCTTGGACCCCAGCTTGCGCCGGTTGGCGTCCTGGTCGGCTTTCGAGGGGATAGTCGCGGCGATGCCGCGTCGGCGCAGGTAGCGGCGGTTGGCCTTCGACGTGTACGCCTTGTCGGCCAGGACCCGGTCCGGGCGGGTCCGGGGTCGGCCGGCGCCGAGACGGGGCACTCGGATCCCGTCGAGCACCGCGATGAACTGCGGGCTGTCACCGCGCTGCCCGGCGGTCAACACGATCGACAACGGCTTCTGCCCCTGCTCACAGGCCAAGTGCAGCTTCGTGGTCAGCCCGCCCCGCGACCGGCCGAGCGCGTGATCGGTCGGCTCGACCATGACCCCGCCCGGCGGCTCGGCCTGCAGATCCCCCTTTTACGCGCCCCGGCAGCGTGCTGATGCGCCCGGGCGACCGTCGAGTCCACCGACACGTCCCAGACCACACGTCCGGCCGAGTCAGCAAGGGACTGCAACACGGTCAAGATCTTCGCCCAGGTCCCATCACGCTGCCAACGCCGGAACAGCCCGTACGCCGCGGCCCAGGATCCGTAGCACTCCGGAACATCCCGCCACGGAGCACCGACCCGTGTCCGCCACCTGATCCCATCAATGAGCTGCCGTTTCGTCCATTTCGACGGCCGACCTGGCCTACGCCCCGCAGGCAGCAGCGGCTCCAGCGCCACCCACTCTGCGTCGGTCAGGTCGTGCCGCCTCGCCACCGCTAGGGTGTCCACGAGGTCTCCGGTCTTCGGGTTCTGCTTGGTCGCTGAACCAGATACCGGAGACCTCGCTACACCTCGAACACCAACACGCGAAGATCCTCACCCAACAGCTCAAGCCCTGGCACCGACTTCGACACAGGCCCTAGCATGGTGGACATGTCAGTCCTTTCCGGTTCAACAAGAAGTACCTGAAGAGAACCTTGACGGGCAGGTCATGAATTGACGCCGCTCGACAAGGGCGGAGGATTTCCGGGCCGGCTCAGGCCCTCACCGGTGACCATCCAAGGCTCGCCGATTCCGGCGGTCTGTTCGAGGGCCTGTACCGGAACAAGACCGGAACTTGTCGGTACCCTTTGGGCTGATGCCGGCCACGCACGGCGAGGTGACGATGGTGGATGACCATGTGCCGGGGAATCCGGCCGGTGGCGATGCCGCAGTGAGGCCGGCGACATTCGGTGAGCTGCTCCGAAACTACCGGCATCGGTCAGGGCTGTCTCAGGAGGAGCTTGCCGATCGGGCGGGAGTGACGGCCCGGGGCCTAAGGAAGATCGAGATGAACCGGGTGGACCGGCCCCGCCCGAGCACCGTGCGGCTGCTGGCCGACGCTCTCGAACTGACCGGAGATTCGCGCAACTGGTTCTGTGCGGCCGCCGGCGCGGCGCACCAGACGGCCGCCGATCCCGCCAGCCCACCGGTGGCCGGGGCACCAGCACCGCGCGGGGCTGGCGCGGCGCTTCCCCCTGCCGCGCAGCTGCCCGCGGACATCGTCGGCTTCATCGGCCGTACCGAGCAGGTACGCCGGCTCAGCAGCCTGCTCGAGGACGCGCGGCACGCGGGCCGCCCTCCGACAGCCGTGCTGATCACCGCGATCGCCGGAACCGCGGGAGTGGGCAAGACATCGCTCGCCGTGCACTGGGCGCACCAGGTGCGCCACCGGTTCCCGGACGGTCAGCTCTATGTCAACCTGCGCGGGTTCGACCCCGCCGGCCCGGCGATGCACCCGGCCGAGGCAATCCGCCGCTTCCTCGACGCGCTCGACGTGCCCGCCAGCCGACTACCCACGGACCTCGATGCCCAGGCGGCGCTGTATCGGACGCTCCTCGCCGACCTGCGGATGCTCATCCTGCTCGACAACGCCCGGGACGCGGACCAGGTCCGGCCGTTGCTGCCCGGTGCGCCCGGCTGCCTGGTCGTGGTGACCAGCCGCGATCGACTGTCCGGCCTGGTAACGACGGAGGGCGCGCTACCGTTGCCGCTGGACCTGCTCAGCGTCGTCGAGGCCCGCGAGCTGCTGACCGCGCGGCTGGGCCGGGCGCGGGTCGAGGCCGAGCCGGAGGCGGTCGACGAGATCATCTCGCGGTGTTGCCGTCTGCCGCTGGCCCTGGCCATCGCGGCGGCCAGGGCCGCAACCCATCCGACGTTCCCGCTGGGTACGCTCGCGGCCGAGCTGCGGGATGCGCATGACCGGCTCGACGCGCTCGCCGGCGACGAACCGGCCACCGACGTACGAGCGGTGTTTTCCTGGTCGTACCAGGCCGTGAGCCCGGCCGCCATCCGGCTGTTCCGGCTGCTGGGCCTGCACCCCGGGCCGGACGTGTCCGTGGCTGCGGCGGCGAGCCTCGCCGGTGCGTCGCGCTCCCAGGTGAAGCGGCTGCTGACCGAACTGGCCCGGGCGCACCTCATCGTGGAGCATGCCCCGGGCAGGTACAACTTCCATGACCTGTTGCGGGTGTACGCGACCGAACAGGCCGCGACAGCCGAGCGGGCGAGTGAACGCAGCGCGGCGGTGCACCGGGTCCTCGATCACTACGTGCACACGGCCATGGCCGCCGCGCTGCTGCTGAGCCCGAGCCGCGACCCCATCGCGGCGGCGCCGGAGCAGCCCGGCGTGACCCCCGAGCGGCTGACCGACGCCGACGAGGCCCTCACCTGGTTCGCCGTGGAGCGCCCGGTCCTGCTCGCGGCGATCGACCGCGCCGGAAGCGACCGGTCGGGCCGGTTCGACGGGCATGTCTGGCGGCTGGCCTGGGCCATGGTGCACTTCCTCGACCGGCAGGGGCACTGGCACGACTGGGCTGCCTCTCAAGACCTGGCCCTCGCGGCCGCGCAGCGGCTCGACGACCAGGCGGTCGCCGCCATGGCGTACCGCTTTCGGGCGCTCGCGGACATCGAGCTGCGGCGCTTCGAGACCGCACGCGGGCGTCTGGCCGCAGCCCTCGAAATCTACCTGCGGGCCGGTGATCCGATCGGCGAGGCGTACACCCATGTCCACCTCGGCATGGCCGAGGACCGGCAGGGGCACCACGCCCAGGCGCTCGTCCACTCCCGCCGGGCACTCGATCTGTTCCGAGCCGGCGGACACCGGTACGGGCAGTCTCTCGCACTCAACAACCTGGGCTGGCTGTACGCGCAGCTGGGCGACTATCCACAGGCCCTGACCGCCTGCGAGCAGGCCATCGTCGTCCAGCAGGAGCTGGAATCCTGGGACGCGGCGGGTTCGACCTGGGACAGCCTCGGCTACATCCACCACCAGCTGAGCGACGACGCCGCCGCGGCGAACTGTTACCAGCGGGCCATCGACCTGCAGCGCCGCATCGGCGACCGGCACGGCGAGGCGGTCACCCTGACCCATCTCGGCGATGTGCATCACGCGGGTGGCCGCTTCGCGGCAGCGCGGCATGTCTGGCGGCACGCGCTGGCGATCCTGAACGACATCGGCGGCTCCGAGGTGGAGCCGCTGCGGAACAAGCTCGCCAGCCTCACCCGCCGAACTCCGACGGAACCGGCCTCAGGGACCGGCGCCGGGACTGAGCTGACCACGTGACGCAGACCCCACGGCCGGCAGATCACGGCTACCTGCGCCTGATCTCTCCATTGTGGTCGGCGGTCGCGGCTACCGTCCGGGATCCAGCACAGTGCCAGCAGCGGGCGGCGTTGCCTGATCCGTCCGGCAGCACGTCGAGCGGTACGCCAACAATCCGATCGAGGCCGACCACAACCAGCTCAAGCACCGGTCGAGAGGCCGACGCCACGTTCCGCCGGACATGCTGAACCCCGACAACCCTGTGTACGAATCCGAATGTTCCTGAACGTGTGGGTTCGAATGCTGGTGCCCCGTTGGCGGTTCCGTTACCGATGTAACGGAGACGACATCAGTCCGATGTCCGAACCAGAGAGGTCAGATCTAGTGATGGGATATCCCACGGCATGGACCACGTCGTCTGACGGTTACGGATCACGGCCGTCGCGGCGTGCCCGGCTGATTCGCGGGCTGCTGATCGCCCTGGCGACGGCGGTGGCGGCGACGGTCAGCGTCGTCGTCACGTCGTCGCCGGCCACCGCCGCCACCAACCAGTTCCGGGGCATGAACTGGGCCGTGCTGGGTGACAACTTCAAGACCGTCCCCCTCGTCGTACAGGGCCTGAGCTCGTCCGACAGCAACGCGACGGTTCGGGCCAAGGCCAACGCCCTCTACGATGACATGGCGTCCACCATGGGGGTCAACACCGTCCGACTGCCCATCAACACCCACACGGTGGGGACGGCCTGGTGGGAGGCGTACCGAGGCGCCATCGACGCGGCCACCGCCCGCGGCTTCAAGGTCATCCTCGCCTACTGGGAGGACGGTGCCGCCTCCGGCGGCAGGATCACGAACCTGTCCGCGTGGAACACGATGTGGTCCACGGTGACCAACACCTACGGCTCGGACGCCAACGTCTACTTCGAGCCGATGAACGAGCCGCACGGCTACAGCTCGGCGGAGTGGCGCAACGTCGCGGCGAACTGGCTCAGCTACCACTACTCGGCGGTGCCCAGCCGGGTGCTGATCGGCGGCACCGGCTTCAGCCAGGACCTGCGCGACATCTGCAACGACAGCCGCTTCGACTCGACGCTGCTGTCCTTCCACTACTACGCCTTCTTCTACGGCGCGATGACCTACGACGCCTTCCGCAGCCACATCCAGGCCCGTCTCGGCAACTGCGCTTCCCGCGCGATCGCGACCGAGTTCGGAGCGCCCATGAACGACGGCCGCAACTACGCCGACGCGGGCAGCACCGACAACTTCGTGCGCTACATCCGCGCCATGGCCCAGGTCATGCGCGACAACCAGATGGGCGGCACCTACTGGCCCGCTCTCGGTGGCAAGACCGGCAGCATAGGCTACGACTGGTACTCGATGTTCGCCCTCAGCGGCAGCGGCACCAACCTCAACCTGACCATCCGCAACACCTCCGGCGCCGACCGGGTCCGGTACGCCTGGGGCGACACCATCGGCGGCCCCACGACGCCTCCGCCCGCGACCGGCACGGTCTACCGGGTCGACGTGCGGCACAGCGGCAAGGCGATGGATGTCCAGTCGCCGAACACCGACAACGGCGCGCGCGTCGGCCAGTACACGTACAGCGGCAGCGCGTGGCAGAAGTGGCGGTTCCAGGACGCCGGCGGCGGCTACTGGCGCGTCATCAGCCTGCACAGCGGAAAGTGCCTCGATGTGCTGGGCGCTTCCACCGCGGACGGTGCCGAGCTCATCCAGTACACCTGTGGCACCGGCACCAACCAGCAGTTCCAGATGGTCGCCAACGGCAGCTACTTCCAGCTCCGGGCACGACACAGCAGCAAGTGCGTGGACGTGCCGTCCGCATCGACCGCGGACGGCGTGATCCTCAAGCAGTATCCGTGCAACACCGGCACCAACCAGCAGTGGTCACGCACGGCCGTCTGACGATCGTCTCGACCTGATCACGGATCGCCGTACCGACGCGGTGCTCGCCTCCGCGGCAACAGGCAGCTCGCCTCCGCGGCAACGGGCAGCCCGGTGGTCCGGCCGCCGCTCGGCGGGTTCGGCTGGACCACGCCGCGCCGCCGGGCGAGGTGCCGCCCGGCGCCGTCCGGGTCGGGGCCGCGCCTGAGGTGCGGTCCCGGCCCGGGCCGTACCTCAGGCGCGCGGCGGGGCGGTCGATTCGCGTACCCGCAGGGACGGGCTGATGACGATCCGGTGTGCAGGGCGCTCGGGGTCGGTGAGCCGGTCGGCGACCAGGCGCACGGCGGCGCGGCCGATGGAGCGCCGGGGCGGCCGGACCGCGGTCAGCGGTGGGCTGAACAGCTCGGCGACCTCGTCGTCGTACGCCACGATGGAGAGATCGCCGGGCACCGCCAGGTGCCGTTCCTCGCAGCGCTGGACCAGCGCGATCGCCTCGGGGTCGGCGTGCACCAGCAGCGCGGTGGTGCCGGTCACCTGACACTGGTGGAGGACGGCGTCGAGCGCGGCGTCGCGCTCCGCTGCGCGGGCGTCCGGCACCGCGGCCGCGATGGTGGCGTCCGGGTCCAGGCCGCACTCCACCGTGGCGTCGAGCCAGCCGCGCCGCACATGCCGGCTGGTGGGGCTGTTGGCGGCGACCACGAGGCCGACCTTGCGGTGCCCGAGGGAGGTGAGGTGCCGCACCGCCATGGCCGCGCCGAGCGCGTGGTCGGTGACCACAGACTCCATCACGGCGTGGTGGCTGCCCACCGTGGCGGTGCGCTCCAGCAGGACGACCGGGAAGCCGAGCTGGTCGAGCCACCCGATCGTGCGCTCGGAGGTGGGCGCGTCCATCCGCGGCGCGATGATCAGTCCGTCGACGGCCATCCGTTCCACGAACCGGGCGAGCTGGGGCTTGTCGTCCTCGGTGTCGTACGAGGAGCCGCGCAGCACCACGCGCATGTCGAGCTCGCGGGCGGCCTCCTCGGCACCGCGGGCCACGTCCGGCCAGTAGTAGTCCAGCGAGGGCACCAGCATGCCGAGCGTGCGCCCGTCCAGCGGATCGAGGCCCGAGCCGGGTGCCTCGTCGACGGTCGGGGTGTCCTCCGGCGTGATCAGCGCGACCCCACCGTGGACCCGGTTGACCAAACCTTCGGCGGCGAGCTGGGCGATGTCGCGGCGGATGGTGACGGGCGCGGCGCCGAGCGCCTGGGACAGGTCGGAGACGCGCATCGCCCCGTCGCGTTGCAGCGCCTCCAGCAGTTGCTGGCGGCGGGCGACCTGCAGCGGTCCGCGGGCCTCCGCCGCGCCGGCGGCGGGACTGTCCTTGGTCATGGTGCACCTCCGAGGAACGCTTCGTGCGGCGCGAGCTCCTCCGGGGTGAGGACGAACTCGCCGGCTGGTCCGAACGCGGTGACGTCGATCGCGCGCCGGTGCAACCGCGGCGCACCCGGCCGGCGACGAGCAGGTGGACGTGGGTCGGCAGCGGCTCGGTGGCCGGATCGAGTTCCCGGGCGTCGACGACCACGAGACGCCTGCGGTGCCGTTCCAGCCGGGCGGTGCGCCACCAGTGCCGCAGGCCCGGGCTGGTACGCGGCGGCGATCTCCATGGCGGCCCCGGCCCTGGTGTCGGGGGCGGCGTGGGTGACGTCGCGGGCGGCGAAGGCCTGGCCGGTGGCGCGTACGTGCGGGACGTCGTGCCAGGTGCTCCGCATGGCCCACTTGCCGTACCGGTCCGGGCCGAACGTCGGCCCGGGCACGTGCGGTTCGGCCCAGGCGCCGCGCTGCGGCGCCGAGGGCACCGGCAGGGCCAGCTCCGGCGGCAGGAGCAGCCTTTCGAGCCAGGCGGCACCGACATCCGGCCAGGCCGAGGCGAGCGGGCCGGCGAAGCGGTCAACTGTGGCCATGACTCCTCGAAGATAGAGCAACTGTGAGCGATCGTGATCGTATCAGAGCGTTCTGCGCCGGGCCGGTGGCGCGGGCAAGATCGGAGATGGAGCGAGCGGCGCCGTATCCAGAGGACTTCCGTCGCCGCTGGTGGACACCCACGGAGAATTTCGGCGCCAGTCGGACGTGACAACCTGCGCTCTTTTGATCGGATGTGCTCGTCATGGCTCGATAAGGGCATTGACTTGTTCTGTTGCGAGCGTTTTACTTCGGAAACCTGGCCATCGCCTCCGCGTCACACCTGGGAGCGACGCGCCGCCCCGAGACATTTCATGGAGGCTGATCGATGCTACGGGACCGCGGCTGATGGTTGGCGGGACCGGCGAGCCGGCGTCCGCGCCGGGCCGGGATGCCAGCACCGCCGGGAGCTGGAACCGGGGGGACTGGTTGGCGCTGGCTGACCGGATGCTCGCGGCCGTTCGGCCGTTCGCGTCGCCCGGCCACGCACTGGTCGTCGTTCCTGGCCGGGAGGGTGGCTACGGTGGAGCCGTCGACGGCCTGGAGGGGTTCGCCCGGACGTTTCTGCTGACTGGTTTCCGGGTCGCCGGTGCGCGAGGAGCGGGCGTCGAAGAGCTTGCCGACTGGTACGCGGCGGGAATCGCCGCCGGTACCGACCCGAGGTGTGCGGACCGCTGGGTGCGGCTGGACGAGCACCCCCAGGCGAAGGTCGAGGCCGCCTCCCTCGCGCTCGTCCTCGACATGACCCGTCCGTGGATCTGGGACCGGCTCTCATCCGAGGTGCGGGAGCGGGTGGTGGACTACCTGGCCCCGGCGGTCGGCGACGCCAGCTACCCGCAGATCAACTGGGTCTGGTTCCGCCTCATCGTGCAGACGTTCCTGCGTTCGGTGGGCGGGCCGCACTCGCTGGACGAGATGGCGGAGGACCTGGCCACCCATGACGGGTTCGCCCGCGCAGACGGCTGGATGTCCGACGGGCCCGAGCGCGCCTACGACCACTACGTGGGCTGGGCGCTGCACGTCTATCCGACGTTGTGGGCGCGGATGGCCGGCGCGGAGGAACTGGCCGGGGGGCGCCGGGAGCGGGATCTGGCCGGCCTCGACCGGTACCTGCGTGACGCGGTCGCGCTCGTGGGTGCGGACGGGTCGCCGCTGCTGCAGGGGCGGAGCCTGATCTACCGATTCGCGGCCGCGGCTCCGTTCTGGGTCGGCGCGCTCGCGGGGGTGCCCTCGGTCAGCCTCGGCCAGCTGCGCCGCGCGGCCACCGGCATCGTGCGGCACTTCATCGACCACGGCGCCTTCGATGACCGGGGTCTGCTCACGATGGGCTGGCACGGGCCCTGGCCCCAACTGGCCCAGACGTACTCGGGACCCTGCTCGCCGTACTGGGCCAGCAAAGGGCTGCTCGGCATCGCCCTGCCCGAAGACCATCCGGTGTGGACGACGCCTGAGGAGCCGCTGCCGGTCGAGCGGCGCGACGCCGTCCGGGCCATCCGTGCGCCCGGCTGGCTGGTCTCGGCGACCCGCGCCGACGGCGTCGTCCGGGTAATCAACCACGGCACCGACCACGCCGTCGAGAACGCCGCCGCCGGCGACTCGCCGCTCTACGCCCGGCTCGGCTACTCCACCGCGACCAGTCCGGTGCTCGACGAGAGCGGCTGGGCCAACCCGCTCGACCAGTCCGTCACTCTCGTCGACGAGGAGGGCCGGGCCACCCATCGCACCGGGATGCGCCTGCTGACGGTGCACGTCAACGGCGACGGCGTGGGGGTGGCCGGCTCGCGCACCCTCGCCAACTGGGTGGATCCGGACCCGGGCCACCGCAACCACGGCGGTGGCCGAACGGGCACGTTCCGGCCGGCCGGGCACCTCACCGTGTACTCGCTGGTCCTCGGGCCCTGGGAGCTGCGCCTGGTCCGGGTCGACGACCTCGCCGACGGCGTCGTCGCCGCCGGGTTGCGCCTTCGGATCGGTGGTTGGGCCGTTGCCGGCGATGCGACGGCCGCCTTCGACGGCGGCGTGGTCAGCGTGACCGGCGCGGGCCTGACGAGCCGGCTGGAGGCCGTGTACGGCGGTGGTACGGCCGGCGCCACGGGCGTACCCGATGGCGGGCCGCTGGCCGGCGGGCTGGTGGTGCCATGGGTGGATCACCCCGTCCGGCCCGGTGCGTGGGTCGTCGGCCTCACCGAGCTGACCAGGAACCGCGCGGTCACGTCCCGGCAGGCGTGCCGGGTCGTGCTGGGCGAGGATTCCGACGGTCTCGACGTGGCGGTCGGCTGGCCGGGCGGGGCGAGCACGGTGACCCGCCTGGACACCGGGCGGGCCAAGACCGCGGTCCAGTGGCCTGGTGGCAATCCGGGCCCGTCCGAGGCCCCTGACCTAAGGAGTAAGGGATGAAGCGCGCAATATCGGGTGTCGTCAGTGCCGTGACGGCGCTGACCCTCGTCCTTGCCGGCTGTGGCGGCGAGGACGAGCCGGCCGACCCCAACGCCCCGGTGACGATCACCATGGCGGGTTGGAGCCTGAATTCCACGCCGGAGTTCAAGACCCTCGCCGACGGCTTCAAGGCGAGCCACCCGAACGTGACGGTGGAGCTCAAGGAGTACGCCCCAGGCAACGACTACGACACCCAGATGATCACGGACCTGGCCGCCGGCACTGCCCCGGACGTCTACGTCATGAAGAACCTCAAGAACTTCTACACGTACCAGAGCGGTGGTCAGCTGCTCGACGTCTCCGACGTCACCTCCGGTCTCGGCTCGGTTCCGGCGCTCGGGTCGTACCAGGTGGACGGCAAGGCGTACGCGGTGCCGTACCGGCAGGACTCGTGGGTGCTGTTCTACAACAAGGACCTGTTCGCGAAGGCGAAGGTGACGCCACCGGACGGCAGCTGGACCTGGGACGACTACGTCGACGCGACGAAGCGACTGCACGCCGGGCTGAGGGGGGCCGGCTCGAACGCGACAGGTGCGTACCAACACACCTTCCAGTCGACCGTGCAGGGATTCGCGCTCGCCCAGACCCCCGACGCGGACCTGCTCTCCGGGGACTTCGGCTACCTGAAGCCGTACTACGAGCGGTCACTGGACCTGCAGGCGGCCGGCGCGCAGCCGGCCTTCGGCACCGCGACGACCAACAAACTCACCTACCAGGCGCAGTTCGGCAAGCAGCAGTCGGCGATGCTGCTGATGGGCACCTGGTACGTGGCCACGCTGCTCAAGCAGCGGCAGAGCGGTGACGCCGACAAGTTCGAGTGGGGGATCGCTCCGGCGCCGCAGTTCGACAGGTCCACCACCGGCACCTCCGCCACACCGGTCACGTTCGGCGACCCGACCGGGCTCGGCATCAATCCGAAGATCAACAAGTCGAAGGTCGCCGTGGCCAAGGCTTTCGTCCGGTACGCGGCCGGCCCGGACGCCGGCAAGGCGTTGGCCGGAATCGGCATCACCCCGGCCCAGGTCACCGACGCGGTCACCGCGACGCTGTTCGGGCTGGACGGCGTACCGCAGGACGACCTGTCGAAGTTCGCGTACGCCAAGCACACCGTCAAGCCGGAGAACCCGGTGTCGAAGCACACCGCCGGCCTGCAGAACCTCCTCAACGAGACGCATTCGGCGATCCTCTCCGACAACAAGGGCGTCGACGCGGAGCTGAGCAAGGCGCAGGCCCGCGCCAAGAACGAGGTCCTCAACCAGTGAGCTGATGGCGGGCCCCGGCGTGCCGCAGCCGCACGCCGGTCCCGCCACCGTGCCGAACGCTCCCGGAGACTGCCCATGGCAACATTGCCGCGCACGAGACCCAGGAACCGGCGGCTGGTGTCGCGCAACACGGTCGCCGGCTGGTCGTTCATCCTTCCCAACTTCGTCGGCTTCGCCGTGCTCACCCTGCTGCCCGTCGTCGTGCTGTTCTACGTGGCCTTCACCGACTGGAACGTCTTCGGGGTGGCCGAGTGGACCGGCACCGCCAACTTCCGGCGGATGTGGGGCGACGCGAGCTTCTGGACCGCACTGCGCAACACCGTCTACTACACCGTCTTCCACATCCCGCTGACCCTCGCGGCGTCACTCGGGCTGGCGCTGCTGCTCAACCGCAAACTGCGCGGCGTGCGGTTCTTCCGCACCGTCGCCTTCTTTCCCTACATCACCTCGATCGTGGCGATCGCGATCGTCTGGAACCAGCTGTTCAGCCCGGAGTACGGCCCGATCAACGCTCTCCTCGGTGCCGTCGGGGTGGACAGTGCGCCGGGCTGGACCACGTCGTCGACCTGGTCGATGCCGGCGGTCATCATCGTCGGCACCTGGCGGTACATGGGCTACTACATGCTGCTGTTCCTGGCCGGGCTGCAGACCATCCCGGCCCAGCTCTACGAGGCGGCCGAGACCGACGGCGCCACACCGTGGCAGCGGTTCGTGCACGTGACCCTGCCCGGGCTGCGACATACCACCTTCTTCGTCACCGTGCTGCTGACCATCGAAAGTTTCAAGGTCTTCGACCTCATCCTCGTGATGACCGGCGGCGGACCCGGCCAGTCGACACTGGTTCTCTCGCAGTACATCTACCAGAAGGGCTTCGGGGAGAACCAGTTCGGCTACGCCTCGGCGGTCTCCGTCGTCCTGTTCGCCATCTGCTTCGGCATCACGGTCGTCCAGTTCATGGTCAACAAGCGGAGGAACAACTGATGACCGCGACTGACCTCTCCCTACCCACCCCGGCCGTCGCCGCACCCGACAACCGCGGCGGGCCCGGCCGACCGGTCCGGTCCCGGGGCGGGCGGCTCGTCGGGTACGCCGTCCTCGTGCTCGCGGCGGCCGGTCTGCTGCTGCCGTTCTACTGGATGGTGGTGGCGTCGTTGAAGACCAACAACGACGTCTTCACCATCCCGATCAGCTGGCTTCCCGATCCCGTGGTGTGGCGAAACTACCTCGACATCTGGCAGCGCTCGGACATGACGACGTGGTTGGGGAACACGCTGCTGCTGTCGGTGGTCGTCACCCTCCTACAGGTGGTGACCGGCAGCTTCGCCGCCTACGGCTTCGCCCGGGTCCGCTTTCCCGGCCGCAACGCGCTCTTCCTGGCGTACGTCGGGACCATCGCGGTGCCGTGGCAGTCGTACATGATCCCGCAGTTCATCCTCATGTCGAAGCTGCAACTGTCGAACACCCTCTGGTCGATCATCGCGATACAGGCGTTCGGCGCGTTCGGCGTGTTCCTGATGAAGCAGTTCTACGAGACGATCCCCGAGGAGCTGAGCGAGTCCGCACGGGTGGACGGGCTCACCGAGTTCGGCATCTACCGACGGATCATGCTGCCGCTGTCCCGCCCCGCCCTGGCCAGCCTGGCCCTGCTGACGTTCGTGACCACCTGGAACGACTACCTCGGCCCATTGATCTACCTGCGCAGCCCCGACATACGCACCATCCAGCTGGGACTCAACACCTTCATCTCCCAGTACAACGCCGAGTACGCGCTCATCATGACCGGCTCGGTGCTGTCCGTACTGCCGGTGGCGGTCATCTTCCTGCTCGGGCAGCGGTACTTCATCGAAGGCATCGCCACCACCGGACTGAAGGGCTGACCGATGATCCCGCGCCCGCGTCACGACACCATCGCCGCCGTCTTCGACGGCTGCTACACCGCAATGGTCGGAAACATGCTGCTGGTGCTCGGCTGCCTGCCGCTGGTGGCCCTCGCGCTCACCACCGACGGCGCCCGGGCCTGGCCGCTGTACGCGCTGGTCGCCCCGCTGTGCGCGCCGGGCCTGTGCGGCGTCTTCGCGGTCATGTCCGACTACTCGTCCGGTGGGGCACGCGGCCTGCTACGCACGTTCGGCGGCACCTGGCGGGCCACCGCCCGCCGGGGCATCCTCTGGACCGCCGCGGCAACCGCGGTCCTGGTCGTTCTCGGTGTCGACGCGTACGCGCTGTGGGGCCACCGGGTGGGCGCGCTCACGCTGCCGATCCTCGCCGTGCTTGCCGTACTCACCGCCGCCATCGCGCTGCTCGGCCTGGTGACCATCGCCGAGCGGCCCGCCGCGCGGCTGCGCGACGTGGCCCGTGTGTGCACGTACCTGGCGGTACGCCGTTGGTACCTCACCGCCGCGTCACTGCTGGTCCTGGCGCTGCTGGCACAGCTCTTCGTGGCCCGTCCCGCGATAGCGCTCGGCGTCGCGGCCGCGCCGCTGCTGTACGTCGTGTGGTCCAACAGCCGGTACAGCCTGCGGGCCGCGCTCGACCCACCGACGGCCGCGGCCCGGAGCACCTGAGCGCCTGCACCCTCCCGGCGGTCGAGCCGGGACGCCGACGGAACACCTGCCCGGCACCGGACCGGAGACACGAGGGAGAACAGTATCCATGACGGCGACCGACGTCCGTCCCAGCCCAGACGCCGAAGCGATGGCGGCCGCGGTCACCGCCGCGATACGTACCGTCGAGGCGAACATCGACAGCTTCGGCACGCGGTACCCGGCAGACACCACCGTCGCCAACCGCTATCCGCTACGGCCACCGACCGCCGGCCAGCCGGAGGGCGCCAACGTCGGCTGGACGACCAGTTTCTGGCCCGGGATGTTGTGGCTCGCCCACGACCTGACCGGCGACGAACAGCACCTGAGAGCAGCCCTGGCACATGTCGACAGCTTCGCCGACCGGGTGCACGGTGGCATCGACCTGGATACCCACGACCTCGGTTTCCTCTACACCCTCGCCTGCGTCACGCCGGCCCGGCGCACCGACGACCGGCGCGCCCGGAGGGCTGCCCTGGCCGCCGCAGACCACCTGATGACCCGCTTCCTCGAACCGGCCGGCATCATCCAGGCCTGGGGCGACCTGGCTGACCCCCGCCAACGCGGCCGCACCATCATCGACAGCCTGATGAACACTCCGCTGCTCTACTGGGCCAGCCAGACCACCGGCGACGGCCGCTACGCCACGGCAGCCCGCCGGCACACGGCACAACTGCGTGAGCACATCCTGCGTCCGGACGGCACCACCTTCCACACCTTCTACTGGGACCCGGAGACCGGCGCGCCGCTGCGCGGCGAGACCGAACAGGGCCACGGGGACCACACCTGCTGGGCCCGCGGACAGGCGTGGGGCATCTACGGCTTCACCCTGAACCACCGGTACACCGGTGACCCCGCGCTGCTTGCCGCCGCCTCGACCTGCGCGGACCACCTTCTCGCACGGCTGCCGGCCGACCACGTCGCCTACTGGGACCTGGAGTTCGGCGACGGCAGCGGCGAGGAGCGCGACAGCTCCGCCGCCGCGATCGCCGCCTGCGGCCTGGCCGAGCTCGCCGGCAACGTCGCCGACCCGGCCCGCGCGAAGGGCTACCGAGACGCGGCCCGCCGGATCCTGCGTTCCCTGGTGGACAACTACGCCAGTGACGGCCATCCGGCGTCGAACGCCCTTCTCCTGCACGGCGTCTACGACAAGCCCAAGGGTATCGGCGTCGACGAGGGCAACCTCTGGGGCGACTACTTCTACCTGGAGGCCCTCACCCGCGCCACCACCCCCGGCTGGACCAGTCCCTGGTGACCCGCACCATCCGTACGAATCCTGAAAGGCGATCATGAATTACCGGTACCACTGCGTCATCCCCGCCGCCGACGGCGACAACGCGCTGCCCTTCAATCCCTGCCGGCTACTGGACTTCACCCTGCTGAAGCTGTCGGCCGGCCAGTCCTGGACCGGTGGGTCCGGCGACCGGGAGATCCTCGCGGTCGTTCTCGGCGGCACCGCGAACGTCACCGTCGCCGACCACCACTTCCCGCAGGTCGGCCAGCGTGCCGACGTCTTCTCCGGCAAGCCGCACTCGGTGTATGTCCCGGCAGGCTCCACCATCATCGTGGAGGCGGTCACCGACGTGGAGATCGCCCTGCCCAGCGCCCCAAGCGACCTGGCCACCGATCCGTACGTCATCACACCGGAACAGGTCGCCACCGGGCGCTGGGGAGCGGCCAACTTCGGTCGGACCTACCACCAGATCCTCACCGAGATCAGCCAACCGGACCTGCCCGCCCGCCGGCTCATCGTCGGCGAGACCTACACGCCCTCCGGAAACTGGAGCACCTACCCGCCGCACCGGCACCGGATCGACGACCTGCCCGCCGAGGCGGCGCACGAGGAGATGTACTACTACCGGGTCAACCCGCCGAACGGGTTCGGCATCAGCCGGGTCTACACCGACGACGGCTACGAGGAGAACGTCACCATCCGTGAGCACGTGATGCAGATGATGCCGGAGGGCTACCACACCGTCGTCAGCGCACCCGGCTACACCACGTACTTCCTGTGGTTCCTGGCCGGCAGCCAGCGCACCCAGGGTGCCCGCGAGGACGCCGAGCTGGCCTGGGTCGGCCAGACCGTCCCGACCCTGCGCCGCCTGGGCCTGTGACGATGGTTCCGGACGTCTTCCGCGCGACCGACGACACTGCGGCCCTGCGCGCCGAGCCGATAGGAGTGTGCGCAGCGTGGAAACGGATCGGCTGTTCAGCGCCCAGCGGCAGGAGCGCCTGCTCGCCGAACTGCGCGGGCAGGGCGCGGTACGGGTGCGCGACCTCGCCCGCGAGTTCGGCGTCAGCGAGCTCACCGTCCGGCGCGACATCGCCGCACTCGCCGAACGGGGCCTGGTGTCGAAGGTCCACGGCGGCGCTACGCTGCCACCCCAGAGCAACACCCTGAGCCAGCCCCGCCAGGCTCCGCTCCGCTACACCATCGGCATGGTCGTGCCGTCGCTCGACTTCTACTGGCCACCCGTCGTAGCCGGCGCGCGCGCCGCCGCCGCCGCGCTCGGCGTCAGCATCCAGCTGCGCGGTTCGAGCTACGACCCCGACGAGGACCGCCGCCAGATGGACCGTCTCGTGGAGGCGCAACAAGTTCAGGGTCTGTTGCTGGCGCCGAGCCTGGACGGCGACGACGCCGACGAGATCCTGGAATGGATCGGACACCTGCCGGTCCCGACCATTCTCGTCGAGCGCCAGCCACGCCGGTGGACGCCGAGCACCCGGCACCTCGAGTGGGTGCGCAGCGACCACTCGGTCGGCCTCGAAATCGCCATCTACCACCTCCGGCAGCAGGGGCACCGACGAATCGGGCTCGTCGTGGCGCAGGGCAGCCCGACCTCGGTCCACCTCCGGCACGCCTGGCGGACAGCCGCCGCCGACCCGAGCACGTCCGGTGCCCTCGCCATGCAGGAAACCGTCACGACGCCCGGCCAGCGGGACGTCATTATCCGCATCCTGCGGGAATGCCGACTTTCCGGGACCACGGCGCTGATCGTGCACAGCGATCCGCACGCCATCGCGGTCGCCCAGTTCTGTGCCGAGATGGGCATCGCCATCCCCGGTGACCTGGCGATCGTCTCCTACGACGACGAGATCGCCCACCTGGCCGATCCCGCGATCACGGCCGTCCGGCCGCCGAAGAGCCACGTCGGCCGCCTTGCCGTCGAACTCATGATCTCCCGCCTCCTGAACGGTGAACGCCGGCCACCGCACCGGGTACTGCTCGCCCCCGACCTCGTCGTCCGCGGTTCCTCGCTGTCACTCACGCAGCGGCACTAGAGGGAGCGACCGCGCCAGGCACCGCACCGGCTCGTGCGGGTGGTGGCCTGCCCACGCGAGTCCGGCGCGCACCGGGCTACGCGGTCAGGCGTCGCCGATCGACGGCAGTGGGATGCCGAACACGGTGCGCTGCCTGTCGTACTCGGTGAGTGTCCACGCCCGCTTGCCCTGCGGCTGGTAGGTGAGGTCCTCGGGTCCTCCCGCCGCGACGCTGCTGTACTGCCGCGAGGTGCCCACGGTGGCGCGGTGGGGCCAGGCGGGCTTGCGGTCGAACTCGCTGCTGGTCAGCACGAACTCGTCTCCGTGTGGGATCGCGCCGTTGACGTTCGCCCGTGACGTCACGTACACCGCATCGGAGCTGACCAGACCATCGGACGCCGCGAGTCGCGGTCCTCCTGGGCGTGGTGGGCTTCGACGATCTGCCGTTGGCCACCCTTGTCGACCCTCCCGCCGACCACCGTCCACCAGCCGCTCGCCGAGATGGCCGCCACCGCCACCGAGTTGGCGCTCGCTCTGGCGCGGGGAGAGCGGACCGCACAGATCGGGCTCGAGCTGGCCACGGCTCGCACCGTCCGGGGGAGTACCGCACCACCAGCCGCCTGACCGGAAGCGACGGGCACCGCCAACCCTGGAGAGTCCCTGGCTGATGCGCTCGGTGAGGTCTGGTCGGCTGCTCCGTCTCCGAAACTTACAAGAAGGCGCTGAAACTACCGCTTGCCATGGCTGAAAGTTTTTGGAAATCTAGCTCCATCGATCAGCCTGTTAGCGCTCACATCGATCGGTGACCGTCAGCTCACCCACCGATCATCTCGTCCGCCGCTAGCAGGCGCTCCATCCATCGCAGGAGGACCAGTGATTCCCCGGACCCGTCCCGCCGGTCGTCGATTCAGAACGCTCGCCATACCCGGCGCGGCCGCGATCGTCGCGGCCCTCGTCGTGTCCCTGCTCCCCACTCTCGCCCAGGCCGCCGCAAGCACGCTCGGCGCCGCTGCCGCTCAGTCCGGCCGGTACTTCGGTACCGCCGTCGCCGTGGGCAGACTCGGCGACAGCGCTTACAGCACGATCCTGAACCGTGAGTTCAACCAGGTCACGGCCGAGAACGAGATGAAGCCCGACGCGCTTCAGCCGAACCGGGGTCAGTTCAACTACACCAACGGCGACCGGCTGGTCAGCCACGCCCAGTCGCGGGGTATGAAGGTCAAGGGGCACACCCTGGCCTGGCACGCCCAGCAGCCGGGCTGGATGCAGTCGCTGTCCGGCAGCGCCCTGCGCCAGGCGATGATCGACCACATCACCAATGTGGTGACCCACTACCGGGGCAAGCTGGACTCCTGGGACGTGGTGAACGAGGCGTACGCCGACGGCAACAGTGGCGGCCGGCGTGACTCGAACCTGCAGCGCACCGGTAACGACTGGATCGAGGTGGCGTTCCGCACCGCCGACGCGGCCGACCCGAACGTCAAGCTCTGCTACAACGACTACAACATCGACAACTGGTCGGCGGCCAAGACGCAGGGCGTCTACAACATGGTCCGCGACTTCAAGCAGCGCGGCGTGCCGATCGACTGCGTCGGTTTCCAGACGCACTTCACCGGCGGCTCCAGCTACCCGAGCAACTACCGCACCACGCTGTCCAGCTTCGCCGCCCTCGGCGTCGACGTGCAGGTCACCGAGCTGGACATCACCAACGCGGACGTGAACCAGTACCGCAACACCGTCAACGACTGCCTGGCGGTGGCCCGCTGCACCGGCATCACGGTGTGGGGTATCCGCGACTCGGACTCGTGGCGCTCCGGTGAGCGGCCGTTGCTCTTCGACGGCAGTGGCAACAAGAAGCCGGCGTACGACGCGGTGCTCGCCGCGCTGAACAGCGCGACCCCGAACCCGACCACGCCGGGGCCGAACCCCACCACGCCGGGGCCGAACCCGACCACGCCGGGACCCACCGCCCCACCCGGCTCCGCCGCCGAGATCGTCGGCGAGCAGTCGGGCCGGTGTATCGACGTGCCCAACTCGTCCACCAGCAATGGCACGCGGGTGACCTTGTACGACTGCAACCGGGGGGCGAACCAGTCCTGGACGTACACGTCGAACAAGCAGCTGCAGGTCTACGGCAACATGTGTCTGGACGCGGCGGGTTCCGGTAACGGTACCGCCGTGCAGATCTACAGCTGCCACGGTCAGACGAACCAGCAGTGGAACGTGAACTCCAACGGCACGATCAGTGGTGTGCAGTCCGGGCGGTGCCTGGACGTGTGGAGCACGGCCAACGGCGCTCAGGTGCAGTTGTACGACTGCCACGGGAACGCCAACCAGCGGTTCAGCCTCAGGTCCCTCGGCGGACCGACCGCCGTGCCGACGACCGCCGCCCCGACGACCGGCGCGCCGACCACGCCGCCGGGTACCACCTGCAACCTGCCGACGTCGTACCGCTGGACCTCGACGGGCGCGCTGGCGCAGCCGAGGTCGGGCTGGGTGTCGCTGAAGGACTTCACCGTCGCGCCGTACAACGGCCAGCACCTGGTCTACGCCACCACCCACGACACCGGGACGAGCTGGGGTTCGATGAACTTCGGCCTCTTCTCGAACTTCAACCAGATGGGCTCGGCCAGCCAGAACGCGATGAACTCCGCCACCGTGGCGCCGACGCTGTTCTACTTCGCCCCGCGCAACATCTGGGTGCTGGCGTACCAGTGGGGCGGCACCGCCTTCTCCTACCGGACGTCGAGCGACCCGACCAACCCGAACGGCTGGTCGTCGGCGCAGACGCTCTCCACCGCCAGCATCTCCAACTCCAACACCGGCCCGATCGACCAGACCCTCATCGCCGACGACCAGAACATCTACCTGTTCTTCACCGGTGACAACGGTCGCGTCTACCGGTCGAGCATGCCGATCGGGAACTTCCCGGGCAGCTTCGGCTCGAACTACACCACGATCATGACCGACTCGACGAACAACCTCTTCGAGGGTGTGCAGGTCTACAAGCTGCAGGGCCAGCAGCGCTACCTCATGCTCGTCGAGGCGATCGGCTCGAACGGCCGTTACTTCCGGTCGTTCACCGCCACCAGCCTGGGCGGTACGTGGACGGCACAGGCCGCGACCGAGAGCAACCCGTTCGCGGGCAAGGCCAACAGCGGCGCGACCTGGACCAACGACATCAGCCACGGTGAGCTGATCCGGACCAGCGCCGACCAGACCTTCACGGTCGACCCGTGCAACCTGCAACTGCTCTACCAGGGCCGCTCGCCCAGCTCCGGCGGTGACTACGGTCTGCTGCCGTACCGGCCGGGTCTGCTGACCCTGCAGCGTTGATGGGCGTGACACAGCTCCGGCTCAGGTGAAGCGGGGACGGGCGGGCTCGGCGCACAGCCGAGCCCGCCCGGCCCCCGCAGCACCGGATCACCCTGCGGTCCGGGCGAGAGCATCCGCCTCGGGCCGTCCCCAGATCTCCGACCACGACGACAGTGCAAGGAGCCAGGCAATGCCGAAACACAGGTACCTTCTCCCGTCCATCGCGGCCGCGGCAGCCCTTGTCGTGGTTGCGGCTGGCGGCGCGCTCAGCGGCGGCTTCGGCGGAGCGGCGTCAGCCGCCACGAACGGCATCCTCGCGGCGACCGCCGGCTGCGGCAAAGCCCCCACCCTGACCAACGGCACCCGCACGATCTCCAGCGGCGGACAGAACCGCAGCTACATCCTGCGAATCCCAGACGGATACGACCGCAACCGCCAGTACCGGCTCATCTTCGGCTTCCACTGGCTCAACGGCTCGGCCCAGAACGTCTCCTCCGCCGGCTACTACGGCCTCCAACCGCTGTCGAACAACAGCACGATCTTCGTCGCCCCCCAAGGCCTCGACGCCGGCTGGGCCAACACCAACAACCGTGACCTCACCCTCTTCGACGACATCCGCACACAGGTCGAGAACGACCTCTGCGTAGACACCACCCAACGCTTCGCCCTCGGCTTCAGCTACGGCGGAGCCATGAGCTACGCCGTAGCCTGCGCCCGACCCACCATCATCCGCGCCGTGGCCGTCCTGTCCGGCGCCCAACTCAGCGGATGCAACGGCGGCACCACACCCGTGCCCTACTTCGGCATCCACGGCATCTACGACAGCGTCCTGAACATCTCCATGGGCCGACAACTACGCGACACCTTCGTCCGCAACAACGGCTGCACCGCCCAGAGCCCTCGCGAACCAACCCGCGGCAGCCTCACGCACATCACCACCGTCTACTCCGGCTGCCGCGCCGGCTACCCCGTGCAATGGGCCGCCTTCGACGGAGACCACACCCCCAGCCCCGTCGACGGATCCTCCAGCCCCAACGACTCCCGCACCTGGACCTCCGGAGAAATCTGGAGATTCTTCACCTCACTCGGCTCCACCACCCCCACCACCCCACCCGGCAACCCCACCACCCCGCCCGGCAACCCGACCACCCCGCCGGTGAACCCGACGACGCCGCCGGCTGGTTCGGCGTCGCGGATTGTCGGGGCGCAGTCGAATCGGTGTGTCGATGTGCCGAACGGGTCGCGTACCAACGGGACTCGGGTGCAGTTGTACGACTGCACCGGGCAGGTGCAACAGCAGTGGACGTACACGTCGAACAAGCAGCTGCAGGTGTACGGCAACATGTGTCTGGACGCGGCTGGTTCGGGTAACGGTACTGCCGTGCAGATCTACAGCTGTCATGGCCAGTCGAACCAGCAGTGGAACGTGAACTCCAACGGCACGATCAGTGGTGTGCAGTCCGGGCGGTGCCTGGACGTGTGGAGCACGGCCAACGGCGCTCAGGTGCAGTTGTACGACTGCCACGGGAACACCAACCAGCGGTTCAACCTCGTCCCCAACGCCTGACGACCGTGACCCGGCTCGACGAACGACGAGCCGGTCCAACCCACCGTTAGCACGCCGGCCCGGCCGCCTGGCCGGGCCGGCTATGGTGCGCCCGTGGACAACAGAGCCGGCGCTGTTGCGTTGCCGGTGGTCGTGAGCCTGTGGCCGCCGAGCCGACGCGCACCGGGTACACGGACGGCCCGGATACCGGTGCCGACACGGCCACACCAGTGCCAGCCCGCCCTACCCGGCCGGCCCAAGCCGCTGTACCTACGCGAAGACCTGCTCCTCGCTCACATCGCACCGGCAACTCGGCCGCCGCACGACCGAAGCGCGTGACGACGCGCGAGCTACCGCCCCGTACCTGCGGGCGAACCAGATCACCATCACCTGCGACGCCGACACCATCACACTCTCGGTCGGCAGCCGTCGCCGGCACGAATTCCACGCCAGAAGCAGCGACCCCCACCCGAACCGCTCGAAAAATGAACGGTTTGGTGAGGGTTAACGTGTCCGAGGGGCGATCGATACCGCAACCCCACCAACGGCACGCACGGACACTGACGTGATGATTGATTATGGCCGGTAGCTGCCCGGACTCACCAAACCGTTTTCCGCTGCTCCAGCCACCGGTGTCCTCTGCGCTCGCGGGCGCATATCGGCCGTCTGCGCTCGACCACGATTGTGACGAACCTACCCCTACTCGCGGTGAACCTTTGCCGAGCCGGATACCTCCGCATGCCATAGCAACCGCACCAGACGGGCGATCACCACGCGCTAATCCGGGTCGGCTTGTGGATAACAAGGCTCTTCAGTGCGCCGCCGACCGAGGCCAGATCAGCGTGATCGTCTTGGCGAGTTCTTGGCTGCGTTCGCGGATGTCCTGCTCGGTCCATTCGGTCACGTGGTCGTCGACTATTTTCTTGTTAAGGACGAGCAGACTGAAACGGGCTAGCAAAGAGCGCTTGCCTTTGCCTGCATCCTTTCCCTTTGTTGGTACGGCTGCCATCTCGCTGTCCGTCCACGGACGGTTTGATAGGGTGCCGTTGAGCTTCTGCGTGACGAGGGTGAGGTTGCCGAGGGTGTGCACGAGGTGGCTTCTCCGCGCCGCGTGCTGCGGGTCGTCGGTGTCCGGACTACTCCAGTAGGTGCTCCACTGGCGGGGCATGATGTGTTCGATCTCGAGTCGAGCGGGCAAGGGAACGTTCTCGTGGCGCTCCGTACGCCACTGCCGCTCGATGGCTGATAGAACGACCCGCAGCCTCTGCTGGCGAATTTGGCCGTAGGCGCGCACCTGCGGCACTTGTGCGATTACTTGGTCGTCGGTGGGCCATATCCGGGCATCAGCCGTCTGTTGCGCTAGGAAGGCGACCACGGCGTCGCCGGCGGTTTCGCGCTTCTGCTTGTCAAGATGCTTCAGGAGCGCAACAACGAGCTTGTTGACGTCCTTCATCGTCATTCGCAGTAGCGTCCTGCGGACGGTCCAGCTCTCCATTGCGGCGAGTGCCCGGTCGGCCTGCGCAGGCGGTATAGCGTGATTGTCGCTTATGAGCCACAGCAGGAGCGGGATGGTGGCTCCGATCTCCAGAGCCTCGACTACCCGAGAATAGAACCGACCCCGGGCAGTCTCCGGGTCCATTTGGGCAAAATCGCGGAACTTGTCCGCGTCTCGTCGCAGCGCGCCCAGGAACGCCTCGGCGTTAACCAGCGTGGTGAGGTGTCGGCTGGCGTATCCGCGGAAGCGGGAAAACACATCTTCGGCGCCGATCTCGTCCTGCAGCCGCATGGTCAACCAGTACTGCAGAAACAGGTCGATTCGCGATCGGTACAGGCGGCCCTGTGCCACCTGGTCGCGCCACCAGTCCTCGTCGAGGTCTTGCCAGTACGTGTCGCCCCATGCATCGATGTCCGCATGGAGGTCCTCGCCACGCTGGAAGATGTAGTTCTTGATGTGGTCCGCAGCCAGAAGCGGAGTGCCGCGACCATTCAACGTCTCGAAAATCAGTTGGTCGTCGTCGTTGTCGCTGAGATCGATGGCGACGATCCGCAGATGCTCCTGTAGCACCTGCGCAAGAGCCGTCAACCGTTCTCGTGCCTTGTCTACATCGCCGCTGACCTCGGCCCACTCTTTGATCGCCTTGAGAAAGAACGCGTGCGCCTGGACGATCCGGCTCTCGAATAACTCGGGTGTCACGGTCAGGGCGTCGTCCATGACTCGCTCAAACGCCAACCGGTCGACCCGAGAGGGCCACAACTTGAACCTCTTCGGGGTATTTTTGAACCGATTTGAGGGGTTGAGCACCAGTTCTTCAAGTGACTCGGCGTCCTCGGCGTCGCCGTGCTCCAGCAGTACGACTTGCGCTGCATCCAGCAAGATCTGCAACGTGGTCAGTCGTTGCTGACCATCGATGACTGAAGACCGTGACGGGTCCCCGGCAGCGCTTGCCAATTGTTTGAGCACGACCGCGCCGAGGAAGTGGCCAGGAAGCCGATCGCCTCGGACCTCGTCATCGTTCACAGCCAGAAGCTCGGCTGTCACCCGTTCGAGGTCGTCCCACAGAGGTTGCCACTGGTCCTCCTCGTTCCACACGTAGGGACGCTGAAACGGCGGTATCTCAAGACACACCTTGCCGTCGAACAGATCACGCGGCGTAAGCGCTTTTGCTTCCATATGACAACCACCCTGAGTCTCTCGGTCCAGCCGGGTCAGCGTACTCGGGCGCACTCGGGCATAAAATCGCCGCAACCACTTCGGACAGTCACACAGTCTCGTCGGCCGCTGACACGCCCACGAGCGCCTGCCTGTCACGCACACGCCGGCACCGATGCAATCGCCGGGCTTAGAACAGGCGCGGCGTTGTCTCATCGCCGGTGACACCAAGCTTGTTGGGTCGGTTCGGAGGTAGCACCGCAGCGTCCGTGAGTCCGGCTGTGGAGACCAGCGGACCGGCGCAAATGTGGTCCAGGAGAGCTGCCTGCTGCGGCTCGATTGCGACGCACCGTTCCAGGACGGCCAGGATCTCGAGCAACTCGTCGGTGAACGCGCTGCTCCAGCTCAGCGGCGTCTCCTCGTCAAGGATCGACGACCTGCGTCGGTGGCGCTGGTGGGCGCATCGGTAGTTGAACCAGTGGCGCACGGTGCGCATGCCGCCAACGTCGTACTCCCAGATGTCTGGGTGGACCGGAGCGATCTTCCCCTCACCCACCAGCAGTGCCCGGTGATCCGCGTCGTAGCCGATCGTTTGTGGCAGCTCACCTGGTCGGTCTGGTATCTCCGCAACCACCCGTGGGCCTGTGGCCTCGACGAAGTCTGCGAATCTCGGCCGTGTCGTCGAAGTATCGGCCGTGCTGTCGCCGAAGGTGTGTAGCCACAGGACCTCTTTGCCAATGTTCACCGCTTCCGTCCAGAGTTTTGGGTCGGCTGTGAGGGGCACTCGTACGCCGGGGTGCTGGAGCTGGCGGGCGAACCGTTGGGTGTAGCCGCGATGCGCGACGGTAGCGGCAACGTAGGCCATCACGTCGGCCGGAGCGACCGACTGCCCGAGCACGGCTCCCAGGAAAGCGCAAAGGCCGGATGTGACGTTGGGTCTTTGGGTTGAAGTGTCACAGTAGAGCGGAAAGACCCGGCCGCTTCGTCCGTTGTAGTGGTGAATATCGGGGATGAGGTGCGTAAACGCGACCCCTGGTCCACTGTCGACCGCTTGGCTGTTCTGTTCGGTCATGTAGATCTGCTGGGGTGAGCGAACCGCCCACAGCGGCGGCCTTGGTCTGGCGAGCAGTCGGCTGTCCGGGAGCAGCCACTGACGGTCAAAGGCCCGGTACGCGACCCGGATCGGTGCTGCCGCTGCTCCTGTCTCGGTCGCGAGGGTCCCCTCTGCCGGAGGAGAGCCGGGTAAGGGCCGGACAAGGCTGTCGATCGTGCGATCGGGGGACTCCGGCAACATCTCCCGGCGTGCACCCTCCTCGCTCCGTGTGAACGTGGCCCAGCGCCGCTGAAGCGTCTCCTGATCGGGGGCGTACACCCAGGTCCGCCCTGCGGTGACGCCGCGAGACGATTCGGGGAACAAGTCTTTGAGGCTCGGATAACTATCCCACTCGGTGCCGGAGCCGGCGAGAAACGGTGCACGCCACTCCGGGCGGCAAGTCGCCCATTCCGGGTCGGCAAGCCGCAGCGATCTCAGCCGGGCCAGCTTGTCTTGCTTGGTGCCGGTCAGCGAGATGCGGTGGATGATCGCCGCCCTGTCTGGATTGCCCTGCCCGTAGCGTGCGAACACTGCGATGCACAACTGCCGCCCCACCTCAGGGCCGAACACCCGGGTGTCCTGCTGGGGCCGGTTTCCCTCCGGGGACAGGTCGATGATCCAGCCTTCGTCGCAGGTTCGCCGCAGATACTCGCGCATACCCTCGAAGGACTTGCCCTTGAGGAAGCTCGATGGGGTGACGAAGGCGACGATTCCTTGGGGCTGGGTGGGGTGGGCCTCGAACGCCTTCCAGAGCGCCCAGCGCCAGAAGCACCACGGCAGGCCGTAGAGGTCCGACTCGTACCTGCCGCCGCCGGGGACGCGGAACTCGTCGAGCGAGGGACGGCCGGATGACGCGCCGGGCAGCAGGGGCACCTTCCGGCGTTCCTCGATCCAGGGAACTCGGCCCCTGCTGTTCTCGACGTGTGGCGGGTTACCGATGACCACCATCACCGGCACGTCCCGCTTGATGCGGTTGGCCTCCTGCCGGGCCCGCTCGAGCACGCGGTACGCGGCTCGCAGCCGACCCTGCTGCTTGGCCGGGTCCTCCAACGCATCGGTGAGAAAACGCACCTCAGAGGCCGGCAGTTCAGTCTTGAACTCGGCCTTCATCGCCTGGTGAAGGCGGAGTTCGGCAACGGCGTAGGGCGCAGCCTGGATCTCGAAACCGACGAGACGGTCCTGGAAGAACGAGCGGAGCCGGGGAGCCGTCGCTCCCTTGCCCTGTCTCTCGTCAATGGTGTCCGACACGGATCGCAACACCTCGACGAGGAACGTGCCGGTGCCCATCGCCGGATCGACCACGACCACGTCGTCAGCTGCGAGGCCCCAGGAGCGGTCGAAGCGGACGGCGAGGATCTCATCGACGAAGTCGACCACGGCAGCGGCAACCGGCTTCGGGGTGTAGTAAGAGCCGCTGCGTCGCCGCAGGGCTGGATCATATGCCGCGAGGAACCGCTCATAGAGATCTGCGTGGACGTCTGTGCGCCCGTCATCGAGCACGTTCCAGTCGATGCAGCCGATCACTCGGCGCAGAGTTTGAATCATGCGCAGTTCATCGGCAGCTTCGTTGTCCGTCAGCACGGCCAGCGCGCGGCCCATCAGTGAGTGCTTCTTGCCGAGCAGGCGGGCGATCTCGTGAAGCGGCGTCTGCTCGAAGGCAATCCCGTCCACCCGCGCGAGCAGCAGGGCGAAGGTCACTGTCTGCGCATACGCGTCGGAGAAGCCGAGGTCGTCGAGGTCAGGGAAGAGCAGGTCGCGCCAGTCGGCCGCGAGCAAGGAGAGTTCCTCGTGGGCTACGTCCCGGGTGGGATCGCCCAGGATGGCCGTCACCTCGTCTCGGAGTAACCGGCAGAGGCCGGCGACCATGTTGATCAGTTGCGGAAGGGTGCGGGGCTGTTCCGGCTCCCACAGCAGAAACTGCTGGATGAGCGCCTCGAGCCCGGATCCGTCAGTCCGCAGAGGCCGCCGAATGTCGAACGGATCTCCTTCCAACCGAACCTCGGGACCGGCGAGTTCGCCGTAGCTGTATCGCGCCCACGTCACGCCATCCGAGTAGAGGACGTTCGGCAGCGCCTTCAGCTTCTCCCACTGCTCTCGTTCCCGCCTATCCGGCCGGCGCCAGGTCGTCGGCACGCCACGGCCAGGAGCTTTCAGCTCGACATACCCGACCCGAACTCCGCCTACGTCCACTGCGAAGTCCGGTCGGGCGCGGATTTTTTGAAGTCTCACCTCGCCGTACGGGACTGCATCCACACCTACGTGCCGGCCGAGCCGACGCAACAACTGCTCGAGGGGACCGCGCAGCTGATCCTCCTGATCGCCTCCCCGGCCGAGCTTCTCGGCGATTAGCTCACCGAAAACCGCGACGGCATCTGAGACCGGGTCAGAGACGAGACGCAGCTTTGGAGCCCGAGGGTGTGCTTGGCGGCGACGTGCGGGACTGGCCATGGAGCCTCCCGTGGCCGAGACTCTGGTACTACAGAATCCCCGCACACGGCTGCCGACACAACCTGCGACTGGTCGATAGCCACGCGTGTGTGTCCCTCGTAGACTTAGCAGCCGGGTAACAAAGGGGCGAACCGCTTTAAACCCGACTACTACTGGCAGCTCTACGGCCGGATGTCGACGGTCCAGTAACCAGGGCTGCGTGACGTCACAGCACTGGCAGCTCGACTGCGCCAGCGAACTCGTGGCCGGTCGCAGGGTGATCGTTACCGAATACCTTGATGTCGGCTGCTCCCGCTGCCGCGGGGCGGCGCCCTCTGCAGTCCGCCGCCCTGTTGGCCGCGATCGGCGATCCGGGTTCGGCACCGCAGGTCGTCCAAACGATTCCGCGTTCCCCGTGCGAGACGTACTGGAAGCAGCGAGGGCCTGACCGACCTTAACGCCGACCGGTTCGCCCCGGGCCGAGGTGGTCGTCGTCGCTACCGCGCCCCCCGTTGCCGACCAAACCGGGAGGGGCGCCGTTACTGCGAGGTCAGGAGTTGGAGCGGAGGCCGGTATATCCGGATCCGCCTAGTTGTCTTAGAGGGTGGTTCGGTAGGTTTCGTCCATTGTGGGTTAGGGTCGGCGTGTGAATGTGAGTCGTGGTCGTAACCGGTGACGTGGTGGCCGCGTTGGGCTGATCATGGGTGAGCGTGCGGCGTATCCGAGTGACCTGACCGATGATCAGTGGGCGGTGGTCGGACCGTTCCTGCAGGCGTGGAAGGACCGGCATCCGTCGGTGTCGGGGCATCAGGGCCGTTACGAGTTGCGGGAGATCGTGAACGCGATCTTCTACCAGAACCGGACCGGGTGCCAGTGGGCGTATCTGCCGCACGACCTGCCGCCGAAATCCGCAACCTACTACTACTTCGCGTTGTGGCGGGATGACGGCACCGACCAGATGATCCATGATCTGCTGCGCTGCCAGGCCAGGGAGAAGGCCGGCCGGGCGGAGGATCCGACCGCGGTGGTGCTGGACACCCAGTCGATCCGGGCGGCCAACCACGTCCCGGCCGCGACGACCGGCAAGGACGCGGCGAAGAAGGTCCCGGGCCGCAAGCGGGGCCTGGCGGTGGATGCCCTGGGGTTGATCATCGCGGTGGTGGTCACCGCCGCGTCGGTCACCGACAACGCGATCGGCGTGCGCCTGCTGGACAACGTGGTGGCGCACACCCCGACGGTGACCAAGGCGTGGGTCGACGCCGGGTTCAAAGACGACGTGCAGATCCACGGCGCCATCCGGGGTATCGACGTCGAGCAGGTCCTTCGGTCCGACACGACGGCGGGGTTCGTGGCGGTGAAGCGCCGGTGGGTGGTCGAGCAGACCCACGGCACCCTGATGCTGCACCGCCGTCTGGTCCGCGAGTACGAAAGCCGACCAGCCTCCGCGGTGTCCCGTACCTGGTGGGCGTCCACGGCGAACCTCATCCGCCGGTTGACCGGCACCACCACCACGTCCTGGCGCGACCAACGGTGACCCCGCCGACGCTGCTGACCCTGCTCACCGAACGCGAAACCGCCGCCGGCCTCGTCGTCGAGCGGCTCCGCGCCCAGATCGCCTCCCTGACCGAGCAGCTCACCGCAGCCGAGACCGAGGTGACCGAACTCGCCATCACCCGCAAGACGCTCCTGAGCCTCGGCGGCCCACTCGACGCGGCGGCACCTACCGACCCGACCGTCGCCAGCCCCGCCTACCAGCAGATCCTCGCCGTGTTCCACGCCGCCACCGCGCCGATGCGCGCCAAGGACATCTGCCACGCCCTCGGCACCGGCACCGCCGCGAAGGACACCGAAGGACTACGCGCCAAACTCAAGCGGCTCGTCGCCCGCCAAATCCTCACCGAACCCGAGGCCGGCCTGTTCGTCCTCGCCCCGCCGACGACCTCCGCGTAACCCCCACCACCAGGACCTCTAACGAACGGTCAAACCCACATCGGACATAGGCTCCCGAACCACCCTCTTATGACCTGCGCGAGGTGGTGCGAGGTGGTCCAGGCGCGCCAATTGGCGGCGTTGCCGGGCCCGCCGACGCCGTCCGCCCGCGCGGCAATTTGGCGATCTCCCCAGGAAAAGTCTCGTCCTTGTGGAGGCCAGTGGTCGGAGGCCACCAGTGCCTTGCATAGGTCGTACATCGCGTGCCTGTCGATCGTGTCTTGGGGCCAACGGTAGATCCACCACAGCTCGTCGTCGGTGTAGCGCAGGCTGGGCATAGGTCGCCAGGCCGCTCCGGCCGTTCCTGGATGGGTGATGCCGTAGTCCGCGTACTGGACGCCGAGGTCCTGCACGCGCTGCCACAGCTGCAAGTCCCAGCGCCGTAGGGGTGTGGGCGTGTGGACCGGGAGGAGCGAGATGCTCTGCGGCATGGCGCCGGCGGCGACCGTGATCGAACGCCAAGGGTAGCGCTGAGCCCAGGACACGCATTTGCGGACGACCGGTTCGACTCTGGTCAGGTCGCGCTCGGATCGCACCTCGAACACGTCAAGGACCAGGTGGCAATGCTCGATGGTCAGGCCGATCTGGTTACGAAGGCGATCCAATGCCTCCTCGGCTTCCTCGTCGTCCGGGTCGCGGGTGTCGCTGCCCAGCCGGAGAACGGCGTGGCCACTATGGAGGTCTGCCGCGTGTCGGACGTCGGCCAGCCGTGCTGCGGTGTCGTACAGGTGGAGGACTGGCAGCATCGGGATTCCCCAGGCCGCGAGGTCGTCGGCGATGTCGCGCATTGGCCGACGCACGCCCTCGGTTGGATCGGCGAGATGCCGAACATCAACCGCGATCGTCAGATCGGCAGGCACCGACTCGCATACCTGCTTGCCGAATCGGTAGGCATTCTTGGTCGGGCCGTTCGCGGTCGGGACCACCTCAAGGATCGGCAATACGTGCCGCACCGAAGCGGCGGACAGGCGCGCGAGCGCCCTGAACTCGCCTTCCCGGCCTTTGAGGATGGGCATGTACGTGACCATGAGTCCGTTCCTGCCGGTTTTGCTCCCGAGTCAGGCGCCTCCGTCTATGGTCAACGTTATGTGACCGGTTGACAACTCCTCGTCCTTGCTCTGGTGGGCAGTCGAGACGTCCCGGCCCCAAGGGGGCGTGGTCAACCTCAATGTTGCTGAGGTCTCCCTTCGTGGAGCGGTTGATGTGTTCCCGGTTTGGTTGTCCGGCCACGTCATCGCTACCTTCCTGGTTCGTTGGACAGGGTGGGGTATCGCAGCGAGGTGATCTCCATGGGCGGTACGTTGAGCGTCAACCAGCCCGATCTCCTGGCCGGGTGGCTGCACTCCACGCAAGCCCAGCCCAGAGTCCGAGGGCACCGGCCATCACCTGCTGTGGGCCTCCTGCGATTCGCGTTCTACGGACGGATTTCCACTGCGGAGTACCAGGACGCCGTCTCGTCAAGGGCCTGGCAACTCGACTCGGCGAACCGGACCGTGGCCGACCTCGGTGAGATCGTCAGCGAGTACTTCGACATTGGCTGCTCCCGGTGTCTGCCGTGGCATGCCCGCCCGCAAGCCGCCGCACTGCTGGCCGCCGCCACCGAGCAGTGCCGGGGGTTCGACGCGGTGATCGTCGGCGAGTACGAGCGCGCCTTCCACGGCGACCAACTCGTCGGCGTCGCCGCCGTACTGGCCGCTCACGGGGTCCAATTGTGGCTTCCCGAGACCTGCGGCCCCGTCGACCTGAGCGACCCTACTCACCGGGCCCTGGTCATCCTGCTTGGACATCAATCGAGACGGGAAGTCCTCCGAGCCCGGTTCCGCACCACGATGGCCATGCGCGCCCAAGCCCGCGACCAGGGACGGCACCTCGGCGGGCGACCGCCCTACGGCTACCGCCTGGTCGACGCCGGACCCCACCCCAACACCGCGCACGCCCGCTGGGGACGCCGACTACACCGACTCGACCCCGACCCGGTCACCGCACCACAAGTGCATTGGATCTTCGCCCAACGGATTGCCGGAACCAGTGCCGCCGGCATCGCCCGCACCCTCAATCACCTGGGAGTTCCGTCACCATCGGAGTACGACCGCAGCCGCAACCCGCACCGGACAGCAAAAGGCTGGACATTACGGACGGTCGCGGAAATCCTCGCCAACCCTCGCTACACCGGCCGGCAGGTGTGGAACCGGCAGTACACCGACCATCAGGAGACCGAGTCGGGGGACCGGCGCACCGGTCGAGGCTCGGTACGGCGGTGGGCTCCCCGAGACCAGTGGGTGCTGTCCGCTCGGTTGGTGCACCCGCCGCTGGTCAGCGAGACGGACTTCGTCAAGGCCCAAACGGTGAACGCGGTCGGCACGCCGGAGGACGGCCAGCCGCGCCGGTACCTGCTGACCGGGCTGGTCATCTGCCGAGCCTGCGGCCGACGGGCCGACGCGCACTGGGTACACGGACGGCCCGGATACCGGTGCCGACATGGCCACACCAGCGCCAGCCCGCCCCTACCCGGCCGGCCGAAACCGCTGTACCTACGCGAAGACACGCTCCTCGCCCGCATCGCACGGCAACTCGACGATCGCACGACGGAAGCACGCGACGACGCGCGAGCTACCGCCGCATACCTGCGGGTGAACCAGGTCACCGTCACCTGCGACGCCGACACCATCGCCCTCGACCAGCAGCCGTCGCCGGCACGAATTCCACGCCAGAAGAAACGACCCCCACCCAAACCGCTCTGAAACATGAACGGTTTGGTGGGGGTTAACGTGTCCGAAATCCGACGAAGATAGGTCCAGTTACGATAGAGATAGCGGGCAGAGGTTGACCCACGATGTGGTCTGGCTCCGGACTTCAGGTGGCCACGCGCCGGCAACCAGCCTGTGGCGAAGACAGCTGCTGATCGAAGATCACCCCCTCGGATGCCGGGGAGGTGGGCCGACCCGACCCGAGACACCCCCTCGGCCCTGGCCCGCTCCACCAACTGCTGCGTAAACTTCAGCTCTGCTCACGTCGACTGCCGATGCTGAGCAGCAATCGACTTCCTCCGCTCTGCGTAACGAGGTCCTCTTCGGGAAGGATCAACGTTCTGCCCAACGGAATACTCCCCAGGTCGACACCGAATCCGCTGCGTTCCACCGACCGAAGGGCTGCAGCGAGGCCCGAGGATTACGGATATATGCTGCGGCTGGCGTAGCTCTCCCAGCATTCACCTGATGGTGCCGGCGGCGATACGTGGCTAGGGTTGGCGACGCGCGAAGCGCAGAGGGCTGACGGTGATGTGCCGTCCCCGGGTTGTATCGCTGGATCGTTAGGGGAGCGATGGTGACAAGCGGCGCCGACCAATCGACGAGTGGGCCACGCATACCGGACGAACTGATCCGCACGTTACGGTTGCGGGAGTGTGTGCCGTTCCTGGGTGCCGGAGTGTCCAGACCGTCGGGCATGCCGCTTTGGTCGGAGATAGTCGATGACGTGCGGCGCCGGATCTCCGACGTTATCGGCGAGGACATCGCGGAGGGTGACCTGGACCATCTACAAGCGCCAGCGATGTACACCGCCTACCTCGCGACCAACCGCCCGCTCCACGACCTTTTGGACGAGGCGTTCGCGACCGGCTTCAAGCCGAACTACTATCACGAGGCTCTGGCCCAGCTTCCGATCAACTCGTTCGTCACCACGAACTGGGATAACTTACTGGAGGAGGCGCTGGCGGCGGTCCCCCTTGCGGTGCCGGTGCGGACGCTGTTTCGGGACGAGCACATCGGCAGTTGGAACGAAACCCGTGCCCGGAACGTCATCAAGCTGCACGGCTCGATCCAGGACAAGTCATCCATCGTCTTCACTGAAGACCAGTACCTGGCCAGGTATGCCAAAGACTCGCTGCTTTTTCAACTGGTCCGTGTGCTTCTCGCCAGCCGGTCGGTGCTGATGCTCGGGTTCAGCCTCAGCGACGTCTTCGTCAAGCTGTTGTTCCACCAGGTGCGCGACCTGACCGCGAGGTCCGGCCGGCCGCACTGGTATGCGATAGCGGAGGACCGAGCCAGCCGGGTTGCACTGGACTACCTCCGCCATGCGGGCTTCACGCCGATCATCATTCCATCGTCGCTCAACGACCCGTCACCGCTGGCCCCATTCCTCGACGCCTGCGTCGAGCAGACGGCCACCATCGCCAGGGACAGATCGACTAGGTCGGCCCTTATCCGGCGGGCTACGACGGCTCTATTCGGGTATCGGGGGCCCAACAAGATCATCCGAATCCGTGCGATGCTGGGCCCGTTTGGGAATCCGGCGCCTGACCCGGATGACCCGATCTTCGGCTCCACCCAGCGCGACCTAGAGGAGTATGAACTGCACGAGTTGTGCGTGCGGCTGGCGACGGAGGCGGGCTTCACGATCCGGCTGATCGGCAGCCCCGCATCGGTGGACTACGTGACTGCGAAGGGCTATGTCCGGAGACAGACTCTGCGGCGCGTGCGGTCGTTCCTCGACACTGCGGAACGGCTCGGCGACCGGTTCGAGTTCGCC
Source organism: Plantactinospora sp. WMMB782 (assembly GCF_049179135.1). Classification (NCBI taxonomy): domain Bacteria; kingdom Bacillati; phylum Actinomycetota; class Actinomycetes; order Micromonosporales; family Micromonosporaceae; genus Plantactinospora; species Plantactinospora sp. WMMB782. The sequence goes on along the minus strand of NZ_JBMHMC010000007.1, from coordinate 7,309,315 downwards.
GAGCTCGCCTGCCCCAGCGAGCGGAATCAATGGATCGCGGCGGACCAGTCGGTGATCGACAGCTGGAAGGGGTCGTCCGGCGACAACCAGCTTTATCCGGATGCGACGCTCAGCATCGACCAGGGTTCGGTTAGTATGGCAGTCCGTTGGTTCGATGACGATTTCGCCGAGGCCTGCAACCGCGGCGGTGGGATCCGGCAGTCCAGGCAGACAGTTATCGCGGAGCTGCGAAGGCTGATCGCTGAAGCTCAATAGCATCGAGCGACCTCAGCCGACGCACGACATGCGGCGCGAAGCGTCGGCTCCTAGGATGCGCCAGCCAGACGAACCGCGGTTGCCGGATAGGAAGCGACCGCTCTGCCTGCAAGCGTTCGCTGATCCGACGTTGAAACCGGTTCAGTACGTCCTCGACCGCGCGGTCGGTCCAAAGTATGTCGGTACACGGGCTAAGCCGCGAGGCAAACCGTCCGATGTACAGGCTATCGCCGACAACAGCCAAGGGCTGGTGTTCCTCTCGATACAGCCCTAGTCGCCACGGCGAGATCTGCCGGCTGTTGACCAACGGACTTCCTGTGAACGACACGGCGATGTTCATCGTGTGTCCGCCCGTCCGGAAGCCGTCGGGCACGCCGCAGCGGATGGACACGAAGGGAGCCGAACCGATTCTAGTGGCGGAGCGCAGCCCGATTGGCGTGACGAAGTGCAAGCTCAGCGCATAAGCGGGGGCGATGCCCGGCGTGTGCTCTATCGCCGCGTCGGCTACCGTGCGCCAGCAGCGCACCTTGGTGTGGAATTCGTAGTCAGGTACCTCGGCGTACTTAGCCGCCATTGTCGCCGCGTCGATGGCCTGCTCCAGGTCGGTGGGCGACAGAAAGTACAGAGACGAGATGTCAAGCAGGATGCGCGTTACGTCGCTCATGCTTCGCGTCACCAGCAGCAAATCGACGTCGGACGCGGAGCCATCGGTCTTCGTGCGTACTCGGTAGAACGGCCCGTAGCTCATGGAGCCGCATATGAAGGCCGCAGGGCATGGGCTGTCTGAGATGCACGCGGCGAGCGCCCGCAGGTCCCGGGCCCGCCGGAGCGTCTGGACAATGGAGTCGATGAACGCAGGGCTCCAGGCCTCCGGTCCGTGGTGGGAGGGCTGAATTCCAGCGATAAGCTGCTCTTCGCTTCCCACATACGCCTTGGCATTCCCCTCCAGCAGTTGGGCTGCATTGGCCCAGATGGCATGCGGGTTAGGCGACCTTCCCAGAGCCGAGGAAGCCGCTCGGACGATCGAAGCCAACTCAGCCAGCGACGTGATCGACCGCTCCGCGCCGACGATTTCGGCGGCATGACTATGCTCCGCGTGCCCAAACAAGCCGTGCCGCCTCAGTGTAGACGTCGGAACCAACGCCCGTCGACCACCATGTGTGGTATCCCGCGCGAGCGGCAGAACTGTGTCAGGTCGGACATTGAATTGATAAACCCTTGTCCAGGGAAGTTGAGCGACGTGTTGCAGACCACGCCGACGCCGGTGGCACCCCTAACGGCCAGCAGCAGCTCCCGGAACTCCGCGCACCTTGTATCGACGGACTGCACGCGGGCAGTGCCGTCGGTGTGCGTTACTGCTGGGAGCCGGTCCGGATGCCGCACGCTTCGAACATAAAGCATGAACGGGTCATCGAATTCTGCGTCGAACCACGTGTGTAGATCCTCCGCTAGGCACGCCGGAGCGACTGGCCGGTAAGCATCCCGGCGCTTGATTGCATTGAGGGCATCGCGGCTGGCGGGGTCGGTGGCACGGGCCAGCAGCGACCGCCTGCCAAGCGCCCGCGGGCCGATCTCGGCCCGGCCCCAGGCCCAGGCCACGATGTCGCCCGACGCAAGACGCCTGCCAACGGATTGCGGTTCGTATGGGAGCTCCTGCCACTCCGCCGTGTCGGGCTCCTCATTCATGTCGAAGGGCGGCCCCGCATCTACGGCCCATTCCAACCGGCACGGCCCACCCAGCGCGGCGTACGCGTCCATGGCCGTTCCGATGGCGGAGCCCGAGTCGTTCGCACACGGTGGCACGAACACGTCAGTGAATAGTCCCGACTCACGCCAAAGGCTATTCCATTCGCAGTTCAAGCCGCACCCGCCGGCCACCACGAGTGGCCGGTCGCGGTTTGCGAAAACCTGCTTCGCGGCGCCGAGGAACCCGTCGAACAGCCGATTTGAAAGGTATCGTGCGGCCCTGGCCAGCTCCATGGACGGAATTCCGCTGTTGTACAGGGGGGTGGTGCGGTTGCGCCACTTGAAATCCGGGTACATGCTCTCGGCTGAGATAAGTGACTCAACGAGCCGCTGCGACTCGTCGCTGGGTGGCTGCAAATCCGCTAGGCCAGCGACGGCCATCAGCTTTCCGGCGGCGGACCGATCCGGCCACGGCGCAGTCGCCGGGAAGTCGGTGTCGGCGATGCAGAAAAGCGCCGCATAACGCGCGCCGGGCTCGGTTAGCACGGGGAACCGCCGAATGGGGCGCCGCGCGCCATGCCACTCGTAAAACGCGCCGATAATTCCCTCCCACACCAGCAACGCCAGCGGCGATTCGGGCTCGAACGAAGACATCGCCACGCCGGAATAGATGTGCGACCGCTCATGCGTGCCCGAGTAATGCCGCACAGGCTGCCCCAGGTACCGCGTCTCGCGCCATCGTCCCTCGTCGAGCCCGTGGTATCCGGCGCCCGTCGGTAGCAGCAGTCCGTCCAGTTCCCGGTGCCAGCCGCTCACCGCTATGACGTCCGGCACGCGGTCCGTCTGCTCCATAGCGGCCAGGGTGTCCTCAATCGTGAGCGGGCCGTTCCGCTTGTTGGAGTCTTTCTCGGCTTCGCGGGAGAAGACCAGCCTGCCGTCCTCGACCAACGCGACGGCTCCGTCGTGGCCGGGCTTGAGGGCAAGGATCGAACGCGGCGCCGGCTCGGCTGCGGCCACCTTCATTCCTTAGCGCTCCTTCCGTGGTCTGGCTGCTGGGGAGCGAGGGTCAGGCGGAGGAGGGCGGGCTCGCCGGCTTGAATGATCGGCCGAGCGATGCCCTTCGTCTCCGTGGCGATGAGGCCAGGACTGGTCGCGACGTTGGCCGGCCAGCAGATCTCCTCGACACGACTCAGGTGAAGGCGGTTGGCTGAAGCGGCATGCAGATACGTGCTCACGAGGTGGCGATGTACCGGAACGCAGCCGATGCTTCCCGTGGCCCGCCTGTAGATTCCGTTCGCTCCGGTCAGCACCGCGTGGGGATGAACGTCGACAACCTCAATTCGGCCGTTCTTCTCGACAACGCGGGCAAACTCGGCAAAGGCCGCGCCAACATCGGCGAGGTGCGACAGGACGAACCCGCAGCGGATCAGGTGGAAGCTGTGGTCGGCCAGCGGCATCGCGGTCATATCGCCCTGCACGATCTGCACCCGGGGGTTCTTGGCCCGGAAGATGTCCAACATGCCGAGGTTGAGGTCGAGGGCGACCATGGTGCCGCCCCATGCCCACGTCTGTTGCCCCTGCCCGGTCCCGACGCCAGCGTCGAGTACCACGCGTTCATCCGACCGCGGAAGCCACGTGCTGCCCACGGCGAAGACCTCTCCATAGGCCAACTCCACGAACGGATTGCTCGCCCTGTCGTAGGTGCTGGCCCATTCGCTGTATCCGGCGCAGATGTCGAGCAGGTCTACGGGGCGCCAGGTGATCGTTTCAAGGTCAATGTCGGCGAGGTCCTGCTGCAGGGCGATAAGCCGGGACTTCGCCATCTCGTGGTCCGTGGTCCACTCCTGGAGGATCTTGTATCCGGCGTAGCCGACGCGGAGCGCTAGCTCATTACCGTCCACGTGACCTCCCGCTAAGTGATCGAAGGCGGCGGCTGCCAGCTCACCGACGTATCTCCGAAGTGCGCCGGGACCTATTCTGGTAACTAATTCACGCCGTTCATGGACATAAACGATGAAGCGGGAGCGACAGCCAGTTGTAGACGTGGCATAGGCGGAGGTGGGGGAGAGTCGACTTCCCGCACGCAGCCTTCGGTCCTGATCGCGGCCCGCCAGTAAATAACGAACCAACGAAAATCTGCTTGATTGATCATGACGACGCACTCCCGCGCGATCATGTAGCCGCCGGACAAGGCAGATCGATGGGTGGACGGTAGCCGCCCGTAGGAGCCGTAGAGCCGTTGAGTCGGATTCACGTCAGGTCATACGGTCGCACAAGGACTACTGACGAGTCAACGTCATTCACCGTGAGTAGTCTGTCCAGGTCGGCGTGTTGCGGACATGGACCGACCGCGGCGGAACGGCCCTAAGAAGGTGATTCTGTCCGGATGGAGTCGCAGCCGCAGCTCGGTGGCCGATTAGCGGCCACATTGGAACAGATATGCTGTCCCGCGCGACCTCTACCAGCGGGAAGTGCCTTATCCGTCCCGCGTCGACACCGATTGCAACCCACAGCCCACTGGCCGGGGGTGGACGGTCATGCCCCAAGCGTCGTGCGGCTGCGGACGTGCCGTAGAACCTCGTACGGATGATCAACGGATCCGTGGCGGCCTCGGGCTTCGGCGAGCATCGCGCCAGCGTGGCGCACGGGCACGAGATGCCGCCCATCAGTTATCCGCCCCGCATCATACATATCAAGGACCACAGCATCTGCCCTTCCCCTCGTAGCGTGGGGCCAGAGCTTGAGGGATAGAGGTTCATGGCTGAGACGAGACGCCAGTTCGATCCGGAGTTCCGGGCGGGCGCGGTGCGCATCGTGCGCGAGCGGGCAAGTTGATCGCTCAGGTCGCCCGCGATCTGGGGATCAACAGCGGGACCCTGGCCAACTGGGTGAAGAGGGACCGCGAGACTCGCGGTGAGGCCGCTGCCGGGCAGCTGGCCGAGGATGAGCGGGTGGAACTGGCCCGGTTGTGGTGGGAGAACGCCGAGTTGGCGATGGAGCGTGATGTCCTCAAGCGATCCGTGGTCCTGTGGGTCAGGGAAGCGACGGGCCGGTGAGCGTGGCCGCCTTCATCGCTTCCCAGAGGATCGAGCATTCCGTGCCGCACGTGGTGGCCTGCCGTGCCCTGGCAGTGTCCGAGTCATGGTTCTACAAGTGGCGTGACCGGGCGCCGACGCGCAGCGATGACCGGCGTGTCTGGCTGGCGACCGCAGGGCCGGACGGTCGGTCAGGTCGCGAAGGACTTCGACCTGACCGAGACCGTGGTGCGGGACTCGGGGAAGCAGCCGACTTTGATGGCGGTACCAGCGAGCCGACGGGCTCACCAGCGATGAGCGCGTCGACATCCTGAAACGGAGCTACGCGGAGCTCTGACGGCGTAGTAGCGGCTGGTGCCGCGCCGGAGGTACCTCGCGTCGCCCTAAATGCATGGGAATCCCCTCTGAGCGGGCGAGGTCAGGCCGACAATCGTGCGAGTGGCCGAGTCCTGCGGAGGGATGCATCGTTGTCTATCTATGTCGACGGCTGCGGCTGTTGGCGAGGCCTCGACATGGGGAGGGTTCTGATGCGGTACGCGCCGGAGCTAGATGGCCCTGACCTGCTCGGCTGGTGGCTCCGGCAGCCGGACCGGCGAGGCCGCCTGCGGACACGGCGTCTGCCGGCACCAGATCCCGTGGGTATCCGGTTCGCCTTCTACGGGCGGATGTCGACCCGAGAGTTCCAGGATCGGCTGTCGTCGGCGCGGTGGCAGCGCGACTTCGCCGAGGAGGTGATCGACGGGCGGGGCGTGATCGTGGCCGACTTCTTCGACGTCGTTTTTCCCGGCAGGTGCCCTGGCCACGTCGCCCGCAAGCCGCGCGGTTGCTGGCAGCCTTGACCGACCCCGGCCGGGGGTTCGACGCGGTGGTCGTGGGCGAGTTCGAGCGGGCCTTCTACGGCAACCAGTTCTGCGACCTCGCGCCGCTGTTCAAACTGTACGGCGTGCAGCTGTGGCTGCCCGAGCTCAACGGCCCGGTCGACGCCAGCAACGAGCTTCACCTGTCACTACTGGCCCTGCTCGGCGTGCACTCCAGGCGGGAGGTCCAGCGCTCCCGGTTTCGGGCGAAGGCCGCCATGCGCGCCCAGGTGGTCGAGCAAGGCCGTCATCTCGGCGGCCGGCCGCCGTACGGGTACCGTCTCGTCGCGGCAGGACCGCATCCGAACCCGGCCCACGCCAAGTGGGGACGCGTGGCCCACCGTCTGGAACCCGACCCATGTACCGCGCCGTATGTGCAGTGGATGTTCGCCCAGCGCCTCGCTGGGCGCAGCGTCGCCGGGATCGCCCGCGACCTCAACGACCGGCACGCCCCGTGCCCGTCCAGCGTTGATCCTGGCCGCAACCCGCATCGCAGCGGCGCGGGTTGGACCCTGCGTACGGTGGCGTCGATTTTGGCCAACCCTCGCTACACTGGTCGGCAGGTTTGGAACCGGCAGCACACCGACTGGGGCCCGCTCGACGCCACCGATGATCTTCTCGGTCAAGCGGAGATACGGCGCTGGAACCTGATGCAGCAGTGGGTCATCTCCCGGGACGTAGCGCATCCGCCGCTGGTCAGCGAGCACGACTTCGTCGCCGCTCAACAGGCCAACGCCCGACCTGCACCGGCTGACGGCGCAAGCGGACGCTACCTGCTCTCCGGAGTGATTCGCTGCCAGGAGTGCGGCCGGATCCTCGACGCGCACTGGGTCAACAAGCACGCCGCCTACCGCTGCCGCCACGGCCATCGCACTGCAACGGCAAGTGAGAGGTCGCAGCCGCGCAACGTCTACATCCACGAAGCCAGAGCGATCAAGCAAGTTGCCCAGTGGCTCGGCATCCCGGCCAGCGATCCCCACGCCGTCACCGTCGCGCTACTCGAACACAATGTCCACGTCACCTGCGCCATCGGCGGAACGCTGACCATCACCGAGGTCAGCACCTTGGCGGCAACGCACCGAGCGCCCGGGATCCCGTATCAGCGTCGAGCGGCAGAAACCCCCATCGGCGCGCTTCACCGACCGTGAAGATCACCCGTGAGGGTTAACGTGTCCGAGGGGGGAGTTGAACCCCCGCAATCCACATCGGTGCGCACTTTGAGTGCGCATGCGCTGATACTACAGTTTGTTATGGGCCGTGGTCGACCTCGGGTTGGCGATTGTTTCCGGCGACACCGGCGCCGGGAGTTCGACGTAGACAGCGATGCCTCGTGCCACAGCCACATGGTGAATTGTTTCACAGGCGGCGAGTCGTTCCTTTGTGGTCGGTGCTCGCCGTTGCTGCCGTCGAATCCTTCGGCCGTGTGGTTGGTGATGTTATGGGGTGGGTGTGGTGGCGAGTGGGTGTGGTTGGCCGGTCATGGCGGCGAGGGCGGTGGCGATGGTATGGATGCCGGCTTTGATGTAGGTGGTGTTTGCTGTCGGTGTGGCCGGCGTAGGTGCGGGCGGTGCCCTAGCCGTAGTGGCGTTCGACCCAGGTGAGGGTGGTGTGGCGGAGCCAGTGGGTGGAGATGCCGTGTTGGGCGGCCCAAGGAAGTTGGTCGCGGATGCGCCTCCAGAGTTGGTCGTAGCGGCGGCTGGTGATGGGTTGGTGATTGCGGTAGCGCAGTAGCCGGTCGGTGGGTAGGACGGCGCCGCGGGTGTGGGCGTGTTCGTGAAGGTGTTCGGCGAGGTCGGGCGTGATGGGTTGCCAGCGGACGGTGGCCGCCTTCTCGGTCAGACGGACGAGAGCGTTGGTGGTGTCGAGGTCGATCAGGCGCAAGGCGAGTGCGCCGCCACGCCGGCAGGCGGTTTCGGTGTGCAGACGTAGAAGGAGGGCGTCGAGGGTGACGTCGTGGCCGGTGCGCCGGGCAACGGTGTTGACCTATTCCAGCTCGTGTTCGGTGAGGGCGCGGCGGGTGCTGGGTAGGCGGCGTGGTTTGGCGATGCGGTGGGCGGGGCTGGCGGTGGCGGGGATGAGGTTGTCGGCGATGGCGCGGGTGTAGAAGGCGCGGGCGGCGGCGATGAGGTGTTCGCCGGCGTGTCGGCCGTTGCGGCTGTTGGAGCGTGTCCGGGCGGTCTGGATCATTTGTTGTTTGAGGGCTTCGATGTCGCTGGCGGTGATGGTGTCGAGGGGTCGGTCGGGCCAGGTGGTGGCCATCCGGTCCCAGTAGGTGCCGTAGGTGTGTCGGGCCCCTGGACCGGCTGCGGCGGTGACACGGGGCAGGTATTCGGCGATGGTGGGCGGTCTTGGGGCGGGGTCGGTGGTTTGGAGGTCGGCGAGGGTCACGCCGAGTTGGGCCAAGACGTGCCGCGCTGCGGCGAGGGTGGCCGGGTCAGCGGGCATAGTGCTGGTCTCCTGTCAGCGGGGTGTGCAGGTCGGTAAGCAGTTGGGTGAGGATGGTGATGGGATGCACTACGAGCAGGTTCTGGCGGTGTGAGCGGCGAGTAGCACCTGCTGGCCGGGTTCGATCCGGCAACATGGCGCGGGCTGCGGCGGGTAGTGGCAGCTCTCTGCGGCTGCCCACCATGTGGGGTCCGTCGTCAGCGCGGCGGATGACGATCATCCCGCCCTGTGTGTCGATCGAGATGCTGTCGTCCGGGCGCCATTGCAGTGCCTGGAGCAGGCGGTTTTGAGCGATCCGTCCGGCGATGTCCGGGCGTGCCATGCCTATCAACCACTCGGACGTCTCTGCCCGGCACGGCAGTAGTGGATTGCGTCGGCGGGGGAGCTGGGGTAGTGCTGTCGGGTGGAGCCGTGGCCGTTCGGGTTGTGCGGTGGGTACGAGCGGACCGATGAGCCGCTCACCGTGGGCCAGGAAAGTTGCTGTCACGCAGGTACAACGTCCAGCTTGTGACAGGCATCGCGTACGCCGACGGTGGCAAACGCCTGCGTGTCATCTCAGCCCGCCGCCACGCGGCAGCACGCCGGCGGCTGAACGGTCGCTCCGACGTGTCGCTTCCGACGGTTTGGTGGCCTCGGGCCGCACCAGCGGATGGGCAAAGTGGCGCCCGCCGTACGTGCCGGGTCAGCTCGGCTCTCGGCTGGTCCGGCTGTCCAGCATCTACCGCCGGAGCGGCGCGCCCTTGCCTAGGCCAACGGGTCCCGCTGCGGTAGTCCAAAGATCGATTGCGTGGGAAGAGGGCCTGCTTCGCTGTCTACCGCCATTGTGCTTCGACTTGGGACCGAGCTTGCGGACCTGGTCGGTCTCCGGTCCGCGATGATCAATGACGAAGGTACTACTCACTCATGTTGTGATCACAGCGAAGCCCTTGTGTTCTTGGCCGGGCTCGGCGCAGTCTGTTGCGTTGCCTTCCCGGTGAAGCAGGGGGTCCAAGGGGCGTGGATCGTAGTCAGGATGCGCTGCAGAAGACGACGAGGCTGATCGAGTTTCTAGCGGAGGTTACGGCTGCGGTCGAGCGAGATCCCGTTATCGACATCCTGGAGGACCCGGACGCGCCTGATCCGATCATCTGGCTCGACGCGCTGCCGGAGGGGGTTCAGCTAGCGGCTGGTTCGCAGGATGAGGTGATCCTTCGGTTGCGTCCGCCCCGGCCAAGCTTGGAGCCGCCTCCGCCGGAGGTACTGCACGGCTGGGTCGACACCGAGGCGGCACGGGGGGTTGACGGTCCTGCGCCACGTCTGCTGCGTTCCGCTACAACAAGTGACGATGCGGACCCCGGTCCTGAGCCGCCTACGAAAGTAGTGCGCGTGTTCGGCCACTGGGCCGAGGAGTGGAGGTCCTGGCGCGACGAAGCGCTGCGGCTACGTGCCATTCGTGCGTTGTATGAAGCGCTTGAGCGTGCGGCCAAGATCATGGAACAGCAGGACGATGAGTACGAGTTCGTTCTCTGCGTCGGCCTACTGCGCTGGATCGCTCCCGATGGCAGCCGAATTCGTCGCCATCTGGTAGCGGAGGGCATGGTCGCCCGGTTGGACCAGGCGACGGCAGAGGTTTCGGTGTCGATTGCCGCAGGACGACGCCGGGTTGAGGATCGAGAAATCCTCGGTGAGTTCGAGCTGTTCCGGCGGGATCGTGGCCGGCATAAGCGGCATGAGATCGTCGACGGTGACACGCCGATGCTGGACCTCCTGCCCCCGATCTCCGATCTGCTCGGGGAGTGCCTGGATGCCCCGGTGCAGGTAGACACCTCCGCTAGGGGGCCCGGCGACCAGTTACCGGCGGGGCCGCTGGTCAGCTTGTCACCGGCGTTGCTGGTACGCCGACGCAGCCGGGTGCTGCTCGCGGAGGCTTACCAATACATTCGTGAAGCGCTGCGGCAGCCGGACGCGCAGGTACCCGTCGCGCTCGCGCAGTTGGTGGTCGACACCGAACCGGGGCAGCGCAACCGCTGGCTACGTGACCAGGGGGCCGTTCACGGCGACGTGCTCGGCAGCGATCCGTTGTTCCCGTTGCCGACGAACGACGAGCAGATCCGCGTCATCGAGCTACTCCGGTCCGAAACCGGGGTCGTGGTACAAGGGCCTCCCGGCACTGGCAAGACGCACACGATTGCCAACCTGGTGTCGGCGTTGCTGGCTCGCGGTCAGCGTGTGCTCGTCACGAGCCAGAAGGATCAGGCGCTCGGCGAGCTTCGCGACAAGGTACCGGTGGCGTTGCGTGATCTGTGTGTCTTGATGACCGATGGTAGGAACGCCGCCGCCGAACTAGGCCAGGGTCTCGCGGCTCTGTCGCACATGACGGCGTCGACGGAGACCACCCAATTAGGCGATCGGGTGGAGATTCTTCGGCAGGAACGTCACGAACTGCGATCTCGATCCGCGCTACTCAACCACCGCATCCAGGAGCTGCGCGAGGCCGAGTTCATCGCACATGCCCCAGTTGTCCCGGGATTCAGCGAGGATTTCTACCACGGGTCGCTCGGACAGATCGCGCGCCAGGTAAAGGCGGGCGTAGGCAATTTCGGTTGGATACCGCCGGTCGGAGCGAGCCTGCCCGACATGCCGCCGCTGTCGGCCGCAGAGGCTGTCGAACTGCTGCACCTGCTGCGTATGACGAGCCCGACCCGTAGCGCCCGCCTGCAGCAGCAGATACCCGAGCCGTCGGACCTGCCCGCGCCCTCCTACCTCGCCGAGGCGTTCAGCGCCGAGTACGACGCCGCCGCCGCAGTACGAGCGAACACCAACGCGCTGGCACCTCGACTGGCGGACGCGGGCGAAGGCATGCTGACCGATCTGGAGAAGCTCGGGCGACGGTTCACCACTATCGTCGAGCGCCTCGGTCTCGACGACGGCGTAGGACCGACGCCTGAGTGGGTGGCACGGGCCGCCGAAGATCACTTTGCCGGCCGGCGCCGGACGCTGTGGCGGCACCTGACCGAGGTAGCAGGTCGGGCAGATCGGTTGCAGGAGAAGTTTCGGGCGCACGCGCTCGGCTTCGAAGTGCGGATCACGTCCACGGGCGAGATCGACCTCGGGCGAGCCCGGCACATGCTCACCGTGGGGCGGGAACTGCGCGCGCACCTCGCTGACGGCGTCACATGCCGCAACCTCATCGCCGTCCAGGCGGCGCGGCAGCGGGCCGCACCCCTGATGAAGAACGTGCGGGTGGACGGCCAGCCGCCCATTACACTGCCGCTCCTGGACGCTGCACTCGAACACCTCGCGGTCTACATCGAAACCGCCCAGCTCGTCCGACTGTGGGCCGACGTCCAAGTCCCCGTTCCGACGGGCAGAGTCATCGCGACACTGTCCGAGCTACAGGACTTCCACCACTTACTCATCGAGGTCCGCTTGCTTGCCGAGGTCCACACCGCCATTGGCGAGCACCTAGCGTCTGCCGGCGCATCACCCAGGATGCTGACAGTCGCTGATGTCGCGGAGGTCATCGCCTCCACTACGGCCGCCCGCCAGCACCTACGGCTGCGGCACGCTCAGGCCGTCGTGAGTGAACTGCGCGAGACGATCCGACAACATCGGACGCGCGATGACACCTGCCCGGAGATTGGGTTGCTGATTGACGCCATCGACAAGCGGTCCGTCGAGGCATATCGGCAGGGCCTAGAGGCCATCGACGAGGCCAGAGGCGAACGGTATGCCGAATGGCGGCGCGTTACGCTCACAGAACGTCTAGGTGCCGTGCACCCACAACTTCTCGCTGTCCTACAAGAGAGCCTTCACAACCCAGACTGGGAGACCCGCCTCCAGAGACTTCCCGCAGCGTGGGCTTGGTCCAAGGCCGATCAGTTCGTGCGGACGCAGCGCACTGCCGAGACGGAACGCCAGATCTGGAAAGAGTACGACGAGGTCGAGGACAACCTTACGCGGGTGACCACGGAACTTGTGGCAGCCGAGGCTATCCGCGCGTGCGTCAATCGCATGACGGACACTCATATGAGGGCTCTGCGCACCTACGCTGAATTCCGCAACCAGATCGGGGCAGGCAGCGGACGCAAGGTCCGAGAACTGCGTCAGGCAGCCCGCGCGGCGATGAACAAGGCCAAGGGCGCCGTCCCTGCATGGGTCGTCCCGCTGCCGAGCCTGCTGGAGAACCTTCCCGTCGAGCGTAACGCCTTCGACGTGATCATCGTCGATGAGGCGAGCCAGGTAGGGCTGGAACACCTCTTCCTGCTGTGGCTGGCTCCAAGAATCATCGTCGTCGGAGACGACCAACAATGCACCCCAGCGCCCAACCGAATGGGCAGAAGCTTCGACATGCACTTCAAGTCCCTCCGCGAGCACCTCGGCGACCTCGACACCGAGATTAGGTACCACTTCACGCCAAAGTCGCACCTATACGGCTTGCTGTCCGCGCGATCCGGCAAAGACGCAGTAGTCCGCCTGCGAGAACACTTCCGATGCATGCCAGAGATCATCAACTGGTCGAGGGCTCAGTTCTACCGGGGTGCGAACGAAATCATCCCGCTACGCGAACGCAACGCTCGCGACCTGGAGCCGCTCTGTGTTGTCCCGGTGGACGGCGCGTACCCGGAACGGACCGGGCAGGCAATCCGTAACCCCGTCGAGGCAAAACGCATCGTCGGAGAGCTACTGGGCTGCCTTGCCAACCCGCAGTACAAGGGCAAGACCTTCGGCATCATCGTGCTACACGGATACGGCCAGATCCAACTCCTAGACCACGAGATCAACGCAGCCATCCCTGCGCAAACCCGTACCGCCCGACAGATCAGAGTCGGCTCGGCACCCAACTTCCAAGGAGCTGAGCGCGACGTCATCTTCCTCTCAACGGTCGTTACGACCGCCCCACGACGACTTGGTGAGCACCTGTCGCAGAATTACAACGTCGCTGCAAGCCGCGCCCGTGATCAACTCTGGCTGTTTACCTCCGTCGCCCCCAGGGACTACAAGCCCGACGACCTCCGCGCCTCGCTGATCGGCTACATGCTGAACCCACCATCCGTCTACGGGCCCTCACCCGACCTGAAGACTGTCAGTGCCGATCAGCCTTGTCCGCCGTTCGAGTCCCTGTTCGAGCAACGCGTATACCGAGTCCTCAAACGCCGCGGCTACCACGTCGTACCCCAGCTCAAGGTCGGCACCCGCGCGCTGGACCTCGTGATAGTCGGCAACGGGGGCAGGCTTGCCGTGGAGTGCGACGGCCACCGCTGGCACACGAGGCCGAGCGACGTGATCTCCGACGCCCGCCGCGATCGGGAACTACGCCGCATGGGCTGGGAAGTCATCCGAATACGCGAGAGCGAATTCGAGCTCGACCCAGACAAGGAACTGGCACCCCTGTTCGCCCGGCTCGCCGAACGTGATATCAGCCCGCACAACGTTCAACCACCCGCAGACGACACGTGGAAGCCCGTTGAACTGCTCCCTCAGGATGAGGAAGGCGAATCACTATGACTAGTGGCACGGCGAACGGCAGCAGCGACATCCGCGTCGAGCTCGACGAGAACGTCCTCAATCGCCTAGCGGACCTCATCTGCGGCGACGAAACCACTCCCTACTACCGAACCGGCCGCCAAATCACAGCCCTCTTCGAGGCTGCCGGCTGGCGCCGCGCCGGAGAAGTCGATGGCCCCCGCCGCGCCTGGGTCCTCGACACGCTCCAGAAACGCCGCCGTGACTCCGAGGCGCTGCATCGGCTGCTACTTCGACTCGCCGACCCCCGCGAGTACCTCGACGACGACGAAGCCCGTAGCCAACTGGTGCAAGACCTCAACGAACTACTCGCCGTCGAGGGCTACCAGATCCTCTACACCCACGGCCGTCCGGAACTGATCACACAGACCCCAACGATGAAGCGCCCCGCCATGCAAGCGCCGATCCAACTCACCGCCAGCCTCACCAACATCCTCAGCGACCCAGACTTCGGCCAACAGCTCAAGAGCAGACTCGACGAAGCCCACGTCTGCTGGCAGTCCGGCGCCTGCACCGCGGCCATCATCATGCTCGGCAGCTTGCTGGAGGGCGTTCTCTACGATGTCGCCCTCGCCCAGCACACCAACGGACCTCGCCCTACCGACCATCTACAGTCACTCATCGAACTCGCCGCCGACAAGCAATGGATCGCCCAGGACGTGGTTGACTACGCTCACGTGCTGCGAAACCACCGGAACCTCGTACACCCTAAGAAGCAGCTCAACCAGCGGTACGCGCCAGATGATGACACCGTCCGCATCGCCTGGAACGTCGTCGTCGCCGCCCTCAACGACCTCGAACAAGTCAAGAGATGACAACGAGGGTCTGTGGATCGAACGGTCGTCTCTGACTCGGCGGTCCAGGGTAGTCGGCCGTCGTGAGTACGGCGGCGGCGCAGCGTCAAACGACGTCGCTCGGGTCCATGCGGTGGACCGATCTCGTCGACGGCGAGCACGTCGGTGGGCGCAACCGGGGCTCACGGTGGTCATCGCTGAACAGCGAACCACACGACCCTGACAAGTTGTGCGCCCACGATGCGATCCAACGTCCGCGGGACATTGGGCCTGACCCGGTTTGACGGACATCCGAGATCAGGGGGCTGTGAGCCCTCGGGAGGATGTTCATCATGGAAGGCATGGGGAAGAAGCCTCGCCGGCCGCGTCGGGCGTTCACGCCGGAGTTCAAGGCGGAGATCGTCGAGGTGTGCCGGCGGGGTGACCGTACGGTCGGTCAGGTCGCGAAGGACTTCGACCTGACCGAGACGGCGGTCCGGGACTGGGTCAAACAGGCCGACCTCAACGCCGGCACACGTACCGACGGGCTGGCCAGCGCGGAGCGCGAAGAGCTGGCGCGGTTGCGGCAGGAGAACCGTCGGCTGCGCGAGGACGTGGACATTCTCAAGCGGGCCACGGCTTTCTTCGCGAAGGAGACCCGGTGAACGTTTACCCGTTCATCGAGGCGGAGAAGGCGCGGCAGGGCAACGTGAAGCGTGCCTGTGAGCTGTTGAAGGTCTCCCGGTCCGCCTACTACCAGCACCGCGCCGCCGGCCTGTCGCCCCGCCAGCGGGTCGACACCGAGCTGGCCGAGCGGATCGCTGACGTGCATGACGCTTCGGCCGGCACCTACGGCTCCCCACGGGTGCACGCCGAACTCCGCGCGCAGGGCCGGCGACACTCCCGCAAACGGATCGCCCGGCTGATGCGCACGGCGGGTCTGTGCGGTCGGGCACCGAAACGGTGGCGCACCACCACCGTGCCCGACCCGGCGGCAATCCCGCGCCCGGACCTGGTCGGCCGGGACTTCACCACCAGCCCTGCCGACGTCGACACCCGATGGTGCGGCGACATCACGTACATCAACACCTGGGAGGGCTGGCTGTACCTTGCCACCGTCATCGACCTGGCTACCCGCCGGGTCGTCGGCTGGGCCACCGCCGACCATCTCCGCACCGACCTACCCGCCCAAGCCCTGTCCAACGCCATCGCGTCACGACGCCCGACCGGGCCGGTGATCTTCCACAGCGACCGCGGCTGTCAATATACGAGCGGCCAGTACGCCCACCTCGCGAAGCGGCACAACGTCCATCTCTCAGTCGGACGCAAGGGGCAGTGCTGGGACAACGCCGTCGCCGAATCGTTCTTCGCCACCATCAAGACCGAGCTACTCGACCGGCGGACATGGCCAACCCGAGCCGCAGCCCGCACGGCGATCTTCGACTGGATCGAGGGCTGGTACAACACCCGACGCCGGCACTCCACCCTCGGCTACCTCAGCCCCGCTGCCTACGAGGCCACCGCCTATACCGGCAGACCGCTCGGCAAGGTAGCGTGATCAACTTATCGACCCTGTCCGTCGAATCGGGTCAAGCCCAACATCGTAGATTCAACGTGTGTCACGAGACCTTCGAAGCGGCCCTCGACCCGCTGACGTCGCCGCCCCCATCCGTTGCTCGTTCCTACGCGTGGACTCACGGGGATATCCGATCATCGCGGTGATTCCGCAGGGACCGGGTGAGGAGGACTACGGGGCTCTGTCCGAGCAACGCAAGCTTGTTCTTGCCACATACGACCTGTGCGCAGTGTGCGCTCTGCCGTTTCGCGACGAGTTGCGCTGGCAGGTCACGTTCGATGATCAATTGCAGCAGATGGGCGAAACATTCGCGTTCAACGAAGCGCCGGTGCACGAGGTGTGCGCGCTCTACGCGGCGCAGGTGTGCCCGTTCGTCTCCTCACCGCACGCCCGGCTCGGCGACGCCCAGCGCAAGGGTCAACGACGTGCCGAAACGCTTACGCTTGCCGGCTTCACCCACACCGCGACGGTGTTCGGTCACGACAGCGAGCTGCAGGTCGGCGAGAGCATCTTGATGTTCGAGATGGCCGACCTGCGCCGTATTCATCGTCTGACCGGTGCCGACGATGCCCGATCCGCCTACGAAGCCGTCCTGCGTGACGAGGCCCGGATCGAGCTGGACGACGCCGAGCGGCGTGTCGTTGACCTCCTGTGTGCACCGACGCCGAAGGGCGAGGATTCGGGCCCGGTCATGGCCGGTGCCGCGTGGTTCATCGGAGCGGTGTTCTGCCCGCAGATCCGCCGAGTCCAGGCCATGAAGAAGTTCGCGGACGCCGAAGGCGACCTCTACTTCCAGCTCGCGGCGAACTTCCTCGACAATCCCGAGATGATGGCCGAGTGGGAGGACTCGAACGATGCCTCCACCGCGGCGGCGATGTCGTGGTTCCGCACCCGGCAGAGCGTGCCTGCGGTACTGCAGCAGTGGCGCGCTGACGGTGCCCGCCGAGTCCGCGACGTCAGAGGTCGACGCCCACGCGCCGTCGGCGCGGCTGTGGTCGTACCGCGCGATGAGGCCGCGATCCGTCGACGACGAGACGCCGAAGCGGCGCTGCGGAAGGCACGCCGCCGCAAGCGGTGACGTCCTGCCCGAGCCAGCCGCCGCTCCTGGCCGTGCCGCTCGGCCCGGGCCGTGCTACGGGCCGTGGTCGACCCAAGTTGGCGACTGTTCCGGCAACACGGGGACCGGAGCTCGACGTATTCGGCGATGCCTCTTGCCACAGCCGCAAGGTGGACGCTGTGACCTGCCGGACGACGTGCGAGCCCGCGCATGAAAAGGGATTTGCCGTGCGGCTCTGACTGTCAGCCGGCGACCCAGGCGAGCGATGGCTGCTGGCCACTACGGAGGTACCCGTGGGCGGCCTTCCGGGCGTGTTCCGCAGAAATCCGGATGCGTTCGGGCGGCATCCCGGTCCAGTCACCGTAGAAGTCGAACGCGATCGCCTCGGACGCTGGGGGCAGGTCGAGGTCGGTGGCGTAGCGGTTGCCGCTGCCGTGGAGCTGGCTGCGGTCGAGCCAGTCGACGAAGGACCGTTCGGGGTGCCCTATCCCGATCATGATGGCGCCATGCTGGCCGGGTTGATGGATCTGCACCGCGTAGGGCAGGTTCTCGGCTGCGGCCTGAGCGTTGATGTGGTCGAGGACGAGATCCACCTCCTGGACTGTTGACACCGGGACTTCTTTGCCGCGGTCTGGCTCCTCCGCAGATGGGCCGTCCCAGGGGATTAACCGGCGGCGCAACGTCCTGGAACGCTGCTTCAACTGGCTGCAGTTGACTCTTGCCGTCGTAGGCGCGGCGGGCCAGCTCCCGCAGAGACCAGCCGTGAGCGGTACGAAGCTGGCGAAGGCGGCTCGGGAATCGCGGGTCGACGATGGGCGGGTGCGGCATGTCGTGACTCCCAAGGTTACGGCTTGGGGTGGTGGCGACCTGGGCCGTAACCCCGGTTCGCCACTTTGGACGGTACAGCCAGCAGTGGAACGGCGTCACGCATCGTCCGCTGGTGAGGGGTGACGTCGCACGGCATGTCCGGCGCCGGGCCACCCGCCTGTCGTTACCAGAGCATGACACCCCCTGCTCATGCGGTCTCCGAGTTCCCTCGCTCCCTCGTCGAGCCGGCTCCGGACCCGTACATCGCCGTGAACGACTGGGCTACCCTGCTTGCCCCCGACACGGTCCGGCCGGTCATCCTCCGGCAGGCCACCCCGCCGGAGGCCGAGCAGGTCCGCCGTGACCCGTACGCGGTGCTCGACGACACCGACCTGACCGCCGAGCAGAAGATCAGCGTGCTCCGCGGCTACCGCATCCACACCTACGAGCAGGGCGGCCAGGACCGGACCTCTGCCGCCCGCCGGGTCGGCGTCACCACCCAGGAGCAGGCCGACGACGCGGTCATCGACTGGGCGATGTGGGCCACGTCTGGGCGGCTGCTGCCGAACCGGTCCGACGTCGATTGGGCTGCGGTGCTGGCAGCCATGCTGGACGACGACGCCGGTTGCCCCACCTGGTGCCCAGGCGACTGCGAGCAGCCCCGGATCTTCGGCGCGACGTTTGTCGAGCGGTTCCACGACCTCCATCTCGTGGACCTGACTGGCGGCCCGGCCGAGTTCCCTGCCGAGCAGCGGGCCATTAGCGTCGACCTCCAGTCGCTCAGCACCGGCCTCGACGCCGGCCCGACCTCGGTCAACCTGGGCGTCGAGTTGGTCGATGGCTCGGACGGAGACTGGGTGGCGTTGACGCCGGCCCAGGCCGCGTACCTCGGTATCGCGTTGGTCGCGGCGGCCCGGACCGCTGGCGCCAAGGCGCCGGAGTGACCGCCGGAGCCTTCCGAAGCTGCCCGGCTGCTGGCGATTGCTCGATACGGTGCCGGCGTGACCCGTGAGCGTGATCGTTTGCTGCCGTGGATCCTGGCCGGCTGCGTGGCGTGCGTAAGAAGGGGGCATCATGCTCTGGCAACGACGGGTGGGGTGCTCGGCGCCGGACGCGCGGTGCAACGCTACTTGACTCTTACGCCGTCACTCCGGACCCGCCGACGATCCTCGCGCGGCCGGTACGCCGAACTGTTCGCCCCCACTCCGCCGGCTACGACACCACCCCGCCCGTCAGGCAGATGCCTCGACAGAGCACAACCACCGCGGAGAGCACCTGCTGACGCCGCCGAATCCCACAACATCGTCCCAGCCACGGCCACGATCGCTTGGCCGATCCTCGTTACGAGCGCAAGCTGACCCCGCATCATCTGACGTACGAACTCCGGCGACGTGGGACGTCCGGCGGGCCGCTGGTAGTAATCAGCCCGACAGCAGGCTTCCGATCAGCCCATACCCTTCCTAACCTGTCTAAATGCGGAGAGTATCTAGAGCGTTACTTGTTGTTGTGGTGTCGGTCATGGCGGCCACCGCTCTCACGGCACCGAGCCCCGCCCACGCCAACCCGGTGACCATCTGTAGCGGCACGCCGATCCCGTCCGGCTACGTCGTCATCGCGATCGGCACACACTGGAGCTGCGGTAGTGGCTCGTTCAACACCAGGACCATCACCATTCCCGGCCCGACCGAGACTGTCTGTAGCAGTTCACCGATCCCGTCCGGCTACGTGGTCGTGGCGAACTCGACCCACACCATCTGCGGGAACTCGTCATTGAACCGCAAGATGATCAAGATCCCGGGTGTGGCTGAGGAGATCTGTGGCAACTCGCTCATGCCGTCGGGGTACGTGGTGGTGGCGAATTCTACTCACGCCATCTGCGGCAACTTGTCCTTCAACCGCCGATCCATCAAGATCCCGGGTCAGTCGGAGCAGGTGTGCAGTAACTCGCCGATCCCCGTCGGGTACATCGTCACCGCCACCAGCACTAGCTCAGCCTGTGGCCTCACGTCCCTCAACACCAAAACCATTCTTCGGCTTTGAGTCCCCACGGATAGCCCGGGACTAGACAGTGCGTTGCCCTGAAGGAGGTGATAGCCACCACCTCCTTCAGGGCAGTCGCCGGCGAGTAGTCGGTGACCATCTTGCCGGCCGGGACCCGGCGGATCGCGACGGTGAGCTCGCGTAGGTCGCCTCCTTGAGCAGGTAGCCGGCGGACGGGTCACTGCTACCTGCGTCACACCGCTGTCGAACAGATCGACTGCCGCGTCGGCCAACACGTCAACCCCGCCGGCGGCCGCGACCAACTGCTGGGTCAGACCCGCCCCGCATACGTTCGTACCGGCCCGGCGCCACCGTTGGTGACCTGCTGTGGGTCGTCATGTCGGCAGCGATGTCGAACCGTCCTGCACCCGGTCCCCCGTGCCCCAGGCTGGCCTCTTGGCGTCCCTCGACGAACCAATCGGATATGAAGTGACCGGCTTGCGACATAATCTTGATCGATTGGACCCCGAATTCGTCTGCTTCGGGTGAGAGCGCTCTCGGGTCTATCGTTCGGCGCACGCGGCGGCGGGTGATCGCCGGGGAGAGTGCAGGCGCCCGATGAGCAAGGTCAAGCCGACGATCGAGGACGTCGCCCGGGTGGCAGGCGTGTCCCGGGCGACCGCGTCCCGCGTGATCAATAACGTTCCGGGTGCGTCGGGTCCGCTGCGAGCACGTGTCCGTGCGGCGGTGACCGAGCTGGGTTACCAGCCGAACGAGACAGCCAGGGCGCTGGCCTCCGGTCGGCTACGGGCCGTGGACGTCATCGCGGTGACCTACGGTCCGGGTATCGGCTGGCTCGGTACGCATCCGTACTTCAGCCGCGTCCTGGCGGGCATGATGCCGGTCCTGGAAGGTGCCCGCGTGCAGTTGCGCCTGCACGCGGTCGGGCTTGAGGCAGCTGGCGACGCGATCGACGAGATCGCTGCCAACACCACCGTCGGGGCGGTCCTCGCCGACATCACCCCGGATCTTGCTACCCGTTTCCACCGCCGGTGCCGGCGGGTGGTGTCGATGGTGCCGACCGCGCCATCGGTCCCGGCGATGCGGGCCGACAACGTCGGCGGTGCGTACGCCGCGGTTCGAGAACTTCACCGGCTCGGCCGACGTCGTATCGCCGCCATCCACGGACCCGCCCGAAATCCCTGCGCCATCGACCGGCGCGCCGGCTACCGGCGCGCGGTTGATGACCTCGGACTGCCGCATGCCAGCGCGGACGGCGACTTCCACCGCGACGGCGGCCACCACGCCGCACAGTGCCTTCTGCGGCAGGATCCGGACATCGACGCGATGTTCGTCGCCTGCGACCTGATGGCCGCCGGAGCCGTGCAAGCCATCACCGCCACCGGGCGACGTGTCCCGGACGACGTGAGCATCGTCGGCTTCGACGACAGCATCGCCGCCGTCTGCACCAACCCGCCGCTGACCACGATGCGCCTACCGGTCGAGGAGATGGCCACCGCCGCCACCCGCCTCCTCCTCGACGGCGTCCCCGCCGCCGGTCACCGTCAGCAGTTCCCGATCGAACTCGTCACCCGCGCCAGCACCCCCGCACCAAGTTACGGAACGCGGGACAGATGAGCCTGCCCGAGCAGGTCGAAGCCGCCGCCCCGGCGCCCGACCCACCCGTGGCGCGTTCCTCGGCACTGCGTCTGACGCTCACCTCGCCGCTGCACCGCGGTGCGACCATCGCGGTCTTCCTCGGCGCCGTCGGGTTCTCGGCCGCCGCACCACAGATCGCGTCGTTCCTGGTCAACGACCTCGGTGCCTCCCTGCGCACCGCGGGACTGTTCTACCTCACGAGCCTGACGGCACCGGTGGCCGGCTATCTCGTCGGCCGCAGGTCGGATCACACCGGGCGCCGGCTGGGCCTGTTCCGGTGGTGCGCCGTCCTGGGCTTCGTCGGCTGGATCGGCATCGCCTACTCGACACAGCTGTGGATGCCGTACGTCATCAGCGCCGTCATCGGCGCGTTCGGCGGCGCCGCCACCTCCCAACTGTTCGCCGCGATACACGACCACCTCAAGGCACACCCCAACCCGAACAACGACGGCGTCGTCGCCGCGGTACGGATGGCCCTGACCGGCGGCTGGGTCATCGGTCCCGTCGCCGGAGCCTTCCTCGCCGCGCACACCTCGCTGCGCACCATGCTCGTCGCCACCGCCTGCTGCACCCTCGCCCAGATCATCCCCCTGGGAACAATGCGCACCGCGCCCATCGACGGCGGCACGTCGCAGTCGCCGGAACCACGGCCGACCGCCCCCACCACCAGAGCGCTGCTGCCACTGCTCACGTTCACCGGGCTGTACGTCCTGGTGTACCTCGGAGAGCCCATCAAGTACGCCTACCTGCCGATCTACATGACCAGACAGCTGGAGTTCCCGGCCGGGCTCAGCGGAGCGATCATCGGCATCCAACCGCTGGTCGAGATCATCCTGATGCCGCTGGCCGTCCTCGTCGCCCGCAGAATCGGAATGATGCGCCTCATGGTGGTCGGCGCCGGCGCCGGAGTAGCAGCAAACATCTGCTTCGCTACCACCGGCACCGCCGCCGGTCTGTTCACCGGTCAGGTCCTGATGGGCGCGGTCTGGGGTGTGTTCGCCGCCCTCGGGATCATCGTCGCCCAGCAGCTACTACCGACCGCCGTCGCGACCGCCTCAGCCATCTTCATCAGTTCCACCGCCCTCGCCTCCGCGCTCGGCGGTGCCGCCGGAGGACTCGGCGCCACATCCATCGGCCTTCCCCTCGTCTTCCTCATCCCCGCCGCAGCCGGCCTCCTCGCCACCACCGGCCTCGCCCTGATGGTCCGGACAGAGTGCAGGCAAAACTAGGACTACGCCAACGCGCTGTGCGCGAGCGTCGCGAGTCGGACCCGAAGTTGCTGATCTGGCTCCTGGGTGAGCAGCCCAGTCGGGCACGTGCCGAGTACATCACCGCCACTCGGACCGGTTTCCAGGGGCGCGACGAAGCCTGCGGCCCGTGGCGTGGGAGCGGATCGGCGGGGGACCGCCAGCTTGGAGAAGCCTTGAACTATCGCCCCGATGCCCTGCGCTTCGCCGCTCTCTCGGATCGGCTACCGGTCGGCCATGTGCTACGCCTGAGCCGCAGGCCGGCTGCTCACCGGCGGTCTGACTCCAGGTGGCGGCTCTTGAGTAGTCGGCAGGCCGTTGCTAGCAGTGCATAGGTCACCTTGGCGGCATTTACGAACTCGTTGTCGTTGATCGACAAGACCACGCCCTTACCGCCCGGGATCTCCGTCTCCGCACCACGATCGGCGCCTCGCAGCAGGGCCCAGGCAAGTCCGTGCTCGAAGCCCGACAGCAGCCGCCAGGTACCTTCCAGGAACACGGCGAAATCATCCTTGCCTCGCACGAAGTTCAGTTTGAGCAGTTCTTCGGCGACATTGATCCTCTGGTGCACGCGGTCGAACGACTCCCCGAGCGCGGCAGCCTCGGACCGGTACACGGCCAGCTGGCCCTGCTCCTCCTTGCGCTCGGCGTCCTCAACATGCCGCCGTGTCTGCGGCAGCCGCTTGAACACCGCCCGATGCTTACGCCGCTGGTAGAAGTCCTGAACCTCACTGCGTAGCCCGCGCAGGCGACGCTCGCGCCCGGAGGATGGGTCGATGATCCAGGTCGCGAAGAACGACGCTTCGAAGATCGGCCGCAGCAGACTCCACGGCGCCCACACTGTCGCGCCCCGATGTTCCAGCAACGCGAGTAGCGCCTCGTGGTTGTCCCTGGCCACGCCGAGGTACCGCTCGACCGCCATGTAGGTCCGGGGGCCGGCGACCTGCGACTCGTCGAAGGCACGATCGGACAGCAGGCGCGCCTCGGCCAGTGCCGGGAGGCTCTCCAGCGTCTGGAACTCGCTGGCGAGCATTCCCCAGTATTCGGGCAGGTTGCCGAGGTCCATCAGCACGCCGGTCGGCTGCGGTCTACGCACGGCGGGCAGCGTACGCCGTATTGGCCGTACGGCTCGAACAGTTATCCGCTCAGCTGGGCGCTCCTGACCGTTGATGACGGATCGGCGGTCACGTGGAGGCAGCCATCCGCGTGTCTGTGGATCGAACGTCTCTGGCTCACATTCGGTGGTAGCAGTGAGTAGCGGTACGAAACCGCCCTCGACCAGGGATCATTACTGCCTCTCGGGCCACCCGAACCTGGGCCGAAATGTGGAGGGCAAGATTGTGTAGTACGGCGGTGCCGGCCCGTGTCGCTACGTACGGATCGCTTGCTGAATTACCCGATCGACGCCTGTTCCCGAGGGGAGATTGCGGCAGGGCGACTGCCGGGAGCTGTCAGCGGGTGGTGCGCGGCTCCGGCAGCACGAGTGGTGTTCCGGTGGTCGGATCGACGATGACGCGGGCCCGTACACCGAACACCGTCTCGACCAGTCGCGCGTCGACGACCTCGGCGGGCGGACCCTGGGCGAGTACGGCGCCGTCGCGCATCGCGACGATTTCGTGGGCGTAACGGCAGGCCATGTTGAGGTCGTGCAGCACGGCGACGACCGTGCGGCCGGCGGTGTTGAGGTCGGTGAGCAGGTCGAGGACCTCGAGTTGGTGGGCGAGGTCGAGGAAGGTGGTCGGTTCGTCGAGCAGCAGCAGGTCGGTGTCCTGGGCGAGGGCCAGGGCGATCCAGACGCGTTGTCGCTGGCCGCCGGAGAGTTCGTCGACGGGTCGGTCGGCCAGGTCGGTGACGCCGGTGGCGGCCAGGGCGGTGCTGACCGCCTGTTCGTCGGCGGCCGACCACTGCCGCAGCCACGTCTGGTGCGGATGTCGTCCCCGGGCGACCAGGTCACCGGCGGTGATGCCGTCCGGGGCGACGGGCTGCTGCGGCAGTACGCCGATGCGGGCGGCGACCTCGCGGGTCGGCAGCCGGTGGATGTCGCGGCCGTCGAGCAGCACCGTGCCGGTGTCCGGGCGGAGCAGTCGGGCCAGGCCGCGCAGCAGCGTGGACTTGCCGCAGGCGTTGGGTCCTACGACGGCGGTGATCCGGCCGGGCGCGATCCGCAGGTCGAGGCCGGTGACCACGGTGCGGCCGTGGTAGCCGAGGCCGAGCCGGGTGGCGCGTAGTTCGGTCATTCTGTCCTCCCGACGCGGTTGGCTCTGGCCAGCAGCCAGACGAGCAGCGGGGCGCCGAGGACCGTGGTGAGCACCCCGACGGGCAGTTCGGTCGGGGCGAGGACCCGGCGGGCGGCCAGGTCCGCGCAGCCCAGCAGCGCGGCACCGACCGCGGCCGAGGTGACCAGGGCGAGGCCGCGCTCGCGGACGAGGCGGCGGGCCAGTTGCGGCGCGGCCAGGGCGACGAACGCGATCGGGCCGGCCGCCGCCGTCGCCACGGCCGCTAGGACGACCGCCGTGGCGAGCAGCCCGACCCGGGCCGGTTCGGCTCGGGTACCCAGGGCGAGGGCCAGGTCGTCGCCGAGTTCGAGGGCGCGCAGCGACGCGGCCAGCCGCAACGCCACCGGCAGCAGCACCGCCACCGCGAGCACCACCGGCAGTACGTGCCCCCAGGACCGGCCGGCAAGGCTGCCGGAGAGCCAGACCGCGGCCTGCTCGGCGGTGTAGACGTTGGCGGTGTTGAGCAGGTACGCGGTGACCGACGTGAGCATCGCGGTGATTCCGATGCCGACCAGCACGAGCCGGTACCCGGTGACGCCACGGCGCCGGGACAGCAGATAGATCGCCACGGCGGTGGCCAGGGCGCCGGTCAGCGCGCCGAGTGCGACGGTGGCCGGGCGGGCGGCGACGATCACGACCAGGAAGACCGCCACGGTGCCCGCGCCGGCGTTGATACCGATGATGTCCGGGCTGGCCAGCGGGTTGCGTACCACGCGCTGCACGATCGCCCCGGCCAGGCCGAACGCGGCACCGACGGCGATCGCGCCGAGCGCGCGGGGCAGCCGTAGGTGAAGGATCACGTAGGAACTGCGGCGGGTCGTGCCCGGGCCGCCGGAAAGCACGGCGAGGATGTCGGAGACCGGCAGCGGGTAATCACCCAGGGTCAGCGAGGCCACCATCGCGGTCAGGGCGACGACCAGCGCGACCACGGTGACCGCGACGGCCCGCGCATCGACCCGCGCCGAGCGGCCGGCGATCCGCAGGACTTTCACAGCTCGGCCAGCCTGCGGCGGCGTACCAGGGCGACGAAGAACGGCGCGCCGGCGATCGCGGTGACGATCCCGGCCTGCAACTCCTGTGGCTTGGCCACCACCCGGCCGAGCACGTCGGCGGCGAGCAGCACCACCGGCGCCAGCACCGCCGCGTACGGCAGCAGCCACCGGTGCGCCGGCCCGACCAGCGCCCGCGCCATGTGTGGCACCGTCAGCCCGACGAACGCGATCGGACCGGCCAGGGCCACCGCCGTGCCGGCGAGCAGCACCACCGCCAGGGCCGCGGTCGCCCGGCCGGCGGCCAGCCGCTGCCCGAGCGAACGGGCCATGTCGTCGCCGAGCGCGATGGCGTCCAGCGCCCGCACCGACATCGCCGCCAGCACCGCCCCGGCGGCGAGGAACGGCAGCGCGGCTCCGATCACCGAGATGTCCGCCGCGGTCAGCGCGCCCACCGACCAGTACCGGTAGGAGTTGAACGTGTTGACGTCCAGCAGCGTCAGCGCCGTGGTCAGCCCGCCGAGCAGGGCGGTCGCGGCCGCACCGGCCAGCGCCAGCTTCACCGGGGTGGCCCCGCCGCGACCCAGCGAGCTCAACGCGTACACCCCGGCGCCGGCCAGCGCCGCCCCGGCGAAGGAGAACCACACCCAGCCGCCGAAGGTGTGCACGCCGAACACGGAGATCCCCAGCACCACACTGAGCGCGGCGCCCGCGTTGACCCCGAGCACCTCCGGCCCGGCCAGCGCGTTGCGGGTCAGACCCTGCAACAGGCCGCCCGCGACGCCGAGGGCCGCACCGGCGAAGATCCCGACGAGGGTACGGGGGATCCGCAGGTATTGCACGATCCGCTGCGCGTCCGAGCCGTCCGGACGCAGCAGGGTGTCGAGGACCGTGCCCGGGCCGATCGTCTCGTTGCCGACCAGCAGGGACCCGCACACGGCCGCCGTCAGCACGACGACCGCCCCGGCCAGCCCGGCAGCCCGAGCGTTCAGAACCGTTCCGGGTGCAGCAGCTTCGCCAGGGTCGCCACCGCGTCGGCGTTGCGCACCCCTGGCGTGATCTCGGCGAACGTCACCGCGTAGATCCGGCCGTTCCGGATCGCCGGTACGTTCGCCAGCGCCGGGTCGGACCTGAGCCCGTCGATCACGCTCTGCGCGCCGTCCGGGCCGATGTCGGCGCCGCAGCAGGCCGGCACCACGATCACCTCCGGCTTGCGCTTGATCAGCTCCTCGGTGCCGATCCGGGCCAGCCGGCCGGGTACGTCGGCGAAGACCTGGGTGCCGCCGGCCTTCTCGATGATCGTGGTGGCCACGTCCTCGGTGCCGAAGACACGCAACTCGCCACCGCCGGGCCGGTTCAGCATCGCCACCGTAGGCCGCCGCACCCCGGTGAGCCTGCTCTCGACGTCGGCGACGGTCTTCCTCATCGAGGCGACCAGCGCCTCGGCGCGAGACGTCGCTCCGAGAACCCGCCCCAGGTCGGTCAGGTCGCCGTAGACGCCGTCGAGCGAGACGTCGTTGTCGGCCAGCGACTTCTGGCCCTGCCCGTCCGTGGTCGGGCAGTACTGGGTGAACAGGTACGAGCCGATGCCGATCTTCTCCAGCTCGGCCCGGGTGCCCAGGCCCTCGGTGGTGAAGGCGCCGGTGAAGCCGGAGACGACGAAGTCCGGGTCGAGCCGCAGCACCTCCTCGCGGCTCGGGTACTCCTCCGGGTAGTACGTCGGCTTCTGCTCCTTCGGCTGGAACTGCGCGGCGTACTCGGGCAGCAGCGGATTGTCGAGGTAGGCGGCTCCGACCAGCCTGTCGCCGGCGCCGAGCGCGTACACCGCTTCCACGCCGTTGTGGAACGCCGCGAAGATCCTGGCGGGCGGGGTACCGGTCGGTACCCCGACACCGCAGTTGGTGACGGTGGCCGCGCCGCTGCCGGAGCCCGCCTCGGGTTCGGCGTCGCCGCCGGCACAGCCGGACAGGGCGACGAGCATGACGGACAGTGGCGCGGCAACGCGCCAGGACATGAGGGACCGCACAGCGCGCACGCGCATCGCAGACCGCCTTCCAGCACCTCGTGGACGGGTCGTCGGTGCCGTGGCCGGTTTCCTGGCTGACGGGCGGTGCGCCGCCGGCCGGCCTTCCCAGGCGAATCGCGCCCAGTGACCTCGTTGCCCGACGAGGGCCGACGGCTGTCCCGTTCACAGTGGCGAGGGCCGCGCCGGTTTCACACCGGCTTCCCGAACACCACGGCGGGGCCCATGCTAATCGCCCCGGTGGGGAGTCCCGTCCGGGCGGCATCCGGCGAGGCGCGGGTCACGTCGGGAACCACCGTGGTGTGCGGGCCGGCCGACGCGGGACAGCGCGGCGCGCAGCCCCGGGATGTCCCCGCCCCGGACAGAGGCGGAGGGCCCCACGCAGAGGCGAAGGGCGGCTTGGCGCGGGCGGCGCGGTCGGCGGAAGCGGAGGGTGGCCGCGCCGCCGCCGTTCACGGCTGAACGGACGTGTCGAGCTGGCCTCGGCCGAGCAGCACCAACCACGTTCCGCCGGCGACCGCCATCAGCAGGCCGGCTCCGACGGCGACGAGTCCGGGCGGAAGCCGGTCCACCAGGATGCCGCCGACCAGGGACGACAGGGCCAGGGCTGCGGTGGCGGTGGCGGTCCACAGGGACATGAGCCGGCCGCGCATCGCGTTGTCGGCGTGGCGCAGCAGGACGGCGATGGCCACCGGACCGTACAGGACGTCGGCGGCGGCGGCGACGGCCCAGCAGGCGAGGGCGAAGCCGACCACGGGTGCCAGCCCGAACGCGCTGGTGGCCAGGCCCTCGCAGAGGCAGGAGAGGCCGAGTACCGTCAGTTGCCCCCGGGCGGGCAGCCGTTGGATGCGGGCGGCGGCCGCCAGCAGGACGGCGGCTCCGGTGACCCCCTGCACGGCGTAGAACCAGCCGACGCCCCCGTTGCCGAGCTGGTAGGTGCGGGTGGCGAGGAAGGTCATGGTGACGATCGTCGCGCCGAGGCCGAGGCAGAACACGGCCTCGACGGCCAGCAGGGCGCGGATCTGCCGGTGCCGCAGCGCGTGTCGGATGCCGGCGACGAGGGCGGTCAGGATGCCGTCCTTCCGGGCGCTGCCGGTGTCGCCGTGACGCTGGCCGCCTCGGGCGCGCAGGGTGCACAGGGTGGAGACGGCGAATGACGCCGCGTTGATGACGAAGGCCCAGCGCCAGCCGAACAGGGTCACCGCGGCCGCTCCGGCCAGGCCACCCACCGCCTGGAACAGCAGTCCGTTGACCTGCACCAGGGCGCCGAACAGCACGTACTCGTCGGGCTCGACGAGGCTCGGCATCCAGGCGTTGCGGGCGGCCTGGAAGGTGAAGCTCGTCGCGGCCGAGACGAATGTCAGCGGATAGACCAGCCAGATCCACCGGGGACTGTCGGCGAGCAGGAACGCGGCGGCGAAGCCGGCGAGGGCGAGGTCGGTGACGACCATGAGGGTGCGCCGGTCCATCCGGTCGGCGAGGACGCCGGCGAAGCCTCCGATCAGGACGCCGGGCAGGTACCGCAGCGCGAGGGTGGCGCCGGCCGCGACGCCGGCGCCGGTGTGCTGGTAGACCATCGCGAACACGGCGACAGCGCTGAACCAGCCCCCGCACACGCTGATCAGGTTGCCCAGCCACAGCCAGCGGAACTCGGTGCGGGCGGAGAGGACGCGGAGCAGGCCGGGTGCGGCGACGGCGGTCACGCGCCGAGCTTAGTGAAATCGAACTCCATAACCAAGGGTGTTGACAACCATTTTCAAGTACTGGCATGGTGGAGCCGGTCCACGGTCGGTGATCGGGGGCTAACCGACGGAGGGAGTGGCTGTGCTGGTGCGACGGCGGCTGCTCGGCCTGCTGGCCGAGGCGCCCGGACCGGTCGCCGTCACCGTCGCATGTGCCCTGGCCGCCACCGGTGCGGCCATCGCGATGGCCGTCGCTCTCGCCGAGGCGCTGCGCCGGGCGGCGGACGGCCAGGCCGTCGGGCACCTCGCCGCCCCGTTGGCGGTCGCGGTGCTCGCGGTCGCCGCCCGCAGCATGCTGCTGTGGGTACGCGACCTCGCCGCGACCAGGACGGCCGCAGCGGTGAAACTGCGACTGCGTGACAGGGTGACCCGCCGGCTGCTGGAGCTCGGTCCCGGTGGGACGGCGGGCCGCCCGGTCGGCACCATCCACACCGCCGTCGCCGACGGTGTGGAGGCACTCGACGCGTACGTCGGCTTCTACCTGCCGCAGGTAGTGGTGAGCGTCACCGGACCGGCGCTGGTCGTGGCGGTGCTGGCCGTCGTCGACCCGGTCAGTGCGGTGATCGTCGGTGTCGCGGTCGCGCTGTTGCCGCTGGCGCGGCCGGTGTTCCGCCGCCTGCTCGGTCGGCGCGGCAAGGCGCACTGGGCGGCGTACGAGGCGTTCGCCGTCAAGATGCTCGACGCCCTCTACGGCATGACCACGCTCAAGACCCTGGGTGCGAGTGGCCGGCACGGCGAGCGGCTGCGGGCGGAGGCGGCCCGGGTCTACCGGGCGACGATGCGGGACCTGGCCGCCTCGGCGACGGTGTACGTCGCCACCGCGCTGATCACCACGGCCGGAACGGCGTTGGCGGTCGCCGTCGCCGGGCTGCGGCACGCCGACGGGGCGGTGGACGCGGCGGCCGTACTGCTGGTGCTGCTGCTGGCCGCCGAGGCGTTCCGGCCGCAACTGGAGTTGCAGAACTACTGGCACGAGGGGTTCTCCGGAATGGCCGCCGCGGACGGCATCTTCGCGCTGCTCGACGCGCCAGCGCCGGTCGGCGAACCAGCCGAGGCGCGGGCGGTGCGCGGGGACGGCGGACCGGTGCAGGTGCGGTTCCGGCAGGTCAGCTTCACGTATCCCGGCTCCGACCAGCCGGCGGTGGTGGAGGTGGACCTGACCCTGCCGGCCGGCCGCACCACCGCGCTTGTCGGGCGTTCCGGTGCCGGGAAGTCGACCCTGGCCGCCCTGCTGCAACGGTTCCACGACCCGAGCAGCGGTGCCGTCGAGGTCGACGGCGTCGACCTGCGGCACCTCTCGCTGCGGCAGGCGCGGGCGCTGACGGCGGTGGTGAGCCAGGAGGCGTACCTGTTCCACGGCAGTGTGGCCGACAACCTGCGGATGGCTCGGCCCGGGGCGAGCGATGCCGACCTGACGGCGGCCTGCCGCAGGGCGCGGATCCACGACGAGATCGCGGCCCTGCCGCAGGGCTACGCCACGGTCGTCGGCGAGCGCGGCACCCGGCTCTCCGGCGGGCAGCGGCAACGGCTGGCCATCGCCCGCGCCCTGCTGGCCGACGCCCCGGTCCTCGTCCTGGACGAGGCGACCTCCAGTGTGGACGGCGCGACCGAGGAGCGGCTGCGGACGGCGCTGGCCGAGGCGACGGCGGGGCGTACCACGCTGGTCATCGCGCACCGGCTCTCCACGGTGGCCGGCGCCGACCAGGTGGCGGTGCTCGACGGCGGCCGGGTCGTCGAGTACGGCGCCCCGGACGACCTGCTCGCGACCGGCGGGGCATGGTCGCGACTGGTCGGGGCGCACGCGGGGGCGGCGCGGTGAGCTGGCAACCGGGGCTGCTCGGCGACACCGGGCCGGGCCGGCGCGGTACGGCCGGACTGCTGCGGGTGTTGGCCGCGTACCGGTTCCCCTACGCGCTCTCCGTCCTGTTCGGAGTACTCAACCAGGGCGCCGGGATCGCCGCGCTGACCCTGGGCGGCTACCTGGTGGGGTTGGCGCTGACCGGGGCGGCCACCTCGCGGCTCTGGCCGCTGGCGCTGCTGACCCTGGCCCTGATGGCGGTGCAGGCACTCGCCAACTGGCTGGAGGCGTGGATCTCCCACGAGCTGTCGTTCCGGCTGCTGGCGGAGGTCCGGTACTGGCTCTACCGCGCCTTCGAGCGGATCGCGCCGGGCGGACTGGTCAAGCGCCGCACGGGCGATCTCGCCGCGGTCGCCCTGCGTGACGCGGAGAGCCTGGAGATCTTCTACGCGCACACCTCGATCTACATCGCGGTCGCCCTGATCCTGCCACCGGTCGCGCTGGCCGGGCTGGCCGTCGTCGCCTGGCCGCTGGCGCTGGCGCTGACGCCGTGGCTGCTGCTGGTCGCCACCGTGCCGTTCGCGCTGCGCCGCCGCAACGCCGCGCACGGCCGGCGGGTACGGGACCTGCACGCGCTGGTCGGCACCCGGACGGTGGATCTGGTGCAGGGCATCCGGGAGGTGCTCACCTTCGGCCGCGGCGAGGACGCTCGGGTCGGGATCGCCGAGGCCAGCGCCGAGTTGGCCGAGGCGCAGCGGCGGCAGACCGTACGCGGCGGGCTGGAGCAGGCGGTGTGCGCGGCCCTGACCGGCGCGGGCACGGTCTCGGTGCTGGCCGCCGCCGTGTGGCGGGGCGTCGAGGTGCCGACGCTGGTGGCCGCCACCGTGTTCGCCACCGCTTCGTTCACGCCACTGCTGACCCTGCTGAAGGTCACCCGGATCTGGGGGCTGACCTCGTCCTCGGCGGATTGGGTCTTCGACCTGCTGGAAGAGCCGGCGGTGGTGGCCGACACCGGAACGCGCGACGCCCCGGCCACCGCCGGCACCGTCACCTTCGACGGGGTGTGGTTCCGCTACGGCGAGCACGAGTCCTGGGTGCTGCGCGGTGCCGACCTGACCATCCCGGCGGGGAGCACGGTGGCACTTGTCGGTGCGACCGGCGCCGGCAAGTCCACGATGGCGAACCTGCTGCTGCGCGCGTTCGACCCGCAGCGCGGCGTGCTGCGGGTCGACGGCGTCGACATCCGGGAGTACCGCCTGGCGGGCCTGCTGCGGCTGGTCGCGTACGTGCCGCAGGACGTCTTCCTGCTGCACGACACCCTCCGGGAGAACCTGGTGCTGGCCGCGCCGGAGGCGAGCGGCGCAGCCCTGGACGAGGTCTGCGCCGCCGCGCAACTGCGACCGGTGCTGCGCCGGCTGCCCGACGGGCTCGACACGGTCGTCGGTCAGCGCGGCGCCCGGCTCTCCGGTGGCGAGCGGCAACGGGTCGCGCTGGCCCGTGCCCTGCTGCGCGACGCCCCGATCCTGGTCCTCGACGAATCGTCCAGCCAGCTCGACGTGCTCAGTGAACGCGAGATCGGCGCGGCGCTGGACCGGCTGCGGGCCGGCCGGACGACCCTGGTCATCGCCCACCGCCTGGCCACCATCCGCACCGCCGACCTGGTCGCGCTCCTCGAGCACGGACAGGTTGTCGATGTGGCACCGCACGAGGTGCTGCTGGAGCGCTGCCCGAGCTATGCCGCGCTCATCGCGAGCCAACGGGACGCCGACGCACTACTGGCGGCGGTTCCGTCGGAACAACCGTCCACGAGTTCGGAAGGGAGGTGACCCGCGTGAAGGTCGAGAAGCTGAAGGTGCAGACGGTCCGCGCTTCGGTGCACACGTCGAACCACGCCACCGTGCGCAACGCCAGCGTTGCCTGGCGCAAGCGGTGACGCCGAGCCGGCTCCGCTGAGCCGACGAACCGGGGGTGCGTGGGCGGATGTGACGCCCACGCACCCCTCCCACAAGCCTAGATCGCTGACGAGGAGCTATGGACTGGTCCCTGGCCGACCGCCCGCTGCGTCTTTCGCGGGGCGCCGGTGTCGTTCCCACGGCCGACGGTTTCCTGCTCGTCACGCCGGGTGAGGAGTTTATTGCCATCGATGTCGAGCCCGGTCGCCGGGACCTGATCGCGTCGCTGCTCTCCGGCGACCTTCCCCCGGACGCGGCGGTCGCGCGGGATCCCGATGCCGCCGGACTGCTCGACGTGCTGGCCGACGAGGCGCTGCTCGCCGAGGAACCGAAGGCATCTGCCGGGCCGGTGGCCCTGCTGGGTGACGGTGTGCTGGTCGACCAGCTCTGCCAGCTACTGGACGCGAAGCGGACCGACGGCATCGGTGGCGCGGCGGTGGTCGTGGCGTGCGCCGACTGGCTGCCCGACAGTCGCTGGTGCCGGCTGGACGCCGAGTGCGCGGCGGCCGGGATCGCCTGGCACCGGGGCTATGCCGAGGGTGGACGCTGGTACGCCGGGCCCCTCTCCGTACCGGGTGCTGGACCGAGCTACGCCGACCTGCGGTTGCGACGGCTGGCAGCCAGCCCGTTCCCGGACGAGTTGCTGGCCTACTGGGCGTGGCTCGACTCCGGCGGACGACCGGCCGGGCCGCCCGACCCGGCGGGAGCGGCAGTGGTCGCCGGCCTCATCGCCGCGGACGTGCGCGCATACCTGGCCGGCCGCCCCGTGCCCGGGGAGCGGACACAGTACGGAATGGACCCCGCCGCCGGAGTACTGCGCCGGCACCCGGTGCTGCCGGTACCGCCGGACCTGATGGAGCAGGCGCCGTGAACATCAGGCTCGGGATCGACGTCTGCGGTCTGGCCACCGACGTGTGGCTGCCCGAGGAGCCGGCGACCACGGTCCTGGTGCGTACCCCGTACGGCACGCCGGGGCTGTGGCCGGAAGCGGCGGCGTACGCGTCGGCCGGCTTCGCCGTGGCGCTGCAGGACGTCCGTGGCCGTTTCCGTTCCGACGGCGGGTTCGTCGCCGGAGCGGACGAGACCGCCGACGGGCACGCCACCGTCGACTGGGTCGCCGGGCGGCCCTGGTCGAACGGGCGGGTGGTGCTCTGCGGCACCGGATACGAGGCGTACGCCGCGTGGTGCGCCAGCGGCCATCCGGCGGTGGCCGGCGTGGTCAGCCGGCAGCCGTGGCCACCCGGCGACGCGTCCCCACCGGTCGACGGCGAACTGTGGTGGCGCACCGAGCACGGCACCGGCCGGATCGGCCATCCCGGCCTGACCCCGCTGGCGACCGCCGTCACCGAGCTGCCGCTGGACGACGAGGAGTTGGCAGCCCGGTGGCCGGTCGACATCCGGCCGTGGCCGCCGCGAGCCACCGATACCGCGACGCCGGTGGGGCGTGTCGAGCAGGCGGTGGCGGCGTGCCGGGCGCCGTCGCTGCACCTCGGCAGCTGGTACTGCCGGTCGGTGCCGGCGACCCTGCGGCATGCGGCGCTCGCCGCCGAGGCCACCTGCCACGTCGGCGGCTGGGTCTCCCCGCTGACCCACGAACTCGCCGAGGAGTGCGCGATCGACGTACCGGTCGAACCGGACCCGTCGACCCTCACCCTGCGGTGGCTCACCGGGACGCTGCACCGCTGCCGGACGCTCTGGCTCGGCAGCGGCGACTGGCGCGACGGCTCCCCGGTGACGACGGCGGCACCCGTCCGCACACTGCTCACGGGGGACCCCGGCGTCCTGACCGCCGACCCTGAACGGCCGTACCCGTCGCTGCCGCACTCGGCGGATCTCGGCCGGCTCACGGACCTCCCCGGCGCCCTCGTGTCCAGCGTGCCGGGGCCGCTCAGCTACCACGGTGCCGCCGTGTGCCTGGTCTCCGGGCGGTCGGAGGCCGCGTCGCAGCTCGTCGCCACCCTCGTGCACGAGACCCCGGCCGGAGTCCGGACTGTGCTGACCGACGGCGCCACCTCGGTCCCCTGCGGCCCGTGGGCGGTCGAGATCGGCTGCCGTCCGGTCGCCGTCGACCTCCCCCGAGGACACCGGCTGCGGCTGGAAATCACCACCAGCCGCCACCCGAGACACCCCCGCCCACCCGCGCCGGCGACGCTCACCGTCGACGGGATCGTCCTGCGCGCGCCCACACCCGAGGAGCGGTAGCCGTGGAGGCGCTGATCGACACCCGGACCGGCGTCGTACGGGGCACCGTCCGGCTGCCGGCCGAACAGTGGTGGCCGTCCGGCCTCGACATCGTCGTCGCGGACGTCGCCGACATGATGCGCCACCTGCCGTGGCCGGCGGACCGGGTCGCCACCGGCACCGCGTTCGCCGATCCGGAACACGCGCACCGGGCCGCCGTGGGGGAGGCGGTCGAACGCTACTGCGGCAACTTCGTCCCCGCCGGGCTGGGCCGGGCCAGCCACCGGCAACTACTCGCCGCCGGAGAGCACGCCGTCGACCCGACGACACTGGCCCTGCATTCCCCGGCCCAGTACGCGCAGCCCGGCTTTCCGTTCCAGCCCTTCACCGGCGACCTCGAAGTGCTGTGGACGACCGGCTACACGCTCGCCGACGGCACCCCGACGGCGGTGCCGGCGTCACTGGTCTACGTCAACTGGCTGCTACCGCCGCGAACGGACGAACCCCGTACCAACTTCTCGATGCTCTCCGGGCTGGCGGCCGGGCCGACCCGCGCCGCCGCCGAGACCGCCGCCCTGGAGGAGGTGATCGAACGGGACGCCACAGTCGTCTGGTGGGCCAACAGGATCCCCGCCCGCCCGGTCGACGTGGCCCACCCGGCACTGGCCCGCCTGCTGGTCCCGGACCCGGAACGGGGTTCCGGCTGGGCCCGCGCCGCCGGCACCTCCGCCGACATTCGCTACCGGGTGGTCGCCATCCCGACCGTGTTCGACGTCTCCGTCCTCGGCGTGCTGATCGACGACCCTGAACTGCGGATCACCGCCCTCGGCGTCGCCGCCCGACCCGAGCCCGCCGCCGCGGTCGCCAAGGCCCTCGCCGAGGCGGTGACGCTGCGCCGGTACGCCCTCGGCCTGCTCGACCCGGACGGCGAGATCTGGCAAGCGGCCGGCGCCGGACTTATCGACGGGACGGTCTTCCACCCCTGGCGGGCCGACCGGAGCTACACCCGCTCCTACCGGCCGGACTGGTCCGACGTGGTGGACCTCGGCTGCCACGGCCAGCTCTGGCTCGACCCGGCAATGCACGCACACCTGGACCCGATCACCGGCGGGGAGGAGATGGTCCGCCTCGACGACCTGCCGCACCTCGACGGCGACATCCGGGCCGGCTACCTGCACCGGCTGGCCGGCCAGGACATCGAGGCGGTCGCCGTGGACGTGACCACCCCGGACGCCGAGGCCGCCGGGGTCGCCGTCGTCCGGGTGGTGGCCCCCGGCACCTACGGCAACCCGCCGGCGGCCTTCCCCTTCCTCGGCGGCAGCCGGCTCTACACCGACCCGGTCCGGCTCGGCCTGCGCACGGCGCCGCTGGCCGAGGCGGACGTCAACCGCGTCCCGCTACCGCACACATGATCACCGATCGGCGGACCGGCCTCGTCACCGCGCTGCACCACGAACGCCTGCCGGCCGGCCTACACGTCACGCACGCCGACCTCGCCTGGCTCGGCCCGGCCGGCGGGCGCCCCACCGTCTCCGGAGCGTCGTGGACCTCCCCGGACGCCGCCACCGCCGCCGCCCTCGGCGAGGCGGCCGAGCGTTACTGCGGTCACCACACCCCGCAGCCGACCCGGCTGGACACCTGGCACGGCATGACGGAACGCGGCCGCCGGGCGGTCGATCCGCACCTGCTCGCCCTGTACCGCGCCGACCAGACCGTCCCGTTCACCGGCATCGCCCGGACCGACCCGATCGACTGGCTCGCCGGCACCGACCCGCACCAGGAGCGGACCTGGGTGCCGGCGTCGCTCTGCACGCTCGCCGCACCACCGACCGGAGCGGCTGCGCACCCGCCTGTATCGGCTGCGCCGCCTGTATCGGCTGCGCCGCCTGTATCGGCTGCGCCCCCGCCTGTATCGGCTGCGCATCTGCCCGAGGCGGCTGCGCATCTGCCGGTGGCGGCCGGCGTCGCGGCCGGGCCGACGCCGGGACGGGCTCGGGCGGCCGCGCTGGCCGAGGTCGTCGAACGCCACGCCCTGGCCACCTGCTGGCATGCCGGCACCCGGTTTCCGCTCCTGCGGCGCACCGTCGCGGGCTTCCCCGGACAGCTACGGGCGGTGCCGAACCTGCTCTTCGCACCGGTGGTGCTGGCCGTCGTCGAGGACGGGGACGGGCTGCTCGGGGTCGGTTGCGCCCTCGCCGACGACGCCGACTCCGCCGCCGGCAAGGCCGCCGCCGAGGCGTGCCAGAGCCTGCGCACCGTACAGCTGGTAGCGGGCGGGTCGCTGGACTGGCAGCCGTTGCGGCCGTACCGGCCGGACCGCCGGTACGGCGACACGTACGCCCCCGACCTCTCCGACGCCACCGACATCGTCTGCCACGCGCAACTGCTCGCCGACCCCCGCATCGCCGAGGCCGTCACCCACCGGCTCGCCGGTGGTGCTCCCGTCCCGGAACGCCACGGCTGGGCGGCGTCCGCCTGCCCCGACCTGGACACCGTCCTCGCCGCTCGTGGCCTCGCAGCGCTCACCGTTGATCTCACCACCCCGGACGTCGCCACCGCTGGCTACACGGTCGTCCGGGTCGTCGTGCCCGGCCTGCGCTCGACGGCACCGGCGGCCTTCCCGTTCCTCGGGGCGGGTGCCGATCCCCTTCCCGACCGACCCTGTCTCCTTCCGGTGCCCCATGTCTGAAGTCGAAACCGCCCGCTGGCTCACCGAACCCGTCGCCGCCAAGGCGCAGCGGCACGGTACGCACCGCGCCGCGACCCTGGCGGAGACCTGGCGACGGGTCGCACCGCTGCTGCCGGACGTCGGCGTCACCCGGGTCGCCGACATCACCGGCCTGGACATCATCGGGATACCCGTCGCCACCGCCTACCGGCCCAACTCGCGCAGCCTCGCCGTCAGCCAGGGCAAGGGCGCCACCCCGCTGGCCAGCCGGGTCTCGGCCGCGATGGAGGCACTCGAACACGACCACGCCGAACGCGTCGACCTGTCGATGCGGCTGGCCCGGCACGCCGAGCTGCCCCGCGCCGTCGCGCCGTGGGCGCTGCCCCGCATTGCGACGTCCACGGTGGACGAGTACACGGCGCTGCTCTGGCTGACCGGGCACCGGGTGCGGGACGGCGCTCCCGTGGCGGTGCCGTACGACGTCGTGGGGCTGGACCTGACCCTGTCCGCCGGGCTCACCCCGGCCGGGCTGTCCCGGGACTCCAACGGTCTGGCCAGCGGCAACACCGCCAGCGAGGCGATCGTGCACGCCCTGTGCGAGGTGATCGAGCGGGACGCCGCCGCGCTGTGGGAGCTGACGGAGCAGGCCGGCACCCGGATCGATCCGGCCAGCGTCACCGCCGCCGAGCCCCGGGAGCTGCTGGACCGCTGCGTCGCGGCGGGAACGGAGATCGCGTTGTACGACATCAGCTCCGACATCGGCGTACCGGCCGTGCTGTGTTACCTGGTGGAGGCTGAGCCGGACCCGTTCCGGCCACTGCCGCCCGCCGCCGGCCTCGGCTGCCACCCCTGTGCCGAGGTGGCGCTCTCCCGGGCGGTCACCGAGGCGGCGCAGAGCCGGCTGATCACGATCTCCGGCGTCCGCGACGACGTCCGCCGGGACGACTACTCCGCCGCCGTCGACGTGGAGACCGCCACCCGGGTACGCGACCAGCTCCGCGACGCCGCCCGCGACATGCGTTCCTGGCCGGGCGGCTGGGGGGTCACGCACGACACCCTCCGCGCCGACCTGGACTGGCTGCTGGACCGGTTGGCCACGGCAGGGCTCGCCGAGCCGGTCGCCGTCGACCTCACCCGACCGGACATCGGCGTACCCGTGCTCAAGGTGGTGGTGCCGGGGCTCGAAGGGATCACCGCGCTGACCGGCGGCGGCACCCTGCCCGGCGAGCGCGCCAGGGCGGTGATGGGGCGTGGCTGAGATCGTCGTCTTCGTCGGCCCGACCCTGCCCGCCGACGAGGTGGCCCGGCGGCTCGACGCGGAGGTCCTGCCACCGGTCGCCCAGGGGGACGTGCTGCGCGCCCTCGCCGCCCGACCCCGGCTTCTCGCCATCATCGACGGCGGCTACGAGCGCGTCCCCGCTGTCTGGCACAAGGAAATCCTGTACGCCCTCGAACGCGGCGTCGCCGTGGCCGGCGCGGCGAGCATGGGCGCGCTGCGCGCCGCCGAACTCGCACCGTTCGGCATGGTCGGCGTCGGCGAGGTCTACCGGAGGGTGCGCGACGGGCAGTTGACCGACGACGACGAGGTCGCCGTCGCACACCTCGGCGCGGAGGACGGCCACCGGCCGGTCAGCGAGGCCATGGTCAACATCCGCGCCACCGTCGCGGCGGCCGTCGCCGACGGCGTACTCGGGCCGCAGGCCGGCGACCGGATGCTCACGGCCGCCAAACGGCTGCACTACCCGCACCGGCGCTGGCCGGCGCTGCTCCCGCTCGCCCCGCCCGGGTTCGCCACCTGGCTCAGCGACGGCCGGCGCGACGTGAAGGCGGCGGACGCCCGCGCACTGCTCGACCTGATCGCCAGCGGTGGCGTGCACCCACCCGCCGCACCGCCCCGCGTCGAGCGGACCGAACACCTCCAACTCGCCCGCCCGGCGTCCGCCCTGGATCCGGCGGTGGAGGCGGACCTGCTCGACGGCGTCCACCTCGACGGCGACTATCCCGACCTGGCCCAGGCCGCGACGCTGCGCCTCGTCGCCGTCGGCACCGGGCCACGCCCGACGGGTGGGGCACGCGCGGAATGGGTGGACCGGCTGCGTGAGCACGTGCCGGCCGACGCGCTCGCCGACCTCGACGCCGACGCCCTCGGCGAACTGGCGGCCGACCAGGCCGCACTTGTGCACACCTGCGCCGCAGTGGAGGACCGCCTGCCCGCGGCGATCATCGACACCCTGCGGCTGTGGGGGCAGTTGCCGGGACGCCTGGCCCGGGCCCGCGACGTCGCCGCCTGCTGCGAACGCCTCGGTGGTACCCCGGAACCGGCCGCCCTCGGGCTGACCGACGCCGACGTCTGGTCGTGGTGCGCCGGGCGGGCGGGGCTACCCCCGAACAGTCCCGCGGACGTCGTCGCCGACGCCCTCGGCGTACCCGACCCGGACCGGCTCCGCCGGGCCGCCCTGCGTCACCTGCTGTACGAGAAAGAAGGACGACAATGAGAAGACATACGATCGCGGGAGTTCTCTCCCTCTCCCTGGCCGCGACCCTGACCGCCTGTGGCGACCAGGCCGGGCCGACCACCGCCGCGACCGGCGACGCCGCCGCGCCGAAGACGCTCACCAACTGCGGCCAGCAGTACACCTACCGGCAGGCGCCGCAGCGCATCGTCACCTCCAGCACCCCGGCGACCGAGATGATCCTGGCGCTGGGGCAGCGGAATCGGCTGGTCGGCACGGTCGCTCCGGGCGAGCTGCTGCCGGAGTACGCCGGGGAAATGCAGGGTGTGCAGATCATCGCCGAGAAGGCGTTTCCGCCGCCGTCGAAGGAGACGGTGCTCGCCGCCCGCCCCGAACTCGTCGTCAGCGCCTATCCCGACGACTACGGGCCCAAGGCGCTCGGTGACCGGGCGAAACTCGCCGAGGAGGGGGTCAACTCGTACCTGCTCTCCGGCGCATGCACGGGCCACAAGGCCACCGTCGACGACACCTACACGGACCTGAAGAACCTCGGCGACCTGCTCGGCGCCCCGGAGAAGGCCGACGAGCTGGTCACGAAGCTGCGCGGCGAGATCGACGCCGTCAAGCCGGTCGCCGGTAACCCGACGGTGTTCGTCTACTCCGGCGGCAAGGAGAAGCCGACGACCCCCGGAGCACAGTCGCTGGTGGACGACCTGTTGCGCCGGGCCGGCGCCAGCAACGCCTTTCCCGAGACCACCGGATTCGGCCAGGTCAACTGGGAGGAACTGGTCAAGCGCGATCCGGACGCGATCCTCATCGAGGACCAGGCCTTCGAACCGGCCGACGCGGCGATCGCCTTCCTGAGCGGCTACCCGCCGATCCAGGGCGTCACCGCCGTCAAGGAGAAGAGGTTCATCGTCGTCCCGGTCAACGACAACCAGCCGGGCCTGCGTTCTGGCCGGGCCCTGCGGACCATCGTCGCCGGACTCGGCTGAGTGACCGCCCGCACCGCCGCCCCCGCCCTGGTCGCCGCGACCAGGGCCGGGGCGCGTCGTCTCCCGCTCGCCGGCTGGCTGACCGTGCTGGCCGCCGGGTTGGTCGCCTCGGTCGCCGCGGCAGTCAGCCTCGGCCCGGTCGCCATCCCGCTCGACGTGGTGTGGCGCGTCGTCGGACACGAACTCGGCGTCGCCGACGGTACCGGGATCTTCGGCCCGGACCGGGCGATCGTCTGGGGGATCCGGCTGCCGCGCGTACTGCTGGGTGCCGTCACCGGCGCCGGGCTTGCGCTGGTCGGCGCCGTACTTCAGGCCGTGCTGCGCAACCCGCTGGCCGACCCGTACATCATCGGGGTCACCTCCGGGGCGTCGCTCGGCGCCGTCAGCGTCATGCTGATCGGCCTGGCCCCACTCGGCCTCGTCTCGGTGCCGGCCGGAGCCTTCGTCGGGGCGATCGCCGCCTTCGCCGCAGTCCTCGCCCTCGGCCGCACCAGCACGGTCCGGCTGATCCTGGCCGGCGTCGCCGTCGCCGCGCTCTGCGAAGCCGTCACCCAGTACCTCGTGCTCACCACACCGGACCGGGACGTCCGCTCGGCGCTGCACTGGACCCTCGGCGGGCTGGCCGGCACCGAGTGGCGGCACCTGCCGGTCGCCGCCGCCGTGACCGGGGCGGCGGGCGTCTGGTTCGTCACCAACATCACCCGGCTCAACGCGCTGACCCTCGGCGACGACACCGCCGCCAGCCTGGGCGTGGACGGCGACCGGGTACGCCGCCAGCTCGTCGTCGGCTGCGCCCTGGTCACCGCCAGCCTGGTCTCGGTCACCGGCGGCATCGGCTTCGTCGCCCTCATCGTCCCGCACACCATGCGGCTGCTCGTCGGCCCCGACCACCGGCGCCTGCTGCCGGTGGCCGCGCTCGCCGGTGCGGTCTTCCTGGTCTGGGTCGACCTGGCCGCCCGCGTCGTCAACGACCCCGACGAGGTGCCGATCAGTGTCATCACCGCGCTCCTGGGCGCCCCCTTCTTCCTCTACCTGCTCCGGAGGGCACGCTCGTGACCGGGACACGCTCGTGACCGGGCAGGCTCGTGACCGGGGCACGCTCGTGACAGCGACCGACCTCACGCCGGACCGTCCCGTGCCGGACCACCGCACGCCGGCCCGGCTCGAGCTGGACGGCGTCTGCTGGGGACCCCGTGGCCGGACGATCGTCCGCGACGTGCACCTCGCCGTCGAGCCCGGCGAGATCGTCGGGCTGCTCGGGCCCAACGGCAGCGGCAAGTCCAGCCTGCTCCGCTGCGTCTACCGGCGGAACCGCCCCACCGGCGGCACCGTCCTGGTCGACGGGGCGGACGTGTGGCGCCAGCCCGCCCGGCAGGTCGCCCGCCAGGTGGCCGTACTCACCCAGGACATCCCGACCGACCTCGAACACACCGTCACCGGCCTGGTCGCGCTGGGCCGGGTGCCGCACCAGTCCGCGCTCGGCGGTGTCGGCGCCGACCACCAGCGGATCGTCGCGGAGGCGCTGCGGCGGTGCAGCCTGGACGACCTCGCCGACCGGTCGGTGGCCACGCTCTCCGGCGGGGAACGCCAGCGGGTCCAGCTCGCCCGGGCACTGACCCAGCAACCACGGCTGCTGCTGCTCGACGAACCGACCAACCACCTGGATCTCGCCCACCAACTGGCGGTCCTGGACCTGGTCTGTGGCCTCGGTGTCACCGTCGTCGCCGCCCTGCACGACATCGAACTCGCCGCCGCGTACTGCGACCGGCTCGTCGTGCTGCACCAGGGCACGGTCGCCGCCGCCGGCCCGCCGGAGGACATCCTCACCGACCGGCTACTGCACGACGTCTACGGTGTCGCGGCCGAGGTCGGCGTCGACGACAACGGTCGACTGCGCCTGCGGCTACCGGAACCGGCGCACCGCCGAGGCAGGCGGTCCGGGCAGGAAGCTTCCGTCCCGGTCCCGAAGCTCTCCGGGCAGGAAGCTCCCGTCCAGGTCCCCAAGCGGTCCGGGCAAGAAGGTTCCGTCCAGGTGCCGGAGGTTTCAGGTGGTGAGTAGGGTGCCGCCGGTGACGCCCGCCAGTCGGACGGTGCGGTCGGCGAGGGTGGCCTCGGTGGCG
Source organism: Plantactinospora sp. WMMB782 (assembly GCF_049179135.1). Classification (NCBI taxonomy): domain Bacteria; kingdom Bacillati; phylum Actinomycetota; class Actinomycetes; order Micromonosporales; family Micromonosporaceae; genus Plantactinospora; species Plantactinospora sp. WMMB782. The sequence goes on along the minus strand of NZ_JBMHMC010000007.1, from coordinate 7,265,236 downwards.
TCGTGACTGGCGAAGATCACCGCCGCGCCGGCCTGGACCCGTTCGGCGAGCAGGTCGTGGACGTGTAGCCGGCTTGCCTCGTCGAGGGCGACGGTGGGCTCGTCCAGGACGTAGATGTCGGCGACCTGGACGAGCGTCTGCGCGAGAAGGGTGCGTTGACGCTGCCCGCCGGAGAGTTCGCGGAGCCGCCGGCGGGCGAGGGGGCCCAGGTCCAGCCGCTCCATGATCGCGGCCACTGCGGCGCGGTCACTACGGCTGAGGCGTCGCCACGGAGTGAACCGTCCGATCTGTACGCATTCGGCCACGGTCAGCGGAAGCGCGTCGATGCCGCTGGTGCGTTGCGGGAGCAGGGCCAGTCGACACCCGCTTTGCCGCCGGATGCTGCCGGAGGTCGGTGTCTCGACGGCGGCCAACAGGTGCAGCAGGGTGCTCTTGCCGGAGCCGTTCGCGCCGGTCACGGCAAGCATGGACGCGGCCTGCACACGCAGGTTCACGTCGTGCAGCACCGGGGTGCCGGCGTACCGGAATGCCACCTGCTCGGCGGTCAGGATCTCGATGCTCAACGCCGCCCCTTAAAGATATCGATTTTCAGTTGCATTATAGTGGGCCGGGTGATGGCGTCACTGCTCGAACCGTTCGCCGTGTCCTTCGTCGTCCGCGCACTGGTCGGCGGGGTGCTGCTGGCCGCCGTCTGCGCGCTGGTCGGGGTGTGGGTGATCGCCCGCGGGATGACATTCCTCGGCGAGGCGATGAGCCACGGCATGCTGCCCGGGGTCGCCATCGCGTCGATCCTCGGTGGCAGCCTCGTCGTCGGGGCCGCCGCGAGCGCGTTCGCCATGGCGCTCGGCGTCAACGCGCTGCGGCACAGCCGCGAGTTCGGGCGCGACACCAGCATCGGGCTGCTCTTCGTGGGGATGCTCTCGGTCGGGGTGATCGTCGTCTCGCACTCGCGGTCGTTCGCGACCGACCTGACCGCGTTCCTGTTCGGCGACGTACTGGCGATCCGCTGGCCCGACCTGCTGCTACTCGCCGCCGCCTTCGCCGTGGTCGCGGTGGCCTCCGCCATCTGCTACCGGCCGTTCCTGGCGCTCACCTTCGACCCTCGCAAGGCCCGGACCCTCGGCCTGCGCCCGGACATCGCCAACGCCGTGATGCTGACCCTGCTCACCATCACGATGGCGGTCGCCTTCAGCGTCGTCGGCACACTGCTCGCCTTCGGCATGCTGATCGCGCCCTCGGCGGCGGCGATGCTCGTCGCGCGCCGTCTCCCGGCGGTGATGCTCACCAGCTTCGTTATCGGCTCGGCCGCGACCGTGATCGGCCTGTGGATCTCCTGGTACGCGGCGACCGCCGCCGGAGCCACCATCGCCGCCGTCGCCGTACTGATGTTCTTCGCGATTCTCGGCACGCGCCGGATCACGGCAACGGTGCGACGCCATCGGCCGCCGGCACTCACCGCCAATCCCGCGACGGAAGGAAGTCAGTGATCATCAGCAGGGCCGGGCAGCTTCTCGGCGCGGTCAGCCTGGGCCTCACGCTCGCGATGTCCGCGTGCGGCTCGACCGGACAACCACAGGATGTCGAGGAGACGCCGCACGGCTACGTCGAAGGCGCCGAGGAGCTGTCCGAGGCGCAGTCGGCCATCGCGTACGCCCCCCGCGGTTCCCAGCGGTTGCGCCTGTTCGACCTGGGCACCGGGTCGGAGAAGGAGATCGGGCTGTCGGTCGGCGCCGAGCGGCTCACCGAGGACGGCCGCTTCGTCTACGTCGACGACGGCGACCACGCGTTGGAGGTCGTCGACTCCGGAGTGTGGACGGTCGACCACACCGACCACGTGCACTACTACCGGGCGGCGGCCCGGTCCGTCGGCACACTGTCGCTGGGCGCCCCGATCAGGACGATCGCCGGCTTCGCGGCCCACACCACGATCGGCACCGCCGACGGACAGGTGACGGTCCTGGACCGCCGGGAACTCGAAGCCGGCAAGCTGGTCAGGCTGGCCACGATCGACTCGACCAGTTCCACCGCGCTGGCCGTACCCTACGCGGACCAGCTCCTCGTCGCCGTCGGCGACGACCCGCGACAGCCGGCCAACCGGATCGTCGCGATGGACGCGCAGGGCCGCCCGACCGGCGCCCTGCAGACGCCCTGCGCGGCACCGCGCGGCTGGGCAGTCCTGCGCGGCGGCGCCGTCCTCGCGTGTGAGAACAGTCTCGTACGCGTCAAGCGGGAAGGCGACAAGCTCACCGCCAAGGTGCTGGCCTCCCCGCGTACCCCGGTGTCGCCGAACGGGTTCGGGTACCGCCCGCGCAGTAACGAGGCCGCGCTGGCGGACCGCACCGGCATCTGGTCGGTGAACGCGGCCAAGGCCAGCCTGCGGTACGTGCCGGCCACCGGTCGCGAACTGGTGGCCGTCGCGTCGCCCGCGGACGGCAGCACGGTGCTGGCGCTCGACGCCTCCGACGTGCTGATCAGCTACGACCTCGAAACCGGCAGGGTCCTCGCCGAAAAGCCGCTGCGCGCCGCCAGCCTGACGCTGGACGTCAACCGCGCCTACCTCGCCGATCCGCAGGCCCGGGTCATCCACGAGATCGACTACCGCGACGGGCTGCGCACCGCCCGCACACTACGGGTCGCCGAACAACCGGATCTTGCCGTGGAGGTCGGCCGATGAGGACACGAAAACTGATGACGGCGCTCGCCGTCACCGCCGGCCTGCTGGCCGGCGGCGCTGCCTGCACCTCGCCGGATCGCTCGCACATCGTGGTGACCACGAACATCCTCGGCGACATCGTCACCGAGATCGTCGGCGACCAGGCCGAGGTGCGGGTACTGATGAAACCGAACGCCGACCCGCACTCGTTCGCCATCTCGGCCCGGGAGGCGCACGCCATGCAAACGGCCGATCTCGTCGTCTACAACGGTCTGGGGCTCGAGGAAGGCGTCCTGCAACACGTCGAGGCGGCGAAGGACCAAGGCGTCGACACCGTCGAGGTAGGTGCGGGAATCGAACCGATGGAGTACCAGGACGGCGACGCCGCCGGAGGACCGGACCCGCACTTCTGGACGGATCCGGCCCGGGTGGTCACGGCGGTGCGGCTGCTCACCGACGAGATCATCGGGCACGTCGACGGGGTGGACGCCGGCGTGGTGCGGGAGCGTGCACACGCGTACGCGAGCAGGGTCGGCGAACTTGACGAGAGCCTGGCGCGGCGCTTCGCCGACATCCCGGCGGAACGCCGCGTCCTGGTCACCAACCACCACGTCTTCGGCTATCTGGCCGAACGCTTCGATTTCAAGGTCATCGGCGCGATCATCCCCAGCGGTACGACGCTCGCGTCGCCGAGCGCCTCCGACCTCGCCTCGCTGGTCACCGCCATCAAGGCACACCGGGTGCCGGCGATCTTCGCCGACACCTCGCAGCCGGCGCGGCTGGCCGAAGTGCTCGTCTCGGAGGCCGGCATCCAGGTCCAGGTGATCGCCCTGTACTCCGAGTCCCTCAGCGAGGCCGACGGCGATGCCCCGAGTTACCTGGAGATGATGCGCTTCAACACCGAGGCGATCATCCACGGCCTCTCCGGCTGACCACCCCCTGAGTCGAGTCCGGGAACCCTCCGGTACTCTCTAATGAAAATCGTTGTCAGTTTCATATTGGGAGGATGTAGTGACCCATCGCAGAACGCGTGGCCTGGTCGCCTTGGTGGCCGCCTCGCTGGCGCTCACCGCGTGCGCTTCCGGCGCGGGCGGTGAGAACGGATCGCCGGCCGAATCGTCCGCCGAGGCCGCACTGAAGGAGCCGGTGGCGATCACCTACGAGGGCGGCATCTACGTGCTCGACGGCGAGGCGCTGGAGGTGGTGCACAACGTCGCTCTGCCCGGCTTCAACCGGGTGAACCCGGCCGGCAACGACACCAACGTCGTCGTCTCCACCGAGTCCGGGTTCCGGATGCTCGACGCGGTCGTCGGCAAGATGACCGACGTCACCTACCCGGGCGCCAAACCCGGCCACGTGGTGCTGCACGGCGACCGCACCATCCTGTTCACCGACGGCAGCGGAGAGGTGAACAGCTTCGACCCGAAGGCGCTCGCGGACGGCAAGCCCCACGGACGGCAGTACAAGACCGCCCAACCACACCACGGCGTGGCCATCGAACTCGCCGACGGCACCCTCGTGGTGACCCTCGGCACCGAGGAGTCGCGCCCGGGCGCGATCGCGGTGGACAAGGATGGCAAGGAGATCGCCCGCAGCGAGGAATGCCCCGGCGTGCACGGCGAGGCGGTCGCGCGGGGTGAGGTCGTGGCCCTCGGCTGCCAGGACGGCGTGCTGCTGTTCAAGAACGGCGCCTTCGTCAAGGTCAAGAGCGATCGGGCGTACGGCGCCATCGCCACCCAGGTCGGCACGGAGAAGTCGCCGGTCCTCCTCGGCGACTACAAAATCGACCCCGACGCGGAACGGGAGTTCCCCGAGCAGTTCGCGCTCGTCGACACCGCCGCCCAGAAGATCCAGGTCGTGCCGATGCCGGCGGGCGCCAGCTACAGCTTCCGTTCGCTGGCCCGTGGTCCACAGGGCGAGGGGCTGATCCTCGGGACCGACGGCAAGCTGCACGTGGTCGATCCCACCTCCGGGAAGCTGACCAACTCGTGGCCGGTGGTCGCCGCGTGGAAGGAGCCGATGAACTGGCAGGAGCCACGCCCGGCGCTCTTCGCCCGGGGGAACGACGCGTACATCACCGAACCGGCCACCAGGACGGTGCACCGGCTCGACCTCGCCACCGGCAAGGTTGTCCGTTCGGTGACGCTCGATGCGATTCCGAACGAGATCAGCGGAACGCTGTCGGCGCACTGACGTCCCGGTTTCCGGCGGTGGAGATCGTCCTGCCGGCCCGGTGGCCCCCTTCGCCGCCGACGTCGCCGCCCCGACTGTTTCACCCGGCCGGGGCGGTGACCCGGACCAAGTTGGCCACACCCTTGAGATCAGGGGTACCGGCGGAGATCAGCTACCTCGGACGTTCTGACCCGTGGGGACGCCGGCCCCCCGGAGTCGGGACGACCGGCGCCCCGACGGTCTCCGGCAGATATCCAGCAGAACCAGTTGATCCTGGTTTTCATTACCGTATAGCCTGTGCGCCATGGTCCCCAACCCCTGCCTGGCGTGCTGGCGCGCAGGCGGCGCCCTCGGGTTGTCGGCCGACCGGTACGGCCGAGTGGCTGTGCCGGTCGCGGGCGAGAGCCGGGCAACCCAGTCGACTCACCTCGTGACGCCATGATGAGCATCCACCAGCGGCGCGGGCCGGACCAGCAGCGTGAGCTGATCGGTGAGCTGCGGGCGGCCGGCCTGGCGCCGACGGCCCAGCGCCGGCTGGTGCTCGACGCGCTGCACGGTCATGACCACCCGGCGAGCGCGATCGCGATCTACCAGCGGCTGCGCGCGGACGGCCAGGCGGTCGGGTTGACCACGGTGTACCGCACCCTGCACGCGCTGGCGGACGCGGGACGGGTGCACGTCTTCCACCGCGACGGTGAGCTGACGTATCGGCACTGCCGCGACGGGCCGCACCACCACCTGGTGTGCGAGGTGTGCGGGTTGGTCGTGGAGCGGTCCGGCGACACGGTGACCCGCTGGCTCCAGCAGGTACGCGCGGACGAGGACTTCGTGCCCAACCCGCAGCACAGCGACCTGTACGGGGTTTGTGGCACGTGCCTGCGCGCCGATCGTCGCGCACCGGGCGACGGGCGGTGATCGGCATGCCGGCATGGCGGCACGTGCGAAGCCACGTGGTGCGCCGGTGACCTCAGTGGACGCGGCGGCACCCAGATGAAAACGAAAACGATTGCGCTTATAGTCTTGCCTGTGCCGGGAGCCGGACCGGCGACCACAGGCGCCCCGACACCGGGCGACCCCGGCGCCGGCCACGCCCCTACCCGAACGGATCCGTCACCCACCATGCGTCTGTCCATCGTCATCGCCGTTGCCAGCACCGTCGGCGCAGCCGTGCTTGGCGTGGTACCGGCGGCCGCCGCGCCCGGACCGTCGCCGTCGCCGTCGTCGCCGTCGCCGAGCGGCAGCGCGCCCGCCCGGGCGGCGCCGGTGACCTGGGGGGTGACCCCGTCGAGTCCGACCGGGCCCAACGGGCGGGCGAGCTTCGGCTACAAACTCGATCCCGGTGCCACGGTGACGGACTACGTCGCGGTGACCAACCACTCCGCGCGGCCGCTCACCCTGCGGCTCTACGCCAGCGACGCGGTCACGACACCGCAGGGCGGCTTCGACCTGCTGCCCGGCGGACAGCGGTCGGTCGACGTGGGCTCCTGGGTCCGGCTCACCACTCCGACGCTGACGATCCCGTCGACGTCCCGGATGGACGTGCCGTTCACCCTGACCGTGCCGGAGAACGCCACCCCGGGCGACCACGTCGGCGGCATCGTGGCCTCGCTCGCCGCCAACGCCAGCGACGGGCAGGGCAACCAGGTCGCGGTCGACCACCGGGTCGGCGCACGGATCTACCTGCGCGTCACCGGCGAACTGCGGCCGGCGCTGGCCCTGGAGGGCCTTCGGGTAGACCACCGGGCGTCCGGCAACCCGTTCGCCGGGGGTGAGATCGTCGCCACGGCATCGATCCGGAACACCGGAAACGTGCGGCTCGCCGGAGCCCCGACGGTCGAGTCGGCCGGGCTTCTCGGCCTGGGCGGCCGCAGCGCGTCCGGCGCGGCGTTGCCGGAGATCCTGCCGGGGCATGCGATCCAGACCACCGTCCGGCTCCCCGGGGTGGCGCCGTTCCTCCGGCTCACGGTCACCACCACCGTCGTTCCGACAGCCGTCGAAAATCAGGTGCTCGATCCGCCGCCGGTCGCGGTGTCGGAGACGGTCACCGTGTGGGCCGTGCCGTGGCTTCAGTTGGTGCTCGGCGCACTCGTCGTCAGTGCGGTCTGTGTCCTGCTGGTGATCCGTCGCCGTCGGCGCCGCCGTGCCGCCCGGCGCCTGGCCCAGGCCGTCGCCGAGGCTCGCGAGCAGGGCCGCGCCGAAGCCGCCGCCGTGCTGGCGGGACAACCGGATGGCGCGGACTCACCACCGCAGCCGGACAGGCGTACGCCGGTTGCCGCATCCGAGCCGCTGGCCCCGGGCGCCGAACCGTGACCCGGACCAGACGTGCCGGCGAACCGGCCGCGACATGGACAAATCTTCGAGTGGAGCGAGGCAGGGAGATGAGAAGAAGACCAGTGGTACGTGTCGGCGTGGCCGGGCTCGCCCTGGCCGTACTGTCGCTGGCCGGCACTGCCGAACCGGTGGGCGCCGCGCCGACGCCGGTCGACCCGGCGGGGGCGGATCTGGTGTCCCTCTCCGTCGTCGACGGTGACCTCTCGATGCGGGTACGTGACGCCAGCCAGCTCGCCCGGGACGCGGTCGGGCACGATCCGGCCGACGTGCTGCTGAGCGCGGAGGGCGGCCTGACGGTACGGGTGCCGGACAACCCGCGGTTCTCGTTCCTCGGTACGCCCGGTCAGCCGGTCTGGTCACTGACCTCCGGGGATGTGGGTATGCCCGGGTTCGACACCACGAGGGTGGGCCGGGGTGCCGTCCGGGGCGACGCGGTGACGGTGTCGCTGGAGGCGGTGCAGGGACCCGGCCGGTTCACCGCCTACACGGTGTCCGGCCTGGGCACGGCCCGGCAACTGCTCGGCGCGGGCGCCGGGGAGGCGTCGCTGCCGGTCGCGACCCGTACTCCGGTGGTCTGGGCGTTCGACGCGGCCGGTGACTACCGGCTCACCCTCGGCTCGTCGGTGACGTTGACGACGGGCGAGACGGTGACGGCCGAGGTGACGTACCAGGTGACTGTCCCGGCGCTGCGGCCGGGACCCGCGCTGCCGCCGCCCGTCGCGGCGGCCCCGGTCGAGACCGTCCGGCAGTCGCCGCAGACCAAGGCCAAGGCGCCCGCGCCGCCGCGGGCCGCACCGCTGCCGACGCCCTCGGCCACCCAGCCGGTGGGCGCGAACGCCGTCACGGCGGCCGGCGAACGCAAGCTGATCTCCGATGGGCACGTCGACATGGGGCCACAACTCGTGGGTGGAAACTGGACGATTCGAATCAAGGACGACACGGTCAGCCCGGCGGTGTGGCGGGAACTGGCCGACGTGGTCCTCCAGGTCAAGGACAACGCGAAGACGAAGGTCCCGGCCGGGAAGGATTTCCTCGGCGAGGAGGGCGACGAGGTCTGGGTGCTACCGCAGGTGCAGCAACCCGGGATTGTCTGGCCGGGTTGGAACACCCAGCACGAGTCGGTGGTCTCAAGTACCCGGGGCAATGTGACGTGGGCTCTTGCCGGAGTCGACGGTCCGGGCCGGTTCACGCTCTTCACGACGGACTCGTTCGGCGGCGCTGACGTGCTGTTCGACTCCAGCAAGGCGCTGCCGCAGCGGCTGGCGATCCCGCTGAACACGCACGCACACGGCAGCTGGGCGTTCAGCGAGCCGGGCCTCTACCGGCTGAAGGTGCAGATGAGCGGCACCACCACGGACGGCAGGGTGGTCACCGACACCAGGACCCTGGCGATAGCGGTGGGCGACGACACCGATCCGGGTCCGGGCTTCGGTGGCGGCTCCGGTGACGGATCGGGTGATGAATCGGGCGACGGTTCCGGTGGCGACGGCAGGCTGCCGCGTACCGGTGAGTCCTGGATCCTTTCGGCGGTGGGTGGCGGGGTCCTCCTCGTGCTGGCCGGTGTGCTGCTGCTTCTCGCCGCACGACGTCGTGTCAGGACCGGCACAGGGGCGACCACCACACCGTAGCCACCTCCTTTCAAATCTGATAACCGTTCCCATTTCCGTGTTATCGTTCGGCGCGACGCGCGGCACGGTGGCGGGGACCGACCGGCGCCGCAGCGCCGAGCGAGGAGGTGCGCGGATGCCCGCTGCCGCCGTCACCCGGGCCCGCCCGCATGCTCGCCACACCGCTCCGCGCGCCCGGCTGCTGCCGGCGGTGGTGTCGCTGCTGGTCGCGGTGCTGACCGCCGGCTGCCGGTCGGAGGTGACGCTGAGCGCGCACGACGAGCGGCTCCAGGTCGTCACCACCACCGGCATCCTGCGCGATCTGGTCGGCCATGTCGGCGGGGACCGGGTACGGGTCAGCGCGCTGGTACCGGACGGCGCCGACCCGCACAGTTACGAGCCGACCCTGCGCAACGTCCGCAACGTCGTGTACGCCGACGTCGCGTTCAGCAACTATCTGCTCCTCGAGGAGCAGGCGATCATCAAGGCCCTGGACGCGAACCTGCGCGACGGCGTACCGAACGTCTCGCTGGCCGAGGGCGCGGTGAAGTACGCGGCGGAGATCATCCCGCTGGTCGAGGACGTCTCGCTGGACACCATCTGGCTCGGTATGCGGGTCCGGGGCACCGGCGCGGCGCACGGCGCCAACCGTTCCTCCGACGTGCTGCTGCACGCTACCGGGGTGGAGGGTCCCGGGAAGCTCGTCGCCTATCTGACCGAGTCGTTCGGCGAGCCGTCATTCTATGTCGACTCCACCGACGGGTTCGACCCGGGCAACGGCTATCGGGACGACACCGCGACCCTGCCACCGGACGCGCACACGCACATGAGCTGGGCGTTCACCGAGCCGGGCGTCTACCGGTTGACCATGCGGGCAGAGCTCGCGGTCACCCCGGACACCGCGCCCGTGCCGATGGGGGAGCAGGTCTTCACCTTCGCCGTCGGGGTGGACCCGCACTCGGTGCCGGGGCTGGCGGGTGCGGCGGTGCTGAACTCGGGGCACGCGGACATCAGCGTCGACCTCGACCAGCGTCGGCTCGATCTGTTGGCCGATCCGGAGGGCGGCGGCACGGTCAACCAGCGGGTGTACGACCCTGCCGGCACCGTGATCGAGGTGCCGAACAAGGCACTGCGGGAGGTGCCGGGCGACCGCAGGTACCGGTTCCTCGGGCGGCCGGGCACCCAGGTCCACCAGCTACCCCAGGCGGTACTCGGCAAGCACGTGCACGGCGAGATCGACCCGCACCTGTGGCAGAACGTCCGCAACGTCATCGCCTACGTGGAACTGATCCGGGACACGCTGATCGGAGTGGACCCGCAGGGCGCGGCGGCGTACCGCGGCAACGCCGCGACCTACGTCGGCGAGCTCGAACGACTCGACGCCTTCGTCCGGGACACCATCGCCCGGATCCCGCCACCGCGACGGCACCTGGTCACCACCCACGACGCGTTCGGCTATCTCGGCCAGGCGTACGGGATCGAGATCTCGGGTTTCGTCACCCCGAACCCGGCCACCGAGCCGAGCCTGGCCGACCGGCGCCGACTCACCGAGACGATCCGCAACCTCGACATCCCCGCCGTGTTCCTGGAACCGAACCTGGCGGCCCGCTCCGCCACGCTGACCGAGGTGGCCCGGGAGGAAGGGCTGCGGATCTGCCGGATCTACGGCGACACCTTCGACGACGAGGTCACCGACTACCTGCAGATGATGCGGTTCAACGCCGAATCGCTCCACGACTGCCTGGGCACGCCACGACGAGGGAGGAAGCAGTGACGGCAGGACGAGCCCGATCGCGCCGCTGGGCCGGTCGGCAGCGCCGGGACGCGGCGCCGAGGCCGACGCGCGGGCGGAGCGCCCGCGCGGCGACGAGCGTGCTGCGGTGCGTCGCGGTAACGATGCTCCTGCTGGCGGCGACGCCCAGCCCGGCGCTCGCCGAGCGGCCGGGTGCGGTCTCCGCCGAGCGGCCGGGTGCGGGACCTGTCGCACAGCCGAGTCCGGGTCTCCGACAGTCGATCGCGGCGGACCAACCGCTGGCCACCGGCCGGGTGACCCTGGCGACCGGACACGTGGACATCGGTCCTCGCTTCGTCGACGACAAGTGGACCCTCCTGGTGCACGACGGCACCCAGGCCCAGCCGGTGTGGCGCGATCCCAACGAGACCGTGTTCCGGGTCTCCGACGCGGCGTTGCAACCCGTGCCGGACGATCCGGCGTACGCCTTCCTCGGCATCGACGCCGGGAAGCGGGTGCACGTGGTGCCACAGGTCCAGGACCAGGAAGTGGTATGGCTCGGCTGGAACAGCCAGGATCCCCGGGTGATGCAGACCATCGACCGGGGGATCACGCTGAGCCTGCTCGGCGTGCGCGGGCCGGGCACCCTCACCACGTTCCTCCAGTCCGGCAACTTCGCCGCGCCGAAGGTGCTGTGGCGCTCGGCCGAGCCGGCGGCCCAGCCGATCTGGGTTGAGGTCAACACCCACACCCACGCCAACTGGGTCTTCAGCACCCCCGGTGTCTACCTGGTCTCGGTCCAGGTCTCCGCCGACCTGATCAGTGGCGAGAAGGTCTCCGCCACCCGGACGCTGCGCTTCGCGGTCGGCGACGCGGCCAGCGCGGACGAGGCGTTCGCCGCTGTGGCGGACGTCTCCGCACCCGCCGGGCAGGGCGCACCGGGCGACGGGGCAGCCGAGGCCGGCGACGCGTCCGGTGGTCCCGGTACGACGCTGGTCGCCGCGCTGGTCGGAGTCGCGGTCCTGCTCGCGGCCGCCCTCGTGGTGGTGCTGGTCCGCGGCGCCGGGGCGAGGCGCCGGGCCGAGCGTGAACGCGGCACGCCGACGCCGGACGGTCGGTCGTGAGAGCGCTGGAGATCGCGAACCTGGACGTGGACCTCGGCGGCCGGCCGGTGCTGCGGGACGTACGGCTGCATCTCGAACCGGGGGAGTTGGTGGGACTGCTCGGCCCCAACGGGGCGGGCAAGACCACCCTGCTCCGCGCCGTCCTGGCGCTGGTCCGCGCCAGGGCCGGCCGGGTGCTGGTGGAAGGGAAGCCGTCCCGGCCCGGCCGGGCGGGCATCGGGTACGTGCCGCAGCGTCACGAGTTCACCTGGGACTTCCCCATTTCGGTCGAGCAGGCGGTGTTGACCGGCCGGACCGGGCGGATCGGTCTGCTCCGCCGTCCCGGTGTCGCCGACTGGCGTGCCGTCGGCGAGGCGCTCGACCGGGTGCGACTCGCCGGGTTGCGCCGGCGCCCGGTCGGCGAGCTGTCCGGCGGGCAACGGCAACGTGTCCTGGTCGCCCGTGCTCTCGCGCTGGCGCCGCGCATCCTGCTGCTCGACGAGCCGTTCACCGGACTCGACATGCCCACCCAGGAACTGCTCGGCGACCTCTTCGCCAGCCTCGCCGCCGAGGGGAGGGCGGTGCTGATGACCACCCACGACCTGGTCGCGGCGATGGAGTCCTGCACCCGACTGGTCCTGCTCAACCGCACGGTCGTCGCCGACGGGCGACCCGACGAACTCCAGGACGTCGAGGTGTGGATGCGTACCTTCGGGGTCAGCGAGACCTCCCCGCTGTTGAAACTCGTGAGGGCGGCCTAGTGTCGATCACCGACTTTCTCACCGACCTGTTCAACCCCGACCTCGCCTTCCTGCCCAAGGCGCTGGCCATCGCGGTGATGTCCAGCATCGTCTGCGGCGTCGTCGGCTGCTACGTCGTACTCCGGGGGATGGCCTTCATCGGTGACGCCGTCGCGCACGCGGTCTTCCCCGGTCTCGCGGTCGCCTTCGTGCTACAGGGCAGCCTGGTCCTCGGCGGTGCCGTCGCCGGGATAGCGACCGCTCTGCTGATCGCGATCTTCGCGCAGAACCGGCGGCTCAAGGAGGACTCCCTGATCGGCGTCTTCCTCGTCGCCGCCTTCGCCCTCGGCATCGTGATCATCTCGCAGGCACCCGGGTACGCCGGATCGCTGCAACAGTTCCTCTTCGGCTCGATCACCGGGATCCCGGACCGGGACCTCTATCTGGTCGGCGGCACCGGCCTGGTAATTCTTGGGCTGGTCTTCGCGCTGCACAAGGAGTTCGTGGCGGTCTGCCTGGACCGGGAGATGGCCCGCTCGCTGGGCATGTCGGTCTTCTGGCTCGACATCGTCCTCTACGTGCTGGTCACCCTCGCCGTGGTGATCTCGCTACAGACCATCGGCAACATCCTCGTGCTGGCCCTGCTGATCACCCCTGCGGCGGCGGCCCGGCTGCTCACCGACCGGCTCGGTGTGATGATGCTGCTCGCCCCCGTGATCGGCGGCACGTCCGCCCTGGTCGGGCTCTACCTGTCGTGGAGCTACGACACCCCGGTCGGCGGCACGATCGTGCTGGTCGCCACCGCCGTCTTCCTCGCCGCCTGGCTATTCGCCCCGAGGCATGGCCTGCTGACCCGGCGCTGGCGCCGCCGTGCAGCGGTCGAGCATGCCGGCGCGACGGGAACGGACGACCGCTCCGATCTGCCGACCGTAGGGTCGCCGGTCATGAGTTAGCTATCGGAGGGTGCGGGCGCAGCTACGCCGAAGGCGAACCGGACGGTGGTGGTCAGGACGAGGCCGCCGCCGGCCGGGGCCAGCACCCGGGCCGCGTCGGCGAGCGCGGCGGGCAGCCGGTCGGCCGGAATGCGTTCCAGCAGTGCGCGGGCGCCGTGCGACCACGCCCACGCCGTCCAGTGGTCGACGTCGCGGAACCGGCTCTCGAACGGCACCTCGTCGATCGTGACCTGCTGGAAGCCGGCGGCCTCGAGCGACGCGGCGATCGACTCGGCGGTGCCGAACAGCGGCTCCTGGCCGGCCGTCGGTGGCCGACGGTGCTCCTCGGGGAGGTGCTGCGCCAACGTGCGCAGCGCCTCGTCGAAGCGAGCGTCGTGGGCGGCGAAGGTGGTGAGGCCGAGCCGTCCGCCGGGGCGGAGCAGCCGCCGGTAGGCGTGCAGCGCGTCGAGGGGTGCGGGGAGCATGAAGACCACGAGTCCGGCGAGTACCGCGTCGAAGCTGGCCTCCGGCAGCGGCGGGGCCTCGGCGTCGGCGACCTCGACGCGTACCTGGGACAGCCCGGCGGCGGCCACGTCGGCCCGGGTCAGCTCGACCATCGTCGGGGCCAGGTCGATGCCGACGATGCGGCCGGTCGGCCCGACGGCGTCGGCGGCCGGCAGCAGCACGGCACCCCGTCCGCAGCCCACGTCGAGCACCCGCTCACCCGGACGGAGGCCGGCCCGGCGCACCAGTTCCCGTCCCATCGGGCCGAAGAAGTCCACGCCGGTCCGGTCGTAACTCGGGGCGCCACGATCGAACACCCCGGCCATCTCCTGTTTGACACGGGCCGCCTTGTCCGCTTCGGTGCTGTCGTTCACGTCGGTCTCCTTCCAGGGGTGTTTGCAGCAGGTGAGCGCCCGCCGAGCGGTCGGTGTCCGGGTCAGCCGTGCGGGGTGGCCACGACGACGTCCAGCTTCCCGACGGTGGCGGTGAAGCCGGCATCGGCGAGTTCGTCGAGCAACTCCGTCGTGGAGACGACGTGCCAGGGGTACGCCACGACGATCTCGCGTTCGACGTTGCCGTCCTGGCCGAGGGTGCGGTACCTCATCGTCCAGGTGACGGTGTTGTTGCCGGCGGGGCGGGCCTCGCCGCCGCCCTGGTAGGTGCGGCCGCCGATGGCGATGTCCGCGAAGGGGGTCGGTGGGATGGTGGTCACCTCGGCGGGCGGCTGCAGGTTCACGATCAGCGGCGCGGAGGGTGTCAGGCGTTCGTGCAGGGCGGTCCAGAGCGTCCGGCGCTGCTCCGGGGCGAGGTGGCCGAGCATGTTCATCGCGAGTACCCCGCCGAGGCGGGCCGGAGGCGTCCAGTCCTGGATGCCGGCGGCGACCACGGTCACCCTCGGGCGCCGCGACTCGTTGTCGAGGAGTCGGGACAGCAGGACCGCGCGGAGGATCGGCGACGGCTCCACCGCGACGATCTCGGCGCCTGGCAGCGTCTCTGCCACGAGCAGGGTGCCCAGCCCGGTCCCGGCGCCGATGTCGAGGATCGGCCCCTGGTCCGGGACGGCGCGGTGCAGTGCCGCGACGACCGGCGTCCGGAACGCCTGCCAGGCGTCCCGGCTGAACACGTCGATGAACTCACCGGATTCCGCATAGAGGTCGGCTGTCATCGGTTGTCTGCCTTTCTGTCAGGGTGGTGATGGTCGCACCGGCCCGCCCCCTTCGAGCGTGTGCTCCGGTTCGCCGCGGGCAGCGTCGGGAAGCGTCTCGGCAGCCGTGGTCTGTGCACCCACGGCTGCCGAGACGGGTTTCCTCCAGGCGGTGTTCAGGTTCCTCAGATGGCGGTCAGGGTCAGCGTCGCGACGTACTGACCGGCGGCGGTGTCGGTCGGCAGTTCCAGGCTCAGCCCGGCGCCGAGCCGCGCGGTGCCCCGGCCGTCGCCGGCCGGTGCGGTGCCGAGCACACTGCTCGCGGCCAGGCCGTTCCCGGTAGCGAAGCCGGGCGTGACGTTCGGACCCGCGACGACTCCCTGACCCTGGGCCTGGGCCAGCACCGTCGGTGCCCAGCCGAGGTACTTCCCGCCGACCCGGTTCTGCCCGGCGGTGAAGTCACCGAGCTGACCGGCGACGTTCCAGCCGGGTGAGCCGGGCCGGGTGTCGGTGACCGTGATCGGGCGCAGGTCACCCGTGCTCTGCCACCGGTCACCGGCCGGGGAGAGCATGGCCGCCGGCAGGTTCACCGTACGGTCGTCGGGGTCGACGCTGACCACCAACGAGCCCTGCGCCCCGACGGTGACCCTGATCGTCTGCGACGCCGCCGGTGTGCCGGCGTCCTCGACGTTCAGGGTCACCGGAGCGCTCGCGGCCACCAGCACGTTCCCGTCCCGGTAGAGGCGGACCAGGTACTGGCAGTCGTCCAGTTGCGCCGTGGCGGTGAACGAGTACGCCGCCGCCACCTCGCTCGGGATCTCGGTGAAGTCCGCCGCCCCCGGGCACCTGCTGAACCAGCGGTACTGGTCCAGGTCGGTGACCGGATTCTGCACGGCGCTCAGGGTCACCGCCGCGCCCGGGGCGTAACCGGGCTGCAGCCCCTGCACGGACAGCTCGACCTCCGGGTCCGGGGCCGGCAGGTCGCCGACCACGAACCGGTACGGCACCGGGCCGGTGGAGATCGGCGTGCCGTCGGCCAGTGTCGCGTCGGCCTGGAAGGTCAGCGTGTAGCTGCCCAGGGCGCTGAAGACCCAGTTGGCGTGGGCGTGGGTGCTGATCGGCACGTCGATCGCGTCCGGCAGCCCGTCGTCGCTGCGAAACTTGATCAGCGGCTGACCGATCGGATCGGTCATGAAGACCGACACCCGGCCCGGCCCGGCCACCTCGACCAGACTCAGCCGCACCTTGTCGCCCTGGAACACGCCGGATCGCAGCGTGGTGGTGTTCCAGCCCGGCCACAGCAGGTTCGGCTCCTGGGTCATCGGCAGCATCCAGATCGTCGAGCCCGCCGGCCCGAGAAACGCGTACGCCGGCAGGTCCGGCACCTCGACGGCGGCCTCCGGCAGGACCTGGAAGGTCACGTCCGCCGGATCCCGGGTGACCGACGGTTCCACCGTGTCGTCGTGCACCTTGAGCACGAGTTCGCCGTCCTCGTAGTGCACGTCGACCGCATCGGTGTGGCCGGTGGACAGCACGACCTTCTCCTGCGCCAGTGCCGGTGTGGCACCGGGCAGCAGTAGGCCGCCGAGGCACACGACGGCGGCCCCGGCAGCAGCGGCGAGGCGCTTGGGATTTCTCGTCGTCATCCCTCCCTCTACTCCTTCTATGAAATGAAAACGGGTTTCAGATTCGCCGGGAAGTTAGCACGCCCTCGGAGGCATGTCGAGTGGGCGATCGACCGTCCCCGGAAGGGCTCGTGGTGCCGGCGGCGTACACGCTTGACAGTTTACTGAAAATGGTTACCGTTTGCTTTGGCTGCGGCGCGGTGCCGTGGCGTGAGGAGGATTCGCATGCGAGCCAGGATGACCGCGTTGACCGGCGTCACCGCGGCGATCACGGCCGGCCTGCTGGTCGGGGCCGTACCCGCCCAGGCGGCTGCCGTGAAGCTGTCCCAGGGGCACGTCGACGCGGTGGACGTGGCCTTCGAGGACGGTGAGTTCGAGATCTCCGTCCACGACGAGACCGTGGACCCCGACGTGGAGCGCGACCCGGCCGACGTGATCTTCGTCGCCAGGCCGGAGGCGGCGGTGGCCGTGCCGGACGACCCGGCGTACGCGTTCCTTGGCGCACCCGGCGCGACCGTCCACATTCTCCCCGAGGTCCAGGACGAGAACCTGCTCTGGGCCGGCCTGGCCACCGAGGAGATCGAGGCGGGCGTCTTCGTCGGCGACAGCGTCCGGATCCGGTTCACCCGGGTGACCGGTCCCGACGGGTTCAGCATCTTCGTCACCGACCCGGTCGGCGCGCCCGACGTGCTGGTCGACAGCGAGGACGGCCTGCCCGACGTGATCACCCGGCCGGTCGGCGGCCACATGCACGTCAACTGGGCCTTCGAGACGGCCGGCACCTACCGGGTCAAGGTCGACGTCACCGGCAGGCTGGCCGCGACGGGCGAGCGCGTCACCTCCGACCCGGTGTGGCTCACCTTCAAGGTCCAGAGCTAGGCCACGACCCGAGAAGCGGAACTGGAGCAGCGATGAGACTCGTACACCGGACCCTGGCCCTCGTGGCGGCCGCGACCGCCACCGTCCTCGGCCTGACCGCCACCCCGGCGGCCGCGGCCACTATCGAGGCCGGCCACCTCGACGTCCTCGACGTCGACTACACCGCCGGAGCCCTCACCCTCGACATCAGGTCGTACAGCCCTGCCAACGACGACCTCTCCCCGGCGGGTACGACGCTGCGACTGCGGTCGACCTCGGCCATCGCGGTGCCGAGCGGATCCGCCTGGAACTGCCTCGGTGCCGCCGGGTCGACCGCCTACGTCGCGCCGCAGGCCGAGAACCCCAACCTGATCTGGCCCGGATGGAACACCGAGGACGTGCCGGCGGCCCAGGGGCCGGTGCGGATGGAACTGGTCGGTGTGTCGTCCGTGCCGGCCGGCGGGCGGTTCGCCCTCTACACCACCAACTCCTTCGGTACGCCGACCTTCCGGCTCAACTCCAACAGCGCCGCCGGCTGCCCGATCTCCGCCTGGCCCGGCAACATCGGCGCCGGAATCCATGCGCACGGCAACTGGGCGTTCTCGGCGCTGGGCACCTACACCCTCTCGTTCCGGGCCACCGCGAACGGTGGCGCCGGAGTTGCCAGTCCGACCGTCAACTACACGGTCCAGGTCGGCTGAGAGCGGCGCCCTGACCGCCGCGTCCCCGACGGCCCGCTTCGGACAGTCGGGGGCGCGGCCTCCGCCGCACCCCGGCGAACGCATCCGGCGACCAACGGGGACGGCACGAGGGCTGGACGGGCGAATGGCGATCAGGCAAGGTAGAAATCGCGGTTAGTACATTCACCAACACCGACGGTGATGCTTCCGACCATTGAGGAGTCTGCATGTCCCTCGACGTACCCACTGCCCTGCTGGAACGGGCCGAGGCCGGCCCGGTCGACGACGCCGAGTTCGTCGCCTGCGTACGCGACTCGCTGCCCTACGCCTGGGCGGTGGTCAACGAGGTCGCTGGCGACCTCGACCGCGACGGCGGCGACTTCGCCGACCACGCCGTGCCGCCACCGAGCGAGGCCGAGCGGGGCCAACTGCTGCGGGCGCTGGCCAGCGACGCGATCCGGGGAGCGCTGGAGCGCCACTTCGGCGTGAAACTGGCCTTCCAGAACTGCCACCGGGTCGCCGCGTTCACACCGTCCGCCGTGGACGGCGACCGCTATCGTGCCTTCATCTCGACCCGGGGACAACTGCTCAACCAGTCACCCGAGCTGCGTGACTGCTGACCCGCCCCTCGGCGACGCGCGGCCGTTCCGGCCGCGCGTCGACCTCTTTCTGCTCGCCGGCCAGTTCGCCGGCGCCGACCACGCCGCCATCCTCGGGTACGCGGTGGACTACGCGATCACCGCCGAGGCGGCCGGATTCGACGGGGTGTGGCTGGCCGAGCACCACTTCATCTCGTACGGCGTCTGCCCCTCGGCGACGACGCTCGCCGGCTTCCTGCTCGGCCGAACCAGCCGGCTGCGGGTCGGCACGGCGGCGGCGATTCTGCCCAACCGCCACCCGGTCGCGCTCGCCGAGGAGGCGGTACTGCTCGACGCCGTCTCCGGCGGGCGGTTCGACCTCGGCGTGGCCCGTGGCGGTCCCTGGGTCGACCTGGAGGTCTTCGGCACCGGACTGGATCGGCACACCACCGGCTTCCCGGAATCGCTTGACCTGCTCCTCGACGCGCTCTCCGGACGGCCGACCGTCGCCGGGAGCGGTCCGGTGCACCGGTTCCGGCAGGTCGCCATGGTGCCCCGACCGAGCCGGCCGCTGCCGGTGTGGCTGGCCGCCACCACGTCGCCGACCGTGGACCTCGCCGCCACCCGAGGGCTCCCGCTGCTGCTCGGCATGCACGTCGACGACGCAGCCAAGGCCGCCACCCTCGACCGGTACGCACGGACTGCCACGGCCACCGGCCGGAACACCACGGCGGCGGAGCACGTCAGCGCCCACCTGGCGTACGTCGCCGACACCGTCGCCGAGGCCGAGAAGGAACTGCGCGACACGCTGCCCGGCTGGCTCGCCCGCACCCGGGAGTACGTCCGGATCGACGGCAGCCCATCCGCGCACCGCGACCTGGACGCCTACGTCGAGCACCTGCTCGCGATCCATCCGGTCGGCCCACCCGACCGCTGCGTGTCGCGGCTGACCGCCACTCTCGCCGCCACCGGCGCCCGGCGCCTGATGCTGGCCGTCGAGGCCGCCGGGCACCCTGACCGCACGCTGGCGTCCATCCGGCGCCTCGGTGCGGAGGTTCTGCCGCACCTCGCCGTCTCCAACTGAGATCCGGGCCCGCCGGAACCTGCCGGCGTAGCCGCCTCGGGCGGCCCGGACGGCTGTACCGCTTTCGGGGAACATCTGTCCCACGTCGTGGCGGCTTTGTGGAAACGACTACCAAGTCCGCTAAGGTGTGGCCGGAACCACAGGAAACGTACCCATTCCCGGAGGATCAGCCGTGAAGATCGCATTTGTCGGCAAGGGAGGCAGCGGAAAAACCACGCTCGCCGCCCTGCTCGCTCGCCACCTCGCGGCGCAGGCGCCGGCCGGCACTCCGCTGCTCGCGATCGACGCGGACATCAACCAACACCTGGCCGTGGCGCTCGGCGCCGCGGAGGACGAGGCGATCACGCTGCCCGCACTGGGCGACCACCTGACCGAGATCAAGGAATACCTGCGGGGGACGAACCCCCGGATCTCCTCGGCCGCGACGATGGTCAAGACCACCCCACCCGGTCGCGGCTCCCGACTGCTGCGAGTCGCCGAGACCAACCCGGTCTACGACACCCTGGCACGCGAGGTCGGCGGCGTCCGGCTCGCGGTGACCGGGCCGTTCACCAGCGAGGACCTCGGGGTGGCCTGCTACCACTCCAAGGTCGGCGCGGTGGAACTGATCCTCAACCACCTGGTCGACGGCCCCGGCGAATACGCGATCGTCGACATGACCGCCGGTGCCGACTCGTTCGCCTCCGGCCTCTTCACCCGCTTCGACGCCACCTTCCTGGTCTGCGAGCCGACCCAACGCAGCGTCGGCGTCTACCGGCAGTACGTCGGCTACGCCGCCGACTACGGCGTCCGGGTGCACGTGGTCGGCAACAAGGTCGAGGACGCCTCCGACGTCGAGTTCCTGCACGAGCACGTCGGCGACGACCTGCTCACCTGGCTCGGCCGCTCCGGTTACGTCAAGGAGGCCGAACGGGGCACGCTGCGCCCGATCGACACGCTCGAACCGGCGAACCTGGCGGCGCTGGAGACGATGCGCGGCGCCGTGGACGCGGCGGAGCAGGACTGGGCCACGTACACCCGGCAGGCGGTGCACTTCCACCTCCGCAACGCCACCGCCTGGGCCAACGACCGGACCGGCGAGGATCTGGCGGCACAGGTCGACCCGGACTTCGTCCTCGGCCCCGAGGCACTGCGTTCCCCGCTGCTCCAACAGGCCTGACTTCCGCGACGACCGGGCGGCGGGCGGGTACGAGCGCCGCGTGCTCCTCCGCCATCACATGTGTCCTGGTCGATCGATTCGCGGGCGCGCAGGTTGCGGCGGAGCCGGCCGGCTCGACGTTGCGATCGAGCTGGTCGGGCGCCCGCTGGCGGCCGGCTCGATCGTGCTAGCCTCCGACATGAAAGCGAGAATCACTTTCATGTAACTGGGGGACTTCGTTGTGTCGACGCAGCCACTTCGGGACCGGGTGGACAGCCCTGACCCGGTGGATGCCCGCGCCGCGCCACACCGTGGAATGCGGCGTACGTCCGGGCCGGCGAAGCGGAGTCTGGTACTGCTCGTCAGTCTGCTGCTGAGCGCCCTGCTCGTTTCCGTGCCGTTGGTCATCGGTATCGGCGCGGCGGTTGTGCCGCCCGCGGACACGATCCGGTACCTCTGGGCGGGGCTGACCGCTGGCACCATCAGCGGCGACGACGTGACCCGCTATCAGATCGTCTGGCAGATCCGTACGCCTCGGGTGCTGCTCGCGGCGTTGGTCGGTGCGGGTCTGGGCGTGGTCGGGGTCGCGGTGCAGTCGTTGGTACGCAACGCGCTCGCCGATCCGTTCGTGCTCGGTGTCTCCTCGGGCGCGTCGGTCGGGGCGGTCGGTGTCACCGTCTCCGGCGGGCTCGCGTTCGCCGGTGTGTACGCGGTCTCCGCGGGTGCCTTCGTCGGCGCCCTCGTCGCCACCGCGCTGGTGTTCCTCGCCTCCTACAGCCGGGCCGGGCTCACGCCGCTGCGGCTGGTGCTGACCGGTGTGGTGATGTCGTTCGGCTTCCAGTCGGTCATGGCGATGATCGTCTACTTCTCGCCGGACAGCGAGGCGACGAGCACGTTGTTGTTCTGGTCGATGGGCGGCTTCGGGGCGGCCACCTGGGGCGTACTGCCGCCGGTCGCCGTCGCGGTGCTCGCCGGAACACTCCTGCTGCACCACCGGAGCCGAACGCTCGACGTCATGACCTTCGGAGACGAGACCGCCGCCAGTCTCGGCGTCGACAGCACCCGGGCCCGTACCGGCCTGTTCGTCGTCACCTCGCTGGTCACCGGCGCGATGGTCGCGGTCAGCGGGGCGATCGCCTTCGTGGGTCTGGTGTTGCCGCACCTGGTCCGCATCCTGGTGGGCGCCTCTCACGCCCGGGTCCTGGTCGTGACGCCGCTGGCCGGAGCGCTGTTCATGATCTGGGTCGATCTGCTCGCCCGAACCGTCGTCGCTCCCCGGGAGCTTCCGCTGGGCGTGATCACGGCACTGGTCGGGGTTCCGGCGTTCATCGCGCTGATGCGCCGGCGGGGTTACCTGTTCGGTGGCCGGTGACGATGGATCTGCGACTGGACGCCGTCACGGTCGCGGTCGACGGTCATCTGCTCGTCCGCGACCTGTCCTTGACCGTCGACCGGGGGCAGACGGTGGGGTTGGTCGGACCGAACGGCTCCGGCAAGTCCACCGCGCTGCGCTGTGTCTACCGGGCGTTACGGCCGAGCCGGGGCGTGGTGTGCGTCGGTGGCGACGACCTCGCCACCGTGCCACCGCGGAGGAGCGCCCGGTCGATCGCCGCACTGACCCAGGACGGTGGTAGCGACCTAGACTTCACCGTCGCGGAGGTCGTCGCGCTGGGCCGTACCCCGCACCTGCGCGGCAATCGGCCGCTCAGTGGCCGGGAGCGGGAACTGTGCGAGCAGGCGATGGCGCGGCTTGACATCGCCCATCTCGCCGACCGGGGCGTCCTCAGCCTCTCCGGCGGCGAGCGTCAACGGGTGCTCGTGGCCCGGGCGCTGGTGCAGGAGCCCGAGATCCTGGTCCTCGACGAACCGACCAACCACCTGGACATCCGACATCAGATCGAGCTGCTCTCCCTGCTCAAGGGCGTCTCGCTGACGGTCCTGGTGGTCCTGCACGACCTGAACCTCGCCGCCGCCACCTGTGACCGGATCGGCGTGCTCTCCGGCGGGCGGCTCGTCGCCGCCGGCACACCCGCGGAGGTCCTCACCGCCGACCTCGTGTGGAACGTCTTCGGAGTGGCCGCCACCGTCGTCACCCATCCCCTGACCGGCGACCCGCAACTGCTGTACTCCCTCGCGCCGCCCCACACCACGTAGTCAACTCCGACAGGTAAGTAGGTCCATCGATGTCCATCCCTCACCAGCGCTCCGCGACCATCCGCGGCACCGCGACTGCCCTTGTCGTCGTCGCGTTGTTGTCCGCCTGCGGAGCCACCGTCGACGACTCCGCCGCCCCCGACCGGAAGGTGGTCGTGCAACGCTGCGGCGAGGAGATCGAATACACCACCCCCCGCCGGGCCGTCGTCTACGAGGGCGGCAGTGCCGACAAGATGTTCGCGCTCGGCCTCACCGACCATGTCCACGGGTACGTCATGCCGCCGGCCAATCCACCCGTCACCGAGTCACCCTGGGCACAGGAGTACGCGAAGGTGGAATTCCTCAGCGACGACCTACTCAACCGGGAGCTGGTCGTGGACGCCAAGGCCGACTTCGTGGTCGCCGGTTGGGGTTCCGGATTCAGCGACAAGCGGGGAATCACCCCGGAGATTCTCGACGGCCTCGGCATCCAGAGCTTCATGCACACCGAATCCTGCTTCAACTACCCGGGCTTCCCGCAGCGGACGACCCCGTTCGACGGCCTCTACACCGACCTCGAGCGCCTCGGCCGGATCTTTGGGGTCGAGGCACGGGCAACCGAGACCGTCCAAGGCTTGCGGCAGCGCGTCGAGGCGGTGAAGGCACAGACGACCGGCACGGACCGGACGCCGGTGTTCCTGTACGACTCGGGCACCGACCAGCCCTTCACCGCCGGCCGTCAGGTACCGCCGACCGACATCATCTCGTTCGCCGGCGCCCGGAACATCTTCGCGCAACTCGACGCACGCTGGACCCAGGTGAGCTGGGAAGCCGTCGTCCAGGGCCAGCCGGAGATCATCGTCATCCTCGACTACGGAGACAAGCCAGCCCAGGAGAAAATCAACTTCCTGAAGACCTTCCCCACCACCAGGAACCTGCCCGCCGTGGTCAACAACCGGTTCTTCGTCCTCGACTACAACGAGGGAATCAGCGGACCACGCAACGTCGACGGTCTCGAGAAGTTCGCTGCCTACCTCCGAAACCTCCAGCCCTGACCTCGGCGACGAATCGGCAGAGGAGGAAACCCGCCCGTGACCGCAGCGCCCCGCCTTCCCGAGAACGCCGTCAGTCAGCCGTCCATCCTGCGGGATCAGGCGTTTCTCCGGCTGTGGTCGGGCACCACCGCCTCCGGGTTGGCGACCTGGGCACTGCCGTTCGTGCTCGGCCTCGCGGTACTCGACCATGAACTCTCCCCGGCCGGGCTCGGGCTGCTGCTGGCCGCCCGCACGGTGGGATTCCTCGCCGCGGTCGCCGTCGGCGGGGTGATCGCCGACCGCTACTCCCGCCGCAGGGTGGTGCTGTTCTCCGGGCTGGCCGCCGCTGCCGCGACGCCGGTGATCGCGGCAGGAACGGGCTGGTCGATGCCGTTGACAGCCGTCGCGGCGGCGGTCGCCGGGGCCGGACAGGGCGCATGCCGGCCGGCGTTCCAGGCACTGACCGCCGAGGTCGTCGACGAAAGACGACGCCAGCAGGCCAACGCCGCCATGACCCTCTCCGTCCGGGTCACCACGCTGGTCGCACCCGCCCTGACCGCGCTGCTGGCCACCGTCCTCGACACCAATGCCCTGCTACTCGGGATCGCCCTTCTCTGGCTGGCCACGGCCCTGCTACCGCCGGCGGGGGCACCCGCACCACCCACCGGACAGGACCATGGCACCTTCTTCGCCGAGTTCGCCGACGGAGTGCGCGAAGCCCGCCGACACCCCTGGTTTCTCGCCGGTCTGGGCGCGCTGACCGCCGTCATCGCCACCGGCTACTCCGCCACCGGGGTCGCCCTACCGCTGATCAGCCGAGACCGGTACGGCACCGAGGCCGTCCTGGCCGGGGCGGCCACCGCGTACACCATCGGCGCACTCGCCGGTGCGCTGTTGATCGCACGGTGGCGCCCGCGAAGCCAGGGCTGGGCCGCGCTCGCCGGCCTGGCCTGCTACGGCTTCGCCCCACTCGGCCTCATGCTGCCCGTGCACCCCCTCCTCGTGATCGCCGCGTACGCACTCGCCGGCATCGGGATCGAACTGTTCAACGTGCCGTGGTTCACCGCCACCCAACGCGAGGTGGAACCCCGCAAACTAGCCCGGGTTTCCTCGCTGGACTTCCTCACCTCCTACGGACTCGCCCCGCTCGGGCTCGCCCTTATCGCCCCCGCGATCCACACCTTCGGCGCGACCGCCGTACTCGGCACCACCGCGCTCGTCTGCTTCCTTGCCCCCGCACTCGCCGCAACCGTCCCCAGCGCCCGGCGTTTCGCCAACTCTCACCCTCACCGTCATCCGGCCCGTAATGACAACGAAAATCAGATCGGATAGCCTGGGCTTTCACGATGAGAGGATCGCCAGTGGCTGTACCAAAGCGGAGGATGTCCCGGTCGAACACCCGGCACCGACGCGCGCAGTGGAAGGCGAGCCTGCCGCCGTTGACCCCGTGCCCCTGCTCGCGCAAGGAGATGGTGCTGCCGCACCACGCCTGCGTGCACTGCGGGCTCTACCGGGGGCGCCAGGTGGTGGAGCAGCCGTGACCGGTCGGCTGCCGGTGACGGTGCTCTCCGGTTTCCTCGGTGCCGGCAAGACCAGCCTGCTCAACCATGTGCTGGCGAACCGGGAGGGACTGCGGGTCGCCGTCATCGTCAACGACATGAGCGAGGTCAACATCGACGCCGCGCTGGTCCGCGACGGCGGTGCGCTGTCGCGGACCGAGGAGCGGCTGGTCGAACTGACCAACGGCTGCATCTGCTGTACCCTCCGCGACGATCTGCTCGACGAGGTGGCCCGGCTGGCCCGGCAGGATCGCTTCGACTATCTGCTCATCGAGTCCAGCGGCATCTCCGAGCCGATGCCGGTCGCGGCGACCTTCGCCTTCGGGGTCGAGGACGGGCAGGTGCTCGACGACATCGCCCGGCTGGACACCACGGTCACCGTCGTCGACGCGGCCAGTCTGTTCGATCGGATCGAGGCGGGAGAGACGCTGGAGCAGCGCGGGCTGGCCGCGTACGACGGCGACGACCGCAGCGTCTCCGACCTGTTGGTCGATCAGATCGAGTTCGCCGACGTCCTGGTGGTGAACAAGACCGACCTGGTCGCGGCCGACGACCTCGCGGTGGTGGAGGCGTTGTTGACCCGGCTCAACCCGGCGGCCCGGCAGGTCCGCGCCGTACACGGACGGGTGCCCCCGGCGGAGATCCTGCACACCAACCGCTTCGACCTGGAGCGGGCGGAAACCGCACCCGGCTGGGTGGCCGAACTGAACGGCGGCCACGTCCCGGAGACCGAGGAGTACGGCATCTCCAGCATCGTGTTCCGCGACCACCGGCCGTTGCATCCGCAGCGGCTGTGGGACCTGCTCGGCGACGGGCTCGACCGGTTCGGCGTACTGCGGTCCAAGGGCTTCCTGTGGTTGGCCAGCCGCCCGGACGTGCAGGCGCTCTGGTCCCAGGCCGGCCCGTCCGGGCGCTGCGACCCGGCCGGCGTGCCGGTCGTGGTCTCCGCAGAGTGGCCGGAGGATCCGGCAGAACGGGCCGACCTCGAAGCCCGCTGGCATCCGGTCTTCGGCGACCGGCAACAGGAACTCGTCCTGATCGGCGTCGGGCTGGACGCCGACGGGCTGCGTACGGCGCTGGAGGGCTGCCTGCTCACCGAGGCCGAGATCGCGGCCGGCGAGGACGCCTGGCGAGACCTACCCGACCCTTTCCCGGCCTGGGACCTCGCCGACCTCGACCATCACGAGCACCCGGCGCCGGTCGGCGCCGCTGGCCCTCACTGACCATGCCCGGCGGGACGCTCCGGCGGAACGGCAACCGGGCGCTGCTGGCCTTCCGGGTCGCCGGGGAGGCGCCGTGACCACCTCTCCGTCGGGTCCCGGGGGCGTCGTGGTGGTGCTCTCTGCGACGGGCAGCGGTGCCGGGCATTACGCTCCCGCGCGGCGGTGGGATCGGTCGTTGCCGGCGGCGCTGACCTGCTCGACGTGCTCCGCGAGGTGGTCCGGGGCAGCAGAGGTGCCGTTCTCGTCCGGGGGCAGTGCCTGGGAGCCTGCCACCGAGCGCCGCTGGTTTTCTTGGTGCACAACGGGAGCCGCCCGGACGGCAGGGGCAGGCGCGGTTCGCTCGTCGGTCCGGTGGAGCGGGCGGAGCAGGTGGCCGAGGTTGTCAACCTGGTTCGGCAGGCTGACCGGCGGCCGGACTGACGACACCAGCCCGCGGTCGCGAGAGGGACCGCGGGCCGGTGGCGACCACCGGTCAGCGACGATGGCCGACGTACACGCTTCGTGCCTCGAGTGATTCCAGGTCGATTCGACGGCCCAGCCAGGTACCAGATGCGATCGTTCTCGGCCGCACCGACCAGGTGGCCTACCCGCGCCGCCCGGTCGATGCGTACCGTGCTGGTCGTCAGTGCTGCTTGGCGCCGTGTCGGGCGTACTTGGCGCGGAACTTCTCCACCCGGCCCTCGGTGTCGACAAAGCGCTGCCGGCCGGTCCAGAACGGGTGGCTGGCAGAGGAGATCTGCACGTCGATGACGGGGTAGGCGTTGCCGTCGGTCCACTCGACCGTCTGGTCGCTGGTGGCGGTGGAGCGGGTGAGGAAAGCGAAGTCGGCGGCGCGGTCGCGGTAGACGACGGGCCGGTACTCCGGGTGGATGCCGGGCTTCATGCGGGTTCTCCTTCGGTGTCGGTCGGGTTCTGGTCGGCTGAGTCAAGGTCGGGGAGGGGAAAGCAGCCGGCGAACGGGTCGGGGTAGCGGCGCCAGGTTTCCTCGCCGTCGGCGAGTTCGGCGTCGCTGAGCAGGCAGCGGTTGAGGGTGCGGTGCAGGTCGGCCGGGTCGAGGTCCAGGCCGATGAAGACCAGGTGCTGGTGGCGGTCGCCGTAGTAGGGGTCCCAGTCGAGGGTGGCGGCGAGCTGCCGGTGGACCGGCTGGTGCTCCCAGTGCTCCTCGGGCAGGGCGGTCAGCCAGTGCCCGAGGCTGCCGAGGCCGAGCCCGCCGCCCGCGAAGTCCCAGGCGACGGCGGTGTCGGGCTGGCTGGCCAGCCAGAGGTGGCCACGGGAGCGGATCGCCTCGGCCCCGAGGTCTTCCAGCGCGTCGTGCAGCCGCTCCGGGTGGAACGGGCGGCGGGCCCGGTAGACCACCGACACCACGCCGCAGTCCGGGTGCGGCTCGTGTACGCCGAGGAGGTGGCCCTGCAGGCCGCGGGTCAGCACGCCCGGGGTCTCCGGGTGGTGCCGGCCGGTGCCGCGCAGCTGCTGCCCCAGGGTGAACGCGTCGACGAGGTCGCCGTCGACGCGCACCTGCGTCGCCCACGGCACCATCCGCGCCAGCAGTACCGAGAGGCGATCGGTGTCGTACGCCCCCTCCGGGGACCGTCCCCACAGGACGACGGTGTCGGCGTACTCGAGTTGACGGACGATCACGTCGGCGAGCCCTCGGTCGTCGTTGTCGGCGGCGTGGATGTCGAGGGTCCTGAGGTCGTCGGTGCTGGCCAGTCCGTCGAGCAGGTGCTCGGCGTCGGCCACGGTGACGTACGAGTCGATCCGGAGCAGGTCGGTGATCGGGGCGCCGTCGACCAGGCAGTGCTGGCAGGCGGCGGCGACCGCCTCCGGCTCGACCACCTCGGGCAGCATCAGCACCAGGTCGCGGCCGGGATGGGTGTGGACCAGGCGGGCCAGGGTGGGCAGCACGTCCTCGCGCAGCGTGCAGGAGACGCAGCCGTGGGCCAGCGTGATCCGCTCTTCCTCCAACACACCCGTGCCGTCGCGGACCGTCCGGCGTACCACGCCGTCGCGCACGGCCGTCAGGTCGTGCCGGACCAGCAGCAGCGAGGGGTCCGCCGCGAGCAGTGTCCGGGCGACCGCGTACGTCGCGGACGGCCAGAAGCCGCTGAGCACGGTCAACGACGGGCGGCTGCCGGCCGCCGGTGTGCTGGTGTCGGCCGGGGCGAGTGGTGACGTCGACATCACGATCCTCACAGGTAAACGAAAACGATTGCCATTATAGTATGGCGGCCGGCGGCGATCCGGGTCCCGGGTCGTCGCGGTCGATCCGCGACAGAGTCGTCGAGCCGCAGAAGTCGTCCATCCGTAGCAGAGGAGATGCCATGTCCCGACGATGTGAGGTCACCGGCGCCGAGCCCAGCTTCGGCAACGCCGTGTCCCACTCCCACCGGCGCACCCGCCGCCGGTGGAACCCGAACCTCCAGCGGCACCGCTACTGGCTGCCCTCGGAGAAGCGCTGGATCACCCTCAGGCTCACCGCCAAGGCGCTGCGCACCGTCGACCGCAAGGGCATCGAGAAGGTCGTGGCCGAGCTGCGCGTCCGGGGAGCGAAGCTCTGATGGCCCGGCAGACCGACATCCGACCGGTGGTCAAGCTGCGCAGCACCGCCGGCACCGGCTACACGTACGTCACCCGCAAGAACCGCCGCAACGACCCCGACCGGCTGGTCCTGCGCAAGTACGACCCGATCGTCCGCCGGCACGTCGACTTCCGTGAGGAGCGCTGACCCGGTCGCGACGGCACCGGGGATCCAGCCGTATCGGCGGCGTACCCGAGGGTGACATGCTCTACCCCATCTGCGGGGCCGGCCAGGGGCGGTGGCCGCCCCGCCAGACTCGAAGGAGAGGGATGAGCAACCGAACCAAGCTGCGCTCCGGGCCGCGCGGGTCCACGCCGGCCGTTCCGACATCCGCCGGTCGCCGGCTGGCCATGCTCGCCTTGGCTTTCGCGCTCGGGGCGCTTCTCGCCGGCCCGATCGGTGCCGTGACGGCGGGCGGCGACGAGGCGCCGATGGGCGACGAAGTGGCGCGGCTACGCGCAGCAGAGGCACGGCGCGACGCCGCGCAGATCGTCGACCTCACTGCCCAGGCCAGGCAGGTGCAGCAAAGCCTCGTACCTGTACTCGACGGTTTCGCCGTGGCGGTGCCGGTGGCGGGCGCGGTGCCCGGTCCGCTCGCGGCCCGGACCGTCGTGACCGACTGGCAGACGGCGACCGGCGCGGCCGTCGAGGGCTTCGCCGATCCACCGTCAGCCGGCACGGGTGTCAACATCGCCCGTTCCGGCCTGGCGGCGGCGGTGCGGGCCCTCGACCTTGCCGTCGACACGTACGCGGCCGCGCTGGCCGCGCCGGACGCCGGACGACCGCCGCTGTTGGATCTGGCCGGGCGGCAGCGGGACGTGGCGGTCGCCACCTGGTCGACGGCGGCTACCCAGCTCGACGTACTCAACGTCGATGCCGGACACGGACACGCCCATGTCTTCCTGCCCGCGGTGCCGGGGCAGGGCGCGTTGACGTCCGACGGCGCGCCGGAAGGCAGGTAGTACGTGGCCGCTGCACTGATCGGGCTACGGCGTCGGAAGCCGCCTGGAAACTGGGGCCGCGGAGTGTGGTGAGGGATGCCGTGCCTCGGGTTAGAGTGACTGGCCCAGTTCTTCCGGGAGAGGCAGGTCGCTCCGTGACGGTACCGGACCGAGTAGACGCTCGGCGTGCCCCGTCGGAAGATGACGTCGACTCGGGCGTGTCCGTGAGCGAAGCGGATCCGGGCAGGGCACCGGCGGGCGACCGCGGCCAGCATGTCGACGCCGACGATGACGACCAGTCGGCTGAGTCCGGCCAGCCGGCCCGCTCCTGGCGGCGCCCGTTCGGGGATCGGGTCGGCTCGGTCGAGGTTCTCGCGCTGTTGCTGATCCTGCTGATCATGTTTCGGGAACCGGTGGCATCGCTGATTTCCACCCCCCGAATGCAGACCTGGACCACGGTCTTCGTCTCGGTGATGGTGCAGGCGGTGCCGTTCCTGGTCTTCGGGGTGGCGCTCTCCGCGGTGATCGCCGTCTTCGTGCCCCGGTCGTTCTGGGCGCGGGCGCTGCCCCGACATCCGGCGCTGGCCGTACCGGTGGCGAGCGCGGCCGGAGTGGTGCTGCCCGGCTGCGAGTGTGGTGCGGTGCCGATCGCCGGTTCGCTGATCCGGCGGGGCGTCACTCCGGCCGCCGCGCTGGCGTTCCTGCTCGCCGCTCCGGCGATCAACCCGATCGTGCTGGCCGCCACCGCGGTCGCCTTTCCGAACAACCCGGAGATGGTGGTCGGTCGGGCGGTGGCCAGCCTGGCCGTCGCGATGATCATGGGCTGGCTCTGGCTGCGGCTGGGCCGGGCGGACTGGATCCGGCTGCCGCGCCGGCCCGAGCTGGACGACCTGTCGAAGGCCCGGGCGTTCTGGGCGGCGGTACGGCACGACATCGTCCACGCCGGCGGCTTCCTGGTCCTCGGCGCGATGGCCGCGGCCTGCATCAACGTGCTGGTGCCCGAGCGTTGGCTGCAGACCCTGGCCGACAATCCGGTGCTGTCGGTGCTCGCGCTCGCGATACTGGCGGTGCTGCTGTCGATCTGTTCCGAGGCCGACGCCTTCGTGGCCGCCTCGCTGTCGCAGTTCTCGCTTACGGCCCGGCTGGCCTTCCTGGTGGTCGGTCCGATGGTCGACCTGAAGTTGATCTCGATGCAGACCGGCGTCTTCGGTCGCCGGTTCGCGGCCCGGTTCGCGCCGACGACGTTCGTCGTCGCCGTGCTGGTCGCGGTGGGAGTGGGGGCGGTGCTGCTGTGACCGGAATTCGCGTGCGGAGCACTGGTCGGGCCGGAGGTTTCCGGTGAACCGGCAGGCGCAGGCGGTTGTCCTGCTGCTGCTCGGCGGGTCGGTGCTCAAGGCCAGCCTCACCGACGTCTACCTGCGGTACGTCAAGGAGGGGCTGCGGCCGTTCCTGATCGCCGCCGGTGCGGTACTGGTGGTCGCCGCGGTGATGACGCTGCTGCACGATTTGGTGCGGCGTCCTGGCGTGGCAGGCGGGGCGGGTGACCACGACCATGGACAGGCTGGCGGTGGAGACGGAGTTGGAGACGGACCGGCCGACGACGGGCACGGGCACCACGAACCCCGGGTGGGCTGGCTGCTGATCCTGCCCGCACTCGGGCTGCTGCTGCTGTCGCCACCGGCACTCGGATCGTATGCGGCCGGGCAGTCCGGGACGGTGCTGGCCAATCAGGAAGTCGAGATCTATCCACCGTTGCCGGCGGGTGACCCGGTCCAGATCGGCCTGCTCGACTACGCCGGACGGGCCATCTTCGACGAGGGCGACACGCTCCGCGACCGGCGGGTGCAGCTCACCGGCTTCATCGCGTCCGGACCAGACGGTGAACCGATCCTGGCCCGGATGATTCTGTCCTGCTGTGCTGCCGACGGCCGGCCGATCAAGCTCGGCATGTCCGGGGACGTGCCGGCCGGCCTGCCGCCGGACAGTTGGGTCGAGGTGATCGGGCGGTACACCACGCAGGTCGGCAAGGATCCGGTGAACGAGGTGGAGATCCCCTACGTCCAGGTCGAGTCATGGCAGCGGATCGACCCGCCGAAGCAACCGTACGAGCAGTGACGTTCGTTCGGGCATTCCCGGGGTTGGTCCTCGTCAAGATGGACCGGCACCGGACCTAGATCGACCTCATGTCGAGGGTGTGCCAGACGGTCTCCTTGCCGACGCCGGTCGACCACCAGAGAAAGCCGCCGCGGGACTGCACCGTGCCGACGCCGCGCGCGATCTCGACAGTGCGCCGTCGGGTGATGTCATAGAGGTAGAGGACGCGACTGCTCTGCTCGGGATTGTCGGCGTTGCCCTCGGTCAGCACCTCGAAGCGATCCAGTGCGGCCACGTCGACGACGGACGGCAGCGCGGTGTCCGGCGAAACGACCTGACGGTCGCCGCCGTCCGGCCGCATCAGGACACTCTGCGGCTGTCCTTGCAGAGGCACGACGAGCAACCGGCACCAGCTCGGGCTACAGGTGACCACCTCGTCCGGGATGGCGGCGACCTGCGTCGTCCGCCGCTCCACCACGTTGTGCAACCGGATCGGCCCACCGCTGCCGATGCTGATCAGGTAGGGCCAGCGGGAGAGTTCCCAGTCGCCGGGCTGCGCCTTGACGGTCACCGGGCCACCGTCGATGGATACCGCACGTAGTTCCGTGTCGGTGCCCTGGTCAGGTGAGGCAGCGGCCCAGTGCAGCCATCCGTCGGCGATGGCGAGGTCGTACTCGGATCCGAGGTACAGGAACTGGCCGGTGTCAGCGGTCAACCGCCGGGCCGGCCGATCTCCGGCGAGGTCGGCGCTCCACAGCTCGGTATGCGCACGGCCACTGGCGTCGATGGTCGACTCGGCCCAGACGATCGTGCCCTTCTCGACGGCGATGGCGGCGAACTCCGGCCCGTCCACGTTCGGGAGGCGGCGCAGTTCGCGCAGTTGCCCACCCGGGGCGCGGTAGAGCAGCCGCAGGTGGGCGCCGCCTGGCTCGGGCGCCGTGCCGATCGAGGCCGTCGCGTCGAGAAAAAGCGTCGGATAGTACACCGTGCCATCAGGCAAACTGGCGTTGATGCTGGCGCGCTGGGCGTTCGGCCAGACCTCTGCCGCGTGGGGCGGCAGCGAGGCGGTGGGCCCGGCCTCGGGCGGTGGCGGTCGCCAGAGCAGCACGCCGGCAGCCGCGACCGCGACGACCAGGGCGGCCGACCCGCTGACCCGGCGGCTGCCCACCCGCCGTCCGGCGAGCGTGCTGGGCCGGGCAGCGACACGGCTCATCTCGAACATCCCATCTGGCCGTCCACCCGTACAGTATCGCGATCGAGTTCTCCGACGAGTTCTCCGATCGGGCACGATGGCGGCGGAGAGCGGTCGCAGCACGAGGACGCTGGTAGCCGGGCCGGGACCAGGTGGGTCTGGGACGACGGACCACCGGGATGCGGCATCCGCGGGGCCGATTACAGTGTCGGTCACCCGTACCGGATGGCCCGGTGCGGCCCCGTGCCCGTCGCCGGGAGGTGGGCTTGTCGAGCAGACCGGTTGTCGGCGCGCCCCGACGGGCGAGAACGCTGCTGAGCCTGACCGTTGCCGTGGCGGCGATCTGCGTGCTGCTGCTGGTTCCGCCCAGTGACCGACAATCCGCCGTCGCACCGGTGTCAGCGGTGCTCGCCTGGCCGGGCGTGCAGCGCGGAAGCGTTCCCGCCGACCTGCCTGACGGCACCTCCTACACCCCGGCCTGGTTTCTCGGCGCCCGAACGTCGATCGGCACCGCGCGGAGTCGTGACGGCGCCTACCTGCGGCTGCTGGTCCATCAGGCTGACGGGTCGCTGCGGCAGCTGCGACGTCTGCCGACCCGCGACGCCCCGTCGATCGCGGCGGTCACGGTCAGCGGCGAGGTGGTGGTCTGGGCCGAAGGCCGCGGGAATCGCAGTCCGCAACTGTGGGCGGTCAACCTCCGCGACGGACGACCGCCGTGGCTGGTGACCGTCGACACCGGCGAGGCCCGCTTCTACCAGTCGGAGTACGACCTGGTGATCGCGGACGGCCGGGTGCGCTGGGTAGCCACCGCCGACAACGACGTGACCGAGGTGCGGTCGGTGGCGCTCACCGGCGGCCGGGTGCAGATCACGGTGGAGACGGGTACGTGGCAACTGTCGGCGTGGCCGTGGCTGGTCGACGGCGCTACCTCCGTTTCCGGCTCGACCAAACTGAGAAACGTCGTCACCCGCCGCGACGTCGCGGTGTCGCCGAGCCACAGGGCGGTGACAAACTGCAGTCCACGCTGGTGTCGGGTCGTCTCGTTGACCGGAGACGGCTACCGCATCGATCTGATGAACCCTGACGGCACGGACCGCCGTAGAGTCGCCGAGGGCTCGGTGGAGACCGCCGTCACCGACGTCGGCGCGCTCGACCGCTTCGACGTGTACGCGGAACTCGGCGGCAACGGGGACCTGACCGGCAGTGTGCGGCTCTTGGTCTACGACATCGCCCGCCGGAGACCGGTCGAGGTCAGTCCCGCCGCCGCCGACGTCGTCTATCGCGGCGGGGTGCTGTGGTGGTCGACCGGTAACCAGGAGCTGTTCCTGCGACACAGCCTGGACCTGCGTACCGTCTGACCGCGGCTGCGGAGCGACGCCGTCCGGAGGTCGGGGAACGGTCAGATCCCGTAGCTGCGTCCTGCGCTGC
The DNA here is from genome assembly GCF_049179135.1 of Plantactinospora sp. WMMB782. Classification (NCBI taxonomy): domain Bacteria; kingdom Bacillati; phylum Actinomycetota; class Actinomycetes; order Micromonosporales; family Micromonosporaceae; genus Plantactinospora; species Plantactinospora sp. WMMB782. Next base: position 7,230,173 of record NZ_JBMHMC010000007.1, on the reverse strand, counting down.
TGTGTCGTCCGTGCCGATGCCCCGCGAGGTCCGGGTAGGCGGTGGGATCAGCGCGCGCAGGTGGTGCAGGTGCCGAAGATCTCGAGGGTGTGACCGACGTCGGTGAAGCCGTGCTGGCTGGCCACCCGGTCGGCCCAACGCTCGACCGCCGGGCCGGCCACCTCCACCGTGCGTCCGCAGTTGCGGCAGACGAGGTGGTGGTGGTGCCTGCCCTGGCTGCATCGACGGAACAGCTGCTCGCCGCCTGGTAGCCGGGTGGAGTCGATCTCCCCGGCGTCGACCAGCAGTTGGAGCGTCCGGTAGACGGTGGTGAGCCCGACCCGCGCCTCACGGGCGATCAGCATCTGGTGCAACTGCTGCGCGGTGTGGAAGCCCTCGACCTCACGCAGCAGGGCCAGCACCTCGGCCCGCTGCCGAGTGTTCCGGGTCACATTTGGCATCGTCTGGTTCACTGTACCGCCGTCTCCGCGAATGTCTCCACTGGCCGTGCCGCCAACCCTGGCCGCCTGGCACCCCGTCGATGACGCCAAATGGCGGGCGCATCCATTATGCGTCGTTGAGAAACTCGACGGTCCGCCGCATCTGGGGACGGGGCCAGACCCGGCATAGCGGAGTGAAGTGCCGTTACCGGACGTGAACGCCGACGAAGCTGATCCTCGGCGATGGGCAGCGAGTCTGGCGGCAGCAGGGTGGGCTGTTGCCGAATTCGGCCGACGGCGCCGCTGGCCCACGGCCCGGAGCGGATGACGGCCTGCTACACCCGCCGGGCGAGCCCGAACCCGGCTGCCGCAGCGGCGAGGACAAAGGCGGCGAGTACGGCCAGCGCCTGGCCCAGGGTGGCGCCGCCGCCCTGTTCCTGCGCCGCGCCGCCAGCGGCCACGGCCGGTGCGGGGGCAGTGGTCGTGTCGGGTGGGTTCGCCAGGACGGCGTTGGTGGCGATCAGCCGTGGGGCGGGGTGCTCGCTGTCGGCGGTGATGTCGATCCAGTCGTACGAGCCGCCGTCGGCGCACCGCTGCAGTACCGGAAAGAGCAACGTGTCGCCCGCTCGGGCGGTGATCCGGGTGGTCACGCCAACCTGGGCGGTCTCCAGGCCGGGGCCGGTGAACGTGACGCGGTCGTCGGCGACTGCGGCGGACCAGCGGTTCGGCGTGACGGTGGCGGTCGCGGTGACCCCGTCCGGTAGGGCGACGACCAGTTGCGTGGTGGGGGAGTTGTCGCAGCTGTGGTCGAAGCTGAGCGTGAGGGTGGTGGTGCCGTCGCCGTTCGGCTGCGCCTCGGCGATCTCGACGTGGGCGGCGGCGGGCGCGGCACCCAGTGCCAGGTATGCGACCGTGGCTACCGCCGCCGCGCCGACCGTCCGGGTCCACCGTCGCGCGTTCATCCGACGTCCACGGTGAACCGGGCGACCGGATTGTCGTACTTGGAGGTGCGTACGCTGACCTGCATCACCCAGGAGCCGGCCAGGGGCAGGTCGACGACCGCCTGGTACCGGCCGGGGCCGGTGCGCGCCAGCTTCCGCTCCAGCGGGCCGAGGTTCATCGCGGGCAGCAGCACCGTCAGCTTCGGATCGGCGACCGGGACGACGGGCTGACCGGCGGCGTCGAAGAGATCGAGTTCCATCGAGTTCACTCCTACCGTGCCCGGGGTGAGCCGGGCGACCGCCCGTCCGGGCCCCAGCGGCGACGCCAGCACGGGTGGGCTGTCCCCGGCGTCCGCTGCCGCGGGCCGGGGGGCGGTGTCGGGGGTGGGGCTCTGCGTGACCAGGAATCCGGTCGCGGCGACGACGACGACGAGCAGTGACGCCTCGAGCCGGACGGCGCGGCGCAGCAGCCGCCACGCGGCCGGGGGGCCGTCGTCGTGGTCGGCGGCCGTGACGCGGGGGACCAGGCGGAACCGGTTGTGTGCGGCGATGGCGAGGACCACTGCGGTCAGTCCGACCTTGGTGAGTAGCGCCAGGCCGTACGAGGTGCTCCACAGTGCTTCCCACGACCGCAGGATCCGCCAGCCGGTCAGCAGGCCGGCGACGCCGAGCAGACCGACGAGGACGGCGGCGGAGCGGGAGAACGCCGAAACGGTCCGCGCCGCCGCGTCGGCGGGCAGGTCGGCCGATCGGGTGAGTGTCCAGGGCAGCGCGGTCAGCCCGCCCAGCCACACGCCGGCAGTGGCCACGTGCAGGATGTCGGCCGGGACGACCAGCCACGCCGGGCCGTACGTGCGGGTGTGCCCGACCAGGGCGATCGCCCCCCAGGCGAGGGCGACGCCGGCGAACGCCACGGCGGTCAGCGCCGCGCGCCGGCTGGTGCGCACAGCCTCGGCGGCATCGCCGGATGTCGAGGGCCCGGCGGCGGCCGAGGTTGCCCACAGTCCGGCGCTCAGGCCGAGGACGACCAGCAGGGAGCTCAGTCCCTCCGTCGAGGTGAGGCCGGCCGCCCACAGGGAGATGTCGGCCAGGCCGGTCATGCCCCGGCCGTCCTGCCAGGCCGGGACGGTCGGCACCAGAACCAGCCGCGCCAGCACGGTCACGGCCGCCGACCAGGCGGCGAACCGCAGCAGCCGGCGCCGCAGGACCGGTGCGTCGGCGCGCAGCAGGACGAGCAGGAAGACCAGCAGCCCCGCGCTGACGAGCAGGCCGAGGTAGGCGGCACCCTCGGCCGCCTGACGCAGCACGTTCAGCGCGGGACCCGGACGGCTTTCCGGTAACTGCACGGCCGAGGCGCTCGGCGCACCGACGGCGAAGGTGAATCCGCCGGAGATGGGGTGACTGTCGGCTGAAACCACCCGGAACGCCACGATGTAGGTGCCGCCAGGAAGTTCCGGCGGTACGGCCAGGAGCACCTTCGTGTCCACTGACCGGCTGTCGCTGGAGAGCTCGTCACCGGCCGCGTCGAGCAGCCGGACTCCGCCCGCGCGTACCGTCACCGGCTCGTTGAAGGTCAGCGTGACCTCGGCAGGGGCGCTCGTCAGCACGGCCCCGTCCGCCGGGTCGGTGCCGAGCAGGACCGCGTGGGCGGCTGCCGGCGCCGCCGGTACGGCGGCCGCCAGCAGGCCGAGCAGACCGGCGAACGCGGTGGACGCAGCCCACCGCGCCCACCGAGCGGACTTCGACCGCCACGCCGCCGCCGTGTCGGACGCCCCCATCTGCACCGCCGGCCTGTCAGGCGGACTTGCGGGTACGCAGCAGCGCCAGCCCGCCGGCCACCAGACCCAGCGCGCCGAGCACCAGGCCGATCCAGCCGACCACACCATTGCCACCGCCGCCGGACTCGTCGCTGGACCGGGCCACCGGCTGCACGGCGGCGTCAGCGTCACCGGTGTCGGCCTTAGCGGTCAGCACGAAACTCGGCGCCGGGTGCTCCAACTCGTCGGCGTCCTGACCAGCGGCGGGCATCTCCACCCACGGCGTCTCACCCTGCTGGCAGCTCTGCACGGCCGGGAACGCCAGCGTCTCGCCGGGGGCGTTGGGCAACTTCAGCGACAGCTCGAACGTGTCCCGCAGGTCGTCCGGCAGCGGCGTCTTCGCGGTGTAGACGACCTCGGCGACCCGCTGGGTGAGCTCGTTGCCGTGGCTGTCCTTCACGGGCGGGTTCAGGTCCGCCATGACCTTCTGCACCGCCCAGTTCGGGTTCACCGTCGGGGTGACCGACACGATCTTCTCGGGGATCTTGATGGAGACCTTCGTCGTGGCGGAGCCGTCGCAGCCGTGTGGCACGCCGAACGTCAGCACGGTGTACGAGTCGGCGATGGTGACCGACGGGGTCACCGTGACATGCGCGGCGGCCGGTGAACCGCTGAGCGCCATCCCGGCGACGACGAAGAGCCCGAGCGCGCCGATCCTCACGACCTGGCGACGTGTGACACCCATAGCTGGACAACCTTTCCGGAGACAGTGCCACGACCGACGCCGCAGCACACCGCGATTCAGTAGTCCGCCACTGCCCGACGTTAGTTCCCGACCGTGCCCAGGCTCCCACGATCTGGGATAGGGCCTGAGTGTTGCGCTCTCGCGCCGACGAGAACCACCGACCGCACCGCGGTGCCGGCGGGCGGGCGCCGCAGAGTGCCGGGAGGTGGCGGCAGAGCCGAAGGTCTGCGCGAACAACTGCTCAGCGATACAGGTCGCCCGATCACCGTTGATGGTTGCCGAAACGCTGGACCGGCCGGTGTGCTGGGCGGGGTCAGACGGTGCCGAAGAAGCTCCTGAGTGCGGGAAGCCTGCGAATCAGGAGCTGGTCCAGGGCGAGGATGATCAGCAGGGACAGCCCGAACAGGGGCAGGAAGACGCCGAGTACGGCCATCGCGCCGAACAGGGTCCAGTTGCCCCAGACCGGGAGTTTCGCGCGGGGCGCGGCAAGGCCGGAGGCGGTGGTGCGGCGGGTCCACCACATCATCGGGCCGGTGACGCACATGAAGATCACAGCGAGGCAGAAGAGCGTGGAGAGGATCGTGTTGGCGGTGCCGAGGCGCCGCCCTTCGTGCAGGGCGATCCCCTGCGAGACCACCTTCGCCGCAGCGCTGTAGTCGTGGTAGCCGTACTCGCCGACCACGTCGCCGCTGTACTGGTCCACGTGGATGGTCGTTTCCTTGCTCACGTCGGATTCGGCGGGGTTGCCGACGTTGTACCACTGGCTGCTCATCACGCTGAACACGCCTTTTTCGCCCTCGGGATACATGACCAGGTACGGTCCGGGAGCGCCCTGGGCCTGAGCCGCGGTGACCGCCTTGTCGATCGAGATCGGTGTGCCGCTGCCGGTGCTGGTCCCTTGGGGGGCGTTTCCGGATGCCCATCCGGCGGGAGCCGACTGGCCGTCGGTCTCCTCGATCTGCTGCCGGATGGTGGACTCGGCGCCGGGGTCCTCGCCCCAGAGCGCGGAGCCACCCTGGGCGGTGACCTGCTGGGCCTTGGCGCCCCAGAAACCGGTCCACGGCAGGCCGGAGAGGACGAGCAGCAGGATGCCGAGGCCGACGGGGAGTCCGACGATGGCGTGCAAACTCCGGAGCCGGGCGCCGCGCTTGCCTTTGGCCTGTGCGCCGCCGCGGGCGCGGCGGCCGAGGAAGAAGATGATGAACCCGGTGATCGTCAGCACGATCGCCCAGGACGCGCCGAGCTCGACGATGCGGTCACCGACGCCGTCCTCGCCGATGAGCAGATCGCCGTGGATGCGCTCGGCCCAGGTGGAGATGAGCTGGTCCTGACGGAGCTCCCCGGTGACCGTGGAGGTGTACGGGTTGACGTAGATGTTGGTGCTGCTGCCGTCCTCGAGTCCGGCGACGAAGAGGGTCGCCCGCTCACCGGTGCCGTCCTGGACGGACAGGATCGGGCGATCCGGGAACTCCGCGCGGACGGCGGCCTCCTGGGCGGACAGCGCCGCCCGCTCAGCGCCGTCGGCCACCGGCACCTTCAGCACTCCGGGGTGGGCGAGGGAGTCCACCTCGGCCCGGAACATGTAGGTCATGCCGGTGACGGCGAGGCAGAAGAGCACGGGTATGACGATGAGCGATCCATAGAAGTGCCAGCGCCAGAACGCGGCGAACCAGTTGGTCTTCTTGGTTCTGGCCGGCGACGACGGCGATTCGGCGGGGGGCGCCGGGGTGGCTTCGGTGGCGGTCATCGAGGTTCGCCTCTTTCGATCGTCGTCGTTCTCTTTCCAGATCACGTGGTCTAGGTTGTAGTCGTGCTCGAGGCGCCATGGGTTCCCGCATTGACGATTGTCTTTTTGGTGACCGGCCTGGTCTGCGTCGGCGACCTCTTCATCCGCCGCCGTGGAACCCCCACTGACCAGGCATTTTCCGACGATGAGCTGATCGCCATCAACCACGGCGTGATGAGCGTGGCGATGATCCTGATGGCCTGGGTGATGGTCGAGGGCGTGGTCGCCTGGGCACAGGTCGCCATCTTCGCGATCCTCGCGCTCTCGCTGCTGCCCGCTTTCCTGCGGGCGCGCGGCGCGGTGGAGCGCGTCGATCTGCTCGGCCACGCGGCGATGGACGTGGCGATGATCTGGATGCTCGCGGCGATGCCGACGCTGATGTCGGAGATGGCTATCGGCGGCGGGGGCTCGGGACACTCGCACGGCGGGGGCGACTCCGCGTCGGCGCCCACGGCGACGCCGATGTGGGCGGACATCGTGAACGTCGGGTTCGTGGTGCTCGCCGCGGGCACGGCGCTGTGGTGGCTGTACCGCGCCGCGACGGCGGCCGGCCATCGGCTGCACCGGGCGAGCTACGCGACCATGGCCGCTGGCATGGGAACGATGCTGCTGCTGATGAACGGTTGACGCGCCTCCTGATCGAGTGATGGCCGCCGGCGTTGAGGCCGCTCGCATCGGCGAGGCCGGCCTGCGCGGCGGGCGGCCCCGCGCACCGTGTGGTTAACCGCGTGTCCGACCGTCCCGTACGTCACGCTCCCGGAGCGACTGACCCCGTCGCATGCCCGACCGGGATGTTGATGGTGGGGGTTGCCGCGAGAAGGGCGCGTGTGTAGGGGTGGCGGGGGCCGCTGGTGATGGGCTGGGACGGGCCCTGCTCGACTATCCGGCCGTGGCACATGACCGCGATTCGGTCCGCGAGTTGTCGGACGACGGCGAGGTCGTGGGAGATGAACAGGCAGGCCAGGCCGAGCTGCTGTCGTAGGTCGAGGAGAAGGTTGAGGATCTTCGCCTGGACCGATACGTCCAGGGCGGTGACGGGCTCGTCGCAGACGAGCAGGCGCGGTCCGAGGGCCAGCGCGCGGGCGATCGCGACGCGCTGCTGCTGTCCGCCGGACAACTGTCGGGGCCGCCGCGCGCCGACCTGGCAGTCGAGGCCGACGAGATCCAGCAGTTCGTCGGCGCGCGCGGACCGTGTCCGGGCGTCGCCGATGCGGTGGATGCGTAGCGGCTCGGTGAGGGCCTGCCGGACCGTCTGGCGAGGGTTGAGGGTGAGGTACGGGTCCTGGAACACCATCTGGACGTGACGCCGGTGCTCCCGCAGCGCTCGGCCTCGCAACCTGTGGACGTCGACTCCGGTGTACCGGACCACTCCGGATTCGGGTCGGTGGAGGCCGGTGACGACTCGGGCGAGAGTCGTCTTGCCGCAGCCGGACTCGCCGACGAGTCCGACGATCTCCCCCGACTCGACGCGCAGGCTGACGTCCTCGACAACGTTCGTCCGCCCCCGGCGTCCGTTCCGGCGGTGGGCGTACCCCGCGGTGACCTGCTCGATCTCCAGCATCGTTCAGACCCCCTTTTGTCCGGAGGCGGCTTCGTCCACCGCGAGGGTGTCGCCGGGCGGATGAGGGCAGGCTGCCCGGTGCGTCGGGTCCAGCGTCAGCAGCGCCGGCTGCGCGTGGCGACACTCGGCGACGGCGATCGGGCAGCGGGGGGCGAACGCACAGCCGTCGCTGTCGTCCGGGCCGCCGCCGGAGCGTCCGGGCATGGTGCGAAATCGGGTGCCGGGCGGTGTGTCGGGACGTGGTACGGCGTCGAGCAGGCCTCGGGTGTATGGATGCGCCGGGTTGTTGATGATGGCGGTGAGTGGTCCGAATTCCACGATCCGGCCGGCGTACATGACGGCGACCGTGTCGGCGAGCCGGGTGACGACGGCGAGGTCGTGACTGACGATGATCATGGACATGTGCAGTTCGGTGCGGAGCCGGGCGAGTAGGTCGAGCAGTTGCGCCTGCACGGTGACGTCGAGCGCGGACGTCGGTTCGTCCGCGACGAGCAGTTCCGGCTCGCCGGCGAGGGCGATGGCGAGCTGTGCGCGTTGCCGCATCCCGCCGGAGAGTTGGTGAGGAAACTGACCGGCGACCCCGGCGGGATCGGGCAGCCCGGCCAGTCGCAGCAGCTCCTCCGTGACGCGGCGGGTGGCAGCGCGACGGCCGCTGCGCCCGGCGTTGCGGACGGCCTCGTCGACGTGCGCGCCGATTGTCCGTAACGGGTTGAGCGCGGCGAGACTGTCCTGGAATACCACCCCCACGCGGCGTCCGTTGATGTCGCGCCGTTCCTTGTGCGCGAGTCCGACGAGCTGACGGGCGTCGGTTCCGGCCGCTGCCAGGGTCGCCGAGCCGGTGACGACCGCGCTGGGGTCGAGCAGGCCGAGGGGCGCCAAGGCGGAGGTGGTCTTGCCGCTGCCGGTCTCGCCGACGATGGCCAGGACGTGTCCCCGGGGCAGGTCGTAGGAGACGTCGGCGACGACCCGGCGGCGGCCGTCGCTGTGCGGGTAGCTGACGGACAGGTCCCGTACCCGAAGCAGCGGACCGGCCTCGCCGGGCGCCGTCGCCGACGGCTCGCCGGGCGAGCGCCCGGCTGTCGCACGGCGTAGCCGGGTCGGGAGTACCCAGCGCAGGATCGAGGGTCGTTCGTCGCCTGCGGCGAGGCGTTCGCCGAGGAGGTTGCTGGCGAACACGACGGCGGTGATCGCGATTCCGGGTGGGTAGGCGAGCCACCAGGCGGAGGCGAGGTGGGGGCGGCCTTCGATGAGCATCTGGCCCCATTCGGCGTGTGGTGGGGGGATGCCGAGGCCGAGGAAGCTGAGGGTGGCGATGCCGAGGACGATGGCGCCGACGTCGGTGCTGGCGTAGACCAGGCATGGTGCGACGGCTGGTGGGAGCAGGTGCCGGCCGATGATGCGGGTGGGTCCGGCGCCGAGCAGTCGCAGGGCGTCGAGGTGTGGGCTGTCGCGCAGGCTGGCGACGCGGGCGCGGGCGATGCGGGCGTACGGGGCCCAGGCCCAGAGCGACATCGCGATGATGAGGTTGTCGATTCCGGGGCCGCGTACGCCGATGACGGCGAGGGCGACGAGCATGCCGGGGAGGGAGACGGCCAGGTCGACGATCCGGGAGATGATCCGGTCGACCGGACCGCCGAGGTAGCCGGCGACGGTGCCGGTGAGGACGCCGACGGTCAGCGAGATCGTCAGGACGGCTGCGGTGACGGTGAGGGAGATCCGGGCGCCGTGCAGGAGTCGGCTGAGTTGGTCGCGGCCGAGTTGGTCGGTGCCGAGCGGGTGCTCGGCAGACGGTGGCAGCAGGCTTGCCGCCAGGTCGGTGGCGGTCGGGTCGGCCGGGGCGAGCAGCGGCGCCAGCAGCCCCGCGACGGTGAACGCGAGCAGCGGCAGCGCGACCAGCGTGGTCCGCACGGTCGCCGTCGGGATGCGCCGGTGGCGGGTGCTCATGCCGTCTCCGTCCCACGGCGCGCGGAGGTGTCCCCGGTACCGGTGCGGACCGGCCGGGCCCACGGCAGCCGGGGCGGGCGGCGCTGGCGGTCGGTGTCGCGGCGGACTCGGGGGTCGATGAGGATTTGTGCCACGTCGGCGAGCCGGTTGGCCAGGATGAACCCGCCGCCCAGGATGAGCGTACTGGCCTGCAGTGCCGGTATGTCGCGGCCGGCGGCGGCCTTGACGAAGTAGGCGCCGAGGCCGGGCCAGCCGAAGATCTGCTCCACCACGACGGTGCCGACCAGCAGGGTGCCGACGGTGAATCCGGCTACGGACAGGATCGGTCCGGCGGCGTTCGGCAGGCCGTCGCGGAGCACGATCGACGCCGGTCGGCTGCCGCGGGCCAGCGCGGCGAGCACGTACGGCTGGTCGAGGGCCTCGCGGAGTGTCACGGCCACCACCCGGCTCAGCACTCCGGCGGCCGGCAGGCCGAGCACCGCCAACGGCATCACCCAGGTCGCCGGACCCGCCATCCCGGAGGTCGGCACCAGACTCATCCGCAGGGCCAGCACCAGCACGAGGAGATAGCTGAGCCAGAACGCCGGCACCGAGGTGGCCAGCAGTGCTCCGGTGCGCAGCGCTCCACGCAGCAGGCCACGCTCCAACACCGCCCCGGCGACCCCGACGAGCACACCGACGATCAGCGCTACCACGGCGGAGCCGGCGACCAGCCACAGCGTGACACCCATCCGATCCGCGATCTCCGGGCCGATCGGTGTGTTCGTCCGCAGCGACAGTCCGAAGTCACCCGTCGCGGCGTCGGCGAGCCAGCGCAGATACCGCAGCGGGGCGGGGGCGTCCAGGCCGAGTTCGGTGCGGACGGCGTCGACCTGCTCGGGGGTGGCGGGACGGCCGGCCCGGGTCGCCGCCAGCATCGCCGCCGGGTCACCGCGCGCGAGCAGTACGAGCGCGAAGGTACCGGCGGACACCGCGACGAGTACACCGACGGTGTCGACGAGCCACCGCGCCACGTACCCTCCGGCGGAACGCAGCCGTTGCGGCGCCCTCACCCGACGGTGACCCCGATCAGTTCGAGGTCGACGTCGCTGGGCGGAACCGTGAAGCCGTCCACCCCGGCGCGCACCGCCCACAGCCGTGGCCGGTAGACCAACGGCACGAACCCGGCGTCGGCGGCGACGGCGTCGTACAGGCTTTGGTAGGCCGCTGCCCGGGCGCCAGGATCACCGGCGAACAGCGCCTTGTCGACCAGGCCCTCGATGGCGGGCGTCGTCCACAGCGGCGCCCGCGCCTCGTCGGTGAACAGGGACACGATCGAGCTGGACGGGTCGTACGGCGCGCCGAGGGTTTCGAAGAACGTGATGTCGTACCGGCCCTCGGCCCGCTCGTCGTAGTAGACGGCGGCGTCGACCGGGACGATCTCGACGGCGATACCCACCTCCTTCAAGGCGGCGGCGATCGCCGCGGCCATTGTGCGCGGGTCGAGTTGTCCCTCGGCCGGGGTCGCGGGAACGAGGAGCCGCAGCGAGAGCCGCTTACCGTCCTTGACCCGGCCCTCGCCGTCGCGGACGTAACCGGCCGCGTCGAGCACGCTGCCGGCGGCGCCCTTGTCGAAGCCGACCGGCAGGTCGTTGCCGGAGTCTGGCACTCCTGGCGGGAAGACCCGCCGGGCGGGCTCGGCGTGGTTCAGGAACAGCGCCTTGGCCATCGCGGCGGTGTCGATCGCCTTGCTGACGGCCTGGCGTACGGCCTTGTCGCCGGCCGGGCCGTCGGGGTTGAACCCGAGCATGATGGAGACGTCCGGGGCGCCGGTGAGGAGTTCGACGTCGTCGCGGCCGTCGAGGGACTTCGCCTCGACCGGGGTGATCGGGGCCAGGTAGGGGCCGCCGATCAGGTCGATCTCGTTGTTGGTGAGGGCGTCGACCCGGGCCTGCGAGTCCGGAATGACCTTGAACTCGAGGCGTTCCAGTCGTGGTTTCTCGCCCCAGTAGTCACCGTTGCGTTCCAGTACCGCACCGGTGGCCGTGTTGGACGCCAACTTCCACGCTCCGGTGCCGACCGGGGTTTGGAACTTCCCGTCGGCGGATGCCGACTTCGGGCTGAGCAGCCGGACGGGGCGGACGATCGACAACTCCTGCAGCAGCGGCTCGTACGGCTCGGACAGGGTCAGCCGGACGGTGTCCGGATCCGGCGCCTCCACGGTGGAGACGACCTGCGACGCCCGGAAGAACGAGAAGCGTTTGTTGCCCACCCAGCGGTCGAAGTTCCACTTGACGGCGGCGGCATCCAGTGGTGTGCCGTCGGTGAAGCGGACGCCGTCACGCAGGTCGAAGGTCACCTGCTTGCCACCCTCGGCGACGGTCCAGGACTCCGCCAGACCGGGCCCCAGCCGCCCGTCCTTGCCATAGCTGACCAGCGGCTCGTAGATCGCGTCGAGCAGCAGGAAGTTGCCGGTGAACGCGTGCGGGTCCAGCGCACCCGACTCCGCACTCAGACCCACCCGAAGCACAGTGGACGACGCGGTGCCGCCGGAGCCGGGACTGCAGGTGGTGACGAACGCTACCGACGCGGCGAGGCAGGCGACAAGGGGACGTGATCGCGGCACAGACTCTCCAGGTGGGGCGGTGGCTGGCGGTACGGCGGGCTGCGGGGGACGTTGCCCCATGAGTAGTCGGTTCCCTCAGCCGGATGGTTCCCGACGACTTCCGATGGCGCACGGTTAGCACAGGATCAGCCTCCTGCCGCGTCGCCACCGGCCAGCCGGTCCGCCTGGAAGGTGTCCCTGCGGTAGCCGTGGCGTAGTTCGCCAGTGACGCCCTCCGGGCCGTCGGTGACATCGGCGAGTGCGGCGCCGAATCCGGATTCGCCCGGGCGCGAGGCCGTCGGCGTGTGCGCGGAGTAGAGGCGTGCACGGCGGCACCCTCGCAGAGCGGAGGTGCGGGGTGGCTGGGGCCGGGGGAGCAGCCCCCGGCCCCAGCCGGGGAGGTTAGCTGGCGAGCACCGCGCCGAGTCGTTCGGCATTGGTGCGGAAGACGGCGAGCAGGTCGAGGTCTGCGCCGGGGTAGTTGACGATGTCGACCCGCTTGGCGCCGGGGATCTCCGGGTTGGCGCCGGGCAGGTGTGCGTTTGCCAGTACCACCGCAGGCTTCTTCGCGGTCAGTTCGGCGAGCTGGCCGGCGCTGACCGGCTGCGGCCCGTACGTGCCGACGACCTGGAACCCGACGATCTCGGCCCAGTACGCCATGAAGAGGTGGGAAACCGCGGTCTTCGGTGGGATGGGCGCGACGTCTTTCAACCCGGAGCTGAAGTTGGCGTACTCCCGGTCGAACGTGGTCAGCCAGGCGGCGGCCTTGTCGGCGGTGCCGAACAGACCACCGAGCCGGGTCACCTCGGACCGGATCTTCGCCGGAGTGTTCTCCAGCTCGACCGGTACCAGTTGCCCCTTGCCGCCGGCGGCGTCCTTGAGCTTCGCGGCGAAGCCGTCGAACTCGGCGAAGAGCACGTAGTCGGCGCCGGCGACGGCGGCCAGGTCGCTCGGCTTCGGGTCGTAGTCCGGCGGGTGCTGCACGTTGGCCGGCGCCACCACGGTGATGTCGGTGACGCCGGCGGCCTTGGCCAGCGACCCGACCCAGGAGGTGGAGGCGACCACCTTCGGTCCGCCGGCAGCGGGCGCGGCGGCCTCGCCGCTCGGCTCGTCGTCAGTGCCGCCACACCCGGTCGTCAGCAGCGCGAGCGTCAGCGCCGACGCGGTCAGCGCCGCGAGACGAGTAAATCGCATCCAGTACTCCTTGGGGAATCAGATAGGTGAGCAGGGTCAGGGTGCCGGCCACCAGCACGAGGACCGGTCCCGGCGGTTGGTCGAGCAGCAGCGCCACGACGAAGCCGGCGGTGTTGCCGAGTACGCCGAGCACGACGGCCCAGACCGCCATCGACCGCAGTGAGCGGCCGAGGTTGCGGGCGCCGAGGGCGGGCAGGATGGTCAGCGCGTCGACCAGCAGCGCGCCGGTGAGCCGGATCGACGCGCCGATCGACACCGCCACCACGACGAGCAGGACCAGCATGAGCGGACCGGCGGCGACGCCGGAGCAGAGCGCGAGTTCCCGGTCGAACAGCAGCAGCGCGAGCTGGCGGCGGTAGCGCCAGAACAGGACGTGCACGACCACCACCAGCACCGCGATGATCGCGATGTCGGTGTCGCGGGTGGCCAGGATCGAGCCCCAGAGCAGCTCGAACGCGCCGGTGGCGTTCACCCCGGACAGCGACAGCACCAGCAGCGCGCCGGCGATGGCGAACGTCATCAACAGGCCCATCGCGCCCGGCAGCCCGGTCGGCCGGCGGGCCAGTGGCGCGACCCCGGCGCCGGCGACGGCACAGGCGAACAGACCGCACAGCACCGGGTCGAGGCCGACCAGCAGGCCGACGGCGATGCCGAGCAGCGCCACGTGCATCATCGCGAACCGGACCGCGATGATGTCCAGGCCGACGATGAACACCCCGACGATCGGCAGGCCGACGGCGGCGATGAGCAGCCCGATCGCGGAGCGCTGTACGGCGGGCAACTCGAGCAGGTCGACGAGCTGGTCCACGCCTCAGACCACCCGCAGCCGGCCGGCGGCCATCTCGGCGACGCGGTCGCAGGCGCGGGACATGGCCCGGTCGTGCGAGACCACGACGACGGTGACCGGTAGGCCGGCGAGCAGGGTGGCGACCTGTTCCTGCCCGTCGAAGTCGAGCGCGGCGGTGGGTTCGTCGGCGAACAGCACCCGAGCACCGGCGGCGACGGCGCCGAGCGCGCGGGCGAGGAAGGCCCGTTGTAGTTGCCCCCCGGAGAGGGTGTGCAGGGGACGGCGGCCGAGACCCGCGGTGCCGAGCCGGTCGGCCGCGTCGCGGGCGGCTTCCGGGTGTCCGCCGCTGTCGAGCAGTTCGTCGACGAGTAGCGGGAAGCGGCCCGGGGCGAGTCGCTGCGGTACCCAGGCGATGTCGTGGCGTCGGGCGGCCCAGTCCGCCCGGGTCCGGGCGACGGTGCCGCCGACCCGGACGTCGCCGCCCGCCAGGGGATGCAGGCCCAGCGCGGCGCGTAGCAGGGTGGTCTTGCCGGAGCCGTTCGCTCCGGTCAGTGCCACATGCTCGCCGGCGGCGACGTCGAGGTCGATGTCCCGCACGACGGTACGGCGGCCGTAGCGGCAGGTGACGCCGGCAAAGGTGACTGGTGCGGCGGCGGTCATCCGGCCCGCTGCCCCAGACGGCACCGGAGCGACCGTCGCGCCTGTTCAGGTGACCGGCGGCGCGCGGGGGCAACCGCGCACCGCCGGCCCGTCCGGCCCGACTTCCGGACGACCATGGGTTCGTCCGACGCCGGCGTTGATCGCAGACTGTTGCTCCGCACGACCACTAGTCGTACCCGGGCGGCGATCGGTTCCCGGAGACTGTCCAGGACGCCCGGTCATCCGATTCATCCCCCGAAGGCGTCGGCCTCATTCCGGGTTCCGGGGCTTGCGGATCTGCCAGATGGTGTCGAACGGCCAGCAGGACAACCAGTGCCGCCACGCGGCCTGGTCGAGATGGGAAGGGATGACGATGCCGGGCTCGGGCACCGGTTCGAGCAGCGAATTGATGGTGCCGGAACTTTTCCGTATCGGTGGGCGACTATCTCTGCGAGTCGACGTGACGCAGCCACCACCACGATGAGGAGCAGCTGATGGATCGCCGGAACGTTCTTCGAGCCACGGTCGCGGCCGGAGCCGTCGCGGGTGGTGCGGTACTGGCGCAGGGAAGCGCCTCGGCGGCGCCGTCCTTCACCCCGGCCCGACCGTTGCGGGTGCAGGTCGTCACGTTCGGCGGGGTCGAGGAGCTGGACTTCATCGCCCCGATCGAGGTGTTCGGCATGGCGAAGGGCCTTGGCGGCGGGGTGATCACCACCAGCATGGTGGCCGTGGACGGTGACGATCCGGTCGTCGCGTTCCACGGCAGTCAGGTCGGACCGATCGAGCGGTGGGCACCACGTGAGGCGGACGTGTTGCTCGTACCCGGTGGCGGTTACCGCCGGGCCGACGCACCGGGGGTGTTGTACGAGATCCAGCGGGGTGTGGTCCCGGCCGCGATCACCGCCGCCCGACGGCGTGGGCTGACGATCGCGGGGGTCTGTACCGGCACCATGCTGCTCTCGGCGGCCGGTCTGACCGCCGGCCGGCCGTGCATCACGCACCATCGGGCGGTCGAGGACCTGCGTGCGCAGGGCGGTGTGGTCACCGAGGCGCGGGTCGTCGACGACGGCGATCTGGTCACCGCCGGCGGGATCACCTCCGGCCTCGACCTGGCGCTCTGGCTCGTCGAGCGGTTCCTCGGCGCCGACCTCGCCGTCCAGGTCGAGCAGGTGTTGGAGTACGAGCGGCGCGGCACCGTCTGGCGGCGCCGATGACACTCGCCGACCGGCAGCAGGACCGAGCCCAGCGGGGCGACCAGAGAAGGGGTCTTCGATGACGCGGTGGGACGAGGGGCGACGGACGGTACTGCGGGCCGCCGTGGCAGGTGGCCTCGGCGTGACGCTGGGATCCGCCGGACTGGCCACCCCCGCCGGAGCAGGGGAGCCTGCCGGCGGCACCGGCCCAGGACGACGGTTGCGAATCGCGATCCTGCTCTACGACGGATTCACCGCACTGGACGCCGTCGGCCCGTACGAGGTGCTGTGCCGGGTGCCCAACGCCTCGGTGGTGACCGTCGCCAAGCGTCCCGGTCCGGTGCGCACCGACACGAAGGTGTTGGCGTTGACCGCCGACCGGTCGCTGCGGCAGGTGCCGGCGGCGGACGTGCTGGTGGTGCCCGGGGCCGGCGACCGTGGCGTGCTCGGCGCGATGGACGACGCCGAGACGCTGGAGTGGATCCGCCGGATCCACCGGGGCTCGACCTGGACGACCTCGGTGTGCACGGGCTCGCTGCTGCTCGCCGCGGCGGGCCTGCTGCGGGGCGTGCGCGCCACCACGTACTGGGCGTCGCGGAGTTATCTGGAGTCGCAGTTCGGAGCGGTCGTCGTACCGGAGCGGGTGGTCGAGGCCGGTAAGATCATTACGGCCGCCGGAGTGTCCGCCGGGATCGACATGGCCCTGCACCTCGCCGCCCGGCTGGCCGACGAACAGGTCGCCCAGGCACTGCAACTCGCCGTCGAATACGACCCGCAGCCGCCCTACGACACCGGCAGCCCGGAGAAGGCCGGACCCGAACTTCAACAGTTGGCGTTGAAACTGCTCGCCGACGCGGCGGGGTAGCGCGTCAGCGAGCCATGCAGCAGCCCGATCACGCGGCGAACCGCCCCTAATGCGGCTCCCGGCCGGTGCCTCCGTTCCGGCCGGGAGCACCGCCGCTTCGGGCGGCGGCGTGCAGGAAGGCGTTGTAGCGGGCGAGGTCGTCCTCTTCGCCGGTGGCGTCGGCGCGGTCGGCAGCGCGATCGAGTCGGGCCTGTTCGCGCTGGTCGGCGCGGATCCACTGGCGGAGCAGGATGATCATGACGATGGCAGCGGGGAGTTCGCCGAACGCCCAGGCGATGCCGGCGCCGAGGCGCTGGTCGGCCAGCAGCGAGGATGCCCAGTCGGGGTGCACGGCGGTGTACCAGTCCGGAGCGAGAATGGTGGTCGACTGCATCAGGATCAGGCCGAAGAAGCCGTGCGCCATCATGGCCGCGAAGTGGATGATCACCAGCAGGGGTGGCGCGAGTCGTGGCCGTCCCGGGTCGACGCCGATGAGTACCCAGAAGAGCAGGTATCCGGCGACGACGAAGTGGGTGAGCATGGCCAGGTGGCCGAGGTGGTAGCGCATCAGGGTGCCGAGCAGGTCGCTGAAGTACAGGCCGAAGAGGCTGGCCGTGTAGATGCCGAGGGCGACCAGTGGGCGGGTGAGCAGGCGGAGTGGTCGGCTGTGGATGAGCAGGAGCAGCCATTCCCGGGCACCGCGCATCTGCCGGTCGGCGGGCCGGCGCAGGGCCCGTAGCGCGAGGGTGATCGGGGCGCCGCAGACGAGGAGGATCGGTACCGCCATCGACAGCACCATGTGTTGGACCATGTGCGCGCTGAACAGGACGTAGGCGTAGCGGGCGAGGCCGAGGTTGGTGACGGCGGCGAGCAGCAGTATTCCGGCCAGCCAGCTCGCCGTGCGCGACGGCGGCCAGCGGTGGCCGGCGCGGTGCAGCCGCCACACGCCGGCCAGGTAGCCGGCGATGGCGAGGGTGCAGGCGGTGAGGAAGAACAGGTCGGGCAGCGGGTCGCCGAGCAGCCGGGCCGGGGCGGGTGGGGCGGGTGGGGTGAAGCCGAGCAGTTCGACCAGTGGGTCGGCCTCGACCGGGTCGGTCGGAATCGGGGTGGGACTGCGCGACAGCGCGACCGCCAGGCCGAAGGTGGCGGCGAAGAGCAGCAGTTCCCCGGCGGCGAGCCGGGTGAACGCTCCGCGTCGTCCGGCGTGCAGCGCGGGCAGGGTACGGCGGCGGTGTGCGGCGCCGAGCGCGCCGAGTAGCAGCAGGGCGGCGAGCTTGCCGAGGATCAGCCAGCCGTAGCGGGACTGCCAGAGCTGGTCGAAGGCGCCGAGGCGTACCCAGGCGTTGGTCAGGCCGCTGACCGCGACGGCGACGCAGCAGGCCAGGGCGAGCCGGCTGTACCGGGCGGCCGCGTCGGCGAGCAGCCTGTGCCGGCGGATCATCAGCAGGGCGGCGAGCCCGCCGACCCAGATCGTGGCGGCGAGGATGTGCAGGGCGAGGCTGGTCACCGCGATCTGGTGGTTGCCGGCCCCGGCGGCGTGCCCGGTGAACGCGGGCGGCAGCACTCCGACGAGGGCCAGTGCGGCGGTGGTGGCGGCGGTTGTTCGGGACACCCCGACCCAGGACAGCGCTGCCACCAGCCCGGCGAGGCCGGCCTGGAGCAGCAGGGCCTGTCCCTGGGAGATCGAGGTGGCGAAGCTGACCACGGTGGCGACGCCGAGGTGCGACGGCGGGGCGCCGAGCAGGTCCGAGACGGTCAGCACGATCAGGACGAGGGCGGTGGCCGTCCAGCCGGCGGCCAGCGCGGCGACCCGGCGCAGCAGCAGGTAACCGGGCGCGGAGACGCTGGGGCCGTCGCCGGGCAGCAGAAATGCGGCGGTCACCGCAAGCCCGACGGTGAGGGTGGCCAGTACGTCGAGCAGCAGCCGGACCACCGGCAGGCCGTAGCTGGTGACCGGTCCCGGGTCGGGCAGGCCGGTCACCGTGGTGGCGTTCAGACCGTTTCCGACGGCGAGCGCGAGCAGCAGCACGCCGAGGCCGGCGAGCGCCACACCGGCGGGTAGCCACCGGCGCCGCTGTGCGATGTCCTGTCGTCGTTGTTGCGTGCTCACCGGTCGGAAGTCCGGCGCTGTCGGCGTACCAGGAGATACCCGGCGGCGACGAGGACGGCGCCGAGCGCCGTGGCACCGGCCCACCACCAGCCGGTGCCGGAGCCGGTCTCCTCGGGTGCTGCCGTGACCGGCGTGGCGTCGGCGGCGCCGGTCGCCGACCCGCTGCCCGCGGGGGCGGGAGCCGGCTCCTGCCCGGGCGGCAGCGTGACGGTGAACCGGAACTGTCCCTGGATCGGATGCCCGTCGGCGGAGACGACCCGGTACGCGACCCGGTAGCTTCCGGACCGCACCGGCTCGACGGGCAGGTGCACCTGCTTGTCCACCACGCGGGGTTGGCCGGCGCCGTGCCGGGTGCCGTCGGGTCCGGTGACGACGACGGTGCTGAAGTTGCCCCGGACGAGTTCGTTGAAGGTGAGGGTGATCTCGTCGAGTGGTGTGCTGACGGTCGAGTCCGCCCGGGGATCGCTGCCGAGCAGTTTTGCGTGTGCCGCCGCCGGGCCGACGCCGAACAGCCCGCCCGCCATGGCGGCGGCGAGGATGAGTACGGCCAGCGTCGCCGTCCTCCGTCCGATGCGGCGCATCGGTCGTCCGTCCTGGTGGTTTCTAGTCATCGTGTCGTTCATCCGAGTATCTGTGCGCCGATCCAGCCGTCGGGTTCGCAGCCGGGTGGGATGGCGAAGACGGCGGAGCCGATCGGGGTGATCCAGTCGTTGAGCAGGTCGCGTTCGGCGAGCCGGCGTTGGATCGGTAGGTACTGGCGGGTGATGTCGGCCTGGTAGGCGGCGAAGATGAGGCCGCTGTCGGCCCGTCCGTCGGCGTCCGGCACGCCGTCGTAGTTGTAGGGACGGCGCAGGATCTTGAGTCGGTCGTCCATGACCCGGGCGCGGGTGACGTGCGCGAAGTCCGGCATGATCGGCAGTCCGGCCTCGTTGAGGGCGGAGAAGTCGGGCTCGTCCTGCTCGTGCCGGCCGCTGAGCGGTGCTCCGGTGTCGAGGCGTCGGCCGACGGCGAGTTCCTTGTCGGTGCGGCCGAGTTTGTCCCAGGTCTCCAGTTCGGCGCGGATCCGCCGCAGCACGAGGGTGCTGCCGTCGCGCAGCCAGTCGGGGCCGTCGGCGGTCCAGACGGACTGTTCGAAGGCGGTGGTGCCGGGGCGGGGGTTGGCGGTGCCGTCGAGTTGTCCCATCACGTTGCGTTGGGTGTGCCCGTCGGTCTGGGCTCCTCGGCTGCGGCGGAAGCCGCGTTGTAGCCAGCGGACGGCGGCGAACGGTCGGGCGTCCTTGACCAGCATCCGCTGGGCGTGGGTGACGGTGAGCGGGTCGTCGGCGCAGATCTGGACCAGCAGGTCGCCGCCGGACCAGGCCGGTTGCAGCCGGTCGATGACGAAGACCGGGAGTGTGGTGACCGACGGTGGGCGTCGGTCGTCGCGGTCGGCCGCCGTGTAGAGGGCCGGGCCGAAGCCGAAGGTGATGGTGAGTCGGGCCGGTAGGACGGCGAGTTCCGGTTCGGTGTCGGCGAGCGGGGCTCGGCCCTGGGTCAGCCGGACGGCGTCGTCGGTGAGCAGTCGCATCAGTCGGCCGAGTGCGGCCCGGTCGATGCCCCGGTGCAGGGTGAACGCGACGAACGCCGCGTGCGCCTGCGGTTCGGTGCCGATGCCGGCCTGCCGAGCGCCGTGGAACGGCACGACGTCGGTGCCGACGGCGGTCGCGGCGCCCGGATCGACCGGTACCGGTACCGGTACCGGCGGCTGCCGGCCGGCGGCGGTCGCGGCGACTCCCGCCGCCGCTCCGGCGACGGCGCCGCCGATACCCAGGGCACCGCCGGTGAGCAGGCGACGCCTGCTCACCGAGCGAGTGTCCGCCGACCGGCCGGCGATCTGGTCCGCGACGGTCTCGGAGCGGTCGGTCACGGCGCCGGGCTCATCGTCATGCCCTGGCCGGGGGTCATCGGCATGCCCGAACTCGGGTCGTAGCTCTCCTCGGCGCCGGTGAAGGGCTTGGCCACCGCCGTGAAGTCGGTGGTCTTCCCGTCGGCGAAGGTGAGGGTGAAGGTCAGTTCGTCACCGGCCCGGACCGGCCTGGTCAGCTCCATCAACATGAAGTGGTCGCCGCCGGGTGCCAACTCGTGACTGCTGCTGGCCTTGATCGTGATCCCGCCGGTCTTCGGCTGCATCACCATTTTGCCGTCTTTCATCGTCATCTCGTGCACTTCCATCGGCGAGACGGCCGTGCTCACGCCGGTGATCGTGACGTCGGTGCCGGTGTTGTTGACCAGGGTGCCGAAGGCGGCGGTCATGCCCTTGTCGGCCGCCTTGATCCACGGGTCCCGCACCATGAACGTGGCGCTGTCGGTGCTCGCCGACGGTGCCGGGCTGGGCGCGGCTCCCGATGTGTCGTCGGTCCCGCCGCAGCCAGCCACGGCGAGTACCGCCATCACGGTGACGGCGAACGTGGTTGCCCAGCCTCGTACGCCGGGTGTTACCGACCTGCGCATCTGTATTCCTCCGCTGCTCGCTCTACGTTCTACTACTGGTCGTCGTGGAGCAGCGGTTGGTTCCCGCCCGTTCGGTGGATTCACTGGCTGGGCCGAGTGCCCAGGTTGTCCGCGCCCAACCTCGCCGGGAACCGATGCCCGGGGCGATCCGACTACGCAGTGGCGGACGAACGGGAGCCGCCGCCGGATGACGGTGCGGAGCGGTCGATGGGACGGTGCGGCTGATGGGATGGGATGGACCGGGTGATGGCGCTGGACGGCGCGGCAGGGCTGGTACTTCTGGCTCTGCTCGCGGTGGCCGTTTCGATCGTGCCGGGTCGGCGTGGACGTACGCCGCTGGTTGATCCTGTCGAACGGTCGCGCGGAATCCCGCCAGCCGGCGGCGCGGCGATCGGACACCGGGCAAGGACCCACCAGCGGCTACGTCTCCGGTCTGCCCGGCGGATCCCGCTGCCGTTGCCGCCCGTGCGGGCCCACCGCAGGGGGTGCGGACGGAGCCGGGGGCCGGTGCTGCGCCACCAGGTGGTCGCGGTGCCCGTCGCGCCAGATGTCCTGCCGGGCACCTCTGGCGGTCCGGATCGGCACCTGCTGGCCCTGGCCGGATGTACCGGCGGCTGCCGGGAGGCCGCAGAGCCGCCCCGGCGGCGCTCACCCACGATGCTCCGGGTCGCCCTCCTGGTCGTGCTGCCGATCCTGCTCGTCTCGGTCGGGACCGGCCTTCTTCTGCACAGCCGATCACCGGCTGCGGACCGTTCACCCTGCCCGCCCCGTCGCTCGATGATGGTCAGCGATTCCGACTACACCCTGCGGATCCGGCCGGAGACCGGCCCTGGCGCGCTGGTCGTGCGACTCTGCGTCATCGCCGGCCCCGGATCGGCCGGTCCGGTCCGGGGTTGGTCGGCTACCGCGGAAAGCGGCGGAGACTCACGGACCCGGTTGGCGCTCGCCATTCTTCCGCTGGGTGACGACACGGCGATCGGTACCGGCAGCCTCGCGCCGGGCAGGTCCTGGCTCCTGACGTTCCGCCTGACCGCACCGGACGGCCGGTACTCGGTGATGTCCACCGGCTTGCGGACCTGACGGCGGGGCGGTCCCGCGAGGGGACGGCCACCGGCTTCCGGCGGTTCGGGAACCCGGGGACGGTCCGGCACGACTAAACACGGACGCCCACCTGGGGCGTCCGCCCGGCACCGGACGCACCGACGTCGACTGCCCGCGACACCGGTACGGCGTGACCTGCCGGTACCGGGATTCCTCTGAGAGGAGATTTGGAGTGCCCAAGAACACCGGCGGGCGATCCGCGGTCCGGGCCCCTGGCCCAGGTCGCCCGAATGGCGGAAAGGGCGGCAGCCGCAACAAGAGCAGTGCGAAGGCGGCCAGGGCGATGAGCCGGCGGGGGATGAGCGGTAACACGAAGATTACTTTGGGTTTCTTCGCGGTCATCCTCGTCGGCCTGACCGTGCTCCTCGTGGTGGTCCGCAACACCGAGGACGGTGCGGGCCAGGCCGCCGCCGAACGGCTGGTGCGTGCCGACAGCCACCGGCTCACCTCGGCACCGGACGACCGGGTCACCGTGGTGGAGTTCCTCGACTACGAATGCCCGTCCTGCGGCGCCGCCTATCCCGGGGTCGAGCAGCTCCGGGCCGAGTACGCGGACCGGATCACCTACGTGATCCGCAACTTCCCGCTCGAGTCGCACGCCAACGCCGAGAACGCCGCCCGGGCCGCCGAAGCCGCCGCCCGGCAGGACAAGTTCGAGGAGATGTACCGCAGGCTGTTCGAGACTCAGCAGTCCTGGGGCGGGAAGCAGGAGAGTCAGCAGCCGGTTTTCGAGGAGCACGCCCGCGCCATCGGGCTGGACCTGGCCCGGTACCAGGCCGATCTGACCGATCCCGCGATCACCGAACGGATCCGGGTCGATCGCGAGGACGGCATCGCGGTCGGCGTACAGGGCACGCCGATGTTCTTCGTCAACGGTGAGCGCTTCGAGGGGCAGCCGACGTACGCCGGACTGAAGGCGGCCGTCGACGCGGCCCTGGCCAGGTGAGCGTTCCGACGGCGGTTCCGGTGGACGCCGGGCCACCTGGCGAGGTGACCGAGGCGGTGCCGTTCGCCGTCCGGATCATCGGGTGGGTACTCGCCGTCTGCGGCGTGCTCGGCGGCGTCGCCGCGTTCACCCTCGCCGTGGAGAAGTTCCACGTCCTGGCCGACCAGACCTACCGGCCGAGTTGCAGCATCAACCCGGTGCTCTCCTGCGGCTCGGTGATGTCCACGCCGCAGGCCGAGGTGTTCGGGTTCCCGAATCCGCTGATCGGCGTGGCCGGGTTCGCCGTGGTCACCACGCTCGGAGTGGTCGTCCTCGCGGGTGCGGTGCTGCCCCGGTGGTGCTGGCTGGGGCTCCAGGCGGGAACGGTCTTCGGCGTGGTCTTCGTGCACTGGCTCTTCTTCCAGAGCCTCTACCGGATCGGTGCGCTGTGTCCGTACTGCATGGTCGTCTGGGTGGCCATGATCGTGCTGTTCTGGTACGTCACGCTCCACAACCTGCACCACGCGCACCTGCCGCTGCCGTCCCGGCTACGCAGGCCGGTTTCGGCGGTGGTCGATTACCACACGGTGGCGGTCATGCTCTGGTTATTCCTGCTGGCGGGCCTGATCGGACAGCGGTTCTGGGACTATTGGCGCACGCTGTGGTGAAGGAAGGGGCCCGATCGGGCGCAGGCCGGTCGGCGGATCCCGCCGGACACGGCGACGACTGTACCGGTCAGCAGGGTGGTGACGATCAGCAGTTGCCAGCGCAGCCGGCTGGCGTTGACGCCGAGGGCGGCGCCGGCCTCCTCGCCGAGTACGAGCGCGTGCAGCCGTCGCGCCCGCACCAGCAGCAGGGCGCGAAGACATGTCGATGCGTGGCCAACCGGCGACCCTGGTTCCGCCCGGGTCGGATCAGTCGCATTCGGCGTCGAAGCGCTGCTCAGGGACCACCGACTGTCGCATGCTGGTCGCCGCTGCGGTCGGTCAAGCCTGACTCGTACCGGGACGGCCGTCCGTACCCGGAAGGGGATTGCCGGGAACCGGGCGGCGTTGGCGGCCGACTACCGGTGCATGGGGTGTGAGCAGTTCCGAGAGCTTCTTTCGGCGTGCCTCGACGGCGAGGACAGCCTGGCCGAGCGCGCCGCCACCGACATCCACCTGGCCGAATGCTCTGCCTGCCGCCGCTGGTACGAGGCCGCCGCCAGGATCACCCGCCTGGCCCGCACCGGCCCGGCACCGACGAACGTCCGGGTCGACGACATGGTCCTCGACGCGGCACCCGGTCCGGCCGGAGCCCGTCTGGCGACCGTGCTCCGGTTCCTGCTCGGCACCCTCGGTATCGCCCAGTTCCTCCTCGGCGCTGCCCAGATCGGCGGCTCCACCGTCGCCCACCAGCTGCACTCCGCCAGCGCCGGCGACGGGGGCCACCTGTGGCACGAGTCCGCCGCGTGGAATGTCGCGATCGGCGCCGGCTTCGCCTGGATCGCCCTGCGGCGCACCCGCCCGGCCGGCATCGTGCCCATGCTCACCGTCTTCGTCGGCGTACTGAGCCTGCTCACCACCAACGATCTGATAGCCGGTCGGGTCGACCTCGCCCGGGTTCTCAGCCACGGCATCGTTGCCGCCGGCTACGTGGTCATCCTGGTCATGTCACGGCTCGGCGGCGGCTCCGAGACGCCGCCCGCCGATCGGCAGGACTCCCGGCGGCGGTGGCGGGCCACCTTCGACCCAGAGCCGCCACCGGTGCCAGACCTGCGGCTGATCTCGGGACAGGGCCGACCGTCCGGAACCGCACACGCCTGTGTCGGCGAACGCCGGGCCGCCTGACGTCAGATGGCTCGGAGCCTGCGGGGCGGTTCGGCCATCGCGGTGAGCAGGTCCTCCCGGGCCCGGGCGACCCGGGACCGGATCGTGCCTACCGGGCAGTCACACACCCGTGCCGCCTCCTCGTACGAGAGTCCGAGCACCTGGGTGGCCACGAACGCCTCCCGTCGGTCCGTGGACAGGCCATCGAGTAGGTGGCGTAGCACCACGCTTCCCTCGAACCGGGCAGCTTCGTCGGTCCGGCCGGTACCGGCGGCCTTGTTCCAGTCGCTGCCCCCGACCAGCCTGGGGCGGCTCGCGGCGGCGCGGACCTGGTCGGCCGCGACCCGGCGGGCGATGGTGAACAGCCAGGTGGCGGCCGAGGAGCGGCCGGCGAACGTAGGCAGGCTGCGTAGTGCCCGCAGGTAGGTCTCCTGGGTCAGGTCGTCCGCCTCGGCGGCGCCGGACAGATGGGCGAGGAACCGCCATACGTCTCGCTGGGTCGCGGCCACGAACGCTGCGGCCGCCCTCCGGTCGCCCCGGCCCGCGGCCAGCGCCAACTCGGTGACGGCCGCGTTGCTGCTGATGCCGGTCATCGCGCCACGATTCCTCAATCCACGCATGCTCAGGGGCGCCGGGACAGCCGATGGACCAACATCGTCCTCGTTCCTCACCCTCGCCGTCCAAGGCCAGGGTTAAGAAGACTTCATAGAATCGTAACAAGTCAATAGCCGACCGGCTGATGAGATATGCGAACACGGCGTCGTTCGGTCACCGGCAGGACCGGCCGGCTCAGGAGGTTGGTGGGCGGGCCCGGAACGTCAGGACTCGTGACTCGGGCTCCGTCCCGGCAAGCGGGTAGTGTCCGCCTGATGGCCGTCACCACGAGCACGCAGCTGGGTCGTGCCGCCCGTGGGCTCGGGCCGGGAGGTAGCTGGTGAGCTGGTGCGACGAGCGGCACTCCGGCCCCGGCGAGGCGGCCTCGAGCGCGGCGCGCGTACGGGTCGGCTGATGGCGGCTCCGGCCTCTCCCCGGGCGGGGCCAGCCTCGCGCCGTTGGCCGGGCTCGTTGTGGCGCCACCCCTTCACGGGCGCCCAATTCGCGTTGCTGGCGGGCGGTCTGCTGCTCAACGTCAGCTCCTTCTCCGTCTACCCGTACCTCGCCGTTCTGCTACGAGACCGGATGGGCGTCGGGATGGCCCAGGTCGGCGTCGTGCTCGGCGTCGCCACCCTGGTGCAGTTCGCCAGCGCACCGCTCAGCGCGGTGCTGGCCGAACGGATCGGGTTGCAGCGCGCACTGCGTGGCGCCATGGTCCTCTACAGCCTCGGCGGCGGTGCGTTCCTTCTCGGGGCGGGGACCCCGATGTTCACCATCGCGGGCCTGTTCCTCATCTCCAGCGGTGGGTCGCTGTATTCACCGGCGTACCGCAGCTACCTCATACACGGAGCCGACCCGGAGCAGCGTCCCCGGCTGGTCTCGGCCGGCAATGCCGCAAGCAACCTCGGCGTTGCTCTCGGGCCGGTGCTGGGTGCTCTGCTCATTCGGCATCCGGGCAGCCTGTTCGCGGTCGTCACCGTGGTTTACGTCATTCTCGGCGTCTGGCACTTCCTGCTGCCCAGGGAGCGGGTGGTGGAGGACGTTCCGCCGGTCGAGCCGTACAACCGGATGTTGCACGGCATCGCGGTGCTGCCATTCGTCGTCACGGCCCTGTCGATCTACCTCTACATGCAGTTCTACCAGTACCTCTCCAGCTACGCGGAGGGACGGGTGCCCGCGCTGTTCTACGGTGCGGCGATGATGGGGTACTCGCTCGGTCTGGTCCTCGTGCAACCTCTCGTGGCGCAGCGGGTCGAGCGAATGAGTTATCCAGCGGCGATGATGCTCGGTTTTGGCTGCCTGGCGACGGGGATGGTCGCGTTCGCGGGCGGAGACATGTTCACCATCGGAGCCGGGGTCGCGGCGATCAGCGTCGGCAACGCGGTACTCCTCCTCAAGAACGACCTGATGGCGCTGGCCGGCTCGAAACGGTCCGCGACCGTCGTCTTCGGACAGCAGCGCCTCGCCGTCGGGGTCGGTTCCTTCCTCAGCGGCGTCGTCGGCGGGACCGTGTACGAATCGTTCGAGCAGGCCGGTCGGCTGCCAGGGTTCTGGTTGGCCGTCGCCGCCCAGTGCATCCTGCTCCCGCCGCTGGTGCTGGCGGTGGCTCGGCGGCGGAGTCGGCCCGGCTCCTGACCCACCGAGCCCCTTGCGAGCCCTTCCCCTTGATCAATCGCGCTGGCTTGCGACAGGTGGCATTGATGTTCCAAAATCACCCGGAACTACCGCCTGTCCCGGGGCGACTACTGGATTAACTGCTGTCCAGATCCGGGAGCCGAGGTGCTTCCGGGGGAGGAGGACCGACCATGGTCAAGAAGCGAATCAAGATCGTGGTGCGTCGGAAGAAGACCCGTAGCCGGCTCTTGAACAACCACGGCTGACAGGTCGCCAGCAGGCAAGAAGGTCGCCGCCGGAGTTGCTCTTCCGGCGGCGACCCTTCGACTTCGGAACGCGGCTCCTTCAGCAGGGAGAATGGCATGACGCAAGCGGAGTTCCGACGCGCCCAGACCCTCATGATCTATTGGCACGACGGGGAGTTGACGGCCGAGAACTACCTGGAGAGCCGTTCGACAGATTCCGAGGCCGACAACGCGGTGGCCGTCGACGGGCAGGCGGTGGAACTGCTCGAGCATTTCACCGACTGGTCGACGGTGGACAAGGTGGCGGCCGGACTCGGAGAGTTCGACGCTGGTTCGGTTCGTGACGCGGTCGAGGCGTTGGTCGACGCCGGCCTGCTGCTCGACCGGACCGCCGCCGAACGCGAGGAGCGGTTCCTGTGGGCGTGGCGGGACTGGGGGGAGGAGGCCCGGTTCTTCCACTTCGGCACCCGCAACACCATCTACACCGGCGACAGCCTCGAACAGCGCCGCTCCGACGCCCGCTGGGTTCGGGAGACCGGCGGAACCCCTCCGGCGATCTTCAAGTCGTATCCCTCCGCGCTGCGGGTGTACCTGCCGAGGGCGTTCCTGCCGCTGGCCGATCCGTTCGGTGACGTGCTCACCCGTCGACGTACGCACCGGGTGTTCACCGGGGCGGCGACGAGTCTGGCGCAGTTGTCGACGGTGCTGTTCTACACCTTCGCGCCGATGCAGCTCTACGACGCCGGTGACCTGGGCACGTTGATGTTGCGGACCAGCCCGTGCGGCGGTGCCCGGCACGAACTGGAGGGCTACGTCGCCGTCCTCGACGTGCAGGACGTCCCGCCAGGGCTTTACCACTACAACGCCGAGGCACACGCGCTGGAGCTGATCGACGCCGACTTCGACCGGGCCCGGCTGCACCGGCTGACCTACGAGTCGGAGATGTGCACGCCGTCGGCGTTCGTCTGCTTCGTCACCGTCGTGTTCGAGCGGACGATGTACAAGTACCGGCACTCGCGGGCGTTGCGGGTGACGCTGCTGTCGGCGGGGCATCTGGGGCAGACGTTCGTGCTCACCTCGACGGCGGTGGGCTTGGGCGCCTGGCAGAGCGCGGCGTTCCGGGACGAGGAACTCGACACCGCCCTCGGCGTCGACGGCTTCGCCGAGGGATCCCTCTACATGTTCGGTGCCGGCGACCCGGTGCTGGCGGAGAGCGGTATGCCGGCGGGGATCACCCGGGCCCGGCTGACCGATCCGGCTCGCCTCGTCGCACCACATCCGGCAAACGAGCGCGCCGGCAGGTGAGCGGCTCGTTGTCGGCGTACCGGCGGTTGTGGCGGCACCGGTGGGTGCCGTCACTGCTGCTGGTCGGCGTCTGCGCCCGGGTGCCGCTGCAGGCGTACGTCTTCGCGGTGCTGCTGCTGGCGGTGGACCGGACCGGCTCTTACCCGGCGGCGGGGGTGGTGACCGCCGCGACCGGAATCGGTTACGCCGTCGGGGTGCCGGTGCACGGCCGGCTCGTCGACCGGTACGGCCAGACCTGGCCACTGCTGCTCGCCGCCGGAGCCAACGCCGTCGCGTTCACCGGCCTGCTCGTTACCGCCCAACTGCGGCCGACGACCTTCGCGCTGACGATCTGGTCGGCGGCGGTGGGCCTGTCGCTGCCCCCGGTGGCCGCCGCGGCCCGGGCGCTGTGGTCGCAGGTGATCACCGACGACGACATCCGCCGCACCGCGCTGGCGGTGGACGCCATGGTCCTCGACGTCGCCCTCGTGGCCGGTCCACTGCTGGTCAGCGCCGTCAGCATGCTGGCCGGGCCGGGCTGGGCGCTGGCCGGCTGCGCGGTCGTGCTGCTCGGCGGCACCCTCTGGTTCAGCATGCTGCCGCCGTCGCGGTCCTGGGTCCCGACCCGCCGCCGGGGCAGCCTGGCCGGTCCGCTGCGTTCCCCGGGCATCGTCGTGCTGCTGGCCGTCGGCGTCCTGGCCGGTGCGCTGCTGGGGATGCTGCGGCTCGGCTTCGTGGAGTTCGCCGACCGGGAATCCACCCCGGCCGCGGGTGGCCTGGCGCTGGCCGCCTTCGGCGCGGGGAGCCTGCTCGGCGGACTGCTCTACGGCGCTCGGGCGTGGCGGGCGGACGCGGCCGTGCGAATCCGGCTGATCCTCACCGGGTACGCCACCGGGGTCGCGTTACTGGCGCTGGCGCCGAGCGTGCCCGCGCTGGTGGTGTTGTCGGTGTCGGCCGGGCTTTTCCTGGCCCCACTGGTGATCTGCAACTTCGAACTCGTCGGCCGCTGCGCACCGCAGGGGACCCTGACCGAGGCGTTCGCGTGGGGGATCACCGCCACCTTCACCGGCTCGGCGCTCGGCAACCTCGTCGCCGGTCTGCTCTCCGACGCCGACGTGCCAGCGGCGGTGGTGTTCGCCGTCGCCGCCGGATTCGCCGCCCTTGCCGCCGCTGTCGCCAGCGCCGGTACACGCGCGCTCGGCCGAGGCCGGGCGGAGCAGAGCGTCGAGGCCACGCCGACAGCGCGACCACCGCTGGCGTCACCCACCCCCACCACCGAGAAAGGTGCCCGATGAGATTTCCCCCCGCGTCACCCACCCGCCGTGGCTCCGCACGCGGAACCGTCGGCCATTCGCGTGACCTCGCCGCAGCTGTTCGCGCTGTCGTCGCGGCTACGGCTGTCCTGCTGCTGGTTGCGGGCTGCGCGGACCGGCCGGAGCGCGCGGGGCAGTCCGAGGCGCCGGCAGGCTTCACCCCGGTCACCGTCACCGACTGCAACGGAGTCGAGGTGGCCGTCAAGGCGCCGCCGCGCCGGGCGGTGGTGCTCACCCCGAGTGTCCTCGAACTGTTGCTCTGGCTCGATCTCGGTGACCGCGTCGCGGCGCTCGGGCAGGCGCCCCGGCCGGGAAGCCTGCCGGCCCGATTCGCCGCCCAGGTCGCGAAACTTCCGTCGCTGTCCGGGAAGTACACCGCCGGCAGCGGCTACAAGCCGGTGCCCCGCGAGGAACTCCTGGCCGCCGAGCCCGACCTCGTCCTGGGCGGGTTCAGCAGCAACTTCGAGGCCGCCGGTGCGATGTCGCAGCAGGAGCTGGCCGGCGACGGCATCCCGTCCTACCTGGCGCTGTCGACGGCGTGCAAGTCGGCCGTCACCAGCCCGCAGACCGGGTTCGACCTGGTGTGGCGGGACCTCGACAACCTCGGCCGGATGTTCGGCGTACCGGACCGGGCCGCCCGGGTCGCGACCGAAATGCGGCAGAAGATCGGCACGGTGACCGAGAAGGTCGGAAAGCTCGGCGACGCCGACCGGCCCACCGTCTTCCCGTTCGAGTACGACGAGGGCACCGCCACCCCGTACGCGCCGGGAAACCGGCAGGCGGTCAACGCGGTCATCGAAACCGCCGGCGGCCGTAACGTCTTCGGTGACCGTAACGAGGCATACACCAAGGTCGGCTGGGAAGAGGTCGTCGCCCGTAACCCGCAGGTCATCCTGATCGTCATCTACGACCAGGGCGACCCTGCCGCGAACGCGTCTCGGTTCGCCGAGGCCGAGAAATTCGTGCGTACCAGCGCGGCACTGCGCGGCGTCGCGGCCGTGACCCAGCAACGCTTTGCCCGACTCGTCTACGAGCAGGCATCCGTCGGCGGGGTCCGCAACGCCGACGCGGTCGTCGACCTCGCCGGACAACTGCACCCTGCCAGGTGACAGCCACCCGGCACGGCACCAACGTCTCGGCGCCGGCACGCCCAGGCCGGCGCCGAGGAAGCACCTGGTTCATCTACCCTGCCCTGACCGGGCTGCTCGTCGCCGGACTGGCCGGCTCGGTCCTGCTCGGCACGGTCGACATCCCGGCCGGCACGGTGGCCCGGATCATCGTCTGGCACCTGACCGGCCACGGCGATCCCACCGGGTGGAGCGCCAGCCAGGACACCGTGGTCTGGAACCTGCGGCTGCCCCGGGCACTGCTCGCTGCACTGGTCGGCGCCGGCCTCGCCGTCTCCGGCGCCGCCACCCAGGCCCTCGTCCGCAACCCCCTCGCCGACCCGTACGTCCTGGGACTGACCTACGGCGGCGCGGTCGGTGCCGTCGCGGTCATCGTCACCGGCGTCGCCCCGCTCGGCGGTGCCACCCCCGGTGTCGCGGCCTTCGTCGGCGCGCTCGGCGCGTTCGCCGTCGTCTACACCATGGCCCGTGCCGGCGGCACCCTGGCCCCTCTGCGGCTCGTGCTCGCCGGCATGGCGGTCACCTACGCCCTGTCCGGGGTCACCAGCTTCCTCGTGCTGCAGGCCGACGACCCCGGCACCACCCACTCCGTGCTGTTCTGGCTCTTCGGCAGCCTCGCCGAAGCCGACTGGGCCGCCCTCGGCCTGCCCGCAGCCGTCCTCGCCGTGGCCGTGATCGCCCTGCTCGCCCAGGCCAGACCACTCAACGCCCTGCTCCTCGGCGACGAAACCGCGGCCAGCCTCGGCATCCCCGCCGCCCGGATCCGCCGGCACCTGTTCCTGATCATCGCGCTGCTCACCGGCGTGATGGTCGCCCTCGCCGGCGGCATCGGCTTCATCGGCCTGATCATCCCGCACGCCACCCGACTCCTCGTCGGCAGCGACCACCGCCGACTCCTACCCCTGGCCGCGCTCGCCGGCGCCGCGTTCCTCGTCGCGGTCGACATCGCCGCGCGCACCGCCCTGCACCCCCAGGAGCTACCCGTCGGTGTGGTCACCAGCATCATCGGCGCCCCACTGTTCCTCTGGCTCGTACACACCCGCGCCCGCGACACCACAGGACTGTAAATGGCGACCCTGACCCTGCACGACGTCCACATCACCCTCACCGGCATCCCGATTGTCAGCGGTGTCGACCTCACCGCTCGAACCGGACAGCGGGTCGGAATCATCGGCCCGAACGGCAGTGGCAAGTCCACCCTGCTGCGCGCCATCTACGGGCACCTGCCGCTGCGGCAGGGGAGCATCCTGGTCGACGGCGAAGACCTGTCGCGGCTTCCGCCACGCCGCGCCGCCCAACTCGTCGCCGCGCTACCGCAGGAAACTCACTCCGACTTCGACGTCACCGTCTACGAGATGGCGGCGATGGGACGCACTCCGCACAAACGCCCGTTCGCGCCGGACACCGCCGGCGACATCGGCATCGTCACCGACGCCCTCACCCACACCGGGGTCCTGCACCTGGCCGACCGCCGCTTCGCCACCCTCTCCGGCGGAGAGAAACAACGGGTACTGCTCGCTCGTGCGCTCAGCCAACAGGCACCCGTCCTGGTCCTCGACGAACCCACCAACCACCTCGACGTCCGTCACCAGTTCGAACTGCTCGACCTGGTCGCCGCCACCGACACCACCGTCCTCGCCGCCCTGCACGACCTCAACCTCGCCGCCACCTACTGCGACCACGTCTACGTCCTCGCCGCCGGCCATCTCGTGGCGCACGGCCACCCGCACACGATCCTCACCCCACAACTGATCAGCGACGTCTTCGGTGTGCACGCCCACGTCACCACCACACCAGACACCGGCGCACCCCACCTCATCCTGCGCCCCGGCACCCCCAGCAGGACCGGATAGCCAGCTCGAACACGGCTTCGGTGAGCACCACCCGGCGGCGCCGGCGGAAGAGGTCCGGAACTCGCGACGATCGATGATCGACTACTCCGAGAGACACGATCACCGTGCCGCCTTCGGGGAAGGAAGATCGTATGGACGCCTGCTACGCAAGCCGCCGACGCCACCTCATCACCGGCACGCTGGCGATCGCCGCCGCAACGCTGGTCGTATCCCTCGCTGGCTGTGGCGGCGGTACCCGGTCAGACGCCGCCCGGCAGGCGCCGCCCGTCGCCGGGGCGCCGGTCGAGATCGCCGTCATCGTCAACGGTGGCCGGGTCACCCCTGCGACCGACCGGGTCGACGTCGCCAGGGGCAGCACGGTGCGGATCACTGTCGCGACAGACATCGCCGACGAGGTCCATGTGCACGGCTACGACGTGCGCAAGGAACTGCCGGCACGCGGTGCGGCGACCCTTGAGTTCGTGGCCGACCAGGCGGGGCTGTTCGAGGTCGAAACTCACAGGTCAGGTGTGGTGATCTGCCAGCTGGTCGTCCGATGATCGGCCGGTGGGACGCGTGGTTCCGTCCTGACCCCGCCGAGCCGGCGCACCTGACCTGAGCGGTGGTTCGCGACGGCCGGCCCGCGCGCGGAGATAGTCGAATCGCCCCGTCTGTCCCGGGCGGGTCCTCACGTCAGGTAGTGGGCGACGACCTGCGGCGGCGCAGTAGCAGACCTCCGAGCAGGGCGAGTACGAGCAGCCCGACCACGCCCACCAGCCACCAAAGGGCCGAGGGCGTTCCGCTGTCGCTGGTGGCGGCAGCCGGTGCGGGCGACTGGGCCGAAGGCGTCGCAGCAGCCGCCGTTGGTGTCGGGTCGGTCGTCGGCGTCGGTTCGGCGGTGGCCGCGAACCTGTTGGTGAAGGTGAAGGTGCCCTTGATCGTGTGACCGTCGGCGGACACGGTGCGCCAGGTGACCGTGATGGTGCCGACGGGCAGTGCCTTCACCTTCTGCGTGATGGTCTTGTCCAGGACCTGCGCGTCGGCGTCGCTGTAGGAGACCTTGTCCGGGCCGGTCACCGCCACACTGGTGCCGGGCCTCTTGATTAGTCCGCTGAAGGTGAGCGTCACGGCCGTCACCGCCTTGCTGACGGTGCTCTTGGCCGCGGGTGAGGTTCGGCTCAGCTCGGTGTGCGCGTGGGCCGGACCGGCCGGCGAGACGACGACGAGCGCCCCGACGAGAAGGGCGGCGGCGGAGGCGAGCAGGCGGTTCCGGGTCACCGTGCCACGGTAGCGTCCCACCGCCGTCGAGACGAGAACGCACCCGGTCGGTTGGATAGCTGGCGAGTAGGCCCAATGGCGCCCAGGTCTCGTGGCGAGCCGTGGAGAACGCCGCGAGCGACTCCTGTGATGGTTCCGACTCGTACCGCAGCGCATGGTGCCCTTGGTTCCACTGCTGGACATCGTGACCTGGTGGCCCTGCGTCCGCTTCCGAACGGCAAGCTGACGCACGGGCAGGCTTCCGCAGCTGCCGGATGACTGTCGGGACTGGTCGTCACGCGCGAGGTGTCGACCCGGGCGGTCGCTGACCTCAGCGGACGCCGGCCACGGCGGCATCGGCGCCACCGCGCCAGATGAGTCCGGCTTCCGTGTAGCCGGCGTCACGCAGGGCACGCAGGTGCCAGGAGGCCGGAGGGGTCCACTCGGCGGCGTGCCCGTCGGGGTAGATCCGCTCACGGCGTTCGACCAGCGGCGCCAGGGTGGGATCGGCGGCGACGTGGTCCCACCACGCTCGCCAGGACAGCACCGCGCCGGCGGTGTACCGGGCCTGGCGACGGGCCTCGGCGTCGGCGGAGAGCTGTTTTGTCAGCGTTGGCAGCCCGTCGTCGGGCATGTGGTCGGCGTTGACGAACACCCCGCCCGGGCGCAACAACTCGCGGACCTCGCCGTACAGCAGGGTGAGCCGGTTCGGGGGTAGCCAGTGCAGGGCGGTGGCGGTGAGCACGGCGTCGAAGTGATCGCGCGAAAGCGTGGCAGCCCACTCGGGCTCGTTGAGGTCTGCGGTGATGATGGCCGCGCGGTCAACCAGCGACGCAGCGGCGATGGCGAGCAGGACGGGATCCTGGTCGACGAGAGTGACCTCGGCGTCGGGGAACCGGGCCAGGGCGCGCAGGGTGATGGTCCCGGTGCCGCCAGCGAGGTCGAGTAGCCGTGGCGGGCGCCGATCGGTGTCAGCGGCCACGGCGTCGAGCATCGCGGCGATGCGCTGTTCCCGGTCCGGAAGGTACGCCTCTTGTTGACGGTCCCAGCTCTCCTGCCAGGCTGACGGCGCGGTGACCACGTAAGGATCCATATGCGTAACGGTAGTTACCTAGCCGGTTGGCGTCCAGACCTCGTCGGCGCGCCGCGTTCGTCGAGACGACGCGTCCGCCGATAGCCGTCACGGCGCGGAGTTCGCGGTTGGTGCGCTGCGGTGCCCGATGTTCGCGCAGGTTGTCACGTTGCGCCAGGACAACGTCACAGGGCAGAGGTTGGACGCCAACGCCGTCGCGGACCGGATTGCTGCGGCTCGTGACGCCGGGACTGATCCTGGTCGGGTGCTGAACGCCGCCACGGCGTCGTGCGACCGCCCTGACAGTTACGCACAGCTCCACGAAGAGCAGGGAGTATGTAGCGCTCCCTGCCGTAAGTAGTCGTCCGGGCATGGTGTGAATGAACACCGAATCGGATGCCTTCCACCTCCTTTGATCTTGCTGCTAACTTTTGCCATATTCTGGCAAGAACCACGAGAGTGCATCTGGGAGACGCGATGGCCACCGCCCTGGACAAGGGCCAGCAGGACCTGCTCGGCGTCGTGGCTCAGCGACGCCGGACCGGGCTCTGGCTGATCGCGCTGATGGTCGGGCTCGTCCTGACCGGGGTGGTCGCGGTGGGCTCCGGCGCGATCGGCATCGCCCCGGTGACCGTGGCCCGGATCATCGGCCACCAGCTCGTGGGCGTGCCCGGCGAGGTGACCTGGACCCTGCCGCAGGAGGCGATCGTGTGGCAGGTTCGCCTGCCGAGGGTGCTGCTCGGCATGCTCGTCGGTGCCGGGCTGGCGGTGTGCGGCGTGGCGTTGCAGGCCATGGTGCGCAACGTGCTGGCCGACCCGTACCTGTTGGGTATCAACTCCGGGGCCTCCAGCGGTGCCGCTGCCGCGATCCTGTTCGGGGCCGGTGCCGGCTTCGGGGAGTACGCGCTGCCCGCCAGCGCCTTCGTCGGCGCGCTGGCGGCGTCGCTGCTGGTCTTCCTGATCGCCCGCAGCGGCGGTCGGGTGACCTCGATCCGGCTGCTGCTGTCCGGGGTCGCGGTCGGCTACGCCCTGTACGCCACCACCAGCTTCCTGATCTTCGCGTCCGGGTCGGCCGAGGGCGCCCGGTCGGTGATGTTCTGGCTTCTCGGGTCGCTCGGGCTGGCGCGGTGGGACGCCCTGCTCTTGGTGGCCGCGGTCGTGCTGGGTGGCACGATCCTCTACCTGACCGTCGCCGGACGGCGGCTCGACGTACTGGCCATCGGTGACGAGACCGCGCAGACTCTAGGTGTCTCGCCGGACAGGTTCCGGATGCGGTTGCTCGTGGCGGTCTCGCTCAGCGTCGGCGTGCTGGTCTCCGCCGCCGGCAGTATCGGATTCATCGGACTCGTCGTCCCGCACCTGGCCCGACGCCTCGTCGGGGCCCCGCACGTGCGGGTGGTACCTGTCGCCGCGCTGCTCGGCGCCATCCTGCTGGTCTGGGCCGATGTGCTTGCCCGGGTTCTGTTGGCCCCGCAGGAGATCCCGATCGGGATCATCACCTCCCTGCTCGGTGCGCCGTTCCTGGTCATCCTGATTCGTCGTCTGCACGCCACCGGCGCCTGAACGCCCGATCCGTCGAGGAGAATGATGAAGACGATCCGCCTGGCGGTCACCGCCGCCGTCTCCGCCACCGTACTGCTCGTCGCCGCCTGCGGTGGCGGTGCCGAGTCGACGGCGGCGGGCGACGGGTACCCGCTCACCGTCACCAACTGCGGTGCGCAGGTCACCTTCGACGCCGCGCCGCAGCGGGTGGTCCTGCTCAAGAGCGCGGCCGTGCCGTACCTGCACTCGCTCGGCGTCATGGACCGGGTCACCGCGCGGGCCGGTCAGTACCCGAAGGAGTACTACGACGCCGCGACCATCGCCGAGCTGGACCGGATCCCACTGCTGACCGACAAGACCGACACCAGCGGCCACCTGCAGATCTCCAAGGAGGTGGTGATCAGCCAACAGCCGGACCTGGTGCTCGGTGAGGTCGACAACCTGTCCCGCGACACCCTCTCCGCGGTGAACATCCCCCTGTTGGAGGAGCCCGCGATGTGTCCTGACAGTAAGGCGGTGCCGACCTTCGACGACATCTACGCCCAGATGCAGAGCTACGGCAAGGTGTTCGACCGCGACGCGGAAGCCACCGCCGCGGTGACCGCTCTGCAGGAGCGGATGGCCAAAGTCCAGGCAGAGGTAGGTGCATCGTCGGGGCGGACCGCAGCGGTGCTGTATCCGACGGTCGGCGGCGGTGTCACGTACGCCTATGGCACGGCCAGCATGGCCCACCCTCAGCTGGAGGCGGCGGGCCTGCGTAACGTCTTCGGCGACGTCAAGGAACGGGTCTTCGAGGTCACCATCGAGGAGTTGCTCGGCCGCAATCCCGACGTGCTGATCCTGCTGTACGGCGACGGCGACCCCAAGGCCGTCGAGCAGGGCCTGACCGGCCTTCCCGGTGCGCAGAACCTCAACGCCGTCCGCAACGGCAACGTCATGACGCAGCTGTTCAACTTCACCGAACCGCCCACCCCGCTGTCGATCGACGGTCTGGAGCGGATCGCGCAGCGTTTCAAGGCGAACCCATGATCGAGGCGACCGGGGTCACCTGGCACTACGGAGCCAACCCGGTCATCGACGGGGTCAGCGTGACCGCGAACCCGGGCCGTGTCCTCGGGCTGATCGGCCCGAACGGCAGCGGCAAGACGACCCTGCTGCGGCTGCTCTACGGCGCCCTGCGCGGCAGTACCGGACAGGTCGTGGTCGACGGTGACGATTTGACCGCTCTGCCGTCGCGGGAAGCCGCACGCCGGCTCGCGGTCGTCGTCCAGGAAAGCGGTGGCGAAACAGCGCTGACCGTGGCGGAGCTGGTGCTGCTGGGCCGGGGCCCGCACCTGTCGACGTTCCAGCGCACGGGTACGGCCGACCGCGAGATCGCGGCCCGCTGCCTGAGCCGGGTCGGTGCCGCCCACCTCGGGCCGCGGGCGTTCGTCCAACTTTCCGGCGGCGAGCGTCAACGGGTGCTGATCGCCCGCGCCCTCGCGCAGCAGGCCACCCACCTACTGCTCGACGAGCCGACCAACCACCTCGACATCCGCTACCAGCACGAGATCCTGCACCTGATCCGCACCCTGGACACCTGCTGCATCGTCGTGCTGCACGACCTCAACCTCGCCGCCCGGTACTGCGACGACCTGGTGCTGCTCGGCAACGGTGGGGTCGTCGCCGCCGGCACCACCGACGAGGTGCTGGACGCGGCGGTCCTCGAACCCGTCTACGGCATCGGGATCCGGCGCCTGGACCTCGAGGGCGCCATCCACCTACTGTTCCAGCCCGCCGACCGGAGCACAGGCGAAAGAAGCGCCGCATGAGTGCGCAGGACCGTATCAACGCCTACTGGACCGGCCGCGCGCCGAGCTACGCCGAGTACCAGCAGCGCCCCGACCGTTTCGCCGCAGACCAGCAGGCCTGGTCGGCGATCTGGGAGCGGGCCCTGCCACCGGCCCCGCTCGACGTGCTCGACGTCGGCACCGGCACCGGGCAGGCCGCCATCGTCCTGGCCGGTGTCGGTCACCGGGTCACGGGGATCGACCTCGCGGACGGCATGCTGGAGCGGGCCCGCGAGCACGCCGCCGCCATCGCGAACGGGCCGGTCATCCGGCACGGCGACGCCGTTGACCCGGACTTCCCGGCCGCCAGCTTCGACGCGGTGACCAGCCGGTACCTGATGTGGACCCTCCGAGAACCGGAGGTCGCCGTGGCGAACTGGGTTCGCCTGCTGCGCCCGGGCGGCACGGTCGCGGCGGTCGACAGCACCTGGTTCCCCCACGGCCTCGACAACGCCTCGGAGGACTTCGCCAGCCATTACGACGCACAGGTCCAAGCCCTGCTGCCCCTGGCCGCCGCCAAGTCCATCGACCAGACCGTCGCGGTCCTGGAAGAGGCGGGCCTGCGGGAGGTCACCGTCACACCACTGACATCGATCTACGAACTGGACCGGCGCTTCGGGGTGGCTCCGAACCACGAGCACCAGATGCAGTTCCTCATCACCGGCCAGCGGTAACGCGGCGACACCAGCCCCGTCCGCGAATGTACTTACCCGACGATGGACGTAGCCACTCTGCCGGCCACTGTGGCCACAAGGTAACCCCCGCTGCACAAGCTTGGCGGGCGTTTCCACATTGCGGGTGCACGGAGATCAAGTGATCGCCACAACGATCCGACCCTGTGTCGGCGGCAGCCGCCACAGCGTGGCTCAGTGGCTTGCCGGCGGAGGTTGCCGCGACGACGGCGGAGACAGCAGCCCGGCGACGGCGGGACTGAACCGGCTGATGTGCCGCCACAGGTCCGGCAACTCGTCGGCCCGGGCGGCCACCAGCGGGTCCGTGTGACGGAGGAACGCCAGGTGCCGACAGGCGTGCACGGCCACGTCGACCAGACGGACGATCGCGGGTGTGGGCGCCAGAGGGTCTTCCTGGGACACGACCGGAAGCGGCTCGACGGGGGTGGACTGATCGGCCTTCGGGTGTGGGTCCGGTAGCGCCACGTACGTGAGGACGATTCCGGTGTTCTGAAAGCGCCACGACGTCGAGTGCAGAAGCACATCCGGACCTCGGCGGGACAGGCCGGCGAGGTCGCGGGCCACACCATCCGGGTGTTCGCCCTCGGTCAGCGCCCCGGTGCGTACCCGGAACCGCAGCTCGCCCGAGACGGCGCTGAGCAGGATGGTCTCGACCTCGACCGGCACCGCCGACGCGGTCGGAGTCGTGGTGGCCAGGCCGGGGTGGGTGGTGGTGCGGGTTGTCACGATGCGCAGCATATGCAACTGCTACAAGGAGGCAGCAAGGTTTCCTGATGTCCGGTGTCGGTCACCCGGCCGGGCTGGTCCCGAGGCCCCAACGCGGACCGGTGGGCGTGTCACGCAGGTCGACCCCTGCGGTGGCGAGCGACTCTCGGATGCCGTCCGCGGCGGCGTAGTCGTTGCGCTGTCGCAACCGCTCGCGGAGCGCGACGAGTGGCTCCACCAGTGGGCGGATCCGCTCGCCGGGATCCTGCAGGCCGGTGCTGGCCGCCTGGCCGAGCCGGACGACGAGGGTACGCAGC
Source organism: Plantactinospora sp. WMMB782 (assembly GCF_049179135.1). Classification (NCBI taxonomy): domain Bacteria; kingdom Bacillati; phylum Actinomycetota; class Actinomycetes; order Micromonosporales; family Micromonosporaceae; genus Plantactinospora; species Plantactinospora sp. WMMB782. The sequence goes on along the minus strand of NZ_JBMHMC010000007.1, from coordinate 7,189,922 downwards.
ACGGTGCGGGCCTGCGCGGTGCCTTCGTCCTCCTCGGTGTCGGCCGCCCAGGTGTGGACTGCCGTCTCCAGGTCCAGGACGGCGCTGACCATCGCCTCGGCGTCGCCGTGTCGAACACCGTCGTCGAATCTTGCCGTGCAGGCGGCGGTCGTCTCGGTCAACGTGGGGGTCGCCGGGCCGGACGGCGGTCGTGGCGTGTCATCGGCCGTTCGGTGTCGGGGGATCCGGGACCGGCCGGCGGCCAGGTCCCGCAGCTCGGCCAGGGTCAGGGTCGCGCCGGCGGGGAAGACAGCGCTGTGACCGGCGCGGCGTACCGTCAGGCCGCCCCGGCCTGTCACCTCCAGGCTTCCGGCGTGCAGGTCGAGCAGCACGGCGGTGTGTTCGTCGACGCCGAGTACGGCGGCGTTGTCGGGTAGCTGCTGTTCGAGGGCGCGCAGGCGGGGCTCGCCGAGGTAGGCGTATCGGGTGTCGTGGGTGCCGCCCTCGGTGTTGTCGTAGTGCGGGATGACCGCCACCGGCAGGTCGAGGTGGCCGAACAGGTCGAGCCCGTCGAGCCAGTGCGGCGCCGCGCCGACCTTGTAGATCTCGTACACCGGCACCGTGAACCGACCCATCGTGGCCGCGGCGGCGGAGGCGAACACCAGCACACCGTGCGGCCGAACGAACCGCTCACGTAGTACGTGCGCGGCCCGGTTGGCCCGCCAGCACGTCAATGCGTACGTCGGGCTCCCGGGCCCGGAGAAGATCCAGTCGGCGGAGGTCAACGCCGCCAGCGCCCGGTCGGTATCCCCGTCACCAGTCGCTCCCAGACCGGCGGGCACGGTGACCCGCAGGCCGACACTGGTCAGGAAGTAGGCCCGGGCCTTGGCGGAGATCTCGGCCGCGTTCTGCTGGAAGCCGTACGGCGTGTCCAGCAGCACGGCTCCGGGGGCGGGACGGCCGATCAGGTCGACGAGTCTGCGGTGCACGCTCACCATCGTCGGACTGGTCTCGCCGGACCCCATGATCGCAACCACACCGGACGCTGCCCCGGACCGCACAGGCCACCTCCCGGCAGGAGCCGAACGACGCCTCGACGCGCCGTAACCCTAGCCCGCCGGGCGCACCCCCGTCACGACCAACAAGCCCCCGGACCCGTTACCACCCACCGGCAGACCGCAGTGGCGGGCCAGAGGGGAACCCCCTCCGGCCCGCCACCACCGTGCCCCACCCGCCGGCCGCTACCGGCCCCCCGACGGCGGCTGGTCCGCAGCGGTCGCCAGGTGCAACGACAATTCCCGGACCAGGTCGTCCATCGACTGCCCCGACTGCGCCTGCAACAACCCCAACGCGAGGTCGGCTAGAAGAAAGAAACCGAGGGTCTTCGCCGCTTCGGTGGGGAAGGCGGCGAGGAGGGCTTCGGCGCCGTCGAGGTCGCCGCGTCGGCGTGCGGCGACGACTCCGGCGGCGCGTTGCACCATCTCAGCGGCGTGGACCGGATCGGGGTGGCCCACCGTGGTCAGATCTTGGGTTGGCTGGCTCGGGCGGCGTCGAACCGGGCGGTGACGTCGGTCCAGTTGACGAGGTTCCAGAGTCGGTCGACGTAGTCGGGGCGGACGTTGCGGTATTGCAGGTAGTAGGCGTGTTCCCAGGCGTCGAAGACGAGGATCGGGGTGGAGCCCTGGCCGACGTTGCCGTGGTGGTCGTAGACCTGTTCGACGATCAGCCGGCGGCTGAGCGGTTCCCAGGCGAGGACGCCCCAGCCGGAGCCCTGGACGCTCTTGGTGGCGGTGGAGAGTTGTCCGGAGAACTTGTCGAAGGAGCCGAAGTGTTCGTCGATGGCGGCGGCGAGGTCGCCGTCGGGGCGGTCGCCGCCGTCGGGGGAGAGGTTGTTCCAGAAGATCGTGTGGAGTACGTGGCCGGAGAGGTTGAACGCGAAGGTCTTCTCCAGGCCGACGAGGGTGCCGTAGTCGCCCTTGTCGCGGGCTTCGGCGAGTTGGTCGAGGGCGTCGTTGCTGCCCTTGACGTAGGCGGCGTGGTGCTTGCTGTGGTGCAGTTCCAGGATCTCGCCGGACATGGCGGGTTCGAGTGCGCCGTAGTCGTAGGGCATGTCGGGGAGCGTGTAGACGGCCATCCAGAGCTTCCTTCCCAGTTCTGCCAGAAGAGTGCTTCTGCCACACTATGGCAACAGCAGCGATCGGGGGACGGCTTGGCCGGCGTGACGGAGAACGCACACGATCGCGTGGCGGCGGCCCTCGCCGCGCTACGCGACAGCGGCGGCCGGCGGACCCTGGCCCGACAGGCGGTCCTGCAAGCGCTGGCCAACGCCACCCACCTCAGCGCCGCGCAAGTGCACGACCGGCTCGCCACGGCCGGTATGCGCATCGACCTGTCCACGGTGCATCGCATCCTGAACGCCCTGGTCACGGCCGGGGCCGTTCATGTTGTCCCGGTCCGCGGACGGCTCACCTACGGCCTCGCCGACCATCCCCACCACCACGCCGTCTGCGGCGCCTGCGGAGACCTCCGGCAGCTCCCGCCAGACCTCGTCGACGCCCTGATCAAAGTGATGAACTTCAAGGATTTCACCGTCGACCGGGACGGCCGCGACGGCGGAGTGGTCGTCTACGGCCGGTGCGACGCCTGCCGGCAGCCAAGCGAACCTGCTTGACCGGAACCCCTGCTGACCGCCGCGACGCGACAGAGCAGTCACCCCGATCGGTGCAACGCAGCGAGCATCCCGTCCCGCAGCGACGGGCTGAGGTCGGCCGAACCGGGGAGTCGCGCTTGCGCGTGAGACGGGCGCGTTCGTAGCCGCATCCTGCGCGGATGTAGTAGACCCCGACGGAAGGATCATCACGGGCCGTCGGGGTCCTCAACCACTTTCACCCAAACCGGACTTCCACCACCGGTTAGGACGCGGACGGGGCCACGGCCAAGCGACAACGTCCACCGCAAGTATGAGGTTGTTGCCAAATATGTGCAACAGAGCCTCGGGTCTCCGGGCCAACCGTCGATTGCCGTTCAGCGCCCGGCAATGTCGTCACCTGAGGTCCTCGACCGTGCGGCAAGGCGAAGACAAGATCCGCCGCCGAGAGCTATCCGCGGCCGGGCCGGGATTTCAGTACCCACCTTCGGCGCGCGCCTGCCGACGACCGTCTCCGGCGGCTGCTGTCATCGCCGAGGTAGGCCCGGACCGGACAGCAACGCTCCCCGCAGCGGTGCGGACGGGTCCGCGGCGATGTCGAGCGGGCTGGAGGCGGCGTCGGCGTGGACGAGCAGGTCGCCGACTGCCGCGATCATGGCGCCGTTGTCGGTGCAGAGCGCCGGGCGGGGAACGCGCAGGGTGATGCCGGACGCGGTGCACCGCTTCGCGGTGAGTGCCCGGACCCGGCTGTTGGCCGCGACCCCGCCGACCAGCAGCAGGGTGTCGATGCCGTGCGCACGGCAGGCGGCGACGGCCTTGCGGGACAGGGTGTCGGCGACAGCTTCCTGGAACGAGGCCGCCACGTCGGCGACCGGCACGGGCCCGGGTTGGCGTTCGACCCAGCGGGCCACCGCGGTCTTGAGCCCGGAGAACGAGAACCCATAGGGCGGGTCGGTCGGTCTGGTCAGCGGGCGGGGGAAGGTGATGGCTTTCGGGTTTCCGTCGCGGGCGACCCGGTCGATCGCCGGTCCGCCCGGGTAGGGCAGGCCGAGGAGGCGGGCGACCTTGTCGAACGCTTCGCCGGCGGCGTCGTCGGCGGTGTCGCCGAGGTGGATGATCGGGTCGCGGGCGAGGTCGCCGAGGAGCAGGAGTGAGGTGTGCCCGCCGGAGACGATCAGGGCGACGCAGCGCGGCGGCAGCGGCCCGTGGTCGAGGACGTCGACGGCGGCGTGCCCGGCAAGATGGTGCACGCCGTAGAGCGGCACCCCGAGGGCGAGGGCGTACGCCTTGCCGGCGGCGAGCCCGATCTGTACAGCGGTGGCCAGACCCGGGCCGGCGGTCGCGGCGACGGCGGTGACCTCGGACAGGGCGACGCCGGCCCGGTCGAGGGCGTGCCGGACCATCGGTTGCAGGGCGTGCAGGTGGGCGCGGGCGGCGATCTCGGGTACGACGCCGCCGAACCGGGCGTGCTCGTCCATGCTGCTGGCGAGGGCGTCGCCGAGCAGGACGCCGTCGCGGACCAGGCCGACGCCGGTCTCGTCGCAGGAGGTTTCGATGCCGAGGACGAGCGACATGATCAGTTCCAGAGCCGGGCTTCGGCGAGGAGTTCCTTGCGCTGCGCCTCGGGCAGGTGGTCGACGTAGACGACGCCGTCGAGGTGGTCGGTCTCGTGTTGGAGGCAGCGGGCGAAGTAGCCGGTGCCGGTGACCGTGATCGGGTCGCCGTGCAGGTCGACACCGGTCACGGTCGCCAGGGCGGCCCGGGACACGTCGGCGCGCGGCCCCGGCACCGACAGGCAGCCCTCGCTGTCGGTGCTGATCCCGGCGAACGCGGCCACCCGCTGCGGTACCGGGTTGACGACGTGCCCGACCTGCCGAACGCCGTCGGCGTCCGGGCAGTCGTAGACGAAGATCCGCAGGCCGACGCCGATCTGGTTGGCGGCCAGCCCGACACCATGGGCGGCGTACATCGAGGCGAACATGTCGTCGATCAGATCGGCCAGGGACTGGTCGAAGGTGTCGACCTCGGTGCAGCGTTCGTGCAGCACAGACGTCCCGTAGCGGGTGATCGGGCGGGCGGTTCCCCGGCGAGTCGGCATACCTGCACACTAGCGGCACCTGCAATCGGGTGGCATGTAGGCTGACCGGGTGAAGACGGCGGAAGTCAAGCGGCGGTACCTGGCGCATTTCGAGGCCAACGGGCACACGGTGGTGCCGTCCGCTCCGCTGCCGGCGATCGACGATCCGAACCTGCTGTTCGTCAACGCCGGCATGGTGCAGTTCGTGCCGTACTTCCTGGGGCAGCAGTCGCCGCCGTTTCGGCGGGCGGTGTCGGTGCAGAAGTGCATCCGTACGCCGGACATCGACGAGGTGGGGAAGACGTCGCGGCACGGGACGTTCTTCCAGATGAACGGGAACTTCTCGTTCGGTGACTATTTCAAGGAGGGCGCGATCGCGCTCGCCTGGGACCTGGTCACCAAGCCGGTCTCCGACGGTGGGTTCGGGTTGGATCCGGAGCGGATCTGGCCGACGGTGTACCTGGACGACGACGAGGCCGAGGCGCTGTGGCGCAAGATCGGTGTGCCGGCGGAGCGGATCGTGCGGCGGGGCAAGGCGGACAACTTCTGGTCGATGGGGATCCCGGGGCCGTGCGGGCCGTGTTCGGAGATCTACTACGACCGGGGCCCGGCGTACGGCCGGGAGGGTGGTCCGGCGGTCGACGAGGACCGCTACCTGGAGTTCTGGAACCTCGTGTTCATGCAGTTCGAGCGGGGTCCGGGCACCGACAAGGAGAACTTCCCGATCCTGGGCGACCTGCCGGCGCGCAACATCGACACCGGCATGGGCCTGGAGCGGATGGCGGCGATCCTGCAGGGCGTCGACAACCTGTACGAGATCGACGAGGTGCGGCCGATCCTGGACCGGGCCGCCGAGCTGACCGGCCGGCGCTACGGCGCGAAGTCGGGGCACGCGGCGAGCGAGTCGCATCCGGACGACGTACGGCTGCGGGTGGTCGCCGACCACGTGCGGACCGCGTTGATGCTGATCGGCGACGGGGTGACCCCGGCGAACGACGGCCGGGGTTACGTGCTGCGCCGGATCATGCGGCGGGCGATCCGGTCGATGCGGCTGCTCGGCTGGCAGGAGCGGGCACTGCCGGAACTGCTGCCGGTGGCCCGGGACTGCATGTCCCCGTCGTACCCGGAGGTGGCGACCGAGTTCGACCGGATCTCCTCCTACGCGTACGCGGAGGAGGACGCGTTCCTGTCCACGCTGCGGGCGGGTACGACGATCCTGGACACCGCGATCGCCGAGACCCGTACGGCGGGTGGGGCGAAGCTGTCGGGTGACAAGGCGTTCCAGCTGCACGACACGTACGGCTTCCCGATCGACCTGACCCTGGAGATCGCCGCCGAGCAGGGCCTGTCGGTGGACCAGGACGGGTTCCGCCGGTTGATGGCCGACCAGCGGTCCCGGGCCAAGGCCGACGCGCAGGCCCGCAAGACCGGCCACGTCGACCTCTCCGCCTACCGCACCGTCCTGGACGCGTACGGGCCCACCGACTGGCTCGCCTACGAGACGCTGCAGACCGAGGTCCGGGTGCTGGACCTGCTCGGCCCGCACGGCCCGGTGCCGGCCGTCAGCGAAGGCGACGTCGTCACCGTCTTCCTTGACCGGACCCCCTTCTACGCCGAGTCCGGCGGCCAGGCCGCCGATGCGGGGGTCATCATCGGGCCGGCCGGCACCGCCGAGGTCATCGACGTGCAGCGACCCGTCAAGGGCCTCATCGCCCACCAGGTACGCATCGTCGACGGCGTCATCACGATCGACGACCGGGTGCAGGCCGTTGTCGACCCCGACTGGCGCACCGGCGCCCGGCAGGCGCACTCCGGCACCCACGTCGTCCACGCAGCGTTGCGGCAGGTTCTCGGCCCGACCGCGTTGCAGTCCGGCTCCTACAACCGGCCCGGCTACCTGCGCCTCGACTTCCCCTGGCGCGGCGCCCTGTCCACCACGACCCGCAGCGAGATCGAAGAGGTCGCCAACAGCGCGATCCGCGCCGACCTCCCGGTCGCCGCCCACTACCTGTCTCTTCCCGACGCCCGCAAGGCCGGCGCCCTGGCGCTGTTCGGCGAAACCTACGACGAGACCGTCCGGGTCGTCGAGATCGGCGGTAACTGGTCCCGCGAACTGTGCGGCGGCACCCACGTGACCAGCTCGGCGCAGATCGGCGTACTCGCCGTCACCGCCGAGACCTCCGTCGGCGCCGGACAACGCCGTATCGAGGCTGTCACCGGGATCGAGGCATTCCAGTACCTCGCCCGCGAACGCGACCTGGTCACCCAGGTCGCCGAACAGCTCCGCGCACCCCGCGACGAACTACCCGGCCGCATCGCCGCGCTCGTCGGCCGGGCCAAGGCCGCCGAACAGCGCGCCGAACGCCTCCAACGCCAACTCCTCGAAGCTCAAGCCACCCGGCTGGCCAGCACACCGCTGTTCGTCGGCGGCTACAACTATGTCGCGACGGCGGACCCGGCGGACGCCGATCCGCGCCAGCTCGCCGAACTGATCCGCGATGCCCTACCCGCCGACCAACCCGGCGTCGTCGCGGTCGCCGCCGGAGCCCGGATCGTCGTCGCCGTCAACCCTCGCGCCCGCGACAACGGCGCCTCCGCCGCCGACCTGGTCAAGGCACTGCCCGGCGCCCGAGGCGGCGGCTCCGCCGCCCTCGCCCAGGGCAGCACGCCGGCCGTCGACGCCTCGGCCACCCTCGCCAGCGTCGCCGACCTGCTCAGCGACGCACGCCAGCGGGTCTGACCACTTGCCGGCCGTCCCTAACCGCTGCCGGCGGCGCACCTCGGGCAGCGGCCGAACAGCGCCAGCCCGGTGCCGCCGAGGTCGAGGTCGCTGCACCGCTGCGCCTCGGCGACCGCCGACGCGAGCGCGGCGGCCTGGATCTCGGAGTGCGACCCGCACCGGTCACAGACCGCGTGCACGTGTGGACGCTCGTTGAGCCCGTACAACGCCTCGCCCGGCCACGGCAACGGATGCACCACCCCCAGCTCCGTCAGCGCCGCGACGGTGCGGTGCACAGTCGATACGTTCACCTCCGGCCGCGAGGCGCTGACCTGCTGGTGGATGGCGCCGACCGACAGGTGCCCGGACGCGTTGGCGAGCACGTCGACCACCATGGTCCGCGCCAGCGTCCGTCGCACCCCGGCAGCCGTAAGAACCTCCCACGTCCTCGCCGCCCGCCCTGCACCGTTGACCTCCACGACCCTGAACCTAGTCGCTACGACGTTCCGGTACGCAACTCCCACCCATCGTGACCTGCGTCAAGCACCCCCTGCAGAGACACGGCGCTCGTGGATCACGGGTGGGGGCGGCGTGGATGCGGATGCCCGCCGACCCGGGCACGGTTAGCCGCAGCGCGCGGCCCGAGGTCGTCGCCGACGGTGGTGGCGCCGACGACGACGGCGAACACCTGCCGCGCGATGTCGAGAGCCGGTGCGCCGAGACCGGCGGCGACCTGTTGTTCCAGGTCCGCCTCAAGCTGCCGGTCGATCTCGGTCGCGGTACGACCGGCCGTCGTGATGCGAAGCACCCGATGGCGGATGTCGCCGGCCGGACCGAACCGCCGAACGTACCCGCGCGCCTCCAGCGCCTCCACCCGCTGCGCCGCCTCCCGCAGAGCAACGCCCATCTCGGCGGCCAGGGCGCCGACCGAGGCGTCCCCTTCGGCCAGCGTGCGCAGGATCGGTACAAGACCGCGGTTGAGGCCGGGACACCCGGCCTGGTCCAGCCTCTCCGCGCGGTGCCGCTCGCAGGCATCCTCGGCAAGACGCAGCAACGCGATCAGATTGCGGTCGCCGTCACTCATTTCCGGGCCTCAGCCGAAGTGCCGGTCTGCCCGGCGCAGGTGGCCACGGATCCAGGCGGCGACCTCGGTGGCACCGTCGTCCTCGGCCAGTGACTGGAAGACGGTCGGCAGGTCGCCACGGCGGGCCCGGGCGTCACGGTCCATCACACCGAGATCGGCGCCGACCATCGGGGCGAGGTCGGTCTTGTTGACGACCAGCAGGTCGGCGCTGGTGACACCGGGTCCACCCTTGCGGGGAACCTTGTCCCCACCGGCGACGTCGACGACGAAGACCTGCAGGTCGACCAGCCCTCTGCTGAAGGTGGCGGTCAGGTTGTCGCCGCCGCTCTCGACCAGGACCAGATCCAGCGGGCCGAGCGAGGTCTCAAGCTCCTCGATCGCGTCGAGGTTGGCGGAGATGTCGTCACGGATGGCGGTGTGCGGGCAGCACCCGGTCTCGACGGCGCGGACCCGATCAGCCGGGAGGACGCCGTTGCGAAGCAGGAAATCGGCGTCCTCGGTGGTGTAGATGTCGTTGGTGACCACCGCGAGCCGCAACTCGCCGGCCAGAGAACGACACAACGCGGCGACCAGCGCCGTCTTACCGGACCCGACCGGGCCGCCGATACCGACCCGCAAAGCCCGCCCGCACGCGCGCAGCGGAGGGTGCGGGTCGACGCTCGGATCGGGATGGGTGTGCGGTACCTCGCCGGGTCCGTGCTCGGGTACTCCGGTGCTCGCGTGCTCCTGGTGTCGCCCCTCGGTGATCATCGGTTAGCCGGCCTCGTTTCAGTTCGCAGTCGGAGGGTGTTGAGTGGGGCAGTTGGCCCGATCGGACCCGGAAGGGAATCGTGACGTACGGGTCATGCCGGAGGCGGCACCGATCGCGACGTCGGTGTCGAACCGTGGTTCGCACTCGTGCAGCGCGCACCGTAGGCACTGACAGCGGAGCAACGCCGGTATGCGGCGACGTGTGATCGAGCGGCTCGTCCCCGGACCTTCGACATTGGTGCACAATATCGGCAGATGCAATCCGATCGCATCTGGCCGCACCGGTCACCTGTCGTCCGTGGACGGCCGAGAGCGCCCAGCGTCACGAAACGGTCGCCACGCAAGCGGCCCCGTCAGCGACCGCTCACCGCGCGGGTCGTACGTCGCCATCGCGAGCAGCGGCCGTCATCGGCCAGGACGAGTCAGCCAACCCAGGTCGGGCTGGCGAGCGGATGCGGCTGTCCGGTCCTGGCCGCGGGCACGGTGGCGACGGCGTGCAGGTGGGCTTCGGAGAGTACCCGTTCAGAAGTGGCGGCGAGCCCCTGAGGTCCGGTGGGTCAGCCGCGGCCCTGAGCCCGTGTGGTGATTGGCCGACCGTCGCGGAGGTGTTCGGTGACGATCTGGGTGGCGAGTTCCGGGTCGACGTGGGTGTACCAGGTGTCGTCGGGGTGGACTACGACGAGTGGTCCGAGGTTGCAGGGGATGAGGCAGCCGGTGTTGGTGACCAGGATGTCGTCGTCACCGAGCTGGTTGGCGGTGAGTTCGCCGCTGATGGTGTCGGCGATGTGGTTGGCGCCGTAGGCCGTGCAGCGTGGGCCCCGGCAGACGAGGACGTGACGTTGGTGCCGGGTGATGGTGGACCAGGCCGGGCTGCGGAAGGGACCGGGGTTGCCGGTCAGTGCCGTGGCGGGTTGGGCGAGCGCGGTGATGACGGCGGTGGCCAGGGCCGGCTGGGCGGCGAGTGGTGGGCTGACCGACACCTGGGGTAGGGGATTTCCGTCGGCGCGATCGACGGTCCAGTGGGCGTGGGCGCGGCGGATCCAGGTGTCGAGGTAGCGGTCCGGTGGCAGGTGGGTGGGAACGAGTACGACCTCGTGGGCGCCGTCGGCGCGGGCGGTGTCGAGCGCGTCGTGTAGGGAGGGTCCGGCTCCGTCGAGGAAGCAGGCCCGGACCGGTTCGTCGAGGGCTACGGATACGGCGGCGGCGAGTCGGTGGACGGCGTCGTGTCCGCCGGTATGGGTGACCGACCGGGCGACCAGCAGGATGTGTCGGGTCATGATGTCGGCGGGTGGTAGGTGATGGCGGGACGTCCGGTGGCGGGATGGACCGTGATGTCGGCGGCGACGTCGAACACGTCCCGCAACAGGGTCGCGGTCAACACTTCGGCGGCGGGTCCGTTGGCGGCGACCTGGCCGGCGCGGAGCACGACGAGGGTGTCGCAGAACATCGCGGCGAGGTTGAGGTCGTGTAGGGCGGCCACGGCGGTGATCCCGGAGCGCCGGACGAGGTGCATGAGTTGTAGCTGGTGGCTGATGTCGAGGTGGTTGGTCGGTTCGTCGAGTAGCAGCAGTTCGGGTTGCTGGGCGAGCGCGCGGGCGAGTTGTACTCGTTGGCGTTCGCCGCCGGACAGGGTGTGCCAGCGTCTGTCGTTGAAGCCGACGAGGTCGACCCGGGCCAGTGCCTCGGCGACCGCGGTGTGGTCGGCGGTGTTGTCCGACCAGCGGGATCGCCGGTGTGGGGTGCGGCCGAGGAGTACGACGTCGCGGACGGTGAGGTCGAGGTCAGTTTCGGCGTACTGGGCGAGCAGCGCCACCCGCCGCGCGACCGTTCGGCGCGGCATCGTCGCGAGGCTCTCGCCGTCGAGTGACACGCTTCCCCGCCCGGGTGCGGCGAGGCCGGCGACGACCCGCAGCACGGTGGTCTTGCCGGACCCGTTCGGTCCGAGGAGCCCGACCAGGGTGCCGGCCGGTACCGACATCGACACGTCCCGCAGGATGCGCGCGGCGCGTACCGAGTACGCGATCTCGACGACGTCGAGCATCAGCGGTCTCCGGTACGGCGGCGCAGCAGCAGTACGAACGCGGGAACCCCGATCATGGCGGTGAGGACACCGACGGGCAGTTCCCGGGGTTCGAAGAGCGTGCGGGCGGCGGTGTCGACCCAGATGAGGAAGATCGCTCCGGCCAGGACGAGTACGGGCAGCAGTCGGCGGTGGTCCGGGCCGGTGAGGAGCCGGACCGCGTGCGGCAGGATCAGCCCGACGAACCCGATCGCGCCGCTGACCGCGACGAGGGTGGCGGTGAGCAGGGCGGCGGTGACCAGGAGCAGCCAGCGGGTCCGGGTGACGTCGACACCGAGGCTGGCGGCGGCGTCGTCGCCGAACGCGAACGCGTTCAGCGCACGCGCCTGCCAGAGGACGACGACCAGCGCGCCGGCCAGGGCCGTGGCGGCGTAGCCGAGCGCGGTCCAGTCGGCCCGGCCGAGGGATCCGGAGAGCCAGAACGTGATCTGTTGAGTGGCGTGCGGGTCGGCCGCCCAGATGATCACGAACGAGGTGACGGCGGCGCAGAGTTGTCCGACGGCGACCCCGGCGAGGATCGTCCGGGTGGGGGTGAGCCGGGCACCACGGCTGGCAGCCGCGATGACGACGGCGAACGCGGCGAGCGCGCCGACGAACGCGCCGCTGGTCAGGGACCAGATCGCGGACCCGATGCCGGCGACGATGACCAGGACCGCGCCGAGCGACGCCCCGGAGGAGACCCCGAGCAGGTACGGGTCGGCCAGGGCGTTGCGGGTCAGGGTCTGCATCACCGCGCCGACGAGGGACAGCCCCGCCCCGACGGCGGCGGCGAGCAGTACCCGGGGCAGCCGGAGCTGCCAGACGATGTGGTCCCGCAGCAGCGGCACCTCGGCGTCGCTGAGCCCGAGGTGCCTGCCGATGACCGTCCACACCGTGCCGAACGACAGGTCCGCAGGGCCGACGGTGACCGCCGCCGCGACCGACAACACCAGTACCCCGCCCAGGCTGACGACCAGCGCCGCGACGCCGAGGGCACGGATCCGCCCGGGCGTCGACGGCGGCGGGTCGAGCGGCGCGGCGATGAGCGGCCGGCTCGCGGTGCTCAGCTGCCCACCCGGGCCGGAAGCGCGGTCAGGCCCTTGGCCAGCCGTTCGACGCCGAGCACGTTCCGGACCCCGGCGGCGGTCTCGGAGAACGGGATGACGACGAACCGCTGCCCGGCCACGGCCGGCAGATCCCGCAGCGCGGCGTGGCCGGTCAGGAACGTCCGCTTCGCCTCGGCGCGGTCCCACTCCGCGTCGACCAGGACGATGACGTCCGGGTCCCGTTCGATGACCTTCTCCCAGCTGGTGTCGCCCCAGCTTCCGGTGATGTCGGCGAACGTGTTCGTCACGCCGATCGCCGCGAGTACCATCCCCGGTCCGCCGCAGCAGGCGCCGACGCTCGGCGCGTCGGTGCCGGCGTCCCACCACAGCACCGAGGTCTCCTTCGCGTCACGGACGCTGGAGACGGCGGCGGTGATTCTGGCCTTCTGGCCGTCGATGAGGGCGGTGGCCCGGTCCGGTACGCCGAAGATCGCGGCGATGTCGCGAATCTCCCCGAAGACGTGGTCGATGGTCAACGGCGACGGCCGGGTCTCGGTCGGGCAGCCGGCCGGCGACAGGTACGTGCCGACGCCGAGGCCGGTGAAGGCGCCCCGGTCTCCGACCCCCTCGTCGCTGAACGCGCTGGCGAACGAGGCGTAGACGAAATCCGGAGTCGCCTCGATCAGCTTCTCCTTCGCCGGGTACTCCTTCGCCAGCACCGGGATCTTCGCGTACGCGGCCGCGTACTCGGGCAGGATCGTGTCGTCGAGGTAAGCGGTGCCGACCATCCGGTCCTGCAGCCCGAGCGCGAGCATGATCTCGGTCGCCGCCTGGTTCAAGGTCACCACCCGCGACGGCGGCTCGGCGACCCGTACCGGGACACCGCAGTTGGTGACGGTGACCGGACCGGTGGACGGCGCCGCCACCGGCGTGTCGGGATCGGCGGCGCAGCCGGCGGCCAGCACCGCGCAGATGACGACGATGGACAGTGGCGCGACGGCGCGCCAGGACGTACGGGGTCGCGTCGCGCGCTCGCGCATCAGGACCACCTTCCAGCACCTCGTGGACGGGTCGTTCAGTGCCGTGGCCGGTCTCCTGGCTGACGGGTGACCGTCTCCGGCCGGCCTTCCCAGACGCGAGCGCCCAGTGACCTCATGCGACGAGGGCCGGAGACTTCCCGATCACAGTGGCGAGGGCCGCGCCGGCATTCGACCGGCTTCCCGAGCACCACGGCAGCGCCACCCTAACGTTCCGACCAGCGGAAAGCCATCCGGGAAGCAGCATGAGACGGATCACGGCAGAGTCCTGACCACGCCGGGGTCGCGGTCAACGGACAATGCGGCGTACACCGAGGTCGATGACACCGGGGGTGCTTCAGCGACAGCCGCGGCCGGTGGGCAGCCGACTGGTCGATCCGTTGCTGAGCACGCCGCGAGTCAGATCGACCGCGAGTGCCGGGGCCGCATGATGCGACCGGTCAGCGCGGCCGGTTGGCCGACGATGCCGGGGCCTCCGGCGCTGATCCACTCCGTTACGGCGGTGAGGGTCGTGTCGTCGAGGACCTCGCCGAGCCACACCGGCACGCCACCGGCACGACGACCGGTGGGGGAGGGGTTGACCACGACGACATTCGAGCGCTCGCAGACGTCGAGGCAGTCGCTGGTGCGTACCCGGTGCCGGCCGTCGAGCGCGGTCCGCAGCCGCCGCACCTGGCCGTCATGGTCGACCTCGGGGTGCTTCCGGCTGCTGCCGCAACAGCAGCCACGGCAGACGGTCACGATGCAGCCGGCGGTGCCGTGCGTCGGTCGAGGCGTGTCCGTCATCGTGACGATCCGGAATTGGTGTGCCGGGCGAGTTGGCTGGCCGGTAGCTGCGGAGCTTGAGCGAGCGAAGGGCCGTACCAGGTGAGGTCGCGGCCGGAGACCAGGCCGCACCGTGTACGGGGAAGGGCGTCGGGGCCGTCGACAGCGGTGAACGGATAGGGCTCGTTGGGTAGGACGACCAGCTCCGGGCCGAGAGCGTGCAGGTCGTCAAGCGACGGCTGGGGGTAACGGTCGGTGATGTGGTTGTGGCGGTTGCGTAGGCCGGAGCGGTGTAGGACGTCGGAGGTGTCGGTATCGCCGTCGGCCACGATCCGAGGTCGGCGGCGACAGGTGGAGCGAACCTCTGCAGACGGTGTGGCGGCGGCCCAGGTGGGGCGGGCGGCGCCCAGCCATCCGGGCTTCGTGGAGGCGCCGAGCTCCTTTAGCAGGCCGGCGAGTTCGTCGATGGCCTGGTCGACGGTACGTGGATCGGTGCGTCGTACCCGCACACCCGCCGCTTCGAGAGCGTCCGTGTCGGTGCGACGGTTCTCCTCGACGTTCATGAGTACGACGTCCGGGCGGAGGGCGAGCAGCCGGGCGAGGTCGCGATACTTGCTGTTACCGACGGGGTACGTCCGGGTCGGCGGGGTGGGTGCGTAGTTGGTCGCGCCGACGAGCGTTCCGGCAGGGTGACCGCCACCGATTCGGTCAGCGACGGCACCAGGGACATCAGTCGCGTCAATCGTCTCCTCCTCACGCGTCGTCGTGGTGCGGGCGGCCTCTGTCCGCACCCGACGGCTGTCGGCTGCGGTGCCGACGCTATCGGAGTGGACTGCCCGGACTGCGCCTGCAGTAGCGCCCGAAGGCGAGGTCGGCGAGGCGGTGAAGTCGAGGGTTTCGTCGCTTCGGTGGGCATGGTGGCGAGGAGTGTTTCGGTCCAGTCGGTCAGAGGCCGGCGGTCGGGGTGGCGGATCAGTCTCAGCACCATCGGACCTGGGAGCGGTGCGGAATGGCGCACCGGCTATCTTCCGGGTTGGTGGAGACCCTGACGCGGATGGGGTAGATGACCGGCTCCACTGTTGATCAGGCCATCCGAGACGGCGACGTGGTCGTATACAGCCGTCGTTCGGCTGCCGGCGGGGGGACGCGGAGTGATCGAGGTTCGGCGAGCTTCCGTACCGGTGCTGCTCGCGCACACCGCGGCGTTGCATTCGTTGTACCGCGAGTCCTTCTCCGTACCGCCCTGGTCGGAGCCGGAGGAAAAGCTGGCGGCCTACCCCACACACCTACGGGGACAGCTCGACCGTCCTGGCGCGACCGGTTGTCTCGCGTTCGACGGCGCCGACCTGATCGGCGCGGTCTACGGCTGGCCGGCGCCGCCAGTGCTGGCGCGGAGTACAGAGTTCGAGGCGGCGGTCGCCGATGCGGTTGCGCCGGAGGCAATGCCACGGATGGTCGCCCCGTCGATCGTGGTCGCTGAGTTGATGGTGACCGGTACGCATCGGCGCCAAGGTGTCGCGGGGCGCCTGCTGAACGCATACCTGGCGGGTTGGCCGGCCGGCTGGCTGGTGACGCATCGCGACGGTGGAGCGCCAGCCTTCTACCGCCGAGCGGGCTGGCGTGAGGAGGCAGCGTTCCGGTCGGTCGAAGAACCGCTGCTGCTCTTCACCTGGGCCGCGTCGGCGGCCGGGGAACAACCTGGCCGGGTCGCCGCATCCGACGGCGTCGATCGAGGACCGTAACGTCCGGACACGGCCTGGCCGGTCCGCCACCAGTTCGTGTAGCGGGTGCGGCGGTCGTGTGTTCGCGATGCTCCGATGCGGGCGGTGGCCCTGCGGGTGGTTGGCCAGCGCCAATCCGGTCCTCTCCAGCAACTGCTGCGAGGGCGGACTGTGCCTGGCATACTTACGGGTCAGGCCAGGGGCCTGCTCGACGAACGTTCGCGCCCGGCATGCCGAGGTGTCGCAGAAGAACCGTCGCACGGCCGCGGATGATACACAGTGGATAAGTGTCCGGAGGGGTCAGACCTCATCAGGAAATTTGGGTCAGATCTTTTTCTTGCGCGTCGTCGACAGGTCTGAGTATTCAACCCCCGGTGGAACCGGTCCTCTGTTTTCCGATTCACCGTTGGGGCAACTTGGTTCTTCAACATTCACCGGCGGTGGCGGGGTAGTCGCGGCAGGGCGTGGGGAACGCAACCGGACCGCAGCAGGGCTTGTCAGCGCGGGGCTTCGGGGGGCAGCCGAGTGAGCTGAGTGGTCAGGAGTCGGGGTGCTTCGGCGAGTGAGGGGCCGTACCAGGTGAGGTGCCGTCCGGAGACCAGGGCGCAGGGGGTGTCGGGGAATGCGTCGGGGCCGTCGGTGGGGGAGAACGGGTAGGGCTCGTCGGGTAGTACGACCAGATTGGGTGCTGCGGCGCGCAGGTCGTCGAGGGATGGCCGAGGATACCGTTCGGTGGTGTCGGTGTAGAGGTTGCGTAGGCCGAGCCGGAGTAGCACGTCGGAGGTGAAGGTGTCGCCGCCGGCCACGATCCACGGACGCCGCCAGACCGGAACGATGACGGTGCGTGGCGGGATGGCCGGGGTGACGGCGGCCCAGGCGGCGTGGGCCCGAGTCAGCCACTCCGGCTCCCCGCCGCCTAGGTTCCGGAGCAGGTCGGCGAGTTCGTCGAGGGCCTGGTCGACAGTGCGGGGATAGGTGAGCCGAACCCGTACTCCGGCCGCCTCGATGGCTTCGGCGTCCGAGCGCCGGTTTTCCTCGATGTTCATCAGCACGACATCGGGGCGAAGGGCGAGGAGGCGGTCGAGGTTCGGGTATTTGCTGCCGCCGACGCGGGGCACGTCCAGGTCGGCGGGGTGGGTGCAGTAGTCGGTGGCGCCGACGAGGAGTTCGGGCAGGGTGGTCGCGACGGCTTCGGTCAGTGACGGGACCAGGGACACCACTCGCATCGCCGTTCCTCCTTATTTGGGCTGGTACGGGCCTATTCTGACTGGTGCCGCGAGCCCGCGGAGCGGGGCTCGCGGCACCACTGGCAGAGGGCGTTTAGAGGGCCCGCTGCAGGAGTTGGCGGCGGTGCGGCCAGGTTATGACCCGTATCGCAGGTAGATGACGTCGCCGATGGTGATGGTTCCGCCGCGGGTGGCGGTGGTCGGGGTGCCACCGTCGCGGGATGCCTTCCAGGTGGTGGTGCCGGTGTTGGCGAGTCCGTTGATCGCGGTGATCGTGCCGGTGCCTGAGTTCGGGGTGACGGCGGTGACGCAGCCGGTCGGTGTGGCGCTGGCGGCGGCGGTCAGGACGGCGCCGAGGGTCGTGGTGGCGGCGGTGGGGGTGAAGGTGACCGCGCAGGGCAGGACGGTGGTGCCGTTGTCGACGACGAGGGTGACCTTCGCCGGGATGCCGGCGGTGAACCCGCTCGCCGCGACCCACCTGGGGGCGCCGGCCGTGACCGGGGTCGGTGGTGCGGCGGTGAACCCGCCGCCGCCGAGGGCGCGGACGGCGTCGACGGAGGCGTAGCCGGAGGGGCTGGTGTCCGACGGCAGGTACTTGAAGCCGCCGCTGGCCATCTGCTGGGCGCGGAGGAAGTCTATCGGGGTGCGCCCGGCCGCGGTGGTGAAGTCGACGCCTTGGTGGGGGATGCCGCAGGCGTTGAGGCCGGAGACGGCCCAGCCGTTGGAGTCGGTGTTGGCCCCGAACATGGAGTTGAACGCGCCGGTCGTGTTGATCAGCTTGCTCTTGAGGAAGGTCTTCGCCTGGACCACGTCGGTGTCGGTGTTCGGTACCCCGGCGACGCAGAGGGCGGCCATGGCGGCGCCGGTCATGTCGATGTCGCTGGGCGCGGCGAGCTGTGACGGGTTGCCTTCGGCCTGGTTGAAGTTCCAGCCTCCGTCGTTGTGCTGGTTGTTGCGGATCCTGGTGACGGACAGGTCGAGCAGCCGTTGCGGGATCCGGGCGTTGCCGGTCTGGGTTTTGGCGCCGGCGAGGGCGAGGACGGCGAAGACGGTGCCGTTGAAGTTCGCCGGTGGACCGTAGTAGCCGGCGGTGCCGGTCTGCCAGTAGCCGACCACGTCGGCGATGAGGTTGCGGGAGGCGGCGACGCGGGCGGGGTCGATGCCGGCGGCGTAGGCGTTGAGGATGCCGCGTTCGTAGTCGGTGACGACGGGTGAGCCGCCGGGCCAGGAGGCGGCGCCCAGGTGGGTCTGGTACGCGGCGCGGGCGTTCTTGGTGGTGTCGCCGCCGGGGTAGACGTCGACCGGATGGGTGCCGGCGGCGGCGAAGGCGCTGAACGCCCACTCCAGGGACAGGCCGGCGCCGGCGTAACTGCCGTCCGGGGCTTGCAGGGTCTTCAGGTACGCGACGCCGTTGTTACGGGCGGTGGTGATCTGGGCCTGGGTGGATGTCGCGGCGGCCGGTACGGCCACCACCACCGTCAGGGCGGCGGTAGCCAGTGTGGCCAGGGTGAGGGTGAGGGGTTTACGGCGCATCGGGTTCCTCCGGTTCGGGGCTCGACTCGGCCCCGGAACCCGGACCGGATGGCGACCGGCGGGAGGGTGGGGCGGGCCGGACCCATGGGCGCGTGGGACGGATACCGCAGGTGGCGCGTCGCCGCGCGGGTGTTCGGGCTCGGGCGCGAAGTCGCACCCCTACCGTTGCGCGTCAGCCCCGGACTTGTGACCGGGTTCCCCCACACGTCGACGGCGGTGACGCTACGACAACGATCAACGTCGCGCTGTTACCCAGCCGACATCGGTCGGCGATTGACGCTGGCAAGACCACTGTGTTGCGATGAAGTGCTCCAGCACCCAGGGGAAGCCGGTCAAATCCCGGCACTGGCCCGCAGCCGTAGGTTCCGCAGCGTCGGGACGAGTCGGATTACCTGGCTGGAGATGCGTCAGCGTCGTCGAGGTCACGATGCGGGTACCGCACCGGGCAAGACGCCGGGGCGGCGGCCGTATCTACGCCGCTACCTCTGGAAGAGTCGCCCATGCCGTCCCTCACCCGCCGCTGGTCCCGCCTCTGGACCGCCGTCACCGCACTGCTCACCCTCACCGTGACCGGGGTGGCAGTGGCGGCCGTGGCCGCCGCCGATCCGATCGAGGCGTGTACGCCGAGCCGCGGTGCGATCGTCGCCGTCGACTTCCGCCCCTGGAACGGTCAGGTGCTGCGCGGTTGCGACGCGACCCCGACGACCGGATTCGAGCTGTTGCACGAGGCCGGGTTCACCACGACAGGCACCGCGCACGACGGGCCGGGCTTCATCTGCCGGATCGGCAACGCCGGCTTCGACGGCGGCACGCAGTATCCGACGCCGGAGCGGGAGGCGTGCCAGCTCACCCCGCCCGCGTCCGCGTACTGGTCGTACTGGTACGCGCCGCCGGGGCAGGCGGGTTGGACGTACAGTCCGCTCGGTGCGATGGGGAAGGTGCCGGGCCCGGGTGAAGTGCAGGCGTGGGTCTACGGCGGTACCGACATCGGCGGTACGACGGGCCGGCCGACGTTCACCCCGGACGAGGTCCGGGCCGCCGGCCCGACCCCGTCGCCGACCGTCTCCCCGACCGCCGGTCCCGGCGGGCCGGGCGCCCCGCCGACCGAGGCGCAGGTCGCCGCCGCAGCCTCTTACCTGGTCGGGAAGCTAACCGATGGTGACCACGTGTACAACCCCGACGGGGAGTTCGTCGACTACACCCGCACCATCGTGGTCGCTACCGGCCTCGCCGCCTCCGGCGGACAGGACCCTGCCCTGACGAAGATTCGCGACTACCTTGTCGCGCACGTCGACGCGGCGGTCTTCCCCGACGGCACCGGCGCGCTGCCGAACCAGACGAATGCCGCCAGCCTCGCACTGTTGACCATCATCACCGGCGGCGACCCACGCGACGTCGACGGCCGGGACCTGCTGGCGGTGCTCACCGACCGGGTCTGCGCGGGGGCCGACGTCGGCGCGGGCTGCACCGCCGCCGGGGACTTCGCCGGCTCGTACGCCCCGTCGACGCACGCTTTCGCGCTGCTTGCCCTGGACCGGGCCGGGATCACCCCACCGCAGGCGACCGTCGACCGGCTGCTGCAGTGGCAGTGCGCCGGGGGAGGCTTCGCCGACTCGCTGATCGCACCCGGCGACCCGTGCACCCCCGATCCGGCGAACACCGGCGCGGCGCTGCTCGCCCTGTCCGCCCTCGGCGGCCACAGCACCGAGATCACCGCCGCGAAGACCTACCTGACCGGGGCGCAGCAGGTCGACGGCGGCTACCTGCCCTACCTGGGCGCCGGTGCGGCGGAAAGCTACACCACCGCCTTGGCGGCGCAGGGGCTGCTCGCGGTCGGGGCGGCGGAGCCGGTCGCGGCGGCGCGTGGGTTCCTCGCCGCCCGAACCACCGCCGACGGCGGCCTGACCGCGGACGCGACGGTCACCGAGTCGGATCTGGTCGCGACCTCGGGCGCGCTGCCCGCCCTGGCCGGGCAGAATCTCGCCACCCTGACGCACCGGCTCGGTGGGGAGCCGCCGCAGGGTCCGACACCGGATCTGGCCAAGGGTGTGGCGTGGCTCGTCGCCCCGACGCAGCTCGTCGACGGCCGCTACTACGAATCGTTCCCCGGCTTCCCCGAGTTCGGGCTGACGATCGACGGGGCGTTCGCGCTGGCCGCCGCCGGTCTCGACGACGCCAAGCTGGCGGCGATCACCGACTTCATCCGCGGCGGTGGGAAGGTCGGTGACAGCGAGTTCACCGTCGACACCTGGTTGGGGATCGGTACCGAGTTCCCGTCCGGCGGCGCGATCGGCAAGGTCGCCGTCCTCGCCCAGGCCACCGGCCACGACCCGACCACATTCGGCGGCCACAATCTGATCACCGCGCTGCGGGACATCACCTGCACCCGGGCCGACCAGGCGACCGGCTGCGCCGCTGCCGGGAACTACCGCAACGCACCGTCGGTGTTCGCGCAGGTCCTCGGCATCATCGCCCAACTGCGGGCCGGACAGGCACAGGACGCCGCCGCGCCGATCGGATTCCTCAAGAGCCTGCAGCGGGCCAACGGCGCCTTCCCGAGCCTGATCCCGGCCGAGGGCAGCGGCGACGAGGTCGACAGCACGGCGATGGCCGCGATGGCCCTGGCGATGCTCCCCGACGACCCGGACGCCGTCACCGCCGTCGACAAGGCCCTGACCTGGCTCACCAGCCAGCAGCAGGCCGACGGCGGTTTCCCCGGCGCGGCCGGTATCTCCACCAACTCCACCGCCCTCGCAATCCAGGGGATGACGCTGCGACGCGGCACCTACACCCCTCAGATCGGCAAGGCGCTGGCGTTCCTGGCCAGGCAGCAGAACCCCGACGGCGGGTTCAACGTCGCCTCCGACGGACAGGCCGGCTCCGACGTGCGCGCCTCGACCCAGGTCGTCGGCGGCGCGACCGGAATCTCGTTCGGCACCCTGCTACGCGACGTGCACGACCTCAACCCCACACCGTCCCCGTCCCCGTCGCAATCACCGTCCCCGTCGACCTCACCATCCCCGTCGCCGTCGGTATCCAGCGAACCGAGCGCGACGCCGCCGCCGGACGCGATGCCGGTGACCGGCGGGTCGATCATTTCCCTGGCACTCGCCGCACTGCTCCTGATCGTCGCCGGTGTGGTCCTGCTCCTCCTCGCCCGCCGACGCCGCACCATCACCGACACGGCAGGCCCGTCATGATCCGCCGTATCGGCGCCGCCGTCGCCGCCCTGGCCGTGCTGCAGACGGCGGCGCTCATCGCACCGGCGGTTGCGTATGCGGCGCCGCTGCCGTTGGGTCAGTGCACCACCCGCTCCGGGGTGATACTCGCCGTGGACTTCAGCCGGTGGGGCGGCCCACTGCTGCGCTCCTGCGGCACCACCCCGACCACCGGCTACCAACTGCTGAACCAGGGCGGTTGGAAGACCGCCGGCACCGGACACGACGGACCGGCGTTCATCTGCCGGATCGGGTACTCCGGCTTCCGCAACGGCACTCAGTACCCGCCGCCGACCGAAGAACGGTGTGTGCTGACCCCGCCGGCGTCGGCGTACTGGTCGTACTGGCACGCCGATCCCGGCGCCAACAGCTGGGAGTACAGCCAGCTCGGGGCGATGAGCTACAAACCGAAGCCGGGCAGCGTCGACCTGTGGATCTTCGGCGGGACCGACATCGGCGGCACCAAGGGCCGGCCGACGTTCAGCCCGGACAGCGTCCGGGCGCACAACACCGCCCCGATCCCGAACGCACCACCAGCCCCGGCTCCGACCACCAGCCGGCCCGCCCCCGCCGGCAACCCGCCGCCAGTGCAGGCACCCCCACCACCCGCCACCAGCGACGGCGTTCCCACCACGGCGCCAGTGCCGACCGGTCCGGCCGGCATTCCCGGCACGCCCCCGCCCACCGTAGGGTCGTCCGGCTCGGCGTACCCGAGCGCGTCGCACAGCGGCGCAGGCTCGACCAGCACCGAGGACAACGGCGGCCCGACGGTCGTCGACGCCGTACCCACCCGGGCCGCGCCGGCCGAGCGCGGGTCGGCCGGGCCGCTGCTTATCACCGTCGGTGTACTCGTCCTGCTCGGGATCGGCGGCGCGGTACTCGGCTGGCGCCGCCGCCACACCGACCCCGGCCTTGTACCGCCGGAGGAGCCGGCGCCGTGACCCGCAGTTCCATCAGCACGCGTCCGCGCGTGGCGTCCGGGCCGGCGTGAACACCGCGGGACTGCGCGCCGCGCGGCTGCCCCGAGGGCTGCACCCGGTCGCCTGGTGGCTCTGGGCACTCGCCCTGGCCACCGCCGCCAGCCGCACCAGCAACCCACTGCTGCTGGCCCTCGTCTTCGCCGTACTCGGCTTCGTCGTCACCGCCCGCCGCACCGACGCACCTTGGGCGAGGGCGTTCCACTACTACCTGATCCTCGCCCTGTCGATCATCGTTATCCGGGTCGTGTTCCGGATCGTCTTCGCCACCGGTGTCACCCCCGAGGACCACGTTCTGTTCCGGCTCCCACACCTGCCGACTCCCGACTGGTACGCCGGTATCCAGATCGGCGGCCCGGTGTCGCTGGAGGCGACCCTGTCCGCCGCGCTGGACGGGCTGCGGCTGGCCTGCCTGCTGTGCTGCATCGGCGCCGCGAACAGCCTCGCCAACCCGAAACGTGCCCTGAAGGTGCTGCCCGGCGCCCTCTACGAACTCGGCGTGGCCGTCACCGTCGCGCTCAGCGTCGCACCGCAACTCGTGGAGAGCGTGCAGCGGGTCGCCCGCGCCCGCCGGCTACGGGCCGGCCGGTCCCGGGGGCTGCGGGCGGTACGGGCGATCGCGTTGCCAGTGCTACACGACGCCCTGGACCGGTCCCTGCGGCTGGCCGCCGCGATGGACTCCCGAGGCTACGGCCGCACCGGCACCGCCACCCGCACCTCCCGGCGTCTCACCGGGGCCCTGATGCTGACTGGGATGGCCGGCCTGTGCGTAGGCGTCTACGGGCTGCTCGATCCGAGCGTGCCCCGCTCCGTCAGCCTCGGCGCCCTCACCGCCGGCATCGTCCTAAGCGTCATCGGCCTGGCCGTTGGTGGGCGGCGGGTCTCCCGCAGCCGCTACCGCCCCGACCCCTGGCAGTGGCCGGAATGGGTCGTCGCCGGCTGCGGCATCATCACCGCCGTCGTCCTCACCGCCGGGACCGGCTACGACCCCGCCGAACTCAACCCCGGCCTGTACCCGCTGGCGTGGCCGACCCTGCCCCTGCTTCCCACCGCCGCGATCCTCCTCGCGGCGCTGGCCGCGTTCGCCGCACCCCCACCACCCCGCCCCAGACCGATCGCCGTGCCCGCCGGAGCCCACCCGTGATCCGCTTCGACCACGTCGCCATCACTTACGCCGACACCGGCCGACCGGCGTTGCGCGACGTCACCCTCACCATCGACGAAGGTGAACTGTGCCTCGTCGTCGGGCACACCGGCTCCGGCAAGTCGACCCTCCTCGGCGCGATCAACGGCCTCGTCCCGCACTTCACCGGCGGCACCCTCACCGGCCGGGTCACCGTCGCCGGCCGGTCCACCGCCGAGCACCCACCGCGCGAGTTCGCCGAACTCGTCGGCGTCGTCGGACAGGACCCGGTCGCCGGGTTCGTCACCGACACCGTCGAGGAGGAACTCGCCTACGGCATGGAACAACTCGCCCTCACCCCGACGATGATGCGGACCCGGGTCGAGGAGACCCTCGACCTGCTCGGCCTCGCCGACCTGCGCCACCGGGGCCTGCACGAACTGTCCGGCGGACAGCAGCAGCGGGTCGCGATCGGCGCCGCACTCACCGCCCACCCCCGGGTACTCGTTCTCGACGAACCGACCTCCGCGCTGGATCCGACCAGCGCCGAGGACGTCCTCGCCACGATCACCCGCCTCGTGCACGACCTCGGGATCACCGTCGTCCTCGCCGAACACCGCCTCGAACGCGTCATCCCGTACGCCGATCGCCTCATCCGCCTCGACGGCGACGGCACCGCCACCCACGGCGACCCGGCCACCCTCCTCGCCGACAGCACCGTCGCCCCACCGATCGTGCACCTCGGCCGCCTCGCCGGCTGGACACCCCCACCGCTGTCCGTCCGCGACGCCCGCCGACACACCGCCACGCTGCGGGTGCGGTTGCCGGCCACACCACCGCTTCCGCACCGCACCCCACCCGCCGACGGAGAGGTGGCGCTGACCGCCGGGGGAGTGGTGGTCCGGCACGGCCCGGTCGTCGCCGTCCGCGGGGTCACGCTCACCCTCGACGCCGGCGAGGTGGTGGCGTTGATGGGCCGCAACGGATCGGGCAAGTCGTCCCTGCTGTGGGCGTTGCAGGGCGCCGGCCGCCGCGCCGGCGGCACCGTCCGCACCGGCGGCAGCGACCCGGCCAAGCTGTCGCCCGTCGACGCGCGACGCCTGGTCGGCCTGGTGCCACAGACCGCCACCGACCTGCTCTACCTCGACACCGTCGGCGCCGAACTCGACCAGGCCGACCGTGACGGCGCCACCCCGGGAACCGCCCGGCGGCTCCTCGACGACCTCGCCCCCGGCATCGCCGACACCGCACACCCCCGTGACCTGTCCGCCGGACAGCAGTTGGCGTTGGTCCTGGCCATCCAACTGGCCGTCACACCCCGGGTGGTGCTGCTCGACGAACCGACCCGAGGACTCGACTACACCGCGAAAGCTGCCCTGGTCCGCACCCTGAACCAACTCGCCACCCAGGGGCACGCGATCGTCGTGGCCACCCACGACGTCGAGTTCGCCACCGCCGCCGCCGACCGGGTCGTGGTGATGGCCGACGGTGACATCGTCACCGACGGCCCCGCCCCGACGGTCCTGACCGCGTCACCGACGTTCGCCCCACAGGTCGCGAAGATTCTCGCCCCGCTGCCGTACCTCACCGTCGGCCAGGTCGCCGCCGCCCTCGACACACCCCAGGCACAGCCGTGACCGCCGTACAGGTCCCGGCCCGGGCGACGGCGACGATCGTGATGGCGTCGTTCGTCGGCCTCGTCGCCTTCCTCTGGCCGTTCGTCGTCGCCCCCGGCACGTTCGGCGCCGCCGAAACCCCACCACTGATGTTCGGCGCCCTGCTCGTCCTCGTCCTCGCCGTCGTCTTCGCCGAGATCGCCGACCGGCGCATCGACGCCAAAGCCCTCGCCATGCTCGGCGTCCTCTCCGCCATCAACGCCGCACTACGGCCACTCGGCGCCGGCACCGCCGGCATCGAGACCGTCTTCTTTATCCTCGTCCTCGCCGGCCGGGTCTTCGGCCCCGGGTTCGGGTTCGCGCTCGGCTGCACCTCCCTGTTCGCCTCCGCCCTGCTCACCGGCGGCGTCGGCCCGTGGATGCCGTACCAGATGTTCGGCTGCGCCTGGGTCGGCATGCTCGCCGGCCTACTACCCAAAGCAAGCGGCAAGGCGGAGATCGCGCTGCTGGCCTGCTATTCGGCGGTCAGCGGCTACCTGTTCGGGTTCATGCTCAACCTGTCCTTCTGGCCCTTCTCCCTCGACCCCGCCAGCTCCATCGCCTACCAACCCGGCCTGCCCCTGCTCGAACAGTTCCAGCGGTACTTCGCCTTCTTCACCGTCACCTCGCTCGGCTGGGACACCGGCCGCGCCGTCACCACCGCGATCCTCGTCACCCTCACCGGCCCGGCGGTCCTCGGTGCCTTCCGCCGCGCCGCCCGCCGAGCGAACTTCCACACCACACCCAGCTTCGAGCCCGCCAGGCGGGGCGCCGACCGTGGAGCATGACGACGCCTCCGCCCGAGCACCAAACGACGCCCGCGAGCCGCGGGTCACGCAATCCGGCCGTCCCGACGCGGCGACAGCGGTGTACCCGTGCCCGGCCTGCGCCGCGCTGTGAGCCGACCCGGCCTGCGCCGCGCTGGTGAGACGATCCGCACACTTCCGCGTTGCAGGACGCTTCTGCCTTCCACACAGTGGGACGGCGGCGGCTACCATCGGCGTCAGCGTTGGTTCGCCCCGCCTTGACGGGCGGGGCGTCTAAGAGGGAACCCGGTGAGAATCCGGGACTGCCCCGCAGCGGTGAGCAGGAACGACCGCCGTCACCGGCACTGGGCGCACCCGCGCCTGGGAAGCGACGGCCAGTAGGAGAGCGGACCTCGGTCCGACGTGCCCGCGAGTCCGAAGACCTGCCCGCGCCGCACACGCCGACCGGGTGTGTGCTGCCGCCGGCCTCGCGGGTGGGTCGGGCGGACCGCGTACCCGTCCAGGGCCGCCCACCACGGCGTCCTACGGTCGGTGTGGTCTGCCCTCCTGCCCGAGGGCCACGACCACCTCGAGGAAACCCGTGCGCGACACGATTCTGCCCAGCCGCCCACCGTCCGCGTCGCAGCTGACCCTGTCGCAGATCATGGATCAGCACCACACCAACCTGATGGGCACCGTGCACGGCGGCCGGATCCTGAACCTGATCGACGCCGTCGCCGGCGTGGTCGCCGCCCGCCACTCCGAAGGCCCGGCCGTCACCGCCGCGATCGACGAAACGGCCTTCCTCCAGGCGGTGCGCGTCGGTGACGTCGTTCACGTCGACGCGCGGATCACCTGGGCGGGCCGATCCTCGATGGAGATCGCCGTCACCGTCACGGCCGACCGGTGGGACCGGGCCGTCCCACCCACCCTGGTCGCCACCGCCCACCTGGTGATGGTCGCCGTCGACGACAACGGACAACCGCGACCGGTACCCACACTGTCGCCGGAGACCGACGACGACCGCCGCCGCTACCAGGAGGCGCAGATCCGCCGGGAGCACCGCCTCACGCTCCGCCGCGCCCTCGCCGGCCAGGCCGGCCTGGTATGAACGAATTCGGATACCTGCCGGCCGGCACCCTCGTCGGCTACCTCGGCATGATCACCCTGTTCATGCTCACCCCCGGCCCGGACATGCTGTACGTGCTGGCCAACGCCGTCCGCTACGGCGCCCGGGCCAGCATCGCCGCCGCGATCGGCGTCGCCGTCGGCGAGATCGTCCACGTGGCCATCGCGATCGCCGGGTTGTCCGTCGTGATCGCCAACTCGCCGGCCCTGTACGCCACGATCCGGTATGCCGGCGCCGCATATCTGATCGGCCTTGGGCTCCTGGCCCTCCGTGGACCGGGAAATCCCCGGACGACGCAGCCCGATGCGGTGCCCAGCACCGTCGGGCTGGGCCAGGCGGCCGGCCGGGGCCTGCTGACCAACCTGCTCAACCCGAAGATGATCCTTTTCACGATCGCGTTCCTGCCCCAGTTCGTCGACCTGAGCCGAGGGCACGTCACCGCCCAACTCCTGGTGCTGGGTGCCGTCTTCGTCGCCGTACAGCTCACCGTCGACATCGCGCTCGCATTGGTCACCGGTCGACTCGCCGGCAGACTGGCCACCGGTCGCTCCGCTCGCCTGCTGCACCGGATCAGCGCCATGGCCTTCCTCGGCATCGGCATACACCTCGCCATCGGATAACCCGTTGGCGACTCGCGCCAGCCGCCGCGGTCCGTAGGACGTCTGCCGGGTCTGCGAACGCCGCGACTGGGGCCCGACGTGCCCGGCCACCAGTCGCCGGCCGCCTGCTCATCGACGAGAATCGGTAGCGATCCGACGGCCACCGATGGACGCGGTATCCTTGTTGCCGCAGCCGGTCCGCCACGCCAGCCAGGCGTGGGGGCGTAAGAGGGAACCCGATGAAAGTCCGGGACTGCCCCGCAGCGGTGAGTGGGAACGACCGCCGTCGAGCACACTGGGTCCGTCCGGGCCTGGGAAGTGACGGCCAGTAGGAGACCGGGGCTGTTCCGGCCCGCGCCCACGAGTCCGAAGACCTGCCCGCTGCCCACATGCGTACCGGCGTGTGGCGGGTTCGGCGACCTTCGAGGGCGGGTCGACGGTGAGCCGCAGTACCCTGCGTGACGCTGCGCTCCATCACACACCTGCCTCCTGCCGATATCAGAACGGCCAGCAGAGGAGGCTGAGGTGGATCGGGTGCCGAACGGCTCCGCAACTCCGTCCCGACTCGATTCGGTGACCGGATCGGCCCGCCGCGCCTGCCTGCTGTCGAAGCACCGAGAAGAATTCTCCAATGGCTGTAATCGGCAGCGACCCGAGAGACGTCTCGACGCGCACCTGCGCCACGCGCTACCTGGAGCACCCGCTCCGATGGCGTACCCGCCCCGCACCGGCGACCGTTCCGGCCAGGTCGTCAGCCAGACGGTGACGAGCCTGGCGACTGCGGGCGACGCGATTCGACGGCCCGTGCTCCGAGCACTGGTCGGCCGGGGCGGGGGAGAAACTATCGAGCAGGCCCACCCGATCCGCACTGCGGACATCTCCCGGCCACCGGACGACGACTGCTGCCAGCTACTCGCACCCTCCTGGCCGGCCACCCGGGCGGGAGGGGGTGACCAGTGAGCAAACCTCCCACACCCCAGCGCGCCACGATCGGCGGCGAAGAGGTCGTCATCCTGCCGGTGGCCGACTACGAACGCCTCGCCACCGCACGCCGGCAGCTCGGGGCGCGCGAAGCCCGGGTCCGCCGCATGAACGACCAGATGCACGCCCTGACCGAGCTGGTCACGGACATCCAGCGGATCCTCGTCGACACACCGCCGTGCTGCGAGACGCACCGCGGCATCGACCGGAAGATCGGTCAGCTGATGAACCAGCAGCGACCACATACGCGCTCGACGCCCCGGCCACCCACCACACCATGAGCGTGCGGCGCACCCGGCCGTCCCGGTCACCGACCGCCGCTGCGCGCGGACTGGGCATCCGGCACGCCGTACCGACCGGCATCCGGACCGCGTCCGCGGCTCGAAAACCGCAGACGCGTGCTCGCCGCCGCGGGCCGTACAAGTCGTCGCTGCTCGTGCACATCGCGCGGCTCGATCCGCGGACCGCGAGCTGCTGGTGAACGAAGACAGGATCCAGCGGCAGACCCGCGCCCCGCGCAGCCGGTGCGACCGCCAGCCTGCCGACGGTCCCCAACAATTCACGGCCGCCGGGCTGCGGGCCGGAGCGGTCGCCCGGCGGCTCGGCGTGGCGCCGACAACACTGCGGAGTTGGCACCAGCGATACGGGGTCGGACCCTCTGCCCATCAAGCGGGCCGGCACCGCCGCTACACCCCGGCCGACGTGGCGCTGCTGACGGTGATGGCCCAACTGACCGCGCGTGGGGTTCCCGCCGGCGAGGCAGCCCAGCGGGCCCGCCAACAGATCGAGCTGCTCCGCGCCAGCCCTCCTTCCGTCGACGCGGGCACGCAGGTCGCGGCCCGCAGCCTCGCCCGCGCCGCTCGACGCATGGACGTGTCAGCCCTGCGGGAGGCGTTGATGCTCGCGGCCACCACGCACGGCGTGGTGCACACCTGGCATGCACTGGCCGTTCCCGCCTTCATCCACATCAGCCGGGCCGGTCACAGCCGGCCACGCAAAGCGGTCGCCCGACGCATCCTTGCCCGCTGCCTCAGCGAGGTCCTCGCCGCCGTGCCGCGACCGGCGGCCGGAACACCAGTGTCTGTCCTGCTCGTCGGCGTGAACGATCGACGCGACGAGGCAGCCCTCGACGCGTTGGCCGCCGCGCTCGCCGAGCAAGGGATCGCCTCGCTGTACCTCGGTTCCGGGCTGCCCGTCGAGGCGGTCACCGACGCGGCCGGCCGATGCCGACCCGCTGTCGTGGTCGCGTGGAGTCACGCCCGGCGGCCCGGCACGCCGCACGTGATCGCCGCCCTCAGCAGCCTGCCGGGCCGGCAACCCACCATTGTGACCGCCGGGCAGGGCTGGACATCCCACTTCAGTCGGCCGCCCGAACCGGTGGTCACGTGTACGGGGCTCGCCGACACCGTCGCAGCCGTCACCCGGCTGGTTCCACCTCGGAAGAAACAGTGAAAGTCGTATATCATTTGGTTCGTTCTTTCGTGGTGGCAGTCGCCGGCACTGGCAGATACCGACGATGACCTGCGGTTCCTCTACGATGCGAGCATGATGGTGCCGTCAGCGGAGCCACGTCTCGCCGCCGATTTTCCGACCGCCACCGCCGAGCAGTGGCGGGAACTGGCGCTGGGGGTGTTGCGCAAGATCGGTCGGGTCGACGAGGACATGCCGGCCGAGGCGGTGGAGGCGATGCTGGCCTGGCGGGGGTACGACGAGGTGACCGTCGCCCCGCTGTACACCGCGGACGGTGCGACGCCGCTGCCGGGCCCACCCGGGCTGTTCCCGTACACCAGGGGAGGGCGGGCCGCCGGGGCGGTTCCGGCCGGTTGGGACGTGCGGCAGCGGCACGCCGACCCGGATCCGAAGGTCACCGCAGCGGCCGTGCTCGGCGACCTGGAGAACGGCGTCACCTCGCTGTGGCTGGTGCTGGGCGAGGGAGGTCTGCCGGTGGCAGGCCTGCCGGCCGCACTCGACGGGGTCTATCTCGATCTCGCCGGGGTGGTGCTCGACGCCGGGACGGCCGCGGTCGAGGCGGTGCCGGCCTGGTTCGCCCTACTGGCCGAACGTGACGTGCCAGCGGCGGCGGTACGCGGCAGTCTCGGGGTGGACCCGCTCGGCTGGCGCGCGCGGACCGGCCGGCCGTGGGACGGCCCGATCGGCGAGTGGGCGTACCGCTGTGTGACCGAGTATCCGGGCCTTGGCACGATGACGGTCGACGCGACCGTCCACCACGACGCGGGCGGTTCCGACGCGCAGGAGTTGGGGTGCGCCCTGGCCACCGGTGTCGCCTACCTGCGTGAGCTGACCGACGCCGGGTTGTCGGTCGAGGCGGCCCTCGGCCTGATCGAGTTCCGGTTCGCGGCGACAGCCGACCAGTTCGGCACCATCGCGAAGCTGCGCGCCGCCCGGCGGACCTGGGCGCGGGTCGCGCAGGTGTGCCGGGCACCGGAAGCGGGCGCGCAGCGCCAGCACGCGGTGACGTCCTCGGCGATGATGACCTCCCGCGATCCGTGGGTCAACATCCTGCGAACCACGCTGGCGTGCTTCGCCGCCGGGGTCGGCGGAGCCGACGCGGTGACGGTGCAGCCGTTCGACCACTGTCTCGGCCTGCCGGACGGATTCGCCCGGCGAATCGCCCGCAACACCCAGGCGTTGTTGATCGAGGAAGCGAGCCTGAGCCGGGTCGTCGACCCAGCCGGCGGTTCCTGGTACGTCGAGCGGTACACCGAGGACCTGGCGCGGACGGCGTGGGCCTGGTTCACCGAGATCGAACGTGCCGGCGGCATGGGCAAGGCGCTGGACAGCGGCCTGGTGGCCGATCGGCTCGCCGAGACCTGGGCGCGCCGTGGCGACAACCTGGCTCACCGTCGGGATCCGCTCACCGGAGTCAGCGAGTTCCCGTTCCTGGAGGAGCGGCTACCGGTCCGCCCGCCGGCACCACCCGCGCCCGGTGGTGGCCTGCCCGGACACCGGTACGCGGAGGTGTTCGAGGCACTGCGTGACCGTGCCGACACACACACCGCGGCCGACGGCTCCCGACCGGTGGTGTTCCTCGCCACCCTCGGCCCGATGGCGGTGCACAACGCCCGGGCCGGTTTCGCCGCGAACCTTTTCGCGGCCGGCGGGATCGGCACCGTCCGTCCGCCGGTCGGAGCCGACGAACCGGCCAGGCTCGCCGCCGAGTTCACCGCGAGCGGTGCGCGGGTCGCCTGCCTGTGCTCCTCCGACCGCACCTACGCCGAGACCGCCGGCCCGGTAGCACAGGCGTTGTCCGCCGCAGGCGCAACGCGGGTGTGGTTGGCCGGCCGGCCCGCCGACCATCCGGGCGTCGACGACTACCTCTATGCCGGATGCGACGCGGTGCGGGTGCTGGCGACGACCCTGGACGACCTGGGGGTGGCGTGATGGTTGCCCACATTCCCGATTTCTCGGGCATCGCGCTCGGCGATCCACCCGCCTCCGATCCCGATCTCGACCGGTGGCGGGAACTGGTACGCGCGCAGACCGGTGGTGAGCCCGACGCGCTCACTTGGCAGACTCCGGAAGGTATCGCCGTCGCTCCGCTGTACACCGCCGCCGACCTTGCCGGACTTGATTTCCTCGACACCTATCCGGGTATCGCGCCCTTCCTGCGCGGCCCGTACCCGACGATGTACACCACCCAGCCGTGGACGATCCGCCAGTACGCGGGCTTTTCCACGGCGGAGGAGTCCAACGCGTTCTACCGGCGCAACCTCGCGGCCGGTCAGAAGGGGCTGTCGGTGGCGTTCGACCTGCCGACCCACCGGGGTTACGACTCCGACCACCCCCGGGTCGCCGGCGACGTGGGGATGGCCGGGGTGGCGATCGACTCGATCTACGACATGCGGCAGCTCTTCGACGGCATCCCGCTGGACCGGATGAGCGTGTCGATGACGATGAACGGCGCGGTGCTGCCGGTGCTGGCCCTGTTCATCGTCGCGGCCGAGGAGCAGGGGGTGGGTCCGGAGCGGCTGTCCGGCACCATCCAGAACGACATCCTCAAGGAGTTCATGGTCCGCAACACCTACATCTACCCACCGCGCCCGTCGATGCGGATCATCTCCGACATCTTCGCCTACACCTCGGCGCGGATGCCCCGGTACAACTCCATCTCCATCTCGGGCTACCACATCCAGGAGGCCGGGGCCACCGCCGACCTGGAACTGGCCTACACCCTCGCCGACGGGGTCGAGTACCTGCGTGCGGGACGCGACGCCGGGCTGGACATCGACGCGTTCGCGCCCCGACTGTCGTTCTTCTGGGCGATCGGCATGAACTTCTTCATGGAGGTCGCCAAGCTGAGGGCGGCGCGGCTGCTCTGGGCCCGACTGGTGCGCGACTTCGGGCCGACGAATCCGAAGTCGTCGAGTCTGCGCGCCCACTGCCAGACCTCCGGCTGGTCGTTGACCGCCCAGGACGTCTTCAACAACGTGATCCGGACCTGCGTGGAGGCGATGGCCGCGACCCAGGGACACACCCAGTCGCTGCACACCAACGCCCTCGACGAGGCGTTGGCACTGCCGACGGACTTCTCGGCCCGGATCGCCCGCAACACTCAACTGGTGCTGCAACAGGAGTCGGGCACCACCCGGGTGATCGACCCGTGGGGTGGCAGCGCGTACGTCGAAAGGCTCACCCATGACCTCGCCAACCGGGCCTGGCAACACATCGCGGAGGTCGAAGCGGCTGGCGGGATGGCCCGCGCGATCGACGAGGGGATCCCGAAGCTACGCATCGAGGAGGCTGCCGCCCGCACCCAGGCGCGGATCGACTCCGGGCGGCAGCCGGTGATCGGGGTCAACAAGTACCGCCCGGCCGCCGACGAGCCGATCGACGTGCTCAAGGTCGACAACCGGGCGGTCCGCGCGCAGCAGGTCGAGAAGCTGCGCCGGCTGCGCGCCGACCGGGACGAGGCCGGCTGCGTCGCGGCGCTGGACGCGCTCACCCGGGCCGCCGGCGCCGCGCTCGACGGTAGCCGCGGGTCCGGCCTGGACGGCAACCTGCTCGGGCTGGCGGTCGACGCGGCGCGGGCGAAGGCCACCGTCGGGGAGATCTCCGACGCGCTGGAGAAGGTGTACGGCCGGCACGCCGCGCAGATCCGTACCATTTCCGGGGTGTACCGGGACGAGGCAGGAACCGGGTTCGCGATCGGGCGGGTCCGTGCCGCGACCGCCACCTTCGCCTCGGCAGAGGGACGCCAACCCCGAATCCTGGTGGCCAAGATGGGCCAGGACGGCCACGACCGCGGCCAGAAGGTGATCGCCACCGCGTTCGCCGACCTCGGCTTCGACGTCGACGTGGGCCCGCTGTTCCAGACTCCGGCCGAGGTGGCCCGGCAGGCGGTCGAGGCCGACGTGCACATCATCGGCGTCTCCAGCCTGGCCGCCGGACACCTGACCCTGGTGCCGGCACTGCGTGACGAACTGGCCGCCCTTGACCGCGACGACATCATGATTATCGTCGGTGGGGTGATCCCGCCGCAGGACTTCGACGCGCTGCGTGAGGCGGGCGCGGCGGCGATCTTCCCGCCGGGCACCGTCGTCGCCGACGCGGCCCTGGATCTGCTCGGCAAGCTGGGACAGCAACTCGGGCATCCGCCGCTATGAGCGACGCGGGGCGTCGGACCCCCGACGTGGCGGCGTACGTGGCCGGTGTGCGTAGCGGGTCAGTGGCCTGGATCGCCCGAGCCATCACATTGGTCGAATCAACTCGACCCGATCACCGGGTGGCGGCGCAACGGCTGTTGGTGGCTCTCACCCCGGCGTCCGGAGGCGCCCGGCGAATCGGGATCACCGGCGTGCCCGGGGTCGGTAAGTCCACCTTCATCGACGCTCTCGGCAGTCGGTTGACCGCCGAGGGCCACCGGGTCGCGGTGCTCGCGGTCGATCCGTCGTCCCACCGGACCGGCGGCAGCATCCTCGGCGACAAGACCCGGATGACCCGGCTCGCCGTCGACCCGGCCGCGTTCGTCCGGCCGTCACCGGCCGCCGGCACCCTGGGCGGCGTGGCCAGGGCCACCCGGGAGGCGATCGTGGTGGTCGAGGCCGCCGGCTACGACGTGGTGCTGGTCGAGACCGTCGGCGTTGGCCAGTCCGAGTTCGCGGTCGCGGACATGGTCGATTCGTTCCTTCTGCTCACCCTTGCCCGCACCGGCGACCAGTTGCAAGGAATCAAGAAGGGCGTACTCGAGCTCGCCGACATCATCGCGGTGAACAAGGCCGACGGGCCGCACGCGGTCGACGCCCGCCGTGCGGCCCGTGAACTCGCCGGGGCGTTGCGCTTCCTGCACCCCGTCGACGGAAACTGGATACCACCGGTAGTCACCTGTAGCGCCACGGAGGAGACTGGACTGGACGAGGTGTGGCAACAGGTCCGTCGCCACCAGGACACCCTCGCCGCCTCCGGCGCTCTGGCCGAGCGGCGTCGCCGCCAGCAGATTGGCTGGGTCTGGGCAATGGTCCGCACCGAGGTGCTCGACCGGCTGCACACGCACCCGGCGGTGCGGGCACTCGCGCCTGAGGTGGAGCGGCAGGTCGTCGACGGTACCCTCACTCCGGCGCTGGCCGCCGAGCGACTGCTTGACAGCTTCGCCCGGCCCGCCGGCGCGGCGCTCACACCGGACACACCACCAGGCCCGTCCGACGCGGACAGCGATAGCGCCAGCCTTCCGTCGACGTCCGGCTGAGCATCGGCGCGAGCAGATCCAACAGCCGCTCGCCGGTCCGTTGCGGCAGCGGCCCACCGGCCAGCCGCCGGGCCAGCTCGGCGCGGTGCGGCGCGGTGACGGTGTGCACGCCGGTCACTATCCGAACGTCCGCTGTCAGGCCGAGCTCGGCCAGCACTCCCGCGATCAGCAGGTGACGTGGCGGTCGCCGGAGCAGCGGCTCGCCGGTGAGGGCCGCCATCACCTCTTCGTGCGGTGCGGGCATACCGGGGTCGTCGGCGCAGAGGACCAGCCGGTCGGCGTGCAGCACCATCGCGCGCAGTGCCGCCGGCAGATCGCGGTGCTGGCGCAGCGTTCCGACGCTCACCACCACGTCGTGATGCGCGACCGCCACCTGTGGCCAATTAGCGAGTACCGGATCGACGGTGACGGCGAGTCGGGCGGCCTCGTCCGCCACCCGGGCAAGCCGTTCCGGGGCGGGGTCGATCACCGTGACATGCGCTCCGGCCATGGCCGCCACCACCGCGAACGATCCTGCCGCGATGTCGAGAACACTCTCCCCGGGGCCGATGTGTGACGCCAGCGTCCGCAGCGAATCCTCGTCCGGGAGATGGAATTCGTCCCGTTCGCGTCCTGCCGCGGCATGCCATGCCGCGGCGAATCCACTTGCGGAGACGGGCGTGTCAGGCGGCGACGAGGGCATCTGCTCACCATCCTCCTTGCGAGGTCGTCGCGGAGGGGGCGGCGGCAGGCTCGGTGGTTCGACCAGCCTCGCCTTGGTCCTCCCACGGGACCGACGGCGGCGTGCGGGGTGTCGCGCACGCGATGCGGGCAGGTCTTCGGACTCGTGGGCATGACCGAACGGACCGGTCGCCTAGTGGCCGTCGCTTCCCAGACGCCTGACGTCGTCCAGTGCGTGTGACGGCGGTCGTTCCCACTCACCGCTGCGGGGCAGTCCCCGGAGTCGCACCGGGTTCCCTCTTACGACGTCCGGGCCGGTGAGGGCCAGGGCGTACCAGCACCGGCTCGTATTCTACGGCCTCGACCGTCGGAAGCAGTACCTCGGCGGCAGACAGCTGTGAGATCACCTTTTGCCTGCCGGAACACGGTGCGACCGTTCGGGTACGGGACGGGTCGACCCGCAGCCGCAGGTTGGGCGGCGGAGGTCGCTCCCGACTTCGCGGCGGTGGGACGTCCCGCGACTCGTGTCAATCCTGTCGGTGTCGGCCCGGTGGTTGACGGCACGAGCCAGGATGGACACACTGACTGCAACATCGTCATGTCTGTGCGTCAATGGGGGAAGTCCGGTAACAAGCCGGCGCTGGCCCGCAACGGTAGGCGGCGAACATTCGCCGTGAGCCCGAACACCCACCGACGCACCGCAAGGTTCCTTCACCCGTCGTGGCCCACGGGTCGGAGCCGCCCGGGACGTTCCGGGTCGCGTCGACCGTCGGCCGGAAAGGCCTCGATAGATGGCCGTCCTCCTCCGGCACCGCACCCGCACCCTGCTCGCCGGCATACTCGTCGCTCTCACCCTGTCCACGCTCGTCGCCCGACCCGCCGCCGCACAGCCCACGCTCAACCGTGTCGACGCCGCCGCGGGATGGCTCGCACGTCAGATGGTCGACGGTGAGCGGTTCGAGGTCGTCTTCGACGGCGTCGCCTACCCGGACCAGGGACTCACCCTCGACGCGATCTTCGCCTTCGCCGCCGCGAAAGTCGCCGACACGAACGCCACCAACGCCACCACCTGGTTGGCGCAACCGGCGGTCACCGGCGGCTACATCGGCGACGGCACCGAAGCCTATGTCGGAGCGACCGCCAAACTCGCCCTCGGCGCGCAGGTTCGCGGCCTGAACCCGGCCGCGTTCGGCGGCGTCGACCTGATCGCTCGGCTCAACGGTCTGATGGCACCCGGCGGCAGGTTTACCGACCGGTCCGCGTTCGGCGACTTCAGCAACATGTTCAGCCAATCCTTTGCTGTGCTGGCACTCGACCGGGCCGGTGGAGCACCGACGGCGGCGATTTCCTTCCTGGCCGGCAGCCACTGCCCCGACGGCGGCTTTCCCCTCCAGTTCGCCCAGCCGACCTGCGTCAGCGACGTGGACGCCACCGCGCTGGCGATCCAGGCACTACTGTCCGCCGATCGCCCCCTCGCCGCCCACGCGGCGGCCCGATGGGTCGTATCCGTGCAGGGCGACGACGGGTCGTTCGCTGCGGACGGGGTGGCCAACGCCAACAGCACCGGACTGGCCGCCCAGGCGCTCGCCGCTGCCGGCCGGGCCGTACCTTGGCTGCACGCCCGTCAGTACCTGACCAGCCTCCAGCAAACCTGCACCGCACCCGCAGCGGACCGGGGCGCGATCGCCTACACCGACGGCGGACTCGACCCCGCCACCGCCAACCGCGCCACCGCTCAAACCGTCCCTGGGCTGGCGGGTGTCGGCTTCGCCACCCTGTCCGCCGCCGGCTCCCACCCGGCCGCCCCGACCCTGGCGTGTCCGCACCGATGACCACCACGGGAGGTACACCGATGCACATTCCGATCCGCCGTCACATCGCCGCGCTGATCGCCATCGTCGTCGTCACGGCCGGACTGGTCGCCGCCGACCCGACGCCCCGCCCGGCGCACGCCGCCGCCTGTGGCCCCGGCACGGGGGTCACCGTCGTCGTCGACTTCACCGCGTTCGGGCTCGGCGTCCAGACCGCCTGCTACCTCGGCGACCCACCCACCGGCCTGGCCGCCCTGCAAGGTGCCGGATACACCGTCACCGGCACCCAACGCTGGGGACTCGCGTTCATCTGCCGCATCAATGGACGACCGACACCGGTCGCCGAACCGTGCGTCAACACACCGCCGGCCAGCGCCTACTGGTCCTACTGGCACGCCACACCCGGCGGCACCTGGTCCTACAGCACCCTCGGCGCCACCAGCTACAACCCCGCCCAGGGCACCGTCGAAGGCTGGCGCTTCGGATCCGGCCAGGCACCCTCGATCTCCCCGCCGTGACCCCGATCCGGCTGTCCTGAGGAAGATGGTTGCGTCCTGGTGCGGGTGACCCGGTCGGGGCCACCCGCACCACGAGCATCAGCCGAGGTCGACGGCGGGGTAGAGCGGGTACGGGGCGAGGATCTCCGCGGCCTGCTTGCTCACCCGGTCGGCGAGAGCCGGGTCGAGATGGTACCTGGCCTTGGAACTCCCGTCCGGAACGGTGCCGGTCAGTACGGTGTGGATCAGGTCGGCGACCTGGTCCATCTCGGCTACGCCGAGGCCGCGGCTGGTCAGAGCCGGGGTCCCGATCCGGATGCCGGAGGTGTACCAGGCGCCGTTCGGGTCCTGCGGGATGGCGTTGCGGTTGGTGACCACGCCGCTGTCCAGCAGCGCCTGCTCGGCCTGCCGGCCGGTGAGTCCGAACGGGTGTACGTCGATGAGCACCAGGTGGTTGTCGGTGCCGCCGCTGACCAACCGCACGTCGCGCCGGAGCAGTCCCTCGGCGAGCGCCTGGCTGTTGGCGACGACCTGCCGGGCGTAGGTGGCGAACTCGGGCCGGCGGGCCTCGGCGAACGCGATCGCCTTGGCCGCCATGACGTGGCCGAGCGGACCGCCGAGGACCATCGGGCAACCACGGTCGACCTGGTCGGCCAGTTCCGGCTGGGCCAGGACCGCACCGCCGCGCGGGCCACGCAGGCTCTTGTGTGTGGTGGTGGTGACGATGTGCGCGTGCGGGACAGGATCGTAGTCGCCGGTGAAGACCTTGCCGGCGACCAGGCCGGCGAAGTGCGCCATGTCGACCATGAACGTCGCGCCGACCTCGTCGGCGATCTCCCGCAGCGTCGCGAAGTTGACCTTCCGCGGGTACGCCGAATAGCCGCCCACGATGACCAACGGCTTGAACTCGCGGGCGATCTCCCGCAGCGCCGGGTAGTCGATCTGGCCGGTGGCCGGGTCGACGCCGTAACTGCGCTGGTCGAACATCTTCCCCGAGATGTTGGGTCGGAAGCCGTGGGTCAGGTGTCCACCGGCGTCGAGGGACATGCCGAGCATCCGCTGGTTACCCGACGCGGTGCGCAACTCGGCCCACTCGGCATCGCTGAGGTCGTTGACCTGACGCTTCCCGAACTTCTTCAGGTACGGCACCTCGACCCGGTCGGCGAGGACCGCCCAGTACGCGACGAGGTTGGCGTCGATGCCGGAATGCGGTTGAACGTAGGCGTAGGGGGCGTCGAAGAGGGCTTTGGCGTGCTCGACGGCGACCGCCTCGACGGTGTCGATGTTGCGGCAGCCGGCATAGAAGCGGCGGCCGACGGTGCCCTCGGCGTACTTGTCGGACAGCCAGTTACCCATGGCCAGCAGCACGGCTGGTGAGGCGTAGTTCTCACTGGCGATCAACTTCAGCGACTCGCGCTGGTCGTGCAGTTCTTCGACGATCGCGTCGGCGATGCGTGGCTCGACGGCGCGGACCGCCTCGATCGCGGCGCGGAAAGCAGTCGTTTCGACGTTCACATGACACTCCAGGATCAGGCCGGGCGGGCGCTGCGGAGGGCCCGCCCGGCATGGTGTTGTCAGTTGCCGCGGACCTCGGCGGCGGCTGCGACCAGGTGCCGCAGCGACGCCTCGACCTCGGAGTAGCCACGCGTCTTCAGCCCGCAGTCCGGGTTGACCCACAGACGCTGGGCGGGTACGGCCGCGACGGCCCGGCGCAGCGATTCGACGACCTCGTCGTGCGGCGGCACCCGGGGGGAGTGGATGTCCCACACCCCGGGGCCGACGCCCCGGCGGTAGCCGATCGCGGCGAGATCGTCGAGGACCTCCATCTTGGAGCGGGACGCCTCGATGCTGGTCACGTCGGCGTCGAGGGCGTCGATCGCGGTGATCACCTCGCCGAACTCGGAGTAGCAGAGGTGGGTGTGGATCTGGGTGTCGTCGGCGACGCCGCTGGTCGCCAGCCGGAAGGCACCGACAGCCCAGTCCAGGTACGCCGGCTGATCTGCCGTGCGCAGCGGCAGGGTCTCCCGGAGCGCCGGTTCGTCGACCTGGATCACCCGGATGCCAGCGGCCTCCAGGTCGTGACACTCGTCGCGTAGGGCGAGGGCGACCTGGTCGGCGGTGGCGGCGAGGGGCTGGTCGGTGCGGACGAAGGACCAGGCCAGGATGGTGACCGGTCCGGTGAGCATGCCCTTGACGGGTTTGCCCGTCAGGGACTGGGCATACGTCGACCAGGCGACGGTCATCGGGGCCTTGCGGGCAACGTCGCCGTAGATGATCGGCGGGCGGACGCAGCGGGAGCCGTACGACTGGACCCAGCCGTGCGCGGTGGCGGCGAACCCGTCGAGTTGCTCGCCGAAGTACTGCACCATGTCGTTGCGTTCCGGCTCGCCGTGCACGAGCACGTCCAGACCCAGTTTTTCCTGAAGCCGGATCACGTGCTCGATCTCGGCGCGCATCCGCTCGGCGTACCCGGCATCGTCGAGAGTGCCGGTGCGGAGTGCGGCACGAGCCTTGCGCAGTTCGGCGGTCTGCGGGAACGAGCCGATGGTGGTGGTGGGCAGTTCCGGCAGGTTCAGCCGCTGCTGCTGACGCTCGGCCCGGGTGGCGTAGTCGCCCCGTTGCCGGTCGGTCGGTCGAAGTGCGGCGAGCCGGGTCCGGACATCGTCATGCCGCCACGCTGCGGGGACGGCTGGTAGTGGTGCGGGCAGGTGTGCGGAGCCGTCGCGGAGGGCCCGGCCGAGCAGGACGACCTCGTCGACCTTCTGCCGGGCGAACGCGAGCCGGGCGTGCAGGTCGGGGTCGAGGTCGGTCTCGACGGACAGGTCGACCGGCACGTGCAGCAGCGAGCAGGACGAGGAGACGGCGACGTGGTCGGCCAGCCCGGCGACGGTCGCCCCGGTGACCACGGCCGCGCGCAGGTCCGTACGCCAGATGTTATGGCCGTCGACCAGCCCGGCCACGATCGTCCTGCCCCGCAGCGGTCCGGCGGCGGCGAGTCGTTCCAGGTTGCCCGGCCCGGCGACCAGGTCGATGCCGATCGCCTCGACCGGGGTGTCCAGCAGTGCGGGCAGGGCGTCGCCGAGTTCACCGAAGTAGCTGGCGACGAAGATCTGCGGACGGTGTTTCATCTGGCCGAGCCGGGTGTACGCCCGCCGCAGCGCGTCGATCTCGGCCGGGCTGCGGTCGGCGACGTAGCCGGGCTCGTCCAGTTGCACCCAGGCGACGCCGGCCTCGGCGAGGGCGTCGAG
The DNA here is from genome assembly GCF_049179135.1 of Plantactinospora sp. WMMB782. Taxonomy (NCBI): domain Bacteria; kingdom Bacillati; phylum Actinomycetota; class Actinomycetes; order Micromonosporales; family Micromonosporaceae; genus Plantactinospora; species Plantactinospora sp. WMMB782. The sequence continues at coordinate 7,147,932 of NZ_JBMHMC010000007.1, read as the reverse complement.
GATCGCGGCGTAGGTGCCGACCAGGTCGTCGAGCCGGGCGAACGGGTTGGCACCCTTGGCCAGCAGCAGGAACGTGGCCGGACCGACCAGCACCGGACGGGTGCTGATGCCCAGCGCGGCGGCCTCGGCGTGTTCGCGTAGCGCCTTGGCGGGATTCGCCGTGAACGTGGTGTCCGGGTCGATTTCCGGCACCAGGTAGTGGTAGTTGGTGGCGAACCACTTGGTCAGTTCCAGCGCCGGCTCGGCGTCCACACCCCGGGCCATCGCGAAATAGGTGTCCAGCTCGGACAGGCCGAGCCGGGCGAACCGGTCCGGGACCGCGCCGACGGCGACGGCGGTGTCCAGCACGTGGTCGTAGTAGGAGAACGTGTTGGACGGGATCGCGTCCAGCCGGGCGTTGCGCAGCGTCTGCCACACCTCGGCCCGCAGGCCCGCTGCCGTCTCCTCGAGCGCGGCGGCGTCGATCCTCCCGGCCCAGTAGGCCTCGACGGCCTTCTTCAGCTCCCGGTTCGCGCCGATGCGCGGATAGCCGAGCACGGTGCTCTGCCCGAATGCGGTGTTCACCTGACGGTGTCCTTCCCTCGAAGCGTCCGACGGACACCCGGAAAAAGGGGGAAGGCTGGGCACGGTGCGGCACCGGCTTCCGCCCGACCCTCCCGAGAGGCCGTCGACGGCGCACACCGGCGGTGTGCGCGGTGCGGGCAGGTCTTCGGACTCGCGGGCGTGACCACGGATGGTCGCCTACTGGCCGTCGCTTCCCAGACCGGAGTCGGTCCAGTGCTCTGTTGACGGCGGTCGTTCCCACTCACCGCTGCGGGGCAGTCCCGGTCTTGCACCGGGTTCCCTCTTACGACGCCCCGGCCTCACGACCGGGACGAACCAGCACCACCGACCATCGTACGGGCAGGACGACGGAAATTCCCCGGAGGCAGTCACCGACGAGTCGGCGACCCGATGTCGCTCCGGCTACTACCGAGACGGATTCGCGGCGATGACAAGATCGGTGGGTTGGCCCGCCCCCGGTCTCAGGGCTGTGCCACCGCGCGGCGGACTCCGACAGTACGGTGCCTGCTCGCCACGAGCTGACTCATCCTGCGAGCACCGGCACCCCCAGGATCACGACCACCCACAACACGTTCTGGCCGAAATCTCCCCGCCAGCCGAGGACCGCCTACAGCAGGGCGCCGCGAGAATCAACGCGCTCGCGGCCGGGGAGTTGACGGGAGACGCATGGGCGGCTGGGACTACGGCTCAAAAGCACTGCCGATCTTTGACGCGGTGGTCGACGAACTCGGCCGCCACGGGCTCATGGTGATCCCGAACAACCATCGCAGCCGCGGCAACTGGTGCTGCGACGAGGCGCACGGCGACGGGTTGTGGCACACCCCGCAGTACCCGGAGTCCGCGTGGACCGAAGACTGCAAGTTCATGGTGGCCCGCTACCGGCACCGGCCGCATGTGATCGGCGCGGAGCTACGTAACGAGATCCGCCCCGATCCCAGTCAGGGTCTGGCCCCCACCTGGGGCGACGGCGACCCGCTCACCGATTGGCGGGCGGCGGCGATCCGGGGCGGCAACGCGGTCCTGTCGGTCAACCCCCGGCTGTTGATCATCGTTGGTGGCATGGACTACCAGTCCAACCTGCGCGGTGCCCGAGACTTCCCGGTCACGCTTGCCCTCTCGCACCGCCTCGTGTACGCCACGCACCCTCGGCCCCCGCTCTCGTCATTGCCGGTTTCGTAGGGTGTTGGTTGCGGCGAGGGTGACCGTGAGGCGCCGGGTGACGAGCCTGCTGGCGAGGGCGAGTGCCTGGTTGCCGCAGCCGGAGATCGCGCTCGGCGGTGGGTTGCGGCGCCCGAGGACGCGCAGGGCGGCGGTGACCACCTGCTCGGGTGTCTGGAAGGCGGCCCCGCCGGTGGCGTCGGTGGTGCCGACGACGTCGAAGTATTCGGTGCGGGTGACACCGGGCGCGAAGGCGAGCACGCGTAGGCCGCTGCCGCGTGACTCGGCCCAGAGCGATTCGGTGAGGCTGAGGACGAACGCTTTCGCGGCCGAGTAGGCGGCCTGGTTTGGTACCGGGGCGTAGGCCGCCACGCTGGTGATGTTGAGCAGGTAGCCGGTGCCGCGTTCGCGCAGCGGGTTGATGAAGGCGCGGCTGAGGTCGGCGACCGCGCCCACGTCGACCGCGATCATGTGGCGTAGTCGTGCTGGGTCGTCGTCGTGGAAGCGGCCCCAGCTTCCGTGCCCGGCGTTGTTGATGAGGGCGGTGAGTGCGATGCCGCGCCGGTTCAGTTCGGTGGCGAGTGCGGCGCCGGGCGCCTCGATGCTTAGGTCGAGCGGGATCGGTGTGACCTTGACGGCGTGCGCTGTACGCAGTTCGGTGGCGAGTGCGGTCAGCCGGTCGGCGCGGCGGGCGGTGAGGACCAGGTCGGAGCCGAGGGCGGCGAGCCGGCGGGCGAACGCCGCGCCGATGCCGGAGCTGGCGCCGGTGATCAGGACGGTCTGGTTATGGTGCTGCGGAGCAGTCATGCCCGGCACCCTACGCCAAGTTGGCACGGTCTGCCAGATTAGCTTGTTCTGCCAGAAGCGGTATGGTTGTTGCATGGTGGAACGAGGCAGCCTGCGAGAACGGAACCGGCGCGCGGTCGAACGGGAAATCAGCGAAGCCGCCATGCGGCTCTTCGTGAATCAGGGCTTCGACGCCACCACCACTGACCAGATCGCCGCCGAGGCCGGCATCTCGCCGCGGTCACTGTTCCGCTATGCCGGCACCAAGGAGGACATCGTCCTCGGCGATATGCTCAATGCCGGCCGCGCGGTGCAAGCCGCGCTCCGTGACCGGCCCGCCGAGGAGGGGCCGTGGGAGGCGCTGCGCGCCGCGCTCCAGGTCCTTGCGGACGACCCCGCCAACACGTCCGAGCGGGTGTTTCGGATCGCCGAGATGTTCCTGCACACCCCCGCCCTGCGGGCCCGCCGCCTGGAGAAACGGCTCGGCTGGCTCGACCTGCTGGTCCCCGAGGTCGAGCGGCGACTCGGTCGCGCCCCCGGCGGGGTCCCGGACCCGGCCGCCCACGCGATCGTCTCCTGCGCCCTGGCCTGCCTGGACACCGCCACCGAGGTCTGGGTCCGCCGGGGTGGGCAGGGCGACCCGACCGAGATCTTCGATGCGGCCATACGCGCCGTACGCGCATGACCATGCGGGCCAGGGCCGCCCGGTGAGACAGGAACACGAGCGGGCACCTCTGTCACCGCTACGGACGTCGCGGCACGTGGCGCAGCGTCCGGCGCGCGGCCGTGTTTCGGAGAGTGCACGTCGCTGTCCACAGACCGCGAACCTGTGGTAAGAGAGTCACCCCATGGCCGCAGAATCCGACGGCAACGTCCTTTCCCTCGGCGAGACGGCGGACACGCCCGTCGGAGGCCCATCGCCGTTCGGGACCTTGTTGTTGCAGTATCGGCGCGCAGCCGGGATGTCGCAGGCACAACTGGCGCAGGCGTCGGGAATGAGCACCCGGGCCCTGCGGGACCTCGAGCGCGGCCGGGCCCGGGCGGCGTACCGGCGGTCGGCGGACGTTCTGGCGGACGCGTTGGGGCTTGCAGGTGGCAATCGGGAACTGTTTCTGATAGCGGCGAGGGTAGGTCGGCGGCGGACACCACGGGGGTGGGACGAGACGGCGTCGTGTTCGCTGCCGCCGGGAATCGTGGACCGGGTGGGACGGGAGCCGGAGCTGGAGTGGTTGCGGACACGGGTCGAGGCCGGCCGGTTGGTGGCCGTCGTCGGATATCCGGGAGTGGGTAAAACGGCGGTGGCCGTGGCTGCTGCGCACCGGCTGGCTCCGGTGTTTCCCGGTGGCTGCCTGGCGGTGGACCTCCACGGCACCGATGAGCGACCGATAGCGGCGAGCGAGGCGCTGGGCAGATTGTTGTCCGCGCTGGGGATGTCTGCGGACCGCATGCCGGTGGCCGTCGCGGAGCGCTCGATTCTGGCCAGGACGTTACTCCACGGACGGCGGATGCTGGTGCTGTTGGACGACGCGGCCACGGAAGACCAGGTCCGCCCATTGCTGGTGGCGGGCCGCGACTGCTCGACACTTATCACCAGCCGGCCGACCCTCGCTGGGCTGGAGTCGGTACGCCGACTGTGGTTGCGACCGCTGATCGAAACGGAGTCGGTGTGCTTGCTGGCCCACATCGTGGGTGCAGGCCGGGTCGACGCCGAGCCGGAAGCCGCGATGACGCTGGCACGGTTGTGCGGGGGCCTGCCGCTGGCCCTGCGGATCGTCGGCAATCGACTCGCCACCCGGCCAAATTGGACGATCGCCGCGATGGTGCGGAGACTGGGCGACCACCGGAGCCGGCTCTCGACGCTGAGGGCCGGTGATCTGCAAGCGCTGCCGACGTTCGACCTATCGTACCGGCGGTTGTCGGTCACCGCGCAGATGGTGTTCCGGCGTATCGCTCTCCTGCCCCAAGTGGAGTTCGGCGACGAACTCGCCGCCGTCGCAACCAACCTCTCCACCGGAGAGGTCCGCGCGCATCTCGATGAACTCGCCTATGCCGGGCTGCTGCGTGCCGATCCCGCCATGCAGCGGATATTTCAGTTCAACGACCTGTTGAAGGCGTTCGCACGTCAGCAGCTGACGGAGATCGAGGGGCAGCACGTCAACAAGGTCCTGCGGGATGCCCTGCTCGACCGCCCTCGTGCAAGCCGCGACTGACTCTTCTCGTCCGGATGGAGCTCTGCCGTTCGATGGACAGGAATCAAGCATCCAAGGATAGGCTCACTTTCGGCGAACTGTTGCGACGCCGACGCCAGGCAGCCGGACTGAGTCAGGCCGCTCTGGCCGAAGCGTCCGGTATCAGCGTCCGTACCTTGCGAGACCTGGAGCAGCAGCGGGTTCGGTCGACGCGGACTCGGACAGCCGAGATGTTGGCGACCGCGTTGGGACTGGTCGATGAGGATCGCGAGCACTTTCTTGGGGTCGCCCGGAACGGAGGCCGACCGGCGACTGCGCCGCCTGGGGTACCGCTGTCCGAGCTTCCACTGTCGCCCGCTGCCCTGGTCGGACGCGAGCGTGAACTGGGACTGCTGGGCGACATCGCCGTGCCGGGTGCGACGGTCGCCATCGTCGGGTCGCCCGGCGTGGGCAAGACCGCCCTGGCCACCTTCGTCGCACGACACCGTGCGCCCGACTTCACGGACGGGCATCTCGCGATCGATTTGCGTGGGGTGGACGAGGAGCCGGTCACCGTCCGTACCGCCCTGGTCCGTCTGCTGCGCGCAGCCGGTGTCTCCTCGTCGGACATCCCACCGTCCGAGGTTGATCAGGTGGGTCTGTACCGCGCGGTGCTCGCGCGGCGCCGTACCCTGGTGTTGCTGGACAACGCTGCGGACGAGGCGCAGGTCCGACCATTGCTCGCGGGTGCGCCAGGTTGCCTTACCCTGATCACATGCCGCCGGGTGCTGGCCGGCCTCGAGGCCGTACGCTGGCTGCTGCTGGAGCCGCTGACCAGCGCGGCGGCGATCGAGCTGCTGGCCGCCATCGCCGGGCCGAGCCGGGTGAGACGAGAGCCGCACGAAGCTGGGGAGCTGGTCGCGTTATGCGGCCTCTTGCCGCTGGCCGTGCGAATCGTGGCTAACCAGCTGGTCGCGCGGCCGAACCTGTCGCTGCCCGCACTCGTACGGCAGTTGCGGGATGAGGGCACCCGGCTGACCCTCCTGGCAGAGGGTGACGTCCAGGTACGGTCGGCGTTCGACTCGTCGTACAGCCGGCTGGCCGCGGATGAGCGGCTCGCGTTGCGGCGGCTGGCCGCGTTGCCGGGCGTCGACTTCGGGGTCGAACTCGCACAGGTGGCCACCGGGATGACCGAACCGGAGGCCCATCTGCAGCTCGACGACTTCGTCGACGCCAGTCTGCTGCTGACGACCGCCGACGAGAGATTCCAGTTCCACGAGCTCATCCGGATCTTCGCCGCCGAGCGGCGGACGGCGGAGGACGAACCGGCGGAGCACGAGAATCAGCTCCGTCGCATGCTCGGCTACCTGCTCGACAAGGCGACCGCCGCCGGGCTGCTGCTCTTTCCGAACGGCGAGCCCTCCGAACTGTTCGCCTCACCCGACGAGGCTGGCGAATGGCTCGCTCGGGCGGAGTCGAACTGGGTCACCGCGCTGCGTACGGCCGCCCGCGGTGGCTGGCACCGCCAGGTCGTGGACCTCGCCAAAGCCATGCACTGGTACTCCGACGACAAGTGGACGAGGCTGCCCTGGCACGAGATCTTCCAGCTTGGCGTCGACGCTGCCCACGCGCTGGCGGACCGTCACGCCGAAGCTCAACTGCTCAACTTCTCCGGGTGGGCGCAGAGACGGTGCGTTGCCGACCTGGCGGGCTCGGTACGTACACATCAGCGTGCGCTGGCAGTTGCCGTCGAGGCGGAGGACAGGCGTGAGGAGGCCTGGGCACACGCCTACCTCGGCACAACGCTGGTCTTCCTCGGCGAACCGGCTACAGCGTTGGGGCACATCGAGCAGGCACGCGCACTATCCGGTCAATCGAGCTTCTGGGAGATGCAGGGGCCGATACGTCTTCGTCAAGGAATGATTCTTCGCGTACTCGGTCGCGCCGCGGACGCGTTGTCCGAACATCGGGCGCTGATCGCCGATGCCGAGCAACGGTTGGACGACGTCGCGCCCAACATCGGACGGCTGGGGATCGCGATGGCGGAGATGGAGATCGGCCACTGCCTGCATGCCCTTGCGAGATGGCGGGAGGCCGCGGCGATCTTCGCTGGCCTCCGCAATGTCTTCGGCAATCTCGGCTCGACCGATCTCCTCGCCGAGGCCGCGCTCTGCGAAGGGAGAGTATGGCGGGAGGCGGGGGACGGCGTCAGGGCGCGTGAATGCTTCCAGGGCGCCCTCACGGCGTACGGCGAACAAACGCTGTCGGCGGCGCGCTCGGAGGTTCTCGAGGAGTTGGCCGAGCTGACCCTGGAGTGAGCGCGACCCCGCGTGTCCCCCGGAGCCGCGCACCCTCCAACCACCGGCAGGTTCGCCGGTGCGAAAACCTGCCGCCCAGCAAACCTTGCATTGACGTATGGCGGCGGAGTTTGCTTGCGTCACGGCCATTGTCTAAAGGAGCATGAGGAGTCGAGAATGCCCCGATCCAGGACGCGATTCAAGAGGAAAATGCTCATGGCGGTCACAGCCGCCGTCGCCAGCGTCTCTCTGATCTTCGCAACGCCAGCACCGGCGCAAGCGATCTACGTCGTGAACCCTGTCGACTGTGCCTGGAACAGCATCTTTGGTAGCGGTGAGTACTTCCAGTTCTGGCTCTCAAATTTGGGGACCGGGCAACGGTTTCCGTTCTGCTACGCCGAGGCTGGATACGATCTAAGCCCAAATCATTACCACGTGTACGGCTTCAAAGCCGGAAACAATGCAGGATTCTTCACCTACTGCACCACCTCCAACGAATGCTACCTCCGGCCGTTTGACAAATGGGAATCTGCACCCGGTGTCGGCGACGCCGGAAAGCGGACCCTGTGGCGGCGTCTGAAATTGGACCCCTTGCCCGTGTTTGACCTTACTCAGTTGTCGGTCTTGGTGGCCGCTGGGACGCGGCCGAGGTCGCGGTCTTTGAGTCGGTAGCTGTCTCCCTTCATGGAGATGACTTCGGCGTGGTGGACGAGGCGGTCGATCATCGCTGCGGCGACGACGTCGTCGCCGAAGACCTCGCCCCACCGGCCGAAGGGTTTGTTGCTGGTGACGATCAGGCTGGCGCGTTCGTAGCGGTTGGAGACGAGTTGGAAGAACAGGTTCGCGGCTTCGGCTTCGAACGGGATGTAGCCGACCTCGTCGACGATGAGCAGCGGGATCCGGCCGAGTTTGACCAGCTCGTCCTGGAGGCGGCCGGCGTGGTGGGCATCGGCGAGGCGGGATACCCACTGCGCGGCGGTGGCGAACGCAACGCGGTGTCCGGCCTGGCAGGCCCGGATCCCGAGGCCGATGGACAGGTGGGTTTTGCCGGTGCCGGGCGGGCCGAGGAACACCACGTTCTCCTTTGAGGCCACGAAGTCGAGGGTGCCCAGATGCGCGATCGTCTCCCGTTTGAGGGACCGTTGGTGGTCGAAGTCGAACTCCTCCAGGCTCTTGCGGGCCGGGAACCGGGCGGTCCGGATGCGGCCTTCGCCGCCGTGGGCTTCCCGGGCGGCGACCTCGCGTTGCAGGCAGGCGGCAAGGAACTCCTCGAACGTCCACGACTCCGTCCGGGCCCGTTCGGCGAGCCGTTCCACCGACGCGGCGAGGGAAGGTGCTTTCAACGCGCGGGTGAGGAACGCGATCTCGGAGGCGATGTTGCGGCTGCTGGTCTTGCCGGGCATCAGGCCACCTCCTCGACGTCGAGGCCGAAGACGTGGTCGTAGTCGGTCAGGGTCCGGTGTTGCACCTCGGCGACGACCGGGGCCGCGCAGGCCAGCCGGTGGGCTTGGCGCAGCTGCGCCGCCGCCGTGCGGTGCGTCGGATCCGTGATGGTCTGCCCAGCAGCCCAGCACCTGGCATGCGCAGCGACCTGACGTCCGTCGCAGGACACGGTGACCTGATCGGCGTCAGCGACGACGTCGACACGTCGGCCCACCACCGCCGGGTGCACCGAGTAGTCGTTGGCGTCCACCCGCACGTAATGATCTCGGGGTAGCCGCGTCGACAGGCACCACCCGGTCACCGGTGCCACCGGTGGCAGGGACACCATCCCCGCCCGATCAGCGTCGATCCGGTCAGCTGGTCGGCATCCCAGGGTGCGGTGCCGACGACCGTTCGCACGAACCAGCCACTGCATGAGCTGGCCGTTGAAGTCCGCTGGACCGGCGAACATCCGACCAGGCAGGAACGACGTCTCCAGGTAGCCGTTGGCCCGCTCGACCAGGCCCTTGGCCTCCGGATCCGCAGGCCGGCACTGCACCACCCGAATCCCGAGGGTGCCACGGAACCCGTTCATCGCATCGGTCAACTGCGGCCGCCCGCCGCGCCACTGCCCGACCGCAGACTCGTTATCCCACACCAACGCCCGAGGCGCCGCTCCCAACCCGGCCAGCAGCGCCCACTGGCCACTCAACAGATCCGGTGCCTGCCGCGACGGAATCATGACCGCCGACAGCCACCGCGAGTAGCCACACACCATCACCAACACCGGCGGACGACCGATCTGCCCCCACCCCAACGGCACGTCCGTCGGCGGGAACCACAGATCACACTGCGCCAACTCACCCGGCAAGTACTCCGTGCGCTGCGCCGGGTCCGGCGAAGTGAACAACGGCCGCAACAGACGAACCCGCTCCTTCAGCACGGTCAACGACCGAGTCCAGCCGACCCGTTCCGCGATCACCGTGGCCGGCATCGTCGGCCACTCCCGCAACAACGCCCTGACTTGCGGCTCCACCGCATCCACGATCGAGCCCTTCGCCGGCCGCTGATACCTCGGCGGCCCCTCAGCGGCCAACGCCCGCCGCACCGTGTTACGACCCACCCCGAGCTTGCGGACGATCGCCTTGATCGGCATCCCCTCAGCCCGATGAAGACGACGGATCTCCGCCCAGTCCTCCATGCTCAACACCCCTACGATCTTCAAACAGGGGTCCAGATTCACCCGTCGATCAGGGGTTCACTTTCGCGCGTCGCCGACAGATGCACGTGGGCGTGCCAGGGACGTCTGTTCTACGCGGATCTCGATATTCGCCATCTTGGGCGGCCACCCTCGGCTCCACCTTGCTGTTCGCCCGCTCGGCGAGTCGGTGGGGATACGCCCGTCGTGGGACCGCTCGTTACTCAAGCACGGTGACGCACTTCCGTGAGGGACACGCCTCGACCGTGGTAGAAGAGGGTGGTTCAGGAACGGCCGCAGATGTGGTGTCGTCGGCTGGCCCTGGCTGGACCGCGCGTTGCCGACGCCTGGCAATCTGGCAAAGTCGTTGTTCCGTCTGGGAGGATCCCGCTGTGACTGATTCGCTGACCGGTCCCGCTGACGCCGGCGACGGTGCTGCGGCCCAGGAGGCGGTTGAACGTGAACGCGCCGAGATGCGGGAGTTCGTCGACGGCCTGACTGTCGACGACCTTGACTCGGGTGCCTGGTTCGCGAAGCTGTGCGCCCGCGCATTGCGCACGCATACGGAAAAGGCCACCTGGGAGTATTTCCAGGGCAAGTACCTGGGGATGCCGGCGGACGGCATCGTCGACCGGCGGATCAAACTGGCGGCGAGATACGCGATGATCGAGGGGGGATTGTCGTCCGCTGCGTACACGGCCGCCGTCGCCGCGACGATCGGCACGCGTGGGGGCGCGAGCCGAGCCATGATCCCGGCCGGCGCCGCCGCGTTCGTGGTCGACATGGCGGTTCTAAGCCAGCTACAGATTCGGCTGGCCTACGACATCGCCGCCATCTACCGGATCCCGTTGAACGTCGACGACCCCGAGGACCTGTGGAAACTCGTCCGGGTGGCGTTCGCGATCAAGACCGGTGAGGTCGCCCGGACTGGTGCGACGAAGTTCGTTCCGGGTGTCGTCCGGCAGGTCGTGAAGAAGTACTACTCGGGTGCGGTCCGGGAATCGGCGATGGCGCTTCCCTATGTCGGGCAACACCTGCTGCAACGCAACGTGATCAAGTTCGGGATTCCCGCGATCGGGATCCCGGTCACGGTGGTCGTCAACCGGTGGACGACGAAGGCCGCGGGACGGTACGCGCGAAGCGTGTTCCGGAACGAGGCCAGGGTCATCGAGGTCGTCGAGACGCTGATCCGGCGCACCCGGCACCCGAAGCTCATACTGTGGGTCGCGTGGCTGGTCATCAACGCCGATGCCACCATCACCGACGACGAGACCCTGCTGTTTCAGCTGCTGACCCGTCTCGTCCGTGAGCATCATCAAGTCACCGACGAGCACCTCGCTCGCGTCATCGACATCAACCCGGGAGAGGTGTGGCGGCGTGTCGCCGCCGAGACCGGAGACCTCAGCGACGTGATCGACGCCGCCGAGCAGGTCGCAGCCATCGATGGGGATATCAATGCGGCCGAGAAGGCCGTCATCGCCGAGCTGCGCGACCGCTGCAGCCGCAGCTGACTCGCCAACCGGCAGGGTTCGGGACCTTTGCGCGCAGTGACGCCCGTGCGGCTCGGTTCATTGCCGCCATCTGCATGATCGTTTTACACGGAGGGCGAACGGGCTTCGGAGCCACCGCTGGCACCACCGACGGTGGAGATACACAAGTGGCGCGTTCCCGTTACTCACTAGGCCAGCCGCCCTCGAGACCTTGGGCGTAGGCGAGCAGTCTGACGTCGGGGTTACGGGTGGTTGACCAGTTCCATGGTGCGCCTTTTGGTTCAGAGCGGTGGTTGGCGCAGGTCAGCAGGAGGTGGCTCTTTGCTCGTGAGACTGCTACGAAGTAGTTGGCACGCTCGTCTTCGTATTTGCCCCAGAACATTTCTTTCTCAACTGCAGGTATAACAACGGCCTCAAACTCAAGACCTTTAGACTTGTGAATGGTCATGATCTTTACCCCGCCGTCGCCGAGCCGGTCTACGGCGGCCGCGAGGTCGCTGCCTGATGAGATCATGACCTCTCGAAGTCGGCCGGCCAGTTCTGTGCTGAGATGGTTCAGTCTCGCCTCGTCGTAGAGGGAACTCAGTGTCGCAAGCATGCTTGCGCCGATCGAGCTAACAAATCCGGTGACAAGTTCGCCGATGACCTCTGGGTCATCTATCCGCTGCAACACAACGGCTCTCGCCGCCTTTAGGCGCTCCTCCCAGGCGTGGTGGCGCCGAAAGGTACGCTCCTCATCCTCGCCGTCGAAGAGACCGCTGGCGTTGACTAATTCGTATGCTGCGGCATTCTGGTTGCCCGTGGCGAGCCTGAGGAATGCCAGCAGGACTTTGGAGAGTGGTTCAGCCAGTAAGTCTTGAAGTTGCTGGTCGTTGCGGTAGGGCACACCGGCTCGATCGAGCTCCGAATAGAGCGGCTGACCATATAGATCTGACTGTTTCGCGAAAAGTACAGCTATCTGGCTCGCCGGTATCCCGGCACCAATACGTTGCTGTATCCATTCAGTCAGGTGGACGGCCTCATCATCGGCGGTTTCAAACCCGAAAAGGTCGATCGTTCCTTCTTCGCCTTCGATGCTGTCTTCCGGTACGGCGGCGGGTGAGTCCATGTCGATGACCATCCGGTTTTGGAGCCGTCGGAGCCGTGGTGCTGAACGGCGGTTCTGGTAAAGGTTGAGCGACATCGCTGCGAAGTCAGAGGAGAATGTTAGGAAGATTCCCTCAAGCGCTCCGGCCCAGGCCATGATTCGTTGTTTTGTGTCGCCGACGGCAATCAGTTGGATTGGCGTCCCCTTAAAGGCTTTCGTGATCAGGGAGTACTGATTGTTGGCGCAGTCCTGGAATTCGTCCAGGAAGATGTAGCTGTACGTCTCGCGTAGTCCACGTAGGACGGCTTCGCTGTTGTCAAGGATCTCGTTGGCCAGGGGCAGGAAGTCGCTATATGTAACCTGCTTGTGTTTGATCCGGTCTGGCCCAACCGTGAAGTCTGGTTCAAGGGCGTTGATTCCCGAGAGGGCGAGCCTGAAACGCCGTATGAGCCTCATCGAGAATGCGTGGAAAGTGTAGCTGTCGAAACGCCTTGCCAATTCGGGTCTGACTCGCCGCCGTACCCTGTCGCGTAGGTTGGCGGCGGCGTCGACCTTGAAGGATATTGCCAGGATCCTTTTGGGCAACGGACATAGTCCGGTCTCGAGGAGGAAGCTTGCCCGTTGGGCGAGCAGCTCCGATTTTCCCGTACCCGGGCCAGCGGTGACCGCCATACTTCGGTCGGTGGTCCTACAGGCAATGTCCGCGTTGGGTTCTAGCTCGATCCCAGGCGATGGTGTCCATTCGGCTGGCGTCATTCGGGAAGCTCCCTGAGCTTGGCCTCGACTGCGCTGATCATGCGCTTGATGGTGTCAGGCATGCCGGTTTCAAGCTGAGCAGCGGCGAGCTTTGACAAGGCCGACAAGTGCTCTGCGGGTTTGCTTCCGTTGATGAAGAGTCGCTGATAGTTGGCGAACTGGCTGGCTTCATCAGAAGTGTACTGGGCTTCCAGTTTCCGGGCTTTGCCGAGGACTGCTCTCAGGGTGTCGTCATCTGGCGGGCCAATGGCATCCTGATCGAGGCCGTAGGCATCTGGGAAGGCCGACAGCATCGCGAAGTCGAGGTCAAGCGGCGTGGAATAGAAGACCCCGTAGCTCTCCAAGGCGGTGATTTCTGTGCTTCCTTCGTCGCGGATCAGGTGTGCCGGGTCGTCCCATTTGGGCAGCGAATCAATCTTGTCATTCGTGATCGTGCTGGGGGTCTCGGGGGCTGCGTGCTCCAGCAGCTGTGTGTAGGCGTATCTTAGGCGGCCCCAGCCTGCTTGGTACCGAGCGACATCCAGGTCGAGTAGCGTGACGTGTGGTATGCCAAGGCGGTTCAGCAGCCGCCAGAAGTGGTTCACGTGCCTACCACCGAGCGGGACAACCGAGATCGAGTTCAGATCGGTGGTGAGCCCCGCCGCTTCGAGAAGTGGTGGGATGACGATCTGCTCGCTGTCGCCTTCGCCTAGAATGACCAAACGTGCGAAGTAGAGCTCCGGGAATGCCTCGACAGCCTCCCGGACGAACTTGTAGGCTTCGTGGCTCTCCGGTGGCAGCTCAATTGTCGAGATCACGGTGCAGCGGTCTTCATTGAGGCGCAGGTGCCTAATGGCGCTTGGGGTGACCCTGCGGACTACCGAGGGCGAATGGGTTGCCACAACGACTTGTGCGTCTGATTGTGACGCGAATTCAGTGAGTAGCTTGGTAACTCGTCCGAGATAGTGCGGCGAGAGGCTGTTCTCCGGCTCCTCCAGCGCTATCAGCGTGAACGACGCAGGCCGCAGCTTGGCGGTGTCGATGTACAGCGTCTGTCCGGCACGAACCTCACGGCCGATTCGGTGGAGCGCTACGACCAGCGTCAGGTACAGCAGGGATTGTTGTCCGTCGCTGAGCCGGGTCCAGTCCACAGGGCCACCACCTGGCGCAGGGTCGAATGTGATGTTGAAATGCCGCAGAACGCTGTTGATATCCGCCCTCGTGAATTCGGTCTGCGGCGTCTGAAAGTAGGTCCCGGCATGAAGACGTGCCCACGCCTGCGTCATGTGGCTGCCGAACGCGGCCACTGCGACGTTGGATCCAAGACAGCTGCTCATCTGGCGACCCAATTCCTCGATGGCGGCGTGTTGTGCACTCCAGTCGATCGAGCGCATGAGTTTTCCAAGCATCGCCCCGCTGGTGTAAGCGATGTGATCGGCTGGATCTCTCCGCGCCGGCAAGTAGTGCACCTGAATCAAACTCCGGTCGTACTTCCCCATCTGGCTGACGGTCACGGGTTCATCGGTAGCCGGATCGATGCTGGTCACGAACTCGATTCGCTCGTCGACCTCGTTCAGGTCATCAATCGCGGCCGTGAGACGGATTCGGGTCTTGGGTACTTCGTGCGCCCCTTGAAGCTGCATGTGGCCAAAGAAGTCGGGTACGGCAAGCTTCTCAGCTTCGTCATCGCCCAACTCAGGGAACGAGAACTCCACCTCGATCCAGAGTTCGCGCTCGGCGACGGTCCCGCTCGTCCCGATCGCTACGTGGAAGTCGTCGGGCTGAATTTTGCGCATGGGGAGCTCAGCCGCGAACATCCTCGCGAGCGCCGTGAGTGCGCTCGTCTTGCCAGAGCCGTTGGGCCCTAGCAGGTAGCTGATGTCATCGATATCGAGCGTGGTGGGCTTGGGCCCGAAGCATTGAAAGTTCTTAACCCGAAGCTTGGTCAGGCGCACGGCATTCCCAACTTGGACTAAACGGCGATTCGAGGGCAGCCGAGTCTACTAGGGCGGGCGCGAGCGCGCTGGCGACCACGCCGACGCTCACCCTTTCGAGGATTCACCACGTCCTAACGGCCAGTCAGCCCGAACGGCAAGACGGTGACGACTGCCGGTGCGAATCGGACGATCCGACCATGGAACATCACCCAACCGACCCGGCCGGTACAGGTGGCCACGCTTCGCAGCCACACCGATGAGATCCACGCCTGCGTCTTCAGTCCAGACGGAGACCTTCTCGCCAACCACCAGAACAGATCGCTTCGTGCGCCTCGGACGAGTCGCTGCTTAACCCCCGGGAAGTCAAGTTTGCCCCGCTTGAGCCGCTGAACCGTCGAGTCCGACCGCTCAGGCAAGCACTACGCGGTCGAACGGGGTCCGGGTGCGGCTTACGCCAGCAGGACATCAAAGTCCACAGCCATCAGAAATGGGAAAATGGTTCGTGTTCGGCCTGATACTTGTACTCCTTCACGACGACCAGTGGAGAGACAGTGCTGGAGCTACCCCGTCGAGCCCTCCAGCCGTGATCGCGGACTGTTCGGATAGGTGGTGGCGGCATCTTCGTATACGGCATGGCTGGCCGGGCTGAGGTCGGTGATGAGGGCTCGAAGTCGGGCTTCCTCATACAGGCCGTCGGCGTCGGGGAGCCATTCGGTGGCGCCAGGCAGTGCGAGCATTTCGCTAAGGAAGCTGCGGCCTGCGGTGTCGCGGTCAGCGGTGACCCGTAGTTGGACGCCGGCGGCGGCGAGGCCGCGCAGCAGTGTCCATGCTGCCGAGGAGGGTCGTCCGTAGATGCACACCAGCGGCAGGGAGGTGGTGCCGAGTTGTTCGGCGGCGGCCTCGGCGACGGCGGGGTTCTCGCAGACGCGCACGACGGTCAGCGCGGGTGCAGGTGCCCAGCCTCCGCGCAGGCTGCGGCTGGTCAGCCATACCGGTTCGCCGTGTTCGGCTGCAGCGCCCGCGATCCGGATTGCTGGGGCTTTCCCGGTCAGGGTGAGGTTGAGGACCAGGACGGTGGCGGAGACCTCGTCGCAGCTGATCCCGTGCTCGGCCCACACGTGCCGCCAACGATCGGCGGTCAGCGCGGTGTCGGCGGCGGAGGCGGCGTTGTCCGCGGTGGCAGAGGCGGCCGCGAGCAGGCGAGCGGCGGTGCGACCGAGGTCGTGGTCGCGGTCGAGACGGTGCGGGTCGCCGTAGAGGGTGTTGGCGATTTCAGCGAGGGGTCGGCTGGTGCCGGGCAGGGCGTGCCACAAGTGTTGCAGGTCGTCGGAGCGGCGGGTGGCGGTGGCGGGGTCGGTGCCGGGCCAGCGGCGTCTGCGGGCAAGCTGTACGGCGTGGTCGGGAAGGCCTGTGATGGTGAGGCTGGTGTAGGCGGCGTCGATGGTGGCTGCGGTGCGGGCGGCGGCTTGTTCGCGGCGGCCGCGGACGTCGTCGATGGCGCCGCCAGTGCGGGTCAGCAGGTCGAGCAGGTCGTCGCCGGTCCGGGTGAGGGCAGTGCGGAGTTTGCCGAGGGTTACGGGCTGGCCGGATGTGTCCCACGCCACGCCAAGATAGCGGGCCATTTGGGCTCGCTCGGTGGCGGTGAGCTCGACGCGAACGGTGACGCCGTTGCCGGTGCGGCGTTCCTGCAGCAGTTCCCGGACCGCGGTAAGGACCTTGTGCGGGCCGGGCTGGGCGGCCCAGCGGTCGGTTGCCGCGCTCATGCGGGCTCGCTTTCGTCAATGCCAGCCGCGTCCGATGTTTCCTCGGTGCCGGTGTGGTGGGCGCCGTTGGTGTGCGGTGGCTCGACCGGTGCCGGGTCAGTGAGCATCGTGGCGAACAAGTCAGGGCCGAGATCTTCGGCGCTGCGGCGTGGGGTGAGCAGCCGGGTGGCGTAATCCCCGACGGGGATCTGTTCAAGGGTGTGCCCGGCCCACAGCATCAGGGACAGGTCGACGCCGGGAATGGGTGCGGGTGCTCGGGTGATGACCCAAACTGCGGCGGCGGGGACTTGCGCGACGGCGACAAGCGGTGCGGGTCCGGCGAGCAGGAAGTCGAGGTCGAAGTCGGTGAGCATCCGCATCATCGTGGCGCGGTTGCCGGGGTCGACGCCCTCGAAGGCTTCGTCGAGCCAGAGCGGCCGGGGTGCTTCTGGAGATTCGGAATACAGGGCGACCAGGGTCGCCAGCAGCGGCTGCAGCAGGGTGACGACTTTGCCGCCGCCGGAATCGACGCCGTGGACTTTCCTGGTCAGGTCTTTCCACCGGTTCTCGTCGTCGTCGCTGTCGCCGACTTTGTATTGGGCGACGACGTCGAACCAGGCACGGTAGTCGAGCAGTTCGGCGAGGCGGTCGGTCCAGTCTTCGGTGCCAACGAGGCCGGCTTCCTGGGCCTCGCGCAGACGGGCGCCGAGTAACAGTTGGATCTGTTGCTGGGCGGCGTCGGATTCGATAGTGCCGTCCAGGAGTGCTTTGAGGATCTTGAAGCCGGGCGCTTGTCCTTCGGCGGGGACGCGGCGTAGCCGCAGCGTGGTCTTGTTGGCGCCGGTCGGATGTTTCTCCAGAACCTCGTTGACAACCGCGAGCAGCGTGATGACCTTCTTCATCCGGTCGGCGAGGTGGTCGATGAAGGTGGAGGAAAGAAGTTCGGTGTACATCTGGTGGAGCTTCTCGTCGTGGGTACGCGACAGGTCGTCGACCAGCTCTTGCAGGTGCAGGATGGCTTCAGCTGGGTCGAGCGAGGTGCCGGAGGCATCGACGATCAAGGTGACCGACGGCAGGGGGTGCTGGTCGTCGGCTTCGGTGATGATGATCGAGCGGCCGCCGTGGGCTTCGAGGACGGTACGCAGCTCGATCAGGGAGCTGCCGAGCATGCGCGAGAGTGCGGCTTCAACGCGTTTGGCCTTGTCGTCGAGCCGGTCGGGCCACATCGGCGGACGCAGCCGCTCGGTGGCGGTACGGGCGTGAGCGAGCGCGGCCGGCAAATCACGGCTGTCCGGGGCGGGCAGGTTACGAGCGGCAGTGAGGCCGGCGTCAACAGGTGTCCACCAGGCGGCAGCCGCGACGTCGCGGTGTTCACCGGCCACCGTGTGGTCCTTGCAGGCGCCCTTCCAGGCGTTCTCGGCTTCACCCGCCTGTTTGGAGCGGGCCAAGCCTTCGCGTCGACTGGCCGAGATCGACGGACCGTATTCCTCGACTTTTCGTTCAAGTTCCTCGGCCTGGGCGAATAGCTGTTGCGCGTCGGCGTCCACGGACTGCTCGGCCAGGGTCGCGTTCGTGTCGGCCAGCTCGGCGGCTGCCGCTTCACCTTCGGTGAGGGTGACGGCGGCGGTGACCCGGCCTTGTTCGGTGGTGAGCCGTTCGGCAGCATCCGTGGCGGCGGCAGTGGCGGCTTTAAGCCCGCGCAGTGCCAGCCGCAGGGAGCCGGCGGCGGCGGCGGTCCTGTCGAGGTCTGCGGCGAGGGTGTCGAGATGCTCCTCGCTGGTGGGGAGCTGGTTATCGACGCCGTACCGGATGACCTCTGCTGCCTTCTCCTCCGAGAGGGTGCGCGCCTGCTCTTCTCGGCCGCGAGCGTCGCGGTAGGCGGTGCCGGCTTTCTCGGCTTCGCCGGTCGCGGCGGTGTGAGCGGCGGCAGCGGCGACGACGTCGGCGTCGGTCGGTGCCTGCTTGGCGCTGGTGCGCAGGTTCGTGACCTGGGTGCTGACGGTGTCGGCTTCGCCGATGAGGCGCTGCGCTTCGTCACGGAACGCGGTTGCTTGCGCGCGTAGGTCGGCGATGTTGCGGCGGCGGGTCGCGGCGCGGGCGGCGGTGCCGATCAGTTCAGCGCCGTGTTCGGCGGGGGCTGCCCGGCCGGCTGCGGCGGTGGTTCGCCAGCGTCCGTCGGCGGCGAGGCACACGGTCGCCGTGAGCGGGCCGTCGGTGGTGTAGCCGATGCCGTTGAGGATCTTCGTGACAGCGTCGGTGAGGGTGGCGGCGTCTTCGGCGGGCTGCAGCACGGCGGCCAGTGAGGTTGTCGCGGCAGGGAGGGTGCCGGTGGTGATGACGGCGTCGTCACCGTGCTCGGGGCTGAAGGTGCCGTCGGTGGTGACCCATGTGTCGAGCAGGCCCGCGGCGGCCAGGGCCGCCTCGACATGGTCGAGGACGGCGGGGTCGAGACCGTCGACCGGGTCGAGCAGTCGCCACAGCGGGGCGCCTGCCGCTGTCGGGAAGGCGGGACGTGTCCGGCGGGTCCAGCGCGCTGGCGGGTCGGGGATGGGGTCGCCGGCGGCGGCGAGGTGGTCGGCTTCGGCGTCCACCGCGGTTGCTTGTGTGGTGGCGGTTCTCGCGCCGGCGCGCAGGTCGGCGGCGCGGGTGATCAGCGGTGAGGTGACCGGGTCCAGCCATTGGCGGGTCAGCAGGGCGGTGAGTAGTTCCCGTGGCCGGTCGGCGCGGGTCTGGTCGGTGACCGCAGTGACCCACTGGGTGCGGGTCTCGGTCGGTGGTGCCCATTCGTCGAGGGCCGATGCCCAGCGTTCCAGGTCGTCCGACAACGTCTGTACGGCTTGGCGCAGGGCGTTTTCGGTGGCGGTGGCGGCGTCCGTACGGATGGTGAGTTCGGTTTCCGCCTTTTGCGCCAGGTCGTCAAGGGTGTTCCAGGTCGCAGCGGCAGTGCTGGCGGCGCGGATGAGTTTGCGCAGTGCAGCGACTTGCCCGCGGCGGTTGGTGATCGCGACGTCGAACCGGTCGACGTCTCCGGCGGCTGCCCAGGCCGGTGCGTGCTCGCCGAACCCTGCGGCGGTGGCGGCCTCGACGGCGTGCCCGCCGGCGGTCTCGACCTCCTGTTGCGCGATCGTGAGCTCGTCCGCCGCCTTGTCGCGGCGGCCGATGGCCTTCTCCAGGTCGCCACGGGTGGTGGCCAACTGGGCGGTCGCCTTGCGGGCGCGCTCAGCCGCGGCGTTGGCCTCAGCGCGCAGGCGTTTGGCGTCGGTGGCGCGCTCGACGGCGGTGGTGTAAGCCGATGAGCGCAGCAGTTGCATTAGTTCGGCGCGGGTGCGCCCGAGGGCCTTCTCTAGGTCGATGGTGTTCTGAGAGGGTGGTTCGGGAGCCTATGTCCGATGTGGGTTTGACCGTTCGTTAGAGGTCCTGGTGGTGGGGGTTACGCGGAGGTCGTCGGCGGGGCGAGGACGAACAGGCCGGCCTCGGGTTCGGTGAGGATTTGGCGGGCGACGAGCCGCTTGAGTTTGGCGCGTAGTCCTTCGGTGTCCTTCGCGGCGGTGCCGGTGCCGAGGGCGTGGCAGATGTCCTTGGCGCGCATCGGCGCGGTGGCGGCGTGGAACACGGCGAGGATCTGCTGGTAGGCGGGGCTGGCGACGGTCGGGTCGGTAGGTGCCGCCGCGTCGAGTGGGCCGCCGAGGCTCAGGAGCGTCTTGCGGGTGATGGCGAGTTCGGTCACCTCGGTCTCGGCTGCGGTGAGCTGCTCGGTCAGGGAGGCGATCTGGGCGCGGAGCCGCTCGACGACGAGGCCGGCGGCGGTTTCGCGTTCGGTGAGCAGGGTCAGCAGCGTCGGCGGGGTCACCGTTGGTCGCGCCAGGACGTGGTGGTGGTGCCGGTCAACCGGCGGATGAGGTTCGCCGTGGACGCCCACCAGGTACGGGACACCGCGGAGGCTGGTCGGCTTTCGTACTCGCGGACCAGACGGCGGTGCAGCATCAGGGTGCCGTGGGTCTGCTCGACCACCCACCGGCGCTTCACCGCCACGAACCCCGCCGTCGTGTCGGACCGAAGGACCTGCTCGACGTCGATACCCCGGATGGCGCCGTGGATCTGCACGTCGTCTTTGAACCCGGCGTCGACCCACGCCTTGGTCACCGTCGGGGTGTGCGCCACCACGTTGTCCAGCAGGCGCACGCCGATCGCGTTGTCGGTGACCGACGCGGCGGTGACCACCACCGCGATGATCAACCCCAGGGCATCCACCGCCAGGCCCCGCTTGCGGCCCGGGACCTTCTTCGCCGCGTCCTTGCCGGTCGTCGCGGCCGGGACGTGGTTGGCCGCCCGGATCGACTGGGTGTCCAGCACCACCGCGGTCGGATCCTCCGCCCGGCCGGCCTTCTCCCTGGCCTGGCAGCGCAGCAGATCATGGATCATCTGGTCGGTGCCGTCATCCCGCCACAACGCGAAGTAGTAGTAGGTTGCGGATTTCGGCGGCAGGTCGTGCGGCAGATACGCCCACTGGCACCCGGTCCGGTTCTGGTAGAAGATCGCGTTCACGATCTCCCGCAACTCGTAACGGCCCTGATGCCCCGACACCGACGGATGCCGGTCCTTCCACGCCTGCAGGAACGGTCCGACCACCGCCCACTGATCATCGGTCAGGTCACTCGGATACGCCGCACGCTCACCCATGATCAGCCCAACGCGGCCACCACGTCACCGGTTACGACCACGACTCACATTCACACGCCGACCCTAACCCACAATGGACGAAACCTACCGAACCACCCTCTGAGCTTCGTCGTTGAGGCAGGCGCGGGCTTGCTTGAGCGTCGTTTCCGCTGCGGTGGCGTCGTCGCCGGCTTTGACGAACGAGGTGTCGGCGGCGATCAGTGTGTCGGCGTGCAGGCGCAGGACAGCGTCGGCCCAGGGCCGCCAGGCCCGGTTGAGGTAGACGGTGATCGCTTTGCGGGCTTCGTCGGCGTGGTCACGGTCGCGCGCGAGTTGTTCGAGTTCCTGCCAGCCGTTGGCGAGTTCGGTCACCTCGCTATTGGCGACCGGGGGCAGCGCGGAACGGATCTGGGAGGTGAACCAGGCCGGGTCGAGTTTCTGTCCGAGGTGTGGGGTGCGCAGCACCTTCAGCATCTCGATCACGGTCGCGTAGCGTTCGGTGTCGTCGAAGCCGAACAGGTCGGTGGCGAGCCGCTCGGTGTAGTCGGAGCCCTTCGGGTAGACGGTGACCCCGGCGATGCCCTCGAGTTCCTTGGGTTCGGTAACCGACTGTCCGACGGCCAGGTCCAGGCCGTCGCGGACGCGGGCGGTGCCGTGGCAGACGACCCAGGCGCGGGTCATCTGCTTCACGCCGCGTTTGGTCTGGGTGTAAAGCATGGTGGTGACGAATTCGGGGGTGCCGAGCGGGCCTATGCGGCCGTATTCGACCCAGGCCCAGCCGCGATTGGTTGAGGTGGAGGCGTCGCGCCGGTCTCGGTCGTCGGTGACGGGTTCGACGTAGTACCGGTATTCCTTCTCGGAGTCGCCGAACGTGTCGACGTACTTGCGGTCGAGGCTGCCGGCGAGCATGAGCAGCGTGGTCAAGGCCATCATGGTGGACTTGCCGGACTGGTTCTGGCCGACGAACTGGGCGCGGCCGTCGGCGAACCAGTATTCGGCGACGTCGAATTCCCACAGGCCGATCACGCCGGCGCGCAGGACCTGCCAGCGGGAGCGGGACGGGTCGGGCAGCCCGGCGGTAGTCACGGCGTCTCGCCAGGCGGCCAGTTGCTCGTCGGTGGCGGCCGGCCCCGGTGCGGGCAGGTCGAGCGTCGTCACCGGGTTGGCTCCGTCGGATCGATCAGGGTGATGTCGGGGTCGCGGTAGCGGCCGGCGACCGGTGACAACATCCACGAGCCGTCCGGGTCGACCTGGAGCAGGCCGAGTTCGGTCAGGATCGTTTCGGCGTCGCTGCGGACGGTGCCGGGCACGGTCTTCTGGTCCTTGGACATGTAGTCGCCGCGCCATGCGACGAGGTCGTCGACGACTTCATCGACCTGTGTCCTGCTCAGCCGGACGGTGCCGGTGGGGGCGCGGGTGCCGTGGCGGCCGGCGAGGTCGGCCATCAGCAGGGCAACCCAGTCCGCGGCGCGGGCGCGCGGCCAGTCAGCGACGCTCGGCTGCCGGTCCGGGTCGTCGGGTAGGGCGAGCAGGAGCCCTTCGGCGCGGGCTTCGACCGTGCCGCCGGTCATCTGCGTCAGATCTGCGGTGCGCAGACCGCGGGCTTTGCGTAGCGCATCGGCGTCGTGTTCGTCGAGGTCGGCGTAGACGACGGCGGGGGTTTCCAGCAAGGCCCGTAATTGCCGCACGGTGCGGGTCGCGGCGAGCTGCTCGGCATCAGCCTCGGGTGAGTGCAGGGCGGCGGCCAGGACGTCGGGGCTGGTCATCAGCAGCAGGGCGTCACGGTCGACGTCGTAGCCGGCGCCGGGCCCAGCGCCGTCTTCGGTCCAGTCGAGCAGCATCTCGTCGCTGGTGCGGCGGCGTAGCACTCCCCAGTCGGCGAGCAGGGTCGCGGCGTCGCGCAGCAGCCGCCGTTGCGGTTTCTGTTCCGGGTCGTATGCGGTCACTGGGGTGCCTGGAGCGCCGGTCAGGTCGCGGACCATGTCGGACAGCTGTTGCAGGGTGACGGTGGTCGAGACTTCTTCGCAGCATGCGGCCAGGCAGCAGGCCAGTGCCAGCAGCCGTCGGCCGTGCGCGCCGGTGGGGCGTGGTGGGGCGGTGACCTTTCCGCCGACGGGTACTCGGATCAGCCGGACGGCGCGGTCCACGCGCTGAATGCGGTAGCCGGCGCGGCGGGCATGGTCGGTGATCTGGCGTTGGTGGCGTAGCACGTGCCGGTGCAGGATTCGGTTGGTGGCCGGGGTGATCAGCGGTTGGGCAAGCAGGCCGAGGAAGGCCTGCTGGGCTTCCTTCTCGATGGCGGAGGTCGCGGTGTTCACGGGCGGCTCGCGGCCGGGGTTATGTGCAGGGCGATGTCGGGATGGACCAGGCGCCCGTCAGGAGTGTGCACAATCGCGGCGGGGGCGCCGTCCGGCGGTGGATCGGCGTGCAGCTGCCAGCGGGTGTCGCCGGTGGTCGCCGACCTGGTGCCGGCCTGGTCGGGGCGGGCGGCGGCGATCGTGCCGAGCAGGACCAGCAGCATCTGCAGCTCGTCGACGCTCACGTTGCGCCATTGCGACAGCCGCTGCCCGGACCGGGCGAGGATTCCGGTTTCGGTGAGCGCGGCTTGCGCGGCCATGCGGGCGGCGCGTTCCCGGGCGGCGCGTTTGGCGCCGGTGCGGTCAGTGAGCCGGGCGGCGGTGCCGGTCACGGCTTTGGGGCCTTGTTTCCGCAGCCGCGCTTCGATCGGGACCGGGTCGGCGTCCCAGAACGACACGGCGCCGGCGCTGCCGGCCGGCGGGTTCGTTTCACCGGGCAGGTGCCGGGCAGCGAACAGGCCGGTCGCGGCGCACCACAGGCGCCACGCGGCGTCATCGTCGGCGGCCGATTCCAGGCGTGCCGCCAAATCGAGCAGTTCAGCGCGCCGGGAGACGTGGCCGCCGACCGCCGCGAGAGTGCGCTGCCCGCGCAGCAGCGGCCCGATCGTGTCGCGCATCTGCCGGCGTAGTTTACGGGCCTGGCAGTCCGGGCCGTCGAACCAACGCCGCAGCGTTTGCAGCGTGTGCTGGTGGGTGTCGACCAGGGCGTCGATGGCCGGGTCATCGGCGTTGGCGCCGAGGGTGTGCACGGCGATACGCCGCCACACGTCGGCAGGCAGCAGGGCGAGTTTCCCGGCGCGGGTGGTGATCGTCTCGGAGTGGGTATCGATGCCGGCGCCCCACATGTCGACGTAGCGGCGCAGGGTTTCCTGCACGGTGGTGATCTTTTCCGGTGTCGGGGCGCCGGCCAGAGCTCCGGCGAGGCGCGCCTGCCAGCTGGCGGCGGCTTTCACCATCGACTGGTGGGTTGTGGCGATCACCGACCACGCGGCGGCGGCTGCGGCCGGGTCGGTGCGGGCGCAATCGTGCAGCAGGTTCAGGTTAGCGGTCAGGATGCCGGGGGCGAGGGTGGCGGCGGCTTCGGCCGCGGTGTCGTCACCGAGGGAGGTAATCGCCCGGTGCAGCTGGGCGACCGTCTCGGTCAGCTGGTACCGGTCGCGGTCGAGGACGAATTCGGCGTCACGGACAGCTTTGTCCTGGAACGTGTAGACGACACCCCAACGTTCGAGCCGGGTCATCCGCTCCTTGAGCCGGAAGCCGGGGTCGTCGAGCAGGGCTGGGTCAGCGCCGAGGTGCTGCAGGCGCCGGCGTAAGAGCTCGGGCAGGGCGGTGGCGGCGACGCCGGTCAGCGTGTGTTCCTGTTCGGCCAGCAGCACGTCCACGATCAGCCGGTACTGCGCCGCGAACCGGCTGGTCAGATAGCTGGCCTGCAGCAGTCCGCCGGGGAGACCGGCGAGCTGCCACAGGTCGAGACCGTCAGCGGGACGTTCGTCGTCATCAACCTCAGAACTGTCCGGCCGCACCCGCATCCCCTTCCCCGCCGCATCCCGGGAACGCGCTGCTGCCCGCAGTGTACGGGCGGGGCGCGCTGCCGTCCGGCGAGCATAGGAGCTGGATGCGACAGGTACCGCTTGGCGAGTTCGTCCAAGTGACGAATCGCACCATGATCAACTGATGGCGTTGCGCAGGCACGGCACTACTGAACATCACCATTACACTCGATACGGGCCAACTGTCAGCTCCTTGACACTCGAGCTCCCCGGCACCGGGCCGCTCGCCCACAGGACCCGGCCCGGGGCCGCTCCACCCGATCGGACCGACGCGACCTGCGCCGTCGTCGATCCACAGCGCGATCAGGCCGCACTCTGCCGTCCGCGCCGCGTCCGGCGCGCTGACCACGGAGCCAGCGCCAGACATGCGCTTCCCAACGCAACGCTGTAGAAGGGATCGTCGCCATCGGCCGTCACGCCCGCCATCCCCGCGAACGGATCCGTGAGCGAAGCCACGACATCGCCCGGGTAGGGGTACTGCTCCCAAAGCAACTGCCAGTCGTCGCCGGCACCCCACAGCCGCCGAGAATCACCCCTCACCGGCTCCGACAGATCCGGGCGATCCAGCGGGTCGTACCACCAGTTCCCCAGCCCCATCGCTTGTCCGGCGAAACGCAGGCGACCCCGGACGAAGAGGCCCGCGAGCAGGGACTGCATGTCGTCGCTGACAGGCGGAATCGACGCCAAGTCAGTCTTCTCCGCCTGCGTCAGGCCGAGCCCGTCGGTTGACGGTTGCCGAAACGGACACCGCTCGGAGGCCTCCCTCAGCTCGAAGGGTCTCGGAGCCCGGCAGAAGCCATGGCTGCGCCGGTCCCCGAAAGCTTGCCCCTGAACCGTGTGACCCGCGCCGACCGGGGGCGGGCGTGGTTGACGGACGACGCAGGCTGCCAACCCATGCCGACGACGTCTTATCGAAAGGCGCTCAGCCCACGACCGCCACCGGTTGGCGCCACATCGCGACGGGGCTCGCAGCGCCAAGGCGGCCGCGAATGATCTGGCCTGGCACGAACTCGTGCCTTTTGTACAGCGCACCGTTGCGGTCGGTCGACGACTCGAGATGGATCGGTTCCCGGCTTACGTCGAGGCGCTGAAGCCGATGTGCGATTAGCGCCCCGCGACCATCCTCAATGGGCTGGAATCCGGTTCGGGAGCGTGCACGTCGCCGTCGCCTATGGGTGTCAGAGTCGATGCGACCGACGGCACAGGGGTATCCGCAGCGCCGACAGCCCAGTCATTGGCGAGCGACCGCCGATCTCGGCAGTAGCAACCGAGCCGCTACCCGAACTTCAGTCACCTGCTGGCAGCGGCGCGCTTCGCCAACATCATCGCTGCGTTGTCTGGGCACCTCGGCGAGGCAACCTCACGCACTATCGTAAAGCGGATGACGCGCCGGCGCGTGAGCGACCATGTGCCGGAAGCTCCGCGCCCGTGCCGGGTGCGGAGCTGGCAGTCGTTCTCGTGCCGCAGCTCGAGCTTCAGAACCTATTCTTCTGCATCGGAGCTGGCTTCCTCATCGGCTGATTGCGCGGTGCGGCGGTACTGCGGATGGTCTTTGTCCATCTGGATTGCCGCGTGCAGGGCGACCGGGTACCGGGCGCGGTCGGACCAGTACATGGTTTGGTGGCAAAGCTGGGCGGTGGCGAACGCGAGCGCTTCGTGGGAGACGCGGTCGTTGAGGGCGATGGGAAAGATTTCCGTGGCGGTCATCGAGTACCACGGCTCGGGGATCTCGCTCTTCCGGCGTTCTTCCTTGTTCTCCGAATTGACGGAATGTTTCGCGTCCCAGCGGGTGTACTTCGCGCCGAGCCGGCCGGAGTTGCCGCCGTCGTAGTTGCGGGGAACGTTGCAAAGCAACCATACAGGGGTGCTGAAGTCCGTCTCGATCTCGTACAGCGCCTTGGTCGTCTCGCCTTCTTTCTCCTCCTCTCGGCTGCTGAGCACGTGAGTGTAGCTAACCGGCGGAGGCACCCGGTCGTCAGCGATGTTGATACGGATAACCGCGTCGGGCTGTTCGTCGGCGGGAAGGGTGAAGCCGGGCAGCCAGTATTTGCTCTTGCGCGTGTCGGGATGCAGCCCCTGCTTGCTGTTCTGCAGACCATCCCAGATACGCCGCGCGCTGTCTTCGTCGACGGTGACGACATAGGGGCGGCCGTCGAGTTCTTCAATGAGGTCTTCCAGCGCCCGTTCGATGATGGCCCCGATGTCGTCCCACCGCTGACGGTGGGACTTCTTGCCGCCAGCCTCGCTCGGGTAGTTCGTGGCGTGGAACTCGTTCTGGGCGCAGCGGTAGGGCTGCCAGCGAGCAGCGGTCGAACTCCAGCCGCGCAGTTGCCACACGTCGCCCGCGACGGCCGGCGGAACCAGTGCGGTTGCGGTCACGACGGCCTTGGGGGCGCCTTTCTCGCGTTTGCGGTTGTTCTGCTGGCGGATGTGGAATCCGACGTGGGCGATGCGGTCGGCGCCGTATGCGGCGTGCCGGGCTTCGGGACGCAGAGCGTTGGCGATGCGATCGTCGATGATGCCGAGGGAGCGGTACAGGTCGAGCAGCGCCATCTCACTCGGGTGGTCGGGCGTTTTCGGCGCGATGACACCCTGCGCGTTCTTGCCGAGCAGATACTGGCTCGCGATGTCCCGGCCAGCCAGGATCGTCTTGGTTTGCGGCTTGGCGTCCAGTTCCTCCAGCTCGGCCGGTTTGCGGCCGGGGGCGTCCTCGGCAGTGGGAACGTGGGTTTCACACCACGTGCCGACCAGCACGCCGCCGCTGGGGTCGAGCGCCGCCTCGGCCGGCTTCAACGCCTTCGTTCTGCCGTGCGGGCTGCCATGGGTGAGAAAATCACCCATGAATCGGAAGACCGCGGTGACCGTTCCGCCGTAAAGGTCGATCTCCTGGCCGTCGCGTGGGTCCAAGCCCTCGGTGGCGAGGCCGTAGGTCTTGGCGAGGGTCGCGATCATCCGCAGGCGGGTCTCGTCGCGGTACCACAGACAGACGAGGCGCAGTCTAGTGAAGCCGGCCGCCTTCACCGCAGCGGCGATGGAGGCGGGGTCGGGGAATGCGGTGCCTTTGCCGCGCAGCCGCACCTCGGCGCCGGCTTCGCGGGCAGCCTTGCGCCGATCCAACTCCGCCTTGGACACCTTCTCCGGGTCGGTGGGCCGGTGCGGCAAGGTCAGGGTAGTGGCGCGCGCGACGATCGGTTGGGCCAGATCACCGAGCCGGTCCACGATGTGCTGGTTGAGCACACGCAGGTGGTGCATGCCGGTGCCGACGCCAATGGGGAACTGCCGGTTCTTCGCCAGCACCGGCCAGATTTGGCTCGGGCGCTCGCGGGAGAACGTCAGCTTGGGTTTGTCGTCGTGGCCGGCCTTGGCAATGGCTTCGGCGCGCATCCGTTGTTCGGCCTGCGAGCGGGCTGCGATGGCTTGCAGGATGGAGTAGTCCATGTCGAGGCGCCCGAGCGCTTCGAGCGCGTATCGGCTGATCGTGCGGGCTCCGCCACCGCCGTGCAGAGCGACCTCGAGGATCGGCCGGTTCTCTCCGGGCTGGACCGCCAGGACCGTCCTGCTGAAGATCAGCGAATCCGAGATCCGGGTCACCCGGGAGGTCACCATGAGCACGGGGTTGACGATGTTCGGCACGGTTTCCAGGCTCAGCGCGGTACGTGACAGTGCGTACCGGCCGCCCTGGTCGCTCTCCCACGGCTTGTCGAGGGCTACGAGGCCGCCGGTGACATCCGGGCGCAACGTGACGCTGAGCCCGTCGCGAACCGCCCACGGGCCGGCCAATTTTTGCGCCAGCCCCCAGGTGATGGTGCGGTACACCCAGTTCGGGGCGACCGGCTGAACACCGTCCTGCGTCCGGATGTGCTGGGCAAGGTACTCCTTCTTCTCCGGCGCATCGGCGATGCTCTGCGCCACCTCCGGGGGCCGCCGCAGGTCGATCTCGTGGATCGTCACGCCGTGGGCAAGGCCGTAGGTGAGGGTGAACACCCGGCACAGCAGCTTGTCGTCGATCGGCTCCCGCGAGGCCAGGAACGGCTGGGGACCGCCGGGCTCGAAGTAGACGTATCCGCCGGTCAGCGTGCTGAGCACGGTGGTGGCGATCGAGTACGGTGCCTGCGCTGATTCGTTGCCGTACCGGTCTTTGCAGGCGCGTTCGAAGTTTTCCCAGAGGGAGCGGGTCTCGGGGCTCAGATGCCGAAGGTACACGGCGTCGTCGCCGACCAGGTCGGGGGTGCAGCGGTACGCGAGCGTGTCGAGGTAGCGACCGGGAGCGCGGCGTTGTGGGGTCACTCGTCCTCTTCTCCGGGAACAGTTGTCAGCGGGTATTCGTTCGGGTCGATTCCGGCGTACGACAGGAACGCGTTGAGTGCTTCGCCGTACAGGGCGTTCATCTGCGCCCGCACCTCGGGCGGCCATTTGGCGTGGATGCGGCGCAGAATCGTGTCGAGATCAGCGCTCCAGGTGTCTTCGTGGAACGCGAAGTCGACCATGTGCAGGACGGATTCCGTGCCGCCGCGGCGGGCCCGTCCGGCGAGCTGGATGAGGTCGACGATCATGCCCGCGACGACTTCCTCCTGCAGCGACTTCTGCATGGAGGTGAACTGGTTGGCCGAGCGCAACAGCAACCGCAACCGCTCCCACGCGGCGTCACGAGCACCGGCGAGCGCGGCGATCGGGTCTCTGCTTCCGCCGGCGGGCAGGGCTCGCATGCCGGCGGCATTGATGCTGGCGTACATCTCCGACGGCTCGTTGAGCAGCGCCAGGGGCCGTACGCACAGGTAGACTGAGCGCACCGCAGAGCGGATGCCCTTGACGATGTTGAGCCCGCGCGCGATAAGCGACAGCGGCACGACCAGGATGTTGCCCCGGTCAGGGAAGGTCTCGAACTCCTCACCGGTCAGCCGCACGGCGCGGTCCTCGCGGGGCAGGTCCGGGTTGAGGCTGTGCCGATCCTCGGCGCGCACTGCCACACACAGCCCGGACCGGTAGGAGCCGGACTGGGAGATGCCGCGGGCGAGCCAGGCGCACTGCTCATAGGAGTTCGCCACCACCAGCACGTGGGCACGATCAGGGTCGTTGACGGCGGCTTTTTCCAGCTCACTCCGGATGTAGCGGTCGTAGAGCTGATCGCCGAGTTCGATCAGCGCATCACGTTTGCGGCTGGTGTGCAGACCGGAGACCTTGATCGGTTCGCCGAACAGCGGGTGGCCCTTGCCGTACTCGACGCGGCGTTTGCGGGCGCGGATGGAACGTGCTTGCGCGTCGGTCATCCACCAGCGCACCGGTGCGTGCACGTGCTCGCGGACCGCCTGCGGGAAGAACGCAGTCGCGGACAGCCCCATGACCGGCCGCTGCGTGCCGGCCAAGCTCAGCGAGACGATCCCGCCGAGTTCGGCGGTGAACAGGTGCGGATCACCGCCGACAGTCTGCGCGACCAGTTCGGCGCTACGTTCCTTGTCATCGAGACCGGTGACCCGGTAGCCGGTCAGGGAGCGGCCGAGCATGCCGATCGGCATCACGGCGGTGATCGCCGAGTTCTGCAACTGTTCGACGATTTTCTGGGCGGACCGCAACCCGGACGACCGGTAACGCTGGGCGGTCTTGCGGACCTCGGCCAGAGCCTCGTCGAGTTCGATCATCACCGCGCGGGTCGCCAGCAGGTTGATGATCTGCGCGCGGCGGTGCCCGTCGGTGATCGCATCTTCCAGCAGCTCGTGCAGTTCGATCTTGATTGCGTCGAGCAAGGTCTCGCCGCGCGGCCCGACCAGCGCGCTCAGCCCGCGCTGGACATCGGCCCAGACCGGCTCGAGCGTGCTACTGGCCCGTCCGTGCCGGTCTTCTTGCTGGAAGCGCTCGGGCATCAGCGCGTTGATCCGTTCGATGACCTCGGCAGGTATACCGGCCTCGCCGAGTTCGAGGTCGGGCCACAGCAGTGCGGCGAGCGTCCGGTCGCGGCCGCGGGCCATGTGCCAGCGGCTGCTGGTCTGGTCCGGAATGCGTTCTGCGGCGCGTTTGTCTTCGACGGCGGTCAGGGTCAGAGCGTTGCGGCAGATGCTGAGCAGCAGGAACTCGGCCATGAGCCGGACGTGGCTTACCGAGGGCAGCAACTCGTTCTCGTCGTGGATGGGCAGCCGTTTCGCGTCGGTGTCCATCGCCTGCGGGGCGGAAGTCCAGTGGCGGCGCGAATGTAGTTTTACATCGCTTGCGCAGCGTTCGATGGCCCGGGACTGGAACTGGTCGACCTCATCGATGAGCACGGCATGGCAGGTGCGCAGCGCGAACTCGGCAGCCGTCATCGTGTACACCGGCCGGCCGTCGAGGTTGACGCCGATGCGCAGGGAACCCTGCAGGAACAGGAAGTGGTTCATGACGACCACGTTCGCGTCACACGCCTGGTAGACCGGGGCGAA
Organism: Plantactinospora sp. WMMB782; assembly: GCF_049179135.1. Classification (NCBI taxonomy): domain Bacteria; kingdom Bacillati; phylum Actinomycetota; class Actinomycetes; order Micromonosporales; family Micromonosporaceae; genus Plantactinospora; species Plantactinospora sp. WMMB782. The sequence continues at coordinate 7,116,375 of NZ_JBMHMC010000007.1, read as the reverse complement.
CTTGCCGCAGGTTGGGATCCATGGGCAGGCCGACATCCCGACACCCTGCCGGCCCAGCGACAGGCACGGTTCGCGACCAGGCGGATAGTCGCCGGTGGCCTCGGTGAATTCCCGCTGCGCGCAGCCGTAGGCGAGCGGGTCGATGTCGCGTTCTCCGCGCAGCCCCCAGTCACCGGGCGAGTCCGGGTCCTCGTCGATCAGCGAGGCGTGCTTGACGGCCCGCTCGTGCATCCCGCTAGTGGACATCAGATGTGCGCAGGTCGGTGTGTGCTCCAGCGCGTGCGTCGTCTGCAGGTGAGCCAGGTCGCCGCGGATGTTCCAGGTCATGGCCAGGCAGGACTTGATGTCGGGCTGCACGATGGCCAGACGCCGATTGTTCAAGGCGAACCAGCTAGCCATGACCCGGACCAGGACGCTCTTGCCGGTGCCGGTCGGGGCGTGGAAGATTTCCAGTCCGCAGGCCGACAGGGTCATCACGTCGCGAGGTGAGACAGTGTCGGTGGTCTGCAAGACATCGAACAGCCCCGACAGCGTGGTGTACAGGAACCGCTTGTCGGCCGGGAACCGCTCGTCGATCTGCGCGGCCAAGCTCAACAGCTCGTGCGTGGGAATGCGCAGCTCGGGCTCGTACGCGACAGTCGACGCGTGTGGCAGCCGGTCATGGTCGAACGGTTGAGTGAAGTGTGGATAGCGGGGGATGCGGACCCGGCCGTAGATCTGACCGCCGTCCTTGACGTAGATCGTCGGGGTCGTCCACGTTCCGGGGCCAGCGAAGTCCGGCGGTTTCGGGCGGGCGCTTGGGCGCCGGAACCGGGCGGTCTGCCGTTCGGCGTACTCCAGCAGGTTCCCTCCCACACGGGGGTACGCGGCATCGGCCTTAAACGGGTTCTTCCCGGCAAGCTCGAACGCCGCCAGAGGCACGGGTCCGTCGTTGTAGCCGGGACCCGACGGTAAGAGGAGGGTGCGGGCGGCGACCGAGAAGGCACGATGCTCGGCAAGGTCGGCCGGGGCGACAGATCCGAGCAGCGCAATGCGCTGCTTCTCGCCATGGGTGAGCCCGTTCCAGCGGTCCCATGCCGTGTACTTGCCGGACAGCAGGAACGCGGCGTCGGCGAACCCGGCGGCGTCACGAGCATCGCCCGCGATACGGCGGGGGAGGTAGTGCGCGGCCAGCGCCAGCGCGGCGTTGACCACGCTAGTCTGCACGGTCGGTTCACTCATGCCCACCTCACCCCCGCCTTCGCGCAGACGAGCTCGCCGAAGGCTGAAGCGGTAATCGCCTTCATGTCGTAGCGGGCACACACCTCGGACAGCAGCGGAATCTGCCCGGCCCGGTAGTCCGGTACCACGAGCCATTCGGCACCGCCCCGGTCGCCTTCCTGCGCGTGGATGAGGCTGCCGAGCGTTGTCGCCGACGTGTAATCCTTGACGTCGACCTTGAACGGCTTGTCGATGCCGGGAACCGTCACACGCAGGTCGTAGGCGTCCAGCGATGGCCAGAGCTCTGCCGCCAGGCCACGCTCGTGCAGCTGGTCGCGCAACGCCAGCTCGGGGATACCCGGGACTGTGGTGTAACGCCACACGCCCCGGACCAAGGCCTTGTGCTTGTCTACCGGCGTCGGCTCCGGGATCGCGTCGAGGTCGGGGAACAGCACCGACTCGCGACCGGCGGGCAGGTCCGGGCGTGGCTCGGGAAGCAGCGCGGCGGCGGATCCGTCGCTGGTCGGCCGGAACAGGTACGAGGCTCCCATCTCGGCGTGCGGGGTGTGCCAGCATCGCGCCGAGCCCGTCAGCAGGCCGGCGCTCTTTCGTAGCACCAGCCGCATCGGCCACCGGCAGATCGGGCAGGCATACCACCAGCCCTGGTGTGTTGAGCCGTACGGGATCTCCTGGTAGAAGTCGGCCACGCTCGGCGGCAACCGCAAGTCCGCTAGATCATCCATGTGCCCGGCCGGGGTTCGGATCAGATCCTCGCGCCCATTCTCGTAGACCGATTGGACACCTTGCTTGCTCAACGCCTGGTAGACCGTCTCCTGCTCGACCTCCTCGCGGAATTCCCGCACGCCCGCCACGCCCGTGGCCCGGTGGAGTTTGTGCAGGGTGTGCAACAGCATTCGCTGCTCGAAGTCCAGGTCGAACGCGTTCTCGGTGATCTGCCCGTCCTGATCGACGACAGCCAGTCCCTTGAGGTCGACCGGTTCGACCCCGGCAGGCAGCAGCTGCGCGAGGTCACCCGAGAGTGCATCGCGGAATCGCCCGAACGGCAGCGGGCTGCCGGGCCCACGCGCGGCCAGGACGCTGCCATGGCACTCCATCAGCGTCTCCAGCCGCTGCTCCGGTTTCCGGCCGGGGCTGGTCAAAGCCTTCGCGGCGTGCACGGCGGCCTTGGTCACGAGATAGCGTGCATGGTCATCGCTCAGTGTGCTGGTGTCGTCATCGACAGCATTAGTCACGTGGGCGGATGCTAGACCCACCCTCCGACAAAAACCGGGCGCGAAGCGACCCGGCCCCGTGTCAGAAATCAGAAGATGCCCTCGATGCCGGTGCAATCCACTCGCGGATACCGCCGACGATAAAGATCAACGAACGCGGCGAGGTGCTGTCGGCCCAGGTCGGTCAACCGCCACCGGAACTCCTCCACGTGCGTCCCACCAGCGGCAAGAACCGCCACCGACTCGATCAGCCCTCGGCTCGGCGGCCCGCCGGCAGCGCTGCGGTAGCCGACGCCGAGAAAGAACAGCGCCCGGCCCGCCAGCCGATCCTCCGGCAGACCGTCGGGCTCGGCCGCCGCAACCCGGACCAGAACGCTCCACAGCCACTCGGACAGTAGATGCGGCTCGTGATCAACTTCCACCGGCTCGTGCAAGCCGGCCCGGGCCGCGGCGCGGCCACGCCGGGTGATCTCCACCAGGACCCGGACCACCTCACCGGCAACCGGGTCATCGACGACATCCTCGGTCACGACCACCAGACCCCGCCGGGCCAGGGCATGCACTGTCGGACCCGTACCCGGATCGTGGACGCCGCGCCGGCGCAACCGCTCCTGCAAACGGGTGTACCCGGTCTGCGCCGGCGCGCCTTTGAACGCCAGCGGAAGCCGACGCCACTCAGCACTCCTCGGAACCGGCAACCGCTGCAGCCTGCGCATCCACATCTCCGTAGCCGTCATGCGGTCGTCGCGCATGATCTCGCCCAGATACACCCGCTGGCGTTCATTCAGCGATGCCCACGCCGCGACCGCAGCGCGCGAAGGGCCACCGCTGTCCGGCGTCTCCACCAGCGGCGCAGGTTCCTGCGGCCGGGTACGCATCCACGCGTCCAGCACCATCCGTACCGGCACTGCGTAGATCCGCGCCAGCACAGTCACGAGACGACCGGCCACCACCGGTGTGTCCCACCCCGGCTCATGAAGCGACTCGCCGTTTTCCAGCGCGGACAGCATCTCAGCCGACACGCGCAGCTCTCGACCAGCCGGAGACGATCCGGCCAGCGCCGCCGCGTCGGCCAGCCTCAACCCCACCGCGAATCGCAGGTCTGCCAACGTCTCACGACCCGGTTCGATATCGATCAGCTCATCAGGGCGGCAGCCGACAGCCCGCGCCAGGCGCTCCACCCCAGCCGGGCCCGCGGCACGCAACCCCTCCTCGTAGAGGAAGACCTCCCGCGCGGACATCGCTGCCAGCGCAGCCACATCGCGCCGAGATAGACCACCCATCAGCCTTCGTGCGCTCAGCGCGCCCGGGATCAGCTGGCGGGCTGACGAAGCGGCACTGTCGGTGCTGAGAATGGCCGTCATCCCAACCACGTCAGCCCGAGATCAACAGACACCACCATCAAAGCCATCGCAACCGTCACCAGCAGCGACGATAGCCCGTCGTTGGCCGCGGCGCAGAAGACCGGCCAATGATCACCGGCTGCGCCACCACGACAGGCTATCGAACACATGTTTCATTCTCGCACGGATGAGCCGGTGGGGTCGAGTAGCCGCAGATCACGGGTTCCATAAAGCCGCAGTACGGTGCACGACCGGCGCCCCGATCATGCGACTGCAATCCACACACCCATCTCAACGACATCGGACCGGCACAGAGCCGGATTAGGCGGCCCCGCAGCTAACTACCTGGTGGGCGGACCCGCCGCTGGAGGCGTCAGACACGAAGTTCGACCACCTCGGCCAGCCTAGTGCATAACATCGACGCTGATAGCTGACTCATCGACACTGACGCGACACAGATCGTGCCGTTCATCTGCGGAAATACCCGGGCGCGCAGGTGCGGCTGGAGTATTAGGTAGATACGTGCGCGGGTGCGAGGTGCTGCGCCAGCGCTGTCTGCCCCGATCACTCCGCCCCTGTTGCCCGACCGATGCTCTGGCCTTCCCGCCAGGCGCTCCACAGCCGCGCGTAGACGCTGTCGGTGGCGAGCAGCACCTCGTGCGTGCCGTTCTCGATGATCCGGCCGTGCTCCATGACCGCGATCCGGTCGCAGGCAGCGGCTTGTGAGAGCCGGTGGACGATCACCAATCCGGTACGCCCCGCCAGGACCGCGTTGGCCGCTCGGTCGAGCAGGCCGGCGTGGACCGAGCCAGCTTCGGCGGTGGCCTCGTCGAGGATCGCCAGTTCTGGGTCGGCGAGCAGCAGCCGGACAAGGGCCAGTTGCTGTGCCTGTGCGTCGGTGAGCGGATGTCCGCCTGAGCCGACCACGGTGTCGAGCCCAGCGGGCAGCAGGTCGAGCAACCCGGTGGCGCCGGTGACATCGAGCGCCGCGCGGATGTCGACGTCGGTGGCGTCGGGGGCGGCGAGGGTGAGGTTGTCTCGCAAGGTCCCGGCGAACACATGCGTTTCCTGGGCGATGACCGCGGTGCGGTCGGGCCGGACGACAGTACCGGCCTCCGGTCGTTGGATGCCGGCGATCACGGCGGCGAGTGTCGTCTTGCCCGCGCCGGAGGCACCGACGACGGCGACCCGTTGACCAGCGGGGATCTCGAGGGTGATGTCGTCGAGCACACGGGGGCCGTCTTCGTAGCGGAATGCGACTTTGTGGAGTCGTACGGCGGCCGCCGCACCTGCGGGCCTCGACGGCTCCCCGGCGTCGTCCGCTACCGGGATGGTGACGACACCGATCATGCGGCTCAGTGACGCGAGGGCTGACTGGAGGGTGTCGATGACGAAGAGCAGTTGATTGACCGGTCCGAGCAGGCGCAGTACGAGCAACATGGCGGTAGTGGCGGCGCCGACGGTCGAGGACCCGTCGTCGATGAGGACGAAGCCGACGACGAGCACGGCGGCCAGGCTCATGCATTCGCCGGTGTTGAGGCGGGCGCTGAGCATGCTTTGCACGATCCGGGCACGGAGCGACTGCACCGCGACATCCCACGCGGTGGTCATGACGGCACGGTGCCGTTGCTCGCCGAGTCCGAAGCCGAGCACTGTGGGGTAGCCGCGCTGCGACTCGAGGATCTGTTGGGCGCGCGCGCTCATCGCCGCGCGTTCGTCGCGGTACACCCGCGGCCCGGTGCGCAGGTACCAGCGCATGGCGAGCGCGTAGACGGGCAGGACGACGATGAAGGCGCCTGCGTAGGGCCATTCCAGCGCCGCGAGCCCGCCGAGTGACACGACGACGGTGAAGGCGGTAACGGTGAGCGCTGGGATCACCGCGGAGGCGGCGTCGGCCACGGCGGTCACGTCGTCGCTGGACCGGGAGATCAGGTCTCCGGCGCCGGCGCGTTCGACGATGTGCTGCGGGAGTGTCATGGCCCGGCCCACGAGTCGTTCGCGCAATGTGGCGAGGATGGTGTGGTAGGTCCGGGTGGCAAGCACGATCGTCACCGCGGTGCCTGCCGCGCCGAGGACTGCCGCGAACGCCATGACGGCGCTGATGGTCAGCACGGTGCCGAGGTCCGCGGTGCCTGCCCGCACGCGGTCGACGAGGTACCCGATCGCCACGGGTGGGATCAGGTCGACGCCAGTGCTGACGATCCCCAGCACGCCGGTCGCGGCGAGCCGAAGCCGGTGGCCCCGGCTGAGCCACCACACCTCCCTGGCGGTCTCCCGACCGCCCGCTACCGGCAGCCCGGCATCGGCTGGCACAGCGCATGCGCCGCTCACTGTGCTCTCCTCGCATCCGCCGGTGCGTCATCGAGCAGCTCGATGACGCGGTCGCAGGCACCGAGCAAGGCCGGAGCCGAGGCGATCAGCAGCGTCGAGCGCCCCCGACGGATGTCGTGCAGTCTGCCGGCGATGGCGTGCTCGGTGACCGGGTCGAGCGCGGTGGTCGGGTCGTGCAGCACGAGCACGGGCGCGTCGCTCGCCAGGGCGCGGGCAAGGGCGACCCGCTGGCGCTGGCCGCCGGAGAGGCGGTTGCCGCCCTCGCCGACCGGGATGTCGAGATCGGCTGCGAAGTCGTCACACGCGGCGGCCCGCAGTCCTGCGTCCCGGTGGGCGGAGTCCACCAGTTCCGGCGTATCAGCGGGGACGGTGAGGTTGTCGCGGATCGAACCGCTGAACAGCGTCACCCGGTGCGGGGCGACCGTGACCCGGGAGCGGTACGCGGCCGCGGACAGCTCCCGCGCCGACAGTCCGTCGAGCCGGACCTGGACCTCGTCGCCAGCCCTGGGGTCCAGCAAGGTGTCGGCAATGTGAGCCGCGGTCCGATCATCCGTCAGGACTCCGACGAACTCGCCCGACTCGACCCTGACGGACGTGTCGTCCCCAGAGCTGTTCGGCATGGACACCTCCAGCACCGGCAGCGGCGCGACCTCGTACCCGGTCGCGTCATCGGGCCCAGGGGTGGACGTGTCGTTGTCCCGCAGCACGTCGAGGATGCGCGCGGCCGAGGCGCGGGCTGTGGCGAGGTTCGGGATGGACGCGTTCGCGATGGACTCGATCTGCGGAAGGAGTGCCTGGGTGAGGCCGACGGCGGCGATCAGCTCGCCGATGCTCATCTGGCCGTCCACGGCGAACCAGCCCGCCAGCCCCATCACCGCGGCAACGAACACACCGGTGACCACCCCCGAGCCCACGAGGAACCTTCCCAGCAGCCCGGCATTGCGTCTGGCGCCGACGAGGGTCTCCTGGCTGGCCTGCCGGTACCGCCTGGTCGCCTCCGCCTCGGCATGCACGCCGATCCCCTTGACCACCCGGTAGCCGGCGACGAGGTCGGTGGCCCGCCCGACGGTGGACGCCAGCAGCTCCTGGTACTCACGGGTGTCTCGCGAGAGCCGCTCGCTGAGCACGCCGATCAGCCAGACCGCGACCGGCGACCCGATCAGCACCACGAGTCCGAGCAGCCAGTGCGTCGCCAACAGCGATGCGGCGATGAATCCGATGGCCGCGATCCTCGCGATCGGCATGATGACGAGGATCACCGCGTTGGCCAGGCGGTCAACGTCGTTCGTCAGCACCGAGACGACGCTGCCGTCCGGCGCACGGGCAGCCCCGTCGACCGGATGCAGCACGCGGGTCGAGAGCGTGCCGCGGAGCCGGTGCTGCAGGAGCCTCACCGCATAGGCGGTCAGCCGCAGCGCGAGCCTTGCGGCCGACGTCAGCGCGACATACAGGGCGATCAGCACGGCGAGCCACAGCATCAACTGCCCGGTGTCGCCAGTTGCGAGGGCTCGGTCGATCGCGAGCCCCATCACCACCGGGACCGCCGACTCGCCCACCTGCCACACGGTCGCGCACAGCATCGCGGGAGTGCTGACCCGCCTCACCGAGACGACCACGCGCAGCAGGAACCGGCCCGGTGTGAGCCTCGTCCCGGCCTTGACCGGCCGAGTGTCGGCGGGTTCGCCTGGGGTGTGGAGGAACACGGGCAGCCAGCGGGTCAGCGGTCCGCGTCCCAGGCCCGCCGGGTCGGTGTCCGGGGCGTGCGTCACGGCTGTCCCCGGTGCCGTCCCAGGGGTACGACGTGTGGTGTGCCGACGACGGGGTCGGGGACTACCAGGCAGCGCAGGCCGAAGACCTCCTCGACGAGTTCGACGGTCACGATCTCCGACGGCGACCCTTCCGCGACGACGGCGCCGTCCTTCATGGCGATCAGGTGGGTGCCGAAGCGGGCGGCGTGATTGAGGTCGTGGAGTACGGCGACCATGGTGTGGCCGAGGTGGTTCAGGTCGGTGAACAGCTCCATGAGCTCGATCTGGTGGGTGATGTCGAGGAAGGTCGTGGGCTCGTCCAGCAGCAGGATGTCGGTGTGCTGCGCAAGCGCCATGGCGACCCACACCCGCTGTCGTTGCCCGCCGGAGAGCTCGTCGACCAGCCGGCCGGACAGCTCGGTGACCGATGCGGAATCCATCGCGCGCAGCACGGCCTGCTCGTCGTCCTCGGTCCACTGACGGAGGAACCCCTGATACGGATACCTGCCTCGGGCCACCAGGTCGGCGACCGTGATCCCGTCGGGGGCGATCGCGGTTTGCGGCAGCAGCCCGACCCGTCGCGCGACCTCTTTGGTCTTGTAGGACTGGATGTCCGCCCCGTCGAGAACCACCTGGCCCGCGCTCGGCTTGAGCAGCCGCGACAGGCCGCGCAGCAGCGTGGACTTGCCGCACGCGTTCGGGCCGACGATCACGGTGAACGACTCGTCAGGGATCGACACCGACAGGCTCTCGCTGATGATGCGCTTGTCGTAACCGATCGTCGCCGAGTCGATGCCGAGCCGGGCCGGGCCCGTGGGGTGCCGCTCGGGCATGACGTCGTAGTCCCTGGTGGTAGAGGCAGACAGGTTCACAGGCGTCTCCTGGCTTCGGTGAACAGCAGCCGGCCCAGGTAGCCGCCGCCGAGCATGACGGTGATGATCCCCACCGGCAGGGGGGTGGGTGCGATGTGCTGGGCGATGTAGTCGGCCGCCAGGCACAACAGCGCGCCGACCAACGCGGCGGGTGCGAGGGTGATCCCGGCGGTGCGGGCGAGCCGACGGGCGATCTGCGGCGCTACCAGGGAGATGAATACGATCGGGCCGGATGCCGCGGTGACGGTCGCGGTGAGTGCGACGCCCACCACGATCAGGCCGAGGCGGGCGGGCGCGACTCGCACCCCTTGGGAGGCGGCGGCGTCGTCCCCCAGCTCCATCTGCCGCATCGGCCGGCTCAACACCACCGCCAGCAGCAGGAGCACAGCAATGCAGGCGCCGCCGATGACCACCCGATCCCACGACACGCCGTTGAGCGTCCCGGCGCCCCACGCGGCCGCGGACATCGCGGCTTCCAGGTCGGCCTTGAGGATCAGCCAGGTATTCAGCGACTCGAGCATGGCGGAGACGCCGATGCCGACGATGATCAGCCGGAACCCCTGCACCCCTCGCCGGTAAGCGAGCACGTACACGGCGAGGGCGGTGGCCATGCCGCCCAACAGTGCTCCGCCGACCAGCTGCCAGTAGGTTCCGTTGACGACCAGGATCACGATCAGCGCTCCGGTATAGGAGCCCTGGGAGAACCCGATGATGCTGGGATCGGCGAGCGGGTTGCGCAACATCGACTGAAAGACCGCACCGGACACGCCGAGCGCGGCGCCGAACACCAGCGCCGCGACCACCCGCGGCAGCCGCCAGTCGACCACGATGTCGTGGACCAGCCCCGTCTCCCCGCCGGTCAGCGCGGAGACCACCTGCCCGGGTCCGAGCTCGTACGAGCCGGTCATCAGCGCGAGCACCGCCGTGAAGGCGATCGCGAGCGCGAGCACGACGCAGACGATGACCGAGCGCCATTCGAGCCGTACCGCGATCCTCCGTCGCCGCAGCACCAGCACCCGGCGGCCGAAGTTCACCTGCTCAGCGGGGTCCGTTGCGCGAGCGGACGAGACGCCTGTGCTCATAGTCCGCTCGCTCGCTTCCGCCGCACCAGCGCGACGAGAACGGGGGCGCCGACGAAGGCGGACACGATGCCCACGGGGATCTCGCTCGGGTACATCACGACGCGCCCGAGGATGTCGGAGGCCAGCAGCAAAATCGGGCCCAGCAGCACGCTGTAGGCGAAGATCCAGCGCTGGTCCGGGCCGACGACCCAGCGAGCCACGTGCGGCACCATGAGTCCGACGAAGCCGATGGGTCCGGCAATCGCGGTGGCGCCACCGGCGAGCAGGGTAATCGAGACGATCGCGAGGATCCGGGTGCGGGCCAGGCGGACGCCCTGGGCGACGGCCAGGGCGTCGCCCAGAGCCATCGCGTTGAGTGAACCTGACACCGCGAAGGCCAAGAGGAGTGCGACCGCGAAGAACGGCAGGATCGGCCACACCAGGTCGAGTGGGCGACCCACGATCGAACCGGCGTTCCAGGATCGCATCGCGTCGAAGGCATCCGGGTTGGTCTGTTGGAGCGCCTCCCTGGCGCCCCCGAGCACCGCGCCGACGCAGACCCCGGCGAGCACCATCACCACCGGCGATCGGCCGCGTCGGGTCGACCCGAGGGTGAGCACCATGAGCGTGACGATCAGCGCCCCCGCGAAGGCGAACCACATGTATCCCTGAACGTCGCGGACGCCGAGCACACCCACGGCGATCGTGACCGCGAAGGAAGCGCCCGCGTGGACGCCGAGGATGCCCGGATCGGCCAGCGGGTTGCGGGTCAACGCCTGGATCAACGCTCCTGCCACGCCGAGCGCAGCGCCCGCGACGAGGCCGACGACGGTGCGCGGCAGCCGGTAGTCACGGATCGCGAACTGGTCGATGTCAGCGGATGGGTGGAACAGCGCATCCCACACCTCTGCTGGCGCGATCGATGTCGACCCGATCATCACGCTTAGCACCAGCAGGGCCAGCAGGGCCGCGAGCGCGACGGCCAGCCCGAGCATGCGCCGACGCGGTCCGGGCACCGTCGCGGGGCCAGGACCGTCGTGGCGCGCGATGAGAGCTGTCACTCCTTGGTGGGCAGGGTCGCCAGAGCGGTGCTCAGCGAGTCCAGGTATTGCAGGACGGGCCCGTAGGAGTTGTTGCCGGGGCAGAAGACTCCGAGTGCGCGACCGGAGCTCACGGCAGGCAGCGCCTTCCAGGTGTTGGTCCCGACCACTGGCGCGAAGGGCTCGGTCGGGCGACCCTGGGCGTCGACTGGGTAGGTGATCACGTCGTACTTGGACAGTCCCGCGATCTGCTCGAAAGGCAAGGACGTCCAGCCCAAGGGGTCTTCGCCCGCGGCCGCCTTGGGGAAATCCATGCCGAGGTCGTCCTGGGCGATTTCGACGCAGCCGAAGTCCGCGATGGAGAAGGTCCCGGGATCGGAGCTCGCCCAGCGGTTGACATTGACGAACGAGGTGTCGTCGATGATTTTGCCGTAAGCCTGCTTGATCTCGGCGACCTTCTTCTCGAACTTCGCCTTCTGTTCACCGAGCCCATCCGTGACGTTGCCGGCCTCGGACAGAGCGCCGGCGAAGGCCTTCCACTCGACGTCGAGCCCCCAGAAGACCGTCGGGGCGATCGTTGTCAGCTGCTTCTCGATCTGCTCGAACTCGCTGTCGGGGAGCTGGGCCAGGATGAGGTCCGGCTTCAGGCTGGCGAGCTTCTCCATGTCGACCTGGTCGCCGCTGGAGCCGAGATTCGTGGCGGCTTCGAACGTGGCCTTCTGTTCTGCGGGAAGCAGGCCGAGTTCGGCGGCGGACACCTCGGTGACGCCCACCGGCCTGCCGCCCATGTCGATGAACGGAAGAATCGTGTTGCCGATCGTGACAACCTGCTGCGGGTCGGTGGGAACGTCGACACTGCCGTTGTCGGCTTTGACGGTGCGTGTCTTCGCGGGCGAGTCGCCGGCGTCTTCGCCGTTGTTGCCGTTGTTGCCGCATCCGGAAAGGACGAGCGTGGCACTCAGCAGGGCGGCGGCCAGGGTCGTACCCCGTCGTCGCAGGGGTGTCATGGTCATGGTTGTGCTCTTTCTCTTCATCGTTGTGTCAGTTCGTGGACGGTGGTGCCCCAGCCGACGGTGTGCTGCGCGGCGCGGACCAAACCGGCCCGCGCGATGACGGCGTCGAGTTCGGCTGCGGTGCGTAGGCCGGACCCGTGCACGGTGAGGGCGAGCAGGTCTGCTTCACCGTCGTGTTCGTCGAGGTCGTCGGTGTCCAGGAGGTCCTCGACCAGCAGCACCCGGCCGCCAGGGAGGAGGTTCTGGGCTGCGCGGCGCAGGGCATGGGCGGCATCGGCGTCGGGCAGGTTCTTGAAGGCGCGGATGATGAACACGGCGTCGGCTGACGGGCTCGGTTCGAAGACCGACTGCTCGACCACGCTGACCCGCGTGCGCTGCTGCTCGTCGGGGATGGTGTCGGGCAGGTCCCGGCGCAGCCAGTCCGCCTGTGCGGGCAACGCGCAGATCGTCACGCGAAGGTCCTCGTGGGCGGCGACGAACTCGCGTACCTGGGCGCCGGCGCCGCCGGAATGGAGCACCAGGTGCCGGACTCCGGTGAGCAGTTCGGACCTGGCGATCGGCTCGGCGAGCGTGGCCTGGAACTTCGCCAGGCGCTCCAGGTAGCGGTCTTCGTAGTCCTGCTCGGCCCGTACCTCGGTGAAGGGTTGGCCCGTGACCGAGGCGTACGACGGCCGACCGGTGCGAATCGACTCGGTGAGGCCGTAGATGCCGAGCATTTCGCGGCCCGCCGCGCCAGCGGGGTGGAGGAAGTCGACCATGAAGTCGAGGGTCAGGACCTCACCTACGGGCGTCAGAGCGTAGTGGCCCGGTTCGGTCTCGGTCAGGATGTCCAGGGCGTGCAGGTAGCGCAACAGCTTGCCCAGCGCCCGCTCGTCGGCATCCACCTTGGCGGCCAGGTCCTGGACGCCGGTCGCGCCGCGGGAGATCAGCTCGGAGACGTCGAGCTCGACGGCGGTGCGGATGGCGATCGGAGCGATCAGCTCGGCCAGATCGTGGAGCTTCTCGAACGGGGTCTTCGTCTTCTCGGGATCGGGCACCGCCGCGTCGTTTTCCAGGGCGACGACCGCGCCGCGACGCCAGTACCCGACGAACTCGATGTCCTGTTTGGCCACTTTCCGGTCCTCGACCAGGTGCCGACGGATGTCCCGCACAGACCGCTGTTCGCCGGCGAGCCACACGAACGGCCTACCGTCCCACCAGCCGCAGTTCCTGACCGCGTCCAACAGCAGGGTGGTCGTTCCGGCCTCGGCGCCTGCGCGCACGAGCCAGGTCACCTCGACGCCGGGCAGCTCACGCAGCTCCTGGCGGTGTTCGTTGTCGGCGATCTCGATGAACACCCGCGCCCTCGTTGCCTCGGGCAGTTCTTCGAGCAGGCGGGCGATCGCGGGGATCGTCGTGTCGTCTCCGGCGACCAGGAGCCAGTCCGCGTCGTGCGGGAGGCTACGAGACGCGCTCGGGCCGAAAAAGTGGATGCGGTCGCCGACCTGTGCACGGTACGCCCAGGTGGTGCCCACGCCGATGCCGTGCTTGACGAAGTCGACGTCCAGCTCGCCGTTCTCGGGATTCCAGCGACGCACGGTGTAGATCCTCGACAGTGGCCGCGGATCTCTCGGCAGGTCCAGCCCTTTCTCCTTCTGCACCGGCAGCACGGGCTCGGCCTGGCCGGGGTAGCAGAACACCAGACGGATGTCATCGTCGAAGCCCGTCGAGTCGAACGCAGCCTGGGGAAGGCCATTTGCCGAGGTGAACTCACCGAGCTGCACACCGGCCAACGTGATCCGCCGCATCGCTGGCGTCACGTCCTGCACGCGGACAACCTCGACCTCTCGCAGGGTCAGGGGGCGCACGGTGAGACGGCGTGAGGTCTTCGGCATGTTAGGAACGGCACCTTCCGCATCAGTGTTATCGTTAGGTAACCCTAACCTAAACCAGTGTGCGCAGGCTGCCATAAAGTTAGGACGTGATGGGTATGGATCTACCTCAGCTGGGCACACGTCGACCGCCACCCATTCCGCCGGTGCGGTCGAGCGGCTTATGGGATCAGACCGAGCACCTGCTGCTCTGGGTCCGCGCGGGCTCGGCGTGCGTCCGGATGGAGGGCCATCCCGAGTTCCGTCTCGCCGCAGGCGAGGGTGTCTGGATCCCGGCGACCGAAGGCAACTCCTGGACGATCATCACTGAGCCGGACACCGTCGCCTTCCCGCTGTTGACGCATCCAAGGATCGCGCCCGAAGCCCCACCCGAGCCGAGGCGGTTCGTCGTTCCGGATGGCTGGCAGGAGTGGCTGATCCAGCACTTCAACCTCATGGTCACGCCGCTGACCGGCCACGGATACTCCCAGGACGCGCTCGTCGACCTGCTCCGCGACTCCGGACGACGACCGCCTACGCTCGCCGGGGGCACCGAGCCGCGCACGGTCGATCCGCCGGTCATGCCGAAAGCCGGCGGCGCCCGAGCAGTGGCCGACGAACTGCTTCGGAACCCCGCGCTCGACCTCACGCTCACCGAATGGTCGGCCCGGGCACTGTCCAGCCCGCGCACCCTGCGCCGCGACTTCCTCGCCGACACCGGGCTGACCTTCGAGCAGTGGCGGCTGCAATGCCGATTGAGCGCGGCTGTCGAGTTCCTCTCCGCCGGGTTCGCCGTCGACCAGGTGGCCGCCCGGGTAGGCTTCGCCAGCAACAACGGATTCACCCGCGCGTTCAGGCAGCGGTTCGGGTCGACTCCCTACGACTTCCGCCGGACGCCCTCCGCGCGCCGAGCCGTCGGTGACCTCTCGCAGCGCGCAACCGTCGCGCGTCAGGCCGATGACCTCGTCAAGATGGTACGGGAAGGCCGCACCTCGCCCGCCGCGCCCGAGTTGCTCCCAGCGACTCGCACGACCTCGCACACCAACGATTCCCATGTGCTCTGCTGGGCGTACCGCGGCAGCGGATACCTCGACCTCGCCGATCGTCGATACGAATGGGGCAGGGGCGGCGCGATCTGGATCCCGGCCGGCATGGAGCACACCATGGGTGTTCGCGAGAACTCGATCTCCCTGCCGCTCGGGAACGCCAGCACCCGCGACCTACAACTGACAGAGCCGCTGCAGGCTCAGTTCTCACCCGCCTGGGACGACTACCTGATGTTCTGCTCTATCAGTGCCCGCACCCCAGTGCGCCCAGACAACTACGACCCCAGTCACATTCTCGACCTGTTCGCCGACCAGGTCGCCGCGCAACGAGCATTGTCGGTGCCGATGCCGACCGACCCCCAGGCACGGGGAGCGGCCATGGAGTACTTGCGCCGCATCGGCACTTCCGGCTGGTCAGGGCTCGACGTGCCCGCCGACATCCACCGGGCCTTCCGCGAACAGACCGGGATGAGCTTCGTCCGCTGGTGCTATGCCGCCCGCATGCGCATCGCCCGCGACCTGCTCGCCGGTGACGCCAAGCCGGTGGCTGTGGCCCGCCGCGTCGGCTACGCCCACCTGCCGACGTTCAGTGCCGCCTTCTCCCGCTTCCACGGCATCTCGCCACGCGAGTATCAGGAACGCGCGACCACAAAACCCTGACCGGGTCTCGCACATCCGCCGGCAATCGCCCAGCGTGCGCCTATCCACACTGTTGGCACCAAAGGTACGAAGCCATGCCGGAACACGCCTGCCTCCTGAGCCGGCCCTTCCCAGGGTCTGTCTCGCCAACGGCCCTGTCTCACACGGCTCGGGCCCGTCCGTGGCGGGCGAGGGCTACCTGCCCGCTGGCGACCCACCACGTGCGATCGGCAGTGCATCAGCGTGTCGGCTCCGCCTGAAAACTGACCCCGTGGTTCCGGGCGTGGAGCAGCGACGTCACGGATCATTACCCACCGGCGAGTTGGTCAGACGGGGCGCGTGCCGTGCTCCATGGGCAGGAATCCGAGAGGAAAACCAAGCCCATGGCGTTCACCACCGCAACGAGCGGCGAGGATCCGTCGCTGATCTTCCTTGAAGGCGAACTGGACCTCGCGACCGTCCCCCAGCTCAACGACCGGATCGATCAGCTACTCGAAACTGGCCACCCGCACATCGTGCTGGACCTGTCGCAGCTGTCCTTCTGCGACTCCACCGGTCTGAGCGCGTTCGTCCGCGGAAGCAACCTGTGCGTCGACGCGGGCGGATGGCTACGCGTCACCGGCGCCACCAGTGTGGTCGCCCGAGTCCTCACCGTCACGGGCCTCGGTCCCTCCTCACGCCCGAGCAACGACCGGCGGACGTCACCGGTACCGGTCCTGGCGACTCCCGCGGCAGCGTGGCCTGACGCCACATTCCTTACCGGTCCGTGCCGGCATCCCCCGGCGGGGCCCGCTCGTGGCGGCACTCGGGTGGCCCCACGAAGGCCTCCAGCCAGGGCGAACGAGATGAGCGCCGGGCCCACCTGATGCGGACCAGTCCTGGTCGGTCGTCCACAGGCCCACCGCTAGCACAGTTGCCGCCGAGACCGCCCGCACACCGAGGGATGGCGCATAACGATCCGCAGGGGCGAGACATCCACCCACATCACTGCTACGACCCGTTATGTCGTGCAGCTCCCCTACCCTGAAGTGCGTTGACGACCGCGTCCGGAGCGCCGTTGCGGAAACCGCCATGGTCAGGGCATATGCTCCGTTTATCGTCGGATTGCCTCGGCAAGGCCTCGGCTGGGTGTGTCCTGAATGGGCAGTGCGGTCATCGAGTACTGCTGGCGGAGCTTGGACAGCATCGGAGACAGCGCTCTTACTGTGTCCATTCGGTTGCCGCCGCCGTCGTGGAGTAGCACGATCGCGCCGTGACGTGCCTTGGCGGTCACCGTTCGGATGAGGGCGCTGCTGCCAGGTCGAGTCCAGTCCCGGGGGTCGATCGTCCAGTGCAGTGATGTCATGCCGAGCCGGCGGGCGGTGGTGACGACCCTCCTGGTCCAGGCGCCGCCCGGCTGCCGGAAGTATTCGACTTTGGCCGTGGGGGCTGCGGCCCGGATCGCCCGGCTCGTACGCATGAGGTCTGCCGCGATGGTGACCTGCGAACGGCGGCCGAGACGTACATCGTGCGCCCAGGAGTGGTTGCACAGGGTGTGACCGTCGTCGGCGATCGCCCTGACCAATTCCGGATGGGCTCTAACGTTGATTCCGACCAGGCAGAAGGTTGCCTTGACTCGGTGCCGTCGTAGCAGGGCGTGGGCCTGACCCGGTTTGACGGACATCCGAGATCAGGGGGCTGTGAGCCCTCGGGAGGATGTTCATCATGGAAGGCATGGGGAAGAAGCCTCGCCGGCCGCGTCGGGCGTTCACGCCGGAGTTCAAGGCGGAGATCGTCGAGGTGTGCCGGCGGGGTGACCGTACGGTCGGTCAGGTCGCGAAGGACTTCGACCTGACCGAGACGGCGGTCCGGGACTGGGTCAAACAGGCCGACCTCAACGCCGGCACACGTACCGACGGGCTGGCCAGCGCGGAGCGCGAAGAGCTGGCGCGGTTGCGGCAGGAGAACCGTCGGCTGCGCGAGGACGTGGACATTCTCAAGCGGGCCACGGCTTTCTTCGCGAAGGAGACCCGGTGAACGTTTACCCGTTCATCGAGGCGGAGAAGGCGCGGCAGGGCAACGTGAAGCGTGCCTGTGAGCTGTTGAAGGTCTCCCGGTCCGCCTACTACCAGCACCGCGCCGCCGGCCTGTCGCCCCGCCAGCGGGTCGACACCGAGCTGGCCGAGCGGATCGCTGACGTGCATGACGCTTCGGCCGGCACCTACGGCTCCCCACGGGTGCACGCCGAACTCCGCGCGCAGGGCCGGCGACACTCCCGCAAACGGATCGCCCGGCTGATGCGCACGGCGGGTCTGTGCGGTCGGGCACCGAAACGGTGGCGCACCACCACCGTGCCCGACCCGGCGGCAATCCCGCGCCCGGACCTGGTCGGCCGGGACTTCACCACCAGCCCTGCCGACGTCGACACCCGATGGTGCGGCGACATCACGTACATCAACACCTGGGAGGGCTGGCTGTACCTTGCCACCGTCATCGACCTGGCTACCCGCCGGGTCGTCGGCTGGGCCACCGCCGACCATCTCCGCACCGACCTACCCGCCCAAGCCCTGTCCAACGCCATCGCGTCACGACGCCCGACCGGGCCGGTGATCTTCCACAGCGACCGCGGCTGTCAATATACGAGCGGCCAGTACGCCCACCTCGCGAAGCGGCACAACGTCCATCTCTCAGTCGGACGCAAGGGGCAGTGCTGGGACAACGCCGTCGCCGAATCGTTCTTCGCCACCATCAAGACCGAGCTACTCGACCGGCGGACATGGCCAACCCGAGCCGCAGCCCGCACGGCGATCTTCGACTGGATCGAGGGCTGGTACAACACCCGACGCCGGCACTCCACCCTCGGCTACCTCAGCCCCGCTGCCTACGAGGCCACCGCCTATACCGGCAGACCGCTCGGCAAGGTAGCGTGATCAACTTATCGACCCTGTCCGTCGAATCGGGTCAAGCCCAGGCGAGGATGTTGGGCGTGTAGCGGGGGTCCGGGCCGTCGTCGAAGGTGAGCGCCACGTCCGGCGAGCCGCTGGTGAGCCTGGCCCCGTACGGGCCGTTCGACTCAGGGCCGAGTCTGTGGACCGAACCCGGCCGTTCGCGCGCGTCGGGGCCGGCAGCAGGAGCAGGCGTGGTAGGTCCAGGTCTCGGCGACGTGTCCACGGACGGGTTGAGGCTGTTCGCCGGCCGGTGAACGGCTTTCGAAGTGATGCTCGCGTTGATGACCAGGCAGGAGCCAACGGGGCTTTTACGTGGATTGTTCAGGAGGCGGTTGTGGGTTCGGCGCTCGACCGGAGGCGACGGTCGGGATGGGTCGACGGCCTGTGGTCGTTGCCTGTGCCGCAGCGGGGCGTGAACCGATCGCTCAGGTGGCGAAACAAACGCTGGTGACGCTCCCTCTCTTGCCGCGTGACTCCTCGGCGAATACCGAGTTCGCAACCTTCCTCATGTCGCGAACTCCACGATTAGCCGGGCCAGTTCGGAGGGCTGGTCCTCCGACAGGAAGATGTATGAATCGGCGACCGTAACCATCCGGGCGCCGGCGGAGCTGAAGCGGCTGCGGCGGGAGAACGCCGAGCTGCGCCGGGCGAATGAGATCTTGAAGGCCGCGTCGGCTTCGTCGCGGCCGAGCTCGACCGGCCTACGACACGCTCGTGTCGCGTGCTGCGTCAGCACGGGCTGCCCACAACCCGACCACCTGATCCGGCGACAGGCGACCTCGACAGACCGGCGGAGCCGAGCCCACCGAGGTCGCCCCGGGTCGCACGCGGTGTCGCCGCCGGGCCCGAGCAATTACACCGGTCTTCGGGCCGGCAGGACGTCCGGGCCGGGCAGCGGAACCCGTGGCGACGGCGTGACCCTCTTCGGACGTGTCAACCAGTGGTCGAGCGCGCCTTATGCTTGTTGGAGCGAGTCACGCCGTGCGCTCCGACCACCCAACAGATTGGGTCGGCAACTAGTAGATCGTCAGCGTCGTGATCCGGTCGTAGTATGCGCCGGGTGTCGGCGACGCGCGAAAGTGAACCCCTGATCGACGGGTGAATCTGGACCCCTGTTTGAAGATCGTAGGGGTGTTGAGCATGGAGGACTGGGCGGAGATCCGTCGTCTTCATCGGGCTGAGGGGATGCCGATCAAGGCGATCGTCCGCAAGCTCGGGGTGGGTCGTAACACGGTGCGGCGGGCGTTGGCCGCTGAGGGGCCGCCGAGGTATCAGCGGCCGGCGAAGGGCTCGATCGTGGATGCGGTGGAGCCGCAAGTCAGGGCGTTGTTGCGGGAGTGGCCGACGATGCCGGCCACGGTGATCGCGGAACGGGTCGGCTGGACTCGGTCGTTGACCGTGCTGAAGGAGCGGGTTCGTCTGTTGCGGCCGTTGTTCACTTCGCCGGACCCGGCGCAGCGCACGGAGTACTTGCCGGGTGAGTTGGCGCAGTGTGATCTGTGGTTCCCGCCGACGGACGTGCCGTTGGGGTGGGGGCAGATCGGTCGTCCGCCGGTGTTGGTGATGGTGTGTGGCTACTCGCGGTGGCTGTCGGCGGTCATGATTCCGTCGCGGCAGGCACCGGATCTGTTGAGTGGCCAGTGGGCGCTGCTGGCCGGGTTGGGAGCGGCGCCTCGGGCGTTGGTGTGGGATAACGAGTCTGCGGTCGGGCAGTGGCGCGGCGGGCGGCCGCAGTTGACCGATGCGATGAACGGGTTCCGTGGCACCCTCGGGATTCGGGTGGTGCAGTGCCGGCCTGCGGATCCGGAGGCCAAGGGCCTGGTCGAGCGGGCCAACGGCTACCTGGAGACGTCGTTCCTGCCTGGTCGGATGTTCGCCGGTCCAGCGGACTTCAACGGCCAGCTCATGCAGTGGCTGGTTCGTGCGAACGGTCGTCGGCACCGCACCCTGGGATGCCGACCAGCTGACCGGATCGACGCTGATCGGGCGGGGATGGTGTCCCTGCCACCGGTGGCACCGGTGACCGGGTGGTGCCTGTCGACGCGGCTACCCCGAGATCATTACGTGCGGGTGGACGCCAACGACTACTCGGTGCACCCGGCGGTGGTGGGCCGACGTGTCGACGTCGTCGCTGACGCCGATCAGGTCACCGTGTCCTGCGACGGACGTCAGGTCGCTGCGCATGCCAGGTGCTGGGCTGCTGGGCAGACCATCACGGATCCGACGCACCGCACGGCGGCGGCGCAGCTGCGCCAAGCCCACCGGCTGGCCTGCGCGGCCCCGGTCGTCGCCGAGGTGCAACACCGGACCCTGACCGACTACGACCACGTCTTCGGCCTCGACGTCGAGGAGGTGGCCTGATGCCCGGCAAGACCAGCAGCCGCAACATCGCCTCCGAGATCGCGTTCCTCACCCGCGCGTTGAAAGCACCTTCCCTCGCCGCGTCGGTGGAACGGCTCGCCGAACGGGCCCGGACGGAGTCGTGGACGTTCGAGGAGTTCCTTGCCGCCTGCCTGCAACGCGAGGTCGCCGCCCGGGAAGCCCACGGCGGCGAAGGCCGCATCCGGACCGCCCGGTTCCCGGCCCGCAAGAGCCTGGAGGAGTTCGACTTCGACCACCAACGGTCCCTCAAACGGGAGACGATCGCGCATCTGGGCACCCTCGACTTCGTGGCCTCAAAGGAGAACGTGGTGTTCCTCGGCCCGCCCGGCACCGGCAAAACCCACCTGTCCATCGGCCTCGGGATCCGGGCCTGCCAGGCCGGACACCGCGTTGCGTTCGCCACCGCCGCGCAGTGGGTATCCCGCCTCGCCGATGCCCACCACGCCGGCCGCCTCCAGGACGAGCTGGTCAAACTCGGCCGGATCCCGCTGCTCATCGTCGACGAGGTCGGCTACATCCCGTTCGAAGCCGAAGCCGCGAACCTGTTCTTCCAACTCGTCTCCAACCGCTACGAACGCGCCAGCCTGATCGTCACCAGCAACAAACCCTTCGGCCGGTGGGGCGAGGTCTTCGGCGACGACGTCGTCGCCGCAGCGATGATCGACCGCCTCGTCCACCACGCCGAAGTCATCTCCATGAAGGGAGACAGCTACCGACTCAAAGACCGCGACCTCGGCCGCGTCCCAGCGGCCACCAAGACCGACAACTGAGTAAGGTCAAACACGGGCAAGGGGTCCAATTTCAGACGCCGCCACAGGGTCCGCTTTCCGGCGTCGCCGACAGCCTGTTGGGTTACGCAGGGTTCTGTTGTTTGCCTGTTGGATCACTCGATTTCGAACCGTCTGTCAAGGCGGCGAGTCGGCTACGCCGACGAGCGGGGCGATCGCCGACCGGTTCTCGCCGCACCGAGCCGGGGCGCGTTGATGCGGGCCACCGCGGAATGGGACCGGTGAGTTGATCGGCGCAGCAGTCACCCGTTACCTGACCCCGAATCAGCCTTGCACGACTGTGCAGGATCGGCGCGAGGATCGCCAGAGCACAGCCGAGCAGCGCGTTCTTGAGCGCCAAGTTGGACTTCTCAATCTCGGTCCGGTGCATCAGGCGCATACCAGGCGACGCAGGCCACCGATGGTCAGGGACAAGGCGACTCCGACCAGCAGCCCGACGATTTGGCTCGTGACGTTTGCTGAAGATAACGGGCAGCGGTTCCGCGACCAGGATCTGTGGCTCGGCCGCGTACGCCGGGCCGAGTCGGTCACGGTCGCCAGGACCGTGACTGCGGTGATGAGGAAGCGGCAGGCGCTGCGGAGCATGGCGAATACTTCCGTCCCGCGTGCGGAGCTCAACATCGGGTCGAGGTGTGCCATCAGGATCCGGCGCAGGTCCCCAGGCGCGCCGCTTCTTCCAGCGTTGGCGTGCGAGGTGCGAACAGGAACACCCACAACCGGCGCCGCCCACCTCCGGGGCGCCGACAGTGGTCGCTCGTCGGTCCGATGTCTTGCCCACAAAGACCCGCTGTTGGGTGGCCAACACGATGTCCGCCGTCGCCCGGGACCCAACAGCGACCCAACAGCGTGTCGCTGTTGGGTCGGTGTTGGGCTCCTGTTGGGTCGCATCTGCGGCGGCGACTCGCTGTTGGGTCGCGGCTGTCCCCTGTTGGGTCGCTGCGGCCAACTGTTGAGTCGTGCCGTGGCAAGAGCGCCGCGCTTCGGTGTGGCGGTCATGCGCTACTGGGCTGCCGCCACCCGTCGTTGGTCAGCGGCGACGCGTTGCTGAGTCGCGGCGACTCGCTGCCGGATCGCGCCACCGCTGCGGCGGTGCTGGCGACGTCGCAACGACATGAACGTTAGGTCGCCCTCGCGAATTGATTCCAGCGGCCTCCGGTCGGCCCTCAGCCGCCACGACGAGGCCATGCTGGCGGTGATACCAAGGCGTCGCGCGAGGCGAGGGTGGCGCCTTCCAGCCGCGTGGTGGCGATGAGGTTCGCCTCGTCAGTGTCGAGGACCTCGGCTGCGACCGCCCGTGCCAGTACCAGGTCAGGATGGTTCCACGGCGCGACGGGCGCAGTCGGACCGGTCGGGCCGGTGCGGATGAGTTGAGTACCGGGGCCTGTGTCACGGGCTCTACGGGCCGCGCGACGGGCCGGCTCCACGTTGCTCCGTGGCCTCGCTGTCTGGCTGCTCAGTGTTGCCCATTGGCTAGTCAACGGCGCGGCGGCTTCCGCCGTTGACTAACAGCGAATCCTGCTGGCCAACAGCCTGCGGCGCTGGGCGACGCCGCCTGGCTGTTGGGCGTCGGCGGAACCCGTTGGGTGGGCAGGGCGGCGCCGCAACAAACCCGCGCTGTTGGGCGGTGTTGGGCGCTGTTGGGTCAGCGGCCACGTGAGCAGGTGCTCTTTGCCGGGCCGGCAAGGCCATTCGTAGATGCGGACACGGCCAGTCAGGCGGGAGCCACCCGCACATGACTGCAGAGCCCCACTCAACGCCGAACGGCGTGGCCTGTCCGAACCCGTCGCACAACATCGCACGACAGCACGACAACGGCATTCTCGTCGGTGGCGACGTCCCGATCGCTGTCCGGCGGCCCGAAAGACGTGACGACACCGCGTTCGCCACCACCGGCAGCCAGCTCGCGTCGCGGTTGGCGCAGCGACTCATCCTCGTGTACGCCCGGCAGGGTGACGCGGTCGTCGGCTTCGACAGCGACCCACAGCTGGAACACACCACCGCGCGTACGTGCAGCTCGTACTTCCGCAGCACCGATCGAAGCGCGGTCGCCAACCTCGATACGATCGCTGACCCGGTCGGCCTCGTCGTCCTGCGACGGCCCCCGTGGGCGCTACCCGCACGCCCGCCAGCAGCACCCATCCGTTCCGCGCCCGACTCATCATTACCGCCGACACCCTGCCCAATCGCCGCCGCATCCGCCGTAGCACCCAACCTGTCCGCTACGGCGGATGCGGAGTATCTCGACGAGCTCATGCCGGCTGCCGGTGCCGCGAATCTGACCCACGTCTTGCAGATCGTCGCGGCCACCGCTCCCCGTCGACGGCGAACATCGACAGCGAACGGCTCCTCTACCACGCCATGCGAGCCGGAGCCGGGACGGCGCGGCAGGGCTGGGCCGCCGCCGATAACGGACCTCGCTGCAGCGTCGACCCTTGGCCTTCACCAGCAGGAGTTGCGATGACTGACCACGACACGCCGTACGTCGCACTCCATGCCGCGAACCTTGAACGCTGCCCCCGGTTGACAAGCGAAAAGGTCTACCGCATCGACCCTCTCGCCGAGCCCTCGGACGTCATCATGAGCGACCTAGATGCACGACAGGTCGGGAGCGGCGGGTCGCGACGCGCCATACCCCGCCGCGGCCACAGCAGCGACCCAGACGAGGTCGCGGGCTTCGGCGCTACCGCTTCGGCAAGAGACGGGACCACCACTTGTCGCGACGTCGGGGACGCATCGCTTGGAAGCGCCAGACCGACATCCCTGCGCCGGACGGGCACTGGCCCGGGGGTGCGGCCCATGCTGGGGCTGTCGATTCCCGAGCCGCCCGATGTCGCGGACGGCACTGGAATCCGCTGCGTGGTCACGCCCGTCGACCGCGATGGGCGGCTGGCCGATCGGTCAGCGCTGAGGTTTATGGGTTGGGCTGCCGGACATACGGTCGAGTTGGCGATTGAGCCTGGCCCGAGCGGCTCGATTGTGGTGGCCCGCACCGGTCGTACAGTTCGCATCAACCCGCGTGGCCATCTACGGCTTCCCCTGACGGTACGGCGCGCGTGTCGCATCGCCGCCAAAGATCGAGTGCTCCTCTGCGCGAACCCGCGACGAAACGAGCTGCTGGTAGTTCCGATGGCCACCGTGCACGACATGGTCGTCCGCTACCGCCAGCCAGACGACAACCGGGCCAGACGATGACCGGGCCGGTGGAACTGCGCGCCGCGCTGGAGACGCTACGCAGCCTGCTGAAGCAGCTGGGTATCACCCCTGAACAACTGCTCGCCGAAACGACGGCAGCGCCCGTGGCGGTTCCGACGTTCGACGAGTACGTATGGCAGGTCGCCGACGCGGTCTCGCCCGGTACTCGCCGGGTATACCACTCGTACTGGCAGCGGATCTGTCAGCACTGGGGCGCCCGGCGGATCACCGAGCCGACGCCGTTGGAGATCAAGCGGCTCGCCGAGGAGATCCGCAGCGGAGTGGTCGTGCGCCGCAACGCCCGCGGTGGCCGTACCGCCGCCGAACACCTGATAGCCGCGATGCGCTGCATCTACCGGCACGCGGTCATGGATGGACTGATCCGGCAGGTCGATAACCCTGCGGCCAAGGTCGCCAAGCCCCGCCGCCTGGCCAGCACCCGACGCGCCATCCCCGAGGCGCAGCTGGCCGCGATCATCCACATCGTGGCAACCACCGGCAACGACCCACACCTGGACAGCGTCCTGATCCGGCTGCACCTGGAGACCGCCTGCCGCCGCGGTGGGGCGCTGGCGCTGCGTCCACGAGATCTGGATCCAGACCAATGCCTGATCTATCTACAGGATGAGCCACCCCCGCTTTCATGGAGCTCCTTGATCATGGTCTGATGGCCGTAGGGAGGAAGTCATCCGTGGCAGCACCGAAGAAATACCCCGACGAGCTACGCCAGCGCGCTGTGCGCTTGTACCGCGAGTCGGATCCGAAGCCGGTGATCCGGCGCCTGGCCGAGCAGCTCGGCGTGCATCACGAGGCGTTGCGGAATTGGATCCGGCAGGCAGAGGCCGACGCGGGCGAGCGCCACGACCGGCCGAGCAGTGACATGCTGGCCGAGAACCGCCGGCTGCTGAAGGAGAACACGGAACTACGCCGGGCGAACGAGATCCTGAAGGCGGCGAGCGCGTATTTCGCGGCGGAGCTCGACCCGACCCGGCGACGGTCATGAGGTTCATCGACGAACACCGTGACCAGTTCGCGGTCGCGCTCCTGCTACGGGTCCTGAACATCGGCGTCTCCACCTACTACGCGTGGGTCAGGCAGGTCGAACTGCCCTGTGACCGTGACGTGGTCGACCTGGGCCTGATCTCCAACATCCACGAGATCTGGGCCGCCTCCGGCATGACGTACGGCGCGGACCGGGTGCACCAGCGGCTGCGCCGTGACGGTATCCGCGTAGGCCGCAAGCGGGTCGAGCGGTTGATGGCCGACCATGGCTGGCAGGGCGCGTTCCTGCGTCGAGGCTGGCGCGGCGGCTCCACCCGGCAGGACCCGAGGGCGACGCCGGCACCGGACCTGGTCAATCGCGACTTCACCGCGACCGGACCGAACCGGCTCTGGGTCGCCGACGCCACCCGCATCCCGTGCGGGCAGGGCGTGTTCTGGCTGGCCGCGGTCCGCGACGTCTTCTCCCGCCGGATCGTCGGCTGGAAGACCTCCGACCGCTGCGACACCGACCTCATCCTCGCCGCCCTGGAATACGGCATCTGGTCCCGCGACGTCCGCGACGGCCAGTTGATCCATCACAGCGACAGGGGCTCGAACTATACGTCCTTCCGCTTCGCGGAGCGCTTACACGACAACGGAATCCTGCCGTCGATGGGCTCTGTCGGTGACTCGTACGACAACGCCCTGATGGAGAACTTCTGGTCCACGCTGAAGATCGAACTGGTCTACCGCACCTCGTGGCGGACCCGCGACGAGGCCGAGAACGCGATCTTCGCCTACATCGACGGCTGGTACAACACCCGCCGCATCCAACGCGAGCTGGGCTACCTCAGCCCCGACGAGTACGAAACCGCCTGGCACACCCGCCAGAACAACCCAGCCGAGCCACCTATCACCACCCCTGCGCCAGCCGGCAGCAGGTAACCACCGCCCCATCAAAGCGGGGGGAACTCAGGAGAAGGGTGGTACTTCCCGCTGGCAGCCGGTCTCACCGACCCTGATGCGGCACCTGCTGGCCCACCACGCCGAGCGGGGCGACAGCGACCGCAACGGCAGCCTGCTGCGATACCGCAACGGCCGGCCGCTGACCTCCCGCCGCTACGACCACCTGTGGCACCGCATCGGTACCCATCTGCCCTGGGTAGCGGCGCAACAGGTCAGCACCCACTGGCTGCGCCACACCACCCTGACCTGGGTCGAACGCACCTGCAGCTACGCTGTGGCCCGCGCCTACGCCGGCCACAGCGGCAGGAACGACATCGGTACGACCATGACCTACGTGCGCGCCGAAGTCCAGGAAGTCGCCGCTGCTCTGGCCGCGCTCACCGGCGAGCCGCACCCCCTGGCCGGAACCGACAACGACACGCCTGGTCGTCGCATCAAGGACGATTCCGCTTCGGCTTGAACAGCACCACGCTGACGCGCTCCTGAACCCGACGGCTCCGGTTCCTGGAGAAGGAGTCCGGTGGCTTCCCTCGTGAGATTGAGGGAGGCCACCGGATGGCCTAACCTTCTGCGGCGAGCGGATGGTCCTCGCCGGTCAACGCAGCCAACGCGATCGCGACCTCCTGCAGCGTCGCCCGCACATAGGTGGCCGTCGCACCGTTCCCGCCGCCGTCGGTGTGGCCGGCGTAGGCGCGGGCGACGGCATGTCCGTAGGTGCGCTCCACCCAGGTCAGCGTGGTGTGCCGCAGCCAGTGCGTACTGATCTGCTGGGTGTGCACCCACCGCAGATGCTGCCCGATCCGCGCCCAGAGAGAGTCGTAACGCCGGTAGGTCAGCGGCCGACCATCGCGGTAGCGCA
The DNA here is from genome assembly GCF_049179135.1 of Plantactinospora sp. WMMB782. NCBI lineage: Bacteria > Bacillati > Actinomycetota > Actinomycetes > Micromonosporales > Micromonosporaceae > Plantactinospora > Plantactinospora sp. WMMB782. The sequence goes on along the minus strand of NZ_JBMHMC010000007.1, from coordinate 7,088,905 downwards.
GCAGACTGCCGTCCCGATCACCGTCTCCCCGCTCCGCGTGGTGCGCCAGCAGGTGCCGCATCAGTGTCGGGGAGACCGGCTGCCACCGGGACGTGCCGCCCTTCTCCCGCAAGAAAATCAGACACTCGTCGGTGTCCAGATCCCGTGGGCGTAGCGCCAGCGCCCCGGCGCGGCGGCAGGCGGTCTCGGTGTGCAGCCGGATCAGCAAGCTGTCCAGCCCCGGGTCGTCGCCCGTGCGGACCGCCACCTCGTTGATCTCCGTCAGGCGGGCGTCGCCGATCGCCCGCCGGGTGCTGGGCAGGCGGCGTGGCTTGTTCACCTTCAGCGCCGGGTTGTCGGCCGCGTCCAGGTACCCGTCCGCGACCGCTTTCCGGTACAGGCAGCGCAGTGCGGCCACCACGTGCTCGGCCGCGGATCGGCCACCCCGGTTGTTGCGCCGCGCCACCACGTTGGCCTGCACCTGGGCGCGTAGCTGCTCGATCTCGGAAGGCAGAGGTTCGTCGATACGGCGGTCACCCCATGCCTGCACCACCTTGTTCCAGTAGGTGCCGTACGCCCGGCGGGTGCCGGGCGACACCGCGGCGGCGACGACCGGCACGTACTCGGCGAACGTCGGGGCCGGGGGTCGGGCCGGCCGTACTTCCAGTAGGTCGGCGGGGGAGATGCCCATCCGCTCCAGCAGTAGCCGGGCGGCCTCCAGTTCGGGCCGGCCGGCGACGCTTTGACTCACGGCGCATTACCCCCTGCCACGGCTTCGTGAACGTCGGCCAGCAGCCGGTCGAGCGTCGCCAGGGGATGCCCCATCAGCACACCGGTGGCGCGGTCGGCGGCAAGCAGAACACGATCCCCGGCCGCGAGCCGGCACCACCGACGCACCGCCAACGGTAGAAGCAGATGGCCGCGGTCGTCGATGCGATGGACGCCATCGAGGGCCGCGCGGACCACGATGGTTCCGGCCCGTTCGCGTACGTCCAGGCGGGTTCCCGGCGCCCAGTCAAACACCCGGACGATGCTGCGATCGGCGACCCGGCCGCTTTTGTCTATCGCGCTCAAGGCGTAGACGGTGTCGCTCACTCGTGCGAAGGGAGAATCCGAGGCCGGCACGGCAAGCGGCGGTCGCACCCGGCCTGGTGGCTCTGAACCGGCAGCGGCGCTGCGGGGAGTCAGCTTGGGAACCACCGGCGGCACAGAGGTGGTCATCGGGGCCACCCCCGCACCTGCAGGGCGATTACCCATAGTGACGAAGGACGGTAGAAGTGGGTGTTCAAGGGGACTTGAACACCCACACGGATACTGCGCACCGATGCGGAAAATCTGTGTCCGAGGGGGGACTTGAACCCCCACGCCCTATACGGGCACTAGCACCTCAAGCTAGCGCGTCTGCCATTCCGCCACCCGGACCTGCATTACGTCGCCGACCGCCACCGAGGACGATCACTCGCCCGTCGGCCGCTCGTGGCGCCGCACGGGGGACAACTGTACACGGCCCCGCTAGATCACGCACGGCGGCATACCCGGTGCCGGTCGGGGCCGCACGGCCCGGAGAATCGGACCTATGATGATCTCCCGCAGCAGCCCGGACGACCTGCATGTCACCCCGGGTTACCATCACGTCACGGTGGTCTCTGCCGGGCGTACGGCCTACCTCGCCGGGCAGTGTCCGTTGGATGCCGATGGTGTCCTGGTCGGGCCGGGAGACTTCGACGCGCAGGTGGACCGGGTAGCCGCGAACGTCATGATCGCGCTCGGTTCGGTGGGTGCGGGTCCCGGACACGTGGTTCGGACGGTGATCTATGTCGTCAGCGCGGACCGGGACGTGCTTGCCGGCGTCTGGCGACGCTTTCTGGAGTCGCCGCTCGCCCCGGCGTTCACCACCGCCAGCACCCTGCTCGGGGTTGCCCAGCTCGGTTTTCCCGGCCAGTTGGTCGAACTCGACGTGACCGCCGCGCTGCCCGCGTGACCCGGGCGGCACGCCGCCGAACGCGTCGTAGCTGGCCGGCCTGACGCCAGCCACCCCGCGCCGCCCCGGCGCCCGGCGCCCGGCGCCGTGACCGTCGTCCGGCCCCGGTGCCAGCGGACGCACCAGGATTGTTGACAATGTGATTGGCAATCGTATTGGTCCACACCTATGATCGGTCTGCCTTCGACGAGAATGGCGGCCTCCGCCGGGACGTGCCGAGCGGGACGTGACGAGCATGGCGGCCCCCGCCGGGACGTACGGACGACGCAGTCGCGGCACCGCCCGGAAAGGATTGTCGATGTCAGCGTCTCCGGACGACCGCGGCCCGATCCTCGTGGTGAGCGCCCATGCTGCCGACTTCGTATGGCGGGCAGGTGGTGCCATCGCCCTGGGTGCCTCCCGGGGCCGGCAGGTGCACGTGCTGTGCCTCACCTTCGGCGAGAAGGGCGAGTCGCAGGGGCTCTGGAAGCAGCCCGGGATGACCGTGGACCGGGTCAAGGAGGCCAGACGCGACGAGGCGGGCCGGGCGGCCAGGGTGCTCGGCGCCGAAATCGAGTTCGTCGACGCGGGGGACTATCCGCTGCGGGCCACCGACGAACTGCACGATCGGGTCGTCGCGACCATCCGCCGGGTCGATCCGGGCGTGATCCTCACCCATCCCGCCAGGGACCCGTACAACCTGGATCACTCGCTGACCTACGAGATCGTGCTGCGGGCCCGGATGGTGGCCCAGGCCGCCGGGCACGATCCGCAGAACCCGCCGATCGGTGCGCCGAACGTGTTTCAGTTCGAGCCGCACCAGCCCGAGCAGTGCGGCTTCGTGCCGAACCTGCTGCTGGACATCAGCCCGGTCTTCGACCGCAAGGTCGAGGCGATGCGGATCATGGGAGCCCAGGGACACCTGGTCGGGTACTACACCGATCTCGGCGTACGGCGCGGGGTGCAGGCGGTGCGCAACGGCGGTGACCGGTCGATCACGCACGCCGAGGCGTACCAGCGGGTCTTCCCGGTGGTCGGCGGGGAACTGCTGTGACCGACCACGTCGTAGTCCGGACCGACGTCGGGCCACCCGCCGACGCCGTGGCGCTGCTCGCCCGGCAGGGCGTGTCGACGGTGCACGAGGCGCAGGGCCGGACCGGGCTGCTCGGGCATCTGCTCCGGCCGATCTACCCGGGCGCCCGGATCGCCGGCCGGGCGGTCACCGTCTCGGCCCAGCCCGGCGACAACCTGATGATCCACGCGGCGGTCGAGCAGACCCGGCCCGGCGACGTACTCGTGGTCGGCTTCACCTCGCCCAGCACGGACGGTGCCTTCGGTGAACTGCTCGCCACCTCGCTGCGGGCCCGTGGCGTCCGCGGCCTGGTCATCGACGCAGGCTGCCGCGACGTCGCCGCGCTGACCCGGATGGGATTCCCGGTCTGGTCCCGGGCGGTCTGCGCGCAGGGCACGGTGAAGGCCAGCCCGGGGTCGGTGAACGTGCCGGTCGTGCTCGCTGGCGGCTATGTGCGGCCGGGCGACGTGGTGGTGGCCGACGACGACGGGGTCGTGGTGGTGCCGCGCGAGCGGGCCCGGGAGGTCGCGGCGGCCGGGGCCGAGCGCGAGGCCGCCGAGGAGGAGAAGCGCCGGCTGCTCGCCGACGGGGTACTCGGGCTGGACATGTACCAGCTCCGCCCGCTGTTGGCCCGGCTCGGCGTCCGCTACGTCGACGCACCCGACCCGCCCGAAGCGCCCGACCCGCCCGACCGGACCGGGACGACCGACCGGACCGACGCGGCCGGCCAGGGCGAGGAGTCGACTCGCCGACCCTGACCTACCCCAGCGAGAGCAGCAGTTGTTGCGGGCGGTGGTCCGAGACGCCGTTCGTAGGGCCGCCGAACCGGTAGGAGTGCACCCGGACCCCGGCCGAGACGAAGGCCCAGTCCAGCCGCCACCAGCGCGGCCAGCCGGGCGCGTCCGACCAGGTTGCCGGATAGCGCGCCGAGGAGGCGTAGCCGGCGTCCCGCAGCCGCCCGGGCACCTTTGCCAGGTCGCCCATCGCCGGACTGGTGTTCAGGTCACCGGCGACCAGGATCGGATGCGGATTGGCCGCCACGTCCCGGTCCAGCGCCCGCCACTGCGGCTCACGCTGCGCGTGCTGCTCCCGGACGACCCGGTAGAACTCGCCGTCCAGTGGGCTGTGCTCCGGCACCAACTGGACCGGCAGGTGCAGGTTGTAGACCGACAGCACCCGCCCCGCCCCGAGGTCGAGATCGGTACGCAGCACCTTGTACCGCCAGTGGTCCGGGCTGGCCCACCGGGGCGGCGGCATGTCCGGAGCGTCCAGCGGCAGGATGCGCCGCACGGGATGACGGGAGAGCGTCACCAACTCGCCGGCCACCGCGACGTGGAAGCCCGGGAACTCGGCGCGCAGCCGGGCCAACTCCGGCTCGCCCGGCCCGGTCGAGCGTTCGTACCAGTATTCCTGGAGCAGATAGACGTCGGCGTTCGCGGCCCGCACGAGTGCGTACATCTGGTCGGTCTGGCCGCCCTCGTCCCAGTACCCGGTGTTCCAGCTGAAGACCCGGACCGCGTCGGCCGGCGGCGGACCGTCGCCGCCGCCGAGGCCGCGCAGGTTCAGCCCGGACAGCGGCCCGCCGAGCAGCAGTGCGGCGGTCGCCAGCAGCGCCACCGGCCGGCGCGACCGGCGGCACGGTGCGGCGGCGACGGCCAGCAGCAGCGGTACGCCGAGGAAGGCCGGCGGCGGCACCGCGTCGACGACCAGCCAGAACCACCACCGCCCGCTGACCACCAGATGCGCCACGGTGAAGGCCAGCCAGAGTGCCGCCGCGCCGACCAGCCCGGTGTAGAGCCACCACCGCCACCCACGCCGCCCCCGAGCCCGCTGCGGACCGCCTGCCGGCTCCGCGTCGGTGCCCGGCCGTGGAGCGGAGACGGCGACTGTCACGCCGGACCTCGCAGCGGGGTCGGGTCGACCGGGAACGAGGCGTCGTAGAGCCGCCGGAAGGTGCCGGAGGCGAGCCACTGCACCGCACCGGTGGCCACCCCGGCGGTGATGGTGACGTTCACCAGGAAGTGCAGGCACGCGAAGAAGACCAGGAAGGGTACGCCGTGCCGGCGCCGGACGAAGCCGTACATGCCGGCGTCGCAGCCGAGCGAGGCGGCCAGCAGCCCGGCCGGGACCACCAGCCCCCACGGGCCGAGCAGCAGCGGCACCGCCAGCGCCGGCAGTACGCCGAAGGCGGCCAGGCTGCCCCAGGCCCGCGCGGCGGTTTCGAAGCCCTGCCCGAAGCGGCGGGCCCGCGCGTAGAGCGGGATGCGTAGCCGGCCCCGGTGGAACAGCTTGCGGAGCAGTCCGCGCAACTCGTGGTCGTGGTCGTGCCGGCCCCGGACCAGCGAGGTGAGCACCAGCCGGTAGCGGCGGCTCAACCGGTAGCCGTAGTCGACCTCCTCGGTGTGCCGCAGTCCGGGGTTGAACGGGCCGATCTCCTCGAAGACGTGCCGGCGCAACACGCAGACGGCGGGGAAGAGGAACGACACGTCACCTTCCGAGCTGATCGACCAGTAGTGATATTGCAGGCCACGGTACCGGGCCACCGCCGTGTCGTGCAGCAGCGGCTCGGGGTCCTCGATCCCGCAGACCGCACCGATCCGGGGGTTGCCGAGGATCAGCCAGACGGCGTTCGCGACCGCGTCCGGCGCCAGCACCAGGTCCGAGTCGACGTAGCAGATCAGCTCGCCGCTGCTGTGCGCGGCGCCGATGTTGCGGGCCCGGCCGCAGCCGCCGTTGCGTCCGGTGCTCACCACCCGGACCCCGAGTGCCTCGGCCACCGCCACCGAGTGGTCGGTCGAGCAGTCGTCGACGAGCAGGATCTCGATGTTCGGGTACGTCTGGTCCAGGATCGACCGCAGGCAGAGGTCCAGCGACTCGGCGTAGTTGTAGTTCGGCACGATCACCGATACCAGCGGGCCCTCGCCGGGCCGCGCACCGTGCACCGTCATCGGGTGGCCACCTCCGGCCGGTCGTAGAGGCCCCGGAACCGGCCCGAGACGAGCCAGGCGGTCGCGCCGGCCAGCGCGGCGACCGCGATCACCAGGTTCAGCAGGAAGTGCATCGCGACGAAGTAGCCGAGGAAGAGCAGCCCGCGTTCCCGGTGCACGAACCGGTACATCGGCAGGTCGCCGGCGAGGCAGGCGGCGAGCGCGGCCAGCGGCACCGCCAGGAACGCCGGGCCGAGAAGCGCCGGCAGGGCGCAGGTCAGCACGGTCAGCAGCGCGGCCACGCTGACCCAGGCGCGCGGGCCGCTGCTCAGCCCGCCGGGGAACTCCGGCCTGCGGGCGTACATCGGGATGTGCAGGGCGGTGCGGGTGAAGACCTTGCGGACGAGTACCCCCAGGTCGGCGTCGTGGTCGTGCACGCCGCGCACCCGGGGGGAGAGCCAGATCTGGTACCGCTGGGCCAGCCGCATCCCGTAGTCGGCGTTCTCGGTCTCCCGCAGCCGGGGGTTGAACGGGCCGATCTCGGCGAAGACCCGGGCCGGGATCGCCAGCAGCGCCGTGTAGAGAGTCATGATCCGTCCCTCGTCGGCGATCAGCCAGTACGACTGCTGGAGGCAGCGGTACTCCTCCAGCAGGCTGTCCCGGACCAGCGGCACCGGGTCGTAGTTGCCGCAGATCGCCCCGATCTCCGGATCGGCGCCGAGCAGCTCGACGGCGTTCGCCACCGCGTCCGGCTTGGCGGCCACGTCCGAGTCGACGAAGAACAGGATCTCGCCGCGCGCGTTCGCCGCGCCGAGGTTGCGGGCCGCCGCCGGTCCGGAGTTGGCCGGGGTACTCAGCACGCGCGCCCCGTACGCCTGGGCGACCGCGACCGAGTCGTCGGTGGAACAGTCGTCCACCACGATCAGTTCCAGGTTCGGATAGCTCTGCGCCCGCAGCGCCCCGAGGCAGAGCCCGAGTGCCCCGGCGTAGTTGTAGTTCGGCACGACGACCGAGACGAGCGGTGTGTTCATGGCTCCATCCAGTTCAGCAGGTTGGGATAGCGGGCACCGAGTTCCGCCAGGGTCAACGTGGTGCCGATCAGGACGGCGCTGGCCACGATCATCCGGTCCCGCAGCAGGGCCCGGATCGGGTCCTCGCCGGACTGCCGGACCAGTACCGCCTGGAGATAGCGGAACGCGGCGAGCAGGCCGAGCGGCACCACCACGGCGAGGGTTACCGGGCGCCACGGCCCGAGCGGGGCGTCGGTGTTCAGGTAGAGCAGGAAGGTGGTGCCGGCCAGCGCGGTGTTCAGCCCGAGCAGGTGGTCGGCGAGCAGCACGTTGTAGCCGGCCAGCGCCGGCCGGTGTGCCGGGCCGGCGGCGGCCAGTTCGTGCCGCCGCTTGCCGAGGATCAGCACCAGGCAGCCGGCGAAGACGGCGGTGAGCAGCAGCCCGGACGGTGCCGCCCCGGTGGCGGCGTACCCCTGGAGGACCCGCAGCACGAAGCCGGCGGCGACCACGCAGATGTCCAGCATCGGCAGGTGCTTGAGCCACCTGCTGTAGGCGACGCTGAGGCAGAGGTAGCCGGCCAGCGGCCACCACGGCAGGGCGGGGCCGGCGACGACCATGCCGAGCAGCAGCCCGGCCAGCCCGGCCGCGAGCAGCCAGGCCAGCGGGACCGGCACCAGGCCGGCGGCGACCGGGCGGTCCCGCTTCACCGGGTGGGTACGGTCCAGCCGCCGGTCGACGATGTCGTTGACGACGTAGATGGTCGACGCGGCAACCGTGAAGACCAGCACCGCCCAGCCGGTACGCAGCACCGCCGCCGCCGTCCACAGTGGTGTGTCGAGCAGCGCCAGCGGTACGGCCAGCAGGTTCTTGACCGCGTGACCGGGCCGGGTCAGCACCAACAGGTGCCGGGCGAGCCGGGGAACCCGCAGGCCGCGCCCCGACGCGGCGGCCGGTGCGGCCGGTACGGCGACTTCGACGGCGGTCTCGACGGCGGTCACCGTCGACTCCGCTGGAGAGCAGACACGTCGACTCCGATCAGAAGAAGATCTTCGCGAGGGAGAGCGCGCCCTGCCGCCACGGGTCGCGGCTGGTCCGCCCACCCCGGGACGGCCGCGCCAGGTGGCGTTGCGCCCGCCACCACTCGTAGCTGCGCAGGATCGCGTCCTCGTTGGAGAGTTTGGGGGTGAAGCCGAGCCGCTCGACGGCCTTGTCGATGCTCACGTACGAGTCGTGCCGGAGCTTGTGCAGCAGCCGCCCGTAGACGGGGGAGAGGCCGCCGCGTTCCAGCAGTTCCAGGGCGAACAGCGCCGGCCGGGCGGGTATCCCGACCACCCGCCTGCCGTGTCCGGCGGCGTCCAGCACCGCCTGGAAGTCCTCCCGGAGGGTACGGAACCGCTCGGCGGCGAGGTTGTAGGTGTCGTTCGCCACCTCGTCCGGCGCGGCCAGCACGGTGAGCACCGCCTCGACCAGGTCGTCCACGGCGAACATCTGGATCCGCACGTCGCCGGAGCCGAGCACCGGGAAGTTCCGGCCCTCCTCGGCCCACTCGAAGAGCATTGCGAACAGCCCCATCCGGCCCGGCCCGAGGAAGGTCTTCGGCCGCAGGATCGCCACCGGCAGGCCGCCGGCCCGGTACCGTTCGGCGATCTCCTCGGCCGCCACCTTCGCCGCGCTGTAGGTGTCGACCGGCTCCCGGGGGTGCTCCTCCGGCGTCGGCACCTGGCGGGGCAGCCCGTACACGGCGGTCGACGAGACGTGCAGTACCCGGCGTACCCCGGCCCGCCGGGCGGCCCGGAGCACGTTCCCGGTGCCGTCGGCGATTATCGAGCGGATCTCGGCGGCCGGATAGCTGGGCAGCGCCGCCGCGCAGTGCAGCACCGCCGTCGCGCCGGCGGTGGCCCGGTCCATCACCAGCCGGTCCCGGATGTCGCCGACCACGCTCACCCCGGGCTCGGCCCGCAGGTCGACCCCGCACACCTGGTGCCCGTCGGCGGCCAGCCGCTCGACCAGCCGGGAGCCGAGCATCCCGGCCGCGCCGGTCACCGTGATCACCACAGCGATCCGACCTTCTGCGCGACGAACCGGGTGACCAGCCGGGCCAGGCCCTGCTCCAGCACCTCGCCGAGCGCGTCGGTGGCCCGCTGCACGTCGGCCGGGTCGGTGACAAGGGAGGGCCCGAGGATAAGCGGGTTGCGGCCGTTCAGGGTGTAGTAGGTGAAGATGTCGTGGTCCCGGTAGAGCGCCTGGATCACCGCGCAGGTGACGAGCTTCGCCTTGAACCTCGGATCCCGGGCCATCCCGGCCGGGGCGAGCCGGGCCACCAGGTCGAGGATCCTCGGGCCGCCGTCGATCTGCACCCCCCAGAGCGCGCCCGCCCCGGCGACCCGGCCGACCGCCTCCGGGTACTCCTTGGCCAGCCGGTTCAGCGCCGGTTCGAGTACCCGTTCCAGCTCGCGGGCCCGGGCCGGGTAGTCGTCCTCGACGACGATGTTGACCGCCTCCAGCGCGGTGACGCACTCCTCGCCCATGCCGTAGTAGGTGGTGCTGGTGCTCTGCAGCAGCGCGTCGGTGAGGTTGTCGTAGGCCTTCCGGAACACCTTTTCCCGGGCGACGAATGCAGAAATCGATGACTTCCCGCCGCCGAATGACTTCGATGTGGTAAGGACGTCCGGCACCAGGCCCGGATACCGCATGAAGTAGAACAGGCTGCCGGTCTTACCCCAGCCGGTGTAGATCTCGTCGAAGATGAGCACGATGTCGTGCCGGTCGCACAGCTCGCGAATCCCGCGGAGGAAGTCTTCGTCGCACCATGTCACGGTGGAGGCGCTGAACGGCTCCACGACAAGAGCGTAGACATCGCCGGGGTGCGCCTCGACGGCCTGCCGGACGGAATCCAGATTCCCATAGGTAAATGGAACTATGCCGGGAATGGTGGGAAAGCTGAACGACGGTTGTCCGGTCAGCCCGCCCGATCCGAGCAGCTTCCCGTGGAAGCCGCAGTCGGCCCGCAGGATCGTCGAACGCCGGCCGCCGTGATACTTGTACGCCAGCTTCACCGCCCCCTCGACCGCCTCGGCACCCGAGTTGGGCAGGAAGGACATCCGCAGGTCACCGGGGAGGAGCTGGGCCAGGTTGTGCCCCAGCGCCGCCAGGTACGGCGAGAAGTACGTCTTGTGCACCTCCATCCGCCGGGCAGCCGCGAACCGTTGCCGGGCGGCCAGGATGCGCGGATGGTTGTGCCCGTGGTTGAGTACGCCCACGCCTCCGGTGAGGTCGAGGACGCGGCGGCCGTCGCGGAGCACCAGGTGTGCGCCTTCGGCGTGGTCGACCAATTCCCGGCCGAACCCGAACGAGGTCATCAGGTTGACCTGGCTCGCGTTGACGTAACGGCGATAGAGGTCGTGCACCTCGCGAACGGTGAGCCGCTCGCAATCGGACAGGCTGACCAGATTGGGCATGTCGGAACGCTATCGATTGGTGCGGGATCTTCTCTGGACCGGTGCTGTACGCAACCTTGACTACGTAAGGCAACGCTTGCCAGTCGAGAAGCGACTGGATAGCTTGGTCGCGACGGAGTAGATCTCGGAATGTCAATGTCCCGCACGTTGTTCCCGCTGAGGTGGGTGAACATGTCGCCGACGGTGTCGGTCATCATCCCCGTACACAACGGCTCGAAGACCCTCCGCGCGTGCCTGGCGGCCGTCTACGCGCAGCGACATCCGGTCACCGAGGTGATCGTCGTCGACGACGCCAGCACCGACGACACCCGCCGGATCGCCGCCGAGTTCCCGTGCCGGCTGCTGGTCACCGACCGCAACACCGGCCCGGCCGCCGCCCGGAACCGGGGCATCCGGGCCAGCGGCGGCGAGCTGCTCCTCTTCGTCGACTCCGACTGCGCGCCCGAGCCGGACGCCCTCGGCAACGCCCTGGCGATCCTCGCCGCGCAGCCGGACGTCGCCTGCGTGCACGGGATCTACGCGCTCCGGCCGCTCTTCGACGACGGGCCGATCGAGGCGTACCGGCTGCTGCACGGGCACTACTGGCGGTTGCGGCACGTCGGGCGGGTCCGCACCACCCTCTTCGCGGTCTGCCTGATCCGCCGGTCGGTCTTCGCCGACGTCGGCGGGTTCGACGAGCGGCTGCGCGCCTCCGAGGACGTCGAGCTCGGTGACCGGATGGGGGACCGGTACGGCATCGTGCTCACCGACACCGTGGTCTGCCGGCACGACGACGACGACCACCTGGGCCGGCTGCTGCGCAAGCAGTTCAGCCGTTCCCAGCTACTCGTCCCGGTCGCCCGGGCCGAACGCGGACCGGCCGGCATCCGGGCCAACACCCCGGCCGGGCTGCTCGGCGCCGCCCTGGTGCCGCTGACCCTGCCACTCGCCCTGCACACGTCCGGGCTGCTGGCGATCCCGCTCGCCATGCTGGCGCTCTTCGTCGCCGCCGACCCCGGACTGCTGCGCTTCGTACTGCGCCAACGCGGCCCGGGTTTCACCGCCTTCTTCTACGCGGTCCACCTGCTCGTCCAGTTGACCGTCGTGGCCGGTGCCGTCGTCGGCGGACTGCGACACCTGCTGGACCGGAACTTCGGGCCGGCCGGGGTGGCCGCCGCGAAATCGCCGCGATGAGCGGCCCGGTCCCTCCGCGAGTCCGGTACTCCGGGCGGATCCGGCTGCCGTACCTGTCGGCCCAGGCGCTGCACTACCTGTTGTTCGCACTCCGCGCCCAGCAGTTCAGGGCCCGCCGGCCGATGCTCGGCGACGGGCACCGGCCGGTCTTCGGGGTGACCGGGCACAGCGTGGCGCTGACCATCGACGACGGGCCACATCCGGAGTGGACGCCCCGGATGCTCGACCTGTTGGACCGGCACCGGGTGCGGGCCACGTTCTTCCTGATCGGCGCCCGGGTCGCCGAGCATCCCGGACTGGCCCGCCGGATCCGCGACGCCGGTCACCTGATCGGCAACCACTCGATGTCGCACCCGCAGCCGTTCGCGGCGTTGCCGGCCGCACGGCTGCGCACCGAGATCGAGGCGGCGCAGCGGCAGATCTCCGACGCCGTCGGTTGCGCACCCCGGCTGTTCCGGGCGCCCGGCGGCAACTGGTCGCCGACGGTGTTGCGGACCACCGCCGACCTCGGCCTGGTGCCGGTGGACTGGACTGTCAACCCGAGCGACTGGCGTCGCCCGGGGACCGACCGGATCGTCCGGCGGCTCTCCCGGAGCCGGGCCGGGCACGTCCTGCTCTGCCACGACGGCGGCGGCGACCGGTCGCAGACCGTGGCTGCCCTGGAAACCGTACTGCCCCGGTTGCTCGACCGGGGGCTGCGGTTCGTCGTACCCGGTGCCGACCGGTAGGTGACGACGTGCCGTGTTGTCGTACGACGACGCCGGGCAGTGCCGCCCGGCCGTGCGGGGGGAAGCTGCGATGCCTGTCTAGGGGGAAGCGAAGATGTCGGAAGACGAGCTGAAAATCCTGCTGCTCGGCCCGATCCGGGCCGAGCGGGGCGACACCAACCTCTACCTGGGTACTCCCCGGCAGCGGGAGGTGCTCGCCGTACTGGCGCTGCGCTGCGGGATGGTGATGTCGGTACCGCAGATCGTCGACGCGATCTGGAACGGGCGCCGGCCCGACTCGGTGGAGAACATGGTGCACACCTACATCGGCCGGTTGCGCCGGGTGCTGGAACATCCCGGCCGGCCGCCGGCGCTGGCCCGGGTGCTCCGCTCCACCCGGCCGGGGTACACCCTCGACGTCCCGCCGGTCGCGGTCGACGTCACGCTGTTCGAGCACGACGTCAGGGTGGCCCGGGCGGCGCGCGCCCAGGGTGAACTCTCCCGGGCGCTCGGCCTCTTCCAGCAGGCGCTGGCCCGCTGGTCGGGCCTGGCCCTCCAGGAGGCGGCCGGACCGCTCGCCGAGGCGGAACGGATCCGCCTCACCGAGCTGCGTCAGGACGCGGTGGAGGAGGCCACCGGAGTACGGCTGCTCCTCGGTGACGTGGAGAACCTCGTCTCCGAGCTGCGCTGCATGCTCGCCGAGCAGCCGATGCGGGAGCGTCTCTGGGAACTGCTGCTTGTCGTCCTCGGCCAGACCTCGCGGCGGGCCGAGGCGCTCACCGCCTTCGAGGACGCCCGGCTGACCCTGGCCGACCGGCTCGGGGTGGAGCCGGGGCACCGGCTCCAGGACCTGCACCGGCGGCTGCTACGCAGCGAACCGGTCAGCGTGCGGCCCTGGTGGGAGCGGCGGGTCCCGGTCTGACCCCGGCGCCCGGTTCGACGCGACCCGGCGGCACCGCCGGCGCGGCCTGAACCGGCCCGGCCTCTGCCGCGACACGGCCCTGGGCCTGCTCGGTGGGATCCATCCCGGCGGATCCGCCGCGCAGCCGGCCCTCGGCGACAGTGGTCGTCCCGGTCGTCGACCGGCCCGAGCGGCTCCCGGCCCGCCCGGTCCCCGGCCGGCCGGTGAGGACGAAGAAGGCGCCACCGGCAGAACCGTCCCCGAGGCGCGCGGGGGCCTCCTCGGCGACGGAGAGTCCACAGTCGCGGACCACCCGGGCGAACTCCTCGGCCGGGGTCTCGGCGTAGATCTGCACCACGATCCGGCCCCGTGGCGTCAGCATCGCCGGCAGCCGGCGGAGCAGGTCGGCGGCCTCGGCCGGGGTCAGGTAGTAGACCACCTCGCGGAGCAGGATCGCGTCGTACCGCCGGTCGGTGTGGAAGCTGCGGATGTCGGCCACCTCGAACGACGTGTCCGGCCTGCCGAGCGCGCGGGCCGCCTCGATCGCCCGGGAACTCAGGTCCACCCCGTGGTAGTGGCGGTAGCGGCCCGGCACCAGCGGCAGGTTGGCGCTCGTGCCGCAGCCCAGGTCCAGGATCGTCGGCCGGGGCGCCCAGGTCTCGATCAACGACAGCGGCAGTTCCCCGTCGGACATGTCGTCGAGATAGCGCCAGAACCCCAAGGCGTACTGCGCGTTCCACCAGGCCGTGTTGATCCGCCTGTTGGACCGGACGAGTACCCGGACGGGAAATCGGATCAGCCGGGCCACCGAGGTACGGACGGACGAACTCGACATGCTGTCACCGACATTTCTCGACGGGGGCCAGGATCGGCCAGGGACAGGATCGGAGCTGTGCGGCGCCGTTTCGGCTGTGTGTCGCGATCGGGCACGGGTCAGCCGGTCAGCGCGGGGTCGGCACTGCGGCGGAGGCCGAGTCGCCGCCGGTGCAGGTACTGGGCGAGCAGCAGGCCGCCGGCACCGACCGCCACCTCGCTGAGCGCGCAGACCAGCCGGCTGGTCAGCACCACCGGAGCGGCGACCGGGACCGGCAGCACGGTGGCCAGCCCGACCATCAGCACGGCTTCCCGGACACCGAGCCCGTCCGGGACGACCATCACCAGCAGGCCGGCCACGGTCGCGGCGGCGAAGCCGGCCACACAGACCAGGTAGGAGCGGGCCGGCGGGGCACCGGCGGTCACCGCGAGCAGCCAGAGGTGGTGACCGGACACCACCCAGGACAGTGACTGGGTGGTGATCGCCCGCCGTACCCCGGCCCGGGAGGCGGTGACCTGTGGCGGTGGCCGGCGCAGCAGTCGTGCCGTACCGGCGAGCCCCCGGTTGAGCAGGTCCGGGCGGACGAAGAGCGCCACCAGCGGCAGTACGGCGAGCAGCATCCACCCGGTCGTGCCACCGAGTACCGTCGGGCCGGCCGCGAGACCGACGGTCATCCCGGTCAGCGCCACCACCACCCAGCTGAGCAGGAAGATCCCGGCCAGCCGGACGGCGCCGACGTCGATCTCCCGACCCATCCGGAGCAGCACGGGCAGCGCCACGAACCGGCCCGGCACGAACTTGGCGAGGAACCCGACGAAGAAGAGCCGGGCTGCGGTCCACCGGTCCACCGCCGCGCCGAGGTCGGCGAAGAGCGCCTGCCAGGAGTGGTACCCGAGCAGCAGCCCGACCGAGTTGACCAGCAGCGCACCGCCGACCACCAGGCCGACCTGGACCGGGTCGAGTCGTCGGGCCAGCTCGCGGACCGGCGCCCAGTCCTGGCCCCGGAGGAACAGCGTCAGGCCGACGGCCAGCGCCGCCACGAAGACCACCACGAGCAGTTGGTTGGCCCGCCGCCACCAGCCGGGCCGCCGCCGCACCGCCGCCCGCACCGCCTCGACCGCCGCGCCGGCCCACCGCGACGTCACCGGGTCGACCCCGGGGTCAGCGGGGCGACCCGGCCGGGCCGGTCGCGCCGGAGCAGCGCCCGGGTCAGCCCGAGCCCCAGCCCGGCGAACTCGCTCAGGTGGGTCAGGAACCGCATCCCGACGGCGAGGAGCAGGAAGCCCGGCCCGCGTCGCCGGAGTGCGAACTCGAGCAGCGCCCGATCCGCCCCGAGGAACGCGACCAGGCCGGCCAGCGGCACCGCCAGCAGCCACGGCGACCAGGCGGCCAGCGGCAGCCCGGCCACCGCGACCGCGCTGCCGAGCAACCCGACCACCGAGCCGACGTCGATCCGGTGTGGCGCCCGTCGGCCGGTGTCGGCGCGGCCCGGAGCGCCGTGCGTCGGTCCCGGGGCCCAGCGCGCCGCGACGACCGCACCGGCGTAGGTGCGGGCCCGGCGGAAGTGCTCCGACAGGTACGGCCCCAGCCGGTCCACGTCGTCGTGCCGGCCCAGCACCCGGTCACTGGTACGGATCTCGTACGCCGTCGGCAGCCGGGTGCCGAACTCGATGTCCTCGGCGTCGCGCAGCCGCTCGTCGAAGCCCCCGACCAGCTCGAACACCGGGCGGGGGAGTGCGGTGAGCGCGAACATCGTGGTCGCGGTGACCCCGACGTCACGGCGCCGCCAGAAGTGCTCGAAGAGCGTCTTGTAGGACTCGACCGGCCCGTCGGCGAAGAGTGGGGTCATCTCGTAGATCCCCTGTACCACGCCACATTCCGGGTGGGCCCGCAGTTCCGCGAGGGCTTCGGCCAGTGCGTCGGGGGCGAGCGCGATGTCCGAGTCGACGAAGAACAGCACGTCCCCGCCGGCCCGGGCCGCCCCGGCGTTCCGGGCCGCCGAGACGCCTCGGTTGACCGGGAACGCCAGCAGGGTGCAGGGGAACTCGGCGGCGATCCGCGGCGAACCATCCGTGCTCGCGTCGTCGACGACGACCACCTCGGCCGGGGGGTGGGTCTGCGCGTAGATCGCGGCGAGACAGGCCCGGAGGGTCTTCTCCTTGTTGTAGTTCGGGACGATTACCGACACCCGCGCCGATCGCGGGCCGACGGTGTGGTCGAGTGGAGACAATGTGCCTGGTCACCCCCCTTTTCCACGGGCCGGTAAACGGTAGCAACCGGTGTATCGCGGTTTCTGGAACCGGCCTGGATTACCGAGTGCGACGGCGGTACCGCACCGGCCGGTCGGGGCGGTCCTGGACGGCTCCTCGGACAGCGTTGTCGAACCCTCGCCGCTCCGCCGGCGGCGGCTGGTCGGACAATGGTGCGGCAGTGCGGAGCCAGGAAGGTGGAGATGAGCTATCAGGTGGAGCCGGTGGCCCGGGTGGTCGGCGGCCGGAGCGAGGCGTTCGAGGACAACTGGCAGGACGTCCGGTCCGTGATCCGGATCGGCGGGCACCTGCCCGCCGACGCGGCCCTCGGACTGGCCGACTTCTCCCACCTGGAGGTGGTGTTCCTGTTCGACCGGATCGCCCCCGAGCGGGTGAACCCGGCGGCCCGGCACCCGCGCGCCGACTCCAGGTTCCCGGTGGTGGGCATCTTCGCCTCCCGGGGGCCGAGCCGGCCGAACCGGCTCGCCGTCTCCCGCTGCCGGCTGATCCGGGTCGACGGGCGGGATCTGCACGTCGCCGACCTGGATGCCCTGGACGGCACACCGGTGCTCGACATCAAGCCCTACCTGCGGGAGTTCGCCCCCCGTACCCCGGTGGTGCAGCCGAGCTGGGCGGACGAGCTGATGCGCGACTACTACTGACCGACGTTCGTCCGGCCTGCGGGGCGCTGCCGCAGATGTCGGGGACCCGACGACCGACGGGTTCTCTACAGCGGCGGCCAGGCGTTCTGTAGCAACTGCCGGAAGTGCGGCGGGAACCACTCGCCGAACATCGGGGCGTTCGGCATCGCCCCGCTGGTCACCGTGGGGAACGGGGCCGGGCGGTAGGTCGGGTCGCACATCGGCTCGTACCGGCGGTCGGGGTTGAGTACGCTGCTGCCGCCGTCGGACTCGCCCGGCGGCTTGATCCAGGCGTACGCGGCGATGCCCGGCGCCGGTGCCGCGACCGGGCGCTCGCCGAGCCCGGCGCCCACCTGGTTGCACCAGTTGCCGAGGTAGCCGCGCCGGTCGGTCCGGCCCTCCTCGACGTACTCCTCGGCGCTTGTCGACGGTCCGGGGCCGGTGGGCCGGTCCGGGCCGCCCCAGCCGTTGCGGGAGGTGTCGACGACCATGCCGACCCGGGAGGAGAAGCCGGCGGCGACCAGCAGGTGCCGCAGTTGCTGGGCGTACGGCAGCTCGTCGACGTAGCCGTTGCCGGCGATCCAGGAGGTGTCCCGGACCGGCTGGCCGTCGACCACGTCGTCGACGTCGAGGTACGGCTCGCGCAGCACGGAGTAGTTGGCGACGTTGACGGTGAAGCCCTGCACGGCCCACTGGGTGCTGCCGGCGGTGTTGGCCGCCTGGTGGAGCAGCGCGGCGAGGGCGTGTCCGTCGGTGGACCAACCGAGTTGGCCGTGCTGGCCGGCGTCCAGGTAGGCGTAGACGTTCGGCACGGTGGCCAGCCGGGCCAGGGCGTAGCCGATGGCGGCGAGGTAGCTGCCCCGGGCCTTGGCCTGGTCGCAGCCGGCGGTCGCGACCGGCCGGGGCGAGGTGTGGGTGACCAGGTTCGCCAGCGAGTTCGGCTCCACGACGACGACGATCCGCAGGTCCCGGTAGCTCGGCTCGGCGAGGATCTCGACGATCGGGTCGACGAACTCGGTCCGGTACCGGTCGACGTCGTCGACGGCCAGTTCGCCGAAGCTGACCCGGCGTTCGCAGTCCCGTCCGGGCAGGTTGTAGAGGGTCAGCTGGACCAGGCCGGCGCCCTGGTCCAGGGCCGCGCCCAGGTGGGCGTCCAGCCCCATCCGGTCGGGTGTGCCGACGATGGCGGCGATCTGGTCCAGCCAGACCGCGGTCGGCTGGTTGGCGACGGCCGCTCCGCCCGGTTCGGCGGCAGCTCGGGCGGACCACTCCGGATTCACGTACGCCCTCGTGCCGAGGTAGGGGTTGGCGACCCGGACCGACTGCCGGCTGCCGTCCGCGTCCCGGCTGGCCGCCGGCGCACCGGTCGGGTCGGTTCCGGCGGCGGCCCGGCCCGGTGCGGCGACCGGCCCGGCCAGCAGGGCGAGCAGGGCCAGCGCGGCCATCGTGCTCCGGGCGCGACGTGCTCCCGCCGACCCGGGTACGGGTAGCCGTGGCGTCATTCCAGTCACCCCGCCAGATCCGGCCGTCAGGGACAGCAATCGATGCATGTGAATCGATAGTACCCCTCCTGAGCCGCCCCGTGCGTCGCCCGGTCAGCCCGGTCGGCGACGGTGCCGGGGTCGTCCGGTCGGGTCGACCGGCGGGTCGACGGCGCTCGCCAGGGCGGCCGGTGGGTCCATACCGGACGGTCGGGCTCGGGTCACCCCGGATGGTCGCTGAGCAGGCCGCTCGATCGGCTCCGGCCCGCGCACGGAAGACGCCCAGGACGATCCGAGCGTACGACGAGCCGCATGCCGTACCCGGGAAAGATGGGCGGCAGAAGCCGGCGGACCCCAGGGTGGCGACGATGACGAAGCAGTGGGAAGGCACCAGCCAGCCGCCCCGGGCCGCCGCGGTGGCCCGGTTCCTCGGCGTGCTCAGCGCGGTCGGGGTGTTCGTCATCTACCTGGCCGGCCTGGCCGTCTCCTACCGGGCCGCGGGCGGGCTGGACGTCGAGGTCTCCGACTCGCCGACCTGGCTCTATCCGGTGGTGGTGGTCGGCCTGGTGATCGTCGGCAGTCTCGGACTCGTCGCGGCCACCATCGACCCGAGGCGGACGTCCCGGGTCTACCCCTGGATCCTGGTCGGCATCGGCACGATCACCCAGATCGTCTTCGGCCTGGTACTGACCGAGCAGGCGCTCGACCCCCGCAACATCGCGGTGATCGTGCTGCCGCCGTTCACCGCAGCGCTCTCCATCGCGGAGTTCGCCCGGGAACTGCGCAACCTGCTCCGCCAGCAGCCCTGATCCGCCGGCGCAGGCGCCCGTTCAGCGGTCGTGCGGCCCGGGGCCGGGTTCGCGGTCCCGGCGCACCGTCGCCTTGCGGCCCTTGATGGTGCTCTGCCGCAGCCGGGTGATCACCTCGTTCGCCGCGGACCTCGGCACCTCCACCAGGGAGAACCGGTCGGCGATCTCGATCGAGCCGATCTCCCGACCGCTGACCTGGGTCTCGCCGGTGATCGCACCCACCAGGTCCTGCGGGCGGATGCCGGCCCGCCGGCCGACCCCGATGAAGAGGCAGGCCATGTCGCCGGAGCGGGGCCGGCCGCCGCGTCGGTCGTCCCGACCACCGTCCCGGCCGCCGTCGCGCCGGGTACGGCCGTCCCGGTCGGTCCGGAACGCCAACTGTGGGATGTCCTCCTCCTCGTCGACCGGGCCGCCCGCCGACTCGTGGGCCAGCTTCACCGCCGCCAGCGCCACCTCCATCACGTCGAACTCGTCGGTAAGCGTCTCCACGATCACCCGGTACGGGTCGAGGTCGTCCTCCAGCAGGCTCTCGTGCAACGCCGCCCGGGTCATCTCCAGTCGTCGGGCCCGCAGGTCGGCCACGGTCGGGATCCGGCCGATCGAGATCCGCTGCCCGGTGGTCCGCTCGATCGTCTTGAGCATCCGGTGCTCCCGGGGCTCGGCCAGGGTGATCGCCACCCCCTGCCGGCCGGCCCGGCCGACCCGCCCGATCCGGTGCACGTACGACTCCGGAGCCGACGGCACGTCGTAGTTGACCACGTGGGTGAGCTGCTCAATGTCCAGTCCCCGGGCGGCCACGTCGGTGGCCACCAGCAGGTCGGCGGTGCCGGCCCGCAGCCGCCCCATCACCCGGTCCCGCTGTTCCTGGGTCATCCCGCCGTGCAGCGCCTCGGCCCGGTAACCGCGCCCGTTCATGGTCTCGGTGAGCCGGTCGACCTCCTCCCGGCTCCGGCAGAAGACGATCGCCGCGGTCGGCGACTCGACGTCCAGGATCCGGCCCAGCGCGGCCGGCTTGTGCGCCCGGGCGACGACGTAACCGGTCTGCCGGACCAGCGGGGCGGTGCCGGTGGGCGCCGGCTGCCGGCCGATCTCGATCCGGGCCGGGTCCCGCAGGTACTGCCGGGCCATCCCGTCGATCCGGGCCGGCATCGTGGCGGAGAAGAGCACCGTCTGCCGCTGCTCGGGTACGTGTTGCAGGATCGCCTCGATGTCCTCGGCGAACCCCATGTCGAGCATCTCGTCCGCCTCGTCCAGCACCACCGTGCCGAGGCCGTCCAGCCGCAGGGTGTCCCGGGCGATGTGGTCCAGCGCCCGGCCCGGCGTGGCCACCACGACGTCGACGCCGGCGTCCAGCGCCCGCAGTTGCCGGGCGATCGGCTGGCCCCCGTAGATCGGCAGCACCCGTACCCCGAGGTCCCGGCCGTACCGGTGGATCGCCTCGGAGACCTGCACGGCCAGCTCCCGGGTCGGCACCAGGATCAGCGCCGCCGGTGCCCCGGAGCGCCGGTCCGGCGGCAGCCGGTGCAGCAGGGGCAGTGCGAAGGCGGCGGTCTTGCCGGTCCCGGTGGCGGCCTGGCCGAGCAGGTCCCGGCCGGCCAGCAGGGGCGGGATGGCGGCCCGCTGGATGGCGGTCGGCTCCTCGTAGCCCAGCGTGCCGAGCGCGTCCAGGAGTTCGCTCCGCAGCCCGAGGTCGGCGAAGGTGCCGGAGTCCTCGTCGGGGTCGTTCGGGCTCGTGCTGACCGGCGGAACGGGCGGTGCGCTGTCGGAACTCATGCCCAACAGCTTTTCACCACGCCCAACCGGGCGTTGCGGCGACCGGCGATCCGGACACCGGACGCCATCCGCCGGCCGGGTCCCGCCGGGCCACTGTGGCCGTGGTCACCGGCGTCGTGGCGGTCGGGACAGCCGCCGCGATCTTCCGGTTCAATGCATCATCGACCGGGTGCGGGGCCAGCCGCCAAGCGTCGGAAACTGGCGAAGGTACCGCTCGCAGCAGGCGGCGAAGTCGGCGTCCGGTGCCGGGCCCAGCCGGGTCGCGGCGACGAACCGGCGCGGGTCGGTCGGCCCTGGCCGGAGCATCCCGATCTCCTCGTCCACGAACCTGCCGCCGGTCAGCTCGGCGGCGGCCAGCGCCAGGGCGGTGGCCAGTACGACGCCGACGCAGGTGCGGTAAGGGCTGAACACCGCGTGGATCCGGTCGTCGTCCTCCGCCCGGTCGCCGTCCTCCGCCCGGTCGCCGTCGGGCCAGGTCGGGTACTCGATGACCATCAGCCACACGCCGTCGCCGGTGGCCGGGACTTCGATCTCGTAGTGCACCGAACCGGCCTGGGTGGCGGAGCTGCCCGGGATCGGGTCGCCGATCCGGGTCGCGGCCAGCTCGGTCGGGTCGAGGCGCCGCCCGGGATCGACCTGCTCTCCCCGGACGTACCGCCGGTCCGTCACCAGACACAGTTCGGGTGCCGGCACCTGGCCGAGCAGGTCGGTCAGGTTGCCCCGGGCACCGGCCAGCAGGGCGGCGAGTGTGGTGGTTCCGGCCAGCGCGGCTGCGACATCGACGGACACCCCGGCACGGTAGCGCCCACCCCGGCCACCGTCCCGCGCATTTCGGCCAGGGCGCTGTGCACCTCGGTCGGTCGGGTGCGGGTGGCGGCTGTCCGGCGCGGCGGGTTCGGCGATACCGTCTGCGTCGTGGCTGCGGAAAACTCGGGACTCGCCCTGCCCGGCGCGGCCGTGGTGGTGACCGGGGCCGGGTCCGGCATCGGTGCGGCGCTGGCCGCCCGGTTCGCCGCCGAGGGCGCC
Source organism: Plantactinospora sp. WMMB782 (assembly GCF_049179135.1). Classification (NCBI taxonomy): domain Bacteria; kingdom Bacillati; phylum Actinomycetota; class Actinomycetes; order Micromonosporales; family Micromonosporaceae; genus Plantactinospora; species Plantactinospora sp. WMMB782. Next base: position 7,066,925 of record NZ_JBMHMC010000007.1, on the reverse strand, counting down.
CGGGTGCTGGTCAACGACCTCGACGCGGACGCGGCCCGGTCGGTCGCGGCCCGGATCGGCGGCGAGGACTTTCCGGCCGACGCGGCGGACCCGGCGGCAGTGGCCGAGCTGGTCCGGTACGCCCGGCAGCGGTTCGGCCGGATCGACCTGTTCTGCGCCAACGCGGGGGTGCCGGGCAGCGGCGGGCTGGACGCCGCCGACCAGACCTGGGAACACGCCTGGCGGGTGAACGCGATGTCCCCGGTGTACGCCGCCCGCGAGCTGCTGCCCGACTGGCTGGCCGCCGGGCGCGGTCGGCTCCTCGTCACCGCCTCGGCGGCCGGTCTGCTCACCCTGCTCGGCGCCGCCCCGTACTCGGTGACCAAGCACGCGGCGGTGGCGTTCGCCGAGTGGCTGCGGGCGAGTTACGCCCACCGGGGCATCGTGGTGCAGGCGCTCTGTCCACAGGGGGTCCGCACCCCGATGCTGGAGCGGGGCGAGGGACCCGGGGCGGCCCTGCTCGTCGCCGGGGCGGTCGACCCGGAGCAGGTCGCCGAGGCGGTGCTGGCGGGGCTGGCCGACGACCGGTTCCTGGTGCTGCCGCATCCGGAGGTGGCGACGTACTACCGACGCCGGGCCGCCGACCCGGACCGCTGGCTGCGGGGCATGAACCAGGTGCAGCGCGACCTCGAACGTCCGGCCGGAGACTGAACCGCCGGGTTGCCGCTACTCGCCGACCTGGCCGTCGATCGCCTCCCTGATCAGGTCGGCGTGCCCGTTGTGCCGGGCGTACTCGTCGATCATGTGGTTGAGCACCCAGCGGAGCGAGAGGGACTGTCCGGTGATCGAATGGGTGCTCAGCGCCTCCAACGGACGTCCGGCGGTGATCCGACGGGACGTCTCGACCTCGGCCCGCCAGATCGCGAAGGACTCCTCACCGGTGGCGGAGTCGATGTCGTTGAAGTCCCCCTTGGGGTCGTCGGTGGCCGTGTAGAGGCTGCCGGGATAGTTCTCGGCGATCCCGCCCTGGAAATACCACCGCTCGACGCCGGCCAGGTGCCGCACCAGGCCGAGCAGGGTGAGGTCGGAGGTGGGGACCGCCCGTCGGCGGAGTTGCTCGTCGGGTAGTCCGGCGCAGGTGCGGACCAGCGCGTTCCGGTGCCAGTCGAGGAAGCAGGTCAGCAGGGTCCGCTCGTCGGCGTCGGCCGGGAGCTGGAAGCGGTCGTCATGCACGGCCGGATGATAGGCGCCGGGTGTGTCATCGACAGCTTGCCGGATAGGAACGGACATGGCTGTGGGTTTCGGCCTGGCTCGTGACCGGCTGCCTGCCCGCCCTTCTTCGGCGACGACCCCGGTCTTCACCTGGCCGTAATGCACCGGATCATGCCCAACTGCGTCGCGTAGATGACCAGACTGTTACGTCTGGATGTTGACTCGCCACAACAACGGGCGTAAACAGAAGAGAACCAAAAACAATCGGGCGGGAGATCTTCCGGATGTACGCCGAGGAACGTCAGCAGGAGATCCTGCGCCTGGCCCGCGAGGCAGGCCGGGTCGACGTGGTGACGCTGGCCGAGGGCCTGAACGTGACCGCGGAGACGATCCGTCGCGACCTGACGGTGCTGGAGCGGGCCGGGGTGCTCCGCCGGGTGCACGGCGGGGCGATCCCGGTCGAGCGGATCGGCTTCGAGCCCGCCCTCGCCGCCCGGGACGCCGTACTCATCAGCGAGAAGGAGCGGATCGCCAAGGCGGCACTCGCCGAACTTCCCGACGAGGGCGCGGTCATCCTGGACGCCGGCACCACCACCGCCCGGCTGGCGCACCTGCTGCCCGCCGACCGCGAGCTGACCGTGGTGGTCAACTCGCCGGTGCTGGCCTCCGCGCTCGGCCTGAAGCCCAACCTGACCGTGCTGCTGCTCGGCGGTCGGTTGCGCGGCAAGACGCTGGCCACAGTGGACGACTGGGCACTGCGACCGCTGGCGGAGCTCTATGTCGACGTCGCCTTCATGGGCACCAACGGCTGCTCGGTCGAGCGCGGGATGACCACCCCGGACCCGGCCGAGGCGGCGGTGAAACGGGCGATGATCGGTGCCGCCCGCCGGGTGGTGCTGCTCGCCGACCACACCAAGATCGGCAACGACTACCTGGCCCGGTTCGGCACCCTGGCGGACCTCGACCTGCTGATCACCGACAACGGGCTCGACCAGGAACTCGCCGACGAGGTGGAGGCGGCCGGCGTACGGGTGGTCCGGGCATGATCCTCACCGTCACGCTCAACCCCAGCCTGGACCGGGCGATGGAGATCGACCGGCTGGGCCGGGGTGCGGTGATCCGGGCCACCTCCACCCGGCTGGACCCGGGCGGCAAGGGGGTCAACGTCTCCCGGGCGTTGCTGGCCAACGGGATACCGTCCCGGGCCGTGCTCCCGGTCGGCGGCGAGGAGGGCGACCAACTCGTCCGGCTGCTGGAGAGCGAGGGTGTCGAGCCGCTTGTCGTGCCGATCGCCGGACGTACCCGGTCGAACATCACCCTCGCCGAGCCGGACGGCACGGTAACGAAGATCAACGAATCCGGACCGGTGCTGGCCGGACCGGAGTTCGCCGAGATCACCAGGGCGGTGCTGGTTGCGGCCGACTCGGCCGACTGGGTGGTGGCCTGCGGCAGCGTGCCGCCCGGACTGCCGGTGGCGGCCTTCGGTGACCTCTGCGCCCGGCTTGTCGACGCCGGGGTCCGGCTCGCGGTCGACACCAGCGGGCCGGCGCTGCGGGCCGCCGCCGAGGCCGGGGTGGCGCTGGTCAAGCCGAACCGCGAGGAGCTGGCCGAGGCGGTCGGCACCCCGCTGCGGTCCCTCGGCGACGTGGTCGACGCCGCCGCCCGGCTCCGGAGTTGGGGTGCCGGCAGCGTACTGGCCAGCCTCGGCGCCGACGGCGCGGTGCTTGTCGACGCGACAGCCGTGCTGACCGGCGAGTCGCCGGTGGCGCGGCCGAGGAGCACGGTCGGCGCCGGAGACGCGCTGCTGGCCGGCTTCCTGGCGGCCGGAGCCGACGGCCCCGAGGCCCTCGCCGAGGGCCTCGCCTGGGGGGCGGCGGCGGTCAGCCTGCCCGGCAGCCGGATGCCCGGCCCCGCCGACCTGCTCCGGAACGCCGTCCGACTCCATCCCCGGCCGGACCTGGTCCGGCCGCTGCTGCCGCAGGGGTGAACCGGTGAGCCCAGCGACGCAACCAAGAAGCCGCCGGTGCCGGCCGATCCGGGCCGGTGGCACGACATCCGAACCCGGCCGCGTTCGGTAACGCGGGCCATACCTCTGCGAAGGAGTCCCCCAATGGCCATGTCGTACACCCCGGAGGTCCAGGGCACCGGCTTCAAAGCCCGGGTCCAGCGGATCGGCGGGCACCTGGCCGGGATGGTTATGCCCAACATCGGGGCGTTCATCGCCTGGGGCCTGATCACCGCGCTCTTCATCCCGACCGGCTGGCTGCCCAACGAGGACCTGGCCAAGCTGGTCGACCCGATGATCTTCAGCCTGCTGCCGATCCTGATCGGCTACACCGGCGGCCGGATCGTGCACGGCCAGCGCGGTGCGGTGGTCGGCGCGGTCGCCACGGTCGGCATGATCGTCGGGGCGGACATTCCGATGTTCCTCGGTGCGATGATCATGGGTCCCGCCGCCGCGTACCTGATCAAGCTCTTCGACGGGCTGGTCCGGGACCGGATCCGCCCCGGCTTCGAGATGCTCGTCGACAACTTCTCCGCCGGCATCGTCGGTGGCGGGATGGCGCTGCTCGGAGTCTGGCTGATCGGCCCCGTGGTGGCCCGGCTCAGCGACTGGGCCGGTGCCGGGGTGGACTGGCTGATCGGGCAGAACCTGCTGCCGGTCGCCTCCGTACTCGTCGAGCCGGCCAAGGTGCTCTTCCTGAACAACGCCATCAACCACGGCGTACTCTCGCCACTGGCCGTGGCGCAGGCGCAGGAGACCGGCAAGTCGATCCTGTTCATGATCGAGTCGAATCCCGGCCCGGGCCTCGGCCTGCTGCTCGCGTTCTTCCTCTTCGGGCCGCGTTCGCTGCGCCCGAGCGTGCCGGCCGCCGGCATCATCCACTTCCTCGGCGGCATCCACGAGATCTACTTCCCGTACGTGCTGATGAAGCCGCGGCTGATCCTCGCCACCATCGCCGGTGGCGCCGCCGGGGTCGCCACCTTCATGGTCACCGGTGCCGGGTTGGTCGCCACCCCCTCGCCGGGCAGCATCTTCGCCTACGCGGCGGTCACCCCGCGCGGCGGCTGGTTCGGCATGGTGCTCGGCGTGCTGATCGCCACCGTGGTCTCCTTCGTGGTCGCCTCGGCGCTGCTCGGCTTCGGCAGGCTCAACGGCGAACCGGAGACCGACGAGGCCGCCGAGACCGACCGGGCCACCGACGCCGACGAGACCACCGCTGACGGGAGCGTCCGGGCCGGTGCGCCGGCGCCGGCCGGTGCCGAGGACCGGGACCGCGAGAGCAGCCCGGCGGTGGCCCGTTCGGCCGGCGCCGAGAGCTGAACCGGAAGGTGAGCGCCGCGACGGACCGGAAACCGACCGGACCAGCGAACGAAGGAAAGGGGTACCGCGATGGGCAGCATCAACGGTAAAGACATCCACAAGGTGGTCGTCGCCTGCGACGCCGGGATGGGCAGCAGCGTCATGCTCGCCAGCCAGCTCCGCAAGCAGCTGAAGAAGTACTCGGTCGCGGTGGAGCACACCCCGGTCAACTCGATCCCCGGCGACGCCGACGTGGTGATCACGCACAACGGGCTGGCCGCCCGCGCCCGGGCCGCCGCACCGGGCAAGGTCGTCGTGCCGTTCCAGGTCTTCCTCGGGGACCCGGCGGTGACCGCCGTGGTCAAGGCGATCGAGTCCGGCGGTGAGGTAAGTGGCTGAGCTGACCGGTGACCTGCTCGACCGGCGGGCGATCCTGCTGGCCGAGACCGCCGCCGACCGCGACGCCGCGATCCGGCGCTGCGGCGAGGCCCTGGTCGAGATCGACGCGGTGCATCCGGAGTACCTGCGGAGCATGCTCGACCGGGAACGCTCGGTCTCGACGTACGTCGGCGAGGGGGTGGCGATCCCGCACGGCACGCTCGCCGGCAAGGACCTGGTGCACCGGGACGCGCTGGCGGTGCTCCGGTTTCCGGCCGGGGTGGACTGGGGCGGCCAGCCGGTCACCATCTGCGTGGCGATAGCCGCCCGCGGCGACGGCCACGTCGAGCTGCTGGCCAGCCTCGCCGAGATCCTGCTCGACACCGACCGGGCCCGCGCGCTGCGCGAGGCCACCGATCCCGATGACGTGCTGGCGCTGCTCACGCCGGCACCGGAGGACAGCAACCGATGAAGGCCGTTCGATTCCACGCCCCCGGCGACGTACGCATCGAAGACGTCCCCGAGCCCACCCCGGGCCCCGGAGACGTGAAGATCCGGGTACGCAACTGCTCCACCTGCGGCACCGACGTGAAGATCTCGAAGTTCGGGCACCACCACATCCACCCGCCCCGGGTGATGGGGCACGAAATCGCCGGCGAGGTGGTGCAGACCGGTGCCGGGGTGACCGGCTGGGCACCCGGCGACCGGGTGCAGGTGATCGCGGCGATCCCGTGCGGCACCTGCGCCGAGTGCCGACGCGGCCGGCTGACCGTCTGCCCGAACCAGGAGTCGATGGGCTACCACTACGAGGGCGGCTTCGCGCAGTACCTGGTGGTCCCGGCGAAGGTGCTGGCGGTGGACGGGCTGAACCGGATCCCGGACGGGGTCGGGTACGCCGAGGCGTCGGTGGCCGAGCCGCTGGCCTGCGTACTCAACGGGCAGCAGTTGGCCGCGGTCGGCGCCGGTGACGACGTGGTGGTGGTCGGTTCCGGGCCGATCGGCTGCCTGCACGTCCGGCTGGCCCGGGCCCGGGGCGCCGGTCGGGTCTTCCTGGTCGACCTCAACCGGGAGCGGCTGGAGCTGGCGGCCACGCTGGTCCGGCCGGACGCGGCGATCTGCGGCGCCGAGGTCGACCCGGTCGACGAGGTGCTGAAGCTGACCGACGGGCGCGGCGCGGACGTGATCATCACGGCGGCGGCCTCCGGCGCGGCCCAGGAGCAGGCGGTGCAGATGGCCGCCCGGCAGGGCCGGATCAGCTTCTTCGGCGGCCTGCCCAAGGACAACCCGGTGATCTCGCTCGACTCGAACCTGGTGCACTACCGCGAGCTGACGATCGTCGGCGCCAACGGGTCCAGCCCGGCGCAGAACGCCGAGGCGTTGCGGCTGATCGCCACCGGCGCGGTGCCGGTCTCCGACCTGATCACCCACCGGCTTCCGCTGGAACGGGCAATCGACGCCTTCGGCGTGGTCGCCCGGGGCGAGGCGATCAAGGTCACCATCGAACCCTGACAGATCGATCCTGCGAGAGAGGGAGGCCAGCATGGCTACCCGTACGGTGACTGTCGGTTCCGCCAGCGGCCTGCACGCCCGCCCGGCGGCGCTCTTCGTCGCGGCGGCCGGGGCGGCGCCGGTGCCGGTGACCATCCGGACCGGCGAGCGGCGGGCGGTACCCGCCAACAGCATGCTCTCGGTACTCGCCCTCGGCGCCAAGCAGGGCACCGAGGTGGTGCTGGAGGCCGACGGCGAGGGCGCCGAGGCGGCCCTGGACGGTCTCGCCGAGCTGCTGGCCCGGGACCTGGACGCGGAGGAGCCGGCCGATGCCTGAGCCGGCCGCCCCGGCGCAGCTGCGGGGCATCGGGGTCAGCCCGGGACTGGCCGGTGGACCGCTGCTGCGGGTCGCCGGGGTGCCGGCGCTGCCCGCGCCCGAGCCGGTGACCGATCCGGCGGCCGAGGCCGACCGGGCGGTGGCGGCACTGCGCGAGGTGGTCGCCGAGTTGACCCGCCGGGCCGACCGGTCCGGGGAGAAGACCCTTGTCGACGTACTCCGGGCCCAGGCGATGATGGCCGAGGACCCGGTGCTGCTCGACGCCGTACGCGAGAAGGTGCTGGCCGGTTCCGACGGGCCGCACGCCGTCGACGCGGCGTTCGCCACCCACCGGGCGGCTTTCGAGGCGGCCGGCGGATACCTCGCCGAGCGGGTCGCCGACCTGGACGACCTGCGCGACCGGGCGGTGGCGGTCTGCCTCGGCCGGCCGATGCCCGGAGTGCCCAGCCCGGGGCACCGGTACGTGCTCGCCGCCTGGGACCTGGCCCCGGCCGACACCGTCGACCTGGATCCGGAGCAGGTGGTCGCGCTTGTCACCGAGTCCGGCGGCCCGACCAGCCACACCGCGATCCTGGCCCGCGCGCTCGGGCTGCCCGCCGTGGTCGCCTGCCCCGGAATCCGCGACCTCGCCGACGGCACGACGGTACTCGTCGACGGCGCCAGCGGAGTGGTCCGGACCGGCGTCGACCCCGCCGAGGTGGCCGCCGCCGAGAACGCCGACCGGGAACGGCGGGCGGCGGTGGCCGCAGTCTCCGGCCCGGGGCGGACCGCCGACGGGCATCCGGTGGCGCTGCTCGGCAACGTCGGCTCGGCCCGGGAGGTGGCGGCGGCCGACGGTGCCGAGGGGGTCGGGCTGTTCCGCACCGAACTGCTCTTCCTGGACCGTGCCCGGGAGCCGTCGGTGGACGAGCAGGCCGAGGCGTACCGGGAGGTCTTCGCGGCGCTGGACGGGCGCCGGGTGGTGATCCGCACCCTGGACGCGGGCGCGGACAAGCCGCTGCCGTTCCTCGGCCAGGCAGACGAGCCGAACCCGGCGCTGGGAGTGCGCGGCCTGCGGCTGGTCCGGCAGCGTCCCGAGCTGCTGCACCGCCAGTTGGCGGCCATCGCCCGCGCGGCCGAACAGACCGGGGCGGAGGTCTGGGTGATGGCCCCGATGGTCGCCACCCGCGCCGAGGCGGCCGGCTTCGCCGACGCGGTGCACTCCGCCGGGCTGCCGAAGGCCGGCGTGATGGTCGAGGTGCCGGCGGCGGCGCTGCGCGCCGGTCAGCTGCTGGAGGTCGTCGACTTCCTCAGCATCGGCACCAACGACCTCAGCCAGTACGCCTTCGCCGCCGATCGGCAGTCCGGACTGCTCGCCGAGCTGCTGGACCCGTGGCAGCCGGCCCTGCTGCGGCTGGTCGCCGAGGTCGGCGCGGCCGGACGGGCCGCCGGCAAGCCGGTCGGGGTCTGCGGCGAGGCTGCCGCCGATCCGCTGCTCGCCCCGGTCCTGGTCGGCCTCGGCATGACCAGTCTCTCCATGTCGAGCCGGTCGCTGGGCCCGGTACGGGCGGCGCTGGCGCAGTACTCGTACGCCGACTGCGTCCGGCTGGCCCGGCTGGCCCTGGACGCCGACGACCCGGAGCAGGCTCGCAAAGCGGTCAGCTGACCGGCACCGACCGGGGGATTGCCTGGCCGATCGCTGGACGCGATGAACGGTCCGGTTTCTACCGGGACCGGGGCGTGCGTACGGTGGGACCCGGGGCATCGTCCGGCCGAACCGGAGCACGGATCGGCCCACACCTGCGGATGCTGGCGTGGGCCGATGTGCGGGGGAGGAGAGCGCCGGGTGCCGGCGCCTCCGGAGGCTGTCCTCAGCCTGCGGGCGGGAACGGGTCGTCGCGGTAGGTGTACTCGGTCTCGACCTGGCCGTCCTGCTTGTGCACGACGAGCTGGCTCGGCGGGTCCGCCTTGGCCGCCTCACGACCGGCACCGAGCGCGCTCTCCTTGGTGTCGTAGTGACCGTCCACCGTGGAGCCGTGCTCCACCTTCCAGCCATTGCCCTCGGGTACGACGTGGTACTGCGTCCGCGCGGTCATCTGTCCCTCCTGTGTCGAGTCGCCTATGGCAGGAAGTGCTACCCGGAAGCCCGGATCGGAAACCCCTGATCCACTGGCCGGCCACGGTGATCTTCGATCGAGTTGACATGCAGCCGACTGGCTGCATATGGTTCAGGCAACCAGATGGCTGCATGTTTGTCGTGAGGGTGACGGGGATGGACGAGGTGTTCAGGGCGCTGGCCGACAGCAGTCGCCGCCGGCTGCTGGACAGCCTCAACGCCCGCAACGGGCAGAGCCTGCGGGAACTCTGCGCGGGGCTGGCGATGACCCGGCAGTCCGTCAGCAAGCACCTCGCGGTGCTGGTGGCGGCCAACCTCGTCAGCACGCTGTGGCGGGGCCGGGAGAAGCTGCACTACCTCAACGCCGAGCCGATCAACGCCATCGCCGACCGCTGGATCCAGCAGTACGACCGGGGGCGGGTGCGAGCGCTCGCCGACCTCAAGAGCGCATTGGAGCAGGAACCCATGAGCGAGCGCGAGTTCGTCTACACCAGCTACATCAACACCACTCCGGAGCGCCTCTGGCAGGCGCTCACCGATCCCGCCTTCACCAGCCGCTACTGGGGGGTCACCTTCGAGACGGACTGGCAGGTCGGCTCGGAGATGCTCTGGGTGCACAACGGCGTACGGGTTGCCGGGCCGGAGCAGGTCGTGCTGGCGGCGGAGCCCTACCGGCGGCTGTCGTACGCCTGGCACGACTTCGGGCCGGAGTTCGCCCAGGCGTACGAGATGGATCCGGCCGAGGTGGCGAAGTTCGCCGCCGAGCCGCGCAGCAGGGTGAGTTTCGAGATCGAGCCTCGGGGTGCGGCGGTGCGGCTGACCGTCGTACACCAGGGTTTCACGCCCGGCAGCGCCCTGCTGGAGAGCGTGAGCGAGGGCTGGTCGGAGCTGCTCTCCAGCCTCAAGACGCTGCTGGAGACCGGCGAGCCGCTGCCGCAGGCCGAACCGGAGCCGGTCGCTCCGGTCGCCGGCTGATCCGGTCGCTGGGTGATCCGGTCGCCGGCTGATCCGGTCGCCGGCTGGTCGGCCTGGTGGCGCCGGTCCGATAGGTACCCTTTAGCCAGCTCGACCACGAGACCTGCCCGGCGTCGGCGGCCGGGACCGGCTCGTGCACCCGCTGCCAGGAGATCGACTGTCGTGTCCGGCGCTCCCGAGTCCGCACCCCCGCCCGACGCTACGACCGATCCGCCGACGGAGCCGGCCGGACGGCGGCGGGAGCTGCGGGCGGACTGCACGCGCTGCTTCGGGCTCTGCTGCGTGGTGCCGGCCTTCACCGCCTCCTCGGACTTCGCCATCGACAAGCCCGCCGGCCGGGCCTGCCCCAACCTGCGCTCCGACCACCGCTGCGGCATCCACCGCGACCTGCGACAGCGCGGCTTCGCCGGATGTACGGTCTTCGACTGCTTCGGCGCCGGCCAGCAGGTCGCCCAGGTCACCTACCGGGGCCGGGACTGGCGGACCAACCCGGAGGTGGCGGCCGGGATGTTCGAGGTGTTCCCGGTCGTGCGACAACTCCACGAACTGCTCTGGTATCTGACCGAGGCGCTGGCGCTGCGCCCGGCCGAGCCGCTGCACACCGAGCTGGCCGCCGCCCGCGTCGCGACCGAGCTGCTCGCCGACGGCGATCCGGCCTCGCTCGTCGCACTCGACGTGGCAACCCACCGCCAGGTCGTCAACGAGCTGCTGTTGCGGACCAGCGAAGAGATCCGCACCCGGGACGACCGCACCCGGGACGACCGCACCCGGGACGACCGCACCCGGGACGATCGACCGGGGGGCGACGGGCGGGGCGTCGATCGGCGAGGGGCCGACTTGATCGGGGCCGACCTGCGCCGGAGCAGCCTGGTCGGAGCCAATCTGCGCGGCGCGTACCTGATCGGGGCCGACCTGCGCGGGGTCGACCTGACCCTGGCCGACCTGACCGGGGCGGACCTGCGCGGGGCCGACCTGCGCGGCGCTGACCTGCGCCGAAGCATCTTCCTCACCCAGGCACAGCTCGACGCGGCAAAGGGGGGCCCGCGAACGGCCCTCCCGCCGACCCTACGCCACCCCGCACACTGGCCCGCATCATCGTCAACATCGTCACCACCACCCACCGCCGCCCGCCACCCCCGCCGCAGGGGCGGAACCAGATGATCAGGGAGCGTCCGGCCTGTCCTGACCGGCCGGACGCTCCCTGATCATGGAAGCCGCTCAGTGCGCGGGGGCGACCTCGGGGGTGGTGGGGGTGGTGAGGTGGGCGGGGCGGACCGCCAGGAGGAGCGTGGCGAGCGCGGCGAGCATCCCGCTGGCGATCACCAGGCCCATTCCGACGCTGCCGTTGCCGAGTACGCCGACAAGTGGGGCCAGCAGCGCGCCGATGCCGAACTGCACCGCACCGAGCAGCGCCGCCGCCGTGCCGGCCGCCTCGCCGTGCCGGCTCAACGCCAGCGCCGGGGCGTTCGGCATGGCCAGGCCCGCGGCGGCGAGCACCACCCAGAGCGAGACGAGCACGGCGGGCAGCCCGCCGAACCCGGTCGAGGCGAAGGCGAGCAGCGTGAACCCGGCAAGCGTGCCGACGGTCAGCGCGGTGACCAGGATCCGCTGCGGGGCGTACCGGCGCAGCAGCCGGACGTTGAACTGGGAGGCGCCGATCAGCCCCACCGCACCCGCCCCGAAGACGATCCCGAACTGCTGCTCGTCGAGGCCGTACTCCTCCTGGAAGACGAAGGACGATCCGGAGACGTACGCGAACAGTGCCGCCATCGACAGCCCGGCGACCGCGACGAGGCCGACGAACGTACGGTCCCGCAGCAGCGAGCGGTAGACCCGGGCGGTGCCGCGTACGCCGCCACTGCGCCGCCGGTGCACCGGCAGTGTCTCGGGGAGCTTGACCGCGGCGAGGGTGACCAGGACGATCCCGAAGACGCCGAGCGCGACGAAGACGCCCCGCCAGTCCGTCCAGCGCAGCACCGCGCTGCCCAGCGTGGGTGCCAGCACGGGTGCGGCACCCATCACCAGCATCAGCCGGGAGAAGATCCGGGCGAACGCGGTTCCGCTGAACAGGTCCCGGACCACGGCCATCGCCACCACGGCGGCGGCGGCGGTGCCGAGCCCCTGCAACACCCGCAGTACGCCGAGCACCCCGACGTTCGGGGCGACGACGCAGAGCGCGGAGGCGACCACGTGCAGCACCAGCCCGGCGAGCAGCGGGACCCGCCGGCCGACCGCGTCGGAGAACGGGCCGATCACGAGCTGGCCGAGGGCCAGACCGGCCAGGGTGCCGGTGAGGGTCAGCTGGACCGCGGCCTCGGCGGTGGCGAAGTCGGCGGTGATCGCCGGCAGCGCCGGCAGGTACATGTCGATGGTCAGCGGTCCGATGGCGATCAGTGAACCGAGTACCAGGACGAGCCGCAGCCGTTCCCGCCCGGTCATCAGGTCGCCGGGCGTGGCGGGCGCCTCGACCGGCGCGGCGGTGGCGGTCATGAGGTCTGTCCCGGCTGCTGGGCGTACGTCTGAACGCGGACTGCGAAGATCACACCTGCCTCCAACCACTGGCGCTGCGGGGCATTCCCGCTTGATCAAGAGGTGCTCCAGTTCACAGCCACCGGACCGCCGCGACCCGATACTGGTACGACGTCCCGGCGGGACGGGGACCCAGGCAGGGGACCCGGGGACGGAACCAGGGACGGGGGACATGGCGGCTGGGCGGGAGATCGATCAACTCGCGGGGCACTTCGCCGCCGCACCGGCGACCTTCACCACCTCCCCGCTCTACCGGGCGCTCTGCCCGGTGGTGGCGGGAGACCGGCCGACCCTCGAACTGCTGACCGGCCGGCGCCCGGGGCAGCAGGCGTCGTACCTGTTCTTCGGGGCGGCACACTACCTGCTGCTGGCCGGGGTAGGGCATCCGCTGCGCGACTTCTACCCGTCGCTGGTCGGCCCCGCCGCCGCCCAGCCGGCGGATGCCGGACCGGTACTGCTGGACTTCTGCCGCCGCTACCGGGCCGACCTCGGCGAGCTGATCCGCACCCGGCTGGTGCAGACCAACGTGGTACGCCGGGCGGTCGCGCTGCGGTACGCGCTCCGGATCGTCGGGCAGCACTGCGCCGGGCCGGTACACCTGGTCGAGGTCGGGTCGAGCGCGGGCGTGCACCTGCACGTGGACCGCTACCGCTATCTGGTCGGTGGTCGGACGTTCGGTCCCGCCGACGCCACGGTCAGCCTGGACAGCCGGTGGCTGGGCCGGACGCCACCACCCGACCTGGACGACGTGCCGCAGATCGCAAGTCGGACCGGGGTGGACCTGAATCCGGTGGACGTCACCGACGAGTCCTCGCGACGCTGGCTGCGGGCGCTGGTCTGGCCGGAGAACCGGGACGCGGCGACGCTGCTCGAGTCGGCCCTCGACGCGGTGGCGGCCGACCCGCCGACCGTCGTCGCGGGTGATGCGGTGCAGGTCTGCCCGGAGGTGGGCCGGGCGCTGCCGCCGGGCGAACCGAGGGTGGTGTTCCATGCGGCGACCCGGATGCACGTACCGGCCGAGCGCCGGCCCGCCTTCGACCGCGCCATCGACTCGATCGGCGACGACGGCCCGCTGTACCACGTCTGGCAGGAGCCGCCGTCGGCGCCGCACGGCGGGCAGCTTGCCGACCCGCGTGCCGAGCTGGCTATGCACGGCCCGGACGGCGTGGTCATGCCGCTGCTCCGGGTCGACGGCCACCTCCGCTGGCTGGGCCCGCTGGATCCGCGGAACTGATCCGTGGACGGGCCGGCGTCGCGGCAGCAGACTGGTGCTCGTGTACGCACCCGACGAAGCGCCGGAAGCCGGTAACGAACCGGAGTTGCCGACCGAGGCCCAGATCGAGACGGCGGTGACCGCGCTGCGGATGCTCGCCGAGCCCACCCGGCTCCGCCTGCTCTGGCTGCTGCGCGACGGGGAGTACGACGTCGGCAGCCTGGCGCTGGCCGTCGGTGCCGCCCGGCCGGCGGTCTCACAGCACCTGGCGAAGCTGCTCCTGGCCGACCTGGTCGGGGTACGCCGGGACGGGCGGCGGGCCGTCTACCGGGCGCGCGGCGGCCACGTCCGCCGCCTGGTCACCGAGGTGCTGTACGCCGCCGACCATCACCTCACCGGCGCCCCGGACCACGACTGAGTTCACCCGGTGCGGACCGTGTTCATGGTCACCCGCCGCTGCGTCCACCCGCCGCTACCCCTCCACCCGCCGCTGCTGCGCCGCCGCAGGCTGGTCTAGGGTGGGATCTCCGGCAGGTGATGCAGATATCGAGTAGCTGATGCAACATGTGCATCAGATCGGAGTCCGATGCCTCAGGTCGCGCCGCTCGACGGCCGGTCGACATCGCTCGACGGCCGCTCGGGGCCGCTCGACGCGGTCTGTGTCGGCGAGACGATGGCGATGGTGACGCCGACCCCGGGCGGGCGGCTGGACGCCGAGTCGACATTCGTGCTGCGGGCCGGGGGTGCCGAGTCCAACGTCGCGATGTTCCTCGCCGCGCTGGGCCACCGGGCCGGCTGGGCGAGCCGGGTCGGTGCCGACCCACTGGGCGAGCTGGTCGTCGGGCAGGTCCGGGCGGCCGGGGTGGACACCTCGCTGGTCGAGGTCGATCCGGACCGGCCGACCGCCGTCTACCTCAAGGATCCCGGCCCGGACGGCACCAGGGTCTACTACTACCGGAACGGTTCCGCCGCCGCCGGCATGGATTCCGGGTACGCGGCCAGGGTCGGCGCGGTCCCGGCGGCCGTTCTGCACCTGAGCGGGGTGACGCCGGCACTCTCGGAGAGCTGTCGGGCGCTGGTCGGGCACCTGGTCACCACCCGACCGCCGGGACGGCGGCTGGTCTCCTTCGACGTCAACCACCGGCCCGCCCTCTGGCCCGACCGGTCCACCGCCGCCACCGAGCTGCTCCGGCTGGCCCAGGCCGCCGACGTGGTCTTCGTCGGGCTGGACGAGGCGGCGCGGCTCTGGAAGGTCGCGGAGCCGGAGCAGGTCCGGGCGCTCGTCGACCGGCCCGGCACCCTGGTGGTGAAGAACGGTTCGGTGGACGCGGTGGCCTTCTCCGGCGACCGGGTCACCGTGGAGCCGGCCCGTCCGGTCGAGGTGGTGGAGCCGGTCGGTGCCGGTGACGCGTTCGCCGCCGGTTGGCTCTCCGGTGCGCTGCGCGGTCTCGATCCGGCCGCCCGGCTGCGGCTCGGGCACCTGGTCGCCGGAGCCGCCCTCGGCTCCGTCTCGGACTTCGCCGAACTGCCGCCGGTGGAGGCGATCTGCGCGGCGCTCGGCATCACCCCAGACAACTGGCATCGGACCACGGACAACTGGCATCGGACCACGGACAACTGGCAACCGACCATTGACGACCGGCACCAGGTCCCCGACGAAACACACCGGCCGACCGTCGAGCCGGTCCGGTCCGTCGAGCCGGATCGGCCCGCCGGTCCGGCCTGAGGTGGGGGAGGCCAGGAGATGTCCCAGACCGTGGAACGCGCGCTGCGCATCATCGAACTCTTCGCCGAGCGGCCCCGCTCGCTCGGCGAGATCGCCGACGACCTCGGGGTGCACAAGTCGACCGCCGCACGGCTGGTGCAGACCCTCGAACGCGCCGGGTTCGCCCGCCCGGTCGACGGCCGGCACACCGTCGGGTTCCGGATGGTGGCGATCGCACAGCACGCGGTCGAGCAGCTCGACCTGCATCCGGTCGCCCACCCGCACCTGGTCCGGCTCGGCGACCGGTACGGCCACACCGTGCACCTCGCCCAGCTCGTCGACGACGAGATCGTCTATGTGGCCAAAGTGGACGGTCGTGGCGCGTTGCGGATGCGGTCCCGGGTCGGCCAGCCCGTCGACCCGCACACCTCGGGGGTCGGCAAGGCGATCCTGGCCCACCTCGACCAGCCGGCCCGGGAACGCTTCCTGGCCCGGTTGACGTACCCCCGGCACACCGATACCTCGATCACCGACCCGGCGCTGTTCCGGGCGGAGCTGGCCCGGATCGCCGAGCGCGGCTGGGCCGAGGACGACGGTGAGTTCGAGGACTTCGTCACCTGCGTCGCGGTGCCGGTCCGGGACGCCCGGGGTCGGGTCGCCGGCGCGGTGTCGATCACCGCGTTGCGCGCGCTGGCCCCGCTGGAACGGCTCCGCGAACACCTGCCGGACCTGACCGCGACCTGTGCCGCGATCTCCCGGGACCTCGGCTGGACCGGGGAACACCCACGATGAACGGAGCGACCGTGCCCAACCCGTCGACGAGCTACTTCGAGACCCTCTTCGCCGACCGGCCGGTGATGGCGATCCTGCGCGGCTTCGCTCCGGACCGTACGGTCGAACTCTGTCGGCGGGCCTGGGACGCCGGCATCGACGTGGTGGAGGTGCCCGTGCAGAGCCCGGACGCGCTGCCCTCGCTGCACGCCGCGATCGCGGCCGGGCGGGAGCGGGACCGGCCGGTCGGCGCCGGCACGGTGACCACCCCGGAACAGGTCGCCACGGTGTACGACGCCGGCGTCGCCTTCACCGTCGCCCCCGGTTACGACCCGGAGGTGGCCGCCGAGTGCGTCCGGCTCGGCCTGCCCCACCTGCCCGGAGTGGCCACCTCCTCGGAGGTCAACCAGGCGCTGCGCACCGGGCACGACTGGCTCAAGGCGTTCCCGGCCAGCGAACTCGGCACCGGCTGGCTGCGCGCCCAGCGCGGCCCGTTCCCGACGGTGAAGTTCGTGGCGACCGGCGGGGTGGACGCGGAGAACGCCGCCGACTTCCTCGCGGCCGGCGCCCGGGTGGTGGCGGTCGGCTCCGCGTTGCAGGACTCCCGCCAGCTCGACCTGCTCGGCCGCCTCCTCCGCCGCTGACCCCCGGCCACCCCGCCCACGGGCCACCGTCACCTACGGGCCGCCCCCGCCCACGGGCCACCGTCACCTATGGGCCCCCGCCGCGTTGCGGCCACCGCGACACCGCGACACCGCGACACCGCGACACCGCGACACCGCGACACCGCGACACCGCGACACCGCGACACCGCGACACCGCGACACCGCGACACCGCGACACCGCGACACCGCGACACCGCGACACCGCGACACCGCGACACCGCGACACCCGGCGACGCCGTGGCGGTGCGGCGGGCGGTGTCAGCGGCGGGCGGTTGCGTACCCTCGGCGGATGAATCGCGGCGTGTTGCGGGCGTGGCGGGCGGCGCTGGCCGGGATCGTGGCCGGCGCCGTGCTGCTCGGTTGTTCCGACCAACCGGCGGCCGGTCCCGACCGACCGGGCGCCGAATCGCCCGCCCCGGGGTCCCCGGCCGGCGCGGCGAGCCCGGCCACGCCGAGTTCCGCGCCGACGGCGTCCACCCCGGCCGCGCCGGTCGAGCTGCGGCTGGCGTTCGCCGGGGACGTCCACTTCACCGGGCGTACGCTGCGGCTGCTCGACGAGCCGGCGACGGCGTTCGGCCGGATCGCCCCGACGCTGCGGGACGCCGATTTGACCCTGTTGAACCTGGAGACGGCGGTGACCGACCGGGGCACCCCGCAGCCGAAGCGGTTCCACTTCCGGGCGCCGGAGAGCGCCTACGCCGCACTGCGCGCCGCCGGGGTGGACGCCGCGTCGGTTGCCAACAACCACGTACTCGACTACGGGCAGGTCGGACTGCGGGACACCCTGGACGCGGCGGCGGAGGCGGAGTTCCCGGTCTTCGGCGCGGGTCGGGACGCCGACGCGGCGTACGCGCCCTGGCTGGTCACGGTGCGCGGGGTGCGGATCGCCGTACTCGGCATGTCACAGGTGCACGAGCTGGCCGGGCCGTGGAAGGCGACCGCCACCAGGCCCGGGGTGGCGATGGCCTTCGACACCTCGCGGGCCGACGCCGCCGTCCGGGCCGCCCGGGAGCGGGCCGACCTGGTGATCGTCTTCCTGCACTGGGGGATCGAGGGGAACTCCTGCCCGAGTCGCGAGATGAGGAGCTTCGCCGCCCGGATGTCCCGGGGCGGCGCCGACATCGTGCTCGGCACGCACGCGCACACCCTGCTCGCCGACGGCTGGCTCGGCCGGACGTACGTGCACTACGGGCTCGGCAACTTCCTCTGGTACGGCGACTCGAAGAGCACCGACTCGGGAGTCCTCCGGCTGACCGTCCGGGGCCGTACGGTGGTCCGGAACGAGTTCCTGCCGGCCACCGTCTCCCGGACCGGTCAGCCGGTACCCGTCTCCGGGACCGCCCGGGACCGGATCGAGGACCGGATCGCCGCGGCGAGACGCTGTTCCGGCCTCGCCGCCCGACGATCCTGAGCCCCCGGTTCCCGGCCCGGCGGCACGGCAGGCTCAGGAGACCCGGGTCTCCCGCTCCTGCCACGCGGCCCGCAGCGAGGTCTTGCCGTTGGTGCGCAGCAGCGACCCCTCGTAGAGCCGGGCGGCGAGCGCGATGCAGAGCGCGGCGGCGGCAAGCAGGATCAGCAGGGCCAGCACCGGCTCCCAGGTGGCGGCGTCGCCGAAGAAGAGCCGCAGCGGCATCGCGGTCGGCGCGGAGAACGGCACGTAGGAGAGCGCCGTCATCGCCGTCGGGTTGCTGTTGAAGAAGATCACCAGGAAGAACGGCACCATGATCAGCAACTGGATCGGTCCGGACGCCCCGCTGATGTCCTCCTGCCGGCTGACCAGCGCCCCGGTGACCGCCCAGAGCGAGGCGAGCAGCACGAAGCCGACGACGAAGAACGGGATGAACCAGGCGATCGCCGGGCCGAGCTGTCCCAGCAGCGCGGTGTCGCCGCCGACCGCCTGCATGGAGACCACCGCGACCAGCGCGATCAGCATGACCTGGCCGAACGCGAGCGCGCCGTTGCCGAGCACCTTGCCGGCGAGCAGGGCCCGGACCGGCACCGCCGTCACCAGGATCTCCACGATCCGGGTCTGCTTCTCCTCGGTGACGCTCTGTGCGATCTGCACGCCGAAGCTGATGGAGAGGAAGAAGAAGACCATCGAAAAGGACACCGGCACCAGGAAGGCCAGCATCGGGTCGACCGCGTCGGGGTCGAGCAGCTGCACCGGGGGAGCGCTGCTCAGCGCCCGGACCACCGAGTCCGGAGTACGGTCCATCGCCAGCACCCGTACCCCGCCGCCGTCGCCCGGCACCACCGCGGCGTCCACGTCGCCGTCCCGGACCAGCCGCTCGGCCGCCGCGACGTCGGTGGCGGACACCACCTCCATGCCGGCCCGGTCCAGGGTGCCGGCGGTGTCGCCGGAGCCGACCACCACCGCCACCGTCGAGCCGCTGTTGGCGAAGATCGCCGGCAGTACGGTGCTGGCCGCCGCGATCAGCAGGAAGAGGACGGTGCTGATCAGGAACGTCCGGTCCCGGATCTTGACCGCGATCTCCCGGCCGGCGACCAGCTTGGTCGCGGCCCACAACGAGGTGCCGCTCACCTGTCCGGCCTCGGTCCGGGCGGGCGGCGGGGCGAGCGTCGTCACTGGGTTACCTCCCGGAAGATCTCGGCGAGCGAGGGTACGACGGGACCGAAGGCGCGTACCGGGCCCCGGGCGAGGGCGGCCCGCAGCACCGTCTGGTCGTCGCCGGGGTCGGCGAGTTCGAGCACCACCCGGGCGCCGTCGAGGTCCACTATGGAGATGCCGGGCAGGTCGCGGACCCAGCCGGCGTCGCCGTCGAGTACGAGCTGGTAGCGCGGGGTGGCGTACCGGGTGCGCAGGTCGGTGCGGCTGCCGGCGGCGCGTACCGCACCGGCGGCGATGATCACCAGGTCGTCGCAGAGCCGTTCCACCACGTCGAGCTGGTGGCTGGAGAAGAGCACCGGCGCGCCTGCGGCCGCCCGCTCCCGCAGTACCCCGGCGATCGCCTCCACGGCGATGGGGTCGAGCCCCGAGAAGGGCTCGTCCAGGATCAACACCTCGGGATCGTGCACCAGCGCCGCCGCGATCTGGGCCCGCTGCTGGTTGCCGAGGGAGAGCTTTTCCACCGGGTCGTCGGCCCGCTCGGTCAGGCCGACCCGGTCGAGCAGGTCGTCGACGCTGCGCCGGGCGGCCGGCACGGTCAGCCCGTAGAGCCGGCCGAGGTAGACGAGCTGTTCGCGTACCTTCATCTTCGGGTAGAGGCCGCGCTCCTCGGGCATGTAGCCGAAGCGCTGCCGGACCGCCCGGGTGATCGGCCGGCCGTTCCAGGTGACCGTGCCCGCGTCGGCGGCGAGCAGGCCGAGGATGATCCGCATCGAGGTGGTCTTGCCGGCGCCGTTGGCACCGACGAAACCGGTCATCCGGCCCGGGGTCACCTCGAACGAGATGTCGTCGAGCACTCTCCGGCCGCCGAACGACCGGTCGACGGACGCCACGCGCAGCATCCGGCCTCCTTCGCCAGGTCCTCCACCGGTGCGGGGTGCACCGGCGGAGCCGAGGCTAGTCCGGTCCGGCCCGGCTGGCGTCCGTCGCGCGGCGGAACCGCAGGGATGATCCACTTCCCGAGCGGGTCGGCCGGTTCCGCGCCCGGCGGCCGGGCCGGTCAGCCGCCGGCACCGCCCGGGGTCACCACCCCGTGCTCGTACGCGAAGACGACCGCCTGGGTACGGTCGCGCAGCCCGAGCTTCATCAGTACCCGGGAGACGTGCGTCTTCACGGTCGCCTCGCCGAGCAGCAGCCGCTGGGCGATCTCGGCGTTGGAGGCACCGCCAGCGAGCTGCACGAGTACCTCCCGTTCCCGCTCGGTCAGCTCGGCCAGCCGGCGCCGGTCCAGCTCGGCCGGCCCGCCGCCCGGACCGGGCTGGCCCGGCGTCGGGGCCGCCGCGCCGGCCGGGGCGGCGAAGGTCGCGATCACCCGCCGGGTGATCTGCGGGGCGAGCAGCGCGTCGCCCCGGGCCAGGATCCGCACCGCCTCGATCAGCTCCTCGGGTGAGCCGTTCTTCAGCAGGAAGCCGCTCGCCCCGGCCTGGAGCGCGGCGAAGAGGTAGTCGTCCCGGTCGAAGGTGGTCAGGATCAGCACCGCCGGGCCGTCCGCTCCGGTGGCCGCCACGATCTGCCGGGTCGCCGCCAGCCCGTCCAGGTGCGGCATCTCCACGTCCAGGAGTACGACGTCGGGCCGCCGGGCCAGGGCGAGCTCGACCGCCTGCCGGCCGTCCGCCGCCTCGCCGACCACCTCGAGGTCGTCCTCCGTCTCCAGGATGATCCGCAACCCGGCCCGGACCAGGTGCTGGTCGTCGGCGAGGAGCACCCGGACTGGCGGGTCCGGATCCGGCGCCGTCACGCGCCCTCCCCGGCCCGGCGCAGGCCACCGATTCCGGCCTCGGTGGCACCGGCCTCGGCGATCGGGAAGCGGGCGCGTACCCGGAAACCGCCGTCGGTCCGGGCACCCACCTCCAGGCTGCCGTCGTGCGCGGCCACCCGTTCCCGCATCCCGATCAGCCCGAGCCCGCCGCCGCCCCCCGGCCGGGTTCGTGGGGAGGCGGGTGCGGTACGCCCGTCGTCGGTCACCTCCACCTCGACCTCCCGGCGCAGATACCGGATCCGTACGTCGACCGCGTTCGCCCGAGCGTGCTTGATGGTGTTCGTCACCGCCTCCTGGACCACCCGGTACCCGGCCAGCGAGATCGACTCGGGCAGCGGCACCGGCGTGCCGTGCACGCTGTACTCCACGGCGAGCCCGGCGTCCCTGGCCCCCTGGAACAGGCTGTCGACCTGGTCCAGCCCGTAGCCGAGGGCGGCGTCGCCGGCACCCGCGTCGCGCAGTACGCCGAGCATCCGGCGCAACTCGTCCACGGCGGTACGCGCGCTCTGCTCCACCGCGGCCAGCGCGAGCTTCGCCTTTGCCGGGTCCTTGTCCATCACCCGCCGGCTCGCGCTGGCCTGCACACCCATCACGGAGACGTGGTGCGCGACGACGTCGTGCAGTTCCCGGGCGATCCTGACCCGTTCCCTGGTGACGGCCCGCTCGGCGTTCTCGGCCCGGGACCGGCGCAACTCCTCGGCCTGCACCTCCAGTTCGTGCTGCCGTAGCGCCGAGGTCCAGGTGCGGTTGCCGAGCAGGTAGGCGATGAGGAAGAAGGCGAGGTTGAACAGCACGGTGGTGATGGCGGCGGCGACCAGCGGGGAGATCGGCCCTGCCGCGCCCGGGAAGCTCGACTCCGCCGAGGCGATGCTCAGTCCCGCCGCGATCACCAGCCAGGTGAACATCGCGACGATGATCCCGATCCTGAGCCTGGCCGAGAGCCGGCGGTCCCGCCCCCAGGCGCCGAGGGTGTAGACGGCGACGAAGAGCGACGCGGACGCGACGAACACATCGGGATTGTGTCGTACCTGGGCGGCGATGAAGACCGCGGCGATCACGCTGGTGCTGAGTTCCGGATGGCTGCGTCGCCAGATCAGCGGCAGGCTGCCGGCGACCGTCCAGCCGAGCTGCTCGGGCCAGGCCGGCGGGTCGCCGAGCGGGAAACTGCCCATGCTGTTCGCCAGCACCACGCCGAGCAGGCCGAGCGCCGCCATCGACAGGCCGAGGTAGAGGTCGCGCCGACGCTGCTGCGGGGTCGGCCCGGGGCGGACCCACGGGCACGCCGGCTCGGCGCGCGGTGCGCCGGTCGGTGCCGCCTCGTCCTGTCCTGCGCTGGCTGCCTTCACCCGACATGGATAACGTATCCGCCCGGTTCCGCGCACCCCCGAACCGCCGGCATGGCAGAGATCACGCAGGGTAGCCAACGCCTGTCGGGGAGCCGCACCCGGCCGGCGTCGGGTGGCCACGGAATAGTTGACGACGCAAGTATGTTGTGCGGGGCGACCCGGGGGCTGGCGCCCGGGACCGAGTGAGGAGCGGGCGATGCAGTTCGGGATCTTCAGCGTGGGGGACGTGACCCCGGATCCGACCAACGGGCGGGAGCCGTCCGAGGCGGAGCGGATCAAGGCCATGGTCGCCATCGCGTTGAAGGCGGAAGAGGTCGGTCTCGACGTGTTCGCCACCGGCGAGCACCACAACCCGCCGTTCGTGCCGTCCTCACCCACCACCATGCTCGGGTTCGTCGCGGCCCGGACCAGCCGGCTGCTGCTCTCCACCGCGACCACCCTGATCACCACCAACGACCCGGTGAAGATCGCCGAGGACTACGCCATGCTGCAGCACCTGGCCGACGGCCGGGTCGACCTGATGATGGGGCGCGGCAACACCGGACCGGTGTACCCGTGGTTCGGGCAGGACATCCGCAACGGCATCCCGCTGGCGATCAACAATTACGACCTGCTGCGCCGGCTCTGGCGCGAGGACGTCGTCGACTGGCAGGGGAAGTTCCGCACCCCGTTGCAGTCCTTCACCTCCACCCCCCGTCCGCTGGACGGCATCCCGCCGTTCGTCTGGCACGGCTCCATCCGCAGCCCGGAGATCGCCGAGCAGGCCGCGTACTACGGCGACGGGTTCTTCGCCAACCACATCTTCTGGCCGAAGGAGCACACCCAGCGGATGGTGGGCCTCTACCGGCAGCGGTTCGCCCACTACGGCCACGGCGACCCCGACCGGGCCATCGTCGGCCTCGGCGGTCAGGTCTTCATGCGGCGCAACTCCCAGGACGCGGTCCGCGAGTTCCGGCCGTACTTCGACAACGCCCCCGTCTACGGGCACGGCCCGTCGCTGGAGGAGTTCACCCGGGAGACCCCGCTGACCGTCGGCAGCCCGCAGCAGGTGATCGACCGCACCCTCACCTTCCGGGACTACGTCGGCGACTACCAGCGGCAGCTCTTCCTGGTCGACCACGCCGGACTGCCGCTGAAAACCGTACTGGAGCAGCTGGACATCCTCGGCGAGGAGGTCGTACCGGTGCTGCGGCGGGAGTTCGCCGCGCTGCGCCCCGCGCACGTACCCGAGGCGCCGACGCACGCGTCGATGAAGGCCGCCAGGGACGCGGCGGCCGGGGCGGAAGCCGAGGCGGGAGCCGCCCGATGACGAGCCGGACCCTCGTGGTGGTCTCGGCCGGGCTGCGGGTGCCCTCCTCGACCCGGCTGCTCGCCGACCAGCTCGGCGCGGCCACCGTCGCCGAACTCGACCGCCGGGACGTGCCGGTCCGCACCGAGCTTGTCGAGCTGCGCGACCACGGGCACGACATCGTGAACCACCTGCTCGCCGGCTTTGCTCCGGCGGCGCTCAAGCGGGCCCTGGACACGGTCGCCGCCGCCGACGGGCTGATCGTGGTGTCGCCGATCTTCAACGCCTCGTACAGCGGGCTGTTCAAGGCGTTCTTCGACGTGCTCGGCGACGACGCGCTGGTCGACCGGCCGGTGCTGATCGGCGCGACCGGCGGCACCGCCCGGCACTCCCTCGCGCTCGAACACGCGCTCCGGCCGATGTTCAGCTATCTGCGCGCGGTGGTCGTGCCGACCTCGGTCTTCGCCGCACCGGAGGACTGGGCCGGCGGCAGCGCACAGGGCACCCTGCGCGGCCGGATCGACCGGGCCGCCCGGGAACTCGCCGACCAGGTCGCCCGGCGCGAACCGGCGGAGGCCGCCGACCCGTTCCGGCTCACCACCAGCTTCGACCAGCTCCTCAGCGGAGACTGACACCCGGTCGGGGTGCGGCGCCGGTCCCGGGATGCGGCGGACCGGCCCGGAATGCCGCCCGTCGGTCCGGGGCGCGGCGGGCCAACCGGGGTACGTCCGGTTGAATGTCCGGATGACCCCACCGGTGCCCCGGGCCATCTCGCAGGCCACCCTCCGTGCCGTGGCGGCGGTACGCGAACAGGACCGGGCCGCCCTCGACGAGGCCGCCGGCGAGCTGGCCCTGCTCCCCGCCGAACAGGTCGGGCTGGTGCTCGGCACCGTGCTCCGGCTGCTGCTGGAACAGGCGCACCCGGACGGACTGGCCGGCGAGGACGTGCAGGCCGTACTCGTCAGGTGTGCCCGGAACAACGCCGGCTGGCTGCCGGAGCTGGACGTCGAGGTGCTGGCGCTGCTGCTGACCGGCGCGCTCGGCGTACACCAGCTGGCCGACGGGGTGCCCGCGGCCGAGCCGGCGGCGGTGGCCCGGCACGCCCCGCTGCTCGTCGCCGACCTGCTCGCCGTCACCGGTGCGGCGGCCGGCGACCTGCTGGCCGTCGCCCTGTCCGAGATCGCGGTCGCGGAGACGATGGAGCTGCCTTGACCGCTGGCTGCCTCAGCTGCTGCCTGCCGTAGCCGCTTGCTGCCGCAGCCGCGGCCCGGACTCGCCGCCGGATCAGTGCCCGGTCGCGTCGGAGTCGGTGGCCGCCTCCTCACCCCGGTCGAGCGCGGAGAGCGCGGCGACGTCCTCCGGGGCGAGGGTGAAGTCGAAGACGTCGATGTTGCTCTTCATCCGCTCCGCCGAGGCGGTCTTCGGGATCGGGACCAGCCCCAGTTCGAGATGCCAACGGAGCACGACCTGCGCGGGTGTGCGGCCGTACCGGTCGGCCAGGCCGGTCACCGTGGGATGGGCGAGGAGTTCGCCGCCGTGCCCGATCGGCCCCCACGACTCGGTGACGATGCCGTGCTCGTGGTGGTACGCCCGGGCGGCGTCCCGGGTCAGCGTCGGGTCCAGCTGGATCTGGTTGACGTCCGGCGTCAGGTCGGTGGCGGCGCGGATCCGGTCGATGTGCGCCGGCTTGAAGTTGGACAGCCCGACGGCCCGCACCCGACCCTCCCGGAGCAGGTCGGCCAGGCCGAGGAAGGCGTCGACGTACCGGTCCTGCCAGGGCATCGGCCAGTGGATCAGGTAGAGATCCAGGTAGTCGACGCCGAGCTTGCCGATGCTGTCCTCGAACGCCTCCCGCACCCTGTCCCGGCCGTGCCACTCGCCGTTGAGCTTGCTGGTGACGAAGAGTTCCTCCCGGGGCACCCCGGAGGCGCGCAGGCCACGGCCGACGCCGACCTCGTTGCCGTACTTGTAGGCGGTGTCGATCAGCCGGTAGCCGGTCCCGATCGCCTCGGCGACGGCCCGTTCGGCCTCGGCGTCGGACAGTGGCCAGGTGCCGAAGCCGATCTGCGGGATCTCGGCACCGTTGGCCAGCTGTCGGGTCGGCACGGTCGGCGCTGCGTTCATGTGGTTGATCTCCTGCGGTCCAGTCCGGCCCGGTACGCCGGGCCGGTGCGGTGCGCGTTCTTCCAGATCAACCTACCCGCGCCCGCCGGATCGGCCAGCCGGGGCGGCCCGGTCGAAGCCGGGCGGACCTTCGAGCGGGCTTGGCGGTGGGGCGGCGGGACGCTCGCCACCCGACGTGCGCCCCGGCCGAGCCGACCGCCTGGCCAGGCGGGTCCGTCGACCCCGGTCAGGCGGGTCCGTCGACCAGATCCAGCAGGGTCCGGGTCAGGGTGTTGCGGCCGAGCGGCACCTTGAAGGCGTTGCCCGGCAGCGGCCTGGCCTGCGCGAACTCCGCCTCGGCGGCCGCCCGGAACAGGTCCTCCCGTGCCGGGGCGCCGCGCAGCAGCTCCTCGGCCCGGCTGGCCCGCCACGGCTTGTGCGCCACCCCGCCGAGCGCGATCCGAACGTCCCGCACCGTACCGTCCGCCACGTCGACCGCCGCCGCCACCGAGACGAGCGCGAAGGCGTACGACGCCCGGTCGCGTACCTTGCGATAGCGGGAACGGGTGGCGAACGGCAGTGCCGGTACCTCGATCGCGGTGATCAGTTCACCGTGCGCCAGTACAGTGTCCCGGTCCGGTTCGGTCCCCGGCAGCCGGTGCAGGTCGCCGATCGGGATGCGTCGTCGGCCCCCCGGCCCCTCGGTGTGCACGACGGCGTCCACCGCGACCAGGGCGACCGCGAAGTCCGACGGATGGGTGGCGACGCACTCCGGCGAGGTGCCGAGGATCGCGAGTTCCCGGTGGTGTCCGTCCAGGGCCGAGCAACCGCTGCCGGGTCGGCGCTTGTTGCACGGCGTGCTGACGTCCTGGAAGTAGACGCAGCGGGTGCGTTGCAGCAGGTTGCCGCCGGCGGTGGCCAGGTTGCGCAACTGGCCGGAGGCGCCGGCGAGCAGGGCCTGGGAGAGCACCGGATAGCGGCGCCGGACCAGCGGATGCGCCGCCAGGTCGCTGTTCGGGGTGGCCGCGCCGATCAGGATGCCGCCGTCGGGCAGTTCCTCCACCCGGTCCGAGGTCAGCCGCCGGACGTCCACCAGCAGGTCCGGCGTCGCCACCTGGAGCTTCATCAGGTCGACCAGGTTGGTTCCGCCGCCGAGGAAGGCGCCGTTCGGCGACTCGGCGAGCAGCGCCACGGCGCCGGGAACGTCGTCGGCACGGGCGTACCGGAACGGCCTCATCGCCGGGCCAGTTCCAGGATCGCCGGCACCATGTTCGCGTACGCGGCGCAGCGGCAGAGGTTGCCGCTCATCCGCTCCCGGATCTCGTCGGCGTCCAGCCTCGCCCTGCCCCGACCCCCGTCGCCGCCATCACCGCCACCGTCGCCACCACCGTCAACGGCGGCAGCGGCACCGTCCACGGTCACCGCGCTCGGCCAGCCGGCCTCGGCCTCCCGGAGCATCGCCACCGCCGAGACGATCTGCCCCGGCGTGCAGTACCCGCACTGGAAGGCGTCGTACTGGATGAAGCAGCGCTGCATCGGGTGCAGTTGGCCGTCCGGTGCCAGCCCGGCGGCGGTGACGACCTCGGCCCCGTCGTGTGCCACGGTGAGGGTGAGACAGCTGTTCACCCGCCGCCCGTCCAGCAGGATCGTGCAGGCACCGCACTGCCCGTGGTCGCAACCCTTCTTCGGGCTGGTGTTGCCCAGCCGCTCCCGCAGCGTGTCCAGCAGGGTGGTCCGGGTGTCGACGGTGATCCGGTGATCGGTTCCGTCCACCCGGAGGCTGACCTCGGCATCCATCCCTGCGGCCTCCCAGCGGTCGAGTCACGGACGAACACTCCCAAAACTAGCTATACCAGCTCAGCAAAGGAGTCGAACCCGCAAAGCCCTCGGAGGCCGCGTCCGCTGCCCCCGGCGGCGGTCGCCGACCGGTGGGCGACAATCGACGCCATGCGGTTCGGCATCCTGGGCGCGACCGAGGTGTACGCCGACGACGGCCGGCCACTCGCCGTCGGCGGCCCGCGCCTGCGCGCCCTGCTGGTGCTGCTGCTGCTCGACGCCGGCCGGATGGTCCCGACGGACCGGCTGCGCCAGGGCCTCTACGGTGACGAGCCGCCGAGCCGGGCCGGCAACGCCCTCCAGTCCCAGGTCTCCCGGCTGCGCCAGCTGCTCTCCGGCGTCGACCGGCCGGAGCCACTCGTGGAGTTCCATCCGGCGGGTTACCGGATCGCGGTCGACCCGGAGGACGTCGACCTGCACCGGTTCACCCGGCTGGTGGCCGACGGTCAGCGCGCGTTGGCCGCCGGTGACCGGGGGCACGGGATCGAGCTGCTGCGCGCCGCGTCGGGGTTGTGGCGCGGGGAGGCGCTGGCCGACGTCCGGGAGGCGCCGTTCGCCCGGACCCAGGCGATCCGTCTCGACGAGCTGCGGCTGGCCGCCGTCGAGGACCGGGTGGCGGCGGAACTCGACCTCGCCGGGGCCGGGCCCTCGGTGGCCGAGCTGCGCGGGCTGGTCGCGGCGTACCCGCTGCGGGAGCGACTGCGCGGCCAGCTGATGCGGGCCCTGCACGCCGCCGGTCGCCGGGCCGAGGCGTTGGCCGCCTACGAGGAGGGGCGCCGGCTGCTCGCCGAGGAACTCGGCACCGACCCGTCCCCGGAACTGGCCGCGCTGCACGTGGCCGTGCTGCGGGACGACCCCGCACTGCTGCCTGCCGGGACCCGCCGTCCCGACCGGCTACCACCGCCCGGCGCCGCCGCGACACTCTCGCCCGCTGCCCCGGCCGGCGGGCTGCCGGGGCAGCTCAGCAGCTTCGTCGGCCGGGAGGAGGAGCTGGGCCGGGTGGGCAAGCTGCTCGGCGAGGCGCGGTTGGTCACCCTGCACGGAGCCGGTGGCGCCGGCAAGACCCGGCTGGCGATCGAGGCCGCCGGTCGGCAGCCCGGCGAGGTCGTCCTGGTCGAGCTGGCGGCGGTGTCCGCGGGCGCCGACGTCGCCTCCGCGGTGCTCGCCGCGCTGAACCTGCGGGACGCAGCCCTGCGCGCCCAGGGCGGCCCCCGGGACGCCGCCGACCGGCTGGTGAGCGCGCTCGCCGACCGCGACCTGCTGCTGGTACTCGACAACTGCGAACACCTGGTCGCCGATGCCGCCCGGCTGGTCGCCCGGCTGCTCGGGGTCTGCCCGAAGGTGCGGGTACTGGCCACCAGCCGGGAGCCGCTCGGGCTGACCGGCGAGGCGCTCTGCCCCGTCTCCGGACTGCCCCTGCCGCCGGCCGGCACGACCGCCGAGGCCGCCGGGGCGTACCCGGCGGTCCGGCTCTTCGCCGACCGGGCCGCCGACGTGTCACCGGGTTTCGCCGTCGGTCCCGACAACCTCCCGGCGGTACTGCGGATCTGCCGCACCCTCGACGGCCTGCCGCTCGCCATCGAGCTGGCGGCGGCGCGGTTGCGGGCGCTGCCGGCCGCGGAGGTCGCGGCCCGGCTCGACGACCGGTTCCGGCTGTTGACCCGGGGCAGCCGGATCGCCCAGCCCCGGCACCAGACGCTGCGCGCGGTGGTGCAGTGGAGCTGGGACCTGCTGGACGAGGCCGAACAGACCCTGGCCCGCCGGCTGACCGTCTTCGCCGGCGGCGCCGGGCTGGACGCTGTCGAACGGGTCTGCGAGCCGCTCGGCGCGGACCTGCTCGACGTGCTCTCCAGCCTGGTGGACAAGTCCCTTGTGGAGGCGGGCGGCGGGCGCTTCCGGATGCTGGAGACGGTGCGGGCGTTCGGCGCCGAGCGGCTGGCGGAGGCGGGCGAGGCGGACCGGCTGCGCCGGGCGCACGCGGCGTACTTCCTCGACCTGGCCCGTACCGCCGACCAGCGGCTGCGCGGCGCGGAGCAGCTCGACTGGCTGCGCCGGCTGGACGCCGACCGCGACGACCTGCACGCCGCGCTGCGCCGGGCGATGACCGCCGGAGACGACGCGACGGCGCTCCGGCTGGTCGCCGCGCTGTCGTTCTACTGGTGGCTGCGCGGCCTGCGCGGCGAGGGGGCGGCACTGGCCGCCCGGCTCGTCGAGCGGCTCGGCGGCACCCCGCCCGCCGACCTCGCCGAGGAGTACGCGCTCTGCCTGCTGCACGCCTCGCTCGGCGGGCACGGTGTCGGCCCGCAGGGTGCCGGACCGGCCGGGACGATCCTGTGGAGCCTGGGCCGGCCGCCCCGGCAGCCGTTCCTGCTCTACCTCTCCGGGATGGCCAACGGCCCGCCGCCGGAGCTGCTGGAGACCGTACTCGCCACCCCGGAGGGTTGGGCGGACCTGCTCGGCACCGACCCGTGGAGCCGGGCACTCGGCGGGCTCGGCCTCGGCATGGTCTGGATGTTCGAAGGCCGGTACGAGGCGGCGGACGCCAAGCTCGGTGAGGCGCTGGCCGACTTCCGTGCCCTCGGCGAGCGCTGGGGGACGATCCTGGTGCTGACCCTGCTTACCGAGCTGGCCTACCGGCGGCACGACCACCGGCACACGGAGCTGGTCGACGAGGCGCTGCGGCTGGCCGACGAACTCGGCTCGACACTGGACATGGCGGAGTTGATACGGACCCGGGGTGACGGCCGACTCGGCGTGGGTGACCTGGTCGGGGCGGAGGAGGACTACCAGCGGGTGCTGGAGCTGGCCCTGCCGGCCGGCGCGCCGGAGCTGCTCGCCGCCGCCCACCTGGGACTCGGCGAGATCGCCCGGATCCAGGGCGACCTGGACCGGGCCCGCCGGCTCTGCGAGCAGGCGCTGGCGGAGTGCCCGACCGGCTGGTTCGGAGCGGAGGGGGTCCGGCTCGCCGCGCTGGCCGCCGTGGGGCGGATCCTGGCGGCGAACGGTGACCGGGCCGGGGCGCGGAGGCGGTTCCGGCAGGTGCTCGGTGCCGCGGTCGGGGTCTGGGAACTGGCCACCCTGACGACCGCCGTCGACGGCCTGGTCGGCCCGGTACTCCGGGACGGTGACGTCGAACGGGCCGGACTGCTGCTCGGCGCGGTGGCGGTGCTGCGGGACGATCCGGGTGTCGACGCCGCGATCGACGCCGCGCCGGTCGCCGAGGCAGTCCGGGCCCGGCTCGGCGACCCGGCGTACCAGCGCCTGCGCGAACGGGGCGCGAGCCTCTCCCGCGAACAGGCACTCGCGCTGCTCGACGGCGCCTAGCGCTGGTTTCCCGACTGCGCCGAGATGTGGCGAGGGGCGTGGCGGGCGGGATTCCGGAGCGTAGGGGATTCCGGGGCGGATTCGGGGCGCCAGGAGAAAGACACTCCTTGCCAACTTCAACTTATAGCGGAGTGGGGGGCTTGCGGCAAGACCCCCGTCATACCGCAGAATCGTCGGCCGAGTCCACAAGCTGCGGAAACGGGGACGGACATGTGTTGTTGTCGACGTGCGGGCGGGCTGGATCCCGCTGACTCGAAGGCCGGTGTGCTGCGGCGGAGTACGGGTGCCTCGGAGGTGTGGCGATGATCGAGCGGTACGTGTTGGGTCTCGACGAGGTCGACGGGGCGCAGCTCGCGGTCGTCGGCGGCAAGGGCGCGCAGCTGGGCGGGTTGTCGCGGATCGAAGGTGTCCGGGTGCCGGCCGGCTTCTGCGTGACGACGGCCGCCTTCCGACGGATCATGCGGGAGGCCCAGGCGGTCGACGAACGGCTCGACCGGCTGTCCCGGCTGAACCCCGACGACCGGGAGGCGATCGGCACGCTCAGTGCGGAGATCCGCCGGGACATCGAGGGGATCACCGTCCCGGACGACCTCGGCACGGCGATCGTCCGCGCCCTCGCCCGACTCGGCGGGGACGCCGGCTACGCGGTGCGGTCCAGCGCGACGGCCGAGGACCTGCCGACGGCCTCGTTCGCCGGCCAGCAGGACACGTACCTGAACGTGCGGGGCCCGGACGCGGTCCTGCGGCACGTCGTACGCTGCTGGGCCTCGCTCTTCACCGACCGGGCCGTGAGCTATCGCCAGCGCAACGGCATCGACCACCGGAAGGTCCTGATGGCCGTGGTCGTGCAGCGGATGGTCGTCCCGCAGGTGGCCGGGGTCCTGTTCACCGCCGACCCTGTCTCGGGCAACCGGAAGGTCGCCACGGTGGACGCCAGCTTCGGGCTCGGCGAGGCCCTGGTCTCCGGTCGGGTGAACCCGGACGTCTTCCGGGTGCGCGACGAGGAGGTGGTGACCAGGACGATCGCCAGCAAGCGGATAACCATCCAGGCGGTGCCGGAGGGCGGCATCCGGGACGTGCCGGTCGACCCGGAGCGGCGGGAGCAGCCCGCGCTGACGGATCCGCAGCTGCTCCGGCTGGTCCGGCTCGGCCGGCGGATAGCCGAGCACTTCGGCCGCCCCCAGGACATCGAGTGGTGCCTGGCCGACGACGACTTCCAGATCGTCCAGAGCCGGCCGATCACCACGCTCTTCCCGGTCCCGGCGGTCGACGACGGCGAGAACCACGTCTACGTCTCCGTCGGTCACCAGCAGATGATGACCGATCCGATGAAGCCGCTCGGGCTGTCCTTCTGGCAGATGACGACGCCCCGGCCGATGGCCGAGGCCGGTGGGCGGCTCTTCGTCGACGTCACCCGGGCGCTGGCCGCGCCGACGAGTCGGGCCGCCCTCCTGAAGACCATGGACAGGTCCGATCCGCTGATCCGGGACGCCCTGGAGACCGTCCTGGAGCGTGCCGACTTCGTCCGGTCGGTTCCGGACGAGGGTCCCGGCTGGGCGCCGATGGGCAGTGGCGGACCCGCCCCGGTCGAGGCCGACCCGGCCGTCGTCACCGAGCTGATCGAGCGCGGCCGGGCCTCCGTCGCCGCCGCCGGGCGGGACATCCGGAGCAGGTCCGGCCCCGCTCTGTTCGACTTCGTCCGGACGGACATCGAGGAGCTGAGACGGCTCCTGTTCGACCCGCGGAGCCTCCAGGTGATCATGGCCGGGATGGAGGCCGCGTGGTGGCTCAACGACCGGTTGCAGGAGTGGCTGGGCGAGAAGAACGTCGCCGACACGCTCACCCAGTCCGTGCCGCACAACGTCACGGCCGAGATGGGGCTGGCGCTGCTCGACGTCGCCGACGTGATCCGGCCGCATCCGGAGGTGGTGGCCTTCCTGCACGAGGTCGAGGGTGACGGTTTCCTGGACGAGCTGGCCAGGCTCCAGGGCGGGCCCGAGGCGCGGGACGCCATCCTGGCCTTCCTCGACCGGTACGGGATGCGCTGCGTCGGCGAGATCGACATCACCCGGCCGAGGTGGAGCGAGCGCCCCGGCACCCTGGTGCCGCTGATCCTCGGCAACGTCCGGAACTTCGGCCCGGGGGCCGGCAGGCAGCGCTTCGAGCAGGGACGGCAGGAGGCGGAGCAGAAGGAACGGGAGGTACTCGAACGCCTCCGGGCGCTGCCGGACGGGGCCCGGAAGGCCGACGAGGCCAAGCGAATGATCGACCGGGTACGTACCTTCAGCGGGTACCGGGAGTACCCGAAGTACGGCATGGTCAGCCGCTACCTCGAATACAAGCAGGCCCTGCTGGCGGAGGCCGACCGGCTGGTGCGCAGCGGTGTCCTCCGGGACCGGGAGGACATCTTCTATCTCAGGTTCGAGGAGCTGCACGAGGTCGTGCGCACCAACCGGGTGGACCACCGGCTCCTCGACGCCCGCCGGGAGGAGTTCGACTCCTACCTGGCGCTCACGCCGCCCCGGGTGCTCACCTCGGACGGCGAGGCCGTCGCCGGGGCGTACCGGCGTGACGACGTGCCGACCGGTGCGCTAAGCGGCCTGCCGGTCTCGGCCGGCACCGTCGAGGGGCGGGCCCGGGTAGTCCTCGATCTCGCCGAGGCCGATCTCGAACCGGGCGACATCCTCGTCACCACCCACACCGATCCGAGCTGGACGCCGCTGTTCGTCGCCGTCAGCGGCCTGGTGACGGAGGTCGGCGGGCTGATGACGCACGGCGCGGTGATCGCCCGGGAGTACGGCCTGCCGGCCGTCGTCGGCGTGCTGGACGCCACCCGGCAGATCAGCGACGGGCAGCGGATACGGGTGCACGGCACCGACGGGTACGTCGAGATCCTGTCCTGACGGAGTCGGCGTCGGCGGGGTCTCGGTCACCGGCCCCGCCGGCCGCCGTCAGCGGACGGTGCGTGGCCGGTCAGGGGCTCCGCCGGCCGCCGTCAGCGGACGGTGCGTGGCCGGTCAGCGCGGTCGGCCACCGTCGGGGCATGACAACGCACACACCAGCGGTCGTCGCCGAGGGACTGCACAAGCGGTACGGCCCGACCCGGGCCCTCGACGGCTTCGACCTCGACGTGCCGGCCGGTACCGTGTACGGGCTGCTCGGGCCGAACGGCGCGGGCAAGACGACAGCGGTCCGGATCCTCTCCACGCTGCTGCGCTTCGACGCCGGGCGGGCCTGGGTGGCCGGTCACGACGTGTCCCGGCAGCCCGACCGGGTCCGTGAGGTGATCGGGCTGACCGGGCAGTACGCGGCCGTCGACGAGATCCTCAGCGGACGCCAGAACCTGATCCTTTTCGGTCGCCTGCACCACCTGCCTGTCCGGGCCGCCCGGCGCCGCGCCGACGAGTTGCTGGAGCAGTTCGGGCTGACCGACGCGGCGGGGCGGTCGGCGGCGGAGTACTCCGGCGGGATGCGGCGTCGGCTGGACCTGGCGGCCAGTCTGATCATGACGCCCCGGGTGCTCTTCCTCGACGAGCCGACCACCGGGCTTGACCCGCGCAGCCGAAACCAACTCTGGTCCGCCGTACGCGGCCTGGTCGCCGACGGCACCACCGTGCTGCTCAGCACGCAGTACCTGGAGGAGGCGGACCAGCTCGCCGACCGAATCCTGGTGGTCGACGCCGGACGGGTGGTCGCGGAGGGCACCTCGGCCGAGCTGAAGGCGCGGATCGGGGCGGACCGGATCGAGGTGGTGCTCCGGCAGGCGGCGGAACTCGGCACCGCCGCCGGGATCGTGGAGCGGTCCGCCGCCGGGCCGGTCACCGTCGACGCGGAGATCCGGCAGCTCAGCGCGCCGGTGGTGGACCGGGTGGCGGCGCTCGGCGACGTGATGCGGGCGCTGCGGGACGCCGGGATCGCGGTCGAGGACATCGGGTTGCGCCGGCCGACTCTCGACGAGGCTTTCCTGCACCTGACCGGGCACCAGCCCGGCGCGGCCCGGCCGGATGTGCCGGCGGCGGGCGGGCCGGGAGCGGCGACGACGAGAGGACGGGCGGCATGACGAGTACGGTGCAGACACGCCGACCGGCCCCGCGGCCGGTCACGGCCGGGCGGCCCGCCGGGGCGCCGACCCGGCTCCGTCGGGCGATCGTGGACGGCTGGGTGATGACCGGCCGGAACATGGCGCACGTGATCCGGTCGCCCGAGGAGATCGTGATCTACTTCAGCCTGCCGATCATGTTCGTGCTGGTCTTCGGCTACGTCTTCGGCAGCGGCATGGCGACCGGCGCCGACAACTACCGGGAGTACCTCCTGCCGGGTGTCTTCGTGATGACCATGCTGTACGGCCTCGGTGCCACTGCCAGCGGCATCGCCATGGACGTCAGCCGGGGCGTCGTGGACCGGTTCCGCTCCATTCCGATGGCCCGGACCGCGCTTGTCACCGGTCGCACCGGTGCCGACCTGCTGCGCGCGCTGCTGGAGATGAGCATCCTGGTGGTCTGCGGTCTGCTGGTCGGCTGGCAGTGGCGCAACGGCCTGCTCGACGCGGTTGCCGCGGTCGGGCTGATCCTGCTGCTCCGGCTCGCGCTGACCTGGGTCGGCATCTTCCTCGGCCTGATGGTGCCGAACCCGGACACGGTCGGGGTGATCGTCTTTCCGCTGGCCTTCCCGCTGACCGCGCTCTCCAACGTCTTCGTCGCACCGGACCTGATGCCGACCTGGCTCGGCGCGATCTCGTCCTGGAACCCGCTGTCGGCGACGGTGGCGGCCAGCCGCGAGTTGTTCGGCAATCCCGGCACCGGCGGGGACTCCTGGGCGGCGCAGCACCCGTTGTTGCTGGCGGTCGGCTGGCCGCTGCTGCTGATCGTCGTGTTCGCGCCGCTCGCCGTCCGCCGCTACCAACGACTGAGCCGCTGACGGCGGATCGCGTACCGCCGCGTCGAGGGCTGACCTGACTCCTCGCCCTGGGTTTCCGGCCCGTACCCACGTCGCCGTGGGTGCGGGCCGATTCTGTTCGACGTCGGTACCAGTACCCCCCGCTGCTCGACCTTGCCGACGAGGTGTACCGGGTGGCTGGCCGCTAGGGCCATGCCCGCCACCCCGCGAAGGACACGTGTACTCCGTCCTCCTGGGTGAAGACGCTGACGCACTTCGAATGTTGGTCCAGTAGCCAGCCGGTTGGCCGGCAGGACGTCCCATCATGCCCGAGATCCCACCCCCGACCGATCAGATGTTGTCGGATCTGTTCATGGACGTCGTTCACCGACTGCCCCGGCCCGCCGGTCACAGTGATGGAAATACCGCATGCACCTGACCCACATGCGGAACCTTCTGGCTCCTGGACTGTGGCGGTGAGATTTGCTGGCACCGGCAGCAGTTCATCGGCTGAGGGAAGGTACGGCTCGCTGTTGAACGCGTAGAAGAAGAATGGCGCGCAGACGCAGGCGACACAGGAAGCCAGCACGATCGCGAGCCGGTAGGGCCATGCGCCTCGGTCTGGTTCGGCTCGGCCGAACCGCCGGATCTCGACAGCTCGACCGGCACCGATGATCGCCACTGCCACGGGCAGGTAGGCCACGAACACATCTGCCCGGGCACGTGGAAGGGCGGTGACGACGACGGTCGCCACGACAGCCCAGCCGAGCAGTGCCAGGCCGACGGTCCAGCCAACTCGATGGCTGCGAGCAACGAACCACCACACCACAGCAGACAGCGCGGCAAGCACGACGATCGCGATCACGCGATCAGCGTGGTCGGTTGACCGTCCAAGCGGAACCCGGCACAAAACACCTGCAAGAGATCTCCACAACTCGTCCCCAGGCTTCGGCTCGGCGGTATCCGCCTCTGCCGGCCGACACCCGGCGGCAGAACCGCTCGTGTGCGTCGGGCTCGGGTAGCCTCACATCCGCGCTCTGAGTACGTCGAACTCGCAGCCCGGCATGGACGGGTCGAAGCCGTGCTCGACCAGCCAGCGGACCACCACCAGGCTCCGCCACGACCACCAGCCACGGATCACGTCGCGATCGACATCGGTGCCGTAGCCGGCGAGCACGTCGTCGAGGTGCTCCTCGTGTCCGAGCGTCAGGAC
Source organism: Plantactinospora sp. WMMB782 (assembly GCF_049179135.1). Taxonomy (NCBI): domain Bacteria; kingdom Bacillati; phylum Actinomycetota; class Actinomycetes; order Micromonosporales; family Micromonosporaceae; genus Plantactinospora; species Plantactinospora sp. WMMB782. Next base: position 7,029,904 of record NZ_JBMHMC010000007.1, on the reverse strand, counting down.
GGCGAGGTCGTACAGGGCGTCACCCTGGGCGGCCTCGGACCAGTCGATCACGCCGGTGATCTGGTCGTCGTCGACGAACACGTGGGTGATCTGCAAATCACCGTGCACGAACACCGGTTTCCACGGCCGCAGCGCGGCCTCGGCGACCTGGCGGTTGCGGGTGACCAGTTCGGTGGGAAGGACAGCGTTGGCGAGCAGCCATTCGCATTCGCCGTCGAGCCGGGATGCGAGCGCGTCGAGCTGCCGGCCCGGCCATGGCGGCAGGGGCGCGTCGTGCAGGGTCCGTACAGCCGCACCCGCCGCGGCCCACGCCAGTGAGGACGCGGGCGAGGACTCGCCGAGGCGGCCCAACGCCATCCCCGGCAGGGCCGCGAGCGCGAGCACGGGTGGCCTGCGCCACAGGACCCGCGGGGTCGGGATCGGCGCCAGGGCCATCGCTTCGACCTCGACGTCGGTGCGCGTCGGGTCGGCGTCGATCTTGAGGAACACGTCACCGACGCGCAGCGTCGCGCGCTCGTTGTGGGCGACGACGACCTCGACCTCTTCCACGACGGTCATTATCACCAAACGAACATCGACGCCGCCGCAGGTTTATCGCCGGATGGATCGACATGTGTCACGATGCCGAGGGAACCGACCTGACCGACTCGCACACCTCAGCTGGTGCCGAGCTGGGCGTCCAGCAGCGCCGAGGCGGTGAGCCTGGCCAGCCCGTCCAGCCCGGCACCCTGGGTGACCGCCCGACCCACCGAACCGTCGTAGACGATGGTGAGCTGCTTGGCCAGTGTCTCCGGGTCGCGGGCGCCGGCGAGCCGGGCCTGTTCGGCGAAGAAATCGCTCAGTCGCTGCTTGTGGTCCCGGGCGACCACGCTGGCCGGGTGGCCGGGGTCGCGGAGTTCCACCGCGGTGTTCAGGAACGGGCAGCCGGGGAATCCCGGTGACCGGGACATCTCGTCCAGTCGGCTGAAGACGGCCAGGATCCGGTCCCGGGGGGCGAGCCCGGGGGTCTCCTCCGACAGGTGCATCGCCAGGATCGCCGGACCGGAGGCGGCGAGGCTCTCCGCCACCAGGGCGTCCTTGGTTTCGAAGAGCTGGTACATGGTCCGCTTGGAGACACCGGCGGCCTGGCAGAGCCGCTCGACCCCGGTGCTGGCGATGCCCTCCCGGTGGAACAGGTCTGCCGCTGCGCGCAGCAGCCGGTCGCGCGGGGTATCCGGAGCCTTCACCGAGGTCATCTCCGTAGCGTACCCGCTGCTCTTGCGGTTGGAAACCGATCGGTTTACCGTGGTGGAAACCGATCGGTTTCCGCTATTCGGAGGTCTGTCATGCGACTCGAAAACGCCGTCGTCCTGGTCACCGGTGGCAACCGGGGGCTCGGCCGGGCGATCGCCGCCGAAGCCCTGGCCCGGGGTGCCCGCAAGGTCTACGGCACCGCCCGTGATCCCCGCACCGTCACCGACCCGGGCGTGCTGCCGCTGGCGCTGGAGGTGACCGATCCGGAGTCGGTCGCCGAGGCCGCCCGGCAGGCGCCGGACGTCACCGTCCTGGTGAACAACGCGGCCGGCCTGGTCGGCGCGGGCTTCTTCGACTCCCCGGTCGAGGACGTACGCCGGGAGTTCGAGACAAACTTCTTCGGCCCGCTCGCGGTGACCCGGGCCTTCGTGCCAGGCATGGTCGCCGCCGGTGGTGGCCACGTGCTCAACATCCACTCGGTGCTCTCCTGGATCGCGCTCTCCGGCTCGTACAGCGCGTCCAAGGCGGCGCTCTGGTCGATGAGCAACTCGCTGCGGCTCGAGCTGCTGGCCAAGGGGGTCGGGGTGACCGGGTTGCACGTCGGCTACGTCGACACGGAGATGGCGGCACACGTCGACGCCCCCAAGGTGGCGCCCACGGAGGTGGCCCGGCAGGCGCTCGACGGCGTCGAGGCCGGTGCCTTCGAGGTGCTCGCCGACGAGGTCACCCGGCAGGTGAAGGCGGGACTCTCGGCCGATCCCGCCGTGCTCTACCCGCAGCTCGCCCGCGCCTGACGGCTGCCGGCGAGGCAACCCGTTTTATCGGCGACTTGACGCGAAATAGATCTTCCCTTTATCGTCCTCCTGACGAAAACAGGGGAGGGGGCGCGTCATGGCGGACGTGACCAGGCGGCTGTTCCTGCGACACCTGCGCGGGACGCCGACCACGTGGATCCGGCACTCGGTGCGGGGCAGGGTGCGGCACGAGGGAGTGGGACAGTCCTTCTGGTATAGGCCACTGGTCGGCGTACTGAGCGAGGTGCCGGTCGACGACCGCGAGCTGCCGCTGCTCTTCCACGCCCGGACCAGCGACTTCGCCGACGTGACGGTGCAGGCGACGGTGACGTACCGGATCGCCGACCCGGCGCTCGCGGCGGGCCGGCTGGACTTCTCGGTCGACCCGCACAAGGGGGTGGCCCGGGGTCGCCCGCTCGACCAGGTCGCCACGCTGCTGGCCGAGCTGGCCCAGCAGCCGGCGCTCGACCTGCTGGCCCGGGTGCCGCTGGCCGAGGCGCTCACCGACATCGCCACGGTCCGCGAGGCGGTCTCGGCGGCGCTGCGCGACGAGGGTCGGCTCACCGACGTCGGCGTCTCGGTGGTCAGCGCCCGGGTGGTGGCGGTCCGACCCGAGCCGGAGATGGAGCGGGCGCTCCAGACCCCGACCCGGGAGACGGTGCAGGTCGAGGCCGACCGGGCCACCTATGCCCGCCGGGCGCAGGCGGTGGAGCAGGAGCGGGCGATCGCCGAGAACGAGTTGCAGAACAAGATCGAGCTGGCCCGCCGGGAGCAGCAGCTGGTCGAACAGCACGGCGCCAACTCCCGGCGCAAGGTCGAGCTGGAGGCCGCCGCCGAGCTGGCGGTCGCCCAGGGCAGGGCCGAGCGGGAGAAGGTGGCGAACGCGGCGGCGGCCGAACGGGCCCGGGTACTGGCCGCCGCCGAGGCGGAGAAGGAGCGCACCCTCACCGCCGCCAAGGCGGAGGGAGTACGCGGGATCGGGCTCGCCGAGGCGGAGGCGGAGGCGGCCCGGCTGGCCGCGTACCGGGACCTGTCGCCCGAGGTGCTGCACGCGCTCGCGCTCCGGGAGGTCGCCGGGCAGCTCCCCGAGATCGGTCAGCTCACGGTCACTCCGGACGTGCTGACCGGCCTGCTCGGCCGGCTGTCGCGATGAGCGGGGAGCCCCGATCGGGCCGCGAGACGGTGTTCCCGAACCGCGGCGGGCGGCACCGGTGAGCGCCACCCTCGCTCCGAGGGTCGTCGTGGTGAGCCGGCGCAGCGAGCTGGACGAGCTGCTGGCCCACCACGGCACCCGGGCCGCCGCCGGCTACTACCTGCGGCAGCGGGGCCGCGACCTGGCCGAGGTGGTGGCCCGGCACGAGGCGTTGCAGGCGGCGCTGACCACCGTCGGCGCGGCCGTCCCGGCGGACTGGCGGCGGGGCCGGGCGGACCGGGACGACCTGGCCCGCTTCCCGTTCGCCGCCGAGGACATCGTGCTGGCGGTCGGCCAGGACGGGCTGGTCGCCAACGTCGCCAAGTACCTCGACGGACAGCCGGTGGTCGGGGTGGACCCGGAGCCGGGGCAGAACGCCGGAGTCCTCGTCCGGTTCGGACCCGAGGCGGTCGCCCGGCTGCTGCCGGCGGTGGTGGCCGGGCGGGCGCCGGTGCGGGAGCGGACCATGGTCCGGGCCGTCCTCGACGACGGCCAGGAGTTGATCGGGCTCAACGAGGTCTACGCCGGCCATCCCGGCCACCAGTCGGCGCGCTATCTGCTCTCCACCGCCGACGGCCGCCGGGAACGCCAGTCCTCCTCCGGGATCGTGGTCGGCACCGGGACCGGCGCCACCGGCTGGTGCGCCTCGATCGCCCGGGAGCGTGCCGCCGCACCGCCGTTGCCGGCACCGGACGAACCGGCCCTGTGCTGGTTCGTCCGGGAGGCGTGGCCCTCCCCGGTCACCGGCGCGTCGCTGACGGCCGGCCGGCTCGGTGCGGACGAGACGCTGGAGATCGTCGCCGAACGGGAGCGGCTGGTGGTCTTCGCCGACGGTCTGGAGACCGACCACCTGACGATGGCCTGGGGACAGCGCCTCACCGTCGGTCCGGCCAGCCGCCGGCTGCGCCTGGTCGAGCCGGTGCCCGCCCCGGCCGGTGCGGACGACCGCTCGGGACGGGTGGCGACGCGCGGCCGGAGGCGTTGAGTGAGGCCGGCGTCCGGGCGTGCTGGTGCCGACCGGCCCGACCGGCGGACGACCGCTCGGGACGGGTGGCGACGCGCCGCCGGAGGCGTTGGGTCAGGCCGGCGTCCCGGCGTGCTGGTGCCGCCCGCGGCGACCGGCTGGCGGCTTCCGGCGAGGTTCGCCCGGACGGTCGGCAGGCGCGGCCGGCTGGACCGGCAGGCTGCTCTCCGGCGGTGACGCCGTCCAGGGCAGGACGCCGTCGGCCACGCCGGCCACCCCGGCCTCGGCGAGCAGGGCCTGGCCGAGCCCGGCGACACCGGTCAGCAGTCCGGGATTCTGCCTGGCCCATCGCGAGACACCGCCGCCGCCCCGGACGAGTCGGGCGGTCCGGCACAGCGCCCGGGCGGCGGCGTCGACGGCGGGCGCGTGACGGGCCGGTGTGACGAAGCCCTGCCGCTCGACAGACCTGACGATCATCAGGTTGCCGGCCAGTCCGTGACACAGGACCATCCGGTCCAGCCCGTCCTCGACCAGCCAGCCGAGCGACCGGACCGTCGTGTCGAGACCGGACACGATCTCCTCGCGCAGGTGGGATGCGCCGAGCAGTCGCCAGGTCATCGATCGCCCCAGGGCGATTCCCGGGGCGCCGTGACACCAGGCGAACGCGTACCGACGGCCGCCTACGAAGCCTCGGACGGTCGGTTGGAGCCGGAAGTCGGGCCAGTTGCGCTGGACACGCGAGAATCGGTGCCGCTCGTACCCGACAGCGTCCAGGGCCGCGCTCCGGAACCGCTCGTCGCCGGTCGCCACGGCGAGATCGGCCAGGGCGAGCGCGATGCCGGCGCAGCCGTGGGCGAGCCCGGTCAGCGGTACGTTGCTGCGCACCTGCGGCTCCCGCCAGGCGACGGTGTCGGCGACCCGGACCGCCCGGGTCAGCAGAACCCGGCCGACCTTCTCCGCCACGTCGAGGACCGGGCCGGCCGCCTCCTCCCGGGCGAGCGTCAGCAGCCCGGCGACCGTGCCGGCGAGCCCCGTCAGCCAGTCGTTGCCAGGGCAGTGCAGGTCGCGGTCGAGCCGGTCCCGGACGATCTGTTCGCCAAGTGCCGAAAGCTCGGGGCGGTCCAGCCGGCGAGCGGCCCGCAGCAGGCTCACGGCGACCCCGGACCAGCCGAGATAGTAGCCGGCCTCGCCCGGTGGCATCCGCTGCTCGACCTGTCGGGCGGCACGGCGGAACGCGCCGACCGCCGCGTCGGCGAACCGGTCGTCGTCGACGGTTTCCGCCAGTGTCGCCAGGAAGGACGCCACGCCTGCCGTGCCGGAGTAGACGTCCGCGCCGATCGCCGTCCAGCTTTCGCCGCCGTCCGATCCCCACCAGGTGCACGCGTCGTCCCACCACATCGCCTCGGCCAGCAGCATCTCCCCGATGCCGACGGCGGCCCCGACCAGGTCGTCCGGACCGGGTCCGGCGGCGAACGGCTCGGCCACCGCAGGGCCAGGGCCAGCCGCGACAGAGCCCGGCCCCGAGGCAGCTCCAGCCCCAGGGACCACGGCGACAGAGCCCGGGGCTGGGCCAGCGGCAGCGGTGGCGATCCCGGCGAGCTGTCCCAGCTCGCCGGAGCCGGGGTTCCGGTACGGCGCGACGATGGAGACGCCGTTGGCGCCCAGCCAGCTGACCAGCTCCGCCGCCCGCCGCTCCGGCCCGCGTGCCCGCCGCGCCGCCGGTGTGCAGAGCGCCTCGGCGAGCAGCCGGCACCGGTGCTGGCCGAAGCTCTCGCCGCCGCCCGGATCCTGCGCCACCCCGACACCGCGCAGCAGTGCGGCGGTGAGCGGAGGGATCCGGTCCCCGAGCACCGGGTCCAGCTCCGGACGGCACCCGGCGACCACCTCTGCCACGGCCGGGAACACCGCACCGGCCACGTAGAGCACCGCGGAATCGCAGCGGTGGTAGCCCTCCGGGGTGTCGGGCAGCTTGAGGGCGAACGGTATCGACCGGGCGTTCAACTCGGTGCTCAGCAGCCGGGTGAGGGTGCTGGCGCCGTCGGCCACGATGTTCCAGTAGACGCGGACCGTCGGGTCCACTTCGGATGGCCGGGCGAGGCTGCCGAGGACGTAGCAGAAACCCGGCTGCGCGGCGCGGAGACAGGGCGACTGGCGTACGGTGAGGGCGTCTCCTGGCGAGGTGCCCGGATCCCACTCGGCGACAGCCTCCCGGGGCACCAGGAAGGAGATCCCGTCGCGGATGGCGACCAGGCCCTCCGGGTGTGGGCGGGCGTAACGCCAGTTCCCCTCCGCCGGACCCGCGCCGACGATGCTGTTCCGGATCTGCTCGACGAAGGCGGCGTCCGGCGGGCTGCCGGCCGGCTGTCCCCGCAGGCGCGTGGGGACCGGGCTCCCGGTGACGAAGAAGTGCTGGTAGAGGTGTCTGGCCAGCGTCGACCGGATCGACGGCGGTGCTGCCCGGTCGGCGGTGCCACTCGGCGGCTCGGCGGAGATCCGCTGCCCGAACCAGACGAAGCGGTTGTCGTCGAGGACGCGGACGTGCCTGGCGAGATCCGTCAGCTGCTCCCGGTACGAGGTCACGGCAGGTTCCTCAGCTCAACGGGATACCGAGCAGGTGGCGTACACCCTCGTAGGGGCGCCGGGAGAGGTTGTGCGCGAGTTGGAGCGCCATAACGCACCGAGGGTCCAGGGTCTCCGATCCGACGCTGGCTTCGAAGATCGACCACAGCAGTCTGACGACGGCGAACCGGACGGCGCGGTCGAGCGCCGACCGGCATTCGGCCGCCGGGAGCCGCCGCCCGGTGGTGTAGCCGCGCCAGAACGCCGCCAGCGCCTCCTGCAGCTCGGGTACCGACAGCGCCGACCGGGAGACCATCGTCTCCGCCGTCCCGGTGCTGGGATCCGGCATCGAGCCGAGCCACGAGCCGAGGTAGGCGGCGAGCACGCAGCCGATGTCCCAGGAGGCGTCCCCCAACCCGGCGGACTCGTAGTCGACGAGTACCGGTCGGGCGACCGCGTGGCCGGTCGTGGCCGGCAGCACCACGTGCGGCCATTTGACCTCGCCGTGGATCCAGGTCGTGCGACGCCAGCTCTCCCGGCAGCCGGCCAGGGTGGCGCAGAGGGTCGCGTCCTGCTGTACGGATCGGACCAGCCGCGTCGTGGCGGCGCCGAGATACTCCCGAAGCGCGACAGGTGGTGCGTCCAGCCGCAGTGCCGGCGGCAGCGGCGCCCGCGGATCGTCGGCGGCCGGCGGAAGCTCGTGCAAGGCGGCGAGTACCCGGCCGAGCCGCCGGCCGAGTCGAGCGATCGTACGCCGGGAGGTGATCCGCACCGGGTCGGACGGTCGGGACGGCTGGATCGCCTCCAGCACCAGCAGCGGCAGGTCGGGTTCGTGCCGGATCAGCCGTGGGCCGATGTCCCGGAACCCGGCGCGGTGTGACAGCGCCTGGTAGACCCGGGCCTCGTGCCGGATCGTCGCCTGCTGTTCGTGGCTGGTCGGATGCTTCAGGAAGTAGCGACGGTCCGGGCCGGCCTCGACGATGTGGCTCGGACTGCGGCTGCTTCGGCTGGTCACGACGATGTCGGCGGGGTCGACACCGTCCCGGGGCAGGAGGCCACACCCGATCAGATGATTCAGCAGGCCCGCCGGCGACGACAGGCCCGCCGGCGACGACAGGACTGCGGGCGACGGCAGGACTGCGGGCGACGGCAGGGCTGCGGGCGCCGACCGGCCCGGAACAGCGGTGGGCTGCGCGGCCGCCGGGCGGTTGGCGGTGGACGGTCCGGTCACACCGGGCAGAAGACCGTGCAGAAGCACGTCTGCTGTTCGATGGTTATCTGGGGGCGGCAGAAATAGGGGTAGGTCTGCGGATAGCGAAGGACGGCCTCCGGCGTGAAGCGTCCGCGTCGCAGTCTGGACCGCGACGCCGGAACACAGTCGTCGGACGGCTCCGCCGCGAGTTCGGCCGAGTACGGCCCACGCAGGAAGTCCGCGTGCAGGTCGGCTGAGGTGGTGTGCACGTGTTCGATCGTGGCCGAAGAGCGGACGAAGACCACGCTGGGATCCAGGGAGGTGGCGTCGGCGTCGGCCTGGCGACTGGCGACGACGTCCGCCTCGGCGATCCGTAGATAGCTGTCCAGACCCGAGGTCAGATAGAGGCGCCAGTATCCGTCCTCCCCGTCCCTGCCCAGATAGCCGTGCAGTTCCACGACGTCTGGGGGCGGGTCCTGCGGCACCGACCGGAGGTCGTCGACGAGACGGTCCTGCCGCAATGGCGGGCGGCGGGCGGCCGGACCCGCCTTCTCCTCCGACATGGCGGAACTCCTCTGTGGTGGCTGCGGATGTCTGCACTCGACGGGGGCTGCGGAAGTCGGCGCGGGCGATTCACGCTAACAACGGCCGCCGGTCGAAGTCTCTGTACGCCCGGAACGCTCAGATGGCGCAAAGTCGATCAATCTCGTCGTCCGGCCGAGACCGTCCGAAACGTCAGAAGGTCGCTTTCGGGGCGCCCTGGCCGGGACTGATCCGGGTCGGTCCGGCGGCCGACGGACGTACGTCCACGTCGAAGATCGCCGTCGGCAGGTAGACGGTGGCGCAGGAGTTCGGGATGTCCACCACCCCGGAGAAGCGTCCCTCGATCGGGGCGGCACCGAGGATCAGGTACGCCTGCTCGGGGCTGTAGCCGAACCTCGTCAGGTAGTCGATCGCGTGCAGGCAGGCGCGCTGGAACGCGAGTTGCGAGTCGAGGTAGCGCTGTTCCCCGTCGGTGCTCACCGAGATGCCGGAGAAGGCCAGCCACTGGCTGTACTGCGGAGCCACGATCCCCGGCAGGAAGATCGCGTTCTCCGAGACGCCGTACATGGTCATGCCGCCCTTGATGACGTCCACGTGCAGGTCGACGAAGCCGCCCATCTCGATCGCGCCGCAGAAGGTGATCTCGCCGTCGCCCTGCGAGAAGTGCAGGTCGCCGACCGAGAGGTTGGCGCCGGGGACGTACACCGGGTAGAACACCCGGGTCCCCTTGGTCATGTTCTTGATGTCCTGGTTGCCGCCGTTCTCCCGGGGCGGTGCGGTCCGGGCCGCCTCCGCCGCGACCCGGTCGAAGTCGGCGCCGCCCAGCGAGCCGAGGATGGCACCCTCCGGCAGCGGCGGCAGCGACAGCGGCGGTACCCGGTCCGGGTCGGTGGCCCGCAGCGCCCCCTCCCGCTCGTTCCACTTCGCCAGCAGCGGCGCCGACGGGGCGGTACCCATCAGCCCCGGGTGGATCATCCCGGTGAAGGTCACCCCGGGGACGTGCCGGGAGGTCGCCTGCTGCCCGCTGAAGTCCCAGATCGCCTTGTACGCGTCCGGGAAGTGGTCGGTCAGGAAGCCGCCGCCGTTCTGCTTCGGGAAGATGCCGGTGTAACCCCAGCCCTGCCCGGCGATCGGCCCGGAGTCCTCCTGTGGGATCGGCCCGACGTCGAGGATGTCGACCACCAGCAGGTCACCGGGTTCGGCGCCGTTGACCGCGAACGGGCCGCTGAGCGCGTGCACGATCGGCAGCGGCGCGTCCCGGACGTCGGCGGCGGAGTCGTCGTTGTGGATGGCGCCGTCGAACCACTCCCGGCAGTGCACCCGGAACGACTGGCCGGGGCGGACGGTGGCGACCGGCGGGATCTCCGGATGCCACCGGTTGTGTCCGGTCAACTCCTGCTCGGTGAACCTCTTCGTCGAGTCCAGCGGAAACAACAGCTCCGGCATCGCGGCTTCCCTTCCACCCGTCAGGGCCGTGGCAGCCGGGCGTGCCCGGGGTGGGCGGCCGGTCGGGTCGGCGTACCGCGTCGGCCCGGGATCCGGTCCACCACCGCCGGTGCCTCGGCGCTGCGGCCGGCCCGGTCGAGGGCCGCGACCAGGGGCCGCGGCATGGCGCGCAGCGACGGCGCGGAGAAGACCCGGACGGCCTCCGCCGCGCAGGTCGCGCAGCAGAGCCGCGCCGGGGCCTGCCCGATCGGAAACCGGGCGGTCAGGACCCCGTGCCGGGGACACCGGTACTCGTACGTCGCCACGGCTTCCAGGATCGGACCGGGTACGCCGACTCCGCAGCCGAAAGCCGCAAGTAACCCCTTTCGGTGCCGACCAGCCCGGTAACCGGTCAGGTCGGGCACGCTGGGACCGGGATCACTCGACGACGGTGACGTCCTTCCAGAAGGCGACCCGGTCCCGGACCATCTCGGCGTCCGGCTTCGGCTCGGGGTAGTACCAGACGGCGTCGACGCTGCGCCGGCCCTCGTGTTCGAGGGTGTAGTACGACGCGGTGCCCTTCCAGGGGCAGACGGTGTGCGTCTCCGACTCCCGTACCAGGTCGTCGCGCAGGGCCGTACGCGGGAAGTAGTGGTTGCCCTCGACCACGACGGTGTCGGTGCTCTCCGCGATGACCAGGTCGTTCCAGATGGCTTTCGGCATCAGCCAAGACTATTCCGGCGGCGGGTTAACGGGGCGTCTCCGGCCGGTGAAGGAAACCGCCAGTCCAAGAAAGGTCACCGGAAGATATTGACTTGTGATCGGCGGGCAGCCATCCTCGTCGATATTCACAACCCCCGCTCGGTATGGAGGACCCCTTGTTCAGACGTACCGTCAGAATCCTCGCGACGCTCACCATGGCCGCCGCCGCCACCCTGGTCGCGACCGTGGCCACCGCCGGCCCGGCACAGGCCGACGGCTGCTACACCTGGGGCCGGACCCTCTCGGAGGGCATGTCCGGTGAGGACGTCCGGCAGTTGCAGATCCGCGTCGCCGGCTACCCCGGCTACAACGCGGTGCTCGTCATCGACGGCGCCTTCGGGCCGGCGACCCGGGCCGCCGTGGTCCGCTTCCAGCAGGCGTACGGACTCGGTGCCGACGGCATCGCCGGCCCGCAGACGTTCAACCGGATCTACGCCCTCCAGGACGACGACTGCACCCCGGTCAACTTCAGCTACGCCGAGTTGAACAACTGCAACTCGGACTGGTCCGGCGGCGCGGTCTCGGCCGCCACCGCCCGGTTCAACGCCCTGGTCAACATGTGGAAGCTCCAAGCCATGCGGCACGCCCTCGGCGACCAGCAGATCCGGGTCACCAGCGCCTTCCGCAGCCACTCCTGCAACAACGCCGTCGGCGGCTCGGCCACCAGCCGGCACCTCTACGGCGACGCGGTCGACCTCGGCGTCAGCCCGCACTCGCTGTGCCGGCTCGCCCAGCAGGCCCGCAACCACGGCTGGCGGGAGATTCTCGGCCCCGGCTACCCCGGCCACAGCGACCACACCCACGTGGCGCACAAGTCCAGCCGTACCTGGTCGGCGAGTTCCTGCGGCGTTTCCTGACGCGTCGGCCGCCGAAGGCCCGTCGGCGGCGGGACGGGCAGCGGTGGCCAACATGCCCGGGCGGGGCTCCTTCCATCCGGAAGGGGCCCCGCCCGGCGTTTCGGAGTCCGCCCCGGCCGCTTCGGGGGCGGACGGCGGCCGAGGCGGGTCGGTGGGCCGAGGAGGGCCGGTCGGATGCCGGGGCATCAGCGCGGTGGCGGCAACCAGCCGAGGAACCGAACGGCCAGCGAGACGGCATCGCCGTGCGGCTGGTCGGCCAGCGCGGTCAGCAACTTGCGGGCGAGGTGCATCCGTAGCCCCTGCCGGTCGCCCCGGAACATGGCGAGCAGCACGAGCCGGGCCGGCTGACAGGGCCAGTCCGCCCCGCAGGCCCGGCACCGGAACAGCGGCCGGCTGTGCAGGTGCGGCCGGCGTCGGGCGAGCATCGGCCAGGTCATGCCGCGTCGCCGGATGCGCGCCGGCTCACCGAACTGCACGTTCGGTGCGGCGGCTGCCGAGGTGGTAGCGGCGCTCCGTCGGGGCCGGGGGCCTCCGGGACGGAAAACGGCTGTTCGCGGCCCAGACCCGGGGCGGCGGAGGAGGCGGTTCCGACGGTCGGCCCGCCGCCGGCACGCCGCTCGGCGGCGGTGGATCAGGGGGTACGGACACAGCCCGCCCGCCGCGCCCCGGTGTCGGCGGGTACGGCATCGGAACGAGTTCGACAGAGTCCGGGCAGCGCCAGCGCCAGCCGCAGCGGCAGTAGCGCCAGAGCCGCCGCCAGTCCCGACGGTGCCGGGGCTTCACCCGGTCGGTCCGCGCCAGCAGCACCCGAAGCAGGCGTGCCCGAGTCGTCATTGGCGCCTCCCTTCTTGGTATTCCCAGAATTGGATGCGGGGGCGACGCCGGGAAAATTGCCGTCCCCTCCGACGTCGCCCCCGCGCAACCCCGGCCCGGCCTTGATAAATCTTTTCGGGATTGGTTTCGAGCCGGGGTGCATGTCTTCCACAGTGGCGTGTCGAGCCCTACCCTCGGAAGGCGTCGCGCCGCATTGTGAGTGGTCAGGGCGGATTGTGTCCGGTGTGTGGCGCGCCGGTCGAACCTGTGAGGACGGTGTGGTCATGGATGATCGAATTCGTTATCTGCTCGACGAGTTGCGCCTTACCCGCGACGCGCGCGGATTGTCGCAGGAGGATCTTGCCCAGCATATTCCGTGGGCGGCATCCACCATTGGCATGATCGAAAGTGGCCGCCGCAAACCGCCGCCCGGCTTCTGGGTCGCCGCCGACGACGCGCTGCAGACCGGCGGTGCGCTGAGTCGTCTCGCCACCCGGCTCGGCTCGCCGCAGTGGTTCATCGACTGGTCGACCGCCGAGCAGAACGCGGTGTCCCTGCGGTCGTATCAAGCGCTGGTCGTGCCGGGCCTGTTGCAGACCGAGGCGTACGCCCGTGCGGTGCTTACCGACGCCGGGCTGACCGGCCTGGAGGAGATGGAGCGCCGGCTCGCCGCCCGGCTGGCCCGGCAGGCGGTGCTGACCCGGGACGACCCGGTGGACCTGACCGCCGTGCTCGACGAGGGGCTGCTGCACCGCCCGGTCGGCGGGCCGGCGGTGATGCGCGAGCAACTCGACGCGCTGGTCGCCGCCGCCGCCCTGCCGCACGTGCGGCTGCACGTCGTCCGCAACACGGTCGGCGCGTACGCTGGCCTGAACGGATCCTTCGTGATCGCGACGGCAGCGGACCGCGCCGAGACCGGCTATCTCGACAACCAGTTGGCCGGTCAGGTGGTGGACGGTCCGGACGACCTGGCGGCGTTGCAGCGGGCCTGGGAGGCCGTCCGGAGCGAGGCGCTTCCGCAGCAGCAGTCCACCGAGTTGATACGGGAAGTGGCGGAGAAATGGATCTGACCGGCGCTGTGTGGATCAAGAGTTCCCGGAGCAGTGGCAACGGCGGCGACTGCGTGGAGGTGGCCCGCAACCTGCCCGGGTTGGTGGGGGTGCGGGACAGCAAGGACCCGGCCGGTCCGGCGTTGGCCTTCGGCCCGGCGGCCTGGCGGCTCTTCGTCCGCGACCTCCCGACCCGCTGACGCCCGACGCCCTCGCACCCGCTACACCGGCCGGGTGCGAGGGCGTTGCCGCGTTTCGCCGCCGCCGACCCCGATTTCCGGGTAGCCACCCCCTGAGATTTCTCCGGGTTCGCCGGCCACCATCGACAGATGTGGCCGGGGCCGACTGCGGGCCAGGCTGCCGGTATGCGAAAACCTTCTCGACGCTTGCTGCTCGCCGGACTCGCCGGGCTGCTGGCCGTGTCGGTCCCGGCCGCCGCGCCCGCCGCGTCAGCCCGGACCGAGCCGCCGCCGACAGCACCGCTGCGGCTGAGCCTGCCCGCACCGACCGGCCCAAACCCGGTCGGCAGCACCGAACTGCACCTGGTCGACCAGGACCGCACCGACCCGTGGTCGGACGACGGCCGGCCGAGAGAGCTGATGGTGAGCCTCTGGTACCCGGCGTCGACCGCCCACGGCGGGCGCCCGGCACCGTACCTGCCGCCACTCGCCGGCCGGCACTTCGCCGAGCGCACCGATCCGCAACTCGGACTCGACGCCGGTCAGGTCGATTGGGCCGGAACCGTCACCCACGCCCGCACCGGAGTGCCGGTACGCCCCCGACGCGGCGGCCACCCCGTCGTCCTCTTCTCGCCCGGCGGCGGCGTACCCCGGGCCCTCGGCACGATGCTGGTGACCGAACTGGCCAGCCAGGGGTACGTGGTGGTGACCGTGGACCACACCTACGAGACGCCGGAGGTCGAGTTTCCCGGCGGGCGGGTCGAGCCGCAGCGGCTGCCCGACATCGACCCCACCGAGCTGAACCACCGGATGCTCGACACCCGGGTCCGGGACACCCGGTTCGTCCTCGACCAGCTCGCCGTGCTCGCCCGGGGCGGGAACCCGGACGCCGGGCAGCGGCGGCTGCCGACCGGGCTCGGCGCCGGGCTCGACCTGTCCCGGACCGGCATGTTCGGCCACTCGGCCGGCGGCTTCACGGCGGCCGAGACGATGCTGTCGGACCGCCGGCTGGACGCCGGGGTGGACATGGACGGCAGCCTGGCGTACAGCTTCTCGGCCGGGGACTTCGGCGATGTCGTGCACCAGGGACTCGACCGGCCGTTCCTGCTGATCGGGGCGGGGGAGAGCGGCGGAGTGCCGCACACCCACCAGCACGCCCAGGACTGGGCGGAGTTCTGGGCCAACTCCACCGGCTGGAAACTGGATCTCCATATCGCCGACGGGGAACACTTCACCTTCGCCGACCACCAGGCGCTGCTGCCGGCGCTCGCCGAGGCGTACCCGTTGCCACCCGGCCTGGTCGCCGGCTCGATCGGCACGGTGGACCCGGACCGGGTCGTCAGGTCGCTGCGGGCCTACCTGACCGCCTTCTTCGACCAGCACCTGGGCGGCCGGCCGCAGCCGCTGTTGCGGGACCCGTCGCCCCGGCACCCGGACGTGACCTTCGTGCGACCCTGACCTACCGTGCGGGTGTCCGTCCCGTCGGGCGGGCACCCGCGCTCTCGGCCGGGCCGGTCGGCACGCCCACCTGGTAGCCGGCGGCGAACGCCTCCAGCGCGGCGTCGGTGCCGGACCGGCGCCCTGCTCAAACGGCGGTCCGCTGGTCGATTGCTGCCTCGTAGAAGGCGTCCGCGAGCGCCACGATGACGCCGTTGATGCCAGGGCCGTCGCTGAAGAAGTAGTCGGCCATGGTGTTGTGGGCCTCCTGGTTCTCGACCACTGCCTCGGTGACCGCCGCCTGGAAGTCCTGCGACTCCATGAACTGCTTCTTCGAATTCACCTTGGTCTGGTTGACCAGGTCCGGGTGGGCGAGCAGCCGCTGCAACAGTCCCTGCACGAACTCACGGACCTGGGACTCGGCGAACGACTCGGCGCCGAACAGGTCGTTCATCTTGTCGATGACGACCTGTAGTGCGACGTACTTCGGCTCCTTGCGCGTGCCGGTGCCGGCGGCGCCGATGCCCTTGAGCTGGCCGTCACCGGTCAGCGAGATGTCGACTGCGGTCGCCTTGGTGTGCTTGACTCCGACGAGGACCACGTCGGACAGGTCGACCTCCGCGGCCCAGGAGGATTCGGCGATGACCTTCTCCAGGAGCCGCAGGAAGATCGACAACATCTCCATGTACGGGTCGCCGTAGTCGACGATCTGGCTCATGAAGTCGTAGAGCCGGACGTAGGTGGAGACGTCCTTGCGGAACAGGTCGAGGGTGTTGAGGGTGACCTTGTCGTCGGCCTCGATCGCCGCCGCGTAGCGGCGGGCGAAGTCGTTCTTGGCCGGGCTGATCGCGGCCGAGAGCGCGTTGTTGCCTTTGCGGGCATACCACAGTTTGGCGACCTCGCGCACCTGCTCAGGCGTGTAGATCCCGGCCTGGGCGAGCTTGTTGGCCAGGTGGACGACGATGTACGGGTCGGTCTCGGTCTCCAACGTGGCGTTTGTGAAGTACGGCTCGAACGCGGTCCGGATGTCCTCCGGCTTGTTCACGAAGTCGATGACGAACGTCTTGTGCTTCTGCTCCCCACCCGCAGTGCGGTGGGTGCGGTTGAGCCGGGACAGCGTCTGCACGGCGGTGACCCCGGACAGCTTTCTGTCGACGTACATCGCCGAGAGCAACGGCTGGTCGAACCCGGTCTGGAACTTGTTGGCGACCAACATGATTTTGTACGTCCCGCCCTTGAACGCGGCGGCCAGGTCCGCGCCAGCGCCGGGGTTCAGGTTGGCCTCGGTGAACTCGTCGTCCTTGCTCGGCTGCGGCCCCCAGTCCGAAGCCCACTTCTCGTCCTCGGCCATGGTCACCGAGCCGGAGAAGGCGACCAGGGTGCGGTAGCTGTACGAGGCGTCCTTGGCGGCCCGCTTGGCGATGTAGGCGTCGATCGCCTTCTTGTATTTCACCGCGGCCTTGCGCGAGTCGGTCACGACCATCGCCTTCGCCTTGCCCTCCAGCAGGTGGGCGACGTTGGCGTGGAAGTGCTCGACGATGATCTGCACTTTCTGGCTGATGTTGGTCGGGTGCAGCTTCACCCACCGCATCAGCCCCTTGCGCGCTGCGGCCTCCTCCACCACCTCGTCGCCGTTGCCGCTCTCGGCCCGGCCGGCGATCTTCAACGCGGTGTCGTAGGACTGGTAGCCCCTGAGCACGTCGAGGATGTAGCCCTCCTCGATCGCCTGCCGCATCGAGTAGAGGTGGAACTCGACCAGCGTCCCGTCAGGACCCCTGCGGCCGAACAGCTCCAGGGTCTTGTTCTTCGGCGTCGCCGTGAACGCGAAGTAGGAGATGTGCTTCGACTCGGCCCGCTCGGTCATCTCCGCGGCCAGGATCGCCTCGACGTCGACCTCGCCGCCGTCCTCGATTTCCTTGATCTCCTCCGCGGTCAGCACGGCCCTCAGCTTGGCGGAGATCTGGCCGGACTGCGAGGAGTGCGCCTCGTCGGCGATCACCGCGAACCGCTTACCTCTCAGGCTCCTGTTGGCCCGGATCTCGTCGAGGGCGTGCGGGAAGGTCTGCACCGTCACCGCGATGATCAGCTCGCCGTTCTTCAACGCGGTCGCCAGCAGCCCGGATTTCGACTTCGCCCCCGCCTTGCGGACGTCCTCCGGGCTGATCGTGGCCACGATCTTCCCTGACCCGTCGATCTGCCGGATCGCCTCCTGGATCTGCCCGTCGAGCACGTTGCGATCCACGACCACGATCACCGAGTCGAAGACCTTTTCGTCGTCCACGTGCAGCCGCGCCAGCCGGTGCGCGGTCCAGGCGATGGTGTTCGTCTTCCCCGACCCTGCCGAGTGCTCGATCAGGTAGCGATGTCCCACCCCCTCCTCGCGCACCGCTGCCACGATCTTCGTCACGGCCTCCCACTGGTGGAACCGTGGAAAGAGCATGCTCGTACGGCGTACCGACGTCCCGGTTGCGACGTCCCACTCCTCTCTGGTCTCCACGATCATCAGCCGACCGATGATGTTGAGCCAGGCGTCCTTCTCCCAGACCCGCTCCCACAGGTACGCCGTCGCCGACCGCCCGCCCTCACCCGGCGGATTCCCCGCGCCACTCTCGTACCCCATGTCGAACGGCAGGAACTGCGTCTTGTCGCCCTCCAACCTGGTGGTCATCGCGGCCCGATCGTTGGAGACCGCGAAGTGCACCAGCGCCCGATGCCCGAACGACAACAGCGGCTCCGGCCGCCCGTTGGTCAGCGGCAGCCGATGCCTGCGGTACTGGTTGATCGCCTCGTCGAGAGACTGGGTGAAGTCGGTCTTCAACTCGACGGTGGCCACCGGGAGTCCGTTGACGAAGAAAGCCAGGTCGATGCTGCGCCGGTCGGCGGTGGAGAAGTGCACCTGCCGCATCACCCGCACCCGCATCGCCGCGTACTGCTCGGTGGTGGTCGCGTTCAGGCTGGTCTCGGGGCGGAACTGCGCCATCTTCAACCGGCCACCGCCGATGTACTGCACCCCGTTGCGCAGGATGTTCAGCGTCCCGCCACCATGTTCGAGAGGCTTGTCGAGCGCCGTGGTCAGCACGTCAAGGAACTTCGCCGCCGACCCCGCCGCCTTCAAAGCCTTCGCGTACGCCGCCGCCTGAGTGTCCTCCAGCCACGCGAACAGGTCCTCGGGGAAGAGCGCCCGTTCCCGGTCGTAGCCGGTGTCGCTCGCCGAGTAGAGCCACCCGTGGGCTTCCAGGTATGCGCAGATCTCGGACTCGAAGACGACCTCGTGGTGGTCGGCCATCACACCATCTCTCGTACGTCGATCTGCCCCGTCACCGCCGCCGTAATCAACGCCGCCCGCCGCTCACGCGATAGTTCAACGAACCGCTCCGACTCTACGATGAGCATGTCAATCTTTGAGGTCTGCGCGGCTAGATACTCAGCGATCCGTCGCTGCTCGTCAACATCGTCGGGTGCAGAAACCCGGAGTCCCATCAGGGCTCCAGCGGTCAACTTGGGCTGCGTCGCCCCAGATACGACGGTGGTGACGTCGAGCGCCTCCAACCTCTGGGCCCAGAAGTCGACGTCGCCATCGTTCAGAGGGCGAAGGACGTGGGCATGATTGTTCACCCAGTACCGGCCCTTGGCAGCAAAGGCTATCGGCGTGGAGCGCATTAGGAGATTGGCTCCATCCTCAGAGACCAACACGAGCGGTTCATCGAATAAGTAGCCGTCGACCTGATCGATCACTCCGGATGCTCCGTAGTAGTCAAAGTCACCCCGACGGTCGGCGCGCTCCTCGCCGCTCAGTGGGATGCGCTGACCGTCGAGACTCTCTAGCCAGTATCGGACGGCCTTGACGGTCCAATGGCGCGGGACCAGACCGACGACAGGGTCACCGCAGTCGCGGAGTTCGACGCCCTCGTCCACCCCGAAGCAGACGGCACGGGTCACCAGCACACGACGTCGCTCGCGGAGCATCTCGATCAGGCGCTGCTGCTCCTCGATGAGCGTGTCGATGTGGGCGGTCTCGCGGTCGAGGTATTCTGCGATGGCGCGCTGCTCTTCCAGCGGAGGCACCGGGATCGCCATGCGAAGGAAGGCATCCGGGTAGAGCCGCAATCGCGAGGACCAGATGCCGCGCGAGAGACGAGTCATCTCCATCACGTACGGGGTCGATCGGTAGAGATAGTCATAGAATGCGGGATTGAAGGGCGCCTCTGGGCGAGGGCTGTAGACGCCATAAGCCGGACTCACGAGCCCGGGCTGCCTCGCAACGCCGAGTGCTCCCATCCACGCCCACATCGTGTTGATGACGAGATCGCCGGTGTCCACCAGGCGGTAGCCGTCGAGGTTCTCAGCCGCAGTCATCGTCACGTTCTTCTCCGACTTCGGAGTGATGCCTGTCAGATGCGAAACGCTGAGGAGCTCCTCCGAGCCATCGAAACTGACGTCCTGCGACTCGGCCAGAAGCTCCTTGTTCCGAGTCCAGCGCCAGCGGGCAGGAATGCTGCTGGCCCAAGCCTGCTCGAAATCAAACTGTGCTTGCGTCACCCCTCGACCTCCCGCAGGAGGTCGAGAATCTTGGCTACCTGCTTTTCTAGGTCGGCGTCGATCTCGGCGAGAGGGCGGGGCGGGACGTACTTGTAGAAGTGGCGGGTGAAGGGGATCTCGTAGCCGGTCTTGACCTTCGTCCAGTCGATCCAGGCGTCGGGGACGTGGGGCTTCACCTCGGCCTCGAAGTAGGCCCGGATGACCTCGATCTTGCCGGCCGCACCGGCGGTCGAGCCGCCGTAGGTGAACGGCACATTCTCGGTGTCACGCTTCTTGGTGTCCGGCTTGGGCTTGCCCTTACGGTCGACGACGGGGTTGCCGTCCTCGTCGAGAAGGGGGCGTTCGACGGTGACGGCCCAGTAGCCGAACTCGTCGGTGCGCAGCACCTTGGAGTAGTCCGGATCGGCGTCGGTGAAGTCGGCGTACAACTTCACCACCTTGGCGCGGTCGGCGTCGCTGATCTCGCGGCCCTTGGCGCCGAGGTTCTTGCGCATCTTGGTCCAGAACGACGTGCCGTCGATGAGCTGGACCAAGCCCTTGCGGTCGGGATGCTTGGTGTTGTCGAGGATCCAGATGTAGGTGGCGATGGCGGTGTTGAAGAACATGTTCATCGGCAGCGCGACGATGGCATCGACCAGGTCGTTCTCCAGCAGCCACTTGCGGATGTTGGAGGGGCCGGACTCGGCGGCGCCGTTGAAGAGCGGCGAGCCGTTCATCACGATGCCGGCTCGGCCGCCGCCGTCCTCCGGCTTCCGCATCTTGTGGGCCAGGTGGAGCAGGAAGAGCATCTGCCCGTCCGACGTCGCCGGGAGGCCGGGAGCGAACCGGCCGTAGGGGCCGGCTTCGTCGCGCTCTTTCGTGATCGCCTTGGCGTACTGCTTCCAGTCGACGCCGTACGGCGGATTGGACATGCAGAAGTCGAACTGGCGGCCCCTGAACGCGTCGTCGGTGAGGGTGTTGCCGAAGGCGATGTTGGTCGCGTCGTGCCCCTTGGCCAGCAGGTCGGACTTGCAGATCGCGTACGACTGCGGGTTGTACTCCTGGCCGTACAGGCTCAGCCCCGCGTCGGGGTTGTGTGCGAGCAGGTGCTCCTCGGCCAGGGCGAGCATGCCGCCGGTGCCCGCTGTGGGGTCGTAGAGCGAGCGGACGATGTCGGCCTCGGCCAGCTCGGCGTCCTTCTCGGCGAAGAGCAGGTCGACCAGCAGCCGGATCGCGTCCCGTGGGGTGTAGTGGTCACCGGAGGTCTCGTTCGCGGCCTCGTTGAACTTGCGGATGATGTACTCGAACGCATCGCCCATGTCGGCGTTGGAGACGACGTCTGGATGCAGGTCGACAGCCTGGAAGGACTTGATGACCTCGCGCAGCAGCTCCGCCTTCTCCAGGGCGATGATTTCCTTCTTGAAGTCGAAGTATTGGAACACGTCGACATCGGGCGAGAACCGGTCGATGTAATCGGCCAGGTTGTCGGCCAGCCCATCGGCGTCAGCCAGCAGATTGGCGAAGGAGTAGTTCGAGGTGTTGTAGAACGGCCTGCCGGTCGCCTTCTTGATCTCGATCTTGAGCCGGACGGGGTTGTCGTACTTCGCCGCCAGCGCGCGCACAGTCTCCCGGTCGGGCTCAAGGATGCAGTCGAGGCGTCGCAGGATTGTGAGCGGGAGGATCACGTTGCCGTACTGATTGGGGCGGTAGGGGCCCCGAAGCTGGTCGGCGATCGACCAAATAAAACTACCGAGCGTGCTCACAAGGCTCCTTGTTCAGTCAACGACAGGTGCTGGACACCCAGCGCAAAGCCGCGCGTGCCGTCCGAGCAGGTGGCGTCGCACATTCTGTCGCAGTCGGTGCGTCGTGGGACATCATCGCGCATCACGAGACCGGCATGCCATAAGCCCGGTGGCGGATACCCTCACGGCCACCCGGTGATTGGAAGTGCCCGGACCGGCCCAGCGACGGCCGGCGAGCACGCAGGGCGGCTACGAGGTGGTGATGATTCGTGCTCGCAGGTCGGCGACGGCTGGGCGGTGCATCTCTCGTTCGGGTACGGCGGCCAGCACCTGGTGGGCCACGCTGCGCAGGGTGTCGGTGTGCTGTTCGGTGGGGAGGCGGTCCAGTACGTCTGCGGCGTGTCGGAGCCCGTCGGGGATGTGGCCGTCGCGGATCAGGCCGCAGGCCCGGTGCAACTCGACCTGGGTACGCAGCCGCGCCTGGGTGCTCGGATAGAGCGCCACGGCCCGGTCCTGTGCCGCCGAGGCGGCTGGAGTATCCCCGATGTAGGTGTAGACGAACGACTCGGTGTGGCGGAGCCGCTGCTCGGGCCATATCCAGAGTGAGTCGTCCTCGTCGGCAGGGACGGCGGGGAGCTGCGCGGTGATGTCGACAACTCGGCGCATTTCGGCTCGCGCCTCCTCAGCCCTGCCCTGCATGGCCAGGAGTTGCGCCCGACCGGCGTGCAGATGGGCGATGGCGGGGGATATCCGGCCGGAGGCGAGACTGACCGCCTCCTCGGACATAGGCAATACAGCCTTGGGGTCGCGGCCGTCGTAGCAGCCGTCCACGACGTTCCACGCCCGCACCAGTACCGCCGTGTCACTGTCGTGGGAGTCTGCGGCGGCCCGGTACGCGGTCCGCCACCAGCGCTGGCCCAGCGCAGCCTGCCCACTGTCGAGAAGCAGGAACGCGGCGATGATGGAGAGGTGTGCCGCAGTGTCCGACAGCCGGGCCCGCCGCGCCCCGGTGGTGTTGGCGATCAGCGTCTGGAGCACGGTCAGATCCGACGTCAACTGCTCCATGAGCAGGGCGTGCGGCTGCCGGTAGAAGGCGTGGCCGTAGTCGGCCACCACCTGCTCCCACTCGTCGGCATCCGCCCCGATCGCGGCGCCCATGCCGTGTCGGAGGGCTTCCAGTTGGGTCAGGACAGGCGCGGAGGCGGCGAGCCCGCTGAGCGCACGTAGAACAGTTCGCCTTTGCATATCGACCTCACCAGCGTGGCGTTCGTATGCCTCTACCAGCATGCCACCGCTGTCCAGTGCCCGGTCGCAAGCCGCGGCGATCACCGGTGTCGGAGGCTTGGCCCCGCGCTCGATCTGCGACAGGTAACTGTGGTCGTAGTTGGCCTTTCGGGAGAGGTCCCGCAGGGACAGCCCGGCGGCGGTTCGCAGGCGTCGGAGCAGCACTCCGAAGGTCTCCATGAATCCCCCTGGCAGATGTTGGCAAAGGCGTGGGCCGACTACTCAGCGCTATTGCTGCCCGAGGGTAGTGGCGACGCTACTCCTGTGCAGTCCCGTAATGGGTGGCACGCCAAGGTCGGGTGGGGGCTCATTTCCCCCGTGTGGGCCCCCACCCCAGCAGGCTTGGGAGGCACCTGTGGGCCGGTGGAGTGGAAACGGCAACCGGAGCGGGCCGGATCGGTGGTTGGGTCCGGCGACGATGTTCGCCGCCGGCCGAGGCGCGTACGCCAAGGAGACGCCGCCCGACCGGGCGACCGAGCCCACCGACGAGCAATCCAGCATCGACCGGTCGAACCCGTCCGCCCCGTCCAATCGCTCCGTCCGGTTCCGGACGGAGTGCGGGGCGGATCGGGGCTACCCGCCCGGGTGGCGATGACTCGGCACAGGCCGGAGCCGGCGTGGGGGCCACCGCATCCGCCGTGCCGGCCCGGGTGGCACTGCGAGCGGTGTGACCAGTCGTGGCCGTGCCATGTCGCCCGGGTCCAGTTGGCCGAGCGGTTCGGCTCGGACCGGACAGGGCTGGCCCGGCACATGATGAGTCTGCTGTCCCACGCCGCCCGGGAACTGCCGGCCGCGACCCCGGCCGACCTGTTCGAAAGGTTCGTGCAATGGACCGGCTGACCAGCCGGGGACTCCCCGACGACCTGCCGGTGGGGCGCCGGGTGGCGTACTGGCGTGGCCAGCGCCGGATGTCGCAGCAGGTCCTCGCCGACCGGCTCGGCAAGTCGAAGTCGTGGGTCGACAAGGTCGAGCGGGGCGTACGCACACTCGACAAGCTCTCCGTGCTGCGCGAGATCGCCGACGTACTGCGGATCTCCGTCCCCCAGCTCATCGGCGTTGCCGACGCCGGCCGCGACCGGTCAGGCCCCACACCGGAGGTGGCGGCGCTGCGCGCGGCGTTGACCCGGTACGAGGTGCGGCTCGGCCGGCGGCCGGTGCGCGTGCCGAGCGTGGCCGAGCTGGAGCAGGTGGTGGAGCACGCCTGGCTCTCCCTCGGCCGGGCGGACTACCCGCCGCTGCTGCGTAGCCTGCCGGAGCTGATCTTCGCCGCCCAGTGGCGCCGAGCCGACGCACGGACCGATGCATCGGCCGATGCGCCGGCCGACGCGCGGACCGGGGACCGGGCCGACGGCCCGGAGCGGCGGCCGGACGTACTGCTCGGGCAGGTCTATCAGATCGCCGCCGAGGTGCTGCGCCGGCTCGACGTGCCCGATCTTGCGTGGCTGGCCGCCGACCGGGCGATGGGAGTGGGCGCGGACTCCGACGAACCCTGGTGGGCTGCGCGCGCCGCGATCCCCCTGGCCGACGTGGTGTGCGAGAGCGGCCGGCCCCGGCACGCGTACGAGCTCTGCATCGTGACCGCGCACCGCCTCGCCGGCATCGCCGGTCTGACCCCACTGCCCGCCGCCAGGCCGAACCCGCCGACCGGCGTCGTCGGACCGAATCCGCCGCGCGGCGCCGCCGAACACCTCTCGGTTTACGGAACGCTGCTGTTGCACGCGGCGCTGAGCGCGGCGGCCCTCGGTGACCGGGCCAGCACGATCGAACTGCTCGACCAGGCCAAGGCGGTGGCGCGCACCGTGGGGCGGGGACACGACCACTACCGCACCTGCTTCGGGCCGGCTCTGGTCGAGATCGTCGGGGTGGCGGTCGCCGTCGAGTTGGGCGACGGCGAGCAGGCTCGCGTCGGAGCGGCGGAACGGGCCGCCGACCGGGATCACCAGCGGCTGCCGATCGCCGTACGCGCGGCGTACCTGCTCGATCTGGCCCGCGCCCACCTGCAAGCGGGTGATCCGGTCGCGGCCGGGCGGGCGGTGGTGGCGGCGGAGCGGACCGCGGCGGCGGAGGTACGGGCGCGACCTGCCGCCCGGGCGCTGCTCGGCGCGGTGCTGCGCGCGGCGGACCGTCCCGAACCGTCGGTGGCTCGCCTCGCCGAAGCCTTCGGCGTCACCGTCTGACCGGGCCTTCGCGGCCACCGTGTCGGAGTCAATTACGATGGCGCCGGCTATCCGGAGCGTAACCCGGTATTGATCACCGATCACCGGCGTCGCTCCTTGACCACCGCAGTGGGCATTTCGTGGAGGATCACATGAGCACCGGGACCGAGACTTTCGAGTTCCAGGCCGAGGCGCGTCAGCTACTCCAGCTGATGGTCCATTCGATCTATTCGAACAAGGACATCTTCCTGCGGGAACTCATCTCCAACGCCTCGGACGCGCTGGACAAACTGCGGCTGGCGGCGTTCGCCGACAAGGAGCTGGCGGTCGACACGTCCGACCTGCACATCACGATCGAGGTCGACCGCGAGGCGCGCACCCTCACCGTCCGGGACAACGGCATCGGGATGTCCCGGGACGAGGTCGTCATCCTGATCGGCACCATCGCCAAGTCCGGCACGGCCGAACTCCTCGAAAAGATCAAGGAATCGAAGGACGCGGCCGGTTCACAGGATCTCATCGGACAGTTCGGGGTCGGGTTCTACTCCAGCTTCATGGTCGCCGACCGGGTCACCCTGCTGACCCGGCGGGCCGGCGAGTCCACCGCGACCCGCTGGGAGTCCGACGGCGGCGCCACCTACTCGGTCGAGACCGTCGACGACGCCCCGCAGGGCACCTCGGTCACCCTCCACCTCCGGCCGGAGGACTCCGAGGACCAGCTCTTCGACTACACCGCCGAGTGGAAGATCCGGGAGATCGTCAAGCGGTACTCGGACTTCATCGCCTGGCCGATCCGGATGGCGGTCGAGCGGACCGACAACGACGGCAAGACGACCACCGAGACCGAGACGCTCAACTCGATGAAGGCGCTCTGGGCCCGGTCGAAGGACGACGTCAAGGAAGACGAGTACAAGGAGTTCTACCGGCACCTCAGCCACGACTGGTCCGACCCGCTGGAGACCATCCACATGCGGGCCGAGGGGACCTTCGAGTACGAGAGCCTGCTCTTCATCCCGTCCCGCGCCCCGTTCGACCTGTACATGCGCGGTGCCAAGCGCGGCGTGCAGCTCTACGTCAAGCGGGTCTTCATCATGGACGACTGCCAGGAGCTGATGCCGGAGTACCTGCGCTTCGTTAAGGGTGTGGTGGACGCCCAGGACCTGTCGCTGAACATCTCCCGGGAGATCCTCCAGAAGGACCGGCACATCCAGTTGATGCGCCGCCGCCTGGTCAAGAAGGTGCTCTCCACGGTCAAGGAGATGCAGGCCGGCGACGCCGAGCGCTACCAGACCTTCTGGTCGGAGTTCGGCCGGGCGGTCAAGGAGGGCCTGCTCGACGACTTCGACAACCAGAAGACGATCCTGGAGATCTCCTCGTTCGCCTCGACGAACGACCCGGAGCAGCTGACCACCCTCGCCCAGTACGTCGAGCGGATGAAGGACGGCCAGACCGACATCTACTACTCCACCGGCGAGTCCCGCACCATGATCGAGAACTCGCCGCACATGGAGGCGTTCCGGGCCAAGGGCTACGAGGTGCTGCTGCTCACCGACCCGGTCGACGAGATGTGGGTCTCGGCGGTGCCGGAGTTCGACGGTAAGAAGTTCCAGTCGATCGCCAAGGGGCAGGTCGACCTCGACACCGACGAGGAGAAGGAGACCGCCGGTGCCGAGCGCGAGCAGCAGGAGAAGGACTTCGCCGACCTGCTCGGCTGGCTGACCGACCAGCTCGCCGACCAGGTCAAGGAGGTACGCCTGTCGTCCCGGCTGACCACCTCACCGGCCTGCATCGTCGGCGACGCCCAGGACATGACCCCGACGCTGGAGAAGATGTACCGGGCGATGGGGCAGGACATGCCGACGGTCAAGCGGATCCTGGAGCTGAACCCGACGCACCCGCTGGTCACCGGGCTGCGCGAGGCGCACGGGCAGCGTAAGGAGGACCCGGCCGTCGCCGAGACCGCCGAGCTGCTGTACGGGATGGCGCTGCTCGCCGAGGGCGGGGAACTCGGCGATCCGGCCCGGTTCACCCGGCTGCTCGCCGAGCGCCTCGCGCGTACCCTCTGAGCTGCTGCTTGGTGGTCCGCGCCGCTGGGTAAGACACCGTCCATGACCAGCATGCTGACCGCCGAGCCCGCCGCCGAGTCGGACGCCGCGACCCCGGCCCGGGTGGGCCGGGTCGCGGTCGTCGCACACCGCAAGAAGTCCCTCGGCGGCGGGCTCGACGAACTCCGCTCCCGGCTGCGCGGCGCCGGAATCGACGACCTGCTCTGGTACGAGGTGCCCAAGAGCCGCAAGGCGCCGAAGAAGGTGCGCAAGGCGCTGGACAAGGGCGCCGAACTGGTCTTCGTCTGGGGCGGGGACGGCATGGTCCAGCGCTGCTCAGACGCGCTCGCCGGCTCGGACGCCACGCTGGCGATCCTGCCGGCCGGGACGGCGAACCTGCTCGCCACCAACCTCGGCATCCCGGAGGACCTGGCCGAGGCGGTCCGGATCGGGCTGACCGGGCCGCGCCGACGGCTCGACCTCGGGCGGATCGGCGGGGAACACTTCGCGGTGATGGCCGGCGCCGGCTTCGACGGCGAGATGATCCAGGACGCCGACCGGGACCTGAAGGACCGCCTCGGCCGGCTGGCGTACGTCTGGACCGGGCTGCGGCACGTGCGCAGCGAGACCACCCGGATGCGGATCCGGGTCGACGGCGCCGACTGGTTCGAGGGGGAGGCGAGCTGCGTACTCTTCGGCAACGTCGGCACGATCACCGGCGGCATCCCGGCCTTCGACGACGCCCGACCCGACGACGGCTGCCTGGAGGTGGGGGTGGCGACCGCCAGCGGGGTGCTGGACTGGATGCGTACCCTCGGCCGGATGGCGGTCGGGCGGTCCGACTCGTCGCCGTTCGTCCGGATCACTCGGGGACGGAAGATCAACGTCCGGTTCGCCGAACCGATGACCTACGAGCTGGACGGCGGCGCCCGCGACCAGGTCAGCCGGCTGAAGGCCCGGGTCGCACCGGGCGCGCTGACGGTCTGCGTACCCGAATCCTGATCCTCGGCAGCGGCAGCGGCAGCGGCAGCGGCGGAGGCGGCGGCCGGAAGCGGGGCCGGCGGGGGAGGGCGGCAGCGGAGAGCGGCGGCGGTGCGGCCGGTCAGCGGGCGGTGCCGGCGAGCCGGTCGTCGTCGGCCCGCCGGGCGCGCAGCCGGTCGGGCAGTTCGAAGACCGAGTCGAGCCGGCGCGGCTCCGGCACCGGGGTCCGGCGCTCCGGGTCGATCAGGTACGCCGGGATGCCGGCCCGCTCGGGTCCGACGAAGTCGGGCCCGTAGCTGTCGCCGACGAAGACGGCCGAGCCGGCGTCGATGCCCAGGGCGTCCAGCGCGGCGGTGTAGATCCGCGGATGCGGCTTGCGCCAGCCAAGCTCGACCGAGGTGACCACGACCTCGAAGTGTTCCGTCAGTCCCATCGCCGCGAGCTGGCCCGGCACCAGGCCCGGTTGGTGGGTGTTGCTGACCACCGCCAGCCGGTAGTCGCGGGACAGCCCGGTGAGCAGCTCGGCCATGCCGGTCAGGTAGCGCACCCCGGTGCTCCACTCGCGGACGTACTCCATCACGAACGGGTCGACCTCCGCCGGGGCGGGTCGCCGGTCCAGGATGCCGGTCAGGTACGCCGTGCCGACCTCGGTCATCGAGAACTCGGAGTCGTCGACGTCGCTGCGTCGGTCGAACTGGGCAAAGCACTCCGACCAGGTGGCCAGGAAGCCCGGGTAGTCGAGGCCGGCGCCGAGCTGCCGGAGCAGCGCGTACGAGCCCGGATAACCCTGCTCGGTGCGGCTGGCGGAGTAGTCGACCAGGGTGCCGAAGAAGTCGAAGAGAATGTGCGTCGTCTGGGTGGGACCGGCGGCGGGCATCGACGCATCATCCCATCCGGAGCCCGTCCGGCCGCGCCCGCCGAGCGCCTGGTACGGCCGGGAAATCCGTCGATCCGCCGGTGAGCTGTGCGTATAGTCTGGCGCCCGTACGTCCGCGTGCCCCGGGAGGTCGTGCCGGGGCGGAGGCTGGGGAGGTCGTCGCGTCCAGGGAAGCCGAGCGCAGGCTCATCGCCTCGAACAAGAAGGCGCGGCACGAGTACGCGGTGCTGAAGACGTACGAGGCGGGGATCGTGCTGCGCGGCACGGAGGTCAAGTCGCTGCGGGCCGGGCAGGCCTCGCTCGTCGACGCGTTCGCCCAGGAGCGGGACGGCGAGCTCTGGCTCTACGGGTTGCACATCGCCGAGTACGCCTACGGGACGTGGACGAACCACCAGCCGAGACGGATGCGGAAGCTGCTGCTGCGGCGGGTCGAGATCGCCAGGATCCTGGACCGGATCCGCGATCCCGGGCTGACCCTGGTGCCGCTGGCGCTGTACTTCTCGAACGGCTGGGCCAAGGTCGAGATCGGCGTGGCCCGAGGCAAGCGGTCGTACGACAAGCGTCAGGCCCTGGCCGAACGGGACGCCAACCGGGAGATCGCCCGGGAGTTGGGGCGGCACCTCAAGGGCAGGTCCCCAACTTCCCGGACGGCCCGCAACCGCTGACCCCGGTCGCACGCCCTCACCCGGTGCGCGCCGGTGGCCCGGGTCGGCTGGTGACCCGTCTCAGCTGGTGACCCGGGTCAGGAAGGCGGCGAGGTTCGCGCTCGTGCGTTCGATCTTCTCCGCCAGCGTGATGGTCTCGTCGAGCCGTCGCCCGGCGTCCTTCCGGCCCCGCAGATAGAGCGAGCAGGCCAGGTCGGCGCAGAGATAGGCGCCGACGGAGTTACCCTGTCGGCCCTCCCGCCCTGCCTTGCGCGCGGTCATCAGCGAGACCCCGTCCCCGGTGTGGGTGGTCAGGCAGAGCGAGCACATGCTGCGCCGGGCCCGCCCGCTCTGAGTGGCCACCCGCAGCGCCACGCCGACGAGTCCGCCGCCGGATTCGGCGACCAGGTAGGCCCGCCCGTCTGCGGCGGGGTCCCGCCAGCCGAAGAAGTCGAGGTCGTGCCAGGGCTGCTGGTCGAGGTCCCTCGGCACGGCGAGACGCTTCGTCTCGCCCTTGGTGCAGTTGACGAAGGAGGCGCGGATGGCGGACTCGGTGAGGGATAGCATAGGATCTAGCCTAATAGCTCTAGGCAAACGATTAACGATCCTAGGTATGAGGTGTGGCACATGGCGCGAGCGGGGCTGACCGCCGAGCGGCTGACCGTGGCAGCGGCGGAGCTGGCCGACGAGATCGGTTTCGACAACGTCACCGTCTCGGCGCTCGCCCGGCGCTTCGGCGTCAGGGACGCCAGCCTCTACTCCCACCTCCGTAACGTCCGCGACCTGCGGGTCAGGGTCGCCACCCTGGCCCTGTCGGAACTCGCCGACTCGGTCACCGCCGCGCTCGCCGGGCGGGCCGGGCGGGACGCGCTGGCCGCCTTCGCCGACGCCTACCGGAGCTACGCGAAACAGCACCCCGGCCGGTACGCGGCGGCGCAGCTGGATCTGGACCCTGAGACGGAGCCGGCGGCAGCCGACGCCGCCCGCCGGCACGCGGAGCTGACCCGGGCGATCCTGCGCGGCTACCGGCTGGCCGAACCCGACCAGACCGATGCGGTACGCATGCTGAACAGCACCTTCCACGGCTACGTCAGCCTGGAACGGGCCGGCGGATTCCGGCACCATCCCCGCCCGGTCGACGACTCCTGGGCCAGGACGATCGACGCCGTCGACACCGCACTGCGCAACTGGCCCCAGGGGTGACATCCAGGCACGACGGGTGACGTCGACCCCACAAGGTGACGTCGACCCCCCACAGGTGACGTCGACCCCACGGGCCGACCAGCCGCACCCCGAAGGGGGCTACGCGAACTGCCCCCTATATTTGGTCGGCAGTCGAACCCGTGCCCGTGGCTGTCCCGCCGAGCGGACCGGACGGCTCGACACGACTCCCGGAGGTGGCCGTTGCCCAGCCTGGTGACGCTGCGGGGCTGGGCGACGAGTTGGGCGTGCATGCCGCAGCTCACCGAACCGGACAACATGCCGCCCCCACCGTTCACCGGGCCGGACCGGGTGCTGGCCGACACCACGCTCCGGCAGACCGTCCGGACGTCGGTGGGCGGACCACGGATCCGGCTGCGCCTCTCCAACGCGTTCGGCGGCGCACCGCTGCCGGTCACCGCAGCCACGGTGGCGCTGCCGGCGGGCGGCCGGGCCGGGACCGACGCGATCGTCCCGGACAGCGCGCGGCCGGTGACGTTCAGCGGTCGCGCGTCGGTGAACGTCCCGGTCGGCGCCCAGCTCGTCTCCGACCCGATCGAGATCGCGGTGCCGGCCCGCGCCAACCTCACCGTGACGCTCTATCTCGGGCCGGGGCAGGCGTCGCAGGAAATCACCTCGCATCCCGGTTCCCGGACCACCTCCCACCTGCTGCGCGGCAACCACGTCACGGCACCGGCGCTGCCCGACGCCACCCCGGTCGACCACTGGTGTCTGCTCGGCGGCCTGGAGGTGCCGGCCGGCGCCGACACCCGGGCCGTGGTACTGCTCGGTGACTCGCTCACCGACGGGCGCGGCTCCACCACGAACGGAAACGACCGCTGGCCCGACCAGCTCGTGGACCGACTGCACGGGTACGCCCCGACCGCCAACCTGGCGGTGCTCAACCAGGCGGCCGGCGGCAACCGGGTACTCGCCGACGGGCTCGGGCCGAACGCACTGTCCCGGCTCGACCGGGACGTACTCGCGCAGAGCGGAGTCGCCTGGCTGGTCGTCTTCGAGGGGGTCAACGACATCGGCACCGCCGAGCCGACCGATGCCGCCCAGCGGACGGTCGCCGAGGACCTGCTCACCGCGTACGACCAGATCGTCACCCGGGCGCACGCGCACGGCATCCGGGTGTACGGCGGCACGCTGACCCCGTTCGGCGGCCACGACGGGTACGACGACCCGGCCGGGCTCCGCGAGCAGACCCGCCAGGCGGTGAACCGGTGGATCCGTACCGGCGGCCGGTTCGACGCCGTGCTCGACTTCGACGCCGCCGTCCGGGACCCGGCGGACCCCCACCGGCTGCTGCCGGTCGCCGACGGCGGCGACCACCTGCACCTCAACCCGGTCGGCTACCGGATGCTCGCCGACGCCGTCCCGGCCGACCTATTCCGCTGAACCCCAACGCGGGACCGCCGGGCCGGCCCGGAACCCGGGCGGATGCCCGGCCGGCGCGCCGGCAGTCGCCGGAATGAGCACGCCGGCAGTCGTCGCCCTCGGCGCGACTAACCACGGAACGGTTCGGGTATGGATCGCGGCATGAGCGAAGAGCCGAGTGACCGGGTCGAGAATCGGGCCAACCTGCTGCCGGAGGAGGAGTCCGTGGGCAGCGACGACCCGCAGGCGCAGGCCGCGGCGGTGCTGGCGGACTCCGATTCCCGCGAGGCGGGGGCGGCGGCGTTGGCCGAGTCCGACCCCGGCACCACGGAGGCGGAGCGCCGGATCGCCGAGGCGGCGGCCGCCCCGGACTCGTTCCTGGAACGGCGTACCTCGGAACAGACCGTGACCCCGGAGCAGCCGGCGCCCACCGATCAGCAGCCGGCCACCCCGGAGCCGCCGGACTGACACCCCGGGTCGTGGAACCGCTGCCGACTCAGCCGAGTGGATCCCACTGGCTCGCGTAGCGCAGCAGGGACTGGGCCAGGTCGGGGTGGCTCGCGGCCCACAGGTCGTCGAAGAGGAACCACTGCTGGTAGCCGAACACCTCGTCGATGTGCATGGCCAGTTGGGCGAGGTGCGCCGAGACGAGCAGCATCGACCGCTCCGGGTGCCGGTCGTCGCGGACCGCCGGAAACGCCGCCCGGCGGGCCCGCACCGGATCGTGGTCACCACCACCACTGCCGTCGCCGGGGCTGTCGGTGCGGTCGGGCAGGTCGGGCCAGGGCTCGCAGATTGTCTGTTGGAAGCCCGGCCAGGCGTTGGCCCGGCGCAGCGCCGGCTCGATCGACTCGTCGGCCGGCTCGACAAGCGCCGCCAGCACCTTCAACTCCGGCGGCCAGTCCGGATCGGGCTCACCCGAGGCGGCGAGCCCGTCCCGGAGCCGGGCCGCAAGCCCCGGCAGGCGCACCCCGGGGAACACCTGGGGCGGGGTGGTGGCGATGGACGCCCCGTCGTAGAAGGTGAGCAGCACCGCGTAGCTGTCGCCGGGGCCACCGGCGGGTGGCAGCGCCGGTCGGGCGGGCAGCACCGGCACGAAGGCGGCACCGGGCCGGTCCGGCACGGTCACCTCGGCGGGCAGCGGCCAGGACTGGAACAGGTAGGCCAGCCGCTCCGGCTCGGCGGCCACCACCTCGTCGTCGAGCAGGAAGTACGCCAACTCGACCTCGTCGTCGTCGGTGTACGCCCGCACGGAGTGCTCGGTGACCCGCAGATGGGTCTCCGGCTCCCCTTCGAGATAGAGGTGCTCGGCGAGCAGCTCGTGCAGCTCCCGCCAGTCGCGGGGCGGGGCAAGCTGCCGCACCGCCGCCTCCTCGAAGACCGAGTCCAGTCCGTAGACGTCGACGCCGAGCTGGTCCTCGACCCACTGTTCCGGGTCCTCGACGGCCCAGCCCTGGCGGAACCAGTCCAGCACCCGCACCCCGGGCAGGTGGCGGACGTGCTTGCTCAGCGGCCCGTCGTAGTGCGAGCGGTAGCAGAAGTACACGCCCGGCATGGTGCACCATCCCACCGACACTTCCGCCGTCGGCACCGGCTGGAGCCGACGGCCGGACCTGTGCCGCCCCGGGTCGCTCAGATGGCGGTGGCCCGGGCCACCTTCCACACCCCGCCGACCCGGCGCAGTTCGAGGACCACCCGGTTCTGGTCGACCTTCTCGCCGTCGGTGTTGGCGTTGCGCCGGTACTGGTTCAGGTAGACCAGCAACTCCACCTCGGCGGCCCCGGCCCGGATCACGCCGCTGGCGGAGACCTCGGCGAGTACCACCGCCTGCTCGGCGACGGCTGTCGACTTCAGCGCCGAGGTCGTCTCGGCGTACTCGTCGGCGAATGGGCCGGTCACGAAGGCCCGGCCGTTCGCCACGCTGGCGTCGAAGCTGCGGTAGTCGTAGGAGAAGATCGCCTTGGCGGCGGGAGCGGCGGTGGCCAGCGCCTGGCGTACCGCGGAATCGCGTTGTTCCGCCTGGTGGTGGGCGTACCAGGCGGTGCCGGCGGCCGCCGCGGCGAGCACCGTGGCGACCGCCAGCGCGAGGTGCAGCCGGGAGCCGACATTCCGTCGGCGCCGCCCGGAACCGGCACCGTCGTCGTCGCGCCCCGCACCGTCGGCGTCGCGGTCCTCGGCCTCGGCGGCCGGCTTCTCGGCGGTACGCCACCGGGGGCGTAACCGTCGGGCGAGCGTGGCGATCGATCGCATCGGGAACTCCTCTGCTCAGCCGACGAACTGGAGCCGGGAGACCAGCCAGGTGTCGGAGTCGCCGTCCCTGGTCAGGTCGACCTGGATCCGGTAGTGGGCGGGCCGCCCGTCCGGGGCGTTGACGTTCTTGACGGTCGCGTCCATCGCCACCAGCACCACCGCGTGCCGGCGGTTCCCGGAGAGCAGGCCGGCGCGCAGCACCGTACCCCTGGACTCGACCTTGTTCTCCAGCACCGCCTGCCGGACCTTGGCCTGGCCCCGGACGAACTCCTCCCTGAACTCCCCGGTGGCTCCGGCGGTGATCCGTTGCAGGTCGCTGTCCACACTGGACGCGCTCACCGAGACGAAGTTGACGGTCGTCTGCCGCGCGGCGGCCAGCGCCTGCGTGTGTGCCCTGGCGACCGCGTGGTCCTGCCACCACCGGTTGCCGAAGAACCCGGCCAGGGCGAGGGCCGCACAGAGCGCGGCGACCAGCGCGACCGTCGTCACCGGCGACCGTCGACCCGGTCCGCCACGCCCACCCGCCGCCTCCGAAACCGGATCGGCTCTTCCGCTGTCCGAATCCGGATCCGTACCCGAAGCCGTATCGCGGTCTGTGCCCGTCGGGTCTTCAGCGTCCGTCGCGTCTTCCGAGTCGGTCGCGTTTTCCCGGACCGTCGCGCGTTCCGGGTCGGTCGCGTCGTCCGGGTCAGCTGTGGCGCTCTCCGGCCGGTCGACCGGTTCCTGGTCGAGCCGTTCCAGGATCTCCTCGACCGGGTCCTTGGCGGCCGGGACCCGGCGCGTCACCGTACGCCGGGGCGTCGTCCGCCCACCCCGGGCCGGCTGCCGGATCGCCTCGCCCGACCGGCGGGCCGCGCCGGTCGCGCCGCGTCCCCGACCGTCGGCCTGCCGGGGTACGTCCGCCGTGCTCGACTCGTCCGCCGCCGTTCCCCTGACCAGTTTCAACCTGCGTTCCTCACCGCTTGGCATCGGTCGGCTCCTTCCCGCTTCGCATCGGTCGGCCCTTCTGGTCGGTCACGGCGCGAGGCCGGCGAGTAGGAGTTGTTTCCAGGACTGTTCGCCGGCGAGCCGGTACTGCCCGCCGGTGGAGCCGAAGGAGAGCGGGCCGCCGGCCGGGCCGAGCGCCAGCCCGGTCGCCGGGTCGTAGCCGGCGACCGTGGCCGGTGAGACCGGTGGGGTGTGGTCGCCGTCCGGCGCGTCCGGCTGTGTCAGGGCCGGCCCGCCGGGGCGTGGCGGCGGCGGGTCGGTGCCGCCGGGCCGGGGCGCCGCCGCGTTGCCCCGGACGCTGGAGCCGCGCGCCTGCTCCGCCCGGCTGCATCCGGTGGAGCCGTCGTAGACGCAGGCCGGCGGATCGGCGACGTTCAACACCAGTCCGAAGTGCACGCTGCCGTCGCCGGGCGTGACCGTGAACGCGCCGTCCACCACCAGCGGATAGACCACCAGCAGCTGCTCGATGCCGGGCAGCCGCCGGGCGGCCACCCCGTTCACCGCGACCAGGTTGCCGAGCAGGGTGCCGATCGACGGGTCCAGGTCGCGCAGCAGCCCGACCAGTTCGGTGGCGGCGGGCGGCCCGTCGGCGAGGATCCGCCGCAGGTCGGGATCGGCCGCCCGGACCGTTTCGGCGAGCCGGGCCAACCCGTCCGCCCAGCGGCGCAGCGCTTCGGCGGACTCCTGCTGGGTACGCAGCACCGTGCGCCCGTCCCGGATCAGCGCCACCGTCTCCGGCAGCCGTACCGTCGCCTCGGCCAGCAGCGCGCCGCTGGCGTCCAGGATCCGCCGCAGCGCCGCCTCGTTGCCCTCGAAGGCGACACCCAGCTCGTCGATCACCACCGCCAGGTCGTCCGGGTCGATGGAGCGGACCAGCGCGTCCAGGTTGGCCAGCAGGGTCTCCGGGGCCAGCGGGATGCCGGTCCGGTCCCGGCCGATCACCGCCCCGTCCCGCAGCCACGGCCCGGTGTCGCGTTCCGGCCGCAGGTCGACGTACTGCTCGCCGACGGCGGACCGCTGCGAGACCACCGCCCGCAGCGCGTCGGGTACCCGGACCCCCTCGTCCAGCCGCAGGGTGACCCGGACCGCACCGTCGTGCAGGTCGACCGAGTCGACCCGGCCGACCGGTACACCCCGGTAGCTGACCGACGCGTTCGGGAAGATGCCGCCGGCGTCGGCGAAGTCGGCGTGCACCAGGTAGCCGTGCCCGAGCAGCCGGTCGCCGAGCCCGACGTAGCGGATCGCGACATAGCTGATCCCGAGCACGCTGACCACCAGGAACGCGAGCACCTGGAGCCGGGCGGTACGTCCGATCATCCCCGCGACCCCCCGCCGAGTACGTCGAGCAGCCCGCCGGTCCGCCCCTGCGTCGCCCCGTCCGGCGGTGGCAGCAGGCAGCCGGGGGAGAGGATGGTGCCCAGCGGCAGTTTGGTGCCGGGCGGGAAGATCGTGCCCGGCGGCACCACGCCGCCCGGCGGCAGCAGCCCGCCCGGCGGCAGCAGCGAACCGGGGCGGAGCAGTTCACACCCCTCCGGCAGCTCGCACTCCGGCAGCAGCGGCGGCAGCCAGTCGATCGGCAGCAGTCCGCCGACCGGCAGGCAGACCGGTGGCAGTACGCCGGGGAGCAGTGGACCGACCCCGCCGGGGCGCCCGCCGTCGTCGCCGGGCCGCTGCCCGCCGCCGGTCGCACCGCCCGGCCGGTTGCCGCCGGTGCTGCTGCCGCCGGGTCGGGTCCCCGACGGCGGTTTCGCCACCGGCTTGGCCGAGAAGAGGTTCGCCAGGATGCTCGCGGCGTCCAGGTCGGCGGTGACCGCCAGGTTGATGTAGTCCCCGACTATCGCCCCGGTGACGTTCGGCGGGAACGGGTACGACAGCATGAAGTCGAGCGACTTCGGCAGCGCGTCGCCGGCCCGGACGAGCTGTTCGAGCGTCGGTTGCAGCGCGCGTACGCTCGCCACCAGGTCCTCCCGGCTCTCGGTGACCACCCGGGAGCCGACCCGGCCCAGTTCGCCGAGGGCGGTCACCGCCGCACTGAGCTGTTCCCGCTGCTCGGCCAGGACGGTGAGGCCGGGGTCGAGCGCGTCGAGCGCGTCGCCGATCACGGCACGCTGCCGGGCCAGCCGGCCGGTAAACCGGTCCAGGGCCTCCACCGCGCGGACCAGGTCCGCCTTCTGCCGGTCCAGCCCGGCGACGAAGGTCTCCAACTGGCGCAGCGCGTCCCGGGCGGCCGGTTCCCGCCCCTGGAGGGCGGCGGCGAGTTCCTGGTTGATCGTCTTGAGCTGGGCCAGCCCGCCGCCGTTGAGCAGCAGTCCGAGCGCGGCCAGCACCTCCTCGACCTCGGCCGACCGCTTGGTCCGGGCCAGTGGGATCACCGCGTCGTCGCCGAGTTGTCCGGCCGGCGGCTCGGTGACCGGGGCGGCCAGTGCGACGTACTTCTCGCCGAGCAGGCTGGTCTGCCGGACCGAGGCGGTGGCGTTGGCGGGCAGCCGTACCGTCCGGTCGACCCGGAGCCGGACCAGTGCGGTCCAGCCGCGCAGCGAGATCTGCTGCACGCTGCCCACGGTGACGTCGTTCACCTTCACCGACGCCTGCGGCACCAGGTCGAGTACGTCGCTGAACTCGGCCGTGACCTGGTAGGACGGCCCGCTCGGCGCGCCGCCGGGCAGCGGCAGGTCGGCCAGCTCCGGCACGGTGCAGCCGGCCAGCCCGACCGGGGTCACCAGCACCGCCGCCGCCAGTGCCGCGACCGCCCGCCGCGCCGCCCGTCGCGCCGCCCGCCCGGCTCGCAGGCCCGACGGGCTCTGTGCGGAGTACGGCGGGTTCATCGGACACCTCGCAGGATGCCGCCGAGGGTGCGGTCGAGCGACGCCTCCGGGCCGGGCGCTCCGGGTGCCGGTGTGCCGGTCCCGTCCTCGCCGGTCGCGTCCTCGCCGGTGCCGGTCGGCTCCGGCGTGACCGGGGTGGGCTTGCCCGAGGGTGGCAGGTTGAGCAGCTTGCGCAGCTCCTCCGGCAGCGGCAGCCGTTTCAGGTTGAGCGTCTCGGCCAGCTCGAAGCAGCGCTTCGGCACCTTCGGCGCCGGCAGTGCGTCGGCCAGGCTCGCGCAGACATACGCGGCCGGGTCGTACGGGCCGAGCAGGTTGGCCCGGGTGTCCAGGGTGCCGGAGCGGGCGTTGTAGGCCAGGTTCAGGTTGGACAGCGTCAGCGGCGCCACGTCCAGGATCCTGATCAGCGCCTTCTGCTGCCGGACCAGCACGTTCGTCACGTCCGCGAGCGCGTCCACGTTGGACTTCAGGATCGCCCGGTTGTCGCGGACGAACCGGGTCACCTCGGCGAGCGCGGCGGCCAGGTTGCGCAGCGCGGCGGCCAGGTCGTCCCGTTCGGCGGCGAGTTGGGTGGCCACGTCGGCGAGCCGGGAGTTGAAGGCGCGCACCTGCTGGTCGCTGCGGGCCAGCGCGGTGGTGAACCGTTGCAGGTTCGCCACCGTGCCGAAGAGGTCCTGGCGCCCGACGGCGAGGGTGTCCAGCGCCCGGGAGAGCCCGTCCAGGGTGTCGTGCAGGTTGTCGCCGTTGCCGGCCAGGTTGGCCCGGGCGGTGCCGAGCAGGTCGTCCAGCGCGCCGTCGGCGTTGGCGCCTTCCGGCCCGAGCGCCCGGTTGAACTCGTCGAGCGCCCGGTAGATGTCGTCGATCTCCATCGGCGCCATCGTCCGGTCCACGGGCAGCTCGGCACCGTCGGCCAGCCGGGCACCGCCGGCGTAGGCGGGGGTGAGCTGCACGTACCGGTCGCTGACCAGGCTCGGCGGCACGATCACCGCCGACGCGTCGGCGGGTACGTCGTGCCGGGCGTCGTAGCGCAGCTCCAGCCGGACGGTACGCCCGGACGGGGTGATCGAGACGACCTCGCCGATCCGCACCCCGAGCACCCGTACGTCGGAGCCGGGGTGGATGCCGACCGCCCGTGCGAAGTGTGCGACGAGGCGACGCTGCGGGGTGTCCTGGTGCAGCACAACGAACGCGGTCGCGGCGGCCAGCAGCACCGTCACCCCGGCGGCGAGCAGTGCCCGGCGTCGGCGGTTCGGCACACCCTCGCCGGCCCGGAGCATGCCCTTGCCGGCCCGGAGCACGCCGGCGCCGGCCGGGAGCAGGCGGGTGGAGAAGGGGCGCATCAGCGACCTCCCGTCGGCACGTACGGCTGGAGCAGCCCGCGCAGGTACGAGTCGAACCACCGGCCGTTGCCGAGCACGTTCGTGAAGGCGTCCAGGAAGGGACCCATGGTCTGCAACGTCCGTTCCAGGTTGTCGCGGTTGCGTTGCAGGGTGGCGACCACCCCGCGCAGCCGGCGCAGCGTCGGCTCCAGGGTGGCCCGGTTGTCGGCGACCAGCCCGGAGAGCTGGCTCGACAGGTCGCGGGTGCCGACCAGCAACTGGTGGATCGCGTCCCGCCGCCGGTGCACCTCGTCGAGCAGCAGCGTCCCGTCCGCGACCAGTCGGCGGAACTCCTCGTCCCGGTCGGCCAGTACGTCGGTGACGCCATGGGCCCGTTCCAGCAGTTCGCGCAGCTCGGCGTCCCGGCTGGCGACTGTGCGGGAGAGCCGGGAGAGTCCGTCCAGCGAGGAGCGGACGCTGCCGGGGGTGTCGGCGAAGGTCTCGGCCAGGGTGGTGAACGCGGTCGCCAACTGCCCGGTGTCGATCTCGTCGAGGGTGCCGGCCAGCCCGCTGACCGCCTGCATCACGTCGAACGGCGACGCGGTGCGGGACAGCGGGATCTCGGCGTCCTCGGCGAGCCGGCCCGGCCCGGCCGGGGCCAGCGCCAGGTACTTCTGGCCGAGCACGGTCTTGATCCGGATGGTCGCGCCGGTCTCCCGGCCGAGCCGCAGCTCGCCGTCGTCGACCCGGAACCGCACCCGGACGTACGGGGTGCTGCCGTCGCGGGCCAGCTCCACCTCGGTCACCGCGCCGACGCGTACCCCGGCGACCCGGACCTCGTTCCCCTCGGTCAGTCCGCTGGCGTCCCGGAACGCCGCCGCGTACGCCCGGTCGCCGAGCGCGGTGAGGTCGTCGAGCCGGAACGCCGTCAGCAGCAGGCCGGTCAGCACCACCAGGCCGACCACGCCGACGGCGACGGGATTGCGTTCCCGGAACGGTTTCACCTGGCACCTCCTGGTCCGGCGCAGCGGGCGGCCTGGGAGCTGAACGTGGCGGGGCTGACGGACTGGCCGCCGAGGCTGAGCCGGCCGTCGAAGTCGCAGACGAAGAGGTTGAGCCAGGAGCCGTGCGAGGCGACCCGGGTCAGCGCCTCGTACCGGTCGGGCAGCCGGCCGAGGGTGCCGTCGATGACCGCCGCGTTCCGGTTCAGGGTGCCGGCGAGTTCGCCGAGTTCGGTCACGTCGGCGGCGAGCGCGGGCCGGGCGTCGGCGAGCAGCGCGGCGGTGCTGCCGGTGAGCCTGCCGAGGTTGACCAGGGCGGCGCCGATCGCCTCCCGGTCGCCGGCCAGCCCGGAGACGAACTGTTGCAGCGACCGGATCGTCTGGTCGAGCTCGGCGTCCCTGGCGTCGAGGGTCGCCAGCACCGAGTTCAGGTTGGTGACCACCCGGCCGATCACCGCGTCCCGGTCGGCGAGGGTGTTGGTGAGCGAGGCGGTGTGCGCGAGCAGGCTGGAGACGGTACCGCTCTCGCCCTGCAACACCTGGATGATCTCGTACGCCAGCTTGTTGACGTCCTCCGGGTCCAGCGCGGTGAACAGCGGCCGGAACCCGTTGAACAGGGTGGTCAGGTCCAGCGCCGGGGTGGTCTGGGTGAGCGGGATCAGCCCGCCCGGCGGCAGCGGGGCGCCGCCGCCGGGTCCCTCGGCGAGTGCGACGTAGCGCTGGCCGATCAGGTTGCGGTAGCGGATCTTCGCCTGGACGGTGCTGCGCAGCGGCACCTCCTCGGTAAGCCTCAGGGTCACCTCGGCGACGCTGTCCCGCACCACCCGGATGTCGTCGACCTGGCCCACCTTCACTCCGGCGATCCGCACGTCGTCCCCGGGCAGCAGGCCGGTGACGTCGGTGAACCGGGCCCGGTAACCGGTGCCGCCGAACGAGAAGGAGCCGAGTGCCTGGCCGAGCAGCCCGGTGAGCAGCAGCGTCACCGCCGCGAACGCGACAAGCTTGACCAGCGGGCCGACCGGCACCCGGCGCATCCCCACCCGGCTCATCGGACGTTCACCAGCGCTCCGCGCAGCAGCGGACCCCAGAGCAGGACCGCGATGTCCGGCACCGCCGCCGGCAGCGTGTCGGTGGCCGCCCCGATGATCGGCTTGAGCAGGTTCCGTTCCTCCTCGGTGCCGGCGGAGCCCATCGCCGGTGGGTTGCCGGCACCGGAAGCCCCGCCGGAGGCGCCGTCCGAGCCGGCCGCCGGTTTGCCGACCGGGAGTTTCAGCGGGCCGGGGCGGGGGCCGCCGTGGTCGTAACCGTCCTCGATCCGCACCTCGGGCGCGGGTGGCGTCGGGCGGGGCAGCTCCCGGCACTGCGGCCCGGTCGAGGCGCCGTAGACCGGGGCGTCCCGGCCGGGCTGGTATCCGCCGTTGTCCCGGGTGATTTCCAGGGTCACGTGCATCCGGCCGTTGCGGAACACCTCCTCGGCCAGCGGCTGCGCACCGACCAGCCCCTGCATCAGGCACGGGTACTCCGGCGAGTAGGCGGCCAGCAGTTCGAGTACCGGCCGGCCCAGCTCGCCGAGCCGGATCACCTGCTCGCCGTGCCGGTCCAGGAAGAGCCGGCCCACGTCGGCGGCGTCGGTCGACTCGGCGAGGAAGGCGGCGAGCTGGGTCCGCTGGTCGGCGACGGTCCGGGCGGTCGGGGTGACGTCCCGGAGGATCGCCAGCAGGTCCGGCAGGGCGGCGTCGTAGGAGTCCAGCACGGCGGCGAGCCGCCGGAGGTCCTCGGTGAGCACCGGCAGCTCCCGGTTGAGTTCGGTGAGGTAGGCGTCGAGGTTCTCCAGGGTCCGCCCGAGTTGCTCGCCCCGGCCGTCCAGCGCGGTGGCCAGCGCGGCGAGCGTGCTGGCCAGCTGGTCGGGCCGGATCGACTGGAGCAGTGGCAGTGCCTCGTCGAGTACCCGTTCCAGCTCGACGCCGTTGCGGCTGCGGTCCTGGCTGATCACCGCTTCCGGCCGCAGCGCTCCGGCGGTGGAGCCGGCCGGGGCGACCAGCGCCACGTACCGCTCGCCGAAGAGGGTCTTCGGCAGCAGCCGGGCGGTGACGTCGGCGGGTACCTGCCTGATCAGGTCCGGGTCGAGCGCCAGCCGCAGCCGGGCCCGCGTCCCGTCGCTGTCGATCTCGCGTACGTCGCCGACCGGCACCCCGCGCAGCTTCACCTCGGCGCCGGGACTGAGCTGCATCCCGGTCTGTGCCGTGTAGAGGGTCACCCAGGCGACCGGGGTGAACACCTTCCGATACTGCAACACGGCCAGGCTCAGCGCGGCGCCGAGCACCGCCACGAAGACGATGCCGAGGACGCGCCGGCCCAGCGGCGAGCCCCGGTGCTCCAGGCTCATCCTTGTCTCACCCCGCGATCCGGACGGTCGTGGTCGCGCCCCAGATGGCCAGCGACAGGAAGAAGTCGACGATGTTGATCGCCACGATGGCGGTACGCACGGCCCGGCCGACCGCGATGCCGACCCCGGCCGGCCCGCCGCTGGCGTGGTAGCCGTAGTGGCAGTGCACAAGTACGACGATCACGCTGAAGACGAGTACCTTGCCGAACGACCAGAGCACGTCCACCGGGGGCAGGAAGAGGTGGAAGTAGTAGTCGTAGGTGCCCGCGGACTGTCCGAAGTAGAAGACCGCGATGGCCCGGGTGGCGAGATAGCTGGAGAGCAGCCCGACGACGTAGAGCGGGATCACCGCGACGAAGCCGGCGATCATCCGGGTGGTGACCAGGAACGGCAGCGACGGCACGCCCATCACCTCCAGCGCGTCGACCTCCTCGGAGATCCGCATCGCGCCGAGCTGGGCGGTGAAACCGGAGCCGACCGTCGCCGACAGGGCCAGCCCGGCGACCAGCGGGGCGATCTCCCGGGTGTTGAAGTAGGCCGAGACGAACCCGGTGAAGGCGCTGCTGCCGAGCTGGTCGAGAGCCTGGTAGCCCTGTAGTCCGACCTCGGTGCCGGTGAAGAAGGTCAGGAAGCAGATCACCCCGACCGTGCCGCCGGCCACCGCCAGCCCGCCCCGACCGAAGCTGATCTCGGCGAGCAGGCGTACCACCTCGCGGCGGTAGCGGCGCAGCGCCCGCGGGGTCCAGGCGAAGGCCCGCAGGTAGAAGGCGAGTTGCCCGCCGAGGTCGTCCAGGGTGCGCAGTCCCGGCATCTCACATCCCCCGCTGTGGCACGAGCTGGAAGTAGACCGCGGTGATCACGAAGTTCAGCGCGAAGAGCAGCATGAAGGTGAGCACCACGCTCCGGTTGACCGCGTCGCCCACCCCCTTCGGCCCGCCCCGCGCCGTCATCCCGTGGTACGACGCCACGAGCGCCGCCACCGCGCCGAAGAGCACCGCCTTGACCTCGCCGACGGCCAGGTCGGAGAGCTGCCCGAGCGCCTGGAAACTCGCCAGGTACGCCCCCGGGGTGCCGCCCTGCACCACCACGTTGAAGAAGTAGCCGCCGGCCACCCCGACGACGCTGACCAGCCCGTTGAGCAGTGCCGCCACGAGTGCGGCGGCGACGATCCGGGGCGCCACCAGCCGGTGCACCGGATCGATCCCGAGCACCTGCATCGCGTCCAGCTCCTCGCGGATCTTCCGGGCGCCGAGGTCGGCACAGATCGCCGAGCCGCCCGCACCGGCGATGATCAGGGCGGTCACGATCGGGCTGGCCTCGCGCACCACGGCCAGTACGGAGGTGGCGCCGGTGAACGACTGGGCGCCGAGCTGGCGAACCAGCGAGCCGAGCTGGAGTGCGATCACCGCGCCGAACGGGATCGACACCAGCGCTGCCGGCAGGATCGACACCGAGCTGATGAACCAGGCCTGCTGGACGAACTCGCGGACCTGGAACGGCCGCCGGGCCAACCCGCGCAGTGCGTCGAGGCAGAACGCGAAGAACTGGCCGGCCCCGCCCAGCCCGGCGGCGAACCGGCTCGGCCGGCGGGTGCCGCTGCCCGGTGCCGGCGGCGTGCTCACCGCAACGCCTCCGTCCGCCGCCACCCGCTGTCGCCGTCCCGCTCGCTGCCGTCCCGCTCGCCGCCGCCGTCCCGCTCGCTGCCGTCCCGCTCGCCGCTGTCCCGCTCGCCGCTGTCCCGCACGCCCTGGAATGAGCCGGGCGGCGGGACCACTCCGTTCGCCTCGCACCAGCGGCCCGGCGGCTGCTCGGCCGCCCTCGGCCGCCCGTCGGAGGGGGCGAGTTGCGGCGGGATCGGCGGCAGCGGCGGCAACTGCGCGCCCGCCTCGGCCTCGGCCCGCAGCTCGGCGGAGTCCTTCTCCTCGGCCATTCCGATCGGGCCGACCCGCTGCGCGTTGAGGAACTGCCGGACCACCGGCTCGGTGCTGGAGAGCAGCATCTCGCGCGGCCCGAACATGGCCAGCTGGCCGTGGTAGATCAGGCCGATGTTGTCCGGGACGGTGCGGGCGGTGTTGATGTCGTGCGTGACGATCAGGAAGGTCGCCCCGGTCTGCTGGTTGAGGTCGATGATGAGCTGGTTGAGATAGGCGGTGCGGACCGGATCCAGC
The DNA here is from genome assembly GCF_049179135.1 of Plantactinospora sp. WMMB782. Taxonomy (NCBI): domain Bacteria; kingdom Bacillati; phylum Actinomycetota; class Actinomycetes; order Micromonosporales; family Micromonosporaceae; genus Plantactinospora; species Plantactinospora sp. WMMB782. The sequence goes on along the minus strand of NZ_JBMHMC010000007.1, from coordinate 6,985,142 downwards.
CCGCTGTCCGGCTCGTCGAAGAGGATGATCTCGGGGTCCAGCACCAGCGCGCGGGCCAGCCCGGCCCGCTTGCGCATGCCGCCGGAGATCTCGCCCGGCAGCCGCTGTTCCGCACCGAGCAGCCCGACCATCTCCAGCTTCTCGTGCACCACCGCCCTGATCTCCGACTCCGACTTGCGGGTGTGTTCACGCAGCGGGAAGGCGACGTTGTCGTAGATGTCCATCGAGCCGAAGAGCGCGCCGTCCTGGAACAGCACTCCGAAGAGCCTGCGGACCTGGTAGAGGGCGCGTTCGGAGAGCCGGGTCAGGTCCCGTCCCTCGATCCAGATCGACCCCCGGTCCGGCTTGAGCAGGCCGACGAGTGTCTTGAGGAAGACCGACTTCCCGGTGCCGGAGGGACCGAGCAGCACCGAGATCTCGCCGGCGGGCAGGGTCAGGCTCACGTCGGACCAGACCCGTTGCCTGCCGAAGGACTTGGTCAGCCCCTCGACGCGTACCTCGACGCCCATCCGTACCCCGCCCGCCCGCAGTTCCCGGTGGACCACTTCGTCCACCGCCGTCTCTGCTGGACATCGCGCCGGGCACGCTCCGCGCAACAGCGCGGGCTGGTAATTCTTCGATCACTTTCCGTGGGTACGCCGTTGAGCTGCCGAATCGTCGCACGGGCAATCCGCCCCCGCCGGTGGTGCCGTGCGGCGGCGCCCGATACGGTGCGGTTAACCCGCCGGTAACACCCAGGCGTGGTGCCGGAGTGTGGCCCCGACGAAGGTGCGACCCCACAGATGACCGCAGCACCCGAGACAGAGCTCGTCGCGCGGGCGGCTCGACGTGACCCCGAGGCGACGGCGATGCTGCTCGCCGAGGTACGCCCCGGTCTGGTCCGGTACTGCCGGGCCAAGCTCGGCCGGATCGGCGGCGCGTACGCCACCGCCGACGACGTGGCCCAGGAGGTCTGCCTGGCGGTGCTCGGGGCGCTGCCCCGCTACCGGGACGAGGGGCGGCCCTTTGCCGCCTTCCTCTACACCATCGCCGCGCACAAGGTCGCCGACGCGCAGCGGGCCGCCATCCGCGACTCGGCGGTGACGGCGGACGGCCCGCCGCCGGACGAGCCGGACGCCGAGCCCGGCCCCGAGCAGCGGGCCGTCGCCACCGACCTGGCCCGGCGGCTCTCCGCACTGCTGGCCAGGCTGCCGGAGGTGCACCGGGAGATCGTCCTGCTCCGGGTGGCGGTCGGCCTCACCGCCGACGAGGTCGGCGTCATCGTGGGCATGTCGGCCGCCGCCGTCCGGGTGACCCAGTCCCGGGCGCTGGCCCGGCTGCGGGCCCTGGCCGGCACCGCACTGGACGAGGTGGCAGCATGAGTACGCCGCGCGGCGGAGCAGGGCGAGACGACGGTACGGACGCGCGCGGCGGCGCCGTGCCGGGACGGGACGGCACGTTGACCGGCCGGGCAGACCCCGACCCTGGCCTCGGCCTCGGCTCCGACGTGGACCCCGGTCCGGTCGACGTCCCCGAGCCGGATGTCGTCGTCGCGGACGACCTGCTGCTCGACGCGCTGGGCCGGGGCGGCCCGACCCCCGGGGACGATCCGCTGGCCGGCCTGCTCACCGCCTGGCGGGCGGAACTCGACGCCGACCTGCCCCTGTTCGACGCCGATTTGCCCCTGTTCGACTCCGACCCCACGCCCGCGACGCGGCCTCGCCGGCCGCGTCCGGCGGCTCCGCGGCGCCGACCCCGACCCGACGTGCCCCGGCCGCCGGGCGGGCGCGGTGCTGATGCCGGTCCCCGGGCCGCAGCAGCCACCGTGACGGAGCGCGGGCGCCCCGGTGCCGTACCGCAGGCGCGCGGCACCGCCGGCCGAAGCCGCCGCCGAGCGCAGCGACCCGGCGGGCTTCTCCGCAGCCTCGTGCTGTCCGGTGTGGTCGGTGTCGTGGTCACCGCCCTGCTCGGGCTCGGGGTCAACCACGCGGGACCGACCAGCCCGCTCTGGCCGGTCGCGGCGGCGGTCTATCCGGACCGGTCGGCGGTCCGGGCCGTCGAGCACACCATCGGGCTGGCCCGGGAGGCGGTGGCGGAGCGCCGCTACCCGCAGGCGCGGGCGGAACTGGACCGGGCGACGGTGCAGGTGGGGGAGATCCGCGACCCGGCGGAAGCCGATCGGCTGCATACCGAGATCGAGCGGATCCGGCTCGGGCTGCCCGATCCGGCCGACCGGTCCTCGGCGCCCACCGGTCAGCCGTCGACTCCGGCCCGACCGGTGCCGACCGAGCCCGCGCCCGAGCGACCGACCGCTCCGGGGCGTACCCCGGACAGGCCCCCACCAGCCGAGCGTTCCGGTCCGGCGCGGCCGTCACCGTCGGACCCGCCGGACGGGGGATTGTTGCCGTTGCCGGTGCTGCCGACACTGCTGCCGTCCGGGCTGCCGTTGCTGCCCAGTGGCGGCTGCGTCCTGCTCTGCCCGCCCGACTGAACCGGCGGCGGTACGCTGGCCGGCGGCGGGCGCCACCGCCCGCCGCCGCATCCGACGACCGGAGGATGGCGATGGACCGGGAATCTCCGACGGGCCCGGCGGCCCGGCCCGGCATCCGGTGCTTCCCGGCCGGCCTGCCGCGCGGTCCGGGCCGGGTGCGGCGATCTGTCGGGGGTGGCCGGGAGCTGCCGGAGCAGCGGTGTGGCGCTGAACTGCCGGAACAGCAGTGTGGCGCTGAACTGCCGGAACAGCAGTGTGGCGCTGAACTGCCGGAACAGCAGTGTGGCGCGGCGGCCGAGGGCCGCCGCGCCACAGGGGCGGTGTCTGGTCACCGGGTCAGTCCGCGCCCCGGAGGACCGAGGACACCGCACCCCACCCCACACCCAGGGTCAGCCGGTGGAACAGCTCGCAGTGGGTGTGGTGTTGTTGCCGTTCTTGTAGAGCGTGATTCCGAAGTTGTTGCCGTTGCCGTTCGGCCGCGCGGTGATGGTGCCACTGCTGCCGCTGACCGATGCGTTCCAACTGCTCTGCAGGCTCTGGCCGCCGTTGGTGCGGATGCTGACGACCCAGTTGCTCGCGCCGCTGACCGAGAAGGTCGTGTTGAACCGGTCGTTCCAGTCCTCGGCACGGGTCACGCTGACCGAGCAGTTGCCGTTACCGGGCGGCGGGTTGGTCGGGTTGGGGTTCGGGTTGCCGCCGCCGCCCTCCGACACGGTGATGTCCGAGCTGCCCTGGCTCTGGTAGCCCTCGGTGCCCATGACCTGGTAGGCCCAGCTGCTGCCGAGGTTCAGACCGGCGCGGGCCCAGGCGTCCATGTGGTTGCCGAAGGTGATCGTGCCGCTGCTGCGCTTCTGCTGCCGGACGCTCCAGAACTGGTAGAACGTGGCGGTGCCGTCGATCGACGGCTGGTTCACCCGCTGGCTGCGCAGGATGTCGTAGGTGCCACCGTCGGTGGTGACCGTACCCATCCGCTGGGCGCCGCTGCTCGGGTTGTAGCTGCCGAAGTTCTCGACGACGTAGTACTCGATGAGCGAGTTCCGCGTCCATCCGTACAGGGCGAGGTAGGTGTTGTTGTTGCCCGGGTTGTAGTTGCCCGAGTAGGTGATCGTCCGGCGGCCGCCGGTGGACCAGCCCTTGCCGCCGACCCAGTTGTTGGTGCTCCTACCCCAGGAGCTGGAGTACCGGCCGTTCTCGCGCAACACCATGCAGGCGTCGCCACTGTCCTTCCAGAACGAGAAGTAGTACCCGTTGTGCGATCCGGTGCTGTTCGAGCAGACCTGCCGGTCGGCCTCGGCGTGCGCGCTGGGGGCCAGCACGGTGCCGCTGACCGTCAGCGCCACGGCGCAGGCGGCACCGAAGAGCAGCCGGATACGGCGCCTTCTCGGTCTGGTGGGGGTGTCGTTCATCTAGCTGCTTCCTCCTCGTGGTCGCTGGCCGCGGGCCAGCGGCGCGGTACGACCCGGCAGGGTTGTCAGCCCCCGGTAACGGGCACCGGGCGCCGGCGTCGTACGGCGCGGTGGTGGTGGGCCGGTCGTCGCGCGGTCGACAACCGGAGGAGCGGTACGTGGTGGTAAGCCATCGACAGTGGTGGAGGTCTGCCGATGGCGACAGTATTGGTCCGGTTCCGTTCACATGTCAACGCTTCCCGGAAATATTGCGGAAACCTTCTCATGGCAGGGATTTCCCCAGGAGTCGTTTCGGCTGGCCAGCGACTTGTCGACCCGATCGGTCCGATGATCTGTCGATCGGCACCTCGGTCGGGTACCCGGTCTCCGGGGTGGGGCCGCCGAAAGTTACGGAGAACTTCCGGACCATGGGGCCGGCCGATCAGGCGCGTTCGGTGGCGGTGCTCTCGTCGTGGCGGCGCCGGGCGGCCCGGATGTCGTCCCGGTGTGCGCTGGCCCATGCGTCGAGCGCGACCAGCGGCACCAGCAGGGTGCGACCGAGGTCGGTGAGCGCGTAGTCGACCCGGGGCGGGACGCTGGCGTGCACCGTACGGCTGACCAGGCCGTCCCGGACCAGGGCGCGCAGGGTCAGCGTGAGCATCCGCTGGCTGATCCCGTCGATCGCCCGGTGCAGCTCGGTGAACCGGTGGGTGCCCCGGCCGAGCAGCACCACGACCAGCACGCTCCACTTGTCGCCGACCCGGTCCAGCACCTCCCGGACCGGGCAGTCGCCGTCGGCGTCCGGGGTGAAGGGCACACGGCTGTGCGTAGCCGACATGGAAGTGCCTCCTTACCGCTGGCATCATACTGACGCACAATGGGGTTACGAACAAGGAGTAACTAGGGAGCCGAAATGAGTCTGACCAGGTCGGAGGCGGAGTCGGCGGCAGCCGGGTCGGCCAGCCGGGCGGCCACCGAACCGGACGTACCAGGTGACAAGCCGACAGAGCACGCACCGTTGCCGGCGGTCCCGGGCCTGGTGATGCTCGCCGCAGCCGAGGACGCCCCGGTCTGCGCGGACGGCGCCTGCCTTTAGAGCGAGGAGAAGACCAGTGCAACTCGAAGTATGGTCCGACATCGTCTGCCCGTGGTGCTACCTGGGCAAGCGGAGGCTGGAGACGGCACTCGGGCAGTTCGCGCACGCCGACGAGGTCGAGGTGGTCTGGCGCAGCTTCCAGCTCGACCCGTCGTACCCGAAGGGGGAGCCCCGGCCGGTGCCGGAGGCGCTGCGGGCCAAGCTCGGTGCCTCGCCGGCCCAGGTCGCCGCGATGCAGGGGCACGTGACCGCGCTCGCCGCCGAGGAGGGGCTGGACTACCAGCTCGACAAGTCGATCATGGCGAACACCTTCGACGCACACCGGCTGACCCACCTGGCCCGGGAGTACGGGCTCGGCACCGAGTTGCACGAGCGGCTGATGCGGGCCAACCTGGTCGAGGCGGAGAACGTCGACGACGCCGACACGCTGGTCCGGCTCGCCACCGAGGTCGGGGTGCCGGCCGACGCCGCCCGCCGGGTGCTGTCCGGCGACGAGTACGCCGCCGCGGTCGAGGCGGACATCGCCCAGGCCAGGGCGTTCGGCGCGAACGGTGTGCCGTTCTTCGTGCTGGACCGCAGGTACGGCATCTCCGGCGCGCAGCCGGTCGAGGCGTTCCTGCGCGCGCTGGACACCGCCCACCAGGAGTCGGCGGCCGGAGCCCGCTGAACCCGTCGGATCGCAGGGCGGGGCGGATCGCACGGCGGGGCGGCGCGGGGCGCACGGCGGTGCGACCCGGGGCTGCCCTGGGCGGGGTGACCTACTAGGGTCGACGGCCATGGGCGCTCTCAAGCCGTGGCATCTGCTGGCTCTGCTCTGCTGCATCGCCTCGATCGCGGTCGTGGTGGCCGTCGCCGCGTGGTTCGCCATGCGCCGTCGTTGACCGCCGGGCACCAGCGAGGACACGCGTCGAGCCGGTCACCAGGTCGAGGAGGCACCGTGCAGTCCCGCCGCCGCCCACCTGCCGCCACCGAGCGGCTGGCCTTCGCCGAGATGACGGCGGACGACCTGGACGACATAGCCGCGCTGCTCGGCGACCCGGGCGTGATGCGGTACTACCCACGTCCGAAGGACCGGGCCGAGGCGCTGGACTGGATCAGGTGGAACGAGGGCCTCTATCGGCGGGAGGGTTTCGGGTTGTGGGTGATCAGGTCGCGGGCGACCGGCGAGTTCGTCGGCGACTGCGGCCTGACGCCGCAGGAGGTCGACGGGGTGGTCGACGTCGAGGTCGGTTACCACGTCCGGGCCGACCTGCAGGGCCGGGGATTCGCCACCGAGGCTGCCGCCGCCTGCCGTGACCACGCGCGCGAGCTGCTGGGTGTCGATCGGCTGATTGCGATCATCCATCCGGAGAACATCCCGTCACAGCGGATCGCGGAGAAGATCGGCCTCCGCTTCGAGCGGACCACCACGTCGCGCTCCGGCGATCCGGTACGCGTCTACGCGGCCCGCCTGTCGACCTGACCGTCCGCCGCCTGTCGACCTGACCGTCCGCGGTCCGCGGTCCGCGGTCCGCCGTCCGCCGTCCGCCGCCCGCCGTCCGCCGTCCGCCGTCCGCCGCCCGCGGTCCGCGGTCCGAGAGGCTGGTCCGGGCTGACTCCGTCCTGGTGTGAACGCTAACCTACGGAAACCGGCGCTGGTCTATGCCAGGCCGGTCGAAGGTCCACACAGGAGTGCGGAGAACGCGGCGCCCGCCCCGCCGGTTACCCCACGCCGTGAGCACCCCGAGGAGCAGTTGGTGCTTCGATCCCCCAGTCTCGTCGCGGCCGTCGTGGTCGTGACCGTCCTGGCCGGCGTGCCGGCCCAGGCCCACCCAGCCCGGCCCGGCATCGGCCTCGACCGTGCCGAACGGCACCAGAAGATCGACGGTTTCGGTTACTCGATCGCGTTCCAGCGCACCACGCTGATCCACAACCTGTCGGAGCAGAACCGGGAACAGGTCCTCGACCTGCTCCTCGACCGCCGGACGGGCGCGGCCCCGAGCATCCTCCGGCTCGGCATCGGCTCCTCCTCGACCGACCCGTACGACTGGATGCTGTCGATCCAGCCGACCGACCCGGGCGGGCCGGACGCCACCCCGAACTACCAGTGGGACGGCTGGGACGGCGGCCAGGTCTGGTACGTCAAGGAGGCGCGCAAGCGCGGCATCGACCGGTTCTACGCGGACGCCTGGAGTGCGCCCGGCTACATGAAGGACAACGGAACCGACACCAACGGCGGTGCACTCTGCGGACTACAGGGCGTCACCTGCGCCAGCGGCGACTGGCGGGAGGCGTACGCGCGTTATCTGGTCCAGTACGCCAGGTTCTATCGGCAGGAGGGGATCAGGCTCGACGAGATCGGGTTCACCAACGAACCCGACTGGACCACCTCGTACGCCTCGATGCGGTTCACCCCGGCCCAGGCCGCCGAGTTCATGAAGGTGCTCGGGCCGATCGCCAGGCGGGCCGGGGTGGGCGTGGCCTGCTGTGACTCGTTCGGCTGGCAGCAGTCGGAGGCGTACGCGCAGGCGATCGAGGCGGATCCGGAAGCCCGGAGACACCTGAAGGTCTTCACCGGGCACGGTTACGCCAGCCCGGCCGAGCATCCGTTGCCGACCACGGCGCCGACCTGGATGTCGGAGTGGGCGGCGTCGAGTGTCCAGGACGGCTGGAACGAGGCGTGGGACAGCGGAAAGGGCACCGACGGCATCAGGCTCGCCGAGCGGATCCACGACTCGCTCGCGCTGGCCGATGCCAGCGCCTTCCTCTTCTGGCTCGGCGGTTCCCGGGGCGCGACGGCGGCACTGGTCCAGGTCGACGACGCCAACGACACCTACCGGGTGTCGTCCCGGCTCTACGCCTTCGCCGCGTACAGCCGGTTCATCCGTCCCGGCGCGGTCCGGATCGGCGTCGACAGCGGCGTGGCCGGGCTCAAGGTGTCGGCCTACCGGAACGCCGACGGCAGCGAGGTCGTGCAGATCATCAACACCGGCGAGCAGACGGTCACCACCGAGGTCGACCTGAAGCGGCCCACCGGGTACGTCACCGACGCCACGCACAACCTGGAGAGGGTGCCGGGAGTCGTCGCGGGGAAGGGCCGGCACTCGACGGTCACGCTGGCGCCCCGGTCGCTGACCACCCTGGTCAGCGAACGCCCAGGCCGGCACTGACCCGGCTGGTACCGACCCCGGCCGGCACTGACCCGGCTGGTACCGACGCCGGCCGGCACTGACCCGGCTGGTACCGATCCCGGTCAGCACCGACCCCGGCTGCCTCGGCCCGGACGGCATCGTCCGCTCGGGCCGGGGCAGCCCGGCGTTCCGGTACTACCGCGGGCGCCCAGGCGACATCGCGAAGGCTCGACCGGGGCGGTCCTTGTTGGTTAGTGTGCCGAGATGCCCCCTCGGCGTACCCTCCTGCCACGCTCGACACCGGCTGCCTCGGGGGTGTCGTCCCGTGCGATCTCCGCACTGCTGGACCGGTTCGAAGCGCAGTCCGTCGAGTGCCACTCCCTGATGATCGTGCGGCACGGCCACGTCGTCGCCGAAGGCTGGTGGGCGCCGTACTCGGCCGGGCGTCCGCACCTTCTCTACTCGGTGACCAAGTCGTTCACCTCGGTCGCCGTGGGTCTCGCGATCGCCGACGGGCTGCTCTCGCTGGACGACCGGGTGGTGGACGTGCTGCCCGACCACGTTCCGGCCGACATCTCCGAGCAGGGGCGTCGGCTCACCGTGCACCACCTGCTCTCCATGACGGCCGGGCATCGCACGGACAGCCTGGACGCGGCCTGGCGGCTGGAGCCGGGCGACCTGGTGAAGGGCTTCCTGCGGGTACCGTTCACCGAGCCCGAGGGCACCTGGCACGCGTACGACAATCCGACGACCTTCATCCTGGCCCGGATGGTCGAACGGGTGACCGGCCGGGGCCTGCCGGCACTGCTCGAAGACCGCCTGTTCGGGCCGATGGGCGTCGAGCACGCCGAATGGGACCGGGTGGCCAGCGGCGCCGTCCCCGGATTCACCGGACTGCACCTGCCGACCGAGGCCGTCGCCGCCTTCGGCCAACTGCTGCTGCGGGACGGGCGCTGGGGCGACCGGCAACTCGTCCCGGGCGAGTGGGTGCGGCTCGCGACCAGCCGGCACGTCGGGACGACCCAGATCGAGGGCTGGTCGGAGAACCCCGACTCGCTCTGCGGGTACGGCTACCAGTTCTGGATGTCCCGGCACGGCTATCGCGCCGACGGCGCCTTCGGCCAGTTCTGTCTCGTCGTCCCGCCGCACGACCTCGTGGTCGTGGTGACCGCCGCCGTGACGCAGGGCGAGGCGGTACTCGACCCCGTCTGGGAGTGCCTGCTGCCCGGTCTGGACGAGGCGGCGAGCACCCGGGACGACGGGATCCTCGCCGAGCGGCTGCGGCGGCTGTCACTTCCGCCGGTGCCGGGTTCGGCCGTCCCTGAGCGTGCCGTCAAGGCGGAACTCGACGCCTCTGCCGAGGACTCGGCGCTACCCGCCGGAACCACTGTGGTCGTCGATCCTGTCGACGGTGGCTGGCACCTGCGGCTCGGGTCGTCCCTCACCGTCGAGGTCGGCCACGGCACCTGGCGGGAAAGCTCACCGCTCGGTCGCCCGGTCGTCGCGACCGGCGCCTGGCAGGGCAACACCTTCGTCGCCGACCTCTACGTCATCACCACTCCGCACCGGGTCCGGCTGGTGGTCGACGCCGCTGCGGGAACGGCGGTCGCGAGGTGGCACATCGTGCCCCTGACCAGTCCCAGTCTGGAACTGCACCTTCGGTCGCCGTTGATGACCAGGCCCGATGTCGCGTAGACGGCGGCACCGTGCCGGCCGTCGGGCGATCCCGTGCCGGCCGCCGGGCGATCCCGTGCCGGCCGTCGGGCGATCCCGCGCCGGCCGCCTGGCGATCCCGCAGGCGACCGGATCAGGCGGGCCTGGATCAGGCGGGGGTGGTGAATCGAACTCGCCGTCCTTGGCACCGATTTAGGAACGCGTCCCACTCCTGTCGGGTGTAGACGATCACGGCTGCCTCCGGGGCCTTGCTGTGCCGTACGGCCACCCGGCCCGAGCCGTCCAGCAGCGGGCCGGCCTCGACACAGCTTCCGCCGTTGCTCGCGCTCTTCGTGCTGATGTGCCAGGCAACCGCCGGCAGGGATTCGCTCATCACAGCTCCTCCGCGATCGTCTCGATCAGCTTCGCCGACCGGACGGGTCGAGTGCGATGTCTCGCAACCGAGCGTACGCCTCCGCGTACCGTTTGGATTTCGGCGCTTCCATGAACAGTCTTCCGCCGAGGTGTTCGGCGTAGGCCACGTCCGGATACGGCTTCGGCATCTTGAATAGCCAGAACGAGCCGTCGAGGCCGGGGTGCAGGCCGATGGTGGCTGGCAGGACCCGGACCTGCACGTTGGGGCGGCGGAGCAGTTCGCCGAGGTGTGCGAGCTGGCCGCGCATCAGCGCCGGGCTGCGTGAGTCCGGTACGCGCACTGCGATCGATCGGCGGCACGATTCCGGAGAAGCGCCGGACACCGCCGAACCGGATCGCCGACCGGGTCTTCGAGGGACTACCCCGGGACGGCGTACCGGTGTCTCCCGAGCCGCCCGCCCCGGCACCCCGGTACGTCATCCAGCTACCCGCGACAAGTGCCGACCTGGCCGGCGCGGTCGACCTGGCGTACGCGCTCGCCCGGTCGCTCGGCTTCCTGCCGCAGGTCGACGCGGAGGCGGCCACGGTCTGCGCGGAGGACACGCCGCACGTACGCCATCGGGTCTGTTGTGGTCGGCCGCTCCCGGCACCCGGCCCCCGCTGCCTCCTCCGCACCGACCACGACGGTCCCTGCGCTCCCGACCCCACCGCCTGACAGAGCAGCGACCGCCCCGGATCGTCACGGCCGCCCTGGCGCGTCACGGCCGATGGTCACCTGGACACCAGAGGCGTTACCCCGGCCGGATAACGCCTCTGGTGTCCAGGTCGAGCTCGCCGACTACGTCGGGCGGTCAGGGGCGGGGGAGTGGAGGGGAGGGGGAGGGGGTGTGGGGAGAAGGGGCGGGCGGGGGGAGGGGGCGACGATTTGTTCGTAGGTTCGGGAGAGGCCGTCGATCAGCGCGTCCAGGCCGAGTGCGAAGGCGCCCTCGTCGACGCTGCGCTGGTGCTCGGCGAGCCGGTGCGCCTGGCTCAGATGCGGATAGTGCGCGGCGTAGAGCTGCGGGTCCTCGACGAAGCCCCGGGCGAACGAGCCGAGCGCCGAGCCGGCGACGAAATAGCGCATCAGCGCACCGATGTGGGTGGCCCGAGCCGGCGGCCAGCCCGCCCTGACCAGCCCGCCGTAGACGGCGTCGGCCATGGCCAGTGCCGCCGGGCGCCGCCCCGGCCCCTGGGCGAGGTACGGCACGATGTTGCTGTGCGCGACAAGCGCCCGCCGGTAGGAGTGCCCCCAGAGGCGCAGCGCGTCCCGCCAGTCGTGGGTGGCGAAGTAGGAGACGTCGACCTTCGCCGTGACGGCGTCCGCCACGGCGTCGAGGATCTCCTCCTTGTTGGCGAAGTGGTTGTAGAGCGACGGCCCGCGCACGCCGAGCGCGGTGGCCAGCCGGCGGGTGGAGAGCGCGGCCAGGCCCTCGGCGTCGATCAGCGCGGCGGCCGCGTCGACGATCCGTTGCCGGCTCAGCAGCGCCTGCCGGGGTCGCGGCATGCTCGCTCCGCCCTCCTTCTCACTGCGCTCAGGGGCTGGCTCACTGCGGTCGGGGGCTGGCCGCCTCGGTGCGTGCGGTCGCGGGGTTGGCGCCGCACTACCGTCGCGACGGGCGGCTGACTCGATCGGGGCTGGCGCGGGAAAACTTCCAGCGATAGTTTAACTGGCGACGGCCGGTCGTAAGGTCGTCCGGCCGTACGGGCTCGGGCTCAGGGTTACCAGGGTCGGGGCTGAGGCAGGCGTCGCAGAGCGAGGAGTGCAGCGTGGGCGTGGGTAGATTCGCCGATCGGGTCGCCGTGGTCACCGGGGCGGCCCAGGGGATCGGCGCGGCCACCGCCCGCCGGCTGGCCGCCGAGGGGGCCACGGTAGCCGTCCTCGACCTGGTCGCCGAACGGGCGCGGCAGACCGCCGACGAGATCAGCCAGGCCGGCGAGACCGTCCAGGCCGGCGGGACCGCTGTCGGGTACGCCTGCGACGTGACCGACGGTGCGGCGGTCTCGGCCACCTTCGACGAGATCGCCCAGGCGTACGGTCGGCTCGACGTGCTGGTGAACAACGCCGGGATCACCCGGGACAACCTGCTGTTCAAGATGCCGGCCGACGAGTGGGACGCGGTGATCACCACCAACCTGACCAGCATGTTCCACTGCTGCCAGGCGGCACAGCGGCACATGGTGCCGGCGAGGTACGGCAAGATCGTCAACCTCAGCAGCCGCTCCGCGCTCGGCAACCGGGGCCAGGTCAACTACGCGGCGGCCAAGGCCGGCGTGCAGGGGCTCACCGCCACCCTGGCGATCGAACTCGGTCCCTACAACATCAACGTCAACGCGGTCGCGCCCGGCTACATCGCCACCGCGATGACCGCCGCCACCGCCGAGCGGGTCGGCGCGACCCCGGCCGAGCACCAGAAGTACGCCGCCGAGCAGACCCCGCTGCGCCGGGTCGGCCTGCCCGAGGAGGTCGCCGCGGTGATCACCTTCCTGGCCAGCGACGACGCCTCCTACGTCAGCGGCCAGACGCTCTACGTCAACGGCGGCGCCCGCTAGCGCGGCGGTGCGGGAACGACCAGGCAGCGTCCGGTAGCAGCCGGCGAGGGAGGGACGGGACAGCACATGGACTTCTCGCTCGGCGACGAGGAACGGGCGATCCGGGACACCGCCCGCGCCTTCATCCGCAACGAGGTGATGCCGCTGGAGGCGGAGGTGCTGCGCCGGGAACGGGCACACCAGCCCGGACTGAGCGGCGACGAGCTGCGGGAACTCCAGCTCAAGGCGAAGGCGTTCGGCTTCTGGGGCCTGGACACCCCCGAGGAGTACGGCGGGATGGCGCTGCCGGCCGTCACCCAGTCGCTGATCTGGACCGAGATCGGCCGCAGCTTCGTGCCGTTCCGGTTCGGCGGCGAGGCGGACAACATCCTCTTCGAGGCCGACGCCGCGCAGCGCGAGGAGTTCCTGCTCCCGACCATCGCCGGTGACCGCACCTCCTGCTTCGCCCTCACCGAACCGGGCGCCGGGTCGGACGTGGCCAACATCCGGCTGCGGGCCCGGCGCGACGGCGACGACTGGGTGCTCAACGGCGAAAAGACGTTCATCACCAACGGCAACGAGGCGGACTTCGCCATCGTCGTCGCGGTGACCGACCCGGACCGCAAGGTGCACGACGGCGGCGCGACCGCGTTCCTGGTGGACCGGTCGATGGGCTGGACCTCCGCACCGATCCAGACCATGGGGGAGGGCGGGCCGGCGTCGCTGGTCTTCGAGGACGTACGCGTGCCGCACCGGAACATCCTCGGCGAGCTGGGCCAGGGCTTCACCCTCGGCATGCGGTGGATCGGCAAGGGCCGCTACCTGATCCCCTCGCACGCCCTCGGCATCGCCGAACGCGCCCTGACGATGGCGATCGAGTACGCCAACACCCGGCAGACCTTCGGCCGGCCGATCGGCGCCAACCAGGCGATCCAGTGGATGATCGCCGACTCGGAGACCGAGCTGGAGGCGGCCCGCTGGCTGGTGCTCCGGGCCGCCTGGACCGTCGACACCGGGCAGGACGCCCGACACGCGGTCTCGATGGCGAAGCTCTACGGGGCGGGCATGGTCAACCGGGTGGTCGACCGGGTGATGCAGGTGCACGGCGGCATGGGCTACACCAGGGAGCTGCCGATCGAGCGCTGGTACCGGCAGGTCCGGCTGCTGCGCATCTTCGAGGGCACGGACGAGATGCAACGACTGATCATCTCGCGGGATCTGCTCCGCGGGTACACGAAGCTCGGAGGGCACCTGGCATGAGGAAGTTCGCCTCGCTTACCGAACTCGCCGGGGCGGTCGGCGAGCAGCTCGGCCCCGGCCCGTGGCACCGGATCGAGCAGGACCGGGTGAACGCCTTCGCCGAGGCGACCGGCGACCACCAGTGGATCCACGTCGACCCGGAGCGCGCGGCCGCCGGCCCGTACGGCGGGACGGTGGCGCACGGATTCCTCACCCTCTCCCTGCTGCCGGTCCTGGTCCAGGATCTCTACCAGGTCGAGGGGATCCGGATGGGGATCAACTACGGGCTGAACCGGGTGCGGTTCCCCGCGCCGCTGCGGGTCGGCGAAGCGGTCCGGGTCAGCGCCGAACTGCTCCAGGTCGAGCCGGCGTCCGGCGGCGGGACGCAGGTGGTCACCCGGGTCACCGTCGAGCCGGAGCGGGGCGGCAAGCCGTGCTGCGTCGCCGAGACCGTCACCCGGCTCTACGCCGAGCAGTAGCCGCCAGCCCGGTGAAGAGGCCCAGCGAGCCGGCCAGCGGGTGAAGAGGTCGGTTCAGGCGTGCTCACCGGGTGAAGAGGTCGAGCAGGTCGCCGATGCTGTGGTCGGACTCGGCCGGGTGCCGGAAATGTCCAGAGCGGTGGACGGTGTACTGGTTCCGGCGCCCGACCCGGGCCCGTTGCAGGTAGCCCGCGGCTTCCAGGTCGGCGACGATGGCCTGGGCGGCGCGTTCGGTGATGCCGACGGTCTCGGCGACGTCGCGTAGCCGGGCGGTGGGGTCGCGGGCGATGGCCAGCAGTACGTGTGCGTGGTTGGTCAGGAACGTCCAGCTCCGTACGGCGGGCGTCGAACTCTGCTCCCCCGATGCCACCGACATGTGCTCTCCCGTGGTCGTCCGTCCCGGACGTCATCCGATCGACGTTCTGTCCCGTCTCGCGTCGGGACAGCTCCCATGCTCGCACGCACGCACGGCGAGACGCGAAAAGGAAATCGTATATTCCGGATCCGGTCGGTGCGACCGGCCGGATGAGCTGCGGGTTCCGGTTGACGGACGAAGCATGCTTCGTGAATACTGGAGCGTAGTTCGAGGGGGAGTACCCGACGCTCGACGCGCCGCCGTCAGTACGGACCCGGACCGATCCGGGTCTCGGTGGTGCAGCCACCCGATGGCCCGGGGAGACCTTCGACCAGTCGCGCCGCCCGCTGTCACGGGTCGGCCGGGTCGAAAGGTGCCTGCCGTTGTCTGTCTCCTGGTGGGTCTGGGCGGTTCTCATGCTGGCGGTCGCCGCCATGCTGGCCGTCGACCTGTTCATGCACCGCGACAACCATGTCGTCGGGTTCCGTGAGGCCGCCGCCTGGTCCGGGATCTGGATCGCCGCAGGGCTGCTGTTCGGCGTGATCCTCTGGGCGTGGCAGGGCGGTGAGGTCGCCGGCACCTACTACGCCGGTTATCTCATCGAGAAGGCGCTCTCGATCGACAACGTCTTCGTCTTCGCGTTGATCTTCAGCTACTTCGCCGTCCCCGCCGCGTACCAGCACAAGGTGCTGTTCTGGGGTGTCGTCGGCGCGCTCGCGTTCCGGCTGGTCTTCATCTTCGTCGGGGCCGAGCTGCTGGAGACGTTCTTCTGGACCGCCTACCTGTTCGGCGCCTTCCTGATCTACACCGGCTACAAGATGGCATTCCGGCACGGCGAGGAGAGCCCACCCGACCGCAACCCCGTGGTACGGCTGGTCCGCCGGGTCATCCCGACCGACCCGGATTACCACGGCGACAGGTTCTTCACCCGGGTCGACGGCAGGCGCCTCGCCACGCTGCTGTTCGTCGTCCTGATCACCATCGAGGCCAGCGACCTGATCTTCGCCATCGACTCCGTCGCCGCGATCCTGGCGATCACCACCAGTACGTTCATCGTCTGGACCGCAAACGCGTTCGCCATCCTCGGCCTGCGCAGCCTGTACTTCTGCCTGGCCGGGTTGCTGCGCCGGTTCGTGCACCTGCACTACGGCCTGGCCGTACTGCTGGCCTTCGCCGGCGTGAAGCTGATCCTGTCCGAGACACCGGTCGGCAAGCTGCCCATCCCGGTGACCCTGGGCGTCATCGTGGTCACCATCGCGGTCTCGATCGCCTGGAGCCTGCGCAGCACCCGGGACGGCAGCAGGGATCAGGAGGTCTCCCGGGCCGACGACCCGACGGACCCGCCCACGGCAGTGTCGCTACGCGGCTGACCAGGTCGTCAGGTCGTGGGGCGGTCGCGTTTGGGCAGCTTGGCGACGACCGCCGTGTAGGAGGCGTCGACCGCCTCCCGCAACTCGTCGTCGGGGATCCCGGCACCGAGCCGCAGCGTGTTCCAGCCGGAGCGGCCGATGTAGGCCATCACCGAGGCGTCCTCGGGATAGCGGTGCAACCACTCGTCGGCCACCTCCCGGTTCGGGCCGCACTTGACGCCGACGGTGGACCGCGACTCCTGGCCGAGGAAGGCGAAGATCTTCGGCCCGACCTTGACCACCACGTCGCCCTCCCACGGCTCGTCCTGCCAGGCGCCCGGCTTGGCCAGGCAGTAGGCGAGCATCTCCGTCCAGGTCACCGGCACCCTCCCCGTGGATCGGTCGGGTGTACATCCTGACAGACGATCCGGCCCCGGTGGGGCGTCCGGACCGTTTCGCGGCGCGGCCCGGCTCGGGCCGGAGTTCGGACCGTTCCGACGCCCGGCCCGGCCGGAATCAGTCGAGGAGCTTGTCCAGGGTGATCGGAAGTTCCCGGACGCGCCGGCCGGTGGCGTTGTAGACGGCGTTGCCGATCGCGGCGGCGACCCCGACCGTGCCGATCTCGCCGATGCCCCGGGCGCCCAGCGGGTTGAACAGCAGGTCCGGGTGGTCCAGGAAGTGCACGTCGATCGGCGGGACGTCGGCGTTCACCGGCAGCAGGTAGTCGGCGAAGTTGCCGTTGGCGATCCGGCCGCTGTCCGGCTCGACGACGGCACCCTCCAGCAGCGCTTGGCCGATACCGAAGACCACCCCGCCGATGATCTGGCTGCGGGCGGTCTTGGCGTTGATGATCGCGCCGCCGTCGATCACCGTGGTGATCCGGGTCAGCCGGGGCTCACCGGTCCAGCGGTTGACCCGTACCTCGCAGAAGTGGGCGCCGAACGAGGTGAAGGCGTAGCGGCCGTGATCGGGACCGGGTGCCGCGCTGCCGGTCGCCCCGACGCCGGGTGAGTCCACAGTGCGCAGCAGCTCGGGGAAGCCGATCCGCCGGTCACCGGCGACGAGTTCACCCCGCTCGTAGCGGACCTCGGCGGCGGGCCGGCCGTGCAGGGGCGAACGCTCGTCGGTCACCGCGAGGTCGATCAGCGCGGTCGTGGCGGCCTGCGCGGCGGCGGCCACCGCCGGGCCGGTACTCGCGGTCGAGGCCGAGCCGAACGAGCCGATGTTGGCCGCCAGGATGGAGTCGCCGAGATCGCTGCGGATCCGCGAGACGGGCAGGCCGAGCGCCTCGGCGCCGAGTACGGCCAGCACGGTCCACATTCCGGTGCCGAGGTCGGCGGTGGCGCTGGAGACCGAGACGTCCCCGTCCGGCCGGAACCGTACGTCCACCGAGGCCGGGAAGCGTTCGCCGGGGTAGTTGGCGGTGGCCGTACCCATCCCGACCAGCCACTCGCCCCGCTGCACCGCGCCCGGCGTCGGGTGGCGGCGGGCCCAGCCGAAGCGCTGCGCGCCGACCCGGTAGCACTCGTCCAGGTGCTTGCTGGACCACGGCACGTTCCGGCCCGGATAGACCGTGGCGTCGTTGCGCAGCCGCAACTCGACCGGGTCGATGCGCAGCTCGGCGGCGAGTTCGTCGAGCGCGGTCTCCAGGGCGAACGAGCCGGACTCCTGGCCGGGCGCCCGCATCCAGGTCGGCGGCGGCACGTCCAGCGTCACGATCTTCTGGTCCAGGTGCAGGTTCTCGGTCCGGTAGAGGTAGCGCGAGGTGGTGTGCGCGGAACTCTCGAAGATGCCGCCCGAGCCGGACTGGCTGGCCCACACCTGGTGCTTGACCGCGACCAGGGTGCCGTCCCGGCGGGCGCCCAGGCTGACCGTCTGCCGGACGGCGGAACGGTTTCCGGTGACGGTGAAGGTCTGCTCCCGGGTCAGCACCACCTTGACCGGCCGACCCAGGGTACGCGCGGCGGCCGCGGCGAGCAGCGAATGCGCCCAGGTGGCGACCTTGTTGCCGAAGCCGCCGCCGACATGCGGGCTGACCACCCGCACCTTCGCCGTCTCGACGCCGAGCGCCGCCGCCATCGCCCCGACGGTGAGCGAGGCGCTCTGGGTGCCGGTGTAGAGGGTGAGCGAACCGTCCTGCCAGGCGGCCACGCAGGCGTGCGGTTCCATCGCGCTGTGGTGCTTGCCCGGCTGCTGGTAGGTGCCGGAGACGGTCACCTCGCTGGCCGCCAGCGCCGCGTCGATCGAGTCGACCCCGTCGGCAAGGTATTCCAGCCGGGCCGGCTCGCCCATGATCGGGCCGGGGTCGGTGGCCGACGGGATGCCGTCGGGAAAGGAGACCGCCGCCGGCCGTACCTCGTAGTCCGCCCTGACCAGCGCGGCGGCGTCCCGGGCCTGCTCGAACGTCTCCGCCACGACCAGCCCGATCGCCTGGCCGTGGTAGTGCACCCCGGCGTCCTGCAACGGCAGCCAGCTGTGCCCGACGCTGAACGGGGTACCGCTGCCGAGCAGGGCCAGGGTGCGGAACGGGGTGTAGACCGCGAGCACTCCCGGGGAGGCTTCGGCGGCGGTGGTGTCCATCGCCCGGACGGTGCCCCGGGCGACCGTGCTGAGCAGCAGACAGCCGTGCGCCAGCCGCTCGGCGGGCTGGTCGGCGGCGTACCGGGCGCCGCCGGTGACCTTGAGTCGGCCGTCCACCCGGTTGACCGAGACCGTCCGTGCCGCACCGCTCATCTCGACTCCGCCAGGTTCGTCAGGGCGCGTACGACGGTGCGCCGGAGCAGGGTGGTCTTGAACCGGTTGTGCGCCAGCGGGCGGGCGCCCTCGACCGCCAGCGCGGCGGCCGACTCGAACACCTCCGGCCGGGCGGCCCGGCCGCGCAGCGCGTCCTCGACCGCCGGCAGCCGCCAGGGCCGGGTGCCGACCCCGCCGACCGCCAACCGGACGTCCCGGATTACGCCACCGCGCAGGTCCAGCGCCACGGCCGCCGAGGCGAGGGCGAACTCGTACGACTGCCGGTCCCGGATCTTCAGGTACGCCGACCGGGTGGCCCAGGGCAGCGCCGGCACGGTGACCCGGGTGACCAGTTCGCCCGGACGCAGGTCGTGCTCCCGCTCCGGCGTGTCCCCGGGCAGCAGGTAGAAGTCGGCGAGCCGGACCTCCCGGCTCGTTCCGCTCCGGCCGACCAACCGGACCCGGGCGTCGAGGGCGACCAGGGCCACCGCCAGGTCGCTGGGATGGGTGGCGACGCAGGAGTCGCTGGTGCCAAGGATGGCGTGCCCCCGGTTCTCCCCGTCGACCGCCGGGCAGCCGGAGCCGGGCCGGCGCTTGTTGCAGCCGGCGGCGGTGTCCCGGAAGTAGCCGCAGCGGACCCGTTGCAGCAGGTTGCCGCCGATGCTCGCCATGTTGCGCAACTGCGGCGAGGCGCTGCGCAGCAGGGCCTGGGCGAGCACCGGGTAGCCGTCGGCCACCAGCGGGTGTGCGGCGACGTCGCTCATCCGTTCCAGCGCACCGAGGTGCAGCCCGGTCCGGTCGGCCGAGACGCCGCGCAGCGGCAGCCGGTTGATGTCCACCACCTTGCCCGGGGTCATCACCTCGAGCTTCATCAGGTCGACGAGGGTCGTCCCGCCGGCCAGGTACGCCGTGCCGGCGCCGCCGCCGGCCAGGGCCTGCGACACGGTCTGCGCGGCCGTGTAGTCGAACGGCTTCATCGCCCCGCCCCGTCGTGTCGACCGGCCCCGTCGCGTCGGCCCGCCCCGTTCCGTCCGGCGGTCCGGACGGCGGCCACGATGTTCTCGTACGCCCCGCAGCGGCAGATGTTGCCGGACATGTGTTCGCGGATCTCGTCGTCCGAGCCGGTGTGACCCTCGGCCAGCAGGGCTACCGCCGACATGATCTGTCCCGAGGTGCAGAACCCGCACTGGAACGCGTCGCAGTCGACGAACGCCTGCTGCACCGGATGCAGCCGGTCGCCGTCGGCCAGCCCTTCGACCGTGTCGACCCGGCGACCGGCGGTGGCCGCGACCAGGGTCAGGCAGGAGAGCACCCGGCGGCCGTCGACGTGCACCGTGCAGGCGCCGCACTGGCCCCGGTCGCAGCCCTTCTTCGAGCCGGTCAGCCCGAGCCGTTCGCGCAGCGCGTCGAGCAGGGTGACCCGGGTGTCGAGTCGGAGCCGCTCGGTGCGGCCGTTGACCGTGACGGTGACCTCGGTGGTCGCCGCGCCGACGGGTTCGGGAGCCGGTGCCGCCATCGCCGGTCCGGCCGAGCCGGCGGCGACCGCCGGACCGGCAGCCGCGCCGACGGCCAGTCCGGCCGAGGCGACAGCGGTCCCGCGCAGCATCCCGCGCCGGGAGACCCCGGCGGGTGGGACGTCGTCAGGGGGCGAGTCCGATCCGGACCCACTGCTCATGGCACACCTCCGGCCGTGCCGCCGGCCGGTGCGGGAGCGCGTAGGGTTACGCGCGGTGCGCGGTGGGGCACCGGAACGCGGCCGGGGCCTCCCAGTAAATCAAAGATGATCGTCGATGTCGACGGTTGTTCGGGGTGGGTCGGCCAGGCTGGCGGTGCCCCGAGGGCTCCCCGGGGATTCCCCGGGTGGCGGCAACCATCGACATCTGTCATGCTCTTGCGCCATGGCCCGGCTGACTAAACGCCTTCCCCTCGTCCTCCTCACCGCCGTCGCGGTACTCGCCAGCGGCGGCGCCGCACAGGCCGGCGGCGGCCCGTCCGGACATGGCGGCGGTCAGTCGGGACACGGCGGCGGCCCCGGTGGCTGCGGTCCGCGTACGCTGCTGTTCTGCGAGGACTTCGAACGGCTGCCCACCGGTGGTGCCGCCTCGCTGGCCTGGGGAATCGACACCAGGGACGGCATCCTGACCGTCGAGCGGCACCGGCGCGACAAGGTGCTGCGGGTGCACACCGAGGGCAACGGCCGGGCCTTCCTCAAGGTGGACGACTTCGCCGCACCGGGAAACAGCTTCTACGGCCGGATCCGGTTGAAGGTGGACGCCTTCCCGACCGCGCCCGACTGGGCACACTTCACCCTCGTGGAGGCGACCGGCACCGGAAGCGCCGAGGTGGTCCGGCCGATCGGCGGCCAGTGGGCACCACCGCTGGCCGGGTCGTTCTGGGGCGTCGGCGCCGACGGCGGTCCTACCGGCGACTGGACGAACTGGCGGGAGTCGGCGCCCACCGTCGAGGACCGCTGGCAGTGCTTCGAGTGGCAGTGGGACGCCAGCGACAACCGGATCGCGGTCTGGATCGACGGCGTCGCCCAGCCGGAGATGACGACCAGCACCACCGAGCACGGTGGCAACCCGGTCGACTTCGTGCTGCCCCGGGCCGACACCGTGAAGATCGGCTGGCAGCTCTACCAGGGCAACCCCACCCCGGACCACTTCGACGTGTGGCTCGACGACATCGCCCTGGCCCCGCACCGGGTGGGCTGCGCCGGCTGAGCACGACACGCGTTCCGCCTCGACAGGGGCACCAGGGAAAGTCGATGGACGGGCTAACCTGAGGAGTCCGTCCCTCGACAACTACGGAGAGCTGACCCCGTGACCGCCCCCAACGACGGAGGGTATCCCGCCTTCCCGATCGACGTGCCGACCTCGGCCCGGATGTACGACTACTCGCTCGGTGGCAAGGACAACTTCCCGGCGGACCGGGCAGCCGTACTCTTCGTCAACTCGCAGGCCCCGTCCAGCCTGGACGTGACCCGGGAGAACCGGCTCTTCCTCTACCGCGCCGTCCGGTTCCTCGCCCGTGACCTGGGCATCCGGCAGTTCCTCGACCTCGGCAGCGGGCTGCCGACCCAGCAGAACGTGCACGAGGTGGCGCAGCGGTTCCAGCCCGGCGCCCGGGTGGTCTACGTCGACTCCGACCCGATCGTGCTGGCGCACGGACGCGCACTGCTGGCCGACGACGAGACGACCCGGGTGATCGCCGCCGACGTCACCGAGCCGGAGCACATCCTCGCCGATCCCGACGTCCGCAAGATGATCGACTTTTCCCAGCCGGTCGCCGTGCTGCTCCTGTCGGTGGGGCACTCCATCGTCGACGACGACAGGATCCGGCACATGCTGGCGGTGCTGCGCGAGGCGATGACGTCGGAGAGCTACCTCGGCTACTCGCAGTTGGCCGGCACCGACCAGGCCGGGGTGGACGCCGGCAACGAGATGGTGCACAAGATGGGCATCACCTGGAAGAACCGCATGGTGCACGAGGTGGCCGACTTCCTGCGCGACTGGGAGCCGGTCGAGCCGGGGCTGGTCAACGTCAAGCACTGGCGCCCGGATCCGACCCAGCCGCCGCTGGCGCCGGTCGACGAGGCGCTCCGGCCCTATCTGGGCAGGGGCGCCGAGGAGACCCGGTTCTACGAGTACGGCGGAGTCCTGCGCCGACCCTGACCCGGTCACCGGCCGGCAGGCGGCCGCACCAGGCCACCCGGCCTGCCGAGCCGGGTAGGCCACCGGCCGCAGCGGGGCCGCGACGTTCGGCCGAGCGTGCGGGGACGATGCCGGAGGGCCGTCCCGGCACGCTCGGCCGGATCAGAGCCGGGCGCAGTCGCCCGAGCGCTGCCCCCGGATCTCGTTGCGGGCGCCGAAGTCGGCGACCCTGCCGTTTCCGGTGCAGGTAAGCGACCCGGTGATCCGGTTGCCGACCAGCGCCAGCCCGTACTCCCCGGCGGCGTTGCCGGTCAGCCGGACGGCGCCGCTGAAGGTGCTGCCGGCACTGGTCACCGAGCCGGTCGTGCCGAGCAGCCGCACCGAGCCGCTGACCGTGGTGCCGAGGAACTGCACCACCGCCGCCCGGTCGGCGCTGATCCCACCGGCGACCGACCCACCGGAGACCACGAGCGAGGCACCGGGACGTACGGTGATCCGGCCGGCCACCCGGGCGCCGTCCAGGCAGGTCACCCCGGCCTGCACGGTCAGGTCGCCGGCCCGCTCGCCGGAGATCGTCCGGGTGCAGGCCGGCGCGGATCCGGGTAGTACGGTGGCCCGGAACTCGTCCGCCGGGCCGATGTTGCCGGCCGCGTCGATCGCCCGGTGCTCGACGGTGTGCGTGCCGTAGCCCGGTTCGGTCCGCTCGAAGACCGCCCGGGAGAGCCCGCCGGAGCCGAGGTTGCCGTAGACGAGCGACTTCACCACCGTGCCGGTCGGGGTGAACAGGAACGGCGTACCGGCCGGGGCGTCCGGCCAGCCGAAGTAGTTGAACCAGCCGTCCCGGTCGAGCCGGAACTCGCCGACGGTGAAGCCCGGCCGGTCGTCGGTCGGGTCCAGCCCCATGGTGAACCGTTCGAAGTAGACGTGGTGCGGAGTCTGGCCGGCCAGCGTGGCGACCGGGGTGGAGAGCGTCGCGGTGGTGCCTCCGGCCACGTTGTCGACGGTCCAGGTGAGGGTCTGCGTGCCACCGCCCGGGGCAACCGGGTCGGTCACCGGGGCAACCGGGTCGGTCACCGTGGCGGTCAGCCGGTAGCTGCCCGGGGCCAGCCGCAGCGCCCCCAGGTCGAGGTTGCGGCTGTTGTGCGGGTTCGGCAGCACCTTGCCGTCCAGCCGCCAGGTCACCGCCAGCACCCGGTCGACCGGGTGGGTCGGCTCGACGTACACCACGTCCTGGCCGCCGACCGGGCGCTCGGTCGGGGTGGCGGCGGTGAACCCGACCTGCACCGGCGTCGGCGGGGTCGGCTCGGCGCCGACGGTCCACTGCCGGCTCTGGGTCAGCGCCGGCCCGTTCCGGATCGCCGGGTCCCGGACGAATTCGGTCGGGTCCGAGACCGTCACCCGTACGACGTCGCCGGCCCGCACGTCGAGGTCGGCGAGCGGAAGGTTCCGGCTGTTGTGCGTGGCCGGCACGGCCACCCCGTTGACCTCCCAGTGCACGTCGAGCTGGTGGTGGACCGGGTGCTGCGTCTCCACCCAGAGCACGTCGGTGGGTCCGACCGGCCGGTCGGTGCGGGTCGAGGAGAGCGCCATCGCGTCGGTGTCCCGGCGGCCGGAGATCCGCTGTGTCATGATCTCCCGGCTCACCTGGTCGTAGTGGAAGCCGAGCCAGCGCATTATCGAGTGCTCGCTGGGCCGCCAGACGCCGGAGCTGGCGTACATGCCGCTCTCGTAGCGGCCGATCGTGCCGCCGGACTCGCTCTCCTCGCCGAGCCAGCGCCACCACTTCGCCTGCTGGGCGACCATCTGCTGCTCGGTGAGCCGGGTGTGGTGCCGGGAGCCGGGCTCGGCGCAGTCGTCGGTGCAGTACGGGCCGCCGGGGTCGGGCCGGTTGGAGTACGGGTACTCGTCCTGGAGCTGACCCAGCGAGTGACCCAGCTCGTGCGGGCTGATCAGCGGACCCTGCGGGGCGCCGCCCGAGGTGGTCGCGTTGGTGCCGCCGATCCCGCCGTACGTGTCGGTGTTGGCGATCGCCAGGATCTGCCGGTTGCTGGCGGTGACCCCGAGCGGGGCGACGAGCTGCTGGAGATAGCGGTTCAGCGCCTGCGTGCCGTACGCCTGGAAGGTGATGCCCCGGGCCAGCGGGTTGGTGCAGCCGTCCGCGTAGTGCAGGCCGAGCGGGGTGATCCGGTCCGGGTCCGGCGGGTCGTCGTCCGGGTCGCAGCGGATGCCGGACTCGCCGGAGACGATCTCGATCACGTAGACGTTGAAGTAGTTCCGGTAGCCGCGGTACGGCTCGATGCTCCACTGCACGTTCAGGTGCCGGTCCACGTCGGCGTGGAACTTCGGCAGCTCGGCCGCGGTGTAGCCGTCGCCGAGCAGGATCAGGTTCAGCCGCTCGCTGGCCGGGCCGGTGACCTGGAGCGGGACGAGCCGGGCGCTGCCCACCTCGGGATCGGCGGCGGCCGGGCCGGGTTGGGCCAGGCCGAGCAGCCCGGCCAGCAGGGTCAGCGGGGCGAGGACGGCGAGCCTCCGCCGGCCCACGCCGGCCCGACAACGATCGACATGGATCATCGGGGAAGGCTAACCCGGCACCGGTCGGCCGGTCATCCGTCAACTGCCGCAACCGAACCCGCTCGATTTCCTCCGCCGGTTCCTCCGCGACTAGCATCCACTGGTCGTCGTGAACGTCTGAGCTGCTGGAAGGGCCGATGAGCCGGTACGCCTTGTTGATCTCCCCGTCGTCGAACCGGGTCTACGCGGACGCATCGGTCGCGCTGACCCGGGCCGAGTTGGCGGTCTTCGACCGGGCCGTGCTCGGCGGTCGGCTCACCGACATCGCCGAGACCGTCTTCGGCGGTGCCCGCTACGTCACCTTCACCGCCGACGGGCTGACCGACCGCGACCTCGGATACCTGGCCAACCTGTCGTCGATCTACGTGCTCTTCGAGGTCACCGGCGACCTGCTCCGGCCGGTCGAGCTGCACCCGCTGGACCGGTTCGACGACGACCTGCTGACCATCCCGAAGTACCCCGGCAAGACCAACGAGCAGTTCACCAAGCTGCTGCTCAACGTGACCCTGCTCGCCTCGGACTTCGCCACGGAGATGCTGGAGCGCCGGTTCCGGGTGCTCGACCCGCTCTGCGGCCGGGGCACCACGCTGAACCAGGCGCTGATGTACGGGTACGACGCCGCCGGGGTGGACCACGACCGGGCGGACTTCGAGGCGTACGCGACGTACATCCAGACCTGGTGCAAGCGCAAGCGGATCAAGCACCGCGCCGAGTCCGGACCGGTACGCCGGAACCGGCAGGTGGTGGCCCGGCGGTTGCAGCTCGAACTCGCCCCGGACAAGGAGTCCTACCGGGCGGGCCGGACCCAGCGGCTGGACGTGGTGCAGGTGGACACCCTGCGCAGTGCCGAGTTCTTCCGCCCCGCCAGCCAGGACCTGCTGGTGGCGGACGCCCCGTACGGCGTACAGCACGGCAGCCGCAGTGCCGGGCGCGGGTTGGCGCGCAGCCCGCTGGCTCTGCTCGCCGAGGCGGTGCCGGTCTGGGCCGGGCTGCTCCGGCCGGGTGGGGCGCTCGGGATCGCCTGGAACACGAACGTGGCCCGCCGGGAGGAGGCGGCCGGGATCCTCGCCGACGCCGGCCTGGCGGTGCTGGCCGACGGCCCGTACCTGGACTTCGCGCACCGGGTCGACCAGGCGATCGTCCGGGACGTCCTGGTCGCCCGCCGCCCCTGACGCCTCCGGCGGTGTGCGGAAGGACCCCTGCTGCGACAGAAGACGACAGGAAGGGACCCTTCCTTACAGCTCAGTAGCTGCAGCCGGTGGTGGGCAGGCTGCTGGCTGCGGGTGGGGTGACACCGTCGTAGAGGGCGAGCAGGAAGTTCTGCGGGCAGCGCCGGGTGCTGCCGGTCCGGATGCCGAAGTGCAGGTGCGGGCCGGTGGAGTTGCCGGTGTTGCCGGTCGAGCCGATCCGCTGCCCGGCCGTGACGGTGGCACCTGACGCCACCGACCAGGCGGAGAAGTGGCAGTAGGTGTAGATCGCCCCGTCGGTGCCGGTCAGGTTGATGCCCTGCCCGCAGCTGCTGTCGTCGATCCGGACCACGGTGCCGGCCCGGACGGCGTACGCGGCGGTGCCGGTCGGCACCGGCAGGTCGATCGCCGGATAGTCGTGGTGCGGGTCGTCGTACTCGCTGCGCGGCAGCGCGGTCCGGGGCAGCGGCAGCGAGAAGGTGGTGCCGCCTCCGGTGGCGGTGGTGATCCGGACCGCGTCCGCGACGACGTAGCCGGTGCCGCTGGTCCACCGGCTGACCCCGACCGCGTTGTAGTCGCCGGCCGCCAGCGGGAAGGTGCCGAGGGCGACCCACCGGCCGCCGTTGCCGCGCTGGTCGACCGGGACGCTCTGGTGGCCGCCGGTGGTGGCGACGATGAACGGGGTTGCGTTGTTGTAGCCGGAGTCGGCGGGATAGAAGACCTCCACCAGATAGTTGCCGGCACTCGGCACGTTGACCTTGAACCAGGCCGCGTCGCTGGCGGTGGTGTCCGGGGTGGCGAACCGGTAGTCGGGGCCCTGCCGGTCGGCGGACCAGGTGGACGTACCCCAGTTGGCGCTGGCGGTGAAGCGGCCGGCGGTGGCGTTGTCGACGGTGACCGTCGCGGCGCTGGCGGGGGTGGCCGTGCACAGGATCGGGGCGGCGAGTGCCGCCGCGGCGAGGATTGCCAGGCTGCGGGCGTGTCCGGTTCTCATTCGGGATCCTCCGACGCGGGCGGGGCGGGCGGGGGTGGGGGATAGTTGAAGGTATTTAACCAATGCTCCGCCAGATTGGAAAGACTTCTACATCGACGTCCGACTGTGCCGCGCGGGCGCGGAGGCGGCGAATCGAATATGGCGCCAAATCTGGCTATCTCGGCATCCGGTGCCGGCGCTCGGCTTACAGTGGCGGGGTGGTCGGGCCGGTCACCGGCTCGACCGGTCGGCGTGCGGGCGGGGCCACGGGGGGCCGGATGAGCGACGAACTGACCAGCGAGGAGCCGGTCGGCCGGCTGGAGACCGTGCACACCTTCTCCGGCGCCATGCCCACCGGGGTCACCGTCTCCCGGCAGAGGCGCATCTTCGTCAACTTCCCGCGCTGGGGCGACCAGGTGCCGGCCACCGTCGCCGAGCTGCGGGACGACGACTGCGTGCCCTATCCCGACCAGGAGTGGAACACCCCGGACGGCGACGGCGACGCCGGCTCCCTCGTCTCGGTGCAGAGCGTCGTCGTCGACCCGACCGACCGGCTCTGGATACTCGACACCGGCAGCCCGATGTTCCGGCCGACCAGCCCCGGCGGCCCCAAACTCGTCTGCGTCGACCTCGACACCGACCTGGTCACCCGGACCATCGTCTTCCCCGCCGACGTGGCACTGCCCACCTCCTACCTCAACGACGTCCGGTTCGACCTGCGCCGCCGCTCGGCCGGGGTCGCCTTCATCACCGACTCGTCCAACTCCGGTCCGAACGGGATCGTGGTGGTGGACCTGGCCAGCGGCACCGCCTGGCGCCGGCTGCACGACCATCCGTCCACCAAGGCCGAGGGGTTGGCCACGTTCCGGCCGCTTGTCGAGGGGCGGCCGTTCCTGATGTGCCCGCCGGACGGGCCGCCGAGCCCGGTCAGCATGGGCGCCGACGGGATCGCGATCTCCGCCGACGGCAGCCGGCTCTACTACTGCCCGCTCGCCTCCCGCCGGCTCTACAGCGTCTCGACCGACGCGCTCGTCGACCGGGCGGTCGACGACGCCGAGGTGGCGGCGACGGTCCGGGACGAGGGGGACAAGGGCTCCGCCTCCGACGGACTGGAGAGCGACGACGCGGGCCGGCTCTACCTCACCGCGTACGAGCAGAACGCGGTGCTGCGCCGGCACCCCGACGGGCGCTTCGAGACCCTGGTACGCGACCCGCGGCTGCTCTGGCCGGACACCATGAGCATCGCCGCCGACGGGTACCTCTACGTCACCGCCAACCAACTGCACCGACAGGCCGACTACTCCGGCGGGGTCGACCGGCGGCGCCGCCCGTACGCCCTGTTCCGGATCGGCATCGACGCCGGCCCGGTGGCGCTGCTGCCCTGACCGGCCGCGTCCCGATCATCCGGCAATGATCAACGACAATGTCCACACCGGAACCGTTCATCGTGCGACATCGCGGGACCGTCCGGTGGCGAGACCGGCCCTTCCGATCCGGACCGACCTGATCGGATTGCGGTAACGACCTGTTCGGTCGGAGCGAACAAGCTCTTCGGTCGCATCTCCGGTGATTCCCGCTTCGTTTCCTTCCTGGAAAACTTCACTGTGAGCCCACCCGCAAATTCCACGAAAAGTGGTCGGCGGTGATCGGGAAGGGAGCCGGACTTGGCACAGCGAGACACCGTGTCGGCCGCCGTCCTGCGGGACCTGGCGGCGGAGATCTTCGAGGTCAACCCGGACGAGGTCACCGAGGGGGCGGCCTTCTACGAAGACCTCGGAATCGACTCCGTGCAGAAGGTCGAATTCGTCGTCCGGATCGAGCGGCAGCTCGGCGTACGGCTGACCGACGAGGAAGCGGCCGGCCTACAGGACTTCGGCGACACCCTCGCCGTACTCCGGGATCGGGGCATCTCCGTTGGACCGTGACCGGGCCGGCCGCCCGGCCGTGGTGGTCTCCGGAGTCGGCGCGGTCTCCGCCGCCGGCCTCGGCGCGGACGCGCTCTGGGCGGCGGTGACCGGGCGGCAGGTGCTCACCGGCCCGGTCACCAGGTTCGACATGTCCCGCTATCCGGCCCGGTGCGGTGCGGAGGTGCCGGCCGGCGCGGTGGCCGACCTGGACGGGACGGTGCCCGGGCACGAGTCGCTGGCCGCCCGGTTCCTCGCCGCGGCCACCCTGGAGGCGCTGCGGCACGCCGGAGTGCCGGAACGCGACCGGACACGCCGGTTGGGCGTCTTCACCGGCACCGTGATGGCCACCCGACCGCTCCTGGACCGGGGCATCGCGGCGGGTCGGCTGGACGTGCCGGGCAGTGGCTGGGCGACACCCGACCGGCTGCTGGACACCCTCCGCGAGGTGGTCGCGGTCACCGGCCCGACGGTGCTCTTCGCACCCGGCTGCGCGGCCGGGAACAGCGCGGTCGCCGCCGGGGTCCGGGCGGTCGCGACCGGCGAGGTCGACCTGGCGGTCTGCGGCGGCGTCTCCGAACTCTCCCTGGAGATCCTCGCCATGTTCACCTCGCTGCGTGCCCTCGCGGTCGACACCGTCCGGCCGTTCGACGTCAACCGGCGCGGCACCATCCCCGGCGAGGGCGCCGGGGTGCTGGTGCTGGAACGCGCCGACCGGCTCGCGGCCCGGGGCGGGCGGCCGCTGGCCCGGGTCCTCGCCTGCGCCGCCGCGGCCGACGCGCACAACCCCACCCAGCCGCACCCGGACGGCAACGGCCTGGTCTCGACAATCCACGGCTGCCTGGACCGGGCCGGGCTGACCGGCGACGACGTGGACTGGGTCTGTGCGCACGGCACCGGCACCCGGGCCAGCGACGGGATCGAGGCACGGGCGGTGGCGAAGGCGCTGGCCGGCCGGCGCCGTCCGGTGGTCTCCTCGGTGAAGGGGCAGTTCGGGCACGCCGAGGGGGCCGCCGCCGCCCTGGAGGCGATCGTCGCGGTGCAGGCGCTCGCCGCCGACGTGCTGCCGGGCAACGTCACGCTTGTCGAACCCGACCCGGCCTGCGGCGGCATCGACCTGGTCGAGCCGGCCGGTCGGCGGGCACCGGTCGGGGTGGTGCTCAGCCAGGCGTTCGGCTTCGGCGGCGGGGTGTCGACGGTACTGCTCGGAAAGGACTGACGTGTCCCCGGTCGACGACTGTCTCGCCGTACGCGGCCTGGGGCTGCGACTGCCCGGCGTGGCCGGGGCGGCGGAACTGGCCACGCTGGTGGCCGGGGCAGCCCCGCCACCGGCCCCGGTACGCCGCTTCGTGGCACCGGAGACCGACCTCGCCCCGCTGGACCGGCGCACGTACGCCCCGGTCGCGCCCCGGATCCCGGCCTCGGTCGCCGGCCGGGGGCTGCGCGCCCTGCCGGCGGAGTCCCTGCTCGCCCTCGCGGCGGCCGCCGACGCCGACGCGATGGCCCCGGGCGGTCCACCCGTCCCGTGGCCCGGCACCTTCCCACCCGACCCCGCGGGGGCCGACTCCGTCGAGCCCGATCCCGTCGGGGCTGGGCTCGTCGAGGCCGGGCCGGCGGCGGTGCTCTGGGCCAGTTCGAGCGCGGGCCTGGCCGAGTACGCCACCATCTGCGTCCAGGCCGCCACCATGGAGCCGGGGCTGAGCAGCCCGATCATCGGTCCCGCCTCGGCGTTCAACGGTCCGGCCGCGACCGTCTCCATCCGGCTCGGCCTGGACGGCCCGAACGAGACCACCACCGGAGGCTGCGCCGCCGGGCTGACCGCCCTGGTCGAGGCGGCCCGGCTGGTCGCGGACGGCGAGGCCGGCCGGGCGCTGGTCGGCGGCTCGGCGACGGTCAGCCGGTGGAGCCTGGCCGGACTCGCCGAGGAGTTCGTCGCCGCCGAGGGCGCGGCCTGCCTCGCCGTGGCACCGTGCCGGGACGGCGAGCCCGGCATCCGGCTGGGCCGGTTCCGCCGGACCAGCCTGGACCGCTCCGACCTGGCGGCACAGTGCCGCGCCCTGGTCCGGGCCGCCCGCCCCGCGGGATCGGGCAGGACGGCCGGACCGGTCCCCGCGACACCGCCGGCCCGCCGCACGCCCGAGCGGGCCACCCCGGCCGGCGGTGTCGCGGGCGGACCCGCCGGTGTCGCTCCGGTCGTCGTCTCCACCGTGGACAGCGAGCTGGTCGAGGCGCTCGCCGGGGAGGCCGGCCGGCAGGTCTGGCACCTGGAACGGTCGCTCGGGGACTTCGGGGCAGCCGGTGGCCTGCTGGCCGCCGCCTGTGCCGTGGCCTACTGCGCCAGCGTCCCGGCACCGGCGAGCCTGCTCGTGCTTGCGGTCGAACCATCCGGCAACGCAGCCATCCTGGAGGTCTTCTCATGGTCAGCGCCAACCTCGTCGAGCGGCTGGTGGGGCGGGCACTCGCCTCCGGTGGAGGCGAGCGGCTCGCATACCTGACCGGGGCGGGGGAGCGGCTCGGGTACGCCGAGCTTTACCGCGCGGTCCGCAGCTACGCGGCCCGACTGGCCGAGGCCGGAATCGGCCCCGGGACCCGGGGGCTGGTGGTGGCCGACGACGATCCGGCGACCGTGGTGGCGATCCTGGCCCTGTGGTGGCGGGGCGCCGTGGCGGTGCCGGTGAGCCCGATGCTGACCGGGGCGGAACTCGGCTTCATCGCCGGGGACTGCCGGGCCGGCTTCCTGCACGCCGACGACACCGGTTCGGCGCGGGCGGACCAGGCCGGCCTCGAGCTGCCCCGGGGCGGTCCGGAGTGGCTCTCGCCCGGCCCGACACCGTCACCGCCGCCGGTCACCCAGCCGCCGTCCGAGATACTGCTGATCCAGTACACCTCGGGGAGTACCGGCAAGCCGAAGGGAGTGTTGCACAGCGGGGCCGGAGTCGCCGGGGTGCTGGCCGGCTTCGGCCGGGTCCTCGACCTGCGCCCCGACGACCTGGTGCTCTCCACCGCCAAACTCTCCTTCGGGTACGGCTTCGGCAACTCGCTGCTCTTCCCGCTCGCCGCCGGAGCCGGGGTACTGCTCAACCAGGGGCCGCCGGACGTCTACCGGCTGGCCGCGACGATCGCCAGGCACCGGCCGACGGTGCTCTGCGCGGTGCCCCGGATCTACGCCGCACTGCTGGACCGGGCCGGGCAGGGCGACCCGACGGACCCGTCCGGCGTCCCCGACCTCGGCTCGCTCCGGCTGGCAATCTCGGCCGGCGAGCACCTGCCGGCCGGGCTCTGTGCCGACTTCACCAGCACGTTCGGGGTGCCGCTGGTGAACGGGCTGGGCGCGACCGAGGTGCTGCACATCGTGCTGGCCACCCGGGGCAGCCAGCCCGGCTCGACCGGCCGGCCGGTACCCGGCACCACCGTGACCGTCCGGGACGACGCCGGCCGGGCCGTGCCGGACGGTACCGACGGCCGGCTGCACGTGTCCGGCCCGTCGGTGGCCGCCGGCTACCTGGACCGTCCCGAGTCGGCGGCCCGGACCTTCGCCGACGGCGGCGCCTACACCGGCGACATCGTCCGGCGGGAGCCGGACGGGGAACTGCGGTACCTGTGCCGGCACGACGACCTGATCAACATCGGCGGCTACAAGGTCTCACCACTCGACGTCGAGGCGGCGGTCCGGGATCTCGACGGGCTCGCCCAGTGCGCGGTGGTCGGTGCCCGGGACCGGGCCGGGCTGGAGCAGGCGGTCGCCTATCTGGTGCCGGCGCCGGGCGTCGACCCGGGCGCGCTGCGCCGGTCCGCCCGGACGGCGTTCCGGGCCGGGCTGCCGCCGCACAAGCGCCCCGCCGTCGTCGAGGTGGTCGAGGCGCTGCCGACCACCTCGACCGGCAAGCTCGCCCGCTTCCAGCTGCGCAGCCGGGCCGGCGAGCCGGTCACCGTCCGGATGCGGGTACTGCGCGACGGTCCCGGCCGGACCCTGGTCTGCATCCCGTACGCGGGCGGCTCCTCCGGGGCGTTCACCCGGCTGGCCCGGCACCTGCCCGGCTCGTGGCGGGTGGTGGCCGGCGAGGCGACCTACTCCGACGGTGCCACCATCGCCGACGCCGCCCGCGCCTGGTGGCAGGCGGGCACCCCCTACCTGTCGGACGGTGCGGTGCTGTTCGGGCACAGCCTCGGTGCGGTGCTGGCCGCCGCGGTGGCGGACACCGCCGGGGACGGGCTGGCCGGGACCCAGGTGGTGCTCTCCGCCCCGCCGGTGCTGCCCGGTGCCGACCGGCCGGCCCTGGTCTCCACCGACGACGGGACCCTGCTGGCCGGGCTGCGCAGCACCGGGCTGCTGCCGGCCGGGGCACTCAGCTCGGAGGAGATCACCCGGCTGCTGCTGCCCCGGTTCCGCCGGGACATCGCGCTCGCCCCGGACGGCTTCCAGGGGGTACGTTCCCGGGCCGTGCACGTGCTGCTCGGCACCGACGACGGGCTCTGCACCCGGGACGCGGTGACCGCCCGGATCCCGGTCGACCGGCTGGCCAGCCTGCACATGGTCCCCGGCGACCACTACTTCGTCGCCACGAACCCGGCCCGGACCGCCGAGGTGCTGGCCACGATGTTCCGCGACTGACCACGCAGGAGCCCGTTGGCAAGCAAGCCGGCCTGTCCCACCAGGGAGGACGGTGCTCGAGCTCAGGCCGTCGCATCCCTCGAGGACCTCCTACGGCGCCGCCGGCAGGCGCTCGGCCCGCCGGGCGGCGTCCCGGGGCGGGTCAGAGCGCCGAGGACGTCAGGTCGTGCCGTTCAGCTTGTCCCGGATCACGGCTGCCTGCTGCTGGTCCAGCTCGTTGTAGATCTCCAGGGCCGAGTGCCACTCGGCTTGCGCGGCGGTCGGGTCGCCGGTGGCCTCGTAGGTGTCGCCCAGGCGGTCCTGCACGCCGGCCTGAAGAAAGCGTTCACCCACGTCCCGGCACAGATCGACCGCGCGCCGGCCACATGCGATCGCCCGGGCGTGGTCGCCGCGTTGGTGGTTGATGTGCGCCAGGCTGTCCCAGGTGTACGCCTCGCCGTGCAGGTCGCCCAGGCGTTGCATGAGGCCGACGGCGCGTCCGCAGTAGTCGAGCGCGCGACCGTGGTCTCCGAGCAGGCTGTGATACCAACCGATCGCGTTGAGTGCGCTGGCCTCACCGGATTCGGGACCGGCCTGTCGGTGCAGGTACAGCATGTGTCGGGCGTGTGCCAGGGCGTCGCGGTAGTGGCCCTGGCGCTCCGCCAACCAGCACATGTTGCTGTGCACGTGCGCCTGCCCGATCCGGTCCCCGACCTCGGTGTAGAGGTCCAGGGCATGCTCGTGGTGGTGTCGGGCGAGGTCGTAGTGCCCGAGCCGGGTGTGGGCGTTGGCGAGCGCGCCGTGACAGCGGGCCTCGGCCCTGCGGTCGCGCAGGCGTTTCGCGGCGGCCAGTCCCGTGCCTGCGACCGCGGCCCACTCGCGCCATCGGCCGCGCCGGTTGAGGAAGGTGGTGAGCGTCCAGGCGAGTTGCCAGGCATGTGTGTCGAATCCGTTCGCGACCGCCACGTCGACGGCCCCGAGGAGGGCACGACGCTCGAGGGTGAACCAGGCCAGCGCGGCGGCACTGTCCGTCGGTACCTCTGTGGTCACACCGGTCTGCGCAGCGGCGAGGTCGATACGGTCACGCCGGTGCGGATAGATCGTGCGGTCGCTGACGTAGGCGGTGTGGAGGTAGTGGTCGAGCATCCGTCGCTGTGCGGCGCGTAGGTCCTGCTCGGTCTCTTCGCTACGGAGCAGTTGGCGGGCATATCCGCGCAGGAGGTCGTGCAGCGCGTACCGGTCGTTCGAGCGCCGCTCGACCAGGTGAATCCGTACCAGGTCGGTGAGCCGCGGGTTTACCTGGTCCGGTGGAAGCCCGATCAGACTCGCGCAGGTCGAGGCGGCGATCTCCGGGCCGGGGTGCAGGCCGAGCAGGCGGAACAGGCGGGCGCGTCCAGGGCTGAGCGCGCGGTATGAGCCGGAGAAGACGGTCCGGAGGTCGGACCTCGGGTCTTCCTCGGCGAGGACGTCAAGGTTCTCCTCGGCACTGGCAAACGACGCGGCGATGGTGCCCAGCGAGAGCTGGGCATCGGTGGCCGCGCATGCCGCCGCGATGGCCAGGGCCAGCGGTAGCCCGGCGCAGCGCCGGACGATCCGATCGATGGCGTCCGGGTCGTCCGTGATCCGCTCGACGCCGAGCCGGCGGACCAACAACTCACGCGCATCCTCCTCGGTCAGCATGCCGAGTGACAGCGGGTGCGCCCCGTCGTTGGCGACGAGTCCGGTAAGCCGGTTCCGGCTGGTGACCACGACCAGACAGGACGGGTTGCCTGGCACCAACGGCCGCACCTGGGCCGCGTCGCGGGCGTTGTCGAGCACGACCAGGATCCGTCGATCGGCCAGTACGCTGCGGTAGAGGGATATCTGGGCGTTCAGCCCGGCGGGGATCCGGTCCGGTGGAATGTGGAGGGCGTCCAGGAAGTCCCGTAGGACGTCGGTGGGCTTCAGCGCGGCCGTTCCGTCAGGTTCGAAACCGTTCAGGTTCACATAGAGCTGCCCGTCCGGAAAGCGGTCGCGGATACGGTGCGCCCAATGGACGGCCACCGCCGTCTTGCCGACGCCGGCCTGGCCCACGATGGACAGGATCGTGCTGACCGGAGGGCCGGCCGAAGCGGTCGACAGGACCCCGTCGAGTTCGGCCAGGATACCGGCGCGGCCGACGAAGAAGGCGCCCGGCGGAGGAAGCTGGGCCGGAGGCATGGCGATCGCACCGGCGCCGGCCGGCAAAGTGGCGGCCTGGACGGTCGTCGAAGGGTCGAGCGGCTGGTCGTGGCGCAGGATTGCCTCGTGGGTCCGCCGGAGTTCGGTGCCGGGGTCGAGACCGAGTTCGTCGGCGAGCGTGGTGGCGACACGGTGGTACGCCTCAAGCGCCTCCGCTTGCCGACCACTCTGGTAGAGACCGGTCATCAGCATGGCCGCGAGACGTTCGCGCAGCGGATGTTTCGCCGCCAAGTCGGTCAGCTCGGCGATGACTGCTGGCCCACCGCCGCCGGCCAGCTCGCACCCGAGACACTCCTCGAGGGCGTCGAGCCGCAACTCCTCCAACACGGCTGCCTCACGCTCCAGCACGCTGCCTGTCAGGTCAGCCAGCGCCGGACCTCGCCACAATGACACCGCCGGACGCAGCACACGGGAAGCGGCAGTCCTGTCACCCAGCGCCACGAGCCGGCGCCCCTCGGACAGGGCATCCTTGAACCGGGCGAGGTCCACCCGGTTCGCATGAACCCGGAGCCGGTAGCCGCCGCGCTCACTGCCCAGCAGGTCCGCCGCGCCGTATCGGGCCAGTGCCTGACGCAACTGCCACACGCCACCGTGAATCTGGCGGCGCGCGGTCGCGGGTGGATCCTCATCCCAGATGACAGCGGTCAGTCTTGCCGTGGAGACCGTCTGGCCGGCGTGGAGCAGCAGCCCCGCCAGAATCCGTCGCTGCCGTTCGCCGCCCAGCTCGATGCTTCGACCGCCCGCGTGGACCTCCAGGGGCCCGAGTAACCCGAAGTCGATCGGTGCCGCCACGATGGACACACCCCCGTCGGAACAAATCGGCCCATATTATAGCCATAATAGCTAGAAGTGTCAATGTGTGCCTTCCATACACTTCGGAGACCGTTCGCGGACCGGGTACGCGCAAACTGGTATCCGCCAGAGACGGGGATAATGATCGAAGGAGTGCGACAGTGAGAACAAACAGAGCCGGGCGAATGGCAGTGGTCACTGCTGCGGGCATCCTTGCTTCAGTGGGACTGTTCGCCTCTCCCGCCTATGCCGTGACTTCTGAATGCACCTTCAGCGACCCTTCCTATGCCTGCCAGACGGGCAACATCGTCGCCAATTCGACCTACCACGCCGTCGCCGCGACCGCCACCGCCTACGCGTCCCCCGTCACCTGTTACGTCTACGACAGGATCACGCAGGCCGAGGTGGGCATCGTTCGGGATGACAACAAGGGCCTCTCGACCACCATCGTCATCCGCGGTCTCTACGGGACCTACTGGATGAACTGCGTTTCGTCGGGCGCCCAACGCTATGCCAGCGGCGCGCTCTCGAACGACAGCTGGAAGGTCGACTAGTCGTGGCGGGCGTCGACAGAAGACTGTCGACGCTCCGTGTGATCGCTCCGGACCGGGAACGGCAGCCCGTCCACGGTTGCCAGGTGGTCGAGCGGTCGACGAGGACCCGGCGAACCTCCGGCTCCCGCCGCTACACAGTGCGGGCGAGTCGGTGACATTCATTTCGGCATTGGGAGGAAACAGTGGCTCTAAACAGGAGGTCGGTCCGGATCCTGGCTGTCTCCGGCAGCTTCGTGCTCGCCGCGGCGCTCTGGGGATCACCGGCGCAGGCGCACGAGATGCGCGGCTACCACGGTCTGGACGAGGCCTGGGTCTACGCGAGTCATCTCGAGATGGAAGTCCGGGACGACGAATGTGACGGCCACAAGGTCTTCGCGGTGGTGAATCTCCGGGACGGGCGCAGC
This sequence comes from Plantactinospora sp. WMMB782, assembly GCF_049179135.1. NCBI lineage: Bacteria > Bacillati > Actinomycetota > Actinomycetes > Micromonosporales > Micromonosporaceae > Plantactinospora > Plantactinospora sp. WMMB782. Next base: position 6,947,481 of record NZ_JBMHMC010000007.1, on the reverse strand, counting down.
ACCAGCATCGTCGACGACGACGGGTGCAGTGGCAACACCGGTGGCGGCCGCTGGTCGGTGGAGGTGGCCAGCTTCTACGTCTGTGAGGACCGGGAGGGGTGCGGTACCACGGTCCGGGTGTCCTGACGGCGACGACCGCGAACCCCCTCGCGCCCAGCGTGAGCCGACCGACGGAGCCGGACGACGGCGACCCGCCGCTGCGGCCCGTCGTCCGGCTCCGTCTTGTGGCCTCGCCACGCGCGCAGAGCAGCCGGGCCGGGGGTACGCCGTCAGTCGACCTCCTCCCGGACCCGGGCGACCAGCTGGGTCGGGTTGACGAACCGCAGCGCGACGACCAACAGCACCAGCATCATCGCGGTGTACATCACCGCCATCGCGTCGATCGACTGCTGTGCCCGGATGCCGGCCGCCGACATCGAGTAGTACAGCGCCACCACCAGGGTCTGGGAGTCCGGCCCGGCGGTGAGGAAGGTCAGCTCGAACATCCCGACCGTGCGGACCAGTACCAGGATCGAGGCGGCCAGGATGCCCGGGGTGAGCAGCGGGGCGAGGATCCGGACGAAGATCTGCCGGGTGCCCGCCCCGCACATCCGGGCCGCCCGCTCCACCGCCGGGTCGATCTGTTCGATGAACGGGGTCATGGTGAGGATCACGAACGGCACCGACGGCACCAGGTTGGCCAATACCACCCCGGAGAGGTGCCCGGCGAAGCCGTACTTGTAGAGCACCGTCGCCAGCGGGATGCCGTAGGTGATCGGCGGCATCAGGATCGGCAGCAGGAACAGCAGGTAGAGCAGCCGCCGGCCAGGGAAGGAGCGGCGGGCCAGCACGTATGCGGCGGGCACCCCGAGCAGCACCGAGATGCCGACCACCAGCAGCGACACCTCCAGGGTCACCAGCAGCACCTGGAACAGCCCGAACTCCCGCCATGCCTGGCCGTACCACCCGGTGGTGTAGCCCTGCGGCAGCCAGGTGTCGTACCACCGCTCGCCGAACGAGCTGACCAGCACCGAGCCGATCACGCCGGCGAGGTTGACGAAGAAGAACGCCACCACGCCCCAGACCAGCCAGGCCGCCGGCCGGGCGACCAGACGTCGTCGACGCCGCACCGGGTTCGGGCCGGGGCCGGTCGTCGGACTCGGGCTCGGGGCGGTTCCGGCAGCGGCCATCAGCCCTTCCCTCCCGCCGTCGACCCGGTGTAGAGCAGCGCCCGCCAGCCGAGCACAGCCGCGATGACCAGCAGCTCGACCAGCCCCATCAGCACCGCGATGGTGGCGGCCATCGGGTAGTCGTACCGGACGTACGCCGCGTCGTAGGCGGCGATCGAGATCACCCTCGTGGTGCCGGCCGGGTCGCCGACAAGCACCGCCGACGGAAAGACGCTGAACGCCAGCACGAAGGTGAGGCAGAACGTGGTGGCCAGGCCGGGCGCCAGCAGCGGCAGGGTGATCCGGCGGAACCGCTGCCACCAGCCGGCCCCGAGGGTGGCGGCGGCCCGCTCCAGCGACGGGTCGATCCCGGACAGGTACGACAGCACCAGCAGGAAGGCGAACGGGAAGCCGGTGATGACCAGGGAGAAGAAGACGCCCCAGTAGTTGTTGGTGAGCCGGACCGGTTCGTCGGTCAGCCCCACGTCGAGCAGGATCCGGTTGAACCATCCGGTCGGGCCGAGGAAGTTGAGCAGCCCCTGCGCGGTGAGCACCGTGCCGAGGGTGATCGGCACCACCAGTACCGTGGTGAGCAGCCGTTTTCCCCGGAATCGGCCGCGCATCCGGTAGGCGATCGGCACCGACGCGGCGACGTTGAGCAGCGCCGCCGGCAGCGACAGCCGCAACGTCGTCCAGATGGTGTCCCGCTGGTACGGGTCGGAGAAGAACTCCTGGTACGCCCCGAACGGCCCGCCCTCGGTCGGCTGGAACGACAATCCCACCCCGTACCCGAAGGGATAGATGAACAGCACCAGGATGAAGAGCGCGGCCGGGACGAGCAGCAGGAGTTGCCGGTCGATGCCACGCTCGGCCAGCCGGTGCCGCAACGCCACCCGGCCGGACGACCGCGACCCGGCCGGCCGCCCGCCGGGCCGGGGCGGGCTGGCGGTGCCGCTCACCGGGAGCCTCCGTCGGTGAGCGGAAAGACCAGCAGCCGGGCCGGGTCCACCCCGATCCCGATCCGGTCGCCCAACCCGGGACGCCGGTCGGTACGCAGGTTGAACTGCACCCCCTCGGCGGTACGTGCCTCGACCGCCACCTCCCGGCCCTGGTACTCGACCACCTCCACGGTGGCCGGCACCCCCTCGTCCGGCCCGGTGATCCGCAGGTCCTCCGGACGCACCCCGGCGACCACCTCGGCACCGTCGGCCACCCGACCGACCGGGGTGCCGACCAGCCGCATGCCCTGGCCGGTCACCACCACCTCGGCCCCACCGCCCACCTCGGCTCCACCGCCCGGCCCGGCCCGCAGCCGCAGCAGGTTGCGGTAGCCCATGAAGTCGGCGACGTGCCAGTTCGCCGGCCTGGTGTGCAGCTCCTCCGGGGTGCCGACCTGCTGGACCCGCCCCTCGCGCAGCACGACCAGCCGGTCGGCCAGGGAGAGCGCCTCCTCCTGGTCGTGCGTGACGTAGACCGTGGTCAGCCCGAGCGACTGGTGCAGCCGCCGGATCTCGGTACGCATCTCCAGCCGCAGCTTGGCATCCAGGTTGGACAGCGGCTCGTCCATCAGCACCAGCGCGGGCTCCAGCACCACCGCCCGGGCGATGGCGACCCGCTGCTGCTGGCCGCCGGAGAGCTGTCCGGGCAGCTTGCCGGCGTGCTCCTCCAGCCGGACCAGCCGGATCGCCTCCTCGGTGCGGCGCCGGACCTCGGCCCGGGGCAGCCGGCGCATCTGCAGGCCGAACGCGACGTTGCGGCGTACCGACATGTGGGGGAAGAGGGCGTAGTTCTGGAAGACCATCCCGAAGCCGCGCCGTTCGGCCGGCACCGTGTCGAGCCGGGTGTCGTCGGACCAGATGCTGCCCCGGGTCAGCGGGAGCAGGCCGGCGAGGCAGTTCAGTGCGGTGGACTTGCCGCAGCCGGACGGCCCGAGCAGGGCGATGAACTCGCCCCGCCGGACCGTCAGGTGCAGGTCGGCAAGCGCGTCGTGCCCGGCGAAGCTCCGGCCCACCCCGTCCAACCGCAACTCCGCGAAGCTCATCTGGCAACCTTGGCGCCGCCGATTTCGCGGTCCCACCGGCTGAACGCCTCGACCAGCGCCTTGGCGTCCAGCGGCACCTCCAGCGGGTTGCCGGCGATCAGCTGCTCGTACTCCGGTCGGCCGTACCGCTCGATCGCCTCCCGGCTGGCCTGCGGCGCCATCGACAGCGGTACGTCCCTGATCGCCGGCCCCGGGTAGAAGTAGCCCTGGTCGTACGCCTTCGCCTGCTGCTCCGGGGTCAGCATGTGCTGCAACAGGGCCAGGATCGCGGCCTGCTTGTCCGTGGAGACGCCCTTCGGCACCACCGCGTAGTGCGCGTCGGTGACCCAGTGGAAGCCCTCCAGGGTGCCGATCTTCGCTTCCTCCGGCACGGTGCCGAGCACCCGCGGGTTGATGTCCCAGCCCGTCGTCGAGACGATGATCTTCGCCGACCCGTTCGCCAGGTTCTTCATCGTCTCTCCGGTGCCGGACGGGTAGAGCCGGACGTACCTGTTCAGCTCGGCGAGGTAGGCCCAGGTCTTGGTCCAGCCGTTGACCGGGTCCTTCGGGTTCGAGTCGCCGAGCAGGTACGGCAGTCCCATCAGGAAGGTGCGGCCCGGTCCGGAGTTGGACGGCCGGGCGTACTGCACCGCGCCGGGGTTGGCCTTGGCGTAGTCGAGCAGCCCCTGTGCCGTGGTCGGCGGGTTCGGCACCTTCGACGGCAGGTATTCGATAAGCGGGCCGGAGGGGTAGTAGGTGACTGTCACGCCGTGGTCGCCGGCCAGCTTCTGCATCGCCGCCGCACCCGGCAGGTAGTTCGCCATTCCCGGCAGCCGGTCGGCGTGCGCGGGCAGCAGCGGAGTCCAGAGGTCCTGGTCGATACCGGCGGCGAGCCCGTCCACCCCGGTCAGCACCAGGTCGATCTCGACTCGGTTCGCCTGTTGCTGGGCCTTGACCTTGCCGACCAGTTCCGGCGCGGGCGACTTGGAGTACGTCACCTTCGACACGGTGTCGGAGTTCTTCCCGACGAAGTCGTCGATCATCGACTGGGTGAGTTGCAGGTTGCCGGCGACGTCGAGGATGTTCAGTACGACAGGCGAGCCGGGCTTGTCCGGCACCGCGCCGCCGGTCGGTCCCGGTGCGGCGCTCTCCGGCGCACCGCAGCCGGCGGCGACCAGGCTCAGCGCGGTCAGGGCCGTGGCGGCGAACGGTCGGCGTTGGCTTCGACGCATGGGCATTCCTCTCTCTCGCTTCGGTGATCTTATGCCGCGGCCGGCGATATCCGAGGGCGTCTGATGAACCTTTTCAACGGCTCGCCGTAGCCCGTCGTGGCCGCAGGCGGAGGCCTGGCCCCGGCGTCGAGGCGATCAGGATTGAATAGATTCAGCGAGTGTCCGGTGGTCCGCCCCGACCCCTTGCGGGCCGGGGCGGACCACCGGTGCGGCGGGTGTGCCCGGACCCGCCGCTCAGTGCCCGGTCCGCCGGCTGGCCGGCGGACCGAGATAGCTGTACGGCTGCTCGGCGGTCTCCACCACGAGCTGCTGCAACACGACGGTCGGATCGACCATCCAGAACTTCAGGGTGTGTACGCCCGGCGCGTCGACGGCGTGCGTGGTCGTCGTGACGTTGACGTTCTGCGAGGTGTTCCGCTCCCACTGCCGGTTCATCGAGGTGTCGTTCGCCCCGGTGGCGGCCGTGACGTTGACGACCTGCGGCGCGGCACCGTCGATCGAGACCGCGTAGCGCAGCCCCTCGGTCGGCAGCACGTTGTTGCGCGGCGACAGGTACGCCGAGACCTTCACCGGGCCGGGGGAGGTCAACGTCAGCTCGTACTCCAGGCGCGGGCCGTCTCCGCCCGGCGTCCGGCTGGCGGCGGTGACGGGGAACGGGGTCAGTCCGTCACCGGTCCGGCCCAGGTCCGGGATCCGCTTCCAGTACACCCCGCCGGTGTGCACGGCCCGGCTGTGCTGTTCGGCCGGGATCGAGACGTACCCGTTCGCCTCGACATGCCCCCTCGGACGCGGGCCCCGCGGATTGTCCACCACCGCCTCGACCTCGACCGTGGCGCCGTCCGGGCCGGTGACGGTGATCGGCACCGTGCTGCGGCCGGCCGGCGCGTGCCGCCAGTCGACCCGGACCTCGATCCGGACCTGGTCGGTGACCCGGCCGCCGGACCGGCTTAGCTTCAGCCACGGCGCCGCCGCCCGGACCGTGTAGTCGAACGGCACCGAACCCCGGTTGAAGACCTCGACGTACTGTCCCGGTTGGCTCTGGTACGGGCTGAACGTCGGCAACACCGCCGGCCCCGGCCCGGCCGGCCAGTACCGGTCCGAACCGTCGACCGCGACACCCAGCTCGGCGGTGGCCGGCAGCTCGATCCGGCGCAGGTGCGGATAGAAGGCGTCCGGCAGGGCCTGGTGGTTCAACTCGGGCTGCTGCCAGGGCGCGTTCGGGCCGTAGCGCGCGACGTCGCCGTACCCGATCTTGGGTTGGGTCTGGAAGCCCCGCCACTTCCCGCCGGCCAGCGTGTTGTTGTAGTAGTCGGACATCGCCTGGTCGGTGTCGAAGTGGCGCTGCGCGAGGTCGGCCATCGCGTTGGTGGCGGCCCGGCCCTGCGCGGCGTACAACAGGTTGGTGAACTGCGCCTCGCGCAGCGCGTAGAGGTTCGCCGTCGCCGCCACCTGGTAGTGCACGAGCTGGTAGTAGGCGTCGTCGTAGCCGTCCGGCAGCCGCTCGCGGACCCGCTGCGCCCGGGCGTGAAGCTCCGCCCACTCCGCCACCACCCGGCGCATCTCCTGGTAGGCGGTCAGGCTGTACGGATTGTCGTCGGTGTAGACCACCGCCGAGGAGTCGGTCGCCGGGTCCTTCGCCGGGTCCAGGGTGATCCGCCGGTTCAGCAGCTCCGGCTTGCGCCGCGCCTGGAGCCGGCCGTACTCGTGCAGGATCTCGCCGATCTCGTCGGCGTACCGGTCCGGGAAGTTCTGTGCCGCGTACCCGCGCTGCCAGTCGTCGAGCTTCTCGATCGGCAGGGCGTCCGGGTTCCAGGCGTAGTCGAGGAAGAACTGCAACGGCAGCTCCTCGTTCTTCATGTCGCCGACGTTCACCACCCAGAGCCGGTCCACCCCGTAGCGGTAGCTCAGGTGCAACTGCTCCCAGGTGCTGGCCAGGTTGATGGTGTCGACCCACTTGTAGTTCCGGCCGCCGCCGACGTAGTCGAAGTGGTAGTACATGCCGTAGCCGCCCGCGCGGGCCGGCAGGCTCCGGTCGGGCAGCTTGCGCATGTTGCCCCAGTTGTCGTCGCAGAAGACCACCGTGACGTCGTCGGGTGGACGCATGCCCCGGTCCCAGTAGCGCTGGACCTCCTTGTAGAGCGTGAAGACCTGCGGGATCTCGGTCAGCTCCCGGCCGCCGGACTCGGCGAGGATCTGCCGCTGGCTGGCGATGATGCTCTCCATCAGGTCGATTCCGTCGCCGTCGGGCAGGCTCACGTCGCCGTTGCCGCGCATGCCGAGCGTCACCACGCCCTCGAAGTCCTGCTCCGCCATCCGCTCGACGCCGTCCCGCCAGTACTCCTTCAGCGCCGTGCTGTTGCGCCGGAAGCTCCACTCGCCGGTCCCGCCGTACGGGTCGGTGCCGCCTGCGGCGTGCCGGTTCCACTCCTCGATGCCGCGCATCATCGGCGCCTCGTGCGAGGTACCCATCACCACGCCGTACTCCTTGGCGGTGGCGTGGTTGGCCGGGTCGTCCTCCGCGAAGGCCCGGCCCCAGACCGCCGGCCAGAGGTAGTTGGCCTTCAGCCTGAGCATGGTCTCGAAGACCTTGGCGTAGAAGTGCCGGTTGAACCCGCCCGGATAGCCGGGGGCCAGGCCGGGGCCGAAGAAGTTCGGTGCCCAGGTGCCGAGCGCCGGGTTCTCGTCGTTGATGAAGAAGCCCCGGTACTTCACCGCCGGGGTGCCCTGGCCGTGCCGGCCGGGCAGTACGTGCAACTCGTCGGTGCGCCGGGGCGGCACGTCGTCCCACCAGTACCAGGGGGACACGCCGATCTGCTTCGACACCTCGTACGTCCCGTAGATCGTGCCGCGCTGGTCGCTGCCGGCGATCACGAGGGCCCGGCGTACCCCGGGCAGCGGGTCGGTGACGATCTGCTGGAGCGACGTCTCCCACCGGCCGGCGACGCCGCGCACGTCGAGCCGGCCGGTGGCGACCAGCCGGTCGATCAACGGGCTCTTCCCGATGGTGCCGACCAGCACCACCTCGCCCCGGCTCGGCGCCTCGTCGGTGACGGGCGCCGGGCGTACCCCGGTGACCCGCTCGACGTCGGTGCGCAGGTCGCCGACCGCCCGGACCACGCCGGGATGGTCGCTGGTGCTCACCACCAGGGTGGCGGCCCGGCCCCGCTCGACCAGCGGCAGGCTGCCCGGCCTCGACCGGGTGGCGACGAAGGTCCCGGGCGCGGGCCGCCGATCGGTGCCGTGTCGGGCGTCGGTGCCGTGCCGCGCCTCGCCGCCGTGCCCGCCGGACGCGGCGGCGGAGGAGGCCGCGACGGCGGGTGCGGCCGTGACGGCCAGGGTCAGCGACAACAGCAGCCGCCAGGCCACCGGGCTGACGGGTCGACGGGGGAGGAGTGCCGGTGGTTTGGCGGGGGTGCTGGAGGACCTGCTCATTCCACTCTCCGGACCGTGCGGACGGGCGTGACCGGACCTGTGCCTGCGGAACATTTCGGGACTGTTCCGGAAGGGGGAATCTAACAGGTATCGATGTATGGTCGCAGCACCGGCCGTCAGTCGCTGCTGTTGGCGATCGCCTCCTCGAACTCGCCGCGCACCTTGTCGCCGCCGGTGCTGCGCCACCGCTTCACGACCTCGTCCCAGGCCGACACCGGCTTGCGTCCGCTGAGGATGTCCATCTGGGCGTCGTTGACGATCGTGCCGAGCTGCCCGGAGCGCCGGGACCAGGTGTCGGAGAAGAGCCCGAGCGTGGGGTCCTTCACCGCGGTCGGGATGATCGACTTCTGGTACTCGTAGGACTTGCGGGTCGCCTCCGGCTCACCCGGGACGAAGATCACGTCAGGGGCGTCCACGATGTAGCGGATCCCGAGTACGGTCTGGCTGACCCCGGCCTGGGTCAGCTCCGGCCCGCCGTCGGTCATCCGGTAGTGCACCCCGGCGACGCCGTACCGGCGCAGCAGCCACTCCTCGGTGCCGAACGGCGCGGCCAGCCAGTTGCAGACCTTCAACAGCGCGCGGATCCGGTCCTCGTCGGCCTTCTTGAAAGCGGTGAAGTTGTTCGTCGCCTGGGCCTGCCAGGTGGCCGCGAACCCGCCTCCGCCGTGCCGGGGCGGGCGCATCCCGCCGATCTCGAAGTCCGGCCCGGCGATGTTCTCGGCGAAGAACTGCGGCCAGGCGGTGTACCGGTCGGTGATCATCAACGCGCTGCCCGCGTTGAACCACTTCTTCGTCGGGGCGTTGTTGCTGAAACTGTCCGGATGCACCACTCCGTCCTTGACCAACCGGGCGGTGTCGGCGAGCGCCTGGCCGAACTCGTCGCTCTCGTACGCGCTGACCAGCCGACCGCCCTCCAGCCGCCACCGCCACGGGTTGCCGAGCATCTGCCGGACGAAATCCAGCGGTGCCTGTGCCAGTGCCCAGCGGTTCGCCCCGGCGTCGGTGACCTCCCGGCAGACGTCCCGGAACTCGGCGTAGCTGCCCGGCTGGAGCTTGACGTCGAGCTTCTTGAACAGGTCGTCCCGGCGCATCATCATGGTGCCGCCGATGCCCCGGGGCACCGGCAGGCCGTAGATGCCGCCGTTGTAGCGGCAGTCCCGCCAGGCTTCGGCGGGCAGGTTCGCCAGGAACGGGTAGTCCAGCACCGCGTCGCCGCCGAGGTACGGGGTGAGGTCCTGGCACTTCGCGGCGAGCCAGGCCGGCAGGTTCGCCGTACCCGCCGGCAGGCCGTTCGGGGTGAACAGCGCCGGCACGATGATGTCCGGCAGGTCGTCCCCGGCCACCAGGGTGGCGAACTTGGTCGGCATGTCGGGGTTGGGGACGATCGTCAGCCGCAGGTCGACGCCGAGCCGCCGGTTCATCTCCTGCCAGAACGGGTTCTGCCCGACGGCGGGCGGGACCGGCGAGTTGGTCAGCACGAAGGCGGAGAGTTCGCCGCCGTCGCCGGGCGGTCCGTCGGTGGCCCGCACCGGCGGGTCCGGATATTTCAGGAAGGCGTCCAGCAGACCCTGCCGGTTGCCCTTCAGGTCCGGGGTCACCCCGGTGTACGGCAGGTAGCTCGGCAACGGGGCCGAGCCGCTGGCCCGGTTCTGGTCACCGTTGCCGGTGGTGTCGCCGTCGCCGCAGCCGGCGAGCAGCCCCGGGGTGGCGATCATGGCGGCGGTGCCGAGCGCACCGGTGAGGAACTGTCGGCGGCCGATCGCCGGATGACTGGTCATCATGTGCTCCTTGGCATTCTGCCGGGGGAATCGGGGGAGGAGGAGCGGTTTCAGCCCTTGACCGCGCCGACCAGTACGCCCTTGGTGAAGTGCCGCTGCACGAAGGGGTAGACGACGAGGACAGGGACGATGGAGAGCACCAGGATGGCCATCTGGATCGCCTCCTGGGGCGGCAGTGCCGCGCCGGCCGAGCCGAGCTGGTCGACGCCGAGCTGGGTCTGGTTGACGACGTGGGTGCGGAGCACGAGCTGCAACGGCCACTTCGCGGTGTCGTTCAGATAGAGCAGGGCGCTGAAGAACGCGTTCCAGTACGCCACCGCGTAGAACAGCCCGATGACCGCGAGCACGGCCTTGCTCAGCGGCAGGACGATCCGGAACAGGATGGCGGCGTCACCGGCACCGTCGATCCGGGCACTGTCGACCACCTCCCGGGGCAGCTCCATGAAGAACGCCCGCAGGATGATCACGTTGAACGCGTTGACCGCGACCGGCAGGATCAGCGCCCAGTAGCTGTCCAGCAGGCCGAGACTCTTCACCACCAGGTAACTCGGGATGATCCCCGGGGCGAAGAGCAGGGCCAACAGCACCACCATCAGCAGCGGCCGGTGCGCCACCGACCGGGGACGGCTGAGCCCGTACGCCAGCAGGATCGTGGTGGCCATGCTCAACGCCGTACCGGCGACGGTCACGAAGATGCTGACCACTGTCGCCCGGGTCACCACACCACCGGAGAGGATCGCGGTGTACGCGGCGAAACTGACCTCGTCCGGCACCAGCACGAAGCCGCCGTCCCGGGTGATCTGGGCGTGCGTGGCGAGACTCGTCGAGACGATCCCGAGGAACGGTACGACCACCGCGGCGCAGCAGAGCGCCAGGACCACGCCCTTGAGCGCGCGTACCGGTCTCGACGGGGCGGCGACGCCCGCGATGGTGACCCGCCTGCTCATCGCTGGTAGACCCCCTGCTCTCCGAAGCGGTGGGCCAGCCGGTTGGCACCGAGCACCAGGAGCAGCCCGACCAACCCCTTGACCAGCCCGACGGCCGCGCTGACCCCCCAGTCACCGGCGAGGATTCCGTTGTTGTAGACGTACGTGTCGAGCACCTCGCTGGCGTCCGCCCCGACCGCCGGCTGCTGGAGCACGATCTGCTCGAAGCCGACGGTGAGCGCGTCGCCGAGCCGGAGGATCAGCAGCAGCACGATCAGGCCGCGCAACCCGGGCAGGGTGATGTGCCACAGCTGCCGCCAGCGGGTGGCACCGTCCACCGCGGACGCCTCGTAGAGTGTGCCGTCGATCCGGGCGAGCGCGGCCAGGAAGAGGATCGTCGCCCAGCCGGCGTCCTTCCAGAGCACCTGGCCGGTGACCAGGGCGAAGAAGGCGTCCGGGTTGCTGACGATGCTCACCGTGCCGAGGTCGTGGTCCCGGAGGAAGTTGTTGAGCAGGCCGCCGTCGCCGAGCAGCTGCATGAAGATCGCGACCACGATCACCCAGGAGAGGAAGTGCGGCAGGTAGAGGATGCTCTGCACGGTCCGCTTGAGCCGCTCGGACATCAGGCTGTCCAGCAGCAGGGCCAGGGCGATCGGGGCGGGGAAGACGACAAGCACCTGGAGCAGGGTGATGATCAGCGTGTTCGTCAGCGCGTTGAGGAACGCCGGGTCACCGTTGACGATGATCCGGAAGTTGGCCAGGCCGGTCCACGGGCTGTCGAGAATCCCGACGTACGGCTGGTAGTCCTTGAACGCGATGACGTTGCCGAGCCACGGCAGATAGTGGAACGTCAGCAGGAGCGCGACGCCGGGTAGCGCGGCGAGCAGCAGGATCCGGTCCCGCCGCACGCGGTCCCACCATGACAAGCCGGCCCACCCCATTCAGTTCCGCCGGATTCGACGCGTGGACACGATGGATCGCGACAGTGGCGGAAGTCGGCTGTGATATCCCGGTAAACCTAGGGTCGGCCCCGGTGGCCGTCAAGAAGTTGATCAATGCCGAGCCTGCCGGACAACCGCCGACCGTTCCCGACCGGCAGGGACATGTCGCTCGACCGTGATACCACGGTGTCATCACGACGACACCGTGGTATCACGGCTCAGGGGTATGTGCCCGCCAGCGGCCGGCAGATGCCCTGTCTCACGGCGCCGCGAAGTGACGGCAGCGCGGGTGGGTCGTCGCTATCGGACGATTCCACTCAGCGGGTCAGCACCGAGATCGCGGCGAGCAGGTAGAGGCAGCCGCCGAGGCTGACCGCGATCCCGGCCACCGCCGGCAGCCAGGCGGTCGCGGTGGCCGCCACCGGCCAGCGCCGGGCCGTGCCGGTCAGCAGGGCGAAGCCGCGGATGGTGAGCACGCCGACCCCGGTCAGTGTGCTGGCCATCCCGACGCCGAAGGCGAGCACCAGGACCAGCGCGTCCAGGGCCCGCCCGGTCAACAGGCCGCTGACCAGCACCAGGAACGCCGACGGCGAGGGCAGCAGGCCACCGGAAAGAGCCAGCACTGTCAACCCTCGCCGCGACCACGGATCGGTCGGCGCCGGTACGCCGTGCGCATGGCCGTGCCCGTGCGCATGGCCATGCCTGTGCCCATGCCCGTGCCCGTGCGCATGGCCGTGCTCATGCCCGTGACCGACGAGTACCCGGCCGTGGTCGTGCCCGTGGCTGTGGTCGTGATGGTGGGCGGCGCGGCCGGTCAGGTGACGCCAGCACAGGTGTGCACCGACGCCGATCACCAACAGCCCCGCCAGCACCTGCATCCAGGCCGTCAGCGTCTTCGTGCCGAGGCTCGCGGCGCCGCTGAGGCCGACCCAGGCGAGCGCCAGCACCAGTACCGAGCAGGTGTGCATCGCCGCGACGATCACACCGAGCCGGACGGCGTCCCGGTAGCGTCCCCGGGTGCCGACCAGGTACGCCGCCGTCACGCTCTTGCCGTGCCCGGGAGCGACCGCGTGCGCGGCTCCGACCCCGAGCGCCACCAGCAGGGCGAGCCAGAAGACTCCCCGGCCGTCGAAGAGCGCGACCAGCCGGCTCTCGAACCCGGTCACGACCGGCTCCGGGTGCCGTCGGGTCGCGCCGGGCGGATGCGGCCGGACCGGCGCAGCCGTACCGTGACCAGGGCCGCCGCTCCGACCAGCAGGGCGATGCCGACGCCGGCCAGGGCGCCAACTGTGCCGCGTGGCGGGCCGCCCGAGCCGGGGGTGAAACGTACCCGGTGGGTCTGCTCGGCGGCGGTGAAGAGCGCCCGCTCCGGGGCGGCCGGGGTGCGGCTGGTCAGCATCGTCCGGTACGCCTCGTCCAGGTCGGTGAGGGCCGCGACGGTGACGTCGAGGTCGACCACCTCGGCCGGGCAGTCGAAGCGCAGCCGGGCGCCCTCGTCGAGCAGCCGGTCCAGGGTGTCGAGCCGACCCCGGCACCGCGTGCCGTCCTGCCGCACCGAGATCCGTTCCAGCAGGTAGTCGTGCACCCGGGGGGAACGCTGGAGCTTCTGCTCCCCGGTCAGGTCGGTGGCGACGGCGCCGGGTGCCGGGTCCTCGAAGGCGCCGAGGGACTGGCCGAGCGCCACCCAGTCGTCCTCGGCGGCGACCCAGGCGAGTTCGACCCGGGAGCCGTGCACGCTTATCCGCGCGGTGGAGGGTGGGCCGAACGGGTGTGCGGCGGCCGGCGCCGCCGGGACGGCCAGCACGGCCAATGCGGCCAATGCGGCCAGGGCGGCCAGGGCGGCGGATTCGGCGGGCACCGCCAGCCGGGTGGGCCGGTCGGCCGGCGACGGAGTGCGGGCGATCAAGAGTTCTCCTGGGATACGGACCGGGCCCGGACCGCCACCGACGGCGACGGTCCGGGCCGACGGGCGGAACTACCTGGTCACCGTGATGACCGGAGAGGTGATCTGCTGGTTCTCGCTCTCCAGGTAGACCACGTGGGTGGTGTTCTTCCTGGCCGACGGCGGCAGCGCGAAGCTGTACCCGAGCCGGCCCAGCTCGTCGGCCTTCCGGTAGCCGATGAAGACACCCTTCCTGCCCGCGCCGTCCTTCGAGTCGCGCAGGTAGACGGTGACCTCCTCGCCCGGGTCGTAGCCGTAGGCGTCGACCCGGACCCTGCCCTTCGCCTCGACGACGGTCCTGTTCACCTTGACCTGCTCGCCGACGGTGTTCTCCGGAGTACGCAGCTCGTTCACGGTGCGCTCGCCGGCCGCGTTCTTCCGGATCACGACGCCGTCGTGGTGCTGGCCGTTGGCGTACCGGGCCTCGTAGCGGATGCTGTCGGAGGTGACGTCGACGAGCTGGTAGAGCTGCTTGTCCTCGGCCCGGCTCATGATGTCGGCGGCGTTGTCGGTCCAGACCGAGCCGTCGACGTCGTACATCTTGCCGCCGGAGACCGAGACCGCGTACACGGTGCTGTCGTGCACCGTCACCGACCGGCGCGACGCGCTGACGCTGCCCCGGCCGTAGGTGTGGTCGTGGCCCTGGAGCACCAGGTCGACGCCGTACTTCTCGAACAGCGGCCCCCACTGGGCCCGGACCACCGGGTTGTCGCGACCCTCCGCCGTGGAGTAGACCGGGTGGTGGAAGGTGACCACCGTCCACTTGTTCGGGTTGTCCCTGAGCAGCCCCTCCAACCAGGCGGTCTGTGCCGCCATCACGTCCGGGATGCCCTGCACGTTGGTGTTCAGCCCGATGAACCGGACACCCTGGTAGTCGACGGTGTACGCGGTCTTCGCCAGCTCCGCCGGCCAGCCCGCCGGCCCGTTGTCCGGGTACGGGAACTGCGGTGTCCAGAACTGCGACAGCACGCCACCGCTGTACTCGTGGTTACCGGGGATCGAGATGTTGTTGATCTGGCTGTCGACGAAGCCGCCGGCCTGGTACCACTGCCCCCACTGCTCCTCGCTGTTGGCGGAGTCGATGAGGTCACCGGCGTTGACGATCAGCCTGGCCTGCGGGCGGTCCGCGAACGCCTGCCGGAACACCCGGGGCAGCGCCGAGTCGAGATAGTTCTGCGCGTCGCCGTAGTAGATGAACGAGAACGGCCGCGCGTCGGAGGTGGCGGTGGTGAAGTCGGTCCAGGCGCTCCAGTTGGTGCCGTCGCCGACCCGGTACGTGTACCGGGTGCCCGGCTTCAGGCCGGCGAACTCGACGGTGTGGTAGGTCGAGGCGTACCCGAGGGAGGTGTTCACCGACTTCGTCGACATCGCCCTGACCACCGAGACGGTGCCGGCGGCGGGCACCACAGAGCCGAGCGCGGCGGGCGCCTCCAGGATCTCGGCCTGGGCCCACTCGCCGGTGGCCTCGGCCCGCCAGGTCACCCGCTGTGAGGTGGCCGGGGTGGTGGTCGGGGTGAGGATGATGCGGTCCGGCATCGGGGACGGCCGGTGGATCTCGGCCGCCGGGTGCTTGCCCGGTGCGGCGTCACCGAACGCCACCGGGCTGACGGCGAAACCGCCGACGAGCATGGCGGCGGCGCCGATCGCGGTGAGCCTGGCCCGCCGGGAGCCGGGAATCCAGGGTCTCTTTACGTCACTCACTACAGGAATCACCTTTCGGGTGAACGTGCGGACTGCCGCCGGGTGCGCAGCCGGTGGCCAAGCGCATTCACCCAGAGCCGGACGACCGGCGGTCGGCCGTCGACTGGCCGTCGGGTGAACGGGCCTGACCAGCGGATGAACTCATGATCAACAGGTCTCGGCCGCTGTCGGGCTTCATCCGGCGGAGACCGTCCGGCCACCCGCCGGGAACCACCAGTTCACCGTGCCCCACCTACCATCCGACCAGTCGAAGCCGCTGACCCGTACGGAGTGCGATGAAACTGCCGTCCCGCCGCTGGGCGGTGGTCGCCACCGTCGGCACCCTGGCGGCACTCGCCGCGATCGAGCCGACCGTCCCGCCCCCGGTCGCCAAGGGGGACGGTTTCGTCACCGCCCAGACCGCCGGCCTGCTCGGCATCGAGGGCGGCGAGTGCTTCTCCGACCCGGCGTACTCCCGCCGGGCCGCCGAGGTGGTCGTCCGGTACGAGCCGTGCGAGTCCGGCGCCGACAACCAGTCGTACGGCTTCCTGCGCGCGACCGACGGGCCGTGGGACCGGACCCGGCTGGCGGAGTTCGCCTGGCAGGGCTGTCGGGGGTACTTCGACCGGCGCTGGCCGGACCGGGCCGGCGGGACCCTCGACTTCTATCCGGTGCTGCCGACCCGGCAGACCTGGGCGGACGGCGACCGCACCGTGATGTGCGTGGTCTACCGGCCGCGCGGCCGGCTCACCGGATCGGTGCTGCCGGTGCGCTGACCGGACCGCCACGACCCGCCGGCATGCCGGAGGCGGCTGTTCAGGCGCGGAGGCCGCCGTCGACCGGCAGGCAGACGCCGGTGACGAAGGAGGCGCGGTCGCTGAGCAGCCAGGCGGCGGCCTCGGCGATCTCGTCCGGCGCGGCGGCCCGGCGCAGCGGGGTGAGCGCGTTCAGCCGGTCGACGGCGGCCGGCTCGTCGTCGGCCCACTGCTGGACCATCCCGGTCATCGTGGTGCCCGGTGCGATGGCGTTCACCCGGATCCCCTCCGGGCCGTACTCGACGGCGGCGGTCTCGGTGAGGCTGTTCACGGCCCGCTTCGCCGCCGCGTACGGGCCGAGTCCGGGTGCGCCGCGCAGGCTGCCGACACTACTGACGTTGACGATCGCCCCCGAGCCGGCGGTGGCCCGGATGGCCCGGATCTCGGCGGTCATCGAGAGGAACAGCCCCCGGAAGTTGACCGTGCTGACCAGGTCGAAGTTCTGCTCCGTCGCGTTCACCATCGGGCTCTGCGGGATCGAGACGCCACCGTTGTTGAGCGCCACGTCCAGCCGGCCGTGCAGTCGGATCACGCCCTCCACCGCCGACTGGATGCTCGCCCCGTCGGTCAGGTCGGCGAGCACGTAGTCGGCGGTCCCGCCGGCTTTGCGGATCTCTCCGACCACGTCGGCGAGTTCGGGCTCGGTCCGGGCGGCCAGCACGACGGCGGCGCCCTCCCGGGCGAAGAGCCGGGCGGCGGTCGCCCCGATGCCGCGACCCGCGCCCATCAGGAACGCGACCTTGTCACCGAGCAGGCCGGCCTTGCCGTCCGGGGCGTTCGTTCCGGTCATGAGGTCACTCTCTCATCACGCAACGGTGATCCGCAGGTACGCTCCGCATCTGCCCGCCTCGGATGCCCCGCCGCTGCCCGTCCCGGGGCCGGGCCGGTCATCCGGTTGTCAGCCGTACGTGGCCCTGGTCGCCGATCGCCTCCAGGTCCCAGCACTTGCCGAAGGCCTGCAACCGGCTGAGCCTCATCCGCCCCAGCTCGGCCGGCAGGTGCGGGTCGAGCCGCACCTCGCCGTTCCGGGCCTCCAGCCCGAGCAGGGTACGCAGGAACAGCGCCGGAGCGGCACTGGCCCAGGCCTGCGGGGTGCATGCGGTCGGGTACGGCACCGGCTTGCGCCCGTACGAGCGGTCGTAACCGGCGAACGCCTCCGGCAGCCGGTGCGCGGAGAAGTCCGCCGCCTCCAGCATTCCCAGGATGACCCGGTTCGCCTCCTCGCGGAAGCCGTACCGGGCCAGCCCGTACGCGATGAGCGAGTTGTCGTGCGGCCAGACCGTGCCGCTGTGGTAGCCGATCGGGTTGTAGCACCGGTCGGTGGTGGAGGTGGTCCGGATGCCCCAGCCGGAGAACATGTGCGGGGAGAGAAGTTGCCCGGCGATCACCCGGGCCCGGTCCGGCGGCACGATGCCGCTCCAGAGCAGCTGCCCCATGTTGGAGGTCATCGAGTCGATCGGGCGTTTGTCGCCGTCCAGGCCGACCGCGTAGTACCCGCCGCGCCCGTCGAGCCAGAAGTCCCGGTTGAACCGCTCCCGGAGCTGGTGTGCGTCGGCGCGCAGCCGCTCGGCCAGCTCCGGGTCGCGCAGCGGGCCGTCGGCGAGTTCGGCGACCCGCAGTTTCGCGTCGTAGGTGTAGCCCTGGATCTCGCAGGTCGCGATCGGCAGTACCGGAATGGCGCCGTCGGAGCAGGCGATCCCGTCGGCGGAGTCCCGCCAGCAGTGGTTGCCGAGCCCCTGCGGCGATCGGGTGGCGTACTCGACGTAGCCGTCCTGGTCCAGGTCGCCGTAGTGGTCGATCCAGCGCAGCGCGGCGTGCACGTTGTCCCGGAACCGGCGCACGAAGTCGTCGTCGAGCGTCCAGCGCCAGTACTCGGAGAGCACGATCAGCCAGAGCTGGGTGGCGTCCGAGGTGCCGTAGTACGGGTTGTGCGGCTTCTCGCCGGTCCGGGTCAGCTCGCCGCTGCGTACCTCGTGCAGGATCTTCCCGGGCTCCTCGTCCCGGAAGTCGTCCACCCGGCTGCCCTGGTAGTTGGCCAGCGACCGGAGGGCGCCCCGGGCCAGCCGGGGCCCCAACGACAGCGACTGGTACGCCGTGACCAGCGAGTCGCGGCCGAACACGGTGAGGAACCACGGCAGGCCGGCGGCCGGCAGCACGATCGTCTCGCCGCCGATGCGCTGCTCGATCCGCAGCGCCACCAGGTCCATCTTGGACTTGTGTAGCACCCGGTCGAGCAGGTCGGAGTCGAGCTGCTGGTCGGGGCAGTCGGCCTGCCAGCTGTGCGTCGGATCCTCGCCGACCAGGTCGAAGCCCCGGCCGAACCGGCGGTGCAGGGACGCCAGCTCGGTCGGCCGACGGGGCAGCGCCACGGCCAGCTCGGCCTCCCAGCGCAGACCCGGCTCCAGCCGCAGGTCCCAGATCAGGTCGTTCTCCTCGATCCGGTCGGCCGGTGGCGACACCAGGATCTCGGTGATCGCGGTGAACCCGGCGTTGCGGTAGCTGAAGCAGAGCCGGGAGCCGTCGGTCGAGTGCTCGCGGACGATGCTCGCCGAACGGTCCCGTACCCGCTGCTTGATCTCGAACAGGTCCGCGAAGTCGGTGCCGACCCGCAGCCGGAGCTGCACCGACGGCACCTCGTTGGCGAAGCACTCCAGCTCGATCCGCTCCCGCATCACGTCGCTGACGAACCGCTGCCGGCGTACCCCGACGCTGTTCGTCGGCACCTGCGGCAGGTCCGAGTTGGTCAGGAAGAAGGCCGCCGAGTCGTCGTCGACAAGTCCCGAGCTGAGAATCAGCAGCGGCGCCCCACCGAGGGTCAGCTCCCACTGGTTCAGCAGCCGGGTGTCGTCGTGCACCAGGCCGCCGATGGTGCCGATCGGTACGTCCCCGGCGGCGTTGCTCACCATGAACGACCGGCCCTCGACGACCGCGACCGCGTCCGGGCCGAGTTCCGGCGGCTGGGTACGCATCACCGAACTCGGGACGTCCGCGCTGTTCGCCAGGTGCGGGGCCGGGTCGGCCGGGGTGGGACGCCGGACAACATTCGTCACGGCAGCCCCCTTCGCCTCCGACCCAGCGCGGCCATGCTGTCGACGCCAGCCTAGGCACAGCCGGGTCGGCGGCGGTGCCGAACGCCGGAACCGACCCGCCGGGGCCGTCCGTCCGGGTACCGGCCGGGCGGATCCGGCCCCGACGTCCTGTTCGATCCCGTACGACCGGTCGTCCCCGTACTTCCGGGCCGGATCGCTTGTGGACGGTCAATAGCATCGGCCCATCCGACGGCCGCCGGCCGGGAACGCCGGCCCGTCACGACGGAGAGGACGCCGATGCGAGATCCCGAGTTCGTCGACGGAGGTATCCCGAGGGGCGGCGGTGCGGTGCTGTCCCGCCGGACCATGTTCCGGGCCGGCGCGGTCGCCGCCGGCGGTACCGTGCTGGCCGCCACCGCCGGGGACCCGGCGCAGGCCGCGCGGGCGGTGCCGGGCCGGGTCCGGACGCCGGTCCGGGCCAGGGCGTTGGTTCCCGGTGACCGGGTCCGGGTGGTGTCGCCGGGCGGCACCCCGAACCCCACCCTGATGGCCCGGGGGATCGAGATCCTGCGCGGCTGGGGCCTGGAGGTGGAACTGGGCGAGCATGTCTACGCCCGGTACGGCTATCTCGCCGGCACCGACGAGCAGCGGCTGGCCGACCTGGACGACGCGCTGACCGACCCGGGGATCCGCGCCGTCTTCGCCGCCCGGGGCGGCTACGGCACCCAGCGGATCGTGGACCGGGTCGACCTGTCCCGGTTGCGACGTGACCCGAAGGTGGTGGTCGGGTTCAGCGACATCACCAGCCTGCACGGCCGGCTGTGGCGGGAGGCCGGCCTGGTCGGCTTCTACGGGCCGATGGTCAACTGGAACGACGCCCGCACCGGGCCGGAGTCCGCCGAGGCGCTGCGCCGGGCGGTGATGACCACCGAGCCGGTGGTGGTCAACCGTGATCCGGCCGAGACCGCCGCCCCGGTGCTGGTGCCGGGCCGGGCCACCGGCCGGCTGCTCGGCGGCTGCCTGACCCTGCTCTCCACCTCGCTGGGCGCGAAGGACTTCCCGGACCTCGACGGTGCGATCCTGTTCTTCGAGGACGTGGACGAGGCGCCGTACAGCTACGACCGGATGTTGACCGAGCTGCGCCGGGTCGGCGTGCTGGACCGGGTTGCCGGGGTGGCGATCGGACAGGCCACCAACAGCGTCGGCAACCCGGGGGAGTGGAGCGTGGCGGAGGTGCTCACCGACCGCCTCGCCGACCTCGGCGTACCGGTGCTGGGCGGGCTCCGCCTCGGGCACGGCAACGGACAGCTCACCGTCCCGCTCGGCGCCCGCGCCACCATCGACGCCGTGGCCGGGACGTTGACAGTGGAGCCGGGCGTCCGGTAACGCTTTGTCGGCGAGTGCCGCCGACGGCCGGTGGCGGTCGTCCTCGGGGAGCGCGGGAGTGTCCGAGGACGCCGCCACCGGCGACCGGTCTTCGACTCCGGGACCGGTCCGGTGGGCCGTGGGGCTTCCGGTGGGCCGTCGGGCTAGAGCCGGCCGTCCGGATAGCGGGTCAGGTAGCCGCCCATGGTCCGGAAGTAGTCGTTGGCGGCGTACTCCCGGTCGTCGTCGGTGCGTACCCTGGTGACTGCCAGGCCGGGTCGGTGGCCGCGTCGCGCGTCGGCGCCGGCCACGATGACCACGCCGTCGCCCTCCCGGTAGAAGATCCGGCCGGGCGTGCCGCCGTAGCGCCCCTCGGAGACCCGGGCGGCCACGATCCGCAGTCGCGCACCGTCGTGGTGGGTGAAGGCGTTCGGGTACGGGTCGGACTGCGCCCGGACCAGCCGTTCGATCTCCTCGGCGGGCCAGCTCCAGTCGATCCGGCTCTCCTCGATCGAGCGCTTGTGGAAGAAGCTCGCCCTGGAGCGGTCCTGCGGGGTCCAGTCGGTGCGGCCGGAGGCGATCAGCGCCAGCCCGTCCACGGTGATCGGGCCGAACAGCTCCAGCGTGCGGTGGAACAGGTCGGTGGTGGTGTCGGTCGGGCCGACCGGTACGGCGCGTTGCAGCACGATGTCGCCCGCGTCCAGGGTCTCGTCCATCAGGTGCGCGGTGACCCCGACCTCACGCTCGCCGTTGAGCAGTGCCCAGATCAGCGGACTGAATCCGGCGTACGCGGGCAGCAGCGAGTCGTGCACGTTGAGCGTGCCGTACCGGGGCAGCGTGAAGATCTCCGGCGGGATCCAGGTGCGCCAGTTCGTCGCCACGATCACGTCGGGTGCGGCCTGCCGGAGCCGCTCCATCAGCTCGGGGTCGCCGGGGCGCTTGCGCAGCAGCACCGGTACCTCGTGCTTGCCCGCCAGTTCGGCCACCGAGTCGTCCCAGATCTTCTCGTAGGCGTGCTCGCTGGGCGGATGCGTGACGACGAGGGTCACCTCGTGCTCGGAGTCCAGCAGCGCCTGAAGGGTGCGGTGCCCCCAGGTCTGGTAGCCGAACATGACAACCCGCATCGACGGTCTCCTCTTCGCTGCACTGGCCGGGTGGTCGCTGCACCGGCCCTGTGGTCCATATTGTTCTTGACCTTGGTGTAGGTTAGCCTAACCTAAATGCCACGGATGGTCGACCGTCCGCGCCAGCCGCACCGGGTCCGAAGCGGGATCCAGTCCTCCACCACGCCGCCGACCGGCCGGCAGACTGATGGGACAGGTATGTCACTAACCAATCGCAGCGACGATCCGCACGTCCACGACCTCCTCGGCATCGGCTTCGGTCCGTCGAACCTCGCCCTGGCCATCGCCATCCGGGAGGGCACCGCCGGCCCCGGCGGAGTCGACAGCGCGGTCTTCCTGGAGCGCCAGCCCCGCTTCGGCTGGCACCGGGGAATGCTGCTCGACGACGCCACCATGCAGGTGTCGTTCCTCAAGGACCTGGTGACGCTGCGCAACCCGGCCAGCGGGTTCAGTTTCCTCTGCTACCTGCAGAGCCGGGGGCGGCTGATCGACTTCATCAACCACAAGAACCTCTTCCCGTCCCGCGTCGAGTTCCACGACTACCTCGAATGGGCGGCGGCGCAGGTCGACGACATGGTCCGGTACGGGCACGACGTGGTGGACGTACGCCCGGTCTGGCGCGACGGCGAACTCGACCACTTCGAGGTACTGGCCCAGGCCGGACCCTGCTCCGCCGCGCCGGTCAGCTACCGGGCCCGCAACCTGGTGCTCGGGGTGGGGCTGCGGCCGTACCTGCCGGACGGGATAACCGCCGACACCCGGGTCTGGCACAGCCGGGACCTGCTGTCCAACCTGCGTGGCCTGGTGCCGTCCGAGCCGACCCGGTTCGTCGTGGTCGGCGCCGGCCAGAGCGCCGCCGAGGCCGTCGACCACCTGCACCGCGAGTTTCCCGCCGCCGAGGTCTGCGCGGTCTTCTCCCGGTACGGCTACAGCCCGGCCGACGACAGCTCGTTCGCCAACCGGATCTTCGACCCGGCCGCCGTGCAGGAGTACTTCACCGCCCCGCCGGAGGTGAAGGAGATGATGCTCGCCTACCACGGCAACACCAACTACTCCGTCGTCGACGCCGAACTCATCGACGAGCTGTACCGGCGCGTCTACCAGGAGAAGGTACGCGGCGTCGAACGGCTCCGGATGCTCAACCTGACCCGCCCGGTCGAGACCGTCCGTACTCCGGACGGGGTGCGGATGGTGGTCGAGTCGCTGGTCAGCCGGGAGAGGACGGTGCTCGACGCCGACGTGGCGGTCTTCGCCACCGGATACCGTCCGGTCGACCCGTTCGACCTGCTCGGCGAGGTGGCCGAGGTGTGCCTGCGCGACGACACCGGACGGGCCCTGGTGGACCGGGACTACCGGCTGCGGACCCGTCCCGAGGTCCGGGCCGGCATCTACCTCCAGGGCGGCACCGAACACAGCCACGGCATCTCCTCGTCACTGCTCTCCAATACCGCCGTACGGGCGGCCGAGATCCTCGACTCGATCTCCAGCCGCTCCGCCGTCCCCGCCCCGCATCCCGAGTTCGTATAGGCACCGGGCCGGGCACCGGGCCGAGCCGCCGTCGCGGAACGTGCGGGTGTCGGCTCGCGCCGGGCGTGCGGGTGTCGGCTCGCGCCGGGCGTGCGGGTGTCGGCGGAAGTTCGCCGGGAGGTAGGCCGGAGCGGGGTGGGCGTTCACCTGCCCGGGTGAGCCTGCGCGGATGCGCGAGCACCTGGCACCGGTCCGGCCGCGGCGGAGGCTGTCACCGGCCCGGCTGCGCGGGTGGCTGTCACCGGCGCGGTCGTGGGGAGGGCTGTCGTCGGCGCGGCTGCGCTGGGCCGGGCTGCTCGGCGGTGTGCTGACGGCGGCCAGCGCTCACCTGGCCGGGCCGGCCGCCGGGCGGGGAGCCGGCTGGGCGGTCGGGGTCGGGCTGTGGCTGGCCGGTGCCGGTGGACTCACCGCCGCCTGGTGGCGACTGCGGCAGGCCGACGTCACCCCGGGCTGGCTGCTGGGCACCGGAGCGCTCTGGGCCGTACCGCTGCTGCTGGCGCCACCGCTGGGCAGTACCGACGTCTACGCGTACGCCTGCCAGGGGGAGATCGTCCGGGCCGGGCTGGACCCGTACGCCGTGGGGCCGGCGGAGCTACCCTGCCGGTGGCTGGAGTCGGTCTCGCCGATGTGGCGGGACGCGCCCGCGCCGTACGGCTCGCTCTGGCTGGCCGTCGAGGGCTTCGCCGCCAGCGTGGCGGACGGGGTCCTGCCGCTCGCCGTCACCCTGCTCCGGCTGGTGGCGGTCGCCGGGGTACTGCTGGCCACCGCCGCGGGTGCCCGGCTGGCCCGGCACTGCGGCGGGAACCCGGCCCGGGTGGTCTGGCTCGGCGCGATCGGGCCACTGCCGCTGGTACACGTCGTCTCCGGGGCGCACAACGACGCCTTCCTCGCCGGGCTGGTCGTACTCGGGCTGCTGGCCGCGGTCGAGCTGCGTACCGTCGCCGGCCGGATGGCCGTGGCCGGTGCCGCCTTCGGCGCCGCCGCCTCGGTCAAGGCCACCGCCCTGGTGGTGCTGCCGTTCGCGATCGCCGTGGTCCCCTGGGCGCGGACCGCCCGGCGCCGGGTCGCGGCCGGCGCGGTCCTGGCCGGGGCGATGATCGGCACCGTCCTGCTGCTGGCCGGCGTCACCGGGTACGGCCTCGGATTCGTCCGGAGCTGGCCGGCGACCGCCGGCAACGTCCAGTGGTTGTCCATCCCGACCGGGGTCGGGATGGCGGTCGGCTACGGCCTGCGGGCGGCAGGCCATCCCGAGGCGTTCGACGGCGCGGTCCAGATCGCCCGGCTGGCGGGCCTGCTGGCGCTCGGTGCCGTCCTGCTGCTCGCCTGGCGCCGGGCGGTGCTCGGCGGCGTCGCGGCCGCCGTACCCGCCGCCGGGGTGGCCCTGCTCGCCACCGCGCTGCTCGGCCCGGTCTTCTACCCCTGGTACGCCCTCGCCGCGATCGCCGTGCTCGCCGCCACCCGCACACCCCGAGGACGGCTGGGCACCGTGCTCGACGCCGGCTCCGCCGGGCTGGTCTTCCTCACCCTGCCGGACAGCCTCGGCCTGGCCACCAAGACCAAGGTCCCGGGTGCGCTGTTCGACCTGGCCCTGACCGGCTGGCTGCTGACCCGCCGGGCACGCCGGTTGCCGACCGGTCGGACACGTTGGTTGCCGACCGGTCGGACACGTTGGTTGCCGACCGGTCGGACACGTTGGCTGCCGACCGGTCGGACACGTTGGTTGCCGACCGGTCGGACACGTTGGCTGCTGGCCCGCCGGGCTCGGCGCGGTGGGCGACAGGTCAGCCGGTAGGGCCGGACGGGGACGCCTCGGTCGACGGGGACTCCCGCTCCGGGCTCCCTTCCCCGGCGCCGCTCTGCTCGGATTCGCTGCGGACCGGCGCCGGTGCGGCGGCACGGTTCCACTCGAAGGTGACCTTCATGTGTGCCTCGCCGGTGGTCTCGGCGACCACGAAGCCGCCCTTTGCGGCGACCTTGAGACCGAATTCGATCGCCACCCGGTCCGCCCCGCCCGCGTCCCGGGCCTGCGCCGCCGCGCTCCTGGCCAGCCGGTGGAACCGGTCGAACGCCTCGCCGAAGGTCTCCGTCAGCCGGGTCACCACCTCCCGGGGCCGGCCGGCCGGCGCGACCCCGGTGACCTGGTGGGTCACCTCGACCAGCACCGTACTGTCGTCGTCGACCGGAATCTCCACGTAGTAGGTCACAACGCCGTCCTCACCGGTCGCCCAACCAGGGACGGCCCAGTCTAGCGGCGCCGCGCCGACCACCCCGATGCGTTCCCGGTGGCCATCCCGGGCCCGACCGTCATCGAACGGGCGACTTGTCCGAGGTGGATACCCTCGAAGGTCCAGTTCGCCAACGCTGGAGTCCAGACCGGAAGGGACCGGATGCCGCGAGTACGGTCGTACACCCGCCGGGACGGCACGCGGGTGCGCGGACACTACCGGTCCCGCACCCGACGCTTCCGCACCCGACGCCCCCGCCCACGACGCCCGTACGCCCGCCGGGCCGCCAGCCGGACGCCGGACCGCTCGGGCTGGTGGCTCGGCGGTACGGTCGGCGGGCTGGTGCTCGGCTGGCTGGTCGTCGACTTCGTCCAGCGTCAACCGGTCTGGTCGGTTGTCGTCGCGGTGACCCTGCTGGCGGCCGGAGCGACGATCGTCGTCCTGCTGGTCCGGGCACGGTTCCGAGCCGACGCCGACGCGGCGGTACGCGCCTGCCGGGTCGAGGCGACCGACACGATGACCGGTGCGGAGTTCGAGGGCTGGGTGGCCGCGTTGCTGCGCAGGTCGGGCTTCTCCCGGGTGGCGGTCTGCGGTGGTGCCGCCGACCGGGGCGCGGACATCACGGCGATCTCCCCGGACGGCCGCCGGATCGTGGTGCAGTGCAAGCGGCACAGCCCGGCGAACCGGGTGGGCAGTGCGGCGATCCAGCGCTTCGCCGGCACCTGCCGCAGCATCCACCGGGGCGAGATCTGCGTGATCGTCACCAACGGGTTCTTCGCGGCCGGTGACGGGTTGCGGCTGGCCCGCGAGCTGGGAATCGGGCTGGTTGACCGGTCGGCGCTGGGGGAGTGGGCGTACACCGGGCGTCCGCCGGAGCCGCTGGGCCGGCATCGGGCGCGGTGACCTGTCGAGGCCGGCCGGAGCCGCTGGACCGGCAACGGGCAGGGTGACGTGTCAGGTCGGCCGACAGGGGGTGGCCAGCCGGGGCCGACCGGTGGCAGGGACATCGCCGTACGCCTGCCGCCGGTCCGGACAGCCCTCGACACCTCCGTCAGTCGGTGACCCAGTTCATGTGTTCGATCCAGTGGTCGAGCAGTGCCCGATCGCCGTGGATCTCCAGCTCGGTGGCCGCCGCCAGCGGACGACGCCTGCTGAGCACGAGCAGTAGTTCGGCGGCCGGGCCGCGTACCGCGACGTCCGCCTTGGTGTGGGCGCGTTCCAGGACGACCATGTCCGCTTCCCGGCGGGCCAGCCACTCTCCGGGGGCGTCGGTCGCGTGGAAGTGCAGGGTCTGGCCGCTGCCGCGCATCGCGGTGGCGAAGTCCGGCCTGTTCTCCCAGTAGCCGGGAGAGGTCATCGTGTCCAGCCAGTCCTCGATGGCCGCGACGGCGTGCTCCGGCGCCAGCTCGTACCGCAGGCCGAGCGCCGCAGCCGCGTCCGCGCGATGCACACACGCCTCGCCGAATAGCCGACGCGACCAGAACAACACGCCTGCGGCGGCACCGGACGGATCCCACACCGGCGTGTCGTCGGTTACCGATTCGAACGCCTGCTTCGCCTCCGCCGCGCCGTCGGTCAGCCACCCGCGCCACCGGGCCGAATCGGTCGGTGCCGGGGTGTAGCCGGCGAAAGCCCTGCTCGGCTCGGACATCCGCTCCGCCACGAGCATCGCCACCATGCGCTGCGTCGCACCGACGTGGTCGACAAGGTCGGCCAGCGTCCACTTCGGACAGGTTGGCACCGGGGTCGTCGCGTCCCTGCCCTGTACCCAGTCGGCAAACGTGTGTGTCTGTTCCACAACGGCGTTCAACAGCGCGGATTTGGCCATGCCGGTGAGGCTAGGAGCCCGTCCGCCACGCTCGCAAGTGCCGTGCCTGCCGGCGGGATTGCACCTTGGGCCATCCGGAGCGTCTAACGGAAAGATATTCAACAGACCACTTGTGCAAGGGATTGGTTGCGCATACTGTTCCGAGACGTGACAGTCGCCGACCACGTCGAGGACGAAGTCGAGCTGGACGCCGTCTTCGCCGCCCTCAGCCATCGGACCCGGCGGGCGATCGTGGCCCGGCTCGCCCGGGGCGACGCGACCGTGGGCGAGCTCGCCGAGCCCTTCGACCTGACGCACCAGGCCGTCTCCCGGCACGTCGGCATCCTCCGGCGCTCCGGGCTGGTCCGGCAGTGGGTCGACGGCCAGCGCCGGCCGTGCCGGCTGAACGTCGAGCGCATGCGGGAGCTGACCGGCTGGATCGACGAGCAGCAGCGGGAGTGGGAGTCCCGCCTCGACCGGCTGGCGGAGCACCTGGCGTCGGTGCGGACGGGGCAGCACCGATGACGACCGAGGTGAGCCTCGACGGCGACCAGTTGATCGCCCGTCGACATCTCGACGCCGAGCCCGCGCTGGTGTGGGAGGTGTTCACCACCCCGGAGCACCTGGCAGCGTTCTGGGGTGGCCGGCACGCCACGGTTCCGCGCGCCTCGGTGGTCGTCGACCTCCGGGTTGGCGGCACGTTCGAGCTGGAGACCGAGGGCGCCGACGGAAGCAGGCGGGCGCTCTGCTTCCGCTACGAGATCGTCGAGCCGCCGAGCCGGCTGGTGCTCGCCGAGTCACGCACCGGCATCACGACCGACATCCGCCTGCGCCCGAGCGGGCCCGGCACCACGCTGCTGGTCCACCAGCGGCGGCTGCCCCCCGGACTCCGGACCGAGCAGGCCCGCGGCGGCCTGGCCGGAATCCTCGAACGGCTCGACGCCGTGCTCCGCGAACTGCGCGGCTCGGCGAACTGAGCGCAGTTCGTGAGTTGACCAGCACCACCGACAGGGAGCGAACAGCAGTGACCCGACAGACGCAGCTCGTGCACCGCTACATGGACGGCTTCCGGCGCAGCGACCACGACGCGGTCCTCGGTTGCCTGGCCGACGACGTCGTCTGGCGGATCCACGGATTCCGCACCACGCGCGGCAAGGTCGAGTTCGACGACGAGATAGAGAATCCCGCGTTCGAGGGCAGCCCCGAGCTGACCGTCGAGCGCACCGTCGAGGCCGGCGACGTGGTGGTGGTGACCGGCACCGGCATCGGGCGGCACCGTGCGAACGGCCGGTTCCGGTTCGCCTACAGCGACCTGTTCACCTTCCGGGCCGGCCTGATCGCCGAGGTCGACTCCTACGTGGTCCCACTTCCCTGACCGCGCACCCCACCGGCCGCCCAGGCGCCTGCCCAGGGCGGACCGGAGCGGCGGACCGGACGCGGTCAGGTGCCGGCGGGCGGTCAGGTGCCGGCGGACACCATCGGTCGGGGATGGTGCCGGCTGGTCGGGATCACCAGCGGGGTACCGGTGAGCGGGTCGAGACTCACCTCACACCGTACGTCGAAGACCTCGTCGACCAGTTCGGCGGTGACCACCCGGGACGGCTCACCCTGGGCGACGATCCGGCCACCTTTCATCGCGATCACGTGGTCGGCGTACCGGCACGCCTGGTTGAGGTCGTGCAGCACCATCACCACGGTCCGGCCGTCCCGCCGGTTCAGGTCCACCACCAGGTCGAGTACGTCGATCTGGTGGGACAGGTCGAGGAAGGTGGTCGGCTCGTCCAGCAGCAGTACCGGGGTCTGCTGGGCCACCGCCATGGCGATCCAGGCCCGCTGGCGCTGCCCACCGGAGAGCTCGTCGACCGGCCGGTCGGCCAGTTCGGTGACGCCGGTCGCGGCGAGCGCCTCGGACACCGCCCGCTCGTCGTCGGTGGACCACTGCCGCCACCACGTCTGGTGCGGCGAGCGGCCCCGGCCGACCAGGTCGAGCACGGTCAGCCCGTCCGGTGCCACCGGTGCCTGCGGCAGGATCCCCACCTGCCGGGCCACCTGGCGGGTGGGCAGCGAGTGGATCGCCCGGCCGTCGAGCTGGACGCTGCCGGCCGTCGGGTTGAGCAACCGGGCCAGCGCCCGGAGCAGGGTCGACTTGCCGCAGGCGTTGGCGCCGACGATCACACTGATCCGGCCGGCCGGGACGACCAGGTCCAGGTCGTCCACGACGACCCGCTCGCCGTACGCCAGGCGCAGCCGTTCGGCCCGCAGCTCGGGGTGGCCGGCAGCGCTCGGCGGCGGGGTGTCGAGCGCGGTGTCGACGACGGTCAGGTCCAGGGTCATTGTCAGCCTCCAGAACCGGCACGATTGGTTCGGACGAGCAGCCAGAGCAGGAACGCCGCGCCGAGCGCCCCGGTGACCACGCCGACCGGCAGGTCGACGTCCGGGATCAGCCAGCGGGCCACCAGGTCGCTGGCCGAGACCATCAACGCCCCGGTCAGCGCGGACGCCAGCAGCGGCGGCGCGGAGAGCCCCACCAGCCGCTGCGCGATCTGTGGTGCGGCAAGTGCCACGAAGAGCACCGGCCCGGTGGCGGCGGTGGCGAACGCGACCATCGCGACGCCGACGACCACCAGGCAGAGCCGGGCCAGTTGCACCGGCGTACCGAGCCCACGGGCCACCTCGTCGCCCAGGTGCAGGGTCCGGGTCCACCGCCCGAGCAGCATCCCGGCGGGCAGCAGGATCAGCACCGCGACGGAGAGCGGGCGGACCGCCTCCCAACCGCGCCCACTGAGGTTGCCGACCAGCCAGCCGAGCGCCGCCTGCGCCTCGGCCAGCTGTGCCCGGGTCAGCAGGTAGTCGGTGGCGCTGGCGCACATCCAGGAGACGGCGATGCCGACCAGCACGATCCGGTAGCCGGTGGCACCCCGCCGCCAGGCGAGCAGGTAGATCAGGGCGGCGGTGCCCATCCCGCCGGCCAGCCCGAGCACCGGCAGGCTCAGCCCGGCACTGCCGAGCACGATCCCGGCCACCACGGCGGTGGTGGCGCCGGCGTTGATGCCGATCATGTCCGGACTGGCCAGCGGGTTGCGGGTGATGGTCTGGAAGACCGCCCCGGAGACGGCGAACGCGGCACCGGCGAGGACGCCGGTGAGCGCCCGGGGCAGCCGCAGTTCCCGCACGATGAAGACCTGGGCCGGGTCGCCGGAACCCCAGAGCGCGGGCACCACCCGCAGCGGGCTGACCGGGTAGTCGCCGGTGGCGATGCCGACGCAGAAGACCACGAACGTGGCGGCGACCAGCCCGAGGCAGCAGACCAGCAGCCGCCCGCGGAGTACGCCGGAGACGGGCGGCCGGCCCATCCGGAACGCGGTACGGCCGCCGGTGCGGCGCAGGTCGAGCAGGGTCACGGCGATCAGAGCTCCGCGAGCCGGCGGCGCCGGACCAGCATGATGAAGAACGGACCGCCGATGAACGCGGCGATGACGCCGACGCCGACCTCGCTGGGGCGGGCGACGACCCGGCCGACGATGTCGGCCAGCAGCAGCAGGCTCGGCGCGAGCACCATGGTGAACGGCAGCAGCCAGCGGTGGTTCGGTCCGGTGATCAGCCGGGCGACGTGCGGCACCACCAGACCGACGAAGACGATCGACCCGGCGACCGCGACCGCCGCCCCGGCGAGCAGGGTGACGGCCAGGGTGCCCTGTAGGCGTACCAGACCGACCCGGCGGCCGAGCGCGGCGGCGACGTCGTCGCCGAGGGCGAGGCTGTTCAGTGCCGGGGCGGTGGCCAGGGCGAGTACGGCGCCTACCGCCAGGAACGGCAGCAGCTGGCCGATGGTGCCGAAGTCCGGTCCGGAGAGCGATCCGGCCGCCCAGAACCGGTAACGGTTGAGCGCGTCCGGGTCCCGCAGCACGATCGCGCTGGTCACCGAGTTGAGCAGGAAGGTGACCGCCACCCCGGCCAGCGCCACCTTGACCGGGGTGGAGCCGCCCCGGCCGAGCCCGCCGAGCAGGTAGACCACCATGCTGGCCAGCAGCGCGCCGGCGAAGGCGAACCAGATGTAGCCGTAGAGCGTGGCGATGCCGAACGAGCCGATCGCGACGACGATGCCGAGTGCGGCACCGGCGGTCACGCCGAGCAGGCCGGGATCGGCCAGCGGGTTGCGGGTCAGCCCCTGCATCAGGGCGCCGGAGAGCCCGAGGGCCATCCCGACCAGCAGGCCGAGCACGGTGCGCGGCAGGCGTACGCCCCAGACGATCGCGTCGATCTGCGGGTCGGTGCCGCCTGCGGCCCGGTCGAGGAGGATCCGGACCACCTGGTCCAGCGGGATCTGCCGGCTGCCCACCGCGACGGAGAGCAGGCAGAGGACGACCAGGACGGTGCTGGCGACGGCGAAGAGCCCCACCGGACGGGTGGGTCGGCGGCGACCCGTCGCCCGGATGGGTGTGGGTCGGCGCGCCGGTGCTGCCTGCTCCGTTGTCACGCAAGCCTCATGTCTGGTCCGCCGTCGCCTCGTCCGTCGTCGTCGCGCTCACCGTCGTGTCCCGCCCTTGTCCGCCGTCGTGCTCGTCGTCGCCGAAAGCTCGTCCCTGATATGCAGCGTATTCGCTTCTTAGGGTAGGTATACCTTAGTTCACGGCGTCGATGCACGGCAGGTCCGCGCCGGGCTCGCGGGGAGTCCGTTCGGAGGTGGGGGCGGGACCGTTCCGGCGAGACGGTTGAAGTTAGGTAAGGGTTACCTTACTATCACCGTCATCGGAACCGGACGACGGTGCCGTACCCGACGCCCGGGCGCCGTTGCCCGACGTCGCGCGACCGCAGCCGACCCGCCGCGTCGCGACGGACGCACCGGAACCGCTCCGCCCACCAGATCCGCCCGACCGCCGGTACCGCGCGACGGGACGCTGAGAGAACCCGAAGAGGAGCCGATGTCCACGACACCTGCCCGCACCACGCGTTTCCGGCCGGTCGGCCGACTGGCGGCGGCGCTGGCCGTCCTCGTACTCGGCCTGGCCGGCTGCGGCGGTGGTGACGACGACGCGGAGCCGACGGCGTCGGCCAGCACCGGCGGCACGTTCCCGGTCACGGTCGAGCACAAGTACGGCAGCACCGAGATCACCAAGGCGCCGACCCGGGTGGTGACGCTCGGCCTCAGCGACCAGGACCCGGTGCTCGCCCTCGGCGTCGTACCGGTCGGCGCGATCGACTGGTTCCTGGAGCGGCCGTACGGCAAGTGGCCCTGGGCGCAGCCGCTCTGGGGCAGCACCCCGCCGGAGATCGTCGGCGAGCGGGACGACTACAACCTGGAGAAGGTCGCCGCGCTGCGACCGGACCTGATCATCGGGCTCTACTCCGGAATGTCCCAGGAGCAGTACCAGAAGCTCTCCCAACTCGCCCCGACCGTCGCCCAGCCGAAGGGCTTCGCCGACTACGCCGCGCCCTGGCAGGAGATGACCCGGCAGGCCGGCCGCGCGCTGGGCAAGGCCGAGCAGGCGGAGAAGCTGATCGCCGACGTCGACGCCCGGTTCGCCAGGGCCCGGCAGGAACACCCCGGCTTCGCCGGAAAGAGCGTCGCGGTGGTCGACCCGTACGAGGCGGGCAAGTACGCGGTCTTCGCGCCGAGCGACCCGAAGGTGGTCTTCATGACCCAGCTCGGCTTCACCGTGCCGGAGAACATCGTGCAGGCGGCCGGCAAGGAGTACGCCGCCGAGATCGGCTCCGAGCGACTGGACCTGGTCGACGTCGACAAGCTGCTCTTCCTCACCTCGGACGCCGGCGCCGAGCCCCGGGTGAAGTCGGACAAGGTCTACGCCACCCTGGAGGTGGCCAAGCAGAACCGGGCGGTCTTCCTGCCCTACGAGAACCCGCCGCTCGGTGCCGCGCTCTCGTTCAGCACCGTGCTCAGCGTCCCGTACGCGCTGGACCAGATCCTGCCGCTGCTCGGCGACGGCTGACCACCCGACCGGTTCCCCGGCGTCCACCCGCCCCGCTCGCCCCGCCCGCCCCGTCCGCACCGTTCCGACCCGCTCGCGAGAGGCGGTACTTCGTCGTGCCCACAAGTGACCTGAACCGCGCCGAAGCGGCACCACGTGCGGATGGCGACGCGACCGCCGACCCGACGACCGTCGAGTCGACAGCGGCCGGACCGGCCGGGGCGGAGCGGCACCGCATCCTCGTGGAGTGGAACGAGACGGCCCGGCCGGCGCCCCCGGCCACCTGGCCGGAACTCTTCGCCGAGCAGGTACGCCGGGCACCCGGCGCGATCGCGGTGGTCTGCGAGGACGTCGAGCTGACCTACGCCCAGCTCGACACCCGGGCGAACCGGCTGGCGCACGCGCTGCTCGCCCGGGGGGTCGGGCCGGAACGGGTGGTGGCGCTCTGCCTGCCCCGCTCGGTGGACATGATCGTGGCCGAGGTGGCGGTGCTCAAGGCCGGCGGCGCCTACCTGCCGGTGGACCAGGACTACCCGGCCGAGCGGATCGGCTTCATGCTGGCCGACGCCCGCCCGGTCTGCCTGGTCAGCACGGCGGAACTGGCCGGTGAGCTGCCGGCGAACCCGGACCTGCCCAGGCTGCTGCTCGACGAACTGCTCGCGGGCGACGGGACCGGTCCCGAACCGCTGGCGGGCGGCGGGACCGGGCCGGAGCTGCCGGCGAGCGATCCCACCGACGCCGACCGGGGCGGACCGCTGACCCCGGCCAACGCGGCCTACGTCATCTACACCTCGGGCTCGACCGGCCGGCCCAAGGGCGTCGTCGTGTCGCACGCCGGGGTGGCCAAGCTGGTCGCCACCCAGCGGGCCCGGCTCGGCGTCGGGCCGCACAGCCGGGTCCTCCAGTTCGCCTCGCCCAGCTTCGACGTGGCGTTCTGGGACCTCTGTCTCGGGCTGCTCTCCGGCGGCCGGCTGGTGGTGGTGCCGGCCGAGCGTCGGGTGCCCGGACCGGCGCTGACCGAGTACGCGCACCGGCACGGCGTGACGTTCATGATCCTGCCGCCGGCCCTGCTCGCCGCGATGCCCCGGGAGCTGGCCCTGCCGGCCGGGGCGACCCTGCTGGCCGGTACCGAGCGGGTCTCCCCGGAACTCGTCGCCCGGTGGGCACCGGGTCGGCCGATGTTCAACGCGTACGGGCCGACCGAGGCGACGGTCAACTCGACGCTGGGGGAGTGTGACCCGGACACCCCGGCCGGCGGGGTGGTGCCGATCGGCCGCCCCGACCCGGGCACCCGCTGCTACGTGCTGGACGCGGCCCTCCAGCCGGTGCCGGTCGGCGCCACCGGCGAGCTGTACCTCGGCGGCACCGGGCTGGCCCGGGGCTACCTCGGGCAGCCGGGGCTGACCGCCCAGCGCTTCGTCGCCGACCCGTACGGTCCGGCCGGCGGGCGGCTCTACCGCACCGGTGACCTGGTCCGCTGGCTGCCGGACGGGCGGCTGGAGTTCCTCGGCCGCGCCGACGACCAGCTGAAGATCCGGGGATACCGGATCGAGCCGGGCGAGATCGAGTCGGTACTCGCCCAGCATCCGGCGGTCGGCCAGGTCGCCGTACTGGCCCGGCCGGGGCGGGACGGCCAGCCGCGGCTCGTCGCCTACGTCGTACCGGCAGTGGACCGGCCGGGGGACGCCGGGGTCGAGTCGGCCCGGGTGGACGACTGGCAGCGGCTGCACGAACTGCTCTACACCGCCGGGCGTACCGAGCGGTTCGGGGAGAACTTCACCGGCTGGAACAGCAGCTACGACGGGCTGCCGATCCCGCTTGCCGAGATGCGGGAATGGCGGGACAGGACCGTCGAGCGGATCCTCGCGCTGCGCCCGCGCCGGGTGCTGGAACTCGGTGTCGGCAGCGGCCTGCTGCTGGCGAAGGTGGCACCGCGGGTGGAGTCGTACTGGGGTACCGACCTCTCCCCGGCGGCGATCGAGGCGCTGCGCGAGCAGGTGGCGGCGGTGCCGGAGCTGGCCGGCCGGGTCGAGCTGCGCGCCCAGCCGGCAGACGTCGCCGACGGGCTGCCGACGGGCTTCTTCGACACCGTCGTGCTGAACTCGGTGGTCCAGTACTTTCCGAGCGTCGACTACCTGGCCGAGGTGCTGCGCCGGGCGGTCGGGCTGCTGGCGCCGGGCGGCACGGTATTCGTCGGCGACGTGCGCAACCTGCGGCTGCACCGCACACTGCGCGCCGCGGTCGAGGCGGGCCGCCGCCGGCCGGATGCCGACGGCCGGCGGGCCGCGCTGGCCGCCGTCGAGCAGAGCCTGCACTGGGAGGGTGAGCTGCTGCTCGACCCCGATCTCTTTCCGGCGCTGGCCGGCGGGTTGCCGGCGATCGCCGGGGTCGACCTGGTGGTGAAGCGCGGCCGGGCGCACAACGAACTCACCCGCTACCGGTACGACGTGGTGCTGCGTACCGCAGCCGACGGCGACGCACTTCCCACAGTGGAGCAGACGGCCGTCGGGCAGCCCTGGGACGGCGACCTCGGCGGGCTGGCCGAGCGACTCGACACGCAACGGCCGGCCGCGCTCCGGGTGACCGGGGTACCGAACGCCCGGCTCGACGCCGACCTCGCCGCCTACCGGCAACTCACCGCCGCCCCGTCCTCGCCCGTCGCCCCGCCTTCGCCCGTCGACCCGCCTCCGGCCGCCGCCCCGTCCTCGCCCGGGGCGGCGGGAGGTGTGCCGGGCGTCGATCCGGAGGCGGTTTACGAGCTGGCCGCCCGGCACGGCTACCAGGTCGAGGTGACCTGGTCCGCCGGTGCCGACGACGGCCGTCTCGACCTGCTTCTCACCCGCCCGGGCGCGGCACCCGCCGGCCCGGCGTACCGGTCGGACGGTGCCGAGCCGACCGACCTGGCCCGGTACGCCAACCGGCCGGCGCCGTTCCGGGACGTCACCGCACTGCTGTCCGAGCTGCGCTCGTACGCGCGCAGTTGGCTGCCGGACCACATGGTGCCGGCCGCCTTCGTGCCGCTGCACGAACTGCCGGTGCTGCCCAGTGGCAAGCTGGACCGGGCCGCGCTGCCGGCGCCCGACTTCGCGGCGCGCAGCACCGGTGCCCGGCCCCGGGACGCCCGGGAGGAGGTGCTCTGCGCCCTCTACGCCGAGGTGCTGGGGCTGCCCGAGGTGGGGGTCGAGGACGACTTCTTCGCCCTCGGCGGGGACAGCATCGTCTCGATCCAACTCGTCATCCGGGCCCGGCAGGCGGGTCTGGTGGTCACCCCGCGCCAGGTCTTCCAGCGGCGTACCGTCGCCGAGCTGGCGCCGGTCGCCGAGCCGCTGTCCCGCGAGATCGTCGACGATCCCACCGCCGGGGTCGGCGAGTTCCCGCTCACCCCGATCATGCGCTGGCTGGACGGCTGCGGCGGGCCGATCGACGCGTTCGCGCAGTGGCTTGCGGTCCGGGTACCGGCCGAGGTGACCGCCGAGCGGCTGGCCGCCGCGTTCCAGGCGGTGCTGGACCGGCACGACGTACTCCGGTCCCGGCTGGTCCGGGCCACCCCGCAGGCCCCGGGCCGGCTGGTGGTGCCGGCGCCCGGCACGGTGCGGGCGGCGGACCGGCTGCACCGGGTCGACGTGACCGGGCTGACCGACGAGGTGCTGCGGGACCGGATCGGCACCGCGGCCGAGTCGGCCGGCGCTCGGCTGGACCCGCAGGCCGGCGTGATGGTGCAGGCGGTCTGGCTGGACGCCGGCCCGGACCGGCCCGGCCGGCTGGTCGTGCTGGTGCACCACGCGGTGGTCGACGGTGTCTCCTGGCGGATCCTGCTGCCCGACCTGGCCTCGGCCTGGTCCGACGTGCTGGCCGGCCGGACACCCCGGCTGGAACCGGTCGGCACCCCGCTGCGCCGCTGGGCCGAACTCGTGCACGCCGACGCGGCGGAGCGGACCGCCGAGCTTCCACTCTGGACGGAGCTGCTGCGCGGCGACGACCCACCGCTGGCCGACCGCCCGCTGGACCCGGTCGGCGACCTGGCCAGCGTCCGCCGGCTCACCCTGCGGCTGCCCGCCGAGCAGACCGCGCCGCTGCTGACCAGTATCCCGGCGGCGTTCTCCGCCGGGGTCAACGACGTGCTGCTCACCGCGCTGGCGCTGGCGCTGACCGACTGGCGCCGGCGCCGGGGGACCGGGACGCCGGGACCCGCGCTTGTGGCGCTGGAGGGGCACGGCCGGGAGGAGCAGGTCGGTGACGGTGTCGACCTGTCCCGCACCCTCGGCTGGTTCACCAGCATCTTCCCGGTCCGGCTCGACCCCGGACCGGTCGATCTCGACGAGGCGCTGGCCGGCGGCGACGACGCCGGCCGGGCACTGAAGCGGATCAAGGAAGGGCTGCGCGCCATCCCCGACCACGGACTCGGGTACGGGCTGCTGCGCCACCTGAACCCGGAGACCGCGGCCGTACTGGCCGGGCTGCCGCAGCCACAGATCAGCTTCAACTATCTCGGCCGGTTCGGGGTGGACTCCTCGCCGGACGGCTGCTGGACCGCGCTGCCCGGTCTCGGCCTGCTGGCCGGTGGCTTTGACGCGGGCATGCCGGTGGCGCCGTACACGCTGGAGGTGAACGCCTTCACCGAGGACCGGCCGGAGGGACCCGGGCTCGGCGTGACCTGGGCCTGGCCGGCGACGCTGCTGTCCGAGGCAGACGTGGCCGAGCTGGCGCAGGGCTGGTTCTCCGCGCTGGAGGCGCTGGTCCGGCACGCCGCCCGGCCGGGCGCCGGCGGGCCGAGCCCGTCGGACTTCCCGCTGCTGGCGCTACGCCAGTCCGACGTGGACACGCTGGCCGCCAGTGTGCCGGCGATCGCCGACGTGCTGCCGCTGACCCCGTTGCAGGAGGGGTTCTACTTCCACGCGGTCGCCGCCGGGGCGGAGCGGGACCCGTACCGGGTGCAGCAGGTGGTCGAGCTGCACGGGTCGGTGGACGCCGCCGCGCTGGGCCGGGCCGGGCAGGACGTGCTGGACCGGCACGCCCCGCTGCGGGCCGCGTTCCCGCAGCTCGCCGACGGGCGGCCGGTGCAGCTGGTCGCGGACGGGATCGCGCTGCCATGGCGCGAGGTCGACCTGACCGGGTACCCCGAACCGGAGCGGGCGGCCGAGTTCGAGGCGCTGGCCGAGGCGGAACGGGCCGCCCCGTTCGACCTGACCCGGCCGCCGCTGCTGCGCTGCGTACTGGTCCGCTGGGCCCAACGGCGGCACAGCCTGCTGCTCACCCACCACCACATCGTCACCGACGGCTGGTCCGCCGGGGTCACCCTGCGGGACCTGTTCGCCCGGTACTCACCGGACGGCGAGCCGGACCGGTTGCCGCCGGTCACCCCGTACCGGCGCTATCTGGAGTGGCTGGCCGGGCGGGACCGGTCGGCGGCGGAAGGCGCCTGGCGGAACGCGCTGGCCGGGCTCGACGGCCCGACCCGGATCGCCGCCGAGGCGGCGGAGGGCTTCGACGGGATGTTCCATCCCGAACGGGCCGCCGTGGAACTGCCCGCCGAGGTGGCCGCCGGGCTGGCCGGTCGGGTCCGGGCGGCCGGGCTCACCTTCGGCAGCCTGCTGCACGCCGCCTGGGCGGTGGTACTGGGCCGTCGGCTCGGCCGCCGGGACGTGGTCTTCGGCAGTACCGTCGCCGGCCGGCCGGCCGAACTCGACGGTGTCGAGGCGATGGTCGGGCCCTTCATCAACACCGTGCCGGTCCGGCTGCGCTGGAATCCGGCCGAGCCGCTCGTCGACCTGGCGGGCCGGCTCCAGCGGGAGCAGGCCGAGCTGCTCGACGCGCAGCACCTCGGGCTGCCGGCGATCCAGCGACTGGCCGGCGGCGGCGAGCTGTTCGACAGCCTGGTGGTGCTGGAGAACTATCCGGTCGACGCTGGTCCGGGTGGTCCGGGTGGTCCGGGTGGTCCGGGTGGTCCGGGTGGTCCGGGTGGCCTGGCGCTGGCCGGTGTGGAGTTCCGGGAGGCGACGCACTATCCGGTCACCCTGCTGGTCTCGCCGGCCGGCGAGACGGTGGCGCTGACCCTGGAGTACGACCCGGAACGGGTGGACCCGGCGACCCTGCGACTGCTGCGTACCGGCCTGGCCGAGGTGCTCGGCACCTTCGTCGCCGAGCCGGGCCGACCGGTCGGGCGGATCGACCTGCTGCCGGCGCTCGAACGCGGCACCGCGCTGTCCCGGCTCACCGGTCCGGACGCGCCGGTGCCGCCGCAGACCCTGCACGGGATGGTCGCCGCACAGGCGGCCCGGACCCCGGATGCCGTCGCACTGCTGGACGGCGAGCGCCGGATCGGCTACGCCGAGTTGGACCGGCGGGCCGCCGGACTGGCCCGGCGACTGGCCGACCGTGGGATCCGGCCCGGTGACGTCGTCGCCGTGGCGGTGCCCCGGTCGGCCGAGCTGGTGGTGGCACTGCTCGGCGTACTCAAGGCGGGTGCCGCGTACCTGCCGCTGGACGTCGGGCATCCCCGGGAGCGGCTCGCCGCCGTACTCGCCGACTCCGGTGCGCGGGCGATCATCAGCACGGTGGAGGTACTGGCCCGGCTGCCCCGGCCGGCCGGGGTGGCGCAACTGCTCGTGTCGGCCCCGCCCGCAGACCTCGCCGAGCCCGCCGAGCCCGCCGAGCCCGTCGAGCAGGGGCGGCGGTCGGAGCCGACGGGCGCGGTCGGCCGGGACGCCGGCACCGGACCGGACGGGCCGGCCTACCTGATCTACACCTCGGGCTCCACCGGCCGGCCCAAGGGGGTACTCGTCGGCCACCGCGCGATCGTCAGCCAGCTCGCCTGGTCGCAGCGGCGGTTCGGACTCGGCACCGCGGACCGGATGCTGCAACTCGCCCCGGCCAGCTTCGACACCTCGGTCTGGGAGATCTTCTGGCCGCTCTCGGCCGGTGCCGCCGTGGTGCTTCCCGGCGAGGACGCCGCCGGCGACCCGACCCGGCTCGCCGGGCTGGTCCGCCGGCACCGGGTCACCGCGGTCACCTTCGTACCCTCGCTTGTCGAGGCGTTCCTGCTGGCCGACGAGCTGACCGCCGACCCCGGCTGGGCGGCCACCCTGCGCTGGGTCTCCTGCGGCGGCGAGGCACTGTCGCCGGAACTGGCCCGGCGCTGGCAGGCGGCCACCGGCACCGCGCTCGACAACTTCTACGGCCCGACCGAGACGGCGGTGCAGGTCACCTGGTGGGCCAACGACGGCGCCGCGGAGCGGACCGTGCCGATCGGCCGCCCGGTCGCCAACACCCGGCTGTACGTACTCGACGACTGCCTCCGGCCGGTCCCGCCCGGCGTACCCGGCGAACTGTACGTCGCCGGCATCCAACTCGGGTACGGCTACCACGCCCGGTCCGGGCTGACCGCGCAGCGATTCGTCGCCGACCCGTACGGGCCGGCGGGGCAGCGCATGTACCGCACCGGTGACCTGGTGCGGTGGCGTACCGACGGGGTACTCGAGTATGTCGGCCGGGGCGACGACCAGGTCAAGATCCGGGGGCACCGGATCGACCTCGGCGAGGTGGAGGCGGTGCTCCGGACGGCGCCGGGGGTGGCCCAGGCGGTCGCCGCCGCCCGTGCCGACGCCCGGGGGCGGACCGGGCTGGTCGGCTACCTGGTGCCGGTCGCCGGGGTCCGGCCCGATGTCGAGGCCGTTCGCGCGGCGGTCCGTGCCGGGCTGCCCGAGTCGATGGTGCCGGGCCAGTTCGTGTTGCTGGACGCGTTGCCGCTGACCTCGAGCGGCAAGCTCGACCGGGCCGCCCTGCCGGCACCACAGCCGCTCACCGGCAGTACCGCGGCCAGTTCCGCACCAACCCCGTCCGGTGTGGAAAGTCCGACCGCTCGGGCCGGCGCGTCCGAACCGGACCCGGCCCGCTGGGACGACCGGGGCGGGGCGGCCGAGCG
The DNA here is from genome assembly GCF_049179135.1 of Plantactinospora sp. WMMB782. Lineage (NCBI taxonomy): Bacteria > Bacillati > Actinomycetota > Actinomycetes > Micromonosporales > Micromonosporaceae > Plantactinospora > Plantactinospora sp. WMMB782. The sequence continues at coordinate 6,906,642 of NZ_JBMHMC010000007.1, read as the reverse complement.
GCTGCTCCGGGAAGTCTTCGCCGAGGTGCTCGGCCTGCCCGAGGTCGGTGCCGACGGGGACTTCTTCGCCCTCGGCGGCGACAGCATCCTCTCCATCGCGGTTTCCAGCCGGGCCCGCCGGCACGGCCTGGCGCTCACCCCGCGCGACGTGTTCCGGCACCGCACCCCACGGGCGCTGGCCACGGCGGGCGGCGGCGACGCCGCCCTGTCCGACAACGGTTCGCCGGCCACTCCCGCCTCGACCGGGGGCGCGGCGCCCGCCGGTCCGGTCGTCGGTCCGGAGGCCACATCGGTCGCTGGTTCGGAGGTCGGTCCGGTCGCCGGTCCGGTCGTCGAGTCGCCCGGTGATCCGGACGAGTTGGGTGAGGTGCCGCTGCTGCCGATCGTGCACTGGCTGCGAGAGACCGGACTGCCGATCGACAGGTTCACCCTGAGCACCCTGCTGGTCGTACCCGCCGAACTCGACCTCGGGTCGCTGACCGCCGTCCTCGCGGCGGTGCTGGACCGGCACGCCGGGCTGCGGTTGCGACTGCGCCGGATCGCCTCCGTGCTCTGGACGCTCGCGACGACTCCGGCCGGCACCGTTCAGGCGGCCGACCTGGTGCACCGGGTCGACGTGGCCGGACTGGACGACGACGCCCTGCGCACCGTGCTGGCCGCCGAGTCGGCCAGCGCCACCGGTCGGCTCAGTCCGGACGAGGGGCGGATGCTCCAGGCGGTCTGGTTCGACGCGGGCGACCGGCCCGGCCGGCTGCTGCTGGCCGCGCACCACCTGGCGGTCGACGGCGTCTCCTGGCGGATCCTGCTGGCCGACCTCGTCGCCGCCTGGACGGCGGTACGGGCCGGACGGCCACCCCGGCTCGCCCCGGTCGGCACCTCGCTGCGCCGGTACGCCCGAGCGCTCGGCGAGCACGCCCAGCGCCCCGAACGGCTGGCCGAACTGGCGCACTGGGCCGGGACACTCGCCCCGGGCGCCGAACTGCTGCCGGCACGGTCCGGCCCGGCGGCGGCCACGACGGCGACCGAACAGACCGGCGTCGGGTCGCCCCGGCAGCACGTCGTACACCTCGATCCGGCGCGGACGCTGCCGCTGCTCACCGCCGTACCGTCGGCGGCGGGTGCCGAGGTCACCGCGGTGCTGCTCACGGCACTGCAGCTCGCGGTGACCCGTTGGCAGGACCGGCACGGCCGCGACGGTGCCGCCGAACTGCTCGTCGACCTCGAACGGCACGGCCGGGAGGAACTCGAACCCGACCTCGACCTGTCCCGCACGGTCGGCTGGTTCACAAGCGTGCAGCCGGTACGCCTGCCGACCGGCACCGACCCGCTCGCGTTGCTGCGTGCCGTCGACGAGCGGCTGCGGGCGGTCCCGGACGGCGGCCTCGGGCACGGGCTGCTCCGGTACCTGAACGCACAGACCGCGCCGATCCTGGCCGGGCTCTCCCGGGCCCAGGTGCTGTTCCACTACTACGGCCGGTTCCCCGGCGGCACGGGACAGGAATGGACGCCGGCCGCCGAGTCCGACGCGATCGCCGTGCCCAACGGCGGGCTGGGCCTGGCCCACCTGCTCCAGATCGACGCGGTCGCCACCGAGACCCCGGCCGGTCCGGCGCTCACCGCGACCTTCAGCTGGCCGGAGGGCGTGCTCGGCGAGCGCGAGGTGGCCGGGCTGGCCGCCGAGTGGCTCGACGCGCTGCACCGGCTCACCGCCGCCACCACCGTGGCCACCGATGTCGACCTCGGCGAAACCATCGGTCCCAGCGCCGGCCCCAGCGCCGGCCCCAGCGCCGGCCCCAGCGCCGGCCCCAGCGCCGGCCCCAGCGCCGGCCCCAGCGCCGGCCCCAGCACCGGCCCCAGCACGGGCGCCGTGCACGAGGGCACGGGCACGGGCGCAGTGCGTGACGGGAACGGCCCGGTGGTTGCCGGCGGGCTGTCGCTCGGTGCGGACGAGATCGAACGGGTCGAGCGGACCAGCCCGGTGCCGGTGGCCGAGATCTGGCCGCTCTCGCCGTTGCAGGAAGGGCTCTACTTCCACGCCAGCTACGACACCTCGGCGCCGGACGTCTACACCGCGCAGGACGCCTTCGACCTCGGTTACCGGCTGGACCTTCGGCGGCTGCGCCGGGCCGGCGCCGCGCTGCTGGCCCGCAACCCCGGGATGCGGGCCGGGTTCGCCAGCGTCGGGCTGCCCCAGCCGGTGCAGTTCGTCGGGGTCGCCCCCGAGCTGCCGGTGACCGAGGTGGACCTGACCGGCCTCGACCCGCAGGCCCAGGATGCCCGGGTGACCGAGCTGATGGCCGAGGACCGGCGTACCCGGTTCGACCTGACCCGGCCGCCGCTCTGCCGGCTGCTGCTGCTCCGGCTCGGCGACGACCGGGACCGGCTGGTCGTCAGTCACCACCTGGTGCTCTGGGACGGCTGGTCGGAGGAACTCTTCGTCGAGCAGCTCTTCACGCTCTACGAGAGCGACGGCGACGACCGGGGCCTGCCGCCGGCCGGCTCCTACCGCGACCACCTGGAGTGGCTGGCCGGGCAGGACGCCGAGCGGGCCGGCGCGGCCTGGCGGGACGCCCTCGCCGGGCTGGCCGAGCCGACCCTGGTCGCCCCGGAGGCGACCCTGGCCCCGGTGGTCCCGGACCGGGTACGCGCCGAACTGCCGGCCGCGCTCGGCGACCGGCTGCGCGGACTGGCCCGCCGGCACGGGCTGACCCTGAACACCCTGCTCACCGCCGCCTGGGGGCTGGTACTCGGCGGCCACCTCGGCCGTACCGACGTGGTCTTCGGGATGACCGTCGCCGGCCGGCACGCCGACGTGCCGCACGTGGAGAACATCATCGGGCTCTTCCTGAACACCGTGCCGGTACGCGTCACCGCCGAACCCACCGAATCCGTGCTCGGCCTGCTGCGCAGGCTGGGCGAGCAGCGGATCGAGTTGATGCCGCACGACCACCTCGGACTCGGTGCGGTGCAGCGGGCGACCGGGCACGCCCGACTCTTCGACACGCTCTACGTGTTGCAGAACTTCGTCGACGAGGCGGAGTCGGCCCGGCTGCGGGACCGGCACGGGATCGCCGCCGTCGACGGGGTGGACGCCACGCACTACCCGCTGACCCTGGTGGTCACCCCGGCCCAGCGGCTCCGGGTGGCCCTGGACCACCGCCCGGACGTGATACCCGGCATGGTGGCGCGCGGCCTGCTGGACCGGTTCGTGGCGCTGCTGGCCCGGCTGGTCGCCGAGCCCGAGACCCCGGTCGGCCGGCTCGACCTGCTGACCTCGGCGGAACGGGCCGAACTGGTCGGGGAGTGGGCGGCCACCCGGCATCCGATCGGCACCGAGTCGGTCGCCGACCTGCTGGCCGCGCAGGCTGCCCGGACCCCGGACGAGATCGCCCTGGTCTTCGCGGGGCGGACCCTGACGTACGCCGAGTTCGACGCCCGGATCAACCGGCTGGCCCGGTTGCTGGTGGCCCGGGGTGCCGGACCGGAGCAGGTGGTCGCGCTGGCCCTGCCCCGCTCCATCGAGATGGTGGTCGCGCTCTTCGCGGTGCTGCGCACCGGTGCCGCGTACCTGCCGCTGGAGCTGGACCATCCGGCCGAGCGGCTGGCCTTCGTGCTGGCCGACACCGCGCCGATGTGCCTGCTGACGGTCGCCGGAGTCCGGTCGGGGCTGCCGGCCGCCGACACCCCGGCGGTGCTGCTCGACGACCCGGAGGTACTGGCCGAGCTGGCCGATCTCGACGGCGGGGCGCTTCCCGACGCCGAGCTGCCGGCCGGATTCGCCCGGACCGATCCGGCCCGGCTCGAACATCCGGCGTACCTGATCTACACCTCCGGTTCCACCGGCCGGCCGAAGGGGGTGGTGACGCCGTACCGGGGGTTGACGAACATGCAACTCAACCACCGGGAGGCGATCTTCGACCCGACCGTGGCGGCGGCCGATGGCCGGCGGCTGCGGATCGCACACACCGTCTCGTTCGCCTTCGACATGTCCTGGGAGGAGCTGCTCTGGCTGGTCGAGGGGCACGAGGTGCACGTCTGCGACGAGGAGCTGCGCCGGGACGCGCAGGCGCTGGTCGGCTACTGTGACCGGCACCGGATCGACGTCGTCAACGTGACCCCCAGCTACGCGCACCACCTGATCGAGGAGGGCCTGCTCGACCGGGACGGCGAGTCGGACGCTGCGCTCGGCCGGGACGGCGAGCCTGCTGGTGTACCCGGCCGGGACGGTGCCGGGGGCGCGGGTGGCCGGCACCGGCCGGTGCTGGTGCTGCTCGGGGGTGAGGCGGTCTCCGACGCGGTCTGGAGCCGGCTGCGGGACACCGAGGCGACGACCGGTTACAACCTCTACGGGCCGACCGAGTACACGATCAACACCCTGGGCGGGGGCACGCTGGACAGTGCCACCCCGACCGTCGGGCGGGCGATCTGGAACACCCGGGCGTACGTGCTCGACGCGTACCTGCGGCTGGTGCCGCCCGGTGCCCCCGGCGAGCTGTACATCGGCGGGATCGGGCTGGCCCGGGGTTACCACCGGCGGCTCGGGCTGACCGCCGAGCGTTTCGTCGCCGACCCGTTCGGTGCGCCGGGGCAGCGGATGTACCGCACCGGCGACCTGGTCCGGCGCCGGCCGGACGGTAACCTGGACTTCCTCGGCCGCACCGACGACCAGGTGAAGATCCGGGGATACCGGATCGAGCTGGGCGAGGTGGAGAGCGCACTCGCCGAGCACCCGATGGTGGCGCACGCCGCCGTGGTCGTCGACTCCTCGACCGACCCGACGGTACGCCGCCTCGCCGGCTACGTCGTCCGGTCGACACCGTGGACGGTGCCAGAGGGCGGCGGTGCGGGGGTGCCGGACGACGACGCGGTGCTCGCCGGGATCCGGGCCGATCTGAAGCGGCGGCTGCCGGACTACATGGTGCCGGCCGTGCTCGTGCCGCTGGACCGGTTGCCGCTGACCGTGAACGGCAAACTCGACGTGGCGGCGTTGCCGGCTCCGACCGTGCGGTCCGGCGCGGCCGCCTCCCGCCCGCCGGCCACCGCCGTCGAGGAGGCGTTGCGCACCCTCTTCGCCGACCTGCTAGGCGTGCCGGAGATCGGCGTCGAGGACAACTTCTTCGACCTCGGCGGGCACTCCCTGCTGGCGATCCGGCTGGTCAGCCGGGCCCGGGTGGTGCTCGGTGCCGAGCTGGCGATCCGCGACCTGTTCGAGGCGCCGACCGTCGCCGAGCTGGCCGCCCGCCTCGACGCCGCCGACCCCGTCAGCACCACCGGCTCTCCCGGCGCCGCCGGCGCTTCCAGCGCCACCGGCTCTTCCAGCGCCACCGGCTCTTCCAGCGCCACCGGCTCTTCCAGCGCCACCGGCTCTTCCAGCGCCACCGGCCCTTCCAACGCCACCGGCCGGCTGGACGCCGCCGGTCGCCTCGACGCGACCGCCCGGTCCGGTGCCGGCGGGACCGACGGTGCGTCCGGTGGGACCGGTCGAGTCGAGCCTGTCCGGGCCGCACTGGTCCGGGTCGAGCGTCCGGCCGAGCTGCCGCTCTCCTTCGCCCAGCAGCGGCTCTGGATGATCCAGCAGCTCGCACCGGAGTCGGCGGCGTACAACTTCCCGATCGCCGTACGGCTGCGCGGGAGGTTGGACGTGTCGGCGTTGCGTACCGCACTCGCCGATCTGGCCGGGCGGCACGAGACACTGCGGACCGTGATCGGGGCGCGGGACGGCCGGCCGTACCAGCGGGTGCTGCCGGTGGACGAGACCCGACCGGGGTTGGCGACCGTCACCGCCGCTCCGGACGAGGTGGCCGGGATCGTCCGGGACGCGGTGCGCCGACCGTTCGACCTGACCGCCGAACCACCGCTGCGGGCCACGCTCGTCGCCGTCGGCCCCGAGGCGGGGTACACCGAGGAGCACGTCCTGGTGCTGGTACTGCACCACATCGCCACGGACGAGTGGTCGGACCGGCCGTTCCTGCGCGACCTCGGCACGGCGTACGCGGCCCGGCGGGCGGGACGGGCACCGGACTGGGCGCCCCTGCCGGTGCAGTACGCCGACTACACGCTCTGGCAGCGCCGGCTGCTCGGCGACCCGGCCGACCCGGGCAGCCTGGCGGCGCGGCAGCTCGACTACTGGCGTACCGCGCTGGGCGGGGCGCCGGAGGAACTGCTGCTGCCGACCGACCGGTCCCGTTCGGGGCGGCCGGATCCGGCCGGGGCGGAACTGTCGGTGGTGCTTCCCGCCGAGCTGGGCGCGGGGCTGCGCCGGCTCGCCTCGGCCAGCGGTACCAGTCTCTTCATGGTGGTGCACGCGCTGGTCGCGGCGCTGCTGCACCGGCTCGGCGCCGGCACCGACATCCCGCTCGGCGCCCCGATCGCCGGGCGGGGCGACGAGGCCCTCGACGACCTGGTCGGGTTCTTCGTCAACACCCTGGTACTCCGCACCGACCTGACCGGCGACCCGAGCTTCACCGAGCTGCTCGCCCGGGTCCGGGAGACCGACCTGCACGCCTTCTCCAACCAGGAGGTGCCGTTCGAGGCGGTGGTCGAGGCGGTCAACCCGGCCCGATCGGTCGCCCGGAACCCGCTGTTCCAGGTGATGGTGGTGCACCGGAACCGGACCGCCGGCTGGAGTGGGCTCGCCGGGCTGGCCGTCACCGACGAACCGGTCGACACCCCGGCCGCCAAGTTCGACCTGGTATTCGACTTCGCCGAGGCTGACGAGCCGGATGCCACGGCCGGTGCCGCCGGCTCGATCGCATCTGGTGCGGCCGAACCCGGCGCGGCCGGATCCGGCGGCGACGAGTTGAACTGCCTGCTGAAGTACCGGACCGACCTGTTCGACTCCGAGACCGTGGCGCTGCTGGGGGAGCGGCTGCTCCGGCTGGCCCGGGCGGTGGTCGCCGACCCGGGGGCGCCGCTCGGTCAGGTCGACGTCTTCGTCGGCGACGAGCGGGACCGGGTGCTGCGCGACTTCAACGCCACCGGGCGGGCGGTGTCCGAGGAGACCCTGCCGGCGATGTTCGCCCGCCGGGTGGCGGAAACGCCGGACGCCGTCGCCGTGGTCGACCGGGATCGCGTCGTGTCGTACGCCCGGCTGGACGTCGAGGCGGACCGGATGGCGGAACTGCTCGCCGGGCACGGCGTCGGGCCGGAGAGCGTGGTCGGGGTGGCGGTGCCGCGCTCGCTGGAGACCGTGGCGACGGTCCTCGGGGTACTGCGGCTCGGTGCCGCCTTCCTGCCGTTGGAGCTGAGCCATCCGGGCGACCGGTTGGCGTACATGGTGCAGGACTCCGGAGCCGGAACGGTGGTGACGACGCCGGAGGTTGCCGAGCGGCTGCCGGAGCTGCCCGGGGTGACCCGGCTGCTGGTCGAGCCGATCCGGCCGGAGTCACCACCGACCGCGCGGACCGCACCGGCCGCACCGACCGCGCGGACCGGGTGGACCGCACCGGCCGGGCTCGACCACGCGGCGTACGTCATCTACACCTCCGGCAGCACCGGCCGGCCCAAGGGGGTCGTGGTGTCGCACGAGGGGATCGGCAGCCTGGTGGCGACCGCCGTGGACCGGATGGGAGTGGACGCCGACGCCCGGGTACTCCAGTTCGCCTCGACCGGCTTCGACGTCTTCGCCTTCGAGCTGTCGATGGCACTCTGCGCGGGTGGCCGGCTGGTGGTGGCCCCGGACGAGACCCGGGCACCCGGCCGGCCGCTCGTGGAGTTGCTGGAACGGGAACGGGTGAGCCACGCGATCCTGCCGCCGTCACTGGTCTCCGCGCTGCCGCCGGACTGCCAGCTGCCGGCCGGGCTGGTCGTGCTGGTCGGCACCGAGACGGTACCGCCGGACCTGGTTAGACGGTGGGCGCGGCGGTTGCGGCTGCACGCCGCGTACGGGCTGACCGAGGCGACCGTCAACTCGACACTCTGGCCGGCCGAGCCGGACTGGTCCGGTCCGGTGCCGATCGGGGTGCCCGACCCGAACACCCGGGCGTACGTCCTGGACGAGCGACTCCGCCCGGTCCCGCCCGGGGTGGCCGGCGAGCTGTACGTCGGCGGGCGTGGTCTCGCCCGTGGCTACCTGGGCCGTCCGGGGTTGACCGCCGGGCGCTTCGTCGCCGACCCGTTCGGCCCGCCCGGGGCGCGGATGTACCGCACCGGCGACCGGGCACGCTGGCGGCCGGACGGCATCCTGGACTTCCTCGGCCGGGTCGACGACCAGGTGAAGATCCGGGGCTTCCGGATCGAGCTGGGCGAGGTGGAGGCGGTGCTGGCCCGGCACCCGGGCGTACGCCAGGCCGCGGTGGTGGTGCACCGCACCGCCGACCTGACCCGACTGGCCGGATACGTCGTGCCGGCCGCCGGACCGCTCGCCGGACCGCTCGACCCCGCCGAGGTACGCGCGCACGCCGCCGGACTGCTCCCCGACTACATGGTGCCGAGCGCCATCCTGGTGCTGGCCGGGCCGCTGCCGCTGACCCCGAACGGCAAACTGGACCGGCGTGCCCTGCCGGCGCCGGACTGGGCGGCGCTGACCGGCGAGGACGCCCCGGTCACACCGGCACAGCAGGTCCTCGCCGACCTGGTCGCCGAGGTACTCCGGTTGCCGAGGGTCGGGATCTCGGACGACTTCTTCGCCCTCGGCGGGCACTCCATGGCGGCGATGCGGCTGCTCGGCCGGGTCCGGGCGACCCTCGGCGTCGACCTGGCGGTCCGGGACATCTTCGAGGCGCCGACGGTGGCCGGGCTGGCCGACCGGCTCGCCGGGGCGGTGGCGGAGCGCCCGCCGCTGCGCCCGGCGGAGGACGCCACCGCGCCTGTCGCGGCCCCGGTGCAGCGGATCTGGTGGGACCTGCACCGAGCCGCAGCCGGGCGGGACGCCGCCGACCGGACCGGCTGGGACCTCGCGCTCGTGATCCGCCCGGACACCGGCCCGGCCGACCGGACGGACCGGGGACCGGACGAGCAGACGGACGCTGGACCGCGCGACCGGACGGAGCGGGGACCGGCTGGGCAGCCGGATGCTGGACCGGCCGACCGGACGGGTCGTGCACCGGGCGAGACGCCGGAACTGGACGTACCGGCACTGGCGGCGGCACTGGCCGACCTGGTGCGGCGGCACGAGCCGCTGCGTACCGCGCTGGCCGGCGGTGTCGACGGCGAGCCGGTACCGGTGCCGGTGGCCGAACGCACGCTGCTGGAGGTGCTGCCGGCGAGCCGGGTCCCGCTGGACGACCTCGTCGCCGAGCTGGTCGGCGGCGGTGTGGACCCGACCCGGGAGCCGCCGCTGCGGGCCCGGCTGCTGACCGGCCCGGACGGCGACCGGGTACTGCTGCTGACGATGCACTATCTCGGCGTGGACGAGTGGTCGGTGGTGCCGCTGGCCCGGGACCTCGGCACCGCGTACGCGGCCCGGGTGGCGGGGCGGTCGCCACAGTGGACGCCCCTGCCGGTCGGCTATCCGGACTACGCCCGCTGGGCGGGCACCCTGCTCGGCGATCCGACCGACCCCGGCAGCCGGTACGCCCGGCAGTTGGACTGGTGGCGGGAGGCGCTGGCCGGCGTACCCGATCGGCTGGCGCTGCCGGCGGACCGGCCGCGACCGGCGGTGCTCTCCGGACGCGGTGGCCGGATCGAGTTCGTGCTCGACGAGGCGGCGCACCGGGCCGTCGACGAGTTGGCCCGGCAGACCGGTACCAGCATGTTCATGGTCTTCCAGGCCGCCCTCGCGGCGCTGCTGCACCGGATCGGGGCCGGACCGGACCTGCCGATCGGCACCCTGGTGGCGGGCCGGACCGAGGCGGCCCTCGCCGACCTGGTCGGCTGTTTCGTCAACCCGCTGGTGTTGCGCACGGACGCCGGTGGCGATCCGACCTTCGCCCAGCTGCTCGGTCGGGTCCGGGAATCGGACCTGTCCGCCTTCGACCGCCAGGACGTCCCGTTCGACGCGGTGCGCCGCCTCCTGCCGGCCGGCTGGGCGCTGCCGCAGGTGATGCTCGTGCACCACGAGGAGGCCCGGCTGGACGGCGACGGCCCGGACGGCCCGGCGGTGCTGCGGTTCGCGCCGGTGCCGACCGGGACGACCCGGACGGAGCTGACCGTCAGCTTCTACGAGCCGGTCGGCGACGGCCCGGTGCACGGCGAACTCGAGTACGCGGTCGAACTCTTCGACCCGGCGACCGCGCACCGGCTCACCGAGGACCTGCTCGGGCTGCTCGCCTCGGCGGTAGCCCGACCGGACCTGCGTCTCTCGGCACTCGGACCGGACATCGCCGCCCAGGCATCTCCGCCGCCCACCCGACCCGGCGGCGCTGCCGCCGACAGTCCTGAAAGGATCGCGAAATGACCACCAACCCGTTCGAGGACCCGGACGGCCTGTACCTCGTACTCGTCAACGACGAGGGGCAGCACTCGCTCTGGCCGTCCTTCGTGGACGTTCCGGCCGGCTGGACGGTGGCGTTCGGCGCGGACGGGCCGCAGTCCCGGGATGCCTGCCTGGCGTACGTGGAGGAGAACTGGACCGACCTGCGGCCCCGCAGCCTTCGGGAACGGATGGCGTCCGCCACCGCCGAGCCGGAACGCTGACCGGTCGGCGCTGTCGGAGGCGGCAGCGGTCCGCCGGCCCGGATGGTGCCGCTCAGCTCCGCGTTCCAGCAGCGGCGAGGACACAGAACTCGTGGCCGTCCGGGTCGGCCAGGCAGGTCCACGGGACGTCGCCCTGGCCCGCGTCGAGGTCGGTGGCGCCGAGAGCCCGCAACCGGGCCACCTCCGCCACCCGGTCGTCCCCGGAGGACGGCAGCAGGTCGAGGTGGACCCGGTCCGGCCCGGTCTTCACCCCGGGCGTCCGGAGGAACTCGAGGTACGGCCCGACGCCGCTGGCGGAGCGCAGCACCGCATGATCGTCGGCGGCGTCGTGCAGGGTCCACTCCAGCGCCTCGTCCCAGAACCGGGCCATCGCCCGGGGCTCCGTGCAGTCGACCACCACCGCGGCGATCGGTCCGGTGTCCCGGTAGACCTCCCGAGGCTCCAGTACGCAGAACTCGTTGCCCTCCGGGTCGGCGAGGACCGTCCACGGCACGTCCTGCTGGCCCACGTCGACGGGCGTCGCACCGAGCGCCCGGAGGCGTGCGGTCAGCTCCGCCTGGTGCGCCACAGAGCTGGTGGCAAGATCGATGTGTACCCGGTTCTTGGTCGTCGTCCTCGGGTCGGGAACGGGAACGACGTTGACACCGACGGCGACCGGGTCCGGCCAGACGAGCCCGCCGCCGGGGCCGACGTAGGTCGTCTCGCCGGAGTAGGCGGTCCAGCCGAGCGCCTCGGCCCAGAACCGGCCGACCGCCGGGGCGTCGAGAGCCTTGATGTTCACCTGGACCGGTCGCAGCGCCATGCCGGCGATCCTATGCGCCGCCGTGCGCCGGCGGATGGTGATGGCAAATGCGGGCCCGCGAACCAACGTCGATCAGCACGCCGCCGTGCGCCCCACAATCGGCAAGGGTTTTGTGGCTTGATTTTGATGACCGAGCGGCCAATGCGATCATGCGCCGACGCATCGAAGAATCTCATTATCCCGCCAGAGCTAACTTGTTGCCGCAGGGAGAAGCATGCGAAAAGTCAACTGGCTCCGCCGGCTCGGCGTCGTCTCGGCGGTGGTGGCGGTCGGCCTGTCGACCGCGCCCACAGCCGCACGCGCCGATGGATACGACACCCCTCGCAGCGCCACTGCCGACGGCGCGGGCAACACCTATGCCGCCGGGGTCAGCTCGGCGCAACAGCGGGCCCGGGCGGCCGTACTCGCGGCCGGAACGGACTGTACGCCCGGGGACTACTACAACCAATTGATCTATATGTCTCCCGGCGGCGGGACATGGGTCTTCAGATCGACTCACCAAGCGATGTGCGTCGACTGATCAGGTTCGAACGCGACTTCGGGGCGGGCGGCGGTCAGCGGTCCGCAAAACCTCTTGGTCCCACAGCTTGCTGGAAGCCCGATCGACGGTGTCGGGCGTCGGCGGCCCGGGGAACGGGCCGCCGACGCCCGGGGCTCAGTCGGCCCGAGTCAGCCGGATCATGTTCCAGGACAGCGCCGGCAGCACGACGTTCAGCCGTCCGCCTTCGACCCTGGGCTCGGCCAGCCGGCTCGGCGTCACCCGCTCGGGCGCCTCCGCGCTGTTCGTCGCCTCCGGGTCCGGGTCGGCCAGCACGACGTGCTCGCCACCGACCAGGTCGCCGCAGGCCCGCAGGTCGACGTCGAGGGCGAGCGGTTCGCGCTGGTCCCGGTTGACCGCGAACAGCGTGACCGCGCCGGACTCCTCGTCCCGGACGGCGGTGGCGGTGACCGTAGACACCTCGCCGTGCCGGGTGGTGTCGTGCCGCGGCCCGGTCGGCTCGACCCGGAGCACCGTGCCGCGCCCGTGCCGGGAGGTCAGCGCGAACGGGTGGTAGGTCGGCTGCACCCAGGCCGCCCCGCCCGGCTCACTGCGGATCGGCGCGATCACGTTGACGAGCTGGGCCAGGCAGGCGATCTTGACCCGGTCGGCGTGCCGGAGCAGCGAGATCAGCAGGTCGCCGACGACCACGGCGTCCACCACCGAGTAGGTGTCCTCGATCAGCCGGGGCGCCTCCGCCCAGTCGAGCTTCTCCTGGCCGACGAACCGGCTCTGGTACCAGACGTTCCACTCGTCGACCGAGAGGTTGATCCGCTTGCGGTGCTTGCCGACCGCGCGTACGTGGTCGCAGGTGGCGACCACCGACTCCACGAACCGGTCCAGGTCGACGGCGCTGGCCAGGAAACTGGCCCGGTCGCCGTCGTGCTCCTGGTAGTAGCTGTGCACCGAGACGTAGTCGACCAGGTCGTACGCCTCCTCCAGGACGGTCGCCTCCCAGCTGCCGAAGGTCGGCATCCCGCTGCCGGAGCTGCCGCAGGCGACGAGTTCGATGGACGGGTCGACCTGGCGCATCGCCTGGGCGGTCTGCGCGGCGAGCCGGCCGTACTCCCGGGCGGTGGTGAACCCGGTCTGCCACGGGCCGTCCATCTCGTTGCCGAGGCACCAGAGCTTGATGTCGTACGGGTCAGGGTTGCCGTGCTTGCGTCGCAGGTCCGACCAGTACGTCCCGGACGGGTGGTTGGTGTATTCCAGCAGGGTGCGGGCGGCGTCCACCCCTCGGGTGCCGAGGTTCACCGCCATCATCGGCTCGCTGCCGACCCGGCGGGTCCAGCCGACGAACTCGTCGACGCCGATCTCGTTGGTCTCGATCGACCGCCAGGCCAGGTCCAGCCGGCGGGGCCGGGACTCGCGCGGCCCGATCCCGTCCTCCCAGTTGTAACCGGAGACGAAGTTGCCGCCCGGATAGCGCAGCACCGGTACCCCGAGCTGCCGGACCAGCTCCGCGACGTCCCGGCGGAACCCGTGCTCGTCGGCGGTCGGATGGCCCGGCTCGTAGATCCCGGTGTAGACGCAGCGCCCGAGGTGCTCGACGAACGAGCCGTAGAGCCTCGGATCCACCTCGTCGATCCGGAACGCGGGATCGATTGTCAACGCGGCCTGGTGCACGAAACCTCCAACAACCTTCGGAGCGGGTGCATGTTAACGATCACACTGGCCCGATTGTGGCCGTTGGACCTGCGCAGCGTCAATCGCCCGACGGCCGTCCGGCCGGCTCAGGACGCAGCGTCCGCAGCCGGGCGCCCCGTGTGCCGCCGGCGTCAGGCCGCCTCGTCCGCCGGCGTCAGGCCGCCTCGTGCGCTGCCGGCCTCAGGGCGCCTCGTCCGCCGGCGGCCGGGTGCCGGTCCAGGCCGCCCAGAGCGCCGCGTACCGGCCGCCGGCGGCGACCAGCTGGTCGTGCGTGCCGGTCTCGGCCACCCGTCCGGCCTCCAGCAGGATGATCCGGTCCGCGGCGGCCGCCTGGGTCAGCCGGTGCGCCACCACCAGTCCGGTCCGCCCGTCCAGCGCCCGGGCGGCCGCCGTCTCCAACTGACGGGCGCCGGCACTGCCGGCCTCGGCTGTCGCCTCGTCCAGGATCGCCACCGGCGGCGCGGCCAGCACCAGCCGGGCCAGCGCGAGCTGCTGGGCCTGTGCCGCCGTCAGTCGGTGCCCGCCGTCGCCGACGACCGTGGCCAGTCCGTCCGGCAGCGCGCGCACCCAGCCCAGCGCGCCGACCCGGTCCAGCGCGGCGAGCAACTCCTCGTCGTCGGCGTCCGGCCCGGCCAGCCGCAGGTCCTCGGCGAGCGGACCGGCGAAGACGTGCACCTCCTGGCTGACCAGCGCGACCGTGCGGCCGGCGACGGCGGTGCCGAGGTCGGAGATGGGTACGCCGCCGAGCCGGATGCTGCCACCACTCGGCGGATGGATCCCGGCGATCAGCTTCGCCAGCGTGGTCTTGCCGGCCCCACTCGCCCCGACCAGCGCGACCCGCTCCTCCGGCGCGACGCTGAACGTGACGTCGTGCAGTACGTCGTGCCCCGGCAGGTACGCGTGCCGCAGCTCCTTCGCCTCGACCCCACCGTGCACCGGCACCGGCCGCTGCTCGGGCTGCCGGGGCGCCGGCAACCGGGTGACACCCACCAGCCGGACCAGGCTGGCGGCGGCCGACTGGGCGTCGTCGACCAGGCTCAGCGCGGCGTTGAGCGGGCCGAAGAGGTTGTGGAAGTAGAGGGCGGCGGCGGAGGCCGTGCCGACGGTGACCGCGTCCGCGCGCACCAGCAGGAAGCCGGTCAGCAGCACGGCGGTGAGCCCGACGAACTCGGCCAGGTTGAGTCGCCCGAAGAAGCCGGTCATCAGCCGGATCCCGCGCAGCGTCAGCTCGACCGCCGCCGTCGAGCTGCCGGAGACCCGGTCCAGGTGCGGCTCGGTGAGCCGGAAGGCGCGTACCGTCCGGGCACCGCCGACGGTGTCCAGCAACTGCTGCTGCTGCGCGCCGTGTGCGATCCGCTGGCTGGCATAGAGCGGCTGGGCCCGGCGGGCGTACCAGCGGGCGGTGTGCAGTTGGATCGGCACCGCGAGCAGCGCGGCGAGCAGGAACCGCCAGTCGAGTACGGCCAGCCCGACCAGGGTCAGCCCGATGGTCAGACCGGAGCGGGCGAGCTGCGGCAGCGCGGTCCGGACCGCCTCGGCGATCACGGTCACGTCTCCGGTCACCCGGGCGGTCAGGTCGCCGGAGCCGGCCCGCTCGACCTGGTCCAGCGGCAGGTCCAACACCCGGTCGATGAACCGTTCCCGCAGGTCCGCCAGCATCCCCTCGCCGAGCCGGGCGACCTGGGAGAGCCCGAGCGCCAGCGTGATTCCCTGGACGACCGCGACCAGGCCGAGCAGTACCGTCGGGGTGGTGATCGCGCCCGGCGGCCGACCGGCGACGACCAGGTCCACGATGTGCCCGAGCAGCGGCGCGGTGAGCAGCCCGACGGCGGTGGAACCGACCAGCAGGCCGAGGGCGCGGACGGCGAGGAACCGGCGCGGCCGCAGCAGCTCCGCCAGGGTGGCCCGGACCTGGCGCCCGGTCGCCGTCGGCAGCAGCTGCCGGGCCGGTCGACCCGCTCGGGCGGCTTCGCTCATCGGTGGGCTCTCCCTGTCAGCCGGCACCCTGCCACGGCGGCGTGCACCGCAGCGCCGATGTCCTCGACACGTGCGACGGCGGGGCTCACCGGAGCGCCGATGTCCTCGACCGGTGCGACGGCGGGGCTCACCGGAGCGCCGATGTCCTCGACCGGTGCGACGGCGGGGCTCACCGGAGCACCGATGCCCGGTAGCCGTCGTCCCGTCGGGCCAGGTCCGGATGGCTGCCCTCGGCCCGCACGGCACCGCCGTCGAGCAGCACGACCCGGTCGGTGACGGCCAACAGCGTCGGGCTGGTGGTAACCAACAGGGTGGTCCGGCCCTGCCGCAGCTCCCGCAGCCCGGCCGCGATCCGGGCCTCGGTGGCCGCGTCGACGGCCGTGGTCGGGTCGTGCAACACGAGTACCGGTGCGTCGGCGGCCAGTGCGCGAGCCAGGGCCACCCGTTGGCGCTGCCCGCCGGAGAGCGAGCGTCCCCGCTCGGTGAGCAGGGTGTCCAGCCCGTCCGGCAGGGCGCGGGCAACCTCGTCCACGTCGGCGGCGCCGAGCGCCCGGCGTACCCCCTCGGTCCCGGCGAGTGCCGGGGCCGCCACGTTCTCCCGCAGGGTGCCCTCGAACAGGTCGGCGTCGTGCGGCGCGACCAGGATCGCGGCGCGCAGCCGCTCGGGGGCCAGGGTGTGCAGCCCGACACCGTCCAGCTCGACGGTGCCGGCCGCCGGGTCGACGTCCCGGGCCAGGCAGCGCAGCAGGTCGTCGGCGACGGCCGGATCGGTCGCCACCACGCCGAGCAGTTCTCCCGGAGCGGCGTGCAGGCTGACGCCGCGCAGCGTCCCGTGTCGGACGTCCCGCAGCGCGACCCGGCCGACCACCGGAGTGGCGGGGGAGCCGTCCCCGTCGGGCGTCGAGGCTGCCGCGCCGAGTACCGAGGCGATCCGGTCGGCGGAGGCGCGGCCCTGGGCGAACTCGGCGGTCACCCAGCCGAAGGTGGCCAGCGGGCCGAGCAGGAAGAGCGCCAGACCGACCGCCGCGACGAGCTGCCCGACGGTGAGTTCGCCGGCTGCGGCCAGCCGGCCGCCGAGCAGGCCGACGGCGGCCACGAAGAAGCCGGTGATGACGAGCAGGGTGCCGTCGTACCACGCCTGGGCCTGGGCCGCCCGGACGGTGGCGGCCAGCGCCTCCCGGCTGGTCCGCCGGTAGCGCCGGGCCGCCGCCGGTGCCGCACCGAGACCCTTGAGCACGCGCAGACCGGCCACCAGGTCCGCGGCCACCCCGGAGGCGTACGCCGCCTTCTCCTGTTCGGCGTGGCTGCGCCGCTCCAGCGGCCGGCCGAGTCGATGGGCGAGCCAGAGCAGCAGCGGTGCGCCGACCAGCACCAGGAGCCCGAGCGGCACCGAGACCACCAGCAGGGCGACGCCGCCGACCAGCAGACCTGTCGTCGCGCCGATCGCGGTGGCGAGGGCCCGGTTCACCGCACCGACCCGGTCGGCGTCCCCGGTGGCGGTGGCGACCAGCGCGCCGGGCAGCCGACCGGTCTCCGCGCCGCCCCGATGGTCGAGAATTCGTCGGGTGAGTGCGAGCCGCAGCCGGTGCGCGGCCTGCTCGACGGCGCGTTCGCCGGTACGGGCGCTGAACCGGAAGCTTGTCGACAGCACCGCGAACACCACGCCGAGTACGCCGATCCAGCCGATCAGGTCGACCAGGCCGCCCCGCCCGACGGCCCGGTCGATCACGACACCGATCAGCACCGGTACGAGCGCCTCGCCGGCCTGGTGACTGGCGCTGAGCCCCGCACTGGCCAGTACGTGCCGGAGCTGACCGGTGATGGCGCCCGTCAGCACGGTACGCGCCGTGGGGCTGCCGGTCCGCACGCTCGGCTCCTTCGCTCGACGGGCCTGGAGTAGTCAGGACGGTTGGAGGTTAGGCTAACCTATCGCCTGGCTCGTCCCGACTTCCGTGACCCGTCGCCGCCACCGGATCGTCGGGCGGCGACCCTCGCCCGGACCGTCGGGCCGCCGCCACCGCTGCCGGATCGTCAGGCCAGGAAGAGGATCGTGATGCCGATCACCACGTCGACGACCCCGCACCACTCGGAGAAGCCGCGCGGGACCACCCGGTTGGCCCGGTGGTGGGCGTAGTCCCATCCCGCGTGGGCGAGCCAGCCGGCGCCGACGAGATAACGGCCCAACTCGTCCGGCGTCAGCAGCGCCGCACCCACCAGGAGTAGGTAGAAGGCCAGCCCGGCGAGTTGCAGCGCGAGGACCCGCCGGTCACCGAACTGCCGGCGTACCGCACCGATCACCAGGTAGGCGACCGGGAGGATCAGCATCACCCAGGCGTCCAGGACGGCGGGACCGGTCCAGTTGTCGATGGTGAACAGCAGGGCCAACCAGGTCGGCCAACGCCGCTCCAGCCAATCCACGACCCGCCCCGTCCGGCCGGCGGCCGCGTGACCGGCACTCGCGTGACCGGCGGCAGCGTGACCGGCAATCGTGTGACCGGCGGCGTGCGCGCCGGTGTACTCGGACAGCCGGCGGAGCATCACGAGCAGCATGGCGGGCAGCATCAGCAGGTGACCGGCCATCGTCACGAACCCACCGTCCACCACCCCGGCCCAGTACGGCGGCAGGAAGAGCAGGAACGGCAGGTACATCGCGGCGCCCATCTCGGCGACCGGAGCCCACCGGTGGCCCCGGTGACGCATCCAGACGGTCATCGCCAGCGTCATGTTCGTGGCCATCACCAGCGCGTCGACGTCGGGGCGGTCCAGCATCCGGGTCATGTCGAGTCCGGTGGCGGCGTCGACGGCGCTGGCCAGCACCTCCCACGCCGGACCGAGCAGCAGCATCCCGAGGACCATCGCGACGACCATCTCGGCGAAGTGTCGGAGAAAATGCCAGGTGGAACGCCGGCGGGACGCACCTGAGGTGCCGGCCGCCTCGGGTGCGGTGGCGGTGGTTTCGGTTGTCCGGACCGTGCCGTCCGGGATCGTCGATGTCATGGATCCAGGCTGTCGGCGCCGCGGCTCGACCGGCAGGCGTGCGCCGCACGGTTCGACCATGCGGATCGCATGGTCCGACCATGCGGCACCCGCCGGCGATCTGGGGCCGGGCGTGCGCCCGGAACCGGTGCCGGTCGGGCGGGCGCGTCGGCTCTCTCGGCAGCCAAGCCACTGCTTTACTATGATTCTAGTGAAGCAGTAGGGAGCTACCGTGTTCGTCTTCCGGCTCGACACCCACTCCGGCGTACCGCCGTACCTGCAACTCGTCCAGCAGGTCCGCCAGGCGGTGCTGCTGGGCTTTCTCCGACCCGGTGACCGCCTCCCGCTCATCCGCGAGGTGGTCGAGGACCTGGCGATCAATCCGAACACCGTCGCCAAGGCGTACCGGCAGATGGAGCAGGAGAACCTGGTCACCGGCCGGCCCGGTCAGGGCACGTTCGTCAACGAACAGCAGTCGGCCGCGATGTCGGCATCGACGTACACGTCGCTGCGCCGCGGCCTGGCGACCTGGCTGCGCCGCGCCTACGCGGCCGGCCTCGACGAGCAGGCGGTCGACGCGCTTTTCACGTCCGTCCACCAGCAGACGAGGAATGAGGAAGTGGCGTGACAGCGACCGGGTTCGCGCTGCGCACCGACGGTGTGGGCAAGCGGTACCGGAGGGGCTGGGCGCTGCGCGACTGCACCCTGGCCCTGCCGGCGGGCGGGGTGATCGCCCTGGTCGGGCCGAACGGCGCGGGCAAGACCACGCTGCTGCGCCTGGTCGTCGGGTTGCTGGCCCCGAGCACCGGCACGGTGGAGGTCCTCGGCCACGACGTCACCGCCAGCACCCCGCAGACCCTGTCCCGGGTCGGGTTCCTGGCCCAGGACCACCCGCTGTACAAGCGCTTCACCGTCGCCGAGATGCTCCGCTTCGGCCGGGCCTGCAACCTGCGGTTCGACCAGGGGCTGGCCGAGCGCCGGCTGGCGAAGCTGGGCATCCCGCTCGACCGCAGGGCCGGCACGCTCTCCGGCGGCCAGCAGGCCCAGGTCGCGTTGGCGCTGGCCCTGGCGAAGCGGCCGGACCTGCTCGTCCTCGACGAACCGGTGGCCAGCCTCGACCCGTTGGCCCGGCACGAGTTCCTGCAGGTCCTGATGGGCGCGGTGGCCGAAGGCGGGGTGACCGTCCTGTTCTCCTCCCACGTCGTGCACGAGCTGGAGCGCGTCTGCGACCACCTGGTCGTGCTCAACCACGGCCGGGTCACGCTCACCGGTGACATCGACACCCTTCTCGCCGAGCACCGGCTGCTCGTCGGCCCGCGCACGGGCACCGACCTCGACCGGGCCGGCACCGTCGTGCAGGCCGTGCACAGCGACCGGCACACGACCCTGCTGGTACGCGACGGCGCGATCCCGGCCGCGCCCGGCTGGCAGGCCCAGCCGGTCGCGCTGGAGGAGCTGGTGCTGGCGTACCTGCGCCGGCCGTCCGAGCCGAGCGCCGCGGTCGGATCTGGGGTGGCGGCATGACGTGGTTGATCTGGCGCCAGCACCGGACCGAGGTCTGCGTCCTGGGGCTGCTCGTCGGCATCTTCGGCATCGCCCTGCTCGTGCTCGGGACGCAGGCCCACGACCTGTTCCCCGGTGGTCCCGCCCGGTGTGCGGGAGAGGCCGGTGTCAACGAGGCATGCGCGGCCTCCTTCCGCCGGCTCGACGAGGAGTACGGGTACGTCGAGAACCTCCTGGCGGGCTTCTTCCTGGTCCCCGTCGTCATCGGTGCGTTCCTCGGTGCGCCGCTGCTCGCGCGGGAACTGGAGGACGGCACGTGGCAGCTCGCCTGGACGCAGGCCGTGCCGCGGATGCGCTGGCTGGCGGCCAAGCTCGCGGCACTGGCCGCCGTCACAGTCGTGCTCACCGGGATGTTCACCGCGGTGCTCACCTGGTTCCGTCAGCCGTTCGACGCGTGGGAAGGGCGGTTCCAGTACGACGCCTTCGACGTGGAGGGGCTTGTTCCGGTGGCGTACGCGCTGTTCGCGTTCGGCGTCGCCACCGCCGCCGGGGCGATCCTGCGGCGCAGCCTGCCCGCGTTCGGCGTCGCGTTCGGGGCGTTCCTCGCCGCCCGGATGCCGGTGGCGCTGTTGGCCCGTCCCGCGTACGCCACCCCGCTCACCACCATGGAGCCGGTCCCCGTCGGGGGCTCGGACGACCAGGCGGGCCACCGGCCCGTGCCCGGCAACGCTTCCTGGACAATCGAACACGGCTACGCAGACGCCACCGGGCGCAGGCTGAGCTGGACCGAGTACCACGAGCTGGAGGACGCCGCCAACCGGGCCGGCAGCAACCTCAACCAGTTTCTGCACGCGCGGGGCATCCAGCAGTTCGGGGTCTACCACCCGGCCGACCGGTTCTGGACGTTCCAGCTCATCGAGGCGGCCCTGTTCGTCGCCGTCGCGGCGGTCCTGATCGGTGTGGTGGCGTGGCGGGTACGGCGCCGTGTGATCTAGCTTGAGCCTGACCTGTGGACCCCGCCCTGGCCGGGCTGGCCGGGCTCGCAGGCCGGGCCGGGTTCGTCGGCCTCGGGCTCGTCGGGGCAGCCGACCGCGTCCAGGTAGGAGTTGACGAGTTCGGTCGGCGCGCCGGCCTCGAGCAGCAGGTCGACAGCGTTGATCGCGAACCAGTTGTCGGCGACGGCGTGCATGGCTGCGGCCCGGGCGAGCAGGTCGGGGTCGGCGGCGAGGTCGGCGAGCTCGGCTAGGGCGGTGGCCCGGACCAGGCCCTCCCGATAGCCACCGGCGTAGTCCGTGGCGATCCGGTGCACCCGGGCGAGGACGAGTCGGCGGTCGGTGGGCTGGTGGGCGGCGAGGCGGGCGGGGCCGCCGGCCTGGTCTCGGCTGTCGTACACCTCGATATTCTATCGTACATGTGTTCGAATCGGGTGCCCGGAAGCGGCGGCGGCGCACCGTGTCCACACTGGCCCCGAGGGCGTCGAGGCACAGCTCAGAGCCGCTGTCGCAGCCGCTCGACGAGTTCGGTGAAGCGCTCCGGTGCGGCGCCGTCGTCCGGCGCGGCCACCTGTAGGGCCAGCATGTCCGGGCGGAGTCGGTCGACCAGCGATCGGCAGAAGTCGAGGAGTTGCCGGGGCTCGCCGATGCGCCGATAACCGGCCAGGATCGCCTCCCGGCCCATCCGGTCGGCCCGCTGGCGCAGCTGCTCGGGGCTGGACGCCGACAGCCGACCCGGAGTACGCAGCCCGCGCCAGGGGCGGAGCGCCCGGATCGCCTCGTCGTCGTTGTCGGCGAGTACGACGAAGGTGCTCAGCACCACCCGCGGTGGCGTACGTCCCGCCGCGTCGGCCGCCGCCCGTGCCACGTCCACCACCTCCCGGCCGGTCCGCTCGGGGTCCTTGACCGAGCTGACCACCCCGTCGGCAAGCCGGCCGGCGGTGGCCGCCGAGCGGGGACCGGCCGCCGCCAGGTACACCGGCACACCGGTCAGCGGCGGACTGTGCAGCCGGAACGACGGGACGGGATAGTACGACGCGTCCGGCCGCCGGACGGTCTCGCCGGCCAGCAGCGGCCGGAGCAGTCCGAGCGCCTCGGTCATCCGGGCCAGCCGCTCCGGGTACCCCGGGAACCGGCCCAGCGGCGCCTCGTTGATCCCCTCCCCGGTGCCGACCCCGAGGGCGAACCGGCCGCCGGAGAGCCGGTCGAGCGTGGCGGCGGCCTGGGCCACCAGCACCGGATGCTGACGGAACAGCGGGCAGGCGACCGCGGAGACCAGGGTGGCCCGCCGGGTCGCCGCGGCGATCGCGCCCAGCGTGGTCCAGCCGTGCCCGGCCGACCCGACGTCGTCCACCCAGGGCTGGAGATGGTCGGAGACGAGCACGGCGTCGAAGCCCGCCTCCTCGGCTCGCCGGGCCTGGGTCACCAGCGACTCGGGTTGCCACTCCTCGTGGCCGAGGAACCAGCCGAACCTGGTCACCATGCTCCTTCAGTCGCAGTCGCAGTCGCAGTCGCGGTCGCGGTCGCGGTCGCGGTCGCAGTCGTGCTCGGCGGTGGCGGTCGTGGTCGCAGTCGTGGTCGGCGGTGGCGGGCACGGTCGGCGGTCGGGCCAGCGGTGGCGGGCACGGTCGGGGCCAGAGATGGCGGTGGCGGTCGGCGGTCGCAGTCGCGGCAGCACGGCGATCCGGGCCCGGCGGCGGTGTCGCGGTGCCCGCGAACGGCTCGGGCGACCTCGGATCCCGACGGCAGCGTCCCGATGTCGCGCCGGTTTCCACCGTCCATGGTCGAATCGCTGCCGGAACGGGCCGGACGGCCGGGACCGAAAGCCGGATCGAAACCATATCATCATCGATGTAACAACCTCGGTGAGTGGCGTCGGCGTGGTGCATCGGCCGGGCACGGGCCGGTTCGGCAGCCGCCTACCCTGGACCTACCTTGATCAATGCAAAGTCCGGGAGCAGACCATGAGATCCCACAGCCGCGACCTCGGAAGGCCCACCCTGAGCGAGGTCGCGGCTCGCGCGGGCGTCGGGCGGGGCACCGCGTCCCGGGTGGTGAACAACTCCTCACAGGTCAGCCCGACGGTCCGGGCGGCGGTGTTGGCGGCGGTTCGCGAGCTGGGGTACGTGCCGAACCGTGCCGCCCGGGCTCTGGTCACCCAGCGGACCGACTCGGTCGCGCTTGTCATCTCCGAGTCCGGTGAGCGGGCCTTCGGCGAGCCGTTCTTCGCCGGTATCGCCCGAGGAGTCAGCGCCGGCCTGGCCGACACCCCGCTGCAACTCTGGCTCTCCTGGATCCAGTCGCCCGGCGGGCGGGAAAAGATGGAGGACCAGCTCACCGACCAGCACGTCGACGGGGTGATGCTGATCTCGCTGCACGACGCGGATCCGCTGCCCGGCCTGCTGATGCGACGCGGGCTGCCGACCGTCCTGGGTGGACGTCCGGCCCGGATGCTCGCCCCGGACGCCCAACCGGCGTACTTCGTCGACGTCGACAACGCGGGTGGCGCCCGGCAGGCGGTCGAGTACCTGCTCGGGATCGGCCGGCGGGCGGTCGCCACGGTGGCCGGGCCGCAGGACATGGGCGCCGGGGTGACCCGGCTGGTCGGTTACCGGGAGGCGTTCGCCGCGCACGGTCGCCCGGTCCGCGAGGACCTCATCGAGTACGGCGACTTCAGCGCGAACAGCGGCCTGGCCGCGATGCGCCGGCTGCTGGAGCGCCGGGCCGACCTGGACGCGGTGTTCGCCGCTTCCGACCTGATGGCCCTCGGGGTGATGAAGGCGCTGCACGAGGCCGGCCGGCGCATTCCGGAGGACGTGGCGGTGGTCGGCTACGAGGACTCGTCGCTGGCGCGGCACGCGAACCCGCCGTTGACCTCGGTGCACCAGCCTGTGATCACGATGGGCACGGAGATGGCGCGGCTGCTGGTGGCGCAGATCCGGGGCGACGAGATTCCTTCGCCGGCCGTCTTCCTGGACACCCACCTGGTCCGCCGGCAGTCGGCCTGAACCGGCCGTGCCGAAGGGGTTTCCGGGGATCGGTTACCGTCGGGCGATGATTCCGGACGTGGACGCCTGGCAACCCTGGCCGCCGTCCGTGGTCGCCGACCGGTTGGCCGACCTGGACGTGCCCTGGTGCGTCGCGGCGGGCTGGGCGATCGACCTCTGCCGGGGTGAGCCATCCCGGCCGCACCACGACCTGGAGATCGCCGTTCCGGCGGACCGGTTCGACGAGGTGCGGGAACGTTTCGCCGACTGTGACTTCGCGGTACCGCAGGACGGCCGGCTGATCCCGCTCACCGCCGAGTCGATGCGGACCGGTCACCAGACCTGGGCCTACGAGCGGGGGATCGGGCGTTGGCGGGTGGACGTGTTCCGTGAGCCGCACGACGGGGAGGTCTGGATCTGCCGGCGCGACCCGCGTATCCGCCGCCCGTACGCCGAGATCGTCCGGCGCGATCCGGCGGGGATTCCGTACCTGGCGCCGGAGGTGGTGCTGCTGTTCAAGGCGAAGGCCGCCCGGACGAAGGACGAGCTGGACTTCGCCACCACCCTGCCGCTGCTGGACGACGCCGCCCGGCGCTGGCTCGACGACGCGCTGACCCTGGTGCACCCGGTCCATCCGTGGCGGGCGAGACTCCGCACCGGCTGACTCACGCTCGCCGACCCCGCAACCTCGTGTTGGCCGACCCCGTAACCGACTGACCCGCACCGACCGGCGTCGTACCGGACGGCGGCGGACGGCCGAGCGCCGGCCCGTGCGGTGTGGTGCTACCACACGGGCCGGCGCGGGATGGTCGGTCGCTATCCGGCGGTGCAGGATCTGACCTGCGGTCGGGCGCCGGAGTTGCCGTTCATCATGGTGGTGAAGCCGAACGTACTGCCGCTGCCGTTGGAGCGCATCGTCAGCACGGTGTTGTTGCTGCTCAGGCTGGCACTGCCGCTCCAGGTGGTGCTGATCGACTGCGGCGAGGTGACCGCCACGACCACGGTCCAGCTGCTGGCACCGCTGACCGTGACCGAGGTGTTGTAGCGGTCGCCCCAGACGGTGCCGGCGGTTACCGAGGTGGTGCAGCCGCTGCCGCCCGGCGGAGTGGTCGGGTTGCCGGTGGGCGGGGTGGTGCCGTTGTTCAGCGCGGCGAGCACCGCGTCGTACGCTGCCTTCTTCTGGCCGCTGCCGTTGAACAGCAGCGGGCTCTCGCCGGAGCGCCACGAGTCCGAGTCGCGGATGCCCCACACCGTGATGCCCTTGCAGCGGGACACCGCGAGGCAGTCGTTCGTCACGTTCCGGTACGCGTCGGACGGCGCGTTGCGGATGTCCAGCTCGGTGATGTGCACGTCGACGCCGAGGGCGGCGAAGCTGGACAGCGTGGTGCGGTAGTTGCTCGGGTAGTTCGAGCCGCCGGTGAAGTGCGACTGGAGGCCGACGCAGTCGATCGGTACGCCCCGGGACTTGAAGTCCTGGACCATCCGGTAGACGGCCTGGGTCTTGGCGTCGTTCCAGTTGTCGATGTTGTAGTCGTTGTAGCAGAGTTGCGCGTTCGGGTCGGCGGAGTCCGCGGCCCGGAAGGCGGCCTCGATCCAGTCGTTGCCGGTGCGCTGGAGGTTGGAGTCGCGGCGGGCACCGCTGCCGCCGTCGGCGAACGCCTCGTTCACCACGTCCCACCACGCGATCTGGCCGCGGAAGTGGGTGGCGACCTGGGTGACGTGGTTGACCATGGCCTGGCGCAGGGTGCTGCCGGACATGCTCTGCATCCAGCCCGGCTGCTGGGCGTGCCAGGCCAGGGTGTGGCCCCGCACCTGCCAGCCCCGGCTGCGGGCGTACTGGACCATCTGGTCCGCGGTCCCGTAGTTGAACCGGCCCTGCTGCGGCTGCAGGGCGTCGATCTTCATCTCGTTCTCGGCCGTGATCTGGTTGAACTCGCGGTTCAGGATGGTCGTGTACGCGCTGTCGTTGAGCTTGCCCGCCGCCACGGCGGTACCGAAGTACCGGCCGCGCTCGGCGGCGGAGGCGCCGAGGGTGCTGGCGGCGCTGGCGGTGTTGGGCAGCGCGATGGCACCGGCGGTGGCGAGCATGCCGACCATGCCGAGGACGAGCGCGAGTCGGGTCCGGTAGCGCGGTCTCGGGCTCCTGGCGCCGTCGGTGGAACTCCTGATCATCTCTGCCCTTTCTGGCGAGTGGCCGGACGGGCACATGGTGGTGGATCCGTCCGGGCGGCACGGTGTGCGAGGGTCGAAGTCACCTGGCTCCGCCGCGCGATCTCTGACGGGCGGTGTGGTGTCAAATCGACCTTAATGGATTTATAGTTTTACAGCAGTCGTCCCGGAGGGTCAATGTTTCCGGAACGGTTCCGGAGTGTTACCGCGCATCCGGATTGGCTGGAGCATCGCCTTTTACCAGGGCATTCACCGTACGTTCGAGAGGTGAGCGCTGACCGAGCGAGAGGATCGCAGGTCAGGGCGGAGTGCGGGATCCCGAAATTTACGGTGCCGGTCGACCGGTCCCGGTCCCGGTCTCGTTCCCGGTCCCGGTGTCCCGGGTGGTTCGCCGGGCGGCGAGCAGTGCGCTGCGGACGACCGCCGTCGCGACCACCGCGGTCGCCACCGCGGAGAGCGCCAGCGGACTCAACAGCGGTCCGAGCGGACCCAGTGCGACCAGCACGCCGACGGCGACGAGGAGGACGCGGGAGCGTATCCCGAGGATCGCTCTCTTGAACAGCAGGAAACCGGCCAGGAAGAGCGCCGGACCACCGAGTACGGTGCTGATCACCGCCACGTCGGCCGTCCCGGTCGGTTCGTGCAGGGTGAGGTCGTCCCCGACCGCCGTGACGATGATGCCGGCCACCATCGGGATGTGCAGATAGGTGTACGCCGACCGGCCGAGCCGGCCCGGCTCCTCGGCCGCGACGATGACGGACCGGGCCGCCTCGGCGCTGCGGTCGAAGTAGATCCACCACAACGCCACGCTGCCGAGGAAGGCGCTGACCAGCGCGGCGAGGGGGGCCCAGCCGTGCCGCAGGGCGCCGAAGTCCGTTCCGGCGACCAGGATGGACTCGCCCAGCGCGATGATCACGAATAGTCGGGCGCGCTCGGCCAGGTGCGAACCGTGGATCACCCACTCCGTCGGTCTGGACCGGCCCCACCCCGGCACGTAGAAGTCGCAGGCGGCCGCGCTGGTGTCCACGACCACTGCCGCCACCCACAGGCCGAGCCGGAGCGGACCGGAGGCGAAGCCGCCGGCCAGCCAGAGCGGCGCGGAGGAGGTCCGCCAGACCAGCACCCGCTGGAAGTTGCGGTGCAGGCTGGAGCGGGGGGTCAGGGCCGACGCGACGAAGACCGTACGCCCCACCGCCAGTGCCACGTACGCCACGGCGAACCAGAGCCCCCGGTCGCCGTACGCCTCGGGCACCGCCGAGGACATCACCAGGCTGATCCCCATCAGCGCGATCAGGAGTACCCGTACCCGCGGCTGGTCCGGGTCGAACCAGTTGGTGATCCAGGCGGTGTCCACCCAGGCCCACCAGACGGCGAGCAGCAGCACGGCGGCTCCGGCGGCGCCGGCCGGGTGCAGCCGGTGCAGCAGCAGTTCGGTCAACTGGGTCACGGCGAGCACGTAGACCACGTCGAAGAAGAGTTCGATGGCGGTGACCCGGGAATCCTCGGGCCTGCGCAGGACGTCCGGCCGGCCGGACGGGCTGGTCAACCTGCCTCCATCCGATGAATCGTCCGGCTCGCTGCACCTGGCCGGGAGCGGATGCCGACGAAGACACCAGGAATCTACCTGCTTTAACGATGAAATGGGCGACTATGGGATGAGTCGGACTCTCCGGACAGCCGGTGCACCGGCTCGTCGGGCGGTGCCCGGGCCGGAGCGCGCGCGTCGTTTGGGGTCGGTCCGGACGGGGATGCGAGCACTCGATCGCCGGAGTACGCCAACTCTCGTGACACCGGGGCTCCAAGAGGTCGTACGAGACGGGGGAGGCCCCAGCGGAGGAGACATGCCCGTACTTGCCAAGAAGGTCCTCACCTGGCTCTTCGTGGGTTTCCTGATTTTCTTCGTCGCGTTCCGGCCGGACGGCGCCGCCGAGCTGGTCGAGACGATCGGGGCGATCCTGATGGCGATCGCACAGGGAATCGGCGACTTCCTGACCCGCCTGATGGCCTGACCCGCGCTCGGCCGGACCGATCGGGTGGCTCCCTGCGGCCTCAGCCCAGCGTCGCCAGTGTCTCGGCGGCGACTTCCAGATCCTCCCGTGGTCGCACGACCAGCACCGGCACCCGGGCGTCGGCGGCCGAGACGATCGCGTCGGCGTCCGGGTTGCCACCCCGTGGCGGCGTCACGCCGAGCAGGCCGAGCCCGGCGCAGACGTCGTGCCGCACCTCGGGCTGGTCCCAGCCGATCTCGCCGGTGAAGACCAGCGCGTCCAGCCGGTCCAGGCTGGTGGCCGCGGCGGCCAGTTCCCGGCGTACCCGGTGGGCGTAGACCGCCAGCGCCAGCGCCGCCGCCGGATCGTCTCCGGCGGCGGCGACCAGGTCGCGGGTGTCGTCGGAGCGACCGCCGGAGAGGCCGAGCAATCCGGAGCGGGAGTTCAGCCCCTCGGTCAGCTCGGCCAGGCTGAGCCGGTCGTCCGCCAGCAGCCAGAGCAGCATCCCCGGGTCGACCGCCCCGGAACGCTTCGACATCGGGATGCCGTCCAGCGGGGTGAAGCCCATCGAGGTGTCGACGCTGCGGCCGTCGCGCACCGCGCAGACCGAGGCGCCGCCGCCGAGGTGGGCCAGCAGGAGCTGGAGCCCGCCGGCCGGCCGGTCGAGCAGCTCGGCGCCGCGGCGGAGGGCGTACGAGTACGACAGGCCGTGGAAGCCGTACCGGCGCAGTCCCCAGCGTTCCCGCCACGGCGCGGGCAGCGGATAGGTGGCGGCCGCCGTCGGCAGGTGGGCGTGGAAGGCGGTGTCCGGGCAGAGCACCTGCGGCACATCCGGCAGTTGTTCCCGGAGCCGGTCCAGCAGGTGCAGCGCGGGCGGCAGGTGCAGCGGGGCGAGCGTGGCCAGCGCGTCGAGCCGGGCGCGGAGCGTGTCGTCCACCCGGGTCGGAGTGCGGACCAGGTCACCGCCGTGCACCAGCCGGTGACCGACGGCGTGCGGCGGGTCGTGGGCGGCGAGGAAGTCGCGTACCGTCCGATCCCCGTCGGCCGAACCGGGTGGCTCGGCGCGGGCCAGGCCGTCGACGACCTCGCCCGCCCTGACGTAGTCGAGCCGGAGGCTTGACGAACCCGCGTTCACGCTCAGTACCACCGGCGGGCCGCCGCCCGGCCCCCTCGTTCCGGTCGGCATCCCTGCCCCTTCCGCCGGTCCGCGTCGTCGGTGCCTACCGTTACCCGGCCCGCCGGGGTCCACGCCCGCGCGATCCGCCGATCAACGCTCTCCGGCCCCGGTCACTCGAATACGGCCGTTACGAACGTTACGAACGTTCCGGCCGGTACGACCGGACGGCCCCGGCCCCGCCGGAGGTCTGCGGTTGGTGCCGGGGCGGGTACCCAGGGGTACGGGTTGTCGGTGGTGCCGCCCCGTGTGTGACCATTGCCGCCGGAGCAGGGAGGCGCACCATGACCGAGCAGTCGGACGAGCGATCGGACGCACGGTCCGACGTGCGGTCGGGCCCGGAGGTGGGCGGCGACGATCGGCAGCAGGCCTGTTCCGGCGAGCATGTCCGGGCCTGCACGGTGCGCGAGGTGCTGGACCGGGTGGGCGGCAAGTGGAGCATCGGGATCATCATCCAGGCGAGCCGGGGCCCCGTCCGCTTCACCGAGCTGGAGCGCTCGATCGAGGGGATCAGCCGGCGGATGCTCACCCTCACCCTGCGCAACCTCGAACGCGACGGGCTGCTGGTCCGGACCACCTACCCCACCGTCCCGCCCCGGGTCGAGTACGTCGCCACCGAGATGGCCCGGGAACTCTACGACTCGCTGCTGGTGCTGACCGGCTGGGCGGAACGGCACCGGCAGGCGATCGCCGCCGCCCGGGAGGCGTACGACAGGCGCACCGCCGGCACCGCCTGACCCACCCGCCGCAGGAGCGCCCGTCCCGTCCGCTCGCCTCCGGTGCCCCCCGCGCCCGGCCAATTCGATGCCCGCATCCGGCCAATTCGATGTCCCGCGCTCGGCCGGTCGGTGCCTCAGCGTTCGTTCGGGTCGATCCGGGCGCGTACCTCGGCGTGTTCGGCCAGCAGGTGCAGCAGGTTGGAGCCGTCGATCAGCTCCAGCGGCTTGCCGGAGGCGAACTCGAACGAGTCCGGCCCGTAGCCACTGGTGGTCACCAGGATGCCCTTGGTGGCCCCCTCGCCCAGCACCGTGCCGAAGAGGTCCCGCACCGCCGAGACGTCCATGCTGCCCCGGTGCCGTCGGGCCTGGATGACCACCTTGCCGCCGAAGATCGGCCGCGGGTCGAAGGCGACGCAGTCGATGCCGCCGTCCGGCGCGGCCCGGGTGGTCCGGATCTCCAGGCCGAGTCGGCCGAAGAGGTTCCGGATCAGGTCCTCGAACTCGGTCCGGCTCAACTTGTGCAGGTTGGGGCGCTGGTCCAGGTCGGCCAGCACGTCAACCTCGTCGACGAAGCGCTTGTCGACCACGTCGAACTCCAGCACCGGATGCACCGGGACGAGTTCCTCCGGCCGGGATGACAGGGTGGCCCGCAGGTGCCGCAGGCAGGCCGCCGGGTCGACCTTGGCCAGGTTGATCGCCGTGAAGGCGTCCCGGCTGGTCCGCAGGGTCACCAGGCAGGGCCGGACCGCCTGTCCGGTGCCCGGGTGGGTGGTCTCGACGATGCCGTTGAAGACGATCGTCTCCACCAGCCGGGTACGGTCGGCCTCGAACAACTCGTGCACGGTACGCAGCGCCACCTGGGTGATCACGTCGGCGTACCGCCGCTGGACCTCGTCGGCCGAACGGGCAACGGTCTGCACCTCGTCACCCGCCTTGTCGTAGCGGTACTCCCGCACCTTCGGCACCACCGCGACGGTCGGCAGCAGGTACTCCACGACGATCAGCCGGGAGTCCGGGACGTAGGCGAGCCGGTAGCGCTGCGGGAAGTCCTCCGGGTACACCGAGTTGCCGAGTACCAGCCCGAAGTACTTCACCACGGCGTTCGGCTCGGCGGCGGCCAGCGCGGCGCCGAAGCTGTCGATCTCGGCGTTGTGGCTGGTGACCTGGGCGTCGAGTTGCTGACAGTGCTTGTCGTACTTCCGCCGTGCCTGGGCCAGTCGCTGCTGCCGGGCCGCCTCGCCGGCCGCGTGCTTGGCCTTGGCCTTCTCGAACGCCTGTTCCGCCTCGGTCAGCAACTGCTGGTAGCGGCCCTCGCCACCGAACATCTTGCCGATCGCGTTCGGCTCGGGCGGGGCGAACCGGCGCCAGTCCGGCGCCCGCAGCGGCATGCCCAGCTCCCCGGGGTTGAACTCCGGATAGTCGGCCTGCTTCTTCAGCCGTTGCAGGTCGATGTGGTCGTCGATGGCGAGGGTGGTCCGGAGCAGGTTGTCCAGCTCGTCCAGCTGGGACTGGAGGTTGGCGTTGGCGGCCTTGACCCGGGCCGTCCGGGCTTCGACGTAGAGCCGCCGGCGTTCCCGCTCGTCCGCCTCCGCCGCCCGCTCGGCGGCCCGCCGGGCGTGCTCGGCCTCCCAGAGCATCTGCTGGTGCTGCTGGTACGGGGTGGTGGATGCGCGTTGCCGCGCGTGCACCTGCTGTGCGTGCGCCCGCTGCATCTGCCCCATGATGCCCATGTACGTCCCCGATCAGCGTCCAGCACCGTTCACCATGGGTGATCGGTGGCGTCCCGTCCCCCGAGCTGACGTTTCTCTGCTGCCTTCCTGCCGTCGACGACCGTCGCTCGATGCACATTTTGGTCCCAACGCGACGGCCGCGTCCAGCGGGGAGCCCAGGGTAGCGTGCCGGGCGAAACGCCGGTCCGGGGCGGAAACGGGCCTGGTGACGGCGGGGTGGTCGGACCCGGTGGCCCGGGTGGGCGGTGCTAGGGTGCCCCGGGTGACCGACGCAGATGTGCACCTCGTCGCCCAGCCACGCCTCGACACCGTCGTGACGGAGTTCGTCACCGACGCGCGGCGGCTGCGCAGCGACTACGCCGGGATGGCCTGGATCGGCGACCGGCCCGATCCGGAGAGCGGCCAGCTGGGCCCCGACTACCGGCAGCGTGGCGTGGACTCGCAGCTCTTCCTGCCCGACACCCACTGGTACGACGTCGACGCGCTCGACGACGTCGAGGTGCAGGTTAGCGTGGGTCTGCTCCAGGTCGCGGGTACGGCACTGCGGACCCAGGGCCTGGTCGGGGCGATCGCCGACCCGGTGGTCGAGTTCTTCGAGCACCCGGAGGGCCTGCCCGGGGTGGGCCTCTGCCTCGGCCTGACCGGCCAGATCTTCTCCAACCTCGGCCTTGCCTACCGGGTGACCGTGCTCTGCGCGCCCGAGGCCGTGCTCCGACGCGGCGACACGGCACAGCCCGACACGCGGTCCGACGCGCAGGGCGACCCGGGACAGGCCGACGCAGAGCCCGGCGACGGGTAGCTCTCCGCACACCAGGCCGGGTCCCACCGCTCCGGCACGGCCACCCGTCGACCGCGACGACGTGCGGATTGTCCCCCTCTGTGGCGGACCTGACGGGGTGGTCCGCGCTTCGACGGCGGGCGTTCACCTGGGCACCGGGCTCCGGTCAGGACCCGTCGTTACGTTCCTCGGACCCCCCACACGAAGGAGCGTCACGATGGATCGACGGAACATGCTACGCAGCACGGTGCTCGGCGCCGGTGCGCTGGCGCTGCCGTTCACCACCTGGTCAGCGGCGTACGCGGCGCCGGCGCAGAACGCCACCGGCCCGTACGGTCCGCTCCAGGCGGCCAACGCGCACGGCATCCAGCTTCCGGCCGGCTTCACCAGCCAGATCGTCGCCCGTTCCGGCCAGGTCGTGGCCGGCACCTCGTACACCTGGCACAACGCGCCCGACGGTGGCGCGGTGTTCGCCAACGGCAGCGGCTGGATCTACGTGTCCAACTCCGAGACCAGCGCCGGTTCCGGTGGTGGTGCGTCCCGGATCGTCTTCAACTCCAGCGGAGCCGTCACCGGGGCGTCCCGGATCCTCTCCGGCACCAACAACAACTGCGCGGGCGGCAGGACGCCGTGGAACACCTGGTTGTCCTGCGAGGAGGTGAGCCTCGGCCGGGTCTGGGAGACCTATCCGCTCGGCGGCACCGCGGTGGTCCGTCCGGCGATGGGCCGGTTCAAGCACGAGGCCGCCGCCGCCGACCCGGACCGGAAGGTCGTCTATCTGACCGAGGACGAGAGCAACGGGAAGTTCTACCGGTTCATCCCGAACACCTGGGGCGACCTCTCGGCGGGCAGGCTGCAGGTCCTGGTCGCCGGCAGCGGCACCGCCGGCTCGTTCAGCTGGGCCGCCGTCCCCGACCCGGACGGCTCGCCGACCGCGACCCGTTCGCAGGTCTCCGGCGCCAAGTCGTTCAACGGCGGGGAGGGCTGCCACTACGCCAACGACACGGTCTGGTTCACCACCAAGGGTGACAACCGGATCTGGCAGCTCGACCTCGTCGACAGCACCTACGAGCTCGCCTACGACGACAGCCTGGTCAGCTCCGGCTCGGCACCGCTGACCGGCGTCGACAACATCACCGGTTCCGCCTCCGGCGACCTGTACGTCGCCGAGGACGGCGGCAACATGGAGATCTGCCTGATCACGCCGGACGACAAGATCTCCGTGTTCCTGCGGATCAGCGGCCAGGGCTCCTCGGAGATCTGCGGACCCGCGTTCACGCCGGCAGGGAACCGGCTCTACTTCTCCTCCCAGCGCGGGACCTCGGGCTCCTCCTCCGGCGGCATCACGTACTGCGTAACCGGCCCGTTCCGCTGATCCCGGGCCGGCGGAGCTACTCCCTCAGCCGCCAGGCCCGTCCGCCGCCGGCCGGCCGTCCGCCGCTGGCGGCCCGGCTACCGGCTCGTCCGTCCTGGGCCGCCGGCCGGCCGCTGCCACCCGCCGACTCGCTCGCCCCGTCCGGACCGCTCGCCTCGTCCGGCCCGCTCGCCCCGTCCGGACCGCTCGCCCCGTCCGGACCGCTCGCCCCGTCCGGACCGCTCGCCCCGTCCGGACCGGTCGCCTCCTTCGGACCGCTGGAGCCGGCACTGTCCGACGCGTCGGGTCCGGCGGCCCGGGGGCGGCGCAGGTAAAGCCAGGCGGCGACGGCCAGGCCGAGGATCAGCCCGGCGACCAGACCGGTGGTCAGCGAGCCGAAGCCGGAATCGCCGTCGTCGTCCGCCGCCTCCCGCTCAGGTACCGCCGCCCCGGGCGCCGCCGGCCCGGCGGGGTCCGGCACGGCGGCCGGCGGGGCAAGGGCCAGCACCGGGGCCGCGAACTCCGGCTGCGGGACCTCGGCCGAGGGCGGCTGGTTCCAGTTCGTCACGTGACCGTCGGAGTACGTCTGGACCAGGTGGAACGTCATCTGGTCGGTCTGCGGCATCGGGCCGAGCGAGACGACGAGTTCCGCCGGCCCGCCGCCCGGTGCCGGTGCGCCGGCCCGGGTCCAGACGATGCTGGCCACCACCTCGGTGACCTGCCCGTGGTGGATCCCGCCGAGCGACTGGTCGATCTTCCGCATCGTCATCCGGGGCGCCCACTGCGGGTCGGACATCGGGTACGTCTCCGCCACCGGCGCCGACTCCGGCATCAGCAGCTCGATCCTGGTGGTGTACGCCGGTGCCCGGTCCTCGGTGACCCGGAAGGTCAACTTCGCCGGACCACCCTGTACGGCCTCTTCCGGCGTCATGGTCACGTCGGCGCTCACCGCCTGGACGCCGAGGGTGGCGCCCGCGAGCGTGGCGGTGACCAGGGCGACGATCCAGCACACTGCCCGGTGACGCACAGCGAAGTCCCTTCGTTTGGCCGCTACCTGTGTAGTTCGGAGTCCAAGCGAGAAAGGTTCAACCAACGGGCCGGTATGTTACGCCGTCGGCCCGGGGTGACCCGGCGGCCGGTCGGCAGTTATCTTCCAATAGACCCGACTTCATCGGATAGTTGCCGGTCAGCCCGGATCCTGGGCGGAGGCCCGACGTTATGAAGAACGTGCATCGACGTGTACGCCGCTTCGGCATCGTGGCCGCCTCGCTGGCCACCATCCTCCTCGGCACCTCCTGCGGGGCCGATCCGGACGCCGGCTCCGTTCCGACGCCGCGGACCTCGTCGGCCGACCCGCACGGTGCCGGGCACGGCACCGTCGACGTCCCACCGGCCGCGCCGCTGCGCTCCGGCGAGCGGTTCGTCGAGCTGGGCATGCCGCGGCCGTACCGTCCGTCGGCGCGCGACGGGGGCACCGACGAGTACCGCTGCTTCCTGGTCGACCCGGGCCTGACCGAGCCCGCGTTCCTCACCGGCAGCCAGTTCCTGCCGCAGAACGGCGCCATGGTGCACCACGCCATCTTCTTCCGGCTGGACGCGGCGGCGGTGGCCTCGGCCCGCGAACTCGACGCGGCTACCACCGGCGACGGCTGGACCTGCTTCGGCGACGCCGGGATCGGCGACGCGGCCTGGGTGGCGCACTGGGCGCCGGGCGCGAACGAGACGCTGCTCGCCCCCGGTGTCGGCTATCCGATGCCGCCCGGCAGCCAGCTCGTGATGCAGGTGCACTACAACCTGATCGACGTGCGTCCCGGTGACGACACCGATCGGTCCGGCATCCGGTTGCGCCTCGTCGGCGGCGGCGAAGACGTCGATCCGCTGCACACCGAGCTGCTGCCGGCCCCGGTCGAGCTGCCCTGCGCGGCCGAGGAGCGTGGGGAACTCTGCCGGCGCGAGGCGGCGCTGCGGGACCTGGGGCGCCGGTTCGGTGCCGAGTCCGGCGGGCAGCCGGAGCGGCTCAACCGGTACTGCAACCGGGGGCGTGCACCGGTTGCCGGCAGTACCCAGCACTGCGACCGCCCGGTCACCGAGGCCGGCCTGGTGCAGGCGGTCGCCGGTCACATGCACCTGCTCGGCAGGGCGATCCGGATCGAGCTGAATCCCGGCACCCCGAGGGAACAGGTGTTGCTCGACATCCCGACGTACGACTTCGACGAGCAGGCCAACCGGGTGCTGCCGCGACCGGTCGCGGTCCGGCCCGGTGACGTCTACCGGGTCACCTGCACCCACGACGTGACGCTGCGCCAGCGGGTGCCCCAGCTGCGTAACCTGCCGCCCCGGTACGTCGTCTGGGGCGAGGGCACCAGCGACGAGATGTGCCTCGGCATCGTCGTCCTGTCCCGACCGGACTGACCCGCCGGCCCACCACTCAGGCACCGACCCGCCCGCCGACGCACTGGCCCACCCACCGCCGGGGCGCGACGGCGGGGGCGTCGGAACCCGGCGAACGCCGTCCGGTGTAGCCGGTCCGGCGACGCGTGACCGGTGGTGGGTTTCCTACCATGGTGGGGATCTGCCGCCGGACGGGCGGTGTCGGAGGCGGCGAGCGGATGTTACGGACCAGGGGACAGACGGCACCCAGCGGCGGCGACGGGCGTGCGCCCGGGCGATCCACCCGGCTTCCGGCCGAGCCGGCGGCGGGCGACGGCGGGTTCGAGCGGGCAGGTCGGGTCGTCCGGCCCGGCCAGCGGCTCGGCCAGCTCGTGCCGCGCCGGCCCGAGGGGATCACCGGTAACCAGTGGAACGCGGCCAGCCGGCACACGTTCGACTTCGTGGTCTCCGATCCGGCCGGTCCGGCGGCGCCGTTCGCCGTCGAGCTGGTCGACGCGAGTGTGCGGACCGCGCAGACGCAGCGGGACGACCGGGCGAGGCACGCCGTCTGCGAGGCGGTCGGCCTGCAACTGTTCCGGATCTCCTCGGCGACGTTGCAGCCGGCCACCCACGGCCGACGGATCGTCGAGTACGTCGTGGACGCCCGCGCCTTCCTGGCCGCCACCGGCGATCCGGCCGAGTACGCCGAACTCGCCCCGGACGCGCCGCGCAGTTACCGGGACATCGTCGGCCGGCTGCCGGACGGCAGTAGCGGGCACGTGAACGACCTCGGTGCGGGCGCCCGGACGATCGCGGTGGACGCCTACGTCAACCGGGAACTTGTCGACCCGATCCTGCGCAGCCTGCGCCTGGACTGGCGGGACGGCCCGGCCGAGGGCTGGGCCTGGCTCCAGGTGCGCCCCGGGGCATATCTCTTCGAGCGGGTGGTGATCTGGCAGCACCGCTTCTCCTGCGGCGTCGAGCCGGGCCGGCTCGCCGAGGATCTGGCCACGATGGCGGTGGGGGAGCGGCTCCGG
The DNA here is from genome assembly GCF_049179135.1 of Plantactinospora sp. WMMB782. Classification (NCBI taxonomy): domain Bacteria; kingdom Bacillati; phylum Actinomycetota; class Actinomycetes; order Micromonosporales; family Micromonosporaceae; genus Plantactinospora; species Plantactinospora sp. WMMB782. The sequence goes on along the minus strand of NZ_JBMHMC010000007.1, from coordinate 6,869,326 downwards.
CTGCGCGAGAGCGTCGAGTTGCCGTTGACCGACCGGGACCGGCTGGCCGGCGAACTCGACGGGTTGCACCGCCGCCGGGGCGAGCTGGTCAACCCGTACGCCTTCGCACACGTCTCGTTCGACTGAGACCGGGCACCATCCGGCGGTCCGGGCCGGTCCACCGTGCCCTCCGGGACGCGCACCCGGCCGGGTCGGCGAGTGCACGCCGCCCGGCCCGGTGCCCGGGCGCCAGCGCCAGGGGTCAGGTCGCGGTGCAGGTCAGTGATGGTACGGCGTTGCTGCCGGTCTGCGACGCGAGGAACCCGAAGGTGGTGCTGCCGCCGGCACCGAGACTGCCGTTGTAACCGGCGTCCCGGGCGGTGACGCTGGATCCGCTGGTCGTGATCGTCGCCCCCCAGGAGTTGCTCACCTGTTGACCGTTGCCGAACGTCCAGCTCACCGTCCAGCCGGTGATCGCGGCGCTGCCGGCGGCGACCCGTACCTCGGCCTGGAACCCGCCGGACCAGGTGCCGGTCACGGTGTACGTCGCCGAGCAGCTGCCCGGGCCACCCGCCGGCGGGGTACGGGTCGGCGTGCCCGTCGGCGGCGCGGCGGTCCGGGTCGGCGTCGGGGTGGGGGTACGGGTCGGGGTGGCGGTCGGCTGCGGGTTGCCGGTGCCGCCGAAGTTGACGTCGCTGCACCAGTAGTAGTTCTGGTCGGAGTGGCTGGCCTTCCAGATCACGAAGACGATATGCCGGCCGGAGCGTCCGGGCGCGCTCACCGGCATGGTGATGGAGACGCCGTTCAGCACCGGGTCGCCGGTCTCCCGGGTGCCCTCGCCCGGGGCGTACCGGCCGGTCTCCCGGACCAGTTCGAGGTCGCCCCAGCCGAGTCGTTGGGTCAGCGGGTTGAACCCCTGCCGGGTGACGTAGATCCGGAAGTAGTCGGCCCCGTGCAGTGCCTGGTCGTGCACCGTGACGTTGAAGTTGGTGCCGACGTTGGTGGCCTGCCAGTTGCCCGGGTTGTCCAGTGCGGCGTACCGGACGCCGCCGGTCTCGCCGGCACTGCACAGCTGGCCGTTCGGTACGGCGGCCTGGTGGTTACCGTTCACGCCCTCCCGGAAGAGGCCGTTCCAGTTCCACATGGCGCTCGGGTCGGCCTGCCAGGCCTGCCAGCACATCGGGTCCTGGGTGGCCATCGCCGGGTTCTGGAAGTCGTTGCCCCAACGCTTCCAGCAGCCGTAGTTGCGGGAGGCCGGGTTGATCGTGGAGCCGTGCGCGTCCGCGGCGTCCCGTGAGACGGCGAGGGCGGTGGCGAGGAGGACGGCGGCGGTTGCCGCGACCGCGAGGATCCGCAGGACCATCGGGGCGCGGCCGCGAGCCGGATTCGGATTTTGGGCGAGTAAAGACATGGGATCCCCAGACGTCGGTTGCACGAGCGAGTACGCGGGAGGCTTGCCCGGTGCTCCCGCACCAACCACCCGGCTCCGGCGGCGGTGTCCCTGGACAGAGATTCACATCGCTGGGTAGTGCTTGTCAATAGTTTGGGTGTCCAACTAAGGCCCCAACTGGCCGGCCGGTGGCCGGGTCGGCGTATTCGGTTCGGGGGCGGGGCGGGCACGGTCTCGGCGGATCCGCTCGCGTACCTCGTCGAGGTGCTCGTTCATCGCCTCGACCCGGGCGGCGAGGGCCGGATGGTCGGCCCGGAGATGCTGCTCGGCGTCGGCGAGCGGCCGGAGCAGCGCGTTCGGATCGGCGCCGCCGAGGGCGTCGTGCAACCGGTCCAGGCTGGGGCGTGCCGCCGTGTCGAGGTCGGTGAGTGCGGCGATCTGCCCGGCGAGCTGGCGCAGGTCGGCGCCGTTGTCCCGGGCCCAGCGGGCCGTCGCGCGGTCGCCGGCCCGGCGGTCCCGCTCGGCGCGCACCCGGTCGTCCCGGGTCCCTGCGCCGGCATTCTGCCCGGCGGGGCGCAGTCGCAGGTAACGGCGTTCGGCGGCCTGCCGGCTCGCCACCCCGAGCGCGGGCGCCAACTCGGCCCAACTCGCCCCGCGCTGCCGGGCGGCGGCGATCAGGCGCGGCTCCCAGGACTCGAGTTCGGCGCGGAGCTGCCGGAGCAGGACGAGGGCGTCGAGCACCTGGTCGACGGTCGCGTCGGTATCCTCCGCCGGCACCCTGCCGACGGACGGCACCGGCTGGCCGGCGCCACGCGGTGCAGGGGCACTGGAGACGCCGACCTGGCTGGCGACCGCCTGGACGCGGTCGAAGGCCGTGCCGGCCGGTGTAGCCGTGCCGCCCGCCGTGGCGTTGCCCGGTGTCGTCGTGCTGTTGGCCGCCGTCGCCGTCGCCGTGGCGCTGGCCGCCGTCGCCGTGGTGTCGGCCCGGGTGGGCGCACGCGGTGGCCCGGACTGCTCCCGCTGGTCCATCCGTACCCCATCTCCGACATCCGTCGTCAGTGTGATGACGCATCTTCTTGTCATCGTTCCGATGACATGGTACAACCGAGGTGTCGCGCATTGACAACCTGTCGACCAGGCACGGAAACCGGTCCGGCGGTTCGCCGGACCCGGGAACGTTCGACGGCGGGGGGTGCAGCGGATGCCCAGCGGCGTACTGGACGAGGTCTCGACGACCCGGTCGGTCCAGGAGGCGTTCCTCGAACTCCTCGTCCGGGACGACGAATTCGTAAGGGCGGAGTTCGAGGCGCTCGTCGACGCGTGCTGGAACCAGCCGCCACCCCCGCCACCGGCCCGGCCACGGCCGGGGCCACGGCCTCCGCAGTGGCCGGTCGGGCCGCCCGACGGCGTCCGGTTCGTCGCGGTCGAGGCGGCTTCCACGGGTAACCGGTGGTGCCGGCAGCGCGGCCCTCCGGGCGAGCCCGCGTCCGGCATCCGTACCGGCCCGGCCCGCGATGCGTAGGCCGGGCCGGTACCTGTCCGCCCGGTGTCGAACCCGGCCCACGATGCGTAGGCCGGACCCGCACGTGTGCGCCCGGTGCCGAGCGGCCGTGCCGGAGGTTCCGCCACCGCGGGCTGGCAGGTGCGCCGACCGCCACGGAGCGGGCGGAACCGATAGGGTGGCAACGTGCGCCTGGTGCTGATGGCGGACACCCATGTGCCGAAGCGGGCTCGCGACCTGCCCCCGCAGCTCTGGGCGGCGGTCGACGAGGCGGACGTGGTAATCCACGCCGGTGACTGGGTGCACGAGCCGCTGCTCGACGTCCTGGAGTCCCGGGCCGCCCGGCTGGTCGGGGTGCACGGCAACAACGACGGCCCACGACTGCGGGCGCGGCTGCCGGAGGTGGCCCGGGTCGAGCTGGCCGGCCTGCGGGTCGCGGTGGTGCACGAGACCGGCCCGGCCGCCGGCCGGGAACGCCGCTGCGCGGAGCGGTTCGGCGACGCCGACCTGCTGGTCTTCGGGCACTCGCACATCCCCTGGGACAGCGAGGCGCCGGGCGGGCTGCGGTTGCTCAACCCCGGCTCGCCGACCGACCGGCGCCGCCAGCCGTACGCCACCTACCTGACGGCGGAGATCTCCGACGGCCGGCTGCACGACGTCGTACTGCACAGGCTGCCGCGCCGGTCCTGAACTTCCGAGGGCGGCACCCGCGGCGGTGACCCAGGGGGAGGACACATGCGCGACGACCTGGTCGGGTACGCACGGCAGGTGCTCGGACCGGTCCGGGTGGTCGCGGACCGGTCCTGGCCGCACGGGGTGGCCGGCGTGCTGGAGGTGCGCGACGGCGAGGGTGTCACCTGGTTCGTGAAGGGGCACGGCGATCCGGAGCGCTACCGGCAGGAACTCTCGGCATACCGCCGCTGGGTGCCGGGGCTCGGCGGGCGCGCACCGAGGCTGCGGGCGTACGACGACGGGCGGCTCGCACTCGTGCTCTCGGCGGTACCGGGTGGGTCCGGCCTGCCGTACGCCACCGACCCGGAGGTGCAGTACCGGGCCGGCGTACTGCTGCGCCGGCTGCACGACAGCGGGACGCTGCCGCCCTGGACCGACCTGGCCGCCGAGAAGCTCGACGAACTCGACCGGCTCGCCGCCCCGGCGCGGGAACTGCTCGAACCCCGGGAGCTCGACTTCGTCCGGGCCGGGCTGCGCGCCCTGGCCGGCGTCCCGGCACCGGCCCGGGTGCCGTGCCACCTCGACTACGGCCCGCGCAACTGGTTGGTGACCGGCGACGGGCGGGTGCACGTCGTCGACTTCGAGTGGGCCGGTCCGGAGGTGTGGGTCAACGACCTGAACCGGCTCTACTTCGGCCCGTGGCGGGACCGGCCGGACCTCGCCGAGGCGTTCCTGGCCGGCTACCGGCGTACCCTCGGCGACGCCGACCGGGCGGTGCTGCACGCCTGCGGGGCGCTGACCGCGGTCTTCGTCGTGGTCTGGGCGCACGGTCGCGGCGAACCCGGTTTCGCGCAGGCGTGGCGGCAGAACCTGCACCGGTTGATGGACGGACGTCGGTGAGTTCGGGACGACCTCCGGTAACCGGCCGATCGGCCCCGCGCGGTCCGATCTCCGGCCTGCCAGACTGGTGGGGTGCATGACTTCGACGTGCTCGTGATGGGTTCGGGGCCGGGTGGTCAGAAGGCGGCGATCGCGGCGGCCAAGCTCGGCCGCCGGGTGGCGGTGGTGGAACGGCAGCACATGGTCGGCGGGGTGTGCATCAACACCGGCACGGTGCCGTCCAAGACGCTGCGCGAGGCGGTGCTCTATCTGACCGGGCTGAGCCAGCGGGAGGTGTACGGCCAGAGTTACCGGCTCAAGGACGACATCACCGTCGCCGACCTGACGGCGCGGACCTCACACGTCATCGGCCGGGAGGTCGACGTGGTCCGCAGCCAGCTGGCCCGCAACCGGGTACGCCTGATCACCGGGACCGCCCGGTTCGCCGACCCGCACACGGTCGCGGTGACCGACCCGGCCGGCCGGGAGTCGAAGGTCACCGCCGAGAAGATCATCATCGCCGTCGGCACCCGGCCGGCCCGACCGGCGAGTGTGGACTTCGACGAGCGGACGATCATCGACTCGGACGGCATCATCAACCTGGAACGGGTGCCGAACTCGATGGTCGTGGTCGGCGCCGGGGTGATCGGTATCGAGTACGCCTCGATGTTCGCCGCGCTCGGCACCAAGGTCACGGTGGTCGAGCGGCGCGACCACATGCTCGAGTTCTGCGACCTGGAGATCGTGGAGGCGCTGAAGTACCACCTCCGGGACCTCGCGGTGACCTTCCGGTTCAGCGAGGCGGTCGCGGCGGTGGAGCGGCACGCGCGGGGGGCCATCGCGGTGCTGGAGAGCGGCAAGCGGATCGCCGCCGACACCGTGATGTACTCCGCCGGCCGGCAGGGGCTGGGCAGCGAACTCGACCTGGAGAACGCCGGGCTGGCCGCCGACAGGCGGGGTCGGATCGAGGTCGACCCGGACTTCCGGACGACCGTGCCGCACATCTACGCGGTCGGGGACGTGATCGGCTTCCCGGCGCTCGCCTCCACCTCGATGGAGCAGGGCCGGCTGGCGGCGCACCACGCCTGCGACGAACCGGCCCGGGCGCTGTCCGAGGCGCAGCCGATCGGCATCTACACCATCCCGGAGATCAGTTTCATCGGGCGTACCGAGGACGAGCTGACCCGGGACAAGGTGCCGTTCGAGGTGGGCATCTCCCGGTACCGGGAACTCGCCCGGGGCGCGATCAGCGGCGACTCGTACGGGATGTTGAAGTTGCTCGTCGCGCCGGAGAGCGGCCGGCTGCTGGGAGTGCACATCTTCGGCACCGGGGCCACCGAGCTCGTGCACATCGGACAGGCGGTGATGGGCTGCCACGGCACCGTCGACTACCTGGTCGACGCGGTCTTCAACTATCCGACCCTGGCCGAGGCGTACAAGGTCGCCGCCCTGGACGCGATGAACAAGATGCGGCACCTCGCCCGGCTGCGGGACTGACGACGGCGAGGCGGATCGTTCCGGCTGTACGCAACTACTCTCTGTCCACGATCCGTCAGCCGACTGTCGTGCCCCGGCTGGCGTACGCCCAGTTGAACCGGGTGACGGGCATCGGCCGGGTTGGACCGGGGAGGCGCGATGATGATGATCCGACGATGGTACGGCGCGGTGGCCTCGGTGGTCGCCCTTCTCGTCGCCGGAGCGGGAACGGCCAGGATCGCCCTCGAGAACGCCGACCGCAACGAGGACGAGCGGGACCGCTGGGGAGTCGTCCGGGAACGGCTCAGCGGTTACCAGGAGGACCCGCTGGCGATCTCGACCACCGGCAACGGCGGCTTCAGCCTGGCCATCGACGAGGAGGACGCGGAACTGACGTACCGGCTCAGCTACGACGCGCTCGCCGGCGACGTCACCCAGGCGCACATCCACTTCGGCGGCCGGGCCCAGAGCGGCGGGATCAGTGCCTTCCTCTGCACCAACCTCGGCAACGGGCCGGCCGGCACCCGGCCCTGTCCAGCCCCGCCGGCCATGCTCAGCGGGACCATCCGGCCGGCCGACGTGATCGGGCCGACCGCGCAGGGCATCGCGCCCGGAGAGTTCGGCGAACTGGTCGCGGCGATCCGGGCCGGTACGGCGTACGTCAACGTGCACAGCTCGCGCTATCCCGGTGGCGAGATCCGCGGCCAGCTCGGCCGGCACTGGCACTGAACGCCGGGACGCCGACCCAGGTGCCGGAAAGGGTCGGGCTGCGCCGATCGGTCCAACCCGGACCCCGACCCGGTCCATCTCGGCCAGCAGCTCGGGAACCGACAGCCGTGAGTGCTCTCCGCCGCCAGCCGACCCGGTGCGGATCGACGGTCGCCGGCCCGATGCTCTTGACGGAACGTTGCGCCCTGGTTAATGTCCGGTAACTTTGTGAGCCGCGCCACAACCGGAAGCCGGGGGTTCCCGGATGCTGCAGGTGCGCAATCTCGAGGTCGTCTACGACGACGTGATGCTGGTGCTGCGCGGGGTGAGTCTCGCCGTACCGCCCGGCGGGATCGTCGCACTGCTCGGCGCGAACGGCGCCGGCAAGACCACCCTGCTGCGGGCGATCAGCGGCCTGCTCGACGTGCACGACGGCGCGGTCACCAAGGGCACCGTCACGCTCGACGGGGAACCGATCCACCGGCTGCGACCGGCCGCCGTGGTCCGGCGGGGCGTCTGCCAGGTGATGGAGGGCCGCCGGATCTTCGCCGAGCTGACCGTCGAGGAGAACCTGCGGCTCGGCGGCCACACGGCGTACCGGCAGATCCCCGCCCGGCTGGACCACGTCTTCGGGCTCTTCCCGGTGCTGGCCCGGCGCCGCCGGGACGCCGCCGGATACCTCTCCGGCGGCGAGCAGCAGATGCTCGCGATGGGCCGCGCGCTCATGGCCCAGCCGCGCTACCTGCTGCTGGACGAGCCCAGCCTCGGTCTGGCACCCCGACTGGTCGACCAGGTCCGGGAACTGATCACGGCGGTCAACGCGACAGGTGCCGGAGTGCTGCTGGTCGAGCAGAACGCCACGATGGCGCTCTCGCTGGCCACCCACGGCTACGTGCTGGAGACCGGGCAGGTGGTGCTGGACAAGCCCGCCGCCGACCTGCTGGCCGACGACGACATCCGGGAGTTCTATCTCGGTCTCGGTGCCGCCGCCGCTGGCCGGCGGTCGTTCCGGGAGGTCAAGCACTACCGGCGGCGCAAGCGGTGGTTGTCGTGACGGCGACGGCGCCGGCCGGCTCCGCGACCGGGCGGGACGGCGCGGACCCGATCCTGTGGTTCGAGGACGTCCGGCTGCACTTCGCGGGCGTACGCGCCATCGACGGGGTGAGCTTCACGGTCGGCCGGCACGAACTCTTCGCCATCATCGGACCGAACGGCTCGGGCAAGACCTCCATCTTCAACGTCCTCTCCGGCGTCTACCGGCCGCAGACCGGTCGGGTCGTCTTCGACGGAGTGGACCTGGTCGGGCGCCGGCCGCACGCCATCGCAGCGCTCGGGATGGCCCGGACCTTCCAGAACGTCGAACTCTTCGGCAACCTCACCGTGCTGGACAACCTGCTGCTCGGCCGGCACCACCACATCGGCTACGGACCGCTCGCCGCGATCGGCTGGTTCGGGCGGGCACGCCGGGCCGAGATCGCCAACCGGGCCGCGGTCGAGGAGATCGTGGACTTCCTCGAACTGGAACGCTGGCGGCGGATGCCGGTCGGTCTGCTGCCGTACGGGGTGCAGAAGCGGGTCGAGCTGGGCCGGGCCCTGGCGATGGAACCGAAACTGCTGCTGCTGGACGAACCGGTCGCCGGGATGAACCTGGAGGAGACCGAGGACATGGCCCGGTTCGTCCTCGACGTCCGCGACGAACTGGACATCCCGATCGTGCTGGTCGAGCACGACATGGGCCTGGTGATGGACCTGGCCGACCGGGTGCTGGTGGTCGACTTCGGCCAGGTGGTCGCGACCGGCACCCCGGCGGAGATCCCGCACAATCCGGACGTCGTGCGCGCCTACCTCGGCGCGAACCCGCCAGTGGCGGAGGGAAGGCCGTCCGCACGGTCCGGCGGTGAGGCGCGGTCCGGCGGTGAGGCGCGGTCCGGCGGTGAAGCGCGGTCCAGCGGTGAAGCGCGGTGGGACGGCGAAGCGCGGTCGGGGGACGGTGGGCAGCCGGGGGACCTGGCTCGACGGGAGGAGCCGCGATGACCGAGTCGGCCGCGACCGCCGCCGGCACCGCGAGCGGCGTCGGCTCGGTGGGTGTCGGCCCGGGCGGCCCGGCGGCGGAGCTGCCGGCAGGTGCGGAGCCGGTCCGCACCCTCGCGGTACGGGTCCGCGACCGTGCCCGGGAAAGTCCGGACGCGGTGGCGATGCGGGAGAAGGACCGGGGCATCTGGCAGGAGGTCACCTGGGCCGGCTACTGGGACACCGTGCAGACCGTTGCGCACGGGCTGCTGGCGCTCGGCGTACAGCCGGGCGACCGGGTGGCGATCCACGCCGAGAACCGTCGGGAGTGGCTCTTCACCGACGTGGCGACCGTGGCGCTGCGGGCGGCGACGGTCGGGCTCTACCCGACCAATCCGGCCCCGGAGGTCGGCTACCTGCTCCGGCACTCCGGTGCCCGGGTGCTGGTCGCGGAGGACCAGGAGCAGGTCGACAAGGCGCTGGCAGTGCTCAGCGACTGCCCGGAGCTGGAGCGGATCGTCTATCTCGAACCGCGCGGCATCCGGCGCCGCTACCAGCATCCCGCGCTGCTCGGCTGGGACGAGCTGCTGGCGGTCGGCGCCGAGCACCGGGCGGCCGAGCCCGGCGCGGTCGCCGCCCGGATGGCGTCGGCGACCGCCGAGGACGTGGCCACGCTGATCTACACCTCCGGCACCACCGGCCCGCCGAAGGGGGCGATGCTCAGCGTCGGCAACGTGGACTTCGCGATCCGGACGCTCGTCGACGGCGGCGGCTTCACCGATCCACCACCGGGGCCGTACGACCTGCTGCTGTCGTACCTGCCGCTCTGCCATGTCGCGGAACGGATCTTCACCACCTGGTTCAACGCCGGTGCCGGGGTGCAGGTGGCGTTCGCCGAGTCGATCGACACCGTGCAGGCGAACCTGCGCGAGGTGCAGCCGACGATCCTGTTCGGCGTACCCCGGATCTGGGAGAAGATCCTGGCCGGCGTGACCATCCGGCTGGCCAACGCCTCCCCGGCCAAGGGGTGGAACGCCCGGCTCTGGCTGACGGTCGCCGACCGGATCGCCGGCACGCTGGTCCGGACCGGCGGGCGGCACACCGTCGGCACCCGGCTCGGGTACGCGCTCGGCTGGCTCTGCTGCTACCGGGCGCTGCGGGTGCGGATCGGGATGCGCCGGGTCCGGTACGCCGCCTCCGGTGCCGCTCCGATCGCCCCGGACGTGCTGCGCTTCTTCATGGGCATCGGCGTGCGGATGCACGAGGTGTACGGGATGACCGAGAACACCGCCGTGGCCACCGGAAACCGGCCGGGCCGGGTCCGGCTCGGCACGGTCGGCGAACCGCACCCCGGCGTCGAGCTGCGGATCGACGAGTCGACCGGGGAGATCCTGACCCGGCATCCGGGCGTCTTCGCCGGCTACTACCGCGATCCGGCGGCGACGGCGGCGGCGCTCGACCCGGAGGGCTGGCTGCGCACCGGCGACATCGGCGAGTGGGTCGACGGCACCCACGTGCGGATCACCGACCGGGCCAGGGACATCATGATCACCGCGGGTGGCAAGAACGTCGCCCCCTCCGACATCGAGAACGCCCTCAAGACGTCGCCGTACGTCAAGGAGGCGGTCCTGGTCGGCGACCGCCGGCCGTACCTGACGGCGCTGATCGGGATCGAGCTGGAGACGGTGGGGGAGTGGGCGCAGCGCCGGGGGCTGGCGTACACCACCTATCGGGACCTGGCCGGCAAGCCCGAGGTCCGGGCCCTCGTCGAGGGGCTGGTCGCGGCGGTGAACGCGGGACGGGCCCCGGTCGAGCAGGTCCGGCGGTTCACCCTGCTGCCCAAGGAACTCGACCACGACGACGGCGAGCTGACCGCCACCCAGAAGGTGCGCCGGGCCGCCGTCGCCGACCGTTTCGCCGACCTGATCGACGAGCTGTACACCGGCGCCGCGCGCCCGACCGGCTCGACGCAGCCCGGCTCGACGCAGCCCGGCCCGGCGACGTCCCGTCCCGGGGAGGTGGCCAGATGACTGAGCTGGCCGAGAGCCTGCTGCGCGGGCTCGGCACCGGCAGCGTCTACGCCCTGCTGGCCCTCGGGTTCGTTATCGTCTACAAGGCCACCAGGGTGATCAGTTTCGCCCAGCCGGCCTTCATGCTGGCCGGCGCGGTACTCGTCACCTACCTGGCCGGTCCGCTCGGCTTCTGGCTCGCGCTGCCGGTCGCCGCCGTCGGAACCGCGGGGCTGGCGCTCGGGGTGGAACGGGTGGCTGTCCGCCCGATGGTCGGCCGGCCGGCGTTCACGGTCGCCATCATCACCCTCGGGGTGGACGTCGCCGTCCGGGTGGTGGTCAACGGGTTCATCGGGCTGGACGTCCGGCACGTCGGCGACCCGTGGGGGCTGCGTACCGTGCCGCTGCCCGGCACCGGGATCGACATGCAACAGCGGCACCTCGCGGCACTGCTCGCCACCGGTGTGCTGGTCGCCGGACTCTTCGCCTTCTTCCGGTACACCCGGATGGGGCTGGCGATGCGGGCCGCCGCGTACGACCAGGAGGCGGCACTGGCCCAGGGCGTCTCGGTCGGTGCGGTGTTCGCGCTGTCCTGGGCGCTGGCCGGCGGGCTGGCGGCGGTGGCCGGCACCTTCGCCGCCGCCGGAGCCAGCGTCGACGGTGCGCTCTGGCTGGTCGCGCTGACCGCCCTGCCGGTGATCATCCTCGGCGGACTCGACTCGCTGCCCGGTGCGGTGGTCGGCGGACTGGCGGTCGGGACGATCCAGGAACTCGCCGCCACCTACCAGCAGCACGCGCCCTGGCTCGGCGGCAACGTCTCGGTGATCAGCCCGTACGTGCTGATGCTGCTGGTCCTGCTGGTCCGCCCGTACGGGCTGTTCGGCACCCGGGAGGTGGAACGGGTTTGAGGACCACCGGCAGGCGTACCCGACCGCGCGGGCGACCCGGGTTGCACACCTCGTACGCCGACGAACTGGCCCTGTTCGACACCCCGACGAAGCGGATGGCGATGGCCGGGCTGCTCGCCGTCGCTCTCGCCCTGCCGCTCCTGCTCACCGACGAGGTGCTGCAACTGCTGGCGCTGGGCTGCGTGGCGGCGATCGGGGCGATCGGGCTGGGGCTGGTCACCGGCTACGCCGGGCAGGTCTCGCTGGGGCACGCGTTCTTTCTCGCCGTCGGCGCGTACACGGCGGCGGCGATCTCCGGCGACCCGGACGGCCGGGTGATCGGTTTCGGGGTCACCGACATCCTGGTCTGGTTGCCTGCCGCCGGTCTGGTCGCCGGGCTGGCCGGGGTGCTGGTCGCCCCGCTGGCCACCCGGTTGCGCGGGCTCTACCTGGCGATCGTCACCCTCGGCCTGGTCTTCATCGGACAGCACGTGTTCAGCGAGTGGTCGGCGCTGACCGGCGGTGCCGGCGTCGGCCGGCCGGCGGCCACCCTTGAGTTCTTCGGCCGGCCGATCGCCGTCACCGGTCCGCTCGGCACCCGGGACCAGAAGCTCTACTGGCTGATGCTGCTGCTCCTGCTCGGCTTCGCGCTGGCCGCCGCCAACCTGGCCCGCTCGAAGGTGGGACGGGCGTTCACCGCGATCCGGGACCGGGACATCGCGGCCGGGGTGATCGGGGTGAACCTGGCCCGCTACAAGACGATCGCCTTCGCCGTCTCGTCGGCGTACGCCGGCTGCGCGGGTGCACTGCTCTACACGATCACCGGGTTCTTCGACCCGGGCTCGTTCAGCCTGCTGCTGTCGGTGCAGTACATCGCGATGGTGCTGATCGGAGGTGCGGGCACGATCTCCGGCGCGATCGCCGGGGCGTTCTTCCTCACCCTGCTGCCCCGGTTCATCCGGGAACTACAGGCGTGGCTGCCGTTCCTGAACGCCCAGCCGAACGAGGTACCGAACGTCTTCCAGGTGGAGACGATCCTCTACGGCGTACTCCTGGTCGTCTTCCTCATCTTCGAGCCCCGGGGCCTGTTCGGCATCTGGATACGGGTCCGCAACTACTGGAAAACCTGGCCGTTCTCCTACTGACCGCCGTTCTCCTGTTGCCGCTGCTCCCACCGACCTGCGAGGTAGCCATGGGAAGGAACAGACCGTCCGGACCCGCACCGCGCCGGATCGCCGCCGCGACCGTCGCCCTGCTGCTCTGCGCCGCATCCGCCGCCTGTCGCGGCGGGGACACCGAGACCGACGCCTCCGGGGTGAAGACCGACGTCGGGGTCACCGCCGAACCCTGCCCGGAGGCGGTGGACCGGAACAAGGGATGCATCTACCTCGGCATCATCTCCGACCTGACCGAGGGACCGTTCCGGGCGCTGGCGGTGCCGATCACCGACGCACAGAAGGCGTTCTGGAAGCGGGTGAACACCGCCGGCGGGATCGGCGACTACGAGGTCGACGTGACCCGGTGGATCCGGGACAACAAGTACAACCCGCAGACGCACAACCAGGTGTACCAGGAGATGAAGCCGAACGTGCTGGCCCTGGCCCAGACCCTCGGCTCGCCGACCACCGCCGCGATCCTGGCCGACATGAAGGCGAGCAACGTGGTCGCGGCGCCGGCCGCCTGGACCTCGGCGTACGCCTTCGAGGACGTGATCGTCGAGTCCGGCGCCAACTACTGCCTGGAGTCGATGAACGCGCTCGACTACGCGCGGGAGGCGCACGGGGTGAAGTCGGTGCTGGCGGTGCACCTGGCCGGCGACTACGGCGACGACGCGGCGGCCGGCGCCAAGCTCGCCGCGCAGAGCCTCGGGATGAGCTTCACGGCGGTGAAGACCGACTCCGGCGCGGACAAGCAGGCCGGTGCGATCCAGGCGGTCCTCTCCGGCCGGCCGGACCTGGTGATCCTTACCATGGGACCGGCCGACGCGGCGGCGATCGTCGGCCAGGCCGCCGCCCGGGGCTTCACCGGCCGGTTCATCGGCACCAGCCCGACCTGGAACCCGGCCCTGTTGCAGAGTGCCGCCGCGCCCGCCCTGCTGGCCCGCTACGAGCAGACCGCGCCCTGGGACGCGTGGGGCAGCGACACCCCCGGGCACCGGGCGCTGCGCGAGGCACTCGGCGAGATCACCCCGAACGACGGGTACACCGCCGGCTGGGTCTGGTCGTATCCGCTGAAGGCGGCGCTGACCAGGGCGGTGGCCGACGGTGACCTGACCCGGGCCGGGCTGCTGGCCGCCGTGAAGTCGCTGACCTCGGTCGACTACGAGGGCATGCTGCCGGCCGGTGCCGGCAACTACGCCGCCGGGCCGGCTGACGGTGCCGTGCGGGTCTCCGCGGTGTACCGGCCGGACCGGGCCGCCCCGACCGGGGTGGTCCAGGTGCGGCCGTTGACCGCCGGCCCGACCGCGCAGGCGTACAACCTGGACCGGCCCTGCTACGAGAAGCTCTGACGGTCGCGGTCGCGGTCGTGTCTGCGGTGGGGGTCGCGGTCGCGTCCGCGTCTGCGGTGGGGGTCGCGGTCGCGTCCGCGGTCGTGTCCGGAGTCGCGTCCGCGGTCGAGATCGGGTCGTGACCGTGGGACCGGCCGACCGACCGGGATTCCGGGGTGGGCCGGGGAGGGGGTGAGCAGCCGCGGTCGGCCGGTCAACGGGCCAGCCGGTCGACCGCGGCCACCACCGCGCCGGCGCCGTCCTCGGTGGCCAGCCGGTCGGCGAGGCGGCGGGCCCGGCGCCGCAGGCCCGGTTCGGTCACCGCGGCCCGGATCGCGTCGGCCAGCCCGGCCTCGTCGAGCCGGCGCAGCGGCAGCACTCCGGGTGCGGCGCCGACGGCGGCCAACCGGGCCGCCCAGAAGGGCTGGTCGGCGAGGACCGGCACCGGCACCGCCGGCACCCCGGCCCGCAGGCCGGCCCCGGTGGTGCCGCAGCCGGCGTGGTGGACCAGCGCGGCCATCCGGGGGAAGAGCCAGTCGTGCGGTACGTCCCCGACGGTGAGCACGTCCCCCTCCCGGTCCGGGCCCACGCCGGCACCGGGGCGTCCCTGCAACACCCCGCGTACCCCGGCCCGGCGCAGCGCGCCGACGACCAGGGCGTGCAGTCCGTCCCCGGTGTCGGTGAGGCTGCCGAAGCCGACGTAGACCGGCGGCGGGCCGGCGGCGAGGAAGTCGACCAGTTCGCCCGGCGGACGCCAGCCGGCCCGGCTCACCGGCCACCAGTAGCCGACCACCTCCAGCCCGGCCGGCCAGTCGGGTGGCCGGGGCAGCACGGCCGGGCTGAACCCGTGCAGCACCGTCCAGCCGTCGGCGGTGGCCAGCCGCTCCAGCCGGCCGAGGCCGACCGGCGGCAGACCGAGCCGGGCACGCAGCCGGCGGGAGGCGTCGGCGTAGACCCGGTCGGCGAGCCTGCGGCCGAGCCACCCGGCGAGCCGGTTCCCCCAGCCGCCGAGCGTGCGCACCCCGAGCACGACCGGCGGGAACGCCCGGGTGGGTGCGGTCGGCTGGAGGAAGACCCCGAGGCACGGGATGTCGTGGTACTGCGCCACCGAGTAGCCCAGCGACGCGGTCGTGCTGGACAGCAGGAGGACGTCGGTCCCTGTGCCGGCCGCGGTCACGATGCCGGTGCCGAGTTCGCCGACGAACCGGCGGCCGAGCCGGACGAAGTCGAGCAGTCCGGGGGCGCCCGGAACCGACCACCCGGGACGGCGTTCGGCGGTGCCGGCCCGGAGCGCGGCCAGGTCCCCGCCGATCGGCCGGAACTCCAGGCCCGCTCCGGAAACCAGGCCCGCGTAGGCCGCCGGGGCGGCGATCGTCACCCGGTGCCCGGCGGCCCGCAGCCGGGCACCGAGGCCGGTGTAGGGCGCGACGTCACCGAGCGAACCGGCGGTGACGATCAGGACCCGCATGGCGCCCTCCCGCCGGGCCGGGGCTGTCGGTGCGGAGGCGGCGGGCCGGCCGCGACCCGGCACCCGACCGGGCCGTGTGCCGCACCCGAGTCGTCCGTCGACCCCGACCCGGCACGGGAGCGGGTGTCGGCCGGCCGTCGCGGGGTACCCGGAGTCTACGTCCGTACCGGCGTCGGGCCGGGCCGGTTGTCCGGAAGCGGGCCCGGCGAGCTGGTCCGCTCCCGGCCGTGGACGAAGCAGTACGGCGCTTCGAGGATTCTTCGCACCTCCTGCGGGTAGATGGCCGGATGACGTTCAGATCCGGACGGTACGACGCGAACCGCGGGGAGGTGTCCGAGCCGTCTGCCAGCCGGCTCGGTGAGCGGCGTCCGCGCGTGGTGATCATCTACGCCAGCGCGGGAGCCGGGCACGACGGCGCGAGCCGGGAACTCGCCGGCCGGCTGCGCGACCGTGGCCTGCTGGCGGAGTGTGTGGACCTGGCCGACATCTTCCCCTGGGGACTGGGCCGGCTGCTGCGCGGCACCTACCACGGGATGCTGAGCCGGCTGCCGTGGATCTACGGGCTGCTCTTCGCGATCGGCGGCAACTTCAGCCGGGCCGCACCGATCACCCGGGCACTGCTGCGACCGGTGTGGTCCCGGGTACTCCGGACGCTGCCCCCGGACACCCGGGCGGTGGTCTCCACGTACCCGGTGGTCAGCCAGATCGTCGGGCCGCTGCGCCGGGAGGGGCGGCTCGCCGTACCGGTGATCACCTATCTGACCGACTTCGCGGTGAACCCGATCTGGGTCTCGCCCGGCATCGACGTGCACTGCGCGGCGCACCGCACCACCCGGGCCGAGGCCAGGGCGCTCGGTGCCGGTGAGGTCCGGGTGGCCGGCCGGTTGGTCTCGGCCGGTTTCCGTCCGGGCTCCGCGGCGGAGAAGCGGCGCGCCCGGGAACGCCTGGGGCTGCCCGTCGACGCCCGGCTCGCCCTGCTGGTCGCCGGCTCCTGGGGGGTGGGCGCGGTGGCGCGGACGGCGGCCGAGATCGCGCGTACCGGTGTGGCGGTGCCGGTGGTGGTCTGCGGGCGGAACGAGGCGCTGTTCCGCAGGTTGAGCCGGCGCGGCACCGGGCACGTCTTCGGCTGGGTCGACGACATGCCGGAGCTGCTGCGCGCCGCCGACGTGCTGGTGGAGAACGCGGGTGGGCTGACCGCACTCGAGGCGATGGCCTGTGGCCTGCCGGTCGCCACCTACCGACCGATCCCCGGGCACGGCCGGGCGAACGCGGCCACCATGGCCCGGGCCATGGTGGCGAGCTGGGTGCGCCGGGCCGCCGACCTGGGGCCCACCCTGGTCGAGTTGGCCGAGGGTACGGTCGGCGAGCGGCAGCGGGCCGCCGGGCTGGCCCTGTTCGAGACCGATCCGGCGGCGGTGGTCGCCGACGTCGCCCGGGGCGGCGCACCGACCGAAGCGGCGACGGTGACGGCTCCGGCCGGCTACGGTCCGCCGACGCCCGGCGGCCCGGTCGGGCTCGCCGGGCGGACGGTGCCGGTCGGTCCGGAGCTGCCCGCCGAGGTCCCGGCGGGGGTGGCCGCCGTGCCGTCCCGCCGGACGCTGACCCGGTGGGTGGGGCTGCGGGCCGGCGTGGCGAGACTCCGGATCGGTGCGGACCGACCCCGGACCGACGGCAGTCGCCCGGGGAACCGTCCGGACCGGCAAGGCTGAGGTGCCGATCCGGTCTCCTGCCGTCCGGACCGGCAAGGCTGAGGTGCCGATCCGGCCTCCTGCCGTGCGATCCGTCCTGGGGACGCCGCCCGGGTGGCTCGGCACCAGGCCGGTCCGGCGGGCCGATCCGAAAGGTACGACCCGGTGAACGGCATCGCCATCGCGCTCGGACTCGCCTCGGCCGGCTTCTTCGCGGTGAGTTCGGTGCTGGAGCAGCAGGCCGCCAAACGTGAACGGCCGACCCGGACCATCGACCCGCGGCTGCTGATCCGGCTGCTGCACCGGCGGCTGTGGCTGTTCGGCTCGACCGCGGACGCGTTCGGCACCGTGCTCCAGGCGCTGGCGCTGCGGTTCGGCGCACTCGCCCTGGTCGAACCGCTGCTGGTAAGCGGCCTCTTCATGGCGATACCGCTGGAGGCGGCGATCGAGCGGCGCCGGCCGCACCGCCGGGACATCCTGGTGGTACTGCTGGGGGTGATCGGGCTGACCGGATTCCTGCTCGCCGCCAACCCGCGCGGCGGGGTGGCGGAGCCGAAGACATGGGCCTGGGCCGCGGTCGGCGCGGCGGTCGGCGCGCTTGTCACCATCTGCCTGCTGGTGGCCTGGCGCACCCAGGACGCGACCCGGGGACTGATGCTCGGCATCGCCACCGGACTGCTCTACGCGATGGCGGCCGCCCTGGTCAAGACCGTGATCGAGAAACTGCCGGAGCAGCCGGGCGAGATCTTCACCGACTGGCACGTCTACGCCCTCGTCCTGGTCGGCGGCACCGCGTTGACCTTGAACCAGAACGCGTTCCAGGGTGGCCCGATCGCCGCACCGCTCACCGCGATCGCCCTGCTCGACCCGTTCGGCGGCGTGTTGATCGGAGTCTTCGCCTTCGAGGAGAAACTCTCCCTGGAGGGGCCCCGGCTCCTCCTCGGCCTGGTCGCCGTGGCGGCGATGGTGATCGGCATCTGGATGGCCCGGCGTACCCGGTCAAGATGACACGCCGACCGGTGACGATCGGCTCTCCGTGCTGGTCGGCCCGGTCGGGGCCACCCCGACACGGGCCGTCGAACACG
Organism: Plantactinospora sp. WMMB782; assembly: GCF_049179135.1. Lineage (NCBI taxonomy): Bacteria > Bacillati > Actinomycetota > Actinomycetes > Micromonosporales > Micromonosporaceae > Plantactinospora > Plantactinospora sp. WMMB782. The sequence continues at coordinate 6,851,086 of NZ_JBMHMC010000007.1, read as the reverse complement.
CCGAGAGGAATTCGGCAGGCCGCACCGCCCAGCGTGGGAATTTCGGTACTCTCGGTGAAGATTACTGAGCGCGAGTGGTGGGTTACGACCGATCCGGCGCGGCGGTCTGGCGCGGCCCCGCTGAGCCGACTGGACCTCGCGAGAGGCGGCAGCGTGCTTCATCTGACCGACGATGCCTCCGACCATCCGTCCGCGGACCGGCCGGGTGGGCGGCGGCAGCCGGACACCGTACTGGCCGGCGAGAACTTCCCGGTCGCGCTCCGCGTCCTGCCGGCCCGGATCCGCCGGCACCTGCTCGCCCTCTACGGGTACGCCCGGTACGTCGACGACCTCGGCGACGAGCCGGACGCCTCCGGGCGGGACGAGACACCGGCGGCCCGGCTCGCCGGGCTGGACCGGTTCGACCGGGAGGTACGCGCCCTCTACCACGGTCGGCTGCCCCGGCATCCGGTGCTGGTCCGGCTGGCGCCCACCGTCGTCGACTGCCGGCTGCCGGTCGACCCGCTGCTGCGGCTGATCGAGGCGAACCGCCGCGACCAGGTGGTGAACCGCTACCCGACCTTCGGCGCCCTGGTCGACTACTGCCATTACTCCGCCGACCCGGTCGGCGAACTGGTGCTGCACGTCTTCGGTGCCGCCTCGCCGGACCGGATCCGGCTCTCCGACCGGATCTGCACCGCGTTGCAGGTGGTCGAGCACCTCCAGGACGTCGCCGAGGACCGCCGCCGGGGCCGGATCTACCTGCCGACCGAGGAGTTGGCGGCGGCCGGGGTGGCCGAGGAGGACCTGGACGCGCCCCGGGCCGGCGACCGGCTCCGCGCGGTGGTCCGGCGCCAGGCACGGCGGGCCACCGACCTGCTCGACGCGGGTGCGCCACTCGTCGGCGACCTGCACGGCTGGGCCCGGCTGGCGGTCGGCGGCTACCTCGCCGGTGGCCGGGCCGCGCTCGCCGCCCTGGCTCGGGCCGACCACGACCCGCTGCCCGGCCCGCCGAAGCCGACCCGGGCCGGCGTCGCCGCCGCGTGGCTGCGGTCGTACCGGCCGTTCCGGGTCGCGCTGCACCCGAGCGGGGCGCGCGGATGACCGCCGACGCCGGGCTGGAGCGCGCCTACCGGGAGTGCGCCCGGGTGACCCGCAGCCAGGCCCGCAACTTCTCGTACGGGATCCGGCTGCTCCGCCCCGACCGACGCGCCGCGCTCTGCGCGGTGTACGCGGTCGCCCGCCGCATCGACGACATCGGCGACGGGGACCTGCCCGCCGCCACCAAGCTGGCCCGGCTCGACCAGGTCCGGGCGGCCCTGCACCGGCTGCCGGAGACCGGCGGCGACCCGGTACTCGTCGCCCTGGCCGACGCCGCGGCCCGGCTGCCGATCCCGGTGGCCGCCTTCGACGAGCTGGTCGACGGCTGCGTGGCGGACGTCCGGGGCGTCGACTACGAGACCTTCGAGGAACTGGTCGGCTACTGCCGCTGTGTCGCCGGGTCGATCGGCCGGCTCTCGCTCGGCGTCTTCGCGCTGCGCCCCTCGGTGGACCGGGCGGCGGCCGCCGAACTCGCCGACACGCTGGGCATCGCGCTGCAACTGACGAACATCCTGCGGGACATCGTGGAGGACGCTGCCGCCGGCCGGACCTACCTGCCCCGCCGGGACCTGGAGCGGTTCGGCTGCACCCTGGAACTCGGTCCGGACGGCGGGCTCACCGACCCGCCGGACCGGCTCGCCGGACTGGTCCGCTGGCAGGCCCGCCGGGCCGAGCGGTACTACCAGACCGGGCTGCGCCTGTTGCCCCTGCTGGACCGGCGCAGCGCGGCCTGCGTGGCGGCGATGGCCGGCATCTACCACCGGCTGCTGGCCCGGATGGTGGCCGACCCGCTGGCGGCGACCCGGCAGCGGATCTCGCTGCCCGGCTGGGAGAAGGCGTACGTCGCGGCGCGGGCGATGACCCGGAGCGCGTCGTGACCGACGGGGGGGTCTGCGTGGTCGGGGGTGGACTGGCCGGCATCGCCGCCGCGGTGCGGCTACTGGACGCCGGGCACCGGGTCACCCTGGTGGAGGGCCGTCCGGCGCTCGGCGGCGCCACCTACTCGTTCCGGCGCGGCGAGCTGACCGTGGACACCGGGCAGCACGTCTTCCTCCGCTGCTACCAGCAGTACCGGGACCTGCTCGTCCGGCTCGGCAGCGCCGACCGGGCGGCCGTGCAGGACGGCTTCGCGGTGCCGATCGTCCGGGTCGGCGGGCCGCCGCACGTACTGGCCCGCAACCGCCGGCTGCCGGCTCCGGCCCACCTGCTGCCGGCGCTGCTCGGCTACCGCCCGCTGCGGGTCGGCCAACGGCTGGCGGCGGTCCGGGCGGCGGCGGCGCTGCGCCGGATCGAGCCGGACGACCCGGCCGCCGACCGGGTCAGCTTCGGCGCCTGGCTGGCCGCGCACGGGCAGGACGCGCCGACCGTCGCCCGGCTCTGGGAACTGATCTGCACCGCCGCCCTGAACGCTCCGCCGGAGCGGGCCTCGCTGGCGCTGGCCGCCCGGGTGTTCCGGACCGGCCTGCTCGACCGGGCCGACGCGGCCGACATCGGCCGGCCGACCGCGCCACTCGCCGACCTGCACGGTGCCCCGGCTGCCGTACTGCTCCGGCGACGCGGTGCGACGGTCCGGACCGGGGTGCGCGTCCAGCAGATCCGTCCGGACGGCGGCCGGTTCCAGGTCACCGGGGACGGCGTCGAGCTGACTGCCGACGCGGTGGTACTCGCCGTGCCGCATCCGCAGGCGGCCCGGCTGGTGCCGGCCGAGGCCGCTCCGGACCGGGCGCGCTGGGCCCGCCTCGGTGCCGCGCCGATCGTCAACGTGCACGTGCACTACCAGCAGCGGGTCACCGAGCTGGAGTTCGCGGCCGGGCTGGACACCCCGGTGCAGTGGGTCTTCGACCGGACCCCGTCGGGCGGCTCCGGGCAGTACCTGGTGGTCTCCATCTCCGCCGCCGAGCAGGTCCTCGCGGTCCGGGCGAGCGACCTGGTGCGGACCCACCTGACCGCGCTTGCCGAACTCTTCCCGGCGGCCCGGCGGACCCGGGTCCGGGACGCGTTCGTGACCCGGGAGCCCCGGGCGACGTTCCGGCAGGGGCCGGGGTCCCGCAGCGCCCGGCCGCCGGCCCGGACCCGGGCACCGGGGCTGGCCCTGGCCGGCGCGTGGACCGACACCGGCTGGCCGGACACGATGGAGGGCGCGGTACGCAGCGGCCACCGCGCCGCCGACGTGGTGCTCGGCCACCTCGGGTCGACATCGAATTCGGCGGAGGCACCGGCATGACCGAGCGCAGCGAGGAGACGACATGACCGTGATGCTGCCCAGCGCCCTCGCCCAGGTGGACGAACTCGTCCAGCCCGAGATCCGGGCGGCGCTGGAACGGATCGACGAGCGTACCCGGCTGGTCGCCGGCTACCAGCTCGGCTACTGGGACGCCTCCGGTGAGCCCGCCGGCCGGGGCGGCAAGGGGTTGCGACCGGCGCTGGCGCTGCTCTCCGCCCAGGCCGCCGGCCAGCCGGTACGCCGGGGCCTGCCGGCGGCGGTCGCGGTGGAGCTGGTGCACAACTTCTCGCTGCTGCACGACGACGTGATCGACGGCGACCGGGAGCGGCGGCACCGGCCGACGGCCTGGGCGGCGTTCGGGGTCGGGCCGGCGATCCTGGCCGGGGACGCCATGCTCAGCCTCGCCGACGAGGTACTCGCCGACGACCCCGACCTGGACGTCCGGGCCGGACTGACCACGATGCACACGGCGGTACGCCGGCTGATCGCCGGCCAGGCGGCCGACGTGGCGTTCGAGTCCCGTTCCGACGTCACGCTCGACGAGTGTCTGTCGATGGCCCGGGACAAGACGGCCGCGCTGCTCTCCTGCTCCGCGACCCTCGGGGCGGTGCTCTGCGGCGCACCGGCGGCGCTCGTCGACGGCCTGGCCCGGTACGGCGAACGGCTCGGCCTGGCCTTCCAGCTCGTGGACGACCTGCTCGGCATCTGGGGTGAGCCGGCGGTGACCGGCAAGCCGGTGCTGGCCGACCTGCGGGCCCGGAAGAAGTCCGTGCCGGTGGTCCGGGCCCTCACCTCGGGCGGTCCCGCCGGGGAGCAGCTCGCCGACCTGTACGCCCGGCCGGACGAACTCTCCGACGCCGACCTGGGCCTGGCTGCCACGCTGATCGAGGAGACCGGCGCCCGGGACTGGACCGAGAAGCAGGCCGACCGGCTGCTCACCGAGGCGCTGGCCGAAATCGAGGCGCTGGCCGAGCTGGACCGGTTGGCTGAGTCCGGCACGGCCGGGGGCCGCTCCGGCGTGCACGCCGACCTGGTGGCGGTCGCGCACTTCATGACGGGACGGGACCACTGATGGCCTCGACACTCTCCACCGACGACGGCAGCCAGACCCTCGCGCCCGAGGGGCCGGCCGGAGGCACCGTCCGCCCGGCGGACGCCCGGCGGGGGACCCTCTCGTCCGTCGCGGCGGCCCTGGAGCGGGCCCGGGACCTGCTGCTGGCCCGCCAGCAGCCGGGCGGCTGGTGGCAGGGCGAGCTGGAGACGAACGTGACGATGGAGGCCGAGGACCTGCTGCTGCGGGAGTTCCTGGGCATCCGTACCGAGCTGGAGACCGCGCCGACGGCCCGGTGGATCCGGTCGAAGCAGGGCGCGGACGGTGCCTGGGCGACCTTCCACGGCGGGCCGGGCGACCTCTCCACCACCATCGAGGCGTACGCGGCGCTGCGGCTCGCCGGTGACCCGCCGGAGGCCGAGCACATGTGCCGGGCCCGGGAGTTCGTACTCGCGCACGGCGGGATCGAGCGGAGCCGGGTCTTCACCCGCCTCTGGTTGGCGCTGTTCGGAGAGTGGCCGTGGCAGCGGCTGCCGGCGATCCCGCCCGAGGTGGTTCTGCTGCCGTCGTGGTTTCCGCTGAACGTCTACGACTTCGCCTGCTGGGCCCGGCAGACAATCGTGCCGCTGGCGGTGGTCCGCTCCCTGTGCCCGGTACGCCCGCTCGGCTTCTCCCTCGGCGAGCTGCGTACCGGGCTGCCGGCGGAGCGGGCGACGGCGACCGGCAGGACGCGCTGGATGCACCGCCTGGACGGTGTACTACGCGGCTACGAGCGCCACCCCGTCGGCCCGGTACGCCGCAACGCGCTGCGCCGGGCGGCCGAGTGGATCGTGGCCCGGCAGGAGGCGGACGGCTCCTGGGGCGGCATCCAACCACCCTGGGTCTATTCGCTGATCGCGCTGCACCTGCTCGGCTATCCGCTCTCCCATCCGGTGCTGCGCAGCGGGCTGGCCGGGCTGGAGCGGTTCACCGTCCGGGAGGAGACCCCGGCCGGCCCGGTACGCCGGCTGGAGGCGTGCCAGTCCCCGGTCTGGGACACCGCGCTGGCGGTGGTGGCGCTCGCCGACGCCGGGCTGCCGGCGGAGCATCCGGCGCTGGCCACCGCCGCCGACTGGCTGCTCGCCGAGGAGGTCCGGGTGCCCGGCGACTGGTCGGTCCGCCGGCCCCGGCTCGCACCGGGCGGCTGGGCGTTCGAGTTCGACAACGACGGCTACCCGGACACCGACGACACCGCCGAGGTGCTGCTGGCGCTGCGCCGGGCCGGTGCCCCGCCGGCCATGCGGCCGGCGATGGAACGCGGCGTCCGCTGGTTGTGCGGGATGCAGTCCGCCGACGGCGGCTGGGCGGCGTTCGACGCCGACAACACCCGGGGGATCGCCCGCGACCTGCCGTTCTGCGACTTCGGCGAGGTGATCGACCCGCCGAGTGCGGACGTCACCGCGCACGTGGTGGAGGCGCTCTGCGCGGAGGGGCTGGCCGGGTCGATCCCGGTCCGCCGGGGGGTGGCCTGGCTGCTGCGCCACCAGGAGGCGGACGGATCCTGGTTCGGCCGCTGGGGGGCCAACCACGTCTACGGCACCGGCGCGGTCGTTCCGGCGCTGGTCGCCGCCGGGGTACGCCGGGACGACCCGAGGATCGTCCGGGCGCTCTGCTGGCTGCACCGGCGGCAGAACGCCGACGGCGGCTGGGGCGAGGACATGCGTTCCTACCGCGACCCGGCCTGGCGCGGGAAGGGCGCCTCGACCGCCTCGCAGACCGCGTGGGCGCTGCTGGCCCTGCACGCCGCCCGCTCCGGCGACTCGGCGTCGATCCGGCGCGGGGTGGACTGGCTGGTCCGTACCCAGCGGCCGGACGGGGGCTGGGACGAGCCGCAGTACACCGGCACCGGCTTCCCCGGCGACTTCTACATCAACTACCACCTGTACCGGCTGGTGTTCCCGGTCAGCGCGCTCGGCCGGCTGCTGCACGATCCGGCCGACGTCGCCGGGCTGCGCGAGCCTGCTGACGTCGCCGGGCTACCCGGGCCGGGCGAGGCGGCCCGGTCAGGTACCGAGCCCGGAGCGCCCAGTTGAGCGGGGACAGCTGGGTGCTCTTCGCACCGATGCGGGCGGAGGCGCACGCGCTGCGCCGCGGCCTGCCACCGGGCGCACCGCTGCGGCGTACCGGCAGGGGACCGGCCCGGGCCACCCGGGTGGCCGCCGGCCACCACGACACGGCCGCGCTGGCGGTCGCCGGCATCGCCGGCGGCCTGGTGCCGACGCTGCGCACCGGAGACGTGGTGGTGGCCACCGAGGTACGCCGGGCCGGCGTGCTCGGCGGCGCCCCGGTGCTCTGCCCGGCCGCCCCGATGATCGCGGCGGCGCTGCGCCGGTACGGCCTGACCGTCCACCTCGGACCGGTGGTGACCAGCCGGCGGATCGTGGACGGCACGGACCGGATCCGGCTCGCCGGCACCGGCGCGATCGCGGTGGACACCGAGTCGGCCGCGCTGCTGGCCGGTGCCGCCGGCCGCCCCGTCGCCTGCGTACGGGTGATCGCCGACGTGCCGCCGCACCCGCTGTACCGGCCGGCGACGCTCGGCCGGGTGATCGCCGCGCTGCGGGTACTGCCCCGGCTCGGCCCGGCCCTTGTCGAGTGGGCGGCGGCGACCACCGCCCGGCAGGTGGTGCTGGCCGCACCGCGGTCGTTCTGCGCCGGGGTGGAGCGGGCGATAAGCGTGGTCGAGCAGGCGCTCGACCGGCACGGTCCGCCGGTCTACGTCCGCAAGCAGATCGTGCACAACCTGCACGTCATCGCCGATTTGCAACGCCGGGGCGCGATCTTCGTCGACGAGCTGGCCGAGATCCCGGACGGCGCGACCACTGTCTTCTCCGCGCACGGGGTGGCGCCGGCCGTCCGGCAGGCCGCCGCCGACCGGAAACTGCCGGTGATCGACGCGACCTGTCCACTGGTGACCAAGGTGCACAGCGAGGCCCGCCGGTTCGCCGGCCGGGGCAACACGGTGCTCTTCATCGGGCACGCCGGACACGAGGAGACCGAGGGCACCCTGGGCGAGGCGCCCGGCCGGATCGCCCTGGTGGAGTCGGTCCGGGACGCCGAACGGGTCGAGGTGGCCGACCCGGACCGGGTCTCCTACCTGGTGCAGACCACCCTGGCCGTCGACGAGGTGGCCGGGGTCCTCGACGTGCTCCGGCGGCGCTTCCCCGCGCTGACCGGACCGGGCTCGGACGACATCTGCTACGCCACCACGAACCGGCAGGCGGCGTTGCGCGAGGTGGCCGCCGTCGCCGACGTGGTGCTGGTGCTCGGCTCGGCCAACTCCTCGAACTCGCGGCGCCTGGTCGAGGTGACCGAGCGCGGCGGCACCCCGGCCCATCTGGTCGACGACGTCGGGCAGGTCGACCTGCGCTGGCTCGCCGGGGTGCGGACGATCGGCGTCACCGCCGGAGCCTCGGCGCCGCCCTGGCTGGTCGACCAGACGGTGGCGGCGCTGGCCGGGCTCGGCGCCGACGCGGTACGGGAGCACACCACCCGGACCGAGGACGTGCACTTCACCCTTCCCAAGGAGATCCGAACGCCATGACGGGGACCAGTACGCGCAGCGTCGCGCGGGACGGCCGCGCGCCGATCGACAGGCCGACCGGGAAGGGGTGCTGAAGATGGGCATGCCACTGCGCCAGAGCCTGCGGGTCGGCCGCTACCTGATGGAGCAGAAGCTGCGCCGGCGGGCGTACTTCCCGCTGCTGGTCGAGCTGGAGCCGCTCTTCGCCTGCAACCTCGCCTGCGCCGGCTGCGGCAAGATCCAGCATCCGGCGGACGTGCTGAAGCGGCGGATGCCGGTGGAGCAGGCGCTCGCCGCGATCCAGGAGTGCGGGGCGCCGATGGTCTCCATCGCCGGTGGCGAGCCGCTGATGCACCCGGAGATCGACCGGCTGGTCGACGAACTCGTCAAGCGCCGCAAGTACGTCTTCCTCTGCACCAACGCGGCGCTGCTGCGCAAGAAGCTGCACAAGTTCACCCCGTCCCGGTACTTCTCGTTCGCGGTGCACATCGACGGGCTGCGGGAGCGGCACGACGCCTCGGTCTGCAAGGAGGGCGTCTTCGACGAGGCGGTCGAGGCGGTGAAGGAGGCGAAGCGGCGCGGTTTCCGGGTCACCAGCAACACCACCTTCTTCTCCACCGACACCCCGCAGACCGTGATCGAGGTCCTCGACTACCTCAACGACGACCTGGGCGTCGACCAGATGATGCTCTCCCCGGCGTACGCCTACGACAAGGCGCCGGACCAGGAGCACTTCCTCGGGGTGGCGGAGACCCGGGCGATGTTCCGGAAGGCGTTCGGCGAGGGCCGTCGGAAGAAGTGGCGGCTGAACCACTCGCCGCTCTTCCTGGACTTCCTGGAGGGCAGGGTCGACTTCCCGTGTACCGCCTGGGCGATCCCGTCGTACTCGCTCTTCGGCTGGCAGCGCCCGTGCTATCTGCTGGGCGACGGCTACGCGCAGACGTACCGGGAGTTGGTCGAGACGACGGACTGGTCGGCGTACGGCCGGGGCCGGGACAGCCGCTGCGCCAACTGCATGGCGCACTGCGGCTACGAGCCGACCGCCGTACTCGCCACGATGTCCTCGCTGCGCGAGTCGATCCGGGCGATCCGCGCCAACTGACCCACACCTCAGCCGAACCGGTCGGCGAGCCGGCGGTAGGTGGCCGGCAGGGTGGCCCGGACCGCGATCGGCAGCACCGTCCAGCGGGGCAGGTAGACCTCGTGCCGGCCGGTGAGCATGCCGGTGAGCAGGGCGTCGGCGGCCCGTTCCGCCGGCACGGGCCGGGGTCGGCGGCGGGGGTACGGCCGGCCCCGCCGGTCGAAGAACGGGGTGTCCACCACGGCGGGGACGAGTTCGGTGACCACGATGCCCCGGCCGGTGGTCTCCTTGCGGAGGCTGTCGGCGAAGACGCCCAGCCCGGCCTTGGTGCCGGCGTAGACCGCCTCCTCGCGTACGCCGAGCCGGCCGGCGATGGAGCCGACGAAGCCGAGCCGGCCGTTGCCCCGGGCCAGCATTCCGGGCAGCACCGCCCGGGCGAGCAGCATCGGGGCGGTCAGGTTGGCCGCCACCAGCGCCTGGATCTGGGCGTCGGTCATCCCGGTCAGTGGCCCGGCGAAGCCCTGGCCGGCGTTGTTGACCAGGAGGTCCACCCGACCGGCGGTGTCCAGCACCCGGGCGGCGAGTTCGGCCGTCCGGTCCGGGTCGGTGAGATCGCACGGGATCGCCGTACCGCCGGAGTCGGCGGCGACCGCTGCCAGCCGGTCGGGATCGCGGCCGGTGAGGAAGATTCGGGCGCCGGCTCCGGCCAATCGGCGGACCGCGGCGGCGCCGATTCCGGAGGACGCGCCGGTGACCAGGGCGACGGCGCCGGCCAGGCGACGGGAAGTCATACCGGTAGTGTCACCCATCCGAGCCGCCCGAACCGGGTGCAGCGCTGAACCGGGTGCAGCGCCGGGCGCGGGTCAGGACGTGAGGTCGGCCAGGATGGCGCGGAGGAAGGCCGGGGTCTCGGTCGGCGGCACGGCCTCGACGCAGAGGCGTTCCATCGCCGCCGCGTAATAGTCGACGTCGTCGCGCTTGTCCAGGTAGAGCGCGCTGGTGAGCTGTTCCATGTAGACGACGTCGGGGAGTTCCTGGTCGGGGAAGCGGAGCAGGCTGAACGCGCCACCGGCGGCGGCGTGTCCGCCGGCCCGGAACGGAATCACCTGGACGGTGACGTTCGGCAGCTTGCCGGCCTCGATCAGATGCTCGATCTGGCCGCGCATCACCTCGGGCCCACCGATCGGCCGGCGCAGCGCCGCCTCGTCCACCACGGCCCAGAGCTGGGGCGCGCCAGGTCGGGTCAGCACCTTCTGCCGGTCCATCCGCAGCTCGACCCGGCGGTCGATCTCGTCCGGCGGCGCTCCGTCGTGGGCGAGCAGCACGACCGCCCGGGCGTAGTCCCGGGTCTGCAACAACCCGGGGATGTACTGCACCTCGTACGCCCGGATCAGCGCCGCCGCGGCCTCCAGCCCCAGATAGGACTGGAACCAGTTGGGCAGCACGTCACCGTACCGGTGCCACCAGCCGGGGTTGTTGGCCTGGCGAGCCAGCGAGAGCAGGGCGTTCCGCTCCGTCTCGTCGGTCACCTGGTAGAGGGTCAGCAGATCGGCGACGTCGCGTTCCTTGAATCCCACCCGGCCCAGCTCCATCCGGCTGATCTTGGACCCGGACGACCTGATCTCCCAGCCCGCGTCCTCGCGGCTGACGCCCCTGGCCTCCCGCAGCTTGCGCAGCTGGCTGCCGAGCAGGATCCGCAGCACTGTGGGGCCGCCCGACATCCCGGGGTCGGCGGCTCCGCCCGCGAAGACCGGCCCACCGTCGACGAGCGGTTCGCCGTCGGCGACCTCGCCGTCCGGGACCGATCCCTGGCCGGATGGAGCCATCGTCACGTGTCGCCTCCACACATGCTCGACGCAGCCCACCGAAGGCTGGGCCAAATCCGTCGGTAAGCATGCCATGGCTGGACGGTGAGGAGGGTAGACCCAACGCGCTATTTTTCTCGACCCTTGTCCAGTCGGGATCATGGGAGCGTGTCGGAGCGGTGGCGAACGGTGGTGGTGGGGTGCCGGACGCCGGTGGCGGGGTACCGGACGTCCTAGGTACCGCCGGTTCAGCGGATGAGGTTGTCGAAATCGCCGTCCCGGGCACCGAGGATGAACGCGGTGATCTCGTCGGTGGTGTAGATCAGTGCCGGCCCGTCGGGGTCCCGGGAGTTGCGGACGGCGAAACCGGCGCCGCCGGGCAACTCGGCAACCTCGACGCAGTTCCCGCTGGGGTTGCTGCGGCGGCTCTTCTGCCAGGCGAGGGCGGGCAGTTGGCCGGTGGGCATGCCGTTGTACGTCTGAAACATCGCCAGTCTTTCTGGAGTTCCCGTAAGGGCTGGAGGCGGTGGGCGTCGCGTAGGCCCGCTACGTACTGATTTCCTCCCCGTGGACGCGTCCTCAGCCGTGCGGTGCGGAGCACCGCGTCCGGTCATCTCTGCATGACCATCTGCACGTGCATTCGCTCTTGCGTCTGCACCTGACAGCGAGCATGATAGCGCGGTAAGGGTGTGTCCGTTTGTTCACTTTTCGTGATGGAGGCGGAGGGCCGTTGCCAGCGCAACCGAAGCGTCGGGGACCAGGCAAGATCGCTGGCGTGCCCGCCTGCCTGGGCGAATGCGCGCCAACGCATCGCAACGGCTCGGTTCCGGCCCGTGCTGGCGTACGCGAAGATGGATCACGGACCGTCACCGTCTACTCCCCGCCACCGCCCTTCGGACAGGGATACGGTCCGGCCCACGACCCGTTCCCGAGCCGGGTCTCCTGAAGGGACACGGCACAGTGGATCCCTTCACCCTCGCGGCCGGGGCCGCCGCGGTCGCGGGACTCGGTGCGGCCTGGCAGATGCGTGGCCGGGTCCGGACCGTCCAGGCGGAGGTGGACCGGCTTCGCGAGGAGTTGCAGGCGGAACGGCACGCCGCCACCCACGACCCGCTGACCGGCCTGCTCAACCGGCGGGCCTTCTTCCAGATCGGCGCCGCGCTGGTCGCCGACCCCGGCCGGCCGCCGCTGGTCGCGGTGGTGCTGGACCTCGACGACTTCAAGCAGGTGAACGACCGGTTCGGCCACGCCGTCGGCGACCAGGTACTCGTCGCGGTCGCCTGGCGGTTCGCCGCGTACGCCGGCAACAACCTGGTGGCCCGGCTCGGCGGCGACGAGTTCGCCGGCCTGCTCGCCGGCACCCGCTCCGACGGACGCTGGCTGCACCAGTCCGCGCGACGGCTGGCGGAGTTGCTCGCGGCGCCGATCCAGGTCGCCGAGCGGGACCTGCGGGTCACCGCGTCGATCGGACTCGCCCCCGTGCACGGCTGTGTGCAACTGGCCGAGGTACTCGACCACGCCGACGCAGCGATGTACCGGGTGAAGACCAGACGGGCCCGGCTCGCCCCGGCCGACGTGGATCTCGCCGGTTGCACCAACCCGATCACGGGGTACGTGCAGAACCAGGCACACCTCGGCCTGCCGAGCGGTACGCCCGGCGAGACCACCGGCACACCCCGTGTGCCGCGCGAACTGATCGAGACGACGACACCCGGTGCCGAGTCAGGAGGGCAGTGACGACATGCCAGTACCCAACGTGGATCCGCACCGACGCGACCCGGCGGAGATCGACCCCACCGCCAGCTACCGGCCGACCGACCCGGTCTGGGTCTACCGGTCCGGCACCTGGCGGGCGGGAGTGGTCGAGGCCGCCTCGGCGCTGGCCGCCACGGTCACGTACCGGCCGAACAGCGCCCGGGGCACCGGGGTCGACACCCTGACCGCGCAGTACATGATCCGGCGGCAGGAGCCGGACCCGCTGCTCGACGGCGAACCCGTCGGGCTGCGTTGACGATGCCGGACCCTGCTGCTCGACGGCGAACCGGTCGGGCCGCGTCGACGATGCCTGCCGGTTCCGGCCGCACCGACCGGTCAGGCCCGGCGGTGCGGTGCGCTCAGCGGGAGCCCGACCGCCGGCCCGCGTAGGCGCCGAGCGCCGCGACCAGGCCGGCGCCGAGGGCCGAGCCGAGCGCCACCAGCACCGCACCGACCACCCAGAGCCCGTCGGCGTCCGGATCGGTGGCGGCGTCGACCGAGAAGGCCACGGTGAGCACCGCCGGCACGACGACACCGGCCAGCCACGGCCGGCCCCGGCGCCCCGTCTCGAAGACCAGCAGGGCCAGGACCAGCCCGAGGCCGACCACCTGCCACGCCGAGTACGGCCCGGTCTGCGCCCCGGTGACCGGGTCGGTCTCCTTCTGCTGGTCCCAGCCGAGGAACGCAAACCAGGCGAGCGCGGTGAGGGCGGCGAGCCCGACGATCCACAGCGGGGTCTGCCGGGTGTTCCCCGGCTGCCGTTCGGTCATACCGAGACTCTCCACCACCGGCCGGGCCGGGGCCCGAGTACCCCTACTCAGTCTCGCCGGGCAGGCTCAGCCCTTCAGACCGGAGGTGGCCATGCCCTGCACCAGGAACCGCTGGAAGAACAGGAAGAAGAGGATGACCGGCACCAGGGCCAGCATGGACATCGCCATCAGTGCGCCGTAGTCGGAGACGGTGGTCTGGTCGATGTAGAGCTGCAGGGCCAGCGGCAGCGGGTACTTCTCCGGCGTGCTCAGATAGATCAGTGGGCCGAAGAAGTCGTTCCAGGTCCAGATGAACGTGAAGATCGCCGTGCTGACCAGCGCCGGCCGGGACAGCGGCAGCACGATGTGCCAGAACGTGGCCCAGTGCCCGGCACCGTCGAGCCGGGCCGACTCGTCCAGCTCGGCCGGGATGGTCCGCATGAACTGGACCATCAGGAAGACGAAGAACGCCTCACCGGCGAGGAACTTGCCGACCAGCAGCGGCAGGTAGGTGTCGACCAGGCCGAGCCGCTGGAAGACCGCGTACTGCGGGATGATCAGGACGTGGAACGGTAGCAGCAGGGTCGAGATCATCAGCACGAACATCGTCGTCCGGCCCCGGAAGCGCAGCCGGGCGAAGGCGTAACCGGCGAGCGCCGACGAGGCCACCGTGCCGGCCACCGAGAGTACGGCGAGCAGCGCCGAGTTCGCGAAGAACCGGAGTACGCCGATCCCGGCCAGCCCTTCGCCGGCCCGCCGGTAGTTCGCCACGGTCGGCTCGGTCGGCAGCAGTTGCAGGCCGGCCAGGACGGACTGGGACGGCTTGAACGAGGCGGCCACCAGCCAGGCGACCGGATAGAGGAGTACGGCCAGGATGGCCAGCGCCCCGAGGTGCCAGAGCAGGCTGCCCCACCGGCGACGGGTCCCGCCCCGCCCGCCGGCCGGTGCCCTGCCAGGTCCGGCCGGTGCCGCGCCGGGTCCGGCCGGTGTGCTGTCGGTCGGGTCGGTCCGGGGTGTGTCGGTGCTGGTCATCGCTGGTCTCCGGCGTAGTGCACCCAGCCGCGGGTGGTCCGGAACAGGAACGCGGTCACCAGGCCGACACCGAGCAGCAGCATCCAGGCCAGCGCCGAGGCGTACCCCATCTGGAAGTCGGCGAAGCCGCGGTCGTAGAGGTGGACGGTGTAGAAGAGGGTGGAGCCGGCCGGGCTGCCGTTCCGGCCACCTATGACGTACGCCGAGGTGAAGATCTGGAACGAGTTGATGGTCTCCAGCAGCAGGTTGAAGAAGACCACCGGCGAGATCATCGGCAGCGTGACGGACCGGAACCGCCGCCAGGGGCCGGCCCCGTCGACCTGGGCGGCCTCGTAGAGTTCGGCCGGCACCTGCTTCAGCCCGGCCAGGAAGATCACCATCGGCGCGCCGAACTGCCAGACGGCCAGCAGCACCAGCATCGGCAGCGAGAGGTCGGGATTGCCGACCCAGCCGCCGATGTCGATCCCGACGGTCCGGAGCAGCCGGTCCACCACCGCGTCGTCGTTGAACAGCGCGCGCCAGACGATCGCCACACTGACGCTCGCCCCGATCAGCGACGGCCCGTAGAAGGCCGCCCGGTAGAAACCCTCGCCCCGGCGCCGCCGTCGGAGCAGCAGCGCCACCGCGAGCGCGGCGGCCAGCTTGACCGGTACGGCGATCAGCACGTACCAGCCGGTGACCCGGACCGACTGGAGCCAGCGTGAGTCGTCGAACATCCGCCGGTAGTTCTCCAGCCCGATCCAGCGCGGGGCGGTGAAGAGGTTGTAGTCGGTGAACGACAGGTAGAGCGAGGCGGCCATCGGCCCGACGGTGAGCAGCAGCATGCCGAGGATCCACGGCGACAGGAACAGGTAGCCCGCCGGCCCGTCGCCCGGTCGCCGCGACCGCCGGCCCGGTCCGACGCCGGTCCGGCGCTCATCTGGCGTCGACCCGGCCGGCTCGTCCCGACGTACGGCTGTCCGGCTGGTCGTCATCTCCGGCCGCTGCTCCTTCGCTGCGTGCCCCCGCCCGGCCTGGCCGGTGGTCATCGGGCTCGGTCCGACGCCGGCTCAGGAAGCGAGCTTCTGTTCCGCCTCGGCGAAGAACTCGTCCACCGCCTTCGCGACCGGGATCCGGCCGTAGCCGAGTTCCTCGCTGATCCGGACGAAGGTCGCCTCCACGCTGCCGGCGCCCTTCGGCGGTGCCGGGGGAGCCTTGGTCAACTGGTCGGCGATGCTCTTCTCGTAGGCGGCGACCTCGGCCAGCGGACCCTGGAGCTGGGCGGCGGCGCGCTGGGCGTTCGTGGCGGGCAGGCCGCGGTTGCCGCCGAAGATCCGGCCGACCTCCGGGTCGTTGACCAGGAACGAGATCAGCTTGGCCGCCGCGTCCGGGTGTTCGGTCCGGCTGGAGGCGCTGAGCAGCATGGCCGGCTTCAGGTACTGGCCGAGCTGCCCCGGGTTGTCGGTCGGTACCGGAGCCAGTTTCAGCGGGGTCTTCACCTCGGCCGCGTACCGGACCAGGAAGTTGTCCCAGCCGAGTTCCGAGGCGATCAGGTCGTCGACGAAACCGGAGCGGGGCTTGATCTGTAGTGCCTTCTCGACCGGCAGCACCACCCCGGCTCTGATCAGCTCCTGTCCCTCGGTCCAGAAGGCGGCGAGCTGCTCCCGGCTGAAGCCGAGCTTGCCGTCCGCGGTGAAGAGCTGCCCGCCCTGCTGGCGCAGCCGCACCTCGAGGTTGTAGATGATGCCGGTGTAGTTGCCGCCGCCGTAGCTGTCGGTCGCCTCGGTGATCCTCGCCAGGCTGGTCCGGTAGTCCTGCCAGGTCCAGCCCGCGGCCGGCTCCGGCGCGCCGGCCCTGGCGAAGAGGGCGGGGTTGTAGTACATGCTCCAGGTGTTGCCGCCGACCGGCACGCCGTACAGGGCGCCGTCGACCTCGCCCGCGCCCCGGAAGCCGGGGAGCAGGTCGTCGAGGACCAGGTTTCCGCCGGTCTGCTTCTTCAGGTCGTAGAGCACGCCCCGGTCGGCGTACTCGCGCAGGTAGGAGAAGTCCATCTGGAGTACGTCCGGGGCGTTGCCGCCGGCCGTCTCGGTGGCCATCTTCTGCCAGTACGCCTCGTACTCCTGGAAGCTCGGCGTGATCCTGATGTTCGGGTTCCTGGACTCGAAGAGCGCGATCGCCTGTTTCATCAGGTCGGCCCGTTCGGCATTGCCCCACCAGGAGTACCGGAGCGTGGTGGGGCCGGACTCGGAGTCACCGCTGCCGCAGCCGGTGAGCAGGGCACCGAGGCAGGCCAGCGCCGCGCTTCCGGCGACGAGCATGCTGAAACGTTTCATCACGAGTCGCGAAACCTCCCGGACCGGCACGCCGATGCGGCGTCGAACGAAGGGCAAGGAGTGGGTCGGCGAAACAGGAGCGGCGCTGCGAAAACCTGCCAGGTACGTTAGGAGATCGATCTACCTTCGTCAATGGTGCCGACGCTGGCGTCGACGGTCCGGGAATGGGACGTTCCAAGGAAAGCCCGGCTCGATGCCTGCCGCTCCGACCCGCCTGGAGCGCAGCTCCGTATCCCTGCGGGGGAGCAACCGCAGTATGCGGATTTTTCGGGTTTACCGGGTGTTACGGTCAGAACCGGCAGCGTTTTTCGGGGTCACACCGAAGCCCGGGAGAGAGCGCGACAACCTGCCGCGGTTCCGTTACCGGCGCCCGGACTTCCTTACCGCACTGGGAGGTTGACTGCCATGTCCGGCATCGTCCTGCTCCTCGGTTCCGGCGCCGATCGCCGCACCTTCCACCGGATGATGGCGGAACTCACCCCGCGCGGCGACCTCGCCGAGACCCGGCTCGGTCCCGACCTGCTGGCCGGCGTGCAGCGGCTGCGGATCGTCGACCGGGAACGGGCGGCCCAGCCCTGGTGCTCCGCCGACGGCCGGTGGCTGCTCTGCTACAACGGCGAGGTCTACAACCATCGGGAACTCGCCGCCGACCTGGCCAGGCTCGGCCGGCCGCCGCGCACCGACAGCGACACCGAGGTGGTGCTGGAGGCGTTCCTGGCCTGGGGGCCGGAGGCGGTCACCCGGCTGCGCGGCGAGTTCGCCCTTGCCATCGCGGACACCGTCACCGGACGGCTCTACCTGGCCCGCGACCCGCTCGGCGTGCGGCCGCTCTACTGGTCCCGGCACCTGCGCCGGCTGCACGTCGCCTCGGAGGTCAAGGCGCTGGCACCGGTCGGCGCACCGATCTCCGAGCTGCCGCCCGGCCAGCACGGCTGGGCCGACGCGACCGGCGGACCCGACCTGGTGCCCTATCTGGACCTGGCCCGGCTCGGCACCGGGCAACCGCCGCTGCGGGACGTCGAGGAGGCGGCGGAACTGCTCCGCACGGCCGTCCGGGACAGCGTCCGGGCCCGCGTCGACACCGACCTCACCGTCGGGGTACTCCTCTCCGGCGGCCTGGCCAGCACCCTCGCCCTGCTGCACGTCCAGCAACTGCACCACGACTGCGTGGCGTTCACCGTCGGCGCCGCGGACAGTCCGGACGTGCGGTACGCCCGCCGGCTCGCCGCCGAACTCGGCGTGCACCACGAGGTGATCGAGGTGCGGCCCCGGGACATCCAGCTCGACGACGTCCGGGCGGCCATCCGGCTCTCCGAGCTGACCGAGTACGCCGACCTGATCGACGCGGTCGTCTCGGTGCCACTGTTCCGGCGGGTCCGGGACCTCGGCGTCCGGGTGGTGCTCACCGGCGACGGTGCCGACCACCTCTTCGGTGGACATCCGGGCTCGGACCGGGTCGGCCCGGAAGCCGCCGGCCGGCTCTTCCGACACCGCATCCGCAACCTCTGCCGTACCGGGTTGCAGCGGGTGGACCGGACCGGGTTCGGGCACGGGGTGGAGGCCCGGCTGCCCTTCCTCGACCTGTCGCTCGTCGAGTTGGCGATGCGGCTGCCCGCCGGGCTGGAACAGCGGGACGGGCGGCGGAGCTGGATCCTCCGGCACGCGTTCGCCGACCTGCTGCCGGAGTACGTCCGGGACCGGCCGGCGGAGCAGCTGGCGTACGCCTCGGGGTTGTACGAGGGAGTGCGGCCGTACCGGGCGATCTTCGCCCGCCAGTACCGGGCGTTCGGCTACGAGCTGCTGGAACCGGTACGCCGGGACTTCGACACCGTACTGCGGCGCTGCGGCCACGACGTCGACCGCGCGGTGGCCACCGGCACGACCCGGCCGGACGTGCTCGACCACGCCCGTGACCTGGCCGGGATGGCGAGGTGGAAGGTCGGCCCGGCCTGGCGTCGGCTGACCGGCTCCGCCCGACACGGCTGAACCGCCGCCGAGTCGACGCCCCGGCGCATCGGGATGTCCCCCGGACGTCACCGGCGTCCTGGATCGGCGTCGCGCCGCTCGACTCGGCGCGACCGGACCGCCGCCAGCCGGGCGGGGCGGCACCTCGACGCTCAGCTCGGCAACGGCGTCGACCGGGCCGGGAACCCGGCGGCCCGGTACGCTCCGGCCAGCCGGCGTACCGCCTCGGCCAACGTCTCCGGGTCACACATCGAGTAGGACAGTCGCAGGTGACGGTGTCCGGTGTCGGCCACGAAGAACTTCCGACCGGGCACGTAGCCGACCCCGGCGGCCTGCGCGTACGGCAGCAGCGCGGTACCGGCGTGCGGATGCGGCAGCCGCAGCCAGAGGAACCAGCCGCCGCCGGGTAGCCCGAACTCGGCCTGCGGCAGCTCCTCGCGTACGGCGGCCACCAGCGCGTCACGCTGCCGGCGGTACCGGACCCGGATCGCCGCCACGTGCCGCCGGTACGCGCCGCCGGCCGCGAACTCGGCCATGGTCAGCGCGCTGGCGTGGTTGACCCCGCCGCCACTGTCCACGTACCCGCGCTCGGTCACCGCCCCGACCGTCGACCGGGCCCCGGTCAGCCAGCCGAGCCGCAGTCCCGGCGCGACGCTCTTGGCGAACGACCCGATCCGGACGACCGTCCCCGGCTCGGCGGCGCTGAACAGCGAGGGCGGCGCCGGCGCCGGGTAGGCGAGTTCCCGGTAGGTGTCGTCCTCCACCACCGTCACCCCGGTGCTCGCGGCCATCGCCAGCAGGGCGGCCCGGCGCTCCGCCGGCAGCGACCGCCCGGTCGGGTTGTTGAAGGTCGGCACCAGGTAGAGCATCGCGACCCGCCGACCCTGCCGGGTGATCGCCCGGATCAGGTCGCCGGTGGCGGCCGGGTCGATCCCGTCCTCGTCGGCGGGGGCGGGCACCGTGTCGACCCGGTGGTCGGCGATGACCCGCAGCGCCAGGTGGTAGGTGGGCGAGTCGACCAGGACGACGTCGCCGGGGCGGCAGAGCACGGCGGCGACGAGGTCGAGCGCGTGCGACGCACCCGCGCTGACGAAGACCTGGCCGGGCTCGGGCGGTACGGCGTCCACCTCGCCCAGGCGTTCGCAGAGCCACTCGATCAGTGGCCCCGGCCCGGCCGCGTGGCCGTAGGTGAGCGCGGCGGCACCGTGGCGGCGCAGTGCGGACCGGGTCGCCTCGGCCCAGGCGTCCACCGGCAGCGCGGCCGGGTGCGGGTGCCCCCAGCCGAGGTCGATGCTCCCGGCCCGGCTCCGGAACTGCACGACGGGCAGTACGGGTGGGCGGGGGGCCGTCATCCGCTCACCATAGTCAGCGCCACCGGCCCGGCACGACGCTCTGCGGCGCCGGATCCGGCGACCGAACGCTCGGGCGGGACGAAGCCGTGGGTGAACGGGTACCTCCGAACGTGTAACGGGTACCTCCGATCGTGTCGTAGGCCGACCCGGAGTACCGGGTGCGCCATGATAGACACTGCGTTACGCTACCGTTCCTGTCCGCCGAATCGAGGAGTGCCTTCGCGACATGGCCGTGGTCTCAGCAGTCCGGCACGTGCCGGGTCCGGGCCGACCGGACCCGGGGCGGCGAGCCGTCCGACTGCTGACCAGAATCGCCCTGCTCAGCGGCGGTGCGCTGGCCGGCTACGTCCTGCTGGCCACGCTGGACGGGCCGGCATTCGCCGGGGAAGGTGCCGCCTCGGCATCCCGGCCGCAGCCGCTCGGCACGATCGTCGAGTCGGTCGCGCCGGGGCTGCCCGCCCTCGTCGACGGTCACGTTCAGTTGACTCCAAAAGCGACACCTGAGACCGATCGCCACGCATCGCGCCCGGGGCGCGCCGCTCGGGAGCATGCCCGTCCGGAGCGTGCCCGTCCGGAGCGCGTCCGTCCGGAGCGTGCCCGTCCGGAGCGCGTCCGTCCGGAGCGTGCCCGTCCGGAGCGCGTCCGTCCGGAGCGTGCCCGTCCGGAGCGCGTCCGTCCGGAGCGCGCCGGTGCTGAGGTCGGCGGTCCGGGGCGGATCCGTCCGGAGGGGATCCGTCAAGAGCGGGTCGAGGTTGCCCGGCCCGGCCCGGAAGGCGTGCGCGCGGCGTCCCGGTCGGAGGGTCGGAGCGTCCCGCTCCGCCCCGGTCGGGTTCCGGTCGACGCGACCGGCCCGGCCGCCACTCCGGATGTGCCCGCGCCCGACCCTGTGCCCGCGCCAACCTCCCGGTCCCAATCCCGGTCCGCGCCTCTCGGCGCCGTGTCCGGCGTACTGACCGAACAGTCTCCGACGGCGGTCACGTCCACGCTCGGCACCGTTGACGTCGTGCCGGACGTGCCTGCGGTCGTGCCGGCAGCGGTCGGCGACCTGCCCGAGGTGGTCGGGGTCGTGCCGGCGGCCGTCCGTGGCGTGCCCGAACTGGCCAGGGTTCCATCGCAGGTCGTCGGCGGTGTGCCGAAGCTGCTCGGGGGTACTGTGTGGACCCTCGGCAGCCTGCCCGAGCCGGTCGGATCCGTGCCCGAAGTGGTTGGCGCCGTGCCGGGGATGGTGGCCGAGGTGCCGGGGATGGTCGCCGAGGTGCCGCACCGTGGCTTCCGGGGGACACCCGCACCCAGGGTCGTGACGAACCAGCCCGGCGGATGGGCTCCCCGTCCCGGCCCGGCACCGCTGCCGTTGCCGCTGCCGGTGCCGGCCCAGCAGCCCACGTCGGTCCCGGTCGCCGCCCAGCCGCCCTGGACGCCCTCGCCGCTGTGGCAGTCGTTCCATCCGGACAGCGAGGCCATGGCGGATCCGAACCGTCCGTCGGTCCGGCGTGCCGTGCTCCGGACCGCCGCCCCCGGCCTGCCGACCACTCCCGACTCGCCCGTCGAGACCGGCGCCCTCGGTCAGCAGGCCGGGTCGGCGCAGTCCGGTGGGGGACAGTCCGTCGCGCTGCCGGCCACGGTCGGCTGGCAGCCGCCGGCCAGATCTCTGTCGACTCTTCCGCACGCGGACGCCGGTCCCACCGGCCGGTCGCCGGGCGTACCGGCGTTGCCTGGCTGACCCGCTCCGGCGGCCGTACTCCGGTCGCTCTTCCTTCCCGCCGTGGCCGCCCCTGACCTGTGGGCCCGGTGGAATCCCCGTCGGTGCAGTGGGCACCGCCGTACCCGTCCAACCGGCGGGCCCGGCCGACGGTGCCGTACTCGATCGTGCTCTTGATCGACGCCGGGTCGGGTGGTGACCCGCCTGGGCGTCGCGTTCTCGCTCAGTCTGTGTACGAGATCGGAGTGACCTCGTGATCCGCATTGTGATCGTGGAGGAGATGGGTTTGTTACGGGGGGCGTTGCGCGCGGTGTTGTCGAGTGAGGAGGACCTGGACGTGGTGGCGGACCTCCACGAGCCGGGTGAACTGGTCACCATCGCCCGCCGGAGGAGGCCGGACGTCGTGGTGGTCGACATGGAACTGCCGGGTGCCGACATGCTGGAGGTGGTGGCGCGGCTCGGAACGGAGGCGCCGGGCAGCGGGGTGCTGGCGTTGAGCACCCAGCTGACGCCGGAGGCGCTGCAACAGGCGATCCGGGCCGGCGCCCGGGGCTTCGTCGACAAGAACCTGCCGCCGGCGGAACTCGCCCGGCTGGTCCGGGCGGTCGCGTTCGGTGAGCGGGTCTTCGATCCCGTCGCCGCCGTCGCCGCGCTGAACCCGCCGGAGAGCCCGCTGACCAAGCGGGAGCTGGAGGTGCTGCGGGCGGCGGCCGAAGGTCTGCCGTTGAAGGAGATCGCCGGTCGGCTCTTCCTGGCCCACGGGACGGTGCGCAACCACCTGTCGGCGATCCTGCGCAAGACCGGTGCGCGTAACCGGCTGGAAGCGGTCCGGCAGGCGCAGCGTGCGGGCTGGATCTGACCATGACGGGCCGGCCGCTCCAACGGGCGCGGTCGGCCAGCTCGTGTTTGAATGTTCACGCGGGGTGATCTAGCGATGACAAGTAGCAGGGGGGAACGTGATCCGAACGCTGCTCGCGCTGAACGGCGCTCTCGTCCGTGGCGCCCTGGCCTTCGTACTGACCACTCAGGACGACATCGAGGTGGTGGCGGAGGTCGATCGAGCCGAGGACATCGGCGTGGCGCTGCGGATGCAGCGCCCCGACGTGGCCGTCGCGGACCTGAAACTCTTCGGAGCGGGGATACTCTCCGGTGCGGTCGCGCCGTCCGAACCGCCTCCGGTGCTGGTCCTGGTGGACCCGCGCCGGCCGCGAGTGCTGGGCAACGCCTTGCGGGCCACCTGCCAGCGACTCGGGTTCCTGGGCAGCGACGTCGCCCCGGAACGGGTGATCGAGGCGGTCCGCCGGCTCGCCTGTGGGGGGTCCGTGGTGGACTCGGACCTGGTGGTCGCGGCGCTCAACCGCGACAACCCGCTCACCGAACGGGAGGTGGAGGTGCTGGAGATCGCTGCCGAAGGATGGCCGGTGGTGGAGATCGCCAGCAAGCTGTCCCTGTCCGCCGGTACCGTGCGTAACCATCTGTCCCGGATCGCCGGCAAGACGGGAGCGCGTACCCGGATCGAGGCGATCCGGATCGCCCGGGAGAAAGGCTGGATCTGACCCGAGGCCGGGCCGCCGGCTGCACCGCCGCCCCAGCTGGCTGCCATAGCTGACCGGTGGGTTGTGGACCGGTGGCGTCGTGGACCGGCGGCGATGCTGATCGGTGGCGGGTGGGACGTGCGCGTCCCACCCGCCACGAATCAGCTTTGCCGGTTCAGGATTGCCGGGGTGACCGGGCCGGGGCGAACGCCTGCTGGTTCCAGTTCGGATAGGCCGGTGGCAGGCTGCTCACCTCGTCGAGTTCGGCGAGGTCCCGGGCGTCCAGGGCCAGCTCGGTGGCGGCGATGTTGTCCGCCAGCTGGTCGACCCGGCGGTACGCTCACAGCACCGGTACCCCGGTCCGGGCGCTGAACCGCCGGGCGTCCGACACGTCGTTGACCAGCGGTTCACCCTTCAGGTTCAGGCTCGTGTTGAGCAGGATCGGGCAGCCGGTTCGCCGCTCGTACTCGCCGAGCAGGTCGTAGAGACCGGGGTGCTGGGCCCGGGTCACGGTCTGCACCCGGGACGTCCCGTCCACGTGCACGATGCCGGGAAAGGCCCGTGGATCCCGGCACCGGGCGGTGAACTGCATGTACGGCGACGCCTCGACCGGCATGTCGAAGTACCGTCCGGCCAGTTCCTGCCGGACCACCGGGGCGAACGGGCGGAACGGCTCCCGCCCCTTCACCTGGTTCACCCGGTCCCGGCTGTCGGCGGCACGCGGATCGGCCAGCAGCGAGCGGTTGCCCAGCGCCCGGGGACCGAACTCGGCACGACCGCGCGCCACCCCGACCACCGCCCCGGCGGCCAGCGTCTCGGCCAGGGCGGCGACCGGATAGGCACCGCCGATCAGGGTGCCCAGGTACGGCCCGGCCCAGTTGAGCTGCTGCCGCAGGACCGCCGCCGCCGCGCCGAGGCTCGACCCGGCGTCCCCGGGGTTCGGCAGCAGGGTGACCCGGTCGAAGCCGCTGTGCCGGGCGAGCAGCTCGTTGGCGACGCAGTTGAGACCCAGTCCGCCCATCACGGTCAGCGTCCCGGCATCGACCCGGGTACGTAGCCAGCGCGCCGCCGTGAGCAGGACCTCCTCGGTCAACACCTGGATGCTCGCGGCCAGGTCAGCCGGATCGGCCCGGGGCTGCCAGTCGCCGATTCCCCGGTGCACGTTGCGGCGGAGCCGGAAGGTGGGCGGGGTCAGTTCGATCAGATCCTCCTTGAGCTGCCTGACGTGCCGGGGCCGGCCGAGCGCGGCCAGCCCCATCACGATGAACTCCTCCTCGTTCGGGGTGAACCCGCAGCGCCGGGTGAAGGCGCTGTAGAGCAATCCGAGGCTGTGCGGATAGCGGCAACGGGCGAAGACCCGGTAGACGCCGTCCCGGAACTCGCCCAGGGTCAGCGTCTCGAACTCGCCTATCGCGTCGGCGGTGAGCACCGCCGTGTGCCGCTCGCCGCTGGTGAAGTACCCGGCGGCGGCGTGCGAGTGGTGGTGCCCGACGTACCGGACCGGGACGCCGCGCAGCTCCGGCAGGCCGAGCCGGGTCAGGTGTCGGCGGGGCAGGTCGTCGACGGCGACGGCGTGCCGGAACTGCCCGGCGCGTACGTGCCGGAGCTTCTTGCGCAGCGGGCGCTCGTACCAGGCGACCAGGTCGGGGCGACCCCAGGAGAGCGCCTCGGCCAGCAGGCCGGGGGCGAGCTCCGGGTCGTTCTTCCGGCGCGAGTACCGCTCGGCGTGCCCGGCGAAGAGGATCTCGTCGCCCCGGACCACACACGCCGACGCGTCGTGCGACAGCGCGCTGAGACCGAGTACGTGGGTAGCTCCCATCGAGGTAACTCTATATAACGGGTGCCGTTCTATGTAGCGGTTGCCTCGGCGGAAACCGGCCGGCCCTGCCAGTGCCCGACCAGCTCCCGGTAGGTCGCCGAGCGGGTCAGCAGCTCGTCGTGCCGGCCGTGCAACGGGACACCGCCGTCGAGGATCAGCACGTGCCGGGCGCGCAGCGCGGAGCTGATCCGGTGGGCGACCACCACCAGCGCACCCGGTCGGCTGCCGAACGCCTCCTCGACCGTCGCCTCGGCCACCGGGTCCAGGTGGCAGGTCGCCTCGTCCAGAACCGCCAGCGGTGCGGGGGAGAGGTAGGCGCGAGCCGCCGCGACGAGCTGCCGTTCACCGGCGGAGAGCGTGCCGGGATCCAGCGTCGCGGATAGCCCGCCGAGGCGGCGTACCAGCGGCAGCAGGCCGAGCCGGTGCACCGCCGCGTCGACCCGCTCGTCCGGCGCCTCGGGATGGAGGTACCGCAGGTTCTCCAGCAGGGTGCCGGTGAAGACGTACGCCTCCTGCGGGATGAGCACCCGGTGCCGGGCCAGGGTCGCCGGGTCGGCGGCACCGACGGGTGTCCCGCCGAGCAGCACCGTACCGGCCTGCGGATGGAGCAGCCCGGCCAGCAGCCCGGCCAGGGTGGACTTGCCGGCGCCGCTCGGCCCGACCACCGCGAGGTGCGCCCCGTCGGCGAGGGTGAGGTCGAAGCCGTCGAGGACCGGGCGGGCGCGTGGACCGTACCGGAAGGTCACCGCGCGAAGTTCGGCCCGGACCGGCCTAGGACCCCGAGGAGTGTCGGGCCGGGCCGTGCCGGCGGGTCCGGTCCGGAGTGTGCCGCCGGGTGCGGTCGGTGGCGCGGTGCCCGGGTACCGCGGGGGTGTGCCGGCCGATCCGGTCGGTGGCCCGGTGCCGGGGGACCGCGGGGGTGTGCTGCCGGGTGCCGTCGGAGGTGCGGTGGCGGCGAGGATCCGGTGCAGGGTCACCGCGAACCGGAGACCGCCGCCGGCAACACCCTGCACCAGGGCGTGCAGGGCGGGCTGGAGGCCGGTGGCGACGTACACCAGGGCGCCGAGCACCGCACCGGCGGTGAGGCCGCGCCGGACCAGCCAGGGTGCGGCCAGCAGCAGTACCGCCAGCGGCAGCCAGCCGCCCACCGCCAGGCTGAGGCTGCGCAGCGCGGCCATCCGGGCCAGCGCGTGCTCGGCACCGGCCTGCCGGTCCACCTGCCGGCCCACCCGCTCGGCGACGGACCGCTGCGCGCCGCAGGCCACCACGTCCCGGTGTCCGGCGAAGGCCGCCCCGGCCGCCTCGCCGAGTTGCTCGTCGGCGTGCACGTAGTCACGCTGCCGCGACACCATCGCCGGCAGGGCCGCGGCGAAGAGTGCCAGGCCGGCGACCAGCGGCACCGCCACCACCGCCGCGACCAGTGGGTCCAGCGAGTTCAGGCCGATCAGGGCCGCTCCGGCGCTGAACAGGAACCCCCGGACCACCATCACCAGTCCGGCGAAGGTGTCCCGGACGATCTCCACCTGATGGGTCAGCCGGGCCACCGCCGCGGTCTCCGGCCGGGCCCCGCTGGAGGTCGACCGCTGCAGCGCTCCGGCGACCACCCGCTGCGCCAACTCGTCCCGGAACGGCTCGACCACGTCGCCGAGCCGGGCGTACGCCCGGTTGGTGCCGACCGCGCCGACCAGCACCGCGACGGCCAGTACGCCGAGCCAGGCCAGCCCGGTGCCCGGCCGGCCGGCCAGGAACCCGTCGTCCACGGCCCGGGCGGTCAGGTGACCGGCGAGCAGGACCGGCAACGCCTCGGCGACCGACCAACCGGCGAGCCGGCCGAGCGGACCCGCCCGGCGACGCAGCGCGGCGGCGGTGAACCGGACCACCCTCTTCATCGGACCACCCCGTTCACCGCACCGCCCTGATCGTGACTGCCGGCTCCGCCGTGGGCGTCGGCTCTGCCGGGTCTGTCTCGGGTGTCGGCTCTGCCGGGTCTGCTCTGCTCGCCGGCTCTGCCGGGGCCGTCGCGGGCGGTGCCGGGGCCGCGAAGACCGCCCGGTAGTCCGCG
Organism: Plantactinospora sp. WMMB782; assembly: GCF_049179135.1. NCBI lineage: Bacteria > Bacillati > Actinomycetota > Actinomycetes > Micromonosporales > Micromonosporaceae > Plantactinospora > Plantactinospora sp. WMMB782. Next base: position 6,824,003 of record NZ_JBMHMC010000007.1, on the reverse strand, counting down.
TCCCGCCACAGCTCCCGATGCGGGCCGAGGTCACGCAACCGGCCGCCGTCGAGCCAGGCGACCAGGTCGGCGGCGGCGGCGGTGGTCACCCGGTGGGTCACGACCAGTCGGGTACGTCGATCCGGGTGCGCGGCGACCGCCGCCGCGATCCGGTGCTCGGTCGCGGTGTCCAGGCTGGACGTCGCGTCGTCGAGGATCAGCAGCCGATCGGCGTGCAGCGCCCTGGCCAGGCCGAGGCGTTGCGCCTCACCCCCGGACATCGGCGTCGCGTCCAGACGACTCTGGTAGCCGTCCGGCAACCGCTGCACGAACTCCTCGATCGCGGCGGCCCGGACGACTCCGGCGACCTGCCCGGTCCCCGCCTGCCCGGTCCCCGGCTGCCGGGCCCCCGGCTGCCCGGTCTCGGCGGGCCCGAGGTCCGGCCGTCCCAACGTGACCGCCTCCGCGATCGTGTCGCCGATCAGCACCGGCCGCTCGAAGCCGTACCCGACCGCGTGGTGCAGGGCGGAGCGGCTCAGCCGGCGCAGTGGTGTCCCGTCCAGCAGCACCTCGCCGGTGTCCGGGTCCCGGAGCCGGCCGGCGAGCGCGGCGAGAGTCGACTTGCCGGCCCCGGACGGGCCGACCACGGCAACCGTGGCGCCGGGTGGTATCCGCAGGTCGATCCCGTCCAGCACCGGCCGGCCGTCGTCGGCGTAGACGCTCACCCCGGCCAGGACCAGCCGACCGGTGCCCGGAGGCAGCGACGCCGTCCCGTACGACCGGGGCGGTTCGGCCAGTACGGCGGCGACCCGGCGCGCCCCGGCCCGGGTCCGGACCAGCCGGTTGAGAGTGGCGACGATGCTGCCGAGGCCGGCGCCGAGCGCGGCGTACTGCATCGCGGCGAAGAGTTGGCCCGGGGTGAGCCGGCCGTCGGCCACCGACCAGCCGCCGACGGCGACGATCGCCAGTTGCAGCAGCGGGGCCACCGCGGCCGTCCGACCCGACGCCCGGGCCAGCGCGGCCCAGGTGCCGGTACCGTGTGCGCGCAGCAGCGGCAGCGGTGCCAGCACCCGGTCGATCTCGGCCCGGACGGTCCCGGCGGCGGCGATCGTACGGGCACCGTGCAGCGCCTCGGCGAGTCGCCCGGCGATCCGGCCCTGCACCCCGAGGTAGCCGACGGCGGCCGTCGAGGCGTCGGTGACGAAGGCGCGCAGGCCGACGGCCAGCAGCAGCAGCCCGGCGCCGAAGGTGACGGCGAGGCGCCAGTCGAGCAGCAGCAGCGCGACGACGCTGCCCAGCGGGGGAAGAGCGGCGGTCACTCCGGTCACGACCGTGGCACCGGCCTGCCCGGTGTCGGCGGCCTGTCCGGCCAGCCGGCCGACCAGGTCGCCCACGGGATAGCGGGCCGCGCGGCGCGGGTCGAGCGCGAGCACGTGCCCCAGCAGCCGGTGCCGCAGCCGCGCGGTGGTCCGGGCGGTACCGGCGCCGCCGGCCAGGTTGCCCAGCGTGTCGGTGGCGACGATCAGCACGACCAGGCCGCAGGCGGCGAGCGGCCACCACCCGTCCGCCTCGCCGAGCGCGGCGTCGACGGCCAACCCGAGGGCGGCCGGTAACAGCAGTTCGGCCGCCGCGCCGAGCAGCGCGGCGGCAGCGAGGGTGACGGTCCAACCGCCGCCGTACGCGACGGCCTGCCGGAACAGTCGGTTCCCGTCCGCTCCGGGCAGTCGGTTCCCGTCCGCTCCGGGCAGCCGGTTTCGGTCGGGGGCCACGCGTACCACCCTCCTTCGGACACGGGGTTGCCCTGGGTGGGGACGTCTGCCCACCCAGGGCCCCGATGCTGACCTGATCAGTCGCAGGTCGTCACGGACAGCGAGCTGTCGCCGCACAGCAGCAGGCTCGCGCGGCTACCGCCGCCACCGCCGCCACCACCGGTGCGGTCGGTCAGCTCCATCCCCTGAAGGTCCAGAAGCGCCATGGTTGTTCACCTCCTTCTAGATGTCGGTCCGAAGTGCCCCTCACCGCAGCGAAGGGTGTGCCCCTCGCGGCAGCGAAGGGAGTCTGGTCGCGCCGGTCAGCGGCGCGAGGAAGGGCAGTGTCACCGGCTCGTCGTGCCAGGCCGCCGCGGTGCCGAGCAGTACGCCCGCGCTTCCGGTGGCCAGGTCCATCGACAGCCGGAGCAGTTGCTCGCCGGGGAAGGCGAGGAAGCCGCGGTACGGCAGCGCGTGCCAGGCCAGTCGCCGCACCTGGCGGTCCAGCTCGGCCCGGTCCAGCTCGGCACCATCCAGCTCGGCACCATCCAGCTCGGCACCATCCAGCTCGGCACCATCCAGCTCGGCACGATCCGGCCGGCTCCGCCCGGCCGTCCGTGCGGCCAGGTAGGCGATGATGCCGGCCCGCCCGGCGAAGAGTCCGGACTGCGCGTAGAACGGGGCGCGGGCGGCCCGCCGGATGGCGGCGGCGGACTCGGCGAGTTCCGGGTCCGGCCGGTGCCGGAGATACTGGTCGAGTACGGCTCCGATGCCGACACTGCCGTGTGCCAGGTACGGCATCGTCCGCCAGCCCTCGTTGACCTCCAACGCCCCGTCCGGGCGCAGCACGCAGCGCCGCAGGTCGGCCCGGAGCGCGTCCCCGGCCCGGTCCAGCAGCTCGGTGTCCCCGCCGCACTCGTAGAGCCGGAGGAACATCAGGGCCGGGCCGCTGCGTCCGCGGGTCAGTCCCGCGTACGGGTGCTGGCCGCCGCTGACCTGCGGCACTCCGGCGCCGGTGCTGCCGGCGGTGTCGCCTCCGGCCGGCGCACCGGCGCCGTCGGCCGACCGGTCGGCGACCAGTTCGGCGGCGCGCCAGGCAGCCTGCCGTAACGTCGGTTCGCCGGTCCGGCCGGCCATCTCGGCGAGGTTGAGCGCTATGCCGGAGAGCCCGCTTACCAGGTCCTCGCCGAGTTCTTCCCAGGGCTCTCCGAGGCAGATGTCGAGTACGTCGAGCGCGTCCTGCCGCCGGCCGAGGTGCTCCAGGGCGTACGCCACCCCGTGCAGGCCGTCGTAGAAGCCGCAGCGGGTGCCGGAGGTCGGGTGCAGGGCCCGCCGCACCAGCCAGTCCTCGTGTTCCGGGTGCCGGCCGGCGCCGCTGGCGTGCAGGGCGTACAGCACTCCGGCCGCGCCGTAGCCGAGGTTCAGGCCGTCGGTGCGGAACTGCTCGATGTCGCCGGGGAAGAGCCGGTCGTCGCGCTCCGGTGTCGCGCTGGCCAGGATCGCGCCGGCAAGCCGGTCCCGCAGCCCCGGCCAGGCCGAACGGCCGGTGGCGAAGTCGTCGGCCCCGGGCACCGGGCGGTTCGTAGCTGCCTGCATCGGCTGCTCCGGTCGGGCTGCTGCCTTCGCGTCGGCGCGCTGGGCCGGTCGGTCGCCGGGACGGGCGGTACTGCCGGTGATCTCGGCGACCGCCGCGTCCAGGAAGTCGCGCGGCACCGGGAAGTGCGCGGCGACGACGTCGGCGAGGTGCCCGGCCTTCGCCGGAGCCAGCCGGACCATCTGGGTCAGCGGCAGGAACAGGGCGAGTCGGAGGCAGGCCAGGGCGTACCGGTCGACGGCGAGCCCGGTCCGGTCGCGCGGGGCGGCGAACGCCTGGTTGCGCAGGGCGGGTCGACCGGCCTCGCCGACCGGGGCGGCGACCTCGAAGTCGACAAGGGTGACCTCGTCGTCCGGCCCGACCATGATGTTGAACAGGTGCAGGTCGCCGTAGACGATGCCGTGTGCGGCGATCGCCCGCACGGTCCGCTCCACCTGGGCGTGGATCCGCAGCGCCCACTCCGTGTACTCGGCCAGCTCGGTCGGGGTGGCGTCGGCGTCGACGAGCGGGTACCGCTCGACGATCAGCTTGTTCAGCGCCCGTCCCTCGACGAACTCCAGGGCGAGGAAGTGGTGCTCGCCGAGGACGAACTCGTCGTGCACCCGGGCGATGCCCGGCACGTCGGCGAGCCGGCGCAGCATCTCCGCCTCGCGGTGCAGTCGGGTCATCGCGTCGGTGCCGTTGGCGTCCAGCCCGGCGTGCGGGCGGGCCTCCTTGAGCACCACCTGGGTGTCGGTGCGGGTGTCCCGGCCGACGTACAGGCCCCCGCCGTTGGAGAAGTGGATCACCCGTTCGATGCGGTACGGCAGGTCGCTCGTGGTGGTCGCGTTCCGGGCGGCGAGGTGCGGGCCGAGGAACTCCGGCAGGCTCACCCAGTCCGGTACGTGGAAGACCGGGTCGCGCCGGTCCGGTACCAGGGTGCCGGTGCCGTCCTCGACGGCGGGCACCACCTGGCCGTCGGCGCTGACGCAGTACCGGGCGGCGAATCCGCCGTACCGGACGTAGAGTGGGCCGGTGCCGTAGCGCAGGTCGCTGAGGATGTACGGGCCGGACTCGCCGTCGAGTCGCTCGGCGAGTTCCTTGCAGGCCAGTTCGAGTTCCGCCTCGTCCTGCGGATAGATGGTGACGAACTTGCCGCTGGAGCCGCGCCGGGCGTACTTCGAGTTGCGCATCAGCAGCATTCGCGGGCCACGGAGAAACTTGAACGAGATTCCCCGGGGTACGCAGTAGTCGAAGACGTTGTCCAGGATCCGGTCGGCGTTGTCCAGGCAGGCCGAGATGTGAATTTTCCAGCCCTGCTGGGGCAGCTTGCCGTCGACCGGACCGTAGACCAGCCAGTCGTCCTTGGGCTCGCGCTGCCAACCGACCGGCACGGGTCGGCCGGCAGCCGCGAACCCGCCGGAGGCGGTGGCGGAGGTCGTGCTGAGGGAGTCGTAGAACAGCGGATCGACCGCGCAGTACGCGTCGTACCTCTCGTCCATTGCGACTCCCTCGGATGGTCTCTGGTCGACCGGTGCTTCATCGACACATTCGAGTCTCCCGGTCGCATCCGAGGTGTTACTAGTGTGTTAAGTCATCCCTCGCGGTGCGTCGTGCACGGGTACTCATGACAAATGTCAGTGCCCATGAGGGGATCGCAATCATCTATATTGCTAAATCCGGATATATGAATCAACGCTCGTTCGAGGCGTCTGTTCCGGTACGTCCGCCGGGCGCGCGGCTCGCCGCTGCCATAATGCGGGGGGGATTGGTCCCGGTGGACCGGCTGGACAGTGAAATTCGCCTGGCCGATCGGCTTGGACTGTCCGGCCGCCGTCCGGAGGCGATCGCCGTACCGGCCTGCCGACAGCTGGGAGATCGCTCACCTGGTCGCCGGGGAACCGAACCCGAGTACCGGAGCCGACCGTCGAGCGGGCCGCCCGGACCCTCGGGGGCGCACTCGACGTACGCGTGGACGGGCCGGTCAGGTCCGTGGACGCGAAGCGCCGGGCCGACTCGGGTCGGCCCGGCGCGGTGTCGCCAGTGGGGTTACTGCGACGGCTCGGGCACGTCGCACTCGATCTCGGGGTTCAGCCCGACGTAGTTCAGCGGTCCGGCGACCACCGTCACGATGGTGGTGCCGACCTCGGCACAGTTGTCGTTGCTGCGGTCGAAGTAGCCGCGCTGGCCGGCCGCGATCGCGCCGATGATCAGCCATATCAGGACGATGACGCCGCCTATCGATCCGAAACGCATGAGAGCCTCCTCGGGGGTGGAATGCGGATCGACCCGGCCGGGGGCCGGCCGTGTCAACCTGCCGGACCCGGCTGGCCGGGGTGTTGCCGACCTGATACCCATCGCGCGAACACGCGCAAACGCCGCCGTGCCGGCCGCCGGGCGCACCGGACGGGCCGCCGCACTGCCGGGAGTCGCGCCGCTGCCTCGGCTGGGTGGCCGGCGGCGCCGGTCGCGGAACCGACTCCGGCCGGGAGCGGCTTGGCGTGAACCTTCGTTGAGGTTGCAGTCTGTGTCAGCGATCCCGACCGGGGCGCCGGGGCGTACCTTCCGGGAGTGGGCCGTGGATCAGGCGGACGACGGCCGGACGTGACCGACGTACGCCGTGCGGGCAACCCCGGGACGCCCCGGTGGTACTGCTCGAATGCCGCTGAACCGCCGACGCCCTCCGGACGGGCGGGACCCGGCGGGGCGGCGGACGGTCGGGTCGGCTACCGGACGAGCCGGCCGCGCAGCACCACCCTGCTCGGCCGGTCCAACAGTCCGAGGTCCCCGCGCGGGTCGTCAGGGTAGACGACGGCATCGGCGGGAGCACCTGGCACCAGACCCGGCAGTCCGAGATAGGCCCGGGCGGTCCAGGACGCGGCACCGAGCGCGAGGTGCGGGCGTACACCGGCGGCCACCAGCGCGCGCACCTCGTCGGCGACCCGTCCGTGCGGCCGGGAGTCGGTGCCGGCAAGCAGTGTCACCCCGGCCTCGGCAGCGGCTGCGGCAAGCGGTCCGTGCGCGGCGGCGCCGCCGACGGCCCAGCTCCGGCGCCGGGCGTCGGCGTCGTCGCGCAGCCGCCGCGGTATGCCGGCGATCACCGCCAGCGTGGGCGTCAGCGCGACGCCCTGCTCGGCCATCCGGTGCAGCAGGGTCGGGTCCAGGTGCATGCCGTGTTCGATGGAGTCCACTCCGGCGGCCACCGCCGCCGCACCGCCCTGCGCATGCTGGCTGTGCACCGCGACCCGGCCGCCGACGGCGTGCACCTCGGTCACCACTGCCCGGAGCACCTCCACCGGCAGCGGGTCGTCGCCCGGGAGCCAGTCGGCGATCACCTTGGCCCAGCCGGTTCGGGCGGCCTGCGCAGCGGCGATTCCCGGCAGGTCGTCGTGGGAGGCCCGCCGGCCCCAGTCCGGGAAGAACTGTCCGGGCTGGGCGATCCACGGTCCGGCGTGGAACGCACGCGGCAGTTCGGGGTCGGTGCCGAACCAGGACGGTGGCTCGGCGGCCAGGCCCGGCGCGCGGACCAGGGTCACTCCGTGCGCGGCGTGCAGGCCCAGGTCGTCGCGGAGGAGTTCCTCGTCGAGTGGGTTGCCCGGCGCTGCGGCCCCGGGGTGGGTGTGTGCGTCGACCAGGCCGGGCAGCAACCAGCCTTCCGCGACCAGGTCGGCGCCGCCAACCGGATCGGTGGTCCAGCGGTCGCCGTCGGCGTACAGGTCGACCCAGTCACCGTCGGGGAGGGCACGTCCACGCACCCGGATTACGCTCACCGCGCCCGACCGGCACCCGGGGCGGAACCCGTCCGGAATCGCGCCGCCATGGTCCGCCACCCTACCCGCCGGGCGGGTCGCCTGCCGGCCACCATCCGGCCGGGCGCCGCACGGTGGACGGCGGCCTCGGGCTGGTCGCCCTGGTCGCCCTGGCGGGCCGCCAGGGGCTGGTGGTCCTGCGGCCGTTCCTGCCGTGCCGGTTCCGGGTGGCTGTCGACCCTGCTGATTTTCCCGATCATCGACCGAGCTGCACGGATACCACGTATAACGGGATCAAAAGGATGATTTCGGCGCCACTGATCCTCGGACGGCGGCGCCTCGACGCGCGAAAGGTCTGGTCATGCGACCGCTTCGGGTGCTGCGGGTCATCTCCCGAATGGCTGTGGGCGAGGCCGCGCCGCAGGTCGGCGCGCTGATGCGGGGGCTGGATCCGGACCGCTTCGAACAGCGGCTGTACGCGGGCCCGGTCGAGCCGGGCACCAGCGACTACCGCCGGTTGCGGGCCAGCGACGTACCGGTCCGGGTGCTGCCCGCGCTCCGGAGTCCGGTCCGGCCGGCCGACAACCTCCGGGCGCTGGCCGCGCTGGTCGCGGAGATCCGGCAGTTCCAGCCGGACCTGCTGCACAGCCACGATCTGCGGGCGGGCGCGCTGGGTCGGGTCGCGGCAGCCGCCTGCCGGGTGCCGATCCGGGTGCACAGCTTCCACACGCACCCGCTGGCCGACGCCGGCCGGGCGGTCGCGGCTGCCGAGCGGATGCTGGCCCGGACCAGCCACGCCCTGGTCGCGGTCGGTGCCCGGGTACGCGACGAACTCCTGGCCGCCTCGATCGGCCGCCCCGACCAGTACACGGTGATGCCACCGGCGGCGAGCCTGTCCCCGCTGCCCGAACCGGAGCACGCCCGGCAAACCCTCGGGCTGCCCGGTGACGGGCCGGTGGTGGCGTACGTCGGCCCGCTCAGCGCGGTCAGCCGGCCGGACCGGTTCCTCCGGGTGGCCCGGGCGGTCCGACGTACCCGGCCGGAGACCCGGATCGTGGTCTGCGGCGAGGGCGACCGGTTGGCCGAGACGGTCCGTACGGCCGCCGCCAGCCGGCTTCCGGTGATCTACCTGCCCTGGCGGTCCGACCTGGAGACGGTCTATGCCGCAGCCGACCTGGTGGTGCAGACCTCGGATCACGAGGGTACGCCGCTGACGCTTGTCGAGGCCGGGCACGCCGGCCGGCCGGTGGTGGCGACCGACGTCGGCGGTACGGCCGAGGTGGTCCGGAACGGCCGCACCGGGCTGCTCTGCGAGCGGCGGGACGTCGACGGACTGGCCCGCGCGGTGTTGCGGCTGCTGGCCGACGACGAGTTGCGGCTCCGGATGGGCCGGACCGCACAGGCCGAGACCAGGGAGGCGTTCGGTACGCCCCGACTGGTGGCCGCCACCCGGGACCTCTACCACCGGCTCGCGACGGCCCGGTGCCGCTGGCCGGCAGAACGCGTCGAGCCCGTCGGCGCCGTGGCCCGCGCCCGCTGACATCCGGTGGCCTGCGCCCCTGGCATCGGGTGGCCTGCGCCCCTGACATCCGGTGGCCTGCGCTCCTGACATCCCGTGGTCTGCGCCCGCCGGCCTCGGGTGGCCCGAACCCGTTGGCGCCGCGTGGCCCGTGGTTGTCGATGTCGGATAGCCCGGCCCCGTTGGCGCCGCCCGGCCCGTGCGCGTCGACGTCGGGTGCCCCGTGGGCGTCGACGTCGCGTGGTCCGCGCGGACCACCCCGGGCAGAGGCGGACAGGGGACGGGCTCAGCCCGGACAGGTCGTCAGAGGCGTTCGACAACCGGCCCGCGGCAGCGGTCGCGGCTGTCAAAGACGTACCGGGCGGTCCTCATGATCATGTCGTAGTCGAGCCCGTCGTGGTCCGTCACCACCACCACCGCGTCGGCGGCCCGGACCTCGTGCTCGGTCAACTCGACGATCGACAACGCGGTCGGTACGTGGCGGGGGTCGGCGTGCGGCTCCACCGCCCTGATCCGGGCGCCGAGCGCGTGCAGCCGGGCGGCCAGGTCGATCGCCGGGGAGTCCCGCAGGTCACCGGTGTTCTTCTTGTACGCGAGCCCGATCATCAGCAACCGTGCCCCGCGCAGTGCGCGGCCCCGGCTGCTCAGCCCGGCCATCACGCGCTGCGCCACGTACTCCGGCATGGCGTGGTTGATGTCGCTGGCCAGCTCGACGAACCGGAACTGCCGGCCGAGCCTGCGTTTGACCTGCCAGGAGAGGTAGCAGGGGTCGATCGGCAGGCAGTGCCCGCCGATGCCGGGGCCCGGCCGGAAGGACATGAACCCGAAGGGCTTGGTCGCCGCCGCGTCGATGGCCTGCCAGATGTCGATGTCGAGCTGGTGGCTGAAGGTCGCCAGTTCGTTGACGAGCGCAACGTTGACCTGGCGGAACGTGTTCTCGATCAGCTTGGTGAGTTCGGCGACCCGGGTCGAGTCGACGGGTACGGTCTGCCGCACGATCCGGCGGTAGAACGAGTCGACCCGGTCCAGGGCGGCCGGTCCCATCCCGGAGACCACCTTCGGGGTGTTCTCCAGCTTCCAGACCGGGTTGCCGGGGTCGATCCGCTCGGGACTGTAGCCGAGGTGGAAGTCCTCCGGGCTGTGCAGACCGCTGCCGGATTCGAGGAGTGGCCGGAGCAGTTCCTCGGTGGTGCCGGGATAGGTGGTCGACTCCAGGATCACGGTGCAGCCGCGCCGGACGTACGGGGCGAGGGCCGAACCGGCCTGCTCCACGTAGCTCAGGTCCGGTACGCCGTCCCGCAGTGGTGTCGGCACGCTGATCACGCAGACGTCGAAGTCCCGGGCGTCGGCGTAGTCGCTCGTCGGCAGGTAACGGCCGGTGGCGAGTGCGGCACCGAGTCGCTGCTCGGAGATGTCCTCGACGAATGACTCCCCGCTGCCGAGCCGCTTGATCCGGTCGGTGTCGAGGTCGAGCCCGACGACGTCCAGCCCGGACTCCACCGCGGCCATCGCGAGCGGCAGCCCGACGTACCCCTGGCCGACCACAACCAACTTTTCCCTGCTCATCCAGGCTCCCACCGTACTTTGACGACGGTGCACACCTTAGGAGCATTTATCGTTGATCACAGTCGAAACTGGATAAAGGAGGGTATTTCGCGATCACGTTCGACAGATCGCGCGGCCGCGCTCAACCGTTCCCGGGCTCGACCGGGCCGCCGCTACCTGGCGGGTCGGCCGGGCCGGTCGGCGGGTTGGTCGGCGGCGGGTTGGTCGGTGCCGCCGACCGGGTCGGCTCACCTGTCGGCTCCCCGTCCGGGGTTGCGGTCGGCTTCGCCGAGGCCGACGGGCGCGGTCGGGGGTTGTCCCGGGGACGTGGGGAGTCCGCCTCCTGCCCGCTCGGCACCGCCGCCGACGGCTGCTCCGGCACCTCGGCACCGACCGTCGCGGTGCTGTTCGGGGTCGGGGAGGGTGGTGCGTTCTTCGCCGGGGTGTCGCCGGACATCTGGAAGGCGATCACGAGGGTGACCACCGCCGCACCGACCCCGACCACGGCGGCCAGCCCGGCCAGGGTGAGCACGCCGAGCCCTGGCTCCCGGTCCCGGCCGCCGGAGCGGACCACCGGGTTGTCGGTCAGGGTGCCCGGTCCGTCGTCCCGCCCGGCACCACCGGCCAACCCCGCGCCGCCCGCGGCGGCCCGGACGCCGAGACCGGTCACCGCGGTCGGTTCCGCCGGGGCGATGCCGCCACCGGAGACCTCGCCGGCGGCCTCCGCCGCCACCACCGCCGGGTGCTTCGCGGCGGCCCGGGCCGCCCTGGCCAGCGCCGCCGCGTCCGGGTACCGGTCGGTGGGGTCCTTGGCCAGGGCCCGCCCGATCAGCGCGGCCACCGGCGCGGGTACGTCGGCCGGCAACGGGTCCGGGTCCTCGTGCAGGTGCTTGACCGCGACCTGCAACGGGTTGTCCCCGGTGAACGGCGGCTGCCCGGCCACGCACTGGTACGCCACCGCGCCGAGTGCGTAGATGTCGGTGGCCGCCGAGACGGGCTTGCCGGCGGCCTGCTCCGGGGCCATGTAGAGCGCCGTGCCCGGCACCGCGTTCGAGCTGGTGATGCTGGTGATGTCCACCGACCGGGCGACGCCGAAGTCGAGCAGCCGGACGGTGCCGTCGGCCTGCACCAGCAGGTTGCTCGGCTTGACGTCCCGGTGCACGATCCCGCCCTGGTGCGCGGCGTGCAGCGCCTGGGCGACCTGGGCCACCACGTGCATCGAGTCGACCACGCTGAGTCGTCCGCTGTCCTTGATCCGGGCCGACAGCGGCTCGCCGTCGACGTACTCCATCACCAGGTAGTCGGTGCGGCCGGAGGGGAGTTCGTCCTCGCCGTAGTCGAAGACCTGCACGATGCCCGGATGGTGCAGGGTGGCCAGCATCCGCGCCTCGGCCCGGAACCGGGCGATGAAGTCGGGGTCGGCCAGCAACGAGGGCAGCAGCACCTTGACGGCCACCCGGCGCCCGAGCACCACGTCGGTACCGCACCACACGTCGCCCATCCCGCCGGTGGCGACACGCTCGTCCAGGCGGTAACGCCCGCTCAGCAGGACTCCCGATTCCAGCACGTGCACACCGTACCCAGCGGTGCGGCCGGACACGCAATCGCGGCGTAACGAGGTGGCGGCGGTCGGCGGGGCGGCGCCGCACAGCGTACCCGCGAGGCAGCCCGACCGCGCCGGTGGGCCGTCGCCGCTCCCGCCCGCTCAGCCGGAGACGGTGATCGCGGTCGAGTCGGCCGGGTCGTAGCAGCGCATCCGGTCCGGGTCGACGGCGAGCCAGACCGGGCTGCCGGGACCGATCCGGAACGTCGGCGGCGCCTGCACCTTGAGCTGGCGGCCGGCCAGCTCCACGGTGAGCAGGATGGCCGCCCCGGTCGGCTCCACCACCTCGACCCGGGCGGCCAGCCGGCCCGGCCCGTCGGCGTCGAACACCTCGATGTTCTCGGCCCGCACCCCCACCGTCACGTCGGTACCGGGATGGTCGGCGAGCCCGGCCGGCGCGGCGGTCGACTGGTCGCCGATGCGCAGCCGGGGGGCGCCGTCGGCGCGCTCCAGCCGGGCCGGCAGGAAGTTCATCGGCGGGGCGCCGAGGAAGCCGCCGACGAACTCGTCGGCCGGGCTGTCGTAGACGTCGAGCGGCGGGCCGACCTGGGCGACCCGACCGCTGCGGAGCACCGCGATCCGGTCGCCGAGGGAGAGCGCCTCGGCCTGGTCGTGCGTCACGTAGACGGTGGTGGTGCCGAGCTTGCCGACGATCCGCTTCAGCTCGGTGCGGAACTCCATCCGGAGCAGGGCGTCCAGATTGGACAGCGGCTCGTCCATCAGCAGCACGTCGGCGTCGGTGACGATCGCCCGGGCCACCGCGACACGCTGCCGCTGCCCGCCGGAGAGCTGCGCCGGATAGCGGTCCAGGAACTCCGTCAGGTGCAGCAGCTCGGCCGCCTCGCCGACCCGCCGGTCGATCTCCGCCTTCGGGGTCTTCCGCATCGCCAGCCCGAACGCGATGTTCTGCCGCACCCGCATGTGCGGCCAGATCGCGTACGACTGGAAGACCATCGACAGGCCGCGCTGCCGGGCCGGCAGGTCCGTCACGTCCCGGCCGCCGATCGTCACCGTGCCGGAGTCCGGGGTCTCCAGCCCGGCGATCATCCGGAGCAGGGTGGTCTTGCCGCAGCCGCTCGGCCCGACCAGCACCAGGAACTCGCCGTCGCGCACCTCCAGGCTGATGTCGTCGGTGGCGGGGGTGCGGGTGCCCGGATACGTCTTCACCAGGTTCCGCAGCACGATCTCGGCCAACGCTCGTTCCTCTCAGCGGATCGTGGTTCCCCACATGTTCAACAGGTAGCGGCGCATGAACGCGATGAAGACCAGCGCCGGCACGACAAGCGCGAAGCCTCCGGCGAACCGGAACGCCAGCGGCGAGTCGGCGAGCGTCGAGAGCACCTGGGCCGGCAGGGTGCGCCGGTTCAGGGTGAGCACGGCCGCGCCGAGCACCTCGTTCCAGGAGGTGACGAAGGCGAAGATGGCGGCGGCGGCGATCCCGGGCAGCGCCTGCGGGAGTACCACCCGGGCGAAGGCGCGCGGTGCGCTGGCCCCGAAGACCATCGCCGCCTCCTCGTGCTCCACCGGCACCGCCACGAAGATCGCCGACGTGATCAGCACGGTGGTCGGCAGGGTCAGCGCGGTGTGCAGCAGCGCGACCGCGTACGTGCTGTCGTAGAGGCCGGTGGCCAGGAAGACCCGGGCCAGCGGCACCGAGAGCACCACGATCGGCAGCGCCCGGGTGAGCAGCAGGAAGAGCTGGTACGGCTCCCGGCCCCGGAAGGCGTACCGGGCCACGGCGTAGCCGGCCGGCACCCCCAGGGCCAGCGACAGGGCCAGGCTGAGCAGGCCCACCTCGACGGAGTTCTGGAACCCGCCGACCACCCCGGTGCTGTCCAGGAAGACCCGCATCGTCTCGGTCGAGACGTCGGTGGGCAGCAGCGAGAGCGGGAACCGGTTCAGCGACTCCCGGCTGGAGAGCGCGGCCAGCGCGATCAGATAGATCGGCAGCCCCATGAAGAGGGTCACCAGCACGCAAGCGGCCTGGATCGCGACGGTGCGCCGCCGGGCCGCCCGGGACCGGCTCACCGGCCACCACCGGTCGCCGCCGGATCGCGCAGCACCCGCAGGTAGACCACCGCGGTGCCGAGCGACATCAGCAGGATCACCAGGGCGATCGCCGCCGAGACCCGCTCGTTCTGCAACGTCACGTACCACTGGTAGGTCTCGCCGACAAGCAGCGGGAAGCTCCGCCCGGTGAGCGCCTGGGCGACCGCGAAGGTCTGCAACCCGAGGATGGTCCGCAGGATCAGCGCCACCTGGAGGCTCGGCCGCAGCTGCGGCAGGATGACGTGCCGCAGCCGCTGCCAGTAGGTCGCGCCGAAGACCGCCGCCGCCTCGTCGTAGTCGCGGGGGATGTTCTGCAATCCGGCGACCACTATCACGAGTACCAGCGAGGTGGCCCGCCACAGCTCGGCCAGCAGGATCGCCAGGAACATGGTGCCGGTGCTGTCGTACGACAGCCAGGCGTAGCCGTCACCGAGCCCGAGCTGGGCCAGCACCGAGTTGAGGTACCCACGGTCGGCGAAGATCGACAGCCAGACCAGCCCGGCGGCCAGGTCGCTGATCGCCAGCGGTACGCACCAGACGTAGAAGTAGAACGACGACAGCCTCGGCCGCTCCCGCAGCAGCAGCGCCATCGCCAGTGCGAAGGCGAACTGCAACGGGATCAGCACCACGATCAGCAGCGCGGTGTTCCGGGTGGCCGTCCAGAAGTAGGGGTCGTCGAGCATCCGGCGCAGGTGTGCCGTGGTGGGCCCGTCGGCACCGGTGAACGCCTGCCCGACGCCGACCACGATCGGCCAGAGGAAGAGCGCGGCCAGGAACACCACCGAGGGGGCGACCAGCAGGGCCGCCGTCGGCACCCGGGGCCGCCGGCGGGGGCGGCCCGGCTGGCGGGGCGGTGCCGCCGGTCCGGCAGGCGCCGGATCGGCCGCGGTGCTCACTGCACCCGGCACGGCTGCCCCGCCTCGACCGGGTCCGGGCGCCAGCACGGCACCTTCGTCTCGGCCAGGATGGTGTTGAGCTGCTGCGCCTGCCGGTCCAGGACCTGCTGCACGGGCCGGCGGTCCAGGCAGATCTCCTTGAAGCAGTTCTTGAAGATCTGCGAGACCTCACCGTCCTTGGCACCCAACCCGACCGGCGGCAGCGCGACCACGGCATCCCCGGCGTCCTGCTGCCGGCGGACCGCCTCGGCCTCCAGGGCCACCGCCGGCGGCAGGTCGTCCGGGAGGGTGGCGGAGACCACCGGGAAGAAGGCGTTGCGGCGCAACACCTCGAGCTGCACGTCCGGGGTGGTCAACGCCTCGATCACCTGGCGTGCCCGGTCCGGCTCCGGTGCCCCCTTCGGGATGGCCAGGCCGGCCACCACCAGCATGTAGCCGAGCCCCTTCGGCCCGCGCGGCGCGGGTGCCATCACCCAGTCGTCGGGCTTGTCGGCCGGGGCGTTGACCAGCCGGGCGACGTGGTCCCAGGCGATCAGCACCTCGCCGCGCTGCAACGGCTCCTGCATGTTGTCGTAGTTCGTCGACGCCGGTGCGGTCTGCGCCCACAGCTCGAGCATGTACTGCCAGGCCCGCACCGCGTCCGGGTTGCGGAAGGTGGTCATCTGGCCGCCGGTGAAGCTCGGCAGCAGGTAGCCCTGGAAGAACCGGTGGTAGAGCCCCTTGGGGCCGCACGGCAGGCCGAGGACCGGCTTGTTCCCGTTGGCCCGTCGGGCGTCGCCGACCCAGGTCAGGAACTGGTCGTACGTCAGGTTCTGCACGTCGGCGCCGCTGGGCAGCCACTGCAACGCCCGCTTGTTGACGGCGAGCACGTAGGACGCCTGCATCCAGGGCAGGTATGTGGTGGCGCCGCCGGCCAGCCTGCCCAGCTCGGCGATGTCGGTCGGGAAGCCGCGGTCGGCCAGCTTGCCGGCCAGCTCGTCGAGGTTCTCGAACTTGTCGGCGTGCGGGGCGAAGTCGCCGTGCAGCCCGCCGGCCAGGCTGACCTCGACCCGGCCGGCGCCCACCTGCGAGGTGATGGTCGAGGAGAAGATGTTCGGCTCGACGGTGTTGTACGCCACCGCGCCGCCGCCGACCTTGTCCCGGAGGATCTGCTCGAAGCGCTGCCGCTCCTCGACCGGGGTGAACTGGGTGGAGAGGAAGGTGATCGCCCCTTCGGCGTCGGACCCGGTGGTCGAGGCCCCGCCGCAGGCGCCCAGCAGCGGAGCGGCCCCGGCGGCGACGCCGAGCCCGAGTAGCCGCCGCCGGTCGAGCCGCAGGTCCAGGCCGGACGTGCCTGCGTGTCGTGCCATCGTGCCTCCCCGTGACGGTGGTCGCCGGCCCGGTTCGACTGCTGAGCGGGCACCGGTGCCGGCTGGTGCGGAGTGTCACAAGTGCACATATTCGCAAGCTTGGTGTCAAGTCGGGAGCGCCGCTACGGCTGCCGGTCGGCCTCCTCGGCCAGTTGCCGGGCGAGTGGTTCGATCCGGGCCCGCCAGGCGGCCAGCGCGGTCGCCCCGTTCCCGGCGGTGCCGGCCGGGCCGGTCTGTTCGAGTACCAGCCGGGCGCCGTGTCCGGTGCCCTCGGTCAGGTGCCAGCGGATCCGGCCGGCGGGTGCTCCGGCGGCTTCCCAGGCGTACTCCAGCAGGGTCGGGGCGTCCAGCGCGGTGACCTGCCCGGCCGGGAACTCGTCGGTGGTGAAGCCCGCCGGCGGCCGGCCCGACGCGGCGGTCCCACCCGGTGCCGCGGTCCCGTCCTGTGTGGTGGTCCCGCCCCTTGCCGCGGTCCCGCCGAGGACTGCCCAGACCGCCTCGGCGGGCCGGGTCAGTTGGCGTTCGAAGCGCACCCGCCAGCCGTCCCCGGTGGTCTCGACGACGCCGTCGGCCAGTCCGAACCGTTCGACGTACGACTCGTGCAGCCGAGCCGACGGGCGTAGCGAGTGGTCGGCCGCCCGGCCGTCCAGCAGCCCGTCCAGGGTCTCCAGGCAGATCTGCCAACCGGAGGCGAAGCTCGCCGCGCCGGCCCGGTCGTCGAAGACGTGGCTGAACACCAGCAGGCATCCGGGACCGTCCGGATGCAACTCGATCCGGAAGAGTTCCTCCTCCCAGCTGAAGGCGAAGAGCCGGGGCGGGTCGTACGCGTCGACCCGGCCGACCGACTCCGGCGCGTCCTCGGCGGCGGAGCCGAAGCTGAAGGTCATCCGGCCGCCGACCCGGGGGTCCAGCCGTACCTCGGCGGGAAACCACTCGCGGAGGTGCTCGGGCTCGGTGACGGCCGGCCAGACCTTCTCCGGCGGATGTGGCAGCCGGCGCTCGATGCGCAGCACCTGGCGCCCGTCCGCGGTCTTCAGACTCTCGTTCACGACATCTCCTCGGCTTGCGGCTGCCCGGGGCGGGTGGAAGTGTCGGACCCCGATGGCATGGTGTTCAGATGCTGTTCAAGCGCATC
This sequence comes from Plantactinospora sp. WMMB782, assembly GCF_049179135.1. NCBI lineage: Bacteria > Bacillati > Actinomycetota > Actinomycetes > Micromonosporales > Micromonosporaceae > Plantactinospora > Plantactinospora sp. WMMB782. The sequence continues at coordinate 6,806,858 of NZ_JBMHMC010000007.1, read as the reverse complement.
GAGCCGACCGGACCACATCCAGCGGTACGGTGCGAGCCAGGCGTCCAGCTCGGCCAGCGGTTCGGGGCAGAGTTCATACCAGCGACGCTGCGCCTCGGGGCGGACCCGGACCAGCCCGGCGTCGCGCAGCACCCGGAGGTGTTTCGAGGTGCCCGGCTGGGTCAGCCCCAACTGTTCGGTCAGTTCGCCGACCGAGCGCGGGCGTTCCCGCAGCAGGTCCAGGATGTGTCGCCGGACGGGCTCGGCGAGGACTTCGAACGGCGTGGCCATGACCGCGAACATACCGACTCAGTAATATTCCCGTCAAGGCATATGGCCTCGTCGTCGGCAGTACCCCGGAGGTTGGGCCGCCGAGATCCGGGTAAGGGGAGTCGGTTCCACGGAGGGAGGGACCCGCGCTGATGCCATCCGACCTGGACAGCGCCACGATCCTGCGGGCGATCGAGGACGCCGAGGGTTACGTCGCCAGGATCTGCTTCAAGACCGGACCACCCGCCCTCACCGGCGTGGAACTGGAATGGACCGTGCACGACGCGGCCGTTCCGAGCCGACCGGTCGACCCGGTCCGGCTGCGCACCGCACTCGGCCCGTACGCCCCGACGACCCTCGACCCGCACAGCCCCGCCCAACCGCTGCCCCGTTCGGGCACGGTAAGCGTGGAGCCCGGTGGCCAGGTGGAGATCTCCACCGCCCCGCGTCGCTCCCTCGGCGAGTTGCACGAGAGCACCAACTCCGACCTCGCCCACCTCACCCAGCTGCTCGGCACCGCCGGACTGGTTGCCGGCGACACCGGCATCGATCCGCACCGGCCGCCGACGCCGGTGGTCGACACCCCCCGGTACCGCGCGATGCGCTGTGCCTTCGACCGGCTCGGCGCCGCCGGCCGGACCATGATGTACAGCACCGCCGGCCTCCAGGTCTGCCTGGACGCCGGCACCGCCTCCGACTTCGCCGGGCGGTGGGCCGCCGCGCACGCGTTCGGTCCGGCACTGCTCGCGACCTTCGCCACCGCCCGCCGGCATGCCGGTCGGGACACCGGCTGGGCGTCGGCCCGGACGGCCGCCTGGCAGTACATCGACCCGGCCCGGACCCGTCCGGCCTGGTCACCCGCGTCGGACTCGGCGGACCCGGTCGACGCCTGGGTCCGTTACGCGCTGGCCGCCCCGCTGCTCTGCGTGCGCCGGGACGGCCCGGACTGGACCGTCCCGCCCGGGATCACCTTCCGGGACTGGCTGGCCGGCGCGCTGCCCCGACCACCGACCACCGACGACCTCGACTACCACCTCAGCACCCTCTTCCCGCCGGTACGCCCCCGGGGCTACCTGGAGATCCGCTACCTCGACGCGCAGCCCGGCCCGGAGTGGATCGCCCCGGTCGGCGTGCTCGCCGCGCTGCTCGGCGACGACCGGACCCGGGACGCCGCCCGCGCCGCCTGTGAACCGGTCGCCGGCCGGTGGTGGGCGGCGGCCCGGCAGGGGCTGCGCGACCCGCTGCTGGCCGGAGCGGCGAACACCCTGCTCGACCTCGCCCTGCGGTCGCTGGACCGCACCGGTCTGCCCCCGGCGACCCGCGAGGAGATCACCCGGATCGTGGCGCGGCGGCTCGCCGCCGCGCGGAAGGGATCACCATGACCACCCGATCGGACAGCCCACCGAGCGAGTCGCTGCGCGGCCGGATCGCCACCGAACTGACCCGGGCCCGGGAGCGCAGCGTCCGGCTCACCGAAGCGGTCGACGACGACGACCTGGTCCGGCAGCACTCGCCGATCATGTCCCCGCTGGTCTGGGACCTCGCCCACGTCGGCAACCAGGAGGAACTCTGGCTGGTCCGCGACGTCGGCGGTCGCGAGCCGGTGCGGCAGGACATCGACGACCTCTACGACGCCTTCAAACACCCCCGCCGGGACCGGCCGGCCCTGCCGCTGCTCGGCCCGGCCGAGGCCCGACGCTACGTGTCGACGGTCCGGGACAAGGTCTTCGACCTGCTCGACGGCATCCGCTTCGACGGCAGCCGGCTGGTCGCCGACGGGTTCGCCTTCGGCATGATCGCCCAGCACGAGCAGCAGCACGACGAGACCATGCTCGCCACCCACCAGCTCCGGGCCGGCCCACCGGTGCTCGCCGCACCCGCACCGCCGGCCGCGGCCGTGGCGGTCGGCGGGGAGGTGCTGGTTCCGGCCGGTCGGTTCGACATGGGTACCTCCACCGACCCGTGGGCGCTGGACAACGAGCGTCCCGGGCACCCGGTCGAACTGCCGGCGTACGCCATCGACGCGGCGCCGGTGACGAACGCGGCGTACCTCGCCTTCGTCGCCGACGGCGGTTACGCCGACCCGCGTTGGTGGAGCGAGCCGGGCTGGCAGCACCGCTGCTCGGCCGGGTTGACGGCGCCGATGCACTGGCGGCGTGACGGCGCCGGTTGGGGCTACACCCGGTTCGGCCGGTTCGCCCCGCTGGTCCCGGACGAGCCGGTGGTGCACGTCAGCTTCCACGAGGCCGAGGCGTACGCCGCCTGGGCCGGCAAGCGGCTGCCGACCGAGGCCGAGTGGGAGAAGGCCGCCCGCTGGGATCCGGTCAGCGGCCGGTCCCGCCGCTATCCCTGGGGCGACGAGGACCCGACGCCGGAGCACGCCAACCTCGGGCAGCGGCACCTCGCACCGGCACCGGTCGGGGCGTACCCGGCGGGTGCATCACCGCTCGGCGTGCACCAGCTGGTCGGGGACGTCTGGGAGTGGACCTCCAGTCCGTTCGTCGGCTATCCCGGGTTCGCCGCCTTTCCCTACCCGGAGTACTCCGAGGTCTTCTTCGGCTCCGGCTACCGGGTGTTGCGGGGCGGTTCCTTCGGCACCGACCCGGTCGCCTGCCGGGGCACGTTCCGCAACTGGGACCTGCCGATCCGCCGGCAGATCTTCAGCGGCTTCCGCTGTGCCCGGGACGCCCGGCCGGACGAGACCGCGTGACCGGTGCCGACCCCGCCGACGGTCCGGACCGGGGCGGTGTCGTGGCCTCCGGGCGGGACGGGGTCCGCTGATGTGCCGACACCTCGCCTATCTCGGCCCGGCACTGCCGCTGGCCGCGCTGCTGTTCGACCCGCCGCACTCGCTGGCGCGGCAGTCCTGGGCGCCCCGGGACATGCGCGGCGGCGGCACGGTCAACGCCGACGGCTTCGGCCTCGGCTGGTATCCCGGGGACGGCCCGCCGGTGCGCTACCGGCGGGCCACCCCGATCTGGTCCGACGCCGCCCTGCCGGCGCTGGCCGCCGCGACCTCGGCCGGCGCGGTACTGGCGGCGGTGCGCTCGGCCACCGTCGGCATGCCGGTGGTGGAGACCGCCGCCGCCCCGTTCGGCGAGGGACGGTGGCTGTTCAGCCTGAACGGGGTGGTGGCCGGCTGGCCGGACTCGGTGGCGAGCCTGGCCGCCGGGCTGCCGACCCGGGACCTGCTCACCCTGGACGCCCCGACCGACGCGGCCCTGCTCTGGGCCCTGGTCCGGCACCGGTTGCGGGCCGGGGCCGACCCGGCCGAGTCGGTCGGACGGACCGTCCGGGAGGTGGCGGCCGCGGCTCCCGGCTCCCGGCTGAACCTGCTGCTCACCGACGGTCGTCTGGTGGTGGCGAGCGCCGGCGGGCACGCGCTGTCGGTCCGGGCCACCGGCGGGTCGGTGCTGGTCAGCTCCGAGCCGCTGGACGAGGGACCGGGCTGGCGACCGGTCCCGGACGGCCACCTCGCGGTGGCCACCGCCGACCGACTCGACCTCGTCCCGACCGGCGCACGGCCGGCGGACGACAGGTGAGGCGGTAGCTGGAAGCGGGGTGACCGCAAGGAAGACCGGCCGGACCCGGAGAGCTGGGTCTGCCCGGAGGCAGGACCGCCGCCCGGGGCGGCAGTGTCGAGGGAGGGGAGTGCAGGGTGACCGCGGATCCGTTGGAGATCTACCTGGAGGCGGGGGAGCTGGACCGGGCGCTGCGGACGGACGTCCGTACCGGGCTCGGCGCCAGCCCCCGTTGGCTGCCACCGAAGTGGTTCTACGACGCCCGGGGCAGCGAGCTCTTCGAGGAGATCACCCGGTTGCCCGAGTACTATCCGACCCGGGCCGAGCGGGCCGTGCTGGCCGCCCGGGCCGGGGAGATCGCCCGGATCACCGAGGCGAAGACCCTGATCGAGCTGGGCTCGGGTTCGTCGGAGAAGACCCGCCTGCTGCTCGACGCGCTGACCGCCCGGGGCAGCCTGGGCACTTTCGTACCGCTGGACGTCTCGGTCAGCGCGCTGGAGCAGTCGACCGCGGAGATCGCCGCCGCGTACCCGGGGCTGCGGGTACGCGGCATCGTCGGTGACTTCACCCGGCACCTGGACCGGCTGCCCACCGGTGGCCGGCGGCTGGTGGCCTTCCTCGGCGGCACCATCGGCAACCTGCTGCCGGCCGAGCGGGCCGGCTTCCTGGCCGCACTCCGCGCGGCACTGGAGCGGGGCGACTGGCTGCTGCTCGGCACCGACCTGGTCAAGGACCCCGGCGTGCTGGTACCGGCGTACGACGACGCGGCCGGGGTCACCGCCGAGTTCAACCGCAACGTGCTGCGGGTGCTCAACCGCGAGTTGGGTGCGGATTTCGAGGTGGACGGGTTCGACCACGTCGCGCTCTGGGACCCGGACGAACGCTGGATCGAGATGCGGCTGCGGGCCCGCCGCCCGATGCGGGTCCGGGTCCTCGACCTCGACCTGGCCTTCGCCGAGGGGGAGGAGCTGCGCACCGAGATCTCGGCGAAGTTCCGGCCGGCGGACATCGACGCGGAGCTGGCTGCCGCCGGTTTCACCGGACAGGTCCGGTGGACCGACGGCGACGGTCTGTTCGCGGTCACGCTCGCCCAGGCCGGCTGAGCACCACCGCCGACGCCGACGCCGTTGCCGACGCCGACGCACACCGTCGCCGTCACCGGCGGCACGAGGGTGGGCCGTTCGCCGCCGCCGACCCGCTCGGGTAGGCTCGTCGGCAGCGAAGGGGAGTAGCTCCCAACGTCGTGGTCGACACACTGGTGCACGCGTGTTCGTGCACCCGGCCACGCGGCCTCACCTCAGGTGGGGCGGGCGAGACCTTCGACTCAGGCAGCAATGCCGGGTCGAGGTCGCCCACACCCTCGCCCGGCGTCGACCGGGAAAGGGTGACATGGAGGACTTCGACACCGCCCTGGCAATCAGCTTCGGCGTCATCTTCGTGGCCGAGTTGGGCGACAAGTCGCAGTTGATGGCGCTCACCTTCGCCACCCGGTTCAGGGCGCTACCGGTGATCATCGGCATCACGGTGGCGACCTCCGTCGTCCACCTGGCCTCGGTCGCCCTCGGCGTCGGTTTCGGCTCCGTGCTGCCGACGGGGTGGATCGCCCTGGTGGCCGGGCTGGCCTTCCTGGGCTTCGGGATCTGGACGCTGCGCGGCGACTCGCTCACCGAGGAGGAGCGGCGCAGGGCGGAACGGACCCGCCGTTCCGCGATCATCGCCGTCTCGATCGCGTTCTTCCTGGCCGAACTCGGCGACAAGACCATGCTCGCGACGATCACCCTGGCCACCCGGTACGGCTGGTTCGGCACCTGGCTCGGCTCCACCGTCGGGATGGTCGCGGCCGACGCGCTGGCCATCATCCTCGGCCGGGTGCTCGGCCGCCGCCTGCCGGAGCGGACCATCCGGTACGGCGCCACCGTGCTGTTCGGGATCTGCGGCGTGTGGCTGTTGGTGGACGCGGTCCACCAACTGACCTGACGAGCGCTGGCGGGTGTGGGAGGGCCGGGATCCGGGTAGCCGTCCCGGTGGCCGGCGGTCGGGCGGGTCGGCCGGCGGCCCGAACGGAGGATCACTGCATGACCAGGCACGATGAGCCGAACGAGTACGGGTTCGCCGGCGACGTGACGCTGCCCGAGCCGGAACGGCCGCACAAGCGCGACGCGGTCGAGGAGGAGGCCGAGGAGGTGGCGGTCCCCGGCTCGGACCTGTCGCGCGAGTTCCGGGAGGCGCTCGCCGACTCGGACCAGGTGGACGACGCGGACGACGGCAGGCCCGGGTCCCCGTCGCGTTAGTCGCGGCACCGCCGACGGCGCCGACCCCGCCCCGGGGTCGGCGCCGTCGGCGTTCTCCGGGTACCGCGGCTCTGCTGCGCAGGGGTGCGCGGACCCCACGGTGGGGGAACCCCGGTGGTACTTGTCGACAGGATTGTGCGGGACTGACGCTACTCAGGGCGTTCAGTCATCTACATTCGGTAGGAACTGTCTGCGACAAGTGGGGTCTTTTCATACTGTCGCACGTTTTCCGATCAAATGAAGGTCTTTTGCACCCCGACCGGATGGTGCTGAGACGGAAGGCCGGGGCTGATGGATCTGCAGACTTACCTGCGCGCACTGCGTCAACGCTGGTGGGTGGTGGTGGTGACCGTGATGGCGGCGCTGGGCGCAGCCGGGTTCGTCACGGTACGGGCGACCCCGCAGTACGCCTCGTCGGTGACGTTCTTCGTCACGGCCGGCTCCGGCACGGTCAACGCGTACCAGGGAAACTTCCTCCTCCAGCAGCGGGTCAAGTCCTACGTCGACCTACTGACCAGTGACCGGCTGGCCCAGAGCGTCGTCGCGGAGGAGCGGATCGGGCTCACCGCGGACGGGGTACGTTCCCGGGTCAGCGCGCGGGTCGAGGCGGAGACGGTGCTGCTGGCAGCCACCGTCACCGACAGCGACCAGACCAGGGCCCTGCGGATCACCGAGGCGCTGGCGAAGCACTTCATCCGGTTGGTGCAGGCCATCGAGACACCACCCGGCGTCAAGGACCCGGCGATCAAGATCGAGGTGGTCGGCGGTCCCCGGGTGGAGGCCCAGCCGGTCTCGCCACGCCCGGTCCGCAACCTCGTGCTGGCCGGCGCGCTCGGCCTGATGCTGGGCATCGCGCTCGCCCTGCTGCGCAGGCTGACCGACACCACCCTGCAGAACGGCGAGGCGCTGGAGAAGGTCGCCTCGGCGCCGCTGCTCGGCAGCATCCCGTACGACGGGCAGGCCCGGTCGAGCCCGCTTATCGTCGGTCCCGCCGCCCAGACCGCCCGGGCCGAGGCGATGCGTAAGCTCCGCACCAACCTGCGGTTCGTGGACGCCCAGGAGCCGGCCCGGGTGATCGCGGTGACAAGTGCGGTGCAGGCCGAGGGCAAGTCGACGCTCGCCGCCAACCTGGCGATCACGCTGGCCGAGGCGGGCTGGCAGGTGCTGCTCGTCGACGCGGATCTGCGCCATCCCCGGGTCGCCGGCTACCTCGGGCTCGGCTCCGGCGCCGGCCTGACCGACGTGCTCATCGGCGAGGTAGCGGTCGAGGACGTACTGCAACCGTGGGGTGACAAGTCCCTGCTCGTCCTGCCCGCCGGCTCGGTGCCGCCGAACCCGAGCGAGCTGCTCGGTTCGAAGGCCATGGCCGACCTGCTGCTCTCGCTGCGTGAGCTGACCGACATCGTCATCATCGACACCCCGCCGCTGCTGGCCTTCACCGACGGCGTGGTGGTCGCGGTGCAGGCCGACGGCGCGCTGCTGGTGGCCCGGCAGGGCAGGACCCCGAGCGCGCAGACCGCCGCCGCCGCCCAGGCGCTGCACTCGGTCTCCGCCCGGGTGCTCGGCTGTGTGTTGAACATGTCCAAGGAGAACCGGGTCGACGTCGAGCAGTACCGGGCGTACCGGCGCGGTGCCCCGGCGGAGACGGTCCGCACCGCCCGGACGGAGGAGCCGCCTGCTGCCGTACCGGCCCGGGTCCCCCAGAACGGCACCGTGGCCGCCGCGGTCGCGGACAAGACGGAGGAGCTCGACCGGGTACCGCGATGACGCGGGCTCGCCCGGTCGCGGGGTGATCGGGGGATGAGAAATGAAGATCGGCGTTATCTCGTACTGGTTCCCGCCGGAGCCGGCGTTCATACCGGGCTGCCTGGCCGAGGAACTGGCCGCCCGCGGTCACGAGGTGCGGGTGCTCACCGGGTTCCCGAACTATCCGACCGGCCAGGTCTATCCCGGCTACCGGCAGGGGTGGCGGCACCGCAGCGAGGACGGCGGGATCACCATCCGACGGGTGCCGGCGTACGCCAGCCACGACGGTACGGCGGCCCGGCGCGCGGCCCGACAGCTCACGTACGCGCTGAGCAGCGCCCTGGCCGCGCCCGGCTTCCTCGCCGGGGTGGACGCGCTCTACGTCTACTTCCCGCCGGCCGGTGCCTACGCGGCGGCGGCCCTGCTCCGGATGCTGCGCCGGGTACCGGCGGTGGTGCACGTGCAGGACATCTGGCCGGAGGCGGTGACGCCGCCGGCCGGGGAGTCGGGTCGGGAAGCCCAGGGCGGGTTCACCCGGGGGTTGCTGGACCGGACGATGCGGACCATCTACCGGTCGGCGGCCGGGATCGCGGTGATCTCGCCCTCGATGCGGGACGTGGTGATCGAGCGGGGTGCCGACCCGGAGCGGGTGCGGGTGGTGCTCAACTGGACCGACGAGCGGCTGTTCCGGCCGATGGGAACCACTCCGGCGGCCCGGCGGGCGATCGGACACCGCGGGCACACCACCGTGATGCACGCCGGCACGATGGGTCCGTTCCAACGGGTCGACACGGCGGTCCGGGCCGCCGCGGCGGTCAACGGCAAGGTCGACCTCGACCTCGTACTCGTCGGCTCCGGGCCGGAGGAGGGGCAGACCCGGCGGCTCGCCGAGGAGCTCGGCGCGACGAACGTCCGGTTCCTCGGCTGGCGGCCACCGGCCGAGATGGCCGACCTCTACGCCGCAGCCGAATACCAACTGGTCATGCTGCGCGATCTTCCGGTGCTGCGCGGGTCGGTGCCGGCGAAGCTGCAGGCGGCGCTCTCGGCCGGGGCGCCGGTGGTGGCCTCTGCCAGCGGGGACACCGTCGACCTGGTGGAGCGGGCCCGAGCCGGCCTCTCCTGCCCGCCGGAGGACTGGCAGGCGCTGGCCGACCGGTTCGCCCTGGCCGCGCTCATCCCGAACACCGCTCGGGCGGAGATGGCCCAGCGGGCCCGGGACAGCTACCTGTCCCGGATGTCGTTGCGCGCCGGTGTCGACCAGATGGAGCAGATGCTGGCCGAGGCGGCCGGCCGACGACGGTGGCGCTGATCGGCCGGCGCTCTCCGGGGTGGTACCGGCCTGTTTGCGAGGCTTCTTCACCATAAAAAGCTTGTAGCACCATAACGGCGTTGAAAAGCGAACAGCGAACTCTCGGGCGTGCTATAGAGATATAGGACACAAATAGCATTCTGCCCGGTTCATCCGAGTTGACCGAAAGCGGTGGTGGCGGTGGGGGAGCAGTCCCCGGTGCGGCGGACGAGGAGTCGCCGGGCGGTTCGGCGCAACCTCCGCCGAATCCTGCTCACCACGCTCGTCGTGGGCTGCCTGCTGGCCCTGCTCGGCGGCTGGCTCGGGCTGCGCGGCTGGCAGGCCAGGGGACATCTGGAGAACGCCGCCAGCCTCGCCCAGGACCTCAGCCGGCAGGTGCTGGACGGCGAGACCGCACAGGCCCGCCGCACCCTGGAGGCGCTGCAACAGCAGACCGCCGCCGCCCGGTCCCGGACCGGTGACGTCGGCTGGCGGGCCGCCAGCTCCGCGCCGTACGGCGGCCCGAGCATGTCGGCGGTCCGGGAGCTGGCGGCCGGGCTCGACGAACTCGCCCGGCGGGCGTTCCCGGCCCTGGTCGAGCTGAACCCCCGGACACTGCTGCCCAGCGAGGGACGGCTCGACCTGACCGCCCTGCGCGGCACGCTGCCGAGCCTGGTCGAGGCCGACACCGCGGTACGCGAAGTACGCGACCGGATCGCCGGCCTGCCGAGCGGAGACCTGGTTCCCTCGGTCGAGCAGGCGGTGACCCGGCTGCGGGTCGAACTGAACCGATTGGCCGCGGCAACCGGCGTCGCCCGGCGTGCCGCGACCCTGCTGCCCACCCTGCTCGGCGCCGACCACCCGCGGACCTACCTGGTGCTCTTCCAGAACCTTGCCGAACCTCGGGCCACCGGCGGGATATTCGGTGCCTTCGCGGTCGTCCGGGCCGAGAAGGGCGAGGTGAAGCTGGTCCGGCAGGGCGCCGCCACCGACCTGAACACCTTCCGGCGACCGGTGGTACCGCTGACCAAGCAACAGCGGGCGCTCTACACCGACCTGCTCGGGATCTATCCGGCGGACGTGAACCTGACTCCGCACTTCCCGACCGCGGCCAGGCTCTTCCGGGAGATGTACCTCCGGGTCGTCGGCGGCACCGTCGACGGCGTACTGGCCACCGACCCGGTCGCCCTCTCCTACCTGCTCAAGGCGACCGGACCGGTAGCGGTGCCCGGCTACCCGAAACTCACCGGGCCGACGGTGGTCCGAGCGCTGCTCTCCGACACCTACCAACGGATCGAGAAGCCGGCCCAGCAGGACCGGTACTTCGCCGCGTCCGCACGGGCGGTCTTCGACGCCCTGCTGAAGCGAACGCTGAATCCGCAGGCGGTGGCCCAGGCGGTCGACCAGGCCGTCACCGAACGCCGGCTGTTGTTCTGGAGCGCCCACCCGGACGAACAGCGTGAGATCGTCGACACCCGGTTGGCCGGCGTACTGCCGGAGCGGGAGACGGTGAGCAACGTCGGCGTCTTCCTCAACGACGGCAGCGGCGCCAAGCTCGGTTACTACCTGCACCGTTCCGCCGAACTCGGCGTCGGCGACTGTCGCGACGACGGCAGCCGCGAACTCCAGCTCCGGCTCACCCTGCGCTCCTCCGCCCCGGCCTCCGGGCTCAGCGAGAGCGTCCGAGGACTGGCGATGTCCGGCGACCCGTACACCATCCGGGTGCTGGTCTCGGTGTTCAGCCCGGTACGCGGCTCACCGTTGAACGCCCGGCTCGACGGCCGGCCGGTCCCGATGGGTGGTGGCGTCGAGCGGGGGCGCCAGGTCGGCGTGACATCCGTCGACATCGGACCGGGACGTACCCGCGTACTGGAGGTAAGCCTGCTGACCCCGCCCAGGAGCAGCGGCGAGGTCGGGTTGTGGCTCACTCCCGGCGTCACTCCATGGACCACCCGGGTCGGTTCCGCACCGGCGTGTGGCCGATAGGCACACGTCAAAGCGGGCCAGCCATTCGAAGTGAACACGACATGCGATTCGAAACGAACGTCATGCGATCAGTAGAGAGAGGTTCCGTCATGCGGCTATCCCGCATCATCGGCTCAGCCATGGCGATGCTCGCCATGGTGGGCACGTTCGCCGTCGCGGGCTCGCCCGCACAGGCACAACCACTGCCACAGCCGCCGTACCCGCCCCAGCCACCCACGCTGACCACCAGCGCCTCGACCGTGGTGGTGGGGGAGGTGTTCACGGTCTTCGGCAGCGGGTTCGGCGGGAACGAACCCGTCCAGGTCACCTTCACGTTCGCTCCGCTCGCCGCTCCGGTGCTCGGCACCCAGCCGAACGCCGCACCGAACTCCGGCGGAGTCGGTGCCATGCTGCGCAAGGACGGCAAGGATGACAAGGACGGCAAGGATGGCCGGCACAACGTCTGCCGCCGGGTGCCGAACGTGTACCGCGACCCTCGGGTCATCACGGTCCGGGCCAACGTGACCGGCAACTTCCAGTTCCGGGTCCAGTTCTGCCGCTCGGGTCAGCTGACCATCACGGCACGCGGGCTTGTCACCGGTCGGACGGCGAGCACCACGGTCACCGTTCTGCGGAAGCAACCCCCGCACCCACTGCCGGTCACGGGCAGCAGCACGGGCTCGCAGATCACCCTCGGCGCGACGCTGTTGGCCGTCGGCGTACTGCTGGTCCTGGTGGCATTCGCATGGCGGGCCAAGGCCCGTAGGCGTGGCCGGTCCCGGGTGTTGAGCCCGGTCGGCTGACGACCGCGGCAGCGCGGCGTCGACTGACGCGGTGACGGGCGCCTGCCGGACGAGCTACTCGTCCGGCAGGCGCCCGCGTCCGTACCCGGTGCCGCTCCCCGGGCGCTCCCAGGCTGGCCCGGTCCGATTCGGTTCCGACCGGCCCGGCCGCGCCAGGCCCCGGCTATGCCGGCCGGGGTGGTGTCGGCTGTGCCGACCCGGAGTCGATTCGGCAGCCGGGTCCCTGGACCAGTCGTTGGAAGTCGGGGCACTGGAGGAAGTCCGCCACCGGGCAGTCCAACGCGTGGTCGATCAGGTCCCGGGAGGCGGTGGCGACGGCGATCCGGCGGTCCAGTTCGTCGCGGTGCCGCTGGAGCACCGCCCGACGGTCCGCGCCGTCCTCGGCGCCGAGCATCAGCCGGAGCTGGTCGAGGCCGATGCCGACCTCGCGGCCGCGCATGATGAGCGCCACCCGGGTGAGGTGCGGGGTGCTGTAGCGGCGTCGGCCGTTGACCCGCCGGCCCGGCGTGAGCAGTCCGACGGACTCCCAGTGCCGCAGCACGTGCGTGGCCAGCCCGAACCGGGCGGCCAACTCGCCGATGGTCAGCTCGGTGTGGTCGGCACCGGCCTCTTCGGCCGGATCGGGACTTGACTTCATGTTGACATTAACATGCAGAGTAGGCCCCATGGTCAAGCGAGAGAACGCCCGCCGGGCCTGGGACCGGCGGGCCGCGAGCTACGACAGGGCCGGCGACCGGATGGAGCGGCTGACGATCGGCGACAGCCGGGAGTGGATCTGCGCGCGGGCCCGGGGACGGACGCTGGAGGTCGCGGTCGGCACCGGTCGCAACCTCTCCCGGTACGACGACGACGTCGAACTTGTCGGCATCGACCTGAGCCCGAACATGCTGACGGCGGCCCGGCACCGGGCGGCGGTGCTCGGCCGGCGGGTCGAGTTGCGGGAGGGTGTGGCGGAGCGACTGCCCTTCCCCGACGCGACCTTCGACACGGTGGTCTGCACCCTGGGGGTCTGCGCGGTCGCCGACCGGCACGCGGCACTGGCCGAGATGCGCCGGGTACTCCGGCCGGGCGGCCGGTTGCTGCTGCTCGACCACGCGGAACGGCGCTGGCTGAGCGGGCGTCCCGCCGACCTGGCCCTGCGACTCGGCTTCGTGGCCGAGGCCCGGGACCGGCTCCGGCTCGGCCTCATCGAACGGCTCGCCGCGCGTCGCCCGGCCTGAGCGAGCGGCTTGCGCGTGTCGCCCGGCCTGATCGAGAGGGCTGACGGCGGGCTGACGGCGGGGTGGCGGCGGTCAACCGACCTCCAACAGCGTCTTGCCCAGCGTCCGGCGGGACTGGATGGCCGCGTGCGCGTCGGCCGCCCGATCCAGCGGGAACCGCTGCCCGATCACCGGACGCAGCCGGCCTGCCGCCGCCTCGGCCAGCGCACGGCGGGACAGCTCCCGCAACTGTTCCGGTGACCGGGCCAGCGACCGCACGACGGCCGCCCCCCGTTCCTTCGCGACCTCGTCCGGGATCTCCGTCCAGCTCCCGCTGGCCAGACCGAAAGTGACCATGCGCCCACCCCGTTCGAGCAGGTCGAACGCCGACCGGCCCAGCGCGCCGCCCACGCCGTCGAAGACGACGTCGAGCCCGCCGACCCCGCCCCGGACCCGCTCCGCCCAGCCGGGTGCCGAGTAGTCGACCGCGAGGTCCGCGCCGAGTTCCCGGGCCAACTCCAGCTTCCGGTCGCCACCGGCGGCGGCCACCACGGTGGCACCCGCCGTACGGGCCAGTTGCACCAGCAGGCTGCCGACGCCGCCGGCCGCCGCCTCGACCAGTACCCGCTCCCCGGGGCGGGGCTCGGCGGTCTCCAGCAGCAGCAGCGCGGTACGCCCGTCCGCCAGCAACGCCACCGCGTGCTCCAGCGGCAGCCCGTCCGGCACGTCGATCAGCCCGTCGGCGGGAACCGCCGCGCGTTCGGCGTAACCGCCCGACCCGCCCGTGCCGCTGACCACCCGGCGGCCCCGCAGCGCCGGGTCGACGTCCGGGCCGACCTCGGCCACCACGCCGCCGACACCGTTGCCGGGGATCGTCGGCAACCGCATCGGGAACGGGCCGGTGCCGGCGCGCGACTGGGTCTCCACGAAGGTGATGTTGGCGAACTCGACGGCCACCACCACCTGTCCCGGCCCGGCGACCGGGTCGGGGGTCTCAGCCGCCACCAGGCGCTCCGGCCCGCCGAACTCCCGCAGCCACACCGCCCGCATCGCAACTCCCTCCGGCCCACCGGCACCGTCACGGCCAGTGAACAACCTCGACCACGGTCGAGGTCAACCCGGCGCCCGTTGGACCGGTGTCGGGAGCGAGTCCGGCGGCCCCGCCGTGCGGCGTAGGCTCGACCGGTGAGCATCACCGAGCCGATGCCGGGGGAGACGCTGCCACCGGGCACGGGGGCGGGCGCCGACACCGAGCCGACCAACCTGCTGCTGCCCGGTCACGACGTGCCGCTGGGCCGCTACACCACGGTGCGCCGGCTGTTGCCACAGCGACAGCTGCGCACCATCGGCGCCTGGTGCTTCGTCGACCACTTCGGCCCGGACGACGTGGCGAACCGGCCCGGCATGGGGATCGGCCCACACCCGCACACCGGGCTGCAGACGGTTACCTGGTTGGTCCACGGCGAGATCCGGCACCTGGACAGTCTCGGCAACGACCAGCTCATCCGGCCCGGCCAGCTCAACGTGATGACCTCGGGACACGGCATCGCACACGCGGAGTACTCGCCGCCCGAACATCCGCCCACCCTGCACGGCCTGCAACTGTGGGTGGCGCTGCCGGACGCCGCCCGGTCCGGCCCGCCCGGCTTCGCCCACCACGCCGACCTTCCGGTGCTTACCGAACCGGACCACTCGGTGACCGTACTCGTCGGGGAGCTGGCCGGGGTCCGCTCGCCTGCGGTGGTGCACTCGCCGCTGCTCGGCGCGCAACTCTGGCTGCCCGGGGGCGGCCCGGCCCGGCTGCCGCTGACCGCCGGCTTCGAGCACGGCCTGCTGGTGATGTCCGGCGCCGCCGAGGTCGACGGGGTCGCGCTGAGCCCGGGTTCGCTGCTCTATCTCGGCTCCGGCCGTCGGGAACTGGCGCTGCGGGCGACCGGCCCGACCCGGCTGATGCTGCTCGGCGGCGAGCCGTTCGACGACGCGCTGGTGATGTGGTGGAACTTCGTCGGACGTTCGCACGAGGAGATCGCCGAGGCCCGCGCGGACTGGGCGGCCGGCAGCCTCCGGTTCGGCCGGGTACACGGCGACGACTCGGACCCGCTGCCCGCCCCGCCGATGCCGACCACCCGGCTGAAGAGCCGCGACCGGCACGGACGTACGGTCGGCTGACCGGGACGCGCCACCGCCGGCCGCCGGTCGGTCTGCCGCATCGCCGGGCGGTTGGTCGGGCGGTCGGTGGACCGGCGCAGCGGCCGGTGGTGGAAAACCGCGGAGCCGGGAAGCTTTGGCCGGACCTGTCGTGGGTAGTCGCCGGCATGGCGACGACGACGGCGACGGCGAGCGTCGAGGACCGCAAGCGGATGGTCCGCCGGCTGGTGGCGGGCAACCGCGGCTTCGCCGAGGAGTACGGCTTCCAGGTCACGAACAATCCGGCCAACCTGTTCCAGGTGCTCTGCCTCGCGGTCCTGTTGCGTCGAACCGCTGACCTGCGGCGGGTGGTCGGGCCGGCCCGGGCGCTCCGGGACGCGGGCTGGGAGAGCGCGGCCCGGATGGCCCGGTCCCGTCCGGAGGCGCGGGCGGCGGTGCTGCGCGAGCACGGCCGGGGCGGCGACGCCGAACGGATGGCCGGCCTGCTGGGCGAACTGGCCGAGACGCTTGTCACCCGCTACCGGGGTGACCTGCGCCGGCTGCGGTCGGCCGCGAAGCACGCACCGGCGCGCGAGCGGGCACTGCTCGCGGAGTTGCCGGGCGTGGACACCGAGGTCGTCGAGCTGTTCCTGCGCGAGGTCCAGGCGTTGTGGGCGGAGACCGCCCCGGTAGCCGACCGGCGTGCCCTCGCCGCCGCCCGCCGGCTCGGACTCGGACGCTCCGCCGCCGACCTGGCCAGCCTGTCCGGCGGCGGGGAGTCGGAGAAACTCGCCTGGCTGGTGGGTACCCTGGCGAGGATCGATCTCGAGGACAGATACCACGAAATCGCCCCTTGAGCAGCTAACCAACGTGCCTTTCCGCACAGTTTCCCGGATTACTGGCCGAACGGTCCATCCCGGATCGTAGGATGGGTGCGCGGCGTCAGCCAGCCCGGTTCGGGCCGGCTCCCGCGATCCGGTGAGCGAGTCCGGTTCGGACGTGTGGCCTCACCGGAGTACTGGCGGACGTGGCGCCCGGCATACGTGCACAGCGCGTGGTCGTCGGGCGCCCCGTCCGGTGCTTCGCCCACGCCGTCCGGTGCCTCGGGCTCCGCGTGCTGCCGACCACTGCTCAGCGCGCCAACCCGGCCAGCAGGTTGATGGTCGCCGCGATGATGACCGCGCCGAACAGGTACGACAGCAGCGCGTGTCCGAGCGCCGTCATCCGCATCGTCTTGCTGGTCAGGTCGGTGTCGGAGACCTGGAACGTCATCCCGATGGTGAACGAAAGGTACGCGAAGTCGGTGTACCTCGGCGGCTCGTCGTCGTGGAAGTCCACCCCGCCGTCGTCGCCCGTGTAGTAGAGCCGGGCGTACCGGGCGGCGAAGACGGTGTGCACGACGGTCCAGGAGAGCAGCACGCTGACGATGCCGAGTCCGATGTGCAGTTCCCGGTCGAGGCCCCGGACCTCGTGGTCGGTGACGAGCAGGATGCCGATCGCCAACAGGCTGGCCAGGCCGGCCCCGAGCAGCACCGCGTCGCGTACCGGGCGACTCGGGTCCTCCCGGACGGCCAGCTCGGCGGTCTGCCCGGGGTCGCGGTACCACAGCACCGCCCAGGCCCACACCAGGTAGGTCACCGCCGCCGCGTCCCAGCCGATCACCGGTCCGAGCAGCGGCGACAGCACAAGTGTGCCCGGTACGCCGACACCGAGCCCGACCAGCGTGATCACGGCCATCTGGATCGAGGCCCGGGGCGGGTCGTACCAGGGTCTGCCCCGCATCTGCGGACCGGGCAGGTCAGATCTGGCGCATGTGCCGGGCGACCCGCTGGTGCGTCCGGTCACGGGTCTTGGCGGCCAGCTCCGCCGGGCTGGCGTCCGGGGCCAGGTCGGTCTTGGCGGACCGGGCCACCTCCTCGGTGTTCTGGTAGTCGACCGGCGGCATCCCGCGCAGCGCCTGGAGCACCTCGCGGGGTGCACCCGCGCGTTCTGCCTCCCGGACGATGTCCTCCTTCGGTGCCGGAAAGTCCATCGACTTCAGATACCGCAGTACGTCCGCGTTGGTCACCATGGGATCCCGCTCCTCGCCGGTCGTCCGGTTCACCGGCCGGCCGGATACCCGTTGTACGTGCCCTCACGCCTGACGAGGTTCTCCACCCCGCCCGGCCGCCGGGTGGAGTCCCGCCCGGCGTCGGGTCGCATCCTGGCCGGCGCCGTTCGATCGGCCCGCCCGGTATCGTCGGCGGGATGCGCGAAACACCCGTCCGGTACCGGTCCGGCGACGAGGACAGCGGCCGCTGGATCGACTTTCCGTTCCGCCCGGGTGACATCGTGATCAGCACCCGCTCGAAGAGCGGCACCACCTGGATGCAGATGATCTGCGCGCTGCTGGTCTTCCAACGGCCGGAGCTGCCGGCGCCGCTGGCCGGGCTGTCACCCTGGTTCGACTGGCTGGGTGAGCCCCGGGACGAGGTCGTCGCCGCGCTCCAGGCGCAGCCGCACCGCCGGTTCGTCAAGACACACACCCCGCTGGACGGCATCCCGATCGACGAGCGTGCCCGCTATCTCGTGGTGGCCCGGGAGCCGCTGGACATGGCGGTGTCGCTCTATCACCAGAGCGGCAACCTGGACCGGGAGCGGGTCGCGCGGCTCACCGGTCAGCCCGCACCGACCGGCCCGCCCCGGGTACGCCCGCCGGTCCGGGAGTGGCTGCTCTCCTGGATCGACCACCAGGCGACTCCGGCCGACGAACTCGACTCCCTGCCGGGGGTGCTGTGGCATCTCACCGACGCCTGGGCCCGCCGACACCGGGCGAACGTGCTGCTGGTGCACTACGCCGACCTGTCGGCGGACCTTTCCGGACAGATGCGCCGGATCGCCCGGTGGCTCGGCATCGAGGTGCCGGAGCAGCGCTGGCCGGCGCTGGTCGAGGCGGCCGGCTTCACCCGGATGCGGGACCGCGCCGCGGAGCTGGCGCCGGACCGGTCCGGGGTGCTCAGAAGTCGGGCGGCCTTCTTCCGGCGCGGCGGCACCGGTGCGGGCCGGGAACTGCTGCGCCCCGGTGAACTGGCGCACTACCGGCGCAGGCTGGCCACGCTCGGGCCGCCGGACCTGGTCGCCTGGCTGCACCGCGAGGACGCCGACCAGCCGTAGCGGCACCGATCCCGGCCGCGCGGTGCGGACTGCTTCCGGCCGCGCGGTGCGGACTGCTCCCGGCCGCGCGGTGCGGACTGCTCCCGGCCGCGCGGTGCGGACTGCTCCCGGCCGCGCCGTGCGGACTGCTCCCGGCCGCGCGGTGGGGGCAGCCGGGCGACGGCGGCGACCAAGCCAGCAGGCCACCAAGCCAGCAAGCCACCAAGCCAGCAAGCCAGCAAGCCAGTGTCTGGTGGCGAGACTGTCGAGCTGCCCCGTTTGTGCACCCGCCCCGGGCGAGGCGCGAGCGGCGCCGGGTGTCTCATCCGTGCGCCCAGCTCGACAGTCGGCGCTCGAGACATCTACCGGCAGCGGACGAGTCAGGGTTACCGAGTCAGGGCTACGTCTCAGGCCACGGCGCCGGTTGCGCGGAGTTCACTGATCCGGGCGGCGTCGAGCCCGAGTTCGGCCAGCAGTTCGTCGGTGTGTTCGCCGGGCTGCGGCGGCGGTCGGCGGATCGCCCCCGGCGTACGGCTGAACCGGGGCGCCGGGGCCGGCTGCTCGGCTCCGGCGTGGTTCACGAAGACCTCCCGGGCGGCGAGATGCGGATGGCGGGGCGCCTCGCGCCAGTCGAGTACCGGCACCACGCAGGCGTCGGTGTGCTCCAGCAGTGCGGCCCACTCGTCCCGGGTGCGGGTGCGGAACAGCCGGGCCCAGGCCCGGTGCAGCGCCGGCCAGTTCGCCGGATCGGTCCGGTCCAGCGCCTCGTCCGGCGGCAGCGGGAATCCGGTCAGCCGGACGAGTTCGGCGTAGAACTGCGGCTCCACCGCCCCCACCGCGAGGTGCCTGCCGTCGGCACACTCGTAGGTGTCGTAGAACGGTGCGCCGCCGTCGAAGATGTTCCGGCCACGGTCGTCACCCCACAGGCCCGTCCCGCGCAGTGAATGGATCATCGTGGCGAGCAGCGACACCCCGTCCACCATTGCCGCGTCGACCACCTGCCCGGTGCCGCCGCCCCGGACGGCGAAGAGCGCGCAGACCACGCCGAGGGCCAGCAGCATGCCGCCGCCGCCGAAGTCGCCGACGAGGTTCATCGGCGGTACCGGTCGCTCGCCGGGACGGCCGATCCCGTGCAGTACGCCGGTCAGGGCCAGGTAGTCGATGTCGTGCCCGGCGTACCCGGCGTTCGGCCCGTCCTGTCCCCAGCCTGTCATCCGGCCGTAGACGAGCCGGGGGTTGCGCGCCAGGCAGTCGTCCGGACCCAGCCCGAGCCGCTCGGTGACTCCGGGCCGGAAACCCTCGATCAGCACGTCGGCGGAACGGACCAGGTCCAGCACCACCTGCCGGCCCTCCGGCGTCTTCAGGTCGGCGGCGAGCGACCGGCGGCCCCGGTTCAGCAGATCGGGGTGCGGGGTGCCGAAGCGTTCCGGCCGGACCTCGGTGACCCGGTCGACCCGGACCACCTCGGCGCCCAGGTCGGCGAGGACCATCGCGGCGAACGGACCGGGACCGATCCCGGCCAGCTCGACGATCCGGACGCCGGCCAGTGGCCCGGCTCCGGCAGATGGAGGTGCGATCATCCGTGCACGATAGGCCACACCATCCCCTCCCGGCCGCCGGAGAACGTCCGCCGACCACGGACGTGGCGGGGGATGGCTGCCGGCCCGCCCACAGGCATGACAGGGGGCGGTTGCCCCGATCACGGCCCCGGCGCGGCGCGGTTGCCGGCTCTCGTCAGCGGCTGGGCTTATCGTCACGGCGTGAAGGCGCTTGGTCACTGGCGGTTGGTCGGCGCACCTGCGCCCGGCCGGGCGGAGCGGTTCGGCCGTCTGGTCGGGCTGCGCGTGCTGCGCATCCCCGGCGTACCCAGGGTGCTGGTCGTCGCCGGCTCCACCGACCGGCTCCGGGACCTGCTGGCCCGTCCCGTCTCCCTGCTGCCGACCAGCGGCGCGATGGTCCTGCTGGCGTACTGGCGGGCGCCCCGGCGGGGCTGGTCGGGCGGGATCGGGGCGTTGGAGCACCTGTGCCGGCACCGGGTGGCGCTGCCTCGTCGGGGCCGGGGGGTCGCCGTCGTCACCGTCAGGCTCGCCCGGCCGGTGCAGCTGCGCGAGGTACTGCGGGCGGCGCTGGCCGCGCTGGCTCCGGCCCGGCCGCTGCCGGCCCCGGCCGGACCGGACATGACCAGTCTGGCGACGCTGCCGGCGTACCTGGGGTCGGCTGGGACGGTGCTGTCGGGCGAGCTGGCCGGCAGACCCGAGATCCGGTCGCATGACGTGCTGCTGCGGGCGTCGGTCGGCACGACCCCGTCATCCGGCCCGTCCGGGCGCACTGTCGGCTGGTTCACCAGTCGGCACGGGATCGAGCCAGCCGACCCGTCCGGTTACGCGGTCGGCTGGTTCACCAGCCGGCACGGAGTCGAGCCGCCCGGGGCGGCCCCGGTGGTGCTGGTCGACGCGCTGCGGGTCAACCCGCGCGGCCGGCGGCCCGACTGCCACCACCCGGACGCGCCCCGGATACGCCTCGACTTCGTGCCGGCCGCGCGCCGCCGGGCCGGGGCGTACCCGCTGGACGGGCCCGGACTGACCGCGCCGGTGCTCGCCGCGCTGCGCCGGACCGGCGTGGTCGACTGCCCGGAGGTGCCGGACGCCGAGCCGGTGCCGGTGGCCGCGCTGCTGGTCCAGCTCGCGACGACCGGCGCGGTGCTCTCCGTACCGGCGTTGCCGCCGCGGGTCGCCGCGCTGATCGCCCCGGAGTTGCGGGCAGTGCTGGCCGCGCCGCTGCCGGAGAGCGGGACGTTGGCGCTGGAGGCGCGCAGCGTCCGGCAGCGGCGGGCAGCGCTGCGCGGGCACGCGGCCGGAATCGCCCTGCCCCGGCTCGCCTCGACGGTGTTTCCCGGGCTCGGTCCGGTGCCGTCGGTAAGCGCCGTACTGTCGACCCGGCGCCCCGAACGGCTGCCGGAGGCGGTCCGGATGCTGCTTGGGCAGACGTACCCGGAACTGGAGATCGTGCTCTGCCTGCACGGCGTGGAACTGCCGGAACCGGTCCGGGCCGCGCTCGCCGGCTCCGGCCGACCGTACGAGATCGTCCGGGTGCCCGCCGACGCCAGCTTCGGTACGGCGCTCGGTGCCGCCACCGGGCGGGCCCGGGGCACCCTGGTCGGCAAGTTCGACGACGACGACAGCTATGCCGCCGAGCACGTCTGGGATCTGGTGCTGGCCCGGCACTACTCCGGGGCGACGCTTGTGGGCAAGGGTTCCGAGTTCGTGTACCTGGAGAACCGGGGCGTGACGCTGCGCCGGCCGTCCGGCAGCGCCGAGTCCGACTGTGCGGTGGTGGCCGGCGGCACGATGCTTATCGCCCGGGGTGACCTGGCGGCGGTCGGCGGCTGGCGACCGGTGCCCCGCTCCGTCGACTTCGGACTGTTGGACCGGGTACGCCGGGACGGCGGCGGGATCTACCGGACCCATCCGCTCGGCTACGTCTACCACCGGCGGGGCACCGGGCACACCTGGGACCCGGGCGAGGAGTACTTCCTCGACAACGCCGTCGCGCACTGGCCGGGGCTGCCCGCCGAGGTGCTGGACGACGCCGGTCCGGCGCCCAGCCGTCCGGCCCCGGACCAGCGCACGGGACCGGCGGCCGGCCAACCGGAGCGGTCCTGACGGCCGCCGTGGTCGCCCGGATATCCCCGGTTGTAACCTGCGGTGCGGTCGGAGGTGGTAGGACTAGCGGGTGGGCATCGTGTCACCAGGCTTCCAGGGCCGACGTCGGCAGTCCGGGCCGAACCTGCCGCCGGGGCAGTACCTGACCGAGGACTTTCCCGTGCTCTCCGCCGGCCCCACTCCCCGGGTGTCGCCGACCGACTGGGAATTCGTGATCACCAACGAGACCGGTGCCGAGTTCCGGTGGAGCTGGGACGAGATGTGGGCGCTGCCCACCGAGACGCCGACGGTGGACATCCACTGCGTCACCCACTGGTCGAAGCTCGGCACCGACTGGGAGGGCGTCTCGCTGGACACCCTGCTGGAAAGCGTCGACACCGCGGCCGACTACGCGCTCGTGCACTCGTACGGCGGCTACACGACGAACCTGCCGCTCGACGACCTGCGGGACGGGCAGGCGTGGATAGTGCACCGCTATGACGGTGCCGACCTGCCGGCCGAGCACGGCGGTCCGGCCCGGCTGCTGGTGCCGCACCTGTACTTCTGGAAGTCCGCGAAGTGGGTGCGCGGCATCCACCTCGGCCTGACCGACGAGCCCGGTTTCTGGGAAACCGCCGGCTATCACGATTACGGTGACCCATGGCGCGAACAGCGGTACCAGGGAGACTGATGAAGCGGACCGGCTGGTGGGTCGGCCGGTTGGCCGACCGCCGGGACGAGACCGCCACGGCCGGCACGTTGGTGCTGGAGGTGCCGGACTGGCCGGGGCACCTGCCCGGCCAGCACGTCGACCTCCGGCTGACCGCCGAGGACGGCTACCAGGCGGCACGCAGCTACTCGATCTCGGCACCGGCCGACGGGAACCGGGTCGAGGTGACCGTCCAGCGGGTGACCGACGGAGAGGTCTCGCCGTACCTGCTCGACGGCCTGTCGGTAGGCGACCGGATCGAGGTCCGCGGCCCGGTCGGCGGGTACTTCGTCTGGCGGGCGACCGATCCCGCGCCGGTGCTGCTGGTCGGCGGCGGCTCCGGCATCGCACCGCTGATGGCGATGATCCGGGCCCGCCGGGAGGCGGAGAGCCGGGTGCCGTTCCGGCTGGTCTACTCGGTCCGCTCCGATCAGGACGTCTACTTCGCCGACGAGCTGCGCCGGCGGGTCCGGGACGACCGGGGCCTGGACGTCGCGTACGTCTACACCCGGAAGGTGCCGGAAGGGCTCTCCGCCCAGCCGCACCGGATCGCCGTCGCCGATCTGAACACCCACGGCTGGCCGGCACAGCTCGAACCGGTCAACTTCGTCTGCGGCCCGACCGGCTTCGTCGAGGCGGTCTCGGACGTCCTGGTCGCACTCGGGCACGAACCCCGACGGATCAAGACCGAACGGTTCGGTCCGACCGGCTGAGAACCGTCAAGAGCAGTTGGAGGCGGGATGACCGAGCAGCTCGGACCCGATTCGGGCCGGATGGAGTACCTGGACGGCAACGTGCTGGCCGGACCGATGCGGGACGTGTTCGCGGTGGACCTGACCACCGCGACCGGTCGGTGCGCCTCCTGCGGCCGGACCGGTCCGATGGCTTCGCTGCGGGTCTACGCCAACGCACCGGGGGTGGTCGCCCGCTGTCCCGGCTGCGAGCAGGTGATGCTCCGGCTGGTGCGTACCCCGAGTGCCGCCTGGCTGGACATGCGCGGCACGACCTTCCTACAGATCCCGATGCCGGCCGAACCGGCGATGATGCCGGGCCCGACGGCGATGTAGCCGCTGCCGCTGCCGCTGTCGTGCGGGATAACCGCGTGCGGCGGAAGATCATCGGTTGGTAGCTTCCCACCGTGGATCCCGTCGACGATCCAGCCGCTCGGCGCTACACCCGGATGCGCTGGAACACACCGCTGTCGGAGCAGCATGCCGACCTGCTGCTGGAACGGCTCGACATTCCGGCCGGCGGGTCCGTGCTCGACCTCGGCTGCGGCTGGGGCGAGCTGCTACTGCGGGCCGTCGCCGGCAGCGGACCGGCGCTCGGCGTCGGCGTGGACACCGACGCCGACGCCCTGGAGCGGGGCCGGCGGGCGGCCCGGGAGCGGGGCCTCGGGCACGTCAGCTTCGTACGCCAGGCGGCGGCCACCTGGCGGCAACCGGCCGACCGGGTGCTCTGCCTCGGCTCGGCACACGCACTCGGCGGTACGGCGGCCGCACTGGCGGCCCTCGCCGGCCTGGTCCGGCCCGGGGGTCGGCTGCTCTTCGGCGACGGCTTCTGGGAGCGGACGCCCTCGGCCGAGGCGGTGGAGATCTTCGGTGCCGACGTGCTCGGCCTGCCCGACCTGGTGGAGCTGGTCCGGGACACCGGCTGGCGGGTGTTGCACCTCTCCACCACGGACCAGCGGGAGTGGGACGACTTCGAGAGCACCTGGCGGGCCGGCCGCGAGGAGTGGCTGCTGGCACACCCGGACCATGCACGGGCCGCCGACGTACGCGCCGAACTCGACAGCCGGCTGCGGGAGTACCTGACCGTCTACCGTGGACTGCTCGGCCTCGGCTACTTCGTGCTGTCCCGCTGAGCCGCGGGTGTCGGTGGGCGGGCCTAGACTGCGGCGCCATGACGGTGCGGGACGGCGTCGACGCGACGACCACGAGCGGCGGCTGGTGATCGATGTCCGATGTGCAGCCGGAGACGATGTTCTCGGTGCCGCTCTCGCCGTACGCGGCAGGGCTGCTGCGCCTGATGACCGAGCCGGAGCGGGCGGAGCCCGTGGAGCCGGGGGCCGGGCCGCGTCCGGTGGAGCTGTCCCGGGTCGGCGACCGGGAGTTCGGGGTGCTGCTGGCGGTGGCGTCCGGCCTGCCACGCCGGGAGATGGGCGTCCGGCATCCCGGCTGGGCGGTGTGTTGGGAGGTCGAGCAGGCGCTGCGGCACCGGCAGCCGAGGTTCACCCCCGAGTCGTGCGCGGCGCTGCTGGCGGCACATGCGGGCCGGGCCGGAGCCGAGGGGCACGCCGTCAATCCACTGCTGGCCGCCGGCACCCTGCTCCGCTGTGACGGCCCCTGGCCGTCCTCGGCGGTCCGCTCGGCCGGGGTCATCGCCAGGGCTGCGGTCGGCGCCGCCCGGGACGACCAGCCGTACGCGGTCGCCGCGCTCGCCAGGCTGGCCGGCGGGCTGACCCGACCGATCCTGTCCAGACTCTTCGCCTGGTCGCTGCACTCGTTCGCCCGGGACGAGTTCGACCTGCTGGCCAAGCTCGGCGTGACCGCGCAACTCCTGGTCGCCGAGGTCACCTCGAACCGGTCCCACCTCGCCCCGCCGCCGCTGCCCGACGCCTGGCAGCGACTCGCCGCCATCCCGGAATACCTCTCCTTCGCCCGCCGGGCGATCGAGGCCGCGCAGGCCCGGATCGCCGCGATCCACTCGGGTGGGCTGCCGTACGCGGCGGACAAGGCGTTCGACCGGGCCGAGGTGGAGGTGCTCGGGCGGGCGACCCGGATCGCGCTGCTCCGCGACGAGCCGTGGCTGCCCGAGCTGCTGCGCCCGCTACTGCACGGCGTGGCGGTCGCGCCGACCAGCGCCAACACCCTGCCCTCGCAGGCACTGCTATTCGAGCTGGCCAGGGCTGCCGGCGAGTTTCCCACCCCGGAGGCGCTGGCCGCGTTGCTCGGCGCCCGGAAGGTGGTCCGGCACAGGGGCGTGCCGAGACAGCTCGACCGGATACTCGCCCGGGTCGAGCGCGGGCTCGCCGAGCAGCCCGACGCGGTGCTCCGGCTGCCCGATCTCGGCTTCGACGCCGACGGCGAGTGCGTCGTCCCGGTCGGCGACCACCAGGCCGTGCTGACCGTGTCGGCGGAGGTGCTGCTGCGCTGGCGCCGCGCCGACGGGACGCTCTCGGCGACCGTGCCGGCGGTGGTGCGGCGGGACCATCCGGACGCGCTGGCCGAGGTGCGTGCCCGGGTCAGGCAGGCCAGGGACCAGCTCACGGCGCTGGCCCGGACCCTTGAGGCGGGCTTTCCGGCGGCGTCGGCGCAGCCGTACCAGCGGTGGCGGGAGGGGCTGCCGGGCAACGGGCTCGGTTGGTCGGTGGCCCGGCGGTTGATCTGGGAGTTCCCGGACGCGTCCGGGCGCCTCCGGGCGGGGCTGCCGGACGACGGCTGGCGGCCGGGGGAGTCGGACCGGTCCGCCGAGCTGTTCCGGGACGTCGGTGGTGCGCCGTTGCCGCCGCCGGACCCGGCGGCGCCGATCCGGCTGTGGCATCCGGTCCGGGCCGGGGTGGACGAGGTGCGGGCCTGGCGGGACCTGGTCACCGACCGGCGGTTGCGGCAACCGCTGCGGCAGGCGTTCCGCGAGGTGTACCTGCTGACGCCCGCCGAGGAGGAGACCGGCGACCACTCGTTGCGGTTCGCCGCGCACGTCGTGCGGTACCGGCAGCTCTACGCGCTGTTGAAGGGGCGGGGCTGGACCGCTGCCCGGATGCTCGGCCCGTGGGACGGCGGGGACAGTGCGCAGGCGTGGCGGGTGTTGGCCGGCGGGGCGTGGCGGGTCGGGCTGCACCACGACTACCTGGGCGAGGAGCAGGGGGTGGAGTGTGCCGGTACCGGGCGGGTGTGGTTCGAGCGGATGGCCGAGGGTGCCTGGCGACCCGCACCGCTGAGCGAGGTGCCGGTGGAGCTGTTCAGCGAGGCGATGCGCGACGTGGACCTCTTCGTGGGGGTCACCTCGATCGCCGCCGACCCGCACTGGATCGACGGCGGGCGGCGGTACGCCGACTACTGGCAGGCCGAGAGCAGCCGGGAACTCGGCACCACCGCCCGGGTACGCCGGGAGGCGCTGGCCCGCGTCCTGCCCCGGACGAAGATCGCCGACCGGTGCACGCTCGCCGACCGCCATCTCGTGGTCCGGGGCGAACTGCGGACATACAAGATCCATCTGGGCAGCGCGAACATCCTGATGGAGCCGGACGACTCCTACCTCTGCATCCTGCCGGCCCGGCGGAAGGCGTCCGGCGACCTCTTCCTGCCCTTCGAGGAGGATCGGCTCGGCCTGATCCTCAGCAAGGCGTTCCTGCTCGCCGACGACGCCCGGATCACCGACCCGTCGATCGTGGCGCAGCTGCGCCGACGGGGCTGATCCGGGCGTCGCACGTCGGGTGGCGGATGCGCTAGATCCGTGAGGTGAAGGTGGAGAGGTACCCGTGCGCTGCCGGGCTGCCGGTGTTGTCGAAGCAGATCGTGTCGACCTCGGCGGCCGGTACGGCGCTGAACTTCCACGGCTGGGTCAGGTGGCAGTAGTGCGAGCCGGAGCCGTAGGCGGTGACCTGGGCGTGCGTCTCCTTCTCGGTGAGGAACGGATACGTGACCAGATAGCGTCCGGCCGGGAGGAGCGGGGTGGCCGAGTTGAAGCCGAACCCGCCGGCCG
Source organism: Plantactinospora sp. WMMB782 (assembly GCF_049179135.1). Taxonomy (NCBI): domain Bacteria; kingdom Bacillati; phylum Actinomycetota; class Actinomycetes; order Micromonosporales; family Micromonosporaceae; genus Plantactinospora; species Plantactinospora sp. WMMB782. The sequence continues at coordinate 6,779,483 of NZ_JBMHMC010000007.1, read as the reverse complement.
GATGGTTCCAGTTGGTCTGCCCGGCAGCGGCCGAGAAGAAGTACCCGGTGTACTTCGGCGGCCCGAACGAGCCGTAGACCGCCCGCTCACGGTGGTACGACAGGGTGAACTCGCTGTCCACCTGGGCACCCGCCTGGTCGAAGCAGGTGACGTACGCGATGATGTCCGCTCCGCTGGCCCCCCAGCGGACGATTTTGCAGCGGCGGGGTCCGGCGTTCGGCTGCACCGCCGTGACCTGGAGGTTGCCGGCGAGCATGCCGGCCACCCCGACCCCGCCGAGCCGGACCTGGTAGACCCCGACCCCGGCCGGTACGACGCTGACCCCGCCACCGACCGAGTTGTACGCCTGCACGATCGCCGCCGGCCCCCACTGGAGCCAGGCGTGGCTGCCCTCGACCGGTGGCACCAACCCGGAGCTGTACGTCCAGAGCACCGTGAACCGGGTGTCGTCGCGTTCCCCACCCGGCTTGTGGCACTGCACGTCGACGATCTCGTCCGCCCCCGACTGTCCCCAGCGGACGATCTCGCAGTAGTGCCCGGTCCGGTTCACCGGGGTGACGTGCACGTTGCCGCGTGAACCGGTGCCGACCTGCGGAAACTTGATCAGGTAGCGGCCGGGGGCCTGCCGCATACCTTCGGCGGACAGGCCGGGGAAGGCGGTCTTCCAGCTGCCCCACTGTCGGGTCGGGTCGAGCACGGTCCAGGCGGCCGGCAGGCTCGGGTCGTCCATGTACGCGAAACCGAACCGGTCGGCGGCGGCGGCCTGGCCCGGCGCGGGTGGGCCGAGGGCGGTGGCCGCCAAGGCGGCGACCAGGACGGTGGCGAGGATGCGGGGACGGAGTCGCATCTGACCTCCAATCGGGATGGTTCGATGTGTGCCTCGGAGTCTGCGATCCCGGCCACCCTTCCGCTGTCGGTTCCCCGGCAGTAGCGGCGCGGCAGCGCCAAAGCCCATGTGCGGGCGTAGCCGGAATATGCAGCGGTTTCCGGAACGTGGCGGGAGGGCGCTGACAGGTACCGGTTGCCGCCGGCATCTGCCACATCGGCGCCCTCCGGGTGGGCGGGGGCCACTCCGCTACGGGGGAAGCGGCGTGGCCCCGCTAGCCTCCGCGTGGCCCGGGGATGGTCCGGCGCGTCACTCGTTGGTGACCGGTCCCGGGTCCATCTGCTCGAACTCGGCGTCTTCGGGGCGGGTCGGGTGGCGGTGCCGGAACAGCTCCTCCAGCGCGGCGAGCCCGCCCACCAACAGGAGCAGCACCGCGAGCGCGGCCAGCGCCGGCAGCACGGTGGCCGGCGGCAGCAGGACGAAGCAGGCGGCGGCGACGGCGAGTCGCCGCCAGGCTATTTCCCGGCGCATCCGCCAGTGTGTGTAGGCGAAGGTGCCGAGGAAGAGGGCACAGCCGCCGACCAGTCTGGTCATCTCCCCGCCGCTGAGCGTTTCCAACGGTCCCTCCACCACGTCGGCCAGGCCGTCCGCGATCGCGATGATGGCCAGGCTGAACAGCAGGTGACCGTTGATCAGGACGGACCGCCGCAGCCGAGCCTGGTTCCCGGCCCGTTCCAGGGCCAGCCGGAACTCGTGCACGCCGTAGCCGAAGTACGTCCACCAGAGCGCGGCGGCCAGGGCGTACCCGGCGGCCAGCGCCAGGAGCCGGATGGGCGTCAGCGGGTGGTCGATGGAGACCGTACCGACCTGGATCACGGACTCGCCGAGCACGATGATGATCAACAGGCCGTACCGGTGCACGTAGTGTCGGGGCTGGACCCGGATCGTCCGCACCGGGCCACGCACCAGCAGGGGACTCGACACGTCGACGACGACGGCGACCGCCCAGAGCACGATCCGGGTCGTACCCTCCGTCAGGGCGCCCATCAGCAGCAGCGGGGCGGTCACCACGATCATCCCGTGCGGCGTGAGGAGGAAGCCCCGCCAGAGGGGGACGTTGCGCAGCGTGACGATGCCGAGCAGGATCCGGGCGCTCAGGGCGACGGAGACGAAGAGCAGCCCACGGTCGCCGTACGCGTCGGGGATGGTGATGCCCAGCAGCAGGCCGGCGAAACCGAGGGTCAGGATGACGATCCGACCGGACGCCGTGCCGACGCTCTGCCGGTCCGTGTAGAAACCGGTGCCGCCCCAGATCCAGTAGACCACGACGAAGAGGATCAGGGCCTTGCCGCTGCCCGCCCAGCCGTGGTCCTCGTGCAGCAGGTGGGCGAGCCGGGTGAGCGCGAAGACGAACGCCAGGTCGAAGAAGAGTTCTTCCCAGGTCACCGCCCTGTCGTTCGGCTGCTGCGGCCGCACCGTCACACCCTATCGAGATCGTCACTCGTTGGTGACCGGACCGGGGTCCATCTGCTCGAACTCGGCGTCTTCGGGGCGGGCCGGGTGGCGGCGCCGGAACAGCTCCTCCAGCACGGCGAGTCCGCCCACCAGCAGGAGCAGCACCGCGAGCGCGGCCAGCGCCGGCAGCAGGGTGGCCAGCGGCAGCAGGACGAAGCAGGCGGCGGCGACGCCGAGCCGCCGCCAGACGATCTCCCGGTGGATCCGCCAGTGGGTGTAGGCGAAGGTGCCCAGGAAGAGGCCGCAGCCGCCGAAGAGCCGAATCATCTCCCCGTCGTCGAGCGCTTCCACCGGCTCCACCACCACGTCGGAGAGGCCGTCCGCGACCGCGATGATGGCCAGGCTGAACACCAGATGGCCGTAGACGAGGACGGATCGGCGCAGTTGCCCCTGGTCTGCGGACCGTTCCAGGGCCCAACGGAAGTCGTGCACGCCGTAGCCGAAGTACGTCCACCAGAGCGCGGCGGCCAGGGTGTAGGCGGCGGCCAGGGCGAGCAGCCGGATCGGCGTCAGGGGATGGTCGATGGAGACCGTACCGACCTGGATCACGGACTCGCCGAGCACGATGATGATCAACAGGCCGTACCGGTGCACGTAGTGTCGGGCCTGGACCCGGATGGTCCCCACCGTGTCCCGGGCCAGCCAGGAACTCGACACGTCGATCGCGGCGGCGATCGCCCAGAGCACGATCCGGGTCGTACCCTCGGCCAGGGCGCCCGTCAACAGCATCGGGGCGGTCACCACGATCACCCGGTGCGGGCTGAGAACGAAGCCCCGCCAGGCCGGAACATTGCGCAACGTCACGCTGCCGAGCAGGATCCGGGCGCTCAGGGCGACGGAGACGAAGAGCAGCCCACGGTCGCCGTACGCGTCGGGGATGGTGATGCCCAGCAGCAGGCTGGCGAAGCCGAGGGTCAGGATGACGATCCGACCGGACGGTTCGGCGACGTTCTGCTGATCGGTGTAGAGACCCGTGCCGCCCCAGATCCAGTAGATCGTGACGAAGAGGATCAGGACCCTGCCGGCGCCTGCCCAGCCGTGGTCCTCGTGCAGCAGGTGGGCGAGCTGGGTGAGCGCGAAGACGAACGCCAGGTCGAAGAAGAGTTCTTCCCAGGTCACTGCCCTGTCGTTCGGCTGCTGCGGCCGCACCGTCACACCATATCGAGACCCTGGCCGGATTGAATTCCGTTCGCCACAGCTGCCCGGGCACCTGGCTATGACCGCCGGGCGGTGAACAGCAGCGGGCCGCGCACCCCGTGCCCGGCGCCGAGGTCGGCGAGGAACCCGGCCAGCCAGCCGAGCGCGTCCACCGACCACTCGGCGAGCGTCCCGTCGAAGGTCACCCGGTGCTTGGGCGGGCCGTTCCAGAAACCGTCGGCGAACGGCGGCCTGCCGCTCAGCGGATCGTGCTCGGCCAGCGAGTGCGACTCGCACTCGAAGACGTCCCGGGCCAGCCGGGCGACGGTTTCCCGCCGGTCCCGCTCCCGGCCGTGACCCCGCCGCCGATGTTCGCTGCCGGCGGCCGGCGGGGTAGGACGAGGTATCCGGATCCCTCCGCCCGATGCGCCGTCGGGGGATGGTTGGGCCAGGATGTCAGCGTTAGCTTATATAAGTGATATCCGGTACGGTCCCTGCTCGTGCCCGCGTCCGACATCCTTGGCGGCCCTCGACGCCAGCGCTCGCCGGTGCCACGCGCCGTCGAGGTCGCGGCGCTGAACGAGGGAGCGGTACGGCAGCCTGCTTTCCCGCACCTGGAAGGGTATTAGCGCCGTGAAGTACACCAACTCGATCGAAATCGACCTGCCGCGGGAGAAAGTGGTCCAGCTGCTCGCCGACCCGACACACCTACCGAAGTGGCTGCGAGGCATGGTGCTGCACGAGCCCGTGCACGGGATACACGGACAGCTCGGCACCAGATCCCGGGTCGTGTTGCAGTCCGGAAAGCGGAAGATCGAGTGCACCGAGACGATCACCCGCCGGGACCCGGCAGACCTGCACGGGATTCCCAGTGAGGTCGTCGTGCACTTCGACCGCGAGACCGTCGGCGCGGGCATGTGGAGCGTCGTGCGTGATCGGCTGACCGAAGCCACTCCAGAGACGACGCTCTGGGAGAGCGAGAGCGAATACCGGTTCAGCGGCCTGCTGATGCGGCTGGTGGCGCTCCTGATGCCCAGCGCCTTCCAGAAGCAGTCGCAACAGCACATGCAGGATTTCAAAGCGTTCGCCGAACAGGGGAAGGATGTCCGCGAGGCGAGGGACTGACCCGTCGAAGTCAGCAGCGGGAATCCTCGACGGCGATCGGCCGCCGCTCGGTGTGATCGGGCTCTGGCACGTGCGTGGCACGCCCGGTCCCAGGTGGGTGCCGGTGACGGGTTCCTGTCGTACCCGGAGGGCAGGATCGGGGCCGACCAGACGAGGGAGTGCACAATGATCGGCAAGCTGGAGATGGTGGTGCTCGACGCACCCGACATAGCGGGTCTCTCCGCGTTCTATCGAGAGCTGGCCGGATGGGCGGAGTCGGACGTCGACGACGACTGGATCACACTCGACACGCCCGACGGCTGGCAGATCGGCCTGCAACTGGCGCCGGACCACCGGTCGCCGCGGTGGCCCGGCCAGGCCCGACCGCAGCAGGCCCATCTCGACCTGCGGGTGCCCGACCTTGACGCCGGGCTCGACCGGGCGCTGTCGCTCGGTGGGACGCTGCTGGACAAGAACGAGACCTGGTACACGGTGGCCGACCCGGCCGGGCACCCGTTCGACCTCTGCCTCAGGGCCGAGGACCCGAACACCACCCTGATGGGGGTGATGCTGGACTGCCCGGACGCCAAGGTGCTGAGTGCCTTCTACGCCGAGCTGCTCGGCAAGCCGGTGACGTACGAGGCCGACGGCATGGCGATGATCGGCAACGACGGCGGGCAGCCGGTGCTCTTCCAGCAGGTCGCCGACTACACCGCGCCGCGCTGGCCGGATCCGGCATACCCGCAGCAGTTCCACCTGGACGTGCTGGTCGAGGACTTCGACCTCGCGGAGCCGGCCGTGCTCGCCCTGGGCGCGACGAGGCAGCCGGGCGGCGGCCGGACCTTCCGGGTCTACACCGACCCGGCCGGCAAGCCGTTCTGCCTCACCCGCCCGGAGTAACTGCCCGGAGTGTGCTCGGGCGAACGGTTGGGGCCGGATCTGTCGATCCGGCCCCAACCGTTACCCCATCCGCGAGGACTGCCGGCTATCGGTCAGCAGTACCCTTCTTCGTAGACGCCGTCGCCGTCGTCGTCCAGCCAGGTGTCCTGGAGATTGTCTCCGGACATCCAACCCGAGGTGGACGTGCCGGCGATGCGGCCGTACACCCACCAGTTGCCGTAGGCGTTCTGGTACCAGCAGTGGTAGTAGATTTCGGCACGCTGGGGAACGCTGGTGATGGTGCTGCAGTGCGAGTAGGGCGCCGACTTCAGGTTGTAGGTGCCCACCAGGATGCCCGAACCCTCGCCGTTGACGTTGTGGCTGGGGCTCGTGCACGATGGCGCGGCGGATGCCGGTGTCGGTGCCACCAGCGCCGACGCAAGTGCCGCCAGCAGGCTGACCAATGCGATGACACCGATCCGTGCGCGACCGATCCCGGGTTGTACGTACGTCATCTGTTTCCTCCCCGTGCGGACCCGTGACCAACGGTCAATCACCATTGGCCGCCAGACTTCTGTCGCATCCACCGAACGCAGGAGCCGATTCTCCGGCATATCGCCGGTCCTCAATTGCGGCCGGAACTGACGCAACACACGAACTCTCTCCCAAAAGGAGGGTCGGGACCACTGAGAATTGCACATACCGCATATCAGTCCGAGGAATACCCGCTGCCGTGCCAGCCGACCGGCGGCCGGAGGCGTCCAGCCAGGCCAGAGCGTCGACCTGGACAACCGAGGCGCTACCACGCCCAGGTAACGCCTCGGATGTCCAGGTCACCGGACCGCGACCGGGTAGGGCGTGCGGTGAGGTGGGGAGAGCGGGTCGGGGTCAGCTGTCTGGGGTCAGCTGTCTGGGGTGAAGAGGCCCTGTAGGCCGACGACGATCGCGATGATGCCGAAGATCGCGAGCAGCAGGGTCACGCCGGCGGTCGTCGTACTCTCGTCGGTCCGTGCCGCTGGCCGACCGGTCAGCCGGTCCCAGAGCAGCGCGAGACCGACGCCGATCCCCACCACCTCGAAGTGGAACACACGTGGCCCGGAGACCAGGTGGACGATGAGGTAGTAACCGCCCGCCACCAGCGCGACGATCCCGACGACCCAGCCGAACGGCGCGACCCGGGCGGCGAATCGTCCGAGGTCGTCGCCGACCCGGGGCAGCCGGCGCAGCAGGGCGACGGCGAGCAGGAAGCCGCCGACGATGTTGGCGAGGTCGAGTAACAAGGCCATGATCATTGATCGGCATCCTCCACTGACGGGTGGCACGCGAGCTGACGCGTGTCGATCGAGAGCATAGTGAAGATCACGCCGAGTCGCAGGGTTCGGCCAGCTCACCCGGTCCGGCCGGAGCTGGCCCGAACCCGGCGACGCGGCCGGGTTCTTCGCACGGCACCTGCGCTGTTAGCCCCGGCCGGGACCACCCGAGGTCCTCGGCGGGCGGCGGGGCAGCAGGCCCTCGGCAGGCGGCGGGGCAGCAGGCCCTCGGCAGGCGGTCGACCCTCGGCAGGCGGTCGACGACGCCGCCCGCCGAGGGCCGACCCGGCCGTCTCGATGGCGGTGGCCAACAGGTGCACGACCGTTCTGACCGCGGTGATGCCGGCGCAGCCGGTCAGGCCCAGCGGGGCAGTCCGGCCCGCGCGGCCGGGTCGGCGGGTTCGCCGAACCGCAGGTGGTTGCCGAACGGATCGGCGATGGTGAGCACCCTGCCGTCCCACTGGGCCCGCTCGACCTGGGGCGTCCAGACCGCCGGCCCCCAGACCGGCACCTCGGTACGCCGCCGGTTCAACCGCTCGCGCAGTTCGTCGACGCCGTCGATCCAGCAGAACACCGTGCAGCCCTGCCCCGCGTCGTACGCCGTCTCGGCGAGGTGCAGGGTGGTGCCGAGCCGGGACACCTGACCGTAGTACGGCGTGCCGGGGCCGGCGTTCGGTCCGCCGAAGTCGACGGTGAAGCCGAGGAAGTCCACATAGAACTGGATCGCGGGGTCGACCGCGAAGATCCGCAGTACCGGAATGGTGCCGTTGCGGGCGCCCCACGGAAACGCGGCCCGCGGCTCGCCGCCGGTACCGGGCGCGCTGGCAGTCGGGCGCCGGGCCGCGAGGATGTTCCAGTTGTCGACACCGTGCTGCCGGGCGACGATCTCCAGACACTCGCTGTGTGTCACCGTCAGGTCGAAGCGGGCGCGCAACTCACCCCGCAGCGCCCGTGCCATCGTCTTCGGCTCCGGCGTGCCGGCGATCGGACGGGTCGGCGACGCACCGGTCGCCGAATCGGACAGTCCGACAGCCGGCGCTGCCTGAGCGGCCGGCGCTGCCTGAGCGGCCGGCGCTGCCTGAGCGGCCGGCGCTGCCTGAGCGGCCGGATCGGGGGTCGACGTGCTCATCGAAACTCCAGACCGGCGGCCGTCGTGCCAGCGCTTGCGTTACCGACCTGGCCGCCGAAGGGGAGTCTTCGATGCGACAGTCACGGATCGAGCGATGCGTTCACCAAACCCCGACGGGCGCAAGCGGCCGGCCGCACCGCAGCCGGTGACAGCCTAGCCGCCCGACCCGCCGTCCGCCGACCCGCCGCCGTTTCCGCTCAGCTGCCGGGGCGGGGGAACGCCACCGGGCTGCGGTGCCCGGCGGTGTCGACCGCGCGTACGCCGAAGAAGACGTTGTCCTTCGACAGGTCGACGGTGGCCGTACCGACGTCGCCGACCGGGATCACGTGGGTCCACTCCGGGGCGGTGGTCTCCCGCCACACGATCTCGTAACCGGCGAGGTCAGGTTCGGTGCCCCGGGTCCAGCGCAGTTCCGTGTCGTTCGTCAGGTTGGTGGTGACGATCGTGACGCCCTTCGGCGTACCGGGCGCCTGGGCCAGGGACCAGAGCGCCGCCGCGTTCACCTTCGCCACCCGGGTGATGTACTCGAAGTCGCAGAACTCCGGCAGGTCTCCGTACTGCTTGCCGTCGACGACCCGGACATCCTGGTGCTGGTGCGCGAAGTCCTCGTTCGGCTCGGTGAACCGGCCGGCCGGGTAGCCCTGCTCCAGGAAGGAGATGTGGTCGCTGCCGCGCAGGTAGCGGTCCCGCCGGTAGATCACCCGGATCCGCATCCCGGTGCTGTCGTTGTCGGCCACGTCGGAGACGTACCGGGCGAGCTGCCGGCTCGGCGAGTCGTTCTCGCCGCCGACGGAACGCCTGGTGTTCGCCTCGGCCGGCGTCTCGGCCGTCGGTACGCCCTCGGCGAAGAGCCGCAGCGTACGCCGGTCCCGGGTGCCGTCGTCCGCCGTCGAGCTGCCGACGATGTCGTCGCTGAACATGCCCTGTACGTCGGCGCCGGCCGCCTTGAACTGCCGGGCCAGGTATCCCGAGCCGTAGAGGCCCTGCTCCTCCCCGGCGACCGCGGCGAAGACGATCGTCGCCTCGCTGCGCCGGGTCGCCATCACCCGGGCCAGTTCCATCGCCACCGCCACGCCGGAGGCGTCGTCGTCGGCGCCCGGTGCGTCGCTCGTCGCGTCCATGACGTCCGTGCACCGCGAGTCGTAGTGGCCGGTGACCACGTAGATCCGGTCCGGCGAGGTCTCGCCGCGCAGCGTCGCCACCACGTTGGTGATCCGGGTCGGCACCGGAATCCGGGAGGCCGGCTCCTGGACGTACGACTGGAGTTCCACGGTCATCCGCCCGCCGGACCGGTCGGCGTAACCCCGCAGCTGCTCGTGGATCCAGTCCCGGGCGGCGCCGATCCCGCGGACCGGGTCGTCCTGGCTGGAGAGGGTGTGCCGGGTGCCGAACGCGGCGAGCCGGCGGACGGTCGCCTCGATCCGGCGCTCGTCGATCTCGCGGAGCAGTTCCCGCAGTTCGCGGTCGGGGGACTGGGGCCGGATCGGCCGACCGGGCCCCGACGCACCTCCGCCGCCGGAGGCGGCGGCGGACGAGGTGCCGGCCAGCGGGGCGGCGACCGTGGCGGCGGCTCCGGCGGTGGCGGCGGACAGGAACGTACGGCGGCTGGGCCTCGTGGGTCCGTCGCCTCGGAAGTCCTGGGGTGTCATGCCAGGCATCGTCATCAATGTGAGCGGTGACTGTCAACGGCCATGATCGCCTTTGTCGTCCGATCTGCCCGAGCCGCCCCGGCCGGTACGCCTCCCGATGGGTTTGCCCGGCCGAAGTCCGGGAAGGGGCCTGGTCATGACGAAACCGCGCGTTGTGATCGTCGGGGCCGGGTTCGCCGGCTACCACGCGGCGAAGAGCCTGTCCCGGATCGCCAACGGTCGGGCCGAGATCGTGCTGCTGAACCCGACCGACTTCTTCCTCTACCTGCCGTTGCTGCCGGAGGTGGCGGCCGGGATCCTGGAGCCGAGTCGGGTCTCGGTCTCGCTCGCCGGCACCCTGGACGGGGTCCGGGTGGTGATCGGCGAGGCGAACCACATCGACCTGCCCGCCAAGCGGGTCGACTACACCGGCGCCGAGGGCGCACCCGGACAGCTCGACTACGACCGGTTGATCATCTCGGTGGGCAGCGTCAACAAGCTGCTGCCGATCCCCGGCGTCACCGAGCACGCGCACGGGTTCCGGGGCCTGCCGGAGGCGCTCTACCTGCACGACCACGTGGTCTGCCAGATCGAGCTGGCGGAGGCGACCGACGACCCGGCCGAGCGGGACGCCCGGACCACCTTCGTGGTGGTCGGCGCCGGCTACACCGGTACCGAGGTGGCGGCGCACGGCCAGCTCTTCACCGACGCGCTCGCCGCCCAGCACCCCCGGCTCGGCGTACGGCCGCGCTGGCTGCTGCTCGACCTCGCCGAACGGGTACTGCCGGAACTCGACCAGCGGATGTCGGCGACGGCACGTCGGGTGCTCGACGCCCGGGGCGTGGACGTGCGGATGGGCACCACGGTCAAGGAGGCGACGGCCGACGGGGTGAAGCTCAGCGACGGCGAGTACGTGCCGACCCGCTCGCTGATCTGGTGCGTCGGCGTACGCCCCGACCCGCTCGTGGCCGACCTGGGACTGCCGACCGAGAAGGGGCGGCTGGTGGTCGACGAGTTCCTCAACGTGCCCGGCTTCCCCGACGTGTACGCCTGCGGCGACGCGGCCGCCGTACCCGACCTGACCCGGCCCGGGGAGGCGACGGCGATGACCGCCCAGCACGCCCAACGGCAGGGGAAACTGGCCGCACACAACGTCGCCGCGTCCTACGGTCAGGGCAGGCGGCGACCGTACCGGCACCACGACCTCGGGTTCGTCGTGGATCTCGGCGGCACCGATGCGGCCGCGAACCCGGTGCGGGTGCCGCTGTCCGGGTTGCCCGCCAAGGCGGTGACCCGGGGCTACCACCTGCTCGCGATGCCGGGGAACCGGGCCCGGGTCAGCGCCGACTGGCTGATCGACGCGGCGTTCACCCGGCAGGCCATCCAGCTCGGCCTGGTGCCGGCGCACGCCGTACCGCTGGAGAGCGCCTCCCCGGAGCTACCGGTCCACCGGTAGCTCCCACCGCACCGGCGGCGGGGCTGCCCGCAAGCGGTGAGCTGCCCCGGTCAGGTCGCGTCCCGGCGGTGAGCCGGCCGTCGGTCTGGCATCATCAGTCGCGGGTCGGCGGCCGCGTCACGGGCCGAACCGCGGCCCGCTGCGCCGCTCCGGCGGCGCCGCCATTCCCGCGCTGACCTCGTCGATCGCGTCGTCGATCTGGTGCGCGAGCGCCACGTCCAGCGCGGTCACCGCGTCCAGTGAACGGGTCCGGACGGTGAGCACCACAGTTCCCGGCGACTCGCGGCCGACCGTCGGGCCCCGGCCGGTCTCCGGGCGCAGCCGGGCCAGCCGGCCCAACACCCGGTCCAGGTTCTCCGGCGGCAGCTCGATGCTGCGGGTCAGCTTCCGACCGTCCCCGGACCAGTAGGGGAGGCTCGCCAGCGCGTCGGCGAGTTCGTCGTCGGTGAGCGCGGCGGTGCCGCCGGTCGCGTCGACAAGTCCGCCGCCGGCCGCTGGCGGCCCGAGCAGGTCGCGCAACTCCGGCGGGAGGTTCAACGAGTCGACCAACCCGCCGTCCCGGGCGGCGAGCGCGCTCAGAGTCGCCTGCGCCTGGTACCGGGCCTGTTCCGGGCTGCGGTGGGTCAACCGGGCCACCTCGTCGAGGAATCCGGCGAGGTCGCGGTGCCGGTTGCCGGTCGCAAGCGCGCCGTCGTCGTGCAACTGGTTCGGTACGGCGTCCAGCAGCCGCTGCCGGTCGGCGGTCTCCAGCGCCCGGGCCAGCGCGGCGACGGTGGCTCCGGCGGCGGCTCGGGCCTGTTCGAAGTCGACCCCGGCCCGCCGCCCGATGTCCGAGACGAGATCCCGGTAACCGATCACGGGAGCGTCGGCAACGGTGGTGCCGACCAGCTCGTCGGGGCTGGGCACGGGCCGCTCGGCGGGTACCGGCGGTGGGGTGGCCGGGCCGCCGCGCTCGGCGTTCGGCTTGCGGTTCCCGGCCTGGGCCGGTCCGTCCCGGCGACCCCGGTCGAGGCTGGTGAGCTGCTTGTCCGCACCGAAGGTGGCGCCGACCTCGCTCGGCCGCCGGCCTCGTTGACGGGCCTGCCGGGCCAGGGTCCGGCGCCGCTGGTTGTCGCCTTCCATCTGCTTCCCGCTCATGCCGTCTCCTCGCTGCGCTCGTCGTCGTGGGCCCGGGTCGTACCGGCCGACCTGTCGTACCGGCCGACCGGCCACGGGCCCACCTCGGCTCGCTTCGCGTGTCGCCACCACCGGGCCGCACCGGCGCCGGCCGCCGCGTCGCGCCGGTTGCCGGTACGCCTGCGGCGCGATGAACCGCCTTCCCGAGCCGCCATCGACGAAACGCCCGCTCCGGCGGCCCGGGGTGTCCGGCCGGCTCATCCCGGCCGGGTGAGGACTGCTCACCCCGCCGGCGCCGACGATCGGATCGGCCGGAAACGTCGGGTACGGGCCGGCCGTGGCCGCGACCGTACCGCCGGAGGAGGGGCACATGAAGCGGATAGTCGAGATCGTCCCCGCCCGACCCGGCTGGTACGCCCGCTGGCGGCTCGCCCCGGACACCACCCGCTGCTACCCGGTGTCACTCTGGGCGCTGCTGGAGGAGACCGACGAGGGTGGCCGGGAGGTCATCGGGGTGGACGCCGTCGGCCAGTGGCCCGGTTCGGAACAGAACGAGACCGGTGGTGAGTTCGTCCGCTACCTGTTCCAGCCGCCGGAGAACGGTGCCCCGGAGGACGCCGCCCGCCCCGACGAGCTGGGCGTCGCCCCGGCCCGCCAGCCGGCCCGCATGAAGGCCGTCTGAAGACTGTCGACCTGCGACCACGGACGGCGTTCAGAGTAGTTCGAGCGGTCGCGGGCCGTCGGGTGCCGGGAACGCCTTGTCGAGTTCGGCCAGGTCCTCCTCGGTGAGGACCAGGTCGACGGCCGCCCGGTTCTCCCGGACGTGCGCAGGGGTACTCGCCCTGGTCACCGTGCAGACCCCGGCCTGGCGCAGCAGCCAGGCGAGTGCCACCTGCCCCGGGGTGGCACCGTGCCGCCCGGCGACCCCGGCCAGCGCCGGGTGTCCGAGCATCCGACCCCGCTCCAGCGGCGAGTACGCCATCACCGGCAGGCCGGCGGCGCGGCAGCGGGGCAGCAGGTCCCACTCGATGCCGCGGCGGGTGAGGTTGTAGGGGATCTGGTCGGTCTCCACCGCGGTGCCGCCCGGGATGGCGGCCAGTTCGACCACCTCCGGTACGTCGAAGTTGCTCACCCCCCAGTGCCGGATGAGTCCCTGGGTGATCAGGCTGGTGAACGCCTCGACCGTTTCCGGCAGCGGTGCGTCGCCGCGCTGGTGCAGCAGGTACAGGTCGATCCGGTCGGTGCCGAGCCGCTCCAGGCTGCGGGCGCAGGCGTCGGCGGTGCCGGTGACGGTCGCGTGTGCGGAGGAGACCTTGGTGACCAGGAAGACCTCCTCGCGCCGGTCGCCGAGTGCCTCCCGGACCAGGTTCTCGGCGCCGCCGTCGGCGTACACCTCGGCGGTGTCGATCAGGGTGAGGCCGGCGTCCACCCCGGCGCGGAGTGCGGCGATCTCGTCGTCCCGGCGCGCCGGGTCCTCCGCCATCCCCCAGGTGCCCTGACCGAGCGCCGGGATCGCCTCGCCGGACGGGAGGGTGACCGTGGGGACGGTCCGCTGGGACATCGGTTTCTCCTTCCTGACCAGGTCCGTTGCCGGCTGTCCGGTGCTGCGCGCCTTCCCTGCGCCATGTCCGGCAAACCGACCCGCCGGTCGGGGCGGCGGCACGGTCGTCGCACCGGTAACCTCGGGCCGCACGGACCCGGTGTCGGTACGCCGGCCCGGCGGCACGGTGAGGCTGGCCGGCCTCGATGTCGATCTAGCTGATGCGTATACTTGCCTGACTGCAAGTATTGGCGACGGCTGACCGGACGGAGGCGGGTGTGCTCTTCTCCGTCAGGCATGTCGTGCACCCGAAACTGGTGCGCCTCCACCTCGGCGGTGAACTCGACATCACCACCGCGCCGAAGCTGAGCGCGGAGATCGACCAACTGGTCGACGACGGGCACCGGCGCCTGCTCGTCGACCTGGCCGAGCTGACCTTCTGCGACTCCAGCGGCCTGGCCGCCTTCGTCCGCGGCGACGACCGGGCGGGCTCGCGCGGCGGCTGGCTCCGGTTGACGGGAGCGACCGGGCGGGTCGAGCGGGTGTTGCAGATCAGCGGCCTGGACGACTTGCTCCGCTATGACCGGGAAGGGCATGACCCGGCGGCCCTGGCGTGACCGTTGATCGGCTAGAGTTCGCACGCCGCGTCGACGGTCGACGGCTCGCCGGAGACCACATCACAGGGCTGGTGACGCGGGTGGCCGCCGCACCATCCCGACTACCAGAGGTAGGTACGCCGTGCACGCAGCCGACCCGAGCCCCGTACGCATCCTGGTCGTGGACGACGACCCGGGCGACGTACTGATGATCGAGGAGGCGCTGGCCGACTCGGAGGTCCCCAAGTCGATCGACGTCGTCGGTGACGGGGAAGAGGCGATGGAGTTCCTGTTCCGCGAGGGGCGGCACCGGGAGGCGAACCGGCCGGACATGATCCTGCTGGACCTGAACATGCCCCGGATGGACGGTCGGCAGGTGCTCGACAAGGTCAAGAGCGACGACAGCCTGCGCACGATCCCGATCGTCGTACTCACCACCTCGAACGCCGACACGGACATCCTCGGCAGTTACAACCTGCGGGCCAACGCGTACGTGACCAAGCCGATCGACCTGGACGACTTCAACGACGTGATCCGGCGGATCGACGAGTTCTTCGGCCAGGTGGTGGTGCTGCCGAAGCCGCCCGCGTCGGCCGGCTGATCGTCGAGCCGGTCCGACCGCGACCCGCCGGCCTCGACCGCACCCTGACTCGACCCGAGTCCCCGGCCGGCTCGACCGCATGCTGAACAGTTTTTCCGATCCGCCCCGGTGAGCGGCACCGGTTGACCAGGATTCCAGGTGTAGGTGACATCGGCTTCCTGGGGGCGAAGCATGGAGTTCTCCGTCGTCGAAATCGGTTACGACCAGGGCCAGGTCGACCGCTGCCTGGAGAATCTGGGTGCGCGGCTGGCCCGGCTGGCGGCGCGGACGGACGCCGCCGCACGGACGGATCCCGAACTGGCCCGGCTGCGGGCCGAACTGACCCGGCTGGGCGCGTCGCTGGGCGCGCGGCCGGTCCCAGACGACGGGCCGCCGTCGGAGCCGGTCGCCCGGCAGGTCGTGCTGACCGCCGAGCGGGAGGCGGCCCAGATCCTGGCCCGGGCGCGGGCCGACCTCGAGGCAGCCCGCGCGGAGGCCAGGCAGGTGCGGGACCAGGTCTACGCCGAGGCGGTGCAGGCCCGGCGGGATTTCGAGCGGGCGCTGCACGCGCGGCGGATCCGCGCCGAACGGGCGGACGAGATCATGCGCGGCGTGACCGGCCCCGGCGACCAGCGGCCGGGCGCGCACCGGTCGGCCACGCCGGACGAGGCGCTACCGGCCCCGGCCTCCTGAGTCCTCGGCGTTGGACGGGGCGACCCGGCGGGCCGACCACCCGGAGCACCCGCTCCGGCCCGCCCTGGCCGGCCTGCGGCTCGTCCTCTGGAGCACCCGCCCCGGCCCGGGCTGGCCGGCCTGCTCCTCCGGAGCATCCGCCCGGCCCGCCCTGGCCGGCCTGCTCCTCCGACCAGGAGGACCCGGAGCCGGCAGGACGTTCCGGCGGTGATCGACCCGCCCATCGGCCCCATTTTCGATCACGCCCTGTCGGTGGCGTGCGCGACCTTGTTACCGTCGGCGCCCAGCGGGATCGGAAGGAGCACGGGGCTTGAACGGGGCGACGGCGTACCTGGTGGCGGCAGTGGGTCTGCTGATCGCGGCGGCGGGGGTGCTGGTGGCGGTGGTGGCGCTGCGCGCCGCCCGGAAGCGCACCGGCGGGCCGTCCGGCGCGCCGGTGGGCGATCCCTTCCGGACCGTGGACGACGACGCCGACGCGCTGCGCGGCGACCCGCGCACCCTCAAGCCCGGCGACCTGGTGGAGATCCGGCACACCTCCTACGGCGTACGCGGCACCCTGCGGCTGCGCGAGGGCGGCTGGAGCTGGACGGAGCACCTGCTCGACGACGCCCGGGGCGGCAAACTCTGGCTCTCCGTCGAGGAGGACCCCGACCTGGAGATGGTGCTCTGGACCACGCTGCCGGAGGTCGGCGTCGACCCGGGGCCGGCCGAGCTGGAGATCGGCGGCCGGCGCTACCGGAGCAAGGAGTCGGGGCGGGCCGACTTCACCTCGCTCGGCAGCACCGGCCTGGACCCGACCGGCACGGTCCGCTACCACGACTATGCCGCCGCCGACGGCAGCCCGCTCTCCTTCGAGGCGTACGGCGACAGCGGGCGCTGGGAGGTCGGCACGGGTGACCGGCTGCACCGGACCGAGGTGCGGATCTATCCACAGCAGACGGACGCCGCCGACACTCCGACGGGACGGGTCGGCTGAACGATGCTCGTCAACCTGGACACCGCGTACGAGGACACCACCGCCGCCGAGCTGAGCCTGGCGCTCGACACCCCGGAACAGCCCGCGCTGCACCTGCTCGACCTCGGCCGGTTGACCCGGCTCGGCCGCCCCGGCACGCGACTCCAGCTCCGGCTGCTCGGCGCCTCGCACCAGGTGGTGCTTGACGGTCCGGACGGCGGGCTGATCGAGACGGTGGCCTGCCTGCCCGGCCGGCGCCCGGAACTCCCGGCGTCCCTGGCCGACCCGGCCACCGGCTACCGGTTCACCGCCCGGGTCCGGCAACTGGGCCCGGCCCGGTTGTCGGAGTGTGCGGCCCGGCTGCGGCGGGACCTGGCCGGCGACCCGTACGCCCTGGTCGGGGTCTTTCCCGGCGGCCCGGACGCGATCACCGCGCTGCGGGTGGGCCGCCCCGGTGGGCGGGACGCTGCCGGGGCCGGTCGGATCGGCTGGCGCACCTGGCACGCGTATCCGGGCAGTGGTGAAGTGGTCGAGACGGAGACGGTGGTGGCGGCGGTATGAGGTACCGCGGTTGGTTCCTGGTCGGTGGCGCGTTCGCCCTGGTCGGCGTGTTGCTCGCCGGCTTCGCCGTCTTCCACGGCAACTTCTCGCCGCGCGGGTACGTGCAGGACCGGTACCGGCGGGCGGCGGCCCAGGACATCGGCTCGGACGCGAGGGCGTACCGGTCGGACTCCGCGCCGAGCGTGGTGGCCGAGGAGATCACCGAGGCCTGGCGCCCGGCCGACGAGTACGTCGACGCCAGCGGCGTCTACCTGCGCTACGACGAGGACTCGGTGGTGATCCTGCCGCTGGCCGGCGGCTCGCTGATCCTGCTGGAACGCCTGGTCACCGCATATCCCCGCTATTCGAGCACGGTCGGCAACGCCTGGGGCTGGGGGCGCGGCAGTTCGGTCCGTGGCGGCGGTCCAGGCGCCGGCAAGTAACCGCTCCATCACACCCCCTTCTCCTCATCCCTCCGGAGCCTGATGTGTTGACGACCCTCGCCACCGACCTGCTGGCCACCCTCGCCTACGGGGTGGTCGGGCTCGTGCTGATGGCCGTCGGCTACCTGCTCGTCGACGTGGCCACCCCGGGCCGGCTGCACGACCTGATCTGGGCCGACCGCAACCGCAACGCGGCCCTGCTGCTCGCCTCGAACCTGGTCGGTGTGGGCGTCATCGTCACCACCGCGATCGTGGTGAGCCACGACGACTTCGTCGACGGGCTGGTGAGCAGCGCCGCGTACGGGTTGCTCGGTCTGCTGCTGATGGCCGGCTCGTTCCTGCTGCTCGACCTGGTCACCCCGGGGCGGCTCGGCGAGATCCTGGTCGACCCGGAGCCGCATCCGGCGGTCTGGGTCTCGGCGGTCGTGCACCTGGCGACCGGCGCCGTCATCGCGGCCGCGATCAGCTGATGGCAGCCGGCGGCAGGGGGAGCAGCGGACAGAGCGCGAACGCGCGCTGGGTCGCCGCCGGCCGGGCGAAGGCGGCCGAGCAGACCGCGAAGCGACTCAAGGCCGTCCTGGGGGTGCTGGTACTCCTGGCCATCGTGGGTTTCATCGCGCTGGGTGCGCTCAGCCCGGACGACGACAGCACGGTGGTGCCGGCGCCCGGGACGGTGGAGCGGACCGACACCGTCACGCTGCTCCAGCGGGCGTACGGCAGCCAGCAGATCTGCTACGGCTGGCGGCTGCGCACCGGCGGGGCGGCGTACGACGCCCCGCCGGTCAGCGTCGGCTCCAACCTCGGCGACAACATACCGGTGGACAGCGATCCGGCCCGCTGCCCGCGCTGGGTGGAGGTCGACGCGGCGGTCTGGTACACCTCGGCGAGCAGCGAGTCGGAGGACAGCGCCGTCTACCGGGTGAGCAGTTCGCCCGACCTGGCGCACGTCGACTTCGACCGGGGACTCACCCGGCTCGGCGTCGACGCGAAGCAGTTCGTCGACGAACCCGGCTGGGCGGTCTGCCGGGCCGCCGTCTTCCTGCCGCTGCTGGTCTCGGAGACCGGCTCCGGCCCGGCCTCCCCGCCACCGGCGGCGCCGGCCGCGGCGGCCGCGGGGACGCCCGCGCCACTGCCCGACGCCGGGAACGACTTCTGGCGCGACCGCTGGGTGCTGCTGCTCGGTGCCGCCGGGGTGCTGCTGCTCACCGCCATCTTCCTGGCCATCGGCGTCTTCGAGCGTCGGCGCCGATGACCGCTGTTCCGGCCGACCCGGCGGGCCGGCCACGGCGCCGGGCGGCCCGGACGGGGGTGCTGGCCGCCGTCTTCGTCTGTGCCGCCTGCGGCCTGGTCTACGAACTGGCCCTGGTCGCGCTCGGCAGCTACCTGATCGGGGACACCGTCGGGCAGGCGTCGATCGTGCTCGGCGTGATGGTCTTCGCGATGGGGCTCGGGGCGCTGGCCGCCAAGCCGTTCCAGCACCGGGCCGCCGCCGCGTTCGCGGTCGTCGAACTCGCGCTGGCGCTCTTCGGCGGACTCTCCGTGCTCGGCCTCTACGCCGCCTTCGCCTGGCTCGACCTCTACGCCCCGGCCCTGGTCTGCACCGCCCTGCTGCTCGGGCTGCTGATCGGGGCGGAGATCCCGCTGCTGATGGTCCTGCTCCAGCGGATCCGGGAACAGTCCGCCGGCAGCGCGGTCGCCG
This sequence comes from Plantactinospora sp. WMMB782, assembly GCF_049179135.1. Taxonomy (NCBI): domain Bacteria; kingdom Bacillati; phylum Actinomycetota; class Actinomycetes; order Micromonosporales; family Micromonosporaceae; genus Plantactinospora; species Plantactinospora sp. WMMB782. Next base: position 6,760,337 of record NZ_JBMHMC010000007.1, on the reverse strand, counting down.
ACCTGTTCGCCGCCGACTACGTCGGCGCGCTGCTCGGCGGGCTCGCCTTCCCGTTCCTGCTGATCCCCTTCTTCGGCCAGCTGCGCGGGGTGCTCGTGGTCGGGGTGGTGAACGCGCTGGCCGGGCTGGCCCTGGTCGGCACCGTCTTCCGGCGGGAGCTGACCGCCCGGGTCCGGGTCGCGCTGGCCGCCGGCACCGTCGCGGTCGGCCTTCTCCTCGGGTACGCGTACCTGTCCGCCGCCGACTTCGAGGTGACCGCCCGGCAGCAGCTCTTCCGGGACCCGGTGGTGTACGCCGAGCGGAGCGCGTACCAGGAGATCGTGTTGACCCGGTCGGTGCCGCTCGTCTCGCAGGGCGTCACCGACCTGCGGCTCTACCTCAACGGCGACCTCCAGTTCAGCTCGGTCGACGAGTACCGCTACCACGAGGCGCTGGTGCATCCGGTGCTGGCCGGCAGCCGGGGATCGGTACTTGTGCTCGGCGGCGGCGACGGGCTCGCCGTACGGGAACTGCTGCGCTATTCCGACGTCGGCACGGTCACCGTGGTGGACCTGGACCCGGCCGTGGTACGGCTGGCCCGGACCGAGCCGCAACTGCGGGCCCTGAACCGGGACGCCTTCGCCGACCCCCGGGTCCGGATGGTCGACGCCGACGCCTTCGCCTGGCTGCGCGGCCAGCCGGCCCGGTTCGACGCGGTGGTGGTGGACCTGCCGGACCCGGACGAGACGGCGACCGCCAAGCTCTACTCGGTCGAGTTCTACTCCCTGGTCCGGAGGGTGGTCGCCGAGCGGGGACGGGTGGTGGTGCAGGCCGGCTCGCCGTACTTCGCACCCCGCTCGTACTGGTGTGTGGCGGCGTCGCTGCGCTCGGCCGGGTTCGCCAGCGTGCCGTACCACGTCGACGTGCCCTCGTTCGGCGACTGGGGCTTCCTGCTCGCCGCCCCCGGCACCGTCGCGCCGGGGTTGGGGCTGCCGGCCGACGTACCCGCGTTGCGTTCTCTGGACGCCGGGACGTTGCGGGCCGCAACGAACTTTCCGCCGGACCGGCCGCGACTGGAGTTGCCGCCGTCGACCCTGCTGCACCCCCGGGTGCTGGAGTACGCCCGGGCGGAGTGGCGCCGCTACTGAGCGGGCCGGCGCGGGTTCAGACGAGTGCCTCGACCACGGTGCTGGCCCGCTGTTCGTGCTGGGCGTACGCGTCGGGGAAGGCGGAGATCTGCACCGACTGGGCGGCGGCGGTCACGCTCATCTGCTGCCAGCCGGGGATTTCCAGCAGGGCCGCGTAGAACTGCTCGGCCGCGTACGCCGGGCGCATCAGGTCGGCGACCGTGCCCCAGCCGGAGCTGGGCCGCTGCTGGAACAGCCCGACCGAGTCGTGGTCGTAGCCGACGCCCTGGTTCGGGTGGTCCAGTGACTCCGGTAGTGCGCCGCTGGCGAGGTTGTAGAGGTTGCTCTCCTGCATGGCGGTGGCGATCGCGACCACCAGCCCCCGGCGCGGGATGTCCATCTTCACCCCGACCTGGACGATCGTGTGTGCGTTGTCCATCTGCGTCTGGGTGAGCCCGGCGACCGGGGTCGGCCGGCTGGGCTTCCGGCTCGCCCGGGTCACCTTGGTCCTGGCCGTCGTCGGCCGGGCGGTCGGGGTGGCGGCGGGGGTGCTGCTCGGCGTGGCGGTCGGGGTCGGCGCCGGGGCGCGCTCGGTGGCCCGGGAGGCGGGCTGGCGGTCGGCGCTGGCGGCGCGCTCGGCGAGCAGGTCGGCCGGCGCGGGTCCGGCCGGCGTGGTGGCCGCCCTGGACTCGACGAAGACCACCGTGCCGAGGCAGCAGGCCACCGCGGCGACCGCGCCGATCCGTACCGGGCGGGACGAGAGCAGGGCCCGGGTCCGGCGCAGCCGTCGTGGCGCCGGCACCCGATGGCGGCCGGTTACCTGGGTGGTGGAGCCGGTATCGGCCGAACGGTCAGCCTGGGTTCCGGTGTCCTGTCCGGGATCATTCTGTTCCGTGTGATGCACCCGGCAGAGGTTAGGTAACGCCCAGCTGAATGGGGTAGCTCGGAACGGTGGCCTGCGCCACACTTTTGCCTGGTCAACCGGGCACTTGTCGGCACGGGGGACCGGGCGCGGCCGGACCGGACGGATGCGGTATGTCCGTCTTGCCGGGGTGGTGGGATCAGCCGGGCAGGTTTCCCCGCCAATGGTGGGATCACCGACGAAGATCGCCCGGGTCGGTCGTTCGGTCCAGCTCCACTGGTCCGTTCGGGCCGGGCCGGACCCGGCCCGAACGGTCGTCGGCCCTGGTCGACGGGTCGGTCCGCCCGGTGTGCCGGTCTCGACTTCGGACGGGACCGGCTCTTATACGATGCTTCTCGGTGGCGGAGAGCAAGATCAAGCCTGCGGATGGCGGGCCGGCCGGGCGGGGGCGGCGCCGGGACACGATGGTCCTGGTCGCGGCCGTGCTGCTGACCGCGCTGATGGCCGGGCACCGCCTGATTCCCAATGTGCGTGGCCTGGGCAGCCTGGTGGACAGCGGCGCGCCCTTCCTCGGCCTCGGCGTCCCGCTGCTCCTGCTCGCCGCCGGGCTGCGCCGTTCCCGGACCGCGCTGGCTGCCGCGCTGGTCCCGGCCCTACTCTGGGCGACCCTCTTCGGCACCGCCTGGCTGCCCGGCGGTGGCGGCGGCCCGGCGCGGTTGCGGGTGGCCAGCCAGAACCTGCGGGCCGGCAACCCCGATCCGGCCGGCACGGTGGCCAGCCTGGCCGACACCGACGCCGACGTGATCGGGTTGCAGGAGATCTCCGGCCAGACCCGGGGATCGGTGGCCGGGGCGCTGGCCGAGCGGTACCCCTACCGGGCGGACGTCTCCACGATCGCGCTGTGGAGCAGGTTCCCGATCCGCGAGGACATCGGCGTGGACACCGGGCTGGCCTGGACCCGGGCCCTGCGGGCGGTGGTGGCGGCGCCCGGCGGCGACGTGGTCGTCTACGTCGTCCACCTCGGCTCGGCGCGGGCCGGCGACACCGGCACCCGGGACCGCACGGTCACCGCGCTGGCCAGCCGGATCCGGCAGGACCCGGCCGAGCGGCTGATCGTGCTCGGCGACCTGAACACCGCCACCACCGACCGCATGATCGAGCCGTTGACCGAGTTGCTCAAGGACGCCCAGGCGGACGCCGGTCGGGGCCCCGGCTTCACCTGGCCGGCCGCGTTACCGGTCACCCGCCCCGACCACGTGCTCTACCGGGGGCTCACCGCGGCGTACGCCCGGGTGGTGCGCACCCCGGCCAGCGACCACCGGGCGGTGACCGCCGGCTTCCGGTAGCCGGCCCCGCGCCGACCGTCCCACGCTTCGGCGGTAGCGGGATCGGCCGGGGACGCCGGTAGCGGCCCGCGCCGGCGGACCCCGCCGGTTCAGCGGTAGCGGGGATCGGCCGGGACGACCGTGAGGGTGTGCCGGCCACCGTCGCTGGAGAACGGCCAGAGCCGGTCGGCGTACCGGGCCAGGTCGGTCAGCTGGTCCCGGTTCAGGCCGACCGAGGCGATGCTGGCCCGCACGTCCGCCCGGTAGCGCCCGTCGGCGTCCCTGGCCAGCCGTGCCTGGGCCCGGACCTGCACGGTGTGCGCCTCGTCGGTGATCCCGGTGGCCGCCTCGACCGCCGCGTGGTGCAGGCAGGAGGCGAACGCCGCCGCGAGCAACTGCTCGGGGGCGAGCCCGGTGCAGTGCGGTGCCAGCGGCGAGGCGAGGGTGGTGGAGAGTTCCCCGTCGTCGGTACGCAACCGGCCTCCTTCGGCCGTCGCGGTGGCCTCGTGCACCCAGGCATCCGATTCCGGCATCCCGCACCCCCCTGTGGTCCCCGGGCGGGCTACCCGGCAGGGCCGCCGGGAAACCCGCCACCGGACCCGGCCGACCGCCGCCACCGGCGTCAAGATCACGTCAAGATGTGCGGTGCCGGCGTAGCCGAACCGTCAGAACCGGCCACCCCGGGCCGACCGTCGGGTTTACCTGGATCGGGCGGCCGAGAACGGTCGTCCGGAACGCGCGCTGGAGAGGACGTTCGGTGATCGACGTCGTGTTCGTGCTGGTGACGTTGGGGCTCTTCGCGGCCCTGGCCCTGCTCGCCCGGGCGGTGGAGCGGCTGTGAGCGTGGTCAACCTCGTCGGCCTGGTCCTCGCGGCCGGGCTGGCCGTCTTCCTGTTGTTCGCACTCCTGTTCCCGGAGCGTTTCTAGATGGGTACGACGACCGCGGGCGTCATCCTCGTCGCCTCGCTCGCCGTGGCGCTGGTGGCGGTCTACAAGCCCTTCGGCGACCACCTCCACCGGGTGGTCTCCGGCAACCGGCACTTCCGGATCGAGCGGGGCATCTACCGGCTGATCGGCGTCGACGCGAAGGCCGAGCAGTCCTGGGGGACGTACGCCCGCAGCGTGCTGGCCTTCTCCCTGGTCTCCCTGCTCTTCCTGTACGCGTTCCTGCGGCTCCAGGACCGGCTCTGGCTCTCACTCGGCCTCGACGCCGTACCGGACCACATCGCCTGGAACACCGCGGTCAGCTTCGTGACGAACACGAACTGGCAGGCGTACTCGGGTGAGTCGACGCTGGGCCACCTGGTGCAGATGGCCGGGCTGGCGGTGCAGAACTTCGTCTCCGCCGCGGTCGGCATCGCGGTGGCGGTGGCGCTGGTCCGGGGCTTCGCCCGGAGCCGGACCGACCAGCTCGGCAACTTCTGGGTCGACCTGGTCCGGATCATCCTGCGGGTGCTGCTGCCGATCGCCGTGCTCGGCGCGATCGTGTTGATGGTCGGCGGGGTGGTGCAGAACCTCTCCGGCGGCACCGACGTGACCACGGTGGCCGGCGGCACCCAGACGATCACGGGCGGCCCGGTCGCCTCGCAGGAGGTGATCAAGGAACTCGGCACCAACGGCGGCGGTTTCTACAACGTCAACAGCGCCCACCCGTTCGAGAACCCGACCACCTGGACCAACTGGTTCGAGCTGTTCCTGATCCTGGTGATCCCGTTCAGCCTGCCCCGGGTCTTCGGCCGGATGATCGGGCAGAACCGGCAGGGGTACGCGATCGTCGCGGTGATGGCGATCCTGGCGATCGTCAGCATCACCCTGACAAACGTCTTCGAGCTGACCGGCAACGGTACGGTGCCGCAGGCGGTCGGTGCGGCGATGGAGGGCAAGGAGGCCCGGTTCGGGGTCGCCAACTCGGCCTCGTTCGCCGCGATCACCACGCTCACCTCGACCGGTGCGGTGAACTCGTTCCACGACTCGTTCACCCCGCTCGGCGGGATGATGCCGATGGTCAACATGATGCTCGGCGAGGTCGCTCCCGGCGGTGTCGGCGCCGGCCTCTACGGCATGCTCGTCCTCGCCGTGATCACGGTCTTCGTGGCCGGGCTGATGGTGGGACGCACCCCGGAGTACGTCGGCAAGAAGATCGGCGCCCGGGAGATCAAGTTCGCCTCGCTGTACTTCCTGGTCACCCCGATGCTGGTGCTGATCGGCACGGCGGCGGCCTTCGCCACCGGCAACAACTCGACGGCCCTGAACGTCGGCCCGCACGGCCTGTCCGAGGTGCTCTACGCCTTCACCTCGGCGAGCAACAACAACGGCTCGGCGTTCGCCGGCATCACGGTGAACACGCCCTGGTGGGACACGGCCCTCGGGCTCTGCATGCTGCTCGGCCGGTTCCTGCCGATCGTCTTCGTGCTCGGCCTGGCCGGCGCGCTGGCCGGGCAGCGGCCGGTACCCGCCTCGGCGGGGACGCTGCCGACGCACCGGCCGCTCTTCGTCGGGATGCTCACCGGCGTCACGGTGATCCTGGTGGCGCTGACCTTCCTGCCCGCGCTGGCGCTCGGCCCGCTGGCCGAGGGGTTGTGAGCGCGGTGCGGGTCAACGAAGGAAGGAAAGGGAAGATGACTGTCAGTCCGGTGGCGCCCGCCCCCGCAGGTGGGTTGCCGTCCTCCGGCCCGGCGCAGGGCCGGGTCGGCGGTGGGCTGCTGGACCCCCGGCAACTGCTCCGCTCGCTGCCGGACGCGTTCCGCAAGCTGGACCCCCGCACGCTCTGGCGTAACCCGGTGATGTTGATCGTGGAGGTCGGTGCGGTCTTCAGCACAGTGCTGGCCGTCGCCGAGCCGAGCGGCTTCGCCTGGGCGATCACGGTCTGGCTCTGGCTGACCGTGCTCTTCGCCAACCTGGCCGAGGCGGTCGCCGAGGGCCGGGGCAAGGCCCAGGCGGCGACGCTGCGCCAGGCGAAGCGGGACACCGTGGCGACCCGGCTGACCGGCTGGTCGCCGGGGACGGAGCCGGGTGCCTACCGCGACGAGGCGGTCGCCGCCACCGAGCTGCGGCACGGGGACATCGTGCTGGTCGAGGCGGGGCAGGTGATCCCCGGCGACGGCGACGTGGTGGAGGGCATTGCCAGCGTCGACGAGTCGGCCATCACCGGCGAGTCCGCTCCGGTGATCCGGGAGTCCGGCGGCGACCGCAGCGCGGTGACCGGCGGCACGAAGGTGCTCTCCGACCGGATCGTCGTGCGGATCACCCAGCAGCCGGGGCAGAGTTTCGTCGACCGGATGATCGCCCTGGTGGAGGGGGCGAACCGGCAGAAGACCCCGAACGAGATCGCCCTGAACATCCTGCTCGCGGCGCTGACCGTGATCTTCCTGATGGCGGTGGTGACACTCCAGCCACTGGCGATCTTCTCGAAGGGTTTCCAGGGCGCGGCACCGGACACCGCCGCGATCGACTCCGACGGGGTCACCGGGATCGTGCTGGTCTCGCTGCTGGTCTGCCTGATCCCGACCACCATCGGCGCGCTGCTCTCGGCGATCGGCATCGCCGGGATGGACCGGCTGGTCCAGCGCAACGTGCTGGCGATGAGTGGCCGGGCCGTCGAGGCCGCCGGCGACGTCAACACGCTGCTGCTGGACAAGACCGGCACCATCACCCTGGGCAACCGGCAGGCGGCGGAGTTCGTCCCGGTCGACGGCGTCGGCGCCGAGCAGGTGGCGGACGCGGCCCAGCTCGCCAGCCTGGCCGACGAGACGCCGGAGGGACGCTCGGTGGTGGTGCTGGCCAAGAACGCGTACGGGTTGCGCGAGCGGGAGCCGGGGCTGATCCCGCACGCCACCTTCGTCGAGTTCACCGCGCAGACCCGGATGTCCGGCGTCGACCTGACGCCGGATGCCACGGTGGACGGCGGAGCCGGCGGGCCGGGTCGGCGGATCCGCAAGGGCGCCGCGGCAGCGGTGCTGAAGTGGGTACGGGAGAACGGCGGGCACCCGACCGAGCAGGTCGGGGAGCTCGTCGACGGGATCAGCGGCGGCGGGGGTACCCCGCTGGTGGTCGCCGAGCACGTCGACGGGGAGCCGGCCCGCGCCCTCGGGGTGATCCACCTCAAGGACGTGGTCATGTCGGGCATGCGGGAGCGGTTCGCCGAGATGCGCCGGATGGGCATCCGGACCGTCATGATCACGGGTGACAACCCGCGTACCGCGAAGGCGATCGCCGACGAGGCCGGGGTGGACGACTTCCTCGCCGAGGCCACCCCGGAGGACAAGCTCGCACTCATCAAACGGGAACAGCAGGGCGGCCGGCTGGTCGCGATGACCGGTGACGGCACCAACGACGCCCCCGCGCTGGCCCAGGCCGACGTCGGGGTGGCGATGAACACCGGCACCACGGCCGCCAAGGAGGCCGGCAACATGGTCGACCTCGACTCCGACCCGACAAAGCTGATCGAGATCGTGGAGATCGGCAAGCAGTTGCTGATCACCCGGGGTGCGCTGACGACCTTCTCGATCGCCAACGACGTCGCCAAGTACTTCGCGATCATCCCGGCGATGTTCGCCGGCATCTATCCGAGCCTGGACGCGCTGAACGTCATGCGGCTGTCCAGCCCCTCCTCGGCGATCCTCGCCGCCGTGGTCTTCAACGCGGTCGTCATCGTGCTGCTGATCCCGCTCGCCCTGCGCGGCGTCCGCTACCGGCCGAGCAGTGCCAGCAGGCTGCTCACCCGCAACCTCTGGGTCTACGGCCTCGGCGGCATCGTCGCCCCGTTCGTCGGCATCAAAGTCCTCGACCTCCTCCTCTCGTCAATCCCAGGGATCTCGTGATGCGTCTACCCAGCTGGCTCGCCCGACACCTGGCCGCGTTCCGGGCCGTGCTGGTGTTCACCGCACTGCTCGGGCTGGCCTACCCACTGGTCCTGGTCGGGGTCGGGCAGTTGCCCGGCCTGCACGACCGGGCCGAGGGCTCGCTGGTGCGCGGCGTCGACGGCGCCGTCGCCGGCAGCGGCCTGATCGGCCAGTCCTTCACCGACGGCGCCGGGAACGCCATCCCGCGCTACTTCCAGTCCCGCCCGTCGGCGGCCGGCGACGGCTACGACCCCACCGCCACCGCCGCCAGCAACCTCGGGCCGAACAGCGTCGAGGACGTCCTGCCGGTGCCCGGCGCGGTCGACGAGGAGGGGAACCCGGACGAGGGCACCCCGAGCCTGCTCACCCAGGTCTGCGCCCGCAGCCGGGCGGCCGGGGAACTCGACGGCGTGGACGGCCGGCGGCCGTTCTGCACCCCGGACGGGGTCGGTGCGGTGCTCCGGGTCTTCCACCGCGACGGCCTGACCGGTCCGGTGACCCGGGCGGTGAGCGTCAACCAGGCCTGCCCGGCCACCCCGTTCGTCGGCAGCTATGCCGGGGTGGCCGTGGAGTGTGCCGTCCCCGGGCAGGACTACTCCGGCGGGCTGCTCACCCCGGTCCGGGGCGACGCCCCGGCCGAGCCGGCGGTACCGGCCGACGCGGTCACCGCCAGCGGCAGCGGCCTCGACCCGCACATCAGCCCGGCGTACGCGGCGATCCAGGTCGCCCGGGTCGCCCGGGAGCGGCAGACCAGCCCGGAGCAGGTACGGCGGCTGGTCGCCGAGCACACCGACGGGCGGGGGCTGGGTTTCCTCGGCGAGCCCCGGGTGAACGTCGTCGAACTCAACATCGCGCTGGACCGCGCCTTCCCGGCGGGCGGCTGAACGGTCCCGGGCGGCCCCGACGGATAAGGCAGGATCGGCAGCGTGGCACGCGGGCAACTGCGCATCTACCTCGGGGCCGCCCCGGGGGTCGGCAAGACGTACGCGATGTTGGAGGAGGCACACCGGCGGGCGGCACGCGGCACCGACGTGCTGGTGGGTCTGGTCGAGACCCACGGCCGCCGGCACACCGCGGCGATGCTCGGCGACCTGCCGGTGGTGCCACGCCGGACGGTGCGCTACCGGGGCAGCGACCTCACCGAGCTGGACGTCGACGCGGTGCTGGCCCGCCGGCCCGAGGTGGCGGTGGTGGACGAGCTGGCCCACACCAACGTGCCCGGCTCGCGCAACGGCAAGCGCTGGCAGGACGTCCAGGAACTGCTGGACGCCGGCATCGACGTGCTCTCCACGGTCAACGTGCAGCACCTGGAGTCGCTGAACGACGTCGTGCAGCAGATCACCGGGGTCGTACAACGGGAGACCGTGCCGGACGGCGTGGTGCGCGGCGCCGAGCAGGTCGAGCTGGTCGACATGACCCCGGAGGCGCTGCGCCGCCGGATGGCACACGGCAACATCTACCACCCGGACAGGATCGACGCGGCTCTGGCCAACTACTTCCGGATCGGCAACCTCACCGCGCTGCGCGAACTCGCCCTGCTCTGGCTGGCGGACTCCGTCGAGGACCAGCTCGACCGGTACCGGGCCGACCAGGGCATCGCCGCCGTCTGGGAGACCCGGGAACGGGTGGTGGTGGGGCTGACCGGCGGGCCGGAGGGCACCACGCTGATCCGGCGGGCCGCCCGGATCGCATCCCGGAGCAAGGGCGCCGAGCTGATGGCGATCCACGTCGCCCGCAGTGACGGCCTGCGCGGTGCCGATCCGGCAGCGCTGGAACGGCAGCGGATGCTCGTGGAGCGGCTGGGCGGCAGCTACCACCAGGCGGTCGGCGCCGACGTCCCGACCGCGCTGCTCGACTTCGCCCGGGGGGTGAACGCCACCCAGATCGTGCTCGGGGCCAGCCGCCGGGGCAGGTTCGCCCAGATCCTCTCCCGGGGCGTCGGCGCCACCACCACGGCACTGTCCGGCCCGATCGACGTGCACCTGGTCACCCACGAGCAGGCCGGCCGGGGCCGGTCGACGGCGCCACCCGCCGCGCTGTCCCGGCGGCGCCGGCTGGTCGGCCTCGGCCTGGCCGTGCTCGGCATCCCGCTGCTGACGTACCTGCTCCGGCTGCTCGCCGACGAGTTGTCGCTCAGCAGCGACCTGCTGCTCTTCCTCGCCGCGGTGGTCGGGGTCGCCCTGGTCGGCGGCTGGTGGCCGGCACTGCTGGCCGCCCTGCTCAGCTCACTGCTGATCAACTTCTTCTTCACCCCGCCGTTGCACCGGTTCACCATCGCCGAGACCGAGAACGTGCTGGCGCTCGTCGTCTTCCTGCTCGTCGCCGCCGCCGTCAGCGGGGTGGTGGACCTGGCCGCCCGGCGTACCCGGGAGGCGGCCCGGGCCAGCGCGGAGGCCCAGTTGCTCGGCGCGGTCGCCGGCAGCGTGGTCCGGGGCGCCCGGCCGCTGACGGCGCTGCTGGAACGGCTGCGCGAGACCTTCGGACTGACCTCGGTCACCCTGCTCGAAGGCGCACCGGACGCGCCGGAGGGCCCGGACCGGCAACGGGACCCACGCGCCTGGCGGGTCGCCGCCAACGTCGGCGCCGAGCCGTGCGGCACCCCCGCCGCCGGAGACGTCGAGGTGGGTGTCGGGGACGACCTCCGGCTGGTCCTGCGCGGCCGGGTGCTGCCGGCGGCCGACCGGCGCATCGTCGAGGCGTTCGCCGCCCAGGCCGCCGTGGCGCTCCGGCAGGAACGGCTGGCCGAGGAGGCGGCCGCCGCCCGGCCGATCGCCGAGGCGGACCGGCTGCGTACCGCGCTGCTGGCGGCGGTCAGCCACGACCTGCGTACCCCGCTCGCCTCGGCGAAGGCGGCGGTGAACAGCCTGCGCAGCGGCGACGTCGAGTTCGACCCCGAGGACCGGGACGAACTGCTGGCCACCGCCGAGGAGTCGCTGGACCGGCTGACCCGGCTGGTGGCCAACCTGCTGGACATGAGCCGCCTCCAGGCCGGGGTACTCGGGCTGCGTCCCGCCGTGCTCGGCCTGGAGGACGTGGTGCCGCCGGCCCTGGACGAACTCGGCGAGCCGGCCCGGCTGGTCCGGGTCAGCCTGCCCGGGCACCTGCCGGCGGTCCGCTCCGATCCCGGCCTGCTGGAGCGGGTACTCGTCAACCTGGTCGGCAACGCGCTGCGGTTCAGCCCACCGGACCGGCCACCGGCGATCAGCGCCAGCGAACACGGCGGCTTCGTGGAGCTGCGGGTGGTGGACCGGGGGCCGGGCCTGCCCCGGGAACAGTGGGACCGGGTCTTCCAGCCGTTCCAGCGGCAGGGCGACCGGGACAACCACGCCGGGATCGGGCTCGGCCTGGCGCTCTCCCGGGGGCTGGCCGAGGCGACGGGTGGCAGCCTGGAGCCGGAGGAGACCCCGGGCGGCGGACTGACGATGGTGCTGCGGCTGCCGGTGGCGGACGAGGAGGATGCCGGATGACCCGGGTGCTCGTGGTGGACGACGAGCCGCAGATCCTCCGCGCGCTGCGGATCAACCTGAAGGCCCGGCGGTACGACGTCGACGTCGCCGGGGACGGCTCGACCGCGCTCCGGCTGGCCGCCAGCCACCGCCCCGACATCGTGGTGCTCGACCTCGGCCTGCCGGACATGGACGGGGTGGAGGTGATCCGGGGACTGCGCGGCTGGACGAACGTACCGATCATCGTGCTGTCCGGGCGGGCCGGCAGCCAGGACAAGGTGGTGGCGCTGGACGCCGGGGCCGACGACTACGTCACCAAGCCGTTCGGGGTGGACGAGCTGCTGGCCCGGGTCCGCGCGGTGACCCGGCGGGCCGCCGGGGCGGGGGAGGAGGTGCCGGCGGTACGGATCGGCCGGTACACCGTCGATCTCGGCGCGCACACGGTACGTGCCGAGGCGGACGGTGCCGAGGTGCGGCTCACCCCGACCGAGTGGCACCTGCTGGAGATCCTGGTGCGCCACCCGGGCCGGCTGGTCAGCCAGCGCCAGCTGCTGCACGACGTCTGGGGCCCGCGGTACCAGTCGGAGACGAACTACCTGCGGCAGTACCTGGCCCAGTTGCGCCGCAAGCTGGAGGACGACCCGTCCCGCCCCCGGCACCTGCTCACCGAACCGGGAATGGGCTACCGCTTCCAGCCCTGACCGGGCGAGGTCCAGTCGTGACCGGGCGCGTCGGCGTGGCTCCCGGTCGATGCCGCGGTGCCCGTACGGTCCGAGAACCCGTTGTGGCGTCCGGCACCCGTCGCCCGAGCCGGCCCTGCGGCGGATCTATCGTGGCACCGTGACAACTTCGGTGATCGTGCTCAACGGTGGATCCAGCTCGGGCAAGTCCGGGATCGTCCGCTGTCTTCAGGCGGTCCTGCCCGACGCCTGGCTCGGCTACGGGGTCGACACGCTCGTCGACGCGATGCCGGTCGCCATGCGCTCCGGCGGGGCGGGGATCGAGTTCGGTGCGGAGGGCGCGGTGAGCGTCGGTCCCGAGTTCGACCGGCTCCAGGCGGCCTGGATGACCGGGATCGCCGCGATGGCCCGCGCCGGAGCCCGGGTCGTCGTCGACGACGTCTTCCTCGGCGGCGCCGGCTCACAGCGGTTGTGGCGCACGGCGCTGGCCGGGCTGGGCGTGTTGTGGGTCGGGGTCAGGTGTGACCCGGCGGTCGCCGAGGGCCGGGAGATCGCCCGGGGAGACCGGATCCGGGGGATGGCGGCGGCACAGGCGGAGCTGGTGCACCAGGGCGTCGACTACGACGTGCAGGTGGACACCACGCACACCGAGTCGCTGGCCTGCGCCCGGATCATCGCCGCCCGGCTGGACTGATCGGCCGTACCGCCGACGGCGACGCGCACTCCCGGCCGGGCATTGGAAGATCGACGACAGCAACTACCCCGGTGGCGGAAGTTCGGTGCAGTCTTGATGGTCAATGTCTTTGCCAGCGGCGAGGCGTGGCCGGAGGCTGACGATGGAGTTGCGGGTCCTGGGGCAGGTCCAGATTCGGGTAGCTGATCGCGCGGTGCCGGTCGGGCCGCCGCAGCAGTGCGCGGTGCTGGCGGCCCTGGCAGTCGACGCGGGTCGGCCGATGTCCGTCGAGGTCCTGATGGACCGGGTGTGGGGCCCGGCCGCACCGCCGGGAGCACGCCGGACGCTGCACACCTATGTCACCCGGATCCGGCGCCTGTTGGAGCGCTCGGACGTCGCGGCCGACCGGTCCGAGCGGCTGGTGCTCCGGACCGCTGCGGGATATGTCCTCGACATCGACCGTCTTCGGGTGGACCTGCACCGGTTTCACGACCTGGTGGCTCGGGCCCGTGAGTCGCACTGCGCCGGGGACCGGCGGGCCGCGATGTTGCGCGAGGCACTGGACCTCTGGCGGGGAGAACCGCTCACCGGCCTCGGCGGGCGGTGGGTGGAGCGGACGCGTGAGAGGTGTCGGCAGCAGCATCTCGATGCGGTCCTGGCGTGGGCCGAGGCCGAGCTGGACGTCGGCAACCCGGCCGTCGTCGTCGGACCGTTGACCGACCTGCTCGACGAGTACCCGCTCGTGGAGCCGTTGACCGCTGTCCTGATGCGGGCCCTGCACGCCACGGGTCGCGACGCGGAGGCGTTGGACCGGTACGCCGCTACCCGCGAGCGGCTGGTCGACGACCTCGGCGTCGACCCGGGGTCCGCACTGCGGGGACTGCACCTGGCGATCCTGCGTGGTGAACTCGATCGGACCGCACCGGCGGCACCTCCGGTGGCGGCGCCGGCCCGGCATGTGCCGGCGCAACTGCCTCCCGACGTGTACGGGTTCGCGGGCCGCGCCGGTGAGCTGGACCAGCTCGACAGCATCCTGGACTCGGCCGCCGAGCACCCGACCGCTGTGGTCATCTCGGCGTTGTCCGGCACGGCGGGAGTGGGCAAGACCGCCCTGGCGGTGCACTGGGCGCATCGGGTGGCCAACCGGTTCGGCGACGGACAGCTCTACGTGAACCTGCGCGGATTCGATCCGGGCGGCTCGGTGATGAAGCCGGTCGAGGCGGTGCGCGGGTTCCTGGACGCATTCGCGGTACCGCCGCAGCAGGTCCCGGCCGGCCTGGACGCCCAGATCGGCCTCTACCGCAGCCTGCTGGCCGGCCGGCGGGTGCTTGTCGTTCTCGACAATGCCAGGGACCTCGACCAGGTCCGCCCACTACTGCCCGGCGCGCCCGGCTGCCTGGTGGTGGTGACCAGCCGGAACCAGCTGCCCGGCCTGGTCGCCGCCGAGGGCGCCCGCCCCATCACGCTTGACCTGCTCTCGGTCGACGAGGCGCGACAACTGCTGACCCGCCGCCTCGGCGCGGCCCGGGTGGCGGTCGAGCTGCCGGCCGTCGACGAGATCATCACCCGGTGCGCACGGCTGCCGCTGGCGCTGGCGATCGTGGCGGCCCGCGCGGCGATCGACCCGGGACTTCCGCTCGCGGCGTTGGCCGGCGAACTGCACGACGCCCGGGGCAGCCTGGACGCGTTCGCCGGCGCCGACGCGGCGATCGACGCGCGGTCTGTTTTCTCCTGGTCGTACCATGCGCTCAGCCCTGGTGCGGCCAGCCTGTTCCGGTTGCTCGGGGTGCACCCCGGCCCGGACATCAGCCTCCCCGCCGCCGCAAGCCTGCACGGAACCACACCCGCGGATGTGGGACCGCTGTTGGCCGAACTCACCCGCGTGCACCTCGTCGCCAAGCCGGCCCCGGGCCGGTTCGCCTTCCACGACCTGCTACGCGCCTACGCCGCCGAACTCGCCCACGCCCTCGACGACGAGGACGACCGGGACGCGGCAATCCGCCGGGTGCTCGACCACTACCTGCACACCGGGCACCGCGCCGCCCGGCTGCTGGACCCGCACCGCGACCTGATCACGTTGGCCGCCGTCGAGCCCGGCACGACGGCCGAGGAACCTGTCGACGAAGCCCGGGCGACGGCGTGGCTCAACGCCGAGCACGCCGTGCTACTCGAGGTCGTCCGGCTGGCCGCCCAGGGCGGGTTCGGCACCCACGCCTGGCAGCTGACCTGGACCCTCACCGACTTCTTCGACCGGGGCGGGCACTGGCAGGACCAGATCAGCGCCCATACGGCCGCGCTGGCGGCCGCCCGGCGTCTGGCCGACCGCACCGGTCAGGCATACGCCCACCGGGGTCTCGCCCGTGCCTACGCCCGCCAGGGGCGGGAGGACGACGCGTACACCCATTATCGGGAGGCGCTCGCGCTGTTCCGCGAGTTGGGCGATCACACCGGCCAGGCCTACACACACCGCGGTCTGGCCTGGGTCTGCGAGCAGAAGGGGCGGTGCGGGGAGGCGCTGCGGCACGCCGAACACGCACTCGAGCTGTACCGGACCGCCGGCCACCGGGGCGGGCAAGCAAGGGCGCTGAACTCGGTCGGCTGGTTCCACACACTGCTCGGCGACCATCAGCAGGCGCTGACCCACTGCCAGCAGGCCATCTCGCTGCACCGGGAGATCGGGGACCGTCCCGGTGAGGCCGACACCTGGGACAGCCTCGGCCACGCCCATCATCAACTCGGCGACCACCAGCAGGCCGCAGCCTGCTACCAGCACGCCCTCGAGCTGATCCGGGGCTTCGACGACCGGTACAGCGAGGCTGCCGTCCTCAACCATCTCGGCGACACCCGCCGGGCGGCGGGTGACGTCGACGAGTCCCGCCGGATCTGGCAGCGCGCCCTGGACATCCTCGACCAGCTCGGACACCCCGAGGCCGACCAGGTCCGGGCCAAGCTCACCGGCTGACGATCCTGCACGCTCGCGGCCGTCAACAATCCGTTGAGAACCCGCCCCACAGCCCTGCCTGATGCTGGGACGGCAACCGCAGAGGCCGCCAGTCACACCCCACCAGCGGGGGTGGCGGGTCAGTCGCAGCAGAGGAGAGACTGTGATGCCAGTGAAGAGACTGTCGAGTGTCCTGGTCGGTGTGATCGCCATGCTCACCCTGCTCCTCGGGGTGGCCGCGGCGCCCGCCCAGGCATCCCCGAGCGTGGGCAACATCGGGGTCGGTTCGTCCAACACAGCCGGGGTGCGATGCGTACAGGCCGGCCTGAACTACGTCGGCGGAGCGGGCCTGGCCGTCGACGGCATCTTCGGCCAGGCGACCAAGCGCGCCGTCGAGAACTTCCAGCGCTTCTTCGGCCTGGCCGTCGACGGCATCGTCGGCAAGGCGACCGGTACCACGCTCATCGACATGGTCAACTACAAGGCCGGCTATCCCATGTGGCCGCACGGCGGGGGCTGCTGGTCGGTCATCCCGACCTACAGCTGACGGCGAGCGACACCGAAGTCGGTCGGGACCGTGCACCGGGGTGAAGGGTGTCGAGGACCTGTTTCCGGGGACAGACCTCGACACCCTTCACCCTCTCCGCCTGCCGATCGGACGGGCGCCAGCCCGGCCGTGACGTGGCGACGGGCGCCAGCCCGTCCGTGACGTGGCGGAGCCGCCGGACGCCGCGACCTCGTCATCCGCGCAGGCCCCTGCCGGTGCTTGCGGTCCGGTGTCGTGCAGATGGTGTCGCCACCGGTCGGGTGGCGGCCTCGACCTCCGACCTGCCGGCGTCTCGCTGCGCCGGAGCCCGCACCACCAGGGCCAGGCCGACAAGTACGACAGCGCCGGCCGCCAGCTCGGTCCCGGTGATCGGCTCACCGAGCAGCAGCGCGGCGGCGGCCAGCCCGAAGATCGGCACCAACAGGCTGAACGGTGCGACCCGGGCCACCGAGTACTCGCCGATCAGCCGGGTCCAGATACCCCAGCCGACAAGCGTGGAGAGGTAGCCGACGTAGCCGACCGCCAGTACGGCGGTCCAGGAGATCCCGGTGATCGCGTCGAGGACCACCCCGGGCCCGTCCACCACCCCGGCCAGGCCGAGCAGCGGAAGTGGCGGCACCAGGCTGGACCAGACCAGCAGCGACAGCGGCCTGGTCTCGCCGCTGGTACGGATCAGCACGTTCGCCAGCGCCCAACTGCCGGCGGCGACCAGGGTCAGGGCGAAGCCGATCGCGGTGGCGTGCCCGCCCGCGCCGACCGCCAGCAGGGCGATCCCGGCCGAGCCGGTGAGCACCCCGGCGAGCTGGGTGCCGCTGGGCCGCTCGCCGAGGAAGGCGGTGGCCAACAGCACCGAGACCAGTGCCTGGGTCTGCAACACCAGCGAGGCGAGGCCGGGCGGCATCCCGGCGTCGATGGCGACGAAGAGGACGCCGAACTTGAAGACGCCGAGGACCAGGCCGTAGCCGAGGACGTAGCGCAACCGGGCGGTCGGCCGGGGGAGCAGGAAGACCAGCGGCAGCGCGGCGGCGACGAAGCGCAGCGCGGTCAGCACCAGCGGCGGCAGGTCGCGGAGGCCGACTTCGATGACGACGAAGTTGACCCCCCAGAGGGCGGCGACCAGGACGGCCTGCATGCGGTGCGCGAATCTCATGGACCTTACGCTGCCGGCCGGCCCGTTTAAGGTCCAGTTCAAGATTCTTAACCGGGGCTGTAGCCTGGCTACATGGATTTGGACGTCCGGCGCCTGCGGGTGCTGCATGAGGTGGCGCTGCGCGGCGGGGTGACGGCGGCCGCCGCCGCGCTGCACGTCACCCCGTCGGCGGTCTCCCAGCAGCTCAGCCAGCTCGCCCGTGAGGCCGGCTATCCGCTGCTCGAACGATCCGGCCGGGGCGTCGTGCTCACCTCGGCCGGCCAGGTGCTCGCCGGGCACGCCGAGCGGATCCTCGGCGCCGTCGAGCAGGCGGTCACCGGGTTGGCCATGGCGCACCGGCGGGTCGCCGGGACCGTCCGGGTCGGCTCGTTCCCGTCCGCCGCCGGGGCCCTGGTCGCCCCGGCCGCCGCCCGGGCGATGGCCGCGCACCCCGGTCTGGACGTACGGGTCAGCGAGGCCGAGGACGGGCAGAGCCGGCTGGACCTGCGCTCCGCCGTACTCGACATCGCGGTCCTCCAGGAATACGACCACGTACCCGGGCCGGCCACCGCCGAGCTGGACCGGCACCCGATCGCCACCGACCCGATGCACCTGATCACCCCGGCCGGCTGGGGCCGGCACACCGGGCGGCTCGCCGACCTCGCCGACGTGCCCTGGGTGGCCAGTGCCGCCTTCACCCCGTGCGGCGAGTCGACCCTGCACGCCTGCCACCTGGCCGGCTTCGAGCCGGACATCCGGCACCGGGCGATCGACTTCACGCTCACCCTGGACCTGGTGGCGGCCGGGCTCGGCGCCGCCCTGGTGCCCGGGATGGCGCTGCGGAACGTGCCGGCCGGGGTACATGTCGAGCCGCTGGTCCGGCCGGTCACCGGTCGCCGGATCTTCGCCGTGACGCGCCCGCGCGGCGACGGCCCCGTCCATCCGGCCATCGCCGCCGTGCTGGACGAACTGGCCCGGGTACGCCCCCAGCACACTGACCGCCCCGCACGTAGCCCCGACCGTATGCCGTCGTCGATTGTGGATGGCCGCGTGGAGCACACCGTTGACCGAGCTGGCTAGGGTGGCCGCCATGGTGAGCAGTGACGCCGACCCGCCCGTGCCGCAGGCCGAGTCCCCACGGTTGCTCAAGCCGCTGCCCGGCCGCACCGAGAACTCCTCGGCCAGCTACGAACGCTGCCTCACGGAGCTGATCGAGATGCTCGGCGTGGAGCCTCCCGAGCCGGTGCAGCAGGGGCGGCGGTGGCAGCATGCCGTGCGGTGGTCGATCGGTCGGGCGGTCCGGCCGCCGGTCTCCGAGGAGTGGTTCACTCCGCTGATCCGGGCGGCGGTCCTCGAACCCGACCCGAGCTTCAACCGGCAGCTCGTCGAGCCCGCCCTGGCCGCCTTCGGCCGTCGGCGGGTGCAGCGGGCCCTGATCGACCTGCTGCGCACCGGCACCGACCCGGAGCGGGCCGGTGCGGCCCGGGCCTGGTACTGGACCCAGGTGCCGCTGAGCTATCCCGGCGGCTCCGACACGCCCACCCCGGAGAGCCAGGCCGAGTACGACGCCGTCGCGGATCTCCGGCGGGAGTGGCAGGACACCGCCCTGCGGGTCTTCGTCGACAACGAGAACCTCGACGTCCGGCGCTGCATCCTGCCGGGACTCGACCTGAATCCGCAGCACTGGCCCGAGGAGCTGCGGGAGACGGTGGCGACGGCGACCCGGATCGCCCGCACCTCCTCCGACGACTACCTCCGGCACCGCGTCGAGCACCAGGTCTGAGCCGGCTGCGGGGCTTCGGCCACCGGCGGTCGGTTACCGACTTTCGGCTGTCGGCGCGGTGACCGACTCCGGCAGCAGCGTGCCGAGCGCCGCCCAGGTGTCGGTCACCGTCGCCCAGTCCGGCACACTCCCGGCCGGCGGCCGGTCGGCGTCGCCGCCCAGGAACAGGTAGCGGTGCTCGACCGTCGTCAGCTGCGTCAGTACGTCGAGGCGGTCGTCGACGAAGTGGGTGACGCCGAGCCGCTCGCAGACCGGTGCCTTGTCCCGGCGTTCCCGGACGAAGTGCAGGTTCTCGGCCGGAACGCCGGTGCGGTCGAAGAACTCGTGGTGGGCCAGCCAGGCCCGGGTGTTGGCGGCCACCCTGGGCCCGGCTTTCGAGACCACGTGCACCCGCCCGGCGAAGGGTTCGGCCGTCAGCGCGGCCAGCACCTCGAAGACCTCCGGCACCGCCGGGGTGCGCAGCGGCTGGCCGCCGAAGAACGAGGTGTCCTCGTCGCGCCCGGCGAGCATGACGATCACCCCACCCACGTCGACGCCGAGCGTGACCGGCCGGTTCCGGCCCGGTCCACGGTACGGCGCGGCTGTCCCGCCCGGCCGCTGCTGTCCGACCCGCTGCTGTCCGGCCCGCTGCCGTCCGACCCGCTGCTGTGCCACCTGGACCTCCAACGGCCGCAGCCGCAACGGTGCGGCATCCCGGAGGCCAGGCTACCGATCGGGACCGACCGAGCGTCCGTCGGACGGGTCAAGTCGCTACCGCCGGCCGAGGAAGCGCTGGCCGGCGAGTTCGATCCGTTCGATCTCCGCCCGGAAGAAGGCGGCGAGCTCGGCACACCGGTCGAGGTTGCTCGGCCCGCCCTCCCGGCGGGGCAGGTCCGGGTACGGGCTGCCGAGCACGAAGATGTTCTCGTCGTTGAACTGGTTGGCCGGCGCCGTGTAGTTGAACGAGCCGGCGACCACCACCGCCTCGTCGATCACCATTAGCTTGTGGTGCAGCTTGCCGAAGGCCGGTGACCGGATCGGGGCGTACAGCGCGATGTTGGCCCGGTCGAGGTCGTGGGTGGCGGCCCACTTCTGCACGCCCTGCCCGGGGTCCACCGCGCCGGTCACGGTTCGCCCGGCGGCGGCCAGTGCGATCATCGCGTCGTCGATCCCGGACGAGCCGGAGAAGGTGAAGATGGCGAAGTCGACCCGGTCGGTCGCCTTCAGCATCTGCTTCATGATCTCCAGTTCCGGGGTGTGGTCCGGGGCGAAGAGCACCTTCACCGGCACCCCACCGACGTTGTACGCGTTCGGCACCCGGCCGTGCTCGCCGCGCCCGAACCGGCCCTGCCGGAGCCGGGCGAACTCGTCGGCGTACTCCTGGCAGATCCGGGTGTCGGAGAAGACCACCACGTGGTTGAGGTTGCGGTGGCAGTCGGTGCCGGTGAAGTTCGCCGAGCCGGAGAGCACCGCCGGCCGGGCGCCGGCCCGCTGCCGGTAGTCGCGGACGGCGAACTTCTGGTGGAAGATCGCCGGGTTGTAGTCGGCCTTCACGTCGACGTCGCAGCGCAGCAGTGCGGCGACGATCCGCCGGTTCGGCTCCAGGCTGCGGCTGCCGGGTTCCGGCTCCCACTGCGCCCGGTGCCGGGCGTCCGCCTCCGGCTCGCCGGGCCGGGCGCTGACCCTGGGCAGCTTCGCTGTGCGCAGGTAGTCCTGCTCCAGCACCATCCGCACGCTGACGCCCCGGAACCGGGCGTCCAGGATCGCCTGGGCGATCGGCTCCGAGTCGAGTTCCTGGACGGCGATGTCGAGGCTCTCCCGGGCGCCGGCGACGAAGTCGACCACCACCGTCTCCAGGTCGTCGGCCGCGCCGAGTTCCCGAGGGCCGACGTACGCCTCGATCTTCCTGCCGGCGAAGGTCGCCATGTGCGACAGGCTCGCATCCCGTGCCCCGCGCCGATGTCGGGTCGGCTACAAACCCGGCCGGCGGCGGGCAGCCGTACCCGTTCGGGTGGCAGGCTGGGGGCCGTGTATCGGGAGCGGACCTCCGAGCTGCCCGGCGCCGTCGTCTGGACGGTCACGCGGGCCGCCGCCGGACCCGGCCGGGTCCTGCCGGACGGCTGCACGGACCTGATCTGGTCGAGTCGCAGCGGCCTGCTGGTGGCCGGCCCGGACACCGTCGCCCAGGTCGCCGACGGCCCGGCCGGGGAACGGTACGTCGGGCTGCGCTTTGCGCCGGGCACCGGCCCGGCGGTCTTCGGGCTGCCGGCACACGAACTGCGGGACCGGCGGGTGCCGTTGGCCGCGCTCTGGCCGGAGCCGGTGGTGGCCGGGCTGGCCGAGCGGGTGGCGTCGGCCGACCGGCCCGGCCGGGTGCTGGAGGCGGTCGCCGCCGCCCGGCTCGCCGCCGACGGCGGCCCGGACCCGCTCGCCGCACCGCTGGCCGCCGGGCTCGCCGCCGGGCGGGACGTCGGCACCACCGCCGAGGCGGTCGGGCTCGGCCCCCGGCACCTGCACCGGCGCAGCCTGGACCTCTTCGGGTACGGCCCGAAGACGCTGGCCCGGATCCTGCGGCTGCGCCGCGCGCTGGCCCTGGCCCGGGCCGGTACGCCGGCCGCCGAGGTCGCCGCCCGCACCGGGTACGCCGACCAGGCGCACCTGTCCCGCGAGGTCAGAAGCCTGGCCGGCGTACCGCTACGGCACCTGCTCAACCCGCCCCCAGCCTAAGGAAGGGCCCCCGCTTATCGTTTTCTGTGGGGCGGTTTCTGGGGGCCCTTCCTAACACCTGGTCAGGCGGCCGGCGGGGGGAGTGGGGCGTACAGGTCGACGCCGTTGCCGTCCGGGTCGAGCAGCACCGCGTACCGCTGGCCCCACGGTGCGTCCCACGGCTTGAGACGGGCGTCGGCGCCGGCGGCGGTCATCGCGGCGAAGACGCTGTCCACCTCGGCCGGATCGGCACACCGGAAGGCGAGGCTGACCTGTGCCCCGTCCGGTGGCGACCAGTCCGGGTCGAACGAGCGGACCGTCTCGACGGTGTCCCACATCAGCCGCACCCCGCCGGGCAGGGTGTGTTCCGCGTGCGGTGCGCTGTCGGCCTCGGCCGGGATCGCCAACCCCAGCCTCCGGTAGAACGCCAGAGATCGGGCCATGTCGGCCACCACCAGCCCGAATGCGTCTAGTCTCGGTGTCATTCGGCCAGCGTAGGAACCGGTCGCGTCCGCGTCTTGAACGAATCGGACCTGCCGGGCCGGCTTCCGGGTGCCGGTGCGGTCGGCAGATCATCGGCGTACGGTGTGTTCAACGGCAACCGACGCTGCGCTGTCCGCCACCTGAACGGCGGGTTGCGTGACGTCGGCCGCGTTGTCCTTGGGCGCGGCGTCGGGCCGTCGGGACGGCGGCACGACCCGGCGCTCTTTTCGGGTACGGGGGTAGACAGAAAGGGAGGTGGCCGGGAGATGACTGATCTGGCCTACCTGGATGCGGGATCGGGCAGCCTCATCGTGCAGGCCGTGGTCGGTGGCGTCGCCGGGGTGGCGGTGGCGGCCAAGCTCTACTGGCGCAGACTGACAAGTCGCTTCCGTAAGCAGCCGTCGAAGCAGGACTGAGGCGGTCCACAACCGATGGTCGCACCACCTCCCGTGCCGGCAACGTCCACCGCCGTCCCCGATTCCTCTCCCCGAGCCGATCCCGGCTCCTTCCGTGACCCGGCGAACCGGGTCCTGCACGCCGGCGGCCAGGTCCTCCGCGGGCTCGGACCGCAGGCCGCGCAGGAGTGGCAGGCGCTCGCCGGAGCCGAGTTCTTCGGCAGGCTGCTCGCCGACGGCAAGGTCTGCGGCACCGAGACAGCCGACCCGGAAACCCTGCCGGCAAGCCTCGCCGAGCAGTGGACGGCGGTACTCCGGCACGAGCGCATCCCGTTCGTGTCGTACCCGTACGAGTGGTCGTTCGCGATGCTGCGCGACGCCGCGCTGCTGCACCTGGAGATCCTCCGTACCGCCGTACCGGCCGGGTTCAGCACCAAGGACGGCTCGGCGTACAACCTTCAGTGGCGGGGCGCCGAGCCGGTCTTCATCGACATCGGTTCGTTCGAGCCGGCCCGGGACGGCGAGCCGTGGGCCGGCTACCGGCAGTTCTGCCAGACCCTGCTCTATCCGCTGCTGCTCCAGGCACACCTGGGGTTGGACTTCCAGCCCTGGCTGCGCTCCCGGATCGACGGGATCGAGGCGGGCGAGCTGCGCCGGCTCTTCGGCGGCACCCGGCGGTTCCGGGCCGGGGTGCTCAAGCACGTCCACCTGCACGACGCGATCCAGAGCCGGTCCGCCGCAGCCAGCACCGGCAGCGTGCGGAAGGAGCTGAAGGACGCCGGCTTCTCCCGGGAGCTGGTGCTGGCCACCCTGCGGGCGCTGGAGAAGCTGGTCGGCCGGCTCGACTGGCAGCCGCCGCAGAGCCACTGGTCCGGTTACCGGGAGACCTGCACCTACTCGACCGCGGACCGCCAGGCCAAGGAACGGTTCGTCGCCGAGGCGCTGGCCGAGGGAAACCGGTCCCGGCTGGCACTCGACCTCGGCGCCAACGACGGCACGTACTCCCGGCTCGCCGCCGGGTACGCCGACTACGTGGTGGCGGTGGAGAGCGACCCGGCCGTGGTCGACCGGCTCTACCGGGCGCTGCGTGCCGACGGCGAGCGTCGGGTGCTGCCGCTGGTGATGGACCTGGCCGACCCGTCCCCGGGCGGTGGCTGGCGTGGCGTGGAGCGGGCCTCGTTCGCCGCCCGCGCCGAGGCGGACGCGGTGCTCGCGCTGGCCGTGGTGCACCACCTCGCCATCGGGCGCAACGTCCCGCTGCCGGAGATCGTCGACTGGCTGGTCGGGTTGCTGGCGGCGGCCGAGGGTGGCGGCCGGCTGGTCGTCGAGTTCGTGCATCCCGACGACCCGATGGCGGTCCGGTTGCTGGCCAACAAGCCGGCCGGACTCTTCCCGGACTACACCCCGGAGGAGTTCGAGCGGCTGCTCGGGCAGCGCTGCGAGATCGTCCGCCGGCTGGAACTGCCGTCCGGCACCCGCACCCTCTATCTCGGGACCCCGCGTGGCTGAGCCCGGCGGGGCCGAGCGGCCGCCCGAGCTGCCCGGCGGGGCCGAGCGGCCGCCCGAGCTGCCCGGCGGGGCCGAGCGGCCGCCCGAGCTGCCCGGCGGGGCCGAGCGGCCGGCGGATCTGCCCGCCGGGGTGGACGAGCCGGCGGAGCGGTCCGATCCGGCCGACCGACCGGAGCCGGTGCGGCCGTCGGCGGGGCGGGTCGAGCTGCGGGCGCTGGTCGAGATCGTGGCGCTCTGCGGCCTGGTGATCACCCAGCCGCTGCTCGACGTGACCGGGAAGAGCCCGGACTTCTTCCTCTTCCACGGCGCCGGCCGGCGGGAGATCCTGCTGCTGGTGGCGGCGTACACGCTGCTGCCGCCGCTGGTGCTCTGGGGGGTCGGTGCGCTGCTCGGGCTGCTGGCCCGCAGTCTCGCCGGTCCGGCCCGGGGTCGGGTGGTCCGGGCCGCCCTGCACACCGGGACCCTGGGCCTGCTGCTCGCCGCGCTGGCGATCCAGGTGGGCAAGCACCTCACCCCGGTGCGCGGGGTGTCGCTGCTGCTCCTCGCCGTACTGCTCGGCGCCGCCGGGGCGTACGCGTACCGGCGCTGGCAGGTGACCGGCCAGGTGCTCCGGGTCGCCGCCGTCGGGCCGCTGGTCTTCGTGCTGCTCTTCGTCTTCGCCTCGCCCGCCTCCGCCGTGGTGTTGCCGGGGCAGCGCCCGGGGGCGGGTGCGGGGGCGAGCGGGGGCGGCGCGCATCCGCCGGTGGTGATGCTCATCCTGGACGAGTTCCCGCTCACCTCGCTGCTGGACGCCACGGGTGCGATCGACGCCCGCCGCTATCCGAACTTCGCCCGGCTGGCCGGCGAGTCGACCTGGTACCGCAACGCGACAGGGGTCAGCGGCTACACCCCGTACGCGCTGCCGGCGATGCTGACCGGCCGTTATCCGGGCGAGCAGCAGGCACCGCACCACTCGCGCTATCCGGACAACCTGTTCACGGCGTTCGCCGGCCCGTACCAGATCCAGGCGCAGGAGAGCATCACCCAACTCTGCCCGTCCCGGATCTGCCCGGACCGGGCCGCGGGTTCGGCCCGGGGCGGCCTGCCGACGCTGCTGCGGGAGAGCGCCACCCTGCTGGAGCAGATCGTCTCGCCGACCGAGACCGGAGCGCGCGACCCGGAGGACTCCTACCGGGAGATCACCCGGCGGGAGGCCGGGGAGGCCGACGCCCCGCCGCCACCTACCGATCCGCAGTTCCGCTGGGGAAAGCTGGACGAGAACCAGCCGGCCCGGTTCGCCGACTTCCTGGCCACGCTGCGCCCGACGGTCCGGCCCACGCTGCACTTCCTGCACCTGCTGCTGCCGCACTCGCCGTGGAACTACCTGCCCTCCGGGATCCGCTACGAGTCCCCGGACGGGATGCCGAACGACGGCGACGGCTGGGTGGAGTTGGCCCACCGGCGGCACCTGCTGCAACTCGAGTACACCGACCGGCTGCTCGGCGAGACGCTGCGCCGGCTGGACGAGACCGGCCTCTACGACGACGCGCTGGTGGTGCTCACCGCCGACCACGGGGTCAGCTTCACCCCCGGGGTGCAGGGACGCGGTCTCGGCGCGCTGCGGCAGGCGCCGGGGGAGGTGCTCTGGGTGCCGCTCTTCGTGAAGCGGCCGGGGCAGCGCAACGGCGTGGTCGACGACCGGAACTGGGAACACGTCGACCTGCTGCCGACCGTGGCCGACCTGGCCGGGGTGCGGGTGCCGTGGCGGACCGACGGCGCCTCGGCGTTGCGTACCACCCGCCAGCCGGCCGACAAGCACTTCTACGACCAGCCGGGGAAGGCGCGTACGGTGCCGGCCGGTGTCTTCGCCGACGTGCTGGCCGGTCGGGCCCACCCGGTGCTTCCGGCGCAGCCCCGACCGGAACTGATCGGGCGGTCGGTCGCCGAGCTGCCGCTCGGGCCCGAAGCCGGCACGGTCACGGTGCGGAACCGGGCCGACTTCGACCGGATCGACCAGACCGGTGGCCGGCTGCCGGCACTGGTCTACGGCACGGTGCCCGACTCGGTGCCGAACGGCACCCTGCTGGCGGTGGCGGTCAACGGCCGGGTCGGCGCGGTTGCCCCGGTGGTGGCACCCGACCCGGGTGGGCAGCGGTTCGGCGCGCTGGTTCCGGACGAGACGCTCTTCCTGCCCGGCCGCAACACCGTGGACGTGTTCCAGGTCACCGAGACCGGCACCCTGCGCCCGCTGCGCGGCTGACCGGCCGCCTGCCCTGCGATTCCGCCGGCTGACCTGCGAGTCCGCCGGGCGGCCGATCCGCGCGTCCGCCGGTCTGACCTGCGAATCCGCCGGGCGGCGGCCCGCGCGTCGCCGGCCGGGACGCCCTGCGCCGAAGCGGTCGGCGGGTTTGCCGGCCGCCGGAACGGCTAGCAGGTTTCGGTGCGGCCGCAAACGTGTGACCGGCGTGATGCATCACTCACCGGTCGACCACGAAAGGTTCTCCGCTACCCTGCACGTTTACCGTAAAAAGTGAAGGCAATTCAACGTAGATTCTGCCGGCGAAGCGAGGATCACATGACGGATGTCAAACTCGACCACCCGGGCGGCCAGCTGTCGATTCCGGTCAAGCCCGCGGTCGACGGCCCAGCCGGCATCGCCACGGGCAACCTGTTGAAGGAGACGGGGTACGTCACCTACGATCCCGGATTCGTCAACACCGCGGCCTGCTCCTCCGAGATCACCTACATCGACGGTGACGCGGGCATCCTGCGTTACCGGGGCTACCCGATCGAGCAGTTGGCCGAGAAGTCCTCCTTCCTGGAGACGTCGTACCTGCTGATCTACGGCGAGTTGCCCACCACGGAGCAGCTCGCCGAGTTCGACGAGTGGATCCGGCGGCACTCGCTGCTGCACGAGGAGATGCGGCGCTTCTTCGACGGCTTCCCCCGGGACGCGCACCCGATGGCGGTGCTCTCCTCCGCGGTCAGCGCCATCTCCACCTTCTACCAGGACAGCCTCGACCCGTTCGACCGGGAGCACGTGGAGATCTCCACGGTCCGGCTGATGGCCAAGGTGCCGACGATCGCGTCGTACGCGTACAAGAAGTCGATCGGGCAGGCGATGCTCTACCCGGACAACTCGCTCGGATACGTCGAGAACTTGCTCCGGATGACGTTCGGGGTGCCGGCGGAGCCGTACGAGGTCGATCCGGTGGTGGCCCGGGTGCTGGACATGCTCCTGGTGCTGCACGCCGATCACGAGCAGAACTGCTCCACCTCCACGGTCCGGCTGGTCGGTTCGAGCCAGGCGAACCTCTTCGCCTCGGTCTCCGCCGGGGTGAACGCGCTGTTCGGCCCGCTGCACGGCGGCGCCAACCAGGCGGTGCTGGAGATGCTCGACGACATCCGGGCCTCCGGCGGCGACGTGCCGGGCTTCGTCCGGCGGGTCAAGGACAAGGAGCCGGGCGTCAAACTGATGGGCTTCGGGCACCGGGTCTACAAGAACTACGACCCCCGGGCCGCCATCGTGAAGAAGGCCGCCCAGGACGTACTGGCCCGGATGAACAAGCCGGACCCGCTGCTCGATCTCGCCATGCAGTTGGAGGAGATCGCGCTCGCCGACGACTACTTCGTCTCCCGGAAGCTCTACCCGAACGTCGACTTCTACACCGGCCTGATCTACAAGGCGATGGGCTTCCCGACCAAGATGTTCACCGTGCTCTTCGCGCTCGGCCGGCTGCCCGGCTGGATCGCGCAGTGGCGGGAGATGATCTCGGACCCGGAGACCAAGATCGGCCGTCCGCGGCAGCTCTACACCGGCGCCGCCGAGCGGGACTACGTACCGGTCGAGAAGCGCTGATTCCACCCAGGCCGGCCCGGCCCGGTCGTTCACCGGCCGTCGACGCGTACCCCGCGTCGGCGGCCGGTTCCGGCTGAGCCCAACCGGTGACGGACGAAGACGACCTTCCGTGTAACGGCTCCCGCACCGGGTAGTCGGCGGTGGCCACGCGCCCGACCGCGTCGAAGCGGTGCGAACCGCTGCGTAGAAGGAGCCTGTGATGACCCAGATGTCACGCCCGGCCCAGCCGAGCCACGATGGTCATGATGGTGAGTTCGAATTCTGGCGCAACCACGCCCAGATCTCCCTACAGCCGGTGGCCGCGCCATCGATCCTGGGACTCTTCGGGTATGCGGCCGCCACCTTCGTCGTCGCCACGAACCTCGCCGGCTGGTACGGCAACACCGCCACGCCGACCTTCCTGTTCCCGTTCGCCGCGATGCTGGGCGGGCTGGCGCAGTTCCTCGCCGGCATGTGGGCGTACCGGGCGCGGGACGGTCTGGCCACCGCCATGCACGGGATCTGGGGCGCCTTCTGGCTCTCCTACGGCCTCCTCTACCTGTTGATCTCGATCGGCGTACTTGTCCAGCCGACCCCGTTCGTGGCGCTCGGCTTCTGGTTCGCGGCCCTCGCCGCGATCACCTGGTCCGGCGCGTTCGCCGCGCTGGCCGACAACATCGGCCTGACCCTGGTGCTGGCGACGCTGGCCGCCGGGGCCACCTGTCTGGCGGTCGGCCAGATCGCGGACATCTCGCCCTGGCGTACCGCCGGCGCCTACATCCTGGTCGCCTCCTCGGTGATCGCCTGGTACACGGCGACGGCGATGATGCTGGAGGGCACCTTCCGCCGGGTGATCCTGCCGATCGGCAAGCTGCGCGGCCCGAACGTGCCGGGCCGGGAGCCGCGCCAGGTCATCCAGTTCATGGCCGGTGAGCCCGGCATCAAGGTCGGCCAGTAGCCGAAGGCCGGGCCGGCCGGCAGCGACGACGGTCGCGGTCGGCAGGTGGCGACGACGGTGGCGGCCGGCAGGTGGCGACGGCGGTCGCGGTCGGCAGGTGGCGACGACGGTGGCGGTCGGCAGGTAGGTAGCGACGGCGGGCGCGGTCGGCCGGTGATGACGGGGTCGCGGTCGGCGAGTAGCCGACAGGACAACGCCATGCTTGCAGTCAGCGGTCGGCCGGTGGCCGGCGCGGGTACGACGACGGGCGGGGTCCCGGACGACAGGTCCGGACCCCGCCCGCGCGGGTTCCGCCCGGCTCGACCCCGCCGGGCGTGCAGCGGATCGATTTGGCGCTTTACGACGGTTGTTCGGGTTCGTGCCGATACCGTGAAAGGTGCCCGGGCGTCCGCGACGACGACGGGCCGGCGGCGAACGGGGAGAGGCATGCGTGAGGCACGGCTGGACACGCCCGACGGGAGGTTCGAGCTGCCCGACGGAGAGCTGGAGATGCCCGACGTCGGCCGGCAACTCCTGCCCCGGGCGCTCGGCGTGCTGAGCCTCGGCCTCGGTGTCGCGGCGCTCGCGGTACCGGCCCGGCTCGCCGGGCTGACCGGGGTGGACGAACGCGTTCCGGTCGCCGTACTCCGGG
Source organism: Plantactinospora sp. WMMB782 (assembly GCF_049179135.1). NCBI lineage: Bacteria > Bacillati > Actinomycetota > Actinomycetes > Micromonosporales > Micromonosporaceae > Plantactinospora > Plantactinospora sp. WMMB782. The sequence goes on along the minus strand of NZ_JBMHMC010000007.1, from coordinate 6,730,526 downwards.
CCATCGGTGCCCGGGAACTGGCGCCGGCCCCCGGGTTGCTGCTCGCGCCCCGCCCCGCCGGCTGGGCCTGGGTCCGGGTCGCCGGGGACGCGCTGGACCTGCTGCTGCTCGCCCGGGCGCTGCCGCGACGGCGCGGCGAGCGCCGCCAGCGGGTCGGCGCCACCCTGGCCGCCGTTGCCGTGGTCACCGCCGTCGACCTGCTGGCCGCGGTCCGCGCCGGGCGCTTCGCCGGGGCACGGCGCCGGGCGGTACGGGCCAGCGCCACGGTCACCGTCAACCGTTCCGCCGACGAGGTCTACCGGTTCTGGCGGGACTTCGAGAACCTGCCCCGGTTCATGTACCACCTGGAGTCGGTCCGCGCCGGCGGCGACGGGCGGTCGCACTGGACGGTCCGGGCCCCGGGCGGGCGCCGGGTCGGGTGGGACGCCGAACTGGTCGAGGAGACCCTCGGCGAGGCGATCGCCTGGCGGTCGGTGCGCGGTGCCCGGGTGCCGAACGCGGGGCGGGTGCGGTTCCGCCGGGCGGCCGGCGGCCGGGGCACCGAGGTCCGCGTCGACCTGGTCTACGCGCCGCCGGGCGGGGCGGTCGGCCGGACGGTCGCGAAACTCTTCGGCGAGGAGCCCGGCCAGCAGGTCCGGGACGACCTGCGCCGGTTCAAGCAGGTAGTGGAGACCGGCGAGGTCGTCCGGTCGGACGGCAGCCCGGCCGGGCTGGCCACCCGGCAGCAGGTGCTCCAGCGGCCGGCACGTCCACAGCCGGCGGACCCGCCCCGCTGACCGACCGCGCACCCGGAGGTATGTCCATGAAGGCGAACTGCTGGCAGGGTCGGCAGAAGGTCGGGGTGGAGGAGGTGCCGGACCCGCGCATCCTGAACGGCCGGGACGCCGTCGTCCGGGTCACCAGTACCGCGATCTGCGGCTCCGACCTGCACCTCTTCCACGGGTACATCCCGACGATGAAGCAGGGCGACATCCTCGGGCACGAGTTCATGGGCGAGGTGGTCGAGGTCGGGCCGGAGGTGGGGAACCTGCGGGTCGGCGACCGGGTGGTGGTGCCGTTCCCCATCTCCTGCGGCAACTGCCTGGCCTGCCAGGCCGGCCTCTACTCGCTCTGCGAGAACTCCAACCCGAACGCCGGACTCGCCGAGAAGCTGCTCGGACACTCGCCGGGCGGCCTCTTCGGCTACTCGCACATGCTCGGCGGGTACGCCGGCGGCCAGGCCGAGTACGCCCGGGTGCCGTTCGCCGACGTCGGACCGATAAAGATCCCCGACGACCTGCCCGACGAGAAGGTGCTGTTCCTCTCCGACATCTTTCCGACCGGGTACATGGGCGCCGAGATGTGCGGGCTGACCGGCGGCGAGGTGGTCGCGGTCTGGGGTGCCGGCGCGGTGGGCCTGCTGGCGATGCGCAGCGCGTACCTGCTCGGCGCCGAGCGGGTGATCGCGATCGACAGGTACCCGTACCGGCTGCGGATGGCGCAGGAGCAGGTCGGCGCCGAGCCGCTGAACTACGAGGAGGTCGACGTCCTGGAGGCACTGCGCGAGACGACCGGCGGCCGGGGGCCGGACGCCTGCATCGACGCGGTCGGCATGGAGGGGCACCACTCGTCTGCGCTGCTGTCGGGGTACGACCGCGCCAAGCAGTCGGCCCGGCTGGAGACCGACCGGCCGCACGCGCTGCGGGAGGCGATCATGAGCTGCCGCAACGGCGGCACGGTCTCGGTGATCGGGGCGTACGCCGGATTCGTGGACAAGTTCCCGATCGGCTCGCTGATGAACCGGTCGCTGACGCTGCGCAGCGGGCAGTGCCACGTGCAGCGCTACACCCGGATGCTGCTGGACCGGATCCGGCGCGGCGAGGTCGATCCGAGCTTCGTCATCACCCACCGGCTCCGGCTCGACGACGCGCCGATCGGCTTCGAGATGTTCCGGCAGAAGGCGGACGAGTGCGTCAAGGTGGTGCTCAGGACCTGAGACGCAGGACGTGACGGACGGTGCGGAGGCGGGATGGACGGCGTCGGCAGGCAGTGGACGGCAGCCGTCCCGGGTCCGCCGCGCCGGCAGTGGCTACGGATCTTCCTGACCGGCCTGGCGCTCTGGCTCGGCACGGTGGCGGTCATCCTGCTCACCGGAAACCCGACCCTGCTGCCCACCCTGGTGCTGCTGGGCAGTTTCCTGGTGCCGGTGACCTTCGTGGCCTGGGCGTTCCAGCGCCGCGACACCGGTGAGGTCACGGTCAGCGGGGTCTTCGGCACCTTCCTCGCCGGGGGCGTACTCGGGATCCTCGCCTCGGCCGTGCTCGAGTCGTACCTGCTGCGCCCGTCGGCGCTGCTCTTCCTCGGGGTGGGGCTGATCGAGGAGGCCGCCAAGCTGGCCGCGCTTGCGCTGCTGACCCGGCGGTTGGCCACCAAGACGACCCGGGACGGGATGGTCCTCGGCGCCGCGGTCGGCTTCGGCTTCTCCGCCCTGGAGTCCGCCGGGTACGCCTTCGTCGCACTCTTCACCGTGCAGGGCCTCTCGGTGGTGCAGGTGGTGCAGACGGAGATCCTGCGCGGCCTGGTGGCACCGGTCGGGCACGGGCTCTGGACCGCCGTCCTCGGCGGCGTGCTCTTCGCGCCCAGTACCCGGGAGCACTTCGTGGTCGGCCTGCGGCTGCTCTACGCCTATCTGGGCGTGGCGATCCTGCACGCGCTCTGGGACGCGATGCACGTTCTCGCGTTCTACCTGACCCTGCTCTTCACCGGCGCACGCGGCCTGCTCACCCTGGACGGCTCGCTGGGCCGGCCGACTCCGGTGCAGGCGGCGTTGATGCCGGCGCTGGAAGGGCTGGGGTTGACGCTCGTCGGCGTGGTCGGGGTCGTCTGGCTGGTGGCGCTGTGGCGGTCCGCCCGGCCCGGACCGGAGCGACCGGCGAGCGGCTGGCGGGTGCCGACCGGTGCGGGCAGGGCGACATCCCCCTGAACCGGCCCGGTCCCCGGCGTCCGGGCCGGAACCCCCGGCGGGGTCGGGCGGTCGGTTCGGTCGAGGCGAGCCGCAGCACCCCCCAGGCGGCCAGGCCGGCACCGGCCAGCGCGACCAGCCCGCCCCGGTAGCCGCCGGCGGTCCGCTCCCCGAGCAGCAGCACGGCGATGGCGGCCGAGGCGACCGGGTTGGCCAGGGTCACGGTGGCCAGCGGTGCGCCCAGCCCGGCACCCCGGTAGGCGACCTGGGACAGCAGTAGCCCGGCCGCGGCCATTCCGGCCAGTGGCACCGCCAGGCCCGCGCCGGTGAGCACCGCGCCGCCCCCGACGAGCCCGGTGACGAGCTGGGTCAGCGCGGAGGCCACCGCGAAGGCGATCCCGGCGGCGGTCGCGGTGAGCAGGCTGCGCGCCAGCGCCGACCCGCTGGCCCGGCCGGCCAGCACCAGTGCGCCGACAAGTGCGGCGGCCACGGCGGTCAGCGCCCACCCCTGGCCCGGCCGCAGGTCGTGCTCGCCCGCCCCGGGCAGGGTCAGTGCGAGCAGCAGGACCAGGCCGGCCACCGTGGCGGCGGCTCCGGACCACTGCCGGGCCGAGGGCCGGCGACCGATGGTGGCCGCCGCGATCGGCAGCGCGAGCACCAGGGTGAGTACGCCCAGCGGCTGCACCACCGAGAGCGGCCCGTACGCGAGCGCGGCGACGTGCAGGGCGGCGCCCGTTCCGTTCCCCGCCACCGACAGCCACCAGCCGGACCGGCGCAGGACGGTGCCGAGATAGCCCCGCCCTGCGTCCCCCGTCGGTCCGGCCTGGGTGGCGAGCCGTTCCTGTAGCACCGCCGCGCCCGCGTACGCCGCCGCCGAGGCCACCGACAGGACGATCGCCAGTACCAGTGCGATCACGGCCGGCCCCCCGAGACCATGGATCGTCATGACCTCATGATCCTCGGTGGCGGCCCTCCTGGCGTCACCCCGTGGGCGGCATCACCCCTACGCCGCTCGGTGTAGGCATGCTCCGTCCGGTTCACCCGGGAGGGTGAGAACGTCATCCCCAAGGCTGGTGGCGGGCCGCCCGCCGGACCGTCCGTCCGACCGGCCCGGCGGCGTCGCCTAGGCTGTCAGCCGGACCGGACCGGCAGCGACCGGCTGTCGCCGACCAGCGGGAGGGGACCTGATGCACCGTACGGTGGTGCGGCTGTTCGTGCTGGCGGCGGTCGCCGAGGCGTTCTCCTGGCTGGCCCTGCTGGTCGGGATGGCCGTCAAGTACGGCCCGCCGGGCAACGAGATCGGTGTGCAGATCTTCGGCCCGGTGCACGGCGGACTCTTCGTCGCCTACGTCGGCCTGGTGCTGCTGCTGGCCCGGCTCGGCCGGTGGCGCTGGCTCACCGTCGTCGTCGCCCTGGTCTGCGCGGTGCCGCCGTTCGCCACCCTCGGCTTCGAGCGCTGGGCCCGCCGCCGTGGCCTGTTGACGGTCGCCCCCGCCGGCCCGGCCGCCGGTGTGCCGGCCGCCGCCAGCGACCGCACCCTGGAGGGTTCCGCCCGGAGCTGACCGGCCGGCCGGAGGGGCCGTCCGGCGAGCCCGGCAACCCCACCAACGTGCTCACGGTCGCGGCCAGCACCAACACGACTGCGCTCAGCGGAGGACCAGCCAGGCGACGAACGCGCCGATCAGCAGCAGGCCGATGCCGGCCTGGAGCAGCAGGGCCGGCCCGAGGTGCGACCAGAGGGTCGGGGTACGCGGCGTGAGCAGTTGCCCGGTGGTGAGGTTGACGATCCGCTCCACCCGGGGTGCCAGCCCGACGGCCTGCTGCGAGCGTACGGTGACCTGCACGTGGTCGGCCGGTTCCAGGGCGCTCTGCGGCAGGTGCCCGTGGATCTCCATCTCGCACAGCACGCCGCTGCCGTCGCGCAGCCGCAGCGGGGTCACCAGGAACTCCGGCCCCTTGCGCAGTTCCTTCCACCTGCGCCGGGCACCGCCGCCGGCACCCGCCCGCAGCACCGAGGCGAGCAGCAGCAGGACCAGCCGGACCACCGCCGCCGTGCCGAGTACGGCGACCAGGACGGGTTGCTTGATCCGGACCTCCCGGGAGTAACCCTCCAGCAGCCGTACGACGTGGCCGGTGATGACCGGCCCGGGACGCCAGGCGACCCGCTCGGGAAACAGTTCGTCCATGCGTTCACCACCGAGAGTCCGCTCCCGAGCACGAATTGTATCGATCATGACGAATGAACGGGCAGTGAGTGAATCAGTTTCACGTTATGTGACAATCCGCTCACTCCTGGCTGCTGGTGCCCGGTCGGGTCGGTTCCGCCACGGCGCGGGGCTTCCGGGTGGGCGGCCAGGTGACAAGCCGACCGGCGCGGGTAACCCCGCCGCGAGCTTGGAGAGGGGACGACCCATGCAGCTGTCCTTCCTGCGTCCGATCTGTGCCCATCCCGGCCCGTGGACGTCGGTCTACCTGGACGCCTCCCGGGACACCCACGACGCCCACCCCGCGCTCGACCTGCGGTGGCGGGCCCTCCAGGAACGGCTGGCGGAACAACGGACCGACCCGCGCGACGTGGCGGCGCTGGACGCCGTGGTCCGGGGGCACGACCCGATGCCCGGCGACTACGGGCTCGCCGCGTTCGCCACCGGCGGCGAGGTGGTGCTCACCGAGTACCTCTCGGCACCGCCACGCAAGGACATCGCCCTGCACGGGCCGGTCGCGCACACCATGCCGCTGGTCGCCCAGCGCAACGAGCAGGTGCCCTGGGTCCGGGTGCTGGCCAGCCGCACCGGCGCGGACGTCGAGGCGGTGAGCGCCGGCGGGGTACCCCGGCACGCGCACGTCGACGGCGGCAACCGGTGGCCGCTGCGCAAGGTGCACCCGGGCGGCTGGTCGCAGCCGCACTTCCAGCACGCGGCGGAGCTGGTCTGGCAGCGCAACGCCGGGGACGCCGCGTCGGCCACCGCCGCGCTGGCCGAACGGGTCGGCGCCGAGGTGATCGTGGTGGCCGGGGAGACCCGGGCCCGGCAACTGCTCGCCGGCCAGCTGCCCGCGTTCTGGCAGGACCGGGTGGTGCAGACCGACGCCGGCTTCCCGGCCGCCGGCGCCGACCAGACCGCCTTCGACGACGTCACCGTGCAGGCCATCGCCGAGGTCGCCGCCGCGCACACCGACGTGGCGCTGGACAAGTTCGGCATGCAGCGCGACGTCGGCGCCGGCCTGGACGCGGTGGTCACCGCGCTGCAACGCGGCCAGGTGGACACCATGCTGATCGTGGACGACCCCTCCTCGACCGACGAACTCTGGATCGGCCCGGAACCGACCGACATCGCCGGCGATCCCGACGAACTCCGGGCGGTCTCGATCGCCGACCCGCAGCGGGTACGCGCCGACGCCGCCCTGGTCCGCGCGCTCGTCGGTACCGACGCCGGGCTGACGGTGCTCGGCCCGGAGCAGGCGCCCGACCTCACCGACGGGGTCGGCGCGATCCTGCGCTACGTCGACGCCAGCACCCCGGCGGGCCGTGATGGCTGACCCGGGGCGGGCCGCGGTGCGGACCAGCGCGGCGGTGACCGACCGGACCGTCGCCGACCTGCTCGTCGAACGGCTCCGGGCCTGGCGGGTGCCCCGGGTGTTCGGGCAGCCCGGCGAGGGAGTGGCGCTGATCGTCGACGCGCTGCGCCGGGCCGGCGGGGACCCGGGCTTCGTGCCGTCCCGGCAGCCCGAGGCGGCCGGGTTCATGGCGGCCGGTCATGCCAGGTACACCGGGACGGTCGGGGTCTGCCTGGCCACCCAGGGGCCGGGGGCGCTGCACCTGCTCGGCGGCCTCTACGACGCCCGCCTGGACGGCAAGCCGGTGGTGGCGGTGATCGGGCAGCAGACGTACCGGGCGCTGGGCAGCGGATACCAGGAGATCGAGCTGCCCCGGCTCTTCGGCGACGTCTGCGCACAGTTCCTGCGTACCGCGGCGCTGCCGGAGCAGGTGCCCTACCTGCTCGACCAGGCGATCCGTACCGCCGTGTCGACCCGCAGCCCGACCTGCCTGGTGGTGCCGCACGACCTGCTCGGCCAACCGGTACCCGACGGCATGCCGCACCCGGACGGCGGCGGCGTGCTCGCCTCGGCGCCCGGCCTGCCACCGGCCCGGGTGCTGCCGCACGAGGCGGAGCTGGACGCCGCCGCCCAGTTGCTCGGCGCCGGCCAGCGGGTGGCGATCCTGGTCGGCCAGGGCGGCTACGGCGCCGCCGACGAGATCGTCGAGCTGGCCGACCGGCTCGACGCCGGGGTGGCCACCTCGCTGCTCGGCAAGCCGGTGCTGGACGAGCGGCTGCCCTACCACACGGGAGTGCTCGGCCAGGTCGGCACGGCGGCCAGCGCGCAGTTGATGGCCGGCTGCGACACCCTGCTGATGGTCGGCACCAACGACCCGTGGACCGGCTACTACCCGATGCCGGGCCAGGCCACGGCGGTGCAGATCGACATCGACGGCAGCCGGCTGGCCAGCCGCTACCCGATCGACGTCCCGCTGGTCGGCGACGCCCGGGAGACGCTGCGGGCGCTGCTGGCCCGGGTGCCGCAGCGGCGCAACCGGGACTGGCGCGGCATGATCGAGGGGGCAGTGGACCGGGCCCGGACCGAGTGCGCCGCCCGGGCCGAGGAGCGCACCGGCCGGCTGAACCCCCGACTGGTACTCCGCGAGCTGTCACCCCGGCTGCCGGCCGACGCCTCGGTCGCGGTGGACGTCGGATCGGTGACCTACTGGTACGCCCGGCACCTGCAACTGCCGCCCGGCGTACCGGCACACCTCTGCGGCACGCTCGCCTCGGTCGGTTCCGCCGTGCCGTACGCCGTGGCGGCGAAGTTCGCCAGCCCGGACCGACCGGTCTTCGTACTGCTCGGCGACGGCGCGATGCAGTCCGGCGGGCTGGCCGAGCTGATCACCGTGGCCCGGCACTGGCCGGAGTGGCCCGATCCCCGGCTGGTGGTGCTGGTGTTGAACAACTCCGACCGGGCGGGCCGGGGCGGCGAGCCGGAGCGGGGGCCGGACAGCGCGTTCCCGGCCGACAGCGCAGCCGTCCGGACCTCCTCGGCGGAGCTGGACCGTCCCGCCGCACCGGGGATGCCGACCCCGGCGGCGGTACGCGACGGCGACGTCCCGTACGCCGGCTGGGCCCGGCTGCTCGGGTTGCACGGGATCTGGGTGGACCGGCCGGAGCAGGTCGGGCCGGCCTGGGAGGAGGCGCTCGCCGCCGACCGGCCGACCCTGATCGAGGCGGTGGTCGACCCGGCCATCCCGCTGGACGCGCCGGAACAGCCCTTCGCCGACCTGCGCGGCCTGACCGCCGACGGCCTCGCCGAGGGTGCCGGGAGTACGGCCCTCCGGGGCCGGGCCCGGGCCCTGCGGGAGCGGGCCGCCAACGGCGCCGACCTGGTCTGATCCGCCCGGGAACGGCGTCGACCCGGTCTGCCGTCCCGGAGCGGGCCGGGTGTCGGGTTCGGGGTGCTCGGCGGGGGCCGGGAGTCGGTCAGCCGCGTTCGGCGGCGGGCCGGGCGGGCTCGACCTGACGGCCGGACCACTGCTCGACCAGCCGGATCGCCTCGTCGGCCGGTACGTCGGCCCGGTCGACCGAGCCGAGCCAGACCGGGGTGCGCGCTCCGACCGGCCAGGCCGCCAGCAGGCGCTGGTCGTCGGCGCCGTCGTGCAGGCTCAGCCGGGCCACCCGGGTCCAGGCGAGCACGCTCTGCCCGCCGGTGCGGACGCCGTCCGGCCCCGCCGAGCGGCCGGCCCGGCCGCGACGTTCCGCCAGCACCAGGCCGACCGCCACCAGCAGCCCGGTCAGGCTGGTCACCAGGGTCGCCAGGGCGAGCGGGCGCAGTCCCTCGCCGGACGCCACCTGCCAGCCGGCCACCCCCGCCACCACGAGCGCGAACGGGACGACGGCGATGGCGAAGTAGCTGGCGTACCGGGGGCCGCCGGCAGCTCCGAAGTGCAACTGGGTCACAACCGTGGATCATCCGAGATCGTGCCCCTCCGGAGCAAACCCGGGGCCACCCCGGCGTGGCGGAGGTGCGGCCGGCCCGGACATAACCGTCGGGCCTCCGGATTGCGCCCGCCAGGTTGCTGACCGCCCGTTTGAACGCGATCGGGACGGGAAGGCGCGGCGCACGCGGACGAGGGAGGTGAGCCGGGTGCGGGAGATGCAGGAGTGGCCGGCCGCGGACGGGCCCGGCCTCCCACCGGACCGCGTCGTGTCACCGGAGAGCGCCGGCCGGGTGCTGCTGGCCGTGGCGTCCCGCGCGGTCGTCGGGCGGGACTGCGCCGACCTCGGGTACCACCCGCTGCTGTCGCGTTTCCGGGGTGCGCCGGAGGCGGTACGCCGGTCCGCGCTGGCCCGGGCCGCGACCCGGTCCGCGCTCACCGCCGAGCAGGCCGGGGCGCTCGACGCCGAACGGGTCGCCCGGTGGATCGCCGAGCACTACCCGCTGCGCTGGTATCCCGGCGTCGTCCTGGGCTCCCCGCACGGCGGGGCGGTGCACCTGGCCACCGCGATGGGGGTGCCGTGGCTGCCGGCGGGTTTCGACGTGTCGGTGCAGTGGCCGGGCGGCCGGGTGGACAGGCCGGTCGAGGCGGCCGGCTTCGGCGCCCGGGTCGCGAGCCGGCTGATCGGGAACAACCCGGGGGTACGGGTGCGGCAGGTGCACGATCCGGCCGGTCGGGGCGTACTGGCCGGCTCGACGGTGTCGCTCGTGGTCCGCTGGCGCCGGTTGCCGGAGGCGTACCGGGAGTTCCTCGGCAGCCGGCTGGCGCCGGGTGCACCGGTGCTGCTGCTGCGCGACGTGCGCACCTGGCCGGTCTCCGACGCGGGGGAGGGGCACAGTTTCCAGCTCGGCGGGCCGGTCAGCGGGCTGGAGCCGGCCGATTTCCGGCCGGAGAGCGAGCTGCTCGGCCAGGTGCTGCGGGTGGCCGGCGGGGACGGGGCGAGCTGGGACGCGCCGCAGGGCGGTCGCCCGGAGTATGCCGAACAGGGCGTCGAGCCCGGTTTCGAGAGCAGCCTGCTGGACCGGGTACGCGAGGCCGGCAGCCCGCTGCACCGGGTGCTGTTCCCCGGCCCGGACGCGCTGAGTGCGGCGGTGGCGGACGTCTACCGGAGCTGGCTGCGCGGGGCCGGCAAGAGCGGGGACCGCTGCGTGGTGGAGTGCGGCCGGCTGATCGACCCGTGGCAGGTGCTCCGGGCCGGCCTGGTGCCGTACTGGTGCGAGAACGCCACCACCCGCAGTGTGGCCGGGGCGGAGTGGTGGCTGGCCGGCAGTACCCCGTTCAGCTCGCTGGACGTCCTGCCGGAGCCGCCCGGGCTGCGCTCGCCCGCCCTGGCCGGGTTGCCGCAGTGGCTGGCGGTGGCCTCGTTCGGTCGCCGGCGCCGGGCGGTGGACCGGGTCGCCGCCCGGGGCTACCCGGTGACCTCGGTGGCCACCCGGCACGCCACCGAGGTACTCCGGAACCAGCCGTACGACCTGCCGGCGCCGGCTCCGCTGCGGATGGTGGAGGCGCTGGCCGGGCTGCGGGCCAGCGGCACTCCGCAGGGGCTGCTGGTCTGCTGACCCGCCCTGATCGCAAAACTCCTCGCAGAAGTCACCGCCCGTGATTGAGTACCTACAGGGCGGGAAGAACGCTGACTGCCAACTGGTCAGCTGACTGCTAGCCGGTCAACCGTGCTGCGCAACGCGGTGTGCGGCGTCCGCCCGTTCAGTTCGGTTACTTGTTCGCTTCCGGCGCGGTGTCGTCCCGTACGTCGCCGATGACCGGATCGCATCCCGGGCGGGGGCCCTTCCTGAGGGAGGCGCGGATGTACGGACAGATCACCACCACACCACCGGCCGAGCGTGGCCTGGAGGACCTGGACGCGGCCGCGCTGGCGTACGCGGCGAGGATCGCCGGCCTGCCACCGGAACGCCGGCAGGAGGCCCGGGACGACCTCGTCCGGTTCGCCCTGCCGTTCGCCGGCCGGCTGGCCCGACGCTACCGGGGCCGGGGTGAGCCGCTGGAGGATCTGGAGCAGGTGGCCCGGTTGGGCCTGGTGAACGCCGTCGACCGGTACGACCCGGAACGCGGCTCGTTCACCGCGTACGCGGCGATCACCATCGTCGGCGAGATCAAGCGGCACTTCCGGGACCGCACCTGGGGGGTGCACGTACCCCGGCGGCTGCGCGACCTGATCCTGGAGGTCGGCCAGGCGACGGCGGCGCTCACCAGCGAGCTGTCCCGCTCGCCGAGCGTGGCCGAGTTGGCCGCCCGGCTGGAGACGCCGGAGGAGGAGATCCTCGCCGCCCTGGAGTCGGCGGCCGGCTACAGCCCGGCGTCGCTGAACGCACCGGTCGGCGGGGAGAGTTCGGCGGAGTTCGGCGACCTGGTCGGCGAGTCCGACACCGACCTGGAGTCGGTCGACGACCGGGTGACGGTCAGCGGGCTGCTCGGCCGGCTGCCGTGGCGGGAGCGGCGGATCCTCGCGATGCGCTTCTACGGCAACCAGACCCAGGCCGAGATCGCCGCCCGGTTCGGCATCTCGCAGATGCACGTCTCCCGGCTGCTCTCCCGGGCGCTCACCTGGCTGCGCCAGGCGATGCTCGCCGACTCGCCCGCGCCGTGGCAGGTCGGCGGGGCCGAGGCGGGTGGCGCACCGGCCCGGCTCGAGGTGCGCCAGGTGGGCCAGCGGGTGGTGGTCGAGGTTACCGGGGAGATCGACCGGGAGACCGCCGAGCAGTTGCGGCAGGCGGTGGTCGAGGCGGTCGCCGACAGGCATCCGGCCGAGGTGGCGATCGACCTGACCGACGTGGCGAAGCTGGACGGTCCCGCGCTGGCCGCGCTGGTCGCCGGCCGGGACGCCGCGCACCGGGCCGGGGTCCGGTGGCGGCTGGCTCGGGCGCAACCCGTGGTCCAGCATTCGCTCAGCGCCGCCGGCCTGGTCGCGCTGCCGGCGGACTGACCGGCCGCGTCCCGGCGGCCCCTCCTTCCGGTACACCGTCCGCCGTCACCGGCCGTCCTCCTCCGGCGGCTGGTCGGCGTCGTCCGAGGAGGCGCGTCCGGTCCGCCAGCGTGGACTCTCCGGGCCACCCCGGGCGTCGTCGTCGGCGTGCTCGTCGGGGCGGCTCGGCTCGAACGACGGCCGGCGGACGTCCCCGGGTTCCGGCACCTCGATCGGCCGGGCGCCGGTGCCGGGCCGGGGACGGTGTGCCTCGGCCGCCTCGGGTCCGTGCGCGCCCTCCGCGGTGGCCGCCTCGGTCTCCGGACGGTGCGGCTCGTGCCGCAGCTCCTCCCGGATCAGCTGTGGCGGTCGGGTGGACCGTTGCGGCAGGTCGCGGCCGAGGTCCGCGACGAGCGGGCCGTACTTCTCGTCGAAGGCGGGACGCTCGGAGCGGATCCGGGGCATCCGGTCGAAGTTGCGCAGCGGCGGCGGGCAGCTGGTCGACCACTCCAGCGAGTTGCCGAAGCCCCACGGGTCGTCCACGTCGACCATCCGGCCGAACCGCCACGACTTCCAGACGTTGTAGAGGAAGAAGAGCGTGGAGGCGCCGAGCACGAAGCTGCTGATCGTGGAGACGGTGTTGAGCACGGTGAAGCCGTCGCTGGGCAGGTAGTCGGCGTACCGGCGGGGCATGCCCTCGCTGCCGAGCCAGTGGTGCACCAGGAAGGTGCCGTGGAAGCCGAGGAACATCGTCCAGAAGTGCACCTTGCCGAGGCGTTCGTCGAGCAGCCGGCCGGTCATCTTGGGGAACCAGAAGTACACCCCGGCGAAGGCGGCGAAGACGATCGTGCCGAAGAGCACGTAGTGGAAGTGCGCGACGACGAAGTAGGTGTCGGTGACGTGGAAGTCGACCGGCGGGCTGGCCAGCAGCACGCCGGTGAGCCCGCCGAAGAGGAAGGTGACCAGGAAACCGACGGAGAAGAGCATCGGCGTCTCGAAGGTCAGCTGTCCCTTCCACATCGTGCCGATCCAGTTGAAGAACTTCACCCCGGTCGGTACCGCGATCAGATAGCTCAGCCAGCTGAAGAACGGCAGCAGCACCTGGCCGGTGCCGAACATGTGGTGCGCCCAGACGGTCATCGAGAGGATCGTGATCGCCAGGGTGGCGGCGACCAGACCCTTGTAGCCGAAGATCGGCTTGCGGCTGAAGACCGGGATGACCTCGGTGATGATGCCGAAGAACGGCAGCGCCACGATGTAGACCTCGGGATGGCCGAAGAACCAGAACAGGTGTTGCCAGAGCAGCGGGCCGGCGTTGGCCGGGTCGTAGACGTGCGCCCCGAGCCGCCGGTCGGCGTAGAGCGCCAGCAGCGCGGCGGCGAGCAACGGGAAGACCAGGATCACCAGGACGGCGGTGAAGAGCATGTTCCAGGTGAAGATCGGCATCCGGAACATGGTCATCCCGGGCGCCCGCAGGGTCAGGATGGTGGTGATCAGGTTGACCGCGCCGAGGATGGTGCCGAGCCCGGAGAGGACCAGACCGATCACCCACATGTCCGCCCCGACGCCGGGGCTGTGCTGGGCCCGGCTCAGCGGCGTGTACGCGGTCCAGCCGAAGTCGGCCGAGCCGCCCGGGGTGAAGAAGCCGGCGATCACCAGCGAACCACCGAGCAGGTAGAGCCAGTACGCCAGCGCGTTGAGCCGGGGGAAGGACACGTCCGGTGCGCCGATCTGCAACGGCACCACGTAGTTGCCGAAGGCGAAGGCCAGCGGGGTGGCGAAGAGCAGCAGCATGATCGTGCCGTGCGCGGTGAAGAGCTGGTTGTACTGCTCGGGGGAGAGGAACTGGAGCCCGGGACGGCCCAGTTCGGCCCGCATCAGCATCGCCATCGCGCCGCCGATGACGAAGAACCCGAACGAGGTGGTGAGGTAGAGCAGGCCGATCTGCTTGGCGTCGGTGGTGCCGAGCAGCCGGATCAGGGTGCTGCCCCGGACCGCCCGGCGCACCGGGCCGGGGTAGCCGCCCGAGCGGGCGGGGGCGAGGACCAGCGGTGCACGCTCCTGTCCGGGTTCGGTGACCACGCGTTTCGGCATTTCCCGCTCACCCCGTAGCTGATCGCGGCTAGGACGAGGGGCGGCTACCCGGTATTCCATCGGCAAAACCCGGCACGACAGTAATTAACCGACTTCTTGCCTCTAACGGGTGAAAGCGGCGAACATCCGTCGACCCGGTTATCGCAACGCCGGGGCGGTGGCCGGGCCGGCGGCCGAGTCGCGGACCCGCTCGTAGAGTTCGACGTAGCGCTCAGCCATGATCGTCGGGGTGAACCGGCTGCCGGCCTCCCGGCGGCACTCCCGCTCGTCCAGGTCGCCGACCTGCCACACCAGGTCGGCGAGGCCCTCCTCGTCGTCGGCGAGCAGCCCGGTCCGGCCGTGCTCCACCAGCTCGGGCAGGCAGCCACGGCCGATCGCCAGCACCGGGGTGCCGAGCGCCAGCGACTCGATCACCGCCGTGCCGCCCGGCTCCTCCCAGCAGAGCGGGAAGAGGCTGGCCCGGGCCGCTGCCACCAGGTCGTCCCGGGCGGCACCGGCCACCGTGCCGATCCAGCGCACCCGGTCGCCGTCCACCAGCGGCGCGACCTGCTCGCGCCAGTACCGCACGTCCGGGTTCTGCCCCGCCTCCGGCCCGGCGGCGGCCAGCTCCTCGGGCCGCCGGTACGGCCCGACCGGTCCGGCCAGCACCAGGTCGAAACCGGCCCGGTGGGCCAGCCGGGCCCCGACGTGCTGCCCCTTCCCGGGAGTGATCCGGCCGAGGATCACCTGGTGGCCGGACTTGCGCACCGGCGGCCGGCGCGCGGCGTGCACGGCCAGCGGGGTGGCCAGGTGTACGTGTCCGACCGAGTGGTCGCGCAGTGCCCGCGGTGCCCGGCCGAGCTGCGCCGCCGACACGCCGTTGACCCGTACCCGGTCCCCGCCGTCGAGACAGCCGTAGAGGTCCGGGTGCTTGCCGAGGTCCCAGTGCAGGGTGTGCAGCGCCGGGCCGCCGTCCGGGCCCATCGCGGCCAGGACGGCCAGCCCGACCGCCTCGACGTGGTCGTGCACCAGGTCGATGTCGTCCCGCTCGCGCAGCGCCCGGACCACCCCGAACAGGTGCGCCTGCGAGATCCCGCACACCTGGTTGTAGGGCCGTTGCAGCGCCCCGAACTGGCCGTCGGGAAAGACCGAGAGCAATTCGTCGACCGGCAGCGTGGCGTCGCCGGTCGAGGCGAGCACCACCCGCACGCCGAGTCGGCGCAGCTCCGGTACCAGCGTGGCGACGACGTTCTCGATCCCGCCGTACCCGGGTGGCGGCACCGGCAGCCACGGGCCGGCGTTCATCAGCACGGTCAGGCCCATCCGTCCTCCCCGAACCTGTCCGGGCCGCCGCGGCCGGTCGCGGCGGCGCACCCGGTCATACCGGCGCGCGCCCGGCGGAGGACCGCAGCTCCGCCAGCGGTGGGCGTTCCCGGACGGAGACGTCGCTGACCACCACCTGCCGGTCCAGGTTGGGCAGCGCGCTGCTGCCGTCCCGGCGGAACTGCACCAGCAGGTTCCCCGGCGGCGCGGTCTCCTCGACCAGGCCCCGCTGGCAGAGCCGCCGCCAGACGGTGTGCATGATCTGCCCGGACATCCGGCCGAGCGCCTCGGTGTCCTGGTGCCGGTGCAGCCGCTCGCCGAGGTCGACCTGGGCGAGGGCGTCCAGGCCGCAGAGTTCCAGCAGGTCGATGAGCATCGCCGTCTCGACGCCGTAGCCGGAGACGAAGGGCACCCGTTCCAGGACGTCCCGGCGGCCGGCGTACTCCCCGGCCAGCGGCTGGACGAATCCGGCCAGCTCCGGCCAGAAGAGGTTGAACAGCGGGCGGGCCACCAGCTCGGTGACCCGGCCGCCGCCCTCCGCCTCCACGCCGCCGCCACCGACCAGCGGGCGGTGGTAGAACCCCTTCACGAACGCCACGGACGGGTCGCTGAGCAGCGGACCGAGCAGACCGGTGACGAAGTGCGGCTGGAACTCGCGCAGGTCGGCGTCGACGAAGGCGACCAGGTCTCCGGTGGAGGCGGCCAGCCCGGCCCAGAGCGCGTCACCCTTGCCGTCCAGCCGGGGCAGTCCCCGGGTCATCTCGTCCTGGCTGACCACCCGGGCCCCGGCCGCCGCCGCCACCCGGGCGGTGCCGTCCCTGGACCGGGAGTCGACCACCACCAGCTCGTCGACCAGTTCGACCTGCTCGACCAGGCAGGCCCGGATCGCCGCCACGATGGCGCCGACGGTGGTCTCCTCGTCGCGGGCCGGGATGACCACGCTCACCGTGCGATCACCCTTCAGGTACGCCAGCTGCCGTGCCGTCCACTGGTCGGCCACCCCGGTCCGTTGGGTGGACCACTCCTCCAGCGCCGGTGACACGGGTGAACGCGAGCGCGGCATGCGACGACCTCCCACTGCCTCGACCGGCGCCCGACAGGCCCGGTGCAGCCCCACAGCCTTCCCCGCCGCCACCGGCTCAACCGTCCGCGGGCCGGTCCGACCAGCGGCCCGGCGGCCCCGCGCCCGGAGCACCGGAGGGGACGGCCCGACGGCGGAGGACCACTCCGCTCGCAATCCGCCCATCCGGGCACACTCGGGCGGTACGGACATCGGGCCAGCCGACCCGGCCGGGAGCGGGCGCGGCGCGCCCGGCCGGGCCGCACATTGCCGGAGAGTTCGCGTACCGTTGCGCGTCATGGGTGTGTCGCAACGGTTGAAGACCAGGGTCCGGCGTTTCCTCCAGCGTCCGGGCACCACAGTTGATCTGGCGCCGCTGGAGAAGCTGCTGCCCACGATCGAGGCGCGCGAGGAGGAACTCACCGAGCTGGACGACGCCGAGCTGACCGAGGCGGCCGGCAGGGCCGAGGACTTCGTCGAGATCTGCGCGGTGGGCCGCGAGGCCGCTCGGCGCGGTCTCGACCAGCGGCCGTACGACGTGCAGCTGCTCGGCGTCATGTCGCTGCTGGCCGGCAAGGTCGCCGAGATGGCCACCGGTGAGGGCAAGACGCTCACCGCGGCGATCGCGGCGTACGGGCACGTCCGCCGGGGCAACGGGCCGGTGCACGTGCTCACCGTCAACGACTACCTGGCCCGCCGGGACGCCGAGTGGATGGAGCCGGTGTACCGGCTGCTCGGTCTCCGCGTCGGCTGGGTGACCGAGGCGTCCACCCGCGAGGACCGCCAGGCGGCGTACGCCTGCGACGTCACCTACGTCTCGGTGAGCGAGGCCGGCTTCGACTTCCTCCGCGACCAGCTTGTCACCGACATCGACGACCGGGTGCAGCCCCCGCTGACCACGGCGATCGTGGACGAGGCGGACTCCATCCTGATCGACGAGGCCCGGGTGCCGATGGTGCTGGCCGGCGCGGTGCCGGGCGAGCAGGACCCGGTGCACCAGGCCGCCTCGGTGGTCCGCGGGCTGCGCTCCGGACGGCACTACACGGTGGCCGACGACGGCCGCAGCGTCGCCTTCACCGACGCCGGCCTGGCCGAGGTCGAGTCCCGGCTCGGCGGCGTCGACCTCTACGACGACGAGCACGTCGAGCAGCTCTCCGCGGTGAACGTCGCCCTGCACGCGCACGCCCTGCTGCACCGCGACGTCGACTACATCGTCCGCAACGACGGCGTCGAGCTGATCGACGAGATGCGCGGCCGGGTCGCCCAGCGCCGCCGCTGGCCGGACGGGCTCCAGGCGGCCGTGGAGGCGAAGGAGGGGCTGGACGCCACCGCCGAGGGTGAGGTGCTGGGCACCATCACCGTGCAGGCGTACGTCGCGCTCTACCGGACCGTCTGCGGGATGACCGCGACCGCGGTGCTCGTCGGCGACCAGCTGCGGGAGTTCTTCTCGCTCGAGGTCGCGGTGATCCCGTCGAACACCCCCTGCATCCGGATCGACGACCCGGACCGGATCTACGCCACCCGGGGCGAGAAGGAAGAGGCGCTGATCGAGGAGATCCGGGAGCAGCACGAGTCCGGCCGTCCGGTGCTGGTCGGCACCCTGGACGTGAAGGAGTCGGAGCGGCTCGCCGAGGCGCTGCGCGAGGCGGGGGTACCGAACACGGTGCTGAACGCCAAGAACGACGCCGAGGAGGCGGCGATCATCGCCGAGGCCGGCAAGTTCGGCGCGGTGACCGTCTCCACCCAGATGGCCGGCCGGGGTGTGGACATCCGGCTGGGCGGCAGCGACCAGGCCGACCGGGACCGGGTCGCCGAACTCGGCGGCCTCTTCGTGATCGGCAGTGGCCGGCACGACAGCCGGCGGGTCGACGACCAGCTCCGGGGGCGGGCCGGCCGGCAGGGCGACCCCGGGCGCTCGGTCTTCTTCGTCAGCCTGGAGGACGACCTCGTCGTCCGGCACGCCCCGGACGCGATCCCGCCGTCGCCGCGGATGAACGCCGACGGTCTGGTCACCGACGAGCAGGTCGACTTCGCCGTCGAGCACTCCCAGCGGATCGCCGAGGGCGTCAACCACGAGATCCACCGCAACACCTGGCGGTACAGCGTGGTGATCGAGCAGCAGCGCAAGGCGCTGGCCGAGCGGCGGGAGCGGCTGCTCACCAGCGAGGTGGCGGCGCAGATGCTCACCGAGCGCTTCCCGGAGCGGGCCAAGGAGATGGACGAGGAGCTGCTCTCCCGGGTCGCCCGGTCGATCGCCCTCTACCACCTCGACCGGCTCTGGGCACACCACCTGGCCGAACTCTCCGAGGTGCGCGAGGGTGTGCACCTGCGGGCACTGGGCCGGCTCGACCCGCTCGACGAGTTCCACCGCTCGGCGGTGCCGGCGTTCAACGCGCTGGTGCCGGAGATCGAGACCCGCACGGTGGAGACCTTCGAGGAGAACGAGTTCGACGACGACTGGCAGCCGGGCGAGGGCGAGCTGGCCCGACCGAGTGCCACCTGGACCTATCTGGTGCACGACAACCCGTTCGGCTCGGAACTCGACCGCCTGATCGCCGCCGTCGGACGCCGGCTCGGCTCCGGCCCGCGCTGATCGGGTGACCGCACCGGAAGCCCGGGGTTGATCGTCGGAAGGCTGACGACAACCCCGGGCCGGGCGGGATCGTTCTCTTCCTGGAACGGGTGGTTTGTCCACCCGGCGCTCGGGTAGTAGCGCAGGTCCGTACCGGCGGGGGTTCGGTAAGGCGGGGGAGAGGCGACGATGGCAGAGGCGAGGGCGCGAACCGGACGTACCGCGGCGACCGCGGTGGTGGAGGTTTCGGAGCGGTGCTGAGGCTGAGGACGACGACGGAGCCGTCGACCGAGGCCCCGGGCGTGCTGGAGACCGCCGCCCTGCTCCGCGAAGTGACTGCCGGACTGATCGCCAGCGACGACTTCGACGCCGCGCTGGACCGGCTGGTACGTACCGTCCGGGACGCGATCCCGGAGGTGACCTGGTGCGGGGTCACCGTACTGCGGGCCGGCGCGCCGGCCTCGGTCGCGGGTTCGGAGCCCCGGCTCGGCGACCTCGACGACCTGCGGCACGGCGACGACGCGCCGGCGATGACGGCGATCCGCTCCCGGGAACTGGTCTGGTCGGCGGACCTGCGCACCGAGACCCGCTGGCGGCCGTGGACCGTCCGGGCGCTGGATCTCGGCGTACGCGGGGTGCTCGCCGTACCGGTGGACGTCGACGAGCACGTGGTCGGGTCGATCAACCTGTACGCCCGGGAGCCCGGGGTGCTGACCGCCAGTCAACAGCTCACCGCGATGCTGCTCGCCGAACACGCCGGGCTGCTGCTCGGCGCCGTCCGGGACCGCTCCCGGCAGGCAGGTGACGCCGACCCGACCGGGACGCTCACGGCCGGGCAGGTCGTCGACCAGGCGGTCGGGGTTATCATGACCCAACGTGGCTGTCCGGCCACGGAGGCGCTTCGGGTGTTGCGCTCCGCCTCGGCCGCGCTCGGCATCCCGCTTCGGGACGTGGCCGAGCGGCTGGTCACCTCGGTGGCCCGGCGGCACGCCACCTGACCCTCCACCGTGGCCCGTGACCTGCGGTGCGCCGTTTCGGCGGGATGGCCCGGGGGTAGCACGCTGGAGGCTGGTCCAGGAGCGAGACCGGGGAGGCGTCACCATGCAGAGCCG
The DNA here is from genome assembly GCF_049179135.1 of Plantactinospora sp. WMMB782. Classification (NCBI taxonomy): domain Bacteria; kingdom Bacillati; phylum Actinomycetota; class Actinomycetes; order Micromonosporales; family Micromonosporaceae; genus Plantactinospora; species Plantactinospora sp. WMMB782. Next base: position 6,710,482 of record NZ_JBMHMC010000007.1, on the reverse strand, counting down.
CCTGCGGGTGCACGGGCATCCGATCCAGCCGATGCTGGTGACCTTCCCGTTCGGGTTGTTCGTCTGCGCCACCGTCTTCGACCTGGCCGACGTACTCGGTGGTCCGGTCTTCCTGGGACTTGTCGGCTACTGGACGACGGTGGCGGCGCTTGTCGCGGCCGGGCTCGCGACGGCGGCCGGCATGGTCGACCTGTGGGACGTGCCCGGCGATCCGACCCGGCGTACCGCCGTGATCTTCAACCTGCTCAACGGCGCCGTGGCGGTGCTCTTCGTCTTCGCCTGCCTGATCCGTTCCGGCCTGCCGGACCACGGGGCGACCGTCGGCCTGCTCGTGGTCGAGGTGCTCGGTCTGCTGCTCGGCGCGGCCGGGGTACGTCTCGGTGCCAGTCTGGTCCGGCAGTTCGACCAGGGGCGCGGCGAACCGACCACGTTCGACGGTTTCGGCCCGCCCGCGACCTCGGTGGCCGGCGGGTTCGGTCGACGCCGTCGCGGCTGAGTTCCCTGCTCCGGCGCCGGCCGGTCAGGGGTGTCCGGCGGACCGGTGTTCGGCGAGCAGGTCGGCGCCGAAGTCGCTGCGCGGGCGCCGGAGCACCGTGTGTGCGTGGTTGCCCTCCTCGCTGGTGTTGTCGTACTCGATGAGCAGGTCCTCGCCCTGGATCCGGTAGTAGTGCCGCCCACCGGGCCTGGTCGAGCCCTCCCAGGCGAAGTAGAGGTCGCCCCGGGCCACCCGGGCGGACTCCTGTCTGGACAGTTCGGGCGGGAAGCGGTCCAGGTAGAGCGCGACGAGCTGGTCGAGCATCGCCCGGCCGGTCGGCCCGAGCGTGCCACGCCGCAGCCCGAGCGGTTCGATCCGGCTGTCGAACCGGGCCCGGGTGCCGCTGCGGATGTCGGCGGGGGCCCGGTCGGCGACCACCGCCGTGCCCCGGCCGTCCGGACCGATGGCGTCGAGCAGCGCACGGGCCAGGTCCTCCTCGGGGGCCAGCGGCCGGCTGACCGGTCGGCCCGCGTAGCCCACGGCCGCCGGATTGGCGCCCAGGAAGACCGGTGCCGGGGAGACGCGGTCGCCCGCGACGGTCATCGTCACCGACAGGTGGTGTCCCTCGAACCGCCAGGACCAGTGGTCGTCCCGGGCCGGATCGCCGAAGACCACCACCCGGTAGTCGTCGCTGCGCCGGCCCCGCCGCCACTCCTCCTGCCGGTCGAGTACCTCCTCCAGGGCCATGATGGTGGCCGCCTGCGCGTACGCGTGTGGGCTCAGCGCGGTGGCCAGCAGCCGGTGCGTCGCCTTGCGGCCGGTCGGGTCGAGGTCGGCCAGGCAGGCCCCGGGCCGGGGCAGCGGCCGGTACTCGATCCAGCGCCGGTCGGCGGAGTCGGCGAACGGGCGGGCGGCCAGCGTCCGGGCCGGCCCCGGTAGCGCGTCCAGGAGTGCGGTGGCGGCGGCCCGCATCTGTCCGGCCAGCGTGGTGTTGCGCATCTCCTCTGTATACCGGCCGTCGGCCGGCGCCGTCGGCCGGCGCCGTCGGCCGGTCCGCGCGGTGCTGCCGGTCGGTCGCCGATCCAGCCTGAAGGCCGTTCTCGGCGGGCTTGTCCAGGCGTTACTGGCTCGTTAAGTGCCTTGTGGACCGGGCCCCGTCGGAGGATGATCGGAAGAAGTTCCTTGATCGTTAATGTTGTGACTCAGGTCACATCGACGTACACCCGTTCCAAGTAAGGTGTGCACAACCGTCAACCCCTTTCGAAGGGTGCCGCCAGATGTTCCGACTCTCCCCACAAGGGCCGCGGCGACTCCGGATCGTCGGGCTTGCCGCCCTCTCCCTCCTGGTGGCGAGCGTTGCCGTCGCTCCGGCAAGCAACGCCCAACCAGTAGCCGCGACGAGCAAGACCACATCGGACGTCGCCGCACCACCGGGCGTGGACGAGATCTCCAGCAGCCCCAACCTCCGCCAGATCGCCAACATCCCGAAGCAGGGCACCTTCGCCGCCGAGAGCGCGCTCGGCTCCGACCTCGCCTTCCAGGGCCGGTACGCCTTCGCCGGCAACTACGAGGGCTTCGTCATCTACGACGTCAGGAACCCCGCCCGGCCGACGATCGTCTCCCAGGTGCAGTGCTCGGGATCGCAGAACGACATCTCGGTCTACGGCGACCTGCTGTTCCTCTCCACCGACTCGCCGCGCAGCGACGACTCGTGCGCCAGCACCGGCGTCTCCAGCAGCGCGACGGTGTGGGAGGGCATGAAGATCTTCGACATCAGGGACAAGCGCAACCCCCGCTACATCAAGTCGGTCCAGACCGCCTGCGGCTCGCACACCCACACCCTGGTGCCGAGCAAGGACAAGAAGTCGGTCTACATCTACGTGGCGTCTTACGGCCCGTCGAACACCTACGCCGGCTGCGCACCGCCGCACGACTCGATCTCGATCATCAAGGTGCCGCTGAAGAAGCCGACCCAGGCCGCGATCGTGGCCGTGCCCAACCTCTTCCCGGACGGCGGCAACCCAGGCGGCAACGGCAGCTCGACCACCAGCGGCTGCCACGACATCACCGTCTACCCGAGCAAGGACCTGGCCGCCGGTGCCTGCATGGGTGACGGCATCCTGATGAACATCGCCGACCGCGAGGCCCCCCGGGTGATCAACCGGGTACGCGACACGGTGAACTTCTCGTTCTGGCACTCGGCGACGTTCAACAACACCGGCAGCAAGGTGGTCTTCACCGACGAGCTGGGCGGCGGCTCCGGTGCGACCTGCCTCGAGACCATCGCCCCGACCCGGGGCGCGAACGCCATCTACGACATCGCCGGCCGGGGCGACGGCCGCAACCTGGTCTTCAAGAGCTACTACAAGATCCCCCGGCTGAACACCACCCTGGAGAACTGCGTCGCGCACAACGGGTCGCTGATCCCGGTGCTCGGGCGGGACATCATGGTCCAGGCGTGGTACCAGGGCGGCGTCTCGGTGTTCGACTTCACCGACTCGGCCCGGCCGGTCGAGATCGCCTACTGGGAGCGCGGGCCGCTCTCCACCGACCGCCGGATCACCGGCGGCTCGTGGTCGGCGTACTGGTACAACGGCCACATCTACTCCAGCGACATCCAGAAGGGCCTGGACGTACTGGAACTGCGCGACTGGCGGATCTGGTCGGCGTACCTGACCCGGTTCAAGGAGCTGAACGTGCAGAGCCAGCCCAGCTTCCTGGGCAGCAACTGGTAACAGCCACCGCCGCGACCCAGCGGCACCGGGCGGCCCGGTTCTCCCTGTTCGGGGGGACCGGGCCGCTCCTTGCACGCCCCGCCCGTGATAGCTTGCCCGACCGGTGTGCGGAAGGGAGGGCCGGTGCGGGACGGCATCTACGTCGGGCAGGCTGGCGCCGACGGTGCGGACAACGGCGGCTGGCTGCTCGGCCACTTCATGCCGCCCGGTCTGGACGTCCGGCACAGTGCCGAGGTGGAGGTCAAGTGGGGCGTGCACCCGGCCGGCGACACCCGGGCCGAGTGGGTGACGGGGGAGCGGCGTACCGCCCTGCTGGTGTTGGTCTCCGGTCGGTTCCACGTCGAGCTGCGGGACCGTACGGTCGTGCTGACCGAACCCGGAGACTACGTGGTCTGGGGACCGGGTGTCGACCACTCCTGGCTGGCCCCGGAGCCGGCGGTGGTGCTCACCGTCCGCTGGCCGTCGGTGGCCGGCTACCGGGTGGCCGCCGGCCATCCCGGCAGCTGACCAGTCGAAGCCGCAGCTGAGCGGATTTTGCCGGCTCCGGTCCGGCGGCGAGGATGGGCCGATGAACCAGGACGCCGCGGCGGTACGCCGGCTCGACCTCGGCTACCTCGTCCGGTCGGCGGTCGAGGCGGGCGAACCGCACCCCCGGGTCGAGCCGGCCTACGGCTACCTGGTCCGGCGCCCCGAAGGGCTGCTGCTCTTCGACACCGGGATCGGCGAGGTGGACCCGGGGACCGAGGCGCGCTACCGCCCGGTCCGCCGGCCGGTGCTGGCCGCGCTCGCCGCCGCCGGGGTCGGTCCGGACGAGATATCCCTGGTGGTCAACTGCCACCTGCACTTCGACCACTGTGGCGGCAACCCGGCACTGGCCGGACGCCCGGTCGTGGTGCAGCGGGCCGAGCTCGCGGTGGCCCGGGAGCCCGGACACACCATCCCGGAGCTTGTCGACTTCCCGGCCGTCCGCTACGAAGAACTGGACGGCGAGGCCGAACTCTGGCCCGGGGTGTGGATCGTCCCCACCCCCGGACACACCGTCGGGCACCAGTCCCTGGTGGTGCGCCAGCCGGACGGCACGGTGATCCTGGCCGGTCAGGCGCACGACTTCGCCTTCCAGTTCGGCTCGGCCCGACTCGCGCTGCGGGCGGCCCGGGACGGCGTGGCCGAGCCGCTGCCGCCGGTGCCGGAATGGCTGCCCCGGCTGCTCGACCTCGACCCGGCCCGGGTGCTCTTCGCGCACGACGGAGCGGTCTGGGAACCCTCGTCCCGCCGGAACGCCGGACCGTCCGGCGACGGAATCCGCTGACAGCGCAAACCGTTGCCCGGCGACGGCGGCTGGTCGAGGCTGGATCGCGGCACGTGCCTCGGGGGAGCACGTGCCTCGGCGGAGCACGTGCCTCGGGGAAGCACGTGCCTCGGGGGAGCGCGCACGCCGGGAAGCACGTGCCTCGGCGGAGCGCGCCCCGTCGGAGGAACACGTGCGTCGGGGAAACACGTGCCTCGGGTGGGACGACGGTGGAGGAGGGTCGGATGCCGGACGAGGAATCCCGGATCGAGGCGCTGCGTACGGCCGAGCGGCGGCTACAGGCCGCCCAGCTCGCCTCGGACGTGACCGAGCTGGACCGCCTGATCGACGAGCGGCTCGTCTTCACCGGCCCGGACGGACGGCTCTACGGCAAGCAGGACGACCTGCGGGTGCACCGCAGCGGTGAGCAGACGCTTACCGAGGTCACCGAGGAGGAGCTGGCCGTCCTGGTCGACGGGGACACCGGAATCAGCTGGTTTCTCGGCACCCTGGCGGGGACGCTGGCCGGCACGCCGTTCACCGCCCGGGTCCGGTACACCCGGACCTGGATCCACGCCGACGGCGGGTGGCGGCTGCTGGCGGCGCACGTCAGCTCGGTCTGACCCGGCTCCGACGGGCGGCGTGTACCGGGGCTCACCGGGGCGGCCCGGGCCCACCGGTCACATCCCCGGTTCCCCGGGTGTCACCCCGGTAGACCCGCGCGATCGGCGCTGGGCCTCCGGGAGCGGACTCCCGGCCGGACGGACCTGGAGAAGACGATGACTACCTCACCTGTTCTGGTCACCGGCGGCACCGGCACCCTCGGCCGCCTCGTCGTACCGCTGCTGAGGGCGAGCGGCCGCCAGGTGCGGGTGCTCAGCCGGCGGGCCCGGCCGGACGGTGGCGGCGTCGAGTACCTGACCGGCGACCTGCTCAAGGGAGAGGGGATGGGGCCGGCGGTGGACGGTGCCGAGACCGTCCTGAACCTGGCGGGCGGGCCGAAGGGCGACGACGTGGCGACCGGGCATCTGGTCCGGGCGGCTTCCCGGGCCGGTGTCCGGCACCTGGTGCACATCTCGGTGGTGGGGGCGGACAGCGTCCCGCTGGGCTTCCTGCGGACCCAGTTGGCGGCCGAGCGGGCGGTCGCCGCGGGCACGGTGCCGTGGACGGTGCTGCGGGCCGCACAGTTCCACGACTTCGTGCTGAACCTGGTGCGTACCCTGACGAAGCTGCCGGTGCTGCCGGCCCCCGGCGGGATGCGCCTCCAGCCGGTCGACGCCCGCGACGTGGCGGCCCGGCTGGTCGACCTGGCGCTCGCCGCGCCCGCCGGCCGGGTCCCCGACCTGGTCGGCCCGACCGTGTACGGGGTGGCCGAGCTGTCCCGGAGCTACCTGCGGGCCACCGGGAGTCGCCGGCCGGTGCTGCCGGTCCGGATTCCGGGGCGGGCCGGCCGGGCCTACCGGGCCGGTGCCAACCTGAGCCTGGACGGGGCGACGGTGGGCAAGCGCACCTGGGAGGAGTTCCTCGCCGAGCGCCTGGCACAGCGGCGCTGAGCCGCTCCGGGTCTGCCGGGTGCCGGCGGCTCGCCGGGTCTGCCGGCGCCGGCGACTCGCCGAACCCGGCGGCTAACCGCTCGAATCCGGCGGGCGCGGCTGCCGCCGTACGCTTGGCGGTCGTGGAGCATTGTGACGAGTGCGGGTTCGACTATTCCTCGGTGCCGGCGGAGGCGCTGCCGGACCGGCTCCGCGGCTTCGGGCCGCGCTATTCCGCCGGACTCGGTGCGGCCCGGGACCCGCGACGGCGCCCGGCCGAGCGGGTCTGGTCGCCGCTGGAGTACACCTGCCACGTCCGGGACGTCTTCCGGGTGCAGCGGCAACGGCTGGCCCTGGCGCTGGCCGTCGAGGAACCGGAGTTCACCCCGATGGGCCGCGACGAGCGGGCGGTCACGGAGGCGTACAACGAGCAGGATCCGGCGGTGGTGCTCGACGAACTCGACTCCGCCGCCGGTGAGCTGGCCGACGCCTTCGACCGGCTCGGCCCGGCGGAGCTGGACCGAACCGGAAGTTATCCGTTTCCCGAGCCGCAGGTCCGGACGATGTTGTGGGTGGGCCGGCACACCGTGCACGAGGGCGAGCACCACCTGCTCGACATCAGCCGCGGCGGCTGAGGCGTCGGCCGGGATCAGGCGTACAGGTAGTTCCTCGTCCAGTAGGAGGCGGCGAGGAACTCGCGCCCACAGCCGTGACAGGGCGCGGCGCGCCCCTCGTCGGCGAACTCGAAGACGTTGTGCACGCCCAGCACGGTGTCCCGGAGGAGTCGCTCGTCGTGCACCCGGTGCTCGACGGCGTACGCGACGATGTCCATCGCGGTCGGCGTGCGACCGCAGGCGCAGGTGGACCGGCCTGACGCGGGGATGACCGAGAATTCGGTGACGGACCCGAGCGGCAACCGCAGCAGACCCTCGACGTACCGGAGTTCCTCGGCCGGTGTCCGCACGACCGGTTCCTGGTGCGGTAGAAGGGCCATGACCCGCCGCATCTCCTCGTCACCGAGCCTGATTCCCGTCCGGGCGCCGCTGCTGCGGTATTCGTCCTTCAGCGCCTGAACAGACGTCCCGTCCATCGGCTCATCCTTCCGAGGCGGCTCGTCAAGGAGCCGCGCGGTATCGACCTTCCGCCCGAGTCAAGCACAGTGCCGGCTCGTCCTCTGACTTTTCGGTTACCAGAGCAAGATCATCAGCTTAAAGCCAGTCTGTCGTTATTGCCAAAGCTTTGCAACTCTGCCACCGTGATCACCCGAGGCCGTCGACAACCTGGCACGGGTGGGCGATCAGGCCGTCGCGTCCGCCGCCGACCTGCCCGGGAGAGTTCCGTGATCCGGTTCCGTCCGACCGTCCGACGACTGGTGGCGGTGGCCGCCGCCGGTGGCCTGCTCGCCGTCTCGGCCTGCTCGTCACCGACGACCCCCGGAGCGCCGGCGACCGGCGACACCCTCGTGCTGGCCACCGCCGGCGAGCCGGACACGCTGAACCCGGTGCTCAACTACGGTGTCGACGGCGCTTCGCTGATCTTCGACGGCCTGGTCGCCCGGGACGCGCAGAACCGGCTGGTGCCCGGCCTCGCGACGGAGCTGCCGACGGTATCGACCGACGGCCGGACGGTGACCGCCAGGCTCCGCCCCGGGGTGCTGTTCCACGACGGTACGCCGCTCACCGCCGACGACGTCGTCTTCACCTACCGGGCCGTGCTGGACCCGCAGGTGGACTCGACGCTCCGGTCCGACCTGGAGATGCTGCGATCGGTCGAGGCGACCGACCCGGCCACGGTGGTGTTCCGGCTCCGGCACGCGTACGCGCCGTTCCTGCAACGGCTCACCCTCGGCATCGTGCCGGCAAAGGCGTTGAGCGGGCAGGACGTCAACAAGGCCGGGTTCAACCGGAAGCCGGTCGGCACCGGGCCGTACCGGGTGGAGTCCTGGACCCCGGGCGACCGGCTGGTGCTCACCGCCAACGACGGCTACTTCGGCAGCCGGCCGACCAACCGGCGGCTGGTGGTGGCGTTCGTCGCCGACGACAACATCCGGGCCCAGCGGATGCGGGCCGGCGAGTTCGACGCCGCCGAACTGGCGCCGAAACTCGCCGCCGGATTCGACGGCAGCCCCGGTTACCGGGTCGAGCGGGTGCCGACCGCCGACTACCGGGGCGTGATGCTGCCGATGGGCAACCCGGTCACCGCCGACCCGGCGATCCGGCGGGCGCTCAACCTCGCCGTCGACCGGGCCGCGATGGTCTCCGGGGTACTCGGCGGTGCCGGCGAACCGGCTTACGGCCCCGTCCCGCCCAGCTCCGAGTATGCCGAGCCGTCCGTCGCCGGCAAGCCGACCGCCGACCCGACCGCCGCCACCGCGCTGCTCGACGCCGCCGGCTGGGCGCCCGGTGCGGGCGGCATCCGGGCCCGGGACGGCCGCCCGGCCCGGTTCACCCTGATGTACCCGGCCAGCGACAGCCTGCGCAAGGAGCTGGCACTGGCGGTCACCGCCGACGCCAGGAAGGTCGGCATCGAGATCACCCCCGAGGGCCTCACCTGGGACGCGATCGACCCCCGGCTCAACTCCGACGCCCTGGTCATGGGGTACGGCACCCCGTACGACCCGGACTTCGTCTCCTACAAGCTCTTCGGCTCCCGGTTCGCCGGGCAGGGCTACTTCAACCCCGGACACTACCGGTCGAGCGTGGTGGACCAGGCGTTGCAGCAGGGGCGGGAGCAGTCCGACCCGGCCCGGCGCAAGGAGGCGTACGCGACGTTCCAGAAGCAGCTCGCCGCCGACGTGCCGTGGGTGTACCTGACCTATCTGAAGCACACCTACGTGCTGCGGGACTCGATCGACGGCGTGGCGCCCCGGGTCGAGGCGCACGAGCACGACGTCGCGAACAGCATCTGGTGGAACGTGAACACCTGGACCCGGCGGTGACCCGGACGACCCCGGACCGGAGCCGCCGCCGGCACCGGCTGGCCGGCGCGGGTGCGGTGGTCCGGCGCCGGCTGCTGGTCGCGGTACCGGTGCTCGTCGCCACCAGCGTCGGCATGTTCGCCCTCGGCGCCGCCTCCCCGATCGACCCGGCCAAGCAGTACGCCGGAGCCGCCGCGTTCACCACCAGCGAGGAGAACCTGGCACAGATCCGGGCCAACTGGGGAGTCGACGATCCGCTGCCGGTGCAGTACCTGCGCTGGGTCGGCAACCTGCTCCGGGGCGACCTGGGCTGGTCGACGAGTCGACACGAGGCGGTCGGCTCGGTTGTCGCGGGCCGGGCCGGCTGGACGTTGCTGCTGGTCGGGGCGGCGCTCGGCGTCGTACTCGTGGCGAGTCTGCTGCTCGGGTCGCTGGCCGCGTACCGCCGGGGTGGGCTTTTCGACCGTGCCCTGCGGGCGGCGGCCTACGCCGTGCAGTCGATGCCGGTCTTCTGGATCGGCCTGGCCGCCATCGCCCTCTTCGCGCTGGCCCTGGGCTGGTTGCCGGCCGGCGGGTTGACCGACGTGACCGCCACCGGCACCTCGTGGAGCGACGTCGCGCACCACCTGGTGCTGCCGGTCGGCGTGCTGGCGATCTCCCAGGCCCCGTGGTTCGTGCTCTTCGTCCGGGACGCGGTCGCGGACAGCCTCCGCGACGACCACGTGCTCGCCGCCCGAGCCCGGGGCCTGCCCGGCCGCACGGTGCTGTTCGGGCACGCCCTGCGCACCGGGCTGCTGCCCTTCCTCACCCTGGTCGGCACCCACCTGCCGGAACTCGTCGGCGGCGCGGTACTCGTCGAGACCGTCTTCTCGCTGCCCGGACTCGGCGCGGTCACCGTGCAGGCCGCGCTCGGCAGCGACTTCCCGCTGCTGGCCGCGATCACCCTGCTGACCACCGTCGTGGTGCTGGCCGCGAACCTCGCCGCCGACCTCGGCTACGCCGCCGCCGATCCCCGGGTACGCCTCGATGCCTGAACTGACCCGCCCCGGCTCCGGCAGCGCCCGCCCCGGCTCCGACAGCGCCCGCCCCGGCTCCGACAGCGCCCGCCCCGGCCCCGGCAGCGCCCGCCCTCGTCCCGACGGTACTCGGGCGGGTACGCGTCCCCGCCTCGCCGGCTGGCGGCCCCGGTTGCGCCTTGGCACCGGCCGGGCCGGCGTCCTCGTGGCCGGCACCGTGCTGCTGGCGGCGGTCGCCGCCTGCCTGCTCGCCCCGCTGCTCTGGCCGCTGGACCAGAGCGCCGTCGCGCTCGACCGGACCCGCCTGGCGCCGTCCTGGACCCATCCGGCCGGCACCGACGACCTCGGCCGGGACGTCGCGCACCGGGCCCTCTACGGGCTGCGGGTCTCGCTGCTCGTCGGCGCGGTCGCCGCGTTGGTGGCCACCGTGATCGGCGGCGTCGTCGGCGGGATCGCCGGCACCGTCGGCGGCCGGGTCGACCGGGTACTGATGCGGATCGTGGACACCGTCGCCGCCCTGCCGCACCTGCTGCTCGGCATCTTCATCGTCGCGATGCTCCGGCCGAGCCTCGGTGCGGTGATCGCCTCGATCGGGCTCACCCACTGGCTCTCCACCGCCCGGGTCGTCCGGTCCGAGTTGCTGAGCCTGCGGACCCGGCCGTTCGTCGACGCGGCCGTCAACGGCGGCGCCAGCCGGCTGCGGGTGCTGACCCGGCACCTGCTGCCGCACGTACTGCCCCGGCTGGCGCTGGCCGTCACGCTGATGATCCCGCACGCCGTCTGGCACGAGACCGCGCTCTCCTTCCTCGGTCTCGGCCTGCCACCGCACCTCGCCTCGCTGGGCAACATGATCAACGACGGGCAGGGCTCGCTGCTCGCCGGTGCCTGGTGGGCGAGTCTCGCCCCGGGGGCGGTGATCGTGCTTGTCACCCTGGCCATCGCGGTGGTCGCCGCACGCTGGCGGGACCGCCTCGATCCCCGCGTCCGGGCGGAGTTGCAACTGTGAGCACCGACGCGGCCACCACCGCCCCGACCGGCCGGCCCGGCGCCGCCGCCCCGGTGCTCGACGTCGACGGGCTCACCGTCCGGTTCCGGCTCCGGGACGCGACCGTGCACGCCGTCACCGACCTGCACCTGCGCATCCGCCCCGGTGAGCTGCTGGCCGTGGTCGGCGAGTCCGGCTGCGGCAAGTCGGTACTGGCACACGCCCTGCTCGGCCTGCTGCCCCGGAACGCCACAGTCACCGGGCAGGCCCGGCTGCACCCGCCCGGCGCCCCGACGGCCGTGGGCGGGCCGGTCGAGTTGGTCGGCTGCGGCGAACGGACGCTCGCCACCCGGGTACGCGGTCGGCTCGTCGGGCTGGTGCCGCAGAGTCCGGCCACCGCCCTCAACCCGGTGCGTACCGGGCGGCGACTGGTCGAGGAGACACTCCGGGCGCACGGGCATCCCCGGACCGGGGCGGTGGCCGGGGCGGAACGCATCGCCGCCGAGGTCGGACTCGACGCCGCCGACCTGGACCGGTATCCGCACGAACTTTCCGGCGGCATGGCGCAACGCCTGGTCACCGCGCTCGCCCTCGCCCCGGACCCGACCCTGCTGATCGCCGACGAACCCACCAGCGGGCTGGACCGGCCGCTTGTCGCACACACCCTCGACGTGCTGCGCCGCAGGTGCGACAGCGGAAAGTCCGTCATGCTGATCACCCACGACCTCGCCGCCGCCGAACGGGTCGCCGACACCGTGGCGGTGATGTACGCCAGCCGCGTCGTCGAGCACCGGCCCGCCGAACGGTTCTTCACCGCACCCGCCCACCCGTACGGCGCCGCGCTGCTCGACGCACTGCCGGATCGCGCCTTCCGGGCCGTACCCGGACATCCGCCGATGCTCACCGCCCTGCCGGAGGGCTGCGCCTTCGCCGCCCGCTGCGGGTACGCCACCGATGCCTGCCAGCGGCAACCCCCGCTGACGGCGCACGGGACGGGGTACGACGGCGGGATGGTCGCCTGCCACCACCCGGTCACCACCGGGGGCGGGTCGTGAGCGGCGCACCGGAGCAGCTCGGCGCCGAAGGGATCACCGCCGGGTACCGCCGGCAGGTGGTCCTCGACGGGGTGGAGCTGAGCGTCGGACGAGGTGAGACGGTCGGACTGCGTGGACCGTCCGGCGGTGGAAAGTCCACTCTGGTCCGGGTGCTCGCTCTGCTGCACCGTCCGGACCGGGGTCGGGTGACGCTCGACGGTATCCCGGTCAGCGGCACCAGGTACGCGGTGCCGGTCGCCGTGCGTACCCGGATCGCCGTGCTCTTCCAGAGCCCCCGGGCCGCCGCCGACCCACGGCTGAGCCTGACCGACCTGATCGCCGAACCGCTCCGGGCCACCCGGCACCCCGACGACGGGATCCGTCGGCGGGTCGCCGAACTCGCCGACCTGGTCGGACTCACCCCCGACCTGCTGGGCCGGCGACCGCACGCGGTGAGCGACGGCCAGCTCCAGCGCGCATGTCTCGCCCGGGCCCTCACACACCGCCCCGACTACCTGCTCTGCGACGAGGCCACCGCGATGCTCGACGCCTCCACCCAGGCACACGTCGCCGCCGTGATCACCGAATACCAGCGGACCCACCGGGCCGGCGTCCTGCTCGTCACGCACGACCCGGCCCTGATGACCCGGTGGGCGGACCGGGTCGTCGAGCTGCCGGTCCACGGTCGAGGGTGACGTTTCCGGTCACGCCGGTCCACGCCAGACGGTCATCTTCCGGTCGCGCCGATCCGCCGGGTCCGGTTAGCGTCCGGTCGCATGCACCTGAATGGCAGGACGGCACTGATAACCGGCGGCTCCCGGGGGGATCGGCCGGGCGGTCGTCGGGGCCGGACCCGCTCGCGGTGAGATCCGGTCGCGGTCAGGCGGCGGTCGGGGGTCAGACCCGGTCGAGGGAGCTGTGCGGCTCGGGAGGCAACTCCACGGTGATCTCGTCGCCGGGCCGGATCTCGCCGCCCTCGCGCACCACTCCCATGATTCCGGCGAGCCGGACCAGGTCGCCGGCATCGTCCCGATGCACCACCCGCTTGAGCAGCCCGGACTGGAAGTTCTCGATCTGCGCGCACGGGTTGCGCAGCCCGGTCACCTCGACCACCGCCGCGTCACCGAGCCGGAGCAGCGTGCCGACCGGCAGGCCGAGCAGGTCCACGCCCCGGGATCCTAGTGCGTCGGCCGGCTCGGCCGGCTGCGTCGGTCGAGCCGGCCGCCGGCGCTCGAAGGCAGATGCCCGACGAGCGTGGTACCAGCGTGTGATCTCGATGACTCCTTGGTACCACGCAGGCTCATGCCGTGCCGAGCAGTCGGCGACCCAGTTTGAGCAGTCGTGAGGAAACAATTCCGCGGTGGCCTCCACTACGCTCTGACCCGGCAACCGGGTGATCGCAGACAGTGATCGTCCGAGGTCGTGGGGGAGTCAGCAGATGGCCATGTCACCGTCCGAGTTCCTGATCCGCGAGTCGCGCCGCCGCAGGGTCGCCGCCGGCTTCAGCCAGGAGGCGCTGGGAGAGCGGATGAACTTCTCCGGCTCGCACGTCAGCTCCGTCGAGACCGGTCAGCGTCCGCCGACCCCCAAGTTCCTCGAAGCCGCCGACGAGATATTGGAGACCGGTGGCCTGCTGACGCGTCTCTACGAGGACCTGGTCAAGGCCGACGAGTCACCGGTCTGGGCGCGGGAGTGGCTGTTCTACGAGGAACAGGCCGAGGCCCTACGAACCTTCGAGAGCACTGCGATTCCTGGCCTGCTCCAGACGGAGGCGTACGCGCGAGCGATCTTCGCCAGTGGTGGCCTGCTGACCTCGGAGGAGGTGGAGCGCCGGGTAGCTGCTCGGATGGAGCGGCAGGCCGTGCTGCGTCGAGAAAATCCACCACAGTTCACTGCCGTGCTGGATGCGGGAGCGCTATGCCGCCCGGTGGGCGGTCCCGAGGTGATGCGCGAGCAGTTGCTCCACATTGTAGAGATCACGGAGCTGCCGCACGTCCGTGTGCAGGTCGTGCCGAAATCGGCGGGGGCGTACCCTGGGCTCGGTGGCCCTTTCATCATCGCCACCATGTCGGACAACGAGAATGTCGCGCACCTGGATCATCAGGTTCCGGGCAAGGTGCTGGTCGGCGGCTCGGATTTGACCTGGATCCTGAAGGCGTGGGAGGCGATCCGGTCCGAGGCGTTGCCGCACCATCAGTCGATCGAACTCATCTCGGAGGCGGCGGAGAAGTGGACGACCTGACCAGTGCGCACTGGCGGACGAGTACCCGCAGCAACCAGACCGGGAACTGTGTCGAGGTGGCGGGCAATCTGCCGGGGATCGTCGCGGTGCGGGACAGCAAGGACCGGTCGGGGCCGGTGTTGAGCTTCGCGCCGGTCGCCTGGCGGGCGTTCGTCGACCGGCCACCGACCCGTCAGGGGGCGACGGGGGAGTAGCCAGGGGCGGCCCCGGGTGGACACCGAGTCGCGGGGGGGTGGCGCGGTCTTGCCATAAAACCTACTAAGCAGATAGGTTTAATGGGCTACCATCGCAGCTAGTGGAACGCCTCCCCTGAGGACCAAAGATGATCTCGATTTCTACGCGGCCACGAACGAGCGGACCGGATCCGCTGGCCGTCGCCCACCGGTACGCCTCGGCCGCGGCCGGTCCCGCCGGCTGGCCGGTGCCGCTGCGCTTCGATCCGGCGCAGCGCTGGTACCACCGCCTGGCCGGCGCGGTCGACCACGAGGTGTGGCTGCTCACCTGGCTGCCCGGCCAGCACACCGACCTGCACGACCACGGCGGATCCGCCGGTGCCTTCCTGGTCGTCTCCGGAACGCTTGTCGAGGAGACCGTGGTCCATGGCCGGCTGCGTCCCCGGCAACTCGGTGCCGGCGTCGGTCGCCGGTTCGGCGCCCGGCACGTGCACCAGGTCGGCAATGCCGGTGACCGGCCCGCCGTCAGCGTGCACGTCTACCGTCCCGCGCTGCGCAGCATGACCCGCTACCGGCTGGACCGTGGACGGCTGCGGGTCGCCGAGGTGGCCGAGGCCGGAGTCGCCTGGTGACCGGGCGCGGCATCCGACACGAGTTCCGGACCCGACGCGAGTTCCGGACCCGAGACTACGGAAGGACAGCACGGTGAATCCGACCTACCTCCGGGAGCCGGTCGACGGCTGTCGCGGGGCGCAGGCCCCGGCCGGTTCGCGGAGCATCGACGAGATCCTCGCCGCCGCCCGGGTGCGGCTGCGCCGCCTGGACCCCGAAGCGGGGCACCTCGCCGCCCGCGCCGGTGCGGTACTCGTGGACATCCGCCCCGCCGCACAGCGGGTCGCCACCGGCGCGATCCCCGGCGCGCTGGTGGTGGAGCGGAACGTCCTGGAGTGGCGCTTCGACCCGCGCAGTTCGGCTCGGCTCCCGATCGCCGACCGGTACGACCTGCCGGTCGTCGTCTTCTGCCAGCAGGGGTACACCTCCTCGCTGGCCGCCGCCGCGCTCCAGGACCTCGGCCTGCACCGGGCCACCGACATCGTCGGCGGATTCGTCGCCTGGCGCGGGCTCGGGCTGCCCGCCTTCGGGCCGACCGACGTCTTCGCCCAACCCGACCTCGTCCCGCCGGCGATTCCCCGGCGGGCGCTCACCTGACCCGCGCGCCACCGCACGCGGGCGGACCGGACCAACGTCCCACGAAGGAGTCTCCATGTCGGTCGTCGCCATCCACCCGCGTACGCCGTCGCCGGCCGGGCCGCACCGGGCCGGTGCACCCCGGCGCCGGTCACCGGCCGCCGAGACCGCACCGGTCGTCCGGGTCACCGTCGACCTGCCGCTGCTCGGCGGACGGTTCTCCCCGGAGCTGACCATGCTGCTCGGGCTGGTCCATCAACTGCGCGACCAGGGCGCGGAGGTGCTGACCGAGACCCGCCTGCCGGACGGCACCGCGTCCGCCCTGCCCGACGCGGGGCCCGTTTCCGCGGAAGACAACGGGCCCGGGGCGCTGCGGGTGCTCACCGGTCCCCGGGTGGTGCTCCGGGGCGGGCGGCCGGTCCCGTTCACCCGGCTGGAGTTCGACCTGCTGGTCTTCCTGGCCCGCAACCCCCGGCGGGTGTTCACCCGGTTGCAGTTGCTCAGCAACGTCTGGGGCTACGAGCACGCCATCGCCCGCACCGTGGACGTGCACGTACGCCGGCTGCGTGCCAAGGTGCCCCCGTCGGTGCGGCTGGTGACCACGGTGCACGGCATCGGCTACCGGCTCGCCGACGACGCCCCGGTGCGGATCGACGACGCTGCCTGAGCCTCCCGGCCAGGGCTCAGCCGAGCAGGGCGGCAATCGCAGTGAGCGAGAGGGCGGCGACGATTGTGGAGAGCACCACGACGTCCCGGGCGTGCGACTGCGCCTGCCGATAGTGGGTGGCGAAGACGAAGACGTTCTGTGCGGTCGGCAGCGCCGAGGTGACCACGGCGGCGAGCAGGGCCGGCCCGGTCAGTCCGAGCGCGTACCGGGCGATCAGGTACGCCACCGCCGGCTGCACGACGATCTTGAGTGTGACGGCGACGTACCGCTGGGCCGCCCCGGGACCCGGTGCCAGGGGGCGACTGCCCGGCAGGGACATGCCCAGGGCGAGCAGGGCCAGCGGGACGGCCGCCGAGCCGACCAGGTCGAACGGGCGCAGCAGTTCGGCCGGTGGCTGCCAGCCGGAGAGCGAGACCAGCACCCCGCCGGCCGAGCCGAGCATGATCGGGTTGCGGGTCGGCAGCAGGGCCAGCCGGCGCACCGACAGCCCCCGGTCGGTGGTGGTCACGTCCAGTACCCCGAGAGCCAGGGGTGCCGCCAGCAGCACCTGGAAGATCAGCACCGGGGCGACGAAGGAGACGTCGCCGAGCACGTACGCGGCGACCGGTAGCCCCAGGTTCGCGGCGTTGACGTACGACGCGGACATCGCCCCGACGGTCGCCTCGCCGGCCGGGAGGCGCCAGCCGAAGTGCGCGACGAGCAGATAGACCACCGCCACGATCACGGTGCTCAACACGAACGCGGCGAGCGCCGGGGTGGCCAGATCGGCCACTGTGGACCGGGCCAGGGTGCCGAAGAGAAGTGCCGGGGTGGCGATCAGGAAGACCAGCCGGGCGATGACGGCGGTGCCGTGCGGGCCGAGCAGGTCGTACCGCCCGACGAGGTAGCCGACCAGGGTCACCGACCAGATCACGCCGAATCCCGTCAGCACCCCCCGCATGTTGACCATCCTGCCGGGTGTGCGGAGCGCGAACGGATCTGGTACTAAGAGCGAGCAAGTGATTTCGTTGAGTTTGTCGATTGTCACATTCATGCATCGTCGTGTCCCCTTGACCCTCGCCCCGGTGCCCGGAAGCATCGAGTCAGCGGCGGTTCGGGCCGTGGGGGAACACCCGGAGCAGCCAAGGAGAACCATGTCGGTCAGCCCCGCCTCCTCGCGTACCGGGTGGCACAGCGCCCAGCCGGTCGGCCCCGGCCGACCGCCCGGGGCGTCCCGCCGGCCCGCCGGGTCGGGCGCGCCGACACTGACGGTGACACTGAGCATCCCGCTGGTCGGCAACGACGAGGTGCTGACGGCACCGGCCCGTCGGCTGCTGGAGGCAGCCCGCGAACTTGTCGAACGGGGCGAGGCGACGATCAGCGGTGGCTTCGTCGGCCAGCCGGAGCGCCGCGCCGAGGCCGCCGCGCCGCGTACTGCGGCCCGGCCGGGCACCTCCACCGCGACCGGTGCCAACGAGCTGCACATCCTCGCCGCCTCCCGGTCGGTGTTGCTCGGCGGCGAACCGCTGCCGCTCACCAGGCTGGAGTTCGACCTGCTGATGCACCTGGTGGCGCACCCCCGCCGGGTCTTCACCCGACTCCAGCTCCTCACCGCGGTCTGGGGCTACGAGCACACCGGGGTACGCACCGTGGACGTGCACATCCGGCGGCTGCGCGGCAAGGTCGGCGACGTACCGTTGATCACCACCGTCTACGGCGTCGGCTACCGGCTGGCCGACGACGCCGTGGTGACGGTCGACCGCAACGCCTGATCCCTGTCGGGGTCCGGTTCTCAAGGGGTGGGGTCGGCGTCCCGGGCCAGCAGGGCGGCCTGTACCCGGTTCGTGCAGTCGAGTTTGGTCAGTATCCGGCTCACGTAGGTCTTGATGGTCAGCTCGGTCATCCTTAGCCGCCGGCCCACCTCCGCGTTGGACAGACCCTCGGCGACCAGGCGCAGGATCTCCGACTCGCGGACGGTCAGCGCCGCCAGCCGGTCCCGCGCCTGCCGCTGCCGTTCCCGCTGCGCCGGTTCGGGCGCCACCATGCCGAGCAGCAGCCGGGTGATCGCGGGGGAGAGGTAGGCGTCGCCGTCGTATGCGGCCCGGACGGCCCGGATCAGCTCCTCCGGCGTGCAGTTCTTCAGCACGAACCCGGCGACCCGGGCCTGCACCGCGCGCAGCACGTTCGGCTCCGCGCCGAACGAGGTGAGCAGCACCACCCGCAGTCCGGGCGCCCGTCGGCCGAGTTCGTCGACCACGTCGAGCCCGTCCAGCACCGGCATCCGGATGTCGAGCAGCGCCACGTCGAGCCGGTGCCGCAGCGCCGCGTCGACGGCCGCGCCGCCGTCGGACGCCTCGGCGACCACCTCGACGTCACCGGCCGACTCCAGCACCGTGCGGATGCCGGCCCTGATCAGCGGCTCGTCGTCGGCGAACAGCACCCTGATCATCTCAGCGCACCCCCAGCAGCATGCTCGCCGGCATCGCCACGAACATCAGGGCCGCGGTGGCGAACCCGAGGACCAGGGTCCGGATTTCCGGCCGTCCGGGCGGCCGCCCGGGTTCGTCGGCCGGCCCGGCGGCGGGCAGCATCGCGAGCAACCGCCAGCACCGGGCGCCGCTGTCCGGCTGGGTGGAGTCCCCGGCCTCGACGATCCGGTACGCGACGAAGCCGCCCGCCTGCTCCGCCCTCTCCCGCAGCCCCGCCAGCCCGTGCCCCGCCAGCCCGTGCCCCGCCAGCCCGTGCCCCGTCGGCCCGTGCCCCGTCGGCCCGTGCGGGGCCGACCCGTGCTGGGCCGGTGCCCCGGCCTCGGGCAGCGGGTTGTCGACGGTGAGCAGCAGCGCGTCCGTCTCCCAGCGCAGTCCCACCGTCACCGGCCGCCCCGGGGCGTGCTTGAGCGCGTTCGTCAGCCCTTCCTCCACCACCCGGTACGCCGCCTGCCCGGCCACCTCCGCCAGCGGCACCGCGTCACCCTCCTCGCGCAGCTCGACCGGCATCCCGGCGGCCCGGAACTCCGCCACCAGCGGGCCGATCCGGTCCGTCCCCGGTGCCCGCCGGTCGGTGCCGGACCCGCCGCGCAACGCACCCACCAGCTCGTAGAGCTCGTCCAGGGCGCCGCGCGCCGCCCCGGCGAGCTGCCGCACCGCCTGCCGCTGCACCGGCGGCAGCTCGGCCACCTCCAGCGCGGCGGCCTGCACCGAGACGAGGCTGAGCCGGTGGCCGAGCGAGTCGTGCATGTCCCGGGCGATCCGCAGCCGCTCCCGGAGCTGCTCCTGCTCGGCGAGCAGTTCCCGTTCCCGGCGCAGCTGCCGGTTGTGCCGGTCGAGGCTGGCGACCAACCGGTCGTGCTGGGCCAGGTACCGTCCGACCAGCACCGGCAGCAGGGCGAAGACCAGGTACGTCGAGAGCAGGTTCGGGATCGTCCGCGGATCGGCCGGCGCCGTCAGCAGCTCCACGGCGAGCGCACCGCCCAACGCCCCGGTCAGCATCACGGTGCCGGCCCGGGTCAGCGACTCCCGCCCAGCGTGGTAGGCGGCCCAGAGCAGCAGCACGTACCCGCCGTCGGAGAGCGCGAGGAGCAGCAGCGCGCCGATCAGCCCGGCGACCGCGGCCCGGTGGCGTACCGCGACGACCACCGCGACCAGCGCGGCGTGCCAGGCCACCGCCAGCGGCGCCGGTTCCCGGGCGCCGGCCAGCGCGAGCCCGGTCTCGGCGAGCAGCACGACGACGGGCAGTACGACGACGGGCAGCGGGTGTCGGCGCATGCCAGCAGGTTACGTCCACCGGCAACCCCGCCGGGATGCCGAGCGACGCGTCGACGTTCGTGGACCGGAGTGACCCACTTTCGAGGACTGTCCCGGCGACCGGCGCCGCCTAGCGTGACGGGCGTGATCGAGGTGTACGGGCTGAGCAAGCGCTACGGCGGGACGCTGGCGGTGGACGGGATCTCCTGCACGATCCGCCCCGGGCAGGTGACCGGCTTCCTCGGCCCGAACGGCGCGGGCAAGTCGACGACGATGCGGATGATCCTCGGCCTGGACCGCCCGAGCGCCGGCCGGGTACTCGTCGACGGCCGCACCTATCCCGAGCACCCGGTGCCGCTGCGCGCGGTCGGGGCGCTGCTGGAGGCACGGTCGGCGCACCCTGGACGCAGCGCGTACCACCACCTGCTGTGGCTGGCGCAGAGCAACCGGATCCCGCGTTCCCGGGTCGACGAGGTGCTCGCCCTGGTCGGCCTGGAGAGCGTGTCGAGACGACGGGTCGGGACCTTCTCGCTCGGCATGGTGCAGCGGCTCGGCATCGCCGCCGCACTCCTCGGCGACCCGCCGGTGCTGCTCTTCGACGAACCGGTCAACGGGCTGGACCCGGAGGGCATCCGGTGGATCCGGGAGCTGATGCGCGGGCTCGCCGCCGAGGGACGGACGGTCCTCGTCTCCAGCCACCTGATGAGCGAGATGGCGCTGACGGCGGAGCACCTGGTGGTGATCGGGCAGGGCCGGCTGCTCGCCGACACCGGGATGCGGGAGTTCGTGGCGGCGAACTCCGGCTCGACGGTCCGGATCCGTACCCCCGAGCCGGAACGGCTGCGCGACGTACTGGCGGCCGCCGGGATCCGGGTCGAGACGGGGGAGGACGGTGCGCTGCTGGCGTACGACGTCGAGGCCGCCCGGGTCGGCGACCTGGTCGCGGCCAACCGGCTGACCGTGCACGAGGTGGGCGTGCGGCAGGCATCCCTGGAGGAGGCGTTCATGCGGCTGACCGCCACGGCGGTGCGGTACCGATCGGTCGGAGGCGAACGATGAGCATCGCGCCGGGGACCCCCGGGATCGGTGCGGTGCTGCGGGCCGAACTGACGAAGATCCGTACCCTGCGGTCGACCGTCTGGACACTGCTGCCGACGGTCGTCCTCGGCGTCGGCGTCAGCCTGCTGGCCGGGCTGAGCTTCGCCACCCAGAGCCCGGCACAGCGGCTCAATTTCGACCCGCTGTTCCCCGCCTTCTACGGCCTGACGCTCGGACAGCTCCCGCTGGTGGTCTTCGGGATCCTGGTGATGGCGGGGGAGTACAGCTCCGGCACGATCCGGGTCACCCTGCTCGCGGTGCCGCGCCGGGGCCACTGCTACCTCGGCAAGGTACTCGGCACGGCGCTGCTCGCCGCCGCCGTCGCGCTGCCCACCGTGCTCGTCGGCTTCTTCGCCGCCCAGGCCGCACTCGGCCGGTACGGCGTCGGCCTCGGCGCCGACGGCGCCCTGCCGGCGCTGGTCGGCGGTTTCCTGCACCTGGTGCTGCTCTGCCTCTTCGCGCTCGGCGTCGCGGCGATGCTGCGCAGTCCGGTACGCGCGCTGGCGGTGCTGCTGCCGGTCTTCTTCCTCGGCTCGCAGGGGCTCGGCAACATCCCCGGGCTGCGTGAGGTCACCCAGTATCTGCCGGACCAGACGAGCTGGGTGATCCTGCACCTCGCCGGTCCGCAGGACGAGACCCGCTGGGCCCGGGACTACGGTGCGTGGACCGGGATCGGCCTTCTCCTGCTCTGGACCGCCGCCTCGCTGCTCGGCGGCTACCTGGTACTACGCCGCCGCGACGCCTGAGCCGATCCGCTCGCCTCCGCCGGCCCGGGTCGGCCGGGTCACCTGTGCGGGCCGGCAGGCTTCGCCCGGTCCGGCCCGGGGCAGGATGGTCGGATGAGGGTCCGACCGATCACGCCCGAGCTGCTGGTGCGGGAGCTCGCCGACCGGCTGGCCGGTGAGCGCGCCGACGGCTGGCTGCGGGTGGCCGTCGACGGGCCGCCGGCCGCCGAGCCGGACCGGCTCGCCGACGCGCTCGTCGACCCGCTGCGGGTCCGGGGCCGCCCGGCGGTACGGATCGACGCGGCGGACTTCCTCCGGCCGGCGTCACTCCGCTACGAGCAGGGGCGGACCAATCCGGACGCCTACTATCTCGGCTGGCTCGACGAGCCGGGACTGCGGCGTGAGGTACTCGATCCCGCCGGTCCGGCCGGCTCCGGGCGGATCCTGCCGTCGCTGTGGAACGCCGAGACCGACCGGGCCACCCGGGCCGACTACCTGACGATGCCGCCCGGCGGTGTGCTGCTGGTGAGCGGGTCGATCCTGCTCGGCGGCGGCCTTCCGTTCGACCTGGCGGTGCATCTCGTGCTCTCGCCCGGTGCGTTGGCCCGGCGTACTCCGCAGGCGCAGCGGTGGACCCTGCCGGCGTTCGCCCGGTACGCCGACGAGGTCGCCCCGACGACCTTCGCCGACATCGTGATCCGCCTCGACGACCCCCGCCACCCCGCACTCGTCGAGTAACCCACCAACGGGGCGAAGTTGGCGGTTTGCCGGGGACGGGGGTGGGGTAATCGCGCTGCTCAGAACGGAGCGACCCGGACAATACCGTTCAGGCGACCGCATCCGTTCCTTCGACGGAAAGGCAGGCAGCGCATGCTCGTCAATGAGGCAATCGGCACCCGCCGCTCGGCGGCCGACAGCGACCAGATCCGCCGCGCCCTGCAGGCCCGCTACGACGAGCTGACCGTCGAGTACGACGAGACGTTGGCGCAGAGCCAGGTGCTCCGGCTGGTCGAGGTGGGCGACACGGCCGGCGACGACCAGGCGGACAGCGGTACGAAGACGGCCGAGCGGGACACCGCACAGTCGCTGCTGCGTACCATCCTCGACCGGCGGGCCCAGTTCGAGCACGCGCTCAGCCGGCTGGCCGAGGGGACGTACGGCTGGTGTGAAGGCTGCGGTGACTCGATCCCGGTGGAGCGGCTGGAGATCTTCCCCTCCGCCACCACCTGTGTCACCTGCAAGCAGTCCCGGGAACGCCGGGCGGCCTGAGCGGACGCCGTAGACGACGACGCCAGGTGGACCGCCCCGCCCGTCGCGGGCGCCGCCCTCGGCTTGCCCGTCCCGCCCGGGGCGGGTGAACTGGGGTCATGGGTGAGATCAAGGTCGGCACGGCCTCGTGGACCGACCGGACCCTGCTGGAGTCGGGCTGGTATCCAGCGGGCGCGGACACTCCGGAACGGCGGCTGGCCTACTACGCCGAGCGGTTTCCGCTCGTCGAGGTCGACGCCACCTACTATTCGCCGCCCGCGCAGCGGACCGCCGAGCTGTGGGCCGGGCGCACCCCGGCCGGGTTCACCTTCAACGTCAAGGCGTTCAGCCTGCTCACCGGGCACCCGACCCGGGTCTCCGCGCTCTACAAGGACCTGCGGCCGGAGACGGAGAAGCGCAACGTCTATCCCGGCGACCTGACGGCGCAGGCGTACGAGGAGGTGTGGACCCGGTTCCTCTCCGCGTTGGAGCCGCTGGCCGAAGCCGGCAAACTCGGTGCGCTGCTGTTCCAGTTCCCGCCCTGGTTCACCATCAAGCGGGACAACAAGCAGTATCTGTTGGAGGTTTCGAGGCGCTGCGGTCCGCTGCGGCCGGTCTTCGAGTTCCGGCACGCCTCCTGGTTCGCCGACGGCAACCGGGAGGAGACGCTGGGGTTCCTCCGCGAGCACGAGTTGGCGTACGTCTCGGTCGACATGCCGCAGGGCCACCGCTCGTCGGTGCCGCCGGTGCTGGCCGCCACCGCCGACCTGGCGGTGGTCCGGTTCCACGGGCACAGCGACAGGTGGACCAGCAAGGACATCCACCAGAAGTTCGGCTACCACTACTCGGAGCGGGAGTTGGCGGACTGGGCGCCGAAGCTGCGCGAACTCGCCGACGAGACGACCGAGACGCACGTGTTGTTCAACAACTGCTATCGCGACTACGCCCAGACGAACGCGGCGCGGCTCAACGATCTCCTCGCCGGCTGAGCGACGTCGGGGCTCGTCCACGGGCGGGCTGAGCGACGTCGCGGCCCGTCCGTGGTGGCCGAGGATGCTCCGGTGGCCTGTCAGCCGAGCACGCCGGTCAGGGCACCCACGAGCACGGTGTCGAACGGATCCGCCGGTCTGCCGTCATCGGCCGTGGCGTCGGCGAGCAGCGCGGCGATCCGGGGGTGGCCGCCTGCGGCCGCCACGTGGCGCAGGTAGCCGGCCTGGCGCCGGGTGCCGGGTGCGGCAGCCGCCAGCTCGTTCTGGACGAAGATCGCGGTCAGGGCGTTCAGCAGGGCGAAGGCCTCCAGTTTCCGCCCCGGTGCGGCGGGGTGATCGGCGAGTACGTCGAGCACGTGCTCGAGCAGGTCGATCCCGTGTGGCCCGAGGGTGGGGCGGGTGATGACCAGGGCCGGCACCCACGGATGGCGACGCATGATCCGGCGGGCCTGCCGGCCGACGGCGAGCAGGTCGGCCTGCCAGTCACCGGTGGGAGCGGAGAGGTCGTACTCGGCTGCGACGCTGTCGGTCATCAGGTCGAGCAGATCCTCCCGGTTGGCCACGTAGCGGTAGAGCGAGGCGGCACCGGTGCCCAGCGCGGCGGCGACGCGCCGCATGGAGACGGCTTCGAGACCCTCCCGGTCGGCCACCGCCAGTGCGGCAGTGGTGATCTCCGCGCGGCTGCGCTCGGCGGGGCGTCCGACCGGTGCCTGCTCCGGGCGCATCCAGATCGTCGATTCGTGTTCGGGCACCGCTCCTCCTCGTCGACCCGAGCCTACCGCCTCGGGTACAGTGTTCGCGAACATCGTTTGCAAATAGAGGGGTCCCGATGACGCGCTTTGCCGACAACGGCGGAATCCGCATCGCGTTCGAGGACTTGGGCGGCGCGGGGGGTGAGCCGCTGCTGCTGGTCATGGGACTGGGAGTTTCGCGGTTCTGGTGGCCCGACGGGCTGGTCCGCGAGCTGGTGCGTCGCGGGTTCCACGTCGTGGCGTACGACCAGCGCGACGCGGGCGAGTCCACCCACCTGCCCGACCACCCCGCCGGCTCGCCGCTCAGCGCCCTGCTCCGGCGCCCGGCCCCCGCCTACACCGCCGAGGAGCTGACCGACGACGCCGTCGCCGTGCTGGACGCCCTCGGCTGGCCGCGCGCGCACGTCTTCGGGCACTCCCTGGGCGGACTGGTCGCGCAGCGCATCGCGATCCGCCACCCGGGGCGGGTACTGACCGTCAGCACCTCCGCGGCGGTGCCGAGCGACGCGAGGGGTCTGGGCGTACTCCGCTACCTGCGCCTGACGACGGTGGCGCGGTTCGCCCGGCTGCGCGCCCCCGACACCCCGGCTGGCCGGCTGGCCCTGGCGGTGGCCGTCGGCGGCATCCTGGCACCCGGCCGGCACGTCGACGAGCGCGACGTGCGCGAGTTCGTGGACAGGGACGCCGCGCACGGGGTCACCAGCCTCCGGGACGCCGGGGCGCAGAGCCGTCAGGTCGGCGCGAAATGGCACGGGGACCGGCTCGGCCGGATCGCCGCACCGACGCTGGTACTGCACGGCGACCGTGACCCTCTGCTGCGTACGGCGGCGGCCCGGGACATCGCCGCCGCCGTACCCGGCGCTCGGCTACGCATCCTGCCCGGCCTGGGGCACTTCGTGACAAGCGAGCACTGGACCAGCTACGCCGACGAGATCCACCTGCTCGCCCGGCAGGGGCGCCCGACCGGACCGGCACACGACGTCAGGTAGCGGGATTCACCCGGCCGGGGTGAGCGGGACTCACCCGGGGGAGGGCGAGCATGGCAAGGGTGGGCAGTAGCCGAGCCGGGACGGGGGAACAGTCGTGCCGAACAATTCGTACTCGGTCTTCGAGTCGTCGCTGGACAAGACCAACCTCATCCTCAAGGACATCGAGCAGGCGTACGGGTGGCCGAAGGAGCGCCGCAACCAGTCGTACGCGGCGCTGCGGACCGTACTGCACCTGCTCCGGGATCGGCTGCCGGTGCAGGAGAGCGTGCACTTCGCGGCCCAGTTGCCGGTGCTGGTGCGCGGGATCTACTTCGAGGGCTGGGACCCGAGTGTCGTCCCGATCAAGCTGAACCGGGAGGAGTTCCTCTACGAGGTGCGGGCCGGCTTCCCGTTCGACGTCGAGGGCGGCCCGGCGACCGTGGTGACCACGGTGCTGAACGCGCTGCGCCGGCACGTAACCCAGGGCGAGTGGGACGACGTCAGGTCGAGCATGCCGAACGATCTCACCACGATCATGCCGTAGCAGTCGTGCGGTGGGGATGCCCGCTCGACGAGGGCGCGGTCAGGGTGTCCGGCTGACCGGGACGTCCCGGCGCCGGGCGAGCGCGGCGAGAGCGCCGGCGTCGACGATCGCCGCGCCACCCGGGTCGTTGTTGAAGTAGACGAAGACCGGCTCGGCACCGGGATAGGTAGTGCCGATCCGGTCCAGCCAGGAGCGCAGCGCCGCCCTGCCGTACCGGGGGCGGGGCTCGGCGCGGCCCTCGTGCAGCCGCAGGTAGCCGAAGTCGGCGGTACGCCACAGCGGGGTCACCGGCCGGCCGCGCCGGTCCGCCCAGCACAGGGCCGCGCCGTACCGTTCCAGTACCCGCCGGGTTTCCGCCGTCCACCAGGACGGATGCCTCGGCTCCACGGCGACCCGCACCCCGGCGGGGAACCGGGCCAGCACCTCGGCCAGCGCCGCGACGTCGGCGGGCAGGTTGGGCGGCAGTTGCACCAGCACCGGGCCGAGCCGGTCGCCGAGCGCGGTGGCCCGGTCGAGGAACCGGGCCACGGGTTCGGCCGGCTCCCGCAGCCGCTTCACGTGCGTCAGGTAGCGGCTCATCTTCACCGCCACGCAGAAGTCGTCCGGGGTACGGGCACGCCAGGCGGCGAAGACGTCCCGTTCGGGCAGCCGGTAGAAGGCGTTGTTCACCTCGACCGTGCCGAACCGTTCCGCGTAGTGCTCCAGCCAGCGCCGCTGCGGCAGGCCGGTGTAGAACCGGTCCCGCCAGTCGCGGTACTGCCACCCGGAGGTGCCGACGAGGATCATCTCCGGTCAGTATGCCGGCCCGGCCGCCCCGCCACACGTCGAGCGACCACCGGACCGGGCGGGCCCGGCGCCCCGACCGCCGACCATCGGGGCGCCGGGCGGGCCGGTCGGCGAGCCCTCTCGATCCCCCTCCGGCGGAGACCGCCGCAGGGGGAGGTCGGGGCGCACCGGCCGCGCCGGCACGGTGCGGCAGGTTCAGTGCAGGGTCACCTCGGCGACGAACTGCCGCCGGTGGTCCACCCGCCGCTCGGGCCCGGTCAGCCGGACCGGGACGGTGTGCCGGTGGTCGTCGCTGGAGGCGGAGAGCCGCAGTTCCAGGTCGCCGGGCTCGACCACCCGGTAGCCGAGCCGGCCGGTGAACGAGGAGAGGTCGGCGTGCACCCGGAAGTCCACCTGCCGGCTCTGGCCCGGTTCGAGCGGCACCCGGGCGTACCCGATCAGCCGGACCACCGGGCGGTTCACCTGGGCCACCGGGTCGTGCAGGTAGAGCTGCACGACCTCGGCGCCGGCCCGGTCGCCGTCGTTGCGGACCGAGACCGAGACGGTGACCTCGCCGTCGGTCGGCACCTCCACCGGGCCGTCCGGCGCCGCACCCTCGACCGACACCTCCGGCCAGCTGAACCGGGTGTACGAGAGGCCGTGGCCGAACGGGAAGAGCGGGGTCGGGTCGACGCTGCTGACCTCGGTCTTCTGGCCCAGCGTCGGGTTGAGGTAACTGGTCGGCTGGCCGCCCGGGGTGCGCGGCATGCTCACCGGCAACCGGCCGGACGGGTTGACCGCACCGCTGAGCACCCGGGCCACCGCCGGCCCGCCCTCCTCGCCGGGGAAGAACGCCTGCACCACCGCGGCGAGCCGGTCGACGGTGTCGCCGAGCGCGTAGGGACGGCCGGCGAGCAACACCAGCACCACCGGGGTTCCGGTGTCCAGCAGCGCCGACAGCAGTTCGGCCTGGGCGCCGGGCAGGCGCAGGTCGTCGACGTCGCAGCCCTCGCCGGAGGTGCCGCGGCCGAAGAGTCCGGCCCGGTCGCCGAGTACCGCGACGCAGACGTCAGCTTCGGCGGCCACCGCGGCGGCCGCGCTGATCGCCTCGGCGTCGAGTTCGGCCGGGCCGTCGACGGTGCCGCCGGGCGCGTACTTGATCGGGGTTTCCGGCATCTCGGCCCGGAGCGCGGCCAGCAGGGTGCGGACCTCGACACCCTCCGGCAGTTCCGGGTGCTGCGGGCCGACGTGACTGGGGAAGGTGTAGCAGCCGAGCATTCCGGCGACGTCGTCGGCGAGCGGGCCGACCATGGCGATCCGGCTCTGCGGGCGCAGCGGGAGTGCGTCGGAGTTCGTCAGGAGTACCACCGACTCCTCGGCGATCTCGCGGGCCAGCGCCCGGTTGGCCGGCGGGTCGAGGTCGACGGAGCCCTCGACGACGCCAGGCACTTCGCCGTTGCTCCGCTCGGCGCCGTCGGCGAGCACGGGCGGCACCGGTGACCAGTCCGGGTCGAGCAGGCCGAGTTCGCACTTCTGCCGGAGCACCCGGGTGACCGCCCGGTCGACAAGCGACTCCGGCACGGTGCCGGCCCGGACCGCCTCGAGCAGCGGGGTGCCGTAGGCGTGGCCGGCCGGCAGTTCGACGTCCACCCCGGCGGTCAGGGCGAGCACCGCCGCTTCGGTCAGGTCGGCCGCGACGCTGTTCAGCCGGTGCAGGAAGCTGATCCCGAAGTAGTCGGCGACGACGGTGCCGGTGAAGCCCCAGCGGTCCCGGAGCAGCACGGTGAGCAGCTCGGGATCGGCGGCCGGCGGCACGCCGTCGACGTCGTTGTAGGCGTGCATCACCGACCTGGCGCCGCCGTCGCGCAACGCCATCTCGAAGGGCGGCAGGAGCACGTCGGCCAGCTCGCGGGAGCCGATTGTGACCGGACCGTGGTTGCGGCCCGCCCGGGAGGCGGAGTAGCCGACGAAGTGCTTCAGGGTGGCGACCACGCCTGTCGACTCCAGGCCCCGGACGTACGCGGTGCCGAGGGTGGCCACCAGGTAGGGATCCTCGCCGAGGGACTCCTCGCAGCGTCCCCAGCGCAGGTCGCGGATCACGTCGATCACCGGCGCCAGCCCCTGGTGCACGCCGACCATCCGCAACACCGAGCCGATCTGTCGGCCCATCCGCTCGATCAGCTCGGGGTGGAAGGTCGCACCCCAGGCCAGCGGCGTGGGATAGACGGTCGCCTTCCAGGTCATGAAGCCGGTCAGGCACTCCTCGTGCGCGACGGCCGGGATGCCGAAGCGGCTGGCCGCGACGATCTCCTGCTGCATCCGGGCCAGGGCGCGGGCGCCGAGGGCGGGGTCGATGGGTGCGGTGCCGAACGGGCGGGTGAGCTGGCCGAGGCCGGCACTGATCATCGACCGCCAGTCGGGTGCCTCGCTCGTCATCTCCTGCTGGTGCGGCGCCAGGTCCTCGCCGGTGGAGTCGCCACCGACCCAGACGCCGTACAGCTGGGCGACCTTCTCCTCCAGCGTGAGCCGGCCGAGCAGGTCCTCGACCCGTCGGGCCACGGGCAGTCGCGGGTCCTGCCAGCGGGGCAGGTCGCCGGGAGCCGCGTCGCCGTCCGGCGCCACCTCCTGGCCGGTCCGGGCAGCGGTGAGCTCTCCGTCGTGCGGATGCCCGTCGTGCACCCCCGTGACCTCAAGCCGCTCGACCTCGATCGTCGTCCGACCCGGGTCGGCGGCATTGCGGTTGCTGCTCACGAGCAGACTCCTGTCGCTTGTTGCTGAACTCTTCCGGAGCCGCCGCACGCCGGACCGACGATCTGGACGCGGGCGCACATGTACTTCCGACATGTTTCCGGAAAGTCCGGCCCGCGTCGAGAGGGTACCTCGCGGAAAGTAGCTTGGAGGTTTCCGGAGGGCGCAAGCCTTGACCGTAGGTTCACGGCGTCGTAGCGTGCGCCGCATCACACTGAATTATCGGGCGGGCACCCGAAAGTTTGCGGATCGTCCGGCTCCGCCCGGGTGGGGGACCTCCGGCCGCTGCCGCGAGCGCGTCGGCGGCGACGGCGACGCGTGCGAAGGGATGGCGGTGGCTACTCCTAGAACCAGCAGAACCGTATCCCACACTCTGGGTCGGAGTCCGGTGGAAGTGATGGCCATCTCCGGTGTGCGGGTGCCGGCTGGACACTTTCCGGTGCGGCGGGGGGCGCATCGGGTGCGACGGGCGGGGTGACCCGCCGAGGACGCGGGCGAGCCGGCCGGGCGGGGACCGGCTCGTCCGCCCTCGGCGAGCTGATCTAGACCGCGTACCGACGCCGGTGCTACATTGACAATCATCTCTGCCTTGTCGGGCAGTCGTGCTCACGGAAGAGTCTCGTCCGCCTGGAGGTGCGACATGAGGAGCAGTCGACTTCTCGTCACCGGTGCGGCACTGACCGTCGTACTCGGCGGCGCCGGACTCGCCGTCGCCGACACGACGGCGGCGCCGGGCGACGGGGTCGCGGTGCGGGCCGCCGGAGAGTTCGACTTCAGCCGGCCCGAGACCGTCGCCACCAACCTGCAGGCTCCCTGGGGAATGGCCTTCCTGCCCGACGGCAGCGCACTGGTCGCCGAACGGGACACCGCCCGGGTGGTGCAGATCCGTCCCGGGCAGAGCCCGCAGCAGGTCGCCACCATCTCCGGCGTCTCGCCCGGCGGTGAGGCCGGGCTGCTCGGTCTCGCGGTCTCGCCGAGCTATGCCAGCGACCGCTACGTGTACGCCTACTTCACCTCGGCCAGCGACAACCGGATCGTCCGGTTCCGGCTCGACGCGCCGCAGACCCAGACCCCGATCCTCACCGGGCTGGCCCGGGCCAACTTCCACGACGGCGGGCGGATCGCCTTCGGCCCCGACGGCATGCTCTACGCCGGCGTCGGCGATGCCGGGCAGACCGCCAACTCGCAGAACCCGTCCAGCCGCAACGGCAAGATCCTGCGGATGCGCCCGGACGGCAGCGCCCCGCCGGACAACCCGACCGCCGGCTCGCTCGTCTACAGCATGGGTCACCGCAACGTGCAGGGACTCGCCTGGGACGCCCAGGGCCGGCTCTACGCCAGCGAGTTCGGGCAGAACAGTTGGGACGAGGTCAACTACATCGTGCCGGGCGGCAACTACGGCTGGCCGACAGTGGAGGGCCAGGGCAACGACCCGCGGTTCCGCAACCCGATCGTCACCTGGACGACGGCCGAAGCCTCACCGAGCGGTGCCACCATCGACGGCAACATGCTCTTCGTCGCGGCCCTGCGCGGCACCCGGCTCTGGCAGGTACCGCTGAACGGTAGCGGCGGGGTCTCCGGCAGCCCGATCGCCAGGCTGACCGGCCAGTACGGCCGGCTGCGTACCGTCGAACGCGCCCCGGACGGATCGCTCTGGGTGGCCACCAGCAACCGGGACGGCCGGGGCAGCCCGGCCGCCACCGACGACCGGATCCTGCGGTTCCCGCCGCTCGACGCGACGCCACCGCCGACCACCCGGCCGCCCACCTCGTCGCCGACGCCGAGCCTGCCGCCGACAGTGCCGCCGACCACCACCCCGCCGGCCACCACCACCCCGCCGCCGTCCGGCGGTGCCTGCACCGCGACCTACCGGCAGACGAACCAGTGGCAGGGCGGCTTCCAGGCCGAGGTGACGGTCCGGAACACCAGCACCGGCACGCTGAACGGCTGGACCGTGCGGTGGACCTTCGGCAACGGGCAGACGATCACACAGCTCTGGAGCGGCACGCTGACCGCCAGCGGATCGTCGGTCACGGTCCGGAACGTGAGCTGGAACGGCACGCTCAGCCCCAACGCCTCGGCCACGTTCGGCTTCACCGGCTCGTGGAACGGCACCAACAACCCGCCCGGCGAACTCACCTGCACGAGTCCCTGACCCCGGCCGGCGCCGCCCGGACGCCCTGACGCTGCCCGGACGCCCTGACGCTGCCCGGACGCCCTGACGCCGCATGGACGCTCTGACGCTGCCCGGTCGACTCAGCCGGGGCGGGGACCGGTCGCCCGGTCCGGAACCAGTTCCGGGCGCGGCGCGCGGATCGGGGTCGTGGTGGCGACGGCGGCGACGGTGAGGCAGGCGAGCCCGGCGGCGAGGCAGACGGGTGCGCTGCCGTACCGGGCGACCGCGCCGGTGAGCACTGTCGCGCCGAGCGGCCCGAGCGCGGAGTGCAGGGTCCAGAACGCCGAGGTCACCCGGCCGAGCAGATGCTCCGGGGTGACCTGCTGGCGCAACGACATCGAACAGATCCCGGCCAGGCTGGTCCCGAACGTGTAGGTGGCGACCAGCAGGGCTAGCACGGGTACCTGCCGGGTCAGTCCGACGCCGGCCACGGCCAGGCCGCTCAGCGCGTACGCCCCGATCCAGCACGCGCCGAAGCCCAGCGCACGGCGGACCGGCGCGACAAGTAGGGCGGCCACGATCGTGCCGCCGGCCGCGGCGGCGAGGACGTGCCCGACGGTGTTGTCGGAGCGGCCGAGATCGTGCTTCACGTGGTAGACGAAGACGTCGGTCAACCCGATGGTCAGGAAGGTCAGCACCGACAGCAGGAGCGTCAGCGCGCGCAGTACCGGATTCTGCCACAGGAACCGCACCCCGACCAGCAGGTCGGCCAAGCCGGACCGGTGCACCCCGCCGGAACGCCCGGAGCCGTCGGTCCCGTCGGCAGGGTCGGTGCCGTCGGAACGCCCGTTGCCGTCGGCAGGGTCGGTGTTGCCTCCGGGCACGGGGAGGGAATCGTCGGACCCGTCTGAGCTGCTGGCGGCAGGGATGCCCCGGGCGCGGTGTCCCGCCGGGACACGGAGCCGCACGAAGCAGAGGCCGAGCGCGGCCAGCGCGAAGGTGCCGGCGTCGATCGCGATCGCGGCGGTCGGACCGACGGCTGCGGAGAGCAGGCCGGCCAGTACCGGACCGACGACGCCGGCCGCCGCGTACGTCGCGTACAGCTGGCCGTTCGCCCGGGTGATCCGGTCGGGGCCGACCAGCGCCGGTACGGCGGCCACGTAGCCGACCTGGAAGATCATTCCGGCGGCGGCGCAGGCCGGCGCGACCAGGAACACCAGCCAGAGCTGCGGCCCGAGGAGCCAGCCGAGCGGGATGCTGGCGTATCCGGCGGCCCGGAACAGGTCGCAGCCGAGCAGCAGGAGCCGGCGGTCCACCCGGTCGACCAGGTGACCGGCGACGATCCCGGCTCCCACCGACGCCGCGCCGACCAGCCCGGTCAGCAGACCCATCCGGGCCACCGAGCCGGTCGCCTCCAGCACCAGCAGCGGCACCGCGAGCAGCGAGAAGGCGTCGCCGAGTGCGGAGAGCGCCTGCCCGGCCCAGAAGAGTGGAAAGTCCCGGTCCCGCCGGGCCGCCCGGTCGGTCGAGGACCCGTGGTCCGGGGTCGCGGAGGCCGCCTTCGCGGTGGTCACCTGCCTGAGCTGGCCGAGCGGGACAGCTTTCGCAGGGTGTCGACGATCCACTCCTCGGCGCGGGACCGGGTCACACCGAGTTCGACAAGGATCCGCGCGCCCGGCTCGTCCTCGGTGGCCAGCAGGCCGAGCAGGATGTGCTCGGTGCCGACGTAGTTGTGGCCGAGCCGGAGCGCCTCGGCGAAGGTGCGGTCCCGCACCTGCTTGGCTCCGGCGGAGAACGGCAGGTGGCCCGAGCCCTCCGCCGGCCGCACCGGCTCGCCGGGCCGCACCGGCTCGGCGGGCGTGCGGGCGTCGGCTGCGGTGGGGGCGGGGGCGGTCCCGGGTACGCCGGCCCGGATCTGCTCGGCGGAGGCGCCGAGTGCGGTGATCGCCCGGCCGGCCAGGCCCGCCGGCTCGTGCAGGATGCCGAGCAGCAGGTGTTCGGTGCCGACCTCGGCGCTGCCGGCGTACCTGGCCTCGGCCTGGGCCTGCGTCACCACGTTGCGGGCCCGGTCGGTGAACCGGGCGAGGACGCCGGCCGGAATCGCGTCGTCCTGCTCGGCCCGCCGGGTCACGAAGCGCTTCTGCACGGCCTGCTTGCTGACCCCCATGCTCTGCCCGATCTCGGTCCAGGAGGCACCGGAACGGCGGGCCCGGTCGACGAAGTGTCCGATCAGGTGGTCGGCGAGGTCACCTAGGTACTCGCCGACGAGTACCGCGTCGGCGACCCGGTCGAGGGGGTCCCCGGCGGGATGCTGGCGGCGGACGTACTCGACGAGGTCGTCGAGACGAACCGGTAGGCGTTCCATGCGTCAACCGTAAGTTGACGCAGGCGGATCGTCAACCTCCGGTTGACTGAGTGGTCGTCCGGATGGTGCCGAAGACCGGGACGCTCAGACCGGTACGCCCGGCCGGCGGCCCCGGTCGGCGACGGCCTCCCGCATGCCCCGGACCGCGAGCTGGTCCGCCCGCTCGTTCTCCGGATGCCCCGCGTGCCCCTTCACCCAGTGCCACCGCACCTGGTGCC
This sequence comes from Plantactinospora sp. WMMB782, assembly GCF_049179135.1. NCBI lineage: Bacteria > Bacillati > Actinomycetota > Actinomycetes > Micromonosporales > Micromonosporaceae > Plantactinospora > Plantactinospora sp. WMMB782. Next base: position 6,675,972 of record NZ_JBMHMC010000007.1, on the reverse strand, counting down.
GGGCGGCCGCGGCCTCCAGCCGCTGCCACAGGTCGGCGTTCTTGACCGGCTGCTTCGCGGCGGTCCGCCAGCCGTTGCGCTTCCAGTTCGGCAGCCACCTGGTGATGCCGTCCCGGACGTAGGTGCTGTCGACGTAGATCTGCACCGCCACCGGTCGGGTCAGGCTCTCCAGCGCCTGGATGGCCGCCATCAGCTCCATCCGGTTGTTCGTGGTCGGCACCGCCTCGCCGCCGTGGAGTTCCTTCTCCACCGTCCCGTACCGCAGCACGGCGCCCCAGCCGCCGGGACCGGGGTTACCGCTGCACGCGCCGTCGGTGAAGATCTGCACGAACTGCTCTGTCACCCGGGCAACATACCCGCCCGGTCAGCCGAACAGCGCGCTGACCGACTCCCCGTTGTGGATCCTGCGCATCGCCTCGGCCAGCGCCGGGGCGACGGAGAGCACGGTGAGCTTGTCGGTGTGGTCGCCCGCCGGGATCGGCACCGTGTTCGTGCAGACGATCTCGGCGACGTCCGGCTCGGCCGAGAGCCGGCGCAGCGCCTGCGCGGCGAAGAGCCCGTGCGTGCAGGCCACCCGTACGCTGCGCACCTTCTGCTCGCGCAGCCGGTCGAGCAGCTCGAAGACCGTACTGCCCTTGGCGATCTCGTCGTCCAGCACGATGACGTCCCGGTCGACCACGTCACCGATCACCGTGCTGATCACCACCTTGTCGTCGGAGAACCGCTGCTTGGCCCCGGCCGCCACCGGCACCTTCAGCAGCCGGGCGAACGCGGCGGCCTGCTTGGCGTTGCCGAGGTCCGGCGAGACCACCACCGTGTCGGTCAGGTCGTAGCCCCGGAAGTGCGTGGCCAGCTCGCGCAGCGCGTGCAGGTGGTCGACCGGGATACTGAAGAAGCCGTGCACCTGCGGCGAGTGCAGGGTGATCGCCAGGATCCGGCCCGCTCCGGCCGTACTGAGCAGGTCGGCGACCAGCCGTCCGCCGATCGAGATGCGCGGGGCGTCCTTCTTGTCACTGCGGGCGTACGCGTAGTGCGGCATCACCACCGTGATCCGGCCCGCCGAGGCGCCCCGGGCGGCGTCCAGCATCAGCAGCAGCTCGACCAGGTGCTCCTGCACCGGCGGCACCAGCGGCTGGATCAGGAAGACGTCCCGCTCCCGGCAGTTCGCCTGCAACTGCACCTCCAGGCAGTCGTTGGCGAACCGGGAGATCCGGGTGGGCAGCAGGGGAACGCCGAGGTGGTGGCAGATCTCGGTGGCGAGTTCGGGGTGGGCACTGCCGGTGAAGACCGCGATGTCACGCACGGGGCCACTCTAGTGAAACGGCCGCCGGCCGGCCGGACCTGGGACGCCGGTGGCGTTCCCGTGTCGCCGGCCGGCACGCCGTGGCCGGTCTGCCGGTGGTGTGCCGGCACCGACGATGGAGTGTGGCGATTGACGGCGGTTGCCGGTGTTGTCGGTTTGCCCAGCGAACCCGATCGTCCGGCAGATCGAGTTCCGTCGAACGGCTCCGGGGGTATGGCGCGATCGTTTCGCGCCGGCAACGAACACCTCGCGGCCGGCGCCGACCATGTCCGAGCTGGAGGGGGAACGAGATGGCTCTCACCCGACGTGGCTTCCTCGAGGCGTCCGCCGCGACGGCGTTCGGCACGCTGTGGACGCCGGGGGAGCCGGCGGCACCGCCGGACTTCCCGGCCGAGGTGCCGGTGCGGCGCGAGGCGTACCGGAACTGGGCCGGGGAGATCCAGGCCGACGGTGTCTGGACCTGCACCCCGCGCGACGCGACCGACGTGCTGGCCGTGACCAACTGGGCCCGGCGGAACGGCTACCAGGTGCGGGCCCGTGGCTACCGGCACACCTGGGCGCCGCTGACCCTGCCCGCCGACGGCGCCGCCGGCCGCACCGTGCTGGTGGACACCACCCGGCACCTGACCTCGATGGCGGTGCTCTCCACCGCACCGGCGGCGGTGCGGGTGCAGACCGGCGCCTCGATGGACGACTTCCTCGCCTTCCTGGAGGAGCACGGGCTCGGCGTCACCAACACCCCCGCCCCCGGCGACCTGAGCGTCGGCGGGGTGCTGGCGATCAACGGACACGGCACCAGCGTGCCGGCCGACGGGGAGGCCCCGGCACCCGGACACAGCTACGGGACGCTGAGCAACCTGATCCTCTCGCTCACCGCCGTGGTCTGGGACGCGGCGACCGACGGGTACGTGCTGCGCACCTTCGACCGCGCCGACCCGGAGTGCGCGGCGCTGCTCACCCATGTCGGCCGGGCCTTCGTGACCGAGGTGACGCTGCGGGTCGGCGCGAACCAGAACCTCCGGTGCGTCAGCCGGGTCGACATCCCGGCCGCCGAGCTGTTCGGCGCCCCGGGCACCGGCGGGCGCACCCTGACCAGCTTCGTGGCGGCGGCCGGGCGGGTCGAGGCGATCTGGTTCGCCTTCACCGACAACCCGTGGCTGAAGGTCTGGAGCGTCAGCCCGACCCGGCCGCTGACCTCCCGGCCGGTGCTCACCCCGTACAACTACGTCTTCTCCGACAACGTCCCCGAGCCGGTCTCCGAGCTGGCCGAGCAGCTGCTGGGCGGGGCCTGGGAACTCACCCCGACGTTCGGGCAGGTGCAGTACACCACCGCCGCCGCCGGGCTGACCGGCACGCTCGCCACCGACCTGTGGGGTCCGTCGAAGAACCTGCTGCTCTACGTCAAGCCGACCACGCTGCGGGAGACCGCCAACGGGTACGCGGTGCACACCAGCCGGGGCTCGGTGCAGCGGGTGGTGCACGAGTTCGCCCGGTTCTACCGGCGGCAGTTGGCCGCGTACCAGTCCCGGGGCGAGTTCCCGGTCACCGGGCAGGTGGAGATCCGGGTCGCCGGAGTGGACCGGGCGGCCGATGTCGGCGTACCCGGGGCGCAGCCACCGGCACTGTCGGCGGCCCGGCCCCGGGCCGACCACCCGGAGTGGGACTGCGTGGTCTGGTTCGACGTGCTCACCTTCCCGACCGCGCCCCGGGCACACGCCTTCTACCGCGAGATGGAGAACTTCTTCTTCGGCAACTACACCGGCTCGTACGCCGGCTGCCGGGTCGAGTGGTCGAAGGGCTGGGGCTACACCGACGCCGCCGCCTGGGCCGACCCGACGATGCTGACCCGGACCGTGCCGGACTCCTACCGGCACGCGCCCGACCCGACCTGGGACCGGGCGGTGGAACAGTTGAACGGCCACGACCCGCACCGGGTGTTCAGCAACGCCTTCCTCGACGTGCTGCTGCCCGCGACGTCCTGACCCCGGTCGGCGCCGACCGGCTCACCCCGGTCGTCCTGCGCCCTGAGCGAACAGGGCTGGCCCGCGTCGCGCCGGGATGCGGGAATGGGTACCGGCACCGTCCGGCCGACCGGGGGAGGAAGCGATGCGGGGTGGCGCGGCGTACGACGAGATCGCCGACTGGTACGAGGCGGAGTTCCTGCCCCAGCGGGCCCTCGCCGAGGACGAGTTGGAGATCGCCCGGACCCTGCGGCTGCTGCTCGGCCCCGGCGACGGCCCCTGCCTGGAGATCGGCTGCGGCACCGGCGTCTACGCCGAGCAGGTCCGCGCCCTCGGCCGCAAGCCGATCGGGGTGGACCTCTCCGCCGGGATGCTCCGGTACGCCCGGGACCGCCTGCCGACCGTCCGGGCCGACGCCGGCCGGCTGCCGGTCCCCGACGGCACACTGCCGGCGGTCGTCGCGGTGATGGTGCACACCGACATGCCCGGATACGCCGCGGTGCTCCGGGAGGCGGCCCGGGTGCTCGCGCCCGGCGGGGTGTTCGTGCACGTCGGCGTGCACCCGTGCTTCTGCGGTGGCTTCGCCGACCGCACCGACCGGAACGCGGTGCTGATCCGCCCCGGCTACCGGGACAGCAACTGGACGAAGGAGTCCTGGACCGACCGGGGAATCCGGGACAAGGTCGGCGCGACCCACTGGCCGCTGCCCGAGCTGTTGCAGATGTTCCTGGACGCCGGGTTGACCTTCGAGCGGTTCGCCGAGGGCGGCAGCCCGACCCCGATCGTCCTCGCCGCACGCGCCCGCCGCCCCGCCTGAGCCCGCTGTCCGGTGCGTCGCCGGTCCGGTGCGCCGCCGTCAGGTGCACGGCTGCGTCGCCGGTCAGGTGCGTCGCCGTCAGGTGCACGGCTCGGGCCGTTCCGGTCGGCGGCGGTTCGGGGCCCCTCAGGTGCGCGCGGCTCAGGTTGCACCGGTCGACGGCGGTTCGGGGCGGACGGTGCCGGCGAGGCGGCGCAGCGCGGCCTCGTGCAGCGCCGGGGTCCGGGCGAAGAGCGACGGTCCGGCGGCCGGTCGGGTCCGTCCGTCGAATCCGCTGTACCGGCCACCCGCCTCGGTCACGATCAGCGAGGTGGCGGCGAAGTCCCAGACCTGCCCCCGGGTCTGCACCGCGAGGTCCAGCTCGCCCCGGGCCACCAGCAGCGCGGCGTGGGTGCGCCACGGCACCGTCGTGGTGACCGCCGACAGCGCGGCGATCATCTCCCGTTCGGCCGGATAGACCTGGCCGTCCGGCGGCACCACCCCGAGCCGGCTGCCCGCCGGAAGGGCAGCCAGAAGGCCGACGGGAGGATCGGCCGTCCCAGCGGCAGTGCTGGCCACCGTCCCGGCGGCGCTGGCGGCCGCTGCCGGCACGTCGGTGCGGATCGAGTGCTCACCGGTCACCGCCGTACCGGAGATCTCCGCCTGGTAGGCGCCACCGCCGCGCCGGGCCCACCAGATCGTCCGCTGTGCCGGCACCGCTGCCACCCCGACGACGATCTCACCCGCCTCCTCCAGGGCGACCAGCACCAGCCAGCGGTCGTCCCCGGCGACGAACTGGGCCGTACCGTCGATCGGGTCGACGATCCAGCGCCGGCCGCCGCCGCTGCCGGTCTGCCCGACCTCCTCACCGAGGATCGCGTCGCCGGGCCGGGCCTCGGCGAGTACCTCCCGGATGGTCACCTCGACGGCCCGGTCCGCCTCGGTCACCACGCTGCCGTCCGGCTTCCGCTCCCGGTCGAGTCGGCCGAGGTCGGCGAAGTACCGGAGTCCGACGGCGGCACCGGCCAGCGCGGCCCGCCTGGCAAGAAGAAGATCGTCGTCCACCGGCCCATCCTCCCCGCCCCGACCACCGGGGGCGGCGGCCGGGGCGGCTACCGGTCCGGGGGGTGCCCGGTGCCGGCTCAGTTGTTGACCGGCGTCATCCGCAGGGCCAGGGCCGGGCACATCCGGACCGCCTTGCGGACACCGCCCTCCAGCCAGGTCGGCACCGGGGTGGACGGGAAGGACGGGAAGCCGTTGGAGTCCAGCCGGACGAACTCCGGCGCCACGCTGGCGCAGAGCCCGTGCCCGTCACAGCGGGACCAGTCCACCACCAGCTTGGAGGTCGGGGCGTCGGCCGCGTTCGGCAGCCCGAGGACGCCCTTCACCTTCCTGCCACAGGTGCCCCGGGCGGCGTGCGCCTCCAGGTCCTCGGTGAAGATCTCCAGGGCCGAGGTGGCGAACCGGGCCGTGCCGTCCGGGTGGCTGCACGCGCCACGGCCCTTCACCGCACCGGCCGCCGCCCGGACCACCTCGGCGGCGGCGCTGCCACCGACGATCAGGTCCAGCGACCGGGCCAGGTCGGGCAGGCCGAGCCGGCACGGCCCGCACTGCCCGGCCGACTCGCCGGCCAGGTAGGTGACGACCTGGGCGGCCTCGCCGAGCGGGCACACCTCGGCACTGAGCGGCATGATGATGCCGGCGCCGAGCGCGCCGCCGACCTTGGCGAACCCGGCCCGGGACACCTCGGCGGTGGCCGCGCCCTCCGCGCTGATCCACTTGCCGTGGTAGCCGCCGGTGAGCACGCCCGGACCCTCCGGGGTCTCGCAGAGTTCGAGTACGTCCTTCAACGGGATGCCGGTCGGGCACTCGACGACCGCCGGCCGGCCCGCCGCCCCGGTGACGGTGAGCAGCACGGTGCCGGGTTCGTCGGCGGTGCCGACGGTGCCGTACTCGTACGGGCCGAGTCGGGCGGCGAGGGCGAGCTGGGCGTACGTCTCGGCGTTGGAGAGCAGCGTCGGCAGGCCACCAACCCCGGTGTCGCTGGCCCGCACCTTGCGCCCCGGCGGGATGTGCGCCTCGCCGTTGATGCCGCGTACCAGTGCGCCGCCCTCGCCGGAGATGAACCGGTGCGGCACGGTGACGATCCCGGTGCGTACCGGCATCCGGCGCTCGGCCAGCGCGGCGGTCAGGGACGCCTGGCCGATCCCGTCGTCGGCGACCCCGATGACGATCTCGTCGGCGTCCAGCGCGTAGGCGGCGATCGCGGCCCCGTCGAGGATCAGGTGCGGCGCGCGGGTGAGCAGCGCCTTGTCCTTCCAGGCACCGGGCTCGCCCTCGGTCGCGTTCACCACCACGACGGTCGGCAGGTCCTGCCGGTCCGCCGACTCCAGCACGGCCCGGAACTTGCGGCCGAACGGGAAGCCGGCGCCGCCCTTGCCCTTGAGTTCGATCCCCTCGACCAGCCGGAGCAGGCCCTTGGGGGAGAGCGGGTTGACGGCACCGTGCACCATCTCGTGCGCGGTCAGGTCGAGCCGGCCGAACTCGTCGAACCCGGCGGTGAGCCGGGGCTCGCCGAAGCAGGCGACCGGGGGTACGGCGGTCAGGCTCACCGCGCATCACCTTTCAGACTGGTCCAGTACGCACCGTCGTCGGCCGGGTCGTCCGAGTCGTCCCGCCGCCGGGAGGAGCGGCCGGACGGCTCGTCGGACCTGCGGGACCGGCGGGTGGCGAGGTCGATCAGGGCAGGCTTGCCGTCGTCGTCGTCATCGTCGTCGTCCGCTCCGGGGACCAGGTTGGGCTCGTACCGGGCGGCCCGACCCCACTCCGTGATGCTCTCCTCGGCCTCGTCGGCGCCGCCCCGGGCCCGGCTGTGCCGGCCGGAACGGTCGGCCGGTTCCTCCTCGGCGGCCCGCCGCCGGCCGGCCCGGCCGGTGCCGCCGGTCGAGGTCGGCTCGTCGGCGGGCTCCCGCCACGACCGCCGGCCCGACCCGTCCGTGCCGTCCCTGTCCCGCCGCGACCGTCGGCCCGATCCCGGCTCGTCGCGGTCGGCGCTGCCGGCCGTGTCGTCCCAGGCGCGCGGCGGGCCGTACGTCGAGTCGTCCGCGCCACCGCGCCGACGATCCCACCGGTCCTCGCCGCCCTCGGCGCCCCAGCGCCGGGGGCTGTCCCAGGGCAGCTCGGCGTCCCTCGGCATGTCGTCGGGGTCCGCGCCGCCGGACATGCTGCCGGGCGGCGGCACCTCGGGTACGGCGAACCGGTCGGAGCGGCTGCGGGGCGCGTACGTGCTGTCCAACTCGCCGGCCCGGGCCCAGGCGTCGATCGCCGCCTCCGAACCGCCGCGCAGGTCGGTGAGGCTCTCCTTGCGACGCCGGCCACCGCCCTGGGTGTCGTCCAGCCGGCCGCCGTAGCTGTCCCGGCTGCCGTAGCTGTCCCGGCCGCCGTAGCTGTCCCGGTCGTCCCGGCTGGCTCGGGACCTGGTGTCGCCGCGCCGCCCGCCGAGGGTGTCGGAGTCGTCCCACCGGTTGCCCCGGCCGCCGCGTCGGCTGCCGCCGCCGAGGGTGTCGTCCTCCCACCGCCTGCGGCGACTCCGGCCGGCGTCCCGGGCCGGAGAGTTGGCCCGGCTGGCCCGGATCTCGTCCGCGGTCCGGCGCTTGGCCGGCGCCATCGAGTTGTTCCGGCCGGCCGCACCCGGCTTGCCCGCCCGCCCCGGCTTGCCGGGACGGGCGGCCGGGGAGAGCGAGCCGCTGACCCCCTGCTCCGCGCGCTTGCGGTTCAGGGTGACCGAGAGTCGGATGCCCAGCAGAGCCAGCACGATTGCCATGCAGAGCAGATAGCTGAGGGTGACCCAGGTGGCGGCGGCCCGACCCGCCTGGAGGCCGTGCACCAGCGCGATCGGCCAGGCGGCGTACGAGATGCTGTGCAGGGTCCGCCACAGCCAGGGCTTGCCGACTCCGGCGAACCGGGCCCGGACCAGACCGGTCCAGAGCACCATCACCATCATCGCCCCGGCGATGGTGCCGAGCCCGACGTAGACGTTGGCGCCGCCGACGAAGGGCAGCAGCGCCTTTCCGGCACTGACGTGCCCGGCCGAGATCTTCGTCAGCACGTGCAGCACCAGGCAGAAGACCGCGATGATGCCGATCGACCGGTGGGCGGACTGGAGGAGTACCCGGTGCCGGATCAGCAGGACGATCCGGTCGGTCGCCACCAGACCGATCATCACGGTCAGGCTCAGCGACACCAGGGTGGCCGGCCCGGCGAAGAACGTCATGTAGACGAACATGTAGGCGTTGACCAGCCCGCCGATCGGGCTCAGCATCGCCGCCGCCCAGACCGCGGCCAGCGCCGACACGACGATCACCGCGACCGCCCCGCCGGGCTTCGGTGTGCTGCCCCGGCTGGTGAAGCTCATGGGGACGCTGGCACGCTGAATCTGTCTCGTCCGGGCCATCTGCTCCTCGATCTTCCGCCTCGGCGCGCCCACCACCACGCCCCGCCTGCCACCCGCCTCGCGACGGGCACGGCCGCCTATTGTGCCCCGTCCCGAGAGCGCCACTTTGGGCGGAGTCGTACCGCCGCGCGTCGCTCGACGGCGGTCCGACCCCCATCAGGTACGGGAAAACGGGCCGGGGGGATGAGTCCCCTGCCGATTATGTTTCACGATCGGTGGAGTTGGCTGCCCCCGGGGGGCGGGCAATCCGGGTCAACCGGTGAAGAGTTTCGCCGCCGTGATGACAGTCTGTACAACCCCGTACCCGAGGAGTACGGCGACCGGCGGCCGCCAGATCCACAATCGACCGTACCGCAGTCGATCGTGGTGATGTGCTCACCCTGTGTGGCGCCCGGGGTCGCGGCGGTTGCCTCCACCGGCCGGGCGGGCTTGTGGCGGCGCTTCGTCGCCGGCGGGATCAACGGATGGCGTGGGCCCGCCGCCCCGCTGCGCGGGGCCGGCCGCACCAGTGCTGTCCGCCGCATGTGCCGTTCGGCGGTCGTGTGCGCGCACCCGGGCACGGTTGCCGCAGATGGCGCTGTCGCACCATCGGCGGTCGGGACGGGTCGCGACGAAGAGCTTGCGGCAATTCCGCCCCTGGCAGGCGGCCAGAGGCGGGCCGGTAAGGACGAGGTCGAGCGCGGCGTGGATCAGATGCTGCGCGATCACCGTGGCGGCGGTGACGTCGTCCGGGACGGCGAGTACGGGGTGCCCTCCCGGCCAGCGCAGTTCGAGGGTCCGCGTCGAACGGGCGGCGTCGAGGAGGCGTTCGGTCGGTTCCGGTCGGGGTTGCTGCCCGCCGGCAATGCTGTGTAGCAGGAGTTGCACGTCGTCGCGGTCGCGCCGCAGCGCGGCCAGGCCGTCGACGTCGACGGCCCGGCCTGCCGTGCCGAGGCTGGGCCAGGCGTCGATCCAGGCTCGCCACAGGGTGAGTGTCTCGATCCGGTCGCGACGGGGTGACGAGCGGGTGTTCGCGAACGCGATCGCGATCGGTTCAGGCCGCATGCGGCTGCCGCAGAGACCGCAGTACGTTGCGCCCGGTGGTCCCGTCGGACCAGGTGTAGTCCTCGGTCAGCAGTAGCTGTCCGCTCTCCGTCAACCGAACGCGCATCGTGGCCGTCCCGGTCTGCCGCTCGCCCCCGGCACCGACCTGGGCGTAGGCGGTGCTCAGCCGGTCGTGCTCGCGGCGGCCGAGCAGGGTGCCTCGGACGATCTGGCCGCCTGCGTAGCTGGCCTCGACCATGCCGTCGTGCTCGCGGAACTCGAAGACGGTGGCCCGGGAGATCGCGCTCGCGGCGCTGGTTTCGACCACCTCGAACACCTGCAGGTCGAGCGCGAGCGGGTCGGTGTCGACCGGCGTTCGCAGTTCGTCCATCAGGGCGCGGGTCTGCCCGGCCACCTCCGCCGGATAGCCGAGGTAGTCGAAGATCCCGCCACGGTGCGGGTTGTCCCCGCAGATGACGAAGACGCCGCTACCCAGGCGTTGTTTGACAGCCGTTGCCAGCCATCCGACGTAGCCGCTGTTGTCGATCCCGGGTGCGAACGTACTCGACGTGAGCCCGAACCGCTCGTCGACGTCGTCGGTGGCGGGTAGCAGGGCACACCAGCCGTCGGCGTCGCGGACCATCGCGAGGGCGTCGACCGGAACGTCGCCGCCGGCAACGCGCTGGAAGCACCAGGTGCCGGGCAGGTGTACGAGTTGCGCGGTCCGCAGCACAGCTCTGAGCCGTCGTTCCGTCTCGACGTGTCGTTCCAGGGAGATCGATACCATCCGGTCAGCATAGCTAATGGATTTTCCCATTAGATAGAGGCGGTCCGTCAGGCTGCCGGCGCCAGCCGCCCCGGCAAACGCCGACGACCAGCCGCGCCGACCTTCCGGTACCGATGATCAGGGAGCATCCGGCTCGTCGGGACGAGCCGAACGCTCCGCCGTCATGAAGAAGCCGTCGCGGCGGCGGTGAGGGCGGCGGTGATGCGGGGGAGGGCGGTGCCGATCGGCTCCCGGATCACCTCGGTCGCCAGGGCGTCGTAGGGGGTCGGGTCCCGGTTCACGATCACCAGGCGGGCGCCGGCCTCCACAGCGAGCCGGCAGAGCGCGGCGGCCGGCTCGACAAGCAGCGAACTACCGACCGCCAGCATCAGCTGACTCGCCGCCGCGATCCGCTTGGCCTGGTCGAGCACGTCCGAATCGAGGTACTGGCCGAAGAGCACGACGGCGAGCTTGAGAATGCCGCCGCAGGCCGGACAGGCCGGGTCCGCCTCGCCGGCCGCGACCCGGTCCAGCGTCTCCCGGGCATCCGAGCGCGCCCGGCATCCGGTGCAGACGACGGTACGCATGCTGCCGTGCAACTCCAGCACCTTGCGGGCGGCGATCCCGGTGAGCTGGTGCAGGCCGTCGACGTTCTGGGTCAGGATCCGCACCGCCAGCCCGGCCCGGTCCAGTTCGGCGAGCGCGTGGTGCGCGGCGTTCGGCTCGGCCCGCCAGGCGGCGTGGTCGAGATAGCTGCGCCAGAACCGGGCCCGCACCTGCGGGTCGGCCATGAACCGGTCGTGGGTGAACGCGTCGGCGAGCTTCGGGTCGCGGGTCCAGACACCGTCCGGACCGCGATAGTCGGGTACGCCGGAGTCGGTGGAGATGCCGGCTCCGGTCAACACCGCCACCCGCCGTACGTCCCGGCACCATTCGGGAATTTCCACCTCGGCCATGACCGGCGATGCTAGGCGGCCGGGCCGGTCGGCGGCGACGTGATTATCGGGCCGGTCGACGTGCCTCCGCGACGAACGCGCGCCACGCCGACGGTGCGAAGACCAGGGTCGCGCCGTCCCGGTCCTTGCTGTCCCGGACGGCCACCACCCCGGCAAGATCGTCGGCGACCTCCACGCAGTTGCCGTCGGCGGTACTACGGCTGCTCTTGCGCCACCGCAGAGCGGGAAGATCGCTCATGACTCGTACTCCTCGGCAATGGCAGTGATCAGGCGGTGCGATTGTCCCGCGTCCAGAGCAGCCTCGTCCAGACCCGCCCAGATCCGCTCGTAGGTGACGAGTTCCGACGGCTTGTCGAGATAGATGGCGCCGGTGGCGCCCTCGCTGTAGACAGTGGAGGGTTCTGGATGGGTCCTGCCTTCGTCGAAGTCGAAGATGAGGAACGCCCCGGCGCCGGCCGGGTGCAACCCGGCGCTGAACGGCAGGACCCGGACGCTTACGTTCGGCAGCTCCGTGGAGACGTTGACCAGGTGGTGGAGCTGTTGGGCCATCGCTTTGGCTTCGGCCAGTGGGCGGCGCAGTGCCGCCTCGTTCAAGATCACTCGTAGGTCCGGTGGTGGGGGAAGGCGGCGGCGCAGCAGATGCTGTCGTTCGAGCTTGATCGCGACCCGCTGCTCCCTTTCCTCCGCCGACCTGTGCACCCCGAATACCCGGACGACCTCGCGGGTGTACTCCTCGGTCTGCAACAGGCCGGGGATCAGTTCGGCTTCGTAGCTGCGGATGCGTTCGGCGGCGCTCTCCAGGCCGACGTACAGCTCGAAGAAGGGCGCGATGGCGCCGCCGTACGCGTGCCACCAGCCCTTGGCCTTCGGAATGGGTGCACCTGCGGGCGCGGGCACAGCGGCACGACGGCACCGAAGGGCCGGAGTACTTCTATCTGTGCCGGGTACGGGCACTTCGGGAGAGCCTGCCGGAACGGCCCGGGCCGGGTCGGGAATGAGGAACCGTCGTCTGCCGGGAACAGGGCGTGCGGGCGGATGGACGGGTCGAAGGTCCCGCCCGGGACGGACCTCGGACCGGTCACCCCGGAGCGGTGCCGGTCATACCGTGAGGGAGGCGGCCGGAACACCGGCGCGGACCCGCTACGGGACCCGTGGCCGGCCCGCCCACCGACGACGTACGCCTGCGGAAGGGTTGAGCGTGGCAACGGACACGAAGGACCAGATCGGGACGGCGGACGACGCCGCGATCCTGCACACCCTCGCGACTCCGGACGAGTCCGAACTCGCCCGGCTCGACGCGTGGTGGCGGGCGAACAACTACCTGACGGTCGGGCAGATCTACCTGCGGGGCAACCCGCTGCTGCGCGAGCCGCTCAGGCCGGAGCACGTCAAGCCACGGCTGCTCGGGCACTGGGGGACCAGCCCCGGCCTGTCGCTGATCTACGCACACGTCTCCCGGCTGATCCGGCTCACCGGGCAGCAGGCGATCTATCTGGCCGGGCCGGGGCACGGCGGGCCGGCGCTGGTCGCGGCGGGCTACCTGGAGGGCACCTACAGCGAGATCTATCCGGAGGTCGGGCAGGACGAGGCCGGGATGCTCCGGCTCTTCCGGCAGTTCTCCAGCCCCGGCGGCATCCCGAGCCACGTCTCGGTGACCACCCCGGGCTCGATCCACGAGGGCGGGGAACTCGGGTACGTGCTGGTGCACGCCTTCGGCGCGGTGATGGACAACCCCGACCTGCTCGCCGTCGCCGTGGTCGGGGACGGGGAGGCGGAGACCGGCCCGCTGGAGGGCTCCTGGAAGGGCGTCTCCTTCCTCAACCCGACCCGGGACGGCGCGGTGCTGCCGATCCTGCACCTCAACGGCGCCAAGATCGCCGGCCCGACGGTGCTGGCCCGGAAGGACCCGGCCGAGGTCCGGGCACTCTTCGAGGGGCACGGCTACGACGTGCTCGAGGTCGACTGTGCCGACCTGCCCGGCTCGCACCACCGGTTCGCGGCGACCCTCGCGCAGGCGTGGGGCCGGATCCGGGCCATCCAGCAGGCCGCCCGGGACGGCGACTGGGACGGCAGCCGGCCGCGCTGGCCCCTGGTCGTCCTGCGCTCGCCGAAGGGCTGGACCGGCCCCGAGGAGGTCGACGGGGTGAAGGTCACCGGCAGCTGGCGGTCCCACCAGGTGCCGCTCTCCGGGGTACGCGACAACCCGGAACACCTGGCGATCCTGGAGAGCTGGCTGCGGTCGTACCGGCCGGCGGAACTCTTCGACGGTGCCGGCGCCCCCGTCGAGACCGTGCGGGACCTGCCACCCCGGGGCGACCTGCGGATGAGCGCCTCACCGCACGCCAACGGCGGGCTGCTCACCCGCGAACTGGACCTGCCGGACTACCGCGACTACGCGGTCGACGTGCCGACCCCGGCGAAGCTGCGGGTCGAGTCGACCCGCCGGCTCGGCGAACTCCTCCGGGACGTCTACCGGCGCAATCCCGACACCTTCCGGCTGTTCTGCCCGGACGAGACCAACAGCAACCGGCTCGGCGCCGTCTTCGAGGTCTCCGACCGGGCCTTCATGGAACAGGTCACCGACGCCGACGTGGCGATCGGCCGCGACGGCCGGGTGATGGAGGTGCTCTCCGAGCACAACTGCCACGGCTGGCTGGAGGGTTACACGCTGACCGGCCGGCACGGGATGTTCGCCACCTACGAGGCGTTCGCGATGGTCAGCGCCTCGCAGACCGTGCAGCACGGCAAGTGGTTGCAGGAGGCCCGGCACCTGCCCTGGCGGGCCAAGGTGCCGAGCCTGAACATCCTGCTCACCTCGACCGCCTGGCGCAACGACCACAACGGCTTCTCGCACCAGGGTCCCGGGCTGATCCAGGTGGTGCTGACCCAGCGCGGCGACATCGCCCGGATCTACCTGCCGCCGGACGCCAACTGCCTGCTCTCGGTCGCCGACCACTGCCTGCGGTCCCGGTCGTACATCAACCTGATCGTGATCGACAAGCAGCCGCAGTTGCAGTGGCTGTCGATGCCTGACGCGATGGCGCACTGCGCCCAGGGCGCCGGCATCTGGGAGTGGGCCGGCACCGACGACGGCGGCACCGACCCGGACATCGTGCTCGCCTGTGCCGGCGACGTGGTCACCATGGAGACCGTCGCCGCCGCCCAGATCCTCCGGGAACGGCTGCCCGGGATGAAGGTCCGGGTGGTCAACGTCGTCGACCTGATGACCCTGGTCCGGCCGAAGGACCACCCGCACGGGATGAGCCCGACCCTCTTCACCGAACTGTTCACCGACACCGTCGACGTGGTCTTCGCCTTCCACGGCTATCCGGGCGCCATCCACCAGCTCGTGCACGGGCGGCCGGACGCCGACCGGTTCCGGGTACGCGGCTTCGTCGAACAGGGCACCACCACCACCCCGTTCGACATGACGGTACGGAACCGGACCTCCCGCTACCACCTGGTGCTGGACGCGATGAACAACGCCCGGCGACTGCCCCGGGGTGCGGCCGAACTGGGCCGCTGGTGCGAGCAGCAACTCGCCCGGCACGAGGCGTACGTGGTCGAGCACCTGGAGGACATGCCGGAGGTGCGGGACTGGTCCCTCGGCGACTGGGCACCACGCGGCTGACCCTCCCCGAACGGGCCCGCCGATCTGCAACGGTCCCGCCGATCTGCAACGGGCCCGCCGACCTGGACAGGATCGGCGGGCCCGCTCAGCGTGCGGGACGCAGCGCGGCGGCGGTCTCCTCGGCGATGCCGCGTTCCTCGTCGGTCGGCACGACGCAGACGGCGACCCGGCCACCCTCGGCCGAGATGACCCGGGCGGGTGGGCCGGCGGCGTTGCGGGCCGGGTCGACGACGATGCCCAGCGGCTCCAGCCCGGCCAGGGCCCGGCCCCGGACCGCCGGACTGTGCTCACCGACCCCGGCGGTGAAGACGACCGCGTCCAGCCGGCCGAGCACCGCGTGGTAGGCCCCGACGTACTTGCGGATCCGGTGGCAGTACGCCGCCAGGGCCTGCTCGGCGGCCTCGTCGCCGGCTCCGGCGCGGGCCAGGACGCGCCGCATGTCGTTGTCGCCGCAGAGCCCGAAGAGTCCACCCCGGTGCTGGTACAGCTCCTCGATCCGGTCGGTGGAGAGGCCGGCGCGGGCCAGGTGGAAGGCGACGGCCGGGTCGATGTCACCGGTCCGGGTCCCCATCACCAGCCCCTCCAGCGGGGTCATCCCCATCGAGGTGTCGACGCCGCGCCCACCGGCCACCGCCGTCGCGCTGGCCCCGTTGCCGAGGTGCAGCACGATCAGGTGCAGTTCGGCCAGCGGACGGTCGAGCAGGGTCGCGGTGGCGGCGGCGACGTACCGGACCGAGATGCCGTGGAAGCCGTACCGGCGGATGCCGTACCGGGTGGCCGTTGCGGTGTCCAGCGCGTAGCGGCTCGCCTCGGCCGGCATGTCGGCGTGGAACGCGGTGTCGAAGACGGCCACCTGGGGCACTCCGGTCAACGCCCGCCGGGCGGCCCGGATCACCGCGACGCCCGGCGGGTTGTGCAGCGGCGCCAGCACGGAGAGTTCCTCGATCTGCGCCAGTACCGCGTCGTCGAGCACGGTCGGCCGGCGGAACCGGTCGCCGCCGTGCACGATCCGGTGGCCGACCGCGACCGGCGCCGGGTGGCGCCGGGCCAGCTCGTCGAGGACCCGGACGACCGCGCCGCCGTGGTCGGCCTCCGGTTCGCCGGGTTCGCCGATCCGTGCCACCGTGCCGCCGGCCAGCCGGCCGCCGTTGCGGAGCAGCGCGTACTTCAACGACGACGAGCCGGCGTTGAGCGCCAGGATCGGGCCGACCGTCACGCGATCATGCCGATCGTCACCTGCACGTCGTCGTAGGCGTACTCCAGCCGGTCGGTCACGTCGACCACACCCGGCACCGCGTACGCCAGCCGGACCGCGATCTGCGCGGTGCTGCGCCGGTCCAGCCGGCCGTCCAGGGTGACCACGCCGTCCTGGACGGCGACCCGGATCACGCCCTCCTCGATGGCGAGCACCCGGCGCAACACGTCGTCGACGACATCGGCCCGGATGTCGGCGTCCGGTCGCAGATAGACCCTGAGCAGGTCACCACGGCAGACGATGCCGACCAACCGGCCGAGTTCGTCCACCACCGGCAGTCGCTTCACCCGCTCCGCCTTCATCAGTTTCGCCGCCGTGGTGAGCGTGGTGGTGCCCACCACGGTGATCGGCGGCGCGGTCATCAGCTGCTCGGCGACCGAGGCTGCGGCGTGCGTCCGGGCGGCCCGCTGCCGCCGGCCGACGAAGAGCCGTGGCTCCGGTTGCCCGGTAAGCTCCACCTTGGCCAGCAGGTCCGACTCGGAGACGACGCCCTGGACCTGCCCGGACCCGTCCACCACCGGCACACCGCTGACGCCCCGCTCGGCGAGCAGGCCGACGATCGCCCGGTACGGCGTCTCCACCCCGACGGTCACGACGTCCGTGGTCATCACGTCCTGCACCAGCCACTGTCTCATGACTTCTCCTTCCGCCCGGTCCGGACGCCGCCGTGACGCCCATCCGTCTCCGACGCTAGGACCGTCCTCCCCGACCGGGACAGGGCCGACCGGCCCTGCGGCGGCGGGCGCTCCGGCCCTGTCCGCGCGGGCCGCGTCCGGGTGTGCTGGTAGCCGGAGGACCCGGCAGACCCGCCGGGGACCGGACCGACGCGAAATGGGGTACCCGAGGTGTTCGTCCAGGCCATTCCCGGCGCCGACGCGCTCGCCATCGACGGCGGGATCGTCCGGATCCGCGCGGTCACCCCGCAGGACCGGGGCCGGCTGACCGAGCTCTACCGGCGCAGCTCGCCGGAGAGCCTGCGGATGCGGTTCTTCGCCGTACCCGGAGAGCGGACCATCGCCGCCGAGATCGACCGGCTCTGCCGCCCCGCCGCACCCGCCGAGCACGGCGCGGTACTCGCCGAGACCGCCGGCCAGCTCGCCGGGGTCGCCGCCTACGAGGTCGGGGAGGGCGGCGCGGCCGAGTTCGCCGTCTTCGTCGCCGACGGGCAACGCCACCGGGGCATCGGCACCCTGCTGCTGGAGCACCTGCGGGCGGTGGCCGGTGCGGCCGGGGTCACCGAACTGCGCGGCGACGTGCTGCCGGCGAACGCGGCGATGCTCCAGGTCGCAGCGGACCTGACCGGGCGGGCCGGTTCCCGCACCGGGGACATGCTGCTGGCCGTCGGCCTGCCGACCGAACCCAGCGAGGCCGAACTCGGTGCCGCCGACGCCCGGGATCGGGTGGCGCAACGGGCCTCGCTGCGCCCGCTGCTGGCACCGCGCTCGGTGGCGGTGGTCGGCGCCGGTCGCACCCCGGGCGGCATCGGGCACGAGACGCTGCGCAGCCTGCTCCGGTACGGCTTCACCGGGCCGGTCCACCCGGTCAACCCGAACGCCACCGAGGTCTGCGGACTGCCGGCGTACCCGAGCCTGTCCGCGCTGCCGGAACCGGTCGAGCTGGCGGTCGTCGCGGTACCCGCCCCGGCGGTGGTCGGAACGATCCGGGACGCCGCCGCCGCCGGGGTACGCGCGGCGGTGGTGCTCAGCTCCGGACTCGGCGAGAGCGGCGCCGCCGGCCGGGAGGCGCAGCGCGAACTGGTCGAGGTCGCCCGCGCCCACGGGATCCGGCTGGTCGGCCCGAACTGTGTCGGGGTGGTGAACACCGACCCGGCGGTCCGGCTCGCCGCCGCGTTCGCGCCGGTACTGCCGCCGGCCGGCGGACTGGCCGTCGCCTCGCAGTCCGGTGCCGTCGGCATCGCGCTGCTGGAGCACGCCGAACGGGCCGGCTGCGGCCTGTCCAGCTTCGTCTCGCTCGGCAACAAGGCCGACGTCAGCGGCAACGACCTGATCGCGTACTGGTACGACGACCCGGCCACCAGGGCGGTCGCCCTCTACCTGGAGTCGTTCGGCAACCCCCGCCGGTTCGCCCGGCTGGTCCGCGGGCTCGCCAGGCGCAAGCCGGTACTGGCGGTCAAGAGCGGCCGGTCCCGGGCCGGACAGCGGGCCGGGGCGTCGCACACCGCCGCCGCGGCGGCACCGGACAGCACCGTCGACGCGCTCTTCGCCCAGGCCGGGGTGATCCGGCTGGAGACCCTCGGCGACCTGATGGACACCGCCCGGCTGCTCACCGACCAGCCGTTGCCGGCCGGCGACCGGCTGGGGATCATCGGCAACGCCGGCGGGGTCAACGTACTGGCCGCCGACGCCGCCGACGGGGCCGGACTGCGGGTCGGCTCGCCCGGCCCGGCACTTCGGGAGCGGCTGCGGGTGGTGCTGCCGCCGCTGGCCGGCGACGACAACCCGCTCGACCTCGGTGCCGGTGCCAGCCCGGCGGCGTTCGCCGACGCCGTGCGCGCGGTCGCGGACAGCGGTGAGGTCGACTCGCTGCTGCTGGTGGTCGCGGCGACCCGGGCCAACGACGTGCCGGCGATGCTGCACGCGGTCGCCCCGGTGCTGGACGCGTCGCCGGGACTGACCGCCGCGGTCGTGCTGCTCGGCCTCGCCGAACCGCCGGCCACCGTCGGCGACCGCCGGATTCCCGTCTTCGACCTGCCGGAACGCGCCGTCCGGGCGATCGGCCACGCCGCCTGGTACGCCGACTGGCTCCGGCGGCCGGCCGGCGACGTCCCGCCGAGGGCCAGCACCGCCGTACGGGGGCGGGAACTGGTGCGCGAGACGCTCGCGGCGAATTCCGGCTGGCAGCCGTACGACCGGATCGCCGAGATCCTGGGCAGCTACGGCATCCCGGTGGTACCCGCCCTACGGGTGGACTCCGCGGCGGACGCGGTCGCCGCCGCCGACGGGTTCGGCTACCCGGTGGCACTGAAGTCGGCCGACCCGGACCTGGTGCACAAGAGCGACGTGGGCGGGGTGGCGCTGCATCTGACCGGCCCGGAGCAGGTGCGGGCGGCGTACCCGAAGGTGGCCGGCGCCGGCGGGCGGGCCGGAGTTGCCGGTACGGTCCTGGTGCAGCCGATGGCGCGCGGCCAGCTCGAACTGGTGGCCGGGGTGGTGCACGACCCGCAGTTCGGCTCGCTGGTGATGGTCGGGCTCGGCGGGGTGCACACCGACCTGCTCGGCGACCGGTCGCTGCGGCTGACCCCGGTGACCGACCTGGACGCCGCGCGGATGTGGCGCTCGCTGCGGGCCGCGCCCCTGCTCACCGGCTACCGTGGCGCCCCGCCGGTGGACACCGGCGCAGTCGAGAATCTGCTCTGCCGGCTCGGTCAGCTCGCCACCGACCTGCCGGAGGTGGCCGAACTCGACCTGAATCCGGTGCTTGTCGGCCCGGACAGGGTGGCGGTGGTCGACGCCAAGCTCCGGCTCGCCCCGGTCGGCACCGAACCCGACCGGGCCCTGCGGCAACTCCGGGCCGCCCGATGAACCCGGCGCCGAGCCACCGGCCCGAGCCGCTGCCCGCCGGCCGGCGTGGCGGCCGGGCAGGCCCGGCACCGCGTCCACCGTCCGGCGGTCGGACCGAGGTGGCCGGCGGTCGGACCGAGGTGGCCGGCGGTCGGACCGAGGTGGCCGGCGGTCGGACCGAGGTGGCCGGCGGTCGGACCGAGGTGGCCGGTGAGCAGCCGGGCGGGCGGCCGTACCGGATCGTGGTCGGGCTGGACGGTTCGGCGGGTGCCCGGACGGCGCTGTGCTGGGCCCTCCGCGAGGCCGCGCGGCGGTCCGGCACGGTGCTGGTGGTGACCGCCTGGCCGGATCCGGCCCGCGAGGTCGCCCGCCGGCAGGGCACCCTGCCGGCCGACCGGCTCGGGCTGGTCGCGATGCAGCGGGCCCGGATCGCCACCGCGACCGCCGTGCCGACGCGACCGCCGCCGGTACTGCGGATGCTGGTGCTCGCCGACCCGGTCACCGCGCTGTGTCACGCGGCGGCCGCCGCCGACCTGGTGGTCGTCGGCGCGGGGCGGCCCGGCCTTCGGCGGCGGCCCGGCGTCGCCGCCCGGCTGCCGGCCCGGCTGGCCCGGCGTGCCGGACGCGGCCAGCCGGCCGCACCGGTGCTGGTGGTCCGCACGGGGCGGCCGGCGCCGCGCCGCCGGGCACCCGGGCTCCGGCCGGAACCGGCAGGCCGGGTCGTGGCGGTCCGGGCCAAGGCTAGCCGGGCCGTGGCGGGCCGGCGGCAACACCGGCAGCCCGACCAGTGGGTCTGCCGCGCGGCCCGAGCGCGGCGATAACATCGCCGGGTGACCGAATCGCGGCCCCCCGGATCGGGATTTCCACCGCCGTCGCTGGGCATCACACCACTGTCCAGGGTACGTCTCGACGAGCTGCTCCAGGAGATGCTGGACCGGGTCGGCGAGGTGGTCACCAGCCGGGAACGGCTGCGGGCGCTGCTGACCGCAGTTGTCGGGATCAGCACCGACCTCGACCTGCACAGCACCCTGGACCGGATCGTCGCGGCGGCCTGCCGGCTGGCCGACGCCCGGTACGCCGCCCTCGGCGTCGTAGGCCCCGACCGGCAGCTGACCGAGTTCATCACGCACGGCATCGACCCGCAGACCCAGGCCCGGATCGGTGACCTGCCACACGGCCGGGGCGTGCTCGGGCTGCTCATCGCCGATCCCCGGCCGGTACGGATGCCGGACATCACCCGGCACCCCCAGTCGTACGGCTTCCCGCCGAACCACCCGCCGATGCACAGCTTCCTCGGCGTGCCGATCCGGATCCGGGACCAGGTCTTCGGCAACCTCTATCTGGCCGAGAAGCAGGGCGCGGCGGAGTTCACCGACGACGACGAGGAGATCGTCGTCGCGCTCGCCGCCGCCGCCGGTGTGATCATCGAGAACGCCCGGCTCTTCGCCATGGCGCACCGACGGGAACGCTGGCTGGCCGCCGCCGCCGAGATCACCGGCGTGCTGCTCGGCGAGGTGCGCCGGACCGACGCGCTGCGGCTGATCGCCCGGCGGGCCCGCGAGGTCGCCGAGGCGGACGTGGCGTTGGTGCTGCTCTACGACGAGGACGCCGGACAGTTCACCGTCGAGGTCGCCGACGGTGGCCGGACGGGCGAGGAGCTGGAGGGCGCCGTACTCGCCGCCGACGACACGGCATTCGTCGAGCCGGTGACCCGACGTCGGCAGGCGGTGGCGGAGAGCCTCGCCAAGGCGGCACCCTGGCCGGTGGCGGTCGGTACCGGTCCGGGGCTGATCTCGCCGCTGATCGTCGGCGACGCGCTGCACGGCGTACTTGTGATCGGCTATCCGGCCGGCGAGCAGGCGGGCAGCGATGTCGAGGGTACCCTGCTGGCGACCTTCGCCGGGCAGGCGGCACTGGCCCTGGAACGGGCGAGGGCGCAGGAGGAGCGGGAGCTGCTGGTGGTCCTGGAGGACCGCGAGCGGATCGCCCGGGACCTGCACGACGTGGTGATCCAGCGGCTCTTCGCGATGGGACTCCAGTTGCAGACCGTCGCGCCGCTGGCCGGCCGGCCGGACGTACGGCAGCGGCTGAACGCCACCGTCGACGACCTCGACTCCACCATCCGGGACATCCGGCGGGCGATCTTCGAACTGCGTACCCCGATGACGGCGGCGCTGCGTACCGAGATCCGGGACCTGGTCGCCGGCACCGCCGAGGCGCTCGGCTTCCGCCCGGGGCTGGAGATGATTGGGCCGGTGGACAGCGCCGTCCCGGACCGGGTCCGCCCCGACCTGCTGGCGGTACTCGGCGAGGCGCTCTCGAACGCCGTCCGGCACGCCCGGGCGACCCGGGTGACGGTCACCGTGGAGGTGGCCGGCGGCCGCCTCTGCGTGCGGGTCGTCGACGACGGGGTGGGCACCGATCCGGCCCGCGCCCGGAGCGGCCTGGTCAACCTCCGGGAACGCGCCGAGCACTGCGGCGGCAGCTTCGAGATCACCCCGACCGAGCCGAGCGGCACCACTCTGGTCTGGCGGGTTCCACTGCGCGACTGACCCGCCAATTCGATGCCGGTGCGCGCCGGCCCGGCCCGGTTCGGTGCCGGTGCCGCGTCGGCTCGGTGTCGGTGTCGGCGTCGGCTCAGTGTCGGTCGCCGAGCAGCCGGGTGGCCAGCACCGCCGCCTGGGTACGCCGTTCCAGGCCCAGCTTGGCCAGCAGGCTGGAGACGTAGTTCTTCACGGTCTTCTCGGCCAGGAACATCTTGCCGGCGATCTCCCGGTTGGTGAGCCCCTCCGCCACGTACTCCAGGATCCGGCGCTCCTGCTCGGTCAGCGACTGGAACTCGCGGGGCTGCTCGACCCCGCTGCGGATCCGGTCCAGTACCCGGGCGGTGACCGCCGGGTCGAGCAGCGACTGGCCGGCGGCCACCCGGTGGACCGCGTCGACCAGGTCGGTGCCACGGATCTGCTTCAGGACGTACCCGGCGGCGCCGGCCATGATCGCCGCGAAGAGCGCCTCGTCGTCCTCGTAGGAGGTGAGGATCAACCCCTTGATCGTGGAGTCGACCGCCCGGACGTCCCGGCACACGTCGATGCCGTTGCCGTCCGGCAGCCGGGCGTCCAGGATCGCCACGTCCGGGCGGAGCGCCGGGATGCGCCGTGCCGCCTCCTGGGCGGAGCCGGACTCGCCGACCACCTCGATGTCGCCGTTGCTCTGCAACAGATCGGCCAGGCCGCGCCGGACCACCTCGTGGTCGTCGAGCAGGAAAACTCTGATCACCGTTCCTTCCTACCCGCTCGACGCGCCGGCCGACAGGGCCGAAGGTCCTACAACGACGCGTGCCGGGCCCGGGGACTGCGGCCCACCGGGTCGGGACCTGCGGCCCTGCCGGCCCGCCGGGTCGGCGGCGCACCGTGGTGGGGCAGACGGCGAACGAGGAGGAAGAGCGATGATCCCCAACCGGAGCACCACGACGACGGCCGCCGACGACACCGCCGTGCCCGCCGCCGAGGCTCGCGCCGCGTTCGGTGCCGCCGCCGCGTACGCGCTGCTGGCGCCCTCGGTCTTCAACACCCAGCCGTGGCGGTGGCGGGTCGGCCCCGGCGCCGAACTGACGTTGCGGGCGGACCGCTCCCGGCAGGTGCACACCGTCGACGCGACCCGACGGTTGCTGCTGGTCAGCTGTGGCGCGGCCCTGCACCACGCCCGGCTGGCGCTCGCCGTGGCCGGCTACCGCACCGAGGTGGCACGGTTCCCGGACCATGCCGATCCGGACCTGCTGGCCCGGATCACAATCAGCGGACGGGCAGCGCCCGATCCGGAACAGTCCCGGCAGCACGCGGCGGCCGCGCTGCGCCGTACCGATCGGCGGGCCTTCGGGGACCGCCGCATCGACCCGCCGATCCTGCACCGGCTCCGTGCGGTGGTCGAGGCCGAGGGAGCACACCTGCACCTGGTCCGCGACGACCAGATGCCGATGCTGGCCGTGGCCACCGCCAACGCCGCCACCGTCGAACTGGACGACCCGGCGTACCGGGTCGAACTGCGGCGCTGGACGAACCGCCCGCCGGAAGCCCGGGACGGGGTACCGGCCGCCTCGGCGGTCCGGCCGGGGATCCGCCGGGTGCCGATCCGGGACCACGCGCTCGGCGGTGCCCCGGGGCTGGAGGTCGGCGACGGGATGGACCGGGGAGCCACCTACGCGATCCTGTTCGGCGACGCCGACGACCAGGTCGACCTGCTCACCGGCGGCGAGGCGCTCTCCGCCCTGCTGCTGGCGGCCGTCGCCGACGGGCTCGCCACGGCACCGCTGAGCGACCCGATCGAGCTGGACTGGCCGCGCTGGCTGATGCGCAACATGCTCGCCGACATCGGCGAACCGTACGTGGTGGTCCGGCTGGGCTTCGTGGACGACCCGAATCCGCTGCCGCCGGTGCTGCGCCGGGAACCCGACGACGTGATCGAGTACGTCGACTGACTCCGGCGGGGGCGGGGGCGCGAGGAGGAAACAGATGAGTCCGACGGGCTATTCGCGGGCGGACCTGGAACGTGCGGTGGCCGCCGCCGCCCGAGCACCCGGGGCGGAACAGAGCCGGCCGTGGCTGCGGCTGCGCGACGGTGCCATCGACGTGCTGGTCACCTCCTCCGGTGTGGACCGGTCCGGTGGACGCACCG
Organism: Plantactinospora sp. WMMB782; assembly: GCF_049179135.1. Classification (NCBI taxonomy): domain Bacteria; kingdom Bacillati; phylum Actinomycetota; class Actinomycetes; order Micromonosporales; family Micromonosporaceae; genus Plantactinospora; species Plantactinospora sp. WMMB782. The sequence goes on along the minus strand of NZ_JBMHMC010000007.1, from coordinate 6,651,636 downwards.
GCTGGGCCGCCCGGGTCGGCGGTGGTGCCGGTCTGTTCAACGTACGGCTGGCGCTGGCGGTCCGCGGTCGGCCGGCGCTGGTCCGGCTGCGTCCGAACCGCGACGAACCGGAGCTGCTGGCCCGGCTGCACCCCGGTCCGGTGCAGCCGGCCGGTCCGGCCGAGCGGGAGTTGTGTGCGGCACTGCCGTACTGTGCCGTGGCCGCCGGGCCGGTCCTTCCGGCGTCGGTACCGCCCGAGGTGCGGCGCCGGCTGATCGAGGCGGCCCGGGCCGAGCACGGGTGGCTGGAGCTGATCGTCGGACATCCCGCCGTGGCCGCGTTCGCCCAGATCGAGGCGGGTGCCCGGCGGGTGCTGGAGCGGGGTCCGGCGGAGGCGGCCGGTGCGATCCGCTGGCGGACCGCAGCGCCGCCGGGCGCCGTGCCGTCGCCGCCCGAACATCCGGGTGCGGTCGCGTCGTCGTCCGACGGTCCGGGTGCCGTGCCGTCGCCGCCCGACCATCCGGGTGCGGTCGCGTCGTCGTCCGACGGTTCCGGTGCCGTCCCGTCGCCACTGGATGCGGGCGGTGAGCCGATGGTGGCGGTGTTGGGCAGCCCGCTGGACACCCCCGGCGACCAGTTGCGGGCCGGGCAGGCGTTGCAGCGGGTGCTGTTGACGGCCACGGCCGCCGGGCTGGCAGCGAACCTGCACGCCCGGGTGATCGCCGTTCCGGCGGCGCGGGAGCAGCTCCGCCTCGCCCTCGGGCGGTCCGGCCGGGCGCAGATGGTGCTGCGGATCGGTCAGGCACCCGCCGGGCGGGTGCGCTCGGCGGCGACGGCGGCCCCGCACCGGACGGCCCGGGAAGACGGGTCCAAGGTCCCGGGTACGACCGGTCCGCCGGCCCTGCCGCGGGTGGTGGTCAGCGGCGTCGAATAGAGGTAGCCGCGAGGGACAGCGCGGACGACAGCAGAGAGGACGTGACGACGATGACGGCGACCAGCAACCAGCCCGTCGCCCGACAGACCGCGGACGCGGCCGACCGGGTCGGTGTGGAGACCACCGCCCAGCGGGCCGCCCGGTACGTTTTCGCCGGCATCCGGCTCGCGCTGGGCTGGACCTTCCTGTGGGCGTTCCTGGACAAGACGTTCGGGCTCGGTTACGCGACCGAGAGCAAGGCCGCCTGGATCAACGGTGGCAGCCCCACCAAGGGCTTCCTGGGGTTCGGCGCGGAAGGGCCGTTCCAGGGGTTCTACCACGGTATCGCCGGTGCCGCCTGGGCGGACGTGCTGTTCATGGTCGGGCTGCTCGCCATCGGGGTCGCGCTGCTGGCCGGGATCGGCCTCCGGGTCGCGGCGGTGGCCGGTGGCCTGCTGTACGTGCTGATGTGGACCGTCGTGCTGCCCCCCGAGAACAACCCCTTCATGGACGAGCACCTGATCCACGCCGCGCTGCTCGCCGGCCTGGCCCTGGTCAACGCCGGCGACACCTGGGGACTCGGCCGGATCTGGGCCCGCCTGCCGATCGTGGAGCGGCAGCCCTGGCTCAAGTGAACCAGGCTTCGCCGAGGCGGCGGGTACCACCGACAGGTGGCACCCGCCGCGTCTTTCGTCGGGGCCTCGCACTACGGTCGGTTCTGTACAGATTCGCGCCGGTCCTCCGGGACCGCCGAGATGTTCGGGGAGCCACATGACCCTGCAGATCGACCTGACCGGCCGGACGGCGCTGGTGACCGGCTCGACCCAGGGCATCGGCGCCGCCATCACCACCGGGCTGGCCAGGGCCGGTGCCCGGGTCGCCGTCAACGGCCGTACCCCGGAGACCGTGGCGCGGGCCGCGGCCGCGCTGCGGGCGGAGGTCCCGGCGGCGGAGGTGGTCGAGGTACCGGCCGACGTCGCCACCGACGACGGCGCGGCGCGGGCCGTCGAGATCCTGCCCAGCGTCGACATCCTGGTCAACAACCTCGGCATCTTCGGCGCCCGGCCGGCCCTGGAGATCGACGACCAGGAGTGGCGGCGCTACTTCGAGGTGAACGTGCTGGCCGCGGTACGGCTGACCCGGCGCTACCTGCCCGGGATGATGGAGCGCGGCTGGGGGCGGGTGCAGTACATCGGCAGCGACTCGGCGGTGGTCACCCCGGCCGAGATGATCCACTATGGCGTCTCCAAGACGGCGCTGCTCGGCGTCTCCCGTGGGTTCGCCAAGGCCGCCGCCGGCAGCGGGGTGACGGTCAACTCGGTGCTTGCCGGCCCGACGCACACCGGTGGCGTGGAGGAGTTCGTCTACCAGCTCGTGGACCGCAGCCTGCCGTGGGACCGGGCGCAGCGCGAGTTCATGCGACTGCACCGGCCGCAGTCCCTGCTCCAGCGGCTGATCGAGCCCGCCGAGATCGCCAACATGGTCACCTACCTCGCCTCGCCGCTCGCCTCGGCCACCACCGGTGCGGCGGTCCGGGTCGACGGCGGCTACGTCGACGCGATCGTTCCCTAGGCGCCGCCGCTGCCGGCGTCCGCTCCGTCCTCTCCCAGTCGAGCCTTCTGGCTAACCGACAATATAAATGTTCTTGACCGAATGAGTTGTCGGTGGAAGAGTGGCCGGCAGCAGTGAGATCGCGACCCGACGGAGAGGACACCGACATGCGGAAACTGGTTGTGAGCACGTTCCTGACCCTCGACGGAGTCATGCAGGCCCCGGGCGGCCCCGGCGAGGACGACGACAACGGCTTCACCCACGGCGGCTGGATGGTCAACTACTGGGACGACCAGGTGGGCGCCGCCATGGAGGACCTGATGGGCAAGCCGTTCGACCTGGTACTCGGCCGCCGGACCTACGACATCTTCGCCGCGTACTGGCCACACGCCGCGGAGGAGGAGGGCGCGGGGCCGCTCAACCGGGCCACCAAGTACGTCGCCTCCCGGGGGCGACCCACGCTGAGCTGGGACCGGTCCGAGCTGATCGAGGGCGACGTCGCCGAGGGCGTGGCGGCGCTGAAGAAGGCGGACGGGCCGGAGTTGCAGGTGCACGGCAGCGGAAACCTGATCCAGACGCTGCTGCGGCACGACCTGGTCGACGAGTTCCGACTGCTGGTCTTCCCGGTCGTCCTCGGCTCCGGCAAGCGGCTCTTCGCCGACGGCACCGTCCCGGCCGGACTCAGACTGGTGCGCGGGAGCGTCTCGCCGAATGGTGTGATCATCGGCAGCTACGAGCCGGCCGGCGAGGTCGTGACCGGCTCGTTCGGGTAACACATCCCGGATCGTCCAGGAGCGTTCACCGCGCAGATCCCGGCTCGTCCGGCAGCTCCGCCGATCCGGCGAGCCGAGGCGCCGGCCGTCGAGACCTCGGATGGCACCTTCCGGCTCGTTCGGGTGGCGGATTCCCACCCCCGTCGGTGCCGAGCCGGACGGAAGCCGTCCGGAGGATGCCGGATTGTCCTGCCGTCCGGACCGGTCGTGTCGCAGTCTTGGCAGGTGAAGGCGAGCACCAGGGCGGGACTGGAGCGCAACCCGGCGGGCTCCCGCCGGGTCACGCTGCTGGAGCTCTTCTTCGACCTGGTGTTCGTCGTCGCGCTCGCCCAGATCTCCCGGCACCTCGGCCTGAACGTCAGTTGGCTGGGGATAGCCCAGGCGGTGATCCTGCTCGCCGCCGTCTGGTGGGTCTGGGCGATCACCGCCTTCGTGACCGACCTCTACGACCCGGAGCAGGTCTCGATCCAGTTCCTGATGATCGCGGTGATGCTTGGTGCCCTGGTGATGGCGGCGACCGTGCCGCACGCCTTCGGACACGGAGGACTGGTCTTCGCCGGCGCCTACGTCGGGATCCATCTGGGCCGGGGCCTGATCCTGGTGCCGATCCTGCGCGGCCGGCGGGCACAGGGCCGGGCGGCCCGGATCTTCGGCTGGTTCACGGTCTCGGCGGTGCCGTGGATCGTCGGCGCACTGTTGCCGACCGACACGCTCCGGCTGGCGGTCTGGGTACTCGCCGCCGCGATCGACTACCTGGGGTTCTTCCTGGGTTATCCGGTCCCCGGGCGGAGGCGGCTGCCGACCGAGCGGTTCAGTGTGACCGCAGAGCATCTGGCCGAGCGCTACCAGCAGTTCTTCATGATCGCGCTCGGCGACGCGATCCTGGTCGCCGGCCTCGTCTACAGCGAGGCGCCGGCCGGAGTCGCCCCGGCCGGCGGACTGTTCGCCACGTTCCTCAGCACAGTGCTGCTGTGGCGGGTCTACACGCACCGGGCCGGCGAGGTACTGCCGCGGGCGATCGAGTCGGCACCGGCGGCCCGTCGGTTCATCGGAAGGGCCCCGTACACCCACCTGGTGATGGTGGCCGGCGTCGTGTTCGCGGCGGCGGCCTTCAAGCAGGTCATCACCGAGCCGCTGGAGACGGTGGGGTGGCGCACCACCGCCCTGCTGCTGGGCGGGCCCGCGCTGTTCCTGCTCGGCCGGTGCCGGTTCGACTACGAGGTCTTCGCCCGGAGTTTCCGGTCCCGGCTGGTGGCACTCGGGCTGCTCCTGGCGATCGTCCCGCTGACCCGCCTGCTGCCGCTGGTGGGCATCGCCGGCTACGTCTGCCTGGTGCTGGCCGGGGTGGCCGCGGCGGACACCCTCCGCGACCGGGGCAGCCGAGCGGAGGAGTCGTCGGCACCCGCCACCTGACCGGCCTACGGGCGACCGGCTTCCGGACGTCTCGGCCTGCTGGTTGCGGGCGCGGGGTCGGGTGTGCGGGCGGGCTATCGGGGTAGGCGTGCCCCTGACAGCGGCACCGGCAGAGCGGAGCGAGCGATGAACGTGTCCCATCTTCCGCTGCGCGTCGCGATCGGGGCGTTCGTCCTGAACTCCGGCGTCTCCAAGTGGAACCTCGAGGGCGACGGCGCGGCGAGCATGCACGGGATGGCGGTCGGGGCGATTCCGCCGCTGCGGCGGCTCCCGGCCGAACAGTTCGCCCGGCTGCTCGCCGGTACCGAAGTGGCCCTCGGCGCCGCCCTGCTGCTGCCGTTCGTCCCGTCCGCGCTGGCCGGGCTCGGCCTGCTCGGCTTCGGCGGCGGCCTGCTGCGGCTGTACTGGGCGACGCCCGGCATGCACGAGCCGGGCAGTCCCCGGCCGACCCAGCAGGGTGTGCCGATCGCCAAGGACAGTTGGTTGGTCGGCGCCGGTCTCACCCTGCTCCTCGACGACGTGCTCGGCCGGGCGGCCGGCAAGCGTCGCGGCCTGGGCCGGCAGATCTCCCGCCGGTGCGGCCGCCGTCGCGGCTGACCGCGCTCAGTCGCCGCCGTCGGCCGTTTCCGCGTGCCCACCACGGGTACGCCCGGCACGACCGGCTCAGGGCCACGCCCGGCACGACCGGACCAGAGGGTACGGACGGCTTGCTGGCAGGCAGGAACGGCTTCGGGCCCGAACGGCTCGGGGACAGGGGAGGAGGGCGAACGCCATGGCCGGGATACAGATGCGCAGCCGCGCCTTCAACGACCACGACCGGCTGCCGGACCGGTTTTCCCGGAACGGCGGTAACATCTCGCCGCCGCTGGAGTGGTCCGACGTGCCGGAGGAGGCGACCGAGCTGGTCCTGCTGGTCGAGGACCGGGACGCCGGGCGTACCCCGTTCCTGCACTGGCTGGTGACCGGAATCGAGGCGGGTTCCGGCGGAGTGGACGAGGGCGGAACCCCGCCCGGCGGCCGGGTCTGGACGAACGGCTTCGGCGCGCCGGGCTGGGCTGGCCCGCATCCGCCGATGAACGACGACCCGCACCGGTACTTCTTCCGGCTCTACGCCGTGAACCGGCCGCTGGAGCTGCCCGGCGCCCCGCAGGCGGCGGACGTGCACGCCGCCGTGCGGGACCTCGAACTCGCCAGCGGCAACATGGTCGGCACCTTCGCCCGCTGACCGCCCCGCCGCGTCGACCCGGGGGGCGGGGCCACGGCCGGGAAAATCGGCGGCGGGCGGCGGACGACCGGGGTTAGATGCTGGGCATGTCACTGCCGCCCGGCTGGTCGGTGCGCCGGCCCGCGATCGAGGACGTACCGGCGATCCTGGCCGTCGTACACGCCAGCGACATCGCGGCGCTCGGACATCCCGACTTCAGCGCCGACGACGTACGCGAGGTGCTCACCGCGCCCGACCTGGACCTGGACCGGGACACCTGGCTCGCCGTCGACCCGGCCGGCGAGGTGCGCGGTTGGTCCTACCTGGAGGACTCCCAGCGGGGACCCCGGGAGACCGTCGAGGTCTACGTGCACCCGGAGCACGGGCTGCCGGCCCAGGTGCCGCTGCTCGCCAGGCAGCTCGCCCGCTCCGCGCAGCGCGCCGCCGAGTTCGGCCTGCCCGCGATGACGGTACGCGCGATCGCGCTGCCAGCCGAGGAGCGCTGGATCGGGGTACTGCGGGACGCCGGCTTCGAGTTCGTCAAGCGGTACGCCCGGATGCGCCGGCCGCTGGCCGGGGTGGCCGCCGAGCCGCCGGCCCCGCCGCCCGGCGTGCGGATCCGGCCGGTACGCCCCGACGACGAGGCCGAGCTGCGCACCTTCCACCGGATCCTGGACACCGCCTTCCGGGACACCCCGGACTACCAGCCCGCCAGCTACCAGCAGTGGTGGGCACAGGTCCGCGCACTGCCCAGCGTCGCCTGGGACGAGTGGTTCGTCGCCGAGTGCGGTGCCGAGCCGGTCGGCATCCTCCAGTCCGCCGACCAGACCCTCGACCAGAACGAGGGCTGGGTGAAGCAGTTGGCGGTGCTCCGGGAACACCGGCGGCGCGGGGTGGCCGGAGCACTGCTGGCGCACGCGTTCGCCCGCTACGCCGGCAAGGGGCGGGAGTACGCCGGGCTCGGTGTGGACCTGAGCAACCCGACGGGTCCGGTCCGGCTCTACGAGTCCGTCGGGATGACCCCGCTCTACGAGGGGCTCGTCTTCGAGCGCGGCGTCGACGCCGACCGGGGACAGCCGGGGCCCGAGGGTCAGGCGTCGACCAGGTCGTCGACCACCTCGGCCCGGTCCAGCGAGGCGAGGACCCGGTAGTCGTACCAGTCGACTCCGATGGCGTCGGCGGTGGCGTAGCAGCCGATCACCCGTCCGGTGAAGCCACCGGCGACCTCGGTGGAGAGGTAACGTCCGTCGAGTTCGGCGAGGACCACGAACTCGCCGCCCGGCGTCTCGTAGCCCAGGCGTACCACGTCCGGCTCCTGGCGGGGATGGTCCATGCCGGGGCCGGAGGACCAGGTCTCGACGCGCAGCACCACCGGGCCGGTGACCGCGCGGGTGCCGATCCGCTGGCACAGCGGGCCGATCCGGGCCCGTACCCAGACCTCGCCACCGCCCAACTCGACGGCGTAGTGGTGTGCCTCGTCCAGGCGTACCGCCAGGCCACCCCGGCCGACGCCCGGGTCGACCAGGGCCCGCACCCGGACGTCGTGCCGGTCCTGGCGGCGGCCGACGAAGGTCACCGTCGGCTCGTCGAGCGAGCCGCCCCGGGCCCGCAGGGTCAGCCAGCCGGGGCGCACGGCCAACGAGACGTCCTCCGGCGGGCGGCTCCGGATCGAGATCCACCGGGGGTGCAGCTCGGTGCTGTCGAAGTCGTCCCGCGCCGGTGCGGCACCCACCGGCGCGGGGGCCCGGGCGGCGGCCGGCGGCAGCGCGCCGAGTGGCCCGATCACCGGCCAGCCGTCGGTCCAGGTGACCGGGGCGAGGAAGGTCTCCCGGCCGAGTACGTGCCAGCCGGGCGTGCCGCCCTTGGCGCGTACCCCGAGGAAGACCAGCCACCACGAGCCGTCGGCGGCCCGCACCAGGTCGCCGTGTCCGGTGTTCTGGATCGGGTGGTCGGTGCTGCGGTGGCTGAGGATCGGGTTGGCCGGGCAGGGCTCGAACGGGCCGTCCGGTGCCGGCGCCCGGGCCACCGAGATGCCGTGTCCGCGCTCGGTGCCGCCCTCGGCGATCAGCAGATACCAGGTGCCGTCGACCTGGTAGAGGTGCGGTGCCTCCGGAGCCTGCGCACCGGGTGTGCCGGACCAGAGCCGCTTCGGCCGGCTCAGCGCCGTCCCCAGGACCGGGTCGATCCGCACCTGGTCGATGCCGGCGACGGTGCACCAGCAGTTGCCGTCGTCGTCCCAGGCCAGGTCGGGGTCGATGCCGAGCACGTCGGGCAGGTGCACCGGATCCGACCAGGGTCCGGCCGGGTCGTCGGCGGTGACCAGCAGGGTGCCGCCGTGCGGGATGTTCGAGGTGATCAGCCAGAACCGGCCGTCGTGGTGCCGCAGCGTGGGCGCGTAGACCCCACCGGAGGACGGGGTGCCGGCCGGCAGGGCGAGCTGGTCGGGCCGGTCGAGGACGTTGCCGATCTGGGTCCAGTTCACCAGGTCGCGGCTGTGGAAGAGGGGCACGCCCGGGAAGTACTCGAAGCTCGAACAGGCCAGGTAGTAGTCGTCGCCGACCCGGCAGACGCTCGGGTCCGGATGGAAGCCGGGGATGACCGGGTCGCCGGGGATCGCCATCAGCAGCCGATCACTGCCGGACCGCCGGCCACCCGAGCCGGCGGGATCGTGGCCACGACGGCGGGATGGGACATTGACGATCCTCTCCGGCGCAAACTTTCCGGAATTGTTCCGTAACTGGTTCGGAACGTTATGGCCCACCGTGCGGTCAGTCAACCCCGGAACCTGGGGCAAAATACTGAAAGGCCGCTTGACCGATGCCGGTGCAGCCTCGAAAGTGTTTCGGTCGTAGGCTGGACCCTCGACGAAGGAGCTGCCTCGTGACGGTCGACGAAGGACGAAGGATCACGATCACCGCCATCGCCCAGGAGGCGGGCGTGTCGGTGCCGACGGTCTCCCGGGTGCTCAACGGCCGCAACGACGTGGCGCCGCAGACCCGGGAACGGGTGGAGGAACTCCTCCGCCGGCACGGCTACCGACGTCGGGCCGCCCGGCCGCGGGCCGGCGCCAGCCTGATCGACCTGATCTTCAACGACCTGGACAGCCCCTGGGCGGTCGAGATCATCCGTGGCGTGGAGGACGTCGCGCACGGCTCCGGGGTCGGCACGGTGGTCTCGGCGATCCACCGCCGCTCCACCTCGACCCGACAGTGGTTGCAGAACCTGCGCACCCGGGCCACCGACGGGGTGATCCTGGTCGCCAGCGACCTCGCCCCACCGGTGCACGCCGAGCTGCGCCGGCTGAACGTGCCGATGGTGCTTGTCGACCCCGCCGGGGTGCCGAACCTCGACATCCCGACCATCGGCGCGACGAACTGGGCCGGCGGGCTACGCGCCACCGAGCACCTGCTCTCGCTCGGACACCGCCGGATCGGCTTCATCGCCGGGCCGCCGCGCCTGCTCTGCAGCCGGGCCCGGCTGGACGGCTACCGGGCCGCGCTGGACGCCGCCGGCATCGCGATGTGCGACGAGCTGATCGTGCCCGGCGACTTCTACCACGAGTCCGGCTACTCCGGCGGTGCCGCACTGCTCGACCTCGACGAGCCGCCGACGGCGATCTTCGCCTCCAGCGACCAGATGGCGTTCGGGGCGTACGAGGCGGTCCGGCGGCGTGGACTGCGGGTGCCCGACGACGTGAGCGTGGTCGGCTTCGACGACCTGCCGGAGGCGCGCTGGGCCTCGCCGCCGCTCACCACCGTGCGCCAGCCGCTGGCCGAGATGGGACTGCTGGCCGCCCGCACCGTGCTCCGGCTGGCCGGCGGCGAGCCGCTCGACACCCCCCGGGTCGAACTCTCCACCGACCTGGTCGTCCGGGACAGTTCGGCCCCGTACCCCCGGCACTGACCCGCGGCGCCACCCGCCGCCCAGCGCCGGCTTGTAGCGCTTTGCCACCGACTGCGTCGACTGCCGCGTCGGCTGATCGCCAGCGGTCTGCTGGTCGCGTCCCGCCACGCTGCGCCGAGCGGGGCGGTTTGCCGGGTTAGAGGTGATCGGGTGCGGGGTACCACCACCCGCGTAACGACGCCCGGCCGCGCGGCCGGGCGCTGATGGCGAGGGAGCACCCGATGAGACTCGACGACGACGACATCCGGACCACGGGTGGCGGCGGTGGGGAAGGGATGGCCGACGGCGGAGCCAACCCGATGGGCCACGACGGCGGCGCCGACGGTGCCGCCGAGGGGCCGGCCGACGCCGGAGCCACCCCCGGCCAGCACGACGGCGGGGCGGACGGTGCCGCCGAGGGCCCGGCCGACGGAGGTGCGACTCCGGGCCAGCACGACGGCGGGGCCGACGGTGCCGCCGAGGGGCCGGCCGACGCCGGAGCCAACCCCGACCAGCAGGACGGCGGCGCCGACAGCGCCGCCCGGTAGCGCCGAGCGGACGACGATGACCGAGTACGACGGCTCCACCGGCACGGTCGCCCCGGAGTGCCCGCCGGAGGTGTCCGGCGCGGACCGGCCGGAAACCTCCGGAACGGACCGGCCGGACGCCTCCGGGGTGGAAGGCATCGGCGAGCCGCTGCGGGCCGACCGGCGCGGCGGAATACCCGCAGCGGCGGCACCGGCCGTCGGGACCTCGGATCCGGCGACCGGGTCGGGCGGCGAGCGCCGCCCGACCCGGTCCGCCGGGCCGGGTTCACGCGTTCCGGGCAGTCGCCCGGCCCTGGCCCGCTGCGTGGCGGTCGAACCCGCGAAGTTCGCCGCCGCCTACTGGGGGCGGGCGGCGCTGCTGTCCCGCGCCGCCGAGCTCGGCAACCCGGACGGGTTCCGGGACCTGCTCAGCCCGGCCGACGCCGACGAACTGCTCAGCCGGCGTGGACTGCGTACCCCGTTCCTGCGGGTGGCGAAGAACGGGAAGGTGCTGCCGGCCGCGGAGTACACCGGCGGCGGCGGGGCCGGGGCCGAGATCACCGACCAGGTCCTCGACGAGCGCGTCCTCGGACTGTATGCCGACGGCGCGACCCTGGTGTTCCAGGGACTGCACCGGCTCTGGCCGCCACTTGTCGACTTCACCCGCGAGCTGAGCCGGCAGCTCGGTCAGCCGCTCCAGGTGAACGCCTACCTGACCCCGCCGGGAAGTCAGGGCTTCGCCACCCATTACGACACGCACGACGTCTTCGTGCTCCAGGTCGACGGGCACAAGCACTGGCAGATCCACGAGCCGGTGCTGCCCGACCCGCTGGAGCGGCAGCCGTGGGGCGGCCGGGCCGACGAGGTGGCCGCCGTCGCCGACGGCCCGCCCGCGCTGGATGTGCTGCTGGGGCCGGGCGACGCGCTCTACCTGCCCCGGGGCTGGCTGCACAGCGCCCGGGCACAGGACGAGCGCAGCCTGCACCTGACCGTCGGGGTGCGGGCGCTCACCCGGTACGCGATGGTCGAGGCGCTGCTGGAACTGGCCGCCGAGGACCGGCGACTGCGCGCCACGCTGCCGTTCGGGATGGACGTCGCCGAGGCGGACCAGGTCGAGCCGGAGCTGACCGAGACCGTCGAGGCGCTGCGGGACTGGCTGGGCGGGGTCGATCCGGCCGCGGTGGCCGCCCGGCTGCGGGCCCGAGCCTGGCCGGCGGCCCGACCGGCGCCGATCCGGCCGCTCGCCCAGGCGGCGGCGATCGCCGGAGTGGACGTGCAGACCCGGATCGCCCCCCGGGACGGGCTGCGGTGGCAGTTGACCGCCCAACCGGCCTCGGACGGGGCCGGGCCGGGCCGGGTGGTGCTGTCGCTCTTCGACCGTACGCTGAGCTTTCCGGCGCAGTGCGCGCTGGCCGTCCGGGCGTTCCTGGACGGCGGGGTGCACCGGGTCGGCGACCTGCCCGGGCTCGACGACGACGCCGACCGGATCGTGCTGGCCCGCCGCCTGCTCCGCGAGGCCGTCGCCGTCCCGACCGGGGAGTAGCCTCTCCCGCCTGCGAACCGGCCCCGCCTGGACGCCCGCGTCCTCGGCAGGGGCCGGTTCCGCGCCCGCACCCGGATAACCCCGCGCGCGCTCCGCGCCTGTGTACCCCACGCGCGCTCCGCGCCTGTGTACCGCACGCGCGCTCCGCGCCCGTGTACCGCGCCTCAACGGAGCAGGCCGAACAGCGCCCCGGTGGTGACCAGGCCGGCGACCACGACCACCAGCACCGCGCGGACGTCCAGGCCGGCGTGCCGGCGGTCGGCCAGTACCCGGGCCGGCGCCAGCCCGACTACCGGACCGAGCAGCGTCACCAGCAGCCCGAGTACCGGCATCGCCACGGCCAGGTCCCCGCCGTACCGTTCGCCGACGGCTCGGGCGGCCACCCCGAGGGCGTACGCGGCAGCCGCGCCGAGCACCCCGAACAGGGCCAGCAGTGGCCGGGTCGCCGGCGGCAGCTCGCCCGGTTTGCGGGCCCGGTCCAGCAGCTCCCGCACCCCTTCGAGCAGCGCCGCCACGTCGGCCGGTGCGCCGACGCCGTTGCGCGGCACCGGCGGCTCGCCGACCCGGCGGTCCGCCGCACCGAACTGCCCGCGCAGGATGCTCCACAGGTGGATGGACTCCGCCTCGGTGTGGTCCACCTCCTCCTGAGCCGCCGACACCTCCGCCTCGGCCCGGCGTACCGCCTGCGCGGCGTCGCGTACCGCGCGGTCGGCTGCGGCGCACTGGCGGGCGTACCAGGCGTCCGCCTCGGCGCGCTCCGCGTCGGCGCGTCCGCTCAACTCGGCCAGCCGCCGCAGCGCTCGGGCGTAGTCGAGGTCCGGTTCGAGGTCGCCGCTCATCGGGAAGGTCCATAGGGGATGATCACTTGCCCGGTCCGGTGCACCGAGCGGTCGAAGAAGAGCCCGCGCCACGGCCGGGGGTACCAGTCCGGCCCGCCGCCGGCTCCGGGGTAGAGCGAGGAGGTGAGTTCCCCGCCCTGTACGTCGAGCGCCACCCAGGCACCGATCTGGTCCGTACGCGACGCCGGGCCGCCGAGGTCGGCCCGCAGCCGGGCCACCCCACGCCACCAGGCGAGGGTGTGGGTACGCCGTTCCGGGCCGTTGTGCAGCACGTGCCGCAGGTGGTCGAGTCCGGAGCGTCGCCCGATGGTGGCGCCGAGCTGCCCGGCCGCCGCGTCGACGGCGTAGAGCAGCAGGTAGTGCGGCTCGCCCGGGGCGCTGCCGGAGCCGAGTCCCTCGGCCGTCTCGGCCATCAGCTCGCCGACGTCCTCCTCGGAGTACCAGGCGGCGTCGGCGCCGAGTGCCTCGTAGAGCGACCGGGCGGCGCTGTCGGCGTCCGGGTCCAGACAGGCGATGGAGAACCGGGCGGTGCCGGGAGCGTGCTGGCGACGCAGGGACCGGGCCGCCGCGTCCAGCACCGCGCACGCCTCGTCCACCCGGGTGCCGAGCACGGCCAGGTTCCGCCCGGGCGCCCGGGGCAGCCGCATACCGGCCGACCGGGCCTGCACGTCGATGATCTCGCCGAGCAGCGCCACCGGTCCCCGGGCGCCGGTCCGGTCCGCCGCTCCGGTCCGCTCCCCGCCGTCCCGGACAGCACCGTCCGGAACAGCACCGCGCCGAACAGCACCGTCCGGAACAGCACCCGCCGAAGCGGCGCCGTCCGAGGTATCACCGGCAGCAGCGTCCGAGGTGGCGGCCCGCTCCGGTCCGGCCCGCTCCGGTCCGGCCCGCTCCGGTCCGGCCCGCTCCGGTCCGGCCCGCTCCGGTCCGGCCCGCTCCGGTCCGGCCCGCTCCGGTCCGGCCCGCTCCGGTCCGATCCCCTCCGGCCAGATCGCCGCGCCGGACCCGCGCGGCGGGCTCGCGGCCGGCACCGACGGGCCCGTCGGGCGGATCGCGACCGCCGGCTCTCCCGGCGACCGGAGCCCGACCGCCGGCTGGCCCGCTGGGCGGAGCGCGACGAAGTCCGGCGCCTCCTCCAGCCGGGGGATCGCGTCGCCGTCGAAGAGCCGGGCCGGGGCGGCGTCCGGCGGGCGCATCCGCCAGAGCCGGTGCTGGAGGTCGCTCCAGGTGCCCCAGTCGCTGGCGGCCGGGATCCGGGCCACCTGGTTGCCCTCGGACATCCCCGACTCGGCGTTGACGATCGCGTGGTGCCGGGGCAACACCTGGGCGGCGTCGTTGCGTTCGGCCAGGATGCGCAGCGCCTTGGGCAGCGCGATCCGCAGGGTGAACTGGGCGACAAGCGCCGGCCGGCCCCAGAGCGCCTCGATGCCCCGGACGTCCTGCGAGGCGAGCACCAGGTGGATGCCCTGGGAGCGGCCCCGTCGGGCCAGGTCCTCCAGCAGGTCGGCCGCCTCCCGGGCCACCGCGTCCCGGCCGGCCAGCAACATCTGGAACTCGTCGACCACCGCGACGATCCTCGGCCAGCGGCCGGTCGGGTCCACCGCGCGCAGCTCGGCGAGCTTCGTCACCTCGTGCCGCTTGGCGGCGTCCGCCCGGCGGCGCAGCTCCTCGGCGAGGAAGCGCAGCAGGGCCAGCCCGAACTCCCGGTCGGTGTTCACGTTGATCCCGACCAGCCGCATGTGCGGCAGCCAGCTCGGGTCGCGGCGGCCCTGGGCGAACCGGGCGAAGGACACCCCCTCCTTGAAGTCGAGCAGATAGAACTCCAGCTCGGTGGGGGAGTACCGGGCGGCGAGCGAACCGATCCAGGCGAAGATCAGGTTGGTCTTGCCGGTGCCTGACGGGCCGCCGATCAGCGCGTGCGGCGGGTAGTCGCCGAGGGTCAGCGTCACCGGCCGGCCCTGCGGACCGTCCCCGATCGGCGCGACCAGGCCGCCCGAGGAGTCCTCCCGCCACATCTGGTCGGCCGGCGGCAGCAGGTCGGTGAAGGGTGTCGGCGGCGGGCCGGCGTTGACCCGGGCGGCGACCTCCCGGCAGGTCTCGGTGACCAGGGCGGCCGGTGGGGCGGGGTCGGGGCGTACCGGCAGCTCGGGATTGCGGTCCAGCCGGGCGATGCCGTCCTCGACCACCACCCGGTGCACGTCCGGCTCGTCGGGCAGCGCGATGCCGCGTACCACCAGGTGCACCCCGCAGGAGGCGCCGGTCCGGACCACCCGGTCGAGCTGGCCCCGCTCGTGCCGGGACAGCTCGTCGCCGCCGAGCAGCACCGCGATCCGCCACGGCTCGGGACGCCGGCCGGTCGCGGCGGCCAGGTCGCGCAGCGAGGCGTACTCGCCGGCCAGCACCGTCTCGTTGATCCGGCGGATCTGGTCGACCAGATCGTCCAGAAGTCGGGCCAGCCCGCCCGGCCCGACGAAGGTGAGCAGCCCGGCGGTGGAGAGCGGGGCGAAGCCGGCCAGCCCGCCACCGAGGTGTTCCGGGTCGTAGCCGACCAGCCGGACCGCGCCCGGGTCGGCCCGGCCCACCGCCCGGAGCAGCAGCGCGGCCACCGCCGCGTCGCAGCCGGCCCGGTCGGTCCCGGACAGGTGTACGTGACCCGCGTCGAGCAGTGGCACCAGCGCCGGTACGGGCACGCTGCCGGGCAGGTCCACGGTGCCGATCCGGAGCGGCCCCGGTGCCTCGCCCCGGACCACCGGGGTGGGTCGCCAGCCCGTCCACCCCGTACCGGCGGCACCGGGCGCCTCCCGCGCGGCGGCCTCGGCGGCCCGGGCGGCGAGCCGGCCGAGTTCGGTGCCGTACCGGTCGGAGAGTTCGGCGACCCGGCGGTCCCGTTCCGCACCGACCCGGGCGGGTACCCGGGCGGCGGCGTCCCGGATCCGGCGCAGCCGGTCCTGCGCGGTGTCCAGTTCGGTCCGCGCGGCCGTCAGCCGGGCCCGGGAGGCGCCCAGCGCGTGCGACAGCATGGCGCGGACCCGGTCGACGAGCTGGGTCCGGAGGTCAGGCATGGGTGTCCCGGGGTGCGCGAGCGGTGACGGGGCGCTGGTCGAGGCCGAGCCGGCGCATCAGCAGTCCGGTGAGGACCCCGGCGGCGACGGCCGGGTCGGCCGGATGCGGTTGCTCGACGGGTTCCTTCGGCGGCGGCATCCGGCAGACCCGGCTGAGCAGCGTGTCGAGCACTCCCGGCGGCAGGTTGGGGACCAGGTCCCGCACCTGGCCGGTGACCTCGCGGCGCAGCCTCGGCAGGTCCGCCGCCCGGGGCGGGTGGCCGAGCAGCTCGGTGGCCAGGTCACGCAGCATCGGCGGGGCGACCGAGGCGAGTCCCAGCCCGACGTTCGCCTCCACCGCGCGCAGTTCGGTGTGCAACCGGGTCCGGTCGCCGGAGCGTACCCCGCTGGTGACCCGGCGGAGCAGCTCCTCCGCGTCGGTGATCTCCTGGTCGGGCTTGGGTGCCGGGGTGTCCCGCCGGTCGAAGAGTTCGGCCACCCGGACCGACCACCAGCCGCCGGTGGCGGCCGGGGCGACCTTGCGGACCGGCCCGGAGGAGTCGCCGGGGCCCTTGCCGCCGGGCCGGGCGGCCGGTCGTTCCGGGCCGGCGGCGGGCGGGCCGTCCCGGCCCAGGCCGATCGCGGCCAGGTAGGAGGCGAACTGGTCCTGGGCCAGCCGCAGCGCGTGCCCGGCCGTCTCCAGGTGCTCGGTGGCCGCCGACAGTTCGGGTACGCCCATCGGGTCGGCGGACTCCTGACGGACCCAGCGCAGCCGTTCGGAGGCGAGTTTCAGGTGGTCGAGTGCCTTGATCACCAGCTCGACCGGCAGTTCGTCGGAGGCCGCCCGCACCCGGGCGCCGAGTTCCTCGATTATGGACATCCGCTGCTCTACAGCGTCGAGACGTAGAGCTGGGCGTGTTCGACGGCGGCGAGCGTCGCGGCGAGGCACTCCTCCAACTCCTGGGCGGCCTGGGACAGCGACGCCTGGGCGGCGTCGACGGTGGAGTGTCCACTGCCCTCCAGCGCCCCGGCCAGGGTCTGTTGCGCCTCGGCGAGCTTGTCGCTGGCGGCCTGCACCGCCGCCTGGCCGTCGCCGATCTGCTGTAGTGCGGCGTCGATGGCCGCTTTCAGCTCGGCGACACTGGCCACGGCGAAACCTCCAGGGGGCGGGGAGGGCTCTAATTAGAGCTTATCCCGATCGAGGCGATACGGCGCCCTGGGCGTTTGCTGCCCGGCTGTCCGTTCCCTGTTGGTCCGGCCGGCGACGGCCGTACCCCGCACTTCCTCCTACTTTGTGTCACCGGAAGACTACTCAGTCGGATCTCCGACAGTTCTCTGGCGACGGTCGGGCAGAACGGATCCGACCGGGCAACTTCCAGCCCCGGTGGTCAGTTCCCCGTTCCCGGCTCGGCGGGCGGGGTGAGCCAGCGCGGGCCGCGTACCTCGGCGCCGAGGGCGGTGACCCGGTCCCGCAGCCCCCGGTCGGCGGTGACCACCACGCACCTGCGGCCGGCGGCCTCGGCCGCGACCAGGCCCACCACGGCGTCGTCGCCGGAGCCGGCCGCCGCGACCACCCGCACCTCCTCGGCCGGGGCCACCCGGCGGGCGGCGCCCTCCACCACCAGCACCACCTCGACCGGCGGGGCCAGGCCGGGCAGGCCGTCGCGGGCGATCGGCGCCAACCGGTCCCGCAGCCGCGCGGTGGCCCCGGCCCGGTCCCGCCACCAGCCGTCCGGCCGGGAGCCCACCACGTTCGCGGCGTCCACGACGAGGAGAGGTTCTGCCATCCGCCCAGCCTGCCATCCACGGCGCCCGGCAGCCGGTTACCGCGGGCATCGCCCCAGCCCGCCGGTCGCGACGCCCGGGCTGTGGTTACGCCGGGTTTGTCGGGCCTTCCGCCGGGTAGCCGAGGTGACGCCAGCGCCCGCGCCCGTGAGGGGGATCAGAGATGACGCAGGGACCCGGCGACGGCCCCGATCCGTGGGACGAGTTCCTCGCCCGCTACTTCGGCCGGGGAGAGAGCCGTCGGCAGGGGCAGCGGGTGGACATCACCAGGCTGATGACCGCGGACGCCCGGGAGATGCTCGCCGACGCCGCACGCCGGGCGGCCCAGGCGAACAGCAGCGACCTGGACACCGACCACCTGCTCTGGGCGGCTCTGCAACGGGAACCGCTGCGGGACCTGCTCAGCCGGGCCGGCGCCGACCCGGAGACGCTGCTCGGCGCGCTCGGCGGCGAGCAGCGGGTGGAACGGCCGGCCAAGCACGGCCAGGTGCCGTCCAACATGGCGCTCACCCCGGCGGCCAAGCGGGCACTGCTGGACGCGCACCAGCTCTCCCGGGCGATGGGCGCCTCCTACATCGGGCCGGAACACATCCTGATGGCCCTGCCGCTCAACCCCGAGTCGCCGGCCGGCCGGATGCTGGCGGCCGGCCGGATCCAGCCACAGTCGTTGCAGGCGGCCAGTGCCAGCGGCGGCGGCGGGAACGGCGGCGCCAAACCGGACCGTGGCACCCCCACCCTCGACCAGTACGGCCAGGACCTCACCGACCTGGCGCGCGCCGACGAGATCGACCCGGTGATCGGCCGGTACGACGAGATCGAGCAGGCGGTGGAGATCCTGTCCCGGCGTACCAAGAACAACCCGGTGCTGATCGGCGAGGCCGGGGTGGGCAAGACCGCGATCGTCGAGGGACTCGCCGAACGGATCTGCGACGGCGACGTGCCGCAGACGCTGATCGGCAAGCGGGTGGTGCAGCTCGACCTCGCCGGCCTGGTCGCCGGCACCCGCTACCGGGGCGACTTCGAGGAGCGGCTGAAGAAGGTGCTCGACGAGATCCGGGCGCACGGCGACGAGTTGATCATCTTCCTGGACGAGCTGCACACCCTGGTCGGCGCGGGCGGTGCCGGTGCCGAGGGCGGGATGGACGCCAGCAACATGCTCAAGCCGGCGCTGGCCCGCGGCGACATGCGGGTGATCGGCGCGACCACGCTCAACGAGTACCGCCGGCACATCGAGAAGGACGCCGCGCTGGCCCGGCGGTTCCAGCCGGTCCTGGTGCCCGAGCCGAGCGTGGACGACACCGTCGCGATCCTGCGCGGGCTGCGCGACCGCTACGAGGCACACCACCAGGTCCGGTTCACCGACGAGGCACTCGTGGCCGCCGCCGAACTCTCCGACCGGTACGTCACCGACCGGTTCCTGCCGGACAAGGCGATCGACCTGCTCGACCAGGCCGGCGCCCGGGTGCGGCTGCGGACCCGGACGCCCGCCGGGGACGTGCGGGAGCTGGAGCAGGAACTGGAGGAGGTACGCCGGGACAAGGACCAGGCGGTCGCCGACGAGCAGTACGAGCGCGCCTCCGAACTGCGCGACCGGCTGCACGAGCTGCGCGAGCGGCTGCACGTGGCGAACGGCAACGGCGACCAGCCGGCGGTGCCCGAGGTGGGCACCCAGGAGATCGCCGAGGTGGTCTCCCGGGCCACCGGCATCCCGGTCAGCCAGCTCACCGAGGAGGAACGGGACCGGCTGCTCCGGCTGGAGGGGCACCTGCACGAGCGGGTGGTCGGCCAGGACGACGCGGTGAGCGCGGTGGCCGAGGCGGTGCGCCGGTCGCGTACCGGGCTGGCCGACCCGGACCGGCCGATGGGCAGCTTCCTCTTCCTCGGCCCGACCGGGGTGGGCAAGACCGAACTGGCCCGGGCGCTGGCCGAGGCGCTCTTCGGGGAGCAGGACCGGATGGTCCGGCTGGACATGAGCGAGTTCCAGGAGCGGCACACGGTGAGCCGGCTGGTCGGCGCACCGCCCGGCTACGTCGGGTACGAGGAGGCCGGCCAGCTCACCGAGGCGGTACGCCGCCGCCCGTACGCGGTGGTGCTGCTGGACGAGATCGAGAAGGCGCACCCGGACGTCTTCAACATCCTGTTGCAGGTACTCGACGACGGGCGGCTCACCGACAGCCAGGGCCGGACGGTGAACTTCCGGAACAGCGTACTGATCATGACCAGCAACCTCGGTTCGGAACTGATCACCGGCACCCAGCGCAGCGTCGGCTTCGGCGGCGGCGCGGACGCCGCCGAGGAGGAGAACACCGAGCTGCGGGACCGGCTGATGCGCCGGTTGCAGGAGCAGTTCCGCCCCGAGTTCCTGAACCGGATCGACGAGGTGATCATCTTCCGCCGGCTGGAGACGGCGCAGCTCCGGCAGATCACCGAGCTGCTGCTCAACGAGACCCGGCGCCGGCTGCACGCCCAGGACATCGAGGTCGAGTTCGACACCGAGGGGATCGACTGGATCGCCGAGCACGGCTACGAACCGCAGTTCGGCGCCCGGCCGCTGCGCCGGACCATCCAGCGGGAGATCGACAACCGGCTCTCCCGGATGCTGCTGGACGGGACCGTGGAGCCGGGACAGCGGATCACCGTCGGCACCCGGGACGGCGAACTGACCTTCGACGTCGGGGCCGGGTCGAAACCCGGCGGGCGCAGCCCGGCCACCGCCACGCACGGCCGCTGAGCGCAGACCGCGACCACCGGCCCGGAACGGGCCCGGCCCGGCCCGGTATCCGCGCCCACCTGGTGGGGCCGCTCTCCGCCGACGTGGTCGGGCCGGGCCGATGGCCGCCAGCCCGGTCGGGGCCGGTCGGTGTCCGCCGGCCGGGACGAGGAAGGAGAACCGGGTGAGTCAACCCGAGGAGAACCGCGAGAAGAGCGCGAAGACCGATGCCGTACTGCGGCCACCGGCCGCCACCGGTGGGCCGGCACGTCCCCGGGCACCCGAGGACGGCCGGAACCGTACCGACGAGGAGCCGGACCGGTCCGCGCCGCGGCCGGAGGAGGAGGCGTGATGGCCCGGCAGCAGCGGGTGGAGCCGGAGGTGGAACAGTTGTGGCAGGACTTCCACAGCCGGGTCAACGTCAGCTCGGAGCAGTTGCGCAGCTGGCTGCTCACCCAGGGGTCCGGTGAGGAGGCGTTCGGCGCCGACCCGGACCTCGGGTTGCCGGAACGCGGCCGGCGGATCCTCGCCGTGCTCGGCAAGCGCAAGGTGGACCTCACCGGTGGCGACATCGAGGTGATGCGGGAGACGGTCGCCGAGATCGAGGACCTGCTCGACACCCGGCCGACCGGCGGGGTGACCGACGAGGAGTGGCGGCGGGCCCTGCTCGACCTCGGCCACGACCCACTGCTCGAACGGTAACCGCGACCGGCGGTGCCGGACCGGGCCGGCGCGAGGACCGGGCCGGTGAGGAGAACCGGGCCGGTCTCCGGCCTCCGGACGGGAACGACCGAGCCCTGCCGGCGGGCCGGTCCGGTTCAGGCGCCGTTGACGCGGTCCGGTTCAGGCGCCGTCGACGCGGCCTCGTTCAGGCGCCGCCGATGCTCGGGACGTCCAGCCCGGCCGCCTCGGCGGCGTCGGTCCGCTCGACACGCAGCGCCTCCTCCCGGGCCAGCAGCGCCGCGTACTCGGCCACGTCCTCGGGGCTCGGCTGCGCCGACAGCCGGCGCAGGAACGCCTCCACGTCGCGGGAGGCGGCGGTGTGCGCGGCGGCGGCCCGGCGTACCGTCTCCCGGTCGTCCTCGGGCGGGATCATGTCGGTCATGCCGGTACCGGTACCCGCTGCGGCCCGCTTCGCACCGGTCCGGCCCGAACAGCCTGCCGCCGGCACCGGCCGGGCCCCGGCACCGCAGCGCGCGTGCCCGGCGCCTGAACCGCGTCGGCGGACTCGGCCCGGGTACCCGTCGCCGGGCTCCCCGCGTGGCGCGCGGGAAGCCCGGCGAGGTCGTAGCCGGCGCCGGTGACGCCCGGTGCGGCGGCACCGGGCCACCGGTCAGGGCGCCGTGGCGCCCAGGGTGTAGCTGCCCGACCCGCTGTACGCGTCGACGGCGTACCGGTAGTAGCCGGCGGCGCCGGTGTACGACACCGTCTCGTCCGGCCCGGAGGAGATGCCCTGGGCCACGATCACCCAGGAGCTGCCGCTCCACCGTTGCAGGTAGAGATCGAAGTCCACTCCGGACGGCCCGTCGAGGCAACCGCGGTGGGTGCCGGACCGGGTCGTCTGGTAGTAGCTGCCGTTCGGCTGGTACTGCACCCCGCCGGCGGCCAGCGAACCGGTGAACGTGCTGGCGTACCCGGTGCAGGTGCCGCTGGGCGGCGGCTCGCCCGGGCCACCACCGCTGGTACGCAGCGTCAGCCCGTACACCGAGAGGATCTCGTTGACCGGTTGGAAGTACGTGGTGCCGCCGGAGGAGCAGTTGCCGGAGCCGCCGGAGGTGACGCCCTGGGCCTGCTGGCCGGAGAGCCACGAGCCGCCCGAGTCACCCGGCTCGGCGCAGGCGTTGGTCCGGGTCAGGCCGCCGACCGAGCCCTCCGCGTAGTTGACCGTCTGGTTCTTGGCCTGCACGGTGCCGCACCGCCAGCCGGTGGTGGAGCCGGACCGGCAGATCGCCGCGCCGACCGCGGACTCGGTGGAACCGGCCACCGTCACGTTGCCGCCCGCGTAGTCGTTCACCCACGGCTGCGGGGTCCAGTTGCTGTTGGTCTGCACCCAGCCGTAGTCGTTGCCGGGGAAGGAGGAACCCCGGAAGGTGCCCTGGGTGACCTGGTTGTAGCCCTGGGTGGCGGTACCGGTCCGGCCGCAGTGCCCGGCCGTGACGAAACCGCCGGTGACGGAGAAGCCGACCGAGCAGCGGCCGCCCATGTAGTAGGCGTCGCCGCCGCGCACGTCGTAGTAGAGCCGGGGTGCCTCGGTGGTGGCGACGACCCGTACCGCCGACGCGTCCACTCCACTGGCCGCGACGAAGGCGGTGGCGGCGGAGGTGCCGCCGTTCGCCAGTACCACGACGCTGTTGGTGGGCACGTCGACGTACCAGCCGGGGACCGTCCCGGCGGGCGCCTTCGCGGCGACCCTGTCCAGTGTGGACTTCGCCTCGTCGAGCTGGGCGGCGCTGCGGGCGACCAGCTTCGGCTGCGCACCGGCCGCGGTCACCCGGGCCACCTGGGCGCGGTCGGTGACCGCCACCACGAGGTCGCCGGCCGGCGAGATCCAGCCGCCCGCGTACGCCCGGCCGAGTGACTTGCGCAGTCCGGCGTCGGTCCGGCTGGCCTGGTCGTCCCGGCCGATCCGGGTCTTGGCCTGCGCGGCGGTGAGCCCGAGGTCGCGCTGCATCGCGGCGAGCATCTCCGGGCTGGCGGCCTCGGCGGTGGCCGGAGCCGGTTCCGCCGTGCCGTTGTCCGGCGCCGCGGCGGCGGGTGGCGCCACGGTGCCGAGGATCCCCACCGGCAGCAGGGTCACCGCTGCCAGCGTGGCGAGTCTTCGCTTCATCCGGAGTCTCCTTGTCGGAAGTTCGGGGGGTGGGGGAGGGGTGCGGAGCAGGAGCCGGCCGTCGGCGTCGGCGGCGTCCCCGTCCTGGGCGCGGATGCCGGTGGGCGGCGCGCGAGCGGTCGACCTGCGGGTGGCGGCACGCCCGCCGGCAGCCGCAGGGGCGGCCCGGGGTCGCCGTCCGGCCCGGGTCGCCGTCCGGCCCGGGGTCGCCGTCCGGCCCGGGGTCGCCGTCCGGCCCGTGCGCCGTCCGGCCCGGAACCGGGCGGCGCACGGTGGCCGGCGCCCTGCCGACCGGGGGTCAGGCCCGCCGGTGGTGGCGATGTCGACGTCGCCGGTACCAGCGGTTCTGGGTCGGGCAGGGCATGGTTAAGGTAGCCCGGCCAGGATCGACCCAGGTATATCCCGCCTAGCTCATACCGCCCCGCCCGGCAGCGGGCGCGGGCGCGGCGCCCGGCCGGCGGCGGGACCTCCGGCGGGACCTCGTAACCTTGGGCGCCGGGTCGATCCCCGCCCGTTCGTCACCGGCCCAGACACCCCCGTCGCCCCGCCGAGGAGCGTCCGTGCCGTCCACCCGCAGCGCCCGGCCAGCCGTGGTCGTACTGGCCTATGCCGCGTTCGTCCTGGTCGGCCTGAGCGCTGGGGTCGCCGGGGTGCTGTTGCCGGCCCAGATCGACGACTACGGGGTGGACAAGGCAACCATCGGGCTCACCTTCTTCACCTTCTCCGCAGGCTTCCTGCTGGCCGGGATCAGCACCGGCGGCCTGATCGACCGCCTCGGCACCCGAGCCGCGCTGGCGGCCGGCGGCGGCGCCTTCGTCCTCGCCGCCCTCTACACGGCGGTCCGCCCGCCCTTCCTGGCGTTCGTCGCGGTGCAGGTGGTGGCCGGCTACGGCATCGGGGTACTGGAGTCGGTGCTCAACGCCCACCTCAGCGAACTGCCCGGGGCGACGACGCTGCTGAACCGGCTGCACGCCTTCTTCGGCGTCGGGGCACTGCTGGCTCCGGCCCTGGCCGCCTGGATGCTGCGCGCGCTGCCGTGGACGGCCGTGTGGCTGGTACTCGGCCTGGCCGCCCTGCCGTTGCTGGCCGGCTTCCTGCTGGCGTACCCGAAGCGGCACGTCCCCGGCCGCGACCCGGATCCCGGACCCGACAGCCCGGTCCCCGGCCGCGACCCGGATCCCGGACCGGACAGCCCGGTCCCCGGCGGCGGTCCGGCCCGCGGCGGTCCGGCGCCGGCCGGCGGCACGGAGCGTCGGCCCGGCGGCGGTCTGCTGGTCGCGGCGCTGCGGCAGCCGGCGGTGCTGCTGGCGGCGGTCTTCCTCGCCTGCTACGTCGGACTGGAGATCAGCGTCGGCAACTGGGCCTTCACCCTGCTCGTCGACGGCTACCGGCAGTCCGAGGTACTCGCCGGCTACGCGGTCAGCGGCTACTGGCTGGGCCTGACCGCCGGCCGCTTCCTGATCAGCCCGCTCGCCACCCGGGCCGGGCTGACTCCGGCCGCCACAAGTGCCGGCTGCCTGGCCGGGGTCGCCGTCTGCGCGGTACTCGCCTGGGCGGTACCGGTCGCGGCGCTGGCCGGTGTCGCGCTGGTACTGCTCGGCTTCTTCCTCGGGCCGCTCTTCCCGACCGCGATGGCGATGGTGCCCCGGCTGACCGCGAGCCGCCTGGTCCCGACCGCGATCGGCGTACTGAACGGGGTGTCGGTGATCGGCGGGGCGCTCTTTCCCTGGCTGGCCGGCGTCGTCGCGCAGGGGATCGGGGTGTGGACCCTGCTGCCCTTCGCCGTCGTCCTGGCACTCGGCCAGTTCGCGATCTGGTGGCGGCTCACCCGCCGGCTCGCCGCCTGAGGCGGAGCTGTCCGTGCTCGACCCGGCAGCTCCGCGTCAGGCGGCGGCCAGGTCCTGCGGGCCGAAGTTCGGGTTCCGGGCCAGCCAGGCGAGGTAGTTCGGGTTCCGGGAGAGCGAGTCCGTGTAGGCCGCGATGGCGTGCCCGAGCACCCGGTCGGCGATGCCGGCCGCCGGAGCCTCCGGATGCCAGCCGAGCAGCAGCCGCCAGCGCAGCGGTGTGTGCGCCAACGGCCGGGTGACCAGGCCGGAGACCGGCCGGAAGGTGGCCTGGGCGAGCGCGATCGCCTCGCCGGCCTCGACCAGGTCGATGCAGCTGCGGATGTCGGTCTCGTAGATCTTCGCCGGGGTGAAGCCGGCCCGGGCGCAGGCCGCCACGAAGCAGTCCGCGAAACAGCCGTCCCCGGGCGCCGCCGCCCAGCGTTCCCCGGCCAGCGCCGCCAGGTGCACCTCGTCGTGCGCGGCCAGCGGATGCGCCTCCGGCAGGAGTACGAAGACGGCGTCCACCGCCACCGCCCGCCAGGTCAGCCCGAACTCCGCCGACGGTACGGCGTCGCCGCAGACCCCGGAGAGCACGAAGTCGAGCCGGCCGCTGAGCACCATCTGGGCCAGCTCGTCCACCGACCAGGAGGCGTGCGTGCTGATCTGCGCGTGCGGCTGGTCGGCGGCGAGCCGGTGCACCAGTCCACCGAGGATCGGGCTGTTCACCCCGCCGAACCGGAACCGGGTCATCGTGGTGCCGGTACCGGCCAGCCGGGCCGCCTCGTCCTGCAACCCCTTCATCGCGGGGAGCAGTACCCGGGCCCGGGCCAGGACCAGTTCGCCCAGCGCGGTCGGTCGGGCGCCGCGTCGGTCCCGCTCGAACAGCGGGCCGCCGAGAGTCCGCTCGATGCGCTGGAGCTGTGCGGTGAGCGCGGGCTGCGCCAGGCCGAGAGCGGAGGCCGCCTTCGTCACGCTGCCCGTCTCCGCGATCGCGCAGACCACCTTGAGGTGCCGCAGCTCCAGGTTCATAGCGTGACGGTAGGACCCGAAAGGGATTCACGGCTAGACCTTCGACCAGTGAAAGATCCCCCAAAGGAAACCCAAACTGCGACCGAACGGACACCTAAATCTGGCGGGCGGCCCAGAGCAGCCCCCGTTCGGTGATCCGGCGGATCGGCGGCAGGGTCAGGTCGTCGAGTTTGTGCCCGACCGTGGAGACGAAGACCCGACCCGCGCCCCAGCTCCGGGTCCAGACCGCGGGCAGGGTGACCGAACGGTCCCACGGCGTGCCCTGGGCCGGCTGGCCGTCGCCCGCCGCCGCGTCCCGCCCCGCCGGTTCGGGGTCGAAGGTCACCGTGGCGAGTACGTCGTTGAGCGGATCGGACAGCACCCAGTACTTCTCGGTGTGCAGGCGCACCGTGCCGATGCCCCGGACGATCGGATGGTCGGCCCGTTCCGGCAGCACGGTCAGCTCGTGGTCGGAGAACCCCGGCGGATGGTGCACGAACACCCCGCCGGTCAGCTGGTGGTAGGCGTTGTGGTGGAAGGCGCCCACGATCCCGCCGTGCCAGCCGGCGAACCCGGTGCCGGCCCGGACCGCCGCGGCCAGTCCGGCCGCCTGCGCGTCGCCTATCGTCCCGATCGACCAGCACTGCACCACCAGGTCGGCGGCGGCCATCCGGTCCGGGTCGGCGTAGACGGCGAGGTCGTCGTGCACCTCGACGGTGAAACCCGCGTCCCGCAGGAACGGGACGAACAACTCCGTCGCGGCCACCGGGACGTGTCCCTCCCAGCCGCCCCGGACCACAAGCGCGTCCCGCACCGCCAACCTCCGTCCACCGGCACCCGGCCCGGCGCGGAGATCCGCACCGGGCCGAGCACGATCATGTCATCCCGTCGAGGGTCAGGCTCCCGTCGTCGGGTTCGCGGTGCTGGCCGGCGGGTTCAGGTCCTCGACGTACGTCGGCCGGCCGCTCACCGCGTCGCGTACCTTGTCGACCACGCCGAGCGCGGGTTCGACCACCCGGTTCCACGGGGGTGTCGTCGGGGCGTCCGGATGCGGCCGGGTCGGTGCGGCCTCCTCGGCGATCTCCACCCGGTTGCCGAGCCGGATCAGCTCCGTGTCGCTGGCCGCCGCCCGCAGGGCGGGAAAGATCTCCGCCGACGCGGTCGAGGCGTGCCGGCGCAGCTGCTCGGTGACCTCGTCGGCGAGTTCGGCGAATCGGGGCTCCGTCGGCGTGACCTGCGCGAGTTCCCGCAGCGTACGCAGCACGTCGGTGTCCGCCGCGATCTCCCGGTCGGCAAGCGTGGCACCGTCGGGCAGGGTGCTGCGGATCGTCGGGTAGAGGTACTGCTCCTCACCGGAGAGGTGCCGGGCGACGGTCGCGGTCAGCACCTCGGCGACCTGACTGCGGCGCTCCGGGCCGATGTCCTCGGTCAGCTCGCCGCAGAGCGCGACGATCTGGTCGTGTTCCTCGGCGAGCAGGTCCACCATGCTGCGCCCGCCGGGCCGGTACTCCTCGTCGTCACCGGTCGGGGGCAGTGGCGGCAGTGGCACGCTCACGATTGGCCTCCTCACTGCGGTCCGCCGGTCCGCCGGTGTCCATCGACCGGCGCTGCTCCGCGGACACCCGCAGGTACCCTCCGCCCAGGACGGCGAAACCCGACACCGGGTGGGGGCGGGGCGCGCGGGGCCGCCCGGCTGGTATGAAGAACCGCATGAGTAGCCAGCCCGGGTCCTCCGCCTTCCCGAGCGCCGCCGACGAGGTCGTCGAGCTGTGCCGGGACCTGCTCCGGATCGACAGCAGCAACACCGGTGACCCCGAGACGACCGTCGGCGAACGCCGCGCCGCCGAGTACGTGGCGGAGAAGCTCGCCGAGGTCGGCGTCGAGTCGCAGCTACGCGAATCGGCACCCGGCCGGACCAGCCTGGTGGCCCGGATCCCCGGCACCGACCCGGGCCGGGGCGCCCTGCTAATGCACGGGCACCTGGACGTCGTACCGGCCGACGCCAGCGAGTGGTCGGTGCACCCGTTCTCCGGCGAGGTCGCCGACGGCTACCTCTGGGGTCGGGGCGCGATCGACATGAAGGACTTCGACGCGATGGTGCTGGCGGTGCTCCGCGACTGGCAGCGCACCGGGGTACGCCCGCCCCGCGACCTGGTGCTCGCCTTCACCGCCGACGAGGAGGCCGGCGGCGAGTACGGCGCGCACTTCCTGGTCGAGCGGCACCCCGAGCTGCTGGAGGGCTGCACGGAGGCGATCGGCGAGGTCGGCGGCTTCTCCTACACGGTCAGCCCCGACCTGCGGCTCTATCTGATCGAGACCGCCGAGAAGGGCCTGGAGTGGCTGCGGCTGCACGCCCGGGGCCGCCCCGGGCACGGCTCCATGGTGCACGACGACAACGCCGTCACCGCGCTGGCCGAGGCGGTGGCCCGGGTCGGCCGGCACCGGTTCCCGATCGTGGTCACCCCGACCGTGCGGGCCTTCCTGGAACAGGTCTCCGAGGCGCTCGGCATCGAACTCGACCCCGACGACCCGGAGTTGGCGATCGCCAAGCTCGGCCCGATCGCCAACCTGATCGGCGCGACGGTCCGGAACACCGCCAACCCGACCCGGCTGGCCGCCGGCTACAAGGACAACGTGATCCCGAGCCGGGCCAGCGCCACTGTCGACTGCCGGAGCCTGCCGGGCCAGTCCGAGCTGCTGATGGAACAGCTGCGCGAGGTGATCGGGCCGGACATCGAGATCGAGCACGTGCAGCGGCAGCCGGCGCTGGAGACCAGCTTCGACGGCGACCTGGTCGACGCGATGGCGGCGGCGCTGCGGGCCGAGGACCCGGGCGCCCGGCCGGTGCCGTACATGCTCTCCGGCGGCACCGACGCGAAGGCGTTCGCCAAGCTCGGCATCCGCTGCTTCGGCTTCGCGCCGCTGCGGCTGCCGGCCGACCTGAACTTCTCCGCGCTGTTCCACGGCATCGACGAGCGGGTGCCGGTCGACGGACTACAGTTCGGCGTACGGGTGCTCGACCGGTTCCTCCGGCAGAGCTGACCACCCGGCCACCTGGCGGATCCGGCGGCACTCGTCTACGGTTCCCCGGTTGATCCATCCACTTCCGGTTCCATCCAATCCCGGTCCGTCGGTTCCCGACCCGCGTCGGCGGATCGACTTCCCGCCCGGCGCCACGGTCGCCCCGGCGGGCCGGTGACATCGCAGCGAAGGGACAGGCCACACCATGACCGACCAGCACGCCGAGCTGGACGCCGCCCTGGAACGGGTCGTCGAGACCGCCCGGGCGCACCTGGCAGCGGTCCGGGCCGCCGACGGCCGGATCGACGACGATGCCGTCTGGCAGGCGTACGTCGAGCTCAACAACGCGTCGTACGCGTACGACGAGCAACTGCTCGACGCCTTCGGCGAGGTCACGCCGTGGGACGTGGAGGCGATCGACCCGGACGAGGCGGACGAGCGCTTCGGGGTGGGGCTGGGCGGTGCCGACGGCTCGGAGCCGAACGACCCGCACCCGATGGTCCTCTCCGTACGCCACCGGCGCGACTACCGGGTACCGAGCGTCGCCGCCCTGCTCCGGGTGGCCCAGGCCGCCCGCCGGGCCGCCGTGCCGGACGAGGAGGAGTCGCCGGCGGTGGAGGGTGTCGGCGAGGCCGTGCTGGAGCTGTTGCAGACCGGGGACGGGTCGCTCGGTGCCCTGGACATCCCGGAGCTGGAGCCGCTGGACGGCGTCGTGATGGTCAGCGAGGTCTCGGTGCCGCTGGACCTGGAGTCGTTCGACGACGAGGACAGCAGCGGGCCGTTCACGCCGGGTGCCGACGACCGGCTCGTCGGCCGGCTGGACGAGCACCCGTTCCTGTCCGACGCCGACGAGGAGGCCGAGCAGGCCCGGTAGGGCGGCTCGGCGGCACCCCGGGGCGGAAGTGGGGTGGCAGCCCGGGGAGCTAGTAGGAGAGGCCCGGTTGCGACTGGTTGACCACGCGGCGGCGCAGCACCACCTGCCGCGTGCCGTCACGGAACAGTCGCACCCGGGCCAGCTCCCAGCCGGAGAACTCGGCCTGGATCGCCAGTTGCGCCATCGCGGTCATCCGGTCGACATTCGGCGGTAACCGCAATGGCGCGTATTCGTAGTCCATGTCCTCTATCCTGCCCACCGTCGCGGAGCGGCACCAGTCCTTCCCCACCGTGACCTGCCGATGGTCTCCGGCCAGGGGCCGGCGTCCGTTCCGGGCGGCGACCTCCCCGACCGGCTGTCGTCCCGTTCCGGACGGCGACCTCCCCGACCGGCTGTCGTCCCGTTCCGGGGCCGGGCTCGGCGCTCCCGTCCTGCCGCCGGGGCGTCAGCTGTCCCGTTCCGGGTAGCCGACCGGGACGGCCGAGACGTCGTCGAGCGCCCGGGTGATCTCCAGCGGCAGTGTCATCCGCTCCACCTGGAGTGCCCCGAGCAGCTGGCCGACGGTGCGGGCGCCGAGGATCGGGGCGACCACCCCGGGCCGGTCCCGGATCCAGGCCAGCGCCACCTCCAGCGGCGACACCCCCAGACCGCCGGCCGCGGTGGCCACCGCCTCCACGATGCTGGAGCAGCGTGGCTCCAGGTAGCGGGCGACGAACGGCTCGAAGTGCGCCGAGGCGGCCCGGGAGTCGGCCGGGCGGCCGTGCCGGTACTTGCCGGTCAGCACCCCACGACCGAGCGGCGACCAGGGCAGCACACCCAGCCCCAGACTCTCGCAGGCGGGCAGCAACTCCCGCTCGATGCCGCGCTCCAGCAGCGAGTACTCCACCTGGGCGGCGACCACCGGTGCCCGGCCGGGGAACGCGGCCTGCCAGGTGGCCGCCTGGGCCGTCTGCCAGCCGGAGAAGTTGGAGACCCCGACGTACCGGACCCGGCCACTGTGCACGGCGTGGTCCAGGGCGGCCAGCGTCTCCTCCAGTGGGGTGGCGGGGTCGTAGCCGTGCACCTGCCACAGGTCGACGTGGTCGGTGCCGAGCCGGCGCAGTGAGGCGTCCAGGGTGCGCAGCAGATGGCCCCGGGAGGTGTCCCGGCGGCGGTCGGCACCCGGCCGCAGCCCCGCCTTGGTGGCGATCAGCAGGTCGTCCCGGGGCACCAGGGTGCCGAGCAGCGAGCCGATCACCGCCTCCGCGTCGCCGTCGCCGTAGACGTCGGCGGTGTCGACGAGATTGCCGCCGGCATCGAGGTAACTCTTCAGTTGGGCGGCGGCGTCGTCCGCATCGGTGTCCCGACCCCAGGTCATGGTGCCGAGCGCGAGCCGGGAAACCGCCAGCCCGCTTCGGCCGAGCGGTCGTTGTCGCATGGTTGAACCTTATTCAGAACATCGCTCCGCCGATATCCTCGCTCCCACCATCCCGGGCAGGCTTCCCGGTCCGGGTCACGGCGGCGGCGAGGGTGGACCGGCACAAAACCGACTTCGAGGTATGGGTCCGGCATCGGCGGGTCAGCGGAGGGCGGTCAGCGGTCATTGCGTACCCTGATGCGACTTGCGCAGCGGATGGGGGAGAGGGACCAGTGCGACTCGGGCTCAGCCTCGGATACCAGACGGCGTGGAGCACTCCGGCGGACCATCTGGCCCTGGCCCGGAGGCGGACCGGCTCGGCTACTCGGTGGTCTGGGCGGCCGAGGCGTACGGCTCGGACTCGCCCAGCATGCTGGCCTGGCTCGCCGGCCAGACCGAGCGGATCGACGTCGGCTCGGCGGTGATGCAGATCCCGGCGCGCAGCCCGGCCGCCACCGCGATGACCGCCGCCACCATCGACGCGGTCTCCGGCGGCCGGTTCCGGCTCGGCCTCGGCGTCTCCGGCCCACAGGTCTCGGAGGGCTGGCACGGGGTGCGGTTCGCCAAACCGCTGGCCCGGACCCGGGAGTACGTCGACATCGTCAAGCTGGCCATCGCCCGCAAGCCGGTGGAGTACGACGGCGCGCACTACCGGCTGCCGCTGCCGGACGGCCCCGGCAAGGCGCTGCGGCTCGGCTTCCACCCGCCCCGCGAGGAGATCCCGATCTACCTGGCCGCGGTCGGCCCGAAGAACCTCGAACTCGCCGGTGAGATCGCCGACGGCTGGCTGGCGATCTTCTTCGCCCCGGACTTCGCCGCCGACCAGCTGCGCACCGTCGCCGCCGGCCGGGCCAAGGCCGGCAGGGAACTCGCCGGCTTCGACATCGTGCCCAGCGTGCCGGTGGTGGTCGGGAACGACGTCGGCACCTGCGCCGAGCTGGTCCGCTGGTACGCCGCGCTCTACGTCGGCGGGATGGGCAGCCGGGAGCAGAACTTCTACAACCAGCTCGCCACCCGGATGGGCTACGGCGACGCCGCCCGCGAGGTGCAGGACCTCTACCTGGCGAAGCGGCAGCGGGACGCGGCGGCGGCCGTACCGCTGGAGTTCATCGACCGGACCTCGATGCTCGGGCCGAAGGAGCGGATCGCCGACCGGATGCGCGAGTACGCCGCCTCCGGCGTGACGACCCTCTCGGTGAGCCTCTTCGTCGCCGACGCCGAAAGTGGCATCCAGACCCTGCGCACCTGCGCCGAGGCGCTGGATCTCGCCGGGGTCGGCGAGTGAGCGGCTCCGGCCAGCGGGGGCCGGCGGACGGCGGGCGGGGTACGGCGGGGAGCGGGGTGCGCGGGTGAGCTGGATCGAGGCAATCGTCCTGGGAGTGGTCCAGGGCCTCACCGAGTTCCTGCCGATCAGTTCCTCCGGTCACCTGCGGATCACCTCGGCGATCTTCTTCGACCAGGACGCCGGTGCGTCGTTCACCGCGGTCACCCAGCTCGGCACGGAAGCCGCCGTACTCCTCTACTTCGCCAAGGACATCTGGCGGATCACCCGGGTCTGGGTGATCGGCATCTGGGACCCGTCCGTCCGGTCCAGCCTCGACTACCGGATGGGCTGGTACGTCATCATCGGGTCGATCCCGATCGGCGTGTTCGGCCTGCTGTTCAAGGACCAGATCCGCACCGCCGCCCGGAACCTCTGGCTGGTCGCCACCACGCTGATCGTCTTCGCCTTCGTGCTGGCCTTCGCCGAGTACTGGGGTCGACAGACCCGCCGGCTGGAGAACTTCACCCTGCGGGACGGCATCGTGATGGGTCTCGCGCAGGCGATGGCGCTGATTCCCGGGGTGTCCCGGTCCGGTGGCACGCTCACCGCCGGGCTCTTCCTCAACCTGACCCGTGAGGCGGCGGCCCGGTACTCGTTCCTGCTGGCCATCCCGGCGGTGGTGATGTCCGGCGTCTTCAGCCTTCCGGACGTCTTCGACACCAGCGGCGGCGGCGCGATCCCGACCCCGGCCCAGATGGTGGTGGCCACGATCATCGCCTTCGGCGTCGGGTACGCCGCCATCGCCTGGCTGCTGCGCTACGTCGCGCACCACACTCTCTACGTCTTCGTGCTCTACCGGGTGGCGCTGGGCAGCCTGGTCCTGGCCCTGCTGCTCACCGGCACGATCTCCGCCACCTGACCCCGACCCACCCTGCACGGCCACCGAGACGGAGGCGGGGCCTGCTCGGCCGCTCGACCCACCGCTCGGCCGCTCGACGTACCCGCTCGACCGGGCCGGCCTCCCGGCATCGGCCCGTGGGCGGCGGGGGGCGCGATTCGGGCGGCTCGCGCGGGCCGGCCGGGACCGGAACGTAGGGTGTGAGCGTGGCGACCCTCTTGCTCCTGCGGCACGGCCGGACCACGGCGAACGCCGACGGCGGCCTGGCCGGACGGCAACCCGTCGAGCTGGACGAGACCGGCCGGGCCCAGGCGACGGCGGTGGGCGGCCGGCTGCGGGCGATCCCGCTGGCGGCGGTGGTGACGAGTCCGCTGATCCGCTGCCGGCAGACTCTGGAGCTGGCGCTGCCGGACGCCGTACCGGTGGTCGAGGAGGGGCTTGTCGAGTGCGACTACGGGGTCTGGCAGGGCCAGCCGCTGAAGAAGCTGGCGAAGGATCCACTGTGGAAGGTGGTGCAGCAGCACCCGAGTGCCGTCGTCTTCCCGGACGGGGAGTCGATGGCCGGGATGGCCGCCCGTGCGGTCGAGGCGGTACGCCGGTGGGACGCCCGGGTCACCGCCGAGCACGGGCCGGAGGCGATCTGGCTGGCGTGCAGCCACGGTGACGTGATCAAGGCCATCGTGGCGGACGCGATGGGCGTACACCTGGACCAGTTCCAGCGGATCGTGGCCGACCCGGGCTCGGTGACCGGCATCCGCTACACCCCGGTCCGCCCCTTCCTGCTGCGGCTCAACGACACCGGCGGCGACCTGACCGGCCTGGTTCCGCCGCGTACCGGTCGCCGTCGCCGTCCCCGGTCGGTCTCCTCGGACGCGGCGGTCGGCGGCGGCGTCGGCGCCGCCGGTGCCGGATCGGGCGGCGGTGCGGACGGGCGGCAGCGGTGACCCGCCGTCCCGGTCCCGACCAGCCCGGCGCAGCGGAGACCGCGCGGCGGACCACCGCCGTCGGCGCCGGCGGGCCCGGGCGTACGGTGATTCGCGTCGGTGGGCTGCGCGCTGTGGTAGCCGGGCGGATAGGGTCGTGGGTATGACCCACCAGGTGCACGCATTCGAGCCGCCCGAGCGGTTCGTCGCCGGAACTGTGGGTCCGCCGGGTGAGCGGACGTTCTTCCTCCAGGCCCGCGGCGGCGGCCGGCTGGTCAGCGTGGCGCTGGAGAAGGTCCAGGTCTCCCTGCTGGCCGAGAAGCTTGAGGAACTGCTGACCGAGGCGCACCGCCGGTTCGGCGTCGAGCTGCCCGAGCCGCCCCCGGTCACCTCGGACAACGAGCCGCTGGACACGCCGGTCGACGAGGAGTTCCGGGTCGGCACCCTCGGGCTGGCCTTCGACGTCGACACCGCCACGGTGGTGATCGAGGCGATCGCCGCCGGGGAGGCCGAGGCGGAGGTCGAACTCGGCGGCGAGGAGGAGGAGGTCGACTCCGACGACGAGGAGCCGGACGACGACCTCGACCGGCTCCGGGTCCGGTTGACCCCGCAGGCGGCCCGCGAGTTCATCGAGCGGGCCCGCCGGGTGGTGGCGGCGGGACGGCCGCCGTGCCCGCTCTGCGGCCAGCCGCTCGACCCGGCCGGGCACCTCTGTCCGCGACACAACGGGTACCACCGGTGACCGTCGCCGTCCCCGCACCGGGTCCGGCCCGGTGACCTCCTCCGAACTGCGGCCCGTGCTGGAGGAGAGCGACGCCCTGCGTCTGCTGCGCGGCGGCGAGTTCGAGCTGGAGGGCCGGCTGGTCGACGCCTCCAACACCACGCTGCGGGGATTCCTGACCCTGGACGGGGTCACCGCCCGCTGCGTCTACAAGCCGATCCGGGGCGAGCGGCCGCTCTGGGACTTCCCGGACGGCACGCTGGCCGGTCGGGAGGTCTCCGCGTACCTGCTCTCCCGGGCCACCGGATGGGACCTGGTCCCGCCGACGGTGCTCCGGGACGGTCCGCTCGGCCCCGGCGCCTGCCAGCTCTGGATCGACGAGCCGGAGCAGGCCGAGCCGCTTGTCGGGTTCGTGCCCGCCCGCAGCCTGCCGGCCCGCTGGTTCCGGGTGGCGGCGGCCCGGGACGACGACGGCGCCCCGTACGCCCTCGCGCACGCCGACGATCCCCGGCTGGCCCGGCTCGCCGTGCTCGACGCGGTGATCAACAACGCCGACCGCAAGGGCGGGCACGTGCTCGTCGGCCCGGACGACCGGATCTACGGCGTCGACCACGGCGTCTGCTTCCACGTCGAGGAGAAGCTGCGTACGGTGCTCTGGGGCTGGTCCCGCCGGGACCTGCCGCCGGACGCGCTGGAGATGCTCACCGAACTGACCCGCCAGCTCGCCGGCACGCTGGGGGAGAGCCTGGCCGAACACCTGACGGTCGGCGAGGTCGCCGCGCTGGCCCGCCGGGTCGACCGGCTGCTGGCCGGCGCACGGTTCCCGGAGCCCTCCGAGGAGTGGCCGGCCATCCCCTGGCCGCCGATCTGAGTTCCGGCGCTCTCCGGCGACTAACCGATTCCGGGTGGCCGGGCGGCTGCTGTCGATCTGATCACCCCTGCCGGCGGGCCGGGGCCCGGGGCCGGCCGGCTGACTAATCTGGTGACCATGGAAACCTGGATGGGTCACGAGATTCCCCGGTTGCCGGGTCGGGGACCGCAGCTCGCTCTCTACGACTCGGCGCGCCGTGGCGTGCACCCGACCCGCCCCTCCGGCCCGGCGACGATGTACGTCTGCGGGATCACGCCGTACGACGCGACCCATCTGGGGCATGCCGCGACGATGATCGCTTTCGACGTCGTACAGCGGGTGTGGCGGGACGGTGGCCACCAGGTCGACTACGTGCAGAACGTCACCGACATCGACGATCCGCTGCTGGAGCGGGCCGAGCGGGACGGCGAGGACTGGGTGGTCCTGGCGATGCGGGAGACCGCGCTGTTCCGGGAGGACATGGAGGCGCTGCGGATGATCCCGCCCGCCCACTACGTCGGCGCCGTCGAGTCGATCCCGGCGATCGCCGAGAAGGTCCGGGCGCTTGTCGACGACGGTGCGGCGTACCGGCTCGACGACGGCACCGGGGACGTCTACTTCGACGTCTCCGCCGCACCCCGGTTCGGCTACGAGTCCAACCTCTCCCGCGAGCAGATGCTCGGCTACTTCGCCGAGCGGGGCGGGGATCCGGACCGGGCCGGCAAGCGGGACCGGCTCGACCCGCTGCTCTGGCGCGGCGCCCGGGACGGCGAGCCGGCCTGGGCGGGCGGTTCGCTCGGCCCCGGCCGACCGGGCTGGCACATCGAGTGCGCCGTGATCGCCATGGCGCTGCTCGGGGACACCGTCGACGTCCAGGGCGGCGGCAACGACCTGCTCTTCCCGCACCACGAGTGCTCGGCGGCGCACGCCGAGCGGCTGACCGGGGCGGAGCCGTTCGCCCGGCACTACGTACACGCCGGCATGATCGGCCTGGACGGCGAGAAGATGTCGAAGTCCAAGGGGAACCTGGTCTTCGTCTCCCGGCTGCGGGCCGACCACGTGGACCCGATGGCGGTGCGGCTGGCGCTGCTCGCCGGCCACTACCGCAGCGACCGGGAGTGGACCGACGACCTGCTCAAGGAGAGCACCTCGCGGCTGGCCCGGTGGCGGGAGTCCGCCGCGGCGCCGTCCGGGCCCGCCGGCCCGGAGCTGCTGGCCGGGGTACGCGAGCGGCTCGCCGACGACCTCGACACGCCGGGCGCGCTGGCCCTGCTGGACCGCTGGGTGGACGCCGCGCTGGCCGGCTCCGGCACCGATCCGGCCGCACCGGACCTGATGGCCGCCACCGTCGACGCCCTGCTCGGCGTCAAGCTGTAGCGCGGCGGCTGGACGTCCCTGTGGCGCGGCGGCCGGACGCTCTCCGGCGGCACAGTCAGCCGAGTACCAGGCCCGGGTCCGGGTCGGCCTCCGGCACCGGGCCGGGGACCTGGTACTGCTCGGTCAGCGTGGTCATCGGGCCGGGCCAGGTCGCCTGGGCCACCTCGATCGGCTTGTGGTTGGCGTCGTAGGCGACGTGCAGCAGGTGCAGCACGGGGGTGTCCGGGCGGATCTGGAGGATCTCCGCCTCGTCCCGGCTCGGCTGCCGGGCGCTGATCTGGTCGGTGGCGGAGACGTAGCGCCGGCCGATCGCCTCCTCCGCCTCCTGGTAGAGCGGCCGGCCGTACGCCTCCATCCGCTCCAGGCTGGTGCCGGCGGCGTCGGCGGTACGGAACCAGGAGGCGCCGACCTCGACCGGCACCTCCTCGGTGCGTACCAGGTGCCGCCGGACTACCAGTTCGGTGCCGTCGGGCACCCCGAACGCGTCGGCCACCTCGGGCGGGGCCGGTGCCCGACCGACCTGCACCAACTGTTGCCGGTACCGGGCGGCAAGGTCGGCGTGGTAGCCCCGGTGGCCGCCGTACCGGCCCCGGGAGAGCCGGTTGAGCCGGCGCCGGGTGCCCCGGACGTACGTGCCGGAGCCCGGCTTGGTGATCAGCACACCCTCGACCCGGAGCTGGTCGATGGCGCGCTGCACGGTCTGCTTGGCCACCCCGAACATCTCGGCGATGGCCGGGATGGAGGGGAGCCGTTCACCGGCCGCCCAGTCGCCCGCGCGGATCCTGGCCCGCAGCTGCCCGGCGATCTGTCGGTGCGGAAACTCGGCCGCTCCCGGGTTGATCTGCACTCCCACCCCCGCACCCGTCCAACAACAACACTAGTGTCCTAGGATGCCCTACGAAACGTGCCTCACGCAACCCGAACCCGACCGACCAACGACGTATAGGCACTTGCCGACCTGGACACCAGAGGCGCTATCCAGCGGTGGTAGCGCCTCTGGTGTCCAGGTGGAGGTGGAAGCTACCCGGCTGCGCCGGGTGGGCGCGGGATGGTGGCGCGGGTAGGCCGTGCGGCAGTAGGGCTACCAGGAGCCGGCGGTCGGGCCGGCCGAGCCGCCGCGCCGACGCAGGTACTTCTCGAACTCCTGGGCGATCTCGTCACCGGTCAGCGGCTGGATGCCGGCGTCACCGACCCGTTCCTCCAGCTCGCGGACGTACTCGCCGAGCTCGGCGTCCTGCTCGGCGGCGGTACGGACCCGCTGCTCCCACTCGGCGGCCTCCTCGGCCAGCTCCGACATCGGGACCGGCAGGTCGAGCACCTCCTCGACCCGGTGCAGCAGGGCCAGGGTCGCCTTCGGGCAGGGCGGGTTGTTGGCGTAGTGCGGCACGTGCACCCAGAACGACACGGCGTCGACCTCGGCCCGGGTGGCGGCGTCGTGCAGTACCCCGACGATGCCGGTCGGGCCGTCGTAGCGGGTCGGGGTGAGCTGGTAGCGCTCGGCGGCGTCCTTGTCCGAGGCGCTGCCGCTGATCGGCAGCGGCCGGGTGTACGGCACGTCGGCCAGCAGCGCGCCGAGCAGCACGATCCGGTTGATCTCCAGGCTGTGGCAGACCTCCAGCACCTGCTCGCAGAAGGTGCGCCAGCGCATGCTCGGCTCGATCCCGCGGATCAGCACCACGTCCCGGTCCGTACCGTCCGGGCTGGCCCGCATGAACCGGGTGGTCGGCCACTCGACCCGGCGGGTCTCGCCGTCGGCCATCGTGATCGTCGGCCGGCTCACCTGGAAGTCGTAGAAGTCCTCCGGGTCCAGCTCGGTGATCTGCTGCGCCTGCCAGACCTGTTCCAGGTGTTCGACCGCCGCGGTGGAGGCGTCGGCCGCGTCGTTCCAGCCCTCGAAGGCCGCGATCGCGACCGGCGAGCGCAGCATGGGCAGCCCGTCGAACTCGGTCACGCCCTACCCCCAGCGTGCGTGCCGCGGCCGGACCGGACGGTCCGGAGCCGTCTGGTGGTGTCCGCGATGTGCCTGGTACTGCCGTCCCTGTTGTCCCTCACGTCCGCCAGCCTACGTCCCTGACCCGGATGCGGCCCGCCGGCCGCGCCGGCCCGGCCCGGCAGGGGAGCGCGACGGGCGGTCCCCCGGCCATCCGGTCGCCGCCGGACATCACGGACGGAAGGGCTGATCGACCGGCTGAGGGTACGTCTGCGGACGGTACGCCTACCTCCGGTGGCGGCACCGGCCGCCGGACTAGCCTCAAGGCGTGTCGACTCCGCTGCGTGACGCGCTCGGCCGGCGGGTGCTGGTCGCCGACGGCGCGATGGGGACGATGTTGCAGGCAGCCGAGTTGACCCTTGACGACTTCGAGGGTCACGAGGGGTGCAACGAGATACTCAACGTGACCCGGCCCGACGTGGTCCGGTCGGTGCACGACGCGTACCTGGCCGCCGGGGCGGACTGTGTCGAGACGAACACCTTCGGCACCAACCTCTCCGCACTGCGCGAGTACGGCATCGAGGACCGGATCGCCGAGCTGGCCGAGGCGGGCGCCCGGCTGGCGCGGCAGGCCGCCGACGCGGCGGCCAGCCCGGACCGGCCCCGCTACGTGCTCGGCGCGATGGGGCCGGGGACGAAGCTGCCGACCCTGGGGCATCTCGGCTACCCGGAACTGCGCGACGCGTACCAGCGCAACGCGGCCGGGCTGCTCGCCGGTGGCGTGGACGGGCTGGTCGTGGAGACCTGCCAGGATCTGCTCCAGGTCAAGGCGGCGGTGGTGGGTGCCCGGCGGGCGCTGGCCGAGGCGGGCCGGGAGCTGCCGGTGGTCTGCCACGTCACGGTCGAGACCACCGGCACCATGCTGCTGGGCAGTGAGATCGGGGCGGCGCTGACCGCCCTGGAGCCGCTCGGCATCGATCTGATCGGGCTGAACTGCGCCACCGGGCCGGCCGAGATGACCGAACACCTGCGCTACCTGTCCCGGCACGCCCGGATCCCGCTGTCGGTGATGCCGAACGCCGGGCTGCCGGAGCTGACCGCCGACGGCGCCCGCTATCCGCTCACCCCGGACGAGCTGGCCGAGGCGCTTGCCGGCTTCGTCGACGGGTACGGCGTCACCCTGGTCGGCGGCTGCTGCGGCACCACCCCGGAGCACATCCGGGCGGTGGTGCGGCGGCTCGGTGCCGGGCCGGTGGCGCCGCCCCGGACGCCGGAGCCGGATCCGGGGGTGGCCAGCCTCTACCACCACGTACCGTTCGCCCAGGACGCCAGCGTGCTGATGGTCGGCGAGCGGACCAACGCCAACGGCTCGAAGGCGTTCCGAACGGCGATGCTGGCCGGGGACTGGCAGGAGTGTGTCGAGATCGCCCGGGGCCAGGCCCGGGACGGGTCGCACCTGCTCGACCTCTGTGTCGACTACGTCGGCCGGGACGGCGTACGCGACATGCGTGAACTCGCCGGCCGGTTCGCCACCGCCTGCACCCTGCCGGTCATGCTCGACTCCACCGAGCCGGCCGTGGTCGAGGCGGGGCTGGAGATGCTCGGCGGCCGGTGCGTGGTCAACTCGGTCAACTTCGAGGACGGCGACGGCCCCGACTCCCGGTACGCCCGGATGCTGCCGCTGGTCCGCGAGCACGGTGC
Organism: Plantactinospora sp. WMMB782; assembly: GCF_049179135.1. Classification (NCBI taxonomy): domain Bacteria; kingdom Bacillati; phylum Actinomycetota; class Actinomycetes; order Micromonosporales; family Micromonosporaceae; genus Plantactinospora; species Plantactinospora sp. WMMB782. Next base: position 6,610,859 of record NZ_JBMHMC010000007.1, on the reverse strand, counting down.
CGCGGTGGTGGCGCTGACCATCGACGAGGAGGGTCAGGCCCGGACGGCGGAGTGGAAGGTGCGGGTGGCGTCCCGGCTGATCGACGACCTCACCGGCCGGTGGGGGATCGACCGCCGGGACATCCTGGTCGACTGCCTCACCTTCCCGATCGCCACCGGCCAGGACGAGACCCGGCGGGACGGGGTGGAGACCATCGAGGCGATCCGGGAGATCGCCCGCCGCTATCCGGGGGTCAACTTCATCCTCGGCATCTCGAACGTCTCCTTCGGGTTGAACCCGGCGGCCCGGCAGGTGCTCAACTCGGTCTTCCTGCACGAGTGCGTGCGGGCCGGTCTGACCAGCGCGATCGTGCACGCCAGCAAGATCCTGCCGATGGCCAGGATCCCTGACGGGCAGCGGGAGGCGGCGCTGGACCTGGTCCACGACCGGCGCCGGCCGGGCCACGACCCGGTGCAGCGGTTCGTCGACCTCTTCGAGGGGGTGGACGCCGCCTCGGCCCGGGCCGGCCGGGCGGAGGAACTGGCCGCGCTGCCGGTGGACGAGCGGTTGAAGCGCCGGGTGGTGGACGGCGAGCGCACCGGGCTCGAGGCCGACCTCGACGAGGCACTGACCGGCCGGTCGGCGCTGGCCATCGTGAACGAGCTGCTGCTGGACGGGATGCGGGTGGTCGGCGAACTGTTCGGCGCCGGCCAGATGCAGCTGCCGTTCGTGCTCCAGTCCGCCGAGGTGATGAAGGCGGCGGTCGGCCATCTCGAACCGCACATGGAGCGCTCCGCCGACGGTGGCAAGGGCCGGATCGTGCTGGCCACCGTCAAGGGCGACGTGCACGACATCGGCAAGAACCTGGTCGACATCATCCTGACGAACAACGGCTACGAGGTGGTCAACATCGGCATCAAGCAGCCGATCGCGGCGATCCTGGACGCCGCCGAGGAACACGCGGCGGACGCGATCGGGATGTCCGGACTGCTGGTGAAGAGCACGGTGGTGATGCGGGAGAACCTGGCCGAGATGGCCGCCCGGAACGTCGCCGGGCGCTGGCCGGTGCTGCTCGGCGGTGCGGCGCTGACCCGCTCCTACGTGGAGGACGACCTCCGGTCCGGGTACCCCGGCGAGGTGCACTACGCCCGGGACGCCTTCGAGGGACTGTCCCTGATGGACCGGCTGATGGCGGCGAAACGCGGCGGTGCCCCGGTGGTGGACGCCGAGCGGGAGGCGGCGCTGGCCGCCCGGCGGGCCCGCCGGGACCGGCAGCGGACCCGGGTCGGCGCGGCGCTGCCGGAACTCTCCGACGACTCGGTCCGCTCCGACGTGCCGACCGACCTGCCGGTGCCGACGCCGCCGTTCTACGGCAGCCGGGTGGTCCGGGGCATTCCGCTGGCCGACTACGCGGCGCTGCTCGACGAGCGGGCCACCTTCGGCGGCCAGTGGGGGCTGCGCGGTTCGCGCGGCGGTGCCGGGCCGAGCTACGAGGAACTGGTGGAGACGGACGGGCGGCCCCGGTTGCGTGCCTGGCTGGACCGGCTCGCCGCCGACCGGGTACTCGAGGCGGCCGTCGTCTACGGCTACTTCCCGGCCTACTCGGACGGCAACGAACTGGTGCTGCTCGACGAGCGGGGCGAGGTCGAGACGGCCCGGTTCGGCTTCCCCCGGCAGCGGCAGGAGCGGCGGCTCTGCCTGGCCGACTTCTTCCGGCCCCGGGGCGCCGGGCTCGACGTCGTCGCGCTGCAACTGGTCACCGTGGGGCAGCCGATCGGGGAGTACGCCGCGAAGCTCTTCGCCGCCGACGAGTACCGCGACTACCTGGAGGTGCACGGGTTGTCGGTGCAGCTCACCGAGGCTCTCGCCGAGTACTGGCACCGCCGGATCCGGACCGAGCTGACCCTGCCCGGCGGCGGTTCGGTGGCCGACGACGACCCGGCCGACCTAGCCGGGCTGCTCCGCACCGACTACCGGGGCTGCCGGTACGCGTTCGGCTATCCGGCCTGCCCCGACCTGGAACACCGGGCCAGGTTGGTCGAGCTGCTCGGCGCGGAACGGATCGGGGTGCGGCTCTCCGAGGAGTACCAGCTCGTGCCGGAGCAGTCGACCGACGCCATCGTGGTGCACCATCCGGAGGCCAGCTACTTCAACGCCAGGTGACCGGGCACCGGCGACCCGGGGTGCGTGCGCCGGCGAATGCTGGCGAACTCCGGCGCGCTCGGGATCGCCCTGGATAGCCTCGGAGCGGAAGGCCGAATCCGTCTCGTGTCCGGTGCCGGCCGCCGCCGAGGGGGTGCCATGGCCACGTCGTTCGCGCTGGACCGGCCGGACGGACCTGCGGCCAGCAGCCCGGCGGCGGACGGATCGGTGGACGGGCGGCCGGTGAGCGTCCCGACGGCGAGCGGATCTGCGGTGGACGGGCCGGCGGTGGACGGGCAGCCTGTCGGCGCCCAGCCTGTCGGCTCCGCCGCCCAGCGGTGGATCCTCCGGGCTGTCGCGATCTGCGACGAGCCGTGCCAGGTCTGGTTCGTGGAGCGGATGACCGACCGGTCCGGCCCGGCGCTGCACGACGACGTGGAGGCGCTGATCGCCGGGGGCGCGCTGGTGGACTCGCCCGGCGGGCTGCGGCCCGGCTCGGCGCAACTGCGGGCCGCCGTGCGGCGGGAGGTGCCGCCGTCGCTGCTGGCCGCGCTGCACACCCGGGCGGCCCGGGTACTGGCCGAGCAGGGACATCCGGCGGCGGCCGCCGGCCACCTGCTGCGGGTACTGGACGCGGCCGGGCCGGTCGACGTACCCCTGGTCTCCCGGCTGGTCGCCGATCCGGCGGTCGATCCGTCGACGGCGGCCGACCTGCTGTTGGCGGTCCGGGCCGGCCGGGATGCCGGGCTCGCGCCGCAACTGCGCCGGGACTGGGCGCTGGCCGCGGTCGACCACCTGATGCTGGCCGGGCGGATCGAGCCGGCACTGGCGATCCTGGGCGACGAGATCGCGGCCGACCGGGCCGGGGCCGGTTACCGGGCCCTGCTGCTCGGCCGGCTCGGCGCCTGGTACGCCACCGGCCGCCCCTCGCTGGCCCTCGGCTATCTGGACCGCGCCCTGGCCCAGCCCGAGCTGGCCGCCGACCAGCGGAGCTGGCTGCTGACCACGCTGGCCGCGGTGGCGGGCCGGCTCGGCCATCCCGACCTGGAGTCGCTGCTGGCGGCGGCGGACCGGGCCCAGGCCGACGCGCCCGCCCCGGCCGGCGAGCTGCGGATGGCGCTGGCCCGGGCCGGAGCGGCGCTGGCCGGCGGGGACCTGCCGGCCGCCCGGCGGCTGCTCGGCCGGGTCGACCCGAGCGTCCCGGCCGCCAGGGCGCAGGGCGCGGTACTGCGGGTCGAGCGGATCGCCTGCCAGCTCGCCTGCGGCGAGTTCGAGGAGGCCGGCACCGCGCTGCGGTTCGCCGAGGCGGACCTGGGCACGCTCGGCGCGGCGACGCAGCCGATGCTGACGGCGCTGGACTGCCGGCTCCGGATCGCCGCCGGGGAGCTTCCGGAGGCGGCGACCCGGGCGGAGCTGGCGCTGCACCGCTGGCCGGCCGGCCAGCTCGCCGACGAGGTGCACGCCGAGCTGCTGGCGGTGCGGGTGGAGGTGGCGTTCCGGCGGGGGTGTCCGGAGACCGCCCGCGAGCTGCTGGCCGGCGTCCAGCCACCGGCGGAGTGGCCGGACGGCGTCGCGTGGGTCCGGTTGGCCGGCGCCGCCGCCTTCGATCCGGAACCGGACCGGCACGCCGGGTTCCTCCGGGCCGCCGTCGACGAGCTGGCCCGGTCGGTACGTCCGGTGCTGCTCGTCCCGCAGCAGGCGCCGGCGCTGGTCCGGGCGGTGCTGGCGCTCGACGACGCGGACCGGGCGCACCAGCTCGCGGAGCGGCTGGTCGGGGTCGCGCAGCGGGTGGACAGCAGCCTGTGGTGGGGGATCGCGCAGCACGCCGCCGGGGTGGTGGAGCGCGATCCGGCACTCCTGGGCGGGGCGGTGGCATCGTTGCGGACCACTTCGGCCCGGCCGGTGCTGGCCGACGCGCTGCACGACCTGGCGGGTGCGCCCGGCACCGGACCGGCGGTGGCCCGGCGGGCGGCGGAGGAGGCCGCCGCCCTGTTCGGCCGGCTCGGTGCCGTCGGGGACCAGGAGCGGGCGGTCCGGTGTGCGGCTGCCCTGGCTCCGGGGCGCCGGAACCGGGGCGGCCGGGCCGGCGGCGGGTTCGCCGCGCTGACCGCCGCCGAGACCCGGGTGGCCGAACTGCTGGTCGGCGGCGCGACGAAGCAGCAGGCGGCGGCGAGCCTGTTCGTCTCCTTCCACACCGTCGACGCACAGCTCCGCGCGGTGTACGCCAAACTCGGCGTCCGGAACCGGCTGGACCTGGCCCGGCTCTGGGCGACCCGGGAGGACCGGCCCGGTTCCCGGGGGGCCAGGGGTGTGCCGGTCAGGCGGTGACCGACCGCTTGTCCCGGCGGATCGACTCGATGAGCGCGCGGGGCAGGTTGAGGGTGTCGGCGGCGACCTCCGGCGGCGTGTTGGCCATCCACTGGGCCAGCGAGATGTCCTCGAACCGCGGATTGCGGAACATCTCCAGGAACACCAGCGGCTCGTTGCCGGTGTTCTCGATGTAGTGCCCGTACGCGAACGGCACGTAGCCGACGTCCCCGGACCGGTAGTCGAAGGTGCGGTTCACCCCGGAGCTGGCGAAGACGCCCATCCGGCCGCTGCCCGAGATGTAGTACTGCCACTCGTCGTCGGTGGGGTGCCAGTGCAGTTCGCGCATCGCGCCCGGCTCGACCTCCACCAGGGCCGCGCAGATGGTGGTCGCGGCGGCGAAGTTCGTCACGTCGGCGATCCGTACCGTGCCGCCGTCGAAGCGTTCCGGTGCCTGGGCGTGCAGCCGGTGCTTGAAGGTGCGTGGCACGTCGCCGGTGGGGCTGACCACCCGGTCGACGTCCAGCGGCGGCGGCACCTGGCCGGGGAAGATGTACTTCTCCTTCTCCGGCAGGTCGGCGAGCTGCTCGACGCGCCAGCCGAAGTTCTTGGCGATCACCTCCTTCGGGGTGTGTGCGAAGAAGTCGCTGATCAGGAAGGTGGAGTTCTCCGAGAAGCCACCGTCGTCGAAGACGAGCAGGAACTCCACCCCGTCGTCGAGGGCCTGGATGTGGTGCGGTACGCCCTTCGGGAAGAACCACAGGTCGCCCTGGCCGACGTCGTCGAGGAAGTTGCGTCCTTCCTGGTCGACGGCGCCGATCCGGCAGCTGCCGGTCAGCACGTACCCCCACTCGGCCTGTTGGTGCCAGTGCAGTTCCCGGTAGGCGCCGGGTTCGAGGGCCATGTCGACACCGCTGAGCGTTGTGGCGATCGGCAGCTCGCGCTGGGTCACCTCGCGGGTCCAGCCGCCCCGCTCGATCCGGGTGTGTGCGTCGGAGAACGAGAACTTCAGGTTGGGCACCGTGCCCCGGTCGGTCGGCGGCGGTACCAGCAGGTCCAGGTTCTGCAGGTCCAGCTCCACGTTGCGGGGCCCGACGTCGATCCAGCCCGCGCCGGCACGCTCGGGCTGGGGCCTGTCGCTCGGCGACATTCGGTTCATACCGGTTCTTCCTCTCGTTGCCGGTGATCGGTCGTTCGGGTTCGGGTGGCGGTGACGCCGAGCAGCAGCGTCCGGACCTGCCCGGGGCCGCCGTCCAGGCCGACGGCGAGTGGGATCGCGACACAGGTCAGGGCCAGCACCACCACCGTCCACAGTGGTGCACCGCCGAGTGCGGCGGCGGCGGTCAGCAGGGCGAGGGCGCCGAGGTTGCGCCGGGTCCGGGCCAGCGGGACGATGGTCGGCACTCCGGCCGTCGGCGTGGCCGGACCGGCACCGGGCCGGCCGCGGCGGCACCGGACCGGGCGGTCCGGGACCGGTGGCACGGCAACGTCGGTCGTCGTCACGCCTGCTGGTACGGCAGCGTCGGTCGTCGTCACGCCTGCGGTCTTGCCGGTAACCGGCGCCACAACCTCACGCGAACGCGGGAAATGCGCCCGCTCTCGGGTCGGGGCCGCCGGTCCGGCGGAGACGGCTTCGGGTCTCCGGCCGGTCGCCCGGCACGGGTTTGACCCCGTCGCCACCCTGGGAAGTGTTTCTGTTCCGGTGTCCACTGGGAGGGGCCGTGATGCGTCCGTTGCGCCGTACCGACCGACTCTGGCGGCTCCTCGCGCTGGGCGTGACGCTCGTCGTCACGGCCGCCTGCTTCGCCGGTGGGGCGGCCGAGGAGGGCCGTCCGGGGCCGGGCGGGCAGGGCACGCCGGACGGAAACGCCGAGGCCGACGGCACGATGACCGTCGATGAGTTCCAGCGCGACATCACCGGTGCGGTACGGGTCGCCGAGGAGTACTGGACGGAGCGCTTCGATGCGTCGGGGGAGCGGTTCCAGCCGATCCGGCGGATCACCGCCTACCAGCGGGAGGGTGAGGTCGGCTGCGCCGGTCAGCCACTGCCGCGCAACAACGCCGTCTACTGTTCGGCGGGCGACTTCATCGCCTACGACGTCAACTGGGCGGTCGCCGCGTTCCGGCAGGTCGGCGACGCCTTCCTCTTCTACCTGCTCGGCCACGAGTACGCGCACGGCGTGCAGGTGCGACTCGGCATCCGGTACGACTTCACCATCCAGCAGGAGTTGCAGGCCGACTGCATGGCCGGGGCGTACCTCGGGGACTCGGTGCGGTCCCGGGCGCTGACGATCGAGGACGGCGACCTCGACGAGCTGGCCGCCGGCCTGCGGGCGGTTGCCGACGACCCGGGCCAGCCGTGGTTCGCCGAGGGGGCGCACGGCACGGCGGAGCAGCGCACCGACGCGTTCTTCGGCGGTTACGAGCGCTCGCTGGACGCCTGCGACCTGCGCTGACGCCCCGCTTTCCGGTGCCGGTCGACAGCTGCCCGCCGCCGGTCGGTCCGGTGAGGTGTCCGCCACACTTGCCGGCCGGTGTGCCGGGATCGTCGGACGGCGTTGGCACGATCGGGGGCGACAACTCGCGTCAGATCCGGGAGGAAGTCCTGAACAGCCAGCATCCCGCCGCGGTGCTCTTCGACATGGACGGCACGCTTGTGGACAGCGAGCGGTTGTGGGACATCGGGCTCCAGGAACTCGCCGCGCACTACGGCGGCACCCTCTCCGAGGCCGCCCGGCTCGCCATGGTCGGCACCGACATGACCGTGTCGATGCGGATCCTGCACACCGACCTCGGGCAGACCTGGCGGGACCCGGCGGTCAGCGCCGCCTGGGTCGACCGGCGGGTCGGCGAGCTGTTCCTGAGCGACCTGCGGTGGCGGCCGGGCGCGCTGGCCCTGGTGACGGCGGTACGCGCCGCCGCGGTACCGGCCGCCCTGGTCACCTCGACCCGCCGGGCGGTGGTGGAGATCGCGCTGGAGACGCTGGGCCGGGACACCTTCGACGTGGTGGTCTGCGGCGACGAGGTGGCCGCGACGAAGCCGGACCCGGAGCCGTACCTGACGGCGGCCCGGCTGCTGGGCGTGCCGATCTCCCGGTGCGTGGCGATCGAGGACTCGCCGGCCGGGGTCGCGAGCGCGCTCGCCGCGGGTGCCGCCGTGCTCGCCGTGCCGCACGCGGTGCCGATCGACCCGGCCGACGGCGTACGCCTGCTGGAGACGCTGGCCGGGGTCGACCTGGACCTGCTCGCCGGCCTGCTCTCCCCGCTCGACCTGTCCCGCTGACGACGCCCGGTACCGGCGAGGTGGACCCGGGGAGCGGGGCACACTGCCGCCCGGTCCGCCGGCCCGGAGCACGGCCGGCCCGGACGCGGCAGACCGCACCGCCGCGCGGACGGGCCGGGACGTGGCCGGGGGCGGCGCCCGTCCCGACGCCGCCCCCGGCCCTGCTGCCCACGGCCACCCCCTTGGGCCGCGGGCCGGTCCGCTACTCGTGCGCGATCGCGCCGAGCACGTTCAGCCGGGCCGCGCGGATCGCCGGCAGTACCGCCGCGACCACACCGACGACGGCCGCCAGACCCAGGAAGACCCCCATCTCGGTCCACGGCAGCACCAGGTTGGTGATGCCGTCCTCGCGCAGCGCCCGGACCACGGCGGCACCGAGCCCGGTGCCGACCGCCACCCCGAGCAGGGCACCGAAGACCGAGATCACCACCGCCTCGACGGTGATCATCCGCATGGTCTGTCCCCGTCGCAGCCCGATCGCCCGGAGCAGACCCAACTCCCGGGTACGTTCCAGCACCGACAGGGCCAGCGTGTTCACGATGCCGAGTACGGCGATCACGATCGCCAGCGCCAGCAGGATCTGGATCATCGTCAGCAGCCCGTCGAGCTGCCCCGTCTGCTGCTCGATGAAGTCGGCCCGGTCGGCGACCGACACCTCGGGGCTGTCCGCGAGCAGCGTCTCGACCCGTGGCATCACGTCATCGACGGTGGCGCCCGGTGCCAGCTTCAGGTACGCCTGGGACGGCTGCGGCACCGCGAAGTCGACCGCCGCCGACGCCGGCACCAGGAACCCGCCGAACAGCTGCGACTCGGCGTAGATCCCGGTCACCGTGTAGGTCCGGGCCTCGCCCCGGGACAACTGCACCGGCACCGTGGACCCGACCGAGAGGCCCCGCTCCCTGGCGGTCCCGGAGTCGACCATGAGCTGGTTCGGGCCGAGCGTGTCGATGGTGCCGGCCGTCGGGGTGGCCCGGTAGATCTCCCGCAGCGCCGGGACGTTGCTGGTCGCGGTGATCCAGCCCTGCTCGCCGCCGACCACCGCGCGGTCGCCGTACAGCCCGGCCACCATCGCCACCCCGGGCAGCTCGGCGGCCCGGTCCAGCACCGCCGGGTCGAAGCTCGGCGGCCGGGCGCCGGTCTGCGCCCCGGAGATCACCAGTTCGGCCTGGATGGTGTCCTCGGCCAGCTCGGTGATGCTGCTCTTGGCCGAGTCGAGGATCACCGTCACCCCGGTGACCAGGGCGATGCCGACCATCAGCGCGGCGGCGGTGATCGCGGTGCGGCGCGGGTTGCGGCCCGAGTTCAACCGGCCCAGCTTGCCCGGCACCGACCAGGAGAAGAGCCGGCCGAGCAGCCCGACCACCGGACGGCTGATCAGCGGGGTCAGCAGCGCCACCCCGATGAACGAGAGCAGCACGCCGCCGAGGATGGCCGGCAGGGTGTTGTCGCCGGCACTGCCGCTCAGGCCCAGCGCCATCAGGGTGCCGCCGAGTGCCGTCACCACCGCACCGGCGACCGAGATCCTGGTCAGCGGCCGGTCCGGGGTCGCCACGTCCTGCATGGCGGCCACCGGAGGGATCCGGGCGGCCCGCATCGCCGGAAGTACCGCCGCGACGACCGTGACGACCAGGCCGACCGCGAAGGAGCTGATCACCGCCGCCGGTGGTACGCCCAGCCCGGCCAGTTGCAGTCCACCGGCGGTCTGCCCGAAGACGTACGCCAGCAGCGCACCGACGCCGATCCCGGCGCCGAGCCCGAGTACCGAGGCGACCAGGCCGATCGCGACCGCCTCGACAAGCACCGAGCCGATCACCTGACGGCGGCCGGCGCCGATCGCCCGGAGCAGCGCGAGTTCCCTGGTCCGCTGGGCGACGATGATCGAGAAGGTGTTGAGGATCAGGAAGATGCCGACGAAGAGGGCCACCCCGGCGAAGCCGAGCAGGATGTTGTTGAAGAAGGCGAGGCCCTCCTTGAGCCCGGCGGAGGCGTCCGCGGAGAGCTGTTCGCCGGTCTTGACCACGTAGCCGTCGCCGAGCGCGGCGGCGATGTCGTCGCGCAGGTCGGCCGGGTCGACCCCGTCGGCGGCCCTGACACTCAGCTCGGAGAAGACGCCGGGCTGGCCGAGCATCACCTCCTGGGCGACCCGCTCGGTGAACGCCACCTCCTGGGTGCCACCGAGGCTGTCCCGGTCGTTGCTGTAGCCGAAGACGCCGACCACGGTGAACTCGCGCTTCGGTTGCAGCGTGAGCACCCCGACCCGGTCGCCGACGGCCAGCTTGGCCGCCTTTGCCACGGCCGCGTTGACGGCGATCTCGCTGTCGGCGGTCGGGCCGCGGCCCTCGCGCAGTTCGAGTTGACCGCTCTCGCCGGTCCAGTTGGTGCCGAGCTGCGGCGGGCCGACGCTGGTCAGCACCTTGCCGTTGCTGCCGATCACCCGGGCGCCGTCGGCCATGGCCAGTCCGGTGGCCTCGGCCACCCCGGGGACCTCGCGGACCTGCTCCAGGGCGCTGGCCGGGAAGGCGGTGGCGACCTCCATCCCCTCCATCTCGCCGACGTCGATCTTCGGCTCGGCGCTCACGCCGACGTCGGTCTCGGCGTACGCGTCGCTGAAGACGGTGTCGAAGGACCGGGCCAGCGTGTCGGTGAGGACGAAGGCGCCGGAGACGAACATCACGCCGAGCACGACGGCCAGGCCGGAGAGGACCAGCCGCACCTTGCGGGCGAGCAGGCTCTTCAGGGTCGCGCGCAGCATCAGAGCCCCGCCTCGGCAAGCCCGTCGAGCTTCTTCATGGTGTCCAGCACGGTCTCCGGGGTCGGCTCGATCAGCTCGGAGACGATCTGGCCGTCGGCGAGGAAGATGACCCGGCCGGCGTAGGAGGCGGCCACCGGGTCGTGCGTGACCATCACGATCGTCTGCCCGTACTCGGCGACGGACCGGCGCAGGAAGCCGAGCACCTCGGCACCGGCCCGGGAGTCCAGGTTGCCGGTCGGCTCGTCGGCGAAGATCACCTCGGGCCGGGAGGCGAGCGCGCGGGCGCAGGCCACCCGCTGCTGCTGCCCGCCGGAGAGCTGGGCCGGGCGGTGGCCCAGCCGGTCCCGCAGCCCGACGGTGTCGATGACGGTGTCGAGCCATTCCTTGTCGGGTTTACGACCGGCGATCGAGAGCGGCAGCAGGATGTTCTCCAGCGCCGTCAGCGTGGGCAGCAGGTTGAACTGCTGGAAGATGAAACCGACCTTGTCCCGGCGCAGTTTCGTCAGACCCGCGTCACCGAGTCCGGTGACCGCGGTGTCGCCGATATGAATGGTTCCCCGGGTCACCGAATCCAGCCCGGCGAGGCAGTGCATCAGCGTCGACTTGCCGGATCCGGACGGTCCCATGATTGCGGTGAACCGGGCCTTCTCGAATTCCGCGTTGACGCCGCGCAGCGCGACGACCTGCGCCTCTCCGCTGCCGTACACCTTCCACACGTCGCTGGCCCGGGCGGCGAACTGGGCATCTCGGGCTACCGTCGCGGTCACGTACATCTCCCCCTAGAAATTCTTGGTCCGACCGGACCACGCGGTCCGGCCGGCAGCATCCATCGTCGACGACCCGGGCAATCCGGGCGTCCGCCCCGCGACGGAGTCCGACGCGGAAAAATCGCTGCGGGTACGCCCTGACGCCGAATCAGGGTTGCCCCTGACTGATATGTGTCGGTGCCGTCAACCGGCGTTTCGGTGCCGTTGATCGGAAAGGTGAAGCCGGCACTCGGGCCGGGCGGGTCGGCCACGCGCCGATCTGGTCCGGCAAGGCGCTCCGCCCGGTTCCGCTTCCCGGATCGCTTCCCCCGGGCAGGTCGAGTCCCGGATCGGGCGTGCGCTCGGGATCTTCGCGGCCGAGTCGTATCAGTCTGTCATGATCCGTTCGCGCTGTGCGTCGATCGGCGGAATGCCGAACCGGTCCGCTCCGCCGCCCCCGTGATCGCGGTCATGGGTGTCCCCTCCGTCCGTCCGGCGGTGCGACCCACCGCCGTAGCCGTACCTGACAGCAACGGTAGGCGCGGAAATCCGCCGGGCCGTCGTGCGCCGGGATGGTCTTCGGGTACGCCCGGCGCGGCGGACCCGTCCTCCGGCCGGACCACTCGGCGCCCGCCGGGTCGTACGCCGTGCCGACCCGGCGGCCTACTTCCGAGGGGGGTGCCCGGGGTGCCCGGCTACGCCTGCCGGACGGCTCCGCCCCCGGGGTCTCCCGGAGGCCGGTTCCGCCCGCGCCGTCACGCCCCGCGCCGTCACGCCCCGCGCCGTCACGCCCCGCGCCGTCACGCCCCGGGCCGGACCAGCCCGGTCTCGTAGGCGAGTACCACCGCCTGCACCCGGTCACGCAGACCGAGCTTGGTCAGCACGTGCCCGACGTGCGTCTTGATCGTCGTCTCACTCACCGAGAGCACCCGGGCGATCTCGGCGTTCGACAGCCCGCGCGCCACCTGGACCAGCACCTCCCGCTCCCGTTCGGTGAGCACCCCGATCGCCTTGGGCGGGGTGGCGTCCGGGTCGGGCAGCGTCTCGGCGAACCGGTCCAGCAGCCGCTTGAGGATCCGGGGTGCCACCACCGCCTCACCGGCGGCGACGGTGCGGATCGCGGTGACCAGGTCCTCGGCGGGTACGTCCTTGGCCAGGAAGCCGCTCGCCCCGGCCCGGAGCGCGCCCACCACGTACTCGTCGAGGTCGAAGGTGGTCAGGATGAGCACCCGCACCGGCAGCCGGGCGTCGATGATCGCCCGGGTGGCGGCCACCCCGTCCATCCGGGGCATCCGGATGTCCATCAGCACCACGTCGGGCAGCAGCCGCCGGGACAGGTCCACCGCCTCCGCACCGTCACCGGCCTCGCCGACGATGTCCAGGTCGTCCTCCGCGCCCAGCACCATCCGGAATCCGGTACGCAGCAGCGGCTGGTCGTCGGCGAGCAGTACGCGCACCGGCCGGCCGCTGTCCCTGCCGTCACTCATGCGGCCCCCTTGTCGATCGGTGCGCCGAGTTGCTCCATCGGCATCTTGGCGTACACCCGGTAGCCACCGCCCGGACGGGGACCGGTACGCAGGGTTCCACCGTAGAGGGCCATCCGTTCCCGCATCCCCACCAGGCCGTGCCCCAGCCGTCCGCTTCCCGGCGCCGGCCCCCGGCCGGTGTCGGCGATCTCGACGATCAGCCAGTAGACCCCGAAGCTCAGCCGGACCTGTGCGGTGGCCGCGCCGGCGTGCTTGAGGGTGTTGGTGAGCGCCTCCTGGACGATCCGGAAGACGGTGAGCGCCACCCCGGGATCCAGCGGGCCGGGTGTGCCGTCCACCCGCAGGGTCACCGGCAGCCCGGCCTCCCGGACCTGCTCCACAAGCGCCTCGATGCCGGCCAGCCCCGGCTGTGGGGACAGTTCGGCGGCCGGTTCGGTATCGGTACGCAGCACGTCCAGCAGCCGGCGCAGTTCGCGCAGGGTCGTCCGGCTGGTCTCCTCGATGGTGCCCAGCGCGCCGTCGGTGGCGGCCGGATCCCGGGACAGCACCCGCCGCGCCCCGGTGGCCAGTACGCCCATCACGCTTACGTGGTGCGCGACCACGTCGTGCAGTTCGCGGGCGATCCGGCGGCGCTCGTCGGCGACCGCCTGGTCGGCCAGCGACCGCTGGTTCTCCTCGGCGACCCGGGCCCGTTCCTCCAGGGCCAGGATGGTGGCCCGCCGGGCGTGCACCGTACGCCCGACGAAGAAGCAGACCAGTGCGAGCAGCACCTGGGTGAAGACCAGGTAGGCGCGGGAGGGCTCGGTGTAGTCGGTCGGCAGCGGCTCGACGAGCGTGACGGCCAGGGCCGGTCCCCAGATCACGGCCGCGGCCAGCGCCGCCTGGCGCAGTGGCAGCAGCGCGGCGGTGGTGTAGGTGAGCAGGACGAACGTGACCCCCACGGTGGCCGGCTGCGCGCCGACCAGGGCCGCGGCGACGAAGGCCGGCACGGCCAGCAGCACTGCCGGCCACGGCGCCACCCGGCGCAGCGCGATCGGGGCGGCGCAGACGATGCTCCAGATCGCCATCCCGGGCCAGCCCCACGGGACCAGTCCCGCTGGGGCGGTGCCGACCAGCACCGCCTCCACCGCGACGGCGGCGACCGCGAGCAGCCCGTCCCGGAGCAGCCACCTGCGCTGCCCGGGATCGAGCCGGAGGCGCGGCCCGCGCTGCCCGGGACCGAGCCCGAGGCGCTGCCGCCAGCTCCCCGCGAACCGGTCGGGCGCCGGTGTCGTGGCGGAGTCGGTGGGGGTCATGCTGGCGACGCTAGCCGCTGTTCGGGCCGACAGGTCGTCGCCAGCGGCGACCCTGGGGTCCTTCTTCAGGATGAGGCGCGCTCCTCCCGGCCGGAGCGGCCGGTGGGCAGCTCCGCACCCGCCGGGCCCGGCCCGGTCGACTGGCCGGGCACCACCGGGCCAGCCACTACGCTCCCCGGAGCCGGAGCCGGAGCCGGAGCCGGAGCCGGCCGGGACGGCGGTGGTGGTGCCGACGGGTCGGGCGGTGCGGTCGGCTCCGGGAACGGCGGGGGAGTGCCGCCGAAGGCCGGGCAGTGCGCCTGGTGGTTGCACCAGTCGCAGAGCCGGCTCGGCCGGGGCCGGAAGTCGCGGGCCCGGGTGGCCTGCTCGATGGCCCGCCAGAGGGCCAGCACGGTGCGCTCGAACCGGACCAGCTCCTCGGCGTCGGGGGCGTAGTCGCAGACCTCGGCGTCCTTGAGATAGAGCAGGCGCAGCACCCTGGGCACCACCCCACGGGTGCGCCACAGCACCAGGGCGTAGAACTTGAGCTGGAACAGCGCCCGCGCCTCGAACGCCTCCCGGGGCGCGCCGCCGGTCTTGTAGTCGACCACCCGCAGGGCGCCGTCGGCAGAGACGTCCAGCCGGTCGATGTAGCCCCGGATCAGCAGCTGCTCGTCGACCACCGTGGAGACCAGGCTCTCCCGCTCGGCCGGCTCCAGCCGGCGCGGGTCCTCCACCGTGAAGTAGCCGTCGAGCAACTCCCGGGCCGAGGTCAGGAACTCGGCCGGGCCGGCGAGGTCACCCGCGGTGAAGATCTCGGCCAGCTCGGCCTGCTCGGTCACCAGCCGGTCCCACTGCGGTGCCACCAGCTCGCCCGCGGCGGCCGGCGTGCGCTGCTCCGCCGGCAGGTCGAAGAGGCGTTCCAGCACGGCGTGCACGAGCGTGCCCCGGGCCTGCTCGACGCTCGGCCGCTCCGGCAACCGGTCGATGCTGCGGAACCGGTAGAGCAGCGGGCAGGTCTTGAAGTCGGCCGCCCGCGACGGGGACAACGAGGCGGTGACCCGGGCCGGGGCGGCTCCGGCCGGAGAATCCGTCGGGGCGCCTGTGGCTGTCTGCGATGTCACCGTCTCCGCCGTCATGTCCGGAAGGCTATGTCACGGGTACGACCGAAGCCGGTCCACCCGCCCCGGCATGCGTACCGGCCCCGATCGTCCGCGGTCACCCCGGCCGAACCGGCGGCTCCACCCGGCACGATGTTCCGTAGCATCGGAGGAGATGGAGGGAAACTCGCGACCCCGACGCAGGCCCGACCGGCGGCCCGGCCTCACCGTCGGCCGGGTCTTCGGCGTTCCGGTCTACCTCAACCCCTCGATGCTGCTGCTGGTGGCCCTGGTCACCGTCATGTACGGCGAGTTCGTCCGGCACCAGCTCGCACTCTCCCAGCTCACCGGCTATCTGGTCGGGCTCGTCTTCGTGGTCCTGCTGCTCGGCTCGGTGCTGCTGCACGAGCTGGGACACGCACTGACCGCCCGCCGGTACGGGATCGGGGTGCGCGGCATCACGCTCGAGCTGCTCGGCGGCTACACCGAGATGGAGCGGGACGCCCCGACACCCCGGGTGGACCTGCTCGTCTCGCTCGCCGGGCCGGCGGTCTCCCTGGTCCTCGGGCTGGTGGGGGTCGCCGCCACGCTCGCCCTGCCGGACGGCACCCTGGCAAACCAGTTCGCCTTCCAACTCGCCGCCAGCAACGTGCTGGTCGGGATCTTCAACATGCTGCCCGGCCTGCCGCTGGACGGCGGTCGGGCGTTGCGGGCCGGGGTCTGGGCGGTCACCCGGGACCGGCACCTGGCCACCGAGGTGGCCGGCTGGTTCGGCCGGGCCGTGGCGATCGGCACCGCCGTGATCTTCACGCTGCTGACCTGGCTGGGCGGGCTGCCCTGGCTGGGGCTGGCCCTGGTGCTGCTCGTCGCGTTCACCCTCTGGCAGGGGGCCGGGCAGACGATCCGGGCGGCCCGGATCAGCCGGCGGTTCCCGCTCGTCGACCTGGCCCGGCTCGCCCGGCCGGTCTTCTCGGTGCCGAGCGGCACGCCGCTTTCCGAGGCGCAACGGCGCGGCACCCCCGGTACGGCGCTCGCGGTGGCGGACTCGTCCGGCCGGCTGGTGGCGCTCGTCGACCGGACCGCCGCCGCGGCCGTACCCGCCGAACGGCGGCCCTGGGTGCCGGTGGACGCGGTCGCCCGGGACCTGGCCGGGGTGCCCAGCCTGGCCGTCGGGCTCGGCGGGGAGCAGGTCGTGCACGAGGTGCAGGCCCACCCGGGCGCGCAGTACCTGGTGACCTCAGGCGAAGATGTGGTCGGCGTTCTGCACATCGCCGACCTGGCGCAGCTCCTCGAGCCGAAACGGAAGATGAAGGTTCAGTGACCGCACAGCCCACCGCCGTCCCCGCCGCCCCGACCGCACCGGTGCCGGCGCACCGGGGGCCGTTCCGCCCCGGCGACCGCGTCCAGCTCACCGACCCCAAGGGCCGGATGCACACCATCACGCTGGAGCCGGGGCGGTCGTTCCACACCCACCGCGGCGCGCTGGAGCACGACGCGCTGATCGGGTTGCCGGACGGCAGCGTGGTCACCTCGACCGGCGGCACGGCCTACCTGGCGCTGCGGCCGCTGCTCGCCGACTACGTACTCTCGATGCCGCGGGGTGCGCAGGTCATCTACCCGAAGGACGCGGCCCAGATCGTCACGATGGGCGACATCTTCCCCGGCGCCAAGGTGCTGGAGGCGGGCGTCGGCTCCGGCGCGCTCACCTGTTCACTGCTGCGGGCGGTCGGCCCGGAGGGCGAGCTGCACTCCTACGAACTGCGCGAGGACTTCTCCGAGATCGCCCGCCGAAATGTGGAATCCTTCTTCGGTGGACCGCATCCAGCCTGGAATCTCCGGGTGGGCGACGTGGCAGATTGCCAGGAGTCCGGTTTCGACCGGATCATCCTTGACCTGCTCACCCCCTGGGAGGCGCTCGACATGGTCGAACGCGCGCTGGTCCCCGGCGGGGTCTTCATCGGTTACGTCGCCACCACACCCCAGCTCTCCGAACTGGTCGAGGCGCTGCGCGAGCGGGGCGGGTTCACCGAGCCCCGGGCCTGGGAGTCGCTGGTCCGGGACTGGCACGCGGACGGCCTCGCGGTACGCCCGGACCACCGCATGATCGCGCACACCGCCTTCCTCGTCTCCAGCCGCCGGCTGGCGCCCGGGGTCACCGCACCGCCGCGCCGGCGCAAGCCCAGCAAGGGCGCCGAGGCGTACGCGCTGCGTCGCCAGGCCCGGCAGGAGGCCGAGGCAACCCCCGGGAGGGCCGCGGAATGACCCCCTTCCCGCCGGAGTCGACGCATCAGCGGGCGTGCCGAGCACGGCGAGGAGACGTCATGTGCGAGCGGATCAACCGGCTCGGTGCGAGTGGATGTCGTCGTGGCGGCGGGCGCGGCGGGTTCGACGGGCTCGGCCGCGGAGGGCGCGGCGGGCTCGGTCGCGGAGGGCGGGCGTGAGCCGCCCGACGTTCGGCGGCGGTGACCTGCCGGCCGTCTTCCCGGACTGGTCGCCGTACCGGGAGCTGGAGTCGGCGGCCCGGGCGTACCTGCGCGATCCGGACGTCGCGATGGAGGCGCTGAACGGGGTGCTCAACGGCGCCTCGGTGCTCGGCTTCACCCTGGAGCGCTTCGTCAACGAGGTGAACGGGGTCTGGCAGGAGGTCGCGATCTGCGACGGCAGCCGGCTGATCCTCTGGCACGGCGAGGACGTGCCACCCGACGACGGTCCGGCCGGCTCGATGACGTCGTCGTTGCGGGTGGTGCCGGTCTCCACGGTCAGCGAGGTGGGCTGCCGGCGGCGGTTGAGCCGTACCCCGACCGGCCAGATCCGGGTCGACAGCATCGACGTCTACCTGCTGCTCAGCTCGCTGGACGAGGGCGTACCCGGCGACGAGGCGCAGGCACCGCCCCGGCACGACGCGCTGCGGTTCGGCAAGACGCTCGACGACGGCGGCGCGGGGCAGATCGCCCGGCTGGAGGAGTTCGCCCGGCTGGTCGCCTCGGTGGTGGGGCGTCCCACGCTCTGAACTCCGCCGGCGGTGAGAAAAGTCCCACTGCCGCCGGTCGTGCCTGGTGTGCCCCTCGGAACGACGACCGTCCGACCTCGCACCCGAAGTATCCGAACGGGTCCGGCTGGTCGAATCTTCCACGACGCCGCCTCCGGCGTCGGACCGCCGACCCGCCCCGGAGATCGTCCGCCGCACCGCCCGCCGATACGGCTGTGGCAGCGCCCCGACGGCCCCGCGTACGTCTGCGGGCGGGTGAATGCGCAGGTCAGCCCCTGCCCGGAGCTGGTCGAACGGGTTGCCCGGGACCGGTCGTGGCGGCCCCGGCGACCCGGCGCGGCGCTACTGCCCGGAGGCCGGCGGCGGGCGACCGAGGGTCGACGAAGTGATCAAGCTTCAGCGACGAGGGTGTTGCGTGGAACCGAATCAGCGTCATAGCGGTTAGTGTTAGGGCAGAACGTTCAAGCCCCCGGGGAGGTGGGACGTGGCACGCAGCGACGACGCGGACTCGCGCGCCGCACGGTGGGAGAAGGAGGCCCACGATCTCTCCACCCAGGTCGCGTTTCTTCAAGAGGAACTCGCTCTGGTGCGGCGCAAGTTGACCGAAAGCCCTCGACACGTCCGGCAGCTTGAGGAACGGCTGGCGGCGACGCAGGCGCAGTTGGCTCGACTCACGGAGAACAACGAGCGGCTCGTGAACACCCTCAAGGAGGCACGCGCCCAGATCGTCACGCTCAAGGAGGAGATCGACCGACTGGCGCAACCGCCCAGCGGTTATGGTGTCTTCCTGGCCCGACACGACGACGGTACGGTCGACGTCTTCACCGGCGGCCGCAAGCTCCGGGTGGCGGTGTCACCCTCGCTCGACGTGGCAGAGCTGCGTCGTGGGCAGGAGGTCCTGCTCAACGACGCGTTGAACATCGTCGACGCGTTCGGCTACGAGCGGGTCGGCGAGGTCGTCATGCTCAAGGAGGTGCTGGACAGCCCCTCCGGCGGTGCCGGCGACCGGGCGCTGGTGATCTCGCACGCCGACGAGGAGCGGATCGTCCACCTGGCGGAGACGCTCATCGGCGCCCCACTGCGGGCCGGTGACTCGCTCATGATCGAACCCCGCTCGGCGTACGCCTACGAGCGGATTCCGAAGAGCGAGGTCGAGGAGCTGGTCCTGGAGGAGGTGCCGGACGTCGACTACGGCGACATCGGCGGCCTGCAGGCCCAGATCGAGCAGATCCGGGACGCGGTCGAGTTGCCGTTCCTGCACGCCGACCTGTTCCGGGAGCACCAGCTCCGGCCGCCGAAGGGCATCCTGCTCTACGGCCCGCCCGGCTGCGGCAAGACGCTCATCGCCAAGGCGGTGGCGAACTCGCTGGCCAAGAAGATCGCCGAACGCCGGGGCGAGGAGAAGCACACCAGCTTCTTCCTCAACATCAAGGGCCCGGAGCTGCTCAACAAGTACGTCGGCGAGACCGAGCGGCACATCCGGCTGATCTTCCAGCGGGCGCGGGAGAAGGCCGGCGAGGGCACTCCGGTGATCGTCTTCTTCGACGAGATGGACTCGGTCTTCCGGACCCGTGGCTCGGGCGTCTCCTCCGACGTCGAGAACACCATCGTCCCGCAGCTGCTCAGCGAGATCGACGGTGTCGAGGGCCTGGAGAACGTGATCGTGATCGGCGCCTCCAACCGGGAGGACATGATCGACCCGGCGATCCTCCGCCCCGGCCGGCTCGACGTGAAGATCAAGATCGAACGGCCGGACGCCGAGGCGGCCAAGGACATCTTCTCCAAGTACATCCTCACCGGGCTGCCGTTGCACCCGGACGACCTGACCGAGCACGGCGACGACCCGCAGGCCACGGTCGCCGCCATGATCGAGGCGGTCGTGCTGCGGATGTACTCGGAGACCGAGGAGAACCGTTTCCTCGAGGTCACCTACGCCAACGGGGACAAGGAAGTCCTCTACTTCAAGGACTTCAACTCCGGCGCGATGATCCAGAACATCGTCGACCGGGGCAAGAAGATGGCGATCAAGGAGTTCCTCTCCTCGGGCCGCAAGGGTCTGCGGTTGCAGCACCTGCTCGACGCCTGCGTCGACGAGTTCCGGGAGAACGAGGACCTGCCCAACACCACGAACCCCGACGACTGGGCCCGGATCTCCGGCAAGAAGGGGGAGCGGATCGTCTACATCCGTACCCTCGTCTCCGGCGGCAAGGGCGCGGAGGCCGGCCGGTCCATCGAGACCGCCAGCAACACCGGCCAGTACCTGTAGCGCACCGATGACACCTGTGGGCGCCGCGTACGCGGCGCCCACAGTGCTGTCCGGGACTGTCCGGCCGAGCCGGAACCGACGGGTAGCGAACGGGGCGAACGGGCGTCGAAGGCGTACCGTGGCCGTGTCGACACACCGGGCGAACAATCCGGCGGCGACGCGGACTAGGCTCAACTACATGGGCAAGCGGAGCGAGGCGGCGGCATGAGCGAGCGTAGCGAGCGAATCGGCAGGCTCAGGGCGGGTGTGCCGGCATGAGCGTACGGCGGATCATGGGCACCGAAGTGGAGTACGGCATCTCCGTGCCCGGCCAGGCCGGAGCCAACCCGATGGTGACCTCCTCGCAGGTGGTGAACGCCTACGGCGCCCGGCCCGAGCTGGCCCGGGGCGGTCGGGCGCGCTGGGACTACGAGGAGGAGTCCCCGCTGCGGGACGCCCGCGGCTTCACCTACTCCGGTGCCGCCTACGACCCGGCGGAGGCGCTGGCCGACGAGGACCTCGGGCTGGCCAACGTGATACTGACCAACGGCGCCCGGCTCTACGTCGACCACGCCCACCCGGAGTACTCGACGCCCGAGGTGACCAACCCGCTGGACCTGGTCCGCTGGGACAAGGCCGGCGAGCGGGTGATGGCCGAGGCGTCCCGGCGGGCCGCCACCATCCCGGGCACCCACCCGATCCACCTCTACAAGAACAACACCGACAACAAGGGCGCCAGCTACGGCGCGCACGAGAACTACCTGATGCGCCGGCAGACCCCGTTCGCCGACATCGTGGCGTACCTGACGCCGTTCTTCGTGACCCGGCAGATCGTCTGCGGCGCCGGCCGGGTCGGCATCGGGCAGGACGGTTCGCAGCCCGGTTTCCAGATCTCCCAGCGGGCCGACTTCTTCGAGGTCGAGGTGGGCTTGGAGACGACGCTGAAGCGGCCGATCATCAACACCCGGGACGAGCCGCACGCGGACGCCGACAAGTACCGCCGGCTGCACGTCATCATCGGCGACGCCAACCTGTCGGAGATCTCCACCTACCTCAAGGTCGGCACCACAGCCCTGGTGCTCACCATGATCGAGGAGAAGGCACTCAGCCCGGACCTGGCCATCGCCGACCCGGTGGGCGAGCTGAAGGCGGTCAGTCACGACCCGTCGCTGTCGCACCGGATCCGGCTGCGCGACGGACGCCGGCTGACCGCACTCGACCTCCAGTGGGCGTACTTCGAGCGGGTCCGCTCCTTTGTGGACGACCGGTACGGCGACGACGTCGACCCCGACACCGCCGACGTGCTCGACCGCTGGGAGGGCGTACTCGACCGGCTCGGCCGGGACCCGATGCTCTGTGCCGGCGAGCTGGACTGGGTGGCGAAGCTGCGACTGCTGGAGGGCTACCGGGAGCGGGAGAAGCTCGGCTGGGCCTCGCACAAGCTGCAACTCGTCGACCTGCAGTACTCCGACGTACGTCCGGAGAAGGGCCTCTACCACCGGCTGGTCAGCCGGGGTTCGATGGCGACGCTGCTGCCCGAGGAGTCGACCCGGTCGGCGATGACCGAGCCGCCGGAGGACACCCGGGCCTACTTCCGGGGCCGCTGCCTCGCCCAGTACGCCTCCGAGGTGGTGGCGGCGAGCTGGGACTCGGTCATCTTCGACGTCGGCCGGGAGTCCCTGGTGCGGGTTCCGATGATGGAGCCCGAGCGGGGCACCCGCAAGCACGTCGGGGCGTTGTTCGACCGGTGCGCGAGCGCCAAGGACCTGTTGGAGACGATCACCGGCGGCTGACGCCGGGCCGGGTGCCGCCGACAGCGGTGGTGCCGGCGGATTCGTCGTCCGTCCGAGGTAAGTTTTCCCCAGGCGATCGTGGAGGAGGCAGCACACATGGCTACCCGTGACACCGGCGGTCAGTCGCAGTCCGGCAAGGCACGCCGGGACGAGGAGGTCGACGAGGTCGCGACCGAGGCGAACCCGGAGGTCGCCGAGCGGCACGCGGAGATCACCGAGGACGTCGACGACCTGCTGGACGAGATCGACTCGGTGCTCGAGGAGAACGCCGAGGAGTTCGTCCGGGGCTACGTCCAGAAGGGCGGACAGTAGCCGTATCCCCGGGCGTGGCGCGGGTCCGAGCCGGCCGCATCGGCCGGCTCGTCGGCGCTGGCGCAACACGGCGGCGACGATCATCGCACCGGGGAGATCCGGGGGATACTCTGCTTCAACCGCAACGGTGACCTCGTCCGGTTCCCGCGCTGACGCGGGGGATCCGGGCGACGTGACGAGACAGCTGAGAGGGAGCACGTGGCAGCGGCTTTTGATCCAACCGGGCGTCTACCGGACGTTTTCCTCAACGTGGGCACGTCCTCGTTCACCCAGTTCCTGAGCACGGCGGCCCCCGACCTGCTGCCCGGTCGCCGGCCACTGCCGCCCGGCTCTGCCAGCGACCTCGTCCCGCACGCCACCACCATCGTCGCGCTGACCACGGTCGACGGGGTGGTGATGGCCGGCGACCGGCGCGGCACGATGGGCAACATGATCTCCAGCCGGGACATCCGCAAGGTGCACCCGGCCGACGAGTACTCGCTCGTCGGCTTCGCGGGCACGGCCGGCATCGCCCTGGAGATGGTCCGGCTCTTCCAGGTGGAGCTGGAGCACTACGAGAAGATCGAGGGAGCGATGCTCTCCCTCGACGGCAAGGCCAACCGGCTGGCCGCGATGATCCGCGGAAACCTCGGCGCGGCGATGCAGGGACTCGCGGTGATCCCGCTCTTCGCCGGCTTCGACCTCTCCGCCAGCGACCCGGACAAGGCCGGTCGGATCTTCAGCTTCGACGTGGCCGGCGGACCCTACGAGGAGACCGGCTACGACGGCATCGGCTCCGGCTCGCTCTTCGCCAAGGCGGCCCTGAAGAAGCGGTACCGTCCCGGGTTGAGCACCCCCGACGCGATCCGGATCGCCGTCGAGGCGCTCTACGACGCCGCCGACGACGACAGCGCCACCGGCGGCCCCGACCTGAGCCGCCGGATCTATCCGGTGGTGATGACGGCCACCGCCGAGGGCACCAACCGGCTCTCCGACGCCGAGGCGGCCGAGGTCGCCGAAGCGGTGGTCGCCGCCCGGATGGAGAACCCGGGCGGCTGAGTCGCCCCGCAGCACCCGCAACCCGCCGTCGCAGCTGAACCGGACAGGAGAACCGCCGCCGTGGCCATGCAGTTCTACGCCTCACCCGAGCAGATCATGCGCGACCGCTCGGAGCTGGCCCGCAAGGGAATCGCGCGCGGCCGGAGCGCCGTGACGCTCAGCTACTCCGGCGGGGTGCTCTTCGTGGCGGAGAACCTCTCCAGCGCCCTGCACAAGGTAAGCGAGATCTACGACCGGGTCGCCTTCGCCGCCGTCGGCCGGTACAACGAGTTCGAGAACCTGCGGCGCGCCGGGGTCCGGATGGCGGACGCGATCGGGCTCAGCTTCGACCGGCGCGACGTCACCGGCCGGGCGCTGGCGAACGCGTACGCCCAGACCCTCGGGGCGATCTTCACCGAGCAGTCCAAGCCCTTCGAGGTGGAGATCTGCGTCGCCGAGGTGGGCAGCACGCCGGAGGCGGACGAGCTCTACCGGATCACCTACGACGGTTCGGTCAACGACGAGCCTGGCCGGATGGCGATGGGTGGGCAGGCCGAGGCGGTCACCGGGGCACTGCGCGAGGAGCACCAGCCGGACATGTCGCTGGACGCGGCGGTCCGGCTCGCGGTCCGGGCGCTGGGCGGCGTCGGTGGCGAGGGCGGAGCGCCCCGGACCATCGCCGCCAGCCAGCTCGAGGTGGCCATCCTGGACCGGCGGCGGGTCGGGCGTACCTTCCGGCGGATCACCGGCGCCGCGCTCGCCTCGCTGCTGAACGGCGCACCGGCCGAGGCGGACGGCGCCGAGGGGCCGCCGGCCGAGCCGAAGGCCCCGGCGCCCGGCCCGGACAAGCCGGCCGAGTCCGCCGGCTCCGCGGACCTGGAGGGCAAGGCGAAGCCGGCTGGCGGCGGCAGGTCCGGCCGCGCCAAGCCCAGCGGGGGTGACGAGAAGCCGGAGTAGCATCTCCGGCGGTCGGCAGCATCCGGCCGGCCGGGTGGAACCCGAGTTGCCGGTGCACCTCGTCGCGTCACCGCGGCGACGTGCGGAGCCGGTCGTCGTCAGGGTTGGTCGCCGGTGACGGCTGGGCCGGTGCGGCCGACCGGCGGGTGTCGGCCAGGGTGCCGTCCGGGCGCAGCGCCTCGGCGAGCATCGTCCGCCAGTGCGCCATCGGAGCCAGCCCGGCCCGGGACCAGCCGTCGTGCCCGAGCACGCTGTAGCCGGGGCGGCGAGCGGGCCGGGGGAACCGGTCACTGCCGGTACGGCGGATCCGTTCCGGGTCGAGCCCGGTCCGGGCGAAGACCTCCCTGGCCAGGCCGTACCAGCTCGTCCGGCCGCTCGCCGTGCCGTGGTAGACCCCGGCCGGGGCGGCGTTCCGGAGTGCGGCGGCACCGAGCTCGGCCAGCCGCTCCGCGAGCGCGTACGACCAGGTGGGCTGGCCGAGCTGGTCGTCGACCACGTCGAGGTGCGTACGATCGGCCGCCAGCCGGAGCATCGTGCTGACGAAGTTGGGGCCGTGTGCGCCGTACAGCCAGGCGGTGCGTACCAGGTAGCCGGTCCGGGGCAGCAGTCGGGCCACGGCGAGTTCGCCGGCCAGCTTGCTGCGCCCGTAGGCGTTCACCGGTGCGGTCGGTGCGTCCTCCGGATAGGGCCGGTCGGCGTCCCCGGCGAAGACGTAGTCGGTGGAGACGTGCAGCAGCCGGGCGCCCGTCTGCGCGCAGGCAGCCGCCAGGTTCGCCGGCCCGGCGCCGTTGACCTCGGTGGCCGCCGCCTCGTGCCGCTCCGCCCCGTCCACATCGGTCCAGCCGGCCGCGTTGACCACGATCTGGTGCCCGGTCACCGCCGACCGGACCGCCGCCGGGTCGGTCAGGTCGAGCTGCGCCCGGGTCGCGGCGGTGACCCGGCCCGGATGCCGGGCGGAGAGCACCGCCACCAGGTCCCGGCCGAGCATTCCGCCGGCCCCGGTGACCAGCCAGGCCGGCGGCTCGGCACCGCATCGGCCGGTCACGGCACCGCCGACCCGGGGCAGCCCTTCCCGGACCCCGCCGCACGACACCGCCACGGCCCCCGGTCCGCTCGCCGGTGGCGACGCGCGCCGTTCACCGGCCGATCTCCGTGTCGCTCATCCGCGCCTTGAGCGGTGCCCACCAGTGCCGGTTCTCCCGGTACCAGGCGACGGTCTCGGCGAGTCCGCGGTCGAGGTCGACGCTGGGGGCGTACCCGAGTTCTTCGCTGATCTTGGTGATGTCCAGCGAGTAGCGGCGGTCGTGGCCCATCCGGTCGGCGACCGGCCGGACCCGGTCCCAGCCGGTGCCGCAGGCGGCGAGCAGCCGGCCGGTCAGTTCGCGATTGCTGAGTTCGGTGCCGCCGCCGATGTGGTAGACCTCGCCCGGCCGCCCCTTGTCCTGCACCAGGGCGACCCCGACACAGTGGTCGTGCACGTGCAGCCAGTCCCGGACGTTGCCGCCGTCGCCGTAGAGCGGCACGGTGCCGCCGTCGAGCAGGTTGGTGACGAAGAGCGGGACCATCTTCTCCGGGAACTGGTACGGCCCGTAGTTGTTCGAGCAGCGGGTCAGCACCACGTCCATCCCGTAGGTGCGGTGGTAGGCCAGGGCCAGCAGGTCGGAGCCGGCCTTGGCGGCCGAGTACGGCGAGTTCGGCGCCAGCGGCGTCGTCTCGGTCCAGGAGCCCTGCTCGATCGAGCCGTAGACCTCGTCGGTGGAGACGTGCACGAACCGGCCGGTACGGTGCCGCAGCGCCGCCTCCAGCAGGGTCTGCGTGCCGAGCACGTTCGTGGTGACGAACGGCGCCGCCCGGTGGATGGAACGGTCGACGTGCGACTCGGCCGCGAAGTGCACGACCACGTCGTGCCCCGGGGTCACCTCGTCGACGACGGCCGGATCGCAGATGTCCCCGACCACCACCCGCAGTCGGGGATCGGTGCGTACCGGGTCGAGATTGGCGAGGTTTCCGGAGTAGGTGAGCTTGTCGAGCACGGTGACCGCGCTCGGCGCGAGCCGGGGACCGGTGCCGGTCAGCAGCATACGCACGTATTCAGATCCGATGAATCCGGCTCCACCGGTCACGAGAATCCTCATGAATCGGAAAGTCTACGCGCCGCCCGCCCGGTACGCCCGCAACGGCGAGTGTCGGTGAGGCGAGTGTCAGTCAATTGACTCCAGGTCCCGGCCGCCCCCGGTAACCTGCGCGAATGCGCGGAATCCTGCTGGCCGGCGGCACCGGTTCGCGGCTGTGGCCGATCACCCAGGCGGTCTCGAAACAACTAATGCCCATTTTCGACAAACCGATGATCTATTACCCGCTGTCCACGTTGGTCATGGCGGGAATACGGGAAATCCTCATCATCACCACTCCGGGCGACCAGACGCAGTTCCGGCAACTGCTGCGGGACGGCTCGCAGTGGGGACTCCGGCTGGAGTACGCCGTCCAGCCGTCCCCGGACGGAATCGCACAGGCGTTCCTTCTCGGCGAGGAGTTTCTGGCCGGCGAGCCGGTCGCGCTGATCCTCGGCGACAACATCTTCTACGGCACCGGGCTGGGGCGGAGCCTGGCCCGCAACGGCAACCCGGAGGGCGGCCGGATCTTCGCCTATCCGGTGGCGAACTGCGAGGGCTACGGAATTGTCGAGTTCGACCCGGACGGGCGGGCACTCTCGATCGAGGAGAAGCCGGAGAAACCCAAATCCCGGTACGCCGTCCCCGGCCTGTACTTCTACGCCAACGACGTGGTGGAGATCGCCAGGGGGCTGAAGCCGAGCGACCGGGGCGAGTTGGAGATCACGGCGGTGAACCAGATCTACCTGGCGGCGGGCCGGCTCCAGGTGACCGCCCTGGACCGGGGCACCGCCTGGCTGGACACCGGCACCTTCACCTCGCTGGTCCAGGCCGGCGAGTTCGTCCGGGTGGTGGAGGAGCGGCAGGGCCTCAAGGTGGGCTGCATCGAGGAGGTGGCCTGGCGCGGCGGCCTCATCTCCGACGACCAGCTCCGCGACCTGGCCCGCCCGCTGTGCCGCAGCGGCTACGGCGAGTACCTCTACGGCATCCTCGACGACCCCGGCCGCTGACCGGCCGCTGACCGGCTGCGGTTCGGCCGCGGCGGGTTCGTCGCGGTTCGGCGGACATCGCCGCGCCCCGACACTGACCAACCCGGGCTCCGGGCGACTAATCTCCAAGCATGGAGCGGCGAATCTTCGGCCTTGAAACCGAGTACGGTGTCACCTGCACCTACCGCGGCCAACGGCGGCTGTCCCCGGACGAGGTCGCCCGTTACCTCTTCCGCCGGGTGGTCTCCTGGGGGCGCTCGAGCAACGTGTTCCTGCGCAACGGCGCCCGGCTCTACCTCGACGTCGGATCCCACCCCGAGTACGCCACCCCCGAGTGCGACTCGGTCGCCGACCTGGTGGCCCACGACCGGGCCGGCGAGCGGATCCTGGAGGGTCTGCTCGTCGACGCGGAGAAGCGGCTGCACGACGAGGGCATCGCGGGCGAGATCTACCTGTTCAAGAACAACACCGACTCGGCCGGCAACTCGTACGGGTGCCACGAGAACTACCTGGTCTCCCGGCACGGGGAGTTCGGCCGGCTGGCCGACGTGCTGATCCCGTTCCTGGTGACCCGGCAGCTCATCTGCGGCGCCGGCAAGGTGTTGCAGACCCCGCGCGGTGCCGTCTACTGCCTCTCCCAGCGGGCCGAGCACATCTGGGAGGGCGTCTCCTCGGCGACCACCCGGAGCCGGCCGATCATCAACACCCGGGACGAGCCGCACGCCGACGCCGAGCGCTACCGGCGGCTGCACGTCATCGTCGGCGACTCCAACATGAACGAGGTGACCACCCTGCTCAAGGTCGGCAGCGCGGACATCGTGCTGCGGATGATCGAGGCCGGGGTGGTGATGCGGGACCTGTCGCTGGAGAACCCGATCCGGGCGATCCGGGAGGTGTCGCACGACGTCACCGGCCGGCGCAAGGTCCGGCTCGCCTCGAACAAGGAGATAAGCGCGCTGGAGATCCAGCAGGAATACCTGGCCAAGGCAACCGAGTTCGTCGAGCGGCGGGGCGGGGACCAGACCGCCAAGCGGGTGGTCGAGCTCTGGGGACGGGTGCTGCGCGCGGTCGAGACCGGCAACCTGGACCCGGTCTCCCGGGAGATCGACTGGGTGACCAAGCTCCAGCTCATCGAGCGCTACCAGCGCAAGAACGACCTGCCGCTGTCGCACCCGAGGATCGCCCAGATGGACCTCGCCTACCACGACCTGCGCCGGGGACGCGGCCTCTACGGGCTGCTGGAGCGGCGCAAGCAGGTGGACCGGATCGCCACCGACCCGGAGATCTTCGAGGCGAAGGAGACCCCGCCGCAGACCACCCGGGCCCGGCTGCGCGGCGAGTTCATCCGGCACGCCCAGGAGAAGCGCCGGGACTTCACCGTCGACTGGGTGCACCTGAAGCTGAACGACCAGGCCCAGCGCACGGTGCTCTGCAAGGACCCGTTCCGGGCGTACGACGAGCGGGTCGAGCGGCTGATCGCCAGTATGTGAGGCCGGACGGTTAGGCTGGGCGCCGCTATGACGCATCCAGAGGGTCGCCACGACGACGAGCACCGCCGCCCCGAGTCGATCCGGCAGAACCGGTACGAGCGGCGGCGGGCGAAGATCCGGGAGGAGATCGAGCGTAACCGCCGGGGCGAGTACACCGTGCCCACCTGGGTGCTCACGCTGGTGCTCGTCCTGGTCGTGGCCGGCTGGCTGGCGCTTGTCTTCCTGAGCTGACCGCCGGCCGGCCGGGCGCGGCAGGTCGGGCACCGGCCGGGCGCGACGGGGGCAGGCTCAGCGCAGCCCGGCGGCGTACCGGCCGGCGGCGGCCGCGGCCAGGAAGTAGGCGTGCTCCTCGGCCAGCCCCCGGCCCATCGTCGACAATCGGACCGGGCTGGCCCGCAGCGCCTCGTCGAGCCCGTGCACCGGCACCCGGACGAGCCGGTGCCGCCCGACCAGACCGGCCAGCGCCGGTTCGACGAGCGCGGCCAGCTCCGCCGGCAGCTCGGCCGGGAGGACCAGGTCGGCGGCGGCCAGCGCCACCCTGCCGTAGGCGGTCAGGCTGTGGTGCGACAACCCCCGGTGCCGGTCCCGAGGGTCGGCACCGGAGATCCGCAGCGAGCCGACCGGACGGCCGCCGAGGGCGGCGACCGCGTTGACCGCCTCGCCGACGGCGACCCCGGAGAAGCCCCACCGGGTACCGGTGCCCAGGTTCCCCGGCCCCTGCGCGACGACCGCCACGTCGGCCCGGAGCACGTGCCGGGCGGCGAGCAGCCCGCTGTGCAGGTTCGTCGCCTCCAGGTCGCCGCCGAACGCCTGTCCCACGGTGACCGTCCCGGCGAGCTGCCCGGCCAGCCCGTCGAGGGTCCGGGAGAACCAGGCCGGCAGGGCACCCCCGTCGGTCATCAGGTAGCCGATCCGGGCGTCCGGCGCGTCGGCCCGGATCCCGGCCACGATCGCCGGCAGCGCGGAGTGCAGGTCGGCGGTGACCACCGGCAGCCCGCCGAGGTCGTCGGCGTCGACGAGCGCGGCCCGGTGCGGGGACGCCTCCTCGTCGACGCCGAGCAGGATCGGTTGCAGCGGCGTGTAGCGGGCCTTGACCAGGTGCCCGGCGTCCCGGGTGTCGACCGTCTCGGGCGGGTCCGCCGGCAGCCGGTCCGGCAGCGCCACCACCAGGGCGTACCCGCCGGTTCCGAGACCCATCAGCAGCGCGCCGACGTTCAGCAGCACCCGGTCGCCCGGCTCGGGGTCACCGACCAGTTCCGGGTACGCAAGGGCACGTACCGGCGCACCGTCGGCCTGCCGGACGTCGAGTTCGACGGCACCGTGCCAGCGTCGCCGGACCGCCGTGACCGTGCCGGACCGCCATCGCACCATGGCCGGCAGGGTAACCGGCTACGGCCTGCGGCTCCGGGTCGGGTCGAGGAAGACGTACCGGATCTGCGGGAAGCGGGCGACCAGCCGGCGTTCGGCCTCCTCGGCGTCGGCCTCGATCTCGGCCCCGGTCGTCTCGTCCCGGAAGTCGACCTTCGCGGCGACCATGACGTCGTCCGGACCCAGGTGCATGGTGAGCAGGGTCTCCACCCGGTCCACCGCCGGCAGCGTGCCGAGCTGCCGGCGGATCTCGTCGTGCATCGGCGGCGGCACGGCCCGGCCGACCAGCAGCGAGATGTTGCTCCGGGCCAGGATGGTGGCGACGACCAGCAGCAGCAGCCCGATCATGATCGAGGCCAGCCCGTCCCAGAACTCGGTGCCGGTGAGGTGCGACAGGGTCAGCCCGGCGGCGGCCAGCGAGATCCCGACCAGCGCGGCGGTGTCCTCCAGGAAGACCGCCTTGACGGTGGTGTCCGCGGTGTTCCGCAGGAACCGGGCCGGGCTGATCCGCCGTTGCCGGGACTGCCGGCGGATCTGCCGGACCGCCCGGCTCAGCGAGACCGTCTCGATCAGGAACGAGATCGCCAGCACCACGTAGGAGACCAGGAACTCGCCGGTGTGCTCGCCGTGCCGGATCGTGTTGACGCCGTGCGTGATCGAGAAGCCGGCGCCGACCACGAAGGTGAAGACCGCGGCGATGAACGCCCAGACGTAGCTCTCCTTGCCGTAGCCGAACGGGTGCCGGACGTCGGCGGGTCGGGCGCCCCGGCGCAGCGCCGTGTAGAGCAGCACCTCGGTGGTGGTGTCGGCGATCGAGTGGGCGCCCTCGGAGAGCATCGCGGCCGAACCGGAGATCACCCCGGCGACCACCTTGGCGAGCGCGATGGCGAGGTTCGCCACCCCGGCCACCACGACGGTGAGGACGCTCTCCGAGCTGCCGCCCCGATCGGTCATGCCGCCAGCCTAGGAGCCGGCCGACGGCAGCGGCGGCGGACGGCCCGGCCGCCGGTGTCCGGAGCGTCCGGGTCGAACCGGTACGCGGTGCCGTGCGGGTACCCGGTTCTTGATCCGACACTGCTAGCGTCTGTGTCGTGTCGCGGACCCGTACCGAACGCCTGGTCAACCTGGTGATCTGTCTGCTCTCCACCCGGCGGTTCCTGACCGCCGCCCAGATCGCCGCGACCGTGCCCGGCTACGAGCACGATCCGGACGATCCCCGGGACCACGAGGCCTTCCAGCGCAAGTTCGAGCGGGACAAGGCCGAGCTGCGTGAGCTGGGCGTGCCGCTGGAGACGGGCACGGCCAGCGCCTTCGACGCGGAGCCGGGCTACCGGATCGCGCACCGGGAGTACGCGCTGCCGGACATCCCGCTGGAGCCCGACGAAGCTGCCGCGGTGGGCATCGCCGCCCGGCTCTGGCGGCACGCCGGGCTCGCCGCGGCGGCCTCGTCCGGGCTGGCCAAGCTGCGGGCCGCCGGGGTCGACGTCGACCCGCAGGCCACCCTCGGGGTGGAGCCGGTGGTCACCGTCGACCCGGCGTTCGGGCCGCTGACCGTCGCGGCCCGGGAGCGGCGCACGGTCGGCTTCGACTACCGGGTACCCGACGGCGACGCGCCCACCAGCCGCCGCCTGCAACCCTGGGGCGTGGTCTGCTGGCGGGCCCGGTGGTACGTCGTCGGTCACGACCTGGACCGGGACGCGCCCCGCTGCTTCCGGCTCTCCCGGATCGTCGGCGGTGCGGTGAAGCTGACCGGCCGGCCCGGCGCCTTCGAGCCGCCGGTCGGGGTCGACCTGATCAGCCACGTCGCGAAGTGGTCCGGTCCGGTGGAACGCTCCGGCCGGGCCACCGTGCTCGTCGCACCGGGCCGGGCGGCCGGGCTGCGCCGGTGGGCCCGGGAGGTGACCAGCGGACCCGACGGCGACCGCCTCGTGCTGCCGTACGCCGACGCCGAGTCGCTCGCCGGTAGGCTCGTCGGCTACGGTCCCGATGTCCGGGTGCTCGAACCGCCGGAGATCCGGGACGCCGTGATCCAGCGGCTCAAGGAAATCACCGCCCGGCACGACGAGCTGGCGACCGCCAGGGCGTCGGGGTGACCCGGGGCGGACCGGGGTAGGGGCCCCGGGGGAACTGACCAGAGGGGGGAGCCGGCGTGACTCGTCCGGCGCAACGGTCCGGCGCTGCGGCGCGGACCTCGGCCGACCGGCTGGCCCGACTGCTGAACCTGGTGCCGTACCTGCTGGCCCGGCCGGGGATCGAGATGTCCGAGGCGGCGGCCGACCTCGGGGTGACCGAACGGCAGCTCCGGGAGGACCTGGAACTGCTCTGGGTCTGCGGCCTGCCCGGGTACGGGCCCGGTGACCTGATCGACATGGCCTTCGACGGCGACCGGGTCACCATCACCTACGACGCGGGGATCGACCGCCCGCTGCGGCTCACCCCGGACGAGGCGCTGGCCCTGGTGGTGGCGCTGCGGATGCTGGCCGAGACGCCCGGGATGGCCAACCGGGACGCGATCGAACGCGCCCTCGCCAAGATCGAGAATGCCGCCGGTGAACTCGCCGACGCGCCGGTCGCGGTCCGGATGCCCGGGGACAGCGACCGGGTGGCGGCGCTGCACGGCGCGGTGCAGCGGGGCCGGGCACTGCAGATCACCTACTACGCCGCGACCCGGGACGAGACGACCGAACGCACCGTCGACCCGATCCGGGTGCTGATGGTCGGCGGGCTGGCCTACCTGGAGGCGTGGTGCCGGCGCGCGGAGTCGATGCGGCTGTTCCGGGCCGACCGGATCGACGCCCTCGTCGAGCTGGACCAACCGGCCGCGCCGCCGCCGCAGGCCCGGCTGCACGACGTGAGTGCGGGCATCTTCCGGCCCGACGGGGACCTGCCGCTGGTGACCCTGCGGGTCGGCCGGTCCAGCCGGTGGATCACCGAGTACTACCCGTGCGAGCGGGTCGAGCCCGATCCGGGCAGTGCCGACGCCGACGGGGCCGGCCGGGAGTGGCTGGTCTCGCTCCGGGTCACCGACCTGGACTGGGCCCGTCGGCTGGTGCTCGGGCTCGGTCCGGACGTCACGGTGGTCGCCCCGGTGGAACTCGCCGAACAGGTACGCGAGCGGGCCGCCGCCGCGCTCGACGCGTACGCCACGCTGCCGTCGGCCGGCGCACCGCGGGCGGCTGCCCCGGAGCCGGTCGGTGTACCCGTTCCCGGCGCCAGTCCGGCGGCCACCGCCGGAAGCCACTAGGCTGGCCGCCGTGGTGAAGTGGATCGTGCTCGCGGCCGTCGTGGTCGGGCTCGTGGTGCTGGGCCTGGCGGTCCGCCGGGTGCTGACCCGGCTGCCCCGACTGCAACGGGCCGCGTTGCGCCTGCAACAGCGGCAGGACCAGGCCGAGGATCTCCAGCGGGTCGCGCTGGCCGTGCAGGAGCGGGCCGAGACCATGCAGCAGCAGGTGGAGACGATGCAGGAGCGGGTCGTGCTGATCCGCGCCAAGCGCGGCGCCGAGGAGTAGTCCCGGCCCCGACAGATGCCGGGAAGGCGCCCGTCGATCCCTGCTCAGGACGTCGATCAACCGGTTGACGGATGACCGGCGTTGGTCAAGACTTCACCCGCCGGCCGGAAAGCCACCAGCCTGGCGGGTGGCACTCCTCCCCGACAGACGTACGATGGGCCAGGACACACCCTTTGCTGGACAAACATCGAACTGGAGCTTCCATGGGCGCCCTCAAGCCGTGGCACATCTTCGTCCTCGTGGCTGTGCTGGTCCTGCTGTTCGGCGCGAAGCGGCTTCCGGACGCGGCCCGGTCACTCGGCCGCTCGCTGCGGATCATCAAGGCGGAGACGAAGAGCCTCTCCGAAGACGACAAGGACCTGGCCGAGAAGGCCGACGCGCAGGCGGGACGGCAGCCGCTGCCCGGAGACCCGGTCCACCCGAGCAGCGTGCACCAGCCCGGTTACCAGCCGCCCGCGGCCCCGGTCAACGACCCGGTGCAGCGCGTCCGCGACAACTGACCGGGGCAGCCACCCGTGGCCTTCGCCCTGCTGCGCCGGCGCGGCCCGAGCAACTTCGAGCGAGCCGCCGACGGCTCGATGACCCTCATCGAGCACATCCGCGAGCTGCGTAACCGGCTGTTCAAGGCATCCCTGGGCATCGTGGTCGGCTTCGGACTCGGCATCTGGCTGGCCCGGGACGTCCGCAGCCTGCTCCAGGAGCCGTACTGTCAGCTCGACGGTTCGGTCGTGGACGGCAAGTGCCAGTTCACCCAGCTCGGGCCGGCGGACGTACTCCTGCTCGACCTCAAGATCGCGCTCTGGGTCGGGCTGATCATCGCCGCGCCGATCTGGCTGTACCAGCTCTGGGCGTTCATCGCCCCCGGCCTGCACCGGCACGAGCGCAAGTACGCCTACATCTTCACCGCGCTCGCCGCCCCGCTCTTCGCGGCCGGCGCGGTGCTGGCGTTCTTCGTGGTCGCCAAGGGTCTCGAGTTCCTGGTCGGCCTGGCCGGTGAGGACGTCGCCAACACCCTGGAGATCACCCGGTACATCTCCTTCGTCACGAACATGATCCTGATGTTCGGGGTGGCGTTCGAGTTCCCGCTCATCGTCCTGATGCTCAACTTCGTGGGCCTGGTCAGCGGCCGGAAGATGCTCGGCTGGTGGCGGATCGCCGTCTTCCTCTTCTTCCTCTTCGCCGCGATCGTCACGCCCACCCCGGACCCGTTCGGGATGACCGCGCTGGCCCTCTGCCTCTGTGCGCTCTATTTCGCGGCGGTCGGGGTGGCGATGCTCAACGACCGGCGCCGGGGACGCGGCAGGGAGATCTACGCCGGGCTGGACGACGACGAGGTCTCTCCGCTCGACCTGGCCTCGGAGCCGGTGACCGCCGGTGAGCGGGTCGAGGCCGTGACACCGCTGGCCGCACCGGACCCGGTCGCCGCGCCGCGACCGATCGACCGGCGCTTCGACGACATGACCTGAGCCGACCTGCCCTGTCGCCCGGCGGCGGGGCAGGCGGTACGGTGCTCGCCGTGACCGCCGACGATCACCTTTCCGGCCCTGCCGCCGCCGGCCGGCTGGGCGACGGCCACCTAGCGGTACTGGCCAACCCGACCGCCGGGCGGGGCCGCTTCCGAGGGCTGCTGCCGGCCGTACTCGACCGGCTCGGCACGGTGGGGCGGCCGGTGCGGCTGCTCGAGGCCGGCAGTGTCGCGGAGGCGACCGCAGCCTGCCGGACGGCGGTCGCGGAGGGCGCCGCGGCGCTGTTGACGGTCGGCGGCGACGGTACCGTCCACCTGGCGCTCCAGGCGGTGGCCGGTACCGAGGTCGCCTTCGGTCCGGTCCCGGCGGGCACCGGCAACGACTTCGCGGTCGGCACCGGCTTTCCGGCCGACCCGCTCGGCGCGGTCGACGTGATCGCCGCCGCGATCGCCGCCGGCCGGACCCGCCCGGCGGACCTGGCCCGGATGACCGGCCCGGACGGCACCGGGCGGTGGTACGGCGCGGTGCTGGCGGCCGGCTTCGACGCGCTCGTCAACGAGCGGGCCAACCGGATGTCCTGGCCGCGCGGACCACGCCGCTACGACCTCGCCATCCTGGTCGAGCTGGCCCGGCTGCGGCCCCGCCGCTACCTGCTCCGGCTGGACGGGGTGACCCGCGAGCTGGACGGGGTGCTGGTGGCGGTCGGCAACTGCCCCAGCTACGGCGGAGGGATGCGGATCTGCCCGACCGCCGACCCGACCGACGGGCTGCTCGACGTGGTCTACGCCGGCCGGATCGGCCGGGCGACGCTGACCCGGATCAAGCCCCGGGTCTACCGGGGCACCCACCTGGAGCATCCGATGGTGCACACCCAGCGGGTCCGCACGGTCGAACTCGTCGCCGACGGCATAGTCGGGTACGCCGACGGCGAGCGCGCGCTGCCGCTGCCGGTGACCGTGACCGCCGTCCCCGGCGCCGTACGCCTGCTGCGCTGACCGGGCCGCTCCCGGCCCGGCTGGCGGTCGGCGGTCAGCGGCCGTTCGGGACGGCCAGGTCCACCGCCGCGGTCAGCCCGTTCACCTGTCCCGGCTCGGCAGCCGGAAGGACCAGTACCGCGCAACCGGCGCGTACCGCCCCGGCGTCGGCGGGGGTGTCGCCGACCATCAGGGTCCGCTCCGGGTCGACGCCGAGCAGGCCGCAGGCCCGGTAGAAGATCGCCGGGTCCGGCTTGCAGCGCCCGACCTCGTAGGAGAGCACGAAGGCGTCCACCAGCTCCGTAAGCTCCCAGGCCTGGAAGAGCGGCCGCAGGTCGAATCCGATGTTGCTGACCACCGCCACCGGCACCCCGGCGGTACGCAGTGCGCGCAGGGTCACCGCGGTGTCGGCGTACGGGAGCCAGCCGTCGGGCACCAGGAGGCGGTCGTAGAGGGCCTCGGCGAGCCCGCTGACGCCGCTGTCGACCGTGTCGGCCAGCCCCACGAAGGCGGCCCGGTGGGCGGGGCCGTAGAGGTCGCGTTCCGCCCACACCTCGGCCAGGTGCGGGGGTACCCGGTTCGGCAGTGGCCCGCCGGCCCGACCGGCGGTGACCAGGCGGTCGGCCAGTGCTGTGGCGCGGGCCCGGTCGAGCGTCGTCCCGCAGGCGGCCGCGGCGGCCGTCACCCAGGCCACCGGCTCCTCCACCTGGGCCAGGGTGCCGTGGAAGTCGAAGAGCACCGCGTCCACCGGACGGCGCGGCGGGGCTCCGGGGGCGGGACCGTCGGTTCCGCTCGACGTAGGAGGCTTGGGCGGTTCGGCATGATCCGGCACGTCGTGCACCCTACCGACCGGCTCCCGGGGGCCCGTCCTACGGCCTGCCGGCGTGCGACCTCCCGGTACGCACTAATCTTGGATTCATGTCGAGCCCCGCCGAGCGGTACGCCGCGGCGCGCCGCCGGGCCGCGCAGGCCAGCATGTTTCCCGCGCTTGACGAGTTCGCCCAGCAACTCGGGTTCGATCTCGACGACTTCCAGCGGGAGGCGTGCCAGGCGCTGGAGCGGGGCAGCGGGGTACTGGTCTGCGCCCCGACCGGCGCCGGCAAGACGGTCGTCGGCGAGTTCGCCGTACACCTGGCCCTGCGTGCCGGAGGCGGGGAGGAACCGGACGCACCGCCCCGGAAGTGCTTCTACACCACCCCGATCAAGGCGCTGTCGAACCAGAAGTACCACGACCTGGTGGACCGGTACGGTTCCGCGCAGGTGGGGCTGCTGACCGGCGACAACGCGATAAACGGCGACGCGCCGGTGGTGGTGATGACCACCGAGGTGCTGCGCAACATGCTCTACGCGGGCTCGTCCAGCCTGACCGGCCTGGCGTACGTGGTGATGGACGAGGTGCACTACCTCGCCGACCGGTTCCGGGGCGGGGTCTGGGAAGAGGTGATCATCCATCTGCCGGAGTCGGTGACCCTGGTCTCGCTCTCCGCCACCGTCTCCAACGCGGAGGAGTTCGCCGACTGGCTGATCACGGTGCGCGGCGAGACCGAGGTGGTGGTCAGCGAACACCGCCCGGTGCCGCTCTGGCAGCACATGCTCGTCAACCGCCGGATGTTCGACCTGTTCCACGACGCCGACGCCGCCCGCAAACACGACGTGCACCCGGAACTGCTCCGCTACACCCGGGAGATGCTGCGCCGGCTCGAACTCGGCGACGGGCGTACCCACGGGCCGGGGTGGGGGCGCGGCGGTCCCCGGGGGCCGCGCTGGCGCGGGCCGCTGCGCGCCGACATCGTCGAGCGGCTGGACCGGGAGGGGCTGCTGCCGGCGATCCTGTTCATCTTCAGCCGGGCCGGCTGCGACGCGGCCGTGCAGCAGTGCCTGGCCGCCGGGCTGCGGCTGACCAGCCCGGACGAGCGGGCCGAGATCCGCCGGGTGGTGGAGAGCCGGATCACCAGCGTGCCCGGCGAGGACCTCGCCGTACTCGGCTACTGGGAGTGGCTCGACGGGCTGGAGCGCGGGCTGGCCGCCCACCACGCCGGGATGCTGCCGGCGTTC
The DNA here is from genome assembly GCF_049179135.1 of Plantactinospora sp. WMMB782. Taxonomy (NCBI): domain Bacteria; kingdom Bacillati; phylum Actinomycetota; class Actinomycetes; order Micromonosporales; family Micromonosporaceae; genus Plantactinospora; species Plantactinospora sp. WMMB782. The sequence goes on along the minus strand of NZ_JBMHMC010000007.1, from coordinate 6,572,513 downwards.
AAGGAGGTGGTGGAGGAGCTGTTCGTGCGCGGGCTGGTGAAGGCGGTCTTCGCCACCGAGACGCTGGCGCTGGGCATCAACATGCCGGCCCGGTGCGTGGTGCTGGAACGGCTGGTGAAGTTCAACGGCGAGGCGCACGTCGACCTGACTCCGGGGGAGTACACCCAGCTCACCGGCCGGGCCGGCCGGCGGGGGATCGACGTCGAGGGGCACGCCGTCGTGGTCTGGTCCCCGGAGGTCGATCCCCGGCACGTGGCGGGGCTCGCGTCGACGCGCACCTATCCGCTGCGGTCGAGTTTCCGGCCGTCGTACAACATGGCGGTCAACCTGGTCGGGTCGGTGGGTGCGGCGCCAGCGCGGGAGCTGCTGGAGTCGTCGTTCGCGCAGTTCCAGGCGGACCGCTCGGTGGTCGGGCTGGCCCGGCAGGTGCAGCGCAACGTCGAGACCATCGAGGCGTACGGCGCCGAGGTGCGCTGCCACCACGGCGACTTCGACGAGTACTTCGGGCTGCGGCTGGCGATCGCCGACCGCGAGCAGGCGCTGGCCCGGCAGGGGCAGTCGCAGCGCCGGGCGGCGACCCTGGCCGCGCTGGAGCGGCTGCGGGTCGGTGACGTGATCCGGGTGCCGTCCGGCCGCCGGGCCGGGCTGGCGGTGGTGCTCGATCCCGGCGTCGGCGGCTTCGGCGAGCCCCGCCCGCTGGTGCTGACCCAGGACCGCTGGGCCGGCCGGATCACCCCGGGCGACTTCACCACCCCGGCGGAGGTGCTGGCCCGGATCCGGGTACCGAAGCACTTCAACCACCGCTCGCCGGCGGCCCGGCGGGACCTGGCGGCGGCGGTCAGCGGCACCGGCCTGGACCGGCACGCCCGGCGCGGCGGCCGGTCCCGGGGTGGTGCCGGCGAGGACGAGCGGCTCAGCCAGCTCCGGGCCGAACTGCGCCGGCATCCGTGCCACGGCTGCGCCGACCGGGAGGAGCACGCCCGCTGGGCGGAGCGCCGCCGTCGCCTGGAGCGGGACACCGCCGAGCTGCGGCAGCGGGTCTCCGGGCGTACCGGGTCGTTGACCCGGACCTTCGACCGGGTCTGCGGCATCCTCACCGCCCGTGGCTACCTCTCCGAGGCCGGCGAGGTCACCGACGCTGGGCGGATGCTCGGCCGGATCTGGACCGAGGCGGACCTGCTGGTGGCGGAGTGCCTGCGGCGCGGCGTCTGGGACGGGCTCTCCCCGGCCGAGCTGGCCGCCGCCGTCTCGGTGGTGGTCTACGAGGCGCGCCGGGACACCGACGAGCGGGCCTCGGTGCCCCGGGGGCCGGTCTCGGACGCGGTCGGCGAGACCCTGAAGATCTGGGCCGAGCTGGAGTCCGACGAGGCGGCGCGGGGCCTGGAGGCGACCCGGGAGCCGGATCTCGGCTTCGTCTGGCCGGTATACCGGTGGGCCCGGGGCGAGGTGCTGGCGAAGGTGCTGGCCAGCGGGCACAACCTGGACGGCGACATGCCGGCCGGCGACTTCGTCCGGTGGGCCCGGCAGGTGGTGGACCTGCTCGGGCAGGTCGCGGACTCCACGGGCGCGTCGGTCGAGCTGCGCGGCACGGCGCGGCAGGCGATGGCGACGATCAACCGGGGCGTACTGGCCTACCACGGCGCCACCTGACGGGCGGGCGAGCCTGAATCGGGTGGACCCGAGCCTGGATCGGGTGGACCCGAGCCGGCGTCGCCTGATCGAGCCGGCGTCGGCTGTTCAGACAGCCGGTCGCTCCGGTCAGCCCAACCGGCACTCCTCCGGTGATGATCTTTCCGGTCACCCTTCCCACGGCCGTCGGCCGGCAGATGCGCCCGAACGCACCGTTGTGGCTGCTCCGACCGCAAGTGATCATCATCCCGGCGCGGAACCGCCGTGCGACGGCGCGAGGAGACCACCGAGATGGCGAGCATCGACCACTTCCAGTACGGCTGGGTGACGCCCGTGCTGAGCTACGGCCTCGCCGTACTCGGTTCGTTCCTGGGCCTGCTCTGCGCGGTCCGGGTCCGCGAGGCGCATACTCCCGGGCGCCGGGTCTGGTGGCTGGCCCTGGCCTCCTGGGCGATCGGCGGCACCGCGATCTGGACCATGCACTTCACCGCGATGCTCGGGTTCAGCGTCGCCGGCAACCCGATCCGGTACGACGTGCCGCTCACCGTGGCCAGCGCCCTGGTAGCGATCGGCACCGTCGGGCTCGGCCTGTTCGTGGCGGTGTACTCCGGGCAGGTCGCCTGGCCCCGGATCCTGCTCGGCGGCATCTTCGCCGGCCTCGGGGTGGCCGCCATGCACTACCTGGGGATGGCGGCGCTGCGGATGCGTGGCCGGATCGACTACCAGACGTCGCTGGTGGTGGCGTCGGTGCTGATCGCGGTGGTCGCGGCGACCGCCGCGCTCTGGCTGGCCGTCACCGTACGCTCCACCCGGGCGGTGACCGCTGCCGCCTTCGTGATGGGCTGCGCGGTCAGCGGCATGCACTACACCGGGATGGCGGCGATGGCCGTGCACCACCAGCCGGCCGCTCCGGCACCGACCGGGGCCAGCGGGGCGAACCTGCTGCTGCCGATCATGCTGATCGTGGTCTTCGTGGCCTTCGTGCTCTTCTACGCGCTGCTGGCCAGCCCGACCGAGGAGGACCGGGCCGCCTCGGCGTACCTGGCCGACCGGGCTGCCGAGCGGCTCGCCGCCGACCGGGCCGCCGAGCTGCGTGCCCAGGGAGTTCCCGCTGAGGGTGCCCCGGGGCGCTCCGTCCCGAGCACCGCCCCGGGCCGGCCCTTCCGGACCCGCCAGCCCTTCTGAACAGGCACCCCGCCAGCCCTGCCAGGGCCGCGTCGGCCGGGTTCCGGACCGGAACGCCCAGCTCGGCGCACCGCCGGCCGCGATCCGCCGTCGCGACCGTCATTCGCCCCGTTCCTCCCGCCGGCGTCGGCCCACGGGTCGCCGGGACGGCTCGGAAACCCGGCGGACCGGCCGGGGACGTTCCGGCTCCTCGGGAGGCTGCGGGCGGCGGGCCCGTCCCGGCCGTCGTCGACGCGGCGGCTCCTCCTCTTCCTCCGGTTCCTCCTCGTCTTCGTACTCGTCGTACTCGTCCTCCGGGTAGTCGTCGTACTCGTCGTCGCGGGGGCGGCGGCGCTGTTCGGGTCGGCGGCGGCCGCCGGGCCGCTCGGCACGCTCCTGTTCGGCCGGCCGCTCTTCCGCCCCCTCCCGCCCCTCCCGCCCCTCCCGCTCCTCCTGCTCCGCACGCAGGGCAGCCTCGTGGTCCCGCACCACCTGGGAGTCCTCGATCTCGCCGCGCCAACCTTCGACGGAGTCCGGGTCGAGGACCGTCTGCGTCATCACGTGCCGGACGAAGTGCTTCAGTTCCAGCCGCACCCGCCGGCCCTGGCCCGCCAGAGGTTGCCGGTGTGCTCGAAGAAGCCCTGCGGGTGGTACTCCAGGACGACCAGGATGCGGGTCAGGTCGGGGGTGAGCGCGTGGAAGCTGACGGTGCCGTCGACCGAGCCCTTCTCGCCCTTCGAGCGCCAGTGGATCAACCGGTCCGGGATCTGCCGGACGATCGTCGACTCCCAGGTCCGGTGCGACCACAGGACCTGCGCCTTCCAGGTCAGCTTCTCGTCGCTGTCCGCGTCGACGGTCTCGACCTTCTTCATGAAGCTCGGAAAATCGCCGAACTGTGTCCACTGGTCGTACGCGACCCGGATCGGTACGCCGACCTCGATCGACTCGACGATGTTGGTGACCTTGAGCTGCTTCGAGCCGCCCCTGCCACTCCTGCCGAGAGCTGACATCACCCTCTCCTTACCGCCGGCCAGGCCGGCCTGGAACATGGCCTTCACCGGGTGCTGGCCCTCGGCGAGTTTCCGGGCGCCCGTGGCTGCGGCGAGAAGGCCGGGGCCGCCACCCTGTCGGGCGTACTCGTCGAGCCGCCCGGTCGCGCCGGTGACCTTCTCGGTCACGGCCGCCACCGCGCGCTCACCGATCGCCGAGGCGAGGTTGCGCAGCTCACCTCCGAGCTGGTCACAGGCCCTGGCGACGAGGCCACCGGGCGTGCCGCCCTCGGCCATGGTCACCGTCCCCGCCGGCTGCCGGCGTTCGCGCGTTCGGGCTCCGACCCGGCCGGCCGCCGTCGGCTCTCGTTCCGGCTCTGGTCGGTGCCCTGCGGCTGGTCACGGCCCGGCTCTTCCCGCTGGCCGGTGTCCCCGTCGGCGGCGGGGGAGCGGCGGCGCAGGGCGTCCGCGCTGCCGCGCAACCGACCGCTCAGGGCGTCGATGCCACTGCCGGCGGCGGCGGTCGCGGCGTCCCGGCCGGCCGAGACGAGCGGGCTGCCGAGGCGGCCCAGGCCACTCAGTCGGGGCGACTGAAGGAGTTGCCGGCCCTGCTCGAGCAGGCCGCCCGGACCACGGCTGGCCCGTCCGGCGGCCACCGCGGTGGCCAGGACGAGAGCGCTCCGCAGCTTCTTCCGGCGACCGAGGAAATAGCCGAAACCCACCGCGAGTCCGATTCGCAGTCCGGTGTTCATTCTTTCTCCTTAGCTCCCCGGTGGGTGGTGACGTCCCTTCTGGGGAAGGCCGGGAACCGACTACCGGGAATCAGCGCGACAGCGGCCACCACCTGCGACATCCCGCTCCGGTGGATTGCCGGGCAGTACCCTCCGACAATTCCGCGAAACGTCAGGGCGCATTTCCCGGGAAATCTCACCTGGCGTACGCCGGGAAGTACGCCCGGGGCGCGCGGAATCCTCGGCACGGACACGATCGCCACCGGCTGTCGGGCCGGAGAACTGTTGGCGCGGGCGGTCCCCGCCGAGGTTGTCGAACCGTGCGGGGCAGCTCAGGCGGGCACGGTGTTGCCGGCGAGGGCGTCCACCAGCCGGCGGCACGGCCCGGCGAGGTTCCACTGCCCGGCGAGCGCGAGCAGCCTGTCGGTGTCGACCGGCGCGCTCGGCAGGGTGGGGGAGAGCGGCGGCAGTGGCACGTCCAGCGCCACCCGGACCACCGTCGGCGCGACCGCGAGGTAGTCCCGGGCGGCGTTCAGCTTGGTCCGCAGCCCGGGGGCGAAGCCGGCGGAGGGGTCGTCCAGCGCGGTGAGGATGGCGTCCAGGTTGCCGTACCGCTCGACGAGCCGGGCCGCTGTCTTGTCACCGACCCCGGCCACTCCGGGCAGGCCGTCACTCGGGTCGCCGCGCAGCGCGGCGAAGTCGGCGTAACCGGCGGCCGGCACGCCGTACTTCGCCCGCACGGCGGCGTCGTCGCAGTCCTCCAGTTTCGCCACGCCCCGCCCGCAGTAGAGCAGCCGGACCGGACGGCTGTCGTCGACCAGCTGGAACAGGTCCCGGTCGCCGGAGACCACCTCCACGGGTGCCGGTGCCGTCGCGGCGAGCGTGCCGAGCACGTCGTCGGCCTCGTAGCCGTCCACCCCGATCGCCGGGATGCCGATCGCGGCGAGCAGTTCGAGGATCAGCGGCACCTGCGGGGAGAGGGTGTCCGGCACCACCTCGCCGCCCTCCGGTGCCACCCGGTGCGCCTTGTACGACGGCAGCAGCGCCACCCGCCAGGCCGGGCGCCAGTCGTAGTCCAGCGCGCAGACCAGCCGGTCCGGCCGGCGGGTGCGGATCAGGGTCGCCAGCATGTCCAGGAAGCCCCGGACGGCGTTCACCGGGCTGCCGTCCGGTGCCTTCGCGGCCGACTCCGGGATGCCGAAGTAGGCCCGGAAGTAGAGGCTCGGGGCGTCGACGAGAAGCAGGGGGCGGCTGTCGGTCACCCGGACAGCCTGGCACAACCCCCGGACATCCTGGCGCAGCCCCGCCCGCCCGGCCACGGTCCCCGGGCGCCGTCGCGGCGATCGGGCAGGTCTCCCACCTCCGCTGCGCTTCCGGGGCGTGATCCCGATGTGCTTCCGGGGGCGGGATTCCACCCGAACGACCGTTAAGCTGTTCCGGTGGGTGACGAAGACCTCTATCCGCCGGACCGGCTGGCCGCGGCCCAGCGCGCCACCGCCGACGCCGGGCTGGACGCCCTGCTGCTCCCGCCCGGCTCCGACCTGCGCTACCTGACCGGCTACCACGCGCACGCCCTGGAACGGCTCACCTGCCTGGTGCTGCCGGCGACCGGTGAACCCACCCTCGTCGTGCCGACCCTGGAGCGGCCGGCCGCCGAGGCGTCCCCGGCCCCCCGCGCCGGGGTACGCATCGTGGACCATCCGGACGGCAGCGACCCGTACCCGCTGGTCGTGCGCGCCCTCGGCGGGCCGGTCGGTGCGGTCGGGCTCGGTGACCGGATGTGGGCCGAGCAGGTCCTGGCGCTGCGCGCCGCGTTGCCCGGCAGCACCCAGCGGCTGGCCGGAGAGGTGCTGCGCGGGCTGCGGCTGCGCAAGTCGCCGGCCGAGGTGGCGGCGCTGCGCTCCGCCGGCGCCGCGATCGACGCGGTACACGCCCGGATGGCGCAGTGGCTGCGCCCCGGCCGGACCGAGGCGCAGGTCGCCGCCGACATCTCGGTGGCGATCCGGGAGGCGGGCCACGCCACCGCCGACTTCGCGATCGTCGCCGCCGGCCCGAACGGCGCCAGCCCGCACCACGGCACCTCCGACCGGGTCATCGGGCTCGGCGAGCCGGTGGTGGTCGACATCGGCGGCACCATGCCGTCCGGCTACTGCTCCGACTCCACCCGCTGCTACGTGCTCGGCACACCGCCGCCGGAGTACCTCGACTACTACGAGGTGCTGCACGCCGCCCAGCGGGCCGCGGTCGGCGCGGTACGCCCCGGCGTCAGCGCGGCGGCGGTGGACGCGGTCGCCCGGGACGTCATCAGCGAGGCCGGCTACGGCGCCGCCTTCCTGCACCGCACCGGGCACGGCATCGGGCTGGACGGGCACGAGGACCCCTACCTGGTCGCCGGCAACACGCGGCCGCTCGAACCGGGGATGGCGTTCTCGGTCGAGCCGGGGATCTATCTGGCCGGGCGGCACGGCGCCCGGATCGAGGACATCGTGGTCTGCACCCCGGACGGGGTGGAGCGGCTGAACACCATTTCCCGGGAGTTGGTGCGGCTATGACCGTCGACCGGATCCTGCCCACCGACGAGGCGTACGAACTGCTCGACCTCGTCACCGAACTCGCCGACCGGGAACTCGCACCCCGGGCCGCCGACTTCGAGCAGCGCGGCGAGTTCCCGCGCGATCTGCTGCGTACCCTCGGCCGGGCCGGACTGCTCGGCCTGCCGTACCCGGAGGAGTACGGCGGCGCCGCCCAGCCGTACGAGGTCTACCTCCAGGTGCTGGAGATCCTGGCCAGCCGCTGGCTGGCGGTGGCCGAGGCGGTCAGCGTGCACACCCTCTCCTGCTTCCCGGTCGCCGCCTACGGCGGCGAGCAGGTACGCAAGCTGCTCCCGGACATGCTCGGCGGCGAGCTGCTCGGCGCGTACTGCCTCTCCGAGCCGCAGGGCGGTTCCGATGCGGCGGCGCTGGCCACCCGGGCGCGGCGGGACGGCGACGACTACCTCGTCTCCGGCACCAAGGCCTGGATCACGCACGCCGGCAACGCCGACTTCTACAACGTCTTCTGCCGCACCGGCGGTCCCGGCGCCCGGGGCATCTCCTGCCTGCTCGCCGACGCCGGCACCGCCGGGATCGTGCCGCAGACCCCGGAGCGGACGATGGGGCTGCGCGCCTCGCCGATCGCCCAGATCGCCTTCGACGACGCCCGGATCCCGGCCGACCGGCTGGTCGGCGCCGAGGGGGAGGGCTTCCGGATCGCCATGTCGGCGCTGGACAGCGGCCGGCTGGGCATCGCCGCCTGTGCGGTCGGGCTGGCCCAGGCGGCGCTCGACTACGCGGTCGGGTACGCCCGGCAGCGGGAGCAGTTCGGTCAGCGCGTCATCGACTTCCAGGGGCTGGGCTTCCTGCTGGCCGACCTGGCGACCCAGGTGTCGGCGGCCCGTTCGCTGACCCTGGCCGCCGCCCGGCTCCGCGACGCCGGCCGGCCGTACTCGATCGAGGCGGCCAAGGCGAAGCTCTTCGCCACCGACACCGCGATGCGGGTGACCACCGACGCCGTGCAGGTGCTCGGCGGCGCCGGCTACGTGGCCGACCACCCGGTCGAGCGGTACATGCGGGAGGCGAAGGTGTTGCAGATCGTCGAGGGGACCAACCAGATCCAACGCCTGGTGATCGCCCGCTCGCTGGCCGGCTGACCGCCGATCCGGGCCGCCGCCGCCCGGAGCTGTGCGACACGATCCCGAACGTCGGGCACCGGCGGTTGCCCGCGTCCGGACCCGCCGTCGGCCCCCGACCCGGGGCCGCCGGCTGTCGGCCTGATGACGTGCCGCGCCGACGCGAGGCGGTTCGGAGTCGTCCGGGACGGGCTTTTGCCGGTAGGTTGCACGCCGTGGAGGAGACCGATCGGGCGATCGTGGCGGCGCTGGCCGCCGACGGCCGGCTGTCGTACACGGACCTGGCCGAGCGGGTGGGGCTGTCGGTCTCCGCGGTGCACCAGCGGGTCCGCCGGCTGGAGCAACGCGGTGTGATCAAGGGGTACGCGGCGCGGATCGCGTTCGAGGCGATCGACCTGCCGCTGAGCGCCTTCGTGGCGATCCGGCCGCTGGATCCGTCGCAGCCCGACGACGCGCCGGAGCGGCTGGCCCACCTGCCGGAGATCGACTCGTGCTACTCGGTGGCGGGGGAGGACTTCTACCTGCTGCTGGTCCGGGTGGCCAGTCCGGTCGACCTGGAACGGGTGCTCCAGGAGATCCGCACGGCGGCGAACGTCACCACCCGGACGACTGTGGTGCTCTCCATTCCGTACGAGAGCCGCCCGCCGAAGCTGCCGGCGACCTCGAAGCTCAGTTCGGACCCGGCGTCGGCTCGGCTGCGGGCGCTGCCGCCCGACCCGGCGAGTTCCAGCGCAGGATGACCGGGCGGCCGTGCTCGTAGCCGAGCGCGGAGACCGTCGCGGTGTCCAGGCGCAGCCGGCCGCCGTCGCCGGCCGGTAGTCCGATCCAGCGCGCCCCGGCCACCCGCAGGCTGTGCCCGTGCGCGACCAGCGCCACGTCGCCGCTGTCGAGCAGGTCGGCGGCTCGGGCCAACACCCTGTCCAGCCGGGCACCGACCTGCTCCGGGGACTCCCCGCCGGGGCAGCCGTCGGTCCAGAGCAGCCAGTCCGGGCGGTCCCGGCGGATCTGCTCGGTGGTCAGCCCCTCGTAGTCGCCGTAGTTCCACTCGCGGAGGTCGTCGACCACCTCGCTGACGGGCAGCCCGGCGAGTTCCGCGGTGCGCAGCGCCCGCCGCCGGGGGCTGGCGAGGACGGCGGCGAAGGAGCGCCCGCCGAGCTCCCCGGCGATCCGCCGGGCCTGCCGCTCGCCGTCCGGGGTCAGCTCCAGATCCGTGTACGAGGTGTGCCGGTGACCGGCACTCCAGCTGGTCTCCCCGTGCCGGACGAGTATGATCTCCGCCATCGCCCGATGGTAGCCGTGCTCAGGACCCCTCCGGTGTCACGACTGGGTCCGGGTCCACTGCTGGTTCGTCCCGCTGCCGCAGCTGTACTGGGTGACGTCGGTGCCGTCGGTGGTGCCGCCGCTGACCACGTCGAGGCACTTGCCGCTGTGCCGGGCCCGGAGCTGGTGGTAGCCGCCGGTGGCGACCCACTGCCACTGCTGGTTGCTGCCGGCGCCGCAGCCGTACTGGATGACGTTGGCGCCGTCGGCCGTCGAGGCGGAGGCGACGTCGAGGCACTTGCCGCTGTTCTGGTTGACGATCCGGAAGTACCCGCCGCCGGCGTCCTGGAACTCCCACCTCTGGTTCCCGCCGCCGTTCCAGGCGTACTGCTTGACCTCGGCGTTGTCGGCCGTGGAGTTGCCGACCACGTCGAGGACCTTTCCGCTGTGCCGGGCGGTGATCCGGTGGTAGGGCGGCGACTGGCCGGTGACGACGCCGGTGGCGGTGTCGATGGTGATCGTCGGGTACCAGCTCAGGCTCATGCTGGTGCTGGACGGGAAGCTGATCGGCAGCCAGACATACTGGGAGTCGTTCACCGGCCCGCCCCAGGCGCCGGCCCAGCGGTCGCCCAGGTAGAGGTAGCTGGTGGTGGAGCTGCCCTGGATCGGCAGCACGTAGGTCGGCTGGGACCGGAAGGTGGTCGAGTCGCCGACGTTCGTCCAGCCGCTCCACGGGCCGGAGATGCTTGCCGCGGTGGCGTACCTGGCCTGGTTGGGGTTCCAGCCGGTTGCCCCCGAGGTGAGCAGGAAGTAGGTGCTGCCGCGCTTGAACATCGCCGGTGCCTCGCGGTGGGCGTCGTTCCAGAAGTTGCCGACCAGGGTGGCGACGTTCAGGTAGTCCGGTGTGAGCCGGTAGATGTGCAGGTCGTAGTTCTCGTCGGCGGCCGAGATCATGTACGCGGTGCCGTTGTCGTTGTAGAGCGTGATGTCCCGGGACATGTGCTGGCCGAGCGGCCGGAAGCTGCCGTGGTAGGTGTAGTTGCCGTCCACGGTGGCGGCGGAGGCGACGGCGGCGCGGGCCTCGTTGTAGTTGGAGCCGTTCTCCTTGTGCATCCACATCACGTACCGGCCGGTGCTGGCGTTGTAGACCACCTTCGGTCGTTCGATGTTGGCGACCTGCAACTCGGCGGCGGACGACTGGGTGAGTACGTTGTTGCGGAACTCCCAGTCGCGCAGGTTGGTGGAGCGGTACACGGAGACGGCCCGGAAGGTGTTGTCCGGGTTGCGGTTCTCGCCGAACCAGTAGTAGTGGTCGCCGACCTTCAGCACCCCACCGCCGTGCGCCTGGAGCAGGTTGCCGCCGGTGTCGCGGAACTGCGTGCCGTTGGTGATGGTGACCGGCGCCGCCTGGGCGGGCGTCTCCGGTCCCGCCACCGCCACCAGGATGGCCGCCGCGCCGACGGCCAGCGCCGTGCCGAGCGATCCGAGCCGGCTCTTCGTTCGCACAGTCGCCGTCCTTCCTGCCTGGATGGACACGGTCTCATAGAAGCCAATCGATGTCGAGCACGCCCCCCTGGTGGTCGCTACTGTAAGCTAGCGTCCTAGGATGCCTTACGCGATGTGCCTGCGGTGACAGCCCGAGAAGGCACTACCGGCACCGACGTTGAGAACCCGCCCGGAAGATCCGTTCAGCAGCGTTACGTGCTGATTAGCCAGGTTTCATGCCAGCCCTGCCGGGCAAGCGACCTGGGAGCAGCCGCCGCGAGCGGAGGCATCGAGGTGAGGAGTGCGACATGAGTGCCATGGACAAGATGCGCAACAAGGCGGAGGAGTTGAAGGGCGCCGCCAAGGAGCGGATGGGCGACCGGACCGACAACGAGCAGATGCGTGGCGAGGGCGCCTCCGAGCAGATGCGGGCCAAGGCGAAGCAGGCCGGCTCCAACATGAAGGACGCCGGCCGCAACGCCAGGGAGACGTTCGACCGTTGAGGTCGCCGTCGGCCCGTCCTCAGTGATCCGTCTGAGCGCCGTGCCGGGCCCACCAGGCCCGGCCGGCCTCGGGCAGGCTGTCGATCGGGTCGTAGTAGGCGTACCGCCGGTCCAGCGCGGCGAGGTCGTCGGACTCGATCGACGTACGGTAGTTCTTGGTCCAGTAGGAGATGCCGCGTTCCCGGTCGTACTCGGTGACCATGTGCACCCAGCGCTTGCCGACGAAGGGCACGTCACAGACGATCCGCGGGGTGGCGTAGCCGGGCAGGTAGCCCATCATGTCGTGCTGGAGCCGCTGGGCGTGCCAGACCGGCACCCGCCAGTGTTCCGCGTTCGGGATCATGTCGCACATGTAGAAGTAGTACGGCAGGATTCCCGCTTCCCCCTGGAGTGCGAAGCAGAGGTCGAGCAGGTCGGCGGCGGTCGCGTTGACTCCGCGCATCAGTACACCCTGGTTGCGCACGTCCCGGACGCCGACCTCCAGGGCGGTCTGCGCGGCGCGGGCGACCAGCGGGGTTAGCGACCGCACGTGGTTGACGTGGGTGTGGATGGCGAGGTTGACGCCGCGCCGGGCGGCGGTCCGGGCGACCCGTTCGAGTCCCTCCACCACCTCGGGCTGGAGCCAGTGCTGGGGTAGTCCGGCGAGCGCCTTGGTGGCCAGCCGGATGTCCCGGATCGTCTCGATCTGGAGCAGCCGCATCAGGTACGACTCCAGGTGCCGCCACGGCACGTTGGCGACGTCGCCGCCGGAGACGACCACGTCCCGTACGCCGGGGTGGGCGCGCAGGTAGTCGACGTGCGCGTCGTACCTGTCGACGGGCTTGAGGCTGAGCCGGAGCTTTTGCACCGTCGGGGTGGAGTTGCCGACCAGGTCCATCCGGGTGCAGTGCCCGCAGTACTGGGGGCAGGTGGAGAGCAGTTCGGCGAGCACCTTGGTGGGGTAGCGGTGGGTGAGTCCCTCGGCGACCCACATGTCGTGTTCGTGCAGCGAGTCGCGGGTGGCGTACGGGTGGGAGGGCCAGTCGGTGCGCCGGTCGCCGGCGAGCGGCAGCATGTACCGGCGGATCGGGTCGGCCCGGAAGGCGTCGGTGCTGACCGGGCCGTCCGGCATCATCGTGTTGAGCATCTGCGGCGGGACCAGCATCGACATGGTGGCCCGGGTGGCCTGGTCGGTGTCGAGGTCGGCGTAGCAGTCGTCGTCGACGCCGTCGCCGAGGACGGCGCGGAGCTGCTTGACGTTCTTGACGCAGTTGGCGCGCTGCCACTGCGCGGACTCCCACTGTTCGCGGGTGACGTGCCGCCAGCCGGGGAAGCGGGTCCAGTCGGGTTCGACCAGGGCGCGGCGGCGGTATTCGTACGGCTGGCCGGTGCCGGGCCGTTCGGTCGGGTCCGGGTGTGCCGGTCCGGCGGGGTCGCGGGGGGCGAGCACGGCGGTTGCCGGTTCGACCTGGGTCACGGCGCCTCCTCCAGTCTTTCGGGTACCGGTCGTTCGGATGCCGGCGGGCTGCGGCGGGCGGTTGGCCTCGACCTGCACCTTGACCTTGAACGCTACTGGAAGATTTCCCGTCGAGGAAATATCCTGCCGTAAGTTTTCCCGTTGCTAGCGGGTCTGAGGGCGAGTCTGTCGGCCGGCCTGCCGAGCTGATGCCCCGTCGGACGGGATGCCCCGTCCGACGGAGGTCGGGTCGGGCGGGACGGCGGGAGGAGGAGACGCGGTGCGGACAACCCGGGAGAATGCGGCGGGGGTGACCTCGGCGGTCGGACTGCACCGGGTACGGGAGCCGGCCGGCGTGCTGCCGCAGGCGGCGTACCGGTTGGACGCCGGGGGCGAGATCGGCGCCGACGAGGTGCGGATCCGGATCGAGCGGCTGAACCTGGACGCGGCGAGCTTCCGGCAGTTGTCGGAGAAGCACGGCGGGGACGGCGCGGCGGTCCGGGCCGAGGTGCTCGGCATCATCCGCGAGCGCGGCAAGATGCACAATCCGGTCACCGGTTCCGGTGGCATGCTCGTCGGCACGGTCGCCGAGGTGGGGCCGGAGTCGCCGCTGCCGGTCAGGCCCGGCGACCGGGTCGCGACGCTTGTCTCGCTCACCCTGACCCCGCTGGCGGTCACCGACGAGCTGGCCGGCTGGGACGGCCGCTCCGAGCAGGTCCCCTGCGCCGGGCACGCGATCCTGTTCGCCCGCTCGATCGTCGCGGTACTCCCGGACGACCTCGACCCCCGGCTGAGCCTTTCGGTCTTCGACGTCTGCGGCGCGCCGGCGCTGACCGCCCGCACGGTGCGCGGATATCCGGCGCCCCGGGTGGCGGTGCTCGGCGGGGCCGGCAAGAGCGGTTCGCTGGCCCTGGCCGCCGCCCGGCAGGCGGGGGCCGCCCGGACGGTCGGGGTGGTGCCGGTGCCGGCCGAGCGGGACCGGCTGGTCGCCGCCGGCCTGGCCGACGAGGTGGTCCTCGCCGACGCCCGGGACCCGGTGGGGCTGGCGGCGGCGGTGACGGGTGCGCTGGGCGCTCCGGCGGACGTGACGGTGGTCTGTGTGGACGTGCCCGGCTGCGAGCACGGGGCGATCCTGGCCACCGCCGACGGCGGGACGGTGGTCTTCTTCTCGATGGCGACGAGTTTCGCCGCGGCGGCGCTCGGTGCCGAGGGGTTGGCCGCCGACGTGACGATGCTGATCGGCAACGGTTACCTGCCGGGGCACGCCGACTACGCGCTGTCGTTGCTGCGTACGGTGCCCGGTGTGCGGGCGCTGTTCGCCGAGCGGCTGGCGGCAGACTGATGCCATGACGAACCCCTCGACCGCGGTGCCGAATCCCCCGACGCTCTACCGTGGCGGCCGGTTGTACTCTCCGGCGGATCCGCAGGCCACCGCGCTGCTGGTCCGGGACGGCCGGATCGACTGGCTCGGCGCGGACGCCGACGCCCCGGCCGCCGACCGGGTGGTGGACCTCGACGCCGCGCTGGTGACCCCGGCGTTCGTGGACGCGCACGTGCACGCCACCGACACCGGGCTGGCGCTGTCCGGGCTGGACCTGTCCGGGGCGCGCTCGGCGGCGGACGTCTGCGCGGCGGTCGCCAGTTTCGCGGCCGGCCTGCCGGCGGACGCGGTGGTGCTCGGGCACGGCTGGGACGAGTCGGCCTGGCCGGACGGGCGGGTGCCGGACGCGGCGGAGCTGGACCGGGCGGCCGGCGGCCGGCGCGTGTACCTGTCCCAGGCGTCGATCCATTCGGCGCTCTGTTCGTCGGCGTTGCTGGCGGCGGTGCCGCGGGTTTCCGGGGTGCCGGGTTTCGACGCCTCGGGGTGGCTGCGCCGGGATGCCCACCACGTGGTGCGGGAGCTGGCGCTCGGGTCGGTGACCGGTGGGCAGCGGCGGGCGGCGCAGCGGGTGGCGTTGCGCCGGGCGGCGTCGCTGGGGATCGCGGCGGTGCACGAGTGCGGTGGTCCGGAGATCTCCAGCGAGGCGGATTTCACGGCGGTCCTCGGGCTGTCCGGTGTGGACGGCCCGGAGGTGTACGGCTACTGGGGTGAGTTGATGGGTGCGGCCCGGGCCCGGCAGTTGGGTGCGGTCGGTGCGGGTGGCGACCTCTTCGCGGACGGGGCGCTGGGTGCCCGTACGGCGTACCTGTCGGTGCCGTACGAAGACGGTGCGCCGGGGGCGTGCGGGCACGGCTACCTGACCTCGGAGCAGGTGCGGGATCATCTGCTGGACTGTGCCGGGCACGGGATGCAAGGCGGTTTCCACGCGATCGGGGACGCGGCGGTCGACACCGTGCTGGCCGGGTTCGCCGGTGCGGCGCGGGTGCTCGGGGTGGAGCGGGTGCGGGCGGCGCGGCACCGGGTCGAGCATGCCGAGATCGTCGACAAGCGGCTGATCGCCGGTTTCGTCGAGTACGGGATCGTGGCGAGCATGCAGCCGGCGTTCGACCGGTTGTGGGGTGGCGAGCGGCAGATGTACGCGTCCCGGCTGGGGGTGCGGCGGTCGCTGGAGTCGAATCCGATGGGTGCGATGCACGGGGTCGGGGTGACGCTGGCGTTCGGTTCGGACTCGCCGGTGACGCCGCTGGACCCGTGGGGTTCGGTGCGGGCGGCGATGGCGCATTTCAATCCGGCACAGCGGATGGGTGCCCGGGCGGCGTTCGCGGCGCACACCCGGGGTGGCTGGCTGGCGGTGCCGGCGGACGCGGCGGGCCGGGATCCCCGGCTGACCGAGGGGATGCTGGTGCCGGGCGCGGCGGCGACGTTCGCGGTCTGGTCGACGCCGGCCGGGGTGGCCGGTGGGCTGCCGGTGCTGGTGTCGGCGAGTCCGGAGGAGCGCGGCCCGGCGGATCCGACGCCGCTGCCGACGTGCCGGCGGACGGTGCTGCGCGGCTCGGTCATCTACGACGGGGAGGGCGCGTCGTGACGCGACAGTGGGGGTTGGTCGATGGTGTCGGGTAGCGCGGCGGCGGGCAGGCGGGTGCCGGTTCGGGTTACCGGGTCGGTGCCGGATCCGGTCGGCAAGCTGGCGCTGGATCCGGTGTTGGTGGCCCGGGCGCGGGAGTTGGCCCGCCGGGCCGGGCAGCCGGTGGTGGAGCTGGCCCGGTGCCACACGACGGTGTCGGTGGAGCGGGCGGTGTTGCGGCTGGCCGGGGTGACCGGTGCGGACCCGGACGGGATTCCGTGGGTGAACCGGCTGCTCGACGCGGTGGTGGTGGATGTCGGGCTGCGGCACGGGGTGGCGGTGCCGGTCTTCGACGCGCTGCTGCGCGACCTCGGTTCGGCGCCGGCGGCCGCGGACGTCGGTGCGGCGCTGACGTTGCTGGCCCAGAAGGCGGCGGCCGGGTCGGTCCGGTTCGAGGTGCCGGCGGGCCGGCGGGCCCGGTCGGCCCGGGCGGCGGCGCGCCGGGCGGTCGGCGCGGGTCTGCGCCGGATCGACCGCCGCCGGGTGGAGCGGGACCGGATGGTACGCCGGCACGGCGATCCCGCCCGGCGGCCGTGGATCTATCTGATCGTGGCGACCGGGGACATCTACGAGGACATCCCGCAGGCGCAGGCGGCGGCGCGGGCCGGGGCGGACGTGATCGCGGTGATCCGGTCGACGGGTCAGTCGCTGCTGGACTACGTGCCGGAGGGGGCGACCCGGGAGGGCTTCGCGGGGACGTACGCGACGCAGCAGAACTTCCGGCTGATGCGGGCGGCCCTGGACGAGTCCTCCAGGGAGTTGGGCCGGTACGTCCGGTTGACCAACTACGCCTCCGGGTTGTGCATGCCGGAGATGGCGGTGCTGGCCGGCCTGGAGCGGCTGGACATGATGCTGAACGACTCGATGTACGGGATCCTGTTCCGGGACATCAACCCGGTGCGGACCTTCGTCGACCAGCGGTTCTCCCGGCAGGTGCACGCCCGGGCGGGGATCGTCATCAACACCGGTGAGGACAACTACCTGACCACGGCGGACGCGGTCGACGAGGCGCACACGGTGACGGTGTCGCAGCTGCTCAACGAGTACTTCGCGCACGAGGCCGGGTTGCCGGACGCGCAGTTGGGGCTGGGGCACGCGTTCGAGATCGACCCGGATCTGCCGGAGTCGTTCCGGTTGGAGTTGGCGCACGCGCTGCTGGCCCGGGAGCTGTTCCCGGAGGCGCCGTTGAAGTGGATGCCGCCGACCCGGCACATGACCGGGGACGTGTTCCGGGGCAACCTGCTGGACGGCTTCTTCAACCTGGTGGGTGCGATGACCGGGCAGGGCATCCTGCTGGTCGGGATGATGACCGAGGCGGTGGTGACGCCGTGGTTGTCGGACCGGGACATCGCCCTGCAGAACGTCCGGTACGTGCTGGGGGCGGCCGGCGGGCTGCACGAGGACTTCGTGCCGGCGCCGGGCGGGTTCATCCAGCGGCGGGCGGCGACGGTGCTCGGCGAGGCGGTGACGTTGTTGGAGCGGATCGCCGACGGTGGGCTGTTGCCGGCGATCGCGGACGGCACGTTCGGGATCACGAAGCGGCCGGCTGACCGGGGGCGGGGCCTTTCCGGGGTGGCGGCGCACGCCGACGACTACTACAACCCGGCGACGGAGTTGCTGGAGGCGGGACGGTGAGCGGCGGTCCGGTCGTCCGGCCGTACGGGGACGCGACCGGGGACGGGATGGTGCAGGTGTCGTTCACCCTGCCGGTGCCGCACGACAAGCGGGCCGAGGGGGCGGCGCTGCAACTGGCGGCGAAGATGGGCCTGGAGCCGGCGATGCTGGTGCACGCCCGGCAGATGGGGGACGGCTTCACCTTCTTCGTCGTCTACGGCCGGGTGAACCACCTGGTGGACCTGGCGGCGGTGCGGGTGGTGGAGCGGGACTATCCGCTGCTGTCGGCGAAGGAGGTCAACGCCCTGGTCCGGCGGCGGCTGCGCCGCAAGCTGTCGGTCGTCGGGGCGTGCATCGGCACCGACGCGCACACCGTCGGGATCGACGCGATCCTGAACGTGAAGGGGATCGCCGGGGAGAAGGGCCTGGAGTACTACCGGGAGTTGCGGGTGACGAACCTCGGTGCCCAGGTGAGCGTGCCGGAGCTGGTGGCGGCGGCCCGGGCGGAGCGGGCGGACGCGGTGCTGGTGTCGCAGGTGGTGACGCAGCGGGACGCGCACCTGCACAACACCCGGGAGATGTCGGCGGCGTTCCGGGAGGCGATGCCGGCGGGCCGGCGGCCGCTGCTGGTGGTCGGGGGTCCCCGGTTCGACGAGTTGATGGCCGGTGAGCTGGGGGTGGACCGGATCTTCGGCCGGGGTACCACGCCGGGTGAGGTGGCCAGCTATCTGGTGCACCGGCTGGTGGTCGGCGCCGAGGATCGGCGGGCGGCCGGGGTGCCGGCCGCTGATCGGGATCGATCGGACGGCCGGGACACGGAATCGGTGGGCCGGGATGTGGAAGGGGTGGCCGGATGACCGGAGTGGACGGGGTGCCGGATCCGCGGTTGGGGCTGACGGTGCTGCACCGGCGGTACGTGCCGTACTCGCACGCGCACTACGCCGGCAACCTGGTCGACGGGGCGTACGCGCTGGGGTTGTTCGGTGACGTGGCGACCGAGGTGTGTATCCGGACCGACGGTGACGAGGGGCTGTTCGCCGGGTACGCGGACGTGCGGTTCGGCGCGCCGATCCGGGCCGGTGACGTGCTGGAGGTGGCGGCGACGGTGGTCCGGGTCGGTACCCGCAGCCGCACGCTGGAGCTGGAGTGCCGGGTGGTGTGCCGGGGCCGGCCGGACCGGGGCGGGTCGGCGGCCGAGGTGCTCGATCCGCCGGTGGTGGCGGTGACCGCCGTCGGCACGGTGGTGGTCCCGCCCGCCGGCGCACCGGCCGAGGGCGGGCCCCGGTAGCGGTGGTCTCGTACGCGGTCTGCGCCGACGTCGGCTCCACCTGGACGAAGGTGGCGGTGCTGGACCTGGCCGACGGCACGCTGCTGGCGTCGGCGTCGGTGCGGACCACGGTCGGCACCGACGTGCTGCACGGCCTGGACGCGGCGGTGGCGCAGGCGACCGCCGGCCTTCCCGGTGCCGCCGCACCCTGGTATGTCTGCTCGTCGGCCGGGGGTGGGTTGCGGCTGGCGGTGCTCGGCTACGAGGAGCTGGTCACGGCGCGGGCCGGGCACCAGGTCGGGTTGTCGGCCGGGGCGCGGGTGGTGCACGTCGGTGCGGGTCGGCTCGACGGGGCCGGGTTGGCGGCGCTGCGGGCGGCCCGGCCGGACGTGGTGCTGTTGGTCGGCGGGACCGACGGCGGCGACGCCGAGGTGCTGACCGCGAACGCGGGCCGGCTGGCTCGGGCCCGTTTCAGGGTGCCGGTGGTGGTGGCCGGGAACGCGGTGGCCGCCCCGGCGGTCGCCGAGCTGCTGGCCGGGCGGGGGGTGCCGGTGACGGTGGCCGGCAACGTGCTGCCGTCGATCGGCGTACTGGCGCCGCAGCCGGCCCGGTCGGCGATCCGGGAGGTGTTCCTGCGGCACGTGATCGGCGGCAAGCGGCTGTCCCGGGGGAGCCGGTTCGCCGCGCTGGTCCGGGCGGCGACCCCGGACGCGGTGTTGACCGGGGTGGAGGTGCTGGCCGACCGGCTCGGCGGTGACCTGCTGGTCGTCGACGTCGGCGGTGCGACCACTGACGTGTACTCGGTGCTGGTGCCGGACGAGCGGGATTCGGGTCCGGGGCGTCCGGCGGCCGGGACGCTGTGGCGGGCCCGGACCGTGGAGGGTGATCTCGGGGTGCGGTGGAGCGCACCCGGGGTGGTGCGGGCGGCGGCGGCGGAGCGGCTGCTGTCGCCGGGCGAGGAGGAGCCGCTGGCGGCGGTGGCGGGCACGCTGGCGGCCGATCCGGGCCGGCTGGTGGGTGGGGGTCCGGAGCGGGCGGCGGAGCGGCGGATCGCGGCGCTGGCGGCCGTGCTGGCGGTGCGCCGGCACGCCCGGGGCGGCGATGGTGCGGCCGGGCAGCCGGCGCGGGACCTGCGGGAGGTGCGGCTGCTGGTCGGTTCCGGCGGGGTGTTCCGGCATGCCGGGCCGGACGCGGCCGGGCTGCTCGACGGGGTGTTGACCGACTATCCGGGCGGCTGGGCGCTGCCCCGGTCGGCCCGTACGGTGGTCGACGTCACATACGTGCTGGCGGCGGCGGGGTTGTTGGCGGCGGCGCATCCGGGCGCCGCCGCGGGGCTGCTGCACCGGCACCTGCTGGCCGGTTGATCGGGCTGCCGGTGGGTTTCCGGCGGGCGAACGGAGGGCGAACCGGGGGCGGCCCGGCGCGGCGGGTCCGACACGCCGCATCGAACTCCGACGACTGGCCGGGGGGCGGTTGACAGTGCCCGGGGGGTAGCACGTACCGTCTTTGAGTCCTACAACGGGAAGCGGCTGTTGTTCGCTTCGTCCCTTCGTCCGCTGGCCGAGCGGCATGTGAACGTGTCGTCGCAACGGCCAGGTCCAGCGGGCGGGGGTCGGCGGGGCGGCGCGAACCGGCTGCGGTTACCGGTGCTCGGGCAGGGTGGTGCAGACGGCCAGTAGACAACGGCCCGACGGGAACAGCCAGTTCACGTCCGGTCGGTCCGAAGGTCGTGCTGCGGGCCCTACCACACCGGCCGGGGAGGGCCTGGGAGCATCGGGGCGCGGCCTGTCGGCCGCGCCCCGATTTTCGTCTCCTCCTCCATTCTTCGGTCCGGTGCCGGCGGCGGTGTGGATGCCGGTTCGGGTGGCCGGCCGGTAGCCTTCCGCAGGTGGTGTCAGCGGCGCCGGAGCCGGTGGCCTTCGAGGAAGACGTGAGGCGCGCGTGACAGTGACGGCCGAGCTGACGGAGAGCGCCGAGGGCGGCCGGCGGCCCGCCGGGCCGGCCGGGCGGCCACTGCCGCTCTGGCTGGCGGTGCCGGCGGCGGTCGGCGCCGGGCTGGTGCTGCTGCTGGCGTTCCCGCCGTACGGGGTGTGGTGGCTGGCGCCGGCCGGGGTGGCGCTGCTGTCGGCGGCGGTGCACCGGCGGCGGCTGCGGGCCGGGTTCGGGCTCGGCGCGCTGGCCGGGCTGGCGCTGTTCCTGCCGATGCTGAGCTGGACAAACCTGTACACCGGTAACGTGCCGTGGCTGCTGTTGTCGGGGTTGCAGGCGGCCTACCTGGGGCTGTTGGGGCTGACACTGGCGTTCACCGGCCCGCTGGTGGATCGGTTCCGCTGGTCGTGGCCGCTGGTGACCGGCGTGGCGTGGGTGGCGCAGGAGGCGCTGCGGGACCGGACTCCGTTCGGCGGTTTCCCGTGGGGGCGGCTGGCGTTCAGCCAGGGTGACTCGCCGCTGCTGCGGCTGGCCGGGTACGGGGGTGCTCCGCTCGTCACCTTCGCGGTGGCGCTGGCGGGTGGGCTGCTGGTGGCGGCGGTGTGGCGGCCGTGGCGGGTGCTGCCGTCGGCCGGCCGGGGGGTGGGGTTCGCCGCCGGCGCGGTCGCGCTGGTGGCCGGCGGGCTGCTGGTGCCGCTGGCGGGGACCGGGCCGCAGACCGCCGAGGTCGCGATCGTGCAGGGCAACGTGCCCCGGATGGGGCTGGACTTCAACGCGCAGCGGCGGGCGGTGCTGGACAACCACGTCGAGGCGACGATCGAGCTGGGCCGGCGGGTCGCGGCCGGTGAGGCGCGGCGGCCGGATCTGGTGGTCTGGCCGGAGAACTCCAGCGACGTGGACCCGACCCGAGACGCGCGGGCGGGGCGGCGGATCTCGGAGGCGGCGGACGCGGTCGGCGCCCCGATCCTGGTCGGCGCGGTGCTGCTCGGCCCGGACGAGGGGCAGGTGCGCAACGCGGGGCTGGTGTGGCTGCCGGGTTCCGGCCGGGACGGGTCGCAGATGTACGTGAAGCGGCATCCGGTGCCGTTCGCCGAGTACGTGCCGCTGCGTGACGTCGCCCGGCTGGTCAGCAAGGAGGTCGACCGGGTACGCAACGACTTCGTCGCCGGCACCGAGCCGGGGGTGCTGCGGGTCGGCGGCGTGACCCTCGGTGACGTGATCTGTTTCGAGGTCGCCTACGACGAGGTGGTCCGGGACACCGTGACCGGTGGGGCGCAGGTGCTGGTGGTGCAGACCAACAACGCCACCTTCGACGTCGCCGAGGCGGAGCAGCAGTTGGCGATGGTGCGGCTGCGGGCGGTGGAGCACGGCCGGGAGGCGTTGATGGCCTCGACGGTCGGAGTTTCCGGGTTCGTGGGGGCCGATGGGCGGGTAACCGGGGCGACCGGGTTCAACACCGCGGCGGTGGTGACCCGGCAGATGCACCTCGGGGAGACCCGTACGGTCGCCACCCGGGTCGGCCTGTGGCCGGAGGTGGCGCTGCTGGCCGTGGCGGCGGCGGCGCTGGCCGGCGCGGCGCTGACCCGTCGACGTCCGCTCCCCGGGGTCGGTACGGCGACGGCCGGCGACCCGGCGGATGCGGAGGAGCGGTGAACGAGTCGACGGACGGGCACGGGGACGGCTATCCGGGCGTCGGTCGGGTGCTGGTGGTGGTCCCCACCTACAACGAGGCCGACAACGTCGGCGTGATCGTCGACCGGGTGCACCGGGCGGCGCCGCGGGTGCGGGTGCTGATCGTCGACGACAACAGCCCGGACGGCACGGGTGCGGTCGCGGACCGGATGGCGGCGGCGGACTCCCGGGTGCACGTGCTGCACCGGCCCGGCAAGCAGGGCCTGGGTGCGGCGTACGTGGCGGGGTTCGGTTGGGCCGCCGAGCACGGGTACGACGCGGTGGTGGAGATGGACGCCGACGGCTCGCACGCACCGGAGGAGCTGCCCCGGTTGTTGGACGCGGCCCGGGACGCGGACGTGGTGATCGGTTCCCGCTGGACGACGGGCGGTCAGGTGGTGGACTGGCCGTGGCACCGGCAGCTGCTGTCCCGGGGCGGCAACCTCTACACCCGGCTGGCGTTGGGGATGCCGTTGTCGGACGCGACGGGCGGGTTCCGGGTGTACCGGGTGCCGGCGCTGGCCCGCCTCGACCTCGACTCGGTCGCCTCGCAGGGGTACTCGTTCCAGGTGGAACTGGCCTGGCGGGCGCACCGGGCCGGGCTGCGTACCGTGGAGGTGCCGATCACGTTCGCCGAGCGGGAGCGGGGGACGAGCAAGATGAGCCCGGTGATCGTCGGTGAGGCGTTGTGGCGGGTCACGCTCTGGTCGGTGACGGACCGCCGGACGGTGTCGGGCCGGTCGGCGGAGATCCGTGGCGACCAGCGGCTCCGCTGGCCCTGACCGGCGGCGTGTCATGCTGGACGTACGGGATTGTGGGCCCGACATCCGGATGGGGTGACATGCGCCGAGGGTTGAGGTTCGTGCCGCTGGCACTGCTGCTGACCGGGATCGTGGAGGTCGCGGTCTTCGTGCTGCTCGGCCGGTGGATCGGGTTCGGTTGGGCGATCCTGCTGGTGCTCGCCGCCTCGCTGGCCGGGATGGTCCTGCTGCGCCGGGAGGGGTTGCGGGCCTGGCGGGGGTTCCGGGCCGCAGTCGAGGCGGGCCAGCCGCCGGGCAGCCAGGTCAGCGACGGTCTGGTGGGTCTGCTCGCCGGGTTGCTGCTGGTGATTCCCGGCCTGGTCACCGGGTTGGTCGGGGTGCTGCTGACGGTGCCGCTGGTGCGCCGCGCCGTCCGGAGGCAGGTGCAGGGGGTCGCCGAGCGGCGGGTTTCCGGTCAGGCCGCCGGGGACCTGTTCGGGCCGCGTCGGGTGCGGGTCCGGCGGGGTGAGCCGCGTCCGGACGCCGCTCCGCCGCCGGCCGATCCGGGGCCGCCGCCGGCCGCTGCCGGTGGGGCGATCGAGGGCGAGATCGTCGAGCCGCGCCGCCCCTGAGAGTGCTGCCGCCGGGGCGCGTCGACAGAGACGGCACCGCCCCCACGGCGTGCGGGCCGTGAGGGCGGTGGGTGTCGCTGGTGTGTTGCCGGTCAGGCCCGGCCGCGCCGGGTGCGGACCTCTTCGAGCCGTTCGGCGAGGATGCTCTCCAGCTCGGCGATGGAGCGGCGCTCCAGCAGCATGTCCCAGTGGGTACGCGGCGGCTTGGCCTTCTTCTGCTCCGGCTCGCTGCCGTCGACCAGCCGGGCGACGCTGCCGTCGAACTTGCATTCCCAGGTCATCGGCACTTCGGCATCGACGGCGAAGGGTACTTCGAACTGGTGGCCCTTGGCGCAGAGGTACTCTCGGGTCTGTCGCGGGGCAAGCTCGGTGTTGCGGTCGGATTCGTAGCTGACTGCTCCCAGACGGCTCCCGCGCAGCATGCGCTCGCCCATGATCGGCTTTCCCCTCGGTCGTGATGGTGGTTCTTATCGGTGTAACGACAGGTGCCGGGTGGGCGATTCCCGCCGCCGGCAGAAACGTACAAGTGGTCAAACGCTCCGAGCGTAGCCGGATCTCCTCGCAGGTGATCGGGATCACCTGCGTCCGTGGGGAATTGCCGCGATATGTCGGCTGACGTCCTGCGGGATGCCCACCGGCCGCCGCCGGAGCCGGTGGTCACGGTTCGGCGGGCGGTCCGGCGGCTGCCGGCTGGCCGGTCGAGTTGCCGGCGGCGGTTCGGGCGCTCAGCCCGGCCAGCGCGGCGGCGAGGTCGCTGACCTGGGTGGAGAGCTGGGCGGCCCGGTCCCGGGCCGCGTCCCGGTCGGCCTGCGCCGCCGACAGGCGTACCGTCAGCTCGCCGAGCCGGGCCTCGGCGGCGGTCGTGGCGTCCCGGGCGGCCCGCAGCTCGGTCCGGGTCCGCTCCAGCTCGGCGGTGGCGGTGGCGGCCGTGTCGCGGGCCTGCGCGGCGTCCGCCGCCGCCCGCCCGGCCTCGGCGCGGAGGCTGGCCGCCTCCGTCGCGGAGTTCCGCGCGGCGGTCCGGGCCTGCTCCGCCGCCGTCCGGAACCGTTCCGCCTGGTCGAGCGCCTCGGCGGCCGACCGGGTCGCCCGGGCCGACTCGGCGCGGGCGGTGTCGCGGTCCCGGGCCAGCTCGGCCAGTTCCCGGGTCAGTTCGGTCAGCCGGCGTCGGTCGGCCTCCGCCTCGGCGCGCAGCGCCCGCAGGTCGCGCCGGGCGGCGTCGCGGTCCTGCTCGGCCTGGGTACGCAGCGCGGCGGCGGCGCTTTCCGCCTGCTGGGCGGCGTCCCGGGCGGCGAGCGCGGCGGTGGTCTCGGCGCCGGCCCGCTCGGCGGCCAGGGCGGCCCGTTCGGATTCCTCCCGGGCGGCGGCCCGGTCGGCGACGGCGGCGCTGGCGGCCTGCTGGGCCTGGCGCAGGGTGACCGCCGCCGCCTCGGCCTCCCGGCGGGCCTCGTCCCGTTCGGTCTGTGCCGCCGCGATCTGGCTGGCCGCCTCGGCCCGCACCTCGGCGAGTCGGCGTTCCACCCCGACCGGGGAGAGTTCGGCGTGCAGCGCCTCGGCGAGTGCCTCGGTGACCTGGTCGAGCCGGTCGACCACCTCCCAGGTGCGGGCCACCTGACCGGCCAGCCCGGGCGCGTTGCGGTGCCGCATCCGCTGGTTGCGGGAGGCCCGCTGGCAGGCGCCGTCGTTGTCCCGGCAGTAGCGGAATGGCCGGCCCGCCGCCGCCCGCTGCGGCACCGGCCGTCCACAGTGGGCACAGGGCCGGGTATCCGCCGTCGGGTCGGGGGTGGGGTTCTGCGCGTCCATCGCCGGGGAAGTCTAGTGCCGACCGTCGCGCGGACCGGCGGGCCGGCGCGGTAAATCGGCTGTCCCCGCCCGGCCGGGGCGGCGATACTGGCGCCTCGCCCCGCGAAGGTTCCGGACGGGCCGGGGCGGGGACGGAGGAGACGGATGGACGGGCGGCACCCCGACTGGTGGCTCGACGAGCTGGCGTACGCCGGCCCGGAGCACCTCGACCCGACCTACGTCGACGGCTACGACCGCAAGGCCGGCCACGACCCGCGGTCCGACCTGGAGATCCTGCGCCGGCACGGGCTGGCCGGCGACGCCACCCTCGTCGACCTCGGCGCCGGCACCGGCCGGCTCACCCTGGCCGCCGCCCGGCTGTGCCGGCGGGTGGTGGCGGTGGACGTCTCGGCGGCGATGCTGGCCCGGCTGCGGGCCGAGGCCGAGCGGGCCGGCCTGGCCAACGTCGAGGTGGTCCGGGCCGGGTTTCTCGGCTACCACCACCAGGGACCGCCGGCCGACCTGGTCTACAGCCGGCACGCCTTGCACCAGTTGCCGGACTTCTGGAAGGCGGTCGCGTTGACCCGGGTCGCCAGCCTGCTGCGGCCGGGCGGGGTGCTGCTGCTGCGCGACCTGGTCTACACCTTCGAGCCGGCGCAGGCGGCGGAGCAACTCGAGACCTGGCTGGCCGGGGCCGCCGGGTCGAGTGCCGACGGCTGGACCAGGGCCGAACTGGCCACCCACATCCGTACCGAGTACAGCACCTTCAACTGGTTGCTCGAACCGATGCTGGAACGGGCCGGCTTCCGGATCGTCGAGGCGACGCCGAGCCGGGACCCGGCCACCTACGCGGGGTACGTCTGCGTCCGGAACTGACGTCCGTCGAGGCGCCGGGCGGAGGCGGTGCCGCCGGGTGGGGTCACGACCGCACGGCGCCGCGGTTCGCGGCGATCCAGGCCGTGCCGAAGTCCACCACGGCCCGCTGCGACATCAGCCGCGCGGTCGCCTCGCCGACCCGGCCGACCGACACCGCACCGGTCGCGTCGAACGCCGCACCGAGCCGCTCGAAGTCGCCCTCGTCCGCGACCACCTCGTCCCAGGTCAGCCACTGGCGGACGCCGTCCGACCCGAGTACGGACGCCCCGGCGGTACCGCGTGGCGGTGTCTCCTGCCGCGTTTCGGCCAGGTGCAGCGAGGTGTTCGAGCCGTGTCCACAGCCGAGCAGGAGCACCCTGCCGTCGAGCCGGTTGACCGCGCCGAGCGGTGACCGCTCGCCGTGCGGGTCACCGAGCGGATGGGAGCCGACGATCTCGTCGGCGTGCCGGCCCAGCGCGGCGCAGGAGACCTGCGGATGGCTGCTGCGCACCGCGTCGGGCCAGCCGCGCGCCGTCTCGGCGACGACGCCCATCCAGCGGCTCGGCGTGCGGGCCGGGTCGAAACCCGGCATCCGGTCCCGGATCTCCGCCCACCAGGCCGCCGGAACCGGCGGGTTGCGCCAGCCGGCGGGGTCGCTGTTGTCCGGCGTGTGGGTGGGCACGACGAGCGTCCCGTCGGGGCCGAGCACGTCCAGCAGCGCCTGCACGACCGCCTGCGGACCGCCGGCGACGAACCCCAGGCTGCGCATCGACGAGTGCAGCAGGACGACGTCGCCGGCCGCGAGGCCGAGATGGCGCAGGTCGGACGCGAGCGAGTGGACCGTGTGCGGCGACGTCTGCTCCACCCGGGCAGTTTAGACGCCGGCGGTACCGGCCTCTCCGGGACGCGGCCAGCGTCCGGACCGGCGGTCGCGCTCGTCGTCCGTCCCGACCGGGGTGGTGACGGCTCCGGGGATTTGCTGGACCGGCTCGCCGAAGAGCAGT
The DNA here is from genome assembly GCF_049179135.1 of Plantactinospora sp. WMMB782. Lineage (NCBI taxonomy): Bacteria > Bacillati > Actinomycetota > Actinomycetes > Micromonosporales > Micromonosporaceae > Plantactinospora > Plantactinospora sp. WMMB782. The sequence continues at coordinate 6,545,154 of NZ_JBMHMC010000007.1, read as the reverse complement.
CCGAGCTGGGCGTCGAGGACGGCGACCGCCTCCTCGCCGGTGTAGTGCCGGCCGAGGACGTGGATGCCGAGCCCGTCGACCAGGGCGAGCAGGGCGGTGGCGGCGTGTGCCGGATCGACCCGGGCCGCCGTGTCGCTGCTCGCCTGCACCGCGCGGATCTGGTCGGCGACGAAGGTCCGTAGCTGGCCGGCGTTGCCGCGCAGTCCTTCGGCGACGGCCGGCTTGACGGCGGCGTAGGCGAGGAAGGCGAGGGTGACGTGGCCTTCGAGGCGGCGGGGCTCGTCCAGCGGCAGGATCTGGATCATCAACGTCCGGACGAGTTCGGCGGGACCGAGCGCCCGGCCTGCGGCGGACGCCTCGGCGGTGATCCGCCGCTCCGCGTCCCGCATCACCATCTCCAGGGCGAAGGTCATCATCTCGTCCTTGGTGCGGAAGTAGTGCTGCACCATGCCGGTGGAGACCCCGGCCTCGGCTGCCACGTGCCGGAGGCTGACCGCCTCCAGCCCCTGGGTGGCGGCGAGCCGCATCAGGGCGTCGGCGAGCTGCCGGCGGCGGGCGGCGTGGTCGGCTCTCCTGGGCACCCGGCCACAATACATTGCAGTCGTATTGACTTGGGGCCGCCGCGCCGGTTACATTGCAGTCGTATTGAAAAGGCGGAGGGGAGTCCCCTGGTGAACGTGATCACGCTGACGGAGGCCGTCGCCGGCCGGCCGGAACTGGTCGGCGGCAAGGCGGCCGGGCTCGGCGAGCTGATCAGGAGCGGCGAGCGGGTGCCGGACGGCTTCTGCCTGACCACCGCGGCCCACGAGCGGGGCGTGATCCCGGAGCGCGAGGTGGCCGAGGCGTACGCGGCGCTCGGCGGTGGGCCGGTCGCGGTGCGGTCCAGCGCCACCGCCGAGGACCTGCCGTTCGCGAGCTTCGCCGGGATACAGGCGACCCTGCTCGACGTCGATGGCGTCGACGCGCTGCACGACGCCATCGGCAAGTGCTGGAACTCGCTGCACGGCGAGCGGGCCGTCGCGTACCGGGAAGCCAACGGCGTCGACCAGGAGACCGTCCGGATGGCGGTGGTGGTGCAGCGCATGGTCGACGCCGCCGTCGCCGGTGTGCTGTTCACCGCCAACCCGGTCACCGGGCGCCGCACCGAGATGGTGGTCGACGCCGCACCCGGGCTCGGCACCGGCGTGGTCGACGGCACCGCCGCCGCCGACCACTACGTCCTCGACGGCACCGGGTACGACGACCGTGGCTGCCTCACCCCGGCCCAGCTCGCCGAACTGCACCGGGCCGGCGAGCGGATCGCGGCCCACTTCGGCCCCCCGCAGGACATCGAGTGGGCGTTCGACGGCGACGGCACCCTCTGGCTGCTCCAGTCCCGGCCGATCACCACGCTCTTCCCGCTGCCTCCGCCGACCGACCGGCCACAGCCCCGGATCTACCTGGAGTTCGGGCACGTGCAGGGGATGCTCCGCCCGGTCACCCCGATGGGGATGTCCGCGCTGCGGGTGATCCTGGCCGGCATCCTCGGCTCGTTCGGCATCCGCGCCGAGCTCGTAGACATCGGCGGCCGCCTCTACGCCGACCTGACCGACCTGGTCCGCGACCCGGCCACCCGTAAGCGGCTGGTGAAACTGATGGCGGTGGACTTCGGCCCCCGCGCCCAGGCGGTCGTCGCGCACATCCTGACCGATCCGCGGTTCGCACCCGTGCCAGGCCGTCGGTCCGGCTCCGCAGGATTCGGCCCGGCGCTGCGTACCGCGCCGCGCGCCGTCGCCGGGATCGTCGCCGCGCTGGCCCGCCCCGAGGCGGCCCGGGTCCGGCTCTTCGCGGAGATCGACCAGCTCCGGCAGCGGGCCGCCGCCGGGCCGGCCGGGCTGGGTACCGCGGCCGAGCGGCTGGACTTCGTCGAGGCCCAGGACCCGTCGACCCGGTACGACCGGATCATCTGGCCGGTCGTCGCCGGCATCCTGACCGCCGCCCTGCCGGCGGAACTGCTCAAGGGTGTCGCCAGCCAGGCCGAGCTGAACACGGTGCTCGGCGGGATGCCGCACAACGTCACAATCGAGATGGACCTGGCGCTCTGGCGGCTCGCCGAGCGGGCCGGAGCGCACCGCGAACTGCTCGGCACGACACCGCCGGCCGAACTCGCCGAACGGTACCGGGCCGGCACGCTTCCGGAGATCGGCCTGGCGGCGTTCCTCGACAGCTACGGGCACCGGGCCGCCGCCGAGGTCGACCTCGGGGTGCCCCGGTGGGCCGAGGACCCCACCCCGGTCTTCGCGGCGATCGCCAACTACCTGCGGGTCACCGATCCGGAACAGGCCCCCGACCGGCGGTTCGCCCGGGCCGCCGCCGAAGCCGAGGCTACACTCGCCGAACTCGTCTCCCGGGCCCGTCGCCGCCGACCCGTCCGGGGCCGCCTCGCCGGGTTCCTGCTGCGCCGGGCGCGGGTGCTGGCCGGGCTGCGCGAGGCGGGCAAGTTCGCCGGGCTGTACCCGCTGCGGGAGAGCCGCCGGCAACTGCTGCTGGCCGGTGCCGAACTCGTCGACGGCGGGCGGCTCGACAGCGCCGACGACATCATGTTCCTGACCCTGGCCGAGGCGCGGTCCGCCGTACGGGACGGGGTCGACCAGCGGGCACTTGTCGCGCGGCGCCGGGAGACGTACCAGCGGGAACTGCGCCGCCGGCACGTACCGGTCGCGCTGCTCTCCGACGGCACCGACGTGGAGGCGGCACTCGCCCCGACCGCAGCGACCGCAGCCGACGCGCTGCGCGGGGTGGGTGCGGCGGCGGGCACCGTGACCGGCCCGGCCCGGGTGGTGCTCGACCCGGCGACCGCGCGGGTCGAGCCCGGCGAGATCCTGGTCGCCCCGACCACCGACCCCGGCTGGACGCCGCTGTTCCTGACCGCCGGAGGACTGGTCACCGAGACCGGGGCACCGATGGCGCACGGCCCGACGGTGGCCCGCGAGTACGGCATCCCCGCGGTCATCTGTGTTCCCGGCGCCACCGATACGATCAGGACCGGTCAGGTGATCACCGTCGACGGCGCCGCCGGAACCGTGACGGTGCACCGGGAAGGCACGTAGCCGGGCCACCGTCCGGTCCGGAGACTCGCCGCCGGTCCGGTGGCTGGCGGGCTGTGTCCGGTGGCTGGCCGGTCCGCACCCGGGGGAGGGGCCATCCTGGACGACGACCCGACGACGGTGCGTCGGCCGGAGCGCCGGACGCGGCGGTGGCGGGGCGTCGACGGGCGCGGCCGGTCGGCCTGGCGACGCGGGTGGCCCACCGCCGGCACGGCGCTGCTGGTCGGCCTGTTGCTGACCGGACATGCCCTGCTGCCCAACCGGATCGGCCGGCTGGGCAGCCTGCTGGAGACCTTCCTGCCCTGGCTCGGCGTCGCCGTCCCGGCACTGCTGGTGCCGGCGCTGCTGCGCCGCTCGGCAGCCGCCCTGGTCGCGCTGGTGCTGCCCGGCGGCGCCTGGCTCGGGCTCTTCGGTGCCGGGCTGTTGCCCGCCGAGCGTGCCGACGGGGACGTCACGGTGGTCCAGCACAACGTCGGCGACACCAACCCCGATCCGGCGGGCACGGCCGCCGCGCTGCGCCGGATCCGGCCCGACCTGATCGGGATGCAGGAGCTGACCCCGGCGGCACTGCCGGCGTACGCGGCCGTGCTGGATCCGGTCTATCCGTACCGTTCGGTGCACGGCACCGTCGCCCTCTGGTCGCGCCATCCGCTGCTCGACGACCGGCCGGTGTGGCTCAGACCGGCCGGTTTCGATCCGAACTGGAACCGGGGACTGCGGGCCACCGTGCGGCTGCCCGGTGGGGACGCCGCCGTCTACGTGGCACACCTGCCGTCGGTACGACTCGGCCTGCCGGACGGATTCGGCAGCGCGCCGCGCGACGAGAGCATCCGGCTGCTGGCCCGGGCGCTCGCCGCCGAGCGGCAGGACACGGTGATCCTGCTCGGCGACCTGAACAGCACCGTGCACGACCGGGGGCTCGCGCCGGTCCGCGAGCTGCTGCCGTCGGCCGGCCCGGCCCTGCCGTTCAGTTGGCCGGCGGCGCTGCCGGTGGCCCGGATCGACCAGGTGATGTCCCGGTCGGCGACCGTGACCGGCCTGTGGACCCTGCCGGCCACCGGCAGCGACCACCTGCCGGTGGCCGCCCGTCTGCGGCACTGACCACGACCGGTCGGGGTCAGCCGGCGGTGCCGCAGCACCGGCAGGTAGGCGGGGCGGTTCAGTCCGACCAGCCGAGACGCCGGACCACCTCTCCGGCGATGTCGGGCACCGTCCGGCCGTCCGTGTCGACGCGCAGGTCGCCGACTGCCGCGCCCTCCAGGGCCTCGGCGTCGGCGGCCGCCTCGTCGGCGATCTGCCGCAAACGGGCCGTCGACTGTCCCTTCAGGGCGTCGCCGGGGATCAGCGGACCCTGCCCGCGTCCCCGGAGGACCACCCGCTCGGCCAGCGAGTCCCGGCCGGCGTGCAGCCGGCACAGGATGATCCGCACGCTCGGCAGCGCCGCCCGGTACGTCCGCAGCGTCTCGGCGTCGTCGACCGGGCCGACCACGACCAGGCGTTCCAGCCCGGTCGCCTGGTAAGTCTGCCAGACGGCGGCGAGGTTGCTCGCCCGGAGCCGATGGTCGCGGGAGCTGCCCGGACCGGCCGGGCGGTAGAAGCCGATCTGGTCGAGGTCGACGAAGGCGGTACGCCGCCCGGCCCGGCTGAGGGTGGCGTAGACCTGCCAGCCGACCGTCGACTTGCCGACCGCGGTCGCACCGCAGAGCCACAGGATCTCGCCCGGACCGGCCGGGTAGCGGGGGAACGGCCGGACCGGTGCCGTGGCCGTGCCGCTGCGCGCCGGCCAGCCGCCGGTCTCGCCGCGTACCAGCTTGAGCACCTCGGCGACGTCCCGCCCGGTGGTGTCGACACAGCGGTCGGCCGGATGGTTCCGGTCCAGTTCCGCCGCGTACGCCAGCACCTCCTCGACCGCCTCGTCGCCGGCACCGCCCCGGCCGGCCAGCCGCCGCCGCAGCTCGGGCGGCTCGGCACGCAGCCGGCAGCAGGTCACGGCCGCCTGCGGCAGCAGGTCGGCCTCGACACCCCGAACGGCGTGCACGACTCCGGAGGCGACGAGACAGCGGGCGCCGGCGGCCCGGACGTTCGCCGCCAGCAGGTTGAGGTTGCGCGCCTGCCGCCGGTGCCGCCCCGGGTCGGAGGCCGGCTCCGGAGCCCAGTTGTCCGGGCTGGGCGGGGCGTAGCAGATGCCGAGCTGGTCGAGGTCGACGTAGGCGGTGGGGATCCGGTGCGAAAGCTCGGTGAACAACGTCCAGGCGACCGTGGTCTTCCCGACGGCGGGCGGTCCGTAGAGCCACAGCACCGGCAGCGCGGCGGCATCGACCGCCGGGCCCGCCGACGCGTCCGTGTGCGCCGGCACCGGCTCCCGGCTCATGGTCGAGAGTTTCACCGTCGACGGCTGCCGGGTCGACCGAATATCCGGTACGAGAACCACCGGCGACGAGCGACGAGACAGCGGGCGCCGGGCGAGGGGCGACGACCCGTGCCGGCGGCGGCGGCTCAACCCTCGGACGGCATCCGGTAGACGGATACGTGCGACCGGGATTCGCCGGTGAACCCGGAGCCGCTCCAGTCGGCGTGCCGGCTCTCCAGCTCGAAGCCGGCCAACTGCGCCATCAGGTCCAGTTCGGCGGGCCAGACGTAGCGGTGCGGGCTGCGGAACACCGTCGTCCGGCGGTCGTCGCCGAACCGGAAGTGGTGCGACACCACCTGCTGCCGCAGGATGTCGTAGGTGTCCAGGCCGATGTAGCCGGGCACGGTCCTGAACACCACCGCCTGCTGGCCGGGTGGCAGTTTGCGCAGCTCGGGAACCCACAGCTCGATGACGAACCGGCCGCCGGGCAGCAGGTGCCGGGCCGCGTTGCGGAAACAGGCGACCTGCTCGGCCTGGGTGAGCAGGTTCGAGATCGTGTTGTAGACGAGGTAGACCAGGGTGTACCTCCCCGGGGCGGCGGCACTGGCCATGTCGCCGACGACCACCGGGATGGTCGCCTCGTCGACCTTCGTGCGAAGTTGGTCGACCATCGGACGGGACAGTTCGATGCCGGCCACCGGTACGCCCCGCTCGGCGAGCGGCACCGCCACCCGCCCGGTACCGATGGCGAACTCCAGCGCCGGGCCGGCTCCGGCGAGTTCGGCGAGGCGGTCCACGGCGGGTCCGAGCACCTCGGGGGCGTACATCCCACTGCCCGGCGTGTCGTAGTTTCGGGCGGTCTCGGTGTCCCAGATCTCCTCCTGGCGCATACCGGCCACGATCGCGGCACGGCTGTCGGCTGTCCACCGGTTTGTTCCGGCCCGATGATCGGTCGAGAGCCCGTCAGGCGAGCAGGGAACGCCAGCGGTCGGCCGACTCGCGCATGTCCAGGCTGACCCGTTCCAGGAACACCCCCGCCCTGGCCAGCCGCTGCCCCACCGGGGTGTCCGACCCGGACGCCTCCGCCGCGGCCAGCGCGGCCCGGGCCGACTCCAGCGTGTGCTGGGTACTGATCACGATGGAGTGGTACCACGCCTGGTCGTCGACCACGTAGACGTCGCGACGGCGCTGCGGATCGCGTTCACGCCGGACGAAGCCGTGCTGGACGAGGTAGTTCACGGCCACCGAAACGGAGGCGGGGCTGACCTTCAGCCGGCGGGTCAGCTCGGCCGCGGTACGCCTGCCGTCCTCCGCGAGCAGCAGGTCGACGTGCACCCGCGCCGTCATCCTCGGCAATCCGGTGCGGACCGCGAGTTCGATGATCTCCGTTCCGGCTGTGCCGTCCGCCGTTCCGGCCGGGCGGGAGGGTGCCGGTGTGCCCCGCCGGGCCCGTTGGGTCGTCGCCCGGTGTGCGTGCTGCGGTCGGTAGCCGCCGGGGCCGCCGTTGCGGCCGACCTCCCGGCTGATCGTCGAGGTCGGCCGGTCGAGCCGCCTCGCGATCTCGGCGTAGGAGAGCCCGTCGGCGAGGCCGGCCGCGATACGCTGGCGGTCCTGCTGGGTCAACCGTCCTCCTGGCATGCCACAAGTATCGGCGCTGGGCGTCACGCCTCCTTCGGGTCGGGCCTGGCGGGGGATACCGGGATGCTCCTGGTCAACGCCGCGTGGACGATCCGGATGGCCTCGTTGGTGTCGATGCCGACGCTGGCGATGACCGCGGCGTACTCGGCGGCGGCGCGGCCGGCCCGCTCGCGTCCCTGCACACCGGCCGCGGACACGAACGAGCCGGCTGATCCGCGGGTTTCGATCAGCCCCGTCCTCCAGTTCCCGGTAGGCCCGGCCGACGGTGTTGACGGCCAGGTCGAGGTCCGCGGCCAACCGGCGGATGGTGCCTACCGCCAGCGTCTGGTCCTGGATCTGCCGGGCCAGCTGGGCACGGAGCTGCTCGAACGGGGGTACCGGCGAGGCGGAGTCGATGACGATCATCCGGTTCACCGGGTGCTGGTGGCCTGCCACGCCGGGACGAGGACGCAGCCGCGCTGCTGGCCGCCCGGATGGCGGCAGAACCTCACCGCGACGCCTCGTCGTGCCGCCGCCGCGCCGTCGAGCCGTGGAACGCAGTCGACCTGCTCGCGGCGATCCGGGAACGCCAGGGCCGCGTCGACGAGGCGATCGCTCTGCTGCACACCCGAGACACCACCTCGGTCAACAACCGCGACCAACTGGCCGACCTGCTGGCCCGGCACGACCGGATCGAGGAACCGAGGCTGGACGCGGCGAGGAGGCCGTCGTCATCCTCGAACAGCAGGAGAGCGGTGTCGGTAGCATCCTGGCCTGGCATCTCATCGGTCTCGGCCGCGTCAGGGAAGCCGTGGCGCTCCTCCAACAGCGCGAGCCGGTGTCCACCAGGCATGGAGCATCCGCCGACGTGCCCCCGTTCTGACCTCCCCGCAGGCTCCAGCGTTCATGAACAACGATTAGTTTGATCTTGGCTGGGGTGTTCCGGTTGTAACACGGGGGTGCGTTCCTACGCCGGGACACCCGCGACGATGATCTGGCATTTCCAGCTGGCCTGCTGAAGCTCGCGGATCTCTCGGGGCAAGGGATCGTCATTCACCGGGGCAGCGCCACCAGGCCCGACTCGTAGGCGATGATCACCAGGTGGACCCGGTCGCGGGCGTCGAGCTTGGCGAGAAGCCGGGTCACGTACGTCTTGACGGTCGGAACGCTGATGAACATGTCGGCGGCGATCTCGGAGTTGGACCGGCCGCGCCCCACCAGGGTCAGCACCTCCCGTTCCCGTTCGGTGATGCCCTCGACCGTCCGAGGTAGTCGCGGGGCGGGGTCGGGGCGGCCGGCGAACTCCTCGATCAGGCGCCGGGTGACGCTCGGGGCGATAAGGGCGTCGCCTGCGGCGACGACGCGGATCGCGGCGAGGATGTCCTCTAGCGCCATGTCCTTGACCAGGAATCCGGACGCTCCGGCACGCAACGCCGCGTAGACGTACTCGTCGTCGTCGAACGTGGTCAGGACGACCACCCGTGCCCCGCTCGGGCCTGCGGTGATCAGCCGGGTGGCCTCGATGCCGTCCATGCCGGGCATGCGGATGTCCATCACCACGACATCGGGCTGGACACCCTCGGCCAGGTGGATTGCTTCGGCACCGTTCCCGGCCTCCCCGAGGACCTCGATGTCGGTGGTGTCGGTGATGACCATCTGCAGGGCCGTACGCACCAGGGGCTGGTCGTCGGCGAGGACGACCCGTACCGTCATCGGAGCGTCACCGGCACGGGCAACCGGGCGGTCACCCGGAAGCCGCCCTCAGGGCGGGCCGCGGCGGAGAAGTCTCCGTGCAGCAGCCCGACCCGTTCACGCATGCCGGCGATGCCGTACCCGGTGCCGGTGGTGCCGCTGCGGCCGTGCCCGTTGTCGACGACCTCGATGGACAGTTCCTCGTCCCGATGGTCAATGAACACCTGGCAGGAGCGGGTGCCGGAGTGACGTACCACGTTGGTGACCGACTCCTGGATGATGCGGAACGCGGACAGGTCGATGTCGGTGGGCAGCGGTCGGCGCTGCCCTCCCCACCGCACGTCGACACGAACGCCGGCGGCGGTCGTCGCTGCCGCCAGCCGGTCGAGGTCGGCTAGGCCCGGCATCGGGTCGAGCGGCGCCGCCACCGGGCCCGGGTCTGCCCGGCGGAGCCCGCCGAGCATCCGCCGCAGTTCGGACAGGGTCTCCCGGCTGGCGGTTTCGACGGCGGTCATCGCGGTACGCGCCGCTGACGGCTGGGTGTCGATGACCCGGCTCGCCGCACCGGCCTGCAGAGCGATGATGCCGATGCTGTGGGCGACGACATCGTGCAGCTCGCGGGAGATCCGCAGCCGTTCGACGGTGACCGCCTGGGCCGCGTGCTGGACGGAGAGCCGCTCGGCGTGGTCGCGGGACTGTCGGCTCGAGTTGCCGATCTGCCAGGCGATCACGGCCGTCAGGGCGACAACCAGCTGCTCCGAGGTGCCGATCGGAAACCCGAGCAGCAACCGGATACTCGCGTAGACGGCCAGCACACCGACGGCCAGGATGCCGGCGACGATCGAGGTCCGGCGCGGGCGGGTCGCCGCGATGACGCACAGGGCGACATCCACCGCCAGGAACTGTGGGATCTCGATGGTCGTGGAGTTCAGCTCCATCGCCGCGGCGACCGCACCGGCGAGCAGCAGAATCAGGGCTGGCAACGGCCAGCGGCGCAGCAGCCCGCTGCCGGCCAGCACCAGGACGGTGGCGCCCACCAGCAGGATCCAACCGGTGGCCACCAGGTCCAGATCGGGGTCTGGACGCCACGGCGGTTCGCCGGGCAACCGGACAGCGGGTATGAACACGTACGCAATGCCGGCGCACCAGGTCAGGGCGGTCCACGCGCCCGACGGCACTCGCCTGAGGGAAGGGAGGGGTGACGCGGCGGGCATGTGCCGATCGTAACCGTGTGACCTGACCAGGGCATTGGACCGTGGTTGTACACCCGCGGTCCAACGGCGCCGGCCGCGTTTGCTACCGCCGGTCCGATGCGGCGTAGCTGCGGCCTGCGGCAGCGTAGGTCGGGTGATCGAAGTCAACGAACTGACCAAGCGTTACGGCAAGACCACCGCCGTCAAGGGCCTGACCTTCACGGTGCGCCCGGGGCAGGTGACCGGGTTCCTCGGCCCCAACGGTGCCGGTAAGTCCACCACGCTCCGGATGATCCTCGGCCTGAACACCCCCACCAGCGGAACCGCCACCATCGACGGGCGCCCGTTCCAGGACCGCCCGCGCGGGCTGCGGCACGTCGGGACGCTGCTGGACGCGCACGACGTGCACAGCGGGCGCAGCGCGGTGGCGCACCTGTCCGCCCTGGCCCGCAGCAACGGCATAGCGCGCCGCCGGGTGGATGAGGTGCTGGCGGAGGTGGGGCTGGCCAGCGCGGCGCGTCGGCGCGTCGGCGGGTTCTCGCTGGGGATGAAGCAGCGGCTCGGCATCGCCACCGCCCTGCTCGGCGACCCACCAGTACTCGTTTTCGACGAACCGATCAACGGCCTGGACCCGGAGGGTGTGCTGTGGGTGCGCAGCCTGTTCCGGCGGCTGGCCGCCGAGGGCCGCACCGTGTTCGTCTCCAGCCATCTGATGACCGAGATGGAGAACACCGCCGACCAGATCATCGTCATCGGCCGAGGCGAGTTGATCGCAGCGGAGCCCCTGACCGAGTTCGCGGCCCGCAGCACCCGGCTGGCCGTCATCGTGCGCAGCCCCGACATCACCGCGCTGACGGCCATCCTGACCGCCGATGGCGCATCGGTCCGGCCGGACGGCGACGGGCTGGTCACGGTGACAGGACTCAGCGCTGCCCGGATCGGCGCACTCGCCTTCGATCACCGCGTCGTGCTGCACGAACTGGCCACCCAGACCGCCTCCCTGGAGGAGGCATTCATGGAACTCACCGCTCACAGCGTCGAATACCCCGCAGGAGACCCCCGATGACCACACTGACGGCGCCTCGAACCGCCGCAACCGCCGTGCAACCCCGCGCCCGCTTCCGCGACCTGATCGCCGCAGAGTGGATCAAGCTATGGTCGCTTCGTTCGACCTACCTGGTGCTCGGGCTCGGCGCACTGGTCATCATTGGGATCAACGCGAACTCCGCCCGATCCAACGTCAGCATGATCGCGAGTCGGCCAGCCGGCTTCCACAATCCGCTGTTCGACCCGATGAATACCGCCTTCGTGACGAACGCCTACCAGATCCTCATGATCATTGCCGCCAGCGTGGGTGCCATCACGGTCTTCGGCGAATACACCAGCGGACTGATCCGCACGACGTTCGCCGCCGTCCCCGCCCGCCGCGCAGTGGTGGCGGCCAAGGTGGTCGTCGTGACGGCGGTCATGCTCGTCCTGGGCGCGGTCGTCTCGGCGACGTCGTTCGGTGTGACCCAGGCGATCCTGCACACGCAGCACCTCGGCCTCTCACTCAGCGCCCCCGGCGCCCTGCGAGCCGTCGTGGCGTCCGCGTTACTCGCACCAGTGTGCGCCCTCGTCGGCATGGGCATCGGCGCCACCATCCGCCATGCCACCGGCAGCATCGTCGCCACGATTCTCGTGCTTCTCCTCCTGCCGAGTCTCTTTCAGGGCGAGACTTACCGGTGGGTCAAGGAAATCGGCAACGCGATGCCGTACGCCGCATGGGATGCCCTGGTCCAGAATCCCGCAGCGATGCAGCTAGATCAGAGCAAGTACCCGGTGTCGATCACCGAGGCGTGGATCGTGTTCGGCGCTTGGTCGTTCGCCGCGGTAGTCGTCGCCGTGACCTCCATACACCGCCGCGACCTCTGAGCACACGCCGGGGTCGGCGCCACCGCTGCGGCGGGTTCCCAGTGTTCCCGGGCCAACCCGCGTACCGGGTGATCTCCCGCAGATTTCCGTGCGGGTCTGCTCCCGCACCCCCGTAGTCGTCGAGCATCCCACCGCGTGGCAGCCATGCCATCGCCCGATCAACATCGAAACCACGGCACCCTGTGCGCCCCGTGTTACAAGCCGACCAGCCCAGCCAAGATCAAAATAATCGTTGCTCTTACGTTGGAAGCTACGGGGAGGCGTTCTGATAAGTGGTCTTCCCGGCACAGCACCTGGTCGACGCTCCGCAGGTCCAGTCGGGGTGTCGACGTTTCTCAACCCGAGGAACCCGCTGGCGCCCGAGCATTGCCTTCGTCATCAATGATTGCAACGCGGCATTGCATTCGCCTCCAGGCTCATTGCATCAGTTTATCCACCTTGAGCTGCTATAACAGGGAAAAGCAGTTTGTGGAATCCCTAAATGCAACGTAGCTTTCAGCTATCACCGAACAGGTACTACCCGCGAGACGAGGAATGGCGATGGGGCAATCTCCGCATGCTGTCACGACGATGCCGACGGCACGCCAGCCCGGCTGCCCGTTCGACCCGCCGGCAGAGCTGATCGATGCCCGCCGGCACGGTCCGATCAGCAGCTACACCTTCCCCGGCGGGAAACCGGGCTGGTTGGTCACCGGATACGACCTGGTCAGGTCGGTGCTGGCCGACCCGCGGTTCAGCTCACGCAAGGAGCTGATGCGCCATCCGACCATCGACTACGGCGACTTCGTGATCCCCCCGGCCCCACCCGGTGAGTTCCTCCTGATGGACGAGCCCCAGCACGGCCGGTATCGGAAGCCGCTGATGGGCAGGTTCACCGTACGGCGGATGCGCCTGCTCACCGAGCGCGTCGCGCAGATCACCGCCGAGCACCTGGACGCCATGGAGAAGGCCGGGCCACCGACGGACCTGGTGACGGCGTTCGCCAAACCGATTCCCGCGATCATGATCTGCGAGCTGCTGGGGGTGCCGTACCAGGACCGGGGGTCCTTCCAGGAGCAGGTCGACTCGTTCATGAACGGGGAGACCAGCGACGAGGACCTCGTCGTGGCCTACACGGCCACCCAGGACTACCTCGCCGAACTGGTCGCCACGAAACGCGCGAACCCGACCGACGACGTGCTCAGCGAACTCACCGACAGCGACCTCACCGACGAGGAGTTGAAGGGGATCGCCCTGCTCCTGCTGGCTGCCGGGCTCGACACCACCGCGAACATGCTGGCCCTCGGCACGTTCGCGCTGCTGCGCAACCCGGAGCAACTGGCCGCGCTGCGCGCCGATCCCGGGCTCGCCGACCGCGCGGTGGAGGAACTGCTGCGCTACCTCAGCGTCGCGAAGACGTTCATGAGGACAGCACTGGAGGACGTCAAGGTGGGCGGCCAGACCGTCCGGGCCGGCTCGCCGGTGATCCTGTCGTACCACACGGCCAACCGCGACCCTGAGCGCTTCACCGATCCGCACGTGCTCGACCTGCACAGGCAGCAGGGTGGGCACCTGGCGTTCGGCCACGGCATCCACCAGTGCCTGGGGCAGCAGCTGGCCCGCGTCGAGATGCGGGTCGCGTTCCCCGCGCTGGTCAACCGATTCCGCACGCTGCGCCTGGCCGTACCCCCCGAGGAGGTTGCCCTGCGGCCGGAGACCGCGGACATCTACGGGGTGAAGAGCCTCCCGGTCACCTGGGACGCGTGACCGATGCGGATGACCGTGGACACCGAACGCTGTATCGGCTCCGGCATGTGCGCCCTGACGGCAGGGGAGGTGTTCGACCAGCACCAGGAGGACGGCACGGCGATCGTGCTGCGACCCGACCCGCCCGCCGAGGTGCAGGACTCGGTCCGCGAGGCCGCCGGCCTGTGCCCGGCCGCCGCGATCGTCCTGTCGCCCGCTGACGACCGGTAGCACGATCCGAGTTCCGCGGGTGGAGCCGGCCGGGCCGCCTGGCCCGCCCGGCTCCACCCGCGCTACCGCCCGGCCAGCACGGTGAAGGTGAATCCGGTACTCGTCGGGCGGCGCAACGGGACGTCGCACTTGACCCGGCGCAGTACCTCCGGCCTGCTGAGCCCGAGACCCTGCGCGATGAGCCGGTCCGGACGCACCGGTACCGGATCTTACGACTTCCACCTGGACCGGCCACTCCTGGTCGAGCTGTGCCGACGGGGTGTCCAGCCGCCATGCCCCCGCCCAGTCCAGACTGAAGCGGCGGTGGCGGGCGAACAACGGATCCAACAGCTTGGCCGCCACCAGATCCGGATCGTTGAGGTGGTATTTGTGCAGCTCCGTCGGATCGAGGGAGCGGACCGCCACCCGCTCGTGCACGGTGAGCTTGCTCGTCCGATCGCAGGTCACGCAGCGGACCAGCAGCCACACGTCCAGCAGCTTGCCGTTGGCGTTGACGCGGAACCTGCCCTCGCCGGCGGTGGCCGACTCCGAACGGCAGTCCACGCAGCGCAACGAAAGTAGCGGCAGCCCGGTCCGCCGAACGACCCAGGGCAGCACGATATGAGGTTGTGCAGACATGACCATCTCTCTGGGCCTGACACGAGGCCGATTACGCGCGGCCTCAAGCGCTGTACGACCGGGCGCACGAAGGCAGCCCGGCAGGGCCGACGGGGGGCGTCGGCTACAGCTGGGTGGAAGAAGGTGTCAGGTCTAGAGAGCAGGCGGGGTCACGCGGGTCTCGTCCTCTGTCTTCACCGGGATGGACTGGGCGGGAACCTACCGGAGCGCTGCGCGAGGGCTCAACCAGGTTTTCGACCCGGGGCTTCGACGGCGGCCTCATCGCGAAGATGATCGGCCCCGAGCGGCGGTGGCGGCAGTACGAGGCGCGGGTCAGCAACCCTTCCGCCGGACTACCGCACCGCCGGCGAAGACGCCGGTGAAGACGACAGGTCAGGCTGCGAGCGACACAGCGAACGGCGCGCCCGGGGCCGAGCAGCAGCTCATCGGCTGTCTGCCCGCTCCAACGCGACGTGGTGCTCGGCTGTCCACCGATAGGCCCCCCGGACCTCGTCCACCACGCCGAGCGCGCGTAGCCGCACCATCGCCGGCTCACCGGCCGCCGCACCGGCCTCGATTCCCCGCCAACAGCGGTCCTGCCACCAGAGAACCGTGCGAATCAGTTCGCCTCGGGCCCGCAGGCCATAGGCATCCGCGATCAGTCGCACCAGCCTCGCGGCCTCACCGACGTCCATCCCCGGCCCCAGGCCGACAAACTGCCAGCACACGTGGGCCACGTCATGCACCCGAGCCCCCGGCGCCGCCAGATCCCAGTCGATGAAAGCCACCGGACGCAGACCCTTCCCGAGGTCGCGGTAGACGGTGTTCTTCGGGGACAGGTCGTTGTGACAAACGACCTCCTGATCACCGGCGAGATCCGTCCCCGCAGTCAGATCATGCAGTTGACGCACCAGGCGGGCCACCGCCACCAGACTCGCGTCCGATCGCACCTCGGCCGGCTGCGCCTTCTCCCAGGCCACGTGCCCGGCCAGGAAGGTGAGGACCTCACGGCCCAGCTCATCGAAGCCGAGGTGACGGGGCGCGCCCGGCCAGTGGCGATGCCCAAGGAACCTCAGGAGGTCCTGGACGAACCCGCCGGACGGCGAAGGCGGTCGCCGTACCGTGTCGTCCACCCGCACCACAGCATTGACGAAACCGCCGGGCAGCAGTTCCGGTCCGTCCGCACTGACCCCCACGCCCCTCCGCACCCCCCTGCTCAGACCGTACTGGTCCAGCCGCGATCGGCGCGCGTCCCCGTCCCGCCGATCTGAGGACCCGGCCAGTTGCCCGCCGGCACCGAGCGCCGTCGACGGGCCGAGCGCCGACACCCGCATCGGTGACACCGCCGCTCCACCCACACTTCCCGAACCCGGACTTGCGTGCTGGGAGTTCTCCTGGGCTCACTGTCAGCAGCGCAGACTCGGGCAATTAATGGATTGCCAATATCGATAATCCATTAATTCCCCAACATGGGGATGGAGGAGCGGCGCGGCGCTTGGAGGCTGCGTACACCATAATGACAGTTCTTTGGCGTAAGGATTCTGACTGGTGTAGAACGCCCGCTCAGGTCGACGACGACGCGTTCCCGGACGGGTGGCCGCCACTACCATGACGAAGCGGCAGCCTCCGTTGTCAGCCTCGCGATTCGCGGCGACGGATCGGCCCGCTCCACGAGCCGCACCTCCGCCGGCCCGCTGCGGCGACCACCAGGTGGCGTTGATGCGGCGGTCCGGCGGCTGCTATCGGCGCTCGGCTGTCTGGTTGGTGCGACGGCATCACGTCGAGACCGGAGTAGATTTCGGACGAACGGGGTACCGGCACGTCATGGCGACAACCGAGACCGCGCCAGCGTCAGAGGGGAACCGGACGTTCTTCGGACAGCCGCCGCTGCTGGCGAACCTGTTCGGTGTCGAACTGTGGGAGCGGTTCTCCTTCTACGGCATGCAGGGAATCCTGCTCATCTACCTCTACTACGCCGGTGCCGACGGCGGCCTCGGCGTCAACCGTGACACCGCCACCAGCATCGTCGGGGCGTACGGCGGGATGGTGTACCTGTCCACGGTGCTCGGCGCGTGGCTGGCCGACCGGTTGTTCGGTGCCGAGCGGGTACTTTCTACAGCGCCGTTCTCGTAATGGCCGGACACATCTCCCTGGCGGTGCTGCCCGGTCTCGTCGGTGTGGGGATCGGCCTGATCCTCATCGCGTTGGGCAGCGGGGGCGTGAAGGCCACCGCCACCTCGCTGGTGGGCACGCTCTACGCCGAGGGTGACGACCGCAGAGACGCCGGGTTCTCGCTGTTCTACATGGGGATCAACCTCGGCGCCCTGTTCGGGCCGCTCGCCACCGGCCTGCTGCAGAAGACCGCCGGCTTCCACTACGGGTTCGGCCTCGCCGCGGTCGGCATGGCAGCCGGTCTGACGCAGTACACCCTTGGCCGCCGACGGTTGACCGGTGCCGCGCGTGAGGTGCCGAACCCGTTGCCGACCGCTCGCCGACCCCTCGTCGCGGCGGCCACCGTCGTCGTGATCAGCCTCGTCGCAATCGCGGCGTTCGCGGGGCTGCTGCCGGCACGGCGGTTGTCGGGCATCGTCGTCGTGCTCAGCGCCGCCGCTGCGGTAGCGTACTTCGTGGTGATCCTGACCAGTAAGGCGATCACCGGAACCGAACGGCGGCGGGTCGTCGCGTTCATCCCGATGTTCGTCGCCAGCGCGGCATTCTGGTCGCTGTACCAGCAGCAGTTCACCGTCGTGACCATCTACTCGGACACCCGACTGGACCGCCGGATCCTCGGCTGGGAGATGCCGGTGTCCTGGGTCCAGTCGATCAACCCGGTCTTCATCATCGTCCTCGCGGGTCTGTTCGCCGCGCTGTGGACCAGGCTCGGCCCACGGCAGCCGTCTGCCCCGGTCAAATTCGCCGCCGGCACGGTCGTGATGGGCGTGGCGTTCCTGCTGTTCCTGCCACTCGCCGGTGGCGGGCCGAACAGTGCGCCGCTACTCGCACTGATCGGCATCCTGCTCGTGTTCACCATCGCCGAGCTCCTGCTGTCGCCGGTCGGCCTGTCGCTGTCCACAAAGCTCGCACCCCGTGCCTTCCACACCCAAATGGTCGCGCTGTTCTTCCTCTCGATAGCCCTCGGCACCGCCATGTCCGGCACCCTTGCCAGGTACTACCGGGAGAATCAGGAGATCGCTTACTTCGGCGTCCTCGGCGGCACCGCCATCGTGCTCGGTCTGCTCCTCGCCGCCCTCAGCCCGCTCGTGCGCCGGCTCATGAGCGGCGTCCGCTGACCATCGCCGGAATCGTCGCGGCAGGCCCTCCCGATGATCCGCGGATGGCTGCGGATCATCGGCAGCCATCCCCGCCGGGCCTGCCGGTGCGAACCACACGCCCCGTGGCAACGCCGGCAGCCCGGCTTCTGCACTCCACCGGGGCCGCCGCTCGTTTGGACCGGGAAGGCCAGGGTAGCGACCCTGGATGGAGGCAACGAAGCGACGGACTGGGGCAGGCACGGCTCCACCAGGAATGGCCGTCGTGAGCGCGGAACCGGTCGGCTACCGGACAGAATCGCTGGCTCGCTCCTCGCCGGGGCGACGAGATCGTCCTGGTTGGCCCGGCCGGCGTCCGAGGCACTCGCCGAAGCGGACCGGCTCGCCCCACCGGTGCCGCTGAACCGCTTCGCCGCGGCACTGCTGGCCCGGACCGGCGCCGTCGTGCCGCGCTGACCCCTACCACGCTCACCTGAGGAGGTGGCCCGGTGCCCGGGCTCATCGAGGACTACGCCGTCATCGGCGATCTGCAGACCGCCGCCCTGGTCGACCGGGACGGCTCGATCGACTGGCTGTGCCTGCCCCGTTTCGACTCCGCCGCATGCTTCGCCGCTCTGCTGCACGACGACACCGCCGGCCACTGGCAAATCGCCCCTTCCGGCGACCGCCGCACCGTCCGACGCCGCTATCGAGACGACACGCTCGTCCTGGAGACCGAGTGGGATACCCCGGAGGGCTCGGTCCGGGTCACCGACTGCATGCCACCTCGCGGCCGGGCCGCCGACGTGGTCCGGATCGTCGAGGGAATCTCCGGCGCCGTCTCCATGCACATGCGGCTGGCGCTGCGCTTCGACTACGGGCACCTCGCGCCCTGGGTACGCCGGTACGACGGTGCGCTTGGCGCGGTCGCGGGCCCCGACTCGGTGTGGCTGCACACCGAGGCGCCGTTACGCGGTGAGAACGCCGCCATCACGTCCGACTTCACGGTGCGCGCCGGCGAGCGGCTGCCGTTCGTGTTCACGTACCAACCGTCACACCTGCCGCGTCCCAACCCCGTCGATCCGCACGTCGCCGTCAGGGAGACCGAGCTGTTCTGGACCCGGTGGATCGAGCGTTGCACCTACCGGGGACGCTGGCCGCAGGCGGTACGCCGGGCGTTGATCACCCTCAAGGCCCTCACCTACGCACCGACCGGCGGCATCGTCGCGGCGGCCACCACCTCACTACCCGAGCAGCTCGGCGGTCCGCGCAACTGGGACTACCGCTACTGCTGGCTGCGCGACGCGACCTTCACCCTGCAGGCCCTGCTCGGCACCGGCTACGTCGAGGAGGCCAAGGCGTGGCGGGAATGGCTGCTGCGAGCCGTCGCCGGGGACCCCGCCAAACTACGAATCATGTACGGCCTGGACGGCACCCGCCGGTTGCCCGAGTACACCCTCGACTGGCTCTCCGGCTACCAGGGCTCCTGGCCGGTACGAGTGGGCAACGCCGCCGCCGACCAACTCCAACTCGACGTCTGGGGAGAGGTCCTGGAGAGTCTGCATCTCGGCCGCGGGGCCGGCATCACGCCGAACGAGACGGCCTGGGAGCTGCAACGCGCCCTGCTCGATTTCCTGGAAGGTAATTGGCGCCAGCCCGACAACAGCCTCTGGGAGGTCCGTGGTCCTCGACAGCACTTCGTCCACTCCAAAGTTCTCGCCTGGACCGGCTTCGACCGAGCTGTCGAAGCCGTCGACCGGCACGGACTCGACGGACCGGCCCAGCGCTGGCGGGCCATCCGTGACGACATCCACGCCGAGGTGTGCCGGCACGGCTTCGATCCGGCACGCAACACGTTCACCCAGTTCTACGGCTCCCGAGGACTCGACGCCGCGCTGCTTCTCCTGCCTCGGGTCGGCTTCCTGCCCTGGACCGACCCCCGCGTGGTCGGGACCGTCGACGCCGTACAGCGCGAACTCTGCACCGACGGGTACGTGCTGCGGTACCGTCCCCAGGAGGACGAGAACGTCGACGGTCTGCCGGGTGAGGAGGGCGCCTTCCTGGCCTGCACCTTCTGGCTCGTCGATGCCCTGCACGGGCTCGGCCGCCACGAGGAGGCCGAAAGGCTGTTCGAGCGGCTGCTCGACCTCCGCAACGACGTCGGCCTGCTCGCCGAACAGTACGATCCGGTGACCGGCCGTCAGTTGGGCAACACGCCGCAGGCGTTCAGCCTCGTCGGCCTGGTCAACTCGGCACGCCAACTCAGTGGCACCACCACACGGACCTCTGCGAGCGCCGAGGAACAGCACACCAGCGCGGCATGAGAAGACGAACGGGCCACCGGTCGGCTGGGCCCCGTCGGCCCGGCGGAGGTCAGTCCGTTGCCCGGCCGTACCAGGCGCGGCCCTCGGCAACCTGGCGGGCCTGCCGCGCACGCCACCGCCGCTGCGCGTCGCTGTTGCATCGTCGGCAGACCTTGCGGTAGCGGCCGGTGCGGGTGTCGATCTCCCGGTCGTGCCCGTTCCGGCACCGGGGTTGCTGCCTGCGGTCGCGACAGTTCTCGGCATGGCTGAGCTGACGCAGGTGCGTCGGTTCGATGCAGTCCGGCACACCGCAGACGTGGTCGACCTCCAACCCCGGGTCGTAGTCGCCGACGAAGACGACGTACGCGGCGATGTGCGCCCACGCCCGGCCGGCCACCTTCTGCGGCACGCCCCGCCGGCTACCGTAGCCGCGTACGACGAGGCAGCCGCCCTCGGTGCGTGTCGAGCGGTCCAACAGGTACGCCCGGAGCGTTTCCGCGGTGAAGTGTCGGGACAGGCCCCGGACCTGGGAGAGCACGTCGGGGAGGATAACGGGCACCGCCGACGCTGTCGGGCGCGCCTCGACCCGCACCCGCCTACCAGCTGGGAGTCTTCCTCGCATGCCGTCTTCCGAGATCGCGCCCCGCCGGTCGGGTGGGACGGTGCCGGCGGCCGCGGGGTCCGCCGACTTCACCGAGGCATGGCTGGACAACCGGCGGCTGTCCGCGCACACCCGCGAGGCGTACCGGCGGGACGTCGCGGGCTGGCTGGGTTGGTGCCGGAACCGGGACCTCGACCCGCTGCGGGCCACGTTCCTCGACGTCAACGCGTACGCCCGCGAACTGGAGGCGACGCTGGGGCTGCGCAGTGGTCGTCCGCTCACCCCGAGTACCGTCGCCCGTCGGCTCTCCGCCCTGTCGAGCTGGTACGACTTCCTGGTCAGATTGGACGCCGTCGACGCCAATCCGGTGGCCGGCGCCGACCGTCCCCGGGTCGACCGGGACCACTCCGCCACCGTCGGCCTGACCGCCGACGAGGTCGACGCGCTGCTGGCGGCGGCCGAGGCCGACACCGGGCCGACCGCCGTCCGGAACCGGGCCACGATCGCGCTGCTGGCCGACCTGGGGCTGCGGGTCGGCGAGTTGATCTCGTTGGACCTGACTGATCTGGGTACCGAGCGTGGGCATCGCAGCGTCCGCTTCGTCGGCAAGGGCGGCAAGATCCGTCGTCGCGCTCTCACCCCGGGCACGGCGTACGCGGTGGACGCCTACCTGGCCGTCCGGGCCGCCGCCCAGCGGTGCACCGTGCCGGAGTTGAGCGGTCCACTACTGGTCACCGCGACGGGCGCCCGGCTGGACCGGAACTCGGTGTTCCGGCTGGTCCGCCGGCTGGCCCGGGTGGCCGGCATCCCCGCGTGGGCGCGGCTGTCGCCGCACTCGCTGCGGCACGCCTTCGCCACCACCGCCCGGGCCGAGGGGGTGTCCCTGGAGGACGTGCAGGACGCGATGGGGCACGCCGATCCGCGCACCACCCGCCGGTACGACCGGGACCGGCACAACCTCGACCGCGATCCCGCGTACGCGATCTGGGCGGCCCGGGCCCGCCGGCGCCGCTGAGGCCGCCGGGACCGACGCAGTAGGTTGATCACATGGAACAGGACCGACTCCGGTACGCGTCGTCGTTCGGTGCGGCCGCGACCGCGTACGCCGAGCACCGCCCGGACTACGCGCAGGCCGCGGTGCGCTGGGCGCTGGAGCCCGCGCCCGGTCGCCGGGTGCTCGACCTGGGTGCCGGAACCGGCAAGCTCGCCGCCACGGCGCTCGCGGTGGGTGCCGAGGTCACCGCGGTCGAGCCGGACCCGGCGATGCTCGCCGAGCTGCGCCGGGTGCTGCCGGACGTCCGCGCCCTGCCGGGCAGTGCCGAGGCGATCCCGCTGCCGGACGGGTCCGTCGACGCCGTGGTCGCCGGCAATGCCATGCACTGGTTCGAGATGGCCGTCGCCGGCCCCGAGATCGCCAGGGTGCTGGCGCCCGGCGGCATCCTGGCCGGGCTGTGGAACGTGCTGGACGACCGGGTCGACTGGGTCGCCGAGCTGGCCCGGGTCGGCGGCAGCGCGGCCATCGGTCCGCGTGACACGCCGGCCAGCTGGCGTGCCGAGACGGCCGGCATGCACCTGCCCGGGACGGGCGGGCCGGCCCGGTTCGGCTCACCGGAGCAGACCGGGTTCCCGCACGGGCAGCGCCGTACCGCGGACTCGCTCGTCGCGACCCTTGCCACCCGGGCGGGGCTGCTGGTCCTGCCGGAACGGCAGCGGACCGCCACGCTCGACCGGATCCGCGGCTTCCTGGCGGGTACGCCGGAGACCGCGGCCGGTGAGTTCACCCTCCCGATGCTCACCTGTGTGCTGCGCGTCCGGCGGATCTGAACGGGGCCGGCCCGGCGGGCGCCACCCGCCGACCGGGCTCGGCGGAACGGTTCGCGGACGGCCGTCTACCGGTGGTCCGGGATCCGGGTGAGGAAGAACTTCCGGACGTCCTCGGCGAGCAGGTCCGGCACCTCCATCGCGGCGAAGTGGCCGCCCCGGTCGAACTCCGACCAGTGCCGGATGTCGTAGAGCCGCTCGGCCAGCGGCCGGACCGGCTGGGTGATGTCGTGGGCGAAGACCGCGACGCCGACCGGTACCGGGCACGGTTGGAGCCGGCGGGGTGTCTCGCGGTGCAGTCGGGCCGCGGAGGCGGCGGTGGCGGTGAGCCAGTACAGCGAGATGTCGGTGAGCATCCGGTCGTCGCTGACCGGGGTACGCGGGTCCGTCCACTGCGCGAAACGCTCGGCGATCCAGGCCAGTTGGCCGACCGGCGAGTCGGTGAGCGCGTAGCCGACGGTCTGCGGGGTGCTGGCCTGTAGGGCCTGGTACGGCGGACGGTTCGCTATCAGCTGCCTGATCTTGTCCAGCCGGGCCTCGTCGGTCTCGGACAGGGCGATGTCGGCGTCCGGGAGCGGCCGGGTCGGCAGGTAGTTGACGTGCACTCCGACGACCCGCTCGGGTGCCACCGCACCGAGCGCGGTGGAGATGCCCGACCCGAAGTCGCCACCCTGCGCTCCGTACCGCTGGTAGCCGAGCCGGCGCATCAGCTCGGCCCAGGCCCGCGCGATCCGGACGATGTCCCAGCCGCGTTCGTGGGTCGGTCCGGAGAAGCCGTATCCCGGGATGGACGGGATCACCAGGTGGAAGTCGCGGGACAGCGGTTCGATCACGTCGAGGAACTCCAGGAACGAACCGGGCCAGCCGTGGGTGAGGACCAGCGCGAGCGCGTCCGGCTCCGGGGAACGGACGTGGACGAAGTGGATGTTCTGGCCGTCGATCTCGGTGCTGAAGTGCGGAAGTGTGTTGAGTTCTGCCTCGTGCTCGCGCCAGTCGTAGCCGGTGCGCCAGTACTCGGCGAGTTCCTTGAGCCGGGCCAACGGGAAGCCGTAGTCCCATCCGGCGTCGGTCACCTCGTTCGGCCAGCGGGTGCGGGCGAGCCGGTCGGCCAGGTCGTCGAGGTCGGTCTGCGGGACGTGGATGTGGAACGGCTTGATCATGGTTGCGCTACTCCCGGAGGACGGTCTACCAGCAGAGAACGTTAGAGCTACTAACGTTTGACCTCCGAACGATAGCACGGTCGTTAGTGCAACCAACGATTTGGCGGGTTCCTCACCCGGCGGCGCCGGTGCCCCGGGCACGGTAGGCCGGCGCGAGGACGTGCCCGTTCACCGCGGTCACCAGGTGACCCAGCTCGCCGATCTCGACCACGGCCACCCCGGCACCGCGCAGGGTCTCCACACCGTCGCAGTCGGCGAAGAGCAGCGGCTCCCGCAGGGCCAGCACCACCCGCCCGATACCGGCGTCGAGCAGCAGCTCGGTGCAGGGGTCCGGCCGTGACCTGCGGACGGTGCAGGGCTCCATCGAGGTGTAGATCGTCGCCCGGTTCAGCTCCGGTCCGGTGCGGCCGGACAGCTTCGCCAGGGCGGCCTCCTCCGCGTGGTAGTGCGGATCGGTCTCGCCGGTGTACCCGGTGGCCAGCGCGGTCCCGTGCCGGTCGACGATTATCGCGCCGACGGCGTAGTGGTGCTGCGACGGCGGCGAGAGCCGGGACAGCGCGATGGCCGACCTCAACCATCGCCGGTCCTGTTCGGTGCCGCCGTCCATACCCCGCCCCATCGCCCGCCCCGGGCCACTCCGCCGCCAGCCACCTCCGCCCTCCGTACGCTACGGCTCCGCTGACCCGGACAGGCCGAGCGGTACGCCGTCGAGCCGGTCGGCGGGCTCGGCCAGCTCGACCGCGCACCTCCGGCCGGTGCGTCGGGTCCGTGGACCGCCACCAGCCTGCGGTACTACGCCCGTGGACCGATGCCGGCCGGGTCGTCCGGTGGCTAGTCTCGCCGCGTGGACGCCACCGCACACCTGCTCCGGCCACCGCTGCGGCACCGCCTGCCGAGGGCGGTGCGCACGACCCTGGTCTGCTCCGCGCTCGTCGCCTTCCCTCTCGTACTGGCACTCACCGTGACGGTCGTCTCCGGCGGTCCCCAACGCTTCTACAGCGTGCTGGACACCGTCCCCCGGTACGCGCTGCCGGCGTTGGCCTTGGCACTGCCGGCCGTCGTGCTGCGCCGGGCACCACTGGTCACCCTGGCACTGATGCTGCTCGGCTCGGTGACGATGACGCTGGCGATCCACTCGCACCCGGACTACCTGAGCGACCAGCGGTACCTGCAACTGCTGGCGGTCGACCTGGTCGTCGGGTTCGTCGCGGCGACCAGGCCGCGCCGGGGATCGGTGACCGTGGCGGTGCTGACCCTCTGCGTCCAGATCGCCGTCGGCTACCTCCGGCCGGTCGACGACAGCCCGGTGTTCCAACCGGAGATCCCGCTGCTGGCGATGCTGGCCGCCTGGATGATCGGGAACTCGGTCCGGGCCCGGCGGCGGTACGCCGAGGCGCTGCGGACCCAGGCCACCGCCCAGGCGGTCACCGCCGAACGGCTGCGGATCGCCCGTGAACTGCACGACATGGTGGCGCACAGCATCGGCATCATCGCCATCCAGGCCGGGGTGGGCAGCCGGGTGATCCACTCGCAGCCCGCCGAGGCCGGTGCCGCGCTGTCGGCGATCGAGACGACCAGCCGGGAGACCCTGGCCGGGCTGCGCCGGGTACTCGGCCGGCTGCGCCAGGCCGACCCGGCCGAGCCGGCGTCCCGGGAACCGGCGCCCGGACTCGCCGACCTCGACCGGCTGGCGACGGGAACGGCGGAGGCCGGGGTACGGGTCGAGGTGTGCCGGCGCGGGAAGCCACGCCCGCTGCCCGCCGAGATCGAGCTGTCGGCGTACCGGATCGTGCAGGAGGCATTGACGAACGTGGTCCGGCACGCCGGTGTGCCGGACTGCCGGGTCACCCTCGACTACCGGGCCGACGACCTCCTCGTCGAGGTGGTGGACGAGGGGCGGGGCGGGCCGGTCGCCGCGAGCGGGTACGGGATCACCGGGATGCGGGAGCGGATCGCGCTGCTGCACGGCGACTTCGAGGCCGGCCCGGGCGCCGGTGGTGGTTTCCGGGTGGTGGCCCGGTTACCGCTGCCGGAGGCCGGCGCCTCGACCTCCGGGGTGCCGGGATGAGCGTCCGGGTGGTACTCGCCGACGACCAGCCGCTGGTCCGGTCGGGTCTGCGGGTGCTGATGGCGGACAGCGGCGACCTGACCGTGGTCGGCGAGGCGGGCACCGGCGCCGAGGCGGTCGAGCTGGCCCGGGACGTCCGGCCGGACGTGGTGCTGATGGACATCCGGATGCCCGGCATGGACGGGATCGAGGCGACCCGGCAGATCGTCGCCGCCGGCGGGCCGACCCGGGTGCTGGTGTTGACCACCTTCGACGAGGACGAGCACGTCTACGGGGCACTGCGGGCCGGTGCCAGCGGGTTCCTGGTCAAGGACATGGCGGTGGACGACATCCTCGGGGCGATCCGGGTGGTCGCCGCCGGTGACGCGCTCATCGCACCGGCCGTGACCCGCCGGTTGATCGGGGACTTCGTCGGGGCCGGCGCGCGGGCCGCCCGCCCGGTACGCCCGGTGGCCGGCATCACCGAGCGGGAGCGGGAGGTGCTGGTGCTGATCGGGCAGGGCCGGTCGAACAGCGAGATCGCCGACGAGCTGTTCATCACGATGGCGACCACCAAGTCGCACGTGGCCCGGCTGCTGACCAAGCTCGGCGCCCGGGACCGGGTCCAGCTCGTGATCATCGCGTACGAGTCGGGGCTGGTGGCGCCGGCCCGCTGACCGGCGTGTCGCGGCACCCGGGCGTACCATCGGCGGTTATGGCGGACAAGGTCACGCTGAGCCTGGACCCGGACACTCTGGCCCGGGCCCGTGCCGCGGCGGAGCGGGACGGGCTGGCCCTGGCGGCCTGGGTCGACCGTGCGGTCCGCCGGGAGGCGCTGCGCGCCGCCGCCCGGGAGCACGAGGCGTGGCTCGCGGCCCATCCGGAGGTACGCGACGAGCTCGACGCCTTCGACCGGTACGCCGACCGGGTCGACGCGGGCTGGTCCGACCTGGCCGGCGCCGCGTGAACCGGGGCGAGATCTGGACCGTCGGCGACCGTACCCAGCAGGCGAGGCACCGGGTCGTGGTGCTCTCCGGCGAGGGGCACAACGACCGGCCGTCCGCCGCACCGTACTGCGCCCCGATCGTCCGGCAGCGCGGCAGCAGTGATCTGCCGCCGTTCGCGGTGCCGTTGGCCGAGACGGATCCGGTCGCCGGGGTCGTGGTGGTCAACCGGTTGCGCCGGATTCCGTCCTCGGTCGCGGTGGAGCGGGTCGGGATGGCGACCGGGGCGAGCATGTCCCGGATCAACGAGGCGCTGCGGGACCTGTTCGAACTCTGAGGCGCCGCGTGGACGGGTGGCCGGCGGCGTGCCCGGCCCGGTCAGGACGCCGGGGGTCGCTCGGCGGCGAGCATGACCCGGCGCAGCAGGTCGGACAGGGTGCGCCGCTCGTCGGCGGTGAGCGTGCCGAGCAGCCTGTACTCCTCGTGGCCGAGGATGTCCATCGCGCCGAGCCAGGCGGCCCGGCCCTGCTCGGTCAGCTCGATGTCGACCCGGCGGCGGTCTGCCTGTGACGGTGTCCGCCGGACGTAGCCGCGGGCGACCAGCGCGTCGATCCGGGCGGTGACCGAGGGCGGCGCCAGGCTGAGGTCGTCGGCGAGTTCGGAGGGGACGGCCCGGCCGTGCCGGCCGGCGAGCGCGTGCAGGGTGTCGAACTCGGAGCGCTGGAGGTCGAAGTCGACAAGTGACTTCTCCCGGACCCGGCGCAGGTGGCTGGCCAGGAGTTTCGCCCGGGTGACCGCGCCTTCCACGTCCGGGTCGAGGTCGGGGAGCACGGGTAGCCAGCGGGCGACGTGTCCGTCGGTCCAGTCCTCCTGGTGCGTCACGTCGACGATCCTACGTCGAAGCGGAATTATTCGTTGACGAACAGTTCGGCTTCGAAATAACCTCTTCCCGTGCCGCATCCCCTCCGGGTCCCCGCCTTCCAGTTGCTCTTCGTCGGCCGTACGCTCTCCGCGCTCGGTGACGCCGTCGTGCCGGCCGCGCTCGCCCTCGCCGTACTGCGGGCCACCGGTTCGGGCTCCGCGCTGGCCCTGGTGCTCGGTTGCGCGATGGTGCCGAAACTGCTGCTGCTGCCGCTCGGCGGAGTGGCCGCCGACCGGTTCGACCCGCGGGTGGTGGCGCTCGGCGCGGACCTGCTCCGCTGCGTCGTGCAGCTCTTCGTCGGGATCGAACTGCTCGGTGGCGATCCGAGCCTGCTGCCCATCGCCGTCGCCTCGGCCGTCGGCGGGGTGGCGTCCGCCTTCGCGATGCCGACCACCTCGCCGCTGGTCGCCGGAGTCGTCGACGCGGCGGGCCGGCAGCGGGCCAACGCCGCACTGGGTGCCGCCCGCAGCGCCACCGGCCTGGCCGGACCGGCGCTGGCCGGCGTCCTGATCTGGGCCGCCGGCCCCGGCTGGGCGTTCGTGCTCGACGCCGCCAGCTTCGCGGTGAGCGCCGCACTGCTGGCCGTGCTCCGGGTACGCCGGATCGAGGTGGTCCGCCGTCCGCTCCTGGCCGACCTGCGGGAGGGCTGGTCCGAGGTCCGCTCCCGGGACTGGTACTGGAGCAGCCTGGTGGCGCACGCGGTCTGGAACGGGGTGGCGGCGATGCTGGCCACCCTCGGGCCGGTGGTCGCGGTGGCCCGGCTGGGCGGCGAGGGGGTCTGGGTGTTCGTGCTCCAGGCCGGTGCCGTCGGCCTGCTGGTCGGCTCCCTGCTGGCCGGGCGGGCCCGACTGCGCCGGCCGATCCTGGTGGCCAACCTCGGCCTGGCCACCTACGCACTGCCCCTGGTGCTGTTCGCGGTGGCCGCACCGGCCTGGACGGTGGTGCTGGGGTACGGCATCGCGCTGGCCGCCCTCGGCTTCCTCAACCCGGTCTGGGAGACCGTCGTCCAGGCGGAGATCCCGCCGCACGTGCTCGCCCGGGTCACCTCCTACGACTGGCTGCTCTCGCTCGCCGCGATGCCCCTCGGTTACGCGCTCGCGCCGCTCGCCGCCGATGCGTGGTCGCCGGCGGTGCCGCTGACGCTGGGGGCGGTCGCGGTCGCGGTGGCCTGTCTCGGCACCGCCGCGTTCCCCGGAGTACGCCGCCTCGGCAGCGACAGCGGCGGCGCCGGCGCCGGTAGCAGCGACGACGGCGGCGGCGAGCCTGTGGCAGGGTCGGAGCCTGTGGCAGGGTCGGAGGCCGTGCCGGGACCGCGGGCCGTCCCGCCGTCCGGACCGGTCGCCGCCGTCCGTTGACCACCACCGCCCACGAGCCGGCTCCGGCCGAGGGGACGAGAACGCCGGGACTCGGGACGGGAACGCGAGGACTGCCGAGCACCCGGGGACTGCCGAAAACCGCTGGACGTGGCGGCGAGACTGACCGGGTGGAAGAGATGCCGACCCGGGACTGGACGATCCGCGCCGAGCCCGTGCACAGCCCGGTGGCCGGTGCGCTGCTGCGGGACTACTACGCCGACATCGTCAGCCGCTACCACCGCCGGCCCGTCGACGACGCCGAACTCGACCGGGTGCTGGCCGAGGAGTCGAGTGACGACCTGGCGCCGCCGACCGGGCTGTTCATGGTCGGCTGGTACGAGGGGGCGCCGGCCGGCTGTGCCGGTGTGCGGCTGGCTGCCCTGCCGTACGCCGAGGTGACCCGGGTCTTCGTCCGGCCGGCCGCGCGACGGCGCGGGGGCGCGCTGCGGCTGCTCGCCGCGGTGGAGGAGGTGGCCGCGGCGCACGGGGCGACCACGATGCGCCTGGACACCCGGACCGACCTGGTGGAGGCGCGTGCGCTGTACGCCCGGTACGGCTACCGGGAGGTCCCGCCGTACACCGAGGACCCCTACGCCGACCACTGGTTCGAGAAACATCTGCCGGCGGCAGCGGGCGTGCGCGTCGACCCGGTCGACATGCCGTCGTCCCGGGGTTGACGGCGGGGCCGTCCGCGCGGTAATAAAGAAGAGAACTTGAGTCCCCATGACTCAACTTGAACCTTCGGCGTTGGAGAACCGAGGAGGATCGACGATGTTGATGCGTACCGACCCGTTCCGTGAGATCGACCGGATCGCCGAGCACTTCTTCGGCACCAGCAGCCGGCCGGCGGTCATGCACCTGGACGCCTACCGCGACGGCGACTACTTCTACGCCGCGTTCGACCTGCCCGGCGTCGACCCGGAGAGCATCGAGTGCACCGTGGAACGCAACGTGCTCACCGTCCGGGCCGAGCGGCGCCGGCCCACCGGCGACAAGGTCGAACTCGTCGCCGCGGAACGTCCGATGGGGGTCTTCACCCGCCAGCTCTTCCTGGGCGACACGCTCGACACCGAGAAGCTCGAAGCGGGCTACGAGGCAGGGGTGCTGACCCTGCGCATCCCGGTGGCCGAGCGCGCCAAGCCGCGCCGGGTCGAGGTGACCGTGAGCGGAGCCGGCCCCCGGCAGATCAAGTCCTGACGCACGATCCGCCACCCGTCCGACGCGCCCGGCCGCCCGACACGGGCGCGCCTCGGGCGGGTGGCGAGACTTATCCCGGTTTTTCCGAGAGTTGGAGATCTCCGGCGCGTCTGTCGGGACTCCGGTAACCGGTCTGAAAAACTCTCTCATGTGTCCCGATCCACCCTGGTTCGCCGGGCGGCGACCCGGCCGGCGCAGCTCTCCGCCCCGGCCGACTTCACCGAGGCCTGGCTGCGCAACCGCCGGTTGTCCGAGCACACCCGGGCCGCCTACCGGCGGGACATCGCCGGCTGGCTCGGCTGGTGCGCCCAGCGGGACCTCGACCCGCTCGGCGCCACCTTCCTGGACGTCAACAGCTACGCCCGGGAGCTGGAGTCCAGCGTCGACCCGCGCAGTGGCCGCCCACTCACCGCGGCCACCGTGGCCCGGAAGCTCTCCGCGCTGTCCAGTTGGTACACCTTCCTCGGCAAACTCGCGGCGGTACCGGCCAACCCCGTCTCCGGCGCCGACCGGCCCCGGGTCGACCGTGACCATTCCGGCACCGTCGGTCTGACCTCGGACGAGGTCGACGCACTGCTCGCCGCGGCCGAGGCCGACACCGGCCCCAACGCGCTGCGCAACCGGGTGGTGCTGGCGCTGCTCGCCGACCTCGGGCTCCGGGTCGGCGAACTGGTCTCGCTCGACCTCGCCGACCTGGGCCAGGAGCGCGGGCACCGCAGCGTCCGCTTCGTCGGCAAGGGCGGCCGGGCCCGCCGCCGCGCCCTGACCCCCGGTTCGGCGTACGCGGTGGACGCCTACCTGGCCGCCCGCGCGACCGGAGCCGACCGGCCGGTGGAGCAGTTGACCGGGGCGCTGCTGGTCACCGCCACCGGCAACCGGCTCGACCGGCACGCCGTGTTCCGGCTGGTCCGCCGGCTGGCCCGGGTGGCCGGCATCCCGGCCTGGGCGCGGCTGTCGCCGCACTCGCTGCGGCACGCCTTCGCCACCACCGCCCGGGCCGAGGGGGTGCCGCTGGAGGACGTGCAGGACGCGATGGGGCACGCCGACCCGCGCACCACCCGCCGGTACGACCGGGACCGGCACAACCTCGACCGCGATCCCGCGTACGCGATCTGGGCGGCCCGGGCCCGCCGCCGGGGCTGAACCGGGAACACCGTCGGCAGAGCAGGTCCGGTCAGCAGAGAGCAGAGCAGGTCCGGTCAGCAGAGCAGGTCCAGCTCGTGGTGCGCGTCCGCCGCGATGTCCGCACCACGCAGCCAGCGCCGCCCCCAGAGCCGGGCGGCCACCTCCGCCGTCTCGTCGCCGCCGGCCGCCTGCTCGACCAGCAGGGCGGTGGCCAGCGCGTACGCCATCCGCAGCGCCAGCCCGCGTGCCCCGGCGAGTACCGCGACCGACTCCGAGGTCACCTCGGCGAGCGAGTCGCGCAGGTCCGTGGTCGTGTCGGCGAGCGCGTCGGCCAGCGCCGGATGCAGCCGCCGGGCGGTGTCGGTGGCGGCGTCCAGCCGGGCCAGCAGCGGCGTACCGGCGTCGTCGCGCAGGACGGCCCGGAGCACGTCCAGGGCCAGCACGTTCGTGGTGCCCTCCCAGATCGGCAGCACCTGGGCGTCCCGCAGCAGCCGGGGGACACCGGTGTCCTCGACGTAGCCGGCGCCGCCGAAGCACTCGACGTACTCGCTGGCCGAGGAGACCGCCAGCCGTCCGGTGGCGAGTTTGGCCAGCGGCGCCACGATGCGCAGCTCGGTCTCGGCGGCCGGATCCGCACCCACCTCGACCCGGCCGAGCAGTGCGAACGCGTGCCCGGCCAGTACGAACGCCCCGGCGGCGTCCACCGCCAGGGTGCCCAGGGTGGCCCGGTGCAGGGGTGCGTCGATCAGGCGTCCGCCGGCCACCTGACGTGCCTCGGCGTACGCCCGGGCGTGGTCGAGTCCCCGGCGCATCCCGGCCGCCGCGGCGGCCGCGTTGTGCAGCCGGGTCACCACCACCAGGGTCATCGCCCGGCTCAGCCCCGGCCCGGCCGGGTCACCCAGCGGCCAGGCGTACGCGTCGTGCAGGCCGATCTCGGCGGTCGGCAGGGCCCGGGTACCGAGCTTGTCCTTCAGCCGGTGCACGGTGACCCCCGGCGCCGGCAGGTCCGGGTCGGCGCCCAGCCCGGAAAGCGGCGACCCGGCGGCGTAGCGGGGGACCAGGAACGGCACCAGCACCCGGCTGCCCCGGCCGGCGCCCTCCGGGCGGGCCAGCGCGACCGCCAGCTCGGCGTCGGCGGCCGAGCAGAACCACTTCTCGCCGGTGAGCCGCCACGAGCCGTCGGCGGCGGACCGGCCGACGGTGCTGGACCGGGCCAGGTCGGAGCCGCCCTGCGACTCGGTCATCCACTGCCCGCTGTGCACGACCCGGGCCGGTTCGGTGGCGGTCAGCCGGGGCAGCCAGGCGTCCCGGACGGCCGGGTCGACCTCGGGGCGGGCGAGCAGCGCGGCGGCGCCGTCGCTCATCGCCACCGGGCAGGAGAAGGTGGCCGACTCCGGGCCGTACAGGTGCAGCAGGGCGTGCTGGACGACCCGGGCCGCCGCTCCCCAGGTGCTCCGGGGCCGCGGCAGGTAGGGGAGCGCCACCACGGCGTGCCGGGCCGCCGCCGCGCGCTGCGCCTGCCAGCCGGCGGAGGTCTCGATCCGGTCGATCCGGTCCCCCCACGGGCCGTACCGGACCAGGGTCGGCGGGTGCGCCTCGGCGTCGGCGTGCGCGGCCCGCAGCAGCCCGGTGACGTCGGTGGCGAGCGCGGCCAGCCGGCCGGCGGCGGCGGCGTGCCCGTCCGGGCCGAGCTGGCGGTCCAGCCAGGACCGCAGCAGCCGGTCACCGGAGTACGGGTCGGCGGGTGGCGGAACCACCTGCACGTAACGCGGCATCTTCGTCGTCCTCGGGGGCGGGGGCCGACCGGTGCGTCGGCGGGGCTGGCGGACGGTCCCGACCGTAGACCACGACGGCCGGTCCCATCGAGCCCGTCCTGGCCGACCGGCTGGCGGCCCGGCCGATCCTGGCCGACCGGCTGGCGGGCCCGGCCGGAATTCGCAGGCCGGCCGGGAGCGCGCGGCGGGGGTCGGCAGCCGGGTTCGGCACCCGCCGGACGCGCCGGCTATCTACCGTCGGTGGCATGGGCTACGAGCTGCCCGGCGGACGCGGGGCTCGGCGACCCCGCCGGCTGCGGGGCGTGCTGTCGGTGGTCGCGGCCGGCCTCTTCGTCTGCTGCGTGGGCGCGGCCGGGCTGGGCGCCTGGAACTACCAGCACGTCCGGCAGTCCTCCGGGGCGGCCCGGGACGCCGCGGAGGCGTTCCTGCAGGACGTGACGAGCGGTGACCCGGGCGGCGCCTACGACCGGCTCTGCGGCGACACCCGGGAGCGGTGGAGCCGGGAGGACTTCGAGCGGCGGCTCTCCGTGCCGCCGACGATCAGCCGGTACGCCGTCGACGACGTCCGGATCGCCAGCGACCAGGGTCAGCTCCGGGCGACCGCGACGGTGCAGCTGACCCGGCGGTCCGGTGCGGTGGACCGCCGGGAGATGCCGTTGGTCAAGGACGGCGACGAGTGGCAGGTCTGCGGCGACCCGTTCTGAACATCTCCGGCACGGGCACCGGCGCGGACGGCGGGAGCACCGGCGCGGACCTCAGCGGTGCTGACCCAGATCGCCGGAGCGGAAGTGGCGCCGGCAGAGCACCTGGTAGCGCACCTCGGCCGCCTCGACGGTGTCGCCGATGACCACCTGCTCGCCCTGCCGTACCACCGTACCGTCGACCACCCGGGCGTTGAGCTGGCCCGGACGGCCACACCAGCAGAGCACCTCGACCTGGATCCGGGTCACCTCGTCGGCGAGTTCGAACAGCCGCTGCGCGGCCGGGAAGAGGCAGGACCGGAAGTCGCTGGCCAGGCCGAACGCGAAGACGTCGACGTCGTAGCAGTCGACCAGTTCGGCCATCTGTTCCACGTGCCGCACCGTGTAGAAGCACGCCTCGTCGCAGATCAGGTAGTCGAGCCGGTCACCCTCGGCCCACCGGCCCTTCACCAGGGCACAGAGATCGAGGTCTTCGGTGACCTCGATCGCCTCGTGCGCCAGCCCGATCCGGGTGGTGATCTGCGGGCCGAGGGACCTGTCGATCCTGGTCAGCACCAGTCCACGCCGGCCCTGCCGGGCGTGGTTGTAGTTCATCTGCAGGGCCATCGTCGACTTGCCACAGTCCATCGGACCCCAGAAGAACTTGAGGGCGGCGCCCTGACGCAACCGGCCGTCACCGGCGGCGAAGCACGCCTGCGCGAGCGCGGATCCGTCGCCGGTCGAGGGGGTGCGGCTGCTGCGGCTGTCGTCGGTCACGGTCGGGGAGCCTAGGCCACCAGGCGTTTCCGGTTCGACCCGCCGTGTCGTTGACCACTGTGTCGACCCGGCCCGCGACATCCGCCCCGACCGCGACACCCGGCGCGACGCGTGGCTGCCCGGCCCTGCGGCTCGGCCCGGCCCCGCCGGGCTGCTCAGCTCGGTCCGGGCTCGACGGCCGAAGGGCGGGTGGCGGTCCCGGTCCGCTCGTCGGCCGACAGTGCCGGGACAAGATGCCGCTCGACGAGGCTGCGCAGGTCGGCGACGAGCGCCTGGTCGTGTCGCACCAGGTCGCGCCAGCGCTGCTGCCAGTCGCCGGCCAGGGCGCGCTCCAGGGCCGGGTCGTCGGCCTGACGGGCGGCGAGGACCTCGGCGCGTACCTCGGTCAGCTCGGTGGCCACGTCGTCGGCCTCGGCCGGCCGGATCCGACGCCAGAACGCCACCACCTCGGCCCGGGCCGCCGGCCAACCGGCACCGGCCATCGCGCCGACCAGGGCCGTACCGGCCGTCGTCTCGATCGGCTCCATCGGCGTACCTCCCGCGCACACGACTTGCCCCGGGCCCCACCCTAGGACAGATCGGGCGCCCCGGAGGGTCACCGGCCGGGTACGCGCCGTCGGGAGCCGGGACCGGGCCGCGGCGGCGGTCGCCCGGCCGGCGGTCAGAGCCGTTCCGGCGGGGTGTTGCCGGCGGCCACGATCGCCCGGCGGATCGGCACCGACGCCAGCAGGACGAACCCGATCACGAAGAAGGCAAGCAGGGAGATGATCGCCACCCGGTAGCTCTCGGTCATCCCGTACGCCAGCCCGAACAGCAGCGGGCCGAGCCAGCTGGTGCCCTTGTCGGAGATCTCGTACAGCCCGAAGTACTCGGCCTCTTTGCCCTTCGGGATCAACTGGCTGAACAGCGACCGGCTCAGCGCCTGGCTGCCGCCGAGCACGATGCCGATGCCGCCGCCGAGCAACACGAACGGCAGCGCCTGGTTGGCCGGCAGCCGGAACGCGACAGCCAGCACCACCGTCCAGAGCACCAGGCTGATCAGAATCGTCTTCCAGGCGCCGATCCGCTTCGCCAGCGCACCCATGCCGAGCGCGCCGAAGAAGGCGAGGAACTGCACCATCAGGATTGTCGGCACCAGCACGTCGTCGGAGAGCTTCAGCTCCTCGGTGCCGTACACCGCCGACAGCGAGATCACCGTCTGGATGCCGTCGTTGTAGACCAGGTAGGCGACCAGGAAGAACAACGTCAGCGGGTACGCCTTGAGGCTGCGCAGGGTGTGCCAGAGCTGGCGGAACCCGTCGAGGAGCACCGGCCCCTGCGCCGGGCCGGCGACCGGCGGCCGGTTGCGCAGCCGGATCAGCGGGATCGTGGTGAACGCCGCCCACCAGACGCCCGCCGAGACCATGCTGTACCGGGCCACCTCGCCGGTGTCCATCCCGAGCGAGTCCTTGAACAGCACCGCCGCCACGTTTATCGCCAGCAGCAGGCCGCCGCCGATGTAGCCGATCGCCCAGCCGATGCTGGAGACGCTGTCCCGCTCCTCCGGCCCGGCGATCTGCGGCAGGAACGAGTAGTAGACGACGATGCTGGCCCCGTAGGAGATGTTGGCGACCAGGAACAGCCCGGCGCCGAGCAGGTAGCGGTCGCCGGTCAGGAACAGCAGCCCGATGGTGGCCGCCGAGCCGATGTAGGCGAAGAGGGCGAGCATCTCCTTCTTGCGCGGCGACCGGTCGGCGACCGCACCGACCAGCGGGAGTACGAAGACGGTCAGGAACACCGACAGCGACACCATGTACGGGAAGAGCGAGCCGGGTGCGATCTCGATGCCGAGCAGGCTGATCCGCTCGCCCCGGCACGGGTCGTCGGAGGCGCAGCCGGCGGCGGACTTCGCGATCGACGTCAGGTACGGGCCGAGGAAGACGGTGATCACCGTCGTGTTGAACGCCGAGTTCGCCCAGTCGTAGAAGTACCAGCCGACCCGCTCCTGCCGGGTGCTGGGTGGCGCGTCCGGCGCCGTCGCGGGGATCGTCTCGGCCATGTCGGTCCTCGTGTCAGGGGTCGGGCGGCCCGGTTCGGCCGACCTACCGATCGGCCGGCCAGTGGCCACGGCTCTGGTACGCCGCGCGCAGCACGTCGACGTGATCGGTCATGATGCCATCCACACCGAGGTCGAGTAACTCGTTCATTTCGGTGACATCGTCGATGGTCCAGACGTGCACCTGCAGGCCGAGCCGGTGCACGTGGTCGACGAACCGCCGGTCGACCACCCTGACCCCCCGGTAGCGGACCGGCACCTGGGCGGCGACCACCGTCGGCGGCAGCACCAGCCGCCGGTTGGCCAGCGAAGCGAGCCGCAGCCGGGCCACCCCGCGCAGCCCGAGTGAGGTGGCGATCCTCGGCCCGGCCAGCAGCCGCAGCCGGGCCAGCCGGGCGTCGCTGAACGAGGCGAGCAGCACCCGGTCGCCGGCAGCCGACCGCTCGACGGTACGCACGGTCGCCGCGACCGCCCCGTCGGCCTTCACGTCGATGTTGAACCGGATCTGCGGCCAGGCGCCGAGCACCTCGTCGAGCCGGGGCACCGCCGCCGCCCCGCCGACCCGGATTGTCTTCAGGTCCGCCCAGCGCAGCCCGGCGATCCGGCCGTGCTCGCCGGTCATCCGGTGCAGGGTCGCGTCGTGGAAGACCACCGGCACCTCGTCGAGGGTGGCGTGCACGTCGGTCTCGACGTACCGGTAGCCGAGGCCGACCGCCCGGGCGAACGCCTCGGCGGTGTTCTCGTCCCCGCGCGCGGCGCCGCCCCGGTGGGCGAACGCCAGCGGCGTCGGCGCGTCGAGGTAGGCGAAGTCCCGGACCACGGTGCGAGTATGCCCGCCCCGGTTGTCCGTCCGGTGACCGGTGGGCGGCGTTCTTCCCCGCCCGACGGGAACTCTTTGCGGGCGGCTTCGCCCGCCGGGCGGGACTGTCCCGCGCAGTAGGGTGCTGGCCATGCGGCTGCTCGCCATCGACTTCGGCACCTCCAACACCGTCGCCGTGGCCCGGGGCGCCGACGGCCGGGCCCGGCCGCTGCTCTTCGACGGCACGCCGCTGCTGCCGTCGGCGGTCTGCCTCGATCCGGCCGGCACGCCGCTGACCGGCCGGGACGCGGTCCGGGCGGCCCGGCTCGAACCGGCCCGGTTCGAGCCGGCACCGAAGCGCCGGATCGACGACGGATCCGTGCTGCTCGGCGACCGGGAGATGCCGGTGACCGAGCTGGTCGGCGCGGTGCTGCGGCGGGTCACGGTCGAGGCGTACCGGCAGCTCGGCGGGGTGGACGAGGTCCGGCTCACCCATCCGGCCCGGTGGGGCGGGCGCCGGCGCGGGATCCTGGTCGACGCGGCGCGGGCCGCCGGGTTGCCGCCGCCCCGGCTGGTCGCCGAGCCGGTCGCGGCCGCCGCCTACTATCCGGCGGTACCCGGCACGGCGGTGCCGCCCGGCCGGGCGCTGGCCGTCTACGACCTGGGCGGCGGCACCTTCGACGCCGCCGTGGTCCGCCGCGGCACCGCCGGCTTCGACGTGCTGGCCGAGTCGGGCCTGACCGACCTCGGCGGACTGGACTTCGACCAGGCGCTCGTCGAGCACCTCGGCCGGGGCTACGCCGGTGGCCGGACCGAGCTGTGGCAGGGCCTGCTCGGCCCGACCGACCCGGGGCGGCGCCGGGCCCGGGAGCTGCTCTACGACGACGTCCGGGCCGCCAAGGAGCTGCTCTCCCGGGCCGCCAGCGCCGACCTGCACCTGCCGGCGCTGGACCTGCGGGCACACCTGACCCGGGACGAGCTGGAGTCGCTGGTCCGCCGGCCGCTCCAGCAGACGGTCGGCTGCCTGGCCGACACGATCGCCGCGGCCCGGCTGGACCCGGCCGACCTGGTCGGGATCTTCCTGGTCGGCGGTTCCAGCCGCATTCCGCTGGCCGCCCGGCTGATCCACGCCGAGCTCGGCGTCGCGCCGACCACCCTGGAGCAGCCGGAGACGGTGGTCGCCGAGGGCGCCCTCCGGCTCGACGACCCGCCGTCGCCGCCCGGCACGCCGGCGCCGCCCCGGATCCGGGC
Source organism: Plantactinospora sp. WMMB782 (assembly GCF_049179135.1). Taxonomy (NCBI): domain Bacteria; kingdom Bacillati; phylum Actinomycetota; class Actinomycetes; order Micromonosporales; family Micromonosporaceae; genus Plantactinospora; species Plantactinospora sp. WMMB782. The sequence goes on along the minus strand of NZ_JBMHMC010000007.1, from coordinate 6,506,709 downwards.
GGTGGCGGCACAGGCCGCTCCGCCGCCCGCGCCGGTCGGGGCCGGTGCGGTACCGGCCCGGTCCGGCGGCGGCAGCACCCCGCTCCGGGCCGGTTCGGCTGCGCCGGTCCGGGCCAATCTGTCCGGGGCGGACCAGGCGGACCCGGCCGGCCGGTTCTGGACCGGCACGTCCGGGCTGGTCTGGACCGGGTCGCTGGCCCTGCTGGTGGTCGTCGCACTCGTCGTGCTGGTCACGGTCGTCGCCACCGGTCCCGGCTGACCTCGGCGCCTGGCCGGGACCACCGGGCCTGGCCGGGATCCGGCCGGGACCGGCGCCCCGGCCGAAGGTCAGGTCGGCGACCGGGAGCCGTCCGTGTTCCGGCCGGCCCCGGCCGCCGACCGGGTCAGGCCGGGGACTCCGCGCGGTCGCCGGCCCACCGGGTGTGGAAGGACCCCTCGGCGTCGACCCGCTGGTAGGTGTGCGCCCCGAAGTTGTCCCGCAGGCCCTGGATCAGTGCGGCCGGCAGCCGGTCCCGCCGCAGGCCGTCGTAGTAGGACAGCGAGGAGCCGAAGGCCGGGGCGGGCACGCCGGCCTGGGCGGCGTAGCTGACCACCCGCCGCCAGCTGGCGACGCTGTCCGCGACGCCCCGCACGAAGTACGGCGCCACCAGCAGCGTCGGCAGCTCCGGGTCGGCGTCGTACGCCTCCCGGATCCGGTTGAGGAACCTGGCCCGGATGATGCAGCCGCCCCGCCAGATGGTGGCCAGCGCCGCCGGGTCGATGTCCCAGCCGTACTCCTGGCTGCCGGCCCGGATCTGGTCGAAGCCCTGCGCGTACGCGACGATCTTCGACGCGTACAGCGCCTTGCGGACGTCCTCCACGAAGGCGTCCCGGTCGACGTCACCGGTCGGCGCCTCGCCACCCGCGTCCGCGTACGCCCGGGCCGCCGCCGCCCGCTGGTCGGCGTGCCCGGACAGCGACCGGGCGAACGTCGCCTCGGCGATCCCGGTGATCGGCACCCCCAGGTCGAGCGCGCTCTGCACCGTCCACCGGCCGGTGCCCTTCTGCTCGGCCCGGTCCTGCACGACGTCCACGAACGCCCTGCCGGTGCGGGCGTCGACGTGCCCGAGCACGTCGGCGGTGATCTCGATCAGGAACGACTCCAGGTCGCCCTCGTTCCAGCCGGCGAAGATCTTGCCGATCTCGGCCGGAGTGGCGTCGAGCCGCTCCCGGAGCAGGTCGTACGCCTCGGCGATGAGCTGCATGTCGGCGTACTCGATGCCGTTGTGCACCATCTTGACGAAGTGCCCGGCGCCGTCCGGCCCGACGTGGGCGCAGCACGGCACCCCGTCCACCTGGGCGGCGATCGACTCGAAGATCGGCCCGAGCTTCCGGTACGCCTCGACGGAACCGCCCGGCATGATGCTCGGCCCGAGCAGCGCCCCCTCCTCGCCGCCGGAGACGCCGGTGCCGACGAAGTGCAGCCCGTGTCCGCGCAGCGTCTCCTCCCGGCGCCGGGTGTCGGCGAAGTGCGCGTTGCCGGCGTCGATCACGATGTCGTCGGGTTCGAGCAGCGGGACCAGCTCGTCGATGACGGCGTCGGTGGGTGCGCCCGCCTTCACCATCACGATGACGGCGCGGGGCCGCTCCAGGGAGGCGACGAAGTCGGCGAGCGACTCGCTCGGCACGAACGTCCCCTCGTCACCGTGCTCGGCGACCAGGCTCCGGGTCCGCTCCGGCGACCGGTTGTGCACCGCCACCCGGTGACCGTGCCGGGCCAGGTTGCGGGCCAGGTTGCGACCCATCACCGCGAGCCCGGTCACCCCGATCTGGGCCGTGGCGCGGGTGCCACCACTCGTCGTCTCCGCCATCTGTCGCTCACTTCCGTCTGGGCCTTGCGAAAAGCCTCGGCCAGTTGCCAGTTCCGTGCCGGCGTCGGAGGAGCGCACGGACCGGCACAGCAGGGCGGCAGGCCGGGTGTTCCTCAGCGCTCGTCCGGCAACCAGAACCGGGCAAGCGTACTCGTCGCCGGGTCGTCGGAGGCGGTCAGCGCCGTCCAGGCGTCGCCGTCGGCCGGCAACTCCTCGCCGGCGTACCCGGCGAGTCCGGCCGGGTCGACACTTCCGGCGTCCGCTGCGGGCGGCGGTGGCACGGCAGCGTCGACCGGCTGGCCGAGCAGGGCCGGATCGGCCCACGGAAAGCCGTCGACCGGCTCCGGCGGTTCGCCGAACTCGGCCGGTCCGGCCGGTGCCCACCAGACCGGCCCGGCGTCGGCGTACGGGTGCAGGTCCGGGTCGGCGCCGACCGGCGGGTCGGCCGCACCGAAACCGGCCTCGGCGGGCACCTCCGGATCGCCGGCCGGCCCGAACCCGGACTCCTCCGCCGGGTACGGGTCGGTCTCGGCGTACGGGTCGTCGGCCGGCCCGACCGGCAGGTCGTCGTAGCCGAGCGGCGACGGCGGGTCGCCGCCCGACCCGGGATCCGTCTCGCCGAACCCCGGGTCGGGATCCGCGTCGCCGAACCCCTCCACCGGATAGTCGACGTCGGAGGAGTCCGGAGCCAGCCCGCCGAGGTCCGCGTCGTCCGGGACGCCGTCGGGCGGCCCGTCGAAGTCCGGCTGGTCGGCGGACCAGCCGCCCCAGTAGTCAGTCATCGTCCCGCCCTCGCGCACCGGTGGCCGGGGCCAGCGCCCGGGCCCGCACCAGCACCTCGTCGACCTGCTTGACCCGGGCCCGGACAGTCTCCCGGGCCGCCTGGGTGGCGGCCCGGCGCCGGGCCCGTACGGCGGTGTCCTCGGCCGCCGCCGCGTCGATCTCGGCGATCCGCTCGTCGAGTTGCCGCAGCCGCCGCTCGATCGCGTCGTCCAGGGCCAGGGTCAGCGCGTACTGGAGATCGGTGAACCGGTTGGTGATCTCGTCCGACAGCGCGGCCCGGGCGTCGGCGACCACCTCCCGCAGCCAAATCCGGGCCTGCTGCCGGTCGGTCTGCACCCGGCGCCGGTACAGCACGAAGCCGCCGGCGGCGAGTCCCAGGCCGAGCCCGGCGAACGGGATCAGCAGGCTGCCGCCGACCAGCGCGCCCGCGCCGAGCGCCGACGCGCCGGCCATCGCGCTCCGGCCGGCCAGGAACGCCATCGACCCGGCCGACATGGCGATCATCATGTTGTCCGGCCCGCCGCCGTCCCGGCGGGGCTTGCTGGCCAGCGCGTGCCGCAGCGTCGCGTTCAGCCGGCCCAGCACGAACCGCAGCTCGTCGGGCTGGAACACCTCGGCGAGCGCGCGGGCGCCGACCTGCCGGAACCGCACCTCCAGGTCGTCGGAGAGCCGGACCGACAGCGCGTGCAGCGCCTCGTCGACCTGCTGCGGCAGCCCCTTCAGCTCCTCGCCCCGGGCCCGGTCGATCCGGTTCAGAAACTCCTCCTGGAGGCCGCCGACGTAGCCGCGCAGCAGTCCGGTCGCCTCCACCCGGGCCCGCTGCGTCTCGGCACCCAACGCCAGCGACCACTGCCGCGACTCGGTGCGCTTACGCGCCGCCAGCGCCGCCCGGTCCTGCTTGATCCGGTGCCTGTCGGCCGGATCGGGGTCGGCGGCCCGCAGCCGGTCACCGAGGTCCAGGTCGTAGCGGACCAGCTCGCTGCGTACCGTGCGCAGCAGGTTCGCCTGCCGCAGCAGGTGGCCCCGGCCGGCGACCCCGACCAGGGCGTGCTGCAACTGCGCGATCCGGGACTGCCGGATCAGCTCGCCGGCCGCCTCCGCCGGCATCGTCCGGGCCAGTTCCGCCAGCCGGGCCGAGACCGGAAACCACGACGCGCCGCCGAACCGGGGTGCGTGGGCCTGCAACTGTGCCCGGTTGTCGGCCAGGATCGTCCGCCAGCCCGGGTACGCGTCGGTCTTGGTCAGCGCGAAGACCACCAGGTTGACCCGCTTGCTCGCCTCGATCAGGAAGTCGAGTTCCGGCTGGGCGAACGGGGCGCCGGCGTCGACCACGAAGAGCAGCGCGGTGGCCCGGGCCGCCGCGTCCAGGGCGATCTGGGCGTGCGCCGGATCCAGCCCGCCGGTCCCCGGGGTGTCGACCAGACTCAGGTACTGCAACAGCGGTGCCGGGTGCGTCACCTCGATGTGCCGGGGCGGGCGCTGGTCGTCCGGCAGCCGACCCAGCGGGGTGGCCCAGTCGCGCAGGTCAGCCACCCGCAGCGGCACCGGCTCGGCCCGACCCGGCAGGAACGCCCGTGCTCCCGGCTGCGGGCCGGGCACCAGCTCCAGATAGCAGCAGGTGGCGGCGGCGACGTCCACAGGCGACAGCCCCGGCACCCCGACCAGCGCGTTGACCAGGGAACTCTTGCCCCGCTTCGTCTCGCCGACCACCACCACCGAGGGGCGGGTCACCACCTGGCGGCGCAGCGTGTCGACCTCGGCGGCGGCGTCCGGGGCGACCTTGCGCAGGAACGCCAGCCCCCCGTCGACGGCACCGGACAGCGCCGCGCCGAGCGCCGCCTCCGGGTTCTCGCCCCCGCGTGCGGCCGGCACGGCGGCCCCGCCGCCCCCGGTGGCGGTACGGCCGGCGGTCACCGGGGGCTCCCCTCGGCGCGTACCCGCTGGGAGAGCAGGAAGAAGCCGCGGTGCGCCACCTGCGCCACCCGGGACTGCGCCGGGCTCGCCCCGGCGACCGCGTACACCCGCCACCGGGTCGCGGCCTCCAGCGCGGCCCGGGTCAGCTGCTCGGTGGCGGCGGCCGGCAGGCTCAGGATCCAGCGCGGGTCGGTGGAGAGCGCCAGCCGGGTCAGCTCCTGTTCCATCGGCTCCGGCAGCTCCACCGAGCCGGAACTGACCAGCTGGGCCACCTCCAGCAGCCGGAGGCGGTGGTACTCCGGCTGCTGCAACACCTGCTCGATCGCGTCCCGCAGCAGCTCCCGCTCCTGCGGGTGCGGGGCGTGGCTGGCCAGCTTCTCCAGGGTGGAGAGTCCCCAGCCGGCCTTGATCGCGTCGGTGCGCCACCGGAACGCCTGGTCGAGGGTGTTGCGCAGCCGGGGGAACCCGGAGGCGGCGAAGAGCAGCCGCACCAGCTCACCGCTGGCCAGCTGCGGCCGGGCGGCGAACTGGGCGATGGCGAAACCGATGCCGTACAGGTCGAGCAGCCGCAGCAGCCGCTCCCGCCGCTCCCGGGGAACCGGGCAGTCCCGGGAGGCGAACAGGTCCACCGAGGCGAGCAGCAGCACCCGTTCGGCGACCGGCAGCCCGGCCAGCGTCCGCAGCGCCTCGCAGTCGGCGGCGGTCAACCGGCCGGCCTCGGTCGTCTCGGCCAGCAGCCCGACCACCGGGACCACCTCGGAGACCACCCGGCGCAGCACCCCGGTCTGGTCGGCGGCCAGCGGGCCGGCCACCGGCCACGGGTCGGCCGCCCCGCCGACCAGCTTGTCCACCTTGTTGAACAGACCCAACGAGTTGATCGGGTTGCTGGCCAGCCGGGCCGAGACCGACCGGAACGCCTCCAGCGCCGCCACGTCGTCGTTCCGGACCGACTGGGTGAAGACGTAGACGATCGCCTCGGCGCCGGCGATCGCGCCGGCGGAGTCGTCGTCGATGTTGTCGTCGACCGGGGCGGTGGCGGCCTCGAAGAGCAGCCGGCGGGCGCCCGCGCTGACCGAGGTGTTCGTCGAGGCGAGCCCGGGGGTGTCGAGCACGGTCAGCTCCCGCAGGTGGTCACTGGTGAGCGTGACGTCCACGTAGGAGATCTCGGCGCGTGGCACGCCGAGCCGCTGCGGGATCATGCCGGTGTCGTCGAGCGGCAGGCTAAGCCGGCTGCCGTCCCGGCGTACCACGTCGACCCGGTCGGCGGTGCCGTAGCGGAACTGGGTGACGACCCGGGTGCACTCGCCCACCTCGGTCGGCGCCACCCGCCGGCCGATCAGCGCGTTGACGAGCGTCGACTTGCCGGCCTTGAGGCGTCCGGCGATCGCCACCCGCAGCGGCTCGTCGAGCCGGCGACGTACCCCCGACACCTGGGCTCCGGTCGCGGCGCCGAGTCGCGGACCGACCTCGTCGCAGAGGCCGGCGACCCGGGCGCTGAGCGGACCTGTTCCCATCGCTCGTCAGCCGGCGCTGCGGTCGGCGACAATGGCAGGAACCCGGCGGTGGCGCACGCTCATCTCGTCTGCTTTCTTTCCGACACGACGGCGGGGCGGGCCGCCCCTGCCGGACATCACACTACGAATATCCTGCCGGCGCAGGATCCCATGTTCGTGCCACCGTCGGCGCACGGTGGTGCGGCATCGAACCGGGCGGGGGAGGACCAGTGCGGCACGCGTCGGTCGGTGATCTGCCCGACCAGTTCCGGTCCGCGGGGCCGGCGGAGGCCCGGAGCGTCGAGGGCGGCGCCGACGCGCCCGACCCGGACACCGTCGCGGCGGACCTCGTCGCGGTCGGCTCCGGGCTGCTCGCCAGCCCCGGCCTGGTGGTGCTGCACAGCGGGCCCGGCGGTGGCCGGAGCACCGCGCTGCACCGCCTCGGCACCGCCTTCCGCGGCCCGGTCTTCGCCGGTGGCGGCCTGGCCAGCCTGCCCGGCGAGCCGGCGTTCGCGCTGGCCCGCGCGGTCCGGGTCCGGCTGCCCGGCCACGACCCGGCCCTGCTCGCCGAGGCGGTCCGCTCCCGGGTACGCACCGGCCTGCTGCTCCTGGACGACCTCCAGTGGGTCGATCCGGCCACCCTCGCCGCCCTGGTGCCGCTGGCCGCACACTGCCGGATCGCGGTCGCACTGCGTACCCCGCACCGGCTGCCGGACGCGGCGGTGGCGGCACTGCGTTCCGTCGCGGCCGGCTGGCTGGCGGTGCCGCCGCTGTCCCCGGCGTCGGCGACCACGCTGGCCGGGCGGATCGCCCCCGGGCTCGGCCCGGCGACCGTCGCCGAACTGGTCCGGCGGGCCGGCGGGGTCCCGCTGGCGGTGGTCACCCTGGCCCGCCAGGCCGCCGCCGGGCGGACCGCCTCGGCCGGACCGGTGCCGCCGCCCCGACCCGGCGGTGCCGGGCAGCGGCGACCCGAGCCGGCGGACCGCGACGTCGAGCAGGTCGGCTACGCCGTGGCGGCGGCCCTGGCCGACCTCACCCGGCCGGCCCGGACGACGATGGCCGCGCTCGGGCTGCTCGGCCGGCCGGCACCGGCGAGCGTGCTCGGCAGCGGGGTCGACGAACTGCACGCCGCCGGCCTGGTGACCGTCGGGCACGGCGACGCCGGGCTGGTCGCCCCGGTGTCGCCGTACGTCGCCGAGGTCGCCGCCGGGCTGCTCGACGAGGCCGGCCGGCAGGGACTGCACCGCCGGCTCGCCGAACTGGTACCCGCCGACGAGGCGGTCCGGCACCTGGCGGCGGCCGGGGACGGCGCGGCGGCGTACCGGCAGGCGCTGGCGGTGGCGGCGGACGCCGACAGCGCCGGGGCCCGCGCCGACCTGCTGCTGCTCGCCTGCACGCTGCCCGGTGCCGAGCCGCCCCCGACGGTCCGGCTCGACGCCGCCCGGGCGGCGTTGGCCTGCGGCCGGCCCCGGGCGGCGGTCCGGGTGCTGACCGGCGGCACCCCGCTCGGCGTCGACGCGGAACTGCTCCGGGCGGAGGCGCTGGTGCAGCTCGGCGACCTGGCCGGCGCCCGCTCGGCGGTGGCCCGGATCCCGGACTCGGCGAGCGGCGACCAGCTCGCCGCCCGGGACCGGGTGGTGCTGCTCGCCCAGCTCGACACCGACCCGGCCGGAGCGAACCGCAGCGCCGCGCGGATCACCGCCCGGCACGGCGCCGCACCGGCACATCCGGGTTTGCGGACCGCGCTCGCGGCGGTCGGCGCGGCGAACCGGACGGCCGGCTGGGAACCGGCGCTCGCCTCGGCCGCCGCGGCGGCGGGTGCGGCCGGTGACCCGCTCTCCGCCCGGTGGAGTGCCTGGCTGATGGTCGAGACGCTGCTCGCCGACGGCCGGCTCGGCGAGGCCGGGCAGGCCGCCCGGGCGGCCGAGCTGGCCTGCGCGGCCGACCTCGCCTACAGCTGGCAGACCCGCTTCCTGGCCGCCCGGCTCTGGTGCGCGGCGCTGCGCGGCGGCCAGCCCGGCTCCGAATCCGACCACCAGCCCCTCGGCCCCGGCCAGCTCGCCTCCGACCCGGACCAGGCGCCGCATCCCGACCGGCGTCTCGACCCCGACCGGGTACTCGGTCCCGACGAGGCGCTGCGCCGGGCCGGTGACCTGACCGACCGGACCCTGCCGGCCGTGGCCCGCGGCTACGCGGTCGCCGCCGCCAGCCTCGTCGAGGCCGACGGTGGGCTGCTCGGCCCGGCCCGGTCCCGGCTGGCAGCCACCACCGTCGGTGGCTCCGCCGGAGCCGACGCGCTGCTGGACTGGGTCCGCCGGGAGGCGGCCTGGCTCGACGGCCAGCCGGACCAGGCCGCCGGATCACCGGCCGGCGGCCCGCCGCTGGTCGACGGGCTGCGGCAGATCACCGCCCGCTGGGCCGGCTACGACGGCGCCGGCGGCGGTCCGGGACTGCCCGACGGTGTCGTCAGCACGCCCGGGGCCGGACCGGCACCGGTACGGCAGACGCTGGCCGCCTGGGACACCCCGGGCGGCGACCCGGCCGGTTTCACCCGGGCCGCGGACGCCTGGCGGGAACTGGCGGCCCGGGAGGAGGTGCGCTGCCTGCTCGCCGCCGGACTGCACGAGCCGGACCCGGCCCGGGGCGTCCCGGCACTGCTGGCCGCCGAGGAACGCGCCGAGCGGGCCGGGCTGGTCGTGCTGCTCGGCCGGATCCGTCGCGCGCTGCGCCGGCACGCCGTACGCCGCGACGTCCGGGGTGCCCGGGCGGACGGCGACCTGACCGACCGGGAACGTGAGGTGCTCCGGCTGGTCGCCGCCGGCGAGCCGACCCGACGCATCGCCGGCCGGCTGGGTATATCCGCCGAGACGGTGGAGACCCACGTCCGGTCCGGGATGCGCAAACTGGGCGCCCGCACCCGTACCGAGGCCGCGGCCCTCGCCCTGGAGGTGCTGTGACTGGTGCTGGAGGTGCACGATGACGGACCCGCCGCGCTACGTCGTACCGTCGGCGACGGACGCCACCACGGTGCTGCGCCGGCTGGCCCGGGACGGGTGGTCCACCCGGGAGGGCTTCGCCGTCGCCGAGCCGGGCTGGGACCTGGCCGCGGCCCGGCTGGTGCTGTTCGGGCGGGTGCCGGACGCCGAGACGGTCCGGCTCGCCGTGCTGGCCGCCGCTCGGGGCGCCGGACTGGTGGCCATCGTGGACCCGGCCGGCGAGCTGGGCCGGGCGCTTGTCGACGACCTGGGCCGGCTCGGCCCGGTGCACCGGGACCCCGACGACCTGCCGGAATCCGACACCGAGTCGGCGGTGGACCGGCTGATCCCGGAGCAGCGGGCGCTGCTGGCACGGCTCGCCGAGGGCGAGACCATCGCGGCCGCCGCGGCGGCGGAGTTCCTGTCGCTGCGTACCGCGAACCGGCGGATCGCCCAGGCCCGCGAGGCGCTCGGGGTGCGGACCACCCGGGAGGCGGTCCTCGCCTACCTGCGGCAACGCCGCTCCGCCGACTGACCCGACTGCGCGATTCCACGCTGCCACCCAGCGGGCGGCGGGGGAGCTGCCGGGTTACCGTTACGGCATGTCCCAGGAGGCGTGGACTCTGATCTTGGTGTTGGGCGGCATCGTGGCGGTCGCCACGCTGGCCGGCGCCGTGGTGCTCGTGATCAGGGTGGTGCGTACCCGCAAGCTGCTCGGTGAGTTGGGTGCCGGCGGCAAGGTGGCGTTCTACGGCGCGTTGGCCTACACGGTGCTGCCGGTCGACCTGCTGCCCGACCCGATCTACCTCGACGACATCGGCGTGCTGACCGGCGCCCTGCTCTACCTGACCCGGCTGGTGCAGAAGCGCCGGGCGACCCGCGCCGGGTCGGCGACTCCCGGCTCCGGCGGCGACGTGCGGCGGTTGTCGTCCGGTCGGCCCGACGGGGCGGCTGCCCCGCGCTGACGGATCGTCGGCGGCCGTGACCGGACGGTCGCGGCGTCAGCGCGGTCACGGTTGTCAGGACGCCGTCGAGCCGTCGGGGCGGCAGCGCCGGTGCTGCCGGCGGGTCTCCGTCGGTCGGGTCGGGTCGACGTGCCGGGGCCTGTCGGGTTCGTCCGGGCGCAGCGGCACCAGGGCGACGGTGAGCGCCTCGATGATCTCTTCGGTGGCCCGGGCGGCGGCGCCGGGACTGGCCGGGTCGATGCCGGTCAGGTCGACCGGCGGGCCGAAGTGCACCCGGATCACCGGCCGGCGCCGGATCGCCCTGGCGACCGCCCGGAGCATCCCGGCCGGTGCGGCGTACGGGAGGACCTCGTGGGCGCCCCACTGGGCGACCGGCACGACTGTGGCGCCGCTGGCGAAGGCGAGCCGGGCGGTGCCGGTCTTGCCCCGTTCGGGCCACATGCCGGGGTCGAGTCCCATCCGACCCTCGGGGTAGACCAGTACCACCGAGCCGCGCGCGACCGCCGCCGCCGCCTGCTCCAGGGCGAGTCCGACGGTCGGGCTACGCCGGTCGACCCGGATGTGTCCGCTGGCCCGCATCGCGGCGCCGACGACCGGGGCCCGGAACACCCCGCCGGTGGCCATGATCCGGGGGGCGATCCGGCGTACCCGGCAGGCGGCGGTCAGCACCACCGGGTCGAACGGGTTGACGTGGTTGGCGGCCAGGATCAGCGGGCCGTGCCGCAACTCGTCCGGCACGTCGCCACTGACCCGCAGCCGGGCGAGCAGCCCGACCACGCCCCGGGCGAGTACCTGGAGGAAGAGCCAGAAGCGGGGGGCGCGCCAGGGTCGGGCGGTGGTGGTCTCCATCAGCGCTCGATCGTCGCACGGGCGGGGCGGCCCGGACGGCCGGGGCCGCGGGCGTGAGCGTCCGGGACGTGATCCACCTCCCAGCGCCACCGTCTACGACGACAGGTAGTATTTACTACGTCCGGTAGTAAAGACCTGGGGGGATTCCGTGGACGCGCTCGACGTCGCCCGATGGCAGTTCGGTGTCACCACCGTCTACCACTTCCTCTTCGTGCCGCTGACCATCGGGCTGTCGGTACTCGTCGCGATCCTGCAAACCCGCTGGCACCGTACGGGAGAGCAGCGCTACCTGCGGCTGACCAGGTTCTACGGCAAGCTCTTTCTGATCAACTTCGCCATGGGCGTGGTCACCGGCATCGTGCAGGAGTTCCAGTTCGGGATGAACTGGAGCGACTACTCCCGCTTCGTCGGCGACGTCTTCGGCGCCCCGCTGGCGATCGAGGCCCTGCTGGCGTTCTTCCTGGAATCCACCTTCATCGGCCTCTGGATCTTCGGCTGGGACCGGCTGCCCCGGCGGATCCACCTGGCGACCATCTGGGCCGCCGCGCTCGGCTCGACGCTGAGCGCGTACTTCATCCTGGCCGCGAACTCCTGGATGCAGAACCCGGTCGGCTACCGGATCAACCCGGACACCGGCCGGGCCGAACTCACCGACATCGGCGCCGTACTCACCAACAAGGTCACCCTGGTCACCTTCCCGCACACCATCGCCGGCTGCTTCCTGGTCGCCGGGTCGCTGATGGTCGCGGTCGCCGCCTGGCACCTGCGCCGCCCCGCCGGACAGGACACCGCCGACGGCACCGGCCGGCCCGGCCCGGCAGCGGAGGACCGGCCCGACGTGGCGGCGGGGGAGGACCGGGCCGCGTTCCGGTACGCCGCCCGGTTCGGTGCCTGGGTCACCCTCGCCGCCGCGGTCGCCGTCGTGGTCACCGGCGACCTGCAAGGCAAGATCATGACGCAGGTGCAGCCGATGAAGATGGCCGCCGCCGAGGCGCTCTACGACACCGAGGCACCCGCCTCGCTCTCCGTGTTCACCGTCGGCAGCCTGGACGGCAGCCGGGAACTCTTCGCCCTCAAGATCCCGTACCTGCTCTCGGTGCTCGGCACCGGCGACCCGAACGGCGAGGTCCGGGGGATCAACGACCTCCAGGCCCAGTACGTCGCCCAGTACGGCCCCGGCAGCTACACCCCGATCATCCCGGTCACCTACTGGAGCTTCCGATTCATGATCGGCTTCGGCCTGGCCGCCGCCGCGATCGCCGCCCTCGTGCTCTGGACCCACCGTCGTGGCCGCACCCCGAACTCCCGCTGGCTGGTCCGGGCCGGCCTGGTCATGCCGGTCCTGCCGCTGGCCGCGAACTGCTTCGGCTGGATCTTCACCGAGATGGGCCGGCAGCCGTGGGTCGTCTTCGGCGAGATGCTCACCCGCGACGGCGTCTCCCGCAGCGTCTCCCTGGCCGAGGTGCTCACCTCGTTCACCGCCTTCACCCTGGTCTACGCCACCCTCGCCGTCGTCGAGGTCCGGCTGCTGATCCGGTACGCCCGCGCCGGCCTGCCGGACACCGGCCCACCGCCGGAACCCGACACCGACACCGACGACGAGAACCGCCCGCTCGCCTTCGCCTACTGACGCCGCCCGCCGGCCCGACACCCAACCGACGACCCACACCCGACCGGAGTCCACCGTGGACCTGCCCACCGTCTGGTTCCTGCTCATCGCCGTCCTCTTCACCGGCTACTTCGTCCTGGAGGGCTTCGACTTCGGCGTCGGCATCCTGCTGCCGGTGCTCGGCCGCGACGACCGGGAACGCCGAGTGCTGATCAACACCATCGGGCCGGTCTGGGACGGCAACGAGGTCTGGCTGATCACCGCCGTCGGTGCCCTCTTCGCCGCCTTCCCCGCCTGGTACGCCAGCCTGCTCTCCGGCTTCTACCTGCCACTCCTGCTCGTCCTGCTCGCCCTGATCTTCCGGGGAGTCGCCTTCGAGTACCGCCACAAGCGCCCCGACCCGCGCTGGAAGGCCCGCTGGGACCTCGCCATCTTCCTCGGCTCCCTGCTTCCGGCCGCCATCTGGGGAGTGCTGCTCGGCAACCTGCTGCGCGGCGTACCGCTGGACGCCCGGGGCGATCACACCGGTGGGCTGCTCGACCTGCTCAACCCGTACGCGCTGCTCGGCGGGGCGACCACGACGGCGCTGTTCGTCACGCACGGCGCCGTCTTCCTGGCGCTGAAGACCACCGGCGAGATCCGGGTCCGGGCCGGCCGGCTCGCCGCCCGGGCCGCCGGGGCGACCGCCGCCGTCACCGCCGCGTTCCTGGCCGCCAGCCTCACCCTCCGGCACACCCCGGCCGCCGTCGCGCTCGCCGCCGCCGCCGGACTCGCCCTGGCCGGCACCCTGGCCGCCAGCCGGGTACGCCGGGAGGGCTGGGCCTTCACCGGCACCGCCGCCGCGATCGGGCTGACCGTCGCGACCCTGTTCGCCGCGCTCTTCCCGACCGTGCTGCCCTCCACCGCCGACCCGGCCGGCACCCTCACCGTCGCCAACGCCGCCTCCAGCCCCTACACGCTGACCGTGATGACCTGGGTGGCCGCCTTCTTCACCCCCGTCGTCCTCGGCTACCAGGGCTGGACCTACTGGGTGTTCCGCAAACGGATCGGGATCGGCAACATCCCCCGCTGACCGGCCTCCGCCAGCATCGGCCAGGACTTGAGACTTTCCGGCAACCAGAGCAACCAGAAGCAGGCAGCACCGCAGCCAAAGCCTCCCATAGGACTTCAATGAAACAATTGAAGTGAAAGGCTCGCACAGGGCATCGACTTCTGGTAGCCGCACGGAGGCACCGATGGGACAGCTCCCGATCCGGACCATCCGGGTCGCCGACACCACCCGGATCACGCCACGGATGGCCCGGATCACCTTCACCGGCGACGACCTCGCCGACCTGCGCCTCGACGGCCCCGACCAGCAGGTGAAGCTCTACTTCCCCAGACCCGGACAGCACCGCCCCCGGCTTCCCGAACCCGACCCCGACCTCTGGCGCTGGTACGCCGGCTTCGCCGAGATCCCCGAACCCGTGCGCCCGTGGACCCGCAGCTACACCATCCGGGCACACCACCCGCACGGCAACCTGATCGACATCGACTTCGCCCTGCACCGAAACGCCGGCCCGGCCACCCGCTGGGCCGCCTCCGCCGCCCCCGGCGACATCCTCGGCATGTTCGGCCCGTCGGCGGTCTTCGCCCGCCCGGTCCCGATCGGCGGCACCGACTGGATGCTGCTGGCCGGCGACGAGTCGGCCCTGCCGGCGATCGGCACCATCGTCGAGGCGCTGCCCGCCGGCGCCCGCGCGCACGCCTTCGTCGAGATCCCGGACCGGGCCGAGGAGCAGCACCTCGACACCCGGGCCGAGGTCACCCTGCACTGGCTGCACCGCGACAGCCCATCCGACACCCGGCTGCTCGACGCCGTCCGGGCCGCCACCTTCCCGGCCGGCACCGTGCACGCCTGGCTGGCCGGCGAGGCCGGCACCGTACGCGCCCTGCGCCGGCACCTCGTCGACGACCGGGGACTGCCGAAACGGTCGATCGACTTCGCCGGCTACTGGCGACGGAACCTGACCCAGGACGACGACCCGACCGCGGAGGACCTCGCCGAAGCCCGCGAACGCCTCGCCGAGGCCGGCGCCGGAGCGGCCACGACGCCCGACTGAACGCCACCCCCGGCACGCCTGACCGGGCGCGAAGCGGACGTGGGCGGCGAGGCCGATCCAGCAGACCGGCACCCGCCCACCCGGCACCCGGCCGGGCTCAGCCCAGGTCGACAGTCGGATACAGCGGATGGTCCGCCAGCAGGTCGGCGGCCTGCCCGGCGACCCGCCCCGCCACCGCCCGGTCCAGCACGTACCGCGCCTTGGACGGGGCGCCGTCCGGCCCCGTCCCCGGCCGGGTCTCGGTCAACACCGTGTGCAGCAGCCCGGCGATCTCGTCCATCTCCGCCGTGCCGAGCCCCCGACTCGTCAACGCCGGGGTGCCGAGCCGGATCCCCGAGGTGTACCAGGCGCCGTTCGGGTCCAGGGGCACCGAGTTCCGGTTCGTCACGATGCCGGCGTCCAGCAGTGCCGCCTCCGCCTGCCGCCCGGTCAGCCCGTACGCCGACACGTCCACCAGCAGCAGGTGGTTGTCGGTACCCCCGGTCACCAGCCGGACGCCCCGGCGCGACAGCCCCTCCGCCAGCGCCACCGCGTTGGCCAACACCTGCTCCGCGTACGCGCCGAACTCCGGCCGCCGCGCCTCCGCCAACGCGACAGCCTTGCCCGCCATCACGTGCGGCAACGGTCCACCGAGCACCATCGGGCAGCCCCGGTCGACCTGCCCGGCCAGCTCCGGCCCGCACAGCACCATCCCGCCGCGCGGACCCCGCAGCGACTTGTGCGTCGTCGACGTCACCAGGTGGGCGTGCGGCACCGGGTCGAAGTCACCGGCGAACACCTTCCCGGCGACCAGGCCGGCGAAGTGCGCCATGTCGACCATCAGCGTCGCGCCGACCTCGTCGGCGATCTCCCGCATCAGCCGGAAGTTCACCCGCCGCGGATACGCCGAATAGCCGGCCATCAGGATCAGCGGCCGGAATTCCCGGGCGATCCGGCGCACCTCGGCGTAGTCCAGCAGCCCGGTCTCCGGGTCGGTCCCGTAACTGCGCTGGTCGAACATCTTGCCGGAGATGTTCGGCCGGAAGCCGTGCGTGAGGTGCCCGCCCGCGTCCAACGACATGCCGAGCATCCGCTGGTCGCCCAGCTCCCGCCGGAGCACCGCCCAGTCGCCCTCGGTCAACTCGTTGACCTGCCGCACCCCGGCCCGGCGCAGGGCCGGCGCCTCCACCCGGTCGGCGAGCACCGCCCAGAACGCCACCAGGTTCGCGTCGATCCCGGAATGCGGCTGCACGTACGCGTGCGCCGCCCCGAACAGCTCCCGGGCATGTTCGGCCGCCACCGACTCCACGGTGTCGACGTTGCGGCAGCCGGCGTAGAACCGGCGCCCGACCGTGCCCTCGGCGTACTTGTCGCTGAACCAGTTGCCCATCGCCAGCAGTACCGCCGGGGAGGCGTAGTTCTCCGCGGCGACCAACTTCAACGACTCGCGCTGGTCGGCCAGCTCCGCACCGATCGCGTCGGCGATCCGGGGCTCCACCGCACGCACCACGTCGAGCGCCGCGCGGAACGCGACCGACTCGGTGCCGGGCGGGGACACCCGCGCCGAACCGGGCTGGGCAACGGGCTGGGACAACCGATCTGCCATGCACACCTCCTGGGCAGGAAAAACGGCCCAGGCGCACGGCACACGTCACTCGACGGGACCGCTTCCCGATGGTTGACCCCATCCCGAGCACGCCAGTCACGGTCCGGGCCGAGCGTACCAACCCGCCCGGCCCCCGGCGACCCGCCGCACCGAACCGGCGCCGATCCGAGGCGGCGCCGATCGACGGGGCGTCCCACTGGCGCCAGGCGTCGCGCAGCTCGCGTCGCCTTCCCCGAGCCGCGACCCGTCGCCGCGGCTCAGCCCGCGTCCCGCAGCTCCGCCAGCCGCGCCTCGATCTCCGCCAACTCGGCCCGCAGCTTCTCCGCCTGCTGCTCGGCCTCCCGCCGCTCCACCGCCATGATCTGCTCGACCGCCTCGTGCACCCCGGGCACGTCGATCAACGCGATCATCTTCAACGCCTCGGCCGGCTTGATCACGTACGGCTTCGCCAGCGACTTCGTACCCTGGGCCGCCGCCAGCGTCCACTCACCGTCCGCGTACGTCAACGTCACCGTCAGGCCCGCCGGACCCTTCGGCTTCGTCGCCTTGGCCGCCCGCCGGGCCGGCTTCGCCTCGCCCTCGCCGCTCGCCGGGCTGGCCGGGGGCGCGTCCACTGCGGTCACTGCTGCCTCCTTGCGGGGTGCCGGAACCGGCTCCCGGACAATCTTGAACTCTGGTTCGGCGACCGGCTCGGGCTCCGGCTCGGACCGGACCGGCGCCCGCCGCCCCGTCGCACCCTTCGGCGCGATCGCCAGGTCGGTGGGGGAGAACGGCAACTCGTCGCGACCGAACCGGACCACCACCCACTCCTCGGAGACCTCCGGATCGGTCAACTCCACCACCTGACCGAGCTGACCGGCGATCTGCCCCGCCGCCTCGGTGAACACCACCTTCGGCTTGCGACCACCCGCCAACGCGTCCCTGATCTGCTGCAACTCCTCGGTGGACAACCCCTGGTCGGCGGTACGCGCGGCAGCCATCGAATCCCTCTTCCGTACACCTGTTTGATTTCTGACTTACTACCAGGCCGGCCCGACAACGTCGAGACGGACACACCGACCCGAGATCAACAGAACCGGGGGAGCGTACCGGCCGGCCCCGACCCGACCCGGCCCGCCCGCGCCTGGCAGGATCGCCAGCTGTCGGCCCGCCGGGCGCCGGACCCGACAGCGCCGCCGCCATGATCGGCCCGGACGCCGGTCGAGGCGGACAGCACGAGGCGACGAACGAGGGGAGACAGCCCGTGACTCCACTGACGGTGGTGACCGGCGGCAGCCGGGGAATCGGCGCCGCCACCGTGCGCCAACTCGCCGCCGCAGGGCACGACCTGGTCTTCTGCTACCGCAGCGACAGCACCGCCGCCGACGAGGTGGTCCGGGACGTCACCGCCGCCGGACGCCGCTGCGTCGCCGTCCGCGCCGACACCACCGACCCCGACCAGGTGACCCGGCTCTTCGACCGGGCCGGCGAACTCGGCGAGCTGACCGGCCTGGTGAACAACGCCGGCGTCACCAGCCCGATCGGCCCGTTCACCGAACTCACCGTCGCGGACCTGCGACACGTCGTCGACGTCAACCTGATCGGGTACGTCCTCTGCGCCCAACAGGCCGCCCGCCGGATGCCTCCCGGCGGCGCGATCGTCAACGTCTCCTCCGGCGCCGCCACCCTCGGCAGCCCCGGCGAGTACGTGCACTACGCCGCCGTGAAGGCCGCCACCGACACCCTGACCGTCGGCCTGGCCAAGGAACTCGGCCCGCACGGCATCCGGGTCAACGCCGTCGCCCCCGGCATCATCCGCACCGAGATCCACGCCCGCTCCGGCCAACCGGACCGGCCGGACCAGGCCGCCGCCGCCATCCCACTGGGCCGGGCCGGTGAACCCGACGAGGTCGCCGCCGCCATCACCTGGCTGCTCGGCCCCGGCGCCAGCTACACCACCGGCACCGTGCTACGCGTCGCGGGTGGCCGCTGACCAGCCCGAACCCCCGGCCGGACTAGCCGCGGAAGCAGGGCCGGATGACAACAGGGCCGGATGACAAACAGGCACAAACCAGCCACTGGCGCTCGCCGCCTGGGCAACACCCGACCCAACATGGCACCATCGCCCAGGTGACCAGCACCTCCGCCGAACAGCACCTGCGTGACCTCGCCCGGCTGCGCCGCGTCCGCGACCGCATCGACCGCGAACACGCCCGGCCGCTGGACGTCGAGGCGCTGGCCCGGGGCGTGAACATGTCCGCCGGACACCTCAGCCGGCAGTTCCGGCAGGTCTACGGCGAGTCGCCCTACTCGTACCTCATGACCCGGCGGATCGAACGCGCGATGGCGCTGCTGCGCCGTGGCGACCTCAGCGTCACCGAAGTCTGCTTCACGGTCGGCTGCTCCTCCCTGGGCACCTTCAGCACCCGCTTCACCGAGCTGGTAGGCATGCCGCCGAGCACCTACCGGGCGCGGGCGGCGGACGGGACCGCCGAGATGCCATCCTGCCTGGCGAAACAGGTGACCAGACCGATCAGGAATCGAGAAGCGGGGCCCGCGCGGCCACAACTAGCGTGACCGGCATGGACATCACCATTCACGCGGCCTTCCTTCCGCAGACCGACCCGGACGCCGCCCTGGGCTTCTACCGCGACATCCTCGGCTTCGAGGTCCGCAACGACGTCGGGTACTCCGGAATGCGGTGGATCACCGTCGGCCCCGTCGGACAGCCGGGCACCTCCATCGTGCTGCACCCGCCGGCCGCCGACCCCGGCATCACCGACGACGAACGGCGCACCATACTCGAACTGATCGCCAAGGGCACCTACACCGCGATCACCCTGGCCACCCACGACCTCGACGGCGTCTTCGACCGGCTACAGGCCAGCGGCGCCGACGTCGTCCAGGAGCCGACCGACCAGCCGTACGGCATCCGCGACTGCGCCTTCCGTGACCCCACCGGCAACCTGATCCGGATCAACCAGATCGGCTGACCGGCCGTCCAGGACGACCACCACCGATCCCGACCGCAGAGCCCGATGGAGACCAGATAAGCATGGCCACCGAGACCGGGGCGTCGGCCCCGTACGCCGCCGACAGTCACGACCTGATCCGGGTACAGGGCGCCCGGGAGAACAACCTCAAGGACGTCGACGTCGAGATCCCGAAGCGCCGGCTGACGGTCTTCACCGGCGTCTCCGGCTCCGGCAAGAGCTCGCTCGTGTTCGGCACCATCGCCGCCGAGTCACAGCGGCTGATCAACGAAACCTACAGCGCCTTCCTGCAGGGCTTCATGCCGTCGCTGTCCCGACCCGAGGTCGACCTGCTCGACGGGCTGACCACGGCGATCATCGTCGACCAGGAACGGATGGGCGCCAACCCCCGCTCCACGGTCGGCACCGCCACCGACGCCAACGCCATGCTCCGGATCCTCTTCAGCCGGCTCGGGGACCCGCACATCGGCTCGCCGAACGCGTACTCGTTCAACGTCCCCTCGGTGAAGGCCAGCGGCGCGATCACCGTGGAACGCGGCGCCGGCAAGACGAAGACCGAGAAGGCGACCTTCACCCGGCTCGGCGGCATGTGCCCGCGCTGCGAGGGGATGGGCTCGGTCACCGACTTCGACCTGACCGCGCTCTACGACGACAACCTCTCGCTCAACGAGGGCGCCCTCACCATCCCCGGCTACAGCATGGACGGCTGGTACGGCCGCATCTACCGCGGCTGTGGCTTCTTCGACCCGGACAAGCCGATCAGCAGGTACACCAAGCGGGAACTGCACGACCTGCTGCACAAGGAACCCACCAAAATCAAGGTGGACGGGATCAACCTGACCTACGAGGGGCTGATCCCCAAGATCCAGAAATCGTTCCTGTCCAAGGACGTCGACGCACTCCAACCGCACATCCGCGCCTTCGTCGACCGGGCGATCACCTTCACCACCTGCCCCGAATGCGCCGGCACCCGCCTGGGCAAGGAAGCCCGCTCCTCGAAGATCAAGGGTAGGAACATCGCCGACGTCTGCGCCATGCAGATCAGCGACCTGGCCGACTGGATCCGCGACCTCGACGAACCATCGGTCGCCCCGCTCCTCGCCGGCCTGCAACACCTCCTCGACTCCTTCGCCGAGATCGGCCTCGGATACCTCTCCCTCGACCGCCCCTCCGGCACCCTGTCCGGGGGAGAGGCCCAACGCACCAAGATGATCCGCCACCTCGGCAGCGCCCTCACCGACGTCACCTACGTCTTCGACGAACCGACGATCGGACTGCACCCGCACGACATCCAGCGGATGAACGACCTGCTGCTGCGCCTGCGGGACAAGGGCAACACCGTACTCGTCGTGGAACACAAACCCGAGACGATCGCGATCGCCGACCACGTCGTCGACCTCGGCCCCGGCGCCGGCACCAACGGCGGCACCGTCTGCTTCGAAGGCACCGTCGACGGACTACGCCGCAGCGACACCGTCACCGGCCGGCACCTCGACGACCGCGCCACCCTCAAGAAAACCGTACGCACCCCCACCGGCAAACTGGAGATCCGCGGCGCCGCCACCCACAACCTCCGCGACGTCGACGTCGACATCCCGACCGGAGTACTCTGCGTCGTCACCGGCGTCGCCGGCTCCGGCAAGAGCTCACTGATCCACGGCTCCGTCGCCGGCCGCGACGGGGTGATCTCGATCGACCAGGGCGCCATCCGCGGCTCACGACGCAGCAACCCGGCCACCTACACCGGACTGCTCGACCCGATCCGCAAGGCGTTCGCCAAGACCAACGGAGTCAAGCCGGCCCTGTTCAGCGCCAACTCCGAAGGCGCCTGCCCCACCTGCAACGGCGCCGGCGTGATCTACACCGACCTCGGCGTCATGGCCACCGTCGAATCCACCTGCGAGGAATGCGAAGGCAAGCGGTTCCAGGCCTCCGTACTCGAATACACCCTCGGCGGCCGCAACATCGCCGAAGTACTCGCGATGTCGGTCACCGAAGCCGAGGAGTTCTTCGGCACCGGCGACGCCAGGACGCCCGCCGCACACAGCATCCTCGACCGGCTCGCCGACGTCGGACTCGGCTACCTCAGCCTCGGCCAACCCCTCACCACCCTCTCCGGCGGCGAGCGGCAGCGGCTCAAACTCGCCACCCACATGGGCGGCAAGGGCGGCACCTACATCCTCGACGAACCGACCACCGGCCTGCACCTCGCCGACGTCGAACAACTACTCGGCCTGCTCGACCGGCTCGTCGACTCCGGCAAGTCGGTGATCGTCATCGAACACCACCAGGCGGTCATGGCACACGCCGACTGGATCGTCGACCTCGGCCCCGGCGCCGGCCACGACGGCGGCCGGATCGTCTTCGAAGGCACCCCCGCCGACCTCGTCGCCGCCCGCACCACCCTCACCGGCCAGCACCTCGCCGCCTACGTCGGCCGCTGACCGGCGCCGACCCCAGGCGTTCCCCGTCCGGGCACCGCCGTTCGCGGTGCCCGGACGGGCCCCCGTCGCCCCGCCGGTCCGGCCGGTCGTGGCTGTCCGCGTCGCACCCGGACCGGCAAGCAGCCGGAGTCGAGCAGGTGCGCGGTGCGTCGTCACCGCTCGGCCGACCGGTCCCCGTCCGCTGTCCCGTCCGCGTCCCGGTCGCGCTGCACCGCCTCCGCGATCTGCCTGATCCGCCGCAGCCGGGCGTCCCAGGCAGCCCCCACCTCGGCAAGCTGGGCGACGGCACGGGCGAGCTGGGCCTGGTCGACCCGGAACCGCCGCTCCCGGCCGACGGTGCTGGCCCGCACCAGACCCACCCGGTCGAGGACGACCAGATGCTTCGCCACCGCCTGCCGGGTCACCGGCAACCGCTCGCTCAGGCTTGTCGCCGTCCCGCCGCCCGCGCTGAGCAGCAGATCGAGCATCCGACGCCGGACCGGGTCGCCGACCGCCGACCAGAGGTCGTCGTCCACCCTCACCGCCGCGCGCCCGCACCGACCCGTGCCGCGTACCCCGGCAGTCGCGGGAGGTAGAAGTCCCAGCCGGTGACATGGTCGGCGTACTCGGCGGCCGCCTTCGCCTCGTCCCAGCCGCGCTCCCGGAAGCCGCTCTCGGTCATCCGCAGCCGCGTCCCACCGCCCGCCGGCTCCAGCTCGAAGACGACAAGCAGCGAATTGCCCGGCACGGCACGCTGCCCCTCGTCGTGCGTCCACCGGAAGGAGAAGAGCCGCGGCGGTACGGCGTCGACGACCGCGAACTGCACCCAGGTCCCGTCCGGCGAGAAGTCGCCGAAGCCGATCCGGCCCGCACCGCCGGGCACCGCCGGGTACTCCGCCTCGTCCGGCCACCACTCGCGCAGATGCTCGGGACTGCTGACCACGTCGAAGACGACCTCGGGTGCCGCGTCGACGTGGATCTCCCGCTCGATCGTTCCGAATTCCATGACCGCCACCTTTCCGCAACGTTTGGTTGCACATCACCGTAGCCGACCGCCGAGCCATGCGCAACCATCGGTTGCATCGCCTCTCCCGCGGAAGCGACCATCGCAGGGGAGTACACCCCGTTCGACGACCAGACGGCGCGCACGTCAGAACCCGACGGCCGTGCCCGCGAGGCGAAAACCGGCCGAGGATTCGCAGCCGACCCCGACAGGTCTCTCGCCACCGTCGGGCGACAGGTGCGTACGTCGAGAGTGCGGGTCGAAACGACCGTGGCCGTCGTCGAGTCGGCCGAGCCGCCCGGAAGACCTCGCTCCGCAGCGGTAACTCAGGTCGATAATGTACATTATGTCAACTAGCCGACCTCGGGTCGCCCCCGAGCGGGGTACGACGGGCGGGAAATCGTTGGCGGCGTCCGGTCACCCGGGACGACGCTTCGCGGCATGGCCGAGACCTTCTTCGACGAGTGGATCGCGCAGCGGTACGAGACGCTCTGGCCGGAGCTCTTCGACCCTGCCGTCGTCGACCCGGCGGTCGACTTCCTGGCGGAACTGGCCGGCACCGGTCCGGCGCTCGAACTCGGCGTCGGCACCGGACGCCTCGCGGTGCCGCTGACCCGCCGGGGCGTGCCCGTGCACGGGATCGAGCTGTCCCGTGCCATGGTCGACCAGCTCCGGTCCCACCCCGGCGGCGGAGACGTCGGAATCACCGTCGGCGACCTGGCCACCGCCCGGGTCGACGCCACGTTCCGCCTCGTGTACCTGGTGCGCAACACCATCACGAACCTGACCAGCCAGGACGAACAGGTGGCGGCGTTCGGCAACGCCGCCCGGCACCTGGAGCCCGGCGGCTGCTTCGTGGTGGAGAACTACATCCCGGCAATTCGCCGGTTGCCTCCCGGCGAGACCGTGCGGGTCTTCACCGCCACGCCGACCCACCTCGGTTTCGAGGAGTACGACCTGACGGCACAGCTGGCGTACTCGCACCACCACTGGGTGCTGGACGGGCGACTGCACACGTTCTCCTCGCCCCACCGGTACGTCTGGCCGGCCGAACTAGACCTGATGGCGAGGCTGGCCGGGTTGCGCCTGGTCGGCCGCTGGAGCGACTGGCACCGTACGCCGTTCACCGGCGAGAGTCGCGCGCACGTCTCGGTCTGGCAGAAGCCGCCCCACGATCACCCCGACGCCGAGCCGCGCACGTTTCGGTGACCGGCCCGGCACCAGCCCCGGTCGGGACGCCCCTCTCCCACCCGGAGTTCTTCCGCCGTCGCGACCGATCAAGATCATCTATGGCCCGACTGCCCTAAATCATGCATAATATTCGTTATGCAGGACAAAGAGGACTTTCTACTACTCCCCCTGGTCGAGCAGTTCCTGATCTCCCGAGCCACCCGCAAGCCGTCCCCGCACACGCTGGCCGCGTACCGCCGGGATCTGCTGGCGGTCGCCCGATTGGTCGCCGACGGACTGGCCACTCCCCTCCCCCTGCCGGCGCTGCCGGTCAGTGCCCTGACCGCCCGGTCGCTGCGCGCGGCGTTCGCGAGGTTCGCCGCTCCCCGGGCCGCCGCCTCGATCTACCGGGCCTGGTCCACCTGGAACGGCTTCTTCGACTTCCTCGTCGCCGAGCAGGTGGTCGGCGGCAACCCGATGCCCGCCGTCGACAAGCCCCGGGTGCCTCCTGCCCCACCGAAACCGCTGCGTGGCGAACGTACCCCGGAGCAGTTGCTGGACGGGGTGGCCCGGCCCGACCGGCGGCAGCGTGATCCGTGGCCGGAGCGGGACCTCGCGGTGCTGGCCCTGGCGCTCTGCGCCGGGCTGCGTCTGGCCGAGTTGCTGGCGTTGCGCACGGGTTCGCTGGTCGGCCGGGACGGTGAGCGCCGGATCGAGGTGACCGGCAAGGGCAGCCGCTTCCGGCTGATTCCGGTCGAGCCGGAGCTCGACCGGGTGGTGGTGGACTACCTGGAGAGTCGGCGCCGCCGGTTCGGCGCCCGGACCGTCGGGCCGGAGTCGGTGTTGCTGGTGGACCGGCAGGGGGCGCCGCTGCGCCGGGGTGGCCTGCAGTATCTGGTGGAGTCCTGCTACCGGCGGGCCGGGATCACCGACCGGGTGCCGCCGGGAGCGCGGTTGCACGCACTGCGGCACACCTTCGCGACCCGGTTGGCGGAGGACGGGGCGAGCGCGCCGGAGATCATGCGCCTGTTGGGGCACGCGAGTCTGGCCACGAGTCAGAGCTACATCGAGGTGACTGCCGAGCAGGAGCGGGCGGCGGTGCGGGCGAACCGGACCAACCGTTCGCTGGGTCGGCTGCTGTCGTCGCGGACGGCCTGAGGGGTGTCCGGATCGGGGTTGGCGTTCAGGCGGTCCGGTTCGGGAAGACCCGGGCGAGCCCGAAGGTGGCGATGCCGGCCACGACGACGGTGAGCAGGCCGACGCGCAGGCTGGTGAGGTCGGCGATGAACCCGACCAGCGGCGGCGACAGCAGCAGCCCCACGCGTAGTAGCCAGCTGACGATGGTCAGGCCGGCCCCGTGGGGTATTCCCGGCAGTTCGTCGGCGGCGTGCATGGTGGCGGGGACGAGGGTGGCGAAGCCGAGCCCGGCGAGGGCGAACCCGGCCAGCGCAGTGCCCACCGAGGGCACCGCGAGGGCGGTGCCCATACCGACGGCGGCGAGTGCCGCCCCGGTGCGGGCGACCGTGCGCTGCCCGAACCGGTCCACGATGCGGTCGCCGGCGAGGCGGCCGATCGTCATGGCGGCCTGGAAGACCACCACGGCGAGGCCGGCGACGGCGGCACTGGCGTGCAGGCTGGTGAGGAAGATCGCGCCCCAGGAGGCGCCGGAGTCCTCCACCAGGGCGCCGAACGCGGCAAGCGTGCTCAGTGCGGCGAGCATCCGTAGGGTGGGACGACCCCAGGTGCGCCAGCCGCGGGGCCGGGCCGGCGGGTCGGCCGGCGGACGGTCCGGGGTGGCCGGGTCCCGCGTTTCGACTGGACGTTCGGCGTCGTCGGGGCCGGGCAGCAGGAACCGGTACGCGACCAGGGCGACGAGGCTCCAGGTGGCCGCGGAGATGCCCAGGTGTACGGCGAGGGGCAGGTCGAGGCCGGCGGCGGCGGAGCCCATCAGACCGCCGAGGACCGCGCCGATGCTCCACACGCCGTGCAGCGAGTTGAGGATGGATCGGCCGTAGCGCCGCTGTACCCGCAGGCCGTGGGCGTTCTGGGCGACGTCGACGATCGCGTCGAGTGCGCCCACGACGAGGAGCACGGCGCCGAAGGCGATCCAGTTCGGGGCGACGGGGATGGCGAGGGTCGCGATGGTGGTGGTGACGATCCCGAAGGCCGCCACCCGGGCGGAGCGGAACCGGCGGATGGCCGCGCCGGCGAGTAGGCCGGCCACCAGCGCGCCGATCGAGTACCCGGCGATGGCGGTACCGAGCACGGCGTTGCTGATGTCGAGGTCGGCCTTGATCTGGGGGTAGCGCGGGACGACGTTGAAGAACACGGCGCCGTTGGTGAGGAACAGCGCGGCGACGGCGGCGCGGGCCTGGCGTGCCTGCCGGGTGGGCGCGGCCGTGGCGGCGGCGGTCAAGGTGTGCTCCGGACGGGTCGGGTGGGCCGGGCAACCGACCCGCCGTGCTGGCGGTCAGGCGAGGTCGACGACGAGTGGCCGGTGGTCGGAGATGGTGGCGATCGGGGTGTCGACGGCGGTGACGGCGGGCAGTGGGTGTCCGTCGCGGGGGTCGGCGAGGATGTGGTCGAGTTGGACCCGGGGTTGCCCGGCCGGGTAGGTGGGGCGGCGGGCCAGGGAGCGCCAGCCGGAGACGAGGGTGGCGAGGCCGGCGGGCAGGTTGAGGTCGCCGAGCAGGATCCGGGGTGGTGGCAGGCTGCGCAGGGCGCGGACGACCTGGCGCAGTTGTCGGATGTTCCAGCCGGGTACGAAGGACAGGTGGGTGGCGGCGGCGGTGATCGGCCCGTACGGGGTGTCGAGGATGGCGGCGAGGACGACCCTGGGTTCGTCGCGGAGCAGGATGATGCCGCCGCCGGGGCCGGGGTCGATGACCGGGGAGCGTACGGGTACCGGGGAGAGCCGGGTGACCTGCCAGGAGCGGACCGGATAGCGGCTGACCAGGCCGATGCCGTAGAGGGGTTCGCCGTGGCCGTCGTCGTCGTGGGTCAGTGGGCGGAACCGTTCGCCGGGGGTGCCGACGACGGCTGCGGCGAAGCGGTGTTCGGGTGCGTTCATCGCCCGGGCGGCGACGGCGGTGAGGTCGAGGTGGTTGCTGCGGGACTGGTCGCGGTCGACTTCCTGGAGGGCCAGGATGTCGGCGTCGAGGGTGGCGACGGCGGCGGCGAGTCGGGTCTCCTCGACGAGGCCGTCGTGCGGGGATCGACCGTTCAGCAGGTTGAAGGTTGCCAGGCGCACCTGCACACCTTACGGCGGGATGTGCGACAGTTTCGGCGTGATCTTCAAAGCGCTGTGTTGTTCCGCGCTGGTGTTCGTGGCGCTGGGTGCGGTCGGGGTCTGGTTGCGGCGCAGCCGGGGTCGCTGACCGGCAGCCGGGTGCCGCTGGTCGGCTGGGCGGATGTGGTCAGCGGTCGGGGCTGGCGAACCGTCCGGCGCGGATTTCCCGGAGGGCGTGGCGGCGGGTGTCGCCGCGCAGGGTGTCGACGTAGAGGCGGCCGGCGAGGTGGTCGGTCTCGTGTTGCAGGGCGCGGGCGAGGAATCCGCTGCCGGTGATGGTGCGGGGTTCGCCGTGCTGGTCGAAGCCGTGTGCGGTGGCGTGCATGGCGCGCGGGGTCGGGAAGTAGAGGCCGGGGATGGAGAGGCAGCCTTCGTCGTCGTCCTGTGTTTCGGTGGAGAGTTCGAGGGTGGGGTTGACGAGGTGGCCGCGCTCGCCGTCGGCGTCGTAGACGAAGACCTGGGCGCTGATGCCGATCTGTGGTGCGGCGACTCCGGCGCGGCCGGGTGCGCCGAGGAGGGTGTCCATCAGGTCG
Source organism: Plantactinospora sp. WMMB782 (assembly GCF_049179135.1). Lineage (NCBI taxonomy): Bacteria > Bacillati > Actinomycetota > Actinomycetes > Micromonosporales > Micromonosporaceae > Plantactinospora > Plantactinospora sp. WMMB782. Next base: position 6,479,194 of record NZ_JBMHMC010000007.1, on the reverse strand, counting down.
GTGACCAGGTCGCGTAGTTCGGTGTCGTAGCTGGTCACCGGCTCGCAGGGGGTGCGGAGCACGGGGTCTCCGATGATCCGGATGGGCCGCATCGTCATGACCGGAACCCTATCGGTTCGTTACCGTCCCGGGTGTCCTGGTGCGTTGTGACGCCGCCACTCCCCTGGCGGCCGGGGTCGCGGGGTGGTCCGGACAGTTTTCCGTACGCCGTACAGTATAATAGCGCCGCTTGGTCCGGGGCTGCCTCCGCCGGTCACGGACACGGGCGGGTCGAGGGCGGGCGAAGGGGGCGACCGGAGATGCGACCGGAGACGACGGTGGAGCCCGCCGGGCGGGCACCCCGGCCCGGCGACGATGCCGGGAACGACGCGGAGCGGCGCTGGGTGGCCGGCTGTGCCGTGGTGTTCGAGCCGGCCGATCCGCCCCGGGCCGGGATGCTGGTGTTCTGGCGTCCGGACGGCGACGAACTCCCGGGTGGTAGCGGGCTCCCGGGCGACGGTCGACCACCGGGCGACGGTAGGCACCCGGGAGACGAGCCGGGCCGGGGTCGCGAGCTGACCGTGGTCGTCCCGGACGGGGCTGGCGTGCGTGTCCGGGTGGTGCCGGCGCGTCGGCTGCCGGTCGGCGAGGCACTGCCGCTGCTGCTGGCGACCGCGGACCGGCCGGTCGAGCCGGCGCTGGCGTACTGGTCGGCCGCGGCGCGACTGGCGCTGCACCTGGTGGCCCGGCGCCGGATCCTGCCGGCGGTGTCACCGGCCGGCGTCGACGCCTGGGCCGTCGGGGCGCTGGACGCGGCCGACGCGGACCTGATCCGGGAACTGGCGGCGGCGATGCCGACCCTGGCCCGGGCGAATCCGGTGCCGGCGGAGCCGGACAGCGGCCCGACGACCGGCCCGCTGCTGCCGGACCCGGCCGCCCTGTTGCGCGGTTTCCTCGACGCGGTCGCGGACACCCTGCCGCGCTCCCCCGCCGCCCGGCACGCCGCCGGCACCGACACGTTCGCCGCGATGGCGCCGCAGTCGGTGCCCCGGCTGCGCGGCTGGGCCGAGGAGGTCGGCGCCGGCCTCGACCCCGGAACCCGCGTCTCGGTACGGCTGGAGCCGGTCGACGGCGACCTCACCCGGCCCGGGCTGCGGGCGGTGGTGCAGGTGCACAGCCTGCTCGACCCGGCGCTGGTGGCCGACGCGGCCGCGCTGTGGCACGGCGGCGCCGCCGGCTTCGGCCCCCGGGCCCGGCTGGACGCCACGGTGGCGATCCGGCGGGCAGCCGGCGTCTGGCCGCCGCTGCGGCACCTGCTCGACGCCGCCGTACCGGGTGAACTGCTGTTGACCGACGAGGAGGTCGGCGAGCTGGTCGCCGGCGCGGCCGGCCGGCTGGCGGCGGTCGGGATGGCGGTGCACTGGCCCCGGGAGCTGGTCGAGGGGCTGACCTCCCGGGCGGTACTCGGCGCCGTCGAGGAGCCGCCGTCGGATCTGCCCGCCTTCTTCGGCGGGGACGGGCTGCTCCGGGTCGACTGGCAGCTGGCCCTAGGTGGACGGCCGCTTACCGCCACCGAACTGGACACGCTCGCCGAGGCGCACCGGCCGGTGGTCCGGTTGCGTGACCGGTGGGTACTCGTCGACCCGGAGTTGGCCGCCCGGGCCCGCAAGCCGGGGCTGCCGCCGGTCGGCGCGATCGAGGCGCTCGGTGCCGCGCTGACCGGGACGATCGAACTGGACGGGCAGACCGTGCCGGTGGACACCACCGGTTGGCTGGACCGGCTGCGGCGCCGGATCGCCGACCCGGAGCCGACCGGTCGAGCGCCCGACCGGGATGCCGAGCCCGACCTGGGCGCCGATCCCGGCCAGTCCGGTGGGCGGTCGCGGCGCGGTGGGCCGGAGCCGGTCGGGGCACCGGCCGGGCTGGCCGGCACCCTGCGGGACTACCAGTTGCGCGGGCTGCGCTGGCTGGCCCGGATGACGGAGTTGGGGCTGGGTGGCTGCCTCGCCGACGACATGGGGCTGGGCAAGACGATCACGTTGATCGCCCTGCACCTGCACCGGTGTGCCGATCCGGCGACCGCCGGTCCGACCCTGGTGGTCTGCCCCGCCTCGCTGCTGGGCAACTGGGAGCGGGAGATCGGCCGGTTCGCCCCCGGCGTCCCGGTGCGGCGCTTCCACGGCGGCCGGCGCAGCCTGGACGGGCTGGCCGGCGGGTTCCTGCTGACGACGTACGGGACGATGCGGCGTGACGTCGAGCGGCTGGCCGGGGTGCGGTGGGGGCTGGTCGTCGCCGACGAGGCACAGCACGTGAAGAACCGTGCCTCGGGTACCGCCCGGGCGCTGCGCCGGATCCCGTCCGCCGCCCGGGTCGCCCTCACCGGTACCCCGGTGGAGAACAACCTGACCGAGCTGTGGGCGATCCTGGACTGGACCACGCCTGGGCTGCTCGGCCCGTTGTCCCGGTTCCGGGCCCGCTGGGCGGCGCCGGTCGAGTCCGGCCGGGATCCGGCGGCGGCGCGACGGCTGGCCCGGCTGGTCGCCCCGTTCCTGCTGCGCCGTCGCAAGTCGGATCCGGGCATCGCGCCGGAACTGCCGCCGAAGACCGAAACCGATCATGCGGTCGCGTTGACCGGCGAGCAGGCCGGTCTCTACGAGGCGGTGGTCCGGGAGACGATGGCGCGGATCCGGGACAGCAGCGGGATGGCCCGCCGGGGTCTGGTGCTGGAGCTGCTGACCTCGTTGAAACAGGTGTGCAACCATCCGGCGCACTACCTGCGGGAGACGCGGCCCCGGCTGGCCGGCCGTTCCGGCAAGCTGGAGCTGCTCGACGAGCTGGTCGACACGATTCTCGCCGAGGGCGGCGCGTTGCTGGTCTTCACCCAGTACGTCGCGATGGCCCGGCTGATCGAGCGGCACCTGGGCGACCGGGGCGTACCGGCGCAGCTGTTGCACGGCGGCACCCCGGTCGCCCGCCGCGACGAGCAGGTACGCCGGTTCCAGGCCGGTGAGGTGCCGGTCTTCCTGTTGTCGCTACGGGCGGCCGGGACGGGGTTGAACCTGACCCGGGCCGATCACGTGGTGCACTACGACCGGTGGTGGAACCCGGCCGTCGAGGAGCAGGCCACCGACCGGGCGTACCGGATCGGGCAGACCCGTCCGGTGCAGGTGCACCGGCTGGTCGCCGAGGGGACGGTCGAGGACCGGATCGCCGCCCTGCTCGCGGTCAAGCGGGACCTCGCCGACGCGGTGCTCTCCGGCGGGGAGGCCGCGTTGACCGAGCTCTCCGACGCCGAGCTGGCGTCCCTGGTCGAGTTGCGGGGGCCGGCGTGAGCGGCGTGCTGCGGCTTGCGGGGGCCGGCGTGAGCGGCGTGCTGCGGCGGGCCGGAAGGAGGTCGTGGTGAGTACCGGCGAGGACCGGGTCCGGGGCTTTCCGGCGTTTCCGGCGGGGCGGCGGGCCCGGCGGGGCCGCTCCTGGTGGGGCGACGCCTGGATCCGGGCGCTGGAGGAGACGACGCTGGACGAGACCCTGCTGCGTCGGGGCCGGCGGGCCGCGTCGGCCGGACAGGTCGGTCCGATCACGGTCAGCCCGGGTCGGATCGCCGCCGAGGTCTCCGACGGGGTGCGGGAGGTGCCGTACCGGACCCGGGTCTTCGTCGAGCCGATGACCGACGTGCAGTGGTCCCGGTTCCTGGACCAGCTGGTGGCGAGGGCCGGGCACGTCGCCGCGCTGCTGGACGGGGAACTGCCCCGGGACCTGGCGTCGGCGGCCGACGACGCCGGGATCGGCCTGCTGCCGGGCCTCGGTGACCTGCAACCGGAGTGCGACTGCCCGGAGTTGGTCGCGGCGGCCTGCCGGCACGCGGCGGCGCTCTGCTACCAGATGTCCTGGCTGCTCGACGCCGACCCGTTCCTGTTGCTGCTGATCCGGGGCCGGGGTACCCGGGAGCTGCTCGACGAGGTGCGGCGCCGGGGTGACCGGCCGGCGGCCGACGCCCCGGCGCCGTCGGCCGGGTCGGGGCACCGGGTGCCGGCCGCCGGGGCGGGGCAGCCGGCGGCGCTGGCGTACGCCCGCCCGGACCCGCCGCTGCCGGCCCCACCGCCGGCTCCGCAGGCGGGGATGCCGGGACCGGCGCTGCCGGCCGCGCCGGGGATACCGGCGGAGGCGCTGCACGGGCTGGTCGAGAACGCCGCCGGACGGGCCGCCGCGCTGCTCGGGGCCGGCCCGGACGGCGCCGCGGTTCCGCTGACGCTGCCGGAGCAGGTCGACGCGGTCCGGCTCGCCGTCGGGGCCGGCGGTCCCGTGCTGGCCCGGTTGCGGCAGGCCGGCGGCCGGACGGTTCGGGAGTTCGGCCGGGCGGTCCGGGCCTGGGAGTACGGCGGCCGCAGCGGGCTGGCGGTGCTGGACGAGGCGTGGACACCACCGCCGGTGCGGCTGGCCAGGGCCCGGGCCGAGCTGACCGCCGGCTGGGCCGGTGACGACCCGCCGCGGCCGCAGGTGTGGCGTAACCGGTGGACGTTCCCGGGGTACCGGGTCCAGCTGCGGTACGGCCACGACGGGCGCTGGTACCCGTACCGGGAGCGGGCCGACGGGGACTGGTGGCCGGCCGGGCCGCCCCGGTCCGATCCCGCCGACGCGCTGGCCGACCTGCTCGGTGACTGACCGACCGCCGGGCACCGCCGGCCGGGACACGACGGTCGGCGCAGCGGTCACGGGCCGGCGGGGTGGGGCAGTCACATCCGGCGGGGTGGCGAGCGGGCTGGGTGGCGGGCGGGGCGGTCAGTGGGAGCGGCGGGTGGGGCCGGCCAGGGCGGCGCGGACCGGGCGGGACTTGGCCGCCGCCTCGGCGACCTCGGCGGCGGGGTCGCTGCCCCAGGTGATGCCGCCGCCGGCCCAGACGTGTATCCGGTCGGCGTCGGCGGCGGCGGTCCGGATGGTCAGCCCGAGGTCGAGCCGGTCCGGGCCGATCCAGCCGAGTCCGCCCATGCTGGCGCCCCGGCCGACGGGTTCGAGGGCGGCGATCCGGGCGAGTGCGGAGAGCTTGGGTGCGCCGGTGACCGAGCCGCCGGGGCAGACGGCGCGGAGCAGGTCGGCGAGGCCGCATCCGTCGGCGAGGGTGGCGGAGACTGTCGACTCGGCCTGCCACAGGTCGGACCAGCGCCGGATGGCGTAGAGCTGGTCGACGCGTACGGTGCCGGTGCGGGCGATCCGGGCCAGGTCGTTGCGTTCCAGGTCGACGATCATGACGTGTTCGGCGCGTTCCTTGGCGGACTCCAGCAGTTCCCGCCGGCCGGGGCCGGTCGCCGGTCGGGTGCCCTTGATCGGGCGGGTGTGTACCCGGCCGGCGGTCACCTCGACGAGGGTTTCCGGTGAGGCGCAGCCGATGGCCCAGCCGGCGCCGCCGAGGGTGCCGCCGTAGCGGGCGCCGGGCAGTCGGGTCAGCCGGTGCAGGGCCGGGAGCGGGTCTCCGGCGTACCGGGCTGCGGCGTGTCCGACGATGTTGACCTGGTAGATGTCGCCGGCCGCGATGGCGTCCCGGGCCTGCCGGACGGCGTCGGCGTGTTGCCGCGGTGTCCAGCTCTCGGTCCAGGGGCCGAGCCGCCAGCCGGTCGGGTGCCGGTGTGCCGGCCCGGCGTGCGGTGTCGGGTCGGTGCCGTGCCGGTAGACCACGGCGACCAGGTCGGGGACGGCGGGTGCCGGGCTGGCCGGGCCGGCGGGGGCGCCGGCCATCCGGGCTCCGGCGGCGGCGGAGACGAAGACGGCGGCGCCGCAGACGGTGCCGGCCGGTGCGTCCGGCGGGTGGGTGCCGGGTCGGGTCAGGTCGCGGACCGGCAGGCCGTGTCCGGCGAGGAATTCCTGTAGCAGGGTGGCGGGGTCGTCGGGGCCGTCGGCGGGGTATTGAAGCCGGTCGTGTTCGACGAGCCGGGGTACGCAGCTCGCCGGCGCTCCCGGTGGCGCGAATGGGAGCGCTTCCACGACGTACGGATGGATCTGCCTCATCCGAAAAGTGGATTTCCTCGGTCAGAGACGGATACCCGCTCGTCATCACTGGGCGTGAAGGGGTACCGTCCGTCACTGGTCATGTGAACCATGCCACAGTGCCCCCTTAGTCCGGAGAACCCGATGTGCCAGCACGAACCGCCCTGCCCCTCCGCTGAAGCGACCGACCGGGAAGCGGCCCGCGTCCTCGCCTGCTTCCGTGAGCAGGGCTGGAGCCTGCTCTGCAATGGCGTCATCCTCTTCGAGGACACCGGCGAGCTGCTGCCCGACGGCAGCACCATAGCGCCGCACCGTGGTCCGGCCCGGCACGCCCTGGTCGGCTAAGAAGTAACCGACAGTGACCGGCCGGCGCCTGATGCGCCGACCGGTCACGCCGCTGCGGATCGTCGAGCACAGCGACCGGCCGCCGGGTCAGTGCGCGAACGCCTCCGGCGGCGGGCAGGCGCAGACCAGGTTCCGGTCGCCGTACGCGCCGTCGATCCGGCGCACCGGCGGCCAGTACTTCGCCCGCCGGTCGACCCCGCCGGGATAGCCGGCCACCGAGCGCGGGTACGGGTGCGGCCACTCGTCGCCGCTGACCATCGCCGCGGTGTGCGGCGCGTTCGCCAGCGGGTTGTCCTCCTTCGGCCACTCCCCCGAGCCGACCTTGTCGATCTCCGCCCGGATGGCGATCATCGCGTCGCAGAACCTGTCGAGTTCGGTCAGGTCCTCGCTCTCGGTCGGTTCCACCATCAGGGTGCCGGCGACCGGGAACGACATCGTCGGGGCGTGGAAGCCGTAGTCGACAAGCCGCTTGGCCACGTCGTCCACGCTGACCCCGGTCGCCTTGGTCAGCGGCCGCAGGTCGAGGATGCACTCGTGGGCCACCAGGCCCTTGTTGCCGGCGTAGAGCACCGGGTAGTGGCCGCGCAGCCGCGCGGCGACGTAGTTGGCGGCCAGTACCGCCACCCCGGTGGCCCGGCGCAGCCCGTCCGCCCCCATCAGCCGCAGGTACGCCCACGGGATCGGCAGGATCCCCGCCGAGCCGTACCGGGCGGCCGAGACCGCCGGCCGGTCCGCCCCGTCGGCACCGAACGGGTCACCGGGCAGGTACGGCGCCAGGTGTGCCCGGACCGCCACCGGCCCGACCCCGGGTCCGCCGCCGCCGTGCGGGATGCAGAACGTCTTGTGCAGGTTCAGGTGTGACACGTCGGCGCCGAACCGGCCGGGCTTGGCGTATCCGAGCAGGGCGTTGAGGTTGGCGCCGTCGACGTACACCTGGCCGCCGGCGTCGTGCACCCGGGCGCAGAGGGTGGCGATGCCACCCTCGTACACCCCGTGGGTGGACGGGTAGGTGACCATGATCGCGGCGAGGGTGTCCCGGTGCGCCTCGATCTTGCGGTCCAGGTCGGCGAGGTCGACGTCGCCGTCGGTGTCGCAGCCGACGACCACGACCCGCATCCCGGCCATCACCGCGCTGGCCGCGTTGGTGCCGTGCGCCGAGGACGGGATCAGGCAGACGTCCCGGTGTGCCTCGCCGCGGTCCCGGTGGTAGGCGCGGATCGCCAGCAGGCCGGCGAGTTCGCCCTGTGAGCCGGCGTTCGGCTGCACGCTGACCGCGTCGTAGCCGGTCACCTCGGCGAGCCAGCCCTCCAGCGAGGCGACCAGGTCGCGGTAGCCGGCGGTCTGCTCGTCCGGGGCGAACGGGTGCACGTCGGCGAACCCGGGCCAGCTCACCGGTTCCATCTCGGTGGTGGCGTTCAGCTTCATGGTGCAGGAGCCGAGCGGGATCATGCCGCGGTCGAGGGCGTAGTCGAGGTCGGCGAGCCGGCGCAGGTAGCGCAGCATCGCGGTCTCGGAGTGGTGTGCCCGGAAGACCGGGTGGGTCAGGTAGTCGCCGGTCCGGGCCAGGCCGGCCGGCAGCGCCGACGCCGTCCCGCCGGTCGCCGGGGCGGGTGGCGCCTGCCCGGTGACGGTGCCGAAGGCGGCCAGCACGGTCGCCAGGTGCGCCTCGGTGGTGGTCTCGTCGCAGGCGATGCCGACCTGGTCGGCGTCGACCAGCCGCAGGTTGACGCCGTGCCGGCGGGCCTCGCCGACCACGTCCGCGGCCCGGCCGGGGAGGCGGGCCAGCACGGTGTCGAAGTACGCCCCGTGCACGATCTTGACGCCGTCGAGGGTGCGCAGCCCGGCGGCGAGGGTGGTGGCCCGCCGGTGGGTCCGTTCGGCGATCGCCCGCAGCCCGGCCGGGCCGTGGTAGACGGCGTACATGCTGGCCATCACGGCGAGCAGCACCTGAGCGGTGCAGATGTTGCTTGTCGCCTTCTCCCGGCGGATGTGCTGTTCCCGGGTCTGCAGCGCCAGCCGGTAGGCGGGGTCGCCGGCCGCGTCCCGGGAGACCCCGACCAGCCGGCCGGGCAGCATCCGTTCCAGGCCGGCCCGGACCGCCAGGTAGCCGGCGTGCGGGCCGCCGAAACCCATCGGTACGCCGAACCGCTGGGTGGTGCCGGCGGCGATGTCGGCGCCGATCTCGCCGGGCGGGCGGAGCAGGGTGAGGGCGAGCAGGTCGGCGGCGACGGTGACCAGGGCTCCGGCGGCGTGCGCGGCCTCGACCAGTCCGGCGTGGTCGCGGACCGCGCCGGAGGCGCCCGGGTACTGCAGGTGCAGGCCGAAGTACTCCGCCGGCAGCGGTTCGGTGGTCAGGTCGAGTACCCGTACCTCGATGCCGAGCGGCTCGGCCCGGGTGGCCAGTACGGCGAGGGTCTGCGGGAGGGTGTCGGCGTCGACGACGTACACGTTGCTCTTGCTCTTGCCGGCGCGGCGGGCCAGCGTCATCGCCTCGGCGGCGGCGGTGCCCTCGTCGAGCATGGAGGCGTTGGCGGTGGTCAGCCCGGTCAGGTCGGTGACCATGGTCTGGAAGTTCAGCAGCGCTTCGAGGCGCCCCTGGCTGATCTCCGGCTGGTACGGCGTGTACGCGGTGTACCAGGCCGGGTTCTCCAGCACGTTGCGGCGGATCACCGCCGGGGTGTGCGTGCCGGAGTAGCCGAGGCCGATCATGGAGACGGCGGGGGTGTTCCGGGCGGCGAGGGCGCGCAGTTCGGCGACGACCTCCTCCTCGGTGCCGGCCGGCGGCAGGTCGAGCCGGCCGGTCCAGCGGATCGCCTCGGGGATCGCGGCGTCCATCAGGTCGTCGACGGAGTCGTAGCCGACGGTCTCCAGCATCCGCCGCGTCGCGTCGAGGTCGGGGCCGACGTGCCGGTCGGCGAACTGGCCGCCGTCGCGGCTGGGGGGCTGTGCTGTGGTCATGGGGGACACTCCCGGGCGAGGTCGACGCTGCGGCCTCCCCCTCTGTCACGCTCCGCGGCGTCGCGGGCGCTCCACAGTCGCCTGCCCGCGGGCTCCTTTTGCCTGAGAGGTTCCGGGGAGGATTTGCCCCTTCGGCGCCGCCCGACCTGCCGGGCGGTCTCTCGCTCGCGAGTGTTGTCGGCGTTGGCAACGGTACCAGTGACCTGGTTTCCGTCTGGCTTCGGCCGTTCCTCCGGAGATCATCACGGGGCGGCGTCCGGGCCGGCCGCGGCCGGGCCGGTGCCGTCGCGCGGGCGGCCGGATGGTCCGGCCGGATCCCGGCCCGACCAGTTGGCAGAACCGGTTAAGTCCCCCTCTCTGCCGGTCCGGTCGCGCCGGTACGACGGTTCGAGGACGCAGGTCCGGGCCGGCGCTGGGAATCGGGTTGCGATCGTCGATCGTCTATTGACTCTGAACCGGTTCGGTGTTGTCATCGATGCTCACCGACCCGGACTCCGGGTGGCAACCGGTCCGAAATCTCCGTTCCCGGGAGGCATCATGCGCCCCACCCTCGCCCGCCGGCTGCTCGCCGGGCTGGCCACGGCGACGCTGGCGGTCGGCGCCGCCGGCTGCGGAGACGACGGTGACCGGTCCACCGACGCCGAGGGCAGGATCATCAACGTCTTCTCGGGGGCGAACGCCGGATTCGTGCCGAACTTCAACCCGTTCTCCCAGAACAGCGTCGCCGGCACGATGAGCGTGCTCTACGAGCCGCTGCTCTACTTCAACGGCGCCCGGGTCGACGACGTGCAACCGCTGCTCGCCACCGAGTACAGGTTCGCCGACGACGGCCGCCGGCTCGACCTGACCATCCGGGAGGGGGTGCGGTGGAGCGACGGCAAGCCGTTCTCGGCCGAGGACGTCGCCTTCACCTTCAACCTGCTGCGGGACCACCCGAAGATCAACCAGAACGGGCTGCCGATCGTCGAGGCGGTCGCGGCCGACCCGACGCACGCCTCGATCACCTTCAGCCAGGGCGTCTACACCCGGCTCAACCTGATCGCCGGGCGGATCTGGATCGTGCCGAAGCACATCTGGTCGACCGTCGCCGACCCGGCCGCCTTCACGAACTCCAAGCCGGTCGGGACGGGTGCGTTCACGCTGGCCTCGTTCAGCCAGCAGAACTACGTCTTCGAACGGAACCCGAACTACTGGGAGGCCGGCAAGCCGAAGATCAGGGGGCTGCGGTTCCATCAGTTCGCCAGCGCGGACAGCGCGATCGCGGCGCTCGCCGCCGGCCAGATCGACTGGGCCGGCTCGTTCATCGCCGACATCGACAAGCAGTACGTCAGCAAGGACCCGGAACACAACAGGTACATCAACGAGTCGCAGCTCTACCTGACGAACCTGATCCCGAACCTGGACCGGGCGCCGTTCGACAGCGTCGCGGTGCGCCGGGCGATAAGCCTCGCCCTGGACCGCGCGCAGATCATCAAGCTGGCCTTCTCCGGGTACGGCAGGGAGGCCAGCCCGGCCCAGCTGCCCCGGCCGCTCTGGGACGACTACATCAAACCGGAGTACCAGGACCGGAAGCTGGAGTTCGACCCGGCCCGGGCCGAGCAGACGCTGCGGGCCGACGGCTGGGCCAAGGGCGCCGACGGGATCTACGCCAAGGCCGGCCGGCGGCTCTCCTTCACGGTCAAGGTCGTGCAGGGCTACAACGACTACATCTCCGCGCTCCAGATCATGACCCAGTCGCTGAAGGCGGTCGGCATCGAAATGAAGACCCAGGAGGTCTCCTTCACCGCCTTCTCCACCGACCAGCAGACCGGCGACTTCGAAATGATCATCACGAACCTGTACAGCGAGGGGACCGCGTACTCCTGGTACAGCCGGGCGTTCTCCAGCAAGCGGACCGCGCCGCTGGGCCAGCAGGCCGGCTCCAACTACGGCCGGTTCCGCGACCCGGGAGTCGACGCCGCGCTGGCGGCGATCGAGAGCACCCCACCGGAGGCGCGGGACGCGATCCGGGAACAACTGTTCAAGATCCAGGACGTGATCGTGGAGCGGCTGCCGTACATCCCGTTGCAGCAGTCCGCGTCGCTGATCGAGTACCGCACCGAGCACATCGGCAACTTCCCCACCGAGGAGAACCACTACGCGCTGACCACCCCGTACAACGGGCCGGACATGGGGATCGTGGCCAAGAACCTCACCCCGGCCGGCTGAGCCGCCCCGATGCGCTACCTGCGGCGCAAGGCGCTGTTCTACCTGGTCGCGGTCTGGGCGGCGGTCACCCTGAACTTCCTGATCCCCCGGCTGATCAAGGGCAACCCGGTCGACGCCGTACTGGCCAAGACCCAGAACATGACCCCGATGTCACCGGAGGCCCGGCACGCCCTCGAACTCCAGTTCGGGGTGAGCGACGACCCGCTGTGGCAGCAGTACCTCGGCTACCTCGGCAACCTGCTGCGCGGCGAGTTCGGGCTCTCGGTCGCCTACTACCCGACCCCGGTGTCGACGGTGCTCAGCCAGAGCCTGCCGTGGACGGTGGTGATGGTCGGCCTCGCCACCGTGCTCAGCGTGCTGCTCGGGCTCACCCTCGGCATGCTCGCCGGCTGGCGGCGCGGCACCTGGCTGGACGCGCTGGTGCCGACCACCACCTTCCTGGCCGCCATCCCGTACTTCTGGCTCGCCCTGGTGCTGCTCTGGCTGCTCGCCGGGACCCTCGGCTGGTTTCCGCTGAACAGCGGCTACAGCTACGAGACCACCATCGGGTTCAACTGGCCGTTCCTGCGCAGCGCGGCCTACCACGGCGTCCTGCCGGCCGCCTCGATCGTGCTCGCCTCGGTCGCCGGCTGGCTGCTCGGGATGCGCAACATGATGGTCTCCACGATGGGCGAGGACTACGTGCTGACCGCCGAGGCCAAGGGACTGCGGCCGCGCCGGATCATGCTCCAGTACGCGGCCCGCAACGCCGTACTGCCCAGCGTGGCCGGGTTCGCCATCACCCTCGGCTTCGTGGTCAGCGGCTCCATCGCGACCGAGATCGTCTTCTCCTATCCCGGCGTCGGGATGAACCTGGTCGCCGCCGTCGCCAACGCCGACTACCCGCTGCTGCAGGGCATCTTCCTGGTCATCTCGCTGGCCGTGCTCGGCGCCAACTTCGTCGTCGACCTGCTCTACGCGGTGATCGACCCGCGTACCCGGCAGGCCGGCTGATGGCGACCGTCGAGACCCGGCACGACGTGACCGGGAACGTCGTACCCGGGGTGGTGGTGCCGACCCGGCGGCCCCGCTGGCGCGGCCTGCTGCGCTCCCGCAAGCTCGCCGCCGGGCTCGCCATCGTCGGCTTCTTCACAGTGGTCGCCGTGCTCGGGCCGCTGCTGGTCGACGACCCGAACCGGGTCAGCGACGACCGGCTGCTCGCCCCCTCCGGCACCCACCCGCTCGGCACCACCACCACCGGGCAGGACGTCCTCCGGCAACTCGTCGTCGCCACCCGCGCCTCGATGCTTGTCGGATTCGTCGTCGGGCTGCTCGCCACCGTCGTCTCGGTCCTCGTCGGCGTCCTCGGCGGCTACGCCGGCGGGCACGCCGACGAGAGCCTCTCCCTGGTCAGCAACGTCTTCCTGGTGCTGCCCGGGCTGCCGCTGGTGGTCCTGATCACCGACTACGTGCAGACCCGGGGAGCGCTCGCGATCGCCCTGATCGTCTCGATCACCGCCTGGGCCGGCTCGGCCCGGGTACTGCGCGCCCAGACCCTGTCGCTGCGCTCCCGCGACTACGTCGACGCCGCCCGGGTCAGCGGCGAACCCGGCTGGCGGATCGTCACCTTCGAGATCCTGCCGAACCTGCTGCCGCTGATCGCCGCCCAGTTCGTCTTCGCGGTCATCGGCGGCATCCTCACCGAGGCGGCCCTGGCCTTCCTCGGCCTCGGCGGCGCCGGCTCGTGGGGCACGATGCTCTACTTCGCGCAGAACTCGCAGGCGCTGTCCCAGGGCGCCTGGTGGTGGTTCGTGCCGCCCGGCCTCTGCATCGCGCTTGTCGGCGCCGGCCTCGCCCTGATCAACTTCAGTCTGGACGAGCTGATCAACCCGAGGCTGCGGGTGCCCCGCCGCCCCCGACCGACCGGACCGGCATGACCTCCGGGCCCACCACCGCGAACGGCACCGACGTGGTGCTGTCGGTCCGGGACCTGAGCGTCGTCTACGACGGCGCCGACCCGGTCCGGGCGGTCCGCGACGTCAGCTTCGACCTGGCCCGCGGCGAGGTGCTCGGGATCGCCGGCGAGAGCGGCTGCGGCAAGTCCAGCCTCGCCTACGCGATCACCCGGCTGCTCAGGCCACCCGGCCGGCTCGCCGCCGGAGAGGTCGTCTTCCACCCCGCCGACGGCCCACCGGTGGACCTGTCGGCCCTGCACGGCGAGGAGCTGCGCAGGTTCCGCTGGAACCGGGTCGCGATGGTCTTCCAGGGGGCGATGAACGCCCTGAACCCGGTGCTGTCGGTACGCCGCCAGCTCGCCGACGTCTTCACCGCGCACCGCCCCGGCCTGCGCCGAGCCGAACGGGACCGACGCTGCCGGGAACTGCTCGACCTGGTCGGGATCGGCCCGGAACGGCTCTCGGCGTATCCGCACGAACTCTCCGGCGGGATGCGCCAGCGGGTGCTGATCGCGATGGCGATGGCGCTCCGCCCCGACGTGGTGGTACTCGACGAGCCGACCACCGCACTCGACGTGGTGGTGCAGCGCGACATCCTGACCGAGATCGACCGGCTCCGGGCCCGGTTCGGCTTCGCCGTCGTCTTCATCACCCACGACCTGTCCCTGCTGCTGGAGGTCAGCGACCGGCTCGCCGTCATGTACGGCGGCCGGATCGTCGAGTACGGCCGCGCCGCCGACCTGCACAGCTCGGCAGCCCACCCGTACACGGTCGGGCTGCTGCGCTCCTTTCCCCGGCTGCGCGGCGAACGGACGGTGCTGCACGGCATCCCCGGCAGCCCGCCGGACCTGTCCCGACCGATCACCGGCTGCACCTTCACCGCCCGCTGCCCGTACGTCTTCGACGCCTGCCACCGGGTCGACCCGCCACTGCTGGCCGCCCCGGCCGGCCGGGCCGCCTGCCTGCACCACGACCCGACGCTGCGCCCGGACGGCCCACCGGCGGCGCTGCTGGCCGGCCGGTTCGACCCGACCGAGCTGCTGGCCGGCCGGTCCGAGCCCGCCGACGCGACCGCACGGCCCGCCGAGCGCGGCGGCGCGGAAGGCGGGCCAACCCGGCCGGAGCGGGCGGGTACCGACCAGGCGACCCGTCCGGGTACCGACCAGGCGGCCGGTCCGGACGGCGGCGCCGGGGAACACCACCGGCCCGGACCACCGCCGCCGGACACCGGACCGGCCCCCGAGGCAGGTGCCGGCCGATGACCACGCTGACGGTCAGCCACCTGAGCAAACACTTCGCGCTCCGGGACGGGCGGCACCGCCGCACCCTGCGGGCGGTCGACGACGTCTCCTTCGAACTGCGCTCCGGGCAGACGGTGGCGCTGGTCGGCGAGAGCGGCAGCGGAAAGTCGACGATCGCCCGGATGCTGGTCCGGCTGACCCGGCCGACCGCCGGCGAGATCCGGCTCGACGGCATCCCGCTCGGCGACGGCCGTCGGGCGGTCCACCGCTACCGCCGGGACGTGCAGATGGTCTTCCAGGACCCGTTCGGGTCGCTGAACCCGGCACACACCGTGGAATACCACCTGCGCCGGCCGCTGCGCCTGCACGGGGTCGCCCGGACCGCCGCCGACACCCGGGCGGCCGTGCACGAGCTGCTGGCCCGGGTCAACCTCACCCCGGCCGGGCAGGTCGCCCGGCGGCTGCCGCACGAACTCTCCGGCGGGCAGCGGCAGCGGGTGGCGATCGCCCGCGCCCTGGCACCCCGGCCCCGGATCCTGCTCGCCGACGAGCCGGTGTCGATGCTCGACGTCTCCATCCGGCTGGAGATCCTCAACCTGGTCGACCGGCTCAAGCGGGAAGAGGAACTGGCCGTCCTGTACGTCACCCACGACCTCGCCACCGCCCGCTACTTCGCGACGTCGATCATGGTGTTGTACCGGGGACAGCTGGTCGAGTCCGGCCCGGCCGACGAGGTGATCCTGCGCCCCGCGCACCCGTACACCCGGCTGCTGGCGTCGGCGGCTCCGGACCCGGGCCGCCCCCGCACCGCCGCCCCGGGCGGGCTGCGGGCGCTGCGCGGCGGGCAGCAGCCGGCCACCGACGACGCCGGCTGCCTGTTCCGGGACCGCTGCCCGGCCGCGATGGAGATCTGCCGTACCGAGGTGCCGGAGTTCCCGGTCGGCACCGGGCAGACGGCCCGCTGCTGGCTGTACCGGCCCGACGCCGGCCCGGCACCCGGGTGACGGCGGCGTCCCGCCCACCGCTCCGGCACCCGGACGGCGGCGGACCCGAACGGTGCTGCCGGCCGTCGGCGGCCGTCCCGCCGAGCCGCGCTCAGCCGCCGGTCGGGGCCGCTCCGGGCACCGTCACCGAAACCCGGCCGTCGGCCAGCTGGTAGGACATGCCGACCACGTCGCAGCGGCCGGCGGCGACCGCGTCGGCGAGTTCGGTGTCCGGCCGGGTGAGCTGGTCGACGGTGTGCCGGATGTGGATCGCGGTGATCCCGGCGTCGTCGGTGACCTGCCGCGCCTGGGCTTCCTCGACGCTCGGGTTGACCCGCTCGACGATCGCGCCCAGGTTCCGGCCCGGCAGCCGGGCACCGTCCCGGGCCGCCCGGGTCGCCTGGATCGCCCCGCAGCTGTCGTGGCCGAGGACGACGACGAGCGGCGCCCCGAGCACCACCACCCCGTACTCGATGCTCGCCGTCACCTCCGGTCCGACGATGTGCCCGGCGGTGCGGACCACGAACAGGTCACCGAGGCCACGATCGAAGATGATCTCGGCGGCGAGGCGGGAGTCGGAGCAGCCGAACACCACCGCGAACGGTCGCTGCGCGGCGGCCACCACCGCACGGTGCTCGGCGTCCTGGTGCGGGTGGATCCGGGTACCGGCGACGAACCGCTCGTTGCCGGCGAGCAGCTCGTCGAGCGCCTCGCCGGGCGTGGCCGGCCGGTGGTCCAGGTATGCCATGACGTCCCCTTTGCGACGGCACCACCGCAGGTGGTGAAGCGAGGTCGGCGCCTTCGGCGACCCGGTTGCGTACCGATCAGATACCACGGATGACCCGCACCGTCCCACCCGTACGGCGCCGACCGTGATCGACGGAACACCGCCGCGGGTGGCCCGGCCGGGTGGTGCACCGGCGCACACCAAGGCTACGGGCCGGTCGCCGGCCGGGCCGGCTGCGACGCGGCCGCGGCACGCCGGGCCGGGTGCGCCGCCTGCGGCCGGGCGGCGGGAAGATCCAATAGGCTGGTGGTCGTGACCTACCTCGCCGCGGACGACCGCTACGACTCGATGACCTACCGCCGGGCGGGCCGCAGCGGCCTGCGACTGCCCGCCGTCTCGCTCGGCCTGTGGCACAACTTCGGTGACGAGCGGCCGTGGCAGCGGCAGCGGGAGATCTGCCGTCGGGCGTTCGATCTCGGGGTCACGCACTTCGACCTGGCCAACAACTACGGCCCACCACCCGGCTCGGCCGAGGCGAACTTCGGCCGGATCCTCACCGCCGACCTCGCCCCGTACCGCGACGAGCTTGTCGTCTCCACCAAGGCCGGCTACCACATGTGGCCCGGCCCGTACGGCGAATGGGGGTCCCGCAAGTACCTGGTCTCGTCGCTGGACCAGTCGCTGCGCCGGATGGGCCTCGACTACGTCGACATCTTCTACCACCACCGGCCCGACCCGGACACTCCGCTGGAAGAGACGATGGGGGCGCTGGACGCGGTCGTCCGGGCCGGCAAGGCCCTCTACGTCGGGCTGTCCAACTACAACTCGGAGCAGACCCGGCAGGCCGCCGCGATCCTGGAACGGCTCGGTACGCCGCTGCTGATCTCGCAGCCGTCGTACTCGATGCTCAACCGGTGGATCGAGGCGGACGGACTGCTCGACACCCTCGACGAGGTCGGCGCCGGCTGCATCGCCTACAGCCCGCTGGCCCAGGGTGTGCTCACCGACCGCTACCTCGACGGCATCCCGGCCGACTCCCGGATCCGCACCAGCGTCTTTCTCGACGAGAGCGACCTCGACGAGTCCACCATGACGACCGTACGGGGACTGAACGGCGTCGCCGAGCGGCGCGGCCAGTCGCTGGCCCAGCTCGCCCTCGCCTGGGCGCTCCGGGATCCCCGGATGACCAGCCTGGTCATCGGTGCGAGCAGTGTCGCCCAGTTGGAGACGAACGTCGCCGCGCTGGACAACCTGACCCTCACCGACAGCGAACTCACCGAGATCGGCGGGCACCTCGGCGCCGGCTGAGCAGACCGCCCCGGGGCGGGGAGGCTCCGGGAGATCATCGACGAGGCGCCCACCGCGGATCGGTTGGGACAGCATCGGCTACCTACACCACCACAGTGGCGCATTTCGGTGCGCGGTCGACGCGTACCCGCGGGCGGTGGTGACCGCCCACGGCGGGCGGTCACCGGCCCGCCCGGTCACGCCGACGGACCGGGTCAGGACCCACACCCGTCAGTGACGCGACTGCTCCGGACGCGGCGTCAGCGCCTGCCGGACCACACCCCCGGGCGCCGTGGCGCCGTTACCGTTCCCCGAACCCACCTCACGGGCGATCCGGTCCATGGTGCGGGCCAGATGCTCACTGCCGTCGTCGAGATGCCGGGCCGCCGCCTGCATGTGCGAGATCATCATCTCGCCGAAGATCCGCAACGCCTCCCGGGTCGCGACCGTGTCGTCGAAACTCGACCCGGCCGACGCCCGGTACTCCTGCACCGCCCGCTCCGCCTCGCCGCGGGCCTCCTCGGCCGCCGCCCGCAGATAGTTCTCGTACTGCACCCGGGCGTACTCGGCGACCCGGCGGGCGTAGTCGTGCGCCTGGGCGATGATCTGCTCCGCCTCCCGCTGCGCCGCCGACAGCAGGTTGACCTCCTTCGCCCCCGGCAACTGCGGCCGGTTGCCGGCACTGGGCAGCACCCCGTGCCGGTGCAGCTCCACATGGTCGTTCAGCCGCTGGTTCTCCGCCCGCAGATCCGCCACCTGCGTCGCCAACAGGTCCAACTCGTCGGCCACCTGGTGCCGGAACCGGTCGACGTCCCGCTCGTCGAAACCACGCCGGGTGAACGACGCCGCCGAGAACTCCCACCGCCGGACCCGGTCCGAGGTGATCCGCACCCGGGGACTCGGACCCGACAGCGCCGTGGCGCGGTCGTACTCGCTAATCGGGCTCGCGCTCACTGGGTACCTCCGTCTGCCGGCCGCTGCTCCTGCAGCCCGCCGATCCGCCGACCGGGCGAATACCACTGCCCGCCCGGCGCCTCGTAGTGCAGCTGCCCGGCGTGGTAGCCCGCCTGCGCCAGCGTGCCGACCGCCCCCGACACCATCGGATCGGACCCGCAGACGTAGACGTGCCGGTTGCGCCAGTCACCGTCGGCGAGGGCGCGATCCACCACCTGGACGAACTCTCCGGGACGTGCCGGGTCGGCGTTGACCACGTACGTCACCCGCAACCATGGGTACGACGCCACCAGCTTCTCGGTCGCGTCGACGTCGTAGAACTCGGTACGGGACCGGGCGCCGACGTACGCGTCGACCCGCCGACCGCCGCCCTCGGCCGCCACCTGCTCCACAAGCGCCTTCAACGGCGCCCAGCCGGTCCCGTTCGCCAGCAGCAGCAGGTCCCCGCCGCCGGACGCCTGCCGCAACGTCAGCCGCTCCCCCACCGGGGCCGCCAGATGCACCTGGTCACCGACACTCGTGCCGTACACCAGCCGGGAACTCACCGCCCCGCCCGGTGCCGCCCGCACGTGCAACTCGAGCGTGCCGTCGGTCCGGGGCGCGTTCCCGGGCGAGTAGTACCGCCACGCCCGGGTCGCCGGACTCGACACCCCGACCGACTGCCCCGCCTCGAACGGCAGCAGATACTGCGGACGCAGCGTCAGCACCGCGATGTCGAACGTCCGCGGCTCGTGCGCGACGATCTCGCCGACCCACCACGGCGGACTGACGTTCTCCGCCGCCGACGCGCCGTCCGTCATCACCTTCGCGACCAGCCCGTACGCCGCCGTCCAGTCCTGGGCCAGCTCCTCGGTCCACTGCTCACCGAGGAAGTGCGCCAGGGTGGCCAGCAGCGCCTCCCCGACCGCCGGATAGTGCTCCGGCCGGACCGCGAACTTGCGGTGGTCGGCGCCGAGCGAGGTGAGGAAGCCGACCAGGTGTTCCACCTGGTCCACGTTGGACACGATGTGCCCGAGCGCGGTGACCAGCCGGTCCCGCTGGCCGGCCATGTTCGTCGGGAACATCTGCCGGACGTCCGGATGCGCCAGGAAGAGCGTCGAGTAGAAGTAGAGCGGCACCTGGTCGCCGTGTGCGGCGACCAGGTGCCAACTCTGCTTGAGACGAGCGACGTCCACGGTCAGACGCCCGCCGAGGTGCCGCTCGACACCACCTGGTCACGCACCGCGCCCAGCGTCGCCCGTACGTCGTCCAGGATGTCCTCCGGCACGCCGAGCCCGACCAGGGTGTCGATCAGATGCGCACCGACCCGGGCGTAGTGCTCGTCCGGGATGTTCAACGGCTGGTGCGCCTCGGCCAGGCCCCGACCGGCGTAGTTGTTCGGCCCGCCGAGCACCACGGTCAGCATCAGCACCATGTGCCGGCGCTGCTCCTCCATGTTCACCGAGGTGAAGTAACCGGCCAGCTCGGGGTCGGCGAGCACCCGGTCGTAGAACAGCCGCACGGCCGCCTTGACCGACTCCGCCCCGCCGATCCGCT
Source organism: Plantactinospora sp. WMMB782 (assembly GCF_049179135.1). Lineage (NCBI taxonomy): Bacteria > Bacillati > Actinomycetota > Actinomycetes > Micromonosporales > Micromonosporaceae > Plantactinospora > Plantactinospora sp. WMMB782. The sequence goes on along the minus strand of NZ_JBMHMC010000007.1, from coordinate 6,459,063 downwards.
CGTAGTGCGAAGGGCTGGGAGCCGACCCATTGGTCGTGGCGCCGTCCGCGGGGGACGACCCGGCGCTGTCATGTGGATCCGTCACGGTCTTCCTTCCGGCGCGAGAGGGATCGCGCGGCGTGAGGGGGCGAAACACCGACTGTGCCGCCCGGCGGGCGGACGGCCGCCGGGTGACACTGGGTGGGGACACTACCGCGCCCAGCCGTTCCGTGTCATCCAACCCGAATCGGTGTCATCCATACCCAACCGGCCCGACAGTCATCGATCTCGATTCGATCCGGACCATCATCCCCATCGGACGCCACGCCGGCCACCCCGGTCACGCTCAGCGACCACCGACACCCGGCAACGCATTCTGGTCGCCCGGCCCCCGCCGGAGCACCGCCCAGTCGTCGCGGACGCCACCGGCTTCCGGCTGCTGCGCGGAAACCTGCCACACGACAACCGGCGTCCGCCACGCGTCCGCCCGCCGGCACGGGGCGTCGAGGGGAGGCGCTGACCGTCGAGGCGTCGACCCGTCGACGTCGTCAATCCGTCGACGTCAACCCGTCAACGCGTCCCGGATCCCCGGCTCCGGCGGCCCCAGGAAGACCGGATCCCGCCGGCTGAACACGTCGTAGACCGCCTTCACCGCCGCGAAGTGCTCCCGGAAACCGCCCCACCGCCAAGCCCGCTCGAACCGGCGTACCGAATCGTCACCGACACCCACCGCGTCGAGGCCGACCCGCCGGCAGACCGTCACCGCCCGCTCGATGTGGAAGCTCTGGGTGACCACAATGGTCCGCTCCACCCCGAAGACCCGACGGGCCCGCGAACACGAGTCGTAGGTGTCGAACCCGGCATGGTCCTGGACCACCAGCCGGGCCGGCACACCGTGCCGCACCAGCCAGCGACTCATTGCCCCCGGCTCGTCGTACGCCCAGCTCCCGTGGTCGCCGGAGACCAGGATCGCCCGGACCTTCCCCGCGTCCAGCAACTCCTTGGCCAATCCGAGCCGGGCGGCCAGGAACGGCGACGGGGTACCGTCCGGATACACCTGGGCGCCGAGCACCAGCGCCACCGGCGCCGCCGGGACGTCGGCCACCGCGAAGACGTGCTCCCGCGCCGACTGCCGCACCCAGACCACGCTGCCGACCACCGCCACCGGCACCAGCAGCAACCCGACCAGCGCCCCGCCCAGAACTCCGAACAGAAGACGACGACGACGCCTGCGACGCGCGGCGAACCGACCCGGCTGCGGGGACCCGGACGACTCCGGTGACGGACCAGACGGCATGCCGCCCATTATGCGACAAGGATCATGAGCCCCGGCGGACGGCGACCGCGACACCGGCCCGCGACGCGGTGCTGGAAGACTCAGCCCGCGCGACGGCGGGCCCGACGGGCCGCCAACTCGTCGCCGGCCCGCACACCGGCGGGCTCCGAAGCCTCCCCGGCCAGCGGAGTCTCCCCGGCCGGCTCCGCCGGCAGATGCGACAGCGAGCCCTGGACCTCCTTGAACGCCCCGCCGATCGCGATCCCGAACACCCCCTGCCCGCCCTGCAACAGGTCGACGACCTCCTCCGGAGACCGGCACTCGTACACCGTCGTCCCGTCCGAGATCAGCGTGATGCCGGCCAGGTCCGCCACCCCACGCGACCGCAGCGCGTCGATCGCCCGCCGAATGTTCTGCAACGAGACCCCGGCGTCCAGCAGCCGCTTGACCACCTTCAGCACCACCAGGTCCCGGAACGAGTAGAGCCGCTGCGTCCCCGACCCGGAGGCGTCCCGCACACTCGGCACCACCAGCGAGGTACGCGCCCAGTAGTCCAACTGCCGGTAGCTGATCCCGACCGCGTGGCAGGCGGCCACACCCCGGTAGCCGACCGAACCGTCCTGCGCCGACGCCCCGTCGACCGGGTCGTCCTCCGGCACCCGAGCAGGCCCGTCGACGTGCGGCTGACCCGTACCCTGGAGACTCGACGTACCCGGATCAGGGCCCTGGAGCTCATGCATCGGACAACCTCCCCGCCCGTGCGGTGACACGTCGTTTACGCCGACGTCCACCCCTCGACAGGCCAACCCTATAGCCCGGCTGAAGGGTTACCCCGCAGGAAATGCCGCGACACGCCGCACTCGGGGATCACCGCAGGGTTACCCCACGGCCCATCGATCGTTACCCGACTACCCGACGACAACCGGCGCGGCGCGGGCCGCCAGCCCGCGCACCGGCACCCTCAGCCGGCGAAGTCCTCCGGGCGGACCTGCTCCAGGAACTCCCGGAACTTCTCCACCTCGTCCTCCTGCTCGTCCGGGATGATGATCCCGGCCTCGGTGAGCACCTGCTCCGCGCAACGGATCGGCGCACCCACCCGCAGGGCCAACGCGATCGAGTCCGACGGCCGGGCAGACACCCGCAGACCGTCCCCGATCAGCAGATCGGCGTAGAAGACGTTCTCCTTCAACTCCACGATCTCCACCGCCCGCAGCGGCGCCTGCACCGCGGCGAGGATGTCCCGGAGCAGATCGTGGGTCAACGGCCGGGCCGGCTTGACCCCCTGCTGCTCGTAGGCGATCGCGGTAGCCTCCACCGCCCCGATCCAGATCGGCAGATAACGGTCGCCCTCGACCTCTCTGAGCAGGACGATCGGCTGGTTCGTGGGTAGCTCCACCCGAACCCCGACCACGCTCAGCTCGCGCACCGCCGCCTCCGTGTCGCCGTCGTCTTCGCCACCACCGTCCCTGCGGCGGCCGATGCTACCCGCCGCCGGGGGCGGTATGCCCCTTCCCTGCACGGTACACGGGCTCGGATAACCCCGTCCCACCCGCGCCGCCCGCATCCGCACCACACGGGTTACCCCGGGAAGCCTACGCCACGCCCGCCGCCGCAGATCTTCTGCACACGACGCCCCGGCCGGTGCGGCCGGTCAGCACCGCCGCACCGGACACCCCGCCGAAGAACACCCAGCACCGCCCGGGACGGGACGCACGACCGCCCGGCGGCTCACCGGCCCAACGTTCCGCGCAACCCCACCCGGACCAGCGCACCGTGCAGCCGCTGCGACAGACCCACCAGCTCCCGCGCCGCCTCCGCCGCCCGCGCCCGGGCCGCCGGATCGTTCTGCCGGGCCAACGGCGCCACCAACTGCGCGAACAACCCCACCTCGCGATCCGCCGCCGTCCGGTAACCGCGCAGATGCCGCGGCTCCAACCCGTACGCCGCCAAACCGGCCACCGCCTGCGCGATCACCAACGCGTCCGCGTCATACCAGCCGGGCGGCTGCGACACCAGCAGACCCATCCGCTCCAACTCCGCGAGCAACCCCTCGGCGAGGCCACTACGGGACAGCAACTCGGTCCGGTCCAACCGGGTCTCCGCCGCCGGCTCACCGGCCGGAGCCGCCACCTCCCGACCCGGCACCGCACCATCCGGGCCGACGGCCACCAGCGACGGTCGGGGCCGCTCCGGACCCGGCAGCCCGTCCCGGTCCGCCTCCGCCAACTGCTCCCGGATCACCCGCAACGGCAGGTACTGGTCACGCTGGGCGGTCAACACGAACCGCAGCCGCGCCACGTCGTCCCAGCTGTACTTGCGATAACCCGCCGGTGTGCGTTGCGGCTCGACCAGACCCTCGGACTCCAGAAAACGCAGCTTCGAGATCGTGGTGTCGGGAAACTCCACCCGAAGCTGCGCCAGCACCTCGCCGATACTCATCAACGGCTGGCTCCGAGCGGCCGCCCCCGGGCCGGGGACAGCCGCCGCCGCGCGCTCGCTCACCCCCGGACGGCCCCCTCCTCCGAACGCGGACCGGCGATGAAGACCAGCCGGAACTTGCCGACCTGGACCTCGTCACCGTTGCTCAGCGTCGCTGCCTCGACCCGCTCCCGGTTCACGTAGGTCCCGTTCAGGCTGCCCACGTCCCGGACCGTGAACGTGCCGCCGTCCCGGTGGAACTCGGCGTGCCGACGGGACACCGTGACGTCGTCCAGGAAGATGTCACTGTCCGGGTGCCGGCCGCTCGTAGTCACATCGTGGTCCAACAGGAACCGGGCGCCGGCGTTCGGACCCCGCCGGACCACCAGCAAGGCCATCCCCGGCGGCAGCGAGCCGGACATCCGGCTCGGCACGACGTCGGTCTCGGGCCCCTCCAACATCTCGTCGAGAGAACCGAGGTTCAGCGTCGATGTGACGTCGAGCGGGGGGAACTCGTCGTCTGGGCGCGTCATTGGGACCACCTCACGGATCTGTTCGGTCGGCGTCGGGTGTTACGGGTCTGGCCGCCGGGCGCCCTAGCGGCCCAGCGGCTGGCTCCCCCGTGCCCGGGAAGGCAGTTCCGCAACGCGCAACTATTGGTTCTCGGTCGACTGGGCGAGCCTAGCCAGCGCCGAAATACAGGGCAACCAGACGCGCGGACACAACCACGCGACGGCGTCACCACGATCAGCTCTCGGTCAGTTCCCGATAGGCCCCGGCGGACAGCAGACCCGCCACCGCGGACGCGTCGGCCGGCACGATCTCGACCAGCCAACCCGACCCGTACGGGTCCGTGTTGATCACCTCGGGGGTGTCCGTGAGCTGCTCGTTACGGGCCACCACCGTACCGGTCAACGGGGCGTAGATCTCCGAGACGCTCTTGGTCGACTCGACCTCACCGAACGATTCGCCGGCCTGCACCGTCGCACCCTCGTCGGGCAGCTGGACATACACGATGTCGCCCAAAGCATCCTGCGCGAAGTGGGTGATGCCCACCCGCACCGGACCGCTGCCGTCGCCGGCCACCCACTCGTGCTCCGCGGTGTACCGCAGGTCCTCAGGAATCACAGACGCGTCCTTCTCCGTCACACCAGCCAGACATCCGGGACGCCGAACCGCCGCCCCGACCGCACCCGGTCAGGAGACCGGACGCGCATGTTGCAGATCCTTCGGCGAGACCACGGCCGACACGTCGACCATCTCCCGCTCCTGGATCGCCACGTTACCGCCGTCCCCGCTGACCGATGCCACCACCCCGCCCGGGATGTTCAGTGCGGTTTGCATCGTCTTCGGATCACCGATCACCGTGATCATGTACGGTCCGGTCAACCGCCGTCCACTCACCGAGATCCCGCCGTCCGCGTCGAGGAAGTACGTCGACGCGACGATCCGCACCGTGGCACCGTCGGCACCGGAGATCTGCATCGCCTCCGCCCCGGCACCACGCAGCTCCTGCACCGCGTCCAACACCCGGGACGCCGCGATCGGCTTGCTCACCGGCATGAACCCGACCGTCAACCCCGGCCCACGAGCCGGCAACGTCCCCGCCAGGATGCCCAGCTCGTCGGCCCGCCGGGTCGCCTCGTCCAACGCCGCCTGCCGGCCCTCCGCACCGGAGTTCAACTGCCGCTGGCTCTCCTCCAGGCCCGCGATGTCCTGCCGGACCCGCTCCTCCTGCGCCTCCAGGTCCGACAGGATCCGCACCAGGTCCTCCTGGCGGGCCGTCTCCAGCGACGCGTCCGTGGAGTTGGTCCGCAACTGCACCACGAGGGTGAAACCCAGCAGCGCCAGCAACACCGCGATCATCGCGTTCGCCGCCGTCAACCGGCCCAGCAGCCGACGCACCGCCGGGACCGGCGCGGCAGCCGACTCCCCGCTCCGGATCGGCACCGTGTCCTCACCGCCGGACGCCGTCCCGTCTCGGCCCGGCAACTCCCGGCCCGGCAACGGCACCGTCGGGCCGTCGTCGGCCGGCAGCGGAGCGGCTGCCAACCGCTCCGGCGCGCCGGCATCCCTCGGCAGCCGCTCCGTCGGACCGTCCTCGGCCGGAACGGTGCCCGGCTGCTCGGCCGCCTGCCGCTCGGGTCCGAGGAGAACCGCGTCCGACACCCCGACACCTGGCGACCCCGGCGTACCCGGATGATCCGACCCGGTATCCGCCGCCGCCGGAGCGCCGTCCCGGTCCGCCGGCCGGCCGTCCGGCACCGTCCGCCCGACCGGCTCGGCCGGCTCGTTCCGCTCGCTCGATTCCGTCATCGCCGTCGAACCTACGCCCGGAACAGGTGCCGGCGGATGGCCGCCACGTTGCCGAAGATCCGGACACCCAGGACGACCACGACACCTGTGGACAACTGCCCACCGACACCGAGCTGGTCACCCAGGTACACGATGAGCCCGGCGACCAGCACGTTCGAGATGAACGAGATCACGAACTGCTTGTCGTCGAAGATCCCGTCGAGCTTGGCCCGCACCCCGCCGAACACCGCGTCCAGCGCCGCCACCACGGCGATCGGCAGGTAAGGCTGGAGCGCCGACGGCACCGTCGGATCCAGCCAGACGCCGAGCAGCACCCCGGCGAACAACGCGAGCACAGCGATCATCGGCCGCCTCCAAGCGGACTCGGGGACCCTCCGCCGCCCGCCGACGACCCGGACGGCACCGGAGTCGGCTCGGGCGAAGGTGTGGCGTAGCGCAGCCGCGGCTCCGTCGCGGCCGGCAGGGTCAGGTCGTCGACCCGACGGAACTCGAACGACATCCCGTACTCCTCGGAGACGCTGTCCAGCAGCCGCGCCGCCGCACTGTCCCGGAATCGCCGCTCCAACTGGCCCGGACCGATCGCGGACACCTCGTACGGGCCGACCACCGGCTTGAAGTCGACAAGGATCGCCCCGCCCGCCGCCCGGATCGTCGAAGTCGCGGTCAACCGCTGACCGTTTATCGAGACCGCCTCCGCCCCGCCGCTCCACAACGCGTTCGCGATGTCCTGCAGATCCCGGTCCAGCACCCGACCGAGATTCGTGCCACCGGCCGCGGTGACCCCGTCCGACTTCTCCGGCGCGTCCGCGACCCGCACCACCAGCCCGTCGCCGCGGACCCGGCCCAGCCCGGTCGCCGCCTCGAGGTTGCGCAGTCTCGCCGCCGCGCTTCCGGAGAGCGCCGCGTCCCGCTGCCGGAGCACCTCCGCGCGCAGCCGGTCGGCCCGCCCGGTCAGCTCGGCGTTCTCCGCCTCCCGCTGCTTGATCTGGGTCACCAGCCCGGCCCGTGCCTTGCTCCGGCTCGGCTCCGCCGCCACCGTCTGCCGGTAGGCCACCGCCAGCAGCAACCCCAGCACCACCAGGGTCACCAGGGTCACCGCCCGGGGGGTGGACCGCCGCCACCCGGTGACCGGTCCGCCGCGCCGACGCCGTTCGGCCGCGTCGGCGTACCCGGGGTCGAGGGGGTTCTGGAACAGTTCGGTGAGGAAATCGGCCGCGTACGTCCGCCTGCCCTGCTCGGTCATCCCACCTCCGCCCGCGCCGAGCGGGACGCCCGGACCAGCCGTCGGGTCTGGCCCAGGTACAGCCCGCCGGCCAGCCAGTACAGGCCCAGTCCCCACAGTGCCAGCCCCCAGCCGATCGCCCCGGCGACGGTAGCCGCCCCGGGCACCGTAGCCGCGAGCAGCAGCACCGGAAAAGCGGCCAGCAGGACGAACGTCGCGGTCTTGCCCAGATAGTGCACCGGTGGCGGACGGTAGCCGTACCAGCGCAGTACGGCAAGGTTGGCCGTCATCACCACGTCCCGGGCGAGCAACGCGATGGTGAACTGCCACGGCACCACGTCGCGGACGGTCAGCGCGACGAGGGTGGCCAGGATGTAGAGCCGGTCGGCGATCGGGTCGAGCAGCTCGCCGAGCCGACTGACCTGGCGCAGCCGCCGGGCGACGTAACCGTCCACCCAGTCGCTCATGCCGCCGACGGCGAGTACGACCACGGCGGCCACGTCCGCACCCGCGACCAGGAAGAGGTAGAGGAAGAGGGGTACGCCGAGCAACCGGACGAAGCTGATCAGGTTGGGGACGGTGAGGATCCGCCACGCTGGGCCGACGGGCCCGGCGGCGTCAGCGGTTGGCTGGGCGTCATCCGCCCGCGCCGGCCGACGCGACACCGAACCTCCCTCCAACGCCACGGCCCGGCGTCCGCGCTGTGGCGGAGGGCGGTCCAGAAACCGGTGCGTACTCCGACCGGCCCCTCCCCCGAAAGCGCCTGCTGCATTCCGGACGAACACCGGCATCCGACGCAGCCCCGGTTACGGCACATTCGGCTCCCGTGGCTGCTCAATTGCCGTGCCACTATATCGGCCCTGATTCCGGACCGGCCGTCCGTGTCCGGTGTCGTGTTGTTTGGTCCGTTCCGGTGTGACCGGTGACACTTCTCGTAAAGCATCCTAGGATGCTAGCGTGCATGTTCGGGACAGGCGGACCACCCGTAGTGCTGGCCGAAGGCGGCGGTCGGGTCAGCCGCTCAGGCCGGCGCGGCCGAAGAGTGTGGCGTACCCGGACGGGAGCTGGGTCAGCACGTCGTTGAGTTCACCGCCGGAGATGGCCTCCGCCACCGTGCACAGCACGGCACTGGCGTCCCACTCGGCGGTCCGGGCGGTCGCACCAGCCCCGGTCGCGATCCGGCCGAGGAACTCCCGGGGCCCGAAGGCGCCCGCCGCACCCTGCCCGGCCGAGATCAGGGTCGCGGCCAGCGGTCCGGGCAGCTGCGCGGCCAGGTCCTCCGCCTCGTCCGGGGACAACCGCTGGGCGAGGATCCCGAGCACCAGATGGGTCACCCGTTCCGCCTCCGCCGGATCCGCGTACTCGCCACGGTCGCGCACCTTGGCGACGAACTCGTCGTACCGCACTCCCCCACCCCCGTAACCGGTTCCGGTACGCCGATACCCGCCGACCCGCCGATGATGCGCGGACCCGCGGGTATCGCGCCGGAGGGGAGGTCAGACCCGGGTGACCCGGACGGCGTCGGCGACCACGTACCCGGCGGCGCCACTCCACCGGCTCACCCCGACCACGTCCCGGTCCCCGGCGGTCAGCGTGAAGGTGCCCAGCGAACGCCACGCCCCGCCACCGGTGCTCTGGTCGACGACCACCGTCTGGTTCCCGCCCTTGGCCAGCACGATGTACGGGGTGGCGGTGTTGTAGCCGGCGATGCCCGGATACCAGGCGTCGATCCGGTATCTCCCCTCGGCCGGGACGTTCACCTTGTAGTAGGCCACGTCGCTGGTCGCGGCGGGGTCGGCGTACCGGTAGTCGGCGCCGTACCGCTCGGTGGAGTACGTCGAGGTGCGCCAGTTCGCGCTGGCGGTGAACCGGCCGGCGGTGGTGTTGTCGACGGTCGCGCTGAACGCCGGCGGTGGGGTGCCGCCCCCGGCGAGCGCGTCGGCGACGTCGGCCCGCAGCTGCGGCAGCATGCCGTAGAGCACGTTGCCGGGGCAGGCGGTGGCGACGTAGTCCCGGTGCCCGTAGATCCGGGACGCGGCGATGCCGTACTGGTCGCAGACGTAGGCGCAGAACGCCACCAGGCTGTCCCAGAGCGCGGCCGGCGGGGTGGCACTGGTGTAGGTGCCCTCGTTCTCGATCCCGATGCCCTTGTCGTTCTGGCCCGGGCAGTGTGCGCCGACCACCATGCCGCTGCCGGCGCGCAGCCGGGAGAGGCTGTTGTGCCGGCCCTCCATGACGTAACCGCCCCGGCTTATGGTGAAGTGCTGCCCGGAGTCGGACCAGCCGTTGCCGTCCATGTGGAAGTTCTGGATGCTGCGGGCCATCGCGAAGGCCTGCGCCTGGGTGTAGTTGGTGGTGTTCGAGCCGGCGGTGTGGTGGATCACGATCTTGTCGGGCGAGGACGGGATCACGCTGAGTGAACCCGGTGACCGGGCGCCCCAGGTGGCGCAGCTGGCGATCGTGGGAACGGGAACGGCGAGCGCGGTCGCCTCGTCGGGCGCCGCCAGCGCGGGCGGGGCGCCGGCGATCGACAGGCCGCCGGTGGCGGCGCCGACGCCGAGGAACACCGCGCCGCGTACGACGTCACGGCGGGACAGGGGGATGCCGGTCACGGTGGACCTCCGGAAACAGGGGATGAAGGTTTCTTTGATGACGGCGAAGGAGATTGAAGGAATTCTTACCAGAGGATCGACGTCCACCGCTAGACCGGGCCGGGCTGGAGTTCCACACGGCGCGCCGACCCCGACCGGCCGCGCTCGGACCCGGTGCGGGCCGGTCAGCCGACCGGTGCCGCATCCTCCGCGGCGGGTGCCTCGTGGTGGATCCGGCCGGCCGTCGCCGACAGCGGACGGCCGGTACCGCCCCACCGTCCGGCGACGATCTCGGCGGCGATGCTGACGGCGGTCTCCTCCGGGGTACGCGCCCCCAGGTCCAGCCCGAGCGGAGAGGCGAGTCGCCCCAGTTCGTCGGCGTCGAGGCCGGCCGCCCGCAGCCGGGCCAACCGGTCGTCGTGGGTACGCCGCGAACCCATCGCGCCGACGTAAGCGAGCGGCAGCCGCAGCGCCACCTCCAGCACCGGCACGTCGAACTTGGGGTCGTGGGTCAGCACGCAGACCACGGTGCGCCCGTCCACCCGCCCGGCCTCCGCCTCGGCCCGCAGGTAGCGGTGTGGCCAGTCGACGACCACCTCGTGCGCGTCCGGCAGCCGGCGCGGCGTGGCGAAGACCGGGCGGGCGTCACAGACCGTGACCCGGTAGCCGAGGAACGCCCCGATCCGGGCCAGCGCGGCGGCGAAGTCGATCGCCCCGAAGACGATCATCCGGGGCGGCGCGGCGTACGAGGCGACGAAGAGCAGCAGGTCCTCGCCGCGACGCTGGCCGTGGTAGCCGTACCGGAGCGTGCCGGTGCGACCGGCGGCGAGCAGGCCCCGCCCGTCGTCGACGGCCGCCGCGTCCAGCCGGTCGGTGCCGAGGGAACCGGCGGTCCGGTCCGGCCAGATCACCAGCCGCCGGCCGAGTCGCCCGTCCGGATCCGCCGCACCGGTTGACACGCAGGTCAGCACGGCCACCGGCTCGCCGGCCCGGATCGACGCCGCCACCTCGGCGAACTCCCCGAAGCCGGCCGGGTCGACCCGCTCGACGTACACGTCCAGGACTCCACCGCAGGTCAGGCCCACCGCGAACGCCTCGTCGTCGGAGACGCCGTACCGGTGCAGGGCCGGCTGGCCGGTGGCGGTGACCTGCCGGGTCAGGTCGTAGACCGCACCCTCGACGCAGCCGCCCGAGACGCTGCCGACCGCCGCGCCGTCCGGGCCGACCAGCATGGTTGCCCCGGCCTGCCGGGGCGCCGAACGCCAGGTGGCGACGACGGTCGCCATCCCGACCGGCTCGCCCGCCCGCCACCAACGGTCCAGTTCGTCCAGCACGTCCCGCATGACCCGCTCACCCGTACCCGTTCCGCCTGTCACCATCGGCCGGTTGCGACTGGCCCGCGCCGCCCGCGCCCGGCTGCCGGGCGAGCTGCGCCATCCGCCGATGGTCCCATATGTCCGAACGCCCCTCCCGCCCATCCCGGAGCGCACTGCGAGATTACGCCCGGCGGCGCCGCGCGGCCCCAAGGCCGTCACGCCGCGTGAATGGCCCGGACCCGGGCGGGTAGACCAGCCGGGACGGCGCCGACACGACGGGGAGGCAGCCATGCCAGGACCACGACCGGGCAGTAACGCGTACGACGTGGAGCGCACGCGGCTGCGCAAGCACATCGACAACTCCGGCCGCCGGGCCAACGACAGCAAGGCCGACGACACCGCGAACCGGTACCTCCGGGAGGATCGCGGCCGACCCGGCTTCGTGCGCGGCGAACGGGGACTCGGGCCGAAGGGCGAACGCGGTCCCGGGGAGCCCAAGTGACCGGCCGGGGTGTCGTCGCCGGCCTGCTGGACCGGCCGGCACCGGGCGGTCCGCTCACCGAGGCGGTGGACGGGGCGATCGCGGGCGCGGTCGGCAGCGTGGCCCTGAACGTGGTCACCTACCTCGACATGGCCCTGCGGGCGCGACCGGCCAGCAACACCCCGGAGGAGAGCGCGCAGCGGCTCGCCGAGATGCTGCACGTGGGTCTGGGGCCCGAGGACCGGGCGGCGAACCGCCGCTCGGGCCTCGGGCCCCTGCTCGGCTACGCGACCGGCGTGCTGTCCGGGGCGGCGCTCACCCTCACCGGGTTGCGCCGGCTCCCCGGGCCGGTGGCGGCCGGGCTCTTCGGTGCCGGTGCGATGCTCGCCTCCGACGGCACCCTCACCGCCCTGGGCGTCACCGATCCACGCCGGTGGAGCCGTACGGACTGGCTCACCGACATCGTGCCGCACCTGGCGTACGGGGTGGCCGCGGTGGTGACGCTCGGACAGCTGGGCCGCGGCCGGTGCCGCCGCTGACGCCCTGGCCGGAAGCCGTGCCGGTCAGTCGATCCGGCGCGCTTCGCCACGGCCGGCCGCGTTCCGGTCCGGGTCCTCGGCGACCGGCCGGGCCGACGGGCCGTACGGGGAGACCTGGTCCGGCGGGATCCGCCGACCACCGCCGCCACGGACCCGGGTCGGCTCGTCCGGACGGGGCCCCTTGCTGTCCTGCACCGTCGGGTTCAGCTCGTTGCGGCGCATCTCCGGCTGCTGCACGTTCGTCATCGCCGTCCCCTTCCGAGGTCGTCGTACCACTCGGCGACGCCAGGTCGGGCCGCCGCCGTTCGTGGGCGCCGGCCGGCGGCGGCCCGCCGACCGGCGGGGTGCCCCGGGGGTTCGCGACCGTCCGGTTCGCCGGGGGTCTCGCGACCGTCCGGTTCGCCGAGCGCGCCACGTACGCCCGGGTACCCGGCATGGGGATACCCGGTGCCGGTGCCGCCATTCGGTCGGCCGCCCGGCCGGCCGAGGTCGCCGAGATCGCCCAGCTCCGCGAGATCGGGGCCCGGTGGTGGCGGTGTGCCGAACGGGTGCCGTCAGGTGCGCTGACCGGCTCGACCGGGTAACCGGACGGAATGAACCGAGACCGAGCGATCGTGCGGGTGCTGCTGGACCGGCAGGGCCGCACGTACGCCGACGAGGCCGGCATCCGGCTGGCCGACCGGCCGGGCCCGCTCTACCAGTTGCTGCTGCTGACCACGCTGCTCAGCACCCGGATCCGGGCCGGCGTGGCGGTGGCGGCGGCCCGGGAGCTCTTCGCGGCCGGCTGCCGCACCCCGCAGGGCACCGACTCGCGCAGCTGGCAGGAGCTGGTGGACGCCCTGGGCCGGGGACACTACCGGCGCTACGACGAGCGGACCGCGACGATGCTGGGCAACGGGGCACGACTGTGCCTGGAGCGCTGGAACGGCGACCTGCGCCGGCTGCACCGGGAGGCGGGCGGCGACCCGTCCGTGCTGCGGCGCGAGTTGACCCGGTTTCCGGGCATCGGACCGACCGGTGCGGACATCTTCCTCCGGGAGGTCCAGGCGGTCTGGCCGGACGTCCGGCCGTACGCCGACGCCAGGGCGGTCAAGGCGGCCGGCCGGCTCGGCCTGCCGTCCACACCGGACAAACTGGCCGGGCTGGTCGACGGGGGCGACTTTCCCCGGCTGGCCTCCGCGCTGGTCCGCGTCTCGCTCGGTCAGCAGTCGATCGCCGAACTGAACAGGGCGGCTGTCGCCGCCACCCGGTGAGCGGCCCGATGACGCTGCCGCCTGAGCAGGGCGGCCGGTGTGGCAGTGCCGCCGGGGCAGGGCGGCCGATCCGGTGCGCGGTCAGCTCACCGGTTTGCCCGAGGCGGGCCGGGTCAGGTACCAGACGATCAGGCCGGCGGCCACGGCCAGCAGCAGGACGGTGTTGGTGACCCCGTCCTCGCCGCCCTCCGCCCCGGTGGTGCCGAAATAGATCACGGCGAGCGCGGCGCCGACCGACAGCAGGGTCCGCAGTCCCTTGTTTCTCACCCGGATCATGCTAATTACCGCATACAGCCTGTTTTGCCGAATACCGAAATCGCCTCCGATCCGGTGACCGACCCGCCAGACATCCCCGACGGACGGCTCGGGCCGGCGTTGGCCTGCGCCGGCGGCGGCAGGGCCGGCGGACGCGCGCTGACGGGTGGCCGTACAGTTCCGCCGTGACCGAAATCCGGACCAGCGTCGAGCTGCGCCACCCCCCGGAACGGGTCTGGCGGGCGCTCACCGATCGCGAGCTGCTGCCGAAGTGGTTCGCCTCGATCGCACCGCGGCCCTCGTCGATCAGCCGGTTCGAGCTGCGCCCGGTCGACCTGCCCGACCTCGACGAGCTGATCGTCGTCGAGCTGGTCGAGGTGGACCGGCCACACCGGATCGTGCTGCGCTGGCCCGAGGAAGGGCAGCAGACCCGGCTGGAGTGCGAGCTGACCGCCACCGCGGAGGGATGCCGGCTCACGGTCGTGCAGGGCGACGACGAGGAGCCCTGGCTGCCCGCCGACCCCGGACGGCGCGCGGAGTGCCACCGGGGACTGCTCGACACCCGGCTGCCCGCCGTACTCGACTGGTTGGCGTTCCGCGAGGTGGAGCTGCCGGCACCCACCCAGGTGCTCGGCGCCGTGCCGGCCGGCCGGCCCGATCCGGGCCGGCGGTCCAGGCGGCGGCTCGGTGCCGCGCTGGCAGTGCTGGCCCTGGCGGTCGGCGGGACGGTCGTGGCCGCCGGCCTGATCCTGGGCCGGGACGACGACCGGGCCGGCGGACCGACGGCCACCGCCGCCAGCGCCACGCCGAGCACCCCGGCGGGTACGCCCGCACCGAGCGCCCGGACCCCGACCGGCGCCGCCAGCACGGTCCCGCCCAGCCGCCCGGCCCGGCCCGGCGCCACGCCCCGCCGCACCTCGCCGCCGACCGCCGCGAACCCGCCGAGGGCGGGCCAGCCGAACCTGGCCGCCCGGTACAGCACGGTGCGGAGCCGGCTGCTCGGCTACGAGGGCGAGGTGGTGGTGACGAACGACGGCGACGCGGCCGCCACGGGCTGGACCCTGGTGCTCACCCTCTCCGGTGGCGCGCGGTTGGCCGGTGCCACCGGAGCGGAGAGCTACCGGCAGGAGGAGCAGCAGGTCACCTTCACCGGCGCCCCGCTGGCGGCGAAGCGCTCGGTGACGATCCGGTTCGAGGTGGACCGGGACACCACGCTCACCCAGAAGCGGCCGACCAGCTGCGCGGTCGGGGACCAGCCGTGCGAGGGGCTGTGACCGCCGGCCGGTAGGCCGGACACGGCCGCCGGGCCGTAGCACAGAGGCGGCCGCCGGGCGGTAGAACAGAGGCGGCCGGCTGTCAGTAGAGCAGGTACGGCCGGCGCCGCCGGTCGAACTCGGCCAGCTCGGCCGACCAGGCACCGACCACGTCCGGCACGTCCGCCCCGGCGTCGATCATCGTGCGCAGCCGGGTGGAGCCGGTCAGCTTGTCGATCCAGTACGGCCGGGCGGCGTCCCAGCTGTCCGCCCGCCAGGCGAACGCGGGATACTTCCGGGCCTCGACCAGCAGCGCGACACCGGTACGCACCGGGTCGAACCGGGCTGGATCGGTGACCCGTACCTCGACGCCGGCGCAGAGCTTGTTCAGCAGGTCCGGCTTCTGGCCGGCGGCCGTCGGCGAGAAGTACGCCTCCCGGAACTCGACCCCGGGCAGTTCCCGGGCGGCGACCCGGTCCACCAGGTGGTAGTCGAAGTCCTCGGCCAGGCCGCCGACCAGCTCGAACGGCCGGGTCATCCCCCGCCCCTCGGTCATCGAGGCGACCCCCTCGAACATGCAGGTGCCGGGATAGACGAGCGCGGTGTCCGGGGTCGGCATGTTCGGGCTGGGCAGCACCCACGGCACGCCGGTGTCGGCGGCGAAGTCGCCGCGCCGCCAGCCCCGGCACCTGATCACGGTGAGGTCGACCGGCCGGCCCGCCTCGGCCGGCAGGAACTCGCCGTTGTAGAACCGGGCCAGCTCGCCGACGGTCATGCCGTGCTGCTGCACGATCTCCTTCTTGCCGACCCCCGAGGTGAACGGCGTGGTCATCATCGGCCCGTACGCCCGCCCGCCGATCGGGTTCGGCCGGTCGAGTACGACGTACCGGATGCCGAGCCGGGCGGCGGCGACCATCGAGTCGTAGAGGGTCCAGATGTAGGTGTAGAAACGGGCACCCACGTCCTGGATGTCGAAGACGACGGTGTCGATCCCGGCCCGGGTGATCAGTTCACCCCACTTCGCCTGCGAGGCGCCGTACGCGTCGTAGACGGTGACACCGGTCCGGGCGTCGATGCCGGTTCCCTCACTGCCGCCGGCCTGGGCCGAGCCCCGGAAGCCGTGCTCCGGCCCGAACGCGGCGGTCAGCCGCACCCGGCCGGAGCCGTGCATCAGGTCGACCAGGTGACGGTAGCGGGTGTCCACCCCGGTCGGGTTGGAGAGCACACCCACCCGCTGGCCGGCCAGGGCGGCGAACCGGGAGTCGACGAGCACGTCCAGGCCGGTGCTGACCCGCCGGCCGCGCCCGCCGCCGTGCCCGCCGTGCCCGTCCGGGCCGGAGCGGTCGGTGTCCGGGGCTGCGGAGGCGGCGGCGCCGCCGAGGGTGCCCGCCGCGGCGCCGAGGGCGCTGGCTGCGGCGGTGCTGGCGAGGAACTTTCTGCGTCGCACGACGGCCTCCCGGGGGCGGGGCTGCGGGCACGGAAACGTCTCTCGGAAGTTACCTACGACACAGAAGCTGGTCAAGAAGGAAAACTACGCGACGGGTGGGCGGCCGGGGCACCGTGACGTCGCGTCGCGGGTCACAGGTCCTCCGCCACCAGGTCGCCCAGCTCGATGTTCTGGATCATCAGCCAGCGGGCCAGCGCCGGCATGCCGTAGAGCCAGAGCGGGGCGGATTCGGTGGTGCCGTTGGTGGCGTAGATGGCGAACCGCAGGTCGGGAGCGTGGATCGCCTCGATCCGCCAGCGATGGTTCTTGTCCCGCCAGATGGCGGAAGGGTCCATGCCCTCACCGTAATCCCGTCGGCGGTGACGCCCGCCGGGTTTTGTCGTACCGCCGAGGTTGGCTGTCGTCGGCCACGGTTGGCAGTCACGGGACATCGGGCACGGGGCGGGGACGGGGACGGGATGGGCGACCACGACTGGCTCGACGAGGAATACGACTGGCTCGACGACACGAACCTCCGCGAGGCGTTCTGTCTGACGTTCGTCCGGGACCGCGACGAGTCGGCGGTGTTGCGCCGGTTCGGCGCCGACCCGGCCAGCCTCCGGTCGCTGGCCGGCGCCGACCAGGCCACCCCGTCGCCGCTCACGCCCCTCGTGCTGGCCGGCCGACTCGACGGCTGGGTCTTCGTGCTGGAGGAGAACGGCTACCAGGGGAGCCGGATTGAGGTGCTGCGGGCCGTCTCGGGCGGCACCGAGGCACTGTCGGTGTACACGAACGTCAACGGCAACCGGCGGTTCGCGCACGCGGTGCACGGTGTGCTGCGGACCGGGTTCGACCCGGGTTCCCCGGTGCGGCGCTGGGGCGAGGCGCCGGACGCCCTGGTGCCGCTGATGCGCCGGGTCGGCCTGCCCGACCGGGGTGACCCCGGCTGGTCCAGCGCCGGCCTCGAGGCCGCACTGCGGCTGGCCGACCTGGTCACCGGCGTGCACCTCGACGCCGACCGGCTGGCCGGGCCGCTGACCACCGGCCAACTGGTGCCGCTGCTGTCGGATCCGCCGGAGCTGCCGACCTGGATGCTGCGCGACGACCAG
This sequence comes from Plantactinospora sp. WMMB782, assembly GCF_049179135.1. Lineage (NCBI taxonomy): Bacteria > Bacillati > Actinomycetota > Actinomycetes > Micromonosporales > Micromonosporaceae > Plantactinospora > Plantactinospora sp. WMMB782. The sequence continues at coordinate 6,441,629 of NZ_JBMHMC010000007.1, read as the reverse complement.
GAGTTGCTGACCGCGATCACCACCGCCCCGCCCGACCTGCTGCGCCGGGTGGTGGCCGCCGAGGCGCGGCGACGTGCCGTCGAGGCGGGGATCGCCATCGAGCCGGTACTGGCCGACGCACTGGCCGAACTGGACCGGCCCGAGCGGCGGACCGTCCCGGACGACTCGCCGCTCGGCCTGCTGCTGCGCGAGCTGGCCTGCCAGTCCGAGCTGGCCGGCACCTCGCTGGCGCTGCCGACCCTGCGGGGCCGGATGACCGACGCGGAGCGCCAGCAGGCGTTCCAGCGACACTCCGCCGGGCTGGCGGTGCAGGCGGCGCTCTTCCCCGACCAGGTGCGGGCGGCCTACCAGGTGCTCGGCTGGGTGGCTCCGGCCCGGGATCCGGCCCGGGTCGCCCACCGGGCCCGGTTACTCGCCGAACTACGGGGCTGAGCGCGAACTGTCCGGAGGGTGCGGGCCGGGTTGCGCCGGCGTCCGGGAGGGCGGTGGCTGGGCACCCACCGGTTCCGGCGGCTGCCCAGCCGCCGCCCCGTCCGGTGAAGCCGCAGACCGGGCCACGCGGGCGTGATACGACTGCTTCGACAGCCGGCGAGCGGCGCATTCGTGCAGGTCAGGATGCTGATCGGCAGCTCGTCCGGGCGCGGCGGCGAGAGAACGGGCGGCGGATGGCGAGGGACCGGCACTCCACGCTGATCCGCGACCCGGACACGCCGACCCGGGCCACCCCGGTCGAACTCTTCTACGATCTCGTCTTCGTCTTCATCCTGGCCCGGCTCGCCGAGTCGCTGGTGGGCAAGCTGACCCCGCTCGGCGCCTACGAGACGCTCCTGCTGCTGCTGGCGGTCTGGTGGGTGTGGTCGTACACCAACCTGGCCACCGACACCCTGGACTCGCGGCGCCCCGCCGTGCAACTGGTGATCATCACGATCATGCTCGGCAGCCTGCTGATGTCCACCTCGCTGCCCGAGGCGTTCGACGGCCGGGCCCTGCTCTTCGCCTCGACGTACGTCGGGATCCACCTGTTCCGCAGTGCGACCCTGGCGGTGATCCTGCGGGATCACCGGCTACGCAACCGGCCGCTGCGCGGCATCTTCTGGTTCACCCTCTCCGGAGTGCTCTGGTTCGGCGGGGTCTACGTCTCCGGAATGCTGCGGATGGTGCTCTGGACGGCGGCCCTGGCCATGGACTACCTGGGGCCGGTGCTGCGCTGGCCCACCCCGGGGATCGGACGCTCACCGGCCTGGGAGTGGAACACCGCCGGTCGGCACCTGGCCGAGCGGTACCGGCAGTTCGTCATCATCGCGCTCGGCGAAACCGTGATCATCACGGCCCGTACGGTGCGCGGCACCGACTACGGGCCGGTCCAGGCCGTCGCCGTGCTGGTCTCGTTCCTCACCACCGTGCTGCTCTGGTGGATCTACTTCTACCGGGCCCGGGAGAAGCTCGGCAGCGCCATCACCGGCTCGGCCGATCCGGGCCGGGAGACCAAGTGGGCGGGATACGCCCATCTGATCATGGTGGCCGGCGTCGTGCTGGTGTCGGTCGGCGACGAGTTGATCATCCGTCATCCGGTCGAGGACACCCCCGGCGGCTGGGTCGCGGTGCTCGTCGGTGGTCCGGTGCTCTTCCTCGCCGGCCGGATCCTGCTCGGCCACGAGGTCTTCGTCCGGGTGGCCGGTCCCTGGCCGATCGGGATCGCCGTGCTGGTCCTCATGGCACCGGCGATGGTCCTACTCCCCCCGCTGGCCGTGGCGGCGGCCGTCATGGTGGTGCTGCTGGGCGTCGTCGTCGCCGCCGCGCTCACCCTCCGGGAGCCCGGTGGCACACCCGGAGCCGTCTAGCCGGCAGGACACTGGAGCCGCCAGTCGGCCTGACGCCTGGAGCCGTCCAGCCGGCGGGACATTCGGGGCCGTTTGGCCGGCGGGACACCCGGGGGCGTCCAGGGGTACCGCCGGGGCCGGCCGGGGATCCCGCCGAGAACGGTCGGAGCCCGGCGGCGACCAGGGGTTCTGCCGGGAACCGGTTGCCGGGGTCGGCTGCGGGTCGCCGGCCCCGGCCAGCACGATCCGGGCGTCGTCCGGCAGCCGGCGGGTGGCGCCGCGCCGGTCCAGCAGCTCCAGCAGCGGCACCGCGACCCGCCTGGTCGTCCCGAGGGCCTGCCGGGCGGTACTCAGGGTGAACGGCTGCGGCAGGTCGGCGAGTACCCGGATCGCCCGGTCCGGGGCGTCCGGCAGGAGTACCACGTTGTCGGCGAGCCTGAGCAGCACGCCGGCCCGTACCGCCGCGCCGATCTCCCGGTGCCCGAGCCCGAACTCGGCGAGCCGGGCCGCCTCCGGGGCGCCGAACGGCCGGCCGGCCAACTCCGCGCCGACCCGGCGTACCGCCCGGGCGACCTGCTCCGGCAGCGCGCCGGTCGCGCCGCCCGGAGCGATCCGGCCGTCCCGGTTCAGCAGCGGGGCGGCGACCAGCGCCTCGACCAGCACCCGGTCCGGCAGCTCCAGCAGCCGGCGGGCGGTCTCGACCGGCATCCCCGGTTCCAGCGGATGCGCCCGCGCCGACCGGGTCACCTCGTCGACCAGCCGCCGCCCCAGGTCCCGCCAGTGCCCGGGGTCGGCGTGCCAGCCGGGGGCCACCGGCACGGTCGTCACGGGAACCCCCATCCGCTCCAGGTCGGCCCGCCGGACCACGCCGCGCCGGGCCAGCTCAGCGGACTCGTCGGGGCGGCCGTCCAGCCCGGCCAGCACCGCCGCCCGGACGGCCGCCGCGCCACGCCGACGCAACTGCGGCGGTGCGACGTCGAGCACCGTCACCCCGCCGGCCACGTGCCGCCGGCCGGGGTCACGCAGCAGTGCCCGGTCACCGATCCGCAGCGGCAGTCGGCGGTCCAGCCGCAGCCGGGCGGTGTCGACGCCGAGCGGGCGTACCCGGGCGGTCACCGCGGCCGAGCCGACGTGCAGGGTGAGCTCGGCCGGCAGCTCGGCCACCGGGTCGCCGTGCAGTCGCACGTCGACCACGTCGGTCCGCGCGAACCGGTCGGGGGTGAGCAGCACGTCGCCCCGGCCGACCTGCTCGCGGGTCACCCCGCGCAGGTTGACCGCGACCCGGGCCACCCCGGCGACCTGGGAGACCGGGTTGCCCAGCGCCTGCAGGCCGCGGACCCGGACCCGCTGCCCGCCGCCGAGCCTCCCGCCGCCGGTCAGCTCCAGTTCGTCACCGGTGCGCAGCGTCCCCGCCCCGAGGGTGCCGGTCAGCACGGTGCCGCTGCCCCGGACGGTGAAGGCCCGGTCCACCCAGAGCCGCACCGGGGCGCTCGGGTCGGGCACCGGCAGCCGGGCGGCGAGCCGGTCGAGCGCGGCCCGCAGCTCGGCCAGCCCGGCGCCGGTGGTCGCGCTGACCGCGACCGTCTCGACCGGGCCGAGCGAGCTGGCCGCGATCTCGGCCCGGGCCTGTGCGATGGCGCCGGCCGGGTCGGCCAGGTCGGTCCGGGTCACCACCAGCAGCCCGTGCCGGACGCCGAGCGCGTCGAGCGCGGCCAGGTGCTCGGCGGACTGCGGCATCCAGCCCTCGTCGGCGGCGACCACCAGCAGCGCGGCCGGCACCGGACCGATCCCGGCGAGCATGTTGGGGACGAACCGCTCGTGTCCGGGTACGTCGACGAACGCGAGTACCTGCCCGGACGGCAGGCCGGTCCAGGCGAACCCGAGGTCGATGGTCATGCCCCGGCGCCGCTCCTCCGGAATGCGGTCCGGCTCCATCCCGGTCAACGCCCGGACCAGGGTGGACTTGCCGTGGTCGACGTGTCCGGCGGTGGCGACGACCTGCACGTCAGTGCTCCCGCCAGGGCCGGGGCACCCGGGCGACGGCGGTGCGCACCGCCCCGTCCCGCTCGGCGGGTACGCAGCGCAGGTCGAGCAGCAGCCGGCCCCGCTCCAGCCGGCCGACGATCGCCGGATCGCCGAGGCGCAACGGTTCGGCGTACTCCTGCGGAAGGGCGAGGGCCCACGAGTCGAGGGTGACCTCCGGCGCCCCGCCACCACCGACGACGGCGTCGTGCGCGACCACCTCGGCCTGCAGGCCGTCGGCGGCGAGCTGGTCGCGGAGCCGTTCGGTGCGCAGCCGCAGCGCGGCCGGGGTGACCCGCAGCGCCCGCCAGGTCGGGGTCTGCCCCGCGGTCAGGGTCGCCGCCAGGGCGGCCAGGGTGAGCTTGTCCACCCGCATCGCCCGGGCCAGCGGATGCCGGCGCAGCAGCTCCACCAGTCCGGCGTCGCCGAGCAGCAACCCGGCCTGCGGCCCACCGAGCAGCTTGTCGCCGCTGGCGGTGACCAGGGCCGCACCGGCTCGCAGCGCACTGGCGGCGTCCGGCTCGTCCGGCAGCAGCGGGTCGGGCGCCAGCAGCCCGGAGCCGATGTCCACCACCACCGGCACGCCGAGGGTGGCCAGCTCCCGCACCGGTACGGCGGCGGTGAACCCCCGGACGACGAAGTTCGACGGATGCACCTTGAGCACGAAGGCGGTACGCGGCCCGACCGCCGCCGCGTAGTCGGCCAGGGTGCTCCGGTTGGTGGTGCCCACCTCGCGCAGCGTGGCACCGGTGCTGGCCAGCAGGTCCGGCAGCCGGAACCCGTCGCCGATCTCCACCAGCTCGCCCCGGCTGACCACGATCTCCCGACCGGCCGGATCGACGTCGGCAGCCCCGGCGGAACCGGCCCGGCGACCCCCCGTCGGACCCGCCCCCGCGGGCGCCGCCGGGTCGACGTCGGCTGGCGCTGGCCCGGCCGGCGCTTCCGGCCCCGCACCGGCTGGCCGGGCTGTCCGGTGTGCCGCGGTGAGTGCGGTCGCGACCAGGGCGAGGGCGGCGGCACCGTTGTTGAGCACGTGCACCGCCCCGGCTGTCGGCACCGCGGCGGCGAGTGCGGCCAGCGCGCCCCTGCCCCGCCGGGCCCGCCGCCCGGTCCGCAGGTCGAGTTCCACGTCGGTGTGTCCGGCCGCGGCGACCACCGCGTCGACGGCCGCCGCCGACAACGGCGCCCGGCCCAGGTTGGTGTGCAGGACCACCCCGGTCGCGTTGAGCACCTGACGCAGCCCGGCGGCGGTCGCCGGCAGCGCGGCCAGGGTCGCCGGGACGACCTCCTCCGGCGGGATCTCGCCGCGCCGGACCCGATCCTGCGCGGCACCGAGTACGGCCTTGAGGCGGTCCCGCCCCAGGGTGGCGCCGGCAGCGGCCAACCGGGGATCGGCGAGCAGCACGTCGGTGCGTGGCACCCGCCGCCGAGGATCGGCCGCGCCGTCCATTCCCACCTCGTTCCGAGACCCCTCCATCGGCACTTAACCACACCTGATCTGCACCTGCCCGGGAAGTGCGTCGGCCGGCCGTGATCGCGACGGGGTGCGACAGTGGTCGGATGGGCACGATGCAACGGCACCGGCTGACCCGGTACGCGCGTGGCGGCGGGTGCGCCTGCAAGATCCCGCCCGGGGAGTTGGACGAGGTGGTCGCCGGGCTGGTCGGCACCGCCGCGCCGGCCGGGCCGGGTGAACTGCTGGTCGGGCTCGACGACGGCGACGACGCGGCAGTCGTACGCCTGGAGTCCGGCACCGCGGTCGTCGCCACCGCCGACTTCTTCACCCCGGTGGTCGACGACCCGTACGACTGGGGCCGGATCGCCGCCGCCAACGCCCTCTCCGACGTCTACGCGATGGGCGGTACCCCGGTGGTGGCGGTGAACCTGCTGGCCTGGCCCCGCGAGGTACTGCCGCTGGCGCTCGCCGCCGAGGTGCTGCGCGGCGGGCTGGACGTGGCCCGGCAGGCGGGCTGCCACGTGGCGGGCGGGCACAGCGTGGACGACCCCGAGCCGAAGTACGGGATGGCGGTGACCGGCGTCGCCGACCCGGAGCGGCTGATGCGCAACGACGCCGGGCGGCCCGGGTTGCCGCTGACCCTGACCAAGCCGCTCGGTGTGGGAATGCTGAACAGCCGGCACAAGCAGACCGGCGAGGTGTTCGACCAGGCGGTGGCGGTGATGACCGAGCTGAACCGGGCCGCCTCGACGGCGGCGCTGGCGGCCGGGATCCGCTGCGCCACCGACGTGACCGGGTTCGGGCTGCTCGGCCACCTGCACAAGCTGGCCCGGGCCTCCGGGGTGACCGCCCGGGTGGACGCGTCGGCCGTACCGTACCTGGACGGTGCCCGGGCGGCGCTGGTCGACGGTTTCGTCAGCGGCGGCACCCGGCGCAACCTCGACTGGGTGCGCCCGCACGCCGAGACGGCCGGGGTCGCCGAGGACGAGTTGCTGCTGCTGGCCGACGCGCAGACCTCCGGCGGCCTGCTGGTCGCCGGTGAACTGCCCGGCCATCCGGTGATCGGCGAGCTGCTGCCGGCCCGGGACGACGGCCGCACCCTGCTGGTGACCACCTGAACGATCCGCAGCGCAGAACGGGTCCCCGGGATCGTCGATCCCGGGGACCCGGACGGTGCAACCCGCTGCGGCCTGCTGATGCCGCTTACTGGGCGCCGGCGGTGAGCGGGGCCAGCTTCGGGTCGTTGGCGTACGCCTCGACCACGTTCTTCTTGGTGACGATCAGCGGCTCCAGCAGGTTGGCCGGGACCACCTTGGCACCGTTGTCGTAGGACTCGGTGTCGTTGGTCTTCGCCTCGTTGCCGGCCTGGAGGGCCTTGACCATCTCGATGGTCTCCTTCACCAGGTTCCGGGTGTCCTTGTTGATCGTCGAGTACTGCTCGCCAGCCACGATCGACTTGACCGACTCCACCTCGGAGTCCTGCCCGGTGACCACCGGCAGCGGCTTGCCGGCGCCCTTGACCGAGGTCAGGATCGCCCGGGCCAGGGTGTCGTTCGGGGAGAGGACGCCGTCCAGGGTCTTGCTGGTGTAGGTGGAGGTGAGCAGCGAGTCCATCCGCCGCTGGGCGTTCTCGGCCTTCCAGCCGTCGGTGGCGGTCTGCTTGATGTCGGTCTGCCCCGAGCCGACCACCACGTTGCCGGCGTCGATCTCCTTCTTCAGCACGTCCATCGCGCCCTCGAAGAAGACCCCCGAGTTGTTGTCGTCGGGCGAGCCGGAGAAGAGCTCGATGGTGTACGGGCCGTTCGGCTTCTTCGCCTTCATGCCCTCCAGCAGCGCCTGGCCCTGGAGCTGGCCGACCTTGAAGTTGTCGTACGCCACGTAGTAGTCGACGTTCTCGGTGTTCTTGATCAGCCGGTCGTAGGCGATGACGTACGCGCCCGCCTGCTTGGCGGCGTTGACCTGGGTGGTCAGCTGCGCGGCGTCGGTCGCACCGATGACGATCACCTTGGCGCCCTTGGTGACCATCGCCGAGATCTGCGCCTGCTGGTCGGCGACCGTGCTGGTGGCACCGGCGTACTGCACGTCGGAGGTGAAGCCGGCCTCCTTGAGCCCGTTGGTGAACAGGTCACCGGCGAGCACCCAGTTCTCGGAGGTCTTGGCGGGCAGCGCCACCCCGATCAGCGAGTTGGCGGCGAAGCCCTTCTCGGAGCCCGCCTCGCCGCCACCGTCACCGGAACGCTCGGAGCAGGCCGTGAGGGCCAACAGGGCGATGGCGCCGGCGGCGACACCCCTGGTTAGGAATCTACGCATTGCAGGTTGCCCTTCTTTGCAGGGTGGTGGGGGTGGGGCGGAGGGTTTCCCCGCCCCACCGGCGGTGACCGTCAGCCGGCCACCGGAGTCTTGGCGGGCTGCTGACCCGTCTCGACGCTGGACGCCGGCCCGGCGGGTGGCGCCTCCCGGCGGAACGGGCGGGTCACCGATCCGATGATCGAGAAACGCCCGCGGTTCTTGTTGTAGACGTCGAGGGCGACGGCCAGCAGCAGCACCAGGCCCTTGATGATCTGGACCCGGTCCGAACCGACACCCATCAGCTGGAGACCGTTGTTGAGCACCGCCATCACCAGGCCGCCGACGATCGACCCGCTGATGGTGCCGAGGCCGCCGGAGACGGCCGCGCCGCCGATGAAGACCGCGGCGATCGCGTCCAGCTCCCAGCCGATGCCGTCCTGCGGGCCGGAGGCGGCCGACCGGGCGACGAAGATCATGCCGGCCAGCGCGGCCAGGATCGACATGTTCATCATGACCAGGAAGTTGACCCGCTTGAGCTTGACGCCGGAGAGCTCGGCGGCCCGCGCGTTGCCGCCGACCGCGTAGATGTGCCGGCCACCGGCGGTGTTCCGGGTGATGAACGAGTAGGCCACCACCAGTACGCCGAGGATGATGCCGGAGATCGGGAAGCTGGTGCCGACCCGGCCGCCGGCGAACCGGAAGGCCGCGTAGATCACGACCGCGACCGGCAGCGCGACCCGGATCAACGAGATCCACATCGGGGCGACGTCGGCGTCCATCTCCCGCCGGGTACGCCGCAGCTTCCACTCCCGCAGCACGATGGCCGCCGCGACGAGCAGCCCGAGCAGCAGCGTCAGGTTGTTGTAGCCGGTGTTCGGGCCGACCTCCGGGAGGAAGCCGGCGCCGATCTGCCGGAAGCCCTCCGGCACCGGGATGGTGTCGGCGCTGCCGATGAACTGGTTGCCGCCCCGGAACAGCATCATGCCGGCCAGCGTGACGATGAACGCCGGCACCCCGATGTAGGCCACCCAGAAGCCCTGCCAGGCGCCGATCGCGGCGCCGACGAGCAGGCCGAACAGGATCGCCGCCGGCCAGGGCAGCGACCACTCCTGCATGGCCCGGGCCACCACGATGCCGACGAAGGCGGCGATCGAGCCGACCGACAGGTCGATGTGGCCGGCGACGATCACCATCAGCATCCCGATGGCCAGGATCAGGATGTACGAGTACTGGCTGACCAGCGAGATCAGGTTGCTCGAGTTCAGCGTCAGCCCGTCGGTCAGGATCTGGAAGAGCAGGACGATCGCCACCAGCGTGAAGATCATCCCGAACTGCCGGGCGTTTGACGTCGTCCCCGCGAACAGGGACTGCTTGAGTTCCTTTATGCGACTCACCGGATCTGCGCCTTCTTCGCTGAGGTCATCTGCTTCATGAGGAGTTCCGGATCGGCGTCCCGCCGCTCGATGTTGCCGGTGATGGTGCCCTCGAAGACCGTGTAGATGCGGTCGCAGAGGCCGATCAGCTCCGGCAGCTCGGAGGAGATGACGATGACGCCCTTCCCCTGGTCGGCGAGCTGCTGGATGATGCCGTAGATCTCGTACTTGGCGCCGACGTCGATGCCCCGGGTGGGCTCGTCGAGGATGAGCAGGTCAGGGTCGGTGAACATCCACTTGGCCAGTACCACCTTCTGCTGGTTGCCGCCGGAGAGCTTGGTGACGCCCTCGTCGACGCTCGGGGCCTTGACCCGCAGGCTCCTGCGGTAGCTCTCGGCCGCCTGGTATTCGCGTACCGGGTCGACCACGCCACGATCGGCGATCTTGGAGAGCTTCGCGGAGACCACCGAGGTCTTGATGTCGTCGAGCAGGTTCAGCCCGAGCGACTTGCGGTCCTCGCTGACGTACGCCAGGCCGTGCGCGATGGCGTCGGCCACCGACTTCAGCTCGATCTCCCGGCCGTCCTTGACGATCTGGCCGCCCTGGTAGACCCCGTAGGACCGGCCGAAGATGCTCATCGCCAGCTCGGTACGCCCGGCGCCCATCAGCCCGGCGAAGCCGACGATCTCGCCCCGCCGGACGGTGAAGCTGGAGCCCTTGGCCACCATCCGGTCCGCCGAGATGGGGTGCCGGACGGTCCAGTCCCGCACCTCGAAGAAGACCTCGCCGAGTTTGGGTGTGTGGTCGGGGAACCGGCTGGAGAGCTCCCGGCCGACCATTCCCCGGACGATCCGGTCCTCGTCCACCCCGTCCGCCCTGACGTCCAGGGTCTCGATCGTCCGGCCGTCCCGCAGGATGGTGATCGAGTCGGCGACCTGGGCGATCTCGTTCAGCTTGTGCGAGATGATGATCGAGGTGATGCCGCGCTGCTTGAAGCCGCGCAGCAGGTCCAGCAGGTGCTGCGAGTCGGATTCGTTGAGCGCGGCGGTCGGCTCGTCCAGGATGAGCAGCTTGACGTCCTTGGCGAAGGCTTTCGCGATCTCGACGAGCTGCTGCTTGCCGACGCCGATGTCCTTGATCAGCGTGTCCGGGTCCTCCCGCAGCCCGACCCGGGCCATCAGCTCCAGGGCCTGCCGGTTGGCGCTCTTCCAGTCGATCGCGCCGCCGCGCCGGGGCTCGTTGCCGAGGAAGATGTTCTCGGTGATCGACATCCCGGGCACCAGCGCGAGTTCCTGGTGGATGATCACGATGCCGGCCTGCTCGCTGGCCCGGATGTCGGAGAACCGGCTCTCCTCGCCCCGGTACACGATCTGGCCCGAGTAGCTGCCGTACGGGTAGACCCCGCTGAGCACCTTCATCAGGGTCGACTTGCCGGCCCCGTTCTCGCCGGCGATCGCGTGGATCTCGGCACGCCGGACCACAAGGTTCACGTCGGAGAGCGCCTTGACCCCCGGGAACTCCTTGGTGATCCCACGCATCTCCAGCAACACGGGAGCGTCACTCATCGTCGACGCTCCTCGCTCCGGCCCCGTACGGCCGACCGGCGGGGGCGGCCGGGAGCGGCCATCCGGTGTCGGGGCGCCAGAGGGAACCGCGCGGGTCCAGCGGCTGGTCGCCGCGCCGCGTCATCAACGTCATTGTTGCCTCCGGGCAGGTAGTCAGACCGGCTGACATACTTTTGTTGCCTGGAGGAACTTATTTGAAAGCGAGGAAGTTTCGCAAGATTTCGTGACCTGGTCTTGACAAACTCACACGGTCCCGGCTCATCGGCGGGCACCCGGAGACCCTGCGGGCATCGACCGTCCGTAACCGGAGACAAACAGGAAATTCGACCGGAGCATACGGAAAAGCGCTGGCTGGAGCCGGAAAGCCCCGCTCGTCCGTTCCCTCCCCCACCCGTCCGGACCGGTCCCGGGCGCGCTCACGATACGCCCGGCCCCGCCGGACGCCGCCTCGCCGGGGCGCCGCAACGTGCCGCCGGTCACGGCCACCAGCTGCTCGTTCGTGACCGGGCGGCGCCGGTCCCGACTCCCGCCGAGCCCCGGTCTCGGCTGCTCGGCGGCACCCGCTCGGGGTTACGGGCCGGCACCGGCCCCCCGACCCGCCCGCCGCTCCCGCTGCGGCAGCACCGTGTACCTCGGATCCCGGGCGGACGCCACCCCGGCCTCGAAGACCCCGAACCGGGTCAGCAGCGAGGAGGCCAGCAGGGCCGCTCCCGAAAGCGCCGAGAGCGTCCGGTTGCCCCGGGCCAGCAGCGCGCCGGCCGTACCGGCGGCCAGCAGCAGCCGCCCGCCCCGGATCAGCCGGGCCGGCCGGCCTGTCCGGTACGGCTCGCCGGTCAGCCCCATCTGGTCGATCCGGCCCTCGGCGACCGTCTCGACCACCGCGCCGGCCACCGCCAGCCGGACCGCCGGGCCGGTCTGGGTGACCGGTGCCGCCACCAGCCCGGCGCCGGCACCGGCGACCAGCGCGCTGCCGGCGAACAGGAACGGCAGATCGGGGTACGCGTCGTGCCAGGCCGGCATCGCGGTGTCGGCGAGCAGCACCCCGGTGTACGTGGCCAGGGCCGGTGCCGTGGCGGCGGCGGCCAGCCCGGCGGCCCGGCCGGCCGGTGGCAGCAGCCGGCGGGCCAGCCCGAGCGGACCGTGCCGGGGCAGCGCGGCGGCCAGCTCGCTCACCCCGGCCAGCCCGGCCGCCGGTCCGAACGCGGCCAGGATCCAGGTGCCGACCGACATCGGCGAGGTCGGCTTGGCGACCCGCAGCATGTGGTGAAACCGGGCCGGCCGGCCCAGGTCGTTGATCAGGAAGAAGGTGCTCGCCCCGACCGCGCCGAGCGAGACGAGCCGGCCGGCCCGACGCAGTGCCGCCCGCCCGGTCAGGTCCGCGCCGGCGGCCAGCAGCGCCGAGCCGGCGGCCAGCCCACCGGTGAACAGGTACGCCGGGATGTCCCGCCGCCACACCGGCGCCTTGACCACCGGCCGTCCGTAGTACGAGCTGAACTCGGCCGGCGGGACGACCACCGGATGCCCGGCGACGACGCCCGGCCCCGGCCCGCCCCGCCGTCCGGCCCCGTTCCGTTCTTCCGGCCCGCTCCGTCGTCCGGCCCCGTCTCGTCCTTCCGCCTCGTCCCGCCGTCCGGCGCCGTTCCGTCCTTCCATCCCGCCCCGTCGTCCGGCGCCGCGCGGCCCGGTCATGACGGGCGCCCGACGAACGCGGCCAGCACGGCGGCGGTCATGGTGAGCGCGGCCAGCCCGGCCCGGCGCCACATCCGGGGCAGGTCGCGGGTGGTCACCACCGGGTCCGGCGGCAGCCCGTACACTTCGGGTTCGTCGAGCAGCAGGAAGAACGCGCCGTCCCCGCCCACCCCGTCGTCCGGACTGTGGCCGTAGAGCCGGGCCTCGGAGACCCCGTCGGCGTGCAGCCGCTCCACCCGGGCACGGGCCCGTTCGCGCAGCTCGTCGAGTTCGCCGTACTGGATCGACTCCGTCGGGCAGGCCTGGGCGCAGGCCGGCATCCGGCCGGCACCGATCCGGTCGTAACAGAGGGTGCACTTCCAGGCCCGGCCGTCGCCGCTGCGCTGGTCGATGACGCCGTACGGGCAGGCCGGGATGCAGTAGCCGCAGCCGTTGCAGATGTCCTCCTGCACCACCACGGTGCCGAACTCGGTACGGAACAGCGAACCGGTCGGGCAGACGTCCAGACAGGCCGCGTGCGTGCAGTGCTTGCACACGTCCGACATCATCAACCAGCGCAGGTCGGTACGCCCGCCCCGGTCCTCCTCCCGGCCGGGCAGGTCGGTGCCGGGCATGCCGAGGAACCGCACACCGTCGGCCATCCGGCCGGCCGGGGCGGGGTCCGGGGCCGGCGGCACACCCGGTTTCGTCCCCTGGTCGGTGCCGGTGGCACCGCCCGCCTCGGCGGTGGCCGGGGCGATCGGCGGCCCGCTCGGCGTGCCGGCCATCGGTGCCGACGACTGCCAGCCGGCCGGCCGGGGCTGCTCGACGAAGGCGACGTGCCGCCACGAGTTCGCGGTCAGCGCCCCGGTGTTGTCGTACGACATGCCGAGCAGGTCGAGGCCGCTCTCCGGTACCAGGTTCCACTCCTTGCAGGCCACCTCGCAGGCTTTGCAGCCGATGCAGACGCTGGTGTCGGTGAAGAAACCCATCCGGGGTGGCGGGTCGGGGTGACCGGCCTGCTCGGCGGGGTTGACCGGCGCGTCGGGGCGCCGCTTGTCGACCATGCTCATCCCTCCGGTCCCGGGTCGCGGTCGCGGTTGTCGTCGCGGTTGCGGTCGCCGTCGTCGCTGTCGTGGTCGTGCCCAGGGGCGACGGTGGCGACCGGTGGATGGTGCCCGTCCAGACCGGCCCGCCGCCGGTAGTCGGCGAGGTAGTCGAGCAGTTCCGGTCCGGTCGGGCGTCGGCCGGGGCGGATGTCGCAGGTGCCGACCTTGCTCTCCTGGATCAGCACGTTCGGGTCGAGCGTCGCCCCGAACAGGTCGTTCGCCGACTCGCCCCGGACCAGCCCGACGCCGCCGAAGTGGTACGGCAGCCAGAGCTGGTGGATGGTCCGGCCCTCGACGCGCAGCGGGGTGAGCCGGTCGGTCACCATCACCCGGGCCTCGACCACGCCCCGGCTGGTGACCACGTGGGCCCGGCCCAGGTGGGTCAGTCCCCGCTCGACGGCCAGCTCCGGCCCGACCTCGACGAACATCTCCGGCTGGAGTTCGGCCAGGTAGCGGACGTTGCGGCTCATCCCACCCGCCGTGTGGTGCTCGGTGAGCCGGCTGACCGTGAAGACGTACGGGAAGACGTCCGCGTGCGCGTCCGGCGGGCTCGGGTTGGTCGGGTTGTCCGGCCGCTCGTACGTCTTGCGGGTCGGGTTGGACTGCTGGCCGTAGAGCGGGTTGCGGACCGGGGACTCGACCGGCTCGTAGTGGGTCGGCAGCGGCCCGTCCAGCAGCCCGACCGGCACGTAGAGCCACCCCTTCCCGTCGCCCTGCATGATGAACGGGTCGTCGCCGGCCAGCGCCGCCGCCCCGGTCGCGTCCGGGTCCGGCCGGTACGACGGCGGCTTGGTCTTCTCGAAGTCGGGTACGTCGTGTCCGGTCCACTCCCCGCGCTCCGGGTCCCACCAGACGTACCGCTTCCGCTCGCTCCACGGGCGGCCCTCCGGGTCGGCGGAGGCCCGGTTGTAGAGGGTCCGCCGGTTGAGCGGCCAGGCCCAGCCCCACTCGGCGGCGACCCAGTTCTGCTCGCCGCCAGGCTTGCGCCGGGCCGCCTGGTTGACGCCCTCGGCGAAGACCCCGGTGTAGATCCAGCAGCCGCCGAGGGTGGAGCCGTCGTCCTTCATCTCCAGGAAGGAGGCGAGCGGCCGGCGGGTGGCCACCTCGTACCCGTTGATCTCCCGCAGCACCGCCTCGGCCTCCGGCTCGGCGTGCGGACCCTCGGTGGGATAGTCCCAGGCCAGGTCGAGCAGGGCCCGGTCGCGCGGCCGGGTGGAGCCGGCCAGCTTGCCGCGGATGATCCGGCCCAGGTGGTAGAAGAACCAGAGTTCCGAGCGGCAGTCCCCGGGCGCCTCGACGGCCTTCTCCCGCCACTGCAACAGCCGCTGCGTCTGGGTGAAGGTGCCGGGCTTCTCCACGTGCGAGGCGGCCGGCAGGAAGAAGACCTCGGTACGGCACCGTTCCGGAGCGATCTCGCCGGTCTCCACCTCCCGGCTGTCCTTCCAGAACGTCGCGCTCTCGATCATGAAGAGGTCGCGCACCACCAGCCAGTCCAGGTTGGCCAGGCCGAGCCGCTGGGCGCGGGCGTGCGCCGAGCCGACCGCCGGGTTCTGGCCGAGCAGGAAATAGCCCTTGACCCTGCCGTCGATCATGTTGAAGACGGTCTGGTACGTGCCGTGGTCGCCGGTCATCCGGGGCAGGTAGTCGTAGCAGAAGTCGTTGTCCGGGGTGGCCGCCGCACCCCAGTACGCCTTGAGCAGGTTGGCCGCGTACGTCCGGGCGTTGCCCCAGAAGCCCTTCTGACCCGGGTGCCTGATGCTGTCACACCACTTCTCGAAGGTCGGATGCTGGGCGTGGTTCGGCATCGGCAGATAGCCGGGAAGCAGGTTGAACAGGGTGGGGATGTCGGTCGACCCCTGGATGCTGGCGTGCCCGCGCAGCGCGAGCACGCCGCCGCCGGGCCGGCCCATGTTGCCGAGCAGCAGCTGGATGATCGCCCCGGTCCGGATGTACTGCACCCCGACGGTGTGCTGGGTCCAGCCGACCGAGTAGACGAGCATCGTGGTCCGGTCCCGGTTGGAGTTCGCCACCCAGGCGCGGGCCAGCTCCTCGAACTTCTCCCGGGGGACCCCGCAGACCCGCTCGACCAGCTCCGGGGTGTAGCGGGCGTAGTGCCGCCGGAGGATCTGGTAGACGCAACGCGGGTGCTGGAGGGTCTCGTCCCGTTCGGTCCGGCCGCCGACCGGTGCGCCGTGCGACTCGTGCCGCAGCCCGGCCGCGGTCTCCCGCTCGACGGCGGTGTCGTGCTGGCCGTCGGGCTCGTGTCCGGCGTACTGCCAGCTCGTCTGGTCGTAGCTGGTCCGGTCGGCGTCGTAGCCGGAGAAGAGCCCGTCGAGGTCCTCGGTGTCCCGGAAGTCCTCGCTGACGATGGTGGCCGCGTTCGTGTAGGCGACCACGTACTCCCGGAAGTCCAACCCGTTCTCGAGGATGTACCTGACGATGCCGCCGAGGAAGGCGATGTCGCTGCCGGCCCGGATCGGGACGTAGCTGTCGGCGAGCGCGCTGGTCCGGGTGAACCGGGGGTCGACGTGGAAGACCTTCGCGCCGCGCCGCTTCGCCTCCATCACCCACTGGAAGCCGACCGGGTGCGCCTCGGCCATGTTCGAGCCCTGGATGATCACGCAGTCACTGTTGATCAGATCCTGCTGGAAGGCCGTCGCACCGCCGCGACCGAAGCTGGTCCCCAGACCGGGGACGGTGGCGGAGTGTCAAATCCGGGCCTGGTTCTCGATCTGGATCGCCCCCATCGCGGTGAACAGCTTCTTGATGAGGTAGTTCTCCTCGTTGTCCAGGGTGGCCCCGCCCAGGCTGGCGATCCCGAGGGTACGGTTCAGCCGCCGGCCCTGGTCGTCGGTGTCCTCCCAGGTGGCGTCCCGGGCCGCGAGCACCCGGTCGGCGATCATGTCCATCGCGGTCGGCAGGTCCAGCTCTTCCCACTCGGTGCCGTACGGCCGGCGGTAGAGCACCCGCTGCTGGCGCAGCTCGCTGGTGACCAGGTTCTTGCTGGCGGCGCCCTTGGGGCAGAGCCGGCCCCGGGAGATCGGGCTGTCCGGATCTCCCTCGATCTGGCTGACCTTGCCGCCTTCGACGTAGACCCGCTGCCCGCAGCCGACGGCACAGTAGGGGCAGACGGAGCGGGCGACCGAGTCGGCCGTGTCGGTCCGCGGGGTCAGCCCGGCGGACCTGCCGGACTTCGCGGCGGCACCCCGGCCGAGCGGGTCGGAACCGGTGAGCTGGCGGTAGACCGGCCAGCCCTCGACGAAGGTGCGGATTCCCATGACCTGCGCACCTCCTCCAGCTGACGACGTCGGGGGCCCGACCCGAGGGTAGGTCAGCCAGACGGTGCCCGGCAGGACAGTGCCGAAACCCGGCCGGGCCGGAGATCTGCCGAGAATTTTTGGCCGCCGGCCGGTGCCGGTGTCGGGCCTCCCGGGCTGGGAAAACAGGACGAAGAGCAACAAAAGCCTGGGACCCAAAAAGGAACGATCATGACAGCGGAGGGCGATCAGGGCAGTACTCTAACGCGATGTCTGTCGATCAATCCACCGAGACCGGATCGGATTCCATCCCCCGGATCGACTTCGACCACCACTCCCCCGAGTACCGCGCCGACTGGCGGGCGCTTTCCGACGACCATCTCGCCCGCTGCCCGGTGGCCCGGACCGACGCGTACGGCGGCTTCTGGGTGGTCTCCGACCACGCCGGTGTCAGCCAGGTGATGCGGGACGACGCCACCTTCAGCTCGGGCCGGAACACCGAGGACCCGTCGGACCCGAAGCAGGGCATCGTCATCCCGCCCAACCCCATCCGCCAGATCCCGCTGGAACTGGACCCGCCGGAGTACAACCCGTACCGGCGCGTCCTCAGCCCGTACTTCTCCCCGACCTCGGCCCGGGACTCGCTGCCCTTCGCCGAACAGGCCGCCGACGCCCTGCTCGACCGGGTCTGCGCCAGCGGCCGGATCGACCTCGTCCTCGACTACGGCAACCCGCTGCCGGCGCTGTCCACGATGAAGCTGATCGGGTTGCCGCTCGACGACTGGCAGACGTACGCCGGACCGATGCACCGGGTGGCGGCGTCGCCGCCCAGCGATCCCGACTACCAGCACAACCTCCAGATCATGGGCCAGCTCGGTGGTGCCATCGCCGCCGAGGTGCCGAGACTGCGCACCGAGCCGGGCGACGGGCTGCTCAGCGGGCTGGCCAAGGCCACCATCGACGGCGAACCGATGCCGGTCGAGGACGTGGTGACCACCGCGCTGCTGGTGATCCAGGGCGGCCTGCACACC
This sequence comes from Plantactinospora sp. WMMB782, assembly GCF_049179135.1. Taxonomy (NCBI): domain Bacteria; kingdom Bacillati; phylum Actinomycetota; class Actinomycetes; order Micromonosporales; family Micromonosporaceae; genus Plantactinospora; species Plantactinospora sp. WMMB782. Next base: position 6,424,039 of record NZ_JBMHMC010000007.1, on the reverse strand, counting down.
ACGACCGCGCTCTTCGCGCACACCATGCTGTGGCTGGCCGACCACCCGGAGCACCGGGAGATGCTGCTGGCCGACCCGTCGCTGTGGGAACACGCGACCGAGGAGTTCCTCCGGGTCTTCCCACCCGCGATGGGCTTCGCCCGGACGGTCACCCGGGACGTGGTGGTCGGTGGGCAGCAGATGCGGGCCGGCGACCGGGTGATGATGTCGTTCGCGGCCGCCAACCGCGACCCGGCGGTCTTCCCCGACCCCGACGAGGTACGACTGGACCGCTCCCCCAACCGGCACACCAGCTTCGGGCTCGGCATCCACCGCTGCATCGGGCTGAACCACGCCCGCGCCTGGTTCCCGGCGATGGTCCGCCGGGTGTACGAGCGGTTGCCGGACATCACCATCGACCGGGACGCCACCAAGCAGAACGAGAGCGTCGGCGTGATCAACGGCTTCGTCAGCATGCCGGCGACCTTCACGCCGAGCGAACCGCTCGGCGCGGCCCTGCCGGACTGACCGGCGACGCCGAACCGTCCCGCGGCACTGCTTCCGGCCGGGAGGTGCCGATCCGGAGGGGGCTGATTCCGGCTGGCCGCTGCGGTGGCCGGCCGGGACCGAGCCCGCGCGAGCCACCCGGACCGGGTTCGACGAACCAGCCCGGCGGCCGTCGCCCTCGGCCTACCGTCAGGGGCGTGCACCACGTGACGGCGAGCCGATGAGCAACACCCGGATCTACCGGGACGGGGTCCTCGTCGCCCAGGGCTTCCCGGTGCACGAGGTCGGCGACCGGCTGGCCGCCGACGAGCGGGCGGTGGTCTGGCTCGACATCTGCCCGCCGACCGAGGACGACCTGCGGCTGCTCGCCGAGGAACTCGGGATGCACGAGCTGGCGCTCGAGGACGTCGTGCAGCAGGCGCAGCGGGCGAAGCTCGACAGGTACGACACGCATCTGTTCCTGAACACCTACATGGTGCGGCTGGACGCGGCCGGCGGGCTGACCGACGACGAGGTGTCGGCGTTCATCAAATCCCGGGCCCTGGTGACGGTCCGCTACACCGACCGGTTCGACCTCCGGCCGCTGCTCACCCGCTGGGACGAGAGCGTCGAACTCGCCCGGCACGGCGTCGCGTTCCTGCTCTACGGCCTGCTCGACACCCTGATCGACGGTCATTTCTCCGCGGTGCAGCAGCTCGACGCCACCCTGGAGCGGGTGCAGGCCGCGATGTTCGAGCCCGGCGGGACGCACCGTAACGAGGTGCAGCGGCAGATCTTCCTCGCCCGGCGAGACCTGGTCCGGCTGCGCCAGGTCACGCTGCCGATGCGCGAGGTGGTGAACGCCCTGATGCGCCCCACCATGCACACCGTCGACCAGGAGATGCTGCCGTACTACCAGGATCTCTACGACCACGTACTGCGGGTGATCGAGTGGAGCGACTCGCTGCGCGACCTGAACGCGACGATGCTCGAGACGAACCTGATGTTGCAGAACAACCAGCTCAACCTGATCGTCAAGCAGGTGACGGCGTGGGCGGCGGTGATCGCCGTACCGACGGCGGTGACCGGGTTCTTCGGGCAGAACCTCGCCTTCCCCTGGCGGCACACCCCTGGCGAGTTCATCGTCTCGCTGGTCGTGACGTTCGGGCTGGCGATCGCCCTCTACGTGGTGTTCCACCGGAAGAGCTGGATCTGAGCCACCACCTCGGGGAGCGGAGGCCGGCTGGCGGCCGGACCTCCGCTCCGGAGAGGCGGTCGTCGCGTGGTTGCGCGGACCGGGTCAGCGGGACGACCAGAGGTCCTGCACGATGTCGGCGGCCTGGTCCTCCCACTGCGCGTACGCGAACGGGTACGCCGACACCTGCACCGCCTGGGCGGCGTCGGTAAGCGGCAGCTCCCACCAGCGGTCGACCTGCCGGAGCCCGTTGAAGAACGCGGCGGAGGAGTAGTCGGGGTCGCGGATCTGGTCCGGCGATCCCCAGCCGGACGACGGCCGCTGCTGGAACAGCCCGAGCGAGTCGTGGTCGTTCCACTGCCCCAGGTGGCCGAGGTTGCGCAGCTTCGACTCCTGCAGCGAGGTGGCCACGCCGATCACCGCGCCCCGCTGGCCCATGTCCAGCTTCCGGGCCGCCCGGACGATCTCCCGGGCGTTCTCCCGCTGCTCGTCGTCGAGGTCGATCCGCGACTGGTAGCCCTGCACGCCGTGCGGGACCAACTTGTCCCGGGACGCCTTGTCGGCGGAGTTGCCGCTGTCGGCCGGGCGGTCACGCCGCGGCGAGTCGCCCCCCGTCGACTGGCTGGAGGCCGCCGGCTGCACGCCCGGGTCACCGAAGGCGGCGACCGTCCCGGCCGGGCCGGCCACGGCCGCGCAGGCGGCCGCGCAGGTGAGGCCCGCCACGGCCAGCGCGGACCTGCGGGCGATCGGGGTCTGCGCGACGGCCGGCAGCCGACGCGTCATCGGATGTGCGGCGACTGCGGGAAGCCACCGCGTGCGGGCGGTCTCCACGATGGCGGGGAGCCGTCGTCCGAAGATCGGATTCATGGTTGCCCTTTCGTCTTGGATTCCGGGAGGCACCGCACGACTCCGGGACACTCGTCCCGGCGCGCGGAGAGGTACGCCCGCGGTCCAGGGGGCTGAGCCCGCGGGCGTACCGAGATGAACAACCAGCCGGACCCTTCCGGCATTCCGGATTTGCCGGCTAGCTGGGTGGTGGAATCGGGTACGGACGATCCCGCACCCGTCGACTTCCGGCTACCCTGAGCCCATGCAGTACGCCGCAGCGGTCGGAACCGGCGTGGTCCAGCTGGCCCGCCCGGGCCGGCCTGCCGTGGTGACCCCGACCGTGGCCGAGCTGACCGGGCCGACCCGGGGGGTCGTGGCACTACCGCTACGGCTGATGTGGGGCCCGGATCGCGACTTCGACCTGGACGACCCGGACCAGCTGCTCTGGATGTACGAGAACGTCCTGCGCGAGGCCGTCCGCTCCGACGACCTGCGCCGGTTCGTCAACGGCCGGGTGCTCCACCGGGTCTGGCCGGCGCTGAACCTGCCGCGCGGGGTGCGGGCGGCATGGGAGCGGCGACACCCGTCGCTGGCCGCCGCTGATCGCCGGGCGGCATGACCACCACCCATCTCGACGACTTCTACCGCCAGGTCGCCCGGGTCGCCCTCTCCGTCGCCGACAAGCACGGCTTCGTGCTCGGCGGCGGGGTGGCCTGGGCGGCGCACGGGCTGGTCTCCCGGCCGACCGAGGACGTCGACCTCTTCGCGGACACCGACGGCGCGGCGGCCAGCGCCGAGGCCGAGGTCCGGGCCGCGCTGGAGACCGCCGGCTTCAGCGTCGTCGACGAGGACCCGTCCGGCGACCTGGCCGCACTGTTCAGCGGCTTCGAGCTGGACATGAAGGACTTCCTGGTCGGCCGCGACGGGCGGCGGCTGCGGCTGAGCCTGGGCCGGTTGGACCGGCACCGCAGCCCGGTGGTGATGGACCTCGGTCCGGTGATGCACGTCCAGGACCTGGTGGCCAGCAAGACGGCCGCGCTGGTCACCCGCCGCGAGGTCCGTGACTACATCGACGTCGCGGCGGCACTCGACCGGTACGCCGTGGCCGACCTGATCCGGCTCGCCGTCGAGTACGACCCGGCGATCGAGCCGGACGACATCGCTGCCGCCGGCCGCTACCTGGACCGGCTCCCCGACCAGCGGTTCGCCCGGTACGGACGGGACGCCGGGCAGGTCCGGGCGATCCGCGCCAGGCTGGCCGGCTGGCCCCGCTGACGCACTCGCCGGCGTGGACCCGTGCGTCGTCCTGCCCGCCAGACGACGCCGACGGCCGGACCCTCGGGGGATCCGGCCGTCGGTTGCGTTCTTAGCTGTTGTTCCAGGCTTCGGCGACGAGGTCGGCTGCCTGGTCCTCCCACTGCGCGTACGCCTGCGGGAACGCCGACACCTGCACCTTCTGCGCCGCCACGGTCAACGGCAGATCCCGCCAACCATCAACCTGCTTCAGACCCTTCAGGAACGCGGTCGTCGCGTACTCCGGATCAGTGATCTGCTCCACCGAACCCCAACCCGACGACGGACGCTGCTGGAACAACCCCTGCGAGTCATGATCATTCCGGTCACCCAGATGACCCAGATTCTCCAACTTCGACTCCTGCAGCGAGGTACCCACCGCGATCACCGCGGCACGCTCGTCCAACCCCGCCTTCTTCGTCGCCTTCACGATCGCCCGCACATTCCCGGCCTGCTCGGCCGACAGGTCGATCCGCGACTGCTCACCCTGCACACCACGCGGCACCAACCGGTCCCGCGACGGCTTACCCTTACGATCCTTCTTGTCGCTCTTCTTCTCGCCCTTGTCGCCCTTGTGGTCCTTGTCGGCCATCACCGACTGCGACACCGGCGAACCGACATGCTCCGGGGCCGCCTGCGCGGCCACCGCGGGGCCGGCGACAGCGCCGCCGACGAACGCCAGACCAGCCACACCCAGAGCACCCTTACGAACGATCGACGTCTTCTCGATGGCCGGAAGCCACCGGCTGAACAGCATCGTGTTCATGATGGTCGTCCTTCCAATCGGGGATGAGCACCCACCGGGGGGACGGCAGGCGCCATTGGAAACACAAAGCCCAAAAAGATCGGTCCGGCCGGACTACCAGCCGCCGCGGGGGACACGGCGCTGCCCGTACTCAACCGAACACCGTATGTAACGACCGGTGGCCCCGGATCATTCCCAGCGGCCAGCCATCAGCCCAACTCTGCCCAGCTCACGGGCGGTGCTACTCGGCCGTACGCGTAATGTAACGACCGACCCCCGGCCAACATTCCAGCCGGACCGACTCGATCACCACCCCGAACCAGACATCCGAACACACCCCGCCACGACCGGCCACGGGCCGGGCGAGTTGTCCGGACGGAGACTGTCGAGCTGCCCCGCCCACCCGCCCACCACACCAAACCAACGCCCGGAATGTCGCGCCCCGTCCACGCACCCAGCTCGACAGCCTCCGCGCGAGGCATCACCCAGCCGGCAGGGCAAGTGCGGCGACGGAGCCGCCCCGCCGTTGCCGAGCTAGCCGCGTTCCGCCGGGGGCGCCGGGGTGACCAGGCCGGACTCGTAGGCGAGTACCACCAGTTGGGCTCGGTCGCGGGCCCGGAGCTTGGTCATGGCCCGGCTGACGTGGGTCTTGGCGGTGGCCAGGCTGATCACCATCTGCGCGGCGATCTCGTCGTTGGACATACCTCGCGCGGCGAGCGCCACGACCTCACGTTCCCGATTGGTCAAGACGTCCAGTGCGGACGAGAGTCGACCGTGCGGCGGTCGGGTGACGTACGCGTCGATCAGCCGGCGGGTGATCGACGGCGCCAGCAGCGCGTCGCCCCGGGCCGCGACCCGGACGCCGTGCAGCAGGTCCTCGGGCTCGGTGTCCTTGACCAGGAAACCGCTGGCCCCGGCCCGCAGCGCGGTGTAGACGTACTCGTCCAGGCCGTAGTTGGTCAGCATCACCACCCGGGTGCCGGCGAGTCGGGGATCGGCGACGATCCGCCGGGTCGCCCCGATCCCGTCGAGTACCGGCATCTGGATGTCGAGCAGTGCGACGTCCGGCACGTGCCGGCCCGCCAGGGTGACCGCCTGCTCACCGTCGGCGGCCTCGGCGACCACCTCGATGTCCTCCTCGGCGCCGAGCAGGGCACGAAACCCGGCACGAATCAACGCCTGGTCGTCGGCGAGCAGTACCCGGATCATCCGGACGCTCCGCACGGCAGGTCGGCGCGGACGCAGAAGCCACCGCCGTCACGTGGGCCGGCGTGCAGTGATCCACCCAGGGCGGTGACCCGCTCCCGCATCCCGACCAGACCCACCCCGGGCACCACCGATACGCCGGCACCAGGTCCGTCACCGTTGCCACCGCCATCGTCGCTGCCACGACCGTCGTCGTCGACGCGTACCGTCAACGCGTCGGCACGGTAGTCGAGCTCGATCACGGCGGCGGCCGGACCGGCGTGCCGGGCCACATTCGTCAACGCCTCCTGGATGATCCGGTAGGCGGCCCGGTCGACGGGGGCAGGCAGGGCACGTGGCTCCCCGGTGACCCGCACCGTCACCGGAAGGCCCGCCCGACGGGCGCCGCCGACCAGCTGTTCCAGCCGGTCCAGACCGGTCCCGGGATTGTCCTCGTCGCTGCGCAGCACCTCCAGGGTGGTCCGCAGTTCCCGGATCGCCTCGCCACTGGCCTGCTGGATGGCGAGCAGTGCGTCGGGGACCGGCTCGTCGCGCTTACGGGCCAGGTGCACGGCGACACCGGCCTGCACCTTGATGATCGAGATGCTGTGTGTGAGCGAGTCGTGCAGCTCGCGGGCGATCCGCAGCCGCTCCTCGTCCGCGCGGCGCCGGGCGGTCTCGTCACGGCTCCGCTCGGCGTCGGCCGCCCGCCGCTCCACCTCGGAGAGGTACGCCTGGCGGTGCCGGGCCACCTCGGCGAGGGTGCCGGCCGCGACCATCCAGCCGACCAGCAGGAACCAGCGTTGGAAGACGTCGGGAGGCGCCTCGGCGGCGAAGCCGGGCGCCGCGTCGCCGCGAACCAGCACGCTGCCGAGCGTCGCCTCACCGACGAAGCCACCGGCCAGGATGATCCCGACGGCGACGAGGGCCGCTCGACGGTGCCCGGCGCGGACCGCCGCGTAGAGGGCGAGCAGCACCGGTACGGCCGGGATGACCCCGGGATAGCCCTGAAGTTGATAGCCGAGCAGGCAGGCGGTCGTCACACCGAGCACCAACCGGGGTGACCGGTGGCGGAACGCCAACGCCGCCGCCGCGGCCAGCAACAGTAGACAGCCGCCCAGGTCGAGGGCCACCCTGCCGGGTGGCGCGGTCCGGGCGCCGAGCAGCACCAGCACGGCGACACCGGTCGCGACGAGCCAGCCCCGGCGCGCCGCCCCCGCGCCGCGCCACCATCCCAGCCACCGCCCGCGCCCGCTGCCCTCGCGCATTCCCGAACCGTAGTCGACGGTCACCGGGGCCGCGTCAGGCCGGGGATGTAGCCGGTGATACCGCCGTGGGCGTACTCCTCGATCGGACTGCGTCACGCCCGGCAGCAGCGGTGTCCGCGCTGGACCGACGACCGGGACCCGGTCCGGAGGGCATCGTCGACAGGTGTGACGGCGCCCCCGGACGGTTGCCGGACCGGGGGCGCCCCTGCTGTCGAAGACTGCCGAACACCGCCGACGGCTGCTGGCCGTGGTCCGGCTCGCGCGACGGTCGGGCGATCAGAGGAGGAGACAATGACCAGCACACCTGCTCGGCACACCAGCATGCCAGGCGACGGCGTCGACCCGGTCGACGCGGTGGGCGGCCCCGGGACACGAGGCAGCGCGGTCCGGGTCCTCCGCCGGCTCGCGCTGTTCTCCAGTGGTCTGCTGGCCGGCGCGTTCGGTTACGGCGCCGTGAACATCGTGCAGGCGTTCCAGTCCGTGCCGCTGGACGTCAGACTGACCTTCCACACCGCCCTGATGCGGATGAACGGTCCCGTCATGCAGTCGGCGATGGGCGTGGCGTTCGTCAGCGCACTGGTGCTGGCCGTGCTGTTCCGCGCCCGGTCACGGATGCTGGCCGCCGGGGCCGGCCTGCTGACCCTGGCCACCTTCCTGATCACCCGGTTCGGCAACGTGCCGATCAACCGTCAGATCAGGGAGTGGCTCGCCGGCTCGGTGCCGGCCGATCACGCCGCGATCCTGCAACGCTGGGAGTTGCTGAACTATCTGCGTACCGGCACCGCCCTGACCGCTTTCGTCCTGATGCTCGTCGTCGTCGACCGCACGGTCGGAACGACAGCCGGACGGCAGGTCGAGCGGTGACGGTACCACCCGGCGAGCCGGCAACCCGAGGTGGCTCTGTCGGCCCGACACTGGCCGGACTGCTGACCCGACGGCGTACCAGTTGGTTGGTGTTGAATTTCTGGCTGGTCACGGCGGTGGTCGCCGCCGGCCTGGCCGGGCGGCTGGGTTCGGTGCAGGCCGACGGATCCGGCTCCTCGCTGCCGGCCGGGGCCGAGTCCGCCCGGGTGCTGCGGGTGCAGACCTCGACCGGGCCCGACGCACCGCTGCCGGCCGTCGTCGTCTACACCCGGCCCGCCGGGCTGACCGGAACCGATCGCGACAAGCTCGCCGCCGACGCCCGGACCTTCGCGCGACGGAGCGATCTCGGAGGTGCCGTCACCGGCCCCACGCTGTCGGGCGACGGTACGGCCGCCCAACTCGTCGTCCCGCTCACCCTCGGTCCGGACCCGTTCGACCGGGTTGCCGAGGCCGTCGAGTCGATCCGGCGGACCGCGCGGCAGGACGCCGCCGGACTCTCCGGGTACGTCGCCGGTCCAGCCGGCTCGCTGGCCGACCAGAGTGCGGCCGTGCGGGGCCTCGACGGGCGACTGCTGCTGGCCACCGTCACCGTCGTCGTGGTGATCCTCCTGGTCACCTACCGGAGTCCGGTGTTGTGGTTGCTGCCCGTCGCCTGTGCCGGTCTGGCCCTGATCGCCGCGCAGGCGGCGGTCTACCTGCTCGCCCGGTACGCGCAGGTGACCGTCACGGCGGACAGCGGCGCGATCCTGACCATCCTCGTCTTCGGGGCGGCCACCGACTACGGCCTGCTGCTGATCGCCCGCTATCGCGAGGAGCTGCACCGCCACCGGGACCGGTACGACGCGATGGGGCTGGCACTGCGCCGGTCCGCACCGGCCGTACTGGCCAGCGCCGGTACGGCCGCCGCCGCCATGTCCTGCCTGCTGCTCGCCGACCTGAGCTGGACCCGGGGACTCGGTCCGGTGCTGGCCGTCGGCGTGCTGACCGGACTGGCGGTGATGTTGACCGCGTTCCCCGCGCTGCTGGTCCGGTGCGGTCGCTGGGTATTCTGGCCGGCTCGACCGCGCTACGGCAGCGGCCCGGACGGCGTGCCGGTGGCCGGGCACGGAACGGTCGGCTGGTGGCTGCTGATCGGGCGGCTGATCGCCCGCCGGCCCCGGGTGACGTGGCTGGCGACCAGCCTCGCACTCGGCGCGCTGGCCCTGGGCACCCTCCAGCTCGACGCCACCGGGCTGACGACTGCGGAGTCGTTCCGTGGCGAGCACGAGTCGGTACGCGGCGAACAGGTGTTGGCCCGGCACTTCGCGGCGGGCGTCGGCACCCCGATCGCGGTACTGAGCCGGCCCGCCGAGGCGGAACGGGTACGGGCGACCCTGACCGGCGTACCGGGGGTGGAGCCCGGGTCGGTGACGGTGCCGGAGACCCGTGCCGGGCAGGCATACCTGGAGGCGACGCTCACCGATCCCGCCGACAGCCGCGCCGCGTACGCGACCGTCGACCGGGTACGCGCGGCGCTGCGCACCGTGCCCGAGGCGCAGGCGCTGGTCGGTGGCGAGACGGCGATCCGGCTCGACGTGCAGCGGACCGCCCGCGACGACCGGTACCTGCTGATGCCGATCGTCTTCGCGGTGGTCTTCGCCATCCTGGTGCTGCTACTAAGGTCGCTTGTGGCACCGCTGCTGCTGGTCGGCACGGTGGTGCTCTCCTTCGCCGCGGCGCTGGGCGCGAGCGTACTGGTGTTCCGGCACGTCTTCGGGTTCAGCGGTGAGGACAGTTCACTGCCGCTCTACCTGTTCGTCTTCCTGGTCGCGCTCGGCGTCGACTACAACATCTTCCTGATGACCCGGGTACGCGAGGAGACCGTCCGGCACGGCACCCGCCGGGCGACCCTGATCGGACTCGCCGCGACCGGTGGAGTGATCACCTCCGCCGGCCTGGTCCTGGCCGGCACGTTCGCGGTACTGACCACACTGCCGCTGACGATGATCGTCCAACTCGGATTCGCGGTGGCACTCGGCATCCTGCTGGACACCGTCGTAGTCCGGTCCGTACTGGTGCCCGCGCTGAGCCTGGACGTCGGCCGTCATCTGTGGTGGCCACACGGGTTGTCCCAGGAGCACTGACCGGATACGCCGTTGGCCGGGTCCCCTGTGGTGGGAACCCGGCCAACGGATGGCTCTGTCTGCTCTTAACTGTTGTTCCAGGCCTCGGCGACGAGGTCGGCTGCCTGGTCCTCCCACTGCGCGTACGCCTGCGGGAACGCCGACACCTGCACCTTCTGCGCCGCCACGGTCAACGGCAGATCCCGCCAACCATCAACCTGCTTCAGACCCTTCAGAAACGCGGTCGTCGCGTACTCCGGATCAGTGATCTGCTCCACCGAACCCCAACCCGACGACGGACGCTGCTGGAACAACCCCTGCGAATCATGATCATTCCGGTCACCCAGATGACCCAGATTCTCCAACTTCGACTCCTGCAGCGAGGTACCCACCGCGATCACCGCGGCACGCTCGTCCATCCCCGCCTTCTTCGTCGCCTTCACGATCGCCCGCACATTGGCGGCCTGCTCGGCCGACAGGTCGATCCGCGACTGCTCACCCTGCACACCACGCGGCACCAACCGGTCCCGCGACGGCTCACGGTCCTTCTTGCCCTTGTCGCCCTTGTGGTCCTTGTCGTTCTTGTGGTCCTTGTCGGCCAGCACCGACTGCGACACCGGCGAACCGACATGCTCCGGGGCCGCCTGCGCGGCCACCGCGGGGCCGGCGACAGCGCCGCCGACGAACGCCAGACCAGCCACACCCAGAGCACCCTTACGAACGATCGACGTCTTCTCGATGGCCGGAAGCCACCGACTGAACAGCATCGTGTTCATGATGGTCGTCCTTCCAATCGGGGATGAGACACCCACACCCGAGGGGGAAGAACAGTGTGGGATGCCATCGGAAAAACCAGAAAGCAAAGCTCAGAAAAGGTTCACGGTTCGGCCGGCTACCGCACACGCGGGGGACACGGTGCTGCCCGTACTCAACCGAACACCGTATGTAACGACCGGTGGCCCCGGATCATTCCCGCCGGCCAGCCATCAGCCCAACTCTGCCCAGCTCACGGGCGGTGCTACTCGGCCGTACGCGTAACGTAACGACCGACCCCCCGCCAACATTCCACTCGGGCCAAGCTGATCATGGGCCGGTCGACTGGTGCGAGGATTGTCCGGTCTCGGCCGTGACAGCCGCAGTGAAGGCGGCGACCGCTCCGGATCCGCCGTCGCGAGGTCGCAACAGTTCTGTCCGGTGCACCAGACGCGGGGCGGTCAGCGGCACCGGGGCCACACCGGCCCGGTCGGGAACCGCCGACCGGGGCAGTACCGCCAGACCGTGCCCGGCGGCGACCAGGGCCACCAGCGCGGCGACATCGGTGCCTTCGTACCTGAACGACGGCCGTGGGGCGTCCGACCGGGCGGCGGCGCGCAGGTCCGGCAACGGGGCGGCCACGCCGGATGCGTCGATCCACCTGGCATCGAGGAGGTCGTCCAGCGGTAGGCCGGTGCGTCGGGTCAGCGGATGGCCGTCCGGCAGCAGCACGACGAGCGGTTGCTCGGTGATCCCGACGCCGCCGAGGACTTCCGGCCCGTAGCCGAGCGCGCCCGATTCGAGCAGGCGTAACGGATCGCTGGGCGCGACCACGCCGTCGACCAGGACGGCGGAGTACTCGCCGGTGGCGAAGCCGGCGACCACCGAGTCCCGGTCGGCGACCCGCACGGTCACGTCCAGGCCGGGCCGGGCCCGGCGTACGACGGCGAGCGCGTCCGCCACCCGGACGGTCGCGGCCAGCGAAGTCATGCCGAGACGCAGGGGTGCCGCCGGATCCAGCGCAGCACGCCGTACGTCGTCGCGGGCCAGGTCGAGCCGCAGCAGGATCGGGCCGGCGTGTTCGAGCAGCCGCTTCCCCGCCTCCGTCGGTGCCACCGGTCGACGGTGCAGCAGGGTGCTGCCGAGGTCACTCTCCAGCGCGGCGACCTGCTGCGAGACGGCGGACTGGGTGTAGCCGAGCCGGCGAGCCGCCGCCGAGAACGAGCGACAGTCGGCGACCGCCACGAAGGTGCGCAGGAGGTGTGGGTCCATACATCAGTATTGCTTATCGGACCTGCACTGATCATCGTTGGTGCTGTTCGCGTTCGACGGGTCAGGATGAGGCATGCCCGAGACCGCTACCGCCTGCACCGCCCGGGTCGCCGCCGTCGGCGACCGCTCTCCGCACGTCCGCGCGCACGCCCGCATCCCCGCACTCCTCGACGCGCTGCGGCTGCGGGACCGGCTCGACCTGGACCTGTACTGGATCCCGACGCCCGACGCGGCGGACCCCGCCGTACTGGCTGGATTCGACGGGATCTGGCTCACCCCGGGCAGCCCGTACCGGAGCGAGGACGGTGCGCTCGCCGCCGTCCGTACCGGCCGGGAGCACGGCATCCCGTTCCTCGGTACCTGTGGCGGGTTCCAGCACGCTTTGTTGGAGTACGCGCGCAACGTCTGCGGGCTGTCCCGGGCCGCACACGCCGAGAACAGCCCGGGAGCGACCGGCGAGCTGCTGATCGAGCCGCTGGCATGCTCGCTCGCCGGACGGGAGGGGGCGGTGCGGATCGCTCCCGGCTCACTCGCCGAACGGGTACTCGGTGCCGGCCGCGGTGTCGAGCGCTACCAGTGCTCCTACGGGTTGAATCCGTCCTATCTGGAGGTGCTGCGGCAGCACGGCCTGCGACTGACCGGCTTCGACGACTCCGGCGACGTACGCGTCGCCGAGCTGCCGGAACACCCGTTCTTCCTCTGCACCCTGTTCCAGCCGGAACTCGCCGGGGACGGTACCGTCGCGCATCCGGTGATCCGCGCCTTCGCGACCGCCGCCGCGGCACACGCCGGGCACCACTCACCGGTCTCCGCGCCCTGACTGCACGGTCCCGGAGCGGGTGGCGGTGCCGGCTACCGGCGGGCGGGTCGGACGACGCCGGCCGCCCCACCGCCGCGACGTACCGGTTCCGCCGACGCCACGAAGCCGTGCCGTCCGGTGAACTCGATCGCCGTTGCCGCACCCAGCTCGGCGGTGGCCGTGAACGCCGGATGGCCGAACACACCGAGTGCGCCGCCGTAGGCGCTGACGAATGCCGGTTCCGCCTGTGGCGCGGTGCTGTTGCGCTGTGAGGCCCGGGGTGCGGCCATCGCCTCCGGCAGCGTCATCCCGAGGTCGATCCGGTTCACCAGGATCTGTAGCACGGTGGTGATGATGGTGGCACCGCCCGGGGTGCCGAGCGCCAGGAACGGGCGGCCGTCGTCGAGCACGATCGTCGGCGACATCGAGCTGCGCGGCCGTTTGCCCGGCGCCGGCAGGTTCGGGTCGGGTGCCGCACCCGGGGTCTGGACGAAGCTGAAGTCGGTCAGCTCGTTGTTGAGCAGGAAACCGCGTCCCGGCACCACCATCGCGTTGCCGCCGGTCTGCTCGATCGTCAGGGTGTACTCGACGACGTTGCCCCACCGGTCGGCCACGGTCAGGTTGGTGGTGCTCTGTCCGGGGTTGCCGTCGGCACCGGCCGCACCGGTCGCGCAGTCGCCGTACCGGCCGTCGGGATCGCCGGGCGGTACCGGCTTCGGGGCGGCCCGGTCGGGGTCGAGCCGGCAGGCGCGCTCGGCGGCGTACCGGTCGTCGAGCAGCTCGGCGAGGACCCGCCGGGAGGTGCCGTCGGCGACGTACCGGTTCCGGTCGGCGTAGGCGAGCGCACTCGCCTCCAGGTAGTGGTGCAACGCCTCCGGAACGGTCAGCTCGGACAGGTCGAAGCGCTCCAGGATGTTCAGCGCCTCGCCGACCGCGACCCCGCCGCTGGACGGCGTCGACATGCCGTACACCTGGTAGCCCCGGTAGTCGGACCGGGTCGGCGCGGGGAAGCGCAGCTGGTAGCCGGCGAGGTCGGCCCGGGTCATCGCGCCCGGCAGGATCGGGAACTGCCACGGTGCGGCGGGGTCGGCGGCGACCGGCGGGCGACGGACCGCCGTGACCAGGTCCGCGCCGATCGGCCCGGCGTAGAAGGTCCCGATCCCCCGCCGGGCGATCTGCCGGTAGGTGTCGGCCAGGTCCCGGTTGCGCAGGGTCGAGCCGACCGCAGGCGGCTGGCCGCCGGGCAGGTAGAGCTTGCGGGTGGCGTCGAACTGGGCGAACGCGGCCGCGTTGTCGGCGACCTGCTGCCGGAACGTGGCGTCGACCGGGAAGCCCCGCTCGGCCACCTCGGCGGCCGGGGCGAGCGCCGCCGACAGCGGCCGGCTCCCCCACCGCCGCAGCGCTTCGTGCCAGGTCAGCAGAGTTCCGGGTACCCCGACCGAGAGGCCGCTGACCCGGGCCTGCTGGAACGGGTACGCCGTGCCGGTGGCCGGGTCGACGAAGGAGTCCTCGCGCATCGACGCCGGTGCCGACTCGCGGCCGTCGATGGTGTGCACCCGTCGGCTGCCCGCGTCGTAGTAGACGAGGAAGCCGCCACCGCCGATGCCGGCCGAGAAGGGTTCGGTCACGCCCAGCATGGCGGCCGCGGCCACCGCCGCGTCGACCGCGTTGCCGCCGCGACGCAGTACGTCCAGGCCGACGGCGGTCGCAGTCGGGTCGACAGTGGACACGGCTCCGCCGTACCCGTGTGCGGTGGGCGTCTTCGGTGGTTCGCCGGGCGGGCCGGCGGCGGCCGGTGCGGCGCCGGCCGGCGCCGACGTGGCAACCAGGACGACGGCCACGACGGCGGCCGTCCGGGACGTTGTCCTCTTTGTGAGCCTCACTGCCCCTCCACTGTCAGGTCACGTCCTTGATAAGCCCTGCGGGGCGGTACGGCAACCGGAGACCGGCGGGCTGGGCACCCGACGGGCCTCGGTCGGTGGACGGTCGGCGGCCGCGTGCCCGGCATTCGTGGTGTGTGCGCCCACGTTCCGTAAGGCATCCTAGGAAGATGGGCCGCACCGGGGCGCCCGGTCCGGAGGCGGTCGGATTCAGCCGGCCAACTGCGCGACGGTCGGCCGGGCCAGCCGTCGGACGGCCAACCCGGCGAGGAGCGCGGCACCGTCGGCCAGCACGCCGTCGTCGAAGAGCGCCCGGGGTGAGTGGTTGCCCGGTGCCGTCTCCGGATCGCCCGTCGCGCAGGCGCCGAGGAACACGAAGGCCCCGGGCACCCGCTCGAGCACCCGGGAGAAGTCCTCCGACCCGGTCAGCGGGTGGCGCAGCTCGGCGACGCGTTCCGGACCGAACAGCTCCCTGGCTGTCGCGGCGGCGAACTCGTGTTCGTCGGGATCGTTCACCGTGACCGGGTACTCCGGCTCGTACCGCACCTCGGCGCGCAGGCCGTGCGCCGCCGCGATCTGCTCGCACAACCGGACGGCGTGCCGGCCGAGTTCCGCGTGCACGCCCGGGTCGAAGGCCCGGACCGTCGCCTCGAAACTCGCCTCGTCCGGGATCACGTTGCGCCGGGTGCCGGCGTGGAAGGTGCCGACGGTGAGCACCACCGGCTCGAACGCGTCGAACCGTCGGGTGATCATCGTCTGCAACGCGGTGACCATCTCGCAGGCCGCCGGCACCGGGTCCAGGGTCGCGTGCGGTCGGGAGCCGTGCCCGCCCGCACCGACGACGGTGACGAAGAGCCCCGCCGAACCGGCCATCAGCGGGCCGGGACGGGAGGCGAAAACCCCACGGTGCAGGATGGACGAGAGCACGTGCAGGCCGTACGCGGCCTCGACGGGGCGCCCGGCCGCGGTCAGTACGCCCTCGTCGATCATCTGCCCGGCCCCGTCGTAGCCCTCCTCGCCGGGCTGGAACATGAAGACCACGTCCCCGGCGAGGTCGGCGCGACGGGCGGAGAGCAGCCGGGCGGCGCCGACCAGGCCGGCGGTGTGCAGGTCGTGACCACAGGCGTGCATCATCCCGTCGTGCCGGGACCGGTAGTCGACGCCGCTGCTCTCGCTGACCGGCAGAGCGTCCATGTCACCCCGGAGCAGCACCGCCGGCCCGGGCGCACCGCCGCGCAGCACCGCCGTGATCGAGGAGAGCCCCGCTCCGGTGCGCACCTCCAGCGGCAACGGTTCGAGAGCGGTCAGCACCCGCTGCTGGGTACACGGCAGGTGCAGGCCCTCCTCCGGGATCTGGTGCAGCTCCCGGCGCAACCCGGCCAGCTCGTCCTGGATCTCCGCCGCTTCCTCGCGCAGGCCCATCCGTCTCCCCCGCCTCCTGGTCGTCCCACCACCGTCGCCGCCGGGTCCGCGTGGCCGGACGTCCCGGCAAAGCCGGTCCGCGCACGCCCCGGGGACATCCGAGATCCTACGGAGCCGCCCCCGGCGATCAAGCACCATGATCATGTACTCCGGGGTCCGGCGTGGCGAACGGCACGGCGAGTCACGGCCGACCGGCCGCGGCAGTACGCCCGGAGCGGCGACGACGGCGCTGCGAGCGTGCGGGTGGCGAACAGCGGGCAGTGGGCAGCGGCGGCGAACACCACTCAGCGGGCAGCGAGCAGCCGCGGCGGGCAGGCAGCAGCGGCGTTTAGCGATCGGTGCCCGGGGGAGACAGCTTCCCCGGTGATCCGCGTGCCCGGACCAGCGCACCAGCGCCGCGGCGCTGGCTCGAGGCGGCAGCGTGGACTCCGGTGCAGGGCGGACCGGGGGAACCCGCCGACGAGGAGGAGCCGACGTGGCCGACGCACGACGAGCAGGTCCGATCCGATCCACCCGCAGCCAGGGGCGGCGGCCGGCGGACGGCCGGGGTGGCAGTAGGCGGACAGTCACCAGACCTGCCGCCGCCCGAAAGGCCACCGGCGCGAAGAAGGCCCCGGCGAAGAGCGGCACGAGGGCGAAGAAGGTCGCCACCGCCACCCGGCGGGCCACCGGGGCGACCGCGGCCAAGACCCCGGCGAGGCGGCCGGCGACCGTGGCCCGGGCCGCGAAGAAGGCCGCTCCGGCCAAGCGGACGGCACCGTCGAAGCGGGTACCGGCGAAGAAGGCAGTGGCGAAGAAGGCAGTGGCGAAGAAGGTGACCACGGGGAAGGCGACCGCGAAGAGCGCCACGGCGAGGACCACCACCGCGAAGAAGAGCGCGGCAGGGAAGACTCCGGCCAAGAAGGCCGGTGCGACGAAGGCCCCCGCCAGAAAGGCCGGCACCCAGCAGGCCGGTGCCCGGAAGGCCGGTGCCCGGAAGGCCGGTGCCCGGAAGGCCGGTGCCCGGAGGAGCACGGCGGCGAAACGCGGTAGCACGGGTACGGCCAGGCGTACCCAGGCTCGACAGGCGGGCGGGGCCCGGTGACGGGTGGTGGAGTCAGATCTTCGGGATGACTGCGGCGATGGCGGTCGCGGCGAGCGGGCCGACGATCACCAGTCCGGACTGCAGCTCGCTGATGGTGGTCCGGTTGACACCGAGGATCTCCTCCAGTCTGATCCGGTCCTCCGCAGCGGAGATCAGCTCGGCCTTCGCCACGTGGGCGAGGTCGGAGAACTCGTCGATGTAGACCTGGCAGCGCCGCCGCAGCAGAGTGGCCGTCGGCACGTGCATCAGCGCGATCAGGATCGAGCCGGCGGCACCGATCACGAAGGCGGTCGACTGGGGAATCTTCTCCGAACTGCCCCAACCGACGGCCGCGGCGCAGACCAGCACCATCACCAGCAGCAACGAGCCCATCATCTGCAACACCCGGGACAGCATCCGGCGCAGGCGCATCAGTGCGGCCAACTGCTCGCCTGGGGTGCCGGAGAGCCCGCGCATCGCGACGATCCGGACCCCGGCCAGCGTCGCACCGGCCGGCAACGCCCCGAGCACAACGAGCGAGACGAAGGCCACCGCCCGCCAGGTCAGCCCACTGCCGAGGATGGCGTGCGCGGTGACGACGCTGCCGGCCACCACTACCAGGAAGGCGAACATCGACGGGAGGACGCGGCGTACCGGCACCCGGTGGATCTGTTGCAGATCGTGCCACCGGGCCACTCCGGACCCGACGGTCGATCCGCTGAGCGCGCCGAGCAGGCCCGCGACCGCCGCCCAGAGCAGCCACTCGGTGCGGAACTCCGGAACCCGCCGGTCCGGATTGGAGAAGGCCACCCCGATCGCGGCAGCCGCGCCGGCCATCATCATCAGGGTACGGACCACGCGCGGCCAGCCGGCCAGGCCGAGCGGGCGCGGGGTACTCCGTTCCGGCACCACTGCCGGCACCGGGGCGGTGGGTGTCGGCGCGGCCGGCGACACGTCCAGGGCGGTCATGACAAGGGACTCTAGAACCGGTGCCTCCCCGCCGACCGCCGAGGGTCCATCCTGGACGCCCGAGGCGACCGGAACCCTAGGGCGATCAGCCGGTGATGCGGCGCAGGGCTGCGCCGAGGCGATCGAGGTGCTGGGCGACCGGGCCGGCGGTGAGCATGCCGCTGCCGGCTCCGGCCAGTTCCTGCGCCGCCGGTGCGAGGGCGGCGTGGGCCCGCTCCAGTACCGCTCGGTCCGCCAGCACGATCGCGGCCTGTCCGGTGAGGCACCAGAGCGCCTCGAAGAGCAGGTCGGGCGGCGGCTCCGGGGTCCGGCGCAGCGCCCCGGCGGCGTCGGCGGGACGGTCCTGCGCCAGCAGGACGAGGGGTCGGACCCACGGTGCGTACGGGCCCCAGTCGGGCTGTTCGTCGGGGTCCGCCGGTCGGCGGTGCCAGACCCGGAGGCAGAGCCTGGCCAGCGGCAGGAGACCCCGTTCGACACCGGGCATGCCGGCGCCGGTGAGCTGCGCCGCCGCACTGCCGTAGGCGGCCTCGACCTCCGGTACCGCCGCTCCGGTCGCGGCCAGCCGCAGTGCCCGGTACCAGCGGGTGAAGACCGCGACCAGCGGCCGTTCGTGTCGCTCGGCGACCGCGTCCGCGGCGGCGGCGTGCCCGTCCGCCCCGGCGAAGTCGCCGAGTGCACTGCGGGCCTGGAGGCGGATCAGGTGTCCGAGTACCTGGTAGGTCGGCAGACCGTGCCGGGCGGCCAGCGCGACGATCTCCGCGCCGATCGCGTCGCGTTCCGGGGCGAGCCCGGCGACCTGGAAGCTCTGCATGAACACGCCGTTGAGGGCGAAGGCGAGCAGGGCAGGGTCGGCCAGGCCACGGGCGATCCGTTCCGCCTCCCGGGCTGCCTCCGGGCCGCGGGCTGCCCGGATGCCCCGGGACTCCACGGCGATCGTGGCGAGCAACCGGGCCCGGGTCGCGGCGGACGAGTCGGCGGGCAGCGCGGCCAGGGCGCGTTCGGCCGCCGCCACGATCCGGGCGGCCTGCTCCGGGTCGTCGGACCGGGTCCAGATCGCCGGTACGTCGTAGCCGCCGATCACCCGGGCCGCGAGTTCGGGGTCACCGAGCTGCTCGGCGGCGGCGATGGTCGCGAACCGCTGCTGCCGGGCCGCCGCCAGCCCGGCCCCGCCGGTCAGCGCGAGACTGCGCAGCAGACCGACTGTCGACTCGATCCGGGCCCGGGCACCGGACGCCACCGTCCGGTCGTAGGCCGCCGCGGTCTCCGTCCAGACCCGATCAGCCGGCGTGTCCGTCGGCACGCCGCCCCCCGGCACCCCGTCCCCCGGCACCCCGTCTCCCGGCATCCGCTCGCCGGGCATCCGCTCCCCCGGCATCCGCTCCCCCGGCATCCGCTCCGCCGGCCGTGGACCGGGATGGCCGGACACCGGCCACGGGTCGGATTCGGACGGGTCCGGGCCGGCGGAAAGGGGCCCCGGGGCGCGGGCTGTGTCCGCCGGCTCGACCTGCCGGAGGATGTCGGTCTCCAGCCGGCGCAGCCGGGGGCCCGGGTCGATCCCCAACTGGTCGACGAGCAGGTCCCGGGCCCGGCGCAGCACGGCCAGCGCGTCTCCCTGCCGGTCGGTGCGGTAGAGGGCCAGGGCCAGCAGCCGCCACGCCTCCTCCCGCCAGGGATGCTCGGCCACGTGGGCGTCGAGCTCGGCAACGGACTCGGCGGCCCGGCCGAGCGCCAGCAGCGCCTCGGCCCGCGACTCGACCGCGTGCAGCCGGAGCTGTTCGAGACGGCCGCGCTCCGGGCGGGCCCACGACTCGTCGTCGAATCCGGCGTACGCGGGGCCGCGCCACCAGCCGAGGGCCCGGTCGAGGCGGTCCAGGGTCCGTTGCGCCGGTTCGTCGGGACTGCCGGCGACGGCCGCCTCGAACCGCCAGGCGTCCACCGCGTCCCGAGCTGCTCGCAGCGCGTACCCCGGTCCCTCGGTGACCAGCAGTCGGGCGGGCTGCCGGGGTGGCCGGTGCGGCTCCAGTGCGCGCCGCAGCGCCGCCACGAAGGTGCGGACCGCACCCACGGCGCCCGGCGGAGGCGCCGCCCACAGGTCGTCGACGAGCCGGTCGACCGGTACGACCCGACCGCGCGCGACGATCAGCCGGGCCAGCACGGCGCGATGTTTCGGCCCCTTCACGTCGATCGGTTCCCCGGTGCCGTCCCAGACCGCCACCGGCCCGAGCACCCCGAAGCTGACCTGCACCGATCCACCCTTTCGCGCGGTCCTGGTTCCACCGCGACGCGCCGGGGCGGGCGGAGGCGACAAACGTACCGCGCCGCCCGGCCGGTTGTCGGTCGCTCATCGGTTGCTCATCCGTGCCCGGCACGCTGGACGAGCCCACCCGGGCAGGACCAACCAGGAGAGGACACCCATGACCACCGCGATCCCGATTCCAGGTTTCGACTACCGCCGCGTCACCGTCGCCGACGACGTGACGCTCTCCGTGGCGGTGGGCGGCTCGGGCAGCCCGCTCGTGCTGCTGCACGGCTTCCCGCAGACCCATCTGATGTGGCGGCACGTCGCCGTCGACCTGGCCACCGAACACACCGTGATCTGCCCCGACCTGCGCGGGTACGGTGCGAGCGACAAGCCGGCCGCCCACGACGCCGGGACGTACGCCAAGCGGACCATGGCGGCCGACGTCGTCACCATGGCCCGGGAGCTGGGCCACCCGCGCTTCGCGCTCGCCGGCCACGACCGGGGTGCTCTGGTCGCCGTCCGCGCCGGCCTCGACCACCCGGAGGCGGTCTCCCAGCTCGCGGCGTTCGACGTCCTGCCGACCCTCGACATGTGGGACGTCCTGCACGGCGCCGGCGCGGCGGTCGCGTTCCACCTCTATCTGATGGCCCAGCCGCCGGGCCTGCCGGAGCAGCTGATCTCGGCCAGCCCGGACGCCTTCTTCGGCTACTTCCTGGACGCCTGGACCCGGGATCCGGCGGCCATTCCGCCGACGGTGCGGGCCGAGTACCTGCGGGCCTCTCGCGAGGCGGTCCCGTCGATCGTCGCCGACTACCGCGCCTCCGCCGGAATCGACGTCACACACGACGAGGCGGACCGGGCCGCCGGTCGCCGGTTGGCGATGCCGGTCACCGTCGTCCAGCAGGACTGGGGAGCGGCGCTCGGCTACGACGCCGCCGCGCTGTGGCGGGCCTGGGCCCCGGACCTGGTCCACCACACCACCTCGGCCGGCCACTTCATGGCGGAGGAGGCACCGGACGAGATCGCCAAGGTACTGCGCACGCTCGTCACGCGCTGACCACGCCGACCCGGCGGCGGAACCCGGAAGTGCCGCCGGCGATCCGGAGGTGCTGCCCGTGGGCCGGAGGTGGGCCGGAGGTGGGCCGGAGGTGGGCCGGAGGTGGGCCGGAGGTGGGCCGGAGGTGGGCCGGAGGTGGAGGGCCGACGAACCGGGAACGGGGCCCGGGGCGGGCACGGCCGCGACCGGCCGTGCCGGTCAGGGGCCCGGCGTACGCAGGGCGCCGGCGACGACCGTGGTCACCAGCCGGTGCACGGCCGCGCTGTCGGGCCGGTCGCCGGTGCGGTCGGCGAACAGCAGGTGCCCGGCCCCGATCAGGGTGTAGCCGAGGGTCTCGACGTCGGCGTCGGCCGCGATCCGCCCCAGCGCACGCTCCTCGCCGAGGTACTCGCCGAACATGACGGCAGCCTCGGTCAGCACCGGTACGCCGGCCGGCCAGGTCTGGCGGAGCCGCGCCCGTAACTCGTCCCGGAACGTCACGAGGGCGACGATGGCCACCGCGACCGACCCGAAGAGGGCCGCCAGGGCGGTCGCCAGGTTGTCGGCGACGGTGCCGGTGCCGGCCGACTCGCGCAGGACGGCAACCTGGGAGTCGAGCCGGTCGATGCGGTCCAGCACGTACCCGACAAGAAAGGCGTCAAAGTCGTCGAAGTGACGGTGCAGCACGCCCTTGGCACAACCCGCCTCGGTGGTGACCGCTCGGCTGGTCAGCGCGCTCGGCCCGTCCCGGAGCAGGATGCGGTCGGCGGCGTCGAACAGTTGGGTTCGGACGTCGCGGATTGCCACTCCCGTCGGCACCGGCGCCAGCTCCCTTCCTCGTTGGGACGACCGGTCCATTCCAGCACGACGAGTGGCCGGAGTGCCCGATTGAGGGTCGACGGGCTCTCCCGATTGACGAGTGGGCGCATGCCCACTAGCGTGGGCACATGCCCACTCCAACTTCTGACCAGCCGGATCCGGTCGAACCACACCGCCATCGCCAGGTGGCGGAGTCGTTCGGCACGGACCCGGAACGCTACGACCGGACCCGGCCGAGCTACCCCGAGGCGCTGCTGGCGCGGATCGTCGCCGCCAGCCCCGGCCCGGACGTCCTCGACGTCGGCTGCGGCACCGGCACGGCGAGCCGGCAACTCCGGGCGGCCGGCTGCACCGTCCTCGGCGTCGAGCCCGACGCGCGGATGGCCGAGTTCGCCCGGCGTACCGGGATCGAGGTCGAGGTGGCGACCTTCGAAGCCTGGGATCCGGCCGGCCGGCGGTTCGACGCCGTCGTCGCCGGCACCGCCTGGCACTGGGTCGACCCGGTCGCCGGCATGGCCCGGGCCAGCCAGGTACTGCGTCCGGGCGGCCTGCTGGCGCCGTTCTGGCACGCGTTCCAACTGCCGCCCGAGGTGGCGGACGCCTTCGCCGGGGCCTACCGGCAGGTCGCCCCCGACGCGCCGTTCCGGATCCCGGCGGCGTGGCCGGGACTCGACTCCTACCAGCCGATGTTCGACGCCGCCGCCGACGGGATCCGCCGGGCCGGCGGCTTCACCGAGCCGGACCAGTGGCGATTCGACTGGGAACGCGACTACACCCGCGACGAGTGGCTGGACCAGTTACCCACCTCCGGCGCGGCGACCCGACTGCCCCCGGACGCCCTGGCCGAACTCTGCGCGGCCGTCGGGGCGGCCGTGGACGCGCTCGGCGGCAGCTTCACCATGCGGTACCGCACCGTGGCGGTGGCCGCCACCCGTACCGGCGCCAGCGACTGACCCGGGGCCAGCCGCGACGGTGCCGGGATGCGCCCGAGGGCGTCCCCCCGGTCGGGAGGGACGCCCTCGGCGGAACCTGTCGTTCGGTCGTACCGAGCTGATCAGTCGTCGTCCTGCACCGTCAACATGCCGTACGCGTCACCCACCGAGACACCTTGCACCGCCTTGACCGCGACCACGTACCGCCGGCCGTCCCCGGGCTGGGTGTTGCCGGTCACCGGGACCGGGACGGCGATCGTGGTACCGCCGGACGCGACGGTGACCAGGCTGGCCGTGGCGAGCCCGGTCACCGGGTCCACGACGAAGACCCGCACCTGGCCGGTGCCGCTGCCGCTGCCGGAGACCTGCGCCGGCACCTGGTAGGTGACCGTGCCGGAGTCGCCCTCCTGGACCGTCCGCTCGCCCAGGTCGACCCGGGGCATCGAGACCGGTTGCGGCGCCGGGGTGCCGGGCCGCCAGCCCCAGGCGTCGATGAGCCAGATCCGGGCCCAGGTCTCGCCGGCCCGCGGGACGAGCACCAGGGTGGTCACCTGGCCGAGGTTCAGCCCGGCCGACCTGGCGTTGGTCAACGGCATCCGCACCTCCTGCGCCCAGTCGTCGGCGGTCTGCGTCGGCGCCGGGAACGGCTCGAGGGTGGTGCTGCCGAGCGTGGCCTGCCGGCCCGCCGAGTCGGCGATGGCGACGTCGAACCGGGTACCCGGGGAGCCGCCCGGGACCGCCACCCGCAACGCCACCGCCTCCGCGCTGGAGAGCGAGACCGCCGCTGGCGGCCGGAGGCTGACCGGGGTGCCGGGCGAGCGCCAGTCCACCTCGACCGCGTACCGGCCGGCCTCCGGGACGATCGGGTCGAAGGTCGCGAAGTGCGGGGAGTTGGAGTTGCCGCACCAGGCCGGATTGCTGCCGGCGGCGACCTGCTCGCAGAGCCGGGCGGCGGCACCGTTGACCGCTGTGGAGCTGTCCGGCACCAGGAAGCGGGTCCGGTTGCCGCCGACCGCGTGGCTGAGCACCGTCGCCGGATCCGTCGAAGGAGCCCGGAAACCGGAGCCGTCCAGCAGCGGGCGCACCTGGTCGTTGCCGGCCACGAAGGTGGCCGCGGCGGCGGCGACGTAGGTGGCACCGACGTTCTGCTGCTGCACCGGGGTCAACCGGGTCGGCGACGCGCTACGGCATACCGGGTCGTACGGGCTGGGGTAGTCGTCCCAGGACTTCGCGACGGAGAGTCCGGGAGTCCACTCGGTGTTGAAGTAGTTGTGGTTGGCGCCGATGGCGTAGACGACGCCGTGCAGGGCGAATCCTCGCCCGACTCCCCGGGTGGCGTCCGCGTAGAGCTGCCCCTCCAGGTCGGACAGGTCACCGTCGCAGCTCGGCAGGATCGTCACCGACGGTACGTCCGGAGCCGGGTTGTGGCTGTAGATGGACGGGGCGATCAGCGCCAGCCCGCGGATCTGCCAGCGCACGGTCCCGGGATAGCCGTCCTGGGTGGCGGGCGGCCGGGTGAGACTGTCGACGGCGGCCCGGCTCACCCCCTCGCCACCTCGGGAGTGGCCGACCAGCAGCACGTTCGACATGTTCGGCACCGGCGCCGAGCGGACCACGTCCGGCGCGGTGGAGCGGCCGGAGCCGGCCCAGTCCGCCCAGTGGCCCAGGTGCAACCGGACCAGGGAGGAGCGGGCCTGCGCGCCCGCGTCCTGCGGCGGCAGGCCGGCTCCGTCCTGCGCGTTTATCGAGTTCGCCGCGACGGAGACGGTGACGTAGCCCTGCGAGGCGAGGAGTTGCTGGATCCGCTCGTAGCCGCGATGGCTGGGCAGCGTGTTCCAGCCGCTCGGGCAGGGCCAGACCGTGGTCGGCTCGGCGGTGCCCTGGTAGCAGGTCGGGTGCCGGCCGTGCAGGATCAGCACCAGCGGGCGCTGCCCGGAGGTGCCCTGCGGCGCGACGACGTAGCCGCGCATCTCCACCGGTACGGCGAAGCCCGGCAACTGCACGTCCGGCAGGACGTACTCGCCGCTGGTCGTCGGGTACGGGCCGGGCAGGCCCGGGTCCACCGGGTTGGCGGGAAGTTGGGCCGCGGCCGGTGCCGACGGCGCCGCACTGCCGCGTGGCGCCGTCTCCTCGACGGCCGCGTCGAGGGGCCGCCCGCCGGCGCGTACCCGAAGGTCCGCCAGGTGCCGGGCGGTGACGTCGTCGATGGGCAGTCGGAACGTGCGCTGGTCGCTCGCCGCACCGGGCCGGCCGAGCAGCCGGTCACCGGCGTAGAACTCGACCGCCGCACCGCCGGTCCGGACCGGTTGGTCCGATCGCCAGCCGAGTTCGAACCCGGCGGCGGTCGGGGTCAGCGTCCAGCCTTCCGGCAGGGACGTCCGGGCGGCCACGCCCGGCCGACCACTCGGCTCCGCCGGGCTGGCCCAGGCGGCGCCGCCACCGCCGAGCGCCATGGTCAACGATATTGCGGCAGCCGTCACCGCTCTGCCGACGTGCATAGACGTCCTCCCCCGTGCGTATTCCGTTGTCGACCTGGGAACGCCAGCTCCGTCGGGAGCGCTCCCAGCCCGGTGCGCCGCCAATCCTAGAGCGTTCCAGCCATCACGATCAATGAATCATCTACATAGGACTCAAGGCGGTGGTCCACGACGACGGCCGGCGCTGTTCACGGATCTTGGGTCACGGTGAGCAGATCGCCGGGCTGGCAGTTCAACTCGCGGCAGAGCGCGGTCAGGGTGCTGAACCGGATCGCCCTGGCCCGGCCGTTCTTCAGTACCGAGAGGTTGGCCAGGGTGAGACCGACCCGGTCGGCCAGCTCGGTCAGGGTCAGACCGCGTTGGGCCAGCAGCCTGTCCAGGTGGACCTCGATCCGGTGCTCGTCCTCGGGCGGCATCAGATGACCGTCTCCAGCTCCGCCCGCATCGCGACCCCCCGACGCACGATCTCGGCCGTCGCGAAGAATCCGAACCCCAGCAGCAGCAACAGCCCGGTACGCGTCAGGTCCACGGTGGTCGTCGCCACGCCGTCCGCGGTGACCCGTGCGGTCAACTCGAACGACGCGACCACCTGGGCGACCTGGGCCAGCAGACCGCCGCCGAGACCCACCCAGCCGATCGACCGCAGCCGCCGGACGGTGGCGGCGGAGAACGGATCCTCCCGGCGCGCCCGGCGCAGCGCGAACCAGAGCAGCGCCAGCACCGCCCCGCCGACGAGAAGGGCCGGCAGTCCGGTCAACTGATAGGCCACCAGCTCGCCGGGGGTGGGGTCCGCGACCCGCACCTCGACGTCGCCGCCGAGCACCGCGCCGGAGCGCAGGCCGGCGGTGGCACCGCCGACGTCCGGCAGCGCCTCTGCCGGCACCCGGGCGACCACCGGCCCGCCACGGAGCAGGCCGACGAGATGGAAGGCGATGGTCCCGACCAGCACGAGCAGGGCCAGGGCCACGACTCCCTGTAGCTCGGCCAGCCAGTCCGGCTTGCGCAATCTCATGCCACACCTCCGACTTATCGATTACCGATATCTCGATAATCGATAAGCCGGGGTGGGTTGTCAAGTCACGCCCCGGACCTGCCGACCACTGCCCGGAGCGGAGACCGGGGTGACCGCAGGGCCGGACGGCGCCGGTGGCAGCCCGCGGCCCGCTCAGGGACGGGCCGGCACGGCGGCGTACTCGGAGACGTGCGCGCTGACGATCCGCCAGCCGACGGGCAGGCGTACCCAGGTCTGGGTCTGCCGGCCGGTCGCGGCGCCGCCGGGATAGTCGAAGAAGGTGTTCACCACCGCCGTGTCGGTGCCGAAGGTGCTGATCAGCGTGCCGTGCAGGCGGCGGCCCGGTGGCAGCGGCGGCTGCGCCGACCGCCACCGCCGCTGCTCCTCGATGCCGATCTGGTGGTCGGCGACGCCGAACCGGACCGTTCGGGCCGACGCCCAGAAGTACCCGACGACCGCGTCCACGTCCCCGGCCACCAGCGCCGCCTCGTAACCGGCGAACTCGGCCGCGATCTCGGCGACCACCTCGGGCCGGTCAACGTCCACCGGTGCCGGCCTCCGCTCCGGCGGCCGAGGCCTCGGCAGGCGCCGTCCCGGCAGCCGAGGTCTCGGCAGGCGAAGCCTCAGCGGGCGCCGTCTCGGCAGTCGAAGCCTCAGCGGGCGCCGTCGCGATGGCCGGGCTCGGGGCAGCCAGGCTCGGGGAGGCCGAGTCCGGGGCAGCCGGGGTCGGGGAAGCGGCCAGCCGGGCGGACCCGGCGCCGTGCTGGCGGTCCAGCTCCAGCTCCTCCGCGTCCGGCTCCCGAGGTGGGATCTTCGCCAGCGCGAAGAGACCACAGACCACCGCCACGAAGACATAACCGAGCGCGACCTGCCCGTTGGCGTTCCACTCGATCCGTTCGCCGTGGATGAGCCCGACGAAGGAGAGCACCGCGCCCACCCCGGCGAAGACGGCCGCCCGGAAGAACCGCTTGTCGATGATGAAGACCACCACCGCGCCGAGGACCAGACCGGCCAGGATCGCGCCCTGGCCGAGCACCAGCAGCCCGTCGTAGACGACACCCGCCCCGGCCAGCGCCGAGTCGCCGACCTCGGCCGCGGTGGTGCCGGCGGCGGCGAGTGCGTTGTCCATCTGCCCGGTCGCCCAGGCCGCGATGTTCGGCACCAGCGCGGCGACCACCGCCGCGCCGTGGATCCGGGGGGTCGCCTGGAATGCCTGGGCGCCGATCAGCAGGCCGATGTAGAGCAGGATCGGCACGATCGCGGCGGTCGGGAAGATCGTCGCCAGCAGCCCGAACATGCCGAGGAAGCAGAGGACGGCGATGACCACGCCGGTCGCCATCGAGTAGCCGCTGCGACCACCGGCCGCCTTCCAGCCCGGATGCCCAACGTAGACGGCCGGCGGGAACGGGGAACCCAGCGCCGAACCGATCACCGCACCGGCCCCGTCGGCGAGCAGGACGCTGCGCAGGTTGTAACTGTCCCCGGCGGTCGCCGCGCTCTCCACGTTCGTCATCCCCTCGGTGAAGTTGTAGACACCGAGCGGGATCGCCGTGGCGAGCAGTGGCGCCATCTCGGCGAGGCCGTCGAAGAGGAGGCCGAACTGCAACGACGGCAGTCCGAGTGCGATGTCGCCGGCCGCCGCCGAGACGTCGGGTACGGACATCGCACCGCCGAGCCAGCCGATCGCGGTACCGAGCAGCAGGGCGGCCAGGCCGATCGGCAGGTTGCCGGGCAGGCGTACGTCGGTGAGCAGTCCGATCAGCAGCAGCGCGAAGACCGGCAGGGCGACCCACGCCATCCGCCACATCTGGCCGGCCGGGTTCATCGAGATGAACGTGATCGAGATCCCGGCGAGCGTGCCGAGCAGCGCGGCCCGGGGTGCGTACCGCCGGATGTAGGGGCCGACGAACGCGCCCACCAGCACGATGACGCCGATGATGAACGCCCAGGCCACCCCGGCCTGCCAGGCCTGCCTCGGATCCTGGGTACGCAGGTAGATCGGAAGCATGATCACGAAGATCACGATGAACATGTGCGGCACGCTGGGGCCGTACGGCAGCGCGGTGACGTCGGTGCGGTTCTCCCGGCGGGCCAGCCGGCGGGCCAGCACGGTGTAGTAGACGTTGCCGGCGACCAGGGCGATGCCCAGCGCGGGAAGGATGGTACCGAAGACGTCACCGGAGGAGAGCCGGACGACGCCGAGGCAGAGAGCGGTAAGGGTCAACACGTTGACCAGGACGTTGACGCCGAAGCCGAAGAAGGCGTTTGTGTCACCGCGTACCCACAGCGGCAGGCTCGCGGCGGCGCGTTCGGTGCTTCTTGCCATCACGGGCACTCCAAGCGATCAGGAGGGTTGCAGAACGGACGGTGCGGGCTGGCTGGCCGGGGCGGTGCGCAGGGCGGCGATCAGCGCGGTCGAGTCGGCGACCCAGCCGAAGATGCCGCCCTGCGCGGCGATCATGTCGAGGCCGACCCGCTGGAACTCGGGGAAGTAGGAGCCGACGCAGTCCGCCAGCACCAGGCACTCGTAGCCCCGGTCGTTCGCCTCCCGCACCGTGGTGTGCACGCAGACCTCGGTCGTCACGCCGGTGACCAGCAGGCTGCCGATGCCACGATCGGCGAGCAGGGTGTCGAGCCCGGTGGCGTAGAAGGCACCCTTGCCGGGCTTGTCGACCACCGGCTCACCGTCGACCGGGGCCAGTTCGTCGACGATGTCGTGGCCGTACTCCCCCCGGATCAGGATCCGGCCGTTCGGGCCGGGGTCGCCGATCCGCATGCTGGGGGCGCCCCGGTCGCGTTTGGCGGGCGGGCAGTCGGAGAGGTCCGGCAGGTGGCCCTCCCGGGTGTGTACCACCGGCAGCCCGGCCTGCCGGGCCGCCGCGAGCAGCGCCGCCAGCGGGTCGATGGTGCGGCGCAGCTCGGCGACGTCGTTGCCGAGGCTCTCGCCGAAGCCGCCGGGTTCGAGGAAGTCCCGCTGCATGTCGATGACCAGCAGCGCGGTCCTGGCCAGGTCGAAGGTGTACGGATGGGGACGCGCGTCGACGATCGGCATGGGTCGTCCTTGGGTGGGAAGGGATGATCCGTCGAGGAGGCGTCGAGGACTCAGTCCTCGGTGATCGCGGCGAGGACGTCGGCGGAGTTGGCGACGCAGCCGAACACCCCGCCCTGCATGGTGACCATGTGCAGGGCGGCCGCGTGGTTGGTCGGGTCGGTCGCCCCGGTGCAGTCGGAGAGGATCAGGCACTCGTAGCCCCGGTCGTTCGCCTCCCGCATCGTCGTGTGTACGCAGACGTCGGTGGTGATGCCGGTCAGGATCAGGTGGGTGATGCCCCGGGTCCGCAGTACCAGATCCAGGTTGGTGGCGTAGAAGGCGCCCTTGCCGGGCTTGTCCACGACCACCTCCCCGGCCACCGGGGCGACCTCGGGCACGATCTCCCAGCCGGGTTCGCCCCGGACCAGAATCCGCCCGCAGGGGCCGGCGGCGCCGATCTCGGCGCCGATCCGGGCGGAGCGCCACCGTTTGTTGGGCGGCAGGTCGGACAGTTCCGGGTCGTGGCCCTCCCGGGTGTGCACCACCAGCAGGCCGATCTCCCGGGCCCGGGCCAGCAGCCGGGCGGTGGCCGGCAGGCCGGACCTGGTGAGCCCGATGTCGTAGCCCATGCTGTCGACGTAGCCGCCGGGGCCGCAGAAGTCGACCTGCCAGTCGATGCAGAGCAGTGCGGTGCGTTCGGCGGGTGCCGAACCGTCGTACGGCCAGAGGTAGGGGTCGGCTTTGACGGGGCCGATGCGGGGCATGGGGGCTGGTCCCTTCGGGCGGGCGTGGTCAACCGGTACGCGTGCCCTGCCGGTAGGCTCGCCAGCCCCCGGCGGCGCTGATGTCCTCGGCGGTCGCGACGGCGGTCGCGTACGCCTCGGCGAGGAACCCGAGCACCTCCCGGCCGTCGTGCAGGCGCAGCCAGCCGAGGGAGAGTGGCGCGGGCACTCCGCGCAGCAGCCCACCGATCGCGTCGACCGGCAGCCGCCACAGTTCGATCTCGATGGCCGTGCCCCGCCCCGGGCCGACCCGGACGAGGCTCGGCAGGCCGACGCCGTCGTCGGAGGGCAGCCGGTACAGCCGGTAGAGCGGCGCGGTCCGGGCGAGGCCGGCGAGGGTCGCGCCCCGCTCGACGAGTTCGGCGTTGCGGGACTCGCCGCGCAGATGCCGGCCGACGACCGCGAGCAGCACCCGCCCGTCGCCGTCCGGCTGCGGTTCCGGGGCACCGCCGGCCCGGACCGCGAGCGGATCCGGCCGGCCGGTCAGGGCCGCGGCGAGCCGCATCAGGGTGCCGTCGCCGAAGGCCGGCCCGAGCAGGGTCAGGCTCGCCGGCCGGCCGGCGGCGGTGAAACCGTTGGGTACGCTCACCGCCGCCAGGTCCAACAGGTTGGCGAACTGGGTGTACCTGCCGAGCATCAGGTTCCGCCCGATCGGGTCCTCCTCGATCTCCGCGAGCGTGAACGTGGTGCCAACGGTCGGCACCACGAGTACGTCGATCCGCCGCCACAACCGGTCCGCCCAGGCGCGCAGTTCCCGGAGCCGGTGCCACGCCCGGAACAGGTCGGTGGCGTCGTAGCGCCGACCTTTCTCCAGCACCTCCCGGGTCACCGGCAGTACGGCGTCCGGCCGGCGTCGGAGGAAGTCACCGAGGTCGGCCAGCCGTTCCGCCACCCACGGCCCCTGGTAGAGCAGGTCACCGGCCTCGAAGAGCGGCCCGATGCCGACCGGTTCGATGCCGCCGACCAGGTTGCCGAGCCGGTCCCGCCCAGCGGCGAACCGGTCCCGCTGGCCGAGGTCGCCGAAGAAGTCCAGGTCCTCCGATCGCGGCACGCCGAGCCGCACCGCCGACGGCTCCCGCCCGGCGACGTACCCGGCCGGCAGCGCCCGACTCCAGGGGTCGTCCGGGTCGACACCGCTGGCCACCCCGAACACCGCCGCCGCGTCGTCGACAGTGCGGGAGAAGATCGAGACACAGTCGAGCGACCGGCAGGCCGGGACGACGCCGAGGGTGCTGAGCAACCCTCGGGTCGGCTTCAGCCCGACGATCCCGTTGCAGGCGGCCGGCACCCGCCCGGAGCCGGCGGTGTCGGTGCCCAGCGCGAACGCGACCGCCCCGGCGGCGACCGCGACCGCCGAACCGGAGCTGGAACCGCCGGAGATCAGACCGCCGCCGAAGATGCTCTGCACCGCCCCGTACGGCGAGCGGGCGCCGGTCAGCCCGGTGGCGAACTGGTCGAGGTTGGTCTTGCCGACCAGCATCGCCCCGGCGTCGAGCAGCCGGGTCACCACCGGAGCCGTCCGCTCCGGCCGGTAGGCGAACTCCGGGCAGCCGGCGGTGGTCGGCAGCCCGGCGACGTCGATGTTGTCCTTGACCGCGAACGGCACCCCGTACAACGGCAGGCTGGCCAGTTCGGTCCGGCGCCGGTGCAGCTCCGCCGCCCGGTGGCGGAGCTGTCCGGCCGGAACGGTGCTGATCCACACCGCGTCCCCGGCGGGCTCGGGAAGGGCGGCGAGGACCTGCTCGGCGACCTCCGGGGTGGTCAGCTCGCCGGTCGAGTACCCGGACCGCAGCTCCGTAGCGGTGCCGATCGGCTCTGGCATACAAACGATTGTCGACAGTTCTGTTTCGACGGAACGCCACCGAGGTAACGACGATGTGTCGCGGCCGGCAGCCGGCGCCGTGCGCCGCCACCGGGATCGACCGGTGGACCCAGGTAGGGCGGGAGGCCGGTCAGCCGAGGTAGGACCGGGCGCCGTGTGAGGCCAGCACCTCGATCACCGGCTCCGGGTCGCCGTCCGCGACCGCCGCGAGCAGTCGCTCGTGCCGGTGCAGACCGTCGCCGGGCTGCGCCACCTCCGCCTCCCGGCGCAGGTTGAGCGCCATGTAGAGCTGCAACTTCAGCAGGATCGCCTCGTAGACGGCGGAGAGCTGCCGGTTGCCCGCGAGCGCCACCAACTCGACGTGGAAGGCCCGGTGCGCCTCGGCGGCACCGAGCCGGTCGCCGGCCTCGATCGCCTCGCGCATCCCGTCCAACGCCGCCCGCAGCCCGGCCAGCTCCGTCGCCGACCGGATCGGCAGGGCGGCACGCACGGCGTGCCGTTCCAGGACGTCGCGTACCGCGTACAGCTCCTGGACGTCCCGGTCGGAGAGGGTGGCCACCCGGGCACCCCGCCGGGGTACGTGCTCGACCAGTCCCTGCTGGGCGAGCAGCCGCAACGCCTCGCGCAGCGGGGCCCGGCTGATCCCCAACCGCCTGGTGAGCTGCTCCTCGACCAGCCGCTCCCCCGGCCGGGTCTTGCCGCTCAGGATCTCGCGACGCAGCCGGAGCACGGCGAGCTCGACGAGACTCGCGCTCTCCAGCTCGCCGTCCACGGCCGGTCCGCCGACACCCCGGTACGACGAGACCGGTCCGCGCTGTCCCGCCGGGTCACGAGCGGCGTCATCGCCGAGACTGACGGCCCGCTCGGTTGACTCGGTCACGCCGAAGAGTCTGCCACCCACCCCGACCGGCTCGGCCCCGGGCCGACGACCGGAGCCGGATACGCCGTTGGCCGGGTCCCCTGTGGTGGGGACCCGGCCAGCGGATGGCTCTGTCTGCTCTCAGCTGTTGTTCCAGGCCTCGGCGACGAGGTCGGCTGCCTGGTCCTCCCACTGCGCGTACGCCTGCGGGAACGCCGACACCTGCACCTTCTGCGCCGCCACGGTCAACGGCAGATCCCGCCAACCATCAACCTGCTTCAGGCCCTTCAGGAACGCGGTCGTCGCGTACTCCGGATCAGTGATCTGCTCCACCGAACCCCAACCCGACGACGGACGCTGCTGGAACAACCCCTGCGAGTCATGATCATTCCGGTCACCCAGATGACCCAGATTC
Organism: Plantactinospora sp. WMMB782; assembly: GCF_049179135.1. NCBI lineage: Bacteria > Bacillati > Actinomycetota > Actinomycetes > Micromonosporales > Micromonosporaceae > Plantactinospora > Plantactinospora sp. WMMB782. The sequence continues at coordinate 6,390,509 of NZ_JBMHMC010000007.1, read as the reverse complement.
TCCAACTTCGACTCCTGCAGCGAGGTACCCACCGCGATCACCGCGGCACGCTCGTCCAACCCCGCCTTCTTCGTCGCCTTCACGATCGCCCGCACATTCCCGGCCTGCTCGGCCGACAGGTCGATCCGCGACTGCTCACCCTGCACACCACGCGGCACCAACCGGTCCCGCGACGGCTTACCCTTACGATCCTTCTTGTCGCTCTTCTTCTCGCCCTTGTCGCCCTTCTTGCCCTTGTCGTTCTTGTGGTCCTTGTCGGCCATCACCGACTGCGACACCGGCGAACCGACATGCTCCGGGGCCGCCTGCGCCGCCACCGCGGGGCCGGCCACAGCGCCGCCGACGAACGCCAGACCAGCCACACCCAGAGCACCCTTACGAACGATCGACGTCTTCTCGATGGCCGGAAGCCACCGACTGAACAGCATCGTGTTCATGATGGTCGTCCTTCCAATCGGGGATGAGCACCCACCAGGGGGACGGCAGGCGCCATTGGAAACACAAAGCCCAAAAAGATTCGGTCCGGCCGGACTACCAGCCGCCGCGGGGGACACGGCGCTGCCCGTACTCAACCGAACACCGTATGTAACGACCGGTGGCCCCGGATCATTCCCAGCGGCCAGCCATCAGCCCAGCTCACGGGCGGCGCTACTCGGCCGTACGCGTAATGTAACGACCGACCCCCGGCCAACATTCCAGCCGGACCGCCTCGATCACCACCCCGAACCAGACATCCGAACACACCCCGCCACGACCGGCCACGGGCCGGGCGAGTTGTCCGGACGGAGACTGTCGAGCTGCCCCGCCCACCCGCCCACCACACCAAACCAACGCCCGGAATGTCGCGCCCCGTCCACGCACCCAGCTCGACAGCCTCCGCGCGAGGCATCACCCAGCCAGCCAGCAGGCCACAGCAGGCCAGCCGGCCAGGAAGCCAGCCAGCCGGCCAGCAGGCAGGCAGGCCATCGGCCACCGGTCAGGCGGCGCTGAGCCGGACCACGAACCGGCAGCCCTCGGCGGTGTTCTGCACGTCGACGTGCCCGCCGTGCGCTTCGACCAGTCCGTGCACGATGGCGAGGCCGAGTCCGCCGGAGGCGCCCGCGCCGGCACCGACCCCCGGGCCGGGGGTACGGGCGGGTTCTCCCCGGAACGCCACGTCGAAGAGCCTGGGCAGGTCCCCTGGGGGGATGCCCCCGCAGGTGTCCGCGACCGCCAGCCAGGCGCCGTCACGTTCCCGGCCGGCCTCGACGCGCACCGTGCCGTCCTCGGGGGTGTACCGGACGGCGTTGAGCAGCAGGTTGCCGACCACCCGGGCGAGCTCCGGCTCACTGGCGACCACGGTGGGCCAGCCGGACTCGGCCGCGACGAGGCGGATCCGCCGGGCCGCCGCCAGCGGGGCGGTACTGGCCAACGCGTCCGAGACCACCTCACCCAGCGGTACGGCGGTCAGCGACAGGCGCAGTGCCCCGGCGTTGATCCGGGACAGTTCGAACAGGTCGTCGACGAGTCGGGTCATCCGGTCGGTCTCGGTCCGGATGCGGCGGTGGTACTCGCCGACGGTCTCCGGGTCGTGCACCACCCCGTCCTCCAGCGCCTCGGCCATCGCCCGCAGCCCGGCCAGCGGGGTACGCAGGTCGTGTGAGACCCAGGCGACGAGATCCCGGCGCCCCTTCTCCAACCGCCGCTCCCGCTCCCGGGCCTGGGCCGCCCAGACCGCCGCCGCCGCGAGTCGCCGCCCGAAGTGCCCGCCGACGGCGAGGCTGACCACCGCGGCCGCCGCGACGGTGATCAAGACGACCTCCAGGTCGTGCGGGGACAGGAACATCGCCTCGGCGACCACGGCGACGCCGCCGACCACCGCCAGTACGGTCACGGCGAGCAGCACGTACAGGTGCACGGTGATCGAGGTGTGCCGCAGCCGCCGCAGCAGCAGCGCCCCGGCCAGACCGACGGCCAGGGCCGCGGCGAGCGCGATCGAGAAGATGAACGCCAGGTCACGCATGGGCCGGCTCGTACCGGTAACCGACGCCCCAGACCGTCACTATCCGGCGCGGTTCGGCCGGGTCGTGTTCGATCTTCTCCCGCAGCCGCCGGACGTGCACGGTCACGGTCGAGTGGTCCCCGAAGTTCCAACCCCAGACCTGTTCCAGCAGCTCGGCCCGGGTGAACGCCCGGGACGGATGCCGCATCAGGTGCACCAGCAGATCGAACTCCCGCAGGGTCAGGGCGAGTTCGGCGCCGCGCAGCATCGCCAGCCGGGGGCCGGTGCGGACCTCGAGATCGCCGTCGGCGAGCCGGTCGGGCCGGTCCGGGGCCGGCTCACCGGCGACCCGGCGGAGCACCGAGCGGACCCGCAGCACCAGTTCGCGCGGCGAGAAGGGCTTGCTCAGGTAGTCGTCGGCACCCAGTTCCAGGCCGAGGATCCGGTCCGCCTCGTCACCCCGTGCGGTCAACATCACGATCGGGATGCCGTCCGGCCGCCGGCGCAGTTCCCGGCAGACCTGCAGGCCGCTCACCGTGGGCAACATCAGATCGAGTACGACGAGATGGGGCGCCCGACGCGCAACCGCGGCCAGAGCCTCCGCGCCGTCGTCGACGTGACTCACCTGGTAGCCGGCGTGCCGCAGATAGCGGCAGACCACGTCGCTGACGGTCCGGTCGTCGTCGACCACGAGTACCCGCTGCGTCACCACCCACCTCCCACCGGTTCCACCCGGCCAGCCTAGCCACGCCGCCGACTGAAGCCGGTCGGCCGAGATCTTGCGGGAGTCTTACGGCCGTGCCGGGACCGGCGGCGCGGGCACCGGCAGACAATACGGTGACCGGAATGCGGACACTCGTCACCGGCGCCGCCGGTTTCATCGGCTCACACGTCGCGGACCTGCTCGTCGAGAACGGGCACGAGGTGGTGGCGGTGGACGCGCTGCTGCCGCAGGTGCACGGTGCGGCCGCACCGGAGTGGGCACACCGGCACCGGCCGGTCGTCGGTGACGTCCGCGACCTCGACCTGCTGGCCGAACTGCTGCGCGGCGTCGACGCCGTCTGCCACCAGGCGGCAATGGTCGGACACGGTCTCGACCCGGCCGACGCTCCCCGGTACGCCGGGCACAACGACCTCGGCACCGCGACCCTGCTGGCGGCGATGCACGGTGCGGGAGTGCGCCGGCTCGTGCTGGCCAGCTCGATGGTGGTGTACGGCGAGGGGCGCTACCACTGCGCGCAGCACCAGGTGGTGCGGCCGTCCGAGCGGCGCCCCGCCGACCTGGCCGCCGGCCGCTACGAGCCGCGCTGTCCCCGCTGCGCCGATCCGCTGGCTTCCGGCCTGGTGCCGGAGGACGCCCCGCTGGAACCGCGCAGCACGTACGCCGCGACGAAGCTGGCCCAGGAACACCTGGCCGGGGCGTGGGCCCGGCAGACCGGCGGAGAGGTCTGGGCGCTGCGCTACCACAACGTCTACGGCCCGCGGATGCCCCGGGACACCCCGTACGCCGGGGTCGCCTCGATCTTCCGGTCGGCGCTGGCCGCCGGCCGGCCGCCGCAGGTGCTGGAGGACGGGCGGCAGCGGCGCGACTTCGTCGCCGTCGGGGATGTCGCCCGGGCCAACCTGCTGGCGTTGCACAGCGACCCCCCGGAGCCGTTTGTGGCGGTGAACGTCTGCTCCGGTGAACCGCACACCGTCGGCGAGCTGGCCCGCGAGCTGGCCACCGCGACGGGCGGCCCCGGGCCGGTGGTGGTCGGCGGCGGGCGGGCGGCCGACGTCCGGCACGTGGTCGCCGATCCCGCCCGGGCGGCCCGGCTGCTCGGCTTCACCGCCCGGACCTCGTTCGCCGACGGCGTCGCCGAGTTCGCCGCCGCGCCGCTGCGCGCACCGGCGACGTCAGGAGACCGTCCACAGTAGGTGGTTGACCGCCAACGCGGTCAGTGCCTGGGCCGCCAGCCACCGGGACCGGTGTCGGGCCGGCAGGTGCGCGGTGGCGACCAGCAGCCAGACGCCGAACGGCAGCCAGATCCGCTCGACCTCCGCCTTGCTCAACCCGGACAGGTCCGCCGCCAGCACCGTCACCGCCGCGGCGATCGGCAGCCAGACCGCCGGTCCGCCCGAGCCGGCCAGCCAGCCCGTGCCGGCCAGCCAGCCGCCCGGCCGGGATGCCGGCCGGCCGGCAGCGTCGCGGCCCGTTCGGCGAGAGCGCTGGTCCGCTCGCCCGATCCGGCCCCCGTCGCGCCTGGCGGCCGCCAGGCCGGTCCAGCCGGCGAGCACGGCGCGGCGGAGTGCCGGTCCGAGCACCGGGCCGACGGCGAGCAGCAGGGCGGCCAGGTTCGCCCAGATCCAGTACCCGTACGGGCGGTCCGCCGCCCAGCCCTGGTAGTAGCGCCGGACCACCAGGTGGTAGCCGTCCCACCACCAGAAGCCGGCGGCGGTGAACCCGGCGACGACGACGGCCACCGCCAGCACGGCCGCCAGGAAGGCACCGGCCCGGTCCCGGGTACGCAGCACCAGCACGGTCAGCGCGAGCAGGCCGACGAGCACGAACCCGTACGACAGGTAGAGCGCGAAGCCGAGCAGCAGGCCGCCGAGCGCCGCCCGGCCCCGCCCGCCGACGGCCAACAGGGCCAGCCCGGCGGCGACCACCCCGGTGAAGATCCCGTCCGCCGAGGCGCCTATCCAGACCGCACCGGGAAACAGCAGCAGGAACGGCCATCCGGCCCGAGCGGCGGACTCGTCGCCGAGCGCCCGCAGGGTCACCGGAACCGACACCGACACGGTCGCCCCGACCAGCACACAGGCCAGCCCCGCCACCGCCCCGCCGCCCAGGCCGACCCGGTCCAGCAGGACGAAGACCAGCAGGGCGCCCGGCGGGTGCCCTGCGGTGTGCGTGGACCAGGAATCCGGCTGGAAGTCGAGGATCCGCCCGGTGAACCCCGCCAGCATCGCGCCGATGTCGGTCACCCGGGGCACCTCGTGCAGGTACTCGGCCTGCACCGTCAACCGTTGCGCCAGGCCGGCGGACCAGCCGTCGACCAGGGCCAGCGACATCGTCCAGGCCAGCGCGCCCAGGTAGCCGACGGCGAGCAGCCGGGGCCACGACGCGTGCTGGGCGAATCGGTGGCCGTATCCGACCACCAGCACGGCGACCAGCAGCGCGGCCGGGGTGCCCGGGCCGACGTGCGGTCGCCAGGTGGCGTAGAGCGGGGCGGCGTCGGCGTACAGGTCGGCGCCTCGGGCGTTGAGCAGCGCGCCGACCGTGATCGCGGCGGCCAGCAGCACCGCCTCGACCGTGACGACGACCGCGTCGGCGTGCCGGGGTCGTACCGGCCGGTTCCGGATGGTCATGGCGACCGCGACGGTACGAGGTACCGGCACCGGAACCCCAGGGCGACGGGCCGGACGTCAGCGAATCGTAAGACCCGTTGCGGCGTAAGGGTTCCGTAAGCCCGCGAGGCGTCCTCCGCCGGCGGTGCCGCGCCTAGCGTCTCCGGACATGAGCGCAACGATCGACGTGCTGTTGCCGTGTCTGGACGAAGCGGCCGCACTGCCGGGCGTACTCGCCGCGCTGCCGCCCGGCTACCGGGCCGTCGTGGTGGACAACGGCTCCACGGACGGGTCGCCGGAGATCGCCGCCGCACACGGGGCGCGGGTGGTCACCGAGCCCCGGCGGGGCTACGGCGCGGCGGTGCACGCCGGCCTGCTGGCGGCCGAGAGCGAACTGGTCTGCGTCCTCGACGCGGACGGCTCGTTCGATCCGGGCGAGCTGCCCCGGTTGGTCGCCCCGGTACTCGACGACCGCGTCGACCTCGCGGTGGGCCGCCGCCGGCCGGTCTCGGCGACGGCGTGGCCGTGGCACGCCCGGGCCGGCAACGCGCTTGTCGCCGCGCTGCTGCGGCGCCGGGGCGTACCCGTGCACGACGTCAGCCCGGTCCGGGCCGCGCGCCGCACCGCGCTGCTGCGGCTCGGGGTGGCGGACCGGGCCTTCGGCTATCCGCTGGAACTGCTGCTGCGGGCGGCGGCCGCCGGGTGGCGGATCGTCGAACTGGACCTGGCGTACGCGCCCCGGGCGGCGGGCACCACCTCGAAGGTCTCCGGTTCGGTACGCGGCACGCTGCGCGCCACCCGGGACTTCGCCGGAGTGCTGCGCTCGGATCTCGGTGCCGGCCGATGAACGTGCTGCTCGTGGTTGCCAAGGCACCGGTGCCGGGGCTGGCGAAGACCCGGCTCTGCCCGCCGGCCACCCCTCGCCAGGCGGCCCGGATCGCGGCGGCGGCCCTGCTGGACACCCTCTCGGCGGTACGCGACACCGGCGCGACAGTGCCGGTGCTGGCCCACACCGGCCGGTTCTCCGACGCGGAACACGGTGCCGAACTGGCCACCGCGCTCAGCGGCTGGCACCTGTTGCGCCAGCACGGGGAGACGTTCGCCGACCGGCTCGCCCAGGCCCATGCCGAGGTCGGCGCGGCCTTCCCCGGCCTGCCGGTGTTGCAGATCGGCATGGACACCCCGCAGGTTCGCCCCGACATCCTCGCCGACGCGCTGCACCGGCTCGCCGGCACCGACGCGGTACTCGGGCCGGCCGTCGACGGCGGCTGGTGGGCCCTCGGACTACGCGACCCGGCACACGCGGCCGTACTCCGCCAGGTGCCGATGTCCACCGCCGACACCGGACGGCTGACCCTGGCCGCACTGCGGAGCCGGGGCGTACGCGTCACCGCCCTGCCGGTGCTGCCTGACGTGGACGACTGGCCCGCCGCCCTGGCGGTGGCGGACCAGCTGCCCGGCAGCCGGTTCAGCCGGGCCGTCGACGCGGTGGGCGTTCCGGCACCCGGAGCCGGGGCACGCCGATGAGTGTCCGTGGCGCGTACCGGGGCGGGTCCCTCGGCGGCTTCGACGGCCCGCTCGCACCGGCGGTCGGGGCGGCCAGGTGGACCGGCCGGTCCGGTCGGCCGGCCGGGGCCGGTGTGCCGGGCGGATCCCGCCGGGCCGAGCACTGGCTGGTGCACGCCGACGCGCCGCCGTACCCGTTGCCGGTCCGCCGCTGGCACGGGCCACCGGAACCGGCGGTCGGCCCGGTCGTGGCCCGCTGCCTCGGCCCCACCATCGACCTCGGATGCGGGCCTGGCCGGTTGACCGCGGTGCTGGCCCGGCGCGGCGTCGTGGCGCTCGGCGTCGACATCTCGGCCCGGGCGGTCCGGCTGACCCGGGCCCGGGGCGCCGCCGCGGTGCGCCGCGACATCTTCGCGCCGCTGCCGGGCACGGGACGCTGGGCGCACGCCCTGCTTGTCGACGGGAACATCGGCATCGGTGGCGATCCGGTGGCGCTGCTGCGCCGCTGCGCCGCGCTGCTCGCCCCGGGTGGCAGCGTGCTGGCCGAGCTGGAGCCGCCCGGCACCGGGCTGTGGCAGGGGCTGGCGCACGTCGTCTCGATCGGACCGGACCGCCGGCCGTGCCGTGGACCCGCGTTCCGCTGGGCCCGGGTCGGGGTGGAGGCGGTGGAGCACCCTGCCGCCGGTGCGGGGCTGCGGGTGGCCGAGCTGCTGCGCTCCGGTGACCGCTGGTTCGCCGAACTGGTCCGCCGATGACCCGCCGGCCGCTGTTCCGCCGGGCTGGTCGGTTCGTCGTCCGCCGGCCCCAGGTCCGTCGGGCTGGTCGGTTCCTTGTCCGCCGGGCGCAGGTGCCGCGCCCCGAGGACTTCACGGGGCCGGCACACTCGGCGCCGGTGGCGGCCCGGCTCGGCCGCTGGCTCGGGGTGGCGTTCGGACTCTGCTTCGTCACCGGCCTGCTCAGCCACGCCGCCGCCGATCCGCCGAGCTGGTTCGGCTGGCCGAGCCGCCCGGTGAACCTCTACCGGATGACCCAGGGCGTGCACGTGCTCGCCGGGATCGCGGCGATCCCGCTGCTGCTGGCGAAGCTGTGGAGTGTCTATCCCCGGCTGTTCGTCAGGCCACCCCGCCGGCCGGGCCGGCTGGCCGGGCACCTACTCGAACGGGTCTCCATCCTGGTGCTGGTCTGCGCCGCCTTCTTCGAGCTGGTCACCGGGCTGTTCAACGTCGCGCAGTCGTACCCGTGGCGGTTCTTCTTCCCGGCCGCGCACTACGCGGTGGCCTGGCTGGCGGTCGGCGCCCTGCTGGTGCACGTCGGCGTCAAGCTGCCGGTGATCCGGGCGGCGCTGGCCGATCCGCTCGACCGGCAGCCGGTGCCCGGCCGCCGGGCCTTCCTGCGCACCGCCGCCGGCACGGCCACGGTCGCGGTCCTGGCCACGGCCGGCGGCACGGTGCCGTGGCTGCGCCGCGTCTCCGCGCTGGCCTGGAGTTCGGGCACCGGTCCGCAGGGGGTGCCGGTGAACCGCACCGCGGCCGCGGCCGGAATCGTCGTACCGGCCGGCTGGCACCTGGAGGTCGTCTGGACCGGCGGCCGGCGCCGGCTCGACCTCGCCGACCTGACGGCCCTGCCGCAGCGGACCGGACGGCTGCCGATCGCCTGCGTGGAGGGTTGGAGTGCGGTGGCGGACTGGACCGGGGTGCCGGTGGCCGACCTGCTCGCCGCCGTCGGTGCGCCGACCGGCCGCCCGGTGCGGGTCTCCTCGCTGGAGTCCGCCGGCCTGTACGCGACAAGCACACTGCCGGCGGCGCACGTCCGCGACCCGCTGACGCTGCTCGCCCTGCGGGTCAACGGGGAGGTGCTGGCACCGGACCACGGGTACCCGTGCCGGATCATCGCCCCGAGCCGTCCAGGAGTGCTACAGACCAAGTGGGTGTCCCGGCTGGAGGTGCTGGGATGACGCCGGGCGCCGGGCAGGACGGTGGCACGGGAACCGTCCGGGTCGCCCGGACCGTCCTGATCGGACTGGGCCTCGCGGCGGCGGCGTACGGCGTGACCGTGCTGCCCCGCCCCGGACCGCTGCTGCCCTGGCTGCTCGCCGGTCCGCTGCTGCACGATCTGCTGGTCGCCCCGCTGGTCGGCCTGGTCGGACTCGTCCTCGGCCGGCTGGTCCCCGACCGGACGACCCGCACCCGGATCGGCGCCGGGCTGGCGGTCACGGCGATCCTGCTCCTGGTCGCGGTGCCGCTGCTCTGGCGGCCGGCTCCCGGACCGCCCAACCCGGGGCTCCAGGACCGGAACTACCTGATACAGCTCGCCATCTGGCTGGCGGTGCTCTGGGGCGGGATCGCGATCGGCCAGCGGCTCCGCCGGAGGGTGGCCCGATCCCGGCAGAAGCGGGAGGGCGCCGCGGACTCCGCCCGGTGAACCTGCGCCGGCCCGGCCGGCGGCCCGACCCGGCGCTGGACGGGATGTGCGATCCTCTCCGGAGTCCCTAGCGAGGAGGCCCCCTTGACGGACCTGCGCGACCGGCTGACCGAGACCCTCCGGGCCGGACAGCTCGACGGCCTGCACGCGGCGGTCGCGGTCCGGGCCGGCGAGACCCTGCTGGAGTACTACGGCAGCGGCGAGGACAGCAGTTGGCACATCCGCCTCGGTGTCGTCGAGTTCGGACCGCACACCCTGCACGATCTCCGGTCGGTCACCAAGAGCGTGACCGCCCTGCTGTACGGCATCGCGCTGCACGACGGCCTGGTCCCGGAGCCCTCGGCGCCGCTGCTGCGACACTTCCCGGCGTACTCCGACCTGGCGGCCGACCCGGCTCGGGCCCGGCTGACCGTCGAGCACGCGCTGACGATGTCGCTCGGGCTGGAATGGCGGGAGGACCTGCCGTACGACAACCCGGCGAACGCCGAGATCGCGATGGAACTCGCCCCGGACCGGTACCGGTACGTCCTGGAGCGGCCCGTCGTGGAGCCGCCCGGTGTCCGCTGGAGCTACTGCGGTGGCGCGACGACGCTGCTCGCCGGGTTGATCGCGGACGGGACCGGCAGGCCGCTGGCCGAGTACGCCCGGTCGGTGCTGTTCAAACCGCTGGAAATCGACAACCTGGCGTGGATGTGCGGATCGGACGGGGTGGCGTCAGCGGCCTCCGGGCTGCGGCTCACGTCCCGGGACCTGGCCAGGATCGGCGAGCTGGTGCTCGGTGCCGGGTCGTGGCGTGGCCGGCGGATCGTCCCCGCCGAGTGGATCGACGTCATGCTCCGCCCCCGCCTGTCGACCAGCTGGGGCAGCCGGTACGGCTACCACTGGTACGTCGAGAAAGTCGCCGAACGGCGGACGGTGGCCGCGATGGGCAACGGCGGCCAGCGCCTGTACGTCCTGCCGGACCTGGATCTCGTCGTGGCCGTCACGGCCGGCGGCTACAACGACCCGGAACAGTGGCGGACACCGTTGGCGGTGCTGGAGCGGGTCGTCCTGCCCGCGATGGCCTGACCGCCAACCCGCCGGCCACCGAGACACCGGCACTCACGCCGGCCACCGAGACACCGACACCCACACGCCGGCCAGCGACACCGACACATCACCGCCGGCGTTCCGGGCGGCGGCGGGCGGCCGGCACCGGTTCCGGGGTCTTCGGGCGGTACGGTCGGAGCGTGGACCAGGCCGAGGAGGGCGCCCGGATCGGCGCCGCGCTGTCCGGCTGGCTGGGCCGGTTGACCTTCACCGACCAGACGGATGACGAGGTCACCGTGCTGCTGATCGACTCGGTGGCGGCCTGGGCGAAGGCGCAGGGCTGGCGGGTGTACCGGCGGGCCGCCAGTGTGATGCCGCTGCCGCCGCCGTACGAGCACCGGCATTCCATAGTGGATGTCGGATGCGCACGGCCGGACGGCGCGCCGGTGGTGGTCGAGGTCGACCACTCCGACCGGCGGCGTTCCGTGGACAAGCTCCGGCTGGAGGCGGCGGCCGGCCGGATCGCGCTCTGGCTGCGCTGGGGAGAGCGCAGGTTCGACCCGCCGCCGGCCCCGATCACGATGGTGCCGTTCCGGGTCACCTCGCGGCCGGATGCACCGCAGGGCTCCGGGCGACGGTACTCGCGACTGCCGGCGACCGACCGGCCACCGCCGGCCCACCTGGCCGGGGAGGTGGAACTCGGCGAGCAGGTCGACCTCTTCCCGGACCCGAGGTAGGGGCCGATCGGGGTCAGCCCCGCTTCATCAGACGGCCGACGGCAGCCATCATCTCGGTGGCCATCTCGTCGGCCCGTCCCTCGGCGGCGCCCTCGTGCATGCAGTGCCGGGCGTGCCCGTCGAGCAGGCCGAGCGCGACCTTGTCCAGGGCGGCCTGGATGGCGGAGATCTGGGTCAGCACGTCGATGCAGTAGCGGTCGTCCTCGACCATCCGCTCGATCCCCCGGACCTGCCCCTCCACCCGGCGCAGCCGCGCGAGCAGCTGGTCCTTGCTGGCGGTGTAGCCGCGGGTCGGAGTCTCCGCCGGTGTCGTCATGCCGGCAAGCATAGCTAACCCCCCAGGGGTATGCTACGGTCCTGGTGTACCGATACCCCAAGGGGTAACGTGGCCGTTGCATACCCCCCTAGGGTATAGGGTGGGAATCGGGAAGGGAGCACTGTGATGATCACCGAGAGCTACCAGGTCAGGGGAATGACCTGCGGCCACTGCGTCAGCGCGGTAAGCACCGAGGTCGGCGCGATCCCGGGCGTGACCGAGGTGAGCGTCGACCTGGCCGCCGGTGCCGTCACGGTCACCAGCGACGCCCCGGTCGACCCGGAGCAGCTCCGCGCCGCCGTCGACGAGGCCGGTTACGAACTCGTCCGTCCCTGACCACCGGAAGCCGCGGAGGAGACGAGACAGCACGATGAACACCGCGACCAGACTGAGCACCTTCGCGCTCGGGCTCGCGACGCTGTTCGGCGCGGCGTACGGGGTCGGTCAGCTCGCCGGCCCGGTACGCACCGCCGACTCCGCCAGCTCGACCGGCGCCGCCCACTCGACCGGGCACGACGCCGGCGGCGCAGCGACCGACACGCCCCGGCTGCCGGGTGGTCTGCTCGTTTCCGACCGGGGCTACACCCTGACCGGCGTACCGGCTCCGGCCGGGGAGTTCGCGTTCCGGATCGTCGGCCCGGACGGGCAGCCGGTGACCCGCTTCGACGTGGCACACGACAAGCGGATGCACCTGATCGTGGCCCGGCGGGACCTGTCCGGCTTCCGGCACGTGCACCCGGAGATGGCCGCCGACGGCACCTGGCGGGTCGCCTCGCCGCTGAGTGGTCCCGGGAGCTGGCGGGCGTTCGCCGACTTCACGCCCAGCGGTGCGGCGGCGCTCACCCTCGGGCTCGACGTCGCGGTGCCCGGCGACTTCCGGCCCCGAGCCCTGCCGGCGCCCGCCCCGACCGCCGAGGTCGACGACTACCAGGTGAGCCTCGACGGCACCCTGACCCCGGGCCGGACCAGCGAACTGACCCTGACCGTCAACCGGAACGGGCAACCCGTCACCGACCTCTCCCCCTACCTCGGCGCGTACGGGCACCTGGTCGCGCTCCGGGCGGGAGACCTGGCGTACCTGCACGTGCATCCGGACGGCGAGCCCGGCGACGGGCGGACCCCCGCCGGTCCGGAGATCACCTTCTACGCCGACGTCCCCTCGGCCGGCACCTACCGGCTCTATCTCGACTTCCAGCACGGCGGAACGGTGCGCACCGCCGAGTTCACCCTGACCGCCGGCCCGCCCACCGGGCCCACGCCGGCCGGTACGCCGGACGGCGGCGCGACACCCCATCGACCGGCACCGACGGCCACCGCCGGTGCGGAGCCGCCGGGGCACGGCGAGCCCGGCCACGGACACGACTGACCCGGGCAGGCAAACAACTGGCGCAGGCACGCAAACAACTGACGCAGCTACGGCACCACCGACGCGGGAGGCAGCAATGGCACCGGCCGCCGGGCGACCACCGATGGCGCCCAACCGGATCGAACTGAAGATCGGCGGGATGACCTGCGCCTCCTGCGCCAGCCGGATCGAGAAGAAGCTCAACCGGCTGGCCGGGGTCACCGCGACGGTCAACTACGCCACCGAGAAGGCGACGGTCGACTTCGACGACTCCCTGACCCCGGACGAACTCGTCGCCACGGTGCAGAGGACCGGCTACACCGCGGAACTGCCACCGCCGCCCCGCCCGGCCGGCGAACCCGGAACGGAGGCGGTGCCGCCGGTCGACGAGCTGCGCGCGCTGCGAGCCCGGCTGCTGGTGTCGCTGGTGCTGACCGTACCGGTGATCGTGCTGGCGATGGTGCCGGCCTGGCAGTTCGACTACTGGCAGTGGCTCTCGCTCACCCTCGCCGCCCCGGTCGTCGCCTACGGCGGGCTGCCGTTCCACCGGGCCGCCTGGATCAACCTGCGGCACGGTGCCGCCACCATGGACACCCTGATCTCGCTCGGTACCCTGGCCGCGCTCGGCTGGTCGGTCTGGGCGCTCTTCCTCGGCACCGCCGGTACCCCCGGGATGACCCACCCGTTCAGCCTCGACATCGGGCGCAGCGACGGCGCCGGCAACATCTACCTGGAGACGGCGGCCGGGGTCACCCTCTTCATCCTCGCCGGCCGCTACTTCGAGGTCCGGTCCAAGCGCCGGGCCGGTGCCGCGCTGCGGGCACTGCTCGAACTCGGCGCGAAAGAGGTGACGGTGCTGCGCGACGGCACCGAGGTGCGGATCGCCGTCGACCAGCTCGCCGTCGGTGACCGCTTCGTGGTCCGGCCCGGCGAGAAGATCGCCACCGACGGGGTGGTCGAGGACGGCTCCTCCGCGGTCGACGCGAGCATGCTCACCGGCGAGTCGGTGCCGGTGGAGGTCGGCCCCGGCGAGCAGGTGGTCGGAGCGACCGTGAACGCCGGCGGCCGGCTCGTCGTCCGGGCCACCCGGATCGGCGCCGAGACCCAGCTCGCCCAGATGGCGACGCTTGTCGAGCGGGCACAGACCGGCAAGGCGCAGGTGCAGCGGCTGGCGGACCGGATCTCCGGCGTCTTCGTGCCGGTCGTGATCGCCCTCGCCGTCGCCACCCTCGGCTTCTGGCTCGGCTCCGGCGACGGTGTGACCGCGGCCTTCACCGCCGCCGTCGCCGTCCTGATCATCGCCTGCCCCTGCGCGCTGGGGCTCGCCACCCCGACGGCGCTGCTGGTCGGCACCGGCCGGGGCGCCCAGCTCGGCATCCTGATCAAGGGTCCGGAGGTGCTGGAGTCGACCCGCCGGGTCGGGACGGTGGTGCTGGACAAGACCGGCACCGTCACCACCGGCCGGATGACGCTCACCGAGATCCTCCCGGCCGACGGGCAGGACGCCGACGAACTGCTGCGGCTGGCCGGCGCCCTGGAGAACGCCAGCGAACATCCGATCGCCCGGGCGATCGCCAGCGCCGCCGCCGGGCGGACCGGGCCGCATCCCGAGGTCGCCGGCTTCGCCAACGTCGAGGGACTCGGCGTGACCGGAGCGGTCGACGGCCGGGCGGTCACGGTGGGCCGGGCCCGGCTGCTGGCCGAGCGTGGCCTCGAGCCGGCCGGCGGGCTCGACGTGGCGGTCGCGCAGGCCGAGGCCGCCGGCCGGACGGTGGTGCTGGCCGGCTGGGAGGGCCGGGTCCGGGGGGCGTTGGTGGTGGCCGACGGGGTCAAGCCGACCAGCCGCGAGGCGGTCGCCGGGCTGCGCCGGCTCGGCCTCACCCCGGTGCTGCTCACCGGGGACAACGGGGCGGTCGCCCGGTCCGTCGCCGCCGAGGTCGGCATCGACGAGGTGATCGCCGAGGTACTGCCGGCCGACAAGCTCGACGTGGTCAAGCGGCTCCAGGCCGAGGGCCGGGTGGTGGCCATGGTCGGCGACGGCGTCAACGACGCCGCCGCGCTCGCCCAGGCGGATCTCGGACTGGCCATGGGCACGGGTACGGACGTCGCCATCGAGGCCGCCGACCTGACCCTGGTACGCGGTGACCTGACCGCCGCCGTCGACGCGATCCGGCTCTCCCGGGCGACGCTCCGGGTGATCAGGGGCAACCTGTTCTGGGCGTTCGCCTACAACGTCGCCGCGCTGCCGCTGGCCGCGATCGGGATGCTCAACCCGATGATCGCGGGAGCGGCGATGGCCTTCTCCTCGGTCTTCGTGGTCGGCAACTCGCTGCGGCTGCGCCGGTTCACGGCGTACCGGGAGGCGCCGCCGGGCAGCCCTTCGGGGACCGTCCTCGACGGCTGACGTTACGGCGTCCGGCCCAGCAGGGCGAGTGCCGCGCGTACCCGGCGGCGTTCCAGGACGCGGTCGAAACTGGTCTCGCCCCGGCAGAAGGCGGTGAACATCCGCCAGCCGGGCGGAGTGGCGAGGGCGGAGTGGAAGATCCCGGGATGCCGGGAGAACGCGGCGAGGATCCGGTGTCCGGCCCGCATCGGTGGGACGAGTTGGTCGTGCACCGCCCGGACGTACCCGTCGAGGTCGCCGCCGGCCGCCGCCGTACCGGCCAGCGCACCGGAGCGCAACGCGAAGCTGATCCCCTCCCGGGTCCACGGCTCCAGCAGGCCGGCCGCGTCCCCGGCGACCAGCACCCGCCCCCGGCGCAGCGGGGAGTCGTCGGCGCGGCACCGGGTCAGGTGCCCGGAGTCGTGTGCCGGTTCCAGACCGGACAGGCCGAGCCGCTCGACGAAGCGCCGCAGGTAGCGCCGGGTCCGCTCCCCCTCGCCCCGGCCGGCGATCACCCCGACGGTGAGCCGGTCGCCCTTCGGGAAGACCCAGGCGTACGACCCGGGCAGCGGGCCCCAGTCCAGCAGCAACCGGCCGCGCCAGCGTTCCTGCACCGGGACCGGTACCGGGATCTCCAGTTCCAGCCCGAGGTCGACCTGTGCGTACTCCACCCCGACCTGCCGGGCGGTCACCCCGGCGGAGCCGTCGGCGCCGACCGCCACCCGGGCACGCAGTTCGGTGCCGTCGGCGAGCCGGACGCGTACGGCGTCGGGGTCCTGCTCGATGCCGCGCACCGCGACCCGCTCCCGGATCTCGACGCCGGCGGACACGGCGGCGCCGCGCAGCCGGTCGTCGAACTCCTCCCGGCGCACCATGGTGAGCAACTGCCCCGAGCGGTGCCGGCGGGTGAACTCGCGCCGGCCGTCGGCGGTGAAGGTCACCCGGTCCACCCGGTCGTCGGCGGGCACCTCGATCCGGGTGGCGGCGACCGCCAGCGAGGTGCCGATCAGCCCGCCGCCGCAGGTCTTGTAACGCGGGTGTGCGGACTTCTCCAGCACGACCGTGCGCGCTCCGGCCCGCGCGGCGGTGAACGCGGCGGAGAGTCCGGCCGGCCCGGCCCCGATCACGGCCACGTCCCAGATCACGGGTAGCAGCCTAGGCGACGGACCGGGCCGGACCGGAAAGGGACACCGGTCGACGATCGGCGGCGGAGCCCGGTGCCCGGACGCATCAACGCGGTTGCTGTGGGTAATCGCGACCTCGCGAACTGTCCGCGCGCTGTGCGCGGGCGAGGAGGTCACCATGCAACAGCTGAATCTCACCGAGATCGAGCAGCGGGTCTACCAGGCGGTCACCACCCTGGAGGCCCGGGGACAGGTGCCGTTTCCGGAGGCCATCGCCGACGAGGTCGGGTTGCCGGCGGACCAGTTGGTGACGCCGCTGCACGTGCTCGGCGAGAAGAACCTGCTGCACCGCGAGGACTCCCCGCTGGAAGGTCTGGACTTCGGTCCCCGCTGGTGCTCGCAGCAGCTCGCCTGAACCCCTGACGCCGGCCACTACGGGCGGCAGTCGCTCCGCGTGACGGCTCCTGCGAGCGGCAGTCGCTCCGCGTGACGGCTCCTGTGAGCGGCAGTCGCTCCGCGTGACGGCTCCTGTGAGCGGCAGTCGCTCCGTGCGACGGCGGCACGGCGTGGCCGCCGGTAGGTCGTTGACCAGGCGTTCGGGCATTTTGCGCTAGTCTGTCCCCCGGCGGTCATCGTTCGCGGCGACCCGGAGGCGGCACAGTCAGCGAGGCTCGATGAGCGCGGCACACGGCGGTCCACCGGATCGTGGCGGACCACCCGGACAGACCGGCCGGAGCCGACCTGCCGAGCCGGAGCCGGACCCGCTGGCCGGGTTGGACGAGCGGACCGCCGCCCGGCGACGCCGACAGGCCCTGACCGTCGGCCTGGTCGCCGCGTTCATGACGCTGCTGGACGTCAGCATCGTCAACGTCGCGATCCCCTCGATCGAGCAGGCGGTACGCGCCGACCCGAGCGATCTGCAGTGGATCCTCTCCGGATACGCGCTCACCTTCGGTCTGCTGCTCGTGCCGGCCGGGCGGTTCGGCGACGTCCGGGGCCGGCGCAACGTCTTCATCCTCGGCCTCGCGCTGTTCACCCTGACCAGCGCCGCGGCGGGGCTGGCCGAGTCGGCGACCTGGCTGATCGCTGCCCGACTGTTGCAGGGCGCGGCGGCCGGACTGGTGAACCCGCAGGTGATCGGGCTCATCCAGCAGCTCTACCGGGGTGCGGCCCGGAGCCGACCGTTCGGGCTGCTCGGTGCCACCATCGGGATCTCCACCGGCATCGGCCCGCTGCTGGGCGGCGCGCTCATCGAACTCGGCGGCCAGCACCTCGGCTGGCGGCTGGTCTTCTTCGTCAACGTGCCGGTCGGCATCGCGGCGATCGTCTTCGCCTGGCGACTGCTGCCGACCGGCGGCGGGCGACGGAGCGGACAGCGCAGCCTCGACCCGTGCGGCGTACTGCTGCTCGGGCTCGGTGTGCTCCTGCTCCTGCTCCCGCTGGTGCAACGGCAGCAGTGGCAGGGGCCGCTCAAGTGGTTGCTGATCCCGGCCGGCCTGCTGGTGCTGCTCGGCTTCGTACGCTGGGAACTGCGGTACCGACGCCGCCGGGAACCGCTGTTCGACCTGGCCCTGTTCCGGCTCCGGTCGTACTCGCTCGGCACCCTGATCGGGCTGCTCTACTTCGGTGGCTTCGTGGCGATCTTCTTCCTGTTCACCCTCTACCTACAGAACGGCCTGCGCTACACCGCCCTGCAGGCCGGCCTGGCGATCACGCCGTTCGCGGCCGGCTCGGCGGTCACCGCGGCCCTCGGCGGCCGGATCGTGGACCGGTTCGGCCGGCCACTGGTCGCGGTCGGCCTGGCCACCGTCGCGCTCGGGCTCGGCGGCGTGATCCTGGCCCTGCACTTCGTGCCGGGGCGCGGCGCGCCACTGGCGACCGCCCTGCCGCTGCTGCTCGCCGGCCTGGGCAGCGGACTGGTGATCACCCCCAACCAGAACCTCGCGCTCTCCGAGGTGCCGGTCGCCCAGGCCGGCAGCGCGGCGGGCATGTTGCAGACCGCCCAGCGGATCGGTGCCGCCACCGGAATCGCCGGGGTCGGGGCGATCTTCTTCAGCACCCTGGCGGCGACCCGGGACGGCTGGTCGCGGGCGTTCCGGGACGCCCTGCTGGCGACCATCGGGTTCGTGCTGGTCGCCCTGGTCGCGGCGATCGTGGACAGCTGGACCGAGCGCCCCGGCACCCCGGCCGGAGCCGGCCGCACCGACGCCGCCGGCAGGACCGGCTGACCCGCCGCCGGCTCCCGGTACCGGCCGGTCGTGGCGGGGACGGCGGTACCCGACAACCGTGGCGGGACGGCGGTACCCGCCGGGGGGCGTGCCGGGGGCGGCTGCGTCAGGCCGTCTCGCCCGGGGTGAGCCAGCGGTAGCAGCCGCCGGTCTCCTCGGCGAGCCACCCGTGCACGCTCGACAGTCCCCTGTCGTTGACCTGAGCGTCGTGGATGCCGTACGCCCGCTCGGGTGCGAGGGCCCGGACGAAGTCGATCGCCTCGGCGGTCTTCAGCCAGGCCCCCTGCACCGGCACCAGCAGGGTCCGCACCGGCACGTCGGGCCGGTGCACCGAGTCGCCGGGGTGGTAGACCTCCCCCTCCACCAGGTATCCCAGGTTCGGGCAGTCGGGCTGGCCGCCGTAGATGGTGGCGTGCCGGCCGCCGAAGGCGCGTACCCGCAGGCCGGCGGCGGTGAACTCCTCCCCCGGTGCGACCGGGTGCACGTCGAGGTCGGGGATCCGCGCCCCGGCCGGTGCGTAGACGGGGACGCCGAGACCGGCCAGCCGCAGTACGTCGACGTGGTCGGTGTGCTCGTGTGTCACCAGGACCGCGTCGGCGCCGCGCAGCGCGGCCGGTTCGCTCCAGACGCCGGGGTCGACGACCAGGACCCGGCCGTCGTGTTCGAGCCGTACGCAGGCGTGGGTGTACTTGGTGAGCCGCACCGCGCCACGGTACCCGGCACGCCGGCCGCGACGATCAACCCACCGGAAGTGACGCAGATCACACATGTCGTACGCCCGCCGGGGTTCGACTTCTCCCCCAGCGTGTAAGCCACTCCCGACCTGCCGCACCGAGCCGGGGAGGAACCCATGTCACGCCAACAGTTCGGTTTCATCGCCGGTTTCCTCATCGCGGCGGTCTGGGCCGTCGCCGGCTTCGGAGCGGCAGCGGGTGCGGTACTCGCCGGACTGGTCGGCTGGCTCGCGGCACGGGTGATCGACGGCGAACTCGACGTCGCCGGCCTGGCCGAGCGGGCAGGCGCATCCCGACGGCGTTGACGGGCGCGTCTCGGCGGGCCTGGCGGGCACCTCTCGGCGGGCCTGGCGGGCGCTTCTCGACGGTATTGAGCGGCGCATCCGACGGGCGTTGAGCGGTGGCGGCGCGGTGTACCGGACCAACCGGCAAGTAGATGGGGGTAGGCGATGACTGAGAGCAGTAGCAGTACCGCGACCAGGGGCGACAACCGGCAGAAGACCGGGATGCCCGGTCCGCTGTCGACGCCGGACGGCGGGCCGGCCCGGGCCGAGTTGACCACCGAGTCCGGTAAGACCCGCATCGCGGACGGCGTGGTGGCCAAGATTGCCGGTTTCGCGGCCCGGGAGATCCCCGGTGTGCACTCGATGGGCAGCGGCCTGGCCCGGCGGGTCGGGCAGCTCCGGAACATCGTCCCGGGCGTCAGCGAGACCGCCGAGCAGGGTGTCTCGGTGCAGGTCGGCGAACGCGAGACGGCGATCGACCTGGACATCGTCACCTTCTACGGCCAGAGCATCGTCGACGTCTCCGGCGCGGTACGCCGCAACGTCATGGACCGGGTGCGGGCGATGACCGGCCTCGACGTCGTCGCGGTGAACATCAACGTCGACGACGTCTACGTCGAGGGCGACCAGGACGGCGACGACCGCCAGCGGACACGATGAGCAGCCGGGCCACCAGCGGCGGCAGCGGCCGCGACGGCCGGGTCGCCACCGAGCCCGGCCGCACGGACCCGTCCACCGCGCAGACCGGCGCCCGGGCCGGCAGAGGGTCCGGGCAGGCCCCGAACAGCCGGGCGAACCGCTCCGCCGCGCAGACCGGCGCCCGGGTCACCGGAGAGTCCGGACGGGCCACGAACAGCCGCGACACCGGGAACCGCGGTACCTCGCCACGCACCGGACGGGCGAGACCGGAGTCCGACCGGGCGCGACCGGAGACCGACCGGGCGAGTGTCCGAACTGCTCAGGAGGCCGGTCCGGGCGAGATTGCCGGCCGGCTCCGGGACGTCGTACTCGCCGTACCGGGCGTGACCCGGCTGACCCCTGGCGTCGGTGTGGAGGTGGCCACCCTGTTCCCCGGCGGCAAGATCGTCGGCATCCGGCTCGGCGACCCGGTCGAGGTGCACGTCCAGGTCGATCCGGTACCGATCCCCCCGCTGGCCGAACAGATCCGGGTCGCGGTCCGGGACGTACTCGCCGATCTGGGTCGGCAGTCGTCGGTGGAGGTGGTCGTCGACGACATCGACCTGCCGGTCCCGGTCGAGCCGGCCGGAAGGAGCTGACGTGCGCCTGGTGAACCGGCTCGGCACACTCCTGCTCGGCTGCGCACTGCTGGCCGGCGGGCTGCTGCTGATCATGGAAGTCCTCACGGTGGCACTCGGCCGTGAGTCGTTGCTGATCGACCGGACCGCCTGGTACGACACGCTGACCAGTACCCGGTTGGCGGATCCCTGGACGCGGACCGGGATCGTCGCCGCCGGGGTGCTCGGGCTGCTGATCCTGATCGGACAGTTGGTTCGCTGGAAGCCCGACCGGCTGCCCACCCGGCTCGCCGACGGCTGGCACCTGCAACGGCGGTCGGTGGAACGGCAGCTGGCGGCGGTCTCGACCGCCGTGACCGGGGTCGACTCGGCGAGTGCCCGGGTCCGCCGCAGGGGTGTCGGCTGGTGGGTCCAGGTCCGGGCGGCCGGGGACGCCGACATCGCCCCGGCGGTGGAGTCGGCGATCCGGCGCGAACTGGAACGGCTCGGCGCTTCGCGGGACGACCATGTCGGCGTGCGGATGTCCGCCCGGCCGGTCCGTCAACTGCCCGCGCTGCCCGGCTGGCGGACCGGTGCGACGGGCTGGGAGGCCGGTCTGAGCGACGGCGCGATCCGGGTGCTCTGGACGGTGCTCGGCATCGTGCTCACCGCGATCGGAGTCGTCGGGCTGATCGCCAGTCTCGGCGCCCTGGCCGGCGTCGACAACGGGGCGCCGTTGCTCTGGTCGGGCCTGCTGCGCACCTGGCGCGGGCTCGACCCGTGGGGGCTGGTCATCCTCGGCGTAGTCGGGCTGTTCCTGGCCTGGCTGGGATCGAACCTGCTCGGCCGGGTCCTTCAGCTGCGCCGGCATCCGGCGCAGGGCGACCTCGACCTGCGGGCCTTCGCCGGGCAGGCCACGGCGGACGGCACGACATCGCCCGGCACCACCAGGGTGCAGGGCAGCAGGCTGGCCCGCGGCCTCGAACGGGACCTCACCCGGGACCCGCAGGTGCGTCGGGCCTCGGTAACCCTGGTCGGCACGGCACCCCAGCCTGACCTGCGGATCCAGCTGCGGCTCAACCCCCGGGCCGGCCTCGCCGCCGTCCGGGACCACGTGTCGGCGGCGGTCGACCGGTTCCGGACGACGTCCGGCCTGGCGCCGCGTCGGCTGGACGTGACCGCGCGGATCGACGCCGCCGAGCCCGTCCAGGTGCGCTGAACGCCGAGCACCGAGTCAGGGTGTCGCTGGCCGGGCGGCTACCAGAGGGGACGCAACGGCGGCGGCGAGTCGCCGGCCAGCTGCCGGACCAGCCGACCCAGCCCGGTGCGCAGCTCGGCCAGGCGGTCGGCGCCGATCCCGGCGGCCAGCTCCGCCTCCAGGGCGTGCAGCACCCGACCGGCGACCTCGAGGTGTTCCTCGGCGCGTCCGGTCAGTACGACCAACCGGCGCCGGGATGCGGCTCGCGACGCAGGTAACCGCGCCGCTCCAGGTCGTCGACGATCTGACCGGCGGCCTGCTTGGTCACGCCGAGCCGATCCGCCAGCTCGGTGCCGGTGGCTCCGCCGCCGCGCAGCGCCTGGAACACCAGCCCGTGCACCGGGCGCAGGTCCGGGTAGCCGCCGCCGTGATGTCCGGGCTCGCCGCACCCGGCCAGGGCAGTGCCGAGCTGGCCACCTGGCGGGTCCGGATGGCACCGGACACCGCCGGGCCGGCCCACGCCGTCGACCGGGAACAGGTCTGGATGCCGGTGGCCGGGTCGTTCGCCGTCACGGTGGACGGCCAGACCCGGGTGGTCGGCGTGGGCCAGGCGGCGATCCTGCCCGCCGGTCTGGTCCGGCAGGTCCGGACCGGCGGCGAACCCGCCGAGGCGCTGGTCTGCATGCCGGCCGGCGGCACCGCCACCGTCCCGGACAGCCCGGAACCCCGGGAACTGCCCTGGGCCCGCTGAGCGGGAACTCGACAGCATCCCGGCGGCGCCGGTCAGCCGGCCGGGACCACCGGGACAGGTCGGGGCGGTCGGGTGGCGAGGTCGACCACCCGGGCGGTACCGACCGGGGCGTCGAGCGGCACGGTCGTGCTCTCCACCCGTGCCGAGTTCGGCACCGCCTCCGTCGGGCCGGGGGCGCGTTCCCGGACCCAGACGAGCAGGCCCAACTGCTCCCCGTCGCGCCGCTGCTCGATCCGGTCGATGCCGTCGGCCAGCGCCGACATCCCGACCCGTAGCCGCAGCTCCCGGTCGGCCGGCCGGGGACCCTGCTCCAGGGCGAGACTCAGCGCCGGAACCAACCGGGGCGTGGCCGGCCCGCCGCCGCCCGGGTCGGCACCGGCACACGCCGCCGGTGTCGCCACCACGGTCGAGAGCACGACCATGGCGGCGACCCGGCGGCGTACTGAGCGCATCAGCTCAGGTTACGCACCGCAGCGTAGAGGTTCGACACCCCGTCACCGAAGTACGGCCCGTAGATCTGGGTCAGGTCGTTGCCGATGTGGTAGCTGTTGATGCTGATCGTGTAGCCCGAGTCGCCGTTGAAGTCGGCCAGCCAGGCGCCGCCACTGCCGCCGCCCTGGATGGTGCAGGCCAGCTTCAGGTCGTCGGGACGCGACGTCGGGCCGTCACAGGTGATCAGGTCCTCGCCGTCGTACGGGGAGTTCAGCGGGAACCCGAAGTGCCACACCGACGGGGTGGCCGGCCCGTTGATCCGGATGCCCTGGCTGCCGGTGACGTCGGCCAGCCGGCGGCCCGCGTTCAGGTGCATCACCGCCACCCCGACGTCGTACGCCCGGTCGCCGTTGTTCATCCAGCCGTTGAGCGACCAGAGCTCCCGGGCGACCCAGGTGCCGAGCGGACGGTCACCGTAGTAGTAGTCCGGGATGAAGGTCCAGTTGGTGTTCTGCCAGCCGCCGCCCGGACCGCCGTGCACGCAGTGCCCGGCGGTGAAGACGGTGTTGCGGGCCTCGGTGCTGACCACCACGCCCGAACAGTGCCAGAGCCCTCCGTTGTGCTGGTAGAGCACCTTGCCGTTGGTCAACGACACGAAGTCGTGCCGCCACGGCCAGGAGGTACCGGTGGCACCCGCCATGACGGACACGTCGCCGCGGGCGGCCTTGGCCGAGCCGGCGCCGGACTTCCCCGCCAGGCCCGTCGCGGCGACGCGCGGCGGCAGTCCGGCCACGACGGTCTCGCCGAGTACCGAACTCTGCGCGGTCTTGCGGAGCTCGGCGAGCGAGACGCCGTTGTCGGCCGGCCTGGCCGCGGCGATCCGCTCCTTCGTCCAGAACCGGGCGAGGGCGACCTCCGGAGTACTGCCCAGTGCGGCGGCCTCCGGGCTGAGCGTGACCTTGGCCGAGCTGACCCCGGTCGGGTCGGCGGCCGGTGCGGCCGAGGCGCCCGCCACGGTCACCGTCGACGAGAAGAGCGTGACGGCCAGCATGACGATCGTCGCGGCGGTGGTCCGAAGAGATGGTCGAAGTCGCATGGATGTCCCATCTGATGCGAGGCAATTCAGGACCGGCTCTCGAGTGCCGCACCGAAGATATCGAAGTACGTTCATATTGTTCTGTCGCCTGGACGGCAGTGTCGGAAAACCCCCCGGCACGGGCTGCCGGAGGGTGGTCCGATTTCGGGGCAGGCGGGGACTCGGGGACAATCCGCAACCGCACCGATCCGCGGACAGCCGCTGCTCGACCGGGCCGCGCCGGCCGCCCGCATCAGGGCTTGCGGGCCACGCCGCCGTAGGCGTCGACGTGCTCGGCGTCGGCGTCGTCCGGGCGCCACCTGGTGATCGGCACCAGGCCGGGCTCGACCATGGCCAGGCCGGCGAAACAGCTCGCCAGCTGTTCCGGGCTGCGCAGGACGTAGGGGACTCCGCCGCTCTCCACCAGCTTGTCGGCGCCGTCGACCACCGCCGGGCTGGTGTCGCTGCCGTCCCAGAGCACCAGGTGACTGCCGGGGGCGAGCGGCTCGAGCATCCGGCCCACGATGGAGCGTACGACGTCCAGGTCCGGCTCGTAGCCGAGCACGCCCATGAACATCACCGCGACCGGCTTCCGGAAGTCGAGCGCCTCCGCCGCCTCGTCGAGAATCTTTCCGGGGTCGTGGTAGTCGGCGTGCACGTAGGTGGTCAGCCCCTCGGAGGTGGTGCTGGCCAGCAGGGCGCGGGCGTGCACAAGCACCATCGGGTCGTTGTCGACGTAGACGATCCGGGACTCCGGCGCGACCCGCTGGGCGACCTCGTGGGTGTTCTGCATGGTCGGCAGCCCGGTGCCGACGTCGAGGAACTGCCGGATGCCCGCCTCGGCGGCGAGATGGCGCACCACCCGGATCAGGAACCGCCGGGACTGCCGGGCCATCACGACGATCTCCGGGTAGACCTCCGCGACGGCGGCCCCGGCGGCCCGGTCGGCCTGGAAGTTGTCCTTGCCGCCCATCCAGTAGTTCCAGATCCGCGCCGCGTGCGGCACCTCGAACTGCAACCGCGAGGCGAGTTCGGGATCCAGGTCGGCCATACCAGGCTCCAATGTGAGGGGACCGTTCGGATGTGGGACCGGTGCGGCAACGAGATCGGATCGTACTCGCGGAACGTTCGCGAATCTTTCTCGCCCCCCGCTCCGGCGGACCGACCACCGGGAGCGGCGGGCGGTTCCGGGCGAGGGTTACCTCGGTCGCGGCAATCCGCCGCCGAACCGGCCGGGATGACCGCAGTCTCGACGGTACGTAGCCGGCACCGCGCCACCCGCGGTGCGCGCACCCCGACCTGCCAGTACGACGGGAGTAGTCATGTCCACCGTCTCCACCGCCACCACTCCGCCACTGGAGATCCTCGCCACCGCACTTGCCGCGCTCCGGGGCCGAATGGAGGCGGTGAGCCTCGCCATCCACGGCCGGCCGGAGCTGAAGTTCGACGAGTTCCACGCCCACGAGCTGCTGACCGGGTGGCTCGCCGAGTCGGGGTTCACGGTGCGCACGCCACCGGGCGGGATGGTGACGGCGTTCGTCGCCGTGCACCAGGGCGACCGCCCCGGACCGTACGTCGCCATCCTCGCCGAGTACGACGCGCTGCCCGGTGTCGGCCACGGCTGCGGGCACAACCTGATCGCGGCCGGTGCCGCCGCGGCGGCGATCGGACTCGTCCGGGTGCTGCCGGACCATCCGGGCACCCTGGCCGTGTTCGGCACTCCGGCCGAGGAGATGGGCGGAGCCGGCAAGGTGCGCCTGGCCGAGGCCGGCGTCTTCGACGGCGTCGACGCGGCGCTGATGTTCCATCCGGGGGACCGTTCGCTGACCGCCCGCCCCGGCCTGGCCGCGGCACACCTGCGGATCGCGTTCGCCGGAACCAGCGCGCACGCCTCGATCTCGCCGTGGCTGGGCCGCAGCGCACTCGCCGGTGCCCAGCTGTTCCTCCAGGCGGTCGACGCGATGCGCCAGTTCGTGCCGCCGACGGTCCGGCTGCACGGGATCGTCTCGGACGGCGGGGCGGCCCCGAACGTCGTGCCGGCGTACGCCGCGGTGGACCTGTACGTCCGGGACCGCACCAGGACCTCGGTCGATGCGCTGGTCGAACGGGTCCGGGACGCCGCCCAGGGCGCCGCGCTCGCCACCGGAACCTCGGCGGTGGTCCGGGAGACCGGCCCCACGTACGCCGAGCGGCGCAACAACACCGTGCTCGCCGAGCGGTTCGGGGCGGCGGTGGGCGCCCTCGGGGTCGAGATCCAGGCCGGTGACCCGGACGGCCCGGCCGGCTCCTCGGACATCGGCAACCTCTCGCTGCTGATGCCGGTCATCCACCCGTACGTCCAGATCGCCGAGACCGGCACGCCGAGCCACTCGGCGGCGATGCGCGAGGCTGCCGGCACACCCTTCGCGCACGACCGCACCCAGGTCGCGGCGACCGGACTGGCCCGGGTCGCCGCCGAACTGCTCACCGGGCCCGAGCTGCTGGCGGCGGCGCGGGCGGAGTTCGCGGCCCAGGCCGACCCGCGGCCCTGACCGGTCGTCGACCCTACACTCACGGTCATGCCGGTGGTGATCCTGCTGGCCGGGGCGGGCCCCGACCGGTTTCCCGTCGCCGTGTCACCGCTGGCGGAGCTGGCCGCGAGCCTGCACGTGCTGACCGGTCACCTGCACCACCCCGAGCACGCGTCCTGGGCGGTCGACGTCTCCCGGACCGCACCGCCGGCCTTCCGGGCCGGGCTCTCGCGGTTCGCACCGCTGTGGACGGCCCTGCGCTGGCGGGCCTTCTATCCCGGGCTCGACCCGACCGCCGCCGGCCCGGACAGCACGAGCGCTCCGCACCCGGGCCCCACTGCCGGTGCCGGCCCGCGCATGACGACCGGCCCACGCCAGGACGCCACGCCCGGCCCGCCTTCGGACGCCACGCCCGGCCCGCCTTCGGACGCCACGTCCGGCCCGGCTTCGCACAGTGCGCCCGGTGCCGGCTCGAGCGCGGCGGCCGGTCCGGGCCTCCGCGTCCGCTCCCCCGGCCTCGGCGGTTGTGCACCGGTGGCCGCTCTGCGCCGGCTCCCGCTGCGCCGGTTCGCCGAACTCACCGCCTTCACCTGCGCCAGCGGCTACCACGGCTTCGACTTCGACCGGGTACTGCACGACCCGGTACAGGCCGAGGCGCTGCGACAGGCCGCCTCCCGGCTGCCGGAGCCGCACCTGGACCTCGCCGAGGAGCTGTTGCGCGACCCGGCGGCACTCCGCGACGACCTGCTGGACTTCCTCGACCTGTGCGGCCGGGTCTACTTCGACGACCTCTGGGCCGAGACCGAGCCGGTGCTGACCAGGGCCGCGCACCGGCTGCGGCAGCGGCTGGCCGACGAGGGACCGGCGGCGGCGCTGGTCGGGCTCAGCCCGTCGACCGCGCGCCTGGTCACCGCGTCGTCGGGGCCGGCCCGGGTCGTCTTCGACAAGGTGCACCACGCGGTGATCAGTCCGTCCCGTACGCCGGTGCTGCTCATGCCGACCCGGTACGGTGCCCCGCATCTGCTGGTGAAGAACGAGCCGGGGCTGCCGCCGGTGGTGCACTTCCCGGTGGCGGCGCCGGAGGTCGGCGTCACCCTGGCCCGCAGCCGCCTGTTGGCACTCACCGACCCGCGCCGGGTGCGCCTGTGCCGGCTCATCGCCCGGCAGTCGATGACCACCGCGGACCTGGCGGACAGGTTGTCGATGACCCGGCCGCAGGTCTCCCGGCACCTGCGGGTGCTCCGCGACCTGGCGCTGGTCCGGGTCGAACGACACGGCCGCTACGTGCTCTACGGACTCGACCTGGCGGCGGTGGAGCGCATCGGCCGGGAGGTGGCGACCGCGTTGCAGTACTGAGACAGCCGGGTCCGGACCGACGACCCAGCTCTCGCTACCGAAGGTGACGACAGTCACGGACATCACCCAGGTCAGGAGCGAGAAGTCGGCCCTCTGACTACTCTGTGGAACCGGTGAGCGGCAAGATCACCACATCGGCAGGATTTTCCGGGGGGAGCACCAGCATGACCGGTACCGCCACACGCTCCTGGCAGGGCATGACGATCCCGGCGCCCGGCAGGTACCTGCTCGATCCGGCGCACAAGCGGGTCGGCTTCGTCGCCCGACACATGATGGTCAGCCCGGTGCGCGGCGAGTTCGGCGAGGCGACCGCGCAGATCGTCGTCGAGCCGGACCCGCTGGACTCCTCGGTGACCGCGACGATCCGGGCGGCCAGTATCAGCACCGGCAGCGCCGACCGGGACGCGCACCTGAGCAGCGCCGACTTCCTCGACGTGGTCCGGCATCCCACGCTGGAGTACCGCAGTACCGGAATCAGGTGGCAGCCGGACCCGAACGAGTCGATCTTCTACTGGGCCCGGTTGCGCAGCCGGCGCCCCGGTCGACGCGCCGAGGTCGCCGTGCCGGAGCGGGCCGGGAAGACGTCGGGCCGGTTCGTCCTGGCCGGAGAGCTGACCGTCCGGGGCGTCACCCGACCGGTCGACCTCCAGGTCGAATTCGGCGGCGCCCGGCGCGACCCGTACGGCCAGGAGATCTTCGGGTTCAGCGCGACCGCCGAGATCGAGCGGGAGGACTACGGGCTCGTCTGGAACGTGGCACTGGAGAGCGGCGGGGTACTGGTCGGCAGGAGCGTACGGATCGAGATCGCCGGCGAGGCGGTCCGGCAGAGCTGACCGACCGGGCACGGTACGGGCCCGCGACGGAGGGATCCGCCGCGGACCCGTACCCGCGTGGTGTCGGGTCAGTTCGGGGCGTGTACCCCGGTGGCGTTCCAGTCGCGGGTGGCACCACGGACGTACATGGTCGACGACTGGTTGCCGGAGAAGTACTGCCGGATGGAGCCGGCGAACGGCGTACTGGATGCGTTGCGGCCGTACACGTCGGTGTAGACCGTGGTCGAGCCGCTGTTCTGCACCTGGAAGGTGCCCGGCCGGAACTCCCGCAGGGTGCCCTTGAACGGCGAACGGGTGTCGTCCCAGGGGATGTTCTGGCCGGCCTGCCGGGCCTGGTTGCAGTAGTCGCCGCCGGCGAGGTTGGTGTAGCACAGGTCGATGATCCGGCCCAGGTTGTTCGGCTTGGCCGGATCGTAGTAGCGCGACGGGTTCACCACGTAGAACAGTGGTGCGAGCCGGAAGTTCAGCCCGCTACCCGTCACCGAGTAGTCGGAGAACCAGAAGTCGTCCATGTCGGAGACGGTGAACGGCACCGGGTTCGGATAGAGCGGGTCGTAGTGCGTACGACCCTCACGGATCGCCTGTACACAGCCCGGCTCGGTGATCAGCCGGCCCAGCGACCGGGTGTCCGAGGGCGAGTCCCCCGGCACCGGAGGCGCGACGTTTATGAACGCGCCGCCGAAGCCCGGGCATTCGCTCGGACTGAAGCCGCCGGCCCGGCCGAGCGGGATCATCGCGCTGTAACGGGCCTCGGTGACCTGGCCACCGTTGCTCGCGGTGCAGCGCTGGTTGAAGAGCAACTCGTGGACGTTGTTGCTGAACGCGTCCGGCGAGTGGGTGCCCTGGTGGAACTTGAGCAGGGTGTCACAGACGGCGATCGTGCTGCCCTGCGGCGGGAAGAAGCTGCTGCCGTTGTCACCCTGGATCACGTTGGTGTTGTTGACCGCCAGCACCTTGTGCCCGACGTGGTCCTCGTGCCGGTGACTGTGCTCGGGCATGTTGTCCAGCATCACCTCGCTGGTGTAGCCGAACGCCGGCCAGCCGGCGGTGCCGTACAGGTCGGACGGCCGGGGGTCGTCACCGTGCTCGTGGCCGAAGTAGCAGCCACTGGAGTCCCGGGTCGGGTGCCAGGTCGGATAGACCTTGCCGTCCGGGCCGTACGTCCAGTATCGGGCGTGGACCTCGACGGAGCACTCGCCGGACCTCGGCAGGTATCCCTTCTCGTTGGCGGTCGCGATCAACTGGTACGCCCGGCTCAGCTGGGCGCCGGCCGGCGGTACGGCGGTGCCCCAGGTCGGGTTGCCGGGCGGCGCGGTGGTCGGCGGCGCGGTGGGCTGCGTCGTCGGCTGCGTCGTCGGCTGGGTGGTCGGCTGGGTGGTCGGTCCGGTCGTCGGGTTGGGGCCGGGGGCTCCGGTGCAGGTGGTGCCGTTCACGGCGAAGCTGGTCGGCGCCGGGTTGCTGCCGTTCCAGGATCCGTTGAAGCCGAAGGAGACGCTCGCTCCGGTGGCGATGCCGCCGTTGTAGCTGGCGTTCCGGGCACTGACCTGGCTGCCGCTCTGCGTCACGGTGGCGTTCCAGGCCTGGGTGACCCGCTGGCCCGCCTCGTAGCTCCAGGTCAACGTCCAGGAGCTGATCGGGTCGCCGACGTTGTTGACGGTGACCGTCGCGGTGAAGCCGCCTGACCACTGCGAGCCGACCGTGTAGGTGACGCCGCAGCCCGCGGCCGCGGCCGCGGGCCCGGCGATGGTGACAGCCGCGCCGCCGGCGACGACCACGGCCGCCACGGTCACGGCTGACCACAACCGGGACCGGGGACGATGTAACTGCATGCTGGTCCTCCGAACGATGGTGGGTTGATCGACAGAGAACGCGGCCCCCCGGCAAGCGCTTGCCGGATAGCGGGGACCAGGGTTGCTCACCCGGTGGCGGGCACAAGCCGCACGGTCGCCGGAGCGGCCGGGCGGACCCCGGCGGGGTGCCGACGTCGCCATCGATTGATTGATGTCTATGTTACGGACGGGTTCAGGACTGTCAACGCCGACCGCTCCAGCCCTCGAACAGGCCGGCGGGACGGCCGGAACGTTTGCTCTTTACCGTCGGGGTCGGCGTTTACCGAGGCGTTCGGCGGGAAGGGCTACCGCCATGGACGTTCGGAGAGCTACCGGTGATCGGACCGACCGGGACGGCGGGACCGACCGGTGACGCCCGCGCAGGGTGGCACCGGCTCGGGCCTGCGGGTGGTGGTGGTCGGCGCGACGGGCAACGTCGGAACGAGTGTCGTCGAGGCCCTCGGCCGGGATCCGGCGGTCGGCACCATCGTCGGGGTGTCCCGGCGCCCGCCACGATGGCGGGCGCCGAAGACCGAGTGGGCCGAGGCGGACATCGTCTCCGCCGACCTCGTCGAGATCTTCGACGGCGCCGACGTCGTGGTACACCTCGCCTGGCTCTTCCAGCCCACGCACCGACCGCTGACCACCTGGCGGGTCAATGCCGTCGGCGGGCGGCGGGTGTTCGCCGCCGCGGCCCGGGCCGGCGTACCGGCGCTGGTCTACGCCTCGTCGGTCGGAGCGTACTCACCGGGGCCGAAGGACCGGCCGGTGGACGAGAACTGGCCGACCGACGGCTGGCCGATCGCCGGATACACCAGGGAGAAGGCGTACCTGGAGCGGGTGCTCGACGCCTTCGAGCAGCGGAATCCACAGATGCGGGTGGTACGGCTGCGGCCCGGGTTCATCTTCAAACGGGAGTCGGCGAGCCAGCAGCGCCGGCTCTTCACCGGTCCGCTGCTGCCGGGTCGGCTGGTGCGGCCCGGGACCGTACCGGTGCTGCCCGATCTGCCCGGGTTGCGGTTCCAGGCCCTGCACTCGACGGACGCCGCCGAGGCGTACCGGCTGGCGGTGCTGCGTGACGTGCGCGGGGCGTTCAACGTGGCCGCCGAGCCGGTCGTCGACGGGCGGCTGCTCGCCGAGGTCCTGCGGGCCCGCCGGGTACGTCTGCCGGTCGCCCCGGTCCGGGCCGCCCTCGCCCTGGCCTGGCACCTGCACCTGGTCCCCGCCTCCCCGCACCTGTTCGACGCGGTGCTCCGGGTGCCGATCATGGACACCACCCGGGCCAGGACGGAACTGGGCTGGACGCCCCGGCACACCGCCCGGGAGGCGGTCGAGGAGTTCCTGCACGGCCTGCGTGACGCCGGCGGGATGCCGACGGCACCGTTGACGCCCCGCCTGCGCGGCGGCCGGTTCGCCGAGGCCGCCACCGGCGTGGGCGAGCGCCCCTGAGCCGCTGACCCCGGCACCCGACCGGAGTGGAGCGTCCGGGTCAGACCCGGGTGACCCGGACGGCGTCGGCGACGACGTAACCGGTTCCGCTCGTCCACCGGCTCACCCCCACCCGGTCGCCGTCGCCGGCCGCCAGGGCAAAGACGCCGAGCGACACCCATCGGCCACCGGTGAACCGCTGGTCGACCCGTACCGTCCGGTTGCCGCCGGTGGTGGCGACGACGAACGGGGTCGAGTCGTTGTAGCCGGCGTCGGCCGGATACCAGACCGAGACCTCGTAGCTGGCGGTTGCCGGGACGTCGACCCGGAACCAGGCGACGTCGCTGGCCAGCACCGGGTCGGCGAAGCGGTAGTCGGTGCCGTACCGCTGGCTGGAGTAGGCCGAGGTACCCCAGTTGGCGCTGGCGCTGAACCGCCCGGCGGTGCCGTTGTCGACGACGCTGCTCCACACCGGTGGTGGGCCGCCTCCGCCGTCGGTCGAGACGTCGAGGTAGTTGCGGTCGATCCGGATCTGCACGCCGCCCCAGGTCTCGTAGACGTCGCCGGCGTACTGGTGCAGCCGCTGCGAGTCCGCCCAGTACTCCGCCGGGGCGTACGGGCCGGCGTCGGTGTCCGCCACCCCGTTCCACCAGGCGAACCAGATGTGGTCCACCCGGCTGTACGCCGGATCGTCGTACGCGCTTGCCACGTCGGCGATTCCGGACGAGCCGCTGGAGTACATCCCGGCGAGGTAGCCGAGCGCGTGCAGCCGGTCGGTCCAGCCGGAGAGGTACGACAGCACGGCGGCCCTGCAGGACGGGTTCGACGGGTAGTGCTCGATGTCGTTGTAGATGGCGCTGCCGGCCGGGATGCCGAGCGCCTGGGCCGCGTTCACGGCGCCGGTCGCGGCGGTCGCGCCCTGGGACCGCGCCGTCGCCGGATCGGTGGATATCAGTAGGGTGTAGCGGGTGGAGCAGGGCGCCTGCCGGCCGAGTTCGATCGGGATCAGCCGCCAGCCGTTCGCGGTCTGGTTGGTCACCCAGCCCGCGGTGAGGTTCGGCTGGGCGCAGGAGCGGTTGGCCCCGCTGATGTAGATCCCGACCGCCCGGTACGGCGAGCTGGCCCGCCAGGCGTTCATTGTGGACTGGGCCGGGGCGGTGCAGGTGTCGAAGCCCCGGCCGAGGAAGGTGCCGGGCTGTGGGCCGGTGGCGGCCAGCGGGGCGGCCGGTGCGACGGGTCGGGTCGACGCCGGAAGCGCGGACGGCGACAGCGGTACCGCGTCCGGGCCGAGGCTCGCGGTGTCGAGGACCCGCCGGACGAGTCCTTCGGTCACCGGGGTGTGCACGGCCGTGACGAGCACACCAGCGTCCCGCACCGCGAGTTGGATCGCGTCGTCCCGGGACGGTGGCGCGGGCACGGTCGCCGCGCCGGGGCCGCTGGTGAGGGTCGCGGCCGGTAGACGCTCGGCCGACCGGGCGTCGATCGGTTCGAGGAGCAGCCCGGCGGTCCGCCCGACGAGCCGGGACGGGCATTCGGACTGGTCGCCCGGATGTCCGAGATAGACGGCGGGGCGGTCGAACCGGACGCAGGCGTGCGGCCGGGCGGCGAGGTCCACCACCGGCCAGCTCGCCGGCACCTCGACCCGGTATCCCTGGTAGCTCACGGTGCGGCTGCGCTCCGGCCCGGGGGCGCCCGCCGGAGCGTCGGCCAGGCCGGCCCGGGCGGGCAGCACCGCGACCGTCGAGCCGGCGGCCACGGCGAGGAGACCGGTCAGGCCCATCACGGTTCGCTTCATCCGAGGCCTCCTTGGAAAAATTCTCGCTCGCCACCACAACGCTTGAAGGATTCCTACCAGACATCGACGTCGGGCGGTAGAGTCGCGCCACCGGTCCGCGCCGGTGCCCCCTGGCCGAGCCACGTCGCCGCAGAGATCGTCGCCGCCGAGACACCACCCCGACAGGAGCCCGCATTGGCCGTTTCGCTACGCCGGTCACACCGGACCGCCACCGCCCTCCTCAGCGCCCTCGCGCTGGCCACGGCGCCGGCGGCCGACGCCACAGCGCGGTCCGCGCCCGCCGGTGACCCGCCGGTGGACGGCACCGCCGCCGTGGCGGCCGAACGGGTCCTGCGGGTCTACAACAACAACATCGAGAACCTCGTCGTGAACAACTCCGACGGCAGCTGCACCCGCATTTCCGGCCCGGACCACCTCACCTCGGTACTCGTCGACGACGACGGGCGCACGGGCACCGCGGGTGTGGTAGCCCCGGACCTGCTGATCGTGCAGCAGATCCGGGGCACCGGGCAGGCCGAGGCGTACGCCGACCAGCTCTCCGCCAAGTTCGGCTTCCCGGCCGGCACCTACCGGGCGATCGTGGCCTGGACCGATCCGGAGCCGTGGGGCGGCAGCCACAAGTGCAGTTCCCAGTCGCTCGGTGACCTGAAGAAGAAGCAGACCAACGGGATCCTCTACAACACCCGGACTCTCGGCCTGGCCTCCGGGGACGTGTCGAAGTACTGGAGCGCCGGCTGGCTCCGGCCCGGCACGGCGTACGCCGGCGGTGCCGGGTGCACGCTCTACAAGCCACCGAACAGCGACCCGGACAGCACCGACTACCACAAGTGGAAGCGGACCAGTGCCATCGCGGCCCGGTTCACCATCAAGGCGACCGGGACCACCGTCTTCGCCGCCACCATGCACCTGCCGCAGGAGAACCGGCAGAACGCCTGCGCCGGAGACGGCTACACCGGCATCGGCGGCACCGGCATGCACATCGGCGCGGACGCCACCAGCCTGCTCAACGCCTCGACGATCCGGGTGGTCGGCATCGACGCGAACCGCACGGGCATTCCGGCGTCGACACTGGGCGGCTTCGGCATGACCGGCTACGGTTCGCGGGCGACCCACGGTTCCAGCAAGATCGACTACCTCTTCGTCAGGGGCGACGTCCGGCCGTCGGCCGTCGACCACACCGTGGCCGGCACCAGGTCCAACCACCTGGCCCTGTACGGCTTCATCACCTACTGAGCATCCCGGGACCGGTGCCGCCGGTGGACGTACCACCAGCGGCACCGGTCCGGGTCGCTTCCCTTCGCGGCCGGTCCCCTGCCGTCGTCCGGGCGAGCCCGTCGGGGACGGCCGCCGAAGGGCATTGGGTCAGCCGGGACCTGCCGCACCGGGTCAGTGCCGCAGCGGGTGGACCGCCTGGAACAACGAGATCCACTGCTCCGGCCAGACGTACCCGACCAGGATGTCGGCGGGGATCCGGTTGGCCCGCAGCGCGGCGTCGACCCGGCGGGCCGGATAACCGCGGTGCAGCGAGGCCCGCAGCGAGCCGCCCACCCCGCTGAAGCCGAGCGCGACGAACCGCTGGTAGTCGGCGAGCTGGCCGGGCGGCAGCAGTTGCACCGGCCGGCGTTCCAGCCGGAGGATCCCGGAGTCCACCCGGGGCATCGGCCGGAACCGCTCCCGAGGGATCCGGCCGGCCAGCCGCCAGTCCAGCCACGGCCAGGTCCGCACGGTCCGCTGCGTCCACCGGCCGTAGTCGCCGGAGCGCTTGCGGGCGTACTCGAGCTGGGTGACCAGGGTCGCGGTGGTCAGCCACCGGGCGTCGAGGCACCAGTCGACGATCCGGCTGGTCGAGGCGTACGGGATGTTGCCGACCACGGCGAACGGTTCGGTGGGCGGCCGGGCCGCGACGAAGTCGCCGGGCACGAGCCGGAGCCCGGGCTCGGCCCGGAACTCCTCGCCGAGCCGGGCGAGCAGGGCCGGGTCGATCTCGTACGCGACAACCCGCCGGCACCGCCGGACCAGTTCCCTGGTCAGCGCCCCCTGCCCGGCGCCGACCTCCAGGATCAGCCCGTCCGGGTCCGGGCGGGCCGCGGTGACGATCTGCGCGATGGTCCGCGCGTCGCGCAGGAAGTTCTGCCCGAGCACCCGGCGCGCCCGGTCCGGCCCGGTACGCCGCACCGCCGGTTCCCCCGCCCGATCGGATTCGATACGGGCGGATGGTTCATTACGGACGGACGGTTGACGGCCGCCGGCCGGGTCGGGCCGTCGGGCATGCGGACGGTTCTCCCGGCCCGACTGGTGATGCGGACGGTTCTCTCGGTTCGGTCGGTGATGCGGCACAGCCGTGTCCTCCCGCCCGGGCGTTCCGGGCCGGTCTGCGGACAGGCGGGCACCACGGCCACGACCTGTCCCGGATGGATCAGGACTCGGATGACCCTGGACGTGCGGAGATGTCAGCGGCTCACACCGCGCACACCGGCTACCGGATACTGACCTGCCGCGCCGCACCGACGGGCTGCGTCGGGCGGTCGGGGTGAGGTCACGGCGCGATGCGCCGCCGGAAAGACAGGTCCGCAGCCCGCCGCATCCGCGTCAGCGGCTCGGCGGTCGGACCTGGACTCGGTCGCTCTCAGCCTGCCAGGGCGGCGTGGCCGACCCGGTGCCGGAGCAGGAGCTGGATCGCCTGGTCAGCGGTGCACGTCCCGGTC
This sequence comes from Plantactinospora sp. WMMB782, assembly GCF_049179135.1. Lineage (NCBI taxonomy): Bacteria > Bacillati > Actinomycetota > Actinomycetes > Micromonosporales > Micromonosporaceae > Plantactinospora > Plantactinospora sp. WMMB782. The sequence goes on along the minus strand of NZ_JBMHMC010000007.1, from coordinate 6,353,944 downwards.
AGGGACCCGCGGATCAGGGCGTGGAAGGTGCCGGACATCTGACCACCGTAACCCAGAGCACCGGGGCCGGATCAACCGGTTTTCCGCCCGCACCCGCGATCGTCGCGGACGCCACGTCGGGTTCACCGGGGCCGGGTACCCGGCCCGGCCCGGTCAGCGCTTGGGTGCCACCCGGCGTAGATCGGGACGCCCCGGTAGCGGTCGTCGACCGTCTCGCCGGTCGGGACGCCGGTCCGGCAGCCGGAACGGTCGTGGTGTCGTCAACCTGCCACGACACTCCACCGGGTGGAAGTGATCACGGTCCGGGGACGGCGTTAAGGTACCCGGATGGAAAAGCCCACCGTGGGTCTGGTCGACGGTCCGCCGCCGACCGACCTTGTCATCGAGGACATTACGATCGGCACGGGCCAGGAGGTCCAACCGGGCCAATGGGCCGTGGTCCACTACGTCGGCGTCTCGTTCGACACCGGCGACGAGTTCGACGCGTCGTGGAACCGCGGTTCGCCGTTCAGCTTCCCGGTCGGGGGCGGCAAGGTCATCGAGGGTTGGGACCAGGGCGTACTCGGGATGCGGGTCGGCGGGCGGCGCAAGCTGGTGATCCCGCCGCAGCTCGGCTACGGCAACCAGGGCGTCGGCAACCGGATCAAGCCGGGCGCGACCCTCGTCTTCGTGGTCGACCTGGTGGACGTCAAGTTCTGACCCGCCCCGACCTCTGATCCGCCCGACGTCCGGCCTGCGCCGACCTCGGATCCGCTCCGAACGACCGGGGTACGTCCATCCCGGCCGACGGGCCCGGGACGCTTCCGCCGTCCCGGGCCCGTCTTCTCAGCGGCCGGGTGCCTCAGAAGCCGAGCGCGGCCCGGCCGCCCACCACCGGCAGCGTCAGGGTGCTCGACTTCGGCAGTACGGTCAGCTGGGTGCCGGGCAGCGGCAGCAGCGTGTAATCCTGGTCGCTGGAGAAGACCACCAGGCCGATCCGGTGCCCGGCCGGGAACACGTAGTCCTTCGGTTCCATCGTCCAGCGGTAGTCGGCCGCCCGGCCCGGCCGCAGCGGACGGCTGTGCGCCTCGCCGGTCCGGTTCTGCGGGTCCAGCCAGCCCCGGGTCACCACCACCGGCGCGTCGGTGGAGCCGGCCGGTCCGTAGTCGACCAGGTAGCCGGTCAGGTTGGCGGCCGTCCGGTTGTCGACGGAGAGGCGCACCCGCAGCTCCGGCCGACCGGAGATGCGCACGTCCCGGGCCAGCTCCGGGGAGGTGTAGACCAGCCGGTGCGGGTTGCCGGCGTCCGGCCCGGCCACCAGGTCGGCCGGCGGGATCGTCCGCCCCGAGTCGACAAGGCTCTGCGCGACCCGGCCCCGCGCACCGTGCCCGACCAGCCGGCCGGGTGCGCTCGGGTCGTCCGCCGAGAGCCCCACCGCCACCTCCCGGGTCGCCGGGTCCGGCCAGTCCCGGTAGGTGGCGTAGACCCGGTCCTCGCGCTGCACCACGGCCCTCGGCTCGGCCATGACGTCGTTGTCCACACCCCACAACCAGTAGTCGAACCAGCGGTTCTCGGTCTGCTTGTAGGTCCAGGTCCGCCCGTCCGGCAGGGTCACCGCGGCGGTGTTGCCCGGTCCGCTGTGGCCGCCCTGGTGCAGCCACAGCTTGCGCGGCACCCGGTACCGGTCGAGCTGGTCCCACCAGTCGGCGAACTGCCCGGTCTTAACGTTCCAGTCGTTCAGGCCGTGCACCACGAAGACACTGGCCCGGACCTTGCGGGCCCCGGACCGATAGTCCCGGTCCCGCCAGAACCGGTTGTAGTCGCCGGTGACCCGGTCCTGCTCCTCGGTGATCTCGGCGATCTCGTCGGCACAGCTTCCCTCGGACCGGGCCTGCCCGGCCGTGTACATGGTGAGGATGTCCGCGTCCTCGCCCTGGTAACCACCGGGTGCCACCACCAGGCCGTTGGCCCGGTAGTAGTCGTACCAGTTGCTTATCGCGGCGATCGGGACGATCGTCTTCAGCCCCTCGACGCCGGTGGTCGCCACCATGTTCGGCAGGGTCCCGTTGTAGGAGCCGCCGGTCATCCCGACCGCCCCGGTGGTCCAGCCGGCCCGCACCGGTGCGCCACTGGCGTCGTACGCCCGGGCCCGCCCGTTCAGCCAGTCGATGATCGCCTTGGTGCCCAGGGTCTCGGCCGCGTCACCGGTGGTCGGACAGCCGTCGGAGTCCCCGGTACCGATGCTCTGCCCCAGCACCACCGCGTAGCCGCGCGGTACGTAGTAGTCGTCGAGCTGGCCGGGCAGGTTCACCTTGGCCCGCAGGACGCCCGGGTCCGCCGCCCGCCGGGCCGAGGCACCGTCCGACCTGCTCTGCGGTAGCTCGTCGACCAGGACGCTCGGATAGGGGACGTCGTTCCAGGTGTCCTTCCGGTACGGCGAGTGCTCGAAGATCACCGGCACCCGCAGCCCGGCGGTGGCGGTCTCCCGGGGGCGGGAGATGTCGGCCACCACCCGGTCGCGTCGACCGTCGTGGTCGGTGTCGAGCGGCGTCTCCACCCAGACCCGCTCCTCGACCGCGTCCGCCAACGAGAAGACCGGCTGGGTCATGCCGTCCTGCACGACGATGCCCGGTGGTGGGGTGGTCGGGGCGGCGTGGGCCGGGACCGGTGCCACGACCAGGGCCAGGCCGATCGCGTACGCCCCGAGAATCCTTCCGGGACCTGCTGTTGGCATGCGGTTGCTCCTCTCGACCAGTCCTCGTGGGCTGGCGCCCGGCGCCACGCACGCCCTCGGTGGACCGGTTGTCACGGTCACCGGGCGAAGCCGTCCGGTTCGGACGGTGTGGCGCGTACCAGGGTTGCCGGAACGGCCGGGTGGGCGCGTCGAGGACGGCTGACTTCGACGGAAGGGGTTGCCGATGGTGGGGGACGGTGCCGGCCTATCCTAGATAGGCCCGGCGGATCCGTCGATCGGTGGCACGATACCGCCGTTCGGCCGTCGGCCCGGATCGTCGACCGGGCGACGCCTTTCGCTCAGCCGTCGGCTCGGATGGTCAACCGGGTCCAGGCACCGAGGTAGACCCGGTCGCCGTCGCCGAGCGGGACCGGCGTGTCGGCGACGACCGGTGGCGTCGACGGGTCGTTCAGATAGGTGCCGTTGGCGGAACCCAGGTCCACCACGGCCCAGCCGTCGGGCCGCGGCACCAGCAGCGCGTGCAGGTGGGAGACCCCGGGATCCTCGGGCGGCCCGGTCAGGTCGATGTCGGGACGTACGCCCCGGGAGCGACTGCGGCGGCCGACCAGCAACTGCCGGGGTTCCAGGGTGAACCGCCTCGGCACCACGAAGCGCGGGAAGGCCAGACTCCCCGCGTCCGTACCGCCGAACGACCTGACCAGGTCGAAGTAGTCGGCGTCCGCGTCCACCACCAGTTGCCAACTGCGCTCCGGCCCGGCGGTCCTCGGTATGTCAGGGGTCGGGGCGGCAGGGCTCGGTGGTGCAGGGCTCGGGGCGGCAGGGGTCGGTGGGGCCAGCAGGAAGTCGTGGCCGTCCTCCTCGCAGAATCGCCCGACCCGCTGAGTACCGCAGACAGGACATGGCACTGACCCGGCGTCCTCCGCCCCGGCAGCAACCCCCGACATCGGTACGCCGCAGACGTCGCAGTAGTCCGTTGTGGACGACTCGTGCCCCCGGGAGCAGGTCACCGGCTCACTCCTGCTCCTTCTTCACCCGTACCGTCTTCACCGACCGCACATCGGTCAGTTCGGCGTCCAGCGCCGACACCTGCCGCTTCAGCCGTACCGTGCCGGTCGGGGCGTCGACGACGTCGACGACCCGGCCGAGCAGCATCGCGGTCTCGTCGTGCCCCGATTCGGCGGCCAACTGCACGGCCCGGCCGAGCCGGGCGGTCGCGGTCTCCACGTCGCCGGTCTCCCGGGCGCGCAGCCCTTCCTGGATCGCGGCGGCGAGTTCGGCCTGCCCGGTGTAGTGCGCCACCTGCGGGCTGATCCGGGTGGAGAGCGCGGTGTCGTCGGTCCACCTGGCCAGGACCAGCCGCTCGGTCAGGAGCTGACCGGCGCTGACCAGGCTGACCCGGGCGGCCAGCACCTCCTCACCGACCGCGTCGGGCTGCAGGACCACACTGAGGTGGTATTCGCGTGTTTCGGCTCCCCAGGCGCCGGTCGGATAGTCCCCGATCCGGGCGCTTACCGTCGAGCGGCGGGCGGTGAGGTCCGCCACGTGCGGAAAGACCTGCTTGACCATCCGTACCGTCGCACCGGCCGGAGTCCAGATCCGCAGCGCGACGTCGGCGACCCGCTTGCCCATCGCGGCCGCCGTCATCGCCTGGAAGGCGGCCGGCAACTGCGCCGGATGTTCCAGCCCGTCGGCCGTGCCGAGCAGGGCCGAGGCGACGGTACGCAGTTCGCCGGCCACCCACCCACTGCCGATGCCCCGGCTGTCGCAGACGAACCGGCCCTCGCAGGCGGCGAGCACCCGGCGCAGGTCCTCGGGTCTCTCGTGCTCGTTGCGCCCGTCGGTGAGCAGGATCGCGTGTCGTACCTCGGTGGGACAACTGGCGAAGAGCCAGTTCGCCAGGTCCAGCCAGCGGCCGATGGCGGTGCCTCCGTCGGCCCAGAGCCCGGCCACCGCCGCCTTCGCCGCCGGCCGGGTCTGGGCGTTCGCCGGCACCATCGCCGGATGTGCCGGATACACCATCCGGGCGACCGCGCTACCGGAGACCACCGCGAAGGCCACGCCCTCGCGCAGCGTGTCGATGGCGACCGCAGTGGCCCGTTTCGCCTCGGCGAGCTTCGTCGGTGGCATCGCCATCGACCCCGAGGTGTCGATCATGATCACTTGCGCCGCCGTCGGAACGGTGCCCGGATCACGCAGGTCGGGTCCGGACGCCGTCACGGTCAGGATCGCGTCCACCACCTGACCGCCGACCGGCAGGTACTCGTTGTGGTCCACCTCGGCGACGAACCGTGGCATCCCGGCCATCCGCCCGCTTCCGGCGATCATCCGACGGGCGGGAACGGCAGCACCGCGACGGCGATGTTGTCGTGCCCGCCGGCCTCCACCGCGAACCTGGTCAGATCCTGGGCGATCGCGATCGGCGTGGCGCCGCTCGGTCCCGGCACCCGCGCCGCCAGCGCTCCGGCGTTGGGCAGGTAGTGCGAGAGCCCGTCCGAACAGATCACCAGCCGCCCCGGCCGGCCCGGTTGGAACGTCACGACCTGCGGATCGGTGTCACCGGAGTCGGCGCCGAGCCACCGGATCAACGCCTTGGAGGTCGGATCCTGCTCGGCACCGGGTGGCACCGGCCGACCCGCCCGGAGCTGGCCGACCACCGAGTCGTCCACGGTGAGGCAGACCGCCTCGTGCACCGCGCCGTCCGGACCGAGCCAGTAGGCGCGGCTGTCACCGATCCAGCCGACCGTGACCGAGTCGGTGCTGACGACCGCGGCGACGAAGGTGCAGCTCGGCGGTACCTGCCCGTCGTCGTGCAGGGCGGTCGCCCGGGCGGCGGTGGCCGCCGCCCGCCCGGAGGAGAGCACGGCGTCCGGCCCGGTGGCACCGTTGCCGAGTGCGGAGAGCAGCGCGGCCAGTCCCGCCTCCGCCGCCGCGTGTGCCGCGAGGTCGGCGCGGAGCGAGGTCGACACCCCGTCGCAGACCACCGCCGCGATGCCCCGGCCGAACCGGCCGACCGTCACCGCGTCCTCGTTGCGCCGCCGTCGCGCCCGGTCGGTGACGGCGGCGACGGCCCCCAGGTCCAGGTCGGCGCGGTCCCGCCCCACCGACGACCGTTGTGCACAGTGGTCGCAGTGGCCGGAGCCGCCGGACGGCGCGGCGCCGCAACCCGGACACGGCTGGCCCACCGCACGCGACGAGAGCCACGGACCGGGCTGGACGACCGGGCCGCTCGGACTCACCGGCCCGGCGGCGACGACCGCACCGGTGGTCGACGCGGCGGCATGCCATCCACCGGCCGGCCCCGACGGCGCGGGCGGCGGACCCGGCAGCGGGGGCGAACCCGACGGTGCGGGCGGGCCGCTCCAGCCCGGTGGACCCGACGGCGTGGGCGGGGCGGACGGCGCCGGTGAGTCCGACGGTGCCGGCGGGCCGTTCCAGCCCGGTGGGCCCGACGGCGTGGGCGGGGCGAACGGGACCGGTGGGGCGGTCCAGCCGGGTGGGCCGGAGGATACGGGCGAGCCCTGCCGTCCCGGTCGGCCGGAGCTGGCCGGCGGGCCGGTCCAGCCGGGTGCGGCCGGCACGGCTGGCGGGCCGGCCTGACCGCTCGACGCGGGCGGTGCCGGCGGCGGCAACCAGGTGGCCGAGCCGGACGGCGCGGAGGGCTGCGCCCAGCCGGACGGCGCGGCCGGCGGCGGACGGTTCGCCCAGCTCCCCGGCCCGGACTGCCCACCGGGCTGCCCGGTCGGACCCCCGCCGCCCACACCGGGCTGTCCCGGCGGTCCCCAGCCACCAGCAGCGGCTGGCGCGGACGGGTCCGACGGACTCGACGGCGGGCCGGACGAACCGGAGGAGCCGGCCAGCGCCTCCAACCGGGACAGCGCGGTCGGCCCCGACAGGTCGGCCATCCTCAGCAGCTCGGTCGACTCCGGCAGATCCACGGCGGCTGACGTCTCGACCCGGGCGGAGCCGGCAGCGGTGGTCGCCCTCGGCGGGTCCGTCGGAGTGCGCGCGCCGGCCGGCCCGGCCGAATCCGCGACCGGCGGGCGCCCGGTCGAATCCGCGACCGGCAGACGTTCCAACTCCCGACCGCAGAACTCGCAGTACCGGTGTGCCGGGTCGCCGGGCGCGCCGTGTTCCGGACACGGCTTCGGCAGGCTGCCCGCGGCACCGGCTCCGACGGCGGTCACACCAACGTCCTCGGCCGGACCGCGTTGGCATGGTCGACAAGCGCGATCCGCAACTCCGGGTCGCGGGAGAGCTGGGCCAGCGTCCGGTACGCCCGTTCCAGCCCGAACCGCAACCCGCGCTCGGAGAGGTCGTGTCCCAGTACCCGTGCCGTGGAGGTCGCTGCCGACCGGCTCCGTACCCAGGCCAGGGCGACCTCCAGCACCTCGATGGTGAGCCGGGTCTGCCGCTCGACGTCGAGGCCGAGCCGCTCCAGCCGGGCGGACGCCCGCAACAGGTCGTCCGGCCCGGTCGTGCCGGCCGCCAGTCCCGGCAGGCTGGCCCGGACGGCGGCGACCTGCGCCGCCACGTGCTGACTCGAACTGTCCGGCACCTGGTCGAGTACGGCCAGCGCACCCACCCGGTCACCGACGAGGAACCGGATCCGGGCCAGCCCGAATGCGGCGCTCAGGTAGCCGTTGTCGACCCGCCACACCCGGTCGTAGAGCCGGGTCGCCAGCTCCCGGTCGCCGGTGCACTCCGCGCTGACCGCCAGCGCCAGCCGGGCGGCCGGCTCACCCGGCAGGGCGTCGTAGACGGCGTCGAAGGCGACCCGGGCGTCACCGGGGCGGTTCCCGGTCAGCGCCGCCAGGCCCCGGTACCAGTCGACCCGCCAGTCGAACGGATCGGCCGCGGCCAGCCGGTCCAGGTCGGCGGCGGCGCCGGCCAGGTCACCGGCCTCGATCCGGGCCCGGGCCAGCCGCAGCGCCACCTCGACACTGCGTACCGGTGCGGCGGTGAGCTGCCGGACCAGTTCGGCCGGGTCGGTCGCGCCGAGCGAGGCGAGGAAGCCGGCGCCCGGATCGAGCACGTCGACCTGCGGCAGCGGCAGCGCGGCGGCGACCACCGGGGGCGCAGGTGCGGTCGCCCCGGGCGGTATCCCGCCGCCCGCGCCCCAGGCCCGGCCCGCCACCGCCCGGCCGACGTCGCCGGCCTCGGTACCGAAGGCACGCCGTTCCGGGGTGAACTGCCGGGACACCGCCGGCCGGGGTACCCCGTCGGCGGCGGAGAGCACCTCGCGCAGTACGCCGAGCAGTTGCTCGCTCATCTCCGCGGCACTGGCGAAGCGGCGGTCCGGATCGGGGTGGGTGGCCCGGCGCAGCAGCCGGTGGTACGACATCTCGGCGGCGAACAGCGGCACCTCGGCCGGCTCCGGCAACCGGTTGGCGTACGTGCTGGAGAAGCCGCGGAAGTCGATGCTGAGCACGGCCAGCGCCCGACCCACGGTGTAGATGTCGGAGGCGACCGACGGGCCGAGCGTGCCGACCTCCGGCGCCTGGTAGCCGGGTGTGCCGAAGATCGCGCTCGCGCTGTCGTCGACGTGCCGTACCGCGCCCAGGTCGATGAGTTTGAGCTGCTCCTCGGCGTGGATGACGTTGTCCGGCTTGAAGTCGCAGAAGAGCAGGTTGCGATCGTGCAGGTAGTCGAGTGCGGGCAGGATCTCGACCCCGTAGGCGATCACCTCGGGCAGCGGCAGGGCGCGCTGGCCCGTCTCCCGGCGCCGGGCCATCAGCATGTCCCGCAGCGACTGGCCGCCGACGTACTCCATGACGATGTAGCCGACCGGGATGCCGGTGCGCGGGTCGGGATGCTCCACGAAGTCGTGGATCTTGACGATGTTGGGGTGGTCCAGCTCGACCAGGAACCGGCGCTCGGCGACGGCGGAGGCCATCGCGTCCTCGTCGGAGGTGTTGATCAGTCCTTTGAGTACCACCCACCGGTCGCTGACCGTGTCGCTGACGTTGCGGTCCCGGGCCAGGTAGATCCAGCCGAGCCCGCCGTAGGCGAGGGCGCCGAGAATCTCGTAGCGCCGGTTGATCAGGTCGCCGGGTTGGAGCCGGGGCAGGAAGGAGAACTGGGTACCGCAGTGCGGGCAGAAGCCCTCGGCCAGGCCCGGCCGGTCGTCCCGGCTCCGCCCCACCGGCTTCTCACAACGCACGCAGTACCGTCGCGACTCGGCCACCCTCGGCTCGGCCATCACCGCCGTCGCCGGATCGCGCAGCGGCACCCGGGCGATGTCGACCAGCCCGGCGCCGAGGCCACCCCGGGACGCACTCCGGGACCGGCTGGAACCCCGGGAGGAACTCGTCCCCCGGCTGGGCATGGTGCCGACCCCGGTCGAAGCGCTGCCCCGACCGGTGCCGGCCGACCCGGCACCTCGACCGGTACCGGTCGACGCCGGAGCCTGTCCGGTCGAGGTCTGAGCCTGTCCGGTCGAGGTCTGCCCCGGGCCCTGTCCGGTACCGGTCGACGCCGGTCCGGCCCGCTGGGCGGAGGGGACCGACGGCTGGCTGCCCGGCGTACCGCCCTGGGCGGGTACCGACGCCCGTCCGGTTCCGGTGGGCACCGAGGCCCGCCCCGTACCGGTGGGCATCCCGGCCCGGCCGGTCCCACCCGAAGGCCCGACCGGACCCGGGCCCGCCGAGGCCACGAACGGACCCGGGCCCGTACCCGCCGACGGCCCGAACGGACCCGTGCCCGTGCCCGCCGACGAGGTCGGGCCGGTAGCCGTCGAGCCGGTCTTCTCGGGCACCGCCGTCGCGCCGGCCGGGGCCCGCCGACCACACTCGTCGCAGTAGCCGTCGGGCAGGTAGGAGCCTGGGCATCCGGGCCGCAGGCAGCGGGTGCTCATGCTGGGGCTCCCTTCGCACCGGACGCGGGCCGCCCGGTGAGATCGTTGAGATGACGCTGGTACGCGACCACCGCCCGGGTCGCCGCCGACAGGTCGCACGGGCTGGTGTAGAGCAGGTCGCGAGCCAGGCGGTGTCGGGCGGAGAGTTCGGTGTGCTCGATCAGGCCGAGTCGACCCGCCTTGGCCCGGTACGCGTCGAGCCGACCGCGAAGCTCGGCACGGCGGCGCAGCAGCCCGTCCGCCGCCTCGTGCGACTCTGCCAACCGTTGCCGGGCGGCCGCGACGCCACGTTCGAGCGCGTCCAGCTCGGTGCCGACCTGGCTCCACCGGTGCTCCCGGCGCACCTGACCGAGTTGGGCGAGCTGGGCCCGCAACGCCGGGGAGGGATCCGGTGGCAGGGCAGGCAGCCCGGAGTTGGCGATCTTGATTTGCGCGAGTTCGTGCACGCGGCGGGTTTCGGCCGCCGCCGCGGCGAGTTCGTCAAGCCCGGCCGCCAGTCGTGCCGTCCGGCCGGGGTAGCCGGCGCGTAGGGCGGTCAGTTCGGCAAGCTCGGAGGTCAGGCCGGCGATCTCGGCCTCGAATCGCCGCAGCCGCTCCTGGACGGCGGTCGCGACCGGCCCGGCCCCGGCCGCGCCGAGCGGATCCGCCAGCGCATCCTGGTACGCCGCCTCGACCGCCCCGGCGAGCCGGCCGAGCCGATCGAGTCGGCCGGGTGGGTCACGACGGTCAGACCCGCCGGACCCGCTGGACACGTCAGACACCTCGGACCCGGCAGAATCGTCAAACCGGTCACAACCGTCCAACCCGTCCGCCCGGAGCCGCCGCAGCGCTTCGGTGAGCCGTCCGAACCGTCCGGCGAGTCGGGATCGCGCCGCTTCCAGCTCGCCGAGCCTGCCGGCGATCGTGTTCGCCTCCGCCTCGATCCGCCGGGCCAGCCCGGTCAACCCGATCCGTTCGGCCGGCACGGCGGCCGGAGCGCCGGGCACCGGCCCGGCAACCGCTCGACCGTCCAGCACCGGCCCACCGACGGCCGCACCTCCCGGCACCGACCCGCGCACAGTCCGGCCGTCCGGCACCGACCCGCCGACGCATGGAGGATCCAGCACTGACCCGCAGACGGCTGGTTCGTCCAGCACCGTGCCGTCGGCGTCGAGCGTGACCACCGGCGCACCGAGCAGGTGGACGAGTTCGGCCAGCTCGGTGTCGCCGGGGCGGGCGCGGCGGGCACGTACCTCGCGGGCCTGGTCGAGCAGGGCGCCGAAGGCCGCGAACTGGGACCAGAGCGCCCCGGTCCGGGCCTGCGTGTCGGCGGCGAACCGGGCGGTCTCGCCGGTGAGCCGGCTGGCCCGCAGCAGGGCCATCTCGGGCCGACTGTCCAGGGCGTACATTGCCGCCGAGAGCCGGTTGTGTGCCGCACCGAGCGCGTCGAGCACCCGGTCGACCTCGGCTCGACCCATCGGCGACGGCGACCGCGCGGTCATCGGCGCGGCTAGCCGGATCCCGGAACGCCGGCCGGTGCCGACCGCTGGCCGCCGGTGTCCCGCCACTGCGCCGAAAGGTCCACGAGACACGCTAGTCCCGGTAACGCGCGACGGGTGGCGCCGGCGCCGGGCCCAGCGACGTCAGCCATCGACTGTAGAGCCGGGTCCAGGTCCCGTCGGAACGGATCCTGGCAAGTACGCCGTTGACGAACCGGACCAACTCCGGCGACTCGCGGGAGATCGCCACCCCGTACGGCTCGTCGCTGAACCGCGGGCCGACGACCTCGGTGTTCGGGTCCTGGGCGGCGAGCCCGACCAGGATGCTGTCGTCGGTCGAGACCGCCACGACCTGGTTCTGCTGCAACAGCACGAGGCAGTCGGTCCAGTTGACCACCGAGACCGGCACCGTCCCCTTCTCCGCGATGTTCCGGATCGAGGTACTGCCGGCCGCGGCGCAGACCTTCTTGCCGCGCAGGTCGTCGATGCTCCGCACCCCGGAACCCCGGGTGACCAGCACCCGCTGCCCGGCGTTGAAGTACTCGGTCGAGAAGCTGACCTCCTGCCAGCGTTCGCAGTTCATCGTCATGGTCCGGACGACCATGTCGACGGTGCCGTCCTTCACCACCTTGATCCGGTCGGCCGAGCTGATCGCCCGGAACTGGATCCGGCCCGGGTCGCCGAAGAGGCCACGGGCGATCTCCCGGGCGATGTCGACGTCGAAGCCGGTGAGCTGGCCGGTGAGCGGATCACGGAAGCCGAACTGGTAGTTGTTCTGGTCGACCCCGACGATCAACCGTCCGCGCTGGACGATCCTGGCCATGGCGCTGCCGGACGGCATCTGCCGGGGCCGGGGCAGCGTGCCGGGTGGCCGCAGGCTGGCCCGGGGGTTGCACGAGCCGGACGAGGCGGCCGGACCGGTCGGGACGACGGCCGGATCCTGCATGCCGACCGGGCGGGGCGGGTCGGCGTCCATCCGGTTGTCGGGCAGCGCCTGCTCGTCCGTGCCGCAGCCGGCGAGACCCAGCGTGGCCAGCGCCACCACCGCGAGAGCGCCGGCAAGGACCCGGCCGGCGAGATGCCGGTGTCTCATCGATACTCCACAATCCGCCGCTGCATGCCCACCGCTGCCCCGACCAGCAGGACGAGGCTCAGTCCGACGATACCCACGTCGACGCCGGTCAGCGCCCGGCCCGCGCCGACCGCCTCGCGCTCGAACCGCTCTCCGTTGTGGGCGATGGCCAGGGCGAGCGCCTCGTCGAACTGGTTGAAGATGGCCGCAGTGGTCTGCTCCCCGGTGCCCACCGTGGCGGCCACCGCCTTGGCGTACTCGCCGCTGTCGTCGAGGCTCCGCACGTTGCGGTGCGCGGCCGACCACTCCCTGCTGCGCGCGATGGCGGCCTCGACCGCCTGCCGCGTGGTGTCGTCCGGCGCCGCCGCCCGGGCCTGCGCCAGCAGCCCACCCGAGCCGTCGGCGCCGGCGAGCCGCTCCATCACGACGCCGTAGTTCTCCTCGAACGCCGCGCCGTTGCCCCGGGCGACCAGGGTCAGCGCCTCGTCGGCCCGCGCCTGCAACCCGGCGATCCGCGCCTCGGCCAGCAGGTTGACCTGCGCGGATCCGGAGTCCCGGCTGTCCCGCAGGTTGCCGGCGGCGACAAGTGCCGACCCGGTCAGCCAGGTCACCAGCAGCACCGTCGCGCCGGTGCCGACCAGCAGCCCGACGTTCAGCAGCCGGTTGGTGCGCCGGGTCAGGTGCAACTGGGCCAGCACCAGCGCCGCCAGGGTGAGCACGGCCAGCAGCACCGCGACCCACGGGAAGCCGGCCGCCCGGTCCCGCGCCTCGTCCAGTTCGCTCGACGCCGCCGCGTAGAGCTCCTGCGCCGCTGGCAGCAACTCGTCGCGCATCAGGCCGGAGGCCTCCTGGAGGTAGGCGACGCCGAGCGGCAGGCCCTGCCGGTTGTAGGTCCGGGCGGTCTCCACCAGGCCGCTGTAGACGGGCAGCCGGGCGGTGATCCGGGCGACCGCCGCCGCGCCCCGGCTGTCGTCGGAGACCGCCGCCGAGACGACCGTCAGCGCCGAGGCGGCGTCGGCCAGGTCGCGCTGGTAGCGGTCCCGCAGCGCGGGCGGTTCGAGACCGTTGGAGAGGAAGGCGCTCGCGGCGGTGGCGTCGGCGTCGGAGAGCGCCCGGTAGAGGCTCTGCGCCGCGACCGCCAGCTCGCCGCTGCGGGCGGTGACGCCGCGTACCAGGTCGGCCCGCTGGCGTACCCCGACGAACGCGACGATGCCGGTGAGCAGTCCGAGCACGACCACACCGGCCAGGATGGCGGTGAACCGGCCGGGCGTGCGTCGCAACGGTGTGGTCATCCGGCGCAGCATGTCCGGCGGGCGGGACTGCGGCGGAACGCTCAACCGACCTGGCGGGACAGCCAGCGCCGACCCGTGCGAACCCACCCGAAACCTCCCCAACACCGCACCGGGAATCGTGACGACCGGACCTGACCGGCGCCAGATCTTGACGACCGGGTTCAAGGTAACCAATCGGCTCCACCGGTGGGGGGCGGCCCGCCGGTGTCGGCGAGCCTACGGGCGGGCACCGACACCGGTCCCCGACCGGGCCGCACTGTCGGGTCCCGGACACCGCTGTCGGCGACCGAGTCCGTGCCCCGGGCCCTCGGCGGTCGGGCCGACCGGGCCGGCGTGGGCCGCGCCGGTGGGTACGGCGCGGCCCGCCGTGCTCAGCCGGTGGTCCAGACGTACGTGCCGGTCACGGCTGCCGCCGGACTGCCCGAGTACGCGGGCGCGAGGCCGCCGGCGAAGAGCTGGTCGACCCGGGCCGCCTCGGCCGCGCTCGGATAGGCGTTGCGGCAGGAGACCGGCGCGCTGCTGCCGGACATCAGGTCCGAACAGAGGCCGGTGCGCCGGTCCGGCAGCCCGAGGATGTGCCCGAGTTCGTGGGTCGCGATCCGGGTACGGTCGTAGCCCTGGTCCACGGCCTGCCAACCCATGTAGACCCGGCCGGAGCCGAGCCCCGTGACGTACGCCCGGGGCCAGCCGCTGTCGACGTGGATGGTCACCGACGCCGGGCTGCCGGCGACCAGCCGCACGTTGCCGACCCTGCTGTTCCAGATCTGTGCGGCCTGGGTGAAGTTGGTGGTGAACTCCCCGGCCCGGCTCGCGTCGTAGTAGACCGTGCGCACCGCCGGCGCCGCGGTGGCCGGCGCGGCGGCGACCTGGAGCCCGACCAGCGAGGTGGCCAGGGCCAGCAGGCCGAGCGTGGCCCGGAGAAGGTGACGTCTGAGCATGGCGACTCCTAACGGGGAGCGGAGCGGACGCGGGCCGACAGCATCGATCGGCATCCATTAATCTAGGCGCCCGGAGCGGCGGCCTGCGCATAGCAGTTGCCTCATACCGGCCACCGGACGGCGGAGCCGACCGACAGGCAGGACCAACCGACAGGCAGGAGCGCCCGAAGGCGGCACCGGTCGAAGGCGGGACCGGTCGAAGGCGGGACCGGTCGAAGGCGGGACCGGTCGAAGGCGGGACCGGTCGAAGGCGGGACCGGTCGAAGGCGGGACCGGGGCGCGGAACAGCCGGACGGACCGAAAACGTAACCTGGTCGAACGCGTGCCGTCGCGACCGCCGACCAGGGTGGTGGGGCTAACCTGAATCGAACGTCCGGCGTCGCCGGCGGGGGCGGAAGGCGGTTGGGCATCGTGCTGGCGAAGGAGAACCGGGTGACCACGCCGTCGCGCGCCGGGCGCCCGGCGGTGATGACCGACGTGGCCCGACTCGCCGGAGTGTCGCACCAGACGGTCTCCAGGGTGATCAACGGTCATCCACGGGTCCGGCCGGAGACCCGGGACCGGGTGGTCCGGGCGATGGCCGAGCTGAGTTACCGGCCGAACGCGATGGCCCGGGCCCTGGCCAGTCGCCGCTCCCGGGTGCTCGGGGTGGTGAGCTTCGACACCATCCTCTTCGGGCCGGCCTCGACGTTGCTCGGCATCGAGCGCGCCGCCCGGGCCGCCGGTTACGGGGTCAGCATCGTCACCCTGGAAAAGGTCGACCGCCGCGGCGTACTCAGCGCGGTCGAGGCGCTGGACGGGCAGGGCGTCGACGGGGTCATCATCATCGCGCCGCAGATGGCCGCCGCCGCCGCACTGCACAGCCTGCCGGACGGAATGGCGGCGGTGGCGGTCGAGGCCGGGCAGGACAGTGGACTCCCCTCGGTCTCGGTCGACCAGGTGGCCGGCGCCCGGCTCGCCGTCCGGCACCTGCTCGAACTCGGGCACCGGACCGTCTGGCACGTCTCCGGGCCGAGCGACTGGCTGGAGGCGGGCGACCGGATCATCGGCTGGCGGCAGACCCTGGAGGAGGCCGGTGCCGCCGTACCGCCGATCATCTCCGGGGACTGGAGCGCCCGCTCCGGCTACGCGGCCGGTACGGCGCTGGCCGGCAACCCGGACGTCACCGCGGTCTTCGTCGCCAACGACCAGATGGCGCTCGGCCTGCTGCGCGCCCTGCACGAGCGGGGCGTCCGGGTGCCGGCCGACATCAGCGTCGTCGCCTTCGACGACATCCCCGAGGCGGAGTTCATGCTGCCGCCGCTGACCACCGTGCGGCAGGACTTCGACGAGGTGGGCCGGCGCGGCATGGCGACCCTGTTGCAACTGCTCGACGCCGCCGGCCGGACCGGCGGACCGCTTCCGGTGCTCTCCAGCACCACCCCCATCGAGCCGACCCTGGTGATCCGGCAGAGCACCGCCGCACCCTCCGCCGGCCGGAGCTGACCGGCGGCCCGTCCCGCTCCGTCAGACCCACGCGCCCTTCGCGTCCACGTTTCGTCAGGGCGACGCTTCGTCAGGCCCACGGGTTCGTCGGCCGGAACGAGCTGTCCGCCCGGAAGGTCGCGTTGTCGGCGTACCAGTCGATCCGCAGTTGGTAGTCGTAGTGCCGCAGGTACCGGCCCGGATAGTTGTGGGACTCCAGGGCGACCGTGCCGGTCACCGAACCGGGCCGGGCGCAGAAGGTGGCGTCGCCGCGGAAGGTCGCCGTGCCGTCGCTCGGGTCCAGGCGCAGCCGGTAGTCGTAGTGCCGCAGGTAGCGGCCACCAGTCCCGGTGAAGGAGTAGCAGTTCGGGTCGGCCAGACCGGCGACCACGGTGAAGGTGGCGTCCTGCCGGGTCTGCGCCGGGCTCGACGCGGAGACCGGGTCGACGTATCCGAGGTTGTCCCGGTGCCGGACGTACCGGTCCGGGAAGTTCACCGACTGGAACGACCGGGTCGCGCCGACCGGCAGGGTGACCCCGCCGGGAACCGTCTCCCTGAGTACGGTGAAGTGCCGGGCGAAGCCGGAGAGCCCGGGCAGCTGGGTCGGGGCGGTCCAGGTGTTGAAGCCGTCGTAGCTGTCGCTGAACAGGTACTGCCCGACCGTGTAGCCGTCGAAGAAGATCCGCCAGCCGCCGTTGTCCAACTGCACCAGCGCCTGCCCCTCGCGCGGTCCACCCCAGCCGGCCCAGTTGCCGGTACGCCGCATCGTGTACGGCCCGGTCAGGCTGCTCGCCGTGGCGTACTCGACGAACTTGGTCGTCTCCTGTTTGGTGAAGGCGTGGTAGGTCCCGCCGACCTTCACCACGAAGGTGTCGATGTAGTTCGGCCCGATCCCGCTCAGTACGGCCGGCGCGTCGAACGCGGTGAGCGAGGCGTTCGTCGCCCGCAGCCGGTACGGCTTGAAGTCCGCGCCGTTGGTGGAGAGCGAGACGATGACGTTGACGCTGCCGTCGGTGTCGACGAACCACTCGGGTGCCCAGGTGTTCTGCACCGTCAACGGGATGGTGTGGTTGCGCAGGAACGTCCAGTTGACCCGGTCGGTGCTGGTGGCGAAGCCGATGGTGTTCCCGGTCCAGTTGGTCGTGTAGACGATGTAGTACCGCCCGTCGGTGTGCCGGATGATGCTCGGGTCCCGGATCAGTCCGGAGGGCGGGGTGTAGGCCGGTCCGCGCAGCAGCCGGAAGCCGGTGGCGTCCGGCGACTCGTAGACGTACATGTTGGATTCGCTGCTGTTGGTGAACGCGGTCATGGTGTAGCGGGTGGCCTGGCCGGGTGGCGGGGCGGCGGCCCCGGCCGGTGCCGCCGGCACGACCGCCCCGGCCACCACCAGCAACGCGGCGGAGGCCACCGCCAGCCATCGGGAACGGGTGGGTGCTCCGGTCATCGTCGCCACCTCCGGCGGGTGCGAGCCTGCCGTTGCCGGCATGGTGTGAGCGTTAACATACCCCGCCCGGACCACCCCTTCAATAGAACCACACCGATATATCGATCGGCATCACGCCGGAGCTAGGCCGCCCGTGCCCGGGCCGGGACGGCGCCGTGGCACGGGCAGCCGACCATCGCGACCGCCCCGGCCGGCGCCGCCCCGGACATCGCGGCCGCCGCCTCCTCGACCCCGCGCAGCAGCCCGTCCAGCGCCGCCCGGTCGAGGTAGCGGCCCCGCACCACCACCCCGGTGATCCGCCGGGTGTTGCCGATCGCGGTGAGTGGGTTCGCGTCCAGCACCACCAGGTCGGCGGCACAGCCCCGGGCCACCCGGCCGGTGCGGGCGCCGAGGAAGCTCGCCGGCTCGGCGGTCGCGGCGTGCAGCGCGGCCATCGGCGTCAGCCCGGCGTCCACCAGGAACCCCAGCTCGTCGTGTACCGAGAACCCCGGGTACACGCCGCAGGTGCCGACGTCGGTGCCGACCATCAGCGGTACCCCGGCCCGGTGCAGCTCGCCGGTCATCCGGAGCCGGTGCGCGAACATCGCCGCCCACCGCGGATCGTCCGCCGGCGAGCGGTCCTTGAGATAGAACTCCTCGAGGGCGTCTGCCCCCGGGTCCTGATCGGCAGGCCCCGCCGGTGCTTCGGCGGATCAGCCGGGGACGGCCCGCAGGCCGTGCGGGCGGCGGAGGCCGTCCAGCCGGTCGAGCGCGGCGGCGGTCGCCGGGTCGGCCGGCAGGTAGACCACCAGTCGCTGGTCGTCCTCGGCGGCGAGGTCGAGCATCTCGTACGCCAGCCGCAGCTCACCCACCTCGGGATGCCGCCACCGGAGGATCCCGTTCGACCTCGGCAGTCCGGGCACCGTGCCGGCGCGGCGGCTGAAAGCCTCTCCGGCGGCCAGGGTCAGCTCGTCGGCGAGGCCCGCCACGTGCCGGTCGGCCCGGAAGGGTCCGTGCTTGAGCATCGCCACCTGCTCGTCGGCGACGTGCTCCCAGTCGGGGTACGCGGTGCGGGCCCGCCGGTCGGTGAAGACGTACCGGGCGAAGTTCGGCACCGGCCCGTCCAGCAGGCCGATCGGTCCGGCCAGCCGCTCGAAGCCAACGGTCCGGCCGACGATCTCGTTGAGCCGGTTGAGCAGCATCGCCGGGGTCGGCTCCAGGCGGGTGAGCAGCGCCCGCACCGTGGCCCGGACGTCGCGACCGGGAACGGCGTCGCCGAGGCAGCTGAAGCCGCTGCCGGACGCCTTGCTCAGCCGGTACACGTGCACCCGCTGGCTCGGGGTCAGCCGCAGTGCCTCGCCGAGCGCCGTGAGCACCTGTGCGGAGGGGTGCCGGTCGCGGCCCTGTTCGAGCCGGGTGAGGTATTCCACGCTGACTCCGGCGAGCATCGCGACCTCGGCCCGGCGCAGCCCCGAGATGCGCCGCCGGGGACCGGCCGGCAGGCCGACCTCGGCGGGACTGATCGCCGCGCGGCGGGACCGGAGGAACATCCCCAGTTCGTTGTCGCCCACGGCCCGAACCTAACAGCCCGATCGGCTCGGCACGGTAGCCCTGTCGGTACCACCATCGGCACGGCCTTCCCGCTCTCGGCGGCGGCCCGCAGAGTCGCGGCATGCGGTCGGTCGACCGCGACCAGACTCCTCGGAAGGTGTTGCTGTGGCTCCCACTGTGGCTGTGCTCGGCGGCGGATACGGCGGAATCAGCGTGGCGAAGGCGCTCGACGACGTGGCCGACGTCGTCCTGGTCGAACCCCGGGAAACGTTCGTGCACAACGTCGCCGCGTTACGCGCCGCCGTCGATCCGGACTGGACCGACCGGATCTTCATCCCGTACGACAACCTGCTCGTCCGGGGCCGGGTGCTGCGCGACCGCGCGGTCCGGGTGCACCCGACCGCCGTCGAACTCGGCTCCGGTACCCGGCTTCCGGTCGACTACCTGGTGCTGGCGACCGGTTCGCGCGCGCCGTACCCGGCGAAGCTGGACGTCGAGGACGCGGCCGGCGCCACCGGGAAGCTCCGCGCCACCCGGGCGGAGCTGCTCCGGGCCGACCGGGTGCTGCTGCTCGGCGCCGGGCCGATCGGGGTCGAGTTCGCCGGCGAGCTCAGGTCGGCCTGGCCGGAGAAGAGCGTCACGGTCGTCGACCCGTCCGCCGAGCCGGTCACCGGCCGCTTTCCGGCCGCCTTCCGGGCCGAGCTGGCTGCCCAGCTCGCCGGGCTGAATGTCGAACTGGTGCTCGGCACCGCCCTGCGGGAGCTGCCGCCCACCCCTCCCGGCCGGACCGGCGGCTTCACCGTCACCACCGGCTCCGGGGTCCGGATCAGCGCCGACATCTGGTTCCCCTGCTTCGGCGGTGGCGTACACAGCGACCACCTGGGTCCGGAGCTGCGTCCGGCCCGCCGCCCGGACGGCCGCCTCACCGTCACCCCGCAGCTACGGCTGCCCAACCAGGAAACGGTCTTCGCGGTCGGCGACGTCACCGCGATCCCGGAGCTGAAGCTGGCCCGGTCCGCGCACCAGCACGCCGAGGTGGTCGCGGCGAACATCCGGACCCTGATCCGGGGCGGCGGGAAGCTGTCCAGCTACCGCGCGGCGCCGGACGCCCTGGTCCTCCCGCTCGGGCCGAAGGGCGGGGTCGGCTACGACCCCGACGCGGGGGTGCTCGGCGTCGGCCCGACGGTGGAGCTGAAGGGCGGGCTCTTCCTCGACATGTACCGACACCTGCTCGGCGCGGCCGTTCCGGACTGATCCGGCGGCCGTTCCGGACTTGACCGGGGTGCCTGCGGTCGACCGGCCGTGAGCGCAGCGGGCCGGCACCTGGCGCGACCGCACCCGGAGGCGCTGGCCGACGAGGACCTCGGGCTGGGCCGCTGGTGCGGAAGCCACCCCGGCCCGATTTGCCGCAGACGGTTAACCTGGGCCGATGTTGAAGGCCCGCAGGATCAGCACGTGGCGCAACCGCTTCGAGGTCAGCGTGCAGGATCGGGTCGTGACGACCTGGGACAGCGGCTTCTGGCGCAACACCGCCGAGTTCGACCTGGACGGCCGGCGTTACCAGATGCGCGGCAACGCGTGGGGAACCCGCTACGCCATGGTCGACGCGGCGGGTGGCACCGTCGCGTCGGCCGAGCGGGTCGGCCGGAAGCGCTGGACGGTCGAGGCGGACGGCCAGACCTACCACTTCCAGCGCGCCTCGCTGTTCAGCTCCGAGCAGGAACTGCACACCGCCGGACACCGGGTCGGCTCGGTGAAGCGGACCAGCTTCTGGCGGGGCGACGTGCTGGCCGAGCTGCCCGGCCTGTCGTTGCCGGTGCAGATCTTCACCCTCGGCGTCGTGATCATGATGTGGAACCAGGAGGCGGCCGCCGCCGCGGCCAGTTGACCCGCCCCCGGCCACCCGCCGGCGCCGGCACCCGGGTCGGGCCGACCGGGAAAAACCGATAACAGCAGACCCTTCCGCACCTTTGCGGGCATGCTCAGATGATGGGCGGGGAAGGGAGTACGGCGTGAGGAACTACGACGACGACTGGACCGAGGACCAGCGCGCGCTGTACGACGAGTGCTACGACCTGGGCGAGTCCTGGGCAGGTGACCCGGACACGGACAGCGACGAGCTCCAGGACGTGATCAACCTTGCCGAGGCCGACGACGACGAACTCGCCGACGTCGACCTCAACTATCCCCCGCTGGTCGACGCCGTGGCCGAGGCGACCGGGGAGCAGGTGACAAGCGTGACCGCCGACCGGGACGATCCGGCCTTCCGGGGCTTCCTCGACGGGGTCCGGGCAGGCGCCGAGGAGGACGTCTTCGGACTCTGAGCGGTCCCCCGGTACGCCATGCCGCGCCCTCGGCCACCGTCCCCGGTTGCCGGAGGGCGGCCCACCCCGGCGCGGCACCGGGGCGCCGAGGTGGTGCCGCGCCACCGGGACGACGAGGGTGGGCGACGCCGGGACGAACCGGGCCGCGCTGGGCTGGTGGGCAGACCCGCTCAGGCCAGGTCGGGAGCCGGCGGGTGACCGGCCGGGAACGTGGCCGGGAAGTCGGCCCGGCTGATCCGGACCGGCAGGCTGGAGAGCACCGCCACGGCGGCGGTGTAGTCCGGGCCGACGTCGAGGTCGTGCAGCTGCACCGGACCGTCGAGGGGGCGCTCGGCGGTCCAGTCGACCAGCCGGGCCGGCTGGTCCGGCGGGGTGAGCGTGATCTGGTTCATCGGTACGGCCAGTCCGTGCCCGGTCGCCTTCAGCAGCGCCTCCTTGCGGGCCCAGTACCCGAAGAACGCCCGCCGGGCCGACTCCGTCGGCTGCTCGTTCCACCAGCGCAGTTCGGCCGGCGCGAGCACGCTCCCGCTCAACGCGGCCACGTCGGTGCCGTCGGTCAGCTCCTGCACGTCCAGGCCCACCGGGTCGGTCGCCACCGCCACCGCCACCCACTCTCCGGAGTGGGTGAGCGAGAAGTCGAGTTTGCCGGCCGGCTGGTCGACCACCGGCTTGCCGTGCCCGGCTCCGCAGTGCCGGCAGTGCCGGGAGAAGCGCAGCTCGCCGGCGGGTACCCCGAGGTAGTGCCCGAGCAGCATCCGTACCCCGACGTGCCCGGCCCGGTAGCGGTCCCGGTCGGCATCCTGGCGGAATCTGGCGTGCCGCTGCCGTTCCTCGTCGTCGAGCACGTCGAGCAGGTCGAGTCCGCGGGCCGGTCCGACCGGCAACCGCCACACCTGACACTCCCCCGGCTCCGGCGGCACCGGCGCACCCGCGCCGGCAGTCGTCGGCGCGACCGTGCCGGGCAGGTCGTCGGCGGGACGGCGGGTTCCGGTCAACAGGCACCACCAGGGATCGCGGATGTACGGCGGGCACGTGCGCCCGCCCGAAGAAGGGTCTGGCGCGAGCATGCCAGCCCGACAGCCGGCGCACCAGCCCGACCCGGCACGGCCCGACCCGGCACGGCA
The DNA here is from genome assembly GCF_049179135.1 of Plantactinospora sp. WMMB782. Classification (NCBI taxonomy): domain Bacteria; kingdom Bacillati; phylum Actinomycetota; class Actinomycetes; order Micromonosporales; family Micromonosporaceae; genus Plantactinospora; species Plantactinospora sp. WMMB782. The sequence continues at coordinate 6,331,751 of NZ_JBMHMC010000007.1, read as the reverse complement.
CCGGCTCGCCGGTGCGGTGCCGGCGGGCCGGGGAGGCGTCCGCGTCCCGACGACGGCACGGGTCAGCGCTGGCCGTAGACCCCCTGGTAGCGCTCGTAGAGGGCGTCGATGTGCTGCGGCTCGATCGGCACCAGTGGGCCGCCGGTCCGGGCGATGTGCACGGTACGCGCGACGTCCTCGCACATCACCGCCGCCTTCACCGCCGCCTTGGCGCTGGCCCCGATGGTGAAGACCCCGTGGTTGCGCATCAGCACCGCCGGCGAACGGTGCCCGTCCAGGGTGGCGACGATGCCCTTGCCGATGTCGTCGCCGCCGATCAGCGCGAACGGGCCCACCGGGATCTCCCCGCCGAACTCGTCGGCCATCGCGGTGATCACGCACGGGATCGCCTCGTCCCGGGCCGCCCAGGCGGTGGCGTACGGGCTGTGCGTGTGCACGACGCCGTTGACCTGGGGCATGTGCCGGTAGACGTACGCGTGCGCGTCGGTGTCGCTGGACGGCGAGTGGTTGCCGTCGACGACGTCCCCGTGCAGGGTCGTCACCACCATCGACTCCGGGGTCAGGTCGTCGTACGACACGCCGCTTGGCTTGATCACCATCAGGTCGGCGCCGGGCACCCGGGCGCTGATGTTGCCGCTGGTCCAGGTGACCAGCTCCCACCTGGTGAGCTGCTCGTGCAGCCGGCACACCTCCTGGCGGATCCGGGCGACCGCCTCGCTGATCGTGCCGGTGGGTTCGCCGCTGGTCATCGCCGGGCCTCCTCGCGTAGCGCGTGCAGCCGGTGCAGCACGTCGTTGCCGCCCCGGCCGAAGTAGTCGTGCAGCCGCTCGTACTCGGCGTAGAGCCGGTCGTAGACGTCGGCGCTGGCCGGGTCGGGCTGGTAGACGCCGTGCCGGACCTTGCCCATCGCGGCGGCCGCGGCCGTGATGTCCGGGTACGCCCCGGCGGCCACCGCCGCGTGGATCGCCGAGCCCAGCGCCGGTCCCTGGTCGGAGTCGATCACCGAGAGCGGCCGGCGCAGCACGTCGGCGTAGACCTGCATCAGGAACGCGTTCCTGAGCAGCCCGCCGGCCACGATGAACTCGGTCACCGGCACCCCGGCGTTCTCGAAGGCGGCGACGATGGTCCGGGTGCCGAAGGCGGTCGCCTCGATCAGCGCCCGGTACTGGTCCTCGGGGCGGGTGGCCAGGGTCTGCCCGACGATCACGCCGGAGAGGTCGTGGTCGACGAGTACCGAACGGTTGCCGTTGTGCCAGTCGAGCGCGACCAGCCCGTGCTGGCCGGGACGCTGGGCGGCGGCCAGTTCGGTCAGGTACTCGTGCACCCCGAGGCCGCGCCGGTCCGCCTCCCGCGCGTAGTCGGCGGGTACGCAGTGCTCGACGAACCAGCCGAAGATGTCCCCGACGCCGCTCTGCCCGGCCTCGTAGCCGAGCCGGCCGGGCACGATGCCGTCCCGGACGACGCCGCACATCCCGGGTACCTCGGCCAGGGTGTCCGCGACCATCACGTGGCAGGTCGAGGTGCCCATGATGGCGAGCAGTTGACCCGGCTCGACGGCGTTCGCGGCGGCGGCGGTGACGTGCGCGTCGACGTTGCCGACCGCGACCGCGATCCCGGCCGGCAGCCCGGTGACGGCCGCCGCCTCCGGGGTGAGCCGCCCGGCCAGCCCGCCGAGCGGGGCTAGCGGATGGTCCAACCGGGTCCGCACGAAGTCGGCGAAGTCGGGGTGCAGCGCGGCCAGGTACTCCTCGGAGGGGTACTGCCCGTCCTGGTGGATGCCCTTGTAGCCGGCGGTGCAGACGTTGCGGGTCTCCTCGCCGCAGAGCTGCCAGATGATCCAGTCCGCCGCCTCGATCCACCGCTCGGTCCGGACGTAGACCTCGGGGTCCTCGGTGAGCACCTGGAGCGCCTTGGCGAACTGCCACTCGGCGGAGATCCGGCCGCCGTACCGGGGCAGCCACGCCTCGCCGCGCTCCGCGGCCAGCTCGTTGATCCGGTCGGCGTGCCGCTGCGCGGCGTGGTGCTTCCAGAGCTTCGGGTACGCGTGCGGCCGGTCGGCGAGCCCGGGAACCTCGTTCAGCGGGGTGCCGTCGGCCAGGGTGGGCAGCACGGTGCAGGCGGTGAAGTCGGTGCCGATCCCGACCACCGCCTCGGCCGGTACGGAGGCTGCCGAGAGTGCCTTCGGCACCGCCTCGCGGAGTACCGACCGCCAGTCCTCCGGCATCTGCAACGCCCAGCCGCCGGGCAGTTTCGCCCCGGTCTCCGGCAGCCGGTCGTCGATCACCCCGTGCTGGTACTCGTGCACCGCCGAGCCGAGTTCGGCGCCGTCCGAGACCCGGACCACCACCGCCCGGCCGGAGAGCGTGCCGAAGTCGACGCCCACCACGTACCGGTCCGCACCGTTAGCGCTCACTCGTGTCCCTCCTGGACGTTCCTGTTCCCTCGCCGGCCCGCACCGCCGGGCCGGCTTCCCGGGGCTGGCGGCGACCACGACACGTGGGTCACCACCCCCGTCAGCCAACCATGGTGTTAGCGCTACCACCAGGCCGGGGGACGCCTCCCGGCACCGAGCCGCCGCCGACCGGCGCTTACGGTTGTCGCTTGGTCACAGCGCGTTGCAGCACGATGAACACGAAGAGCAACACGCCGATCACGATCTTTGTCCACCAGGAGCTGAGGTTGCCCTGGAAGGTGACGATCGTCTGGATCAGCCCGAGCACCAGCACCCCGAGCACGGTGCCGACCAGATAGCCCGAGCCGCCGGTCAACAGGGTGCCGCCGATCACCACCGCGGCGATCGCGTCGAGTTCGAGGCCGACCCCGTGCCCGTTGTTGCCGGAGAGCATGTAGAAGCTGAGCAGCACGCCGCCGAGCGCCGAGCAGAACCCGCTGATGGTGTAGACCGCGATCCGGGTACGCGCCACCGGCAGCCCCATCAGCAGCGCCGACTGCGGGTTGCCGCCGATCGCGTACGTGTTGCGGCCCAGCCTGGTGTAGCCGAGCACGTAGATGCCGACCGCCACCACCAGCAGCGCGATGACCACGCTGACGGAGATGAAGAAGCCGCCGAACCGGATCCGGTGCTGCGCGATCGAGGTCCAGAACGGGTCGTCGATGGTGATCGAGGAGGTGCTGATGGTGTAGCAGAGCCCCCGGGCCAGGAACATCCCGGCCAGCGTGACGATGAAGGGCTGGATCTCGAAGTAGTGGATGATGCAGCCCATCGCGAAGCCGAGCAGGGCGCCGATCAGCAGCACCAGCGGCAGCACCAGGTACGGCGACCAGCCCCGTTCCTCCAGCAGCGAGGCGGAGAGCATTGTGGTCAGCGCCACCACCGAGCCGACCGAGAGGTCGATGCCGCCGGTCAGGATCACGAAGGTCATGCCGACCGCGACCACGAGCAGGAACGCGTTGTCGACGAAGACGTTGAGCACGACCTGGGTGTCGGAGAAGCCGTCGTAGCGCAGCACCCCGGCGCTGTACATCAGGACCAGCAGGGCGGAGGTGGCGAAGATCGGCAGGTACTTCTGCTGCGGCCGCAGTGCCCGCACCCGCCCGTTCGCGACGGTCCCGGGAACCGCGCTCATGCCGGCACCTCCACCTTCGATTGCGGTTGGGGCTCGGGCGCGGGTGGCGGCGGGGGTTTGCGGCGCCGACCGAAGACCTTGGCCCGGAAGGCCGGCGACTGGAGCAGGCAGACGATCGTCACGACCAGCGCCTTGAACAGCAGCGTGGTCTCCGGCGGGATGCCGATGCTGTAGATGGTGGTGGTGAGTGTCTGGATGATCAGCGCGCCCAGCACCGTACCGCCGAGCGAGAACCGGCCGCCGGCCAGCGACGTACCGCCGATCACCACCGCCAGGATGGCGTCCAGCTCGATCCAGAGGCCGGCGTTGTTGCCGTCCGCGCTGGAGACGTTGGAGCTGATCATCAGGCCGGCGACCCCGGCGCAGAACGCGGCGAAGACGTACCCGGTGAAGATGATCCGCCGGGCGTGGATGCCGGCCAGCCGGCTCGCCTCGGCGTTGCCGCCCACCGACTCGATCAGCAGGCCGAGCGCGGTACGCCGGGTCAGCAGCAGCGCCAGCCCGAAGACCAGCAGCGCGATCAGGATCGAGAACGGCACGGTCAGCCAGTAGCCGCCGCCGATCAGCTTGTACGGCGAACTGTTGATCGTGATGATCTGCCCGTCGGTGATGAGCTGGGCCAGCCCCCGCCCGGCGACCATCAGGATCAGGGTGGCGATGATCGGCTGGATGCCGACCTGGGCGACCAGCAGGCCGTTCCAGGCCCCGAGCAACAGGGCCAGCCCGAGGGCGAGCCCGACCGCCATCAGGACCCCGACGACGCTGTTCTGGTCGCCCAGCTCGCTGATCCGCAGGCAGGCCAGCGCGCCGCAGATGGCGACCACCGAGCCGACCGACAGGTCGATGCCGCCGGTGGCGATCACCAGGGTCATGCCGAGCGAGACCAGGATCAGCGGTGCCCCGAACCGGACGATGTCGATCAGGTTGCCGTAGAGGTGCCCCTGCCGGACGTCGACGGCGAAGAAGTCGGGAGTGAAGAACAGGTTGCTGACCAGCAGCACCACCAGGGTCAGCACCGGCCAGAAGAACCGGTGCCGGACAAGGTTTGCCATCACGCCTCCTCCCGGACGACGGCAACGTCCGGATCGTGCGGTTGCGGTGTCGCGTCCGGCGACGCCGTGCCGGGACCACTGGCGATGATCGCCAGGATCCGGTCGGCGGTCACCTCGTCGTCGTTGGCCAGCTCGTCGACCATCCGGCGGTCCCGGAGTACGGCGATCTTGTGGCTGAGCCGGAGCACCTCCTCCAGCTCGGCGGAGATGAACAGCACCGCCATCCCGCCGTCGGAGAGGGTGACCACCAGGCGCTGGATCTCGGCCTTGGCGCCGACGTCGATGCCCCGGGTCGGCTCGTCCAGGATCAGCAGCCGCGGTTCGGTGATCAGCCAGCGGGCCAGCAGCACCTTCTGCTGGTTGCCGCCGCTGAGCTGGCCGACCAGCGCCTCGGGGTTGGCCGGCACGATGCGCAGCGCCTTGACGTACCTGTCGACGAGCTCGTCCTGGCGGCGTCGGGGCAGCGGCCGGGACCAGCCCCGGGCGGCCTGGAGCGCCAGGATGATGTTCTCCCGGACGGTGAGTTCGGCGACCAGCCCCTCGGTGCGCCGGTTCTCCGAGCAGAAGGCGATGTCCCGGGCCATCGCGGTGCGCGGGCCCCGCATGGCCACCGGTTCGCCGTCCACCTTCAGCTCCCCGGCGTCGGCCCGGTCCGCGCCGAAGAGCAGCCGGGCCACCTCGGTACGCCCCGAGCCGAGCAACCCGGCCAGCCCGACCACCTCACCCCGGTGGATGGTGAGGCTGAACGGGGCGATCGCCCCGCTGCGGCCCAGCCCGGCGGCCTCGACCACCGGCCGGTCGCGTTCCAGCGCCGCCAGCGAGGGCCGGGGCTGCTCCTCCAGCTCCTCCAGCGCCGCGAGTTCCTTGCCGATCATCGCGCTGACCAGGTCGAGCTGGCTCAACTCCCGGGTGGCGTACTCGCCGACCCGGCGCCCGTTGCGCAGCACTGTCATCCGGTCGGAGATCTCGTAGACCTGGTCGAGGAAGTGGCTGACGAAGAGGATCGCCATCCCCTCCTCCTTGAGCTGGCGCATCACCCGGAAGAGCTGCCCGACCTCGTCGGCGTCCAGACTGGAGGTCGGCTCGTCCAGGATCAGCACCTTGGCCGAGATGTCGATCGCCCGGGCGATCGCCACCATCTGCTGCAGCGCCAGCGAGAGGCTGCCGAGCGGGGCCGTGACGTCGACGTCCAGGCCCAGCCCGTCGAGCAGCAGCCGGGAGCGCCGCCGCAGCTCGCTCCAGTGGATCGCGCCGAAGCGGCGCGGCTCCCGGCCGATGTAGATGTTCTCCGCGACGGAGAGGTTGGCGCAGAGGTTGACCTCCTGGTAGACGGTGCTGATCCCGGCCTGCTGCGCCTGCAACGGGCCGGTGAAGCGGACCGGGGTGCCGCCGAGGACTATCTCGCCCTCGTCCACGTCGTACACCCCGGTCAGCACCTTGATCAGCGTCGACTTGCCGGCGCCGTTCTCGCCCATCAGCGCGTGCACCTCGCCGGGGAAGAGCCGGAAGTCGACCTCGTCGAGTGCCCGTACACCGGGGAACCGTTTGCCGATGCCGGCCATGGTCAGGATCGCCCGGGGCGCCCCCGACGTCTCCATCCGCTCTCCTCCTCCGTCGCGGTCGTTGCGGCTGTGGCGCGGTCGCCGCGCCGGCGTCGTCTCGCGTCAGCTCGTACTGCCGGCGTGGGTGGCCGCGCCCGCCTCGGCTAGTACTGCCGGGTCGGCAGCGCCGCCTTGGCCTGTTCCTGGTTGAACGTGGTCTCCTCGGTGACCACCCGCTCCGGCACCGTCTCACCGGCGACGACCTTCTTCACCAGGTCCATCAGCTGTGGGCCGAGCAGCGGACTGCACTCGACGATGAAGTTGATCTTGCCGTCGGCGAGCGCCTGCATGCCGTCCTTCACCGCGTCGACCGTGATGATCTTGATGTCGACGCCCGGCTTCAGGCCGGCACCCTCGATCGCCTCGATCGCGCCGAGACCCATGTCGTCGTTGTGCGCGTAGAGCACGTCGATGTCCTTGTTGGCCTTGAGGAAGGCGTCCATCACCTCCTTGCCCTTGGCCCGGGTGAACTCGCCGGTCTGCGAGGCGATCACCTTGAACTTCGGGTCCGCCTTGATGACCTCCGCGAAGCCGGACTTGCGGTCGTTGGCCGGCGCCGAACCCGTGCTGCCCTGCAGCTCCACGATGTTCACCGGCTCACTCTTGCCCTGGTATTCGGTGACCAGCCACTCACCGGCCTTCTTCCCCTCGAGCACGAAGTCGGACCCGATGAAGGACTTGTACAGCGTCTTGTCCGGTGAGTCGATCGCCCGGTCGGTCAGGATGACCGGGATCTTGGCGTCCTTCGCCTCCCGGAGCACCGTGTCCCATCCGGACTCCACCACCGGCGAGAAGGCGATCACGTCGACCTTCTGGGTGATGTACGACCGGATCGCCTTGATCTGGTTCTCCTGCTTCTGCTGCGCGTCGGAGAACTGGAGTTCGATCCCGGCCTCCTTGGCCGAGTCCTGGATGGACTTGGTGTTCGCGGTACGCCAACCACTCTCGGCGCCCACCTGCGCGAAGCCCAGCGTGATCTTGCCGTCGTCGGTACCGGAGCCGCTGCCCTCGCCGCCGTCGCCTCCGCAGGCGGCCAACGCGGTCACCATCAGTCCGCCGAGTACAACGGCGGAGATCTTTTTCAGCACCGTTTCCTCCTCGCCTGGGAACATCGTTGTCTGTCGTAGTTACCGTTCACACGCACGGCCGACCGACACCCCTGGTCATCACCCACGTGATGCCGGAGGATCCTGGATCCGGCCTAGTCTGCCACCAAGAACGCCGACCCTCAGGGCACGCCGGACGATCTACAGGGCTTCCTGTTTCGTGAGTGTTAACGTTCTCATGCCGGCCGTCAAGGGGTACTTCCGGCGACGGTATGGATCCGTGATGATCGAACTCCGGCGGACCCGCACCGGCACGGCCGGCCGAGACGAAGGAGCGCGGCGTTGACTGCTGACCGTATCGACGCCGGCAACCAGCCGGCCGGCCCGCCGCCCCGGACCCGGGGCTCGGTGATGCGCGACGTCGCGCGCCTGGCCGGGGTCTCCCACCAGACCGTCTCCCGGGTGCTGAACGACCACCCGAACGTCCGACCCGAGACCCGCGAACGGGTACTCGCCGCGATGCGGGCGCTGAACTACCGGCGCAACTCGGCGGCCCGGACCCTGGTGACCCGCCGGTCCCGGACGCTGGGACTGATCGCCTACGAGACCACGCTCTTCGGCCCCGCATCCACTCTGTACGGTCTCGAACAGGCCGCCCGGGCAGCCGGCTACTTCGTCAGCGTGGCGACCGTACGGGCCCTGGAGCGGGAATCGGTGCTGGACGCGGTCGGCCGGCTCTGCGAGCAGTCGGTCGAGGGCATCGTGGCGATCGCACCGCAGAGCAGCGTGGGTACGGCGCTGGCCCAGGCGCCGCCCGGACTGGCCGTGGTCGGCGTGGGCGGCGGTGGCGAACACGTGCCGACGGTCTGCATCGACAACGCCACCGGGGCGGCGATGGCCACCCGGCACCTGCTCGGGCTCGGGCACACCACGGTGCAGCACATCGCCGGTCCGCCGGACTGGCCGGAGGCGCGGGACCGGATCGACGGCTGGCGGGGGGCGCTGCACGCCGCCGGTGCCCCGGTGCCGGCACCCCGGCTCGGCGACTGGAGTGCCCGGGCCGGTTACGAACACGGCCGGGCGCTCGCCGCCGACCCGACGGTCACCGCCATCTTCTGCGGCAACGACCAGATCGCCCTCGGCGCGCTGCGCGCCCTGCACGAGGCCGGCCGCCGGGTACCCGAGGAGGTGAGCGTGGTGGGCTTCGACGACGTACCGGAATCGGGCTATTTCCTGCCGCCGCTGACCACCGTCCGGCAGGACTTCGCCGAGCTCGGCAGGCGCAGCCTGGACCTGCTGATCGAGCAGCTGGAAAGCGGCAGCACCAGGACCGACCGCCGGGTCGCCCTGACTCCCCGGTTCGTCGTCCGGACCAGTTCCGGTCCGGCGCCTTCCGCACGGACGTCTTCCCGTCCCGCGCCTTCCGGTTCCACGCCTTCCGGTTCCGCGTCCTCCGGTCCGGCACCGTCCCTTCCGGCGCCCTCCGGTCCGGCACCTTCCCTTCCGGCGCCCTCCGGTCCGGCCTCTTCCCTTCCGGCACCGTCCCTTCCGGCACCTTCCGGTCCGGCGTCGGGCTGACCGCCGCGCCCGGCCCACCCGGTGGGTACCCGGAATGGCGGCGGGCGGATTAATCGACATAGCGCGCGGGCCGGCAATGACACCGCCCACCCGGTGCCGTGTGCTCGGCATACCACGGAAGCCTTACTCGTGGCGGGAAACCCCGCGCAGCAAGGCGCGGAACTGAACAGGCCGAGGCCGCCGCGACGCGCGGGAAATACCCAATGGCTTGCAGAATTGGCACACGATCAGTCAAACTCGACTCCTGGCAATAAATGCTCACGAGGAGTAATCGACCATGGCGAAGCAGGTAATCACACTTCTGACCGACGACCTCGACGGCGGCGAGGCCGACCGCACTGTCGAGTTCGGCCTGGACGGCGTCAACTACACCATTGACCTGTCCGATAAGAACGCCGGCAAGCTCCGCAAGGCGCTGGACGTTTACATCCACGCGGGCAGCAGGGTAGGACGCGGCGCCGTCGAAAGCCGTCGGTCGGGTCGGCGCGGTGCCGCCACGAGCCCGACCCGCAGTGACCGCGACCTGAACCGCGCCATCCGGGAATGGGCCGTGCAGAACGGCTACGAGGTTTCCGAGCGGGGTCGTATTCCGTCGAACGTGGTGCAGGCGTACAACAGCCGGTGAGCCGGTGGGGACACGCGCGTGGGCGTACCCGATTTCCACCGGCACCGCCCGCCCGGTGCGACCACCACCCGCGACCGCCAGGTGCCACCGGCGACGCCTCGTCGCCGGTGGCACGCGCGTGCCGGCCGCCCGCCGCCGGGCCGTCAGCGGCCGCCGGGGCTCGACGACGACCGCGGCGCCGCCGGCTTCTCGGCGGCCGGCGGGCCGCCGCCGGCCGGTGCACCGGGCGTCGGCGACGCCGGCCTGATGTCGGCGGGTACCGGCAGGGCACTGCCCTTGACGAACTCGTCCCAGCCCACGTTCCAGGCGGTCCAACCGTTGCCCTGGTCGAGGGTGACCTCGGTGCCCCTGATGGTGACGAGGTCGCCGATCCTGGTCGTCTCCATCAGCCACTCCGAGTTCTCGTCCGAGACGTTTGTGCAGCCGTGCGAGACGTTGCGTTCGCCCTGGTCGCCGACGGACCACGGCGCGGCGTGGATGAACTCACCACCCCAGGTCAGCCGCTGTGCGTTGGAGACGGTGACCACGTAGGGGTCCGGGGATCCCGTGGTGTCGAAGACCGTGGACTCGTGCTTCTCCATGATCACCATCTTGCCGCTCGACGTCGGTGTACTGCTCTTGCCGAGGCTCACCGGAATCTTCCTGACCAGCACGTCGTCCTTGAACACCGACATCTGCTTGGTGGAGTTGTCGATCTCCAGGAACTGCCGGTTGCCGATCTTCGCCGTGCCGCCCCGGTCGGTGTCGCCGTAGCTGCCGCCGCCCATCGGCACCCCGTCCAGCGCCGCCCGGACACCGATCGTGGTGCCCGGCCGCCAGAAGTCGGGAGCCCGGTAGGAGACCTGGCGGCCGTTCCCGTCCCACGACCAGACCCCCGGCTGCGGCGGGTCGGTGCTGACCAGCAGCCGCCGCTGGATCCCCGGCCGGGCGTCGGCCGGGATGTCGGAGTCGAATGACAACGTTATCGGCATCGCCACGCCGTAGGTCTGGTCACTCTGCAGATTAAGGTTGGTCACCGTCCGCTTAGCCGGTTTGTCCATGGTGCTGAAGGTCGTCTTCTGGGTGACCGCCTTCCCGGCGGCATTCTTCGCCGTTACCTCCGCGGTATAGGTCTGCTTGTTCGCCAGCGCCCTGGTCGGCATCCAGCTCGTACCATCGGCCCGCATCGCGCCATCGACCCGGGCGCCGCCGGCATCGGTCAGCACCACGTCGGTGACCTTCCCGTCCGTCACCGCCGTACCGATCTCGACACTGGTCGGCAGATCCCGGCTATCCGGCGCGGGGGTAATCGCCAGCTTCGCCGGAGGCGGCGCCGGCCGGCCGGCCCGGTTGAGCGGATTGCCCGTACAGCCCGCCACAACCAGTGGTATGGCGGTCATCACGAGCATCATCAACAACACCGCTCGACGCCTCAGTACCATGCTCCCCCCACCCCATTCCCTCCGCTCCCGGCCGCAGCCTTTCGCGCTGGATCGTCCCGCCGCGGCGCGGCGAGAACCGCCATTACCCGGGGAATCGCCGCTCGACCGGGCGGTAAACCCCGGATGGACCGGTGGTTTTTTCCCGTTCCGCCGCCGACGGGTGCCCGCGGCCGTGTGGTTTCTGGCATCCTGCTCGGATGCAGCAGATCGATCTCGGCCTACCGGCACCGCTCGCGTGGGCGGTCGCGCCGCCCGACTGGGCCGGCGACGGCAACACCGGGCTGACCGTGAGCGCACCGGCCGAGACCGACATCTTCGTGGACCCGGCCGGCGGTGAGCCGGTGCTGTCGGCGCCCCGCCTGCTGGGTCCGGCGCCGGAAGGCGACTTCCAGTTCTCGGCCCGGGTCAGGGTCGACTTCGCCGCCAGCTACGACGCCGGCTGCCTGATCCTCTGGTCAGGGCCCCGACACTGGGCCAAGCTCGCCTACGAACGCTCGCCACAGGGTGCCCCGATGGTGGTCTCGGTGATCACCCGCGACGTCTCCGACGACGCCAACGGCTTCGTGGTCGCCGACGGCGCCCCACTCTGGCTGCGGATCTCCCGGCTCGGCCCGGCCTGGGCGTTCCACGCCAGCACCGACGGGGCGCGCTGGGAGTTCGTCCGGCACTTCCGGCTCGATCCGGCCGCGACAGCGGTGGAGCTCGGCCTCTCCGCGCAGTCGCCGACCGGTGCCGGCTGCGCGGTCTGGTTCGACCGGATCGGCTTCTCGGCGAGCCCGCTGGGAGATCTGCGCGACGGCCGGTAGTCCCACCGCCCACCCGACCTCGCCGCACTCAGCGCCGCTGTCCGCCGCGCAGGTCCTCCTCGATCCGCTTCGCGGTGGTGAGCAGCGGCGGCAACAGCTCCTTGCGGATCGCCTCGGAACTGCCCCGGCTGGCGCGCGCGGAGACGTTCAACGCCGCGATCACCGCACCGTCGGCGTCCCGGATCGGCGCCGCCAGCGACCGCAGTCCCTCCTCGAGTTCCTGGTCGACGATGGCGAAACCCTGGTTGCCGATCCGGGTCAGGATGGTCCGCAGCCGCGCCGGGTCGGTGACCGTACGCCGGGTGAGTGGACGCAACTCGGCGGTGCCGAGGTAGTCGTCGAGCCACCGGGCCGGCTGGGCGGCCAGCAGCACCCGCCCCATCGAGGTGGCGTACGCCGGGAAGCGGGTGCCGACGCTTATCGCGACCGTCATGATCCGTTTCGTCGGCACCCGGGCCACGTAGACCACCTCGTCGCCGTCGAGCACCGACATCGAGCAGGACTCGTGCACCTGCGCGACCAGGCTCTCCATGTGCGGCTGGGCGACCTCCGGCAGGCTCAGGCTGGACAGGTAGGCGTAGCCGAGTTCGAGGATGCGGGCGCGCAGCGAGAAGAGCCGCCCGTCGGTACGCATGTAGCCGAGTTCGACCAGGGTGAGCAGGAACCGCCGGGCGGCCGCCCGGGTCAGCCCGGTGGACCGGGCCACCTCGCTGAGCGTCAACTGCGGATGGTCGGCGTCGAACGCCCGGATGACCGCGAGCCCGCGCTCCAGCGACTGGACGAACTCGCCAGCCCGGGTCGTCTCCCCGGTCACCTCGGTCACCCGTCCTCCTGCCGCAGCACCTCCTGGGCGACCTTGAACGCCCGGTTTCCCGCTGGAACGCCAGCGTAGACGCTCACCTGGAGCAGGACCTCCCGCACCTCCTCGCGGGTCAGCCCGTTGCGCAGCGCGGCCCGGACGTGCATCGCCAACTCCTCGTCGTGGTGCAGGGTGGCCAGCACGGCGAGCGTGACGCAGCTACGGACCCGCCGGTCCAGTCCGGGCCGGGTCCAGATCTCGCCCCAGGCGTACCGGGTGATCAGGTCCTGGAAGTCCGCGGTGAGGTCGTCGGTGCCGGCGACGGCGCGGTCCACGTGCGCGTCGCCGAGCACCTCGCGCCGGACCTCCATCCCGGCGGCGTGCCGCTCCCGGTCATCCATCGACCCACCCCTCCCGACCGCCCCGCTCCTCCCGGCTGGACTGCTCCTCCCGGCTGGACTGCTCCTCCCGACCGCCCCGCTCCTCCTGTCCGTCTCGCCGGCTCCGGCCGGTATCGGCCCCGCCGTCGCCGAGACCGGCAGCGGCGGTGCCGGAATCCGCACCGGCGGCGCTGCCACCGGGGTCGAGAGCGGCGGCGAGGTGGGCGAGGATCAGCCGGCCGACCCGGTCGGGCTGCTCCACACTGGCCAGGTGGGCGGCGTCGTCGAGCACGCTGAGCCGGGCACCGGGAATCCGGTCGGCCAGCAACCGGGCGTGCTCGACCGGGACAGCCGGGTCGTCGGCACCCGCCAGCACCAGGGTCGGCGCGGTGATCCGGGCCAGGTCGTCCCGCAGGTCCATTCCGGCGATCGCCTCGCAGCAGCCGGCGTACCCCTCGGGCGGGGTGGCGGTGAGCATCGACCGGTACGCGGCGACCAGTTCCGGCCGGCGCACGGCGAAATCCGGGGTGAACCAGCGACCGAGCACCGCGTCGGCGACCGCCGCCATCCCGCCGGCCCGGGTGGTGGCGGCCCGGTCCCGCCAGCCTGCGGCCGGACCGAGCCGCGCCGAGGTGCAGAGCAGCACCAGCCGGTCGATCCGGTCGGGAGCGTTGGCGGCGAGCCACATCCCGACCATCCCACCGAGGGAGAGCCCGGCGTACGAGACCCGGGGCAGGTCGAGGTCGTCCAGCAGCCCGAGTACGGCCCGGCCCAGCTCAGCGATCGTGTAGGGCCCGGCCGGCACGTCGGAGTCGCCGTGCCCGAGGTGGTCGTACCGGATCACCCGGTACCGCCGGGTCAGCGCCGGCAACTGCGGCAGCCACATCGCCCCGGAGGTGCCGAGCGAGCTGCCGAGTACCAGCGCCGGTGCTCCGGCCGGCCCGTCGACGCAGGCGTGCAGCCGAGCGTTCACCGCGGCTCCCCCGCATCCCGGTAAGCCCCCGCATCCCGGTATGCCCCCGACGCCCGGTACTCCGCCAGCGCCCGGTCCACGAAGGTGCCGGCCGAGCCGAGCCAGTTGGCCGGATCCAGTACCCGGTCCAGTTCCTCCTCGGCCAACTCGGCCCGGACGGCCGGGTCGGCCAACAACGCCGCCCGGAAGTCCGGTGCGGCGGCGGCCCGGGCCACCGTCCCGTGCGCACCGGCCCGGCCGAGTGCCGGGGCGAGCCGGGCGGCGACCGCCTCGGCGAGGGTCCGGCCGCCCAGCGCCTCGAGGTTGTGCCGCATCCGCTCCGGACGCACCTGCAGCCCGGCGAGCAACCGGGCGGTCCGACCGGCCGTCCCGCCCGCGAGCCGGAGCAGGTCGAGCAGCGGCTCCCACTCGGCGTGCCAGCCGCCGGCGGCCCGTTCCTGCTCCTGGACGGCGGCGGCGAAGAGCGTGCCGACCAGGTGTGGTCCGCGCCGGGCCGCCGCGCCGAGCAGCACGGCGTCCACCGGGTTGCGCTTGTGCGGCATCGCCGACGAGCCGCCCCGGCCCGGACCGCCGCCCTCGGCGACCTCGGCCAGCTCGGTCTGGGCCAGCAACCCGACGTCCAGGCCGATCTTGCCGGCGGCCGCGAGCAGGCTGCCGAGCGCGGCGGCCAGGTCGAGCAGTGGTTGCCGCCGGGTGTGCCAGGGCAGCCGGGGCGCGGCGAGACCGAGTCGGGCGGCCAGCCGGTCGACGATTTCCGGTCCGGCCGGGCCGAGCGCGGCCAGCGTGCCGACCGGACCGCCGAGCTGCACCGGCAGCGCGGACCGGGCGGCGACCAGCCGACTCCGGGCGTCCAGCAGGCCGAGCAACCAGCCGGCTGCCTTCAGGCCGAAGGTGGTGGGCGCGGCGGCCTGGCCGAGGGTACGGGCCAGCAGCACCGTCTCCCGGTGCCGGTCGGCGAGCCCGGCGGCGGCACCGGCCGCGGCGTCGAGGTGGCGCAGCAGCGGCTCGCCGGCCCGGACGGCCAGTAGGGACAGCGCGCTGTCCAGCACGTCCTGGCTGGTCGCGCCGTGGTGCACCCAGGGCCGGGCGGTGCTCGGCACCGCCTCGGTGAGCTGGCGGACCAGTGGTACCACCGGGTTGCCGGCGGCGTCGGCTCCCTCGGCGAGCGCGGCGAGGTCGAACAGCTCCGGCCGGCAGTGCCGGGCGATCTCCCCGGCGGCCGGCTCCGGCAGCGCCCCGCACTCGGCGCCCGCCGCGGCGAGTGTCCGCTCGACGTCCAGCATCGCGGTCAGCAGCGCCCGGTCGGTCAGCTCGGCATCCACCTCGGCAACGCCGCTGAGCCCGGTGAGCAGTCCATCGGCTGTCCGGGCGGCCGTGCCGTCGGCCCCGACGTCGCCGGTGCCGACGCCCACGTCGCCGGTGCCGTCGGCGGCGTTCCTGCTGGCGGCGCCGATGCCGTCGGCGGCGGACGCCGGCTCAGAGCGCGAAGAAGACGGTCTCATCCGGACCCTGTAGGTGGATGTCGAACCGGAACCCGTCCGGAGCCGGCCGGGCGATCAGGGTGGGGCGGCGGGCCGGGTCGATCGCCCCGAGCACCGGGTCGGCGAAATTCGCCGCCGCCTCGTCCGGGAAGTAGAGCCGGGTCACCAGCCGGTGCAGCAGCCCACGGGCGAAGACCGACAGGTTCAGGTGCGGCGCCTCGGTCTCGCCGTCCGGGCCGGGCAGCGCGCCGGGTTTCAGGGTACGGATCGCGTACCGGCCCTCGGCGTCGGTGGCGCTGCGTCCGAAGCCGCGGAATCCGGGCACCGCCGACCGGCGGGCGCCCCGGGGATCGTCCGGATGGTCGAACCGGCCCTCCGGATCGGCCTGCCAGCTCTCCACCAGCGCGTCCGGCACCGCCGCCCCGGCACCGTCGAAGACCTGGCCGCGGATCCAGATCTCGCCCCGGGTACCCGCCGGCACCACGTCCGGGCCGTCCGGCCAGAGCAGGCCGATGTGCAGGTACGGCCCCACCGTCTGCGAGGGTGTCGAGCCGAGCGACGGCGTCGGGGCGAGTGCCGGGGAGCCGGCCGGTGGCGGGGCGGTGCCGACGGCCGGGGCGGTGCCGACAGTCGGGCCGCTGCCGAAGGCCGGGGTCAGGTCGGGGTGTCCGGTCGGCTCGGGCTGCTCGACCAGGTCGGGGTGCTGCTCAGTCATCGTCGTCGCCGTCCTCGAAGGGGGTCGCCTCCCGGCCGCGCAGCACCACGTCGAACTCGAAGCCGAGCGCCCACTCCGGCTCGGTCACCGAATGGTCGTAGCGGGAGACCAGCCGTTCCCGGGCCAGCGGGTCGCGGACCGAGTTGAAGATCGGGTCCTGGAAGAAGAGCGGGTCGCCCGGGAAGTACATCTGGGTGACCAACCGCTGGGTGAAGGCCCTGCCGAAGAGGGAGAAGTGGATGTGTGCCGGCCGCCAGGCGTTGGGGTGGTTGCGCCAGGGATAGGCGCCCGGCTGCACCGTGACGAACCGGTAGCGCCCGTCGGCGTCGGTCAGGGTCCGACCCACGCCGGTGAAGTTCGGGTCCAGCGGTGCCGGCCAGTTGTCGAGCGCGTGCCGGTACCGGCCGGCGGCGTTCGGCTGCCAGATCTCCACCAGGGTGTCCGGCACCGGCCGGCCGTCGCCGTCCAGCACCCGGCCGTGCACGATGATTCGCTGGCCGAGCGGTTCTCCGGCGTGCTGCCGGGTCAGGTCGTGGTCCAGCTCGCCGAGCCGGCCGTCGCCGAGCAGCGGCCCGGTCACCTCGGTCAGCCGCTGTGGCAGCAGGGCCAGCGGCTGCTTCGGGGCGCGCAGGCTTGTCGAACCGTAGTCGGGGAAGAGCATCGGTGGATGGGTGTCCGGGTCGTCGTGCCGGTAGCGGGGCAGCATCAGCCCGCCGGACCGGTCCGGCGGATCCGCCGGCAGGTCGGAACCGGCACTGCGGATGTGGTCGGTGGTCATCGCCGTCCTCCCGTCGAGCTTCCACTTCGGCCCTCGGACCGACTCCGGTACGGCCCTCCGACCGTGCCAGGTACGGCCCTCGGACCGTGTCCGGTACGGCCCTCGGACCCTCCGGTGCGACCCGTCGGGCCTCAGGCTTCCAGTACGACGGCCAGGCCCTGACCGACGCCGATGCAGATGGCGGCGAGGCCCAGCCCGCCGCCGCGGCGGTGCAGTTGCCAGGCCAGCGAGCCGAGGATGCGCGACCCGGAGGAGCCGAGCGGGTGGCCGAGGGCGATCGCCCCACCCTGCGGGTTCACGATCTCCGGGTCGAGTTCCTTCCACTGTGCCAGGCAGGCCAGCGACTGGGCGGCGAACGCCTCGTTGAGTTCCACCACGGCCAGGTCCGACCAGTCGACGCCGGCCCGGCACAACGCCTGTTCGGCGGCGCGTACCGGGCCGATGCCGAACAGTTGCGGGTCGACGCCGACCACCGCGCGGGAGACGATCCGGGCCAGCGGGCTGCGACCGGCCGCCTCCGCACCGGCCCGGTCGGCGAGCAGCAGCGCGCTCGCCCCGTCGTTGAGCGGGGAGGAGTTGCCGGCGGTCACCGTGCCGTCCGGCCGGAACACCGGCTTGAGCCGGGCCAGCGCCTCGGTCGTGGTGCCCGGCCGGATGCTCTCGTCGGTCTCCAGGTCGGTGCCGGGGACCGTACTGACCTCGTCGGCGTACGCCCCGGCGGCCCACGCCCCGGCGGCGAGCCGCTGGCTGCGTACGGCGAAGGCGTCCTGCTCGTCGCGGGAGATCCCGTACCGCTGGGCGAGGATCTCGGTGCACTCGCCGAGCGAGGCGGTCCACTCGGCCGGCATCGCCGGGTTCACCATGCGCCAGCCGAGGGTGGTGGAGTGCAGCGTCTCGTGGCCGCGCGGGTAGCCGTTCCCGGGCTTGGGCAGCACCCAGGGTGCCCGGGTCATCGACTCGACTCCCCCGGCGACGCAGATCGAGGCGTCGCCGACCGCGATCGCCCGGCTCGCCCCGATCACCGCCTCCAGGCCGGAGCCGCAGAGCCGGTTGACCGTCGCACCGGGCACCGTCGGTGGCAGGCCGGCGAGCAGCACGGCCATCCGGGCCACGTCCCGGTTCTCCTCACCGGCGCCGTTGGCGTTGCCGAGGAGCACGTCGTCGATCCGGGTCGGGTCCAGGTCGGGGCTGCGTCGGAGGAGTTCCCGTAGTACGTGCGCGGCGAGGTCGTCGGGGCGTACCTGCGCGAGCGCGCCGCCGTACCGCCCGATCGGGGTCCGTACGGCGTCGAGCACGTACACGTCGTTGGTCACCTTGCCTCCACCTCGTCGCCGCCGTTCCCGCAGCTCAAGAAGCGTTCGCCATACGCACTCCCGTGCTCTTGACGAACGTAGTCCCCACGCCGGCGATCCGTCAACGAACCCCGCGACCTCGGTCGGCGGGCCCCCGGGACCGCTCGGCGCAGCGCCCCGTCGCTCACCGGAGAAGTTGCCGGACGCTTGTTGACGTGAACTCGCCCGCTGTGCCAACGTTCCGATCGAGAACACCCGTTCGGCTAGCGACCACCACCCCCGCGGCTCCCCCGGGAGCCGTCCAGCCCGGTCCCGTCGGGACCGCCGGACGCCGGGAGACCCCGATGCGCCGTCTCGCCGCCACCGCCGCCGCGATCGCCGTCCTGCTCACCGCCGCCTGCGGCTCCTCCGACGACTCGTCAGGCGCGGGCTCCGGCGGGGTGGACCGGGTGAAGGTCGGTGCGATCCCGATCGTCGACGTCGCCCCGCTGCACCTGGGCAACGCCAAGGGCTTCTTCCGGGAGCAGGACATCGAGATCGAGGTGGTGAACACCACCGGCGGCTCCATCGCGGTGACCGGCGTGGTCAGCCGCCAGTTCGACTTCGCCTTCGGCAACGTCGTCTCGCTGATCACCGCCCGCTCGCAGGGAATACCGGTCAAGGCGATCACGGTCGGCAACGCCTCGACCGGCAAGCCCGGCGCGGACTTCGGCGGCGTGGTGGTGCCGCCGGACAGCCCGATCACCGACGCGGCCGGCCTGGCCGGCAAGAACATCGCGATCAACAACCTGAACAACATCACCGACACCACCACCCGGGCCTCGGTCCGCAAGGCCGGTGGCGACCCGTCGAACATCAGGTGGACCGAGCTGCCCTTCCCGGAGATGCCGGCGGCGGTGATGGCCAAGCGGGTCGACGCGGCGATGCTCGTCGAGCCGTTCTTCACCATCGCGCAGAACCAGGGCGCCCGGGTGGTCGCCTACAACTTCGCCGAGGCGATCCCGGACATGACCGTCGCGGCGTACTTCTCGACCGAGCAGACCATCACCCAGCGGGCCGACCTGACCGGGCGGTTCAGGGCGGCGATGGAGAAGTCCCTGAAGTACGCCCAGGAGCACCCGGACGAGGCGCGTCAGGTGCTCCAGACGTACACCCAGATCGACCCGGCGGTGGCCGCGAAGATCACCCTGCCGGCCTGGCCCGCCGAGATCAACCGCGCCTCGGTGCAGACCCTGGCCGACCTGATGCACGGCGACGGGCTGCTCAAGGAGAAGGTCGACGTCGCGGAACTGCTGCCGTGACCCGGGCCGCCGTCGCGGCGCCGCCCGCCGGGACCGCACCGGCTCCGGCCGGGCGCTCCGGCGGGACCGGCCGACCGCGCGGCGGCACCGCACTGTTCGGGCTGGCCGGCTTCGCCACCTTCCTGCTCGGCCTGGAGGTGGCGCCCAGACTCGGGCTCGTCCCGGCGGACTACCTGCCGCCGACCAGCGAGATCGCGGTCGCCCTCGGCGAACTGCTCGGCGAGGGCCGGTTCTGGGCGGCGGTCGCCGACACACTGCGCGGCTGGTTCCTCGGCCTGGCCGTCGCGGTCGCCCTCGGCGTCGTCGTCGGCTTCGTCCTCGGCACGGTACCGGTGCTGCGCGAGTTCACCGCCTCGACGGTCGAGTTCCTCCGACCGATCCCCTCGGTCGCGCTGATCCCGCTCGCCGTGCTGCTCTTCGGCACCGACCTGCGCTCGGTACTGCTGCTCGTGGTCTACGCGGCGTTCTGGCAGGTCCTCGTCCAGGTGCTGTACGGCGTCCGGGATGTCGACCCGGTCGCCCGGGACACCGCGCAGAGCTTCCGGCTCGGCCGGTGGGCCCGGATCCGGCACCTGCTCTGGCCGACCGCGCTGCCGTACCTGCTGACCGGGGTGCGGCTCGCCGCCGCCGTGGCGCTGATCCTGGCCATCACGGCCGAGCTGATCATCGGCGCGCCGGGGCTGGGCAACGAGATCAACCGGGCCCAGTCCGGCGGCGCGGTCGACTCGATGTACGCCCTGATCGTCGTCACCGGCCTGCTCGGGGTCGCGGTGAACCTGCTGGCCCGGCAACTCGAACGCACGGTGCTGCACTGGCACCCCTCGGTACGCGGCGAGGACGCCGGATGAGCCGGTCGACTGCGCCGGTGGACGTACCCGACGAAGTGTCCCGCCGGCACCCCGGTGTCCGGCGGCGGAGCCTGACCGCCGTCGGCCGGGTCCTGTGGTGGGGCGCCGCCGTCCTCGGCCTGCCGTTCGGGCTGCTGGCCCTCTGGTGGGTGCTCTCGGCGGACAGTCAGACCTACTACCTGCCGCCGCTGTCGGAGATCCTGGCCAGCTTCGACGACGTCTGGCTGCGCGGCGACCGGCTCCGCGCCGACGTGCTGCCGAGCCTGCTGCGACTGGCCGCCGGCTTCCTGCTCGCGGTCGTCGTCGGCGTCGGGCTCGGCGTGCTGGTCGGCTCCTTCCGGCGGGTCCGTGCGTTCTGCGAACCGGTGCTGGAGTTCCTCCGGGCCGTTCCGCCGCCGGTGCTGGTGCCGGTGCTGATGCTCCTCGCCGGCTTCGGCGACACCATGAAGGTGCTGGTGGTCTTCTCCGGCTGTCTCTGGCCGATCCTGCTCAACACCGTCGAGGGGGTACGGGCGGTCGACGAGACCCTCGCCGAGACCTGCCGCTGCTACGGCATCCGGGGTCCGGCCCGGCTCTGGCACCTGGTGATCCGGTCCGCCTCACCGCAGATCTTCGCCGGCCTGCGCCAGGCGCTCTCGGTCGGCATCATCCTGATGGTGATCAGCGAGATGTTCGCCGCGAACAACGGGCTGGGCTTCACCATCGTGCAGTTCCAGCGGAACTTCGCGGTCACCGACATGTGGACCGGCATCCTGCTGCTGGGCCTGCTCGGCTTCCTGCTCGCCATGCTGCTGCGGCTGGTCGAGCGGTCGGCCCTGCACTGGTATTCCGGTCTGCGGCAGTCCCGACGAGACGATGGGCCCCGATGAACCCGACAGACGACCACCACCGGGGCGGCGACGCCGGAGTGCTGCTCGACGTCCGCGCGCTGCACAAGGTCTACACCGGACGCGGCCGGTCGGTCGAGGCGGTCCGGGACCTCACCTTCTCGGTCGGCGCCGGAGAACTCGTCTGCGTGGTCGGCCCGTCCGGCGCCGGCAAGACCACCCTGCTCAAGTGCATCGCCGGCCTGCTGCCGCCGACCTCCGGCGAACTGGTCCTGGAGGGTGCGCCGGTGCAGGGCCCACCACCCGGCATGGCCGTGGTCTTCCAGGAGTACGGCCGCAGCCTCTTCCCGTGGATGACCGTGGCCCGCAACGTCGAGCTGCCGTTGCGGCAGAAGAAGACGCTCACCCGGGCCCGCCGCCGGCAGCTCGTCGCCGAGGCGCTCGACGCGGTCGGTCTCGGCGACGTGCCGGACGCCTATCCGTGGCAGCTCTCCGGCGGCATGCAGCAGCGGGTGGCGCTGGCCCGCGCGGTCGCCTACGAGCCGCACATCCTGCTGATGGACGAGCCGTTCGCCGCCGTGGACGCGCAGACCCGGGCGGACCTGGAGGACCTGGTCCGCTCGCTGTGGCGGCGGCTCGGCGTGACAGTCCTGTTCGTCACGCACGACATCGACGAGGCGGTCTACCTCGGCCAGCGGGTCCTGGTGCTCTCCGGGTCGCCGACCGTGGTGCTCGACGACGTGCCGATCGACCTGCCGGCCGAGCGTGACCAGCTCGGCACCCGCTCGTCGGCCCGGTTCGGACAGCTCCGGGCCCAGGTCTTCGGCCAGATCCAGCGGGCCAAGGGCGCCGCCCCCGCCCCGCTCGACGCCCGGAGCGACGACCCGAGCGGCGACGACCCCGCCGGCACGCCGAACGGCGACCCGCGCGGCGCCCCGAGCGGTGCGGCAGCCGGATGAGTACCGTCCGGGAGGCCACCCTGGCGGTACTGCGCCGGTACGGCGTGCGCCGGGTCTTCGGCAATCCCGGCTCGACCGAGCTGGCGTTCCTCGCCGACCTCCCCGACGACCTGGAGTTCGTCCTCGCCCTGCACGAGGGTTCGGTGGTCGGGATGGCCACCGGCTACGCGCTGGCCACCGGGCGGCCGGCGGTGGTGAACCTGCACACCACGGCGGGACTCGGCAACGCCGTCGGCGCGCTCGCCACCGCCCGGGTCAACCGGGCCCCGCTGGTGGTGCTCGTCGGCCAGCAGGACCGTCGGCACCTGGCCGCCGAACCGTTCCTCGCCGGCCGGCTCGACCGGCTCGCCGATCCGTACCCGGTCCGGGTGGAGCAGCCGGTGCTGGCCGAGGACGTGCCGGCGGCCGTCCGCCGGGCCTGGCACGAGGCGGCCCTGCGGCGCGGGCCGGCCCTGGTGGTCGTGCCGACCGACGACTGGGCCGCCGAGGTGGACCCGTCGGTGGGCCGGGCCGCCCCGGAACGGGTCGCCGCGACGGCCACCGGACCCGGGCCGGCCCTCGACGAGCTGGCCCGGCTGGTCGACGGGGCCACCTCCCCGGTGCTGGTGGTCGGGGCCGGTGCGGACCAGCGGGCGGCCTGGGACGCGCTGGCCGCGCTCGCGGACCGGATCGGGGCGCCGGTCTGGCAGGAGGCGTTCGGCGCCCGGGCCGGCTTCCCGCAGCACCACCCCCGGTTCGCCGGTCACCTGCCGGCCGCCCGCTCCCGGCTGCGCGCCACCCTCGCCGGGCACGACCTGGCCCTGGTGGTCGGTACCGCCGCGTTCCGGCAGTACGTCTTCGAGTCCGGCCCGCTGCTGCCGCCCGGGTTGACCGTGGCGGTGGTCTCGGCCGACCCGGACGAGTTGCACCGCAGCGAGGCCGCCCTCGCGGTGCTGGCCGACCCGGCGCTGACCTGCGCCGCGCTGGCCGCCCGGGTGGCACCCCGGGACCGTCCCGCCCCCGACCGGACGGAACCCGCCCCGGTGCCACCACCGGCGCCGGGCGAGCCGCTGCGCGCGACACACGTCTTCGCCGCCCTCGCCCGGCGACTGCCGGCCGACGTGGTGCTGGTCGAGGAGACCCCGTCGAGCCGGCCGGAGCTGCACCGGATGCTGCCGGCCAGACGGCCGGGCGGCTTCGTCAGCGCGGCGATGGGCGGCCTCGGGTTCGGGCTGCCGGCGGCGGCCGGGCTCCGGCTCGGCGACCCGACCCGGCCGGTGCTGGCGGTGCTCGGGGACGGCTCGTCGCTCTACGCGATCCAGGGCCTCTGGAGCGCCGCCCGGTACGGCTGCGGCGTGCTCTACCTGGTCCTGTCCAACGGCCGGTACGCGGTGCTGGACCGGCTCGCCGAACAGCACGGCGGCAAGCCGCCCTGGCCGGCCTTCGACGAGGTGGACGTGACCGGCCTGGCCCGGTCCTTCGGCTGCCCCGCCCGGCGGATCCGCAGCCACCCGGAACTGCTGGCGGTGCTGGACGAGGTGCTGCCGGACCTCGCCGACCGGACCGGGCCGCTGCTGCTGGACGTCGCCGTGCACCCGGAGCCGCACTTCGCGCCCTGACCCCTTCCGCCTCACCGAGGCGGCACACCGCTCCCCCACCCACAAGGAGGTTCCCGTGACTCTTCTCGATTCGACGACCTGGCACGGCCGGATATACAGCGACGGTTGGATTTCCGCCGACGGCGGCGACGCGGCCGTGCGGGAACCGGCGACCGGCGACGAGATCGGGCGTACCGGGATCGCCGACGCCGCCGACGTGGCCCGGGCCGCCGCCCGCGCCGCCCAGGCCCAGCGCGACTGGGCCGCGACCCCCTACCACGAACGGGCCGCCGTGCTGCGCCGGGCCGGGCTGCTCTGGGAGGAGCACGCCGCCGAGATCGGCGACTGGATCGTCCGGGAGACGGGTTCGGTACCGCCGAAGGCGACCCTGGAGACCGACACCGCCGCCCAGGAGTGCTACGAGGCGGCGGCGCTCGCCTCGCACCCGCTCGGCGAGATCATCCAGAGCGCGCAGCCCCGGCTCAGCCTGGCCCGCCGGCTGCCGGTCGGGGTGGTCGGGGTGATCTCCCCGTTCAACGTGCCGATCATCCTCGGCATCCGCTCGGTCGCCCCGGCGCTGGCCCTGGGCAACGCGGTGCTGCTCAAGCCCGATCCGCGCACCGCCGTGACCGGCGGGGTGGCGATCGCCCGGATCTTCGAGGAGGCCGGGCTGCCGCCGGGGGTGCTGCACGTGCTGCCCGGCGGGCCGGCGGCGGGCGAGGCGCTGGTCGCCGACCCGCACGTGCGCCTGATCAGCTTCACCGGTTCGACCGCCGCCGGCCGCCAGGTCGGGCAGACCGCCGCCCGGCACCTCAAGCGGGTACTGCTGGAACTCGGCGGCAACTCGGCGCTGGTGGTGCTCGACGACGCCGACCTGGACCTGGCGGTCTCCGCCGGTGCCTGGGGTTCGTTCCTGCACCAGGGGCAGATCTGCATGACCACCGGCCGGCACCTGGTGCACGAGTCGCTCGTCGACGAGTATGTCGGCCGGCTGGCCGAGAAGGCGGCGCACCTGCCGGTCGGCAACCCGGCCCGGGACCACGTGGCACTCGGCCCGATCATCGACGAGCGGCAGCGGGACAAGATCCACTCCCTGGTCACCGGCAGTGTCGACGCCGGAGCGACCCTGGTGACCGGCGGGACCTACGAGAACCTCTTCTACCGGCCGACGGTGCTCACCGACGTCACCCCGGCCACCCCGGCGTACGCGCACGAGGTCTTCGGCCCGGTCGCCCCGGTACTGCGCTTCGGCGACCTGGACGAGGCCGCCAAGCTCGCCGCCGACAGCGAGTACGGCCTCTCCCTCGGCATCCTCAGCCGGGACGTGACGAAGGCGCTGGCCTTCGCCGAGCGGGTGCCGAGCGGCATCGTGCACATAAACGACCAGACGGTCAGCGACGAGGCGGTCGCCCCGTTCGGCGGGGTGGCCGGCTCGGGCAACGGTCCGCGGCTGGGCGGGACGGCGGCCAACCTCGCCGCGTTCACCGAGACGCAGTGGGTGACAGTGCAGGGCGAGATCACGAGGTATCCCTTCTGAACCGCGAACCCGGACCGCCGCCGCGCGACGACGGATCCGCGGCGGCGGGTCCCCGCACGGCCGACGGTCGGCCAGCCGACCGGCACGGTGTGCTCGGGCTGGGCCGGCACGGCTGGTTCACCCTGCTCGGCGTCGTACTGCTGGCGCTGAACCTGCGGGCGGCGATCGTGGCGGTCCCACCGCTGCTTCCCGACCTCCAGGTCGACCTCGATCTGGACCGGGGCGCCGCCGGGCTGCTCACCGCGCTGCCGGTGCTCTGCTTCGGGCTGCTCGCACCGTTCGCCGCGCTGCTCGGCCGCCGGGTCGGCGTCGAACTGGCACTGTTCGCGGCGATGCTCGGCATCGTGCTGGGCAGCCTGACCCGGACCCTGCCGCACGCCGGTTGGCTGCTGGTCGGCACCGCGATCATCGGTGCCGGGATCACCGTCGGCAACGTGCTGCTGCCGAGCGCCGTGAAGCAGCACTTCCCGGGCCGGCCGGGCCTGGCCACCGGGTTGAGCACCGCCGCGATGACCACCGGGGCGACGGTGGCGGCGGCGGTGAGCGCGCCGCTGGCGTACCCGCTGGGGTTGGGGTGGCGGGGTTCGCTGCTGGCGCTGGGCGGGTTCGCCTGCGTCGCGGCGCTCGGCTGGCTTCCGCAGGTGCGCCGCCGGCACCACGCGCCCGCCCCGCCGCCGCCGCGCTCGGGCGGCCGGATCCTGCGCTCGCCGGTCACCTGGCAGCTGGCCCTCTTCATGGGCACCCAGTCGATGCTCTACTACACGGTGCTCACCTGGCTGCCGAGCATGCTGCGGGACCAGGGCGTCGCGCCGACCCGGGCGGGCGCGGCACTTGCGGTGCTCAACCTGCTCGGGATCGGCACCGCGCTGGTGGTGCCGACCCTGGCGGTCCGCCGGCCCGACCAGCGCGGGCTGGCGCTTGTCGTCGCCGCCGGTTGGGCGGCGGCGGTGCTCGGTCTGCTGGCCCTGCCGACCTGGTATCTGCTCTGGACGGTGCTGGCCGGGCTGGCCCAGGGCGCCTCGCTCGGTCTCGTCCTGACCCTGCTGGTGCTCCGGGCCCGGACGCCCGGGTCGGCCCGGCAGCTCTCCGGGGCGGTGCAGTCGGTCGGCTACCTGCTCAGCGCCGCCGGGCCGGTGCTGGTCGGCGCGCTGCGGGACGCCACGGCAGGCTGGCGGGTGCCGCTGGCCGCGATGGCGGCGGTGACAGCGGTGATGGCGACGAGCGCGCTCGGCGCCGGCCGGGACCGGCAGGTGTGACCTGCCGCCCGGTGTTTCGGAACAGTCGTGGAAGGTCAGGGAGGCGAGAATGCGTACCCAGGTCGGGATCGTCGGGGCGGGGCCGGCTGGTCTGCTGCTGTCACACCTGCTGCACCGGGCCGGCATCGGGTCGGTGGTGCTGGAGTGCCGGAGCCGGGAGTACGTCGAGCACCGGGTCCGGGCCGGCGTGCTGGAGCAGGGCTCGGTCGACCTGCTGCGGCGCAGCGGGCTCGGTGCGCGGCTGGACCGGGAGGGGCTCCGGCACGAGGGCATCGAGCTGCGCTTCGGCGGCGCCGCGCACCGGATCGCGATGACCGAGCTGACCGGGCGGGCGATCACCGTCTACGGCCAGCAGGAGGTGGTGAAGGACCTGATCGCGGCGCGTACCGCCGCCGGTGGCGAGCTCCGTTTCGAGGTCTCCGACGTACGCCTCGACGGCCTCGACTCCGACGCTCCGGTGATCCGCTTCCGGCACCAGGGGCGGGACGAGGAGCTGCACTGCGACTTCGTCGCCGGCTGCGACGGCTCGCACGGGGTGAGCCGGGCCAGCGTGCCGGCCGGCGAGCTGACCGAGTACGACCGCAGTTATCCGTTCGCCTGGCTCGGGATCCTCGCCGCCGCCGCACCGGCGACCGAGGAGCTGATCTACGCCCACCACGACCGGGGTTTCGCCCTCTACAGCATGCGCTCGCCGGAGATCTCCCGGCTCTACCTCCAGGTGGAGCCGGAGGCCGACGTCGCGGACTGGCCGGACGAGCGGATCTGGGCGGAGCTGCGCACCCGGCTGGAGACGGTGCCCGGGTGGACGTTGAACACCGGCCCGATCCTGGAGAAGAGCGTCACCGGCATGCGCAGCCTGGTGGTCGAGCCGATGCGCTGGCGGCGGCTCTTCCTGGCCGGCGACGCGGTGCACATCGTCCCGCCGACCGGCGCCAAGGGGATGAACCTGGCGCTGGCCGACGTGACGCTGCTCGGTGACGCCTTCGCCGCCTGGTACCGCGACGGGCGCGACGACCTGTTGGAGTCCTATTCGGACACCGCGCTGCGCCGGGTCTGGCGGGCCCAGCACTTCTCCTGGTGGATGACCTCGCTGCTGCACCGGCTGAACACCGACGACCCGTACGAGGCGAGGTTGCAGCTTTCGACGCTGCGCTACCTCGCCTCGTCCCGGGCGTACGCCACCAGCCTGGCGGAGAACTACGTCGGTCTGCCAGAGGTGTGATCAGTTCATCGCGGAGAACTGTTCCGAGGGACGCCGAGAACTGTTTCCGCGGACGCCGAGAACCGATCAGGCGGTGGGCGTTCCGGTCAGGAGCCGGTGGTGGCGGCGACCGGGCTGGGCTCCTCCGCCATGCTGCGACCGCGGCGACGGCCGAGCGCGGCGTCCAGCGACCAGCGCCCACCGCCGAGAGCGGCGACCAGCAGGAAGGACCAGCAGAACAGGGCGGCCAGTTCTCCGCCGTTGTTCAGCGGCAGCAGCCCGTCGGGCTGGTGCACGACGAAGTACGCGTACGCCATCGAGCCGGAGCAGACGATCGCGGCGGCCCGGGTGCTCAGGCCGACCAGGACCAGTACACCGCCGACGAACTGGATGACGGCCGCGTACCATCCCGGCCAGGTGCCGAACGGGATCGCCTCGCCGCTGCCCCGGTTGCCGCCGAAGATCCCGAAGAGGGAGGCCGCCCCGTGCAGGGCGAACAGCAGGCCGAGTACCATCCGGAACAGGGTGGTCACGATGTCGGTGATTCGTGGGTTGGACATGGGACACTCCTAGCGACTGACAGCAACAACTGTTGGGTCCCACGGCAGGGCAACGCTAACCATTCACATTGAATGCTGTCAATAGCTATCAGTTGAACCCTTATTCGTCTTCCCACCGAGTCCACGGCGACCGGCAGGTAAAGGGCGAGGCGAACGGCGCACACTGTTCAGATTGGAACAGTTCCAATTCAGTCGATCGCCCGCGCGACCGGTCAGGAAACCGTTTCCCCGGTAACCATACCCCCGCCCCCGGTCACATGGACGGTCACCTCGAACCGGCGCGCCGGGTTCTCTCCCGGCGTCCAGCCGCGCAGCAGCACCAGCCGCAGCCCGGTCCGCCCGGCCCCGGTCGCGGTGAACCGCAGCTGCCGGGTCCCGGTGCCGCCCAACCCCTCGCGCTGCGGCCGGAACGAATCGCCGGACGGGGCGAGGACAGCGGGATCCACCGCGTCGAGGTGCCACCGGTAGCCGGAACTGGGCGTCTCGGGAAGCTGGACCACCACCAGATCCCCCGGCGCCGCCGGATACGACCGGCCGCCGTCCGCCTCGGTCAGGTCAAGCCGGGCCACACCGGACTCCGCTTCCGGGCCACACCGGACTCCGGTTCCGGGCTCCGGAGGACGGGCCGCCCCCGCCGCTAGTGCGGCAACTCCACCGCACAGCACGCCTCTCCCTGTTCCTGAAGCAGGCCGGCGAAGTCGCCGCGCTTCATCTTGAACCGGCCACCCCAACCCCACGCCTCACCCCAGGCGTTCTGGAAGAGGTACGCGTCCTCGGACTCGATCCGGTCGAGCATCAGATAGCAGTGCCCGCCGGAAGCGCTACCGGTCGGCTTGACGAATCCGTCCTCGTCCGGATTGAACATGTCGGCGGTCCACGCGGTGCCCACCACCACCGAGCCCTGGTTGTCGATCCACTCGTCGATCTCGGCCGTGCTCTGCGCGAACGCGAAGGCCGCGAGTCGGCCCCGTTCCCGGACGGCGAGTGCGCCGGACCGGACGGTCGAGCCGTTCTCCTTGCCGGGTTCGCCGTCGATCACCTTCGCCTCGTAGTAGAGGGCGTGACCGTCGGCGTTCTGGTAGCTGCCGGCGACCGGCATCGCGTCCACCCAGCCCGCCCAGCCGAACCCGACACAGTGGCCGGTCTGCCCCTGGTCGAGCTGGACGGTCAACTCCCAGGCCGGCGCCCGGTCCCGCACGACGGCCGGTGCCGGTGGCTGCCGCTGGGTCCGCAGCCAACGCCAGAAGACCAGGTACGCCCGCCAGTCCGAGAAGTACGGCGTCTCGGCGAGCACCTGCTCCACGGTCATCTGCCGGATCGACTCGGCGGGTTCGGCGATCTCCAGCAGCCGGGGGATGTCCCAGTCCCGGGGATCCGGCCGGTAGAGCCGGCCGAGCAGTTGCGGACCGGGAGCGCTGTTGGCACTCGTCTCCGGCGGATCGACCGCGAAACGCCTCTGCTGCTCCATCGACTCGCCTCCGGCCGGGCCCTGACGGGCGGTGCACATGCACGGCGCCAGGTCCGGCCCGGACATCGCCGCAGAATCCGTCCCGTAGCCGCCGCGGCACCCATTGTGCGCCCTCGACGCAATCCTGCGGGACCGATCCGGCTACCTGACGTCCTCGTCGTCGTCCTCCGGTCCGACGCCCGGCCCACCGCCGTCCTCCGGTCCGGCGCCCGGCCCACCGCCGTCCTCCGGCCCGACGTCCGGCCCACCGCCGTCCGCCGGAGGGCCGAGCCCCTCGCCGTGCCGAGCGGCCCGCCGGACCGCCTGGCCGGCCTCCGGGCTCGGACAGCCGGTGGCCCGGACGATGTCGGCGGCGGTGACCCGCAGTTGCGTGGCGAGGGCGTCGCCGTAGTTGCGCAGTCCCTCCCGGCGGGCCCGCCCGGCGCGGCGGGCGGCCACCAGCGCCCTGCGCCGGGTGACCCCGGACGCCCGGCCGGTACGCACCTCGCGGTGCAGCGCCCGGACGGCTTCGGACAGCGTGTCGATCGCCTTCGGCAGGTAGCCGGGAACCGGCTCCCGGTATTCGATCACGGTCACCGCCCGCCGCGCCATGCTGCGTCCGCCGCCGACCGCCCGGACCAACTCCGTGACACTCCGGGCGTAGCGTTCGAACTCCCGACGGCGGCCCCACCGGACCGGTGCCAGTCTGACCACCTCCTCCGCGCCGTTGAGCGCGTCCCGCAGCCGCGCCAGGTCCGGCTCGACGTCGCGCAGCCCCGCCAGCGCCTGGCGGGCGCGATCCGCGTCGCCCTGCCGCAACGCCACGGCGATGTCGTGCAGCCGAGCGCTGAATATCGTGAAGACCGGTGCCGCCGCCCGGTTGACCACCCGGATCGGGTTCAGCGGCAGCAGCAGCGTGACCACCACCAACCCCACCGCACTGCCGACCGACGCGTCGACGATCCGGGGGATCTCCAGGTTCTGCTCGCTCGACGAGAGGGTCGAGATCAGCACCGCCGTACCGCCGACCTGGCTCACGATCGTTCCGCCGCGCCCGACCAGACCGAGCGCGACGGCGATGGCCAGGGCGACGATGACGCCGGTCTGCCAGGCTCCGGTGCCGAGGACGAAGATCAACGCATCCCCGACAGCGATGCCGAGGGCCACGCCCACCAGCAGTTCCACCGTCCGCCGGGTGCGCTGGCCGAGAGCGGCCACGATCGTGCCGACCGCCGCCGTGGGCGCGAAGACCGGGCTGGGATTGCCCAGCAGGTTGTGCGCGATCCACCAGGCGAGCCCGGCGGCCAGCCCGGCCTGCAACGCGATCACCCCGATGATCCGCATCTGCCGCATCCGCAGCTTGGTGACCTGGCCACTCTCCCGCCGGGCGTGCACGAGCGTCCTTCCGAGCTGGCGCACCGTGGTGCCGAGCGGCGAGCGGGAGGCCGAGGGCGACGCCATGCCCCGGACTACCCGTTCCGCCACCCGACAAGCGCCACGGCCATCCATGGCTGGTACACACCCGACACGACCAGACCTCCGGTGGGTGGCGTCGAAACCCGCCGGGTGGTCGTAGGCTCGCGACCCCGGGGCTCGACTACCGGGCCCGGGCGGCGGCGAAGGTGCGGCGGATCAGGGTACGCGCGTCCGACCGGTCGAGTCCGCTGGCCCTGAGCAGGTCGTGGGCCATGGTGCGCAGCTGGGCGACGGCGGCCGTACCGTGGAATCCGAGTCCCGCCTCCGCAGCCCGGGCTGCCTCGGTGACCACCCGCAGCGCCTCCTCCCGGGTCCGGTCGGGCTCCCGGCCGGCGTTCAGGTCCCGGTGCAGCATCCGGAGCGCCGAGCAGAGCCGCCCCACGGCGCCCGGCAACGCGTCCGGCACCGGCTCACGGTCGCGGATCAGGCTGGCGATCCGGCGGACCAGTCCCCGACTGTCCCGGAAGGCCCGTTCCATGTGCTCGGCACCCTCCTCGTACTGGATCAGGGTGCCCCGCCGGTTCCACCGGAACGGCGAGTACGTGACCACCTCGCGGGCCGCCTGGAGGGCCTCGCGGAGCTGCCGGAGCTGCCGGTCCTGGGTCAGCGCGCGCAGGGCGTCCTGGGCCTGCCGCGCGTCCCGGTTCCGCAGCGCCCGGGTGGTCGCGGCAAGCTGGCTGGTGAAGAGCTCGAACAGCGGGTTGGCACGCCGCCGTACCAGACGTAGCGGGTGGAGCGGAAGCAGCAGCAGGGCGACCGACAGGCCCACGGCACCACCGATCGCGGCGTTCACGAACCGGGGCACCTCGAGATCCTGGGTCGTCGGGGTGAGCGAGGCGATCAGTACCGCCGTACCACCGGCCTGGGTGATCAGCGAGGAGCTTCCGCGCAGCAGGATCGCCACCATGATGGCGAGGGCGACGATCACCCCGATCTGCCAGGGCCCCGTGCCGGTGCCCGCGATCAGCAGGTCACCGACCCCGATCCCGACGGTCACCCCCACCATGAGTTCGAGGCTGCGGCGCAGCCGCCGGTCGATCGAGGTGGCGATCACCGCCACCGCGATGACCGGGGCGAAGACCGGTTCCGAGGTGCGGAGGAATTCGTGCGAGATCAGCCAGGCCAGCGCGGCGGCCAGGCCGGCCTGCACGGCGAGTACCAGATAGGTACGTAACCGGCGCAACCGGGCGGCGCCGCTGCGCTGCCCCCGGCGGCCCAGCTCTGCCAGCGCGGCACTGATCCGGCGGCCGTCGGCATCGGTGGCGGGCGCGGCATGCCGCCGGAGGGCCCGGAGGACCCCCATGGGCCTGACTACCCGGCTCACCGCCGTCGAATCCGCCGGGCCGCCGGCAGAGCCTGCAGAACGCCGCGCCGCCGCCGCGGAGTGCTGGGGGCGCAGTGTGAACTGCGTTACTGCCGTTCATGGGGTGCCGGGCCGTCTCGTCTGTTGTTGCTGAGCACCGCCGCCGTCGGTGCCACGCGACGAACGGAGACGTGATGAGGATTTTTCTCGCCGGGGCGTCCGGCGCGATCGGCAGGCATATCGTCGGCCAACTCGTGGCGCGCGGCCACGAGGTCGTCGGCACGACCCGCTCGGCCGGCAGGACCGACGCACTGCGCGCGCTCGGCGCCGAACCGGCCGTCGTCGACGCGCTCGACCCGGACTCGGTGGCCGAGGCGGTGGCGAAGGCCGAGCCCGAGGTGGTCGTCCACCAGCTCACCGCGTTGAGCGGTCCGACGAACTTCCGGAACGTGCGGCGGATGGTGGCGGACACCAACCGGCTGCGTACCGAGGCCACCGACCACCTGCTGGCCGCCGCCCGCGCCGTCGGGGTACGCAGGTTCGTGGCGCAGAGCAACGCGATGTGGATGGAGCGCACCGGCGGACCGGTCGCCGACGAGAGCGCCCGGATCGAACCGGATCCGCCGTCCGACACCGCAGCGGCCGTGGCCGCGCTGCGCCATCTGGAGGCCGCGGTGACCGGCATCGGCTGGGCCGAGGGCATCGCGCTCCGCTACGGTGGCTTCTACGGGCCGGGGACCGATCTCAGCACGGCGCCGAACGCGGTCCTGGCACAGCGGATCCGCCAGCGGAGGTTCCCGATCGTCGGCGGTGGGGCGGGGGTGTGGTCGCTGGTGCACGTCACCGATGCCGCCTCGGCCACGGTCGCGGCCGTCGAACGCGGCAGGCCGGGGATCTACCATGTGGCCGACGACGATCCCGCACCGGTACGCGAATGGCTGCCGGAACTGGCGCGGGCGCTCGGCGCCGGACCGCCGCGCCGGTTGCCGGCCTGGCTCGTCCGGTTGCTCGCCGGCGAGAGCGTGGTGGACATGATGACGCGGGCCCGCGGGATCTCCAGCGAGAAAGCCAAACGCGACCTGGGCTGGACGCTTCGGTTCCCGTCCTGGCGTACCGGCTTCGTCGACGGGCTCGGCTGACGTGTCCACCGACGAGCTGTACGGCGAACTGCGTCCCCGGGCTTTCGCCATCGCCTACCAGATGCTCGGCAGCGTCGGTGAAGCCGAGGACGTCGTGCAGGAGGCGTTTCTGCGGCTGCACCGGACGCTGCGCCGGGAGGAGCCGATCACCTCGCCACGGGCCTATCTGACCACCCTGGTCACCCGGCTGGCCATCGACCAGCTCCGGTCGGCCCGAAAGCGCCGGGAGCGGTACGTCGGCGAGTGGCTGCCGGAGCCGCTGGTCACCGGGCCGACTCCGGCCGAACAGGCCGAGACCGCCGACTCGCTGTCGCTGGCGTTCCTGGTGCTGCTGGAGAGCCTCTCACCGCAGCAGCGGGCGGCGTTCCTGCTGCGCGAGGTGTTCGAGTACCCGTACCCGGAGGTCGCCGAGATCGTCGGCACCGACGTGGACTCCACCCGGCACCTGGTGGCACGGGCCCGCAGCCACGTCCGGGAGCGCCGGCCGCGCTACCACGCCTCCCGTCGACAGCGGGAGGAGCTGGCGCGGCGCTTCTTCGCCGCCGTGCGGTCCGGCGACCTGGCTGCGCTGGAGGCGCTGCTGGCCCAGGACGTCGCGCTGCACGGTGACGGTGGCGGCCGGGTGCCCGCGCTGACCCGACCGGTCGACGGCCGGGAGCGGGTGGCCAGGGTCCTGGTCGCCGCGATGGTCGCGCTCCCCCGCCTCGGGGTGCGCTTCCAGGCCACCGAGGTGAACGGCCAGCCGGGCGGCCTGGCGCTCGACGACCAGGACCGGCTGGTCGGGGTCGTCGGGCTCGACGTCGCCGACGGCCGGATCCGGGCGATCCACTCCGTCGTCAACCCGGACAAGCTCGGACACCTCGACCAGGTCGGCGATCTGGCCGCCCTGGTACGCGCCGGTCGACGCCGCCCCCGCTGACGGCAAGTCGAACCGACCCCAACACGGGTACGGCGCCGGCCGCCCGACACCACCCACGGCCGCCGGCCGCCCGACACCTCCTCGGCGCTGTCGTGACCTCGCCGGGCGACCCGTCGTACGGGGCGCCCGCCACTACCTCGAAGGAAATCTCATGAACCTCGCACTGTGGATCGTCACCGGAATCCTGGCCACGGTCCTGCTGATCAGCACCTCGAAGATGTTCGTGCCCAGGGAACGGATGGCGGCGACGAGTCACGCCGCGGAATGGGTGCTGGACTTCAGCCCGGCTGCGCTCAGGGTCATCGGCACACTCGAGATCCTCGCCGTGGCGGGCCTCATCCTGCCCGCCGTACTCGACATCGCGCCGGTCCTGGTGCCGATAACCGCCACCTGCGTGGCGCTGTTGTTCGCCGGTGCGGCGATCATGCGCCTGCGCCGTGGCGAACGAGCGACCATCGTCCCGGACCTGGTCTATCTCGGCATGGCCGTCTTCGTGGCCTGGGGACGCTTCGGCCCCGAGTCCTTCACGGGGTGACACCCGATCCGCTCCGGCGTCCGGACTGCCGTGCCGAGGTTCACCCGCGTGGCGGGGATCCGGTGGCTCGTGCGCCGGAGACGGTGATCCGGGCGGTCAGCGCGACGTGGTCGGAGACGTACAGCCGGTCGCCGTCGGGCAGGGCCAGCGGCTCGGTGAACAGCCGCCCGGTGTGCAGGACCGGGAACTCCGCCGCCGCCCCGGAGACCAGCAGGTAGTCGATCCGGCGCGCCGGGAAGCCGGGCGGCAGGAACTCGGCGTGGAACGTGACCGGGTCGTCCGCCGCGAACGGGTCGCGCCAGGCGCCGCCGTCGACGATCCGGGGGTAGAGCGGGCTGTCACTGGCGATGTTGAAGTCGCCGGTCAGCACGGTCGGCCCGGCACCGGCCGAGCGGCGTGCCGACTCCCGGGCGTGGTGCAGCACCTCGACCTGCGCCCGCTGGAACGGATGGTAGCGGTTGCCGGCCGACCAGTCACCGTCCTTGTTGGCGCTCAGGTGTGTGTTGACCACCGTCGCGAGTCCCGGCAGCGGCACCGTGAGCACTCCCTGCAACAGGCCGTTGAGCATCCGTTTGGCACGGAACCGCAGACTGCCGCTGGCGGGCCGGGTGCCCCGGAAGGACCGGTACGACACCGGGCCGACCGGGCGGCGGGAGAAGGTGACCAGCCCACCGGCGGGCTGGCCGGCGAGACCACGCCGCCAGGCCAGGTAGGGGTACGACGGCAGCCCGGACCGGATCGCCGCCAGCGTGGACGGGGTCCACACCTCCTGGAGGTTGACCACGTCGGCACCGGACGCCTCGATCTCGCGACAGAAGTGCCCGGCCCGCTCGGCGAGTGGCCGCAGCCGCGACGGCAGGCCGCAGACGTTGAACGTCAGTACGTCGAGGGTGTCCGTCACCCCTGGTCGAGGTCCCACACGAAGCAGAAGGGCTTGCCGGCCGGATCGGCGTACACCCGCCAGTTGTCGCCCTCGCCCGGCAGCCGGGTGGCGCCGAGCGCGAGGGCGGCCGGCTCGGCTGCCGCCACGTCGTCGACCCGGACGTCGAGGTGGAACTGCTGCGGGTGGGCCGGATCGGGCCAACGCGGCGGCGAGTAGTCGGCCACCTGCTGGAACAGCAGTGGCTGGGCGCCGTCGTCGCCGATCATCGCCATGCCGTCGCCCTCGTAGGTCACCGGCTTGCCGAGCAGTTCCGCGTAGAACAGGCTCAGCGCCTTGGCGTCCGGGCAGTCCAGCATCACGCCCATCAGGGTGGTGCGCGGATCGTCGGGATTCAGGCACAGGTCGAACGGGTGCCCGGCCGGGTCGGCCAGGGTGTGCCAGCGCTCGTTGCGCCGCAGCAGCGTCGCGCCCAACTCCTGGGCCCGGGCGGTGGCCAGCTCGAGGTCGGGCACCCGCAGGTCGAGATGTGCCTGCTGGGGATGGCCGGGATCAGGCCACCGGGGTGCCACGTGGTCCGGCGCGAGCTGCACCGCCACCCGCCAGCCGTCCCCGGTGGTCATCGTGATCCAGTCGTCCTCGGCATGGATCTGCGTCCACCCGGCCAGCTCCTGGTAGAACCTGGCCAGGCCGGCCAGGTCACGGGCGTCCAGGACGACGGTCCGCAAGGTCCCGATCATCGTCTCTCCCTCCGTCGGGCGTCGCGACACATGATTGCCCTCGGCTACGACAGGATCGGGGACAGCCCGGCCGCCGCCTGCGGTCAGCTCCCTCTTACCCGGAACTCGTTGCCATCGGGGTCGGCCAGCATCACGGCGCCGTCCGAGCCGCCCTCGACCCGGGTGGCCCCGAGGGCGAGCAACCGCTCGACCTCGGCCCGCTGCTCCCCGGCGGCCGGCGTGAGTTCGAAGCGCTGCCGGTTCCTCGTCTCCTTCGGGGCGACTGGCGGGCCGCCCCAGGCGACCTTGGTGCCGCCGTGCGGTGACTGGATCGCGGTCTCCTCGTCCTGGTCCCAGACCAGCGGCCAGCCGAGCGCCTCGCTCCAGAAGAGGCCGACCGCCCGGGTGCCGTCGCAGGCGACCTCGCCGAGCAGACCGCACCCGGCGAGGAAGTTGTTGCCGGGCGGAATCACACAGAATTCGTTGCCCTCCGGATCGGCAAGTACGACGTGCTTCTCCTCTGGCCGCTGCCCGACGTCCAGGTGCGCGGCGCCGAGCTTCAGCGCGGTCTCCACCCGGTGCTGCTGGTCGGCAGGGTCGTCACTGGTCAGGTGCAGGTGCATGCGGTTCAGGCCGGTCTTCGCCGCGCGGCTCGGGGCGAACCGGAGGCCGAGCTGGGTGTCGTCGCCGGGCAGCAGCACGGCCCGGCCGTCGTCGACGACCTCCCGGCCGAGCATGCCGGCCCAGAACCGGGCCAGCCGGGCCGGGTCGTGCGCGTCGAAGGTCACCGCCAGCAGTCCCGGAAGCATCGCCCCACCGTAGACACGGGCCGGCGGGACGACAAGGCACTTTCGGCGAACCGGCCGGGCTGTCAACCGCACCATCTCTGATATCTCTCTGAGCCCACACCGATACGTTTCCGGCATTCGCCGGTGGCGGCTCGGTCGACGACGAACGGGCTGTCAGCCGCCCGGCGAACGAACCTGGGGAGGAAAGATGTTCCGATCGACCTTCGGTGTCGCCCGACTCGCGCTCGGGCTGGTCACCGCGCTGGCGCTGGTGCTGGTCGGCAGCCAGCCGGCTGCGGCGACGGGCGGCACGACCCCGCCCGGGAGCTGGCAGCTGACGAACATCGGGCAGCGCATCTGCATCCCGGCCGGCGAGTCCTGGTGGACGTACTTCTGGATCACCATCGGCGGCGAGTGGTCGACGCCGATCGAGGTCGGGGCTCGGGGTCTGCCCGTCGGCACGACCACCAGCCTGCCGCACGCGCCGATCCCACCCGGGTCGAGCGACGGTCACACCGCCGTCAACCTGATCGCGATGACCCTGCCGCCCCTGCCGTTCGGGGTGTACCGGCCGGAGCTGACCGCCTCCGACGGGACGGTGACGCAGAGCGTCCCGGTCACGATCCGGGTGCAGGAACGCTGGGGCTGCTGACCTGTCCCCCGCGGCTCCGAGGAGCGTCACTCGGCGGCGAGGTCGGCGCAGCTCCGCTCGTCCGGCAGCAGCGGTCGCAGGGCGACCTGCCAGCGCTCTCCCCCAGAGGTCCACGGGGTACGGGCGTTCGCCTTGGCCGCGGCGTCGAGCAGTGCGGTCACCTCGGCTCCGCGTACCTCGACACAGCCCTGGTCGAAACCGGACGAGGGCGGTGACCCGGGCAGGGCCGGACCGGGCCAGGCGACCTCCGGCGGGGCGTCCAGCCCGTTGTCGTCCGGACGCCACGGGATCGCCACCCCCGCGATCGTCTCCGCCCGGTAGGGCTGCACCTCGCCGGCCTTCTCCTGGCTCAGCGGAAGGTCGGTGAGGGTGGTGACCAGCTTCTGCAGCTCTGCCCGGGTGGCCCGCTGCTCCTCGGTGAGGCCGGAGACGTTCTCCCCGCTCTCGGCGAGCGCGTAGACCTCCAGCACGTCCGTCCCGCCGCCGTCGGCGGACGACACGGTGAACCGGGTCGACGGGACGTCCGCGACCGGTGGCCGGCCCAGATCGGTGGCGGTGCCGACCCCGGCGGCACGCGCCTGCTCGACCAGCCGGTCGACCTGCTCCGGGGTGAGGCGCTGCTGCTGGAGGTTCGGCAGCGCCGGCCCGGGATAGATGGCGATCTGGGGACCCTCGGTGATGAGCCGCCCGTCCGCGTAGATCGTGACCCTCGGCACCCGGGTCAGCCGGGCGGCCGGCGGCACGAAGCCACCGACGTCCTCCACCCGGAGCACCACCGCGTTCGGGTCGGCGGGACCGGGGTCGCCGCCCGGCCCGTCGCCGCCCGGCCCGTCGCCGGTCGACCCGGCACCGTCGCGGGCACAGGCCGCGGCCAGCAGAAGCAGCGCGCCGACACAGGTTATCCGGACACCTCGCCACGTTCTCATGCCAATCAGACGGGCCGGCACCCCGGTCGGTTCCACCCCGTCCGACCGTCGCATGATCAAGTTCCGATCGGCGGCGAATCGTCCGACGCACCCACCCCGATCCGGGCCGGCCGGCGTGTGGTCGGTTGGAGGGAAGGTGGAGATGGACGCCGAGGAGGCATTCAACGCGTACCTGGCCGGGGGGCTGGCCAGGTGGTCACGCATCGCGTTCCTGCTGACCGGCGACCGGCACCTCGCCGAGGACCTGGTCCAGATCACCTTCGAGCGGGTCGCCCGGCACTGGGAGCGGGTGGTGGCCGGCGGCGACCCCGACCCGTACGTCCGGCGGATCATGCACACCCAGCACGTCTCGCTGTGGCGGCGCCGCTGGCGCAGCGTGGAGCTGTGGTCCCGGCCGCCCGAGAGGCCGGTCGACGATCCGGCTGGCGCGACCGACCGGGCGGTCGTCGTCCGCCAGGCGCTGGCCCGGCTCGCGCCCCGGCAGCGCGCCGTGCTGGTACTGCGGTACTTCGAGGACCTGACCGAGGCGGAGGCGGCGAAGGTACTCGACTGTTCGGTGAACACGGTGAAGAGCCAGACCCGGGACGCCCTCGCCCGGCTGCGGGTTCTTGCCCCGGAGCTGGGCGAGTTGGTCGGTGGAGGGGAGTTGAGATGACGGGACAGCTACCCGAGGTACTCGGCGAGGTCGGCGACTCGATGCCGCCGGCCCGGCTTACCCCGGACGTGTGGCGGCGGGGCCGGCGGGCCCGGCGACGGTCCCGGCTGCTCCGGGCTGGTGCGGCCGCCGTGCTGGTGCTGCTGGTGGCGCTGGCGCTGCCCTGGGCGCTGGACCGGCCGTACCCGCTGTCGTCGACCGTCGGGGACGGCGGCCCGGCCGTGCCGGCGCGGCTGTCGCTGCCGTGGATGTGGCAGGCGACCGTGCAGATGGATCCGCCCGGCCCGGCGTCGGTGCTCTTCGGCGGCGACTCGATCGGCCTGCGTGGCACCGACATCTTCGACAGCGAGGGCAAGCTGGCCGTGGTCGGCCGGGACGGCGACTACCGGATGCTGCTCTACGCCGGCTGGGACTCCATCGCCGCCGGGGAGAACGCACTGCTCGCCCCGGACGGCACCAGGGTCGCACAGTCCTATCTGGAAGGCTCGGGATTCGAGGCGGACAACGGCGTCACGATCGTCGACCTGACGACCGGCCGGAGCAGCCAGCACGGCGCCGGGCAGGGCCTGGACTGCTGCGCTCCGGTCGCCTGGGCGCCGGACGGTAGGTCGTTGCTTGTCGCGGTCTCCGGGGCGGACGAGGTTGTCGACGAGCGGACCGGGATGATCCGGCGGCCGGAACGGCTGGCACTGCTCGACCTGGCCACCGACACCCTGCTGCCGCTGCGGGACTTCACCCCCGCGCGGGCGGTCCGGTCCGCGTCGCGGGCGGCGTTCGCCCCGGACGGGCAGACGGTCGCGGTGACCGAGGGCGAGACGGTACGCCTGGTCGACCGCGCCGGCCGGCTGCGCTGGTCGGCCGAGCTGGGCGACCGGACGTACCTGGCCGGAATCGGTGCGTTCAGCCCGGACGGTACCCGGATCGCGACCGTCACCCTGGACGGCTGCCTCGACGAGTGCGACGAGGCGGCGTTGGCGGCCCGGCGGTGGAGCGTCGGCTTCCTCGACGCCGCGACCGGCCGGCCGCTGCCCGGCCCGGGTTTCCCGGTCGTGACCGGCTCGGCCGTCCGGGCGTTGGGCTGGGCCGGTGGCCGTGAGCTGGTGGTGCTGCGCTACGAGCCGGAGCACTTCGCGCAGAAGACCCGGGACCGGGAGTGGAACGACACCGGCTGGTACGAGACCGGCCACGTCACCCTGCTCGCCCTGGCCCCGGACGGCGCCACCCGCACGTTGCTCGACCCGCCGGACGACGTGCTCACGATGGACGTCGCGCAGGATCTGCTGACCGCCGACCGGTTCGGCGGGCCGTCGCCGACCGCCGCGATGTTCCCGGCCCGGGACATCATCTGGGTGGCGGCGGTCCCGGCAGCCTGCCTCGCCGTGGTGCTCGGGCTCGTCGCCCTGGCCGTCGTCCGCGCGATCCGTCGCCGGCAACGTGTCCAGTGGAAGTCAGGTGGAATACCGCCTGGCCGGGGGAAGGCTGCCTAGCCGGAGAATTGCTTTCTAGTGTCGCTCGACGGCGAGGCTGACGAAAGCACGCCACGCCGCCGGCCGGAAGGCCAGCACCGGACCCGCCGGGTCCTTGCTGTCCCGTACGGCGACTACGCCGGGCAGG
This sequence comes from Plantactinospora sp. WMMB782, assembly GCF_049179135.1. Lineage (NCBI taxonomy): Bacteria > Bacillati > Actinomycetota > Actinomycetes > Micromonosporales > Micromonosporaceae > Plantactinospora > Plantactinospora sp. WMMB782. The sequence continues at coordinate 6,290,498 of NZ_JBMHMC010000007.1, read as the reverse complement.
TTGTCGGCCACCTCGACACAGTCGCCACCGGCCGTGCCGCTGCGGGTCGACTTCCGCCACCGGGCGTCACTGAGGCGCATGCTGGCTCTCCACTTCCTTCAACAGTGCGAGCGACTGGTCCTGCGGCAAGGCTACGCCGCGCACACCCTCCCAGCGCGCGAGGAGTGCGGCGATGCCGTCCTCGTCACCGACGGTGAAATCGGCAATTTGGTTTTCCAGGTTCCCCACCCAGTTGCCGTCGGCGGATCGGGCCAGAGCGAGTTGCCCGGAGAGGCCGACGTGCAGGCCGGTGCCGGCGGGGATGATGTGGAGCTGGATGTAGGGCCGCTCGGCCATCCGTAGCAGGTGCGCGAACTGCTCGGCCATGATGGCGTCCGGGCGGCGCAGTGCCGCCTCGTCGAAGACGGCGATCACCAGCGGCGGATGGTCCCGGGTCAGGATCTCCTGCCGGGCGAGCCGGGAGGCGACCAGCTTCTCGACCTCCTCCTCGGGTCGGGTGGCGTCGAAGCGCAGCACCGCGCGGGCGTAGTTCTCGGTCTGGAGTAGTCCGGGGATCAGCGTCGGGTGGTAGTACCGGAGCTGCGTCGCGCTGCGTTCGGCGTCCAGCCAGCGCTTGAACCAGGTGGGCTCGTTGTCCCGCTGCGCCGCCTTGAGCAGGGACACGAACAGGCCACCGGTCTCCAGGATCTCGTCGGCCCGGGTGGCGTACGGCATGTCGACTGCTCGGGTACCGGTCTCCACGGCGGAGATCGTCGAGGCCGAATAGTTCGTCCGCTTGCCGAACTCCTCCTGCGGCATGCCGCGCAGGGCTCGCTGCCTGCGGAGCTGGTCTCGGATGAACGCGAACGCGTCCTCGTGTTCCATCGGACCTCCAGAGGGTTGTTCCAGATCACCATGAGTTCGCCAGTAGCCGCCGCCGGCTCGCCAGATCAGCGCCGTGAGCTGCTCGATCGCCTTCCGAGCCTAGTCCTGTCCACAGCAGAGTGTCACCCAGCGGAACTGCTCGGTGACCGCCAGGCGCCCGGGTGGAACCGTCCCGGGAGTCGGCCCCGCCCCCACCGGGGCCGGCTCCCCTCCAACTCCCGAGGAGGTTGCGATGAGAAGGCTGTTCCGGCACCTGACCGCAGCACGGTCCCACCACCGCCGGGACTGGCGCCGACTCTGGCGGTACTGCCGCTGCGGCTGGCGCTGGCGTTGCCCGGAATCGGTGCAGCTGGTGCCCACGCCCCACCAGCCGCCGCCTCTGGTCGAGCTGACCGGGGTGGAGCCGGGGGATGCGGAGCCGGCCGAGGTCGAGCTGACGGAGGTGGAGCGGGCCGAGATCCGTACCCTTGCGGTTGCGCCGCCGCCCGACACACCTGACGCGTCCCCGCCGCCGGCCCGGGATCGGGCGCGCAATCGGCGGCCCGGGTGGGACGCGCCCACCCGGGCACACCTGGCGAACGGCCGGGCGGGTGGACTGACACCCGGGCAGGAGCACCGGACACGGCGTGGCGCGCGGGTGTGACAGGTGATCGGCCGCAGGAGCGTTGGCGTAAGCACATCCCGGCGCACCCGTCGTACCGGTGCCGCAGGTGCGCGGCCCCCTGGCCCTGCCGGCCGGCCCGGCTGGCGCTGGCGACCGCCTACCGTGACGACCGGGTGGGTCTGATGGTGTACCTCGGCGCGCACCTCGCCCGCGCGCTGCGCGAGCAGCCCGACACGCATCCCGCACTGCTCGCCGGGCAGATCCTCTACTGGGTACCCCGCCGCCGCTGACCGCCACGCCACCCGACCCGGCCCGCTGGTCGGTGGCGCGGCCGATGCCCGTGAAACCCGGGCGCACAGGCGGGGCAGCTCGACAGCCTACAAACAGCACCTCGGTCCGGAGCAGCCCCTCCTAGCGACCTGGAACGCGGCTCGCCGCGTCACCGACGACGGTCGCCACGACGCTCAACCGTCAACAGATCCGCAAAGCACGGCCCGCAGCCTGGCCGTCGCCGTCGACAGAGGCCAGTGCAGCGCTGTCTCGAGAGGTTCCCCGCCGACGATCTGGCCGAGGAGCTGCCAGCCGAGCCAGTAACCGCAGCGTCCGGGCAGCTCGCCGCACCGATCGACGGCACCGCTGAACCACTGCTCGGCCCGCCGGGCGACCAGACCGGGGATCCGGTCGGGAGCCGCACCGGGATCGACCCACGAACGGACCGCCGTGAAGATCTCGGCATCGGGTTCGACGACGTCACGATGCCACCGGTTGACGAGGTCGCCCGCCAAGCCCCCGGCCGCGAACTCGTCGAACCCGTCCACCAGGTCCAGGACAGCCAGCATGGCTTCATCATGCAGTGTCGTCGAAGGTTGCAGTGCCGCCGAACAGGGCCTGCGTCGCACGACTCCGCGAGTGGGCGACCTCCTCGCCCGGGCCGGTAGGCGGCGGGACTTGCCCCGCAGACAATGATCGGCTTTGCTGGACGAGATTCTCTTCCGCAGATGCACGGGGGCGTCTGGTCGGACGAGTCGTGGCGCCGCCGCGTGCCTGGCGCCTGCTGTCGCTCCCGTGCGGTCGAACGCAAGGAGCCTGCATGAACAAGCGCGTGGGCGCGGCTCTCGCCGTGCTCAGCCTGGGTCTCGCGACGGTGGCGGCAGCCCCGCCGGTGTCCGCGTCACTCACCCCGCCGGGAACTCCGCCCGCCACGCTCATCGTCCCCGGGAACAACTTCCATCCGGAGAGCGTCACCGCCGCCGGCTGGGACGTCTACGCCGCCAGCATCGTCACCGGTGCCGTCGTACGGTTCCGGCAGGGTGTCTGGACCGCGGAGGAGTTCGTACCGGCCGGGGTCAACCTCGGCACCGCGGGCATCCTGGCCGACCGCGCCCGCAACGTACTCTGGACCTGCGGCATCGACCTGAGCTTCCAGACGCCGACGGTGCTGCGGGCGTTCAGCCTGACCACCAGGTCGATCGTCGCCACCTACACCGTGCCCGACCGGGGCGTCTGCGCCGACATCGCGCTGGTGGGCGCCGACGTGTTCATCACCGACACGGTCGACCCCACCCAGTCACCCGCGTTGCCCGGCCGGATCCTGAAGCTGACCACGCCCAGCCCGAACTCCGCCGTCGGTGGCACGCTGAGCGTCTGGTCGGCCGACCCGGCCTTCAGCCAGCCGACGGGCGGGCTGCAGATCAACGGCATCGCGTACGACGGCAGGTCCAGCCTCTACACCACCAACTACAGCGGCGGCCGGCTGGTCCGGGTCGACATCGCCGCGGACGGTTCCGCCAGGCCGGCCGTGGTGGTGCCGGTGTCGCGCCCGTTGCAGAACCCTGACGGCATCCGCATGCTCGACACCAACCGGCTGGTCGTCACCGAGAACGCGGGCCCGGTCACCGTGATCGACGTCCGTACCGGCGCCGTCACCGACTACGCCACAGTCGACCAGCCGTCGTCCGTCGTCCGGGTCGGCGACTGGTTGTGGGTCGCCGAAGGACAGATCCTCCGCCTGCAGACCGGCCAGCAGCCGAACCTGCCCTTCAAGATCCGCCGCTTGCCGGTCGAGCCGACCGCTTAGCTCAACCAAGGTGCGGTGGGGGCACACCGGCACGGAATCGATGCGCAGACCTGGGACCTGGCCCACGTCATCGCCCGGTGCGCCCCCACCCCTGCCGTCCTCGGCCTCCGTCAGCGGACCAGTTCGCGACCACCGGCCACGGACAGGGCCTGCCCGTTGACGTGACCGTTGGCCGCCGACGCCAGGAACGTGACGGCCTGTGCTACGTCGTCGGGCGTGCAGATCCGCCCGGTGGGTGTCCTGGCCGACTCGGCGGCGACCGCCTCCGGCCCGAGAAATGGAGCGTTCAGGGCCTTGTCGGTGAGGGTGAAGCCGGGACGGACGACGTTGGTCAGGATGCCGTGCCGGGCTTCCCGGACGGCGAGTACCCGGGCGGCGGTCTCGATCGCTCCCTTGGCGGTGGCGTAGGCGAGCGGCCCGGCCATGGGCTGTTCGACGATGTCCGTGGACACGACGACGATCCGGCCCCAGCCGCCGGCCCGCATCGCTGGCAGGGCGGCGTCGATCAACGCCACCGGGCCGATGGTGTTGGCGTCCAGGCTCGTGGTCAGGCCCTCGATCTCGTCGTCGTCGAAGGACGGCCACCGTACGGCGTTGGCGACCAGGATCGTGACCGGTCCGAGGTGCTCGCCGATCTCGGCCAGGACGTCGTTCGCGGCTGCGGTGTGCAGGTGGTCCAGGCGCACGGCGTACGCGGTACCGCCCGCCCTGGTTATGTCATCGACGACCTCCGTCACGCCGTCCCTGTTGCCGTGCCAGGTCACGCCCACCCGGGCGCCTTCGGCGGCGAGTCGCAGCGCCGTGGCTCGTCCGATCGCTCCGGATCCACCCGTCACCAGAGCAGTCCTGCCGGTGATGCCGGTTTCCATGCCAACTCCTTAGCCAGCTATAGGTTAGCCGACTATGCAATGACCGGGCCGCTCACGTCAACTCGTAGACTGCCGTCGTGGAACTCGCGGATGTCCTGGCCACCAACAAGGCCCTGGTCAAGGTGGCCAGGCTCTACCGGTCCGCCCAGGCCGATCTGCTCGGCGCCCTGGACCTGCATCCCGGGCAGGACGTCCTGCTCTGGACTCTCGGCGCAAAACCGGACGGCATGCTCATCACGGAGATCGCCGCGCAGCTGGGCGTGGAGCAGCCGACCGTGACCCGCAGCCTCAGCCGCCTGGACCGGGGCGGCTGGTTCGTCCGCGAGCCCGTGCCCGGGGATCGGCGGGCCACCCTCGTCAGACTTACCGACAAGGGTCGTTCGACCATCCCGGCCATCGAGGCGACCTGGCGACGGCTCGCCGAGACCGCCACCGCGGGAATGGACGAGAACCAGCAGACAGCCCTGATAGCAGCACTCGAACGGGTTCGCCTGAATCTCCGGGTCCTGGCTTCCGAAGGCGAATAGGTCCTCGGACCAGGTGCCTACAGACCCGCCCTTGGGCGCGTGCTGCGGATTCCGTCGCTGGGCGTCGGGTCGGGAACAAGTCTCTTCGGAGCGTGCCCCGGGCGTTGACCCAGAGATTGGCGCTGGTCACCGGGTTGGCCTTTGACGAGTGGTAGCCGCACCAGACGGATGGGTTGCATGGCGTGTCGCCCTGGTGACTGCATCGGTAAGGTGCCGTGGCCCATCGTGTTCCCGATGGCTCGTGTGAGGGCTGATGGAGGAGGAACAACGTGACGGTAAAGGTCGGCTCGCTCGTCTACCGGGCAAGGAATCTGCCCCAGCATGCCGCTGCGGTGGGGGCGGTGTCAGCCGGGATACCGCCCCTGCTGTTCGGCAGCTCGACGAAGCTGTGGAAGTTCGTCGACGCCGACGCGCTGGTCAAGGCGCTGGCGGTGCTGCAGCAAGCGAACTGGACCGGCGGATCGGCTGTGCCACCCAACGCCGTCGCGCTGAACTACACCGTTCCGTCCGGTGTGGAGAAGGCCGGCACGGTGCGTATTGGCAGGGGCCAGGCGGCCATCGAGTACTCCTCCCTGCTCGACCTGCAGCAGACCGAGGTGTACCAGGCACTCGTCCAGGGCGCGGCGTGGCTGGGCAGCCCTGGGTTCGCCGCGCTTGCTGCGGACACGGTTGCCGAACGCTGGCGGTTTGCCACCTGGGGCGAGGTGGACACCGCATTGCAGGGTTGGGTGCCGGGCACCCCGTATCCGCAGCAGTTGACGACCCACCGCGTGGCCCGGCATCCGGAGAGCGTGCTTACCTGGTATGACCCGGTGAACATGAAATTCGCCGGGTCTGAGTTCCGCAACTTCTTCGGTGCCTGTGGCTCCACAGCCAAATACCTCATCGGCCGTGTCCAGGACCTGGGCGGCCAGGTGGAGCTGGTGGCCGAGGAGAGCGGGCTGTACGGCACCGACGGTGCCGCCACGCTGACCCAGCTGGTCCAGGCCGACTACCCGGGCCCGGTACTGATCAACGTGGTGAACCACGCCATCCACGAGTTCGTCCTGGAGCGGGCCACCGACGGTACGGCTGCGCTGTTCCAGGGGTATCTCGGCGCGTACGACGCGCTGTGGTGGGCCGAACTCAAGCGGGCCGAGGTCACCGTCAGCGGCAACGAGCTGAGCACGCTGCAGAACCTGCGCACCACCTACGGCGGCGGCCGGGCAGTGCCGTTGCCCACCCTGCTGACAAACCTGGGCACGTTCATGAAGGTCGACCAGCTGCGCAACGCCGGCATCGCCTGGCGGGCGCTGCCGTTCCTGCCGCAACAACACTTCAACGACGACGGGCTGCCCAGCTTCGACGTCAAGGTGTGGCAGGTCACCCAGCCACAGGCAGTGCTCAACGCACTGCGCGGGCGCCAGGTCATCGACCAGCAATTCACCTCCTGGCTGAGTCTGGCCGTGCTCAAGGAGGCCGAGAACGCCGCCCCGCAGTAGCGGACCCGGTGGCGGGCGAGACCGCCACCCTCGCCCACGGCAAAGCCGGCTGCCAGACCGGCCAGACGATCCGTCATTCCCGGCAGGGTCGGACATGCATTGTCCGACCCTGCGTGGCGCAACCACACGCTTACCTGCCTCGACACCCGGGCCTGTACGCCGACAACGGACCTCGCACTGCCCCGCCTCTCGCCCCCGGGGCGGGCAGCGGGAGAGGCAGCAGCAGAGACAGGCCGCGGCAGATGTCAGGCATCTGCGGGCCAGGCGGCCGCGGCGGGCTTTCCGCCGGGATCGACCGAGGTGGTGTCGCGGTCGGGCGGCGGGTCAGGACCCGGGGACCGTCAGCCGTGACGGCGACCGTGTGCGCGGAGTGGGCGGAAATGATCGGCGTCCGGCGGGGTTCGCTCGTTTCTTCGCTGCGCGGAGTTGGAACGTGCCGGTGGCGGTGCACCGTCGAGCGGCTGATCCGCGAGTCCGGCTGACCGACCGATCAAGGGAGAGAACGGGTTATTTACCATGCTCTTTAGAGCTTGAAGGCCAATTCGGCGGCCAGAATGATGTCCAGGACAAAGCACCATTCGGCGTGGGAGCGGGCCACGACCTTGTTGAGTCGGAGATGGACCAAGTCCCAGATGCCGTGCAGGAACAGGCCAGCGGCTACCAGGTAGCGGCCCAGGTCCGGTTCTACGATCAGCCCGACCAGGGCTAGCGCGCCAAACCCCAGCATTCCCAGCGCCTGCGCCTGCAATGCGCCCGAGCGACGGAGCTGGCCATCGATGGCACCCCAGATCAGCACGACCAGCGCGACGGCGGCGAACACGGCTGATGGAGCGATCACGTCCAGCGCCCGCAGGACGATGATGGTGGTCATTCCGGTCACGATGACGGGCCACGACGCCTGCCGTCGGTGACCTTTGGCTACTACCAGATAACCCAGTTGCATAAGAATCAGCGCGTCCCACAGCGGCGCCACTACCTCGGGTGAATCCTTACCGCCGAACCCCACGGCGGTCATCACCAGCGCCAGCGCGGTCGGCCATCGGCGCAGCAGCGGTGTGCTCCAACGCCGGTGGGGACGCAGGCTGGGGATCTGTGCCAGCGGTGGGCGGGCCTCGCTTGTTGATCGCATACTGCTGCCCTCCGAACGTCTCGGCGACCTCATCGCCAGGGGGTTCTCTCCTCATCGAGTCTCGTCTCACCAGGTCGAACACAACCAGTGCTACCAGCACGACCTCACTGTGTGGGTCACACGCCCACGGGGCTGCACTTTGCATTTGTCGGTCCGGCTGGACGCCACGCCGTGCAGTCCGGCGTACCGCTCCCAGGTCACCCCCGAGACGCCTTCCGGCACGTGGCACCCGTCGCCACGCGGCGGGCCGGTCGACGGCGAGGGTGTCGAGATGCCGTTGCCAGGGCGGCAGCCGCGGATGGTGCCGCATGATCTCGCGCCGGGGGATGCGGCGTATCGATGGTTCCGGCGGTGGAGTGTGCTGGGCGTGTGGGATCAGATCCACGACGCGCTGCGTGACGCGGTCCGTGCCGCCGAGGGCCGTGACCCGCAGCCGTCGGCGGCGGTGCCGGATGCGCAGTCGGCGAAGTCGTCCTGCGGCGGGCAGCAGATCGGCTTTGACGCGGGTGAGAGGGTTCGTGGCCGTAGGCGGCATCTGCTGGTGGACACCAACGGACTGCTGCTGGCCCACGTGGTGCACTCGGCCGGCGTCCAGGACCGGGCAGGCGCGAAGCTCGTCCTGACCGGCATCACGGCCCGCTATCCGCACATCGGCCCGGTCTGGTCAGACGGCGGCTACGCCGACGCGGTCGACGCCACGCTGATCGACTGGGCCCGGTCCGAGTCGGCATCGCGTTGCAGATCGTCGGACGCAACGACGACATCAAAGGCTTTTAGGTACTCCCACGCCACTGGGTCGTGGAGCTCACGCTGGGCTGGCTGTCACGCTGTCGGCGCCTGGACCGCGATTATGAGCGGCTGCCGAATCCCTCATCGCCACCGTAGCCGGGATCAGGCGGTCAGCGCGGGGACCGCCGTTGCCGGCTTATCGTGAAGCGGTACATCTGCACCGTCCAGGTCGGCTCTTCGGTCGGCTTGGACGCGTACCATTCGGCGCCCATCGATTCGTAGAACGGTGCCGCGTTCGGGTCGGCGCCGATGATGAAGTCGGACCGGCCGAGGTCGAGTGCTGTGCGGACCGCGTGCTCCCAGAGGGTCCGTCCGTGCCCCCGGCCGATCTGGTCGACGTCGACGAACATCCTGTCCAGCAGCAGCTCGTCGTCCTCGGTCGTGAAGCTGTAGAAGCCCACATCGCGCCCGCGCCCATCGAGGAGGATGTAGACGGGGTTCTCGCGGATGTACGACTCCCTGATCCGCCGGGCGTCCCCGGCCCAGTCAAAGTACCCCGCTGGATAGTTCCAATGCGAGGCGGACCGGTTCTGGAGCTCCTCCAACGCCTGAGCGTCATGAGGCTCCGCGCGGCGGAAGCGAGGAGGGGTTCTCATGGCCGGCCGTACTCGTCGTGCCGGCGCCACCACTGGTAGGGCTCGCCTTGGGGACGGCCGGCGGGGGAGTTCTCCCAGTGCTCCTGTCGGCCGAGGGGCGTTAGGTCGAGGAACGTCATGGCGTGTGCGACCGTCTCGACGCCACGGCCGTTGACGAAGTAGGTCCGGTACACCTGATCGCCGTCCCGGAGGAACGCGTTGATGCCAAACATGTCCGCCACGTCGAAGTCCCGGGAGAAGTCGTTGGCGGAGTCGTCGCTCCGGAGCGTGTACCAAGGCACGCTCCACCCCATCCGCCGCCGGTAGGCGTGGACCTGCTCCTGGGATGCGGCAGACACGAACACCAGTGTGGTGTCACGCGCGTTCAGGTGGGCGGGGTGGGTCACACTGTCGGCGAACATCGAGCAGCCGCCGCATCCGGCCTCGGGCCAGCCCTCGACGCCGGGGTCGTAGAAGAAGCGGTACACCAGAAGTTGACGCCGGCCGGCAAACAGGTCGAGGAGACCGACCTCGCCGTCCGGGCCCAGGAAGCGGTAGCCGGTCTCCACGGGGGTCATGGGCATCCTGCGCCGTTGGGCGGCGAGCTCGTCGCGCGCACGGGTCAACTCCTTCTCCTTGACCAGCATGGCCTCGTACGCGGCGGCCCAGTCCTCGGCCGGGACGATCGGCGGCAGGGCGCTCGTGGGTAGGTGGGACCCGGTCATCAAGGATCTCCTCGCGGTTGTGTCTTCGGCGGGGCACCGCTCATCTCCAGTGTGCTTGCCCACCCGTGGCGGCGGATCCGCATCCAGATGCCCGTGCCGGAGCCACCGGCCGATTCTCGCCCGGCGTGTTCAGGCACGGCCAGTGTCTCGGTCACGATGTCGCGGTGGGGTTGGCACGGGCCGGCACGTGCAGTTTGACGTGGTGCGGGCTCGGCCGCGGCCGGACAGCGCCGTCCCGGCACCGCGGCGCATCTGGTGTACGTTCGGGTGACCGGCGACCCAGAAAGTGATGAGAGTCGCCCGCGCCGGATCGCCACTGCTCCAGGAGTACAGATGATTCGGGTTCTGCTCGCCGAGGACATGCGGATCCTGCGCGAGAGCCTCGTCGCCCTGCTGCGGCTCGAGGACGACCTCGAGGTCGTCGCCGAACTCGCCTCCGGCGACGAGATCGTGCCCGCGGCGCTCGAGCACCGTCCCGACGTGGCCTTGATCGATATCGACCTGCCCGGTACCGACGGGCTCACCGCGGCCGCCGAGTTGCATGAGCGCCAGCCCGACTGCCGCACCCTCATCCTGACCGGCCTGGCAAGGCCCGGCGTCCTCCGTCGTGCCCTCGCCATCCGGGTATCCGGATTCATGGTCAAGGACGCGCCGTCCGAGGAACTGATCGACGCCGTGCGCCGGGTGGCTGCCGGGGAGCGCATCATCGACCCGAAGCTGGCGCTGGCGGCCCTGGAGACGTCCGACAATCCGCTCTCCCCCCGGGAGGCCGACGTTCTCCGCCGCCACGCGGCCGGTGCGTCGGCGGCGGAGATCGCCGTGGAGATGTATCTGTCCTACGGGACCGTGCGGAACTACCTGGCGGCGGCAGTCACCAAGTTGGGCGCACGCAACCGGGTGGATGCCGTTCGCATCGCCACCGACGCCGGCTGGCTGTAAGGCCACCGGCGGCGCTGGTCCGGTGTGCAGAGTGCACAAACGCCGCGGTGCCGTTGCCATCCTCGGCTCGTGCTGGCGACCTGCACACGGTTGCGCCTCAACGGCAGCGGGGCACGCTACGTGATCTCGCCCGCACGGTGGACGTTCCGAGCGCCCGGTGGCGGGCCAAGACCCTGGAATACCCGGCGGACGACGCTCTTCTGAAGCAGCCCCTCGCTGACGCTCTTCTGAAGCAGCCCCTCGCTACAGTGAGCCCCTTGTGCCGGGGGCCAGCGGGAGGTGATGTATGGCCGATGACGGTGCGCACGGGCCGCTCACACCCAGGTTGGTGTGGACGGTCCCCACCGGTTTCCTGTGCCTGCTGCTGCCCGCCCGAGCCGGCGTCGCGGTCGACCACGGGAACGGTGCCACCGGTGCCGGCATCGCGTTCGCCCTGTTCGCGCTGCCTCTGCTGTACACCCTGCCCAGCGGCCGGGCGGTGTGGGACCGCCACCGGTGGTGGCTGCTCTCCGCACAGGCCGTGCTGACGTACGTCCCATTCCTCATCTACGGCCAGACCTGGGTGTTGGGCCTCTCGGGCCTGCTCGGTGGGCTCGTGCTGCTGGCCGTCCGGGCCCCGGTGTCGTGGCTTCTGTTCGGCGCCATCCTGGCTATCGAGGGTGCGATCCGCATCGGCGTATACGGCGCCTACCCGGCGACCGGCGCCCAGTCCTACAGCTGGGTGTTCGTCGTCCCGATCGGCATGGCTCTACCGCTGTTCGGTCTGGTGCGCCTGTCGGATCTGGTCGTGGACCTGCGCGCGGCCCGCACCGAACTGGCCGGGCTGGCGGTCACCCGGGAGCGTCTGCAGTCCGCGGGCCGCCTGCGCGCGGCCATCGGTGATCGCCTGGAAGCCGTCACAGTGCGCGCCGTGGCGGCGCTGCGGGAGCTGCCGCTCAACCTGGACCCTGCCCGCGCCCACCTGGCCGACGCGGGTGGACTTGCCCGGCAGGCGGCGCAACAGGTACGGCAAACGGTCACAGACCCCGAGCCGGAACCCGAGCGGGTCCCGCCGGCGCGGTGGCGTACCGGCCGCACGGTGGCGCCACGGCTGGCCATGCTGGTGCTCGTCGTCGACCTGGGCGCCTATGCGATTCACCATGTCATGATCGTCTTCGACTCGTCGTCCAGCCGCGCGCTGACGGCGGTGGCCGTGGTCGCGGTCGGTGCCATCGTCGCGCTGCAGCTTTACCACTCCCTGGCCGGTCGGCCCGGCGGCGGTCCCCGCGGCTGGCCCGTCACGCTACCCGTTCAGGCGCTACTGCCGTTCACCGAATTCGTCAACGCCTCGCTGCTCGGGCTGCCCGCCTTTCCGGCCGGCTCGGCGTTGCTGCTGCTGCGGGGTTGGCTGGCCGGAGCGGCGTTCGCCGTCATCAGCTCCAGCATGGCGGCGTACTGGCTGGTGCTGCAGCCGGGCGACGTCGACGGGGTGGTGTATCTGGTGGGGCTGACGACATCGACCGGGCTGGCGGTATACGGGCTGTCCCGGTTGCGGGACCTGGCCGAGGAACAGGAGACCATCGGCCGGGACCTCGCGCGTGCCGCCGTAGAGCGGGAACGCCGGCGCGTCGGCCAGGACACCCACGACCTGCTCGGACTGGGCCTGTCGGCCATCGCGCTCAAGTGCGACCTGGCCGGTCGACTGATTGGCCGCGACGACACCAGAGCGCAGATGGAACTTCACAAGCTGCTGCGGCTGGCTGCACAGGCACGTGCCGACATCCGCGCGGTCACGGCCGGAGAACCGGGCCTGTCCATCCGCACCGAACTCGTGGCCGCCCGCGACGTGCTTGGCACCGCGGGCGTACGGGTCGAGGTCACGACGACCGGCGCGGAGTCGGTTCCGGCGGACGTGGACGCGGTCCTCGCCACCGTGCTCCGTGAGGCGGTCACCAACGTGCTGCGCCATTCCCGGGCCACCCGGTGCGACATCGACCTGCGCGCCAACGCGGTGACCGTCAGCCTGCGGATCGCCAACGACGGCGCGGGCGCCGCACCGGCAGCGCCGCCCGCGCCGACGCACGGCCGACCGGTCGGCGGCCGGGGTCTGGCGAACCTCGCCGCCCGGGTACAGGCCCGGGGTGGGCAGTTGAAGACGAACGTCGAGGACGGCCGGTTCGAGCTGACCGCCCGGCTCGCCCTGCCCGCGGACGGGTCAGGCCGGGAAGGCGGGGTAGACCCGCTCGCCGCGGGCGGCGCCGCGCACGGCGCGGACGAGGTCGTCGGCGGTGCCGTCCTTGACCAGGAACCCTGACACACCGACGGCCAGCGCCCGGTGTACGTGGTCGTCAGCGGCCAGGCCGGTCAGGATCAGGACCCGGCACGTCGGCAACCGCGCCCGCAGCCGCGCGGCCGCGGCGAGCCCGTCGACCACGGGCAGATCGATGTCCAGCAGCGCGACGTCCGGCTCGAGTTCGAGCGCGGTGGGCACGATCTGGTCGCCCGAGGCGATTTCGGCAACGACCTCCAAGTCGTCCTCCAGATCCAGAAGGGCAACCACCGTATCGCGGTACGCGTCCGCGTCGTCGGCTACCAGAATCCGGATACTCATCGGTCACATTCTCCGCCCGCTCCGATGGTCGTGCACAGTGCCACCGTCACCACGGCGGCATTCGATCCGCACACCGGGACGTGTGCGTTCTGCATGCCCACTACGCGCGTGGGGCACTGGGCCCGGCGCACCCGAACCGCGGCTAGACCAGGATGCTGCGGCACGTCACGGTCCGAGTGTTCCGCAGCGTCCGCACCGGCACCTCGTTCAGCCGCCTACGAGGCGGTACGCACGACGGGCGCAGAGATCGTGCACCCGATCACCGACGAGCAGTGGGGCGTCCGGCGCTTCTTCGTCCGCGACCCGGACGGCAATGTGGTCAACGTCGTCAGCCACCGCTGACCGGCAGAAGGGCCAACGGCCTACCGTCCCGACAAGCCTCGAGTCTGGCGAACTGGTGACCTGTGCGGAGCGCGACGTCTCCGCCGGTCACCGAGCGCCCTGGAAGCAGCAGATCCGGACGTCGACCGAGCGCTCCTCAGGACTGCTGCTCGGCGTCGGGAAAGGTGACCTGGAACAGCAGGTGGTCCTGCCATCGGCCGGCGATCTTGAGGTACTCCGGGGCTCGGCCGTACTGTACGAAGCCGTTCTTGATCAGAACCCGCTGGGACGGTTCGTTGTCAACCAGGGTTTCCGCCTGGAGTCGGTGCAGGCCAAGTTGGTCAGAGGCGGTCCGCTTGGCGGCAGCCACCGCTGCGGAGGCAAAGCCCTTACCATTGCGGTCCTGAGAAATCCAGTAGCCGATGCTCGCGGACTGGAACGCCCCTCGAATGATGCTGTTGATGTTCAGCGTGCCGACGAGATTACCGGCCCCGTCGACTATGACCATCGGCAGCGCGGTGCCGTTCTCCGCCGCTTGGAGGCTTGCGAGGGCGGCGCGCTCCTGTCCCTCGTCTGTGAAGTGCTCCTCCGGGCGCAGCGGACTCGACGGCGCCAGGAACTCTCGGTTGGCCCGGGTGAGTTGAGCGAGTGCCGGAATGTCCTTGCGCTCCAGGGGACGCAGGAGCGAGCGAGCCGCTGTGGGCGCTTCCAGTACCATGCCACCTCAACCTGTTCCGCACGTCCGTTCACGATGCATGATGCCAAGGGGACTTCCAGCTCCTCAATTCGGCGTGATCGGATGCACTCATCTGTCAAGTCGAGGGGGCCGGTCGCCCGGCGCAGGTCGAGATCGGCGTAGCCACCTCCGTACCCGGACCTGTACGCCGACATCGGGCCCCGCGTTCCGCCCCGAGGCAGGCAGCGGCAGAGGCCAGGCACCTGCGGTCAGGCGGCAGCGGCGGGCTTTTCACCGGGGTCGGCCGAGCTGGTGTCGCGAGTAGGACGGCGGGTCAGGACCCGGGGTCCGTCCGCCGTGATAGCGACGGTGTGCTCGGAGTGGGCGGTGCGGGAGCCGTCGGCGGAGCGGATCGTCCAGCCGTCCTCGTCGTACCTGATCTTGTCGGTCGAGCGGCAGAACCAGGGCTCGATGGCGAGGGTGAGCCCGGGATCGAGTTTCAGGCCCCGACGGGCCCGACCGCTGTTGGCCACGTGCGGGGCCTCGTGCATGGTGCGGCCGATGCCGTGGCCGCCGAACTCGGCGTTGACGCCGTACCCGTAGGAGCGGGCGACCTCGCCGATCGCGGCGGAGATGTCACCGAGTCGACCGCCGGGCTGGGCGGCGGCGATCGCGGCCTCCAGGGCGACCTCGGTGGCCTCGACCAGCCTCAGGTCGGCCGGATCGGGGGTGCCGACGACGACGGAGAGCGCGGAGTCGGCGACCCAGCCGTCGATACCGACCGCCATGTCGATGCTGAGCAGGTCACCGTCGCGCAGGACGTAGTCGTGCGGCAGGCCGTGCAGCACCGCGTCGTTCACCGACAGGCACAGCACGTTGCGGAACGGACCCCGGCCGAACGAGGGTGCGTAGTCCCAGTAGCAGGACTCGGCGCCGCGTTCGGAGATCCGGCGGCGGGCGTGATGTTCGAGGTCCATCAGGTTGACCCCGACCGCGGCCACACCGCTCAACTCGGCGAGCAACTCCCCGACGAACCGGCCGGCCACCGCCATCCGGCCGATCTCCTCGGCGGACTTGAACTCGATCACGAAAGCCTCCTCTGCTCTGCGGTATTTTTATACCACGCCAGCTCGGCGGCGTTCCGGGGGATATCCTGCTGGGATGGTGCGCCAACCACTCACCGCCGAACAGATCGCCGCTGGCCAGCGACTCGGGACCGCCCTGCGGGCCGCGCGGGGCGGCCGCAGCCTCGTCGAGGTGGCCCTGGCGGCCGGCATCTCCCCCGAGACGCTGCGCAAGATCGAGGCGGGCCGGCTGCCCGCACCGGCGTTCGGCACGGTGGTCTGCCTCAGCCAGGCTCTCGACGTTCCCCTCGGCGACCTGGCCGACGCCTGGCTGGCCGACATGCCCGTCCGGCAGGCGTCCTAGGGCCTGTGTCGAAGTCGGTTACAGCCACTCGTTGATCGCGGCGATGTGCACGGTGGCTTCGTAGCGGACGGCGAGTTTGTCGAAGCGGGTGGCGACGGCCCGGTTGCCCTTGAGCCGGTTGATGCCGCACTCCACGGCATGACGCTGCTTGTACCGTTCGGGGTCGAAGGCCGGGGGTCGGCCGCCCTTGGACCCCAGCATGCGCCGGTTGGCGTCCTGGTCGGCTTTCGAGGGGATAGTCGCGGCGATGCCGCGTCGGCGCAGGTAGCGGCGGTTGGCCTTCGACGTGTACGCCTTGTCGGCCAGGACCCGGTCCGGGCGGGTCCGGGGTCGGCCGGCGCCGAGACGGGGCACTCGGATCCCGTCGAGCACCGCGATGAACTGCGGGCTGTCACCGCGCTGCCCGGCGGTCAACACGATCGACAACGGCTTCTGCCCCTGCTCACAGGCCAAGTGCAGCTTCGTGGTCAGCCCGCCCCGCGACCGGCCGAGCGCGTGATCGGTCGGCTCGACCATGACCCCGCCCGGCGGCTCGGCCTGCAGATCCCCCTTTTACGCGCCCCGGCAGCGTGCTGATGCGCCCGGGCGACCGTCGAGTCCACCGACACGTCCCAGACCACACGTCCGGCCGAGTCAGCAAGGGACTGCAACACGGTCAAGATCTTCGCCCAGGTCCCATCACGCTGCCAACGCCGGAACAGCCCGTACGCCGCGGCCCAGGATCCGTAGCACTCCGGAACATCCCGCCACGGAGCACCGACCCGTGTCCGCCACCTGATCCCATCAATGAGCTGCCGTTTCGTCCATTTCGACGGCCGACCTGGCCTACGCCCCGCAGGCAGCAGCGGCTCCAGCGCCACCCACTCTGCGTCGGTCAGGTCGTGCCGCCTCGCCACCGCTAGGGTGTCCACGAGGTCTCCGGTCTTCGGGTTCTGCTTGGTCGCTGAACCAGATACCGGAGACCTCGCTACACCTCGAACACCAACACGCGAAGATCCTCACCCAACAGCTCAAGCCCTGGCACCGACTTCGACACAGGCCCTAGCAGATCCGCGAGCCAGCCGACCGCACCGCCGGCCAGCCAGCCGACCGCACCGCCGGCCAGCCAGCCGACCGCACCGCCGGCCAGCCAGCCATCGCGAGCCGGCCGACCGCACCGCCGCCCGACCGCACCGCCGGCCAGGCGACCGCGACCACCGAACCCGGGCCGACGAATGTGGTGGTCCGGCGGTCGACCGCAGCGCTCCGGTCGACCGCCGGACCGGCCAGTCAGGTCGGCGGGTGTCGCGGCGGCCCGCCGCTGGGGAGGAAGCGACCGCCCTCGGCCCCGCACCGCCGCCCACTGGCGGGGAGATGGTCAGTTCACGGTGCCCGGACCCGGCCGCCGGCCCCGGGTGGAGACGAACTGGTACGACAGCGACGCGAACGCCGGATCCTTGGCGAGTTCCCGGAACCCCTCCAACTGGGTAGGCGAGAGTCCGGTGGCGAGCAGCCGGGGTTCGAGCTGCCGGGAGTTCGTCTCGTGCAGCGAGGCTCCGGTCGAGCCACCCGGCCAGCTCTGCGAGTGGGTGATGGTGTCCACGTCGATCAACCCGGCCAGCACCATCTCGGTGTGTACGTCCTGCGCCCAGGCCAGGTCGGCGCCCCGGTCCTGGAGGATGCCGAGGGTCGCCTCCATCACCTTCTGGAAGAGTTTCGCCGCGTCGTCGGTCGGGGCCGCCAGCACCCGCAACCCGGCGGTGCAGTCGAACTCCTCGACCACCAGCCAGCCGCCCGGGGCGAGCGCACCGATCAGCTCGGCGAGCACCCGCCGCCGCTCCGGAAGGTGCAGCAGGACGAGTCGGGCGTGGATGACGTCGAACGGGCCACCCTCGGGCGCACCGGTCCGCACGTCGTGCTGGCGTACCAGCAGATTGTCCGCCGGCTCCAGCCGGGACGGTTCGATGTCGGTGGCGACGACCAGGCCGGTCGGGCCGACGACCCGGGCCATGTGCCGGGCGATCGAGCCGCCGCCGGCACCCAACTCCCAGCACCTCGCGCCGGGCCGCAGCACCGGGGCGAGCCGCTCCGCCGTTATCGGGTCGAGGAACGCTTCCAGCGCGCGCATCTGCGCCTCGGCCTCCGGAGAGCGGTTGTCGAACGCGTAGCTGCTCTTGACAGGGGTGGCAGTCACGATCGGTACCTCCTTCGTGATGATCTGTCACGACGATCCGCCCAGGCGTCATCGCGCGTCGGCACCGGAGGAACGTGGGGGTACCGGTGCGGACACGAAGTCGGCGGTGCGCGGAGCGTCGGAATCCGACGGTTTCTCAGGGTGCGGATGAGGAAGCGGATGAGGAAGCGGACGTGGTCGTGGCGGAACCGGAAGAGCTGGAAGCCGCCGAGGAGTCGGAACCAGGAACGAGCGCGTCCGGGCCTCCCGTTGACCCGGAGCGAGCGGAGTCGGGTCCGGTCGGGACCGGCGACTCCTGGCCGGGCGGGACCGGTCCGGTTCCGCCCGGCGTGGCCGCGCCCGCCACACTGAGTACCGCCTCCACCGGGGCGGGGTCGGCGCGCACGGCGGCCGTCGAGTCCGCGAAGACCAGCCGGCCGTAGTCCAGCACCGCGATCCGGTCGGCGACCTCGACCGCGTGCTGGAGCTGTTGTTCGACGAGCAGGATGCACAACCCGGCCCTGGCCAGCCGGGTCACGAGTTCCCGGACCCGGGCCGCCAGGTCCGGGGCGAGCCCCTCGCCCGGTTCGTCGAGAAGCAGCACCCGGGGCTGGGTGAGCAGCGCCCGGGCGATGGCGAGCATCTGCTGCTCCCCGCCGGAGAGCTGGTTGCCCCGATGGCCCAACCGCTCGGCCAGCCGGGGAAGCAGTTCCAGCACCCCGTCGACCGTCCAGTTCGGACCGGACCGCGAGCCGCCCCGGCGGCGTAGCGAGGAGGCCAGCGTCAGGTGCTCGGCCACGGTCAGCCGGGGAAAGACCCGCCGACCCTGCGGCACCAGCCCGACCCCGGCCCGAGCCACCCGGTGCGCCGGCCGGCCGGCCAGGTCCGCGCCGTCCACCGAGACAATCCCCTGGTACGGCCGCAGCAGCCCGGCGACGGCGTGCACCAGGGTGCTCTTGCCGGCGCCGTTGCGGCCGACGAGCGCCTGCACCGTACCCGCCGGCACCTCCAGGTCGACGTCGTGCAGCACGGTGCCGCCGTCGTAACCGGCGTGCAGGCCCTGGATGCGCAGCATCACCGCACCGCCTCGGCGTACGCCCGCCGGACGGCGGGGGCGGTGCGGACCTCGTCCGGCTCGCCGGTGGCGACCAGCCGGCCGTCGTGCAGCACGGTGACCGTGTCGGCCAGGGTGTACACCAGATCCAGCCGGTGCTCCACGAGCAGCACCGACACCTCCCGGGGCAGTCCGGCCAGCAACTCGGCCAGCCGCTGCACCTCCAGCTGGGACAGCCCGGCGGCCGGCTCGTCCAGCAGCAGCAGGCGGGGACGGCCGGCCAGGGCCATCGCGATCTCCAACTGGCGCCGCTGGCCGTGCGACAGGTGACCGGCCGGAACCGCCGAGACGACGGCGAGCCCGACCCGGTCGAGCAGCGCCTCGGCGCTCTCCCGCAGCCGTCGCCGGCTCCGGCCGCCCATCGACCGGAACCCGCCGGCCCGGTGCCAGCCGGCGATCTCGACGTTCTCCCGGGCGGTCAGCGACGACCACACGGCCGGACGCTGGTGGATCCGGCCGATCCCGATCCGGGCCCTGCGGGCCGGACCGAGCCGGGTGACGTCCCGGCCGGCGAAGACGATCCGGCCGCCGTCGACCGGGGTCGCCCCGCCGATCAGGTCGAGCAGCGTCGTCTTGCCGGCGCCGTTCGGCCCGATCAGGGCGTGCCGCTCGCCGTCGGCGACCCGCAGGTCCACCCGGTCCACCGCGACCAGCGAGCCGTACCGGCGGACCACCGCCTCGGCAGTCAGCAGTGCCGTCATCGCGACTCCCCGCCGGCCGACCCGGCCGTCCGCAGTGTCGTCCGCAGTGCCGTCATCGCGACTCCCCGCCGGCTGGCCCGCCGGTGCCCACCCGGGCGGCGGCGACGGGGTCGCCCCGGGACGGGCGGCCCTGGATTCCCGTCCCGGGGCGGTCCCCCGGCCCGGTCCGGCCCCGTGAACGGGACCTGACCAGATAGGCGAGTTCGGTCGAGAAACCGGCCACGCCCCGGGGGAAGAGATAGGCGGTGAGCACGAACAGGGCACCGAGCAGCAGCGGGGCGTACCCGGGCAGCAGGCCGGAGAGCCAGTCCCGTACCGCGATCACCAGCGCGGTGCCGACGATCGCACCACCGATCGACGTCGCACCACCGATCACCACGCCGAGTAGCAGCAGCGCGGCGACGTCGAAGCCGAAGTCGGCAGGCGAGACGAACTGCTGTGCGGTGATCAGCAGCGTTCCGGCGACCCCCGCCACCGCACCCGCCCCGACGAAGGTCACCGCCAGGTAGCCGGTGACCCGGTGTCCGGAGGCCCGCATCCGGGCCTCGTCGTCCCGGCTGGCCCGCAGCAGCAGCCCTGCCGGTGTACGCAGCAACATCACCATGGCCGCTATCACCACCCCGACGACGACCAGTGTGTACAGATAGCGTGCCCGGTCGCTGGCCAGCGGAGCCATGCCCCAGACGGGCCGGATCGCCGGGATTCCGGCGAGCCCGTCGGTCCCTCCGGTGACCGAGCTCCACCGAGTGGCGGCGGTAACCGTCAGTTCACCGATGGCCAGGGTAATCATCAGGACCACCACCCCTCGGGCGTACACCACCAGAGGGACGGTGAGCAGCGCGAATAGGGCCCCGGTCGCCGCCCCGACGAGCACCTGCACCACGCCGACCGGCGAGACGTGCATGGCCACCAGGGCAGCGGCGTAGGCACCCGCGGCGTACGGGCCGGTCTGGCCGAGCGTGGGCAGCCCGGCCAGCCCGGTCAGCAGCGCCACGCTCACCCCGACCAACCCCAGCACCAGGGTGCGGGCCGCCAGCGAGGTGGTGTAGGGGTCCACCGACCAGGGGACCGCGACGGCGACGAGCAGCAGTCCCGCTCCCCCGGCCCGGGTCAACCAGCGCCGGGCGGCGGCCGGGCTCACGTCGTACCCCCGGGTCAGCCAGCGCCGGGCGGCGGCCGGGCTCACGTCGTACCCCCGGGGCGGAGCCGGAGGAACCGGCCGGGCAGCCCGCGTGCCCGGACGGCGAGCACCACGGCCATCGCCGCGAAGAGCAGGAACGGCGCGGCGGTCGGCGCCAGCGCGACGCCGAGACTCTGGATCTCGCCGACCGCGAGGGCGGCCAGCAGGGTTCCCTGGACCGATCCGAGACCGCCGAGCACCACCACGACAAGCGAGAGCAGCAGTACGGTGTCGCCGGTGGTCGGCGCCGGACCGATGATCGGGGCGCCGAGCACCCCGGCGGCCCCGGCCAGCGCGCCGGCCGCGCCGAGCACGCCGAGCCGGATCCGGGCCGGGTTCACCCCGAGACAGGCGACCATGTCGGCGTCGTCGACCGCCGCCCGGACCAGCATCCCGGCCCGGGTGCGGGCCACCGTCAGCCAGAGCAGCACCGCGATCAGCGCCGCCACCCCGATGAAGACCAGCCGGTACGCCGCGTAGCGGTAGCCGAACAGTTCCACCGGACGGTCCAGTGCGGCCGGGATGTGCACCGGCAGGCTGTCCGGGCCGAACGCGGTGACCAGCAGCGCTCCCCCGGCCAGCGCCACCCCGAAGGTGAGCAGCGCCTGGGTCAGGTGGTCCCGCCGGGCGACCGGGGCGAGCAGGCCGGCCAGCACACCGCCGGCACCGGCCGCCGCCACCGTCCCGACGCCCAGGGCGAGCAGCAGGCTGCCCCAGCCACCGTCCGTCAGCGCCGCGGCCAGGTACGCGCCGATCGCGTAGAGCAGCCCGTGCGCCAGGTTGAGGATGTTCGCCACCCCGAAGCAGAAGACCAGCCCGGAGGCGGCGACGAAGAGCAGCAACCCGTACGCGACTCCGTCCAGAGCCGGGATCACGTACGGGTCGACCGGGCCGAGGACCGGTGCCGCCTGGGCCGTCATCCGCCCACGGTCGCCAGGTCACCGACGACGGTGTTGGACAGCGCCCGGCCGTCCTGCCGGACCTGCCGCAGATACCACTTCTGCACCGGCGAGTGCGTCGTCTTGGAGAACTGCCAGGTGCCGCGTGGACTGTCGATCTGGCCGAGCCCGGCGATCGCCGTGTTGATCTCCTCCGGGGTGGGGTTGTCACCGGCCGCCGCGATCGCCTTGTCCAGCACCGCCGCCGCGTCGTAGGACGCCATCGCGTAGGTGGTCGGGGAACCGTCGTGGTCCTCCTTCCAGGCCGCCACGAACGAGCGGTTCTCGGCGTTGTCCAGGTCGGGCGAGTAGTTGAGTACGGAGTAGATGTTCCGGGCCGCCTCGCCCTGTGCGTTCAGCACCCCGCCCTCGGTCAGGAAGCCGGCGGCGTAGAGCGGCAGGTCCTTGATCTCCGACTGGGCGTACTGCTTGACGAAGTCCACCGCGGCGGTGCCGGCGTAGAAGGTGTAGACCGCCGCCGCACCCGACTCCTTGATCTTGGCGAAGTACGGCAGGAAGTTGGTGGTCTGCGGGAACGGCGTCCAGAGCGTCTTGCCGTCCGGGTTGGCCAGCTTGCCGCCGACCTCGGTGAACGTCTCGGTGAAGCCGCGCAGCTGGTCGTGCCCGCCCTGGTAGTTCGGGCCGATCGCGAAGACCTCGCCCTTGACGTTGTCCCGGACGTACTCGGCGATCGCCGCCCCGGTCTCGTCGGAGAGGTAGGAGGTGAACCAGGACCGGGAGTTGTCCTTCAGCCCGGGGTTGCCGTTGGAGCCGACGAACGGGATCTTGCCCTCGGCGAGCACCGGGGCGACCCCGGCCACCGAGCCGCCGCCGACGATGCCGGTCAGCACCTGCACCCGGTCCTGTTTGATCAGCTTCGTAGCGGCCGGTACGGCGGTCTGCGCGCCGTTGCCCTCGTCGGCCACGACCAGGTCGACCTTGTGGCCGCCGAGCTTGCCGTCGTGCATCCGCAGGTACAGCTCGAAGCCGTCGCGGATCTCGGTGCCGACGGCCTCGTAGGTGCCGGAGAGTGAGGCGAGCAGACCGATCTTTATCGTGCCCGGCGTGCCGCCGGCGTCGTCGGCGCTGTTGCAGGCGCTGCCGGCCACGGTCAACCCGAGGGCGAGCAACGCGCCGGTCAGGACGCGACGCCGGCTCGTACCGGTGGGGAAAGGCATGACTTCTCCAGTCGAGGGGGTGCGGAAGGTTGTGGGGATGAGGTGCGGGTCGTGGTGCTGGCCGCCGGGAGAGCGGAGGCGACCGGGGTGGTACGGCGGTACGGCGGGGCCGGGCCACCGGAGGGTGGGCGCCGGACCGTGCGGCAACACCGGTACGGCGACACCGGTGTGACGACACCGGTGCGGTGCGGCGGGCGGCGGGCCGGGACCGTCGGGTCGCCGTCAGCGTCCGTGTGCCACCGCGGCGCGGGCCGCCGGCGTCAGTACGTCTCCAATCCGGTTCGCCAGTTCCGTCATCTCGTAGGAGACTTTGCCGACGTCACAGGTGGGCGCCGCCAGGACCAGCAGCGAGGCACCGTCGTTGAACGCCATCGAGAACATGAAGCCGCCTTCGAGCTGGGTGACGTTGGAGATCACCGCGCCGGCCTCGAAGAAGCCGGCGGCCCCCCGCAGCAGGCTGACCAGGCCGCTGCCGGTGGCCGCGAGCTGGTCGGCCCGGTCCGGCGGCAGGTTCCGGGTCGACGCCACCATCAGGCCGTCGCTGGAGATGGCGATCGCGTGGCTGACCTCCGGGGCCCGCTCGACGAAACTGTCCAGCATCCAGCCGAGATCTCGTTGGTTCACGTGGTACTCCCTGTCGCGTCGCTTGTGGCCGAGGCGTTCACCAGCTTGGGACGGCGGGCGGCCACCCCCCGGGCGTAGGCGGCCATCGCGTTGGCCACCTCGGCCGGGTCGCGGTGCTCCGAAACCGGCTGCTGTTCGGGGGGCAGGGCAACGCCGCCCGGCACGAGGTGCCGCTGCGGTTGACGGATCGGGAGCCCGGACGAGGTGGTGGCGTTGATGTCCGGGGTGACCAGCCCGGTGGCGGCCCGCCATCCGGCGTCGCCCCGGGTCTGCCAGACCGTCGGGGCACGGCCGCCGTTGGATCCGCCGGTCCCGCCGGGCGTGTCGGCCGGCGGGCCGGCGGGTACCGGAGCGGCTTCCGCCGGGGCGACCGTGCCGTTGCCCGGCCGGGTTGCGTTGCCCGGCTGGGTCCCGTTGCCCGGCGGCGTGCCGTTGCCCGGCGGCGTGCCGAACGGAGTTCCTGAGCGGTCGGTGCGGAACCAGTTGTTGACCTGCTCGAAGATGACCAGTTCCTGGGTCGGCTCGTCACCCCGGCCGGTCCGCTGCGCCGGTGGCCGGAAGACCGAGGCGGCGGGCAGCGCCCGCTCCCCGGCCGGCCGCCGGGGCGGGCCGTTCGGGGTGGCCGTCGACCCGGTGACCGGCGCGGCGCTGCCCCGGGCCCGGCCCTCCGGCATCGCGGCGAGGCGGCCGGGGGCCAGCTGCTGGGTCTCCGGCGGGACGGGCCGGATCAGCGTCGCCGGCAGCGACACCTCGGCGATGGTGCCGAGCTTGGGGCCGGGGCGCAGCTCGACCGCCACCCCGAGCCGGCCGGCGAGCTGACCGACCACGACCAGACCCATCGCCCGGACCGCCGCCACGTCGGTCGCCGGTGGCCGGGACAGCAGGTCGTTGAGCTGTGCCAGCCGTTGCAGCGAGAGCCCCACACCCTCGTCGCTGACCTGCACGATGACCCGGTCGCCGAGGCTGCGCGCGGTCACCCACGCCTCGGTCTCCGGCGGCGAGTACGTGGTCGCGTTGTCCATCAGCTCGGCGAGCAGGTGCACCACCTCGTCGACCTTGTCGGCCGCGACCGCCACGTCCGGGTCGACGACGCCGATCCGCACCCGGGTGTAGTGCTCGATCTGCGACAGCGCAGCCTGGACGACCTTCTGCATCGGTACGTCCTCGTGGCGTACCCGGCCGACGCCCACGCCGCCGAGCACGAGCAGGCTGGCGTTGATCCGGCCCATCCGGGTCGCCAGGCTGTCCAGGGTGTAGAGCTGCTGTAGCCGCTCCGGGTCGGTCTCGTCCTGCTCGACCTTGTCCACCTGGGCCAGTACCGCGTCAACCAGCCGCTGCTCGCGGCGGCTCAGATGCACGAAGATGTCGGCGGTGTTGGCCCGCATCACCGCCTGCTCGGCGGCGGTCCGCACGGCTGCCTGGTGCACGGCGGCGAACGCCTCGCCGACCTCGCCGATCTCGTCCCCGGTGGACGCCTCCAGGGTGTTGGCGGAGGCTCGGGCCAGCGCCTCGGGATGGATGCCGGCGCTGTCCAGGCTGCGCAGTTCGGCGACCATCGCCGGCAGCTCGCTGTAGGCGACGGTGTGTGCCGCGTCCCGCAGCCGCCGCAGCCGCCGGGTGATCTGCCTGGCGACCGCCCAGGTGACGAGTACGGTCAGCAGCAGCGCGACGGTCATCGCGGCGCCCTCGGCGACGGCCCGCCAGCGCTGCTCGACCCGGGCCGCGTCCACCTCGGCCAGTACCGCGGAGTCGACCCGCTGCTGCACCTCGAAGAGCCGGGCGGCCCAGCCCTGGGTGGCTCCGATCCAGGCGTTGGTGTCGACCTCCAGCGGAGCGCCGATCTCGGCCCGGGAGACCTGGTCCTGGAGGCGTTGCAGGGTGAGCATCTCCTTGCCGCTGCCGGCCTGCTCCCACCAGACCTGCCACGGCCCGGGGGCGAGGCCGAGGAAGGCGAGGCTGGATTCGGTGAAGCCGGTCCGGGCGGCGGTGATGTCCTGTTGCATCGCCGGAGTGAGCTGGCCGGCGGCGATCGCCCGGAGCACCGCGACCTGCTGCTGGCCGAGCGACTCCGCGGTCTTCGACAGCGCGGCGGCGGCCCGGATGCCGTCGGCGACCTCGGCGGAGACGATGCCCTGGGCGATCGACTCCCGGTAGGCGAGCAGGTCCGCGATGATGATCCGGTAGCTGAACGTGGTGGCCGAGACGGCCGCGTGCGCGGCGGTCCGCACCTGGGTGCGCAGCGGCGGCAGGCCGGCCAGCGCGTTGTCGATCCGGGCCAGTACGCTGCCGGGCCCGACGGCCGGCTCGGGGGCGAGTGCGCGTTGCCGCTGGTAGCGGGCGACGATCTCGTCGGTGTCGGCGGCCTGCCGGGCGTAGGCGTCCTGTTGGCGGGAGGCGGCGGCGGTCAACAGGTCGGCGGCGGCGGCCCGTTCCCGCTGGAGCTGGTAGGCCAGCCGGCCGGCCTCGGCGCCCAGTTCGGCGAGTACGCCGAGGTCGCTGGCCTGCTCGGCCTGCCGGGCGCTGTCGGCCAGCGCCAGTCCGGCGAACCCGACCACCGCGACCAGTGGTGCGGCCACGATGATGCGCATCCGGGAGGCGATCTTCCACCCGCGCCGGCGTACGGGCTGGGGTCGGGCCGCGTGGGATCGGGTGGTCGAGGCCAAGACTCACTCCCACGGCTCGTCATCGAGAGATCTGCACCTTGCAGTTAGCAAGTCCCATTGCGCCGGACCGGCGGGTCCGGCAACAGGGTTAACCGTGGTACAAACAGCTCGTACCACTATCTGTACCCATGACCGGACGGGGAGTTACTTTCCCAGGTAGCGATGCCCGTCGAGGCCGGTGGGCAGGCCCACCGGCCGGTTCACATGCTGGTTCGCGACTCAGTGAACTCGGCACCTGAGCCGTCCGCCGGGTCCACCCGACCTACCTCCGTCCCGCGGGCCGCGACGGACCGCGACGGAGCTGGCGCGGCGATTCAGTGCCGGCGGCGCGACGCGCCCACCCGGTCCCGCCGATGGGACTCGACGGGGGACCGCCGGCCGTCGCCGGCCGGCCGGCGCGACTCGGCCGCCGACTGCCGGGACTCGCCCGCCGCCGACTGCCGGGGCTCGCCCGCCGGCAGCGGGTCGGCCGACGGGTCGGCGTCGTGCAGCCGGTGCACCTGCGCCGCGAGTCGGTGCGCCTCCTCGGTCAGCCGGTGCGCCTCCGCCGGCTGCTGCGCGGACCCGCCCGGGAAGTGCGCCCGCAACATCTGGTCGATCAGGTCCCGCAGGCCGTCGATGGCGTCCACCACGGACTGCGGATCCCCGACCGCCGGCTCCGGCTCGACCGCGCCCGGCTCCGGTCGGCCGGCCGCGGCGCCGCGCGGCCCGCGGCGCCCGTCCGCCGCGATCTGCTCGGCCGCCACCTGTGGCCAGAGCGCCTTGAGCCGCCCTCCGGTCCCGAGTACGTCGTCACAGCGCACGGCGAGCTCGTGGCTGCCGTACCGGCGGCCCGCCTCCACCGCCGCCACCGTCTCCCGGCTGAACCGCACGCGGTCGGCGAGGGCGCGCTGGGTCAACCCCTTGCGGGTACGCCAGCGGCGCAGTTCGCGCTGGAACTCTCGGGTGGCCATCGATTCTGCGGTACCTGACGACGCAGCGTCCATTTGCTCACCTTCGTTGGTCAGCGATCCGATCACCAGCACCAGATCATGAGACGCGCGGAACAGATCATGACCCGGCATTTGCCGGGGCCAATTCTTACCCTCGCAGCCACGGGTGTGAAGCCTTACGCGCCACCCGTCGTTGACGGTAAGTGAAAAACCTCGCAGGCCGAGCTACTTGACGGTAGGAAAATGATCTCCGGGTGGACGTGCCGACACTGGTTGCCCGGATTCACCCCTTCCGCCGCGACCGGCGAATGGCGACAGTCCGCAATCACCGGTCAAAGAGGCGGCACCCCGGCCGTCCCCCTACACCACGACGTCGGTCGATTGCTTGGCTGTCGTTGACAGAGTGTGACCCGGATCGACCGATCCGGCCGCCCCGGACGGACGCGACCGTCGATGTCATCCGGCCGGAGTCGTCGCCGGTCGAGTTCGACCCGGGTCGGCCACTCCGGACCCGAAATGGCCGGTGGGCACGGGATCGGCTAGGCGGCCCGGATACCGAACCCGTCTGGTGGATCTTCGTGTAGTTCCGCCGGCGCGGTGGTGATATCGACGACGGCCGGAAGGGACCGGTGCGCACGGAACGCCACATTCGGCTTGTAGACGCTTACGTGACCCGGTGCCAGACGCAGCCCCGGAATTGCCTCCGCGAGCCGCACGAGCGCGATCCGGGCCTCCAGTCGGGCCAGTGCCGCCCCGATGCAGAAATGCGGACCGTAACCGAAGGAGAGATGGTCCTGCACGTCGTCCCGGTCCGGATCGAACCGATCCGGACCGGTGAACGTCGCCGGGTCGCGGTTCGCGGCACCGACGAGGAGCAGGCACCGTTGCCCGGCGGGGATGGTGACGCCGCCGAGGGTGACCGGCCGCAGGGTCAGCCGGAGCCAGCCGTCGATGGCCGGACCGAACCGCAGTGCCTCCTCCAGGAAGGCCGGCACGGCGGCCGGATCCTCGGCGATGCGCTGCCAGCGGCCCGGTACCGACAGCGCCTGTTCCAGGCCGTGCGCGAGCAGGCCGGCGGTGGTCTCGTGCCCGGCGACGAGCAGGTTGAACGCCATGGAGGCGACCTCGGCGACGGTGAGGACCTCGTCGTCGCCGTCCCGGTAGCGCAGCGCGCGGGAGACGAAGTCGTCGCCGTCGAGGTCACCGGCGGCCCGCCGGTCGACCAGTTCCTGGCAGTAGTGCCAGAAGTCCAGCAGCCCCTGGGCCAGGCGCACCTGCTCGGCGGGGTCGGGCTGCCCCCAGACCAGCGCGATCTGGCCGTCGGCCCATCGCCGGATCCGGGTGGTGTCCCGGTCGGGTACGCCGAGGATGTCCAGCACCACGAGCAGCGGCAGCAGGGCGGTGAACTCTCCGATCAGGTCCACCACCTCCCCCGGGCGGGCGGCGATCCGGTCCACCAACTCGTCGACCCGGCGCCGCACGATCGGCCCGTACTGGGCGGCGACCCGGGGAGCCGTGTTGGCGAAGGTGGCCCGCAGCGCCCGCCGGGTACGGGTGTGTACCGGCGAGTCGGCCGCGGCCGTCGTGGGCGGCACGTCCAGGCGCATCACGATGGCCAGCGCCTCCGGGCACATCTGGTAGACCGGGGCCAACGTGAGGGCGTTGCCGAAACTGTCCGCGTCCCCGAACGCCCGCCGGACGTGTTCATGGCGACTGATCAGCCACATGCCGAGGTCCTCGGCATAGTGGACGCTCTCCGGGCGGTCCAGCAGATCCCGCCACACGGCGGCCGGATCGGTGAGATAGGTACCAGTGAACGGGCTGAGTTCCATGGCCGCCTCCTGGCGCACGCTCGGCGCGCTGTCGTAGGGTTTCGATGGCAATAGCTCACCCACCGGGAATGAGTTGCCCCGCAACTTCCAACGACATCTGGGAATCTCACGATGCGCTGCGGCAGACGCTAAGTCAAGGTATTGGTTTGTGCCATTGCATTGACGCTCGTGGACGCGCATCCGAGCTGCCCGGCCGGCGGTCGCCCGACCCTCCCGTGCAAGTTGCGCGATGCACGTTGCCGCCTGTAACGCCGACCGGCCGACCGTCACCCCGAGTCACCGCAACCGGCCGGACCGACCCGCGCATCCCGGTGGCGGAGCCGCTTCTGCGGGACACCGGGGCACCGTCCAGAAAGGATCTGGATAATCACCCTGAAACACCGCAGCCTGAGCGATGGTTAGGGTCGATGGTCGCCAATACCTAACAGCCGCTCGAACACATGCGACCCGCCGGAAACACGAACGTTCCGAAGATGTTCACCCGTGCGACGTCGAACGACCGGGACACGGTCCTCCGACACCTCCGGGCCTTGACAGGAGTCGATCAACCCACTGGTGTGGAAGCACTCAACTCGACGACCGTCAGGAGGTCCAAGTTGGCCAGACACTGGTGGACGGCCACCGCCGCCACGCTGGTCCTGACCGCGGCCACGCTCGGCAACCCCGCAGCGGGCATGGCCGCACCCGACGCCGCGCCCCCGGGCGCGGCCGCCCCGACCACCCTCGCCGACGACGAGACCGCCCTGGTCCGCGTCCAACTCCGCGACGAGGCCCAGTTCCGGCAGCTTCTCGCCGAGGGCGCCGACATCGCCAACCGGCCCCGGCACCGGGACGGACAGCTCCTCGCCGACCTGGTGCTGACCGGCCGGCAACTGGCGGCACTCACCGCGCAGGGTGCGGTGGCCCGGCAGGTGGTGCAGCGCGACGGCGACGCCGCCCGGCACTACGCCGAGAGCGTCCGCGCCGCGCAGGCGCGCGGCACCGCCGTCGCCGCCGTCGACACGCTGCACTTCCTCCAGGCGTACTGGTGGACCAGCGGAGGGCGGACCTTCCTACAGACCCAGGTGGCCACCACCGCCGCCGAGGACCCGGACGTCGAGATCACGGTGAACTGGCGTACCGCCGACGGCACCACCGGCAGCTTCCCGCTGGTCCGGTTCTCCGACGCGGGCGAGTACCAGTACCACTACGCGCAGCCGCAGCGGTTGCCGGCCCGGCCGACCCAGGTGACCGCCACCTCCAGCCTCGGCGGGACCGCCCGGCCGACCACCCCGGCGAAGTGGCCGAACGCCACCCCACCGGCGCTGCCCGAGGGCTACCAGTCCGACTTCGTCGACGCGTACGTCACGCCAGTCGACGTGCAGGCCCGGATCAAGCGGCTGGCCCGGCAGTACCGGAGTCTGGTGGACGTGATCGACCTGCCGAACCGGACCCAGGGCTACCGGCGCACCGCCGCCGGCTACCTCGGCGACCCGACCAGCGCCGCCGTGGTGGTCGAGTCCGTGAAATTCGGCGACCAGAACATGAACGGCGTGCAGGTCCGCACCGTCGACCCCGGCCGGGCCGACCGCCCGCTCTCGGCCAGCTACCGGGACCGGGTGCTCACCATCTCGCTGGCCACCGACGCGGCGGGGAAGACGGTCAGCACCACCGACGAGGTGGCCGCGCTCGTCTCCGCCCGCTTCCCGCAGCGGTTCTCGGCGTTCGTGGAGAACGGCTCGGCCGGGCTGCCGATGCCGGTCGCCGGCCCGGTACGCCTGGACGACGGCCTGCAGGGCGCCGAGGTGCCGAAGAAGCCGTGGACGGTGCAGGCGCTGCGGATCGGCGTACACCGGGACGGGTCGCGGATCGGCGTGCTGGCGTACTCGCAGGAACACGCCCGGGAGTGGGCCACCCCGCTGGTCACGCTGGAATTCGCCGAGCGGCTGCTGGCGAACGCCGGCACCGACCCGGCGACCCGGGAGCTGCTGGAGGCGGTCGACGTCTTCGTCGTCCCGACGGTGAACCCGGACGGGGCGAACTACTCGTTCCACGACGCCAACTTCCAGCGCAAGAACCTGGTCAACCACTGCACCGGGGCACAGCGCGACCCGGTGAACCGGAACTCGTGGGGCGTCGACGTCAACCGGAACTACACGGTCGGCTCGCTCTTCGACGGGTACGCCGGGGCCAGCACCAACTGCCTCTCCGGCACGTACGCCGGCACCGGTGAACTCTCCGAACCGGAGAGCCGCAACGTGGTCGACCTGGCCAAGGCGCACCCGAACATCAGGTTCGCGATGAACGTGCACAGTTACGGCGGCTACTTCATGTGGCCGCCGGGCGCCTACCAGGCGCAGGGGCGGATCCCGCTGCCCCGCCCGTCGATCGACGAGTCGAAGATGTTCCTGGACAGCGCCCGGCGGATCGTCTCGGCGATCGCCAGCCACCGGGGCACCGTCACCTGGCCGTCCCAGACCGGTCCGGTGGCCGACGTGCTCTACTCCGCCGCCGGCAACTCCGCCGACCAGCTCTACTACGAGCTGGGCATCTTCGCCTGGGACTTCGAGGTCGGCAACGACATCTGGAACGAGCAGACCGGCGAGTGGGAGGCGGTCGGCTTCCAACCACCCTTCGCCGAGGCGCACGCCGAGTCGCAGGAGTACGCCAGCGGCCTGGTCGAGCTGCTCCGGGTGGCCCGGGACTACGCCGCCGAGCAGGAGGAGGACCGGCGACGCGCGTCCTGAGCGACTGACCGGCGCTGACGGTCCCCTGGCGCGGCCGAAGGGCTGTCCCAGGGGGCCGTTCCGGGTCCGGGACAGCCAACGTGTGAGGATGGGCCGCGTGCGGGCGGTGGTCTTCGAGGAGTTCGGCGCGGAGCCGGAACTGCGTACCGTCCCGGACCCGGCCCCGAGCCCGCAGGGCGTGGTGGTGGAAGTCGCCTCGACCGGGCTGTGCCGCAGCGA
Organism: Plantactinospora sp. WMMB782; assembly: GCF_049179135.1. Taxonomy (NCBI): domain Bacteria; kingdom Bacillati; phylum Actinomycetota; class Actinomycetes; order Micromonosporales; family Micromonosporaceae; genus Plantactinospora; species Plantactinospora sp. WMMB782. Next base: position 6,258,645 of record NZ_JBMHMC010000007.1, on the reverse strand, counting down.
CTGGCACGGCTGGCAGGGCCACGACCCGGACATCCGGCTGCCGCACGTGCCGGGGCACGAGTTCGCCGGGGTGGTGGCGGCGGTCGGCGCGCAGGTGCGCGGTTGGCGGCCCGGGGACCGGGTCACCGCCCCGTTCGTCTGCGCCTGCGGCAGCTGCCCGGCCTGCCTCGCCGGCGACCAGCAGGTCTGCGAGCGACAGACCCAGCCCGGTTTCACCCACTGGGGCTCCTACGCCGAACTGGTCGCGGTCGAGCACGCGGACGTGAACCTGGTGCGACTGCCGGACGACCTGGATTTCGCCGGTGCCGCCGCGCTCGGCTGCCGGTTCGGCACGGCGTTCCGCGCGGTCGTCGCCCAGGGCCGGGTGGCCGCCGGGGAGTGGGTGGCGGTGCACGGCTGCGGCGGGGTGGGCCTGTCGGCGGTGATGATCGCGGTCGCCTGTGGTGCCCGGGTGGTGGCCGTCGACGTCAGCCCGGCGGCGCTGGAGCTGGCCCGCCGGTTCGGCGCCGCCGCCTGGCTGGACGCCGGGACGCTGCCCGGACCCGGTGCGGTCGCCGCCGCCGTACGCGAGCTGACCGGCGGGGGCGCCCACCTGTCGCTGGACGCGCTGGGCAGCGCGCCGACGTGTGCCGGCTCGATCGAGAGCCTGCGGCGCCGGGGCCGGCACGTGCAGGTCGGGCTGCTGCCCGCCGCGAACGGACACCCGGCGGTGCCGATGGACCGGGTCATCGGGTACGAGCTGGAGCTGCGCGGCAGTCACGGGATGCCCGCGCACGCGTACCCGGACCTGCTGGCGCTGGTCGGCGCCGGGGTGCTCCGACCGGCCGAGCTGGTCAGCCAGACGATCGGGCTGGCCGAGGCCCCGGCCGCGCTGGCGACCCTGGACCGGCCCCCGGTCGGCGGCATCCGGCTGGTCGAGCCGGGCCGGGACTGACCGCCCGCCGCCACCGGGCTGGGACGGACCGCCCGCCGGGGCGCCGACACCCGGGGCGGGCGGCAGCGGCGGGCGCCGGCGGCTCGCCATCGGCGTTCGTCAAGCCGCGCTTCCGGGTGCTTTGATTGGTGCCATGGCGAATCCGGTGATCTTGACGGTCGACGACGACCCGGCGGTGTCGCGTGCGGTGGCCCGGGACGTACGGCGGCGCTACGGTGACCGGTACCGGGTGGTCCGCGCCTCCTCCGGCGCCGAGGCGTTGGCCGCGCTGCGCGAGATCAAGCTCCGTGGCGACCTGGTGGCGGTGCTGCTCGCCGACTACCGGATGCCGCAGATGAACGGCATCGAGTTCCTCGAAGCGGCGATGGACCTCTTCCCGACCGCCCGCCGGGTGCTGCTGACCGCCTACGCGGACACCAACGCGGCGATCGACGCGATAAACGTCGTCGACCTGGACCACTACCTGCTCAAGCCCTGGCACCCGCCGGAGGAGAAGCTCTATCCGGTGCTGGACAGCCTGCTGGAGGCGTGGGCGGCGACCCCGGAGGTCGCACCGGACGAGGTGCGGGTGATCGGCCACCGCTGGTCCGCGCCGTCGTTCGAGGTCCGCGACTTCCTCGCCCGCAACCTGGTGCCGTACCGCTGGCTGCTGGCCGACGAGCCGGAGGGCGGCCGGCTGCTCTCCGCCGCCGGCGCCGACCCGGCCGACGTGCCGGTGGTGATCACCGCCGACGGCAGCGCGCTGGTGAAGCCGACCGAGGCGGAACTGGCCGACCGGTGCGGGCTCTCCACCACCCCGGCCGCCGACTTCTACGACCTGGTGGTGGTCGGCGGCGGCCCGGCCGGGCTCGGCGCGGCCGTCTACGGCGCCTCCGAGGGGCTGCGCACCGTACTCGTCGAGCGGCAGGCGACCGGCGGCCAGGCGGGACAGAGCAGCCGGATCGAGAACTACCTCGGCTTCCCGGACGGCGTCTCCGGCTCCCAGCTCGCCGACCGGGCCCGCCGGCAGGCGTTGAAGTTCGGCGCCGAGTTGCTGACCGCCCGGGACGTGGTCGGACTGGAGGCGGCCGGCACCACCCGGCTGCTCCGGTTCAGCGACGGCAGTTCGATCGCCGCGCACACGGTGGTGCTGGCGACCGGCGTGTCCTACCGGCAGCTCACCGCGCCCGGTCTGGCCGACCTGACCGGCCGGGGCGTCTTCTACGGCTCGGCCTCGACCGAGGCGGCGAACTGCGTCGGGCAGGACGTCTACATCGTCGGCGGGGCCAACTCGGCGGGGCAGGCGGCGGTCTACTTCGCCCGGCACGCCCGCCGGGTGCACCTGCTGGTACGCGGACCCGACCTGCACCGTTCGATGTCGCACTACCTGATCGAGCAGATCGAGCGGATCGACAACATCGAGGTGCACCCGCACTCCGAGGTGGTCGGCGGGGAGGGCGGCGACCACCTGGAGCAGCTCGTCATCTGCGACAACCGGCTCGGTCAGCGGCGCACCGTCAAGGCGTCCTGGCTGTTCGTCTTCATCGGCGCCGAGCCGCGCACCGACTGGCTGGCCGAGGTGGTGGCCCGGGACGACCGGGGGTACGTGCTGACCGGGCTGGACCTGGGCAGCGACGGCCGGCGGCCCGCGGGCTGGCCGCTGCCCCGCGACCCGTACCCGCTGGAGTCGAGCCTGCCCGGCGTCTTCGCGGCCGGCGACGTACGGGCCGACTCGATCAAGCGGGTCGCCTCGGCCGTCGGCGAGGGTGCCATGGTCGTCTCGCTGGCCCATCAATACCTGGCGGCGCAGTGAGGAGCCCTGCCGACGGAAATGGTTCACGGACACGGATCGGGTGACACGATGACCGGATCGGACGAGCGGCTGGCGATCGAGGAACTGCGCACGCTGTTCCTGTTCGAGTCGCTGGACGAGGAGAAGCTCGGCCACATACACGAGCACGGCCGCGTGCGGCGGTTGCCGGCCGGTGCCGACGTCTATGTCGAGGGCGCCGAGGCGGACTGCTTCTTCGTCCTGCTCGACGGGACGGTCTCGCTGACCCGGCTGGTCCAGGGCGACCGGGTGGAGATCATCCGCACCGAGCAGCGCGGCGCGTACGCCGGGGCCACCCAGCCGTACCTGGACGAGGCACGGGTGCACACGTACCCGAACGGGATGCGGGCGGTCACCGACGCGACGTTCTTCGTGCTGCCGGCCGAGGTGATCGGCACGGCCATGCGCCGCTGGTTCCCGATGGCGATGCACCTGCTGGACGGCCTCTTCCTCGGTATGCGGACCACGCAGACCGTGGTGGGCGAGCGGGAGCGGCTGCTGGCCCTCGGTTCGCTCTCGGCCGGGCTGACCCACGAGCTGAACAACCCGGCCGCCGCCGCCGTCCGGGCCACCTCGGTGCTGCGGGACCGGGTCGCCGGGATGCGGCACAAGCTGGCCATGATCGCCGACGGGCGGCTGGACGGCGAGCGGCTGCAACGGCTTGTCGAACTCCAGGAAAAGGCGGTCAAGCTGGCCGCCACCGCACCGGCGCTCTCTCCATTGGAGACCAGCGACGCGGAGGACGCCCTGGCGGACTGGCTGGACGAGCACGACGTGACGGCCGGCTGGGACATCGCCCCGACGCTGACCGCCGGCGGCATCGACGTGCGGTGGCTGGAGCAGGTGAGCGCGGCGGTACGCGCCGACGACCTCGAACCGGCGATCCGCTGGCTGACCTACACCGTCGAGACCGAGCTGCTGCTCGGCGAGATCGACGACGCGCTCAGCCGGATCACCGGGCTGGTCGGCGCGGCGAAACAGTACTCGCAACTGGATCGGGCACCGCACCGGACGGTCGACGTGCACGACCTGCTCGACGCGACACTGGCGATGTTCAACTCCAAGCTGAGGCCCGGTGTCCGGGTGGTGAGGGAGTACGACCGCGCCCTGCCGCCGATCCCGGTCTACGCCGCCGAACTCAACCAGGTGTGGACCAACCTGGTCGACAACGCGCTCTACGCGATCGGCGCGGAGGGGGTGCTGACCGTACGCACCGGGCGGGACGACGACCGGATCGTTGTGGAGATCGCCGACACCGGACCGGGCATCCCGGCCGACGTCCGGTCGCGGATCTTCGAGCCGTTCTTCACCACCAAGCCGATCGGCGACGGGACCGGGCTGGGGCTGGACATCTCGTACCGGATCGTGGTCAACAAGCACCACGGGGACATCCGGGTGGAGTCCGAGCCGGGGCGTACCGTCTTCCGGGTCTGCCTGCCGATCTCCGGGCCGGCGCCCGGCGCCGCCGAGGCCGCCCTGTCCTGATCCGGGTGCCGATCCCGCCGCCTCGGCGGGCGGGGTCGGTCAGCCCGGCGGGCGGGGTCGGTCAGCCCGGCGGGCGGGGTCGGTCAGCTCGTCGAGCGGAGCCGGCGACCGGAGCCGTCCGCCCGCATCGCCTCGACCAGGTCCTCCCGGGCCCGGGCCACCCGCGACCGGATCGTGCCGACCGGGCAGTCGCAGACCTCGGCCGCCTCGGCATAGCTGAGCCCGGCGACCTGGGTGGCGACGAACGCCTCCCGGCGGTCCGGTGGCAGGTCGGCCAGCAGCCGGGTCAGTTCCACGGCACCCTCGAAGCCGCTGCTCTCCCGGGCCAGCTCGGCATCGGCGGCGAGCTGCCAGTCGGGCAGCGAGGCGACCCGGGGACGTCGCATGGCCGTCCGGACGTGGTCGACGCAGGCCCGCCGGGCGATCGAGAGCAGCCACGTCTTCGCCGACGACCTGGCGGCGAACCGGGGCAGCGCGCGCATGGCCCGCAGATAGGTCTCCTGGGCCAGGTCCTCCGCCTCACCGGCACCGACCAGGTGGGAGACGAACCGCTGCACGTCGTGCTGGGTCGCCCGGATGAAGGCCGCTGCCGCCGATCGGTCGCCGGCCTTCGCGGCCAGCGCCAACCTGGTGATCTCGTCGTTGTCGACGCCGGGGGGAGGCATGCCCCAAAGCTACCCGTACCGGCGCTCACCTCGAATACCCCCGGTGGGCATACGATTGCCTTACGGGTCGATCATGTACCTCACGGGTCGATCATGCGCCTTACGTGTCGATCATGGGCACGTCCGGATTCACGGAGCGGCCGACGGACGCCGCTGTCGACCCGCTCCGGTCAGCCGAACGGGGAAACCTGCGGCGCAATGCTTACCCCCGAGGGAACCGACGGGACGCCGGGTCCGACTATGGATATGTGCGGTGCGAAGAGTCTCGAGAAGCCCTGTCGGCCCGACTGGACGGCGAGGACCACCCGGCCGAGCGGGCCGGCGTGGACCGGCACCTCGCCGGCTGCGCACGGTGCCGGAGCTGGCTGGAGAGCGCGACGGCGCTGAACAGGCTGGCCCGGACCAGTGTGGTGGGGCCACCGACGGAGATCGACGACCGGATCCTCGCGGCCGTTCCCGGGCCGGGCCTGCTGGCCCGGCTGGCCGGTACGCTGCGGATCGCGCTCGGGGTGGTGGGCGTGGCCCAGTTCCTGCTCGGTGCCGGTCAGATCGCCGGCATCGGTTCGACAGGTCATCCGCACGGCCTGGCGGTCGTCCTCGGCGGCGGCCCGGACCACCTGTGGCACGAGTCGGCCGCCTGGAACGTCGCGCTCGGCGCCGGATTCGCCTGGATCGCGCTGCGCCGCACCCGGCCGCTGGGACTCGTGCCCACGCTCACCGCCTTCGTCGCCGTGCTGAGCCTGCTCTCGGTGAACGACGCGATCGCCGGCCGGGTCGATCCGTTCCGGATCCTCAGCCACGGGCTGATCCTGGCGGGCTATCTGATCATCCTCGGTCTGTCCCGGCCGGCGATCGAGTCGGGCGAGCCGCCGACCCGGCACGGCCAGCGGACCGGGTCGGGCTGGCGGGCGACCTTCGAGGAGGAGCCGGCACCCGCGCCGCCGCGCCTGCGGCTGGTCCGGGCCCGGCCCGGAACGGCACAGGCGCACAGCGACCACCGGGCGGCCTGACCGCACCTCCCGGCGGCGGGTCGACCCGGCCCGTCCCGCCGGGCACCGAACACCTCGCCCGCAGACTGTCGAGCTGCCCCGCCCATGCGCCCAGCACGGGACAGGGCGGGGCGCCGAGGGTCTCCCGGTCATCCGAAACAGCGCATTGACTTTGTTAGTTAACTTTCCTAATGTTTCAGCAACTCAGCGACGTCGATCCCGATCCGCTTCGCCCGGTGCCGGCGCCGGAACCTCCGCTGCCGCCGCACCGGCGCTGCGGCGACCCCACCCCCAGGTCGAATCGAGCCGCTGAGGCGTCTGCGACAGAAGGGAACGTGGATGTCACCCACCACGAGCGCCGAACGGATACCCCCGGCGGGACGCCGCCCCCGCGTCCGGTCCAGGTTGTTCACCGGCGCGCTCGCACTCGCCACCGCCGCCACCGGGACGGCCGTCGCGCTCGCGCCGCTCTCCCCCGCCGAAGCCGTCGTGCTGCCCGACAACTTCAAGAGCGTCGGCTACCTGCCGAGCTGGGCCGGCGACGTCAACGCCATCCAGTACAACAAGCTGACCCACATCAACTACGCGTTCGTACTGCCGAACGCCAACGGCACGCTGCGGGCGGTGGAGAACCCGAGCAAGCTCTCCGCGCTGGTGTCGCGGGCGCACAGCAGCAACGTCAAGGTGTCGATCGCGGTCGGCGGCTGGAACGACGGGGACGACTCGGCCTTCGAGGCGCTGGCCGGCAACGCCGCCAGCCGGACCACCTTCGTGAACAGCGTGCTCAGCTTCGTGACGCAGTACAACCTGGACGGTGTCGACATGGACTGGGAGTACCCGGACCCCGGCACCTCGGCGAACAACTTCACCGCGCTGATGCAGCAGCTCAGCGGTCAGCTCCGCAGCCGGGGCAAGCTGCTCACCGCCGCCGTGGTCTCCGAGGGCGGCAGCGTCAACGGTGTGCAGCCGGCCGTCTTCGGCTATGTCGACTGGCTGAACATCATGGCGTACGACGGCGGCAGCCCGCACGCCAACTACGACTGGTCGGTGAACGCGGTGAACGGCTGGAAGGCGCGCGGCCTGCCGGCCGGCAAGGCGGTGCTCGGCGTACCCTTCTACAGCCGGCCGGGCTACTACACCTACTCGGCACTCGTCGCGATGGACCCGGCCAACGCCAACCGGGACTGCACCACGGCCGGCGGCGCACAGCAGTGCTACAACGGCATCCCGACGGTGAAGCGCAAGACCCAGTGGGCGATGGCCAACGCCGGCGGCATGATGAACTGGGAGTTGTCCCAGGACACCAACAACTCGACCTCGCTGGTCAGCGCCATCTACGACACGGTGACGGGTGGCGGCACCCCGCCGCCGAGCGGCCGGACCGGCCAGATCACCGGCATCGCCGGCAAGTGCGTCGACGTCGCGGCGGCCTCCACCGCGAACGGGACGGCGGTCCAGCTCTACACCTGCAACGGCAGCAACGCCCAGCGCTGGACGGTCGGCACCGACGGCACGCTGCGCGCGCTCGGCAAGTGCGCCGACATCACCGCCGCCTCGACCGCGAACGGCGCGAAGGTGCAGCTCTACGACTGCAACGGCACGGGCGCGCAGGTCTGGCAGGCACAGAGCAACGGCACCCTGCGCAACCCCGCCTCGAACAAGTGCCTGGACGCCACCGACAACAGTTCGGCCGACGGCACCCGGCTACAGATCTGGGACTGCTTCGGCGGCGCGAACCAGGTCTGGCGACTCCCGGCCTGATCCCGGGCACCGCATCCGGCCCGGTCGCCACAAGCGGCCGGGCCGGATGGCATCCGGCTGGACGCTCGTCCGGCTCGGGCACCCGGAGCGTCCGGCTTGGACGCTCGTCCGGTTCGGGCACTCGGAGTATCCGGTTCGGGCACTCGGAGTATCCGGTTCGGGTAGTCGGGCGAGGGGGCGAGCCCGTGGTCAGCGCGTCGGCAGGCGCCGGACGAAACCGCGCCACGCCGCCGGCTCGAACACCAGCGCCGGGCCCTGCCGGTCCTTGCTGTCCCGCACCCCGACCACCCCGGGCAGGTTGCGCGCCACCTCCACGCAGTCACCACCGTTGTTGCCGCTGCGGGTGCTCTTGCGCCAGAGGGCGCCGGTCAGCTCCATGACGTCGCTACCTTCTTGATCAGCTCTAGTGACTGGTCGACCGGGAGCGCGTAGCCCCGGATCCGCTCCCACCTGCCGACGAGGGTAGCAATCTCGTCGGCACCGTCGACAATTCGCGCCGCGAGCTGGTTGTCCGCGTGCCCCACCCGCCGGTTCTCCGGCAGGTCGGCCAGGATGAACGGTCCGCCGTAGCCGGGATACATGCCGACCCGGGTCGGCACCACCTGGAGCTGCACGTTTGGCAACTGCGCGCAGGCGACGATCCGGGCCAACTGCTCGGCCATCATCGGCCGGGCCTCTTCGGCGCCCCGCTCGATCACCGCCTGGTCGAGGACGGCAATGATCATCGGCGGGCGTTCCCTGGTGAGGATGGCCTGCCGGTCCAGCCGGGCGGTGACGAGCTGGTCCACCTCGTGCGGGGTGAGCCGCTCGCCGGCCAGGGTGGCGCGGGCGTACGCCTCGGTCTGGAACAGGCCGGGCACGTATGCCGGTCCGAACCAGCGGAGCGCGATGGCGCGGCGTTCGATCTCCAGCCAGTCGCGGAACCAGGCCGGTGCGGTGCCGTCGCGGACCAGTTCCTCCCACATCTCGACGAGCAGCCCGCCCGCGCCGAGTTCGGCGTCGACCGCCCGCAGGTAGTCGGGCTTGAGCGGCTTGGTGCCGGTCTCGACCGCACTCACGTGCGTGTCGGAAAAGTGCAAGCGTTCTCCGAGCGCCGTCTGGGTCAGGCCGGCGGCCACCCGACGGCGGCGCAATTCGCGGAGCAAGAATTCCAATGGCGACATTCCCACGATTCCCCCAGAATCCCCGATCGGAGCGCGTGGTTCCCGGCAGGTTGCCGGCCGCACCCCGATTCATCGACGCGCCTACCGAGGGTAGGGCCTGGTCGTCCAGGGTGGAAGGAGGGCGCACTCGCCCGGATCCGCAAAAACGGAACTGAATCGAAAGGACGGGCGGGTGTTGCCGACGGGGGCGGTGCCGGGGCGCTGGAAGTTCCACCGCACCGCCCCCGTCTCCAATTCTGGCGACAGGAGACGGAATGAAAAGATCACGACGGATCAGGGCCCGGCATCGGCGGGACTGGCGACGGCTGTGGCGGTACTGCCGCTGCGGCTACCGCTGGCGCTGCCCCGACTCACCGGAACTGGTGCCGATGCCGTACGCGCCGACGGTGCCGCCGCTGGACCGCGCGGCGTACCGGGAACCGGTCCGGGCGTCGACCGTGGCGCTGGTGGTGGTGCCGCCGGTCCCGGGCCGGGCGGCCAACCAGCGGCCGGCGGCGCGAACCTCGGGCCGGAACAGCCGGCTGGCGGTCCCGGCGGCCGGGCGGACGCGGCATGCCGGACGCGTACCGAGCTGAGCCCGCGTCGCCCGGCGCCGACGACGGGCGGCGTGCGACACCCGCGAACGGTACGCCGGCCGGCCCTACCGGGCCGGAGCGGTACGTGATGTTGCGCCCGTACGGCGGATTCCGGGCGCACACGCCCGCCCGGCCGCTGTTCCGGTGCCGGGCCTGCGGGGCGCTGTGGCCGTGCGGGCGGGCCCGGCTGGTGCTGATCGCCATGTACCGCGACAACCCGGCCGGGCTGCGCGCGCACCTGACCGCCCGGCTCGCCCTCGCGCTGGCCGACCAGCCGGACGCCGATCCCGCGACACTGACCGCCCGATTCCTCGGCTGGATACCGGCCGACCGCTGACCCGTGCGGATACCCCGGGCGGACGGCGATCCGGCACCGGGCGGCGGACAGCTCGACCGCCCGAACCGCCGGCGATCCGCGTGGACACCGCCGGACCGGTGATCGCGCGACAGAGGACGACCCACCTGCCCCGGAATCGCTGCCGGGGCAGGTGGGTCGGGTCGAGACGCCGGCGGTCGCGATCGACACGGTCCGAACGGGGGCGGTCGGGCCGGTGCGGCGCCTCAGGGGGCGGTCAGCGGGCGGTGCAGCTCGGCGTGAGACCGGCCGCGCTGCCGGTGCCCTGGAAGCCGAACTCCGTCGACTGCCCGGCGGCGATCCGTCCGTTGTAGCTCACGTTCGTGAACTCGACGGCGCCACTGCTGCCGCTGCGCTGGGTGTTCCAGGCGTTGGTGACCGTCGTACCGGACGGCAGGGTGGCGTTGACGGTCCACCCGGTGGTGCCGGCGGAGCCCGCGGTGACCCGGACCGTGGCGACGAAGCCGCCGGTCCAGGAGTTGACCGAGACCGTCGCGGTGCAGCCGGCCGGCGGGTTCGTCGGCGGGTTCGTCGGCGGGTTGGTCGGCGGGTTCGTCGGGCCGGTGGTCGGCGGCGTGCTGGGAGTGACGGTCGGGGTCGGGGTCGGGGTGGTGCCGTCGGTGAGGCTGCCGGGCACGGCTTGCAGGGCGTTGTACCAGGTCGTGGCCATCTTGCTGTAGCCGGTCGCGTTCGGGTGCACCCCGTCGGCCAGGTCGGCGGTGGTGAGCGCGTTGTACATGTTGACCAGGTAGACCGGCCGTCCGGCGTTCGCCCGGGTCTGCACGATCTGCGGGATCGCGGCGTTGAAGCTGCGCACCTGGGCGTCGGTACTCGCCGAGCCGGCCGGGACGATCGTCGCCACGAACAGCTTCGCCTCCGGTGCGGTGTTGTGGATCCGGTCGATCAGCGCGGCCAGCCGGTTCGGGGCGTTCGGCAGGTCCCGGTTCTGGAAGATGTCGTTGGTGCCGATGTGCAGCAGGATGGTGCGCGGCTGGAATGTGTTGAGCCAGCCGACGATGTTGGCGTCGAGCTGGTCGATCCGCCAGCCGGAGTGGCCCTCGTGGTTGCGGTCGCCGAGACTGGCCGGCCCGTTGCTCAGCGAGCCGACGAAGTCGACGTTGTAGCCGCCGGCCACCACCTTCTGCCACAGGTCGATCCGGTAACCGCCGGGTACGTTGAAGCCGTCGGTGATCGAGTCGCCGAGCGGCAGCACCCGGACGGCGGCCGCCGCCTCCACCCGGTGTCCGGTGTGCAGCAGAACGGCCACGGTCGCCAGTACGGCCGCCAGCAGTGCCCCGGCACACCGCCGCATGGTCGTCGACATGGGCCACCTCCTTTCAATGCATTCACATCTATCTATCGGCCTCATTGAATGTCCCGCACTCGGCCCGCCGGAGGTCGGAGGCGCGACGGAGCGGCGAACGCGCCGTCAGCTGCGCCGAACGGGCCAGCGGCCCGCCGTCGACGTAGGCGGGCGCCGGAACGGAACGGAACGGAACGGAGTGGATCTGAGGCGGGACGAAGTGGAGTGGGTGGAACTGGGGCGAGACGCAGCCGGGCGAGACGGAGCCGGGCGAGACGGAGCGGGAGCGGACGGACCGGCGGCGCGGCTCAACCGAGGCGGAAGTCGACCACCCGGATCGGCGACGGCGTTGCACCGGTGGAGGCACGCTGGTAGAGGATCGACAGGACGCCGTCACTCTCCACCCGGGTCCGGTCCACGATCACCTCGCCGAAGGCGTTCAGCCCCGAGCCGTCGAAGCGGAGCGTCCAGTCCGTGTAGCCGCTCGCCCGGCTGGCGGTGACGATCCGGCCGTACGGCAGGACGACGTAGGCGTTGTCGGCGGCGTCCAGCACGATCTGGGACCGGCCGGTCGCGTGCAACGGCACCGGAAGCTCGACCTTGCGCCACCCGCCCGACGAGTCGCGGAACAGGTGGAAGGCGCGGCCGTTGGCCCGGCGCGCCGAGGCGTACGAGGTGACGCAGGAGGTGAACCGGCCGGGTACGTAACTGACGACGACGTGCGGGTTGCCGGTCGAGTCGACGTCCTGGCTCTCCTGGTTGATCAGCCCGTGGTTCGGCGGCAGCGGGTCGACCACCAGTCCTGGGCTGGAGATCGAGACCAGGTTGCCCGAGTTGGTGGTGCCGACCACCGTCCCGGCGTTGTTGCGCCAGGTCCGGCCCTGGTCGTCGCTGTGCACGTAGCCGGTGTCGTGGTTGGTCAGCCCGCCACTGTTGCAGGTGACCGCCGAGTTCCCCTCCCGCCAGGTGAACGCGGCGTGCAGCCGGCCGCCGGGACCGTAGGTGAGGCCGTGCAGGTACATGTTCCGGGTGGTACTGGTCGCGCCGTTCGCGCTGTACGATCCGGTCGCCGACGACCACCGGCCGAGCCGGCGCCAGGTGGAGCCGTCGTACTCGGCGAGTTCGTTTGTGCCGTTGCGCGAGCGCCCCGTCCGGTAACTGAGCTGGAGGCGGTTGCCGGGGGCGGTCCGGAACTGCGGGTACGTGATCGCGCCCAGCCCGACGGAGTCGAGGCTGCGCTGCACCGCGCCGAACCGGCCCGCCTCCCAGCTCCGCGACCACGGCGCCGAGACCAGCCCGGCCTCGGACCTGACGTAGTGGATCTCGCTGTCGTGGGTGTCCATCGCGACGTGCAGCCGACCGTCGCCCGGCGAGATGCCGAGCGCGATGGAGTTGTGCGAGTCGTCGACGCTCAACCGGTGCGGCAACCGGAGGAGCTGCCACGGCCCGGACGGCAGTTGCCGGCGGGCGAGCACGGCCTCCCGGGTCGAGGTGTACCAGGCGGCGTACTGGTGGCCGGCGTGGCTGACGATGCCGTCGCCGTAGGAGTTGTTGTTGACCAGGCCGTCGTAGGAGACGAAGTAGAGCGCGGCGGGGTCGAGCTCAGTGTCGGCGAGCCAGGTCACCCCGGGCGCCGCCGCGACCGCCCGGCCGGGCTGGACCACCATCCCGGCGAGTACGCCGAGGACCAGGGACGCCGCCAACGCGGCCCGGCGGGACGACGGGACGGGCATGGCTCTCTCCCTCGCGGCACGGGCGCCCCCGGCGCTCTCCCAGACCGAGCAGACTGAACGGATTCAAGTTACATCCAGGTCTGTCTATCTGAAAGTCGTCGGGGTCACCCCACCGCAGGGACGGCGGCGTCAGGGGCTACCCACCGAACTCTCCCGGCGGGCCGAGCTGTCCCGGTGGACCGAGCTGTCCCGGTGGACCGAGCTGTCCCGGTGGACCGAGCTGTCCCGGTGGACCGAGCTGTCCCGGTGGACCGAGGTCTCCCCGCGGGCCGAGGTCTCCGCCCGGACCACGAAGCGGATCGACCGGGCCTCGGTGATGCAGGCGCGCAGCGGCGCCGCGAGTTCCCGGTGCCCCGGGCTGCGCTCCCACGCCTCGAAGTCGGCGAGCGACGCCCACTCGCTGGTGATCAGCCACTGCTCGGGATCGCCCGACGCCTGGCAGACCTGGTCCGCCAGGTGCCCCGGCACCCCCTCGGCGACCTCGTAACGGATCTGCTCGTACGCCTCCAGGAAGTCCTCGGTGCGCTCGCGCGGCACCCTGATCAGGAACAGCACCCTGGCCTTCGACATCCGGTCCTCCTCCGCACACTCCCCCGGCCTACGCCGGAGCCTCGGCCTACGCCGGGGCGCGCCGCACCACCACGGCGCTGTTGAAACCGTCGAACCCGCGCGCGCCGACCAGCGCCACGTCCACCTGGCGTGGTCCGGACTCCCGGACGAAGTCCAGCTCGCAGCCGGGCGCCGGCCGGTCCGGCCCGGCCGTCGGCGGCAGCACCCCGTGCCGGATGCCGAGCAGCGCGGTCGCCACGTCCAGCGCCGAGCCACCCTGGTGCGCCCGCCCGGTCAGCGGCTTCTGCGTGGTCACCGGTGGCGGGCTGGCCCCGAACACCGTCCGCAGCGCCTCGGCCTCGGCACGGTCGTAACGGGCCACACCGAGCGCATCCGGGAAGACCACGTCGACCTCGGCCGGATCGGCCCCGGCCCGGTCCAGGGCGAGCCGCATCGCGCGGGCGTACTGCACCGGATCCCCGGCGGCGAGCCGGCCGGTGTGCCGGGCGTCGTGACTGGCCCCCCAACCGGCCACCTCGGCATAGCCGCGCACCCCCCGGGCACGGGCGTGCGCCAGGTCCTCCACCACGAAGACCGCCCCACCCTCGGCCGGTACGTAGCCACTGGCCGCCACGTCGAACGGCCGGTACGCCGACGCCGGCTCCGGACAGGTGCTCAACAGTCCACCGCGCAGCTGGCAGGTCAGCGCGTACGGGCTCAGCGGGCACTCGGTGCCGCCGGCCAGCACCACCGGAGTACCCCGCCGGATCATCCGTACCGCGTGCGCCAGGCTGTCCAGCCCACCGGCGGACTCGGCCGCCAACACCCCGCACGGCCCCTTGAACTGGTGCCGGATCGAAAGCTGGCCCACACTGGCCGCATAGAACCAGGCGATCGACTGGTACGCCCCGACGGTCCGGGCCGGGCCACGCCAGAGCCGTTGCAGTTCCCGCTGACCGAAGAGGTTGCCGCCGGAGGAGCTGGCCAGCGTCACCGCGTACCCGTAGGGATCGTCGGCCGTCTCCGGCAGGCCGGCGTCGGCGAGAGCGAGCCGGGCCGCCGCGAAGCCGAGATGCGTCCACCGGTCGGTCTGCACCAGCTGCCGGTTGTCGACGTGGTGCAGCGCGTCGAAGTCGGCCACCTCACCGGCCAGCCGGCACGGATAGCGCTCGGGGTCGAAGAGAGTGATCCGGCCGATCCGGTTCTGCCCGGCCAGCATGCACTTCCAGTGCGCCTCCGCGCCGATCCCGCTCGGCGCGACCACGCCGATCCCGGTGATCACCGCCCGGCGCCGAGGCTCGCTCGCCACACCGCCGGCCGGCGTAGCGGTGCCGTCGGCTGCGCCGGTCACCGGGTCGGCCCGTCGAACCGGGTGAAGACCATCGCCGACTGAAAGCCCCCGAAGCCGCTGCCGACCGAGAGCGCCACCCGTACCGGCAGCTCCCGGGCGGTGTTCGGCGTGTAGTCCAGGTCGCACTCGGCGTCCCGGTTGGCCCAGTTGGCGGTCGGCGGCACCACGCCGCGCTCGACGGCCAGCGCGCAGGCCGCCATCTCGATCGCCCCGATCGCGCCGAGCGAGTGCCCGACCATCGACTTGATCGAGCTGATCGGCACCTGGTACGCCGCCGCGCCGAGAGCCCGCTTGAAGGCGGCCGTCTCGTGCCGGTCGTTCTGCCGGGTGCCCGAGCCGTGCGCGCTGACGTACGACACGTCCGACGGGTCACACCGGGCCTGCGCCATCGCGTCGTCGATGGCCAACGCCATCTCGACGCCGTCGGGGCGCAGGCCGGTCATGTGGTAGCCGTTGCTCCGGTTGGCGTATCCGGCGGCTTCACAGTAGACCCGCGCACCGCGCCGCCGGGCGTGTTCCGCCTCCTCCAGGACGAGCACGGCGGCTCCCTCGGCGAGTACGAAGCCGTGCCGGTCCCGGTCGAACGGCCGGGAGGCGCGCGCCGGGTCGTCGTTGTCCGGAGTCGTCGCCTTGATCGCGTCGAACGAGGCGACGGTGACCGGGGAGATCGGGCTGTCCGAGGCTCCGGCCAGCACCACGTCCGCCTCGTCGTCGGCGATGAGCTGCTGACCGTAGCCGATGGCGTCGATGCCCGAGGTGCAGCCGGTGGAGACCACCTGGGCCGGGCCGTGCAGCCCGTGCCGGCAGGCGACGTCGGCGGCGAGACTGCTCGGCATCAGCGCCTGGTAGAGGAACGGGCCGGCCCGGTCCGGGTCCACCAGCCAGTCCGCGCCGGAGTCGCTCACCTGCACGTACTCCCGTTCCAGCAGCATGGTGCCGCCCACCGCCGAGCCGAGCACCACTCCGGTGCGCTCCCGCGTCGGATCGGTCAACTCCAGACCGCTGTCCGCGAGTGCCTCGATCGACGCGGCGAGCGCGAACTGGACGTACCGGTCGGCGCGCTGACGCTCGGCGACGCCGAGGCCGGCGCGGACCGGGTCGAAGTCGCACTCGGCGGCCACCTGGGACCGGAACGGCGACGGGTCGAAGAAGCTGATCCGGCGGGTCGCGGTACGACCGGCGGTGATGGTCGCCCAGAACTCGTCCCGGGTGGCCCCGCCGGGCGCGACCACCCCGATCCCGGTCACCACGCTGCGGCGCCGGCTCACGGCCCGGCCTCCGGTCCACCCGCCACGACCGCTGCCGCCGCCCGGTCCGCACCCTCCGACCGGCCCGCGCCGTCCGACCGGTCCGCGCCGTCCGACCGGTCCGCGCCGTCCAACCGGTCCGTCTCCCCCGACCGGTCCGCTTCCCCCGACCGGTGCGCGCCTTCCGGTCGGTGCGCGCCTCCCGACCGGTCCGGGCCGGGCGGCTCGGTGGCCCGGTGCGCGCCAGGGGATTGCAGATCGGACGGCTCGGTGTCGACGTGTCCGAGTTCCGGGCGCGGAGCCAGCGGACCGAGCTGGAAAACCACCTCGGCGGGCACGTCGGCCACGTTGCGCAGCCGGTGCCGCACGTTCACGGCCACGTAGAGCGCCTCACCGGACCCCACCGGCACCGGCTCGTCGTCCAGGTCCACCACGATCGCACCCCGCGCGACGTAGAGGAACTCCTCGCTGTACGGGTGGTAGTGCTCGGCGATCCGCTCGCCGGGAGCCAGGTTCGCCACCCCCATGAAACCCGATCCGCTGCCGACGGTGCGGGGACCGAGCAGTACCCGGATCTCACCACCGCGACGACGGTCCGGAGCGATGTCGCGGGCGGCCACCAACCGGCGGCCCGGCTCACTCATCGTCGGCCCCGGCGGTCGCGGCTGCCGCTGCCGGTACCTGCTCCGCTCCCTGTGCCGGTGCCGGTGCCGGTGCCGGTGCCGGTGCCGGTGCCGGGGGCGTGGCCGACAGTTCGGCGGCGATCCGCTCGATCTTGTCCCGGATGATGTCCAGCTGGATCCGGCTGTTCGCGTTGATCCGGTCGGTCATCTGGGCGGTGGTCACCGGCGCCGTCGGTCGCATCTCGAAGTCCTGCGTCCAGGTCATCCGGGTACCGCCCGGCACCTCGGCATAGCGCCAGTGAATCCGCATGTACTCGAACGGTCCCGTCTCCACCCGGTGCGCCCGCACCTCGCGCCGCACCGGATCGGCGGTACGCTCACTTACCCAACTCCAGGTGACCCCGTTCTCGTCGGGATACATGGTCAGCCGGAACCGTACGGCGTCTCCGTCCCGCTCGA
This sequence comes from Plantactinospora sp. WMMB782, assembly GCF_049179135.1. Classification (NCBI taxonomy): domain Bacteria; kingdom Bacillati; phylum Actinomycetota; class Actinomycetes; order Micromonosporales; family Micromonosporaceae; genus Plantactinospora; species Plantactinospora sp. WMMB782. The sequence continues at coordinate 6,241,643 of NZ_JBMHMC010000007.1, read as the reverse complement.
TGATCTCGACCGACTGGTACTCGGTGAACAGCCCGGTCCAGCCCGCGACGTCGTTCGTCACGTCCCAGACCAGCGGCAACGGGGCGGCGATCAGCACGCTGTTCTCGGTGTGCCCGGGTCGGCCCGCCCCACCGGCGAAGGAGGCGGCGGAGGCGGAGGCGGCGGAGGCGGAGGCGGCGGTGACCGGCTCCCCGTGCCGGGCCACCAGCTCGGCTATCTCCGCGATGCTGAGTCGCCCCGCCTCCTCCGGAAGCTGGACCCGGTAGCGGTCCGCCACCACCGCCTGTAGTTCGAGCAGCGCCAGCGAGTCCATGCCGAGCTCCTCCAGGGAGGCGTCCGGGGAGGCGTCCGCGGCGGCGGCGTCCAGTCCGCAGTGCCGGACCAGAATCGCGGTGATCTCCGACGCCGGTGACGGTGACGGAGTCGGAGTCGGCTCCCGCTGGGTGGGTCCGGTCAGCGCCGGGTCCTCGTGCCTGACGGTCATCTGGTCCTCCTCGGAAGGTTGGCGGTAGTGGGTGGGCCACCCGGCGACGCAGCCATTGCCGCCGTCGGAGCAGCCGGAGCGGCCAGAGCGGCCGGTGCGGGCGGGGTCGCGGGAGCGCGGAGCAGCCGGTCGACCAGCCCGGTCGAGTACCGTCCCTTGCGGAACCCGGCGTCGTCGAGGACCCGGCGCAGGAACGGGATCGTGGTGCGTACGCCCGGCCCGTCCACGTCGAACTCGTGCAGCGCCCGCTCCATCCGGCCGAGCGCCAGATCCCGGTCGGGTGCCCAGACCACCACCTTGGCCAGCAGCGAGTCGTAGTACGGGCCCACCAGGTAGCCGGGGTAGCCGTGGGTGTCGACCCGGGTGAACGGCCCGCCCGGCGGGGAGAACCGGCTCAGCCGACCGGGGGTCGGCGCGAACCCCCGGTCGGAGTCCTCGACGTTGACCCGGCACTCCACCGCGACACCCGCGATCCGGACGTCCGCCTGGCGCAACCGCAGCGGTACCCCGGCCGCGATGTGCAACTGCTCGTGCACGAGGTCGACTCCTGTGATCATCTCGGTGACCGGATGCTCGACCTGGATCCGGCAGTTGACCTCCATGAAGGAGAACCGTTCGGCCTCGTCGACCAGGAACTCGAAGGTCGCCGCCCCGGTGTAGCCGGCCCGCAACGCACCGCGCAGCGCGGAGTTGGCGAGCGCGTCGAGGGTGCCGACCGACAGCGCCGGCGCCGGTCCCTCCTCGACCAGCTTCTGGTGCCGCCGCTGCACCGAGCAGTCCCGGGTGCCCAGGTGCACGCCGTTGCCGTACCCGTCGCAGAGCAGTTGCACCTCGACGTGCCGCGCCTGCACGAGGTACCGCTCGAGGTAGACCCGGTCGTCGCCGAAGACGGCCTGCGCGGTGATCCTGGTCCGCTCGTAGGCCGGGCCGAGTTCGTCGGCCGAGCGGACCACCGTCATCCCGCGTCCGCCACCTCCGGCCGCACACTTGATGATCACGGGATAGCCGATCTCGTCGGCGATCTCCCGCGCCCTGGCCGCCGTGCCGACGGTGGCCAGGCTGCCGGCCGGCAACGGCAGGCCGGCTTCCCGCATCAGCGACCGGGCCCGTGCCTTGTCGCCGAGCGCGGCCATCACCTCCGGTGACGGGCCGATGAAGACGAGACCGTTGTCGGCGCAGATCTCGGCGAAATCGGCATCCTCGGCGAGGAATCCATAACCCGGGTGTACGGCCTGCGCCCCGGTCCGCCGGGCCGCCTCGACGATGGCGGCGGCGTTGCGGTAGCTCTGCCGGCTCTCCGGCGGCCCGATGCAGACCGCCTCGTCGGCCAGCCGGACGACGGCCGAGTCCCGGTCCGCGACCGAGTACACCGCCACGGTCCGCACGCCCAGCTCCCGGCAGGCCCGGACCACCCGGAGGGCGATCTCGCCACGATTGGCGATCAGGATCTTCTCGAACACCGCCGCACCGTCCTGGAAGTCACGCGGGTAGCAGGGCGATGAGTGGCTGCCCGAACTCGACCGGCTCGCCGTCCCGGACGAGCACCTCGGCGACCCGGCCGCCCTGGTCGGCGACCACCTCGTTCATCAGCTTCATCGCCTCGACGATGCCGACCACCTGACCGGGCTCCACCTTGTCGCCGACCTCGACGAACGGGGCGCCGCCGGGCTCGGCCGCCTGGTAGTAGGTGCCGACCATCGGCGCGAGTACCGTCCGGCGCGCGTCGCCGCCGACGAGCGGGCCGGCGGAGCCGTCCGGGCCGGTGCCGGCGACGGCCGGCAGGTGGCCGGGTGCGCCCGTCGAGGAGTGGCCGGGTACGCCGGCCGGCGGGGAGCCGGATGCGCCAGCCGGCCCGGCCGGAGCAGTCGGAGCGTGCCACTCGATCTCCAACACGGTGTCGCCCCGGCGCAGGTGGATCCGACGTACCGGTCCGGCCGTCTCGGCCAGCAGCCGGCCCGCCTGCCGGCGCAGCTCGGCGAGCTCCACCTCCCCGCCCGACGCGTCGGCGGAGGTCTCCGCCCCGCCCAGCGCATCGGCAAGCTCCTCCCGGCTGGGCGCCTCGGCAGGCGTCTCCCCACCGCCCAGCGCCTCGGCGGGCGTCGCCCGGCTGAGCCCCTCGGCGGGCGTCGCCGCGCGGCCCAACGCCTCGGCGGACATGTTCTCTCCGTCCGCCGCCCTGGCGGGCTTACCCGCCGGACCCGGCTGTCCGGGGATCGGCGCGGCGGTCACTCGGGGCCCGCTTCCGACGGCAGCACGCTGGCCGCCGCACCGTACCGACGGAAGCGCCGACGACGACGCCGGACCAGCTCCCCGGCGGGTAGGTCGAGCAGCGGCGCCAGGTTCTCCAGCAGCGCGCGGCGGAGCAGCCGGGCCGCCCCGGCGGGATCGCGGTGTGCCCCCTCGGGCGGTTCGGCGACGATCTCGTCGGCTACCCCCAGCCGCAGCAGGTCGGGTGCGGTGAGCCGGAGCGCGTCGGCGGCCCGGGGCACGGCTGCCCGGTCGTTCCAGAGAATCGCGGCGCAACCCTCGGGACTGATCACCGAGTAGACCGCGTTCTGCAACATCAGCACCCGGTCGGCCACGGCCAGCGCGAGCGCGCCGCCGCTGCCACCCTCGCCGATGATCACCGATACCACCGGGGTCGGCAGCCCGGTCATCGCCAGGATGCTCTCGGCGATCGCGGCGGCCTGGCCGTGTTGCTCCGCCTCCACCCCCGGATACGCGCCGGGGGTGTCGATCAGGGTCACCACCGGCAGGCGCAGGTTGGCCGCCAGCCGCATGACCCGGATCGCCTTGCGGTAGCCGGCCGGCCCGGCCATGCCGAAGTTGCGGGACCTCAACTCCCTCGGCCGGTGCCCCTTCTGGTGTCCGACCACGGCGACGTACCGGTCGCCGAGCCGGGCCAGTCCGGCGACGATCGCCGGGCAGTCGACGCCGAGCCGGTCGCCGTGCAGCTCGACGAAGCCGTCGAAGGCGGCGGCCAGGTAGTCGAGTGTGGTCGGCCGGCCGGCGTGCCGTGCGGACCGGACGATCCGCCAGGCGTCGGTCGGGTCCGGCACCGGCGCCGCGACCGGCATCGGCGTCGACGTCTGCGTCGCGACCGGCATCGCCGTCGGCATCGCGACCGGCATCGCCGTCGGCGTCGGCGGACCGTCCGGGGCCGGCGCCGTTCCGGGTCGGCGGGCCGACTCCGGGGCGACGGCGGAGAGCAGCCAGCGCAGCCTGGGGCGCAGTGCCCGCCGCTCCACCACCAAGTCGACCTGGCCGTGCCGGAGCAGGAAGTCGGTGGTCTGGAAGTCGGCCGGGAGTGCCTGCCGGATGGTCTGGCGGATCACCCGGGGACCGGCGAAGCCGAGCCGGGAACCGGTCTCGGCCAGCACGATGTCGGTGCAGGTCGCGAAGGACGCGGCCACCCCGCCGTAGGTGGGATCGGTGACCAGGCTGACGGTCAGCAGCCCCGCCTCGCGCAGCGCGGCGATCGCCTGGCTGATGGTGGCCATCTGCATCAGCGCGAGTACGCCCTCCTGCATCCGGGCACCTCCGGAGGCGGTGACCAGGAGCAGCGGCCGACGCTCGGCGAGGGCGTGCTCGGCGGCCCGGGTGATCAGCTCGCCGGTGACCGAACCCAGGCTGCCGCCGAGGAACCGGAAGTCCATCACGGCCAGCACCAGGTCGTGCCCGCCGATCGTTCCCGTACCGCAGAGCACCGCCTCGGCCAGGCCGGTCGCCGCGCGGGCGGCGGCGAGCCGCTGCGGGTACGGCACCGAGTCGACGAACCCGATCGGATCGAGCTGTGGCGCCGGGCCGGGCAACGGGCGGAAGGTGTCCCGGTCGACGAGCTGGGCGATCCGCTCGGGCGCGTCGAGCCGGCGATGGTCACCACACTCGGGGCAGACGTCGAGGTTGCGCCGCAGTCGCTTGCGGTAGAGCAGCGCCGGGCAGGAGCGGCAACGGATCCACGGCTGCTGGGCGAGGTCGGCGTACCCACGTTCGGCGTACCCGCTCCGGCCGGGCGGGACGGTGCCGGTGGACGTACCGGCGGTCATCGCCGTACCTCGGTCGGTTCGGCGGGGGCGTCCCAGCGGTAGAAGCAGCGTGCCATGGCGTCGGCCGGCACCCGCCAGCTCGCCAGGTACGGCGTGACGTGCGGGGCGAGCCGCTCGCTGACCCGGACGAACTCGGGATGCCGGCGGGCGTTCTCCACCGCGGCGGAACCCGGGCTCTCCGTCTCGATCAGGTGTACGTAGAGATCGTGCAGCCGGTACAGCGAGCGGTGCCGTACGCCCACCAGCCGGGGCAGCTCGGTCCGGTCCGACTCGGCGAAGATCTGTGCGACAGGTCCCTCGGCGGCCGGTACGACCTTCGCGACGATCAGTGAGCGATCCATGGTGCAGCCTCCCTGGGCGATCCCCACGCTCCGACTGCGACTCGTCCGAACGACTGGTGACCACCCTGCCGACCCGGTGTCAACGCGGTGTCACCCGATCGCGTACTCCGCCCCCCTGTCGCGGTGACGCTCCGGTGACGGCTGAACGGCAGAATGCCCGCCACGCGAGCCTCCGGAAGCACCCGCTCCGCTCCCCGATCAACTGTCGCAATCGACTTCTGCCCAGCTCAGAGCCTCTTCGGGAGCAACCGAACGGGTACGTCGGAATGCCGACCGGCGGATTGACCGAGCGTAACGGCGATTGATAACCTTCGTCACACTTTGCGGTGCGAACGGCCGATCGGGGCGGAGCGCGCGGAGCGGCATCGGCGAGCTGGACGGGGCGGTCCGGGCAGAGCGGACCTCGGGACACGGGTTCCGGGTGCAGGAGGGTGGGGCCGTGACTCCTGAGGAGAGCGCGCCGCACGAGGGGCGCCGGACAGCGACCGAGCAGCCCGAGCGCCAGTCCGGCCGCACCGTCCAGCTGTTCCTGCTGGACGGGTTCGGCCTGCTGCACGACGGAGTACCGGTGGTCGTTCCGCGTGGGCTGCAACGGATCATCGCGCTGGTCGGGCTGCGCCCGGGTGCGACCCGGGCCCATCTGGCCGGTCTGCTCTGGCCGGACACCCCCGAGGAGCGGGCGATGTCCTCGCTACGCACCGCGCTGTGGCGGCTGCGTCAGGAGGGTAGTTGCCCGGTGCTCACCAGCGGGGACACGGTCCGGCTCGACCCGGCGGTGCGGCTGGACATCGACGACCTCGTCCGGGCGGCCGAGCGGGTACGCGACGGCGGCGACCCGCGCTGGGCGGCCCGGGTCCGGGGCGCCGGCCGGCACGACCTGCTGCCCGGCTGGTACGACGACTGGGTACTGCTGGAACGTGAACGGCTGCGCCAGCTCCGGCTGCACATGCTGGAGGACATCGCCCGGGGTCACCTGCGGGCCGGGCGGCACGGCGAGGCGTTGCAGGCCGCCCTCGAGGCGGTCCGCGCCGAGCCGCTGCGGGAGACGCCGCACCGGCTGATCGTCGAGATCCACCTCGACGAGGGCAACGCCTACGAGGCGCTACAGGCCTTCTACGTCTATCGGGACCTACTGCTCCGCGAGCTGCAACTGGAGCCGTCCGAGACGATGTGTGCCCTGCTCAGCGACTTGCTCGCACCCATCTCCCGGCCGACGACGGCACACCGGCCCGGTGCCCGGCCGTCGGCGGCACGCGCCGGGGCGCACCCCGGCCGACCTTCTCTGCCGGCGATGCCGGTCCGTCGCTGACCGACCGTCTCTGACCGTCGCCACCCTGAGCCCGTCGCCACCCTGACGTCCGCGGCGTCAACCTGGCGTCACCGGAGGACGACGGCGACTCCGGGCGGCGGTGACGGCATGGTGACGCCACCGCCGGCATGGTGATCGGGCCCGACCGGACGACCGGAAGGTTGTCCGGGGCCGCACCGGGTCCGGACGCCCGCCGGACCCGGTCGGACCCGGTCAGGCCAGCTCGGACCCGGTCAGGCCAGCTCGGACCCGGTCCGGGTACGGGCCGGACCGGGACCGATTACTCCAGTGGGGAGACGAGATGAATCGCGTGTTGATCGTGGGCAGGATCGTCCCAGGTACCGAGGAGGAGATCGCCAAGATCCTCGCGGAGTCCGACAACACGGACCTGCACACGGTCACCGGGGTGCGGCACCGCTCGCTCTACCACCTCGACGACCTCTGCCTGCACCTGATGGAGACCGACGACTCGGCACCGTCCCGGCTGGAGCAGGCCAACCGGCACCCGCTCTTCGTGGACGTGACGGAGCGACTGCGGACGTACATCTCGCCGTACTCGCCGACCTGGCGGTCGCCGCGTGACGCGATGGCGCGCTGCTTCTACCGCTGGGACGGCCCGGAGACGACGGCGTAGTCCAGCGACCGCCCGGCCGGAAGGGGTCCGATGTCCAGCAGACCGATGCATGTGCTCGTCGTGGGTGCCGGTACCGGCGGCATGTGCCTGGCGCACGGCCTCCGGCGGGCCGGCATCGGGGTCACTGTCTACGAGCGGTACCGCGACCGGGGCGACGGCCTGCTCGGCTACCGGGTGGGGATCAACCCGACCGGCTGCAGGGCGCTGCGCGAGTGCCTGCCGCCGGAGCTGTTCAGCACGTTCCTCGCCACCTGTGCCCGGGCACCGCGGTACTTCAACGTGCTGACCGGGCAGCTGCACCGCACCGCCTCCTTCGCGCTGCGCCCCGAGGCCGATCCGACGAGCATCGACCAGTCGGTCTCCCGGATGACCCTGCGCCAGGTGCTGCTGACCGGCATGGACGACCTGGTGCACTTCGGCAGGACGTTCACGCACTACACACGGGCCGACGACGGCCGGGTCACCGCGCACTTCGCCGACGGCAGCACCGCCACCGGCGACCTGCTGGTCGGCGCCGACGGTACGCACTCCGCGGTGCGCCGCCAGCACCTGCCGCACGCCGAGGTCCGGGACGCCGGGAGCATCAACATCGCCAGCAAGATCCCGTTGACCCCGCAGACCCGGAGCCTGCTCACCGAGGAGATGCACCGGGGCATCTCGCTGATCTTCGGTGCCGGCGGCGTGATGGGCGTACTGCACGTGATGGAGTTCAAGTGGGACCAGCGCGGCTCGGTCAAGCCCGGTGTCGGGGTCACCGACGCCCGACTGATCGGGCAGTGGCCGGGCCTGCTCTTCGACAACACCCGGGACTGCATCAACCTGATCATCTGGAGTGCCGCCGACCGGTTCCCGCCGGACGTGATGCGACTGCGCGGCGAGCCGCTCGCCGCGGTGGCCCGGAACCTGACCCGGAGCTGGCATCCGCACCTGCGCGAGCTGCTGCGGCAGAGCGACCCCGGCAGCGTCATCCCGATCAGGGTCGCCACCTCGGTACCGGTCGACCCCTGGCCGAGCAGCAACGTGACCCTGCTGGGCGACGCGATCCACACCATGACGCCGGGACGTGGGGTCGGGGCGAACACCGCGCTACGGGACGCCGCGCTGCTGCACCGCCAGCTGGTCGCGGTGGCGGCCGGCGCCAAGCCGCTGCTCGCAGGCGTCGCGGACTACGAGACGGAGATGATCCGGTACGGCTTCGCCCGGGTCGCCGACTCGCTGCGGACCAACGGCACCAACGGCGACGACCCGATCTACAAGCCGGTCATCGGCCGGTTGGCGATGCTCGCCGCCCGGGGCTACTTCAGCGTGACCAGCCGACTTCCGCCACTGCGCCGCAGGTTCGTCGACGAGCTGTACAACTACCGGGGCGCGGAGGAGCCGAAGACCGAGGTAAAAGCTTGACATCGGCAAGGGATTTGTTGAAATAAGCACATGAATTCAATTCTGGCCTCCCAGGTCGGCGCGGTGCGCGACTTCAACCGCTTCTACACCCGGATCGTCGGCGCGCTGGACGAGGGACTGGTCCGCACCCGGTTCTCGCTCACCGACGCCAGGGTGATCTACGAACTGGCCCAGCGACCGGCGACCGAGGTGCCGCAGCTACGCCGCGAACTGGCGCTGGACCCCGGTTATCTGAGCCGGATCCTGTCCCGCTTCGCCGCCGACGGGCTGGTCGAGCGCAGCCAGTCGCCGACGGACGCCCGCCGGCAGGTGGTGACGCTGACCGAGCCGGGCCGGGCCGCGTACGCGCTGCTGAACGAGCGGACCGAGACCGAGATCGGGAGCCTGCTGGCCCGGCTCTCCGACACCGACCGGGACCGGCTGGTCTCGGCGATGTGCACCGTCCGGGAGGTGCTCGGCGAGGCGGTGCCGCCCCGGGCGTACCTACTTCGGCCGATCCGCCCCGGCGACCTGGGCTGGGTGGTGCACCGGCACGGCGCCCGCTACGCCGAGGAGTACGGCTGGGACGTCAGCTTCGAGGCCCTGGTCGCCCGGATCGTCGCGGAGTACGCCGAGGGACGCGATCCGCGTCGCGAGGACGCCTGGATCGCCGAGCTGGACGGCCGGCCCGTGGGCTGCGTCTTCTGCGTCCGGCGGGACGACGAGGTGGCCCAGCTGCGCCTCCTGCTGGTGGAGCCGGAGGCCCGCGGCCTGGGCATCGGCAGCCGACTGGTGGAGGAGTGCCTGCGCTTCGCCCGCCGGGCGGGTTACCGCGAGATCATGCTCTGGACCAACGACGTCCTCGCGGACGCCCGGCGGATCTACGAGAAGGCCGGCTTCGAGCTGCGCGAGCAGGCCCCGCACCACAGCTTCGGCCGGGACCTCGTGGAGCAGACCTGGTGGCGGAAGCTCTGAGGCAGGTCCGCCCGCCGCATCCACCCGGCGGCGCCGGGGTGGACACGGGGTGGACCCGACTCAGCCGGCTCGTCCCTGGTCCCGGCCCAGGGCGGGGGTGCTGTCCCGGACCACCACCTCGGCCCGGACCCGGCGTAGTCGGGGCCGATCGGAGCGGGGCCGCATCACGAGTTCCAGCGCAGCCGCGCCGACCTCCTCCAGCGGCAACCGCACCGTGGTGAGCGACGGCGTGACGTCCCGGAGCGTCGCGATGTCGTCGAAGCCGGCCACCGCCATCCCGCCGGGCAACGGCACCCCGTGGTCGCGCAGCGCCGAGATGGCACCGACCGCCATCACGTCGTTGACCGCGAAGACGCAACCGGCCCGCAGGTCGCGGGTGAGTAGGTCGCGCATGGTCAGATAACCGCCGTCCCGGGTGAATTCACCGTACGCCACCTGCGTCCGGGACGGCCCGACACCGAGGTCGGCGAGTCCGGCCCGGAATCCGGCGAGGCGGTCCCGGGCGGTGAGCAGGTGCCGTGGTCCGGCGAGTACGGCGAACCGCCGGTGCCCCAGTTCGACCAGCCGGCGGGCCAGCAGCCGCGCCCCTTCGCGGTTCTCCATCAGCACCGTGTCGATCGGCAGGACGTGCTGGCTGATCAGCGCGACCCGGGCACCCGCCTCCTCCAGGACGCGCAACTGGCTGCCGAGCCGGTCCCGCAGTGCCCGGTCGGTGGTCCGGCTGCCGGCCACGATGACGGCATGGGGCCGCTGGCCGCACAGGGTTGCCAGGTAGTCGGGTTCGCGCTCCGGACGGCCGGTGCTGTACATCATCACGATGCCGCGGTGCTGTTCGGCGGCGCGCATCACGCCGGCCGCGATGGACGAGAAGAACGGGTCGGCGATGTCGTGCACCAGCAGCCCGACCACGTTGGTCCGGCCCCGGGCCATGGCCTGGGCCGGTGTGTTGGCGGAGTAGTCCAGCGCGGCCGCGGCGGCGAGCACCCGGTCCGTCAGATCCGCCCGGACCTGACGGGCGCCGTTGCCGTTGAGCACCCGCGACGCGGTCGCCACCGACACCCCGGCCTGCCGGGCCACGTCCATCAGGGTGACGGTGCCGGACGAACGCTTGGTCATGGCGGCCCCCCGGTAACGGCGTCGGCGGTGGCGGCCGGGCCGGCGACCCCGCCCGGCATCCGCACCCTACCGCCGGTTCGGCACGCCCGGTCCCGGCCGAAGGGGCAGGCCGGCACGGTCCACGGTCCACGGGGCACGTCCGAGCCTGGACGGGCGGCAGCTGGCCCGGACCTGCCGTGTCACCTTGCCACGAGCGGTCCGGGTGCCATACGATCCTAATATTGTGTCGATCGATACAGAAACGGGGACGCCATGGAACCACTCGCCGGCAAGGTCGCACTGGTAACCGGAGGAAGTCGGGGCATCGGTGCCGCGATCGCCCGCAAACTGGCGCAGGACGGCGCCGACGTGGCCCTGACCTACCTGCGGGCGGAGCGGCGGGCCGAGGCCGTCGTCCGGGACGTCGCCGCGCTGGGCCGGCGCGGGCTGGCACTGGCCGCCGACAGCGCCGACCCGGAAGCGGTCACCGCCGCCGTGCGACGCACCGCCGCCGAGTTCGGCCGGCTCGACATCCTGGTCAACAACGCCGGCGTCTTCCCGTACGGCTCGATCGAGGAGACCTCCCTGCGCGACGTCGACCACACCCTCGCGGTACACGTCCGGGGGGTCTACGTCGCGATCAGGGCGGCGGTGCCGCACCTGGCCGACGGCGGGCGGGTGATCAGCATCGGCAGCTGCTTCGCCGAGCGGGTGCCGTACCCCGGGGTCGCCCTCTACGCGATGAGCAAGAGCGCGCTGGTCGGCCTGACCCGGGGGCTGGCCCGCGACCTCGGTGGGCGGGGCATCACCGTCAACGTGGTGCACCCGGGGTCGACCGACACCGACATGAACCCGGCCGACGGCGAGACGGCGGAGGCCGAGCGCGGTCACATCGCCCTCGGCCGGTACGCGGACCCGGCCGAGATCGCGGACACGGTGAGCCACCTCGCCGGGCCGGGTGGCCGGTACATCACCGGCACCTCGATCAGCGTGGACGGCGGCTTCGCCGCATGAGCGGAAAGAACGACATGAGCGACATGAGGGGGAGGAGCGGAACGAGCGGGAGGAGCGAGGTGGGCCTGGTGAGCGAGGCGAGCGGGGTGGGTGGGGCGTCATGGCCTGGCTGCTGCTGATCGTCGCCGGTCTGCTGGAGGTCGTCTGGGCACTGGCGCTCAAGCAGACCGAGGGCTTCACCCGGCTCTGGCCCTCCCTGCTGGCCTGCTCCACCGCGCTGCTCAGCTTCGTACTGCTCTCGCTGGCGCTGCGCGAGCTACCGGTCGGCACCGCCTACGCGGTCTGGGTGGGTGTCGGCGCGGTCGGGGTGACCCTGGCCGGTATCGTCGCCCTTGGTGAGAGCCTCAGCCCGGCCCGCCTGGTCTTCGTGGCGCTGATCGCGGTCGGCATCGTCGGGCTGAAGGTCTCCGGGACCTGACTGCCGCACACCTGGGCCGGCGGTCGGCGGCACGGCGGTGCGGCAACACGGCGTCGGGTGGTCGTGGAGCGGCTTCTGCCAGGTGCGGCAGCACGGCGGTGCGGAAGGGCGGTGGTCGGTGAGCAGGCGGGGTCGGCCGCGCGGGTTCGACCGCACCGAGGCGCTGGAACGGGCCATGGAGGTGTTCTGGCGGCACGGCTACGAGGGCGCCTCGATGACCGACCTGACCACCGCGATGGGCATCAACTCCCCGAGCCTGTACGCCGCGTTCGGCTGCAAGGAGGCGCTGTTCCGGGAGGCGGTGGCGCGCTACGACGACCTGGCGGGGCAGGTCCCGCGACAGTTGCTGCGGGACCTGCCCACCACCCGGGAGGCGTTCACCGCCCTGTTCCGGCACTATGCGCGCAGCTACGTGGACCCGGGCCGCCCGACCGGCTGCATGGTGGCCCTGGCGGCGACCACGATCAGCGCCGGCAACGACGGGGTGCGGGCCTTTCTCGCCGAGTGCCGGCAGGCCGACATCACCCAGCTCAGGGCACGGCTGGACCAGGGGGTGCGGGACGGCGACGTGCCCGCCGGCACCGACACCGGGGCTGCGGCGGAGTTCTTCTACGCACTCTCCCTCGGCATGGCGCTGCGGGCTCGGGACGGCGCGACCGAGCAGACGCTGCTCGCCCTCGCCGAGGCGGCGGTCGCCGGCTGGGACGAGATCCTGGCCTCGACCGCCCCCGCCCGGCGCTGACGACAGCCTGCGACCTCGGAGCTGACGCGTTTCCGGCCACTTCGGGCCGACGGACTTCCGGCCACTTCGGGCGGACGGACCTCTGACCTACTCCGGCCCCCGGCCTGCCGGTCGAGCGGTTTCGGGCCGAGCTGGATCTTGACGTCGCGGGTGGAACGGGGTTAGCTCGGGAAAGCGGTTACCCAACACGCCACCGAAGGGCCCTCTCGCTTCCATGACCTCCACGGAACACGACACCGGGCGGATCACCGTCACCCACGAGTACGGCCGCCGGGTCGTCGTCGGCGCGAACGGTGTGGAGATCGCGACCTACGCGTACGACCCTGCGGTGCCGGCCTTCGAGGGACCCAAGCCCTACCTGCACCCGCTGCGTACCCTCGACGGAGCCCTGGTCTCGGCGTACCGGCCGAACGACCACCGGTGGCACAAGGGCCTCCAGATGACCATCTCCCACCTCTCCGGACAGAACTTCTGGGGCGGCAACTCGTACCTGCACGGCGAGGGCTACCGCGCCCGGGACAACGTCGGCCGGATGCGGCACGACGCCTTCGACCTGGTCGACGTGACCCCGACCGAACTGACCCTGCGCGAGTCGCTGACCTGGATCACCTCCACCGGCGAACACTGGGTCGCCGAACGGCGTGAGCTGCGGTTCCACGGGGTGGACCCGGGGCGCGGCAGCTGGATGCTGGACTTCGGCACCGAGCTGCGCAACATCCGGGGCGCCGAACTCCGCATCGGCAGCCCGACCACGCACGGCCGGCCGAACGCCGGCTACACCGGCTTCTTCTGGCGGGGTCCGCGCGGCTGGACGGATGGCCGGATCATCACCGCCGACGGTGGCGGCGGGCCGGAGACCATGGGCCGGCGGTCGCTCTGGCTGGCGTACACCGGGGAGCACGACGAGGTCGACGGCGGCGGCACCGTACTCGTCTTCGCCGGCACCTCCAGCGCGGCGGTCCCGCTGAAGTGGTTCGTCCGCAACACCCCGTTCCCGGCCGTCAACCCCTCCCCCGCCTTCGACGAGGAGGTGGTCCTCGCGCCCGACGAGAGCCTGCGGCTGCGACACCGGGTGGTCTTCGCCGACCGGGCCTGGGACCGCGGCGAGATCGAGGCCTTCGCGGCGGAGCACGCGCCGTGACCGGGGGCCGGGACCCTGCCACGCCGGCGCCGCCGTTTCCCGGTGCCGTCGGCATCACCAACCTGCGGGTCTATCCGTGGCAGACCGACGACGGCCTGCACGGTGGCACGCCGCACGTGCACCTGTGCTGCACCGAGTGCTACATCGTGGTCGGCGGCCGGGGCCGGTTGCAGACGCTCACCCGGCAGGGCTTCGCGGAGTCCGCACTCGCTCCCGGCGACGTGCTCTGGTTCACGCCCGGCACCATCCACCGGGCGGTGAACGACGACGGGGCGCTCCAGGTCGTCGTGGTCATGCAGAACAGCGGTCTGCCCGAGGCCGGCGACGCCGTACTCACCCTGCCACCGGAGCGGCTCGCCGATCCGGCGGCGTACCGGAGGGCGGTCTCGCTGACCGGGCCGGACGGCTCCGGCCCGCCCTCGGCGGAGCGGGCGCGGGCCCGTCGCGATCTCGCCATCGAGGGCTTCGCCGAACTCCGCCGCCGGAGCGCGGCCGGGGACACGGGAGCGCTCGACGACTTCTACGCGGCCGCCGCCGCACTGGTACGCCCGCAGCTCGACGCCTGGCAGGCCCGGTGGGAACACGGGGCGGCGGCGGTGAGCCGGCAGACCGGCGAGCAGCTCGACGCCCTGCGGCGCGGTGACCACCGCCATCTCGACGGGGCCACCGTCACCCGGATCGCCCAACCCGAACAGACGACCCTGGGCATGTGCGGCTTCCTCTCCCCGTACGACCCGCCGCACGCCCGACGCGACTGACCGCGTCCGGCACCCCTCGCGTTAAGGAGCAGCTGTGGAACCCATCCACGCCGCCGTGGTCGGGACCGGGAACATCGCCGGCCTGCACGCCGAGGCGCTGCGCCGGCTCGGCGACCGGGTACGCCTGGTCGGTGCCGTCGACACCGACCCCGGCCGGCTGTCGGCGTTCTGCGACCGGTACGACGTGCCGGCCCGGCACCCCGACCTGGCCAGCCTGCTGGCGAAGGAGCGGCCGGAACTGGTGCACGTCTGCACTCCGCCCGGCTCGCACCACGAGCTGGCCCTCGACTGCCTGCGAGCCGGCGTCAACGTGCTGGTCGAGAAGCCACCGACGCTGAACCTCGGCGAGCTGGACGAGCTGGCCGAGGCGGAGCGGCGGCACGGGGCGGCGCTGGCCACCGTCTTCCAGCACCGGTTCGGCTCCGGCGCGCTGCGGCTGCGCGCCATGCTCGATGCCGGAGTGCTGGGCCGGCCGCTGTTGGCGGTCTGTCACACCACCTGGTTCCGCCCGCAGTCCTATTTCGACGTCGAGTGGCGCGGGCGCTGGGCCACCGAGGGTGGCGGCCCCACGATGGGGCACGGCATCCACCAGATGGACCTGCTCTGCGCGGTGCTCGGCGACTGGACCGAGGTCTCCGCCCTGGCCCGCCGGCAGGCCCGGCGCTCCGAGACCGAGGACCTGAGCATGGCCCAGGTCAGCTTCGCCAACGGTGCGGTGGCCAGCGTGGTGAACAGTCTGGTCTCGGTGCGGGAGGAGAGCTACCTACGGTTCGACTTCGAACGGGCCACCGTCGAACTGACCCACCTGTACGGCTACGGCGACGACGACTGGCGGATCACCCCGGCACCGGAGTACGCCGAGCAGGTGCTCGCCGCCTGGCGCACCGGCCCGACCGGGGTGCGCAGCAGTCACCAGGCGCAGTTCGCCGAGGTGCTCCGGAGCCTGGGCGCCGGCACCCCGCCTCCGGTCACCTCGGCGGAGGCCCGCCGCACGATGCGCCTGGTCGCCGGGGTGTACGCGTCGGCCTTCACCCGCCGGCCGGTCCGCCCGGACGAGCTGGGTGCGGACTCGCCGTTCTACCGGCGGATGCAGGGCGGCGGGCCGCCGTGGTGAACAGCCTCCAGCGGCTCCTTGGGGTCGATCGCCGGCCGGGCCATCCGGGTCCGGAGGCGGGTCGTACTCCTCGATGGACCGCTGTCGGGGTCGTCGGTCAGGTGGCAACGCGGTAGCGCAGGTGGGCCACCCGTTCGGCGGCCTCCAGCCGCAGCCCGGCCGCCCCGGGGATGCCGTCGAAGAGCCGCACGCCCCCGCCGAGCAGTACCGGTGCCAGGTCGATGTCGAACTCGTCGACAAGCCCGGCCGCCAGGTACTGCTGGATCAGGTTGGCGCCGCCGGAGATCCGTACGTCCCGGTCGCCGGCCGCCGCCCGCGCCTGCGCCAGCGCGCTCTCGATGCCGTCGGTGACGAAGTGGAAGGTGGTGCCGCCCTTGCGGACCCACGGCTCGCGGGGCCGGTTGGTGACCACGAAGACCGGGCACCGGAACGGCGCCTCCTCGGGCCAGCTCACCTCGCCCTCGTCGAACATCCGCCGGCCAAGCACGCTCGCCCCGGTCCGCTCGAAGGTCTGCCGGATCCGGTCGTCGTCGGGGCCGGTCTCGCCGCCACCGCCGCCGTACCGCAGCCGCTCCCGGAAGGTCGCGGTGCGGTAGACCCAACCGTGGATCCGGCTGCCGCCGTCCCCGAGCGGATTCTCCGGCCCGGCGTTCGGTCCGGCGAGGTAACCGTCCAGGGACACACCCACGGTGAAGAACACTCTGCCCATCGTCATCTCCTGTCCTCGGGCGCCGCATCCTGTCGTGCGGTGCCGCCGAAGACGGACGGAGCCGCCGGGCGCGGTTCGACATCCGTCCCCGGAAAGGGTGGCGGCGGAAGATGCGTCGAGCGCTGAGAGCACGGCGGAAATCACGGCGGCAGGTGGTTCCGCGCGGCCGGCCGACCCTGTTGACTTGACCGGAGGCGGCGACGCGGACGGGGAGGCGGCGAGTTGCGGGTCATCGGAGTGGGCTTCGGACGCACCGGCACCAGGTCGACGAAGGAGGCACTCGAACTGCTCGGCTTCGGCCCGTGCCACCACATGGCCGAACTGTTCGCGCAGCCGGCGACCATCGCCGACTGGCTGCGGGCCGCCCGGGGCGAGCCGGTGGACTGGTCCCGCCTGCTGGGTGGCTACGGCAGCACCGTGGACTGGCCGAGCGTGTACTTCTGGCGGGAGCTGATCGAGGTCTATCCCGAGGCCAGGGTGCTGTTGACGGTACGCGACCCGCAGCGCTGGTACGACAGCGTCCGGGACACCATCTACCGGGCCCGGAGCATCGACCCGGAGGCGGCGCCACCGGGGCTGCGCGAGGCGGTGCGGGAACATCCGGAGCTGCTGGACCAGCCGAGGCTGACGGACGCGCTGGTCTGGCAGGGCACCTTCGGCGGCCGGTTCGAGGACCGGGAGCACGCCCTGCGGGTCTACGCCGACCACAACGCGGAGGTACGCGCCACCGTGCCGGCCGACCGGCTGCTCGAGTTCGACGTGGCGCGGGGCTGGGAGCCGCTCTGCGCCTTTCTCGGCGTCGACCTGCCGGCCGAGCCGTTCCCGCTGCTCAACACGACGGCCTCGTTCCAGGGGCGCCTCGCGGAGCCGGCCGGACCACGCCTCGACCTCTGACCGCTGGTCGGACGCCCGGATGTCGGGGTCCGGCCAGCGGTGCGCGGACGCGCCGGGCACCGGGTGGGTCGTGCTCCGCCGGGCGGAGCACGACCCGCCCGCACTCAGCGGTCGATCAGGGCGAAGACGCCCCAGCCGAGGTACTCCCGCTGGTACCTGACGTGTTGCACCGGCGCCGTGTCGAGTTCCGCGCGCAGTTCGTCGTGCAGCTCGTCGTCGGGGTTCCGGTCGAGCCAGCGCCGCAGGTTGAGCCACTGGGCCGCGACGTAGCGGTCCCAGCTGTCCTGGTCGGCGAGGACCATTTCCACCACGTCGGTGCCGAGCTCGGCGAATCGTTCCAGCGTCTCGGGCAGCGGTAGGAAGTCGTCCCGGGTGGTCGCGTGGCACGCCTCGACGATCACCTGGTCGGTCGGCTCGCGGCGCCAGTACGGTTCGCCGACCAGCATCATCCCGCCGGGGCGGAGGCTGCGCCGCAGCAGTGCCACGGTGCCCGGAACCCCGTCACCGATCCAGGTGGCGCCGACACAGGCGGCGACGTCGACCGGGGTGTCGGCGACGTAGCCGGACGCGTCGCCGTGCACGAACTCGACCCGGTCGGCGACGCCGAGTTCGGCGGCCCGGGCTTCGGCGTGCCGGAGGAAGACCCGGCTGATGTCCACCCCGGTACCGGTCAACCGGTGGTCCCGGGCCCAGGTGCAGAGCATCTCGCCGGATCCGCAGGCGAGGTCGAGGAGTCGGGCGCCGGGCCGCAGCCGCAGTGCCGCACCGAGGGTGGCGAGCTTGCCGCCGTCGATCGGGTTGTGGATGCGGTGGCTGCTCTCCCGGATGGTGAAGCTACGTGGTAGGTCCACTTCTGAGGGTCCTTAGGTGTGAAGAGGTCGTGGGCATCGGCGTGGTCGTTCCGGAGTTGACGGTCGGAACGGACTTGACACGCATAAAATGCACCTCTTCACACGTCGGGATCGACACTGGCGCGGCCGACGCTAGGCCCGGCGGCTTACCCTGTCCACCGGTTTACCGCCGCGGGCCGACCCCGGCCACCGCGGCGGAGTACGCCTCAACGGGCGAAGATCTGGGACTCGTCGCGGAAGGCCTTGAACTCCAGGGCGTTGCCGGCGGGATCGCGGAAGAACATCGTCCACTGCTCCCCCGGCTCGCCCGCGAACCGCAGGTACGGCTCGATCACGAACTCGCCGCCGCCGTCCCGGATCCGGTCCGCGAGGGCGTGGAAGTCGTCGACCGAGAGGATCAGCCCGAAGTGCGGCACCGGTACGTCGTGCCCGTCCACCGGGTTGCGTCCCGCGTCGGCCTCCCCGACCCCCGGTACGGCGTGGGTCACCACCTGGTGACCGTAGAAGTCCCAGTCGACCCAGGTCTCCGCCGAACGCCCCTCGGCGAGGCCGAGTACGCCGCCGTAGAAGGCCCGCGCTCGGGCCAGGTCGTCGACCGGGATCGCCAGGTGGAAGCCGGGACGGGTGGCCACGGTCATCGTTCGCTCCTCTCCGCCGGGCGTCCCCGGCCGCTCCTCCCATCCAAGCATGATCTTTTTGCCGGGCCGTGACCAATACCCCGGCCGGTTCACCGGTGGGACCGCCGGCCGGGCTCGACGACCTGGAAGCGGAGCGGAGTTCCCGGGGCGGCCTGGGCGACCTGCGGAAGGTCGTCGGGGTGCAGCACGCCGATCACCGGATAGCCCCCCATGGTCGGATGGTCGGCCAGGAAGACCACCGGGGAGCCGGCGGCCGGCACCTGCACCGCGCCGAGCACCACGCCCTCGCTGCGCAGCTCCCCGCCGATCCGGCGGGGCAGGGCCGGGCCGTCGAGGCGTACTCCGATCCGGTTGCTGTGCACCGAGACCCGGTAGCACCCCGCGCCGAGGACGCGTACCGCGTCGTCGGTGAACCAGTCGGCCCGGGGACCGAGCAGGACCCGCAGGGTCGGCTCCTCGGCCAGGGTGCCGGTCGGTGCGACGTCGACCGGGGCCGGTGGGCCGGTGACGTCTCCCAGCGGCAGCCGGTCCCCGACGGCGAGCGGTGCGGGGCCGAGCCCGGAGAGCAGGTCGGTGGCGCGACTGCCGAGTACGGCCGGCACCGCTATCCCGCCGGCGAGGGCGAGATAGCTGCGCAGCCCGCGCCGGACGGGGTGCACCTCGACCCGGGCGCCGGCCGGTACCGACACCGGCGCCGACCAGCTCGCCGGCCGACCGTCCACGGTGACCGGTGCCCAGGCCCCGGTGACCGCGACGGTGCCGGCCCGGCCGAGCCGCACCGCGACGCCGGTGACTGTCGTCTCGATCGTCGCCGCGCCGGGCGGGTTGCCGACCAGCCGGTTCGCCAGCAGGTGCGCCGGCAGGTCGAGGGCGCCCGAGTGCGGTACCCCGAGATGCGCGTGCCCGGGGCGGCCGAGATCCTGCACGGTGCTGAGCGCGCCGGACCGGACCACCTCGACGAAGCGTCCACCGGTCATGCCGGCGCCCCGCCCGGCCCGGTCATCCGTCGACGTCCCGGGAGCCCGCGTCCCGACCGCCGTACCGGGCGTCCGCATCCCGGAGATCCGCATCCTGCGGGCCCGCGTCCCGGAGGTCGACGTCCGGCGGGTCGACGTCTCGGAAGCGGACCCGGGTGCCGGGGGTGAGCAGGGCGACCGGGTCCCGGTCCGGGTCGAAGAGGACCAGGTCGGTGCTGCCGACCAGTTGCCAGCCGCCGGGCGAGTCCCGGGGGTAGATGCCGGCGTAGCCGCCGGCCAGCGCCACCGCGCCGGCCGGCACCCGGGTCCGGGGCACCGCCCGGCGTGGCAGGTGGTAGCGCTCCGGGAGCCCGGTCAAATAGCCGAATCCGGGGGCGAAGCCGCAGAACGCGACCCGGTACTCCGGCGCGCCGTGTATCCGCCGCGCCTCCCGCTCGGCGACTCCCCAGTGCCGGGCCACCTCGGCGAGGTCGGCGCCGTCGTAGCGGACCGGCACCTCGACCAGCGGCCCGTCCGGGGGCCGGGCCGAGGCCGGGCGCCAGTCGGCGAGTCGCCCGGCCAGCGCCGCCGGATCGTCCACCCCGTCGACAAGCACGGTGACCTCACCGGGTACGACGTCCCGCGCGCCACCGAGTTCGCCCCGGTCCCACCACCGGTGGAGTTCGGCGACGAGTGCGGCGGTCTGCCCCGGCTCGGCGACCTCCAGCAGCAGCGCACCCAGCCCCACCGGGATGATCCGCACCCTCGCACCCTTCCCGTCGTAGCCGCTCACAACCCCAGGTACGAGCGGCGTACCTCGTCGGAGGCGGCCAGCTCGTCGGCCGGGCCGGACATCACCACCTCGCCGGTCCGCAGCACGTACGCCCGGTCGGCCAGGTCCAGCGCCGCCCGCAGGTTCTGCTCGACCAGCAGCATGGTGGTGCCGGACCGACGGATCTCGGCCAGCACCTCGAAGATCATCCTGGTGAACTTCGGCGAGATGCCGAGCGAGGGCTCGTCCAGCATCAGCAGCTTCGGCCGGCTCATCAGCGCCCGGCCGAGCGCCACCATCTGCTGCTCACCGCCGGAGAGCGTACCGGCGCGCTGGCCGGAACGCTCGGCCAGCACCGGGAAGAGGTCGTAGACCCGGGCCAGGTCGCTCTCCCGCTCGGCGGGGCTGCGGTGGTAGCCGCCGAGCAGCAGGTTCTGCAACACCGTCTGGTGGCCGAAGAGCCGCCGCCCCTCCGGCACCAGCACCGCACCCCGGCGGGCGATCCGGTACGCCGGTAGCCCGCTCACCTCCTCGTCGAGGAAGGTCACCGTGCCGCGTACCGGGCGGTGCAGCCCGGAGACGGCGGCCAGCAGGGTGCTCTTGCCGGCCCCGTTCGCGCCGACCAGCGCCACCAGTTCGCCCGCCTCGACGCGCAGGTCGACGCCGCGCAGCGCGACGACACCGGCGTGGTCCACGTGGAGGTCCCGCACGGTAAGCATCTACACCGCCTTCCCCAGGTACGCCTCTACCACCGCCGGATCGTGCGCCACCTGCTCCGGCGTACCCTCGCTGATTTTCTGCCCGTAGTGCAGCACCACCACCCGGTGGCAGAGCGGCATGATCACCTCCATCACGTGTTCCACCATCAGGATGGTGACGCCGTTCCGGTTGATGGTGCGGACGATCTCGACCGCCTCGCGCGCCTCGGTCGGGGTCAGTCCGGAGAGCACCTCGTCGAGCAGCAGGAGCTTCGGCCCGCTGGCCAGTGCCCGGCCCATCTCCAGGCGCTTCTTCCAGGCGGCGGTGAGCGACGCGGCCGGCGCGTCCAGCACCGGGCCGAGTCCGGTCAGCTCGGCTACCTCGCCGGCCCGCCGCCGGGCGTCCCGGCGCCGGGGATGCCGGGCGAAGGCCGCCGTGCTGAGGTTCTCCAGCACGCTCATCGAGCCGAAGACCCGCATCAGCTGGAAGGTGCGCCCCACGCCGGCCCGGGCGGCGCGGTGCGGTGCCCAGCCGGTGACGTCCCGGCCGTCGAACTCCAACCGACCGGAGGTGGGACGCTGGGCGCCGGCCACCATCGAGAAGAGGGTGCTCTTGCCGGCACCGTTGGGCCCGATCAGCCCGACGATCGCCCCCGACCCGACCTCGAAGCTGACGTCCCGGTTGGCCCAGAGCCCGCCGAACCGGCGGGAGAGGCGGTCGACCCGCAGCAGTGTCCCGCTCATCGCTCCCCCTCGGCGGATTCCGCCGACGTCGGACCGGCGCCGGCCGGTCGCGAACCGTTCCCGGCCGGTCGGGTGCGGCGCAGCCGCCGGGCGACCGGGGCCCAGAGCCGCTGTCCGATGGCGAGCAGGCCACCCGGCTCGGTGATCGAGACGAGCACGATCAGTGCGCCGTAGAGCAGCAGGTC
This sequence comes from Plantactinospora sp. WMMB782, assembly GCF_049179135.1. Lineage (NCBI taxonomy): Bacteria > Bacillati > Actinomycetota > Actinomycetes > Micromonosporales > Micromonosporaceae > Plantactinospora > Plantactinospora sp. WMMB782. The sequence goes on along the minus strand of NZ_JBMHMC010000007.1, from coordinate 6,219,745 downwards.
GATCGAGCGACCGCTGCCGGAGAACTCCTGCCTGGTGGCGTCCTGGACGAAGACCAGCACCCAGGCACCGAGCAGCGGCCCCCAGAACCGACCGACCCCGCCGAGCACCGCCATCAGGGTGAACGACACCGACAGGTCCAGGCCGAGCCCGGAGGGCGGATCGACGAAGAGCACGTACATCACGTAGTAGCCGCCGGCCAGCGCGGTGACCGCACCGGAGAGCGCCGCCGCGGCCAGCTTGTAGCGGTGTACGTCGATGCCGACCGCCGCCGCGGCCTCCTGGTCGTCCCGGATCGCCCGGACGTAGTTGCCGGCCCGGCCGTGCAGGAACGCCCAGACCGCCAGGGCGGCCAGGCAGAAGAAGCCGAGCGCGACGTAGTAGTACGGTCGCTTGTCCAGCAGCGAGAACTGGAGGTTGGCCAGCGAGGGCTCGACCACCGGCAACTCCCAGCCGTTCGCCTGGCCGAGCCCGGGCAGGTTGGTGACCAGGATGAAGACGATCTCGGCGACCGCGATCGTGGCGATCGAGTAGTAGTGGTGCCGCAGCCGGAAGCAGGGCCAGCCGACGGCTGCGGCCAGCAGCGCGGCCAGCGGCAGCGACAGCGCGATCGCCAGCCACGGCGACCAGCCCTGCCGGACCAGCAGCGCGGTGGTGTAGGCGCCGGAACCGAAGTAGAGCGCGTGCCCGAAGGAGATCTGCCCGGTGTAGCCGCCGAGCAGGTTCCAGCCGGTGGCCGCGATCCCGAAGGTCAGTGCCAGGATGCCGATGTTGTGTGCCGCCGAGCCGGTGAAGACCAGCGGGTAGGCGGCCAGCACCGCCGCGATCAGTACAGCTGTCGTCCAGGCCGGCAGTCGCCGGGCCGGCGGGGTGCCGAGCCCGATCGGGGCCGGCCTGCGTGGCAGGGTCGGGGCGCTCGTCGCCCCACCTCGATCGTGTCCGGTCATCTGGTCCCCAGGAGTCCCTGCGGTCGCACCAGGACGACCACCAGATAGAGGGCGAGCGCGGCGGCCAGGGTGTAGCTCGGGGCGTACAGCCCGACGACGCCCTGGGCGACGCCGACGAGCAGGCCGGCCAGGGCCGCCCCGGTGATGCTGCCGAAACCGCCGAAGGCCACCACCACGAAGGCCATCAGCACGAAACTGACCCCGGCGGTCGGCGAGGCGGAGTAGGAGTTCATCAGCAGCGCCCCGGCGATGCCGGTGGCCAGGCCGGCGATGACCCAGCAGAGCGCGTACATCCGGCGGGGGTCGATGCCCATCAGGGCCGCCGCCGCCGGGTCCTCGCCGGCGGCCCGTACGGCGCCGCCGAGCCGGGTCCGGTTCATGAAGTACGCGACCGCGCCGGTGGCCAGCAGCGCGCCGGCCGCCATCACGACCTGCGGTCCGCCGACCACCACCGGACCGATCTCGAAGCGCAGCCCGGCGGCCCAGGGCCGGGGCACGGTCCGGGTGTTCGGGGTCCAGAGGAACTGGGCCAGCCCGCGCAGGAACACCTGGAGTCCGAAGGTGACGATCACCTGGGCCAGCGGGGACCTGCCGAGCACCCGGCCGACCGCGCCGACATACATCAGCGCGCCGGTGAGCGCGATCGAGACCCCGGCGAGCGGGATCGACAGCAGCGGGTCGAGGCCGAGCAGCGACCAGGCGAAGAACGAGGTGTACATGCCGAGCATGACCATCTCGCCGTGCGCGAAGTTGACGATGTCCATCACGCCGTAGATGAGGGTCAGGCCGACCGCGACCAGCGCGAAGACGGCGCCGATCAGCAGGCCGTTGACCACCGACTGGAGCAGGTCGGTCATGGCTTCTCCCCGCCGGGTGCTCCGGTCCGCCGGTTCACCGCCGGGCCCTGTCCATCGGCCAGACCGGCGCCACCGTGGCCAGGTCGGCCGGATGGACCACCCGGTACCTGCCGTCGATCATCTGCTCGACCACCCCGGCCGCGCCGGTGTTCTGCCCCTTGTCGTCGAACCTGATCCCGGTCCACGGCATGATCGTCTTTTCGCCGGGGATGTCCAGCCCGCGCAGCGCGTCCCTGATCTTCGCCGGTTCGACCGACTTCGCGGTGTCGATCGCCTGGGCCAGGGCGAGCACGGCGGTGAAGGCCCGCGCCGAGTTCTCGGTCATCGGCGCGCCGTAGCGCTGCTGGAAGAGGTCGGCGACGGTCTTGGCGGCCGGCCGCTTCGCGGCGATCTCACCGGACCAGGCCGCCCGGGTCGACGCCCCGTCGGCCAGTGCGCCGAGTCCGGTGGCGAAGGCGGGGTCGGCGAATCCGGTGCCGTAGGCGAGCAGTGCCGGCGGGTAGTAGTCCAACTGGTCGAGCGTCTTCATCAGCTTGATGGCCGCGTCGGTGTAGGCGAGCACGAAGAGCACGTCCGGGTTCCTGCCGCGTACCTGCGCCACCTGGGAGCCGAGGTCGGCGGCGGTGGGGTCGAAGCCGACGTTGACGGTGACCGGCAGTCCGGCCTCGGCGGCGACCTTCTCGGTCACCCCGGCGCCGTCGTTGCCGAACTGGTCGTTGCTGTGGAAGACGCCGACCGAGCGGATCTGGACGCCGGCCGCCTGCCTGGCCCGGAGGTAGTCGAACATCGATCGGGCGAAGGTCTCGTCGGTCGGCCCGGTCCGGAAGAACCACTTCAGGTCGCGTTCGGTCAACGCCACCGACGAGGAGGCCTCGTTGACGAACGGTACGCCGAGCCGCTCGGCGCGCTGGCTGGCGGTGAGCGTCACCCCGGACTGGTACGAGCCGATCACCGCGGCGACCTTCTCGCCGGTGACCAGCCGGTCCACCTCGCCGGCACCCACCTCGGGCTTGCCCTGGGTGTCGCCGGTGATCAGTCTGACCGGGGCGCCGCCCAGTCCCGGCAGTCCCTTGCCGGGACCGAGCGGCAGGTCCAGCCCGGGGTGGTCGTTGTTGACGACGTCCACGGCGAGTTCGGCGCCGTGCAGCACGTCGGTGCCCTGGGTGGCGTTCGGGCCGCTGAGCGGCCAGAGTCCGGCGAGCTTCACCTCGTCGGTGCCGCCGGCACCGTCGGATCCTCCGCAGCCGGCGAGCGCGGCGGCGAGGACGAGAGTGGCCGTGATCCTTGTGATTCTGCGCATGGTCACGCCTTTCTAGGGCGGAGACGATGGTCTACGGCGAAGACGGTGGCGAAGGGCTGGCGGCGTCGACCCGGTTGCGGGCGGCCACCGATTCCGGCAGCGGGCGGCCACCGATCGCGCTCGCGGAGTCGTCGACTCCGGTCGCGGCTGGACTCTTCTTGAATGTGGTGGGGCGGGCCGGGCCCGGGAGTTGCCGGTCCCCCGGGCCCGACCGGCCGCTCAGGCGACGGCCGCGCCAGCGGCCTTCACCAGGGCGACGGTCTGCTCGATGGTCTGCGCCCGGTCGGCCGCGAACGGCGGGTCGATGACGTCCAGCGGGTTCTGCGGATAGACGAGCGAGGAGATGTGCAGGTGCCCGCCGGGGACGTCGGTGGCGCCGAGGGCCAGCCGGAGCCGGTTCGACCGGTACATGCTCTCGTTGGAGAGGTAGTTGCCGCCGCCGCCGGCCTGGGCCTGGGCGTCCGGGGAGGGGCCGTCGTCGTGGCAGGAGACCCTGCTCGGGTCCGGCCGGGTGTTGCCGGTCCACTCGCAGATCCGCGGGTTCAGCACCGTCGGCCACGGCGTCGTGCCGGCGTCGATCATCCGCTGGTACGGCAGGGTCGTCTCGATGAACTCCGGGTCGGTCGCCGGCTGTGGCCAGTTCGTGACCTGGGGGATCAGTTCGGCGGTGCCCTCGTTGTTGTTGTCCGGGCTGCCGCCGCGCCAGGCGCCGGCCCACTGCTCGATGGCCATCCGGGCCCGGCCGCCCTGGCTGATCGTCATGATCAGGTCGGCGCGTTCGCGGCTGTTCCGGGTCAGGTGCGGCCCGAAGGCGTCCTCGACGTAACCGAGGTCGAAGCCGCTCCAGGTCACCGGCAGCGACACCGCCTGGATCTGCACCAGCCGGTCGCCGACCCGGTACTCCTGCCCGTCCAGTTGCAGCGCCGACGCGCCCGACGGGTTCGACCGGCGGATCTCCCCGTTCAGCTGGTACGGGTCGAAGCCGCTGACCAGCACCCGGGTCACCGTACGACCGGCGGAGAAGTCGGTGGACGAGATGCCCCGGGACGCGTACTCGAAGGTCTTCAGCAGGGCCGCCCGAGCGCCGTCGGTGAGCCGGAACGGGGGCGTCCACTGTCGCAGGTCCCGGGTGGCGGTCAGCCGCGACCAGTAGAGCGGGCGGTCGTCGTACCGTTCGATGCTGCCCATCCAGCGCCTGCCCTGGGCCCGCTCGACGGCGGTACGCCACAGCTCGGCACCGCGCACCTTCAACAGCCGGTCGGCGTCGCCGATCGACCGCACCCGGCACAGCTCGGCGGTGAGCCGGGTGACGAACGGGGTGAAGCCGCCGACCTCGATCAGCGTGTTCGGCACCTGCACCCCGCCCGGCTGGGCGGGGGTGTCGATCCGGGTCTCCTCGTAGGTCGACGGGCGGCCGCGGTCGTAGCACTCCCCCGCCGCGGTGGCGGCTCCGGCCGGCTGCGCCCCGGCACCGCCCGGGGTGAGCAGCAGGACTGCGCCGACGCCGGCGGCGGTGAGCAGCCTCAGCCGGCCACGTACACTCTCGGTCAACTTCTGCACGTCCAAGGTGATCTTCTGCCTTTCCTCGGTAGCGCACCGGTTCCGCGTCTGGCGGCTCGAGGCGGAGGTACCGAGCCGGTGCGTGGGGGTTGCGGCGGGCCGCCCGTGGCAGCGGGCTGCGCGTCGGGTGCGGGAGCCGGTGCCCGTCGCCGGCGGTGGCAGCCGGGTCGACGGGCACCGGTCCAGCGGCTTGGTGCCGGTGGCGGTGGCGGTGCAGCAGGTCAGACGAACGAGGCGAGGGTGACGCCCGCGTCCTGCAACGCGGTGCGCACCTGGCGGGCCAGCTCGACCGCGCCCGGGGTGTCGCCGTGCACACAGATCGACCGGGCCCGCACCGACACCGGGGCACCGTCGACGGCTGTCACCTGTCCGGTGGTGGCCATCTTCACGCAGCGCCGGGCGACCGTCTCCGGATCGGTGACCAGCGCGTCGGGGCTGCCCCGGCCGGCCAGGGTGCCGTCGGCCCGGTAACCCCGGTCCGCGAACGCCTCGCGGACCGTCTTCAGTCCCACCTCGGCGGCCTGGCGCAGCAGTTGCGAGCCGGGCAGTCCGAGGATCGGCAGGCTCGGGTCGTACGCGGAGACGGCGGTGACCACCGCGGCGGCCTGGGCCTGGTCGGTGACGGTGCGGTTGTAGAGCGCGCCGTGCGGCTTGACGTACCTGACCCGGCCACCCTCGCTGCGGGCGATGCCGTCCAGCGCGGCGAGCTGGTAGAGCACGTCGTCGGAGAGCCGGTCGGGTTCTATGTCGATGGCCCGGCGGCCGAAGCCGGCCAGGTCCCGGTAGCCGACGTGGGCACCGATGGAGACGTCCCGGCCGATCGCCTCGGCGCAGACCCGACGCATGATCGTCGGGTCGCCGCCGTGGAAGCCGCAGGCGACGTTGGCACTTGTCACGATGGAGAGCAGGGCCGTGTCGTCGCCCAGCTGCCAGACCCCGAAGCCTTCGCCGAGGTCGCTGTTCAGATCGAGGATGACCGTCATGGCACCTCCTGGACTGCGGTGAACGCCGTCGATTCAGGTTGGCAGACTGTTGAACAATCCGTCAATGGTCATGTTGACTTGTAACCTCGTCGTAGCATGCACCTTCGCACGATTGTGGGCCCGACGACATGAAGGACAATGACCGCGTGACGTGGCTGGCGAAGCTCCAGGACGACCGCTCGCTGATCACCCGGGCGAGTACCGCGCAACGGGTGGCGGAGATCCTGCGGGCGCGGATCACCGAGGGAGCGCTGCTGCCCGGCACCCGGCTCTCCGAGGAGATGATCGGGGCGGCGCTCGGTGTCTCCCGCAACACACTGCGGGAGTCGTTCCGGCTGCTGATGCACGAGCGGCTCGTCGTGCACGAACTCAACCGGGGCGTCTTCGTCCGGGTGCTCGACGTGCAGGACGTGGTCGACATCTACCGGGTGCGCCGGGTGCTGGAGTGCGCGGCGGTCGGCAACGCCCGGCACAGTTCCGGCGAGGCGCTGGACGCACTCGAGGCAGCCCTGGTCGAGGGTGAGCAGGCGGCGGCGCAGCAGCGGTGGTTCGACGTCGGCACCGCCAACATGCAGTTCCACCAGGCCATCGCCGGGCTGGCCGGCAGCCCCCGGATCGAGGAGATCATGCGGCAGGCGCTGGCCGAGATCCGCCTGGCCTTCCACGTGATGGCCGCACCGCAGACCTTCCACCAGCCCTACCTGGTGCGGCACCGGGAGTTGCTGGACCTGATCCGGGCCGGCGAGGTGGAACGGGCACACGCGGTGCTCGACGACTACCTGCGGACCGCCGAGCGGCAACTTGTCGAGGCGTACGCCGAGCGGGTGCCGGAGGGCGTACCCGCGCCCCGCTGACCGCCGCGACCCGGTGACCGCCGCGACCCGCTGACGGTCGCGACCGGACACCGTCGCGTCAGACGCGACCCGGAACGCCGCGTCAGACCGTGAGCAGGGTGTAGACCCCGGCGTCGGTGCCGGCGCCGGACGCGCCGCCCAGGGCCGACCAGGCGCTGCCGTTCCAGCCGGCGACGTGGTTGACCGCCACCCCACCGGCCCCGGCGAAGAAGCCACCGGCGATCAGCCGTCCGTTGTAGACGGTCAGCGCCAGCACGATGTCCTCGGTGCCGGACCCCAGCGCGGACCAGCCGGAACCGTCCCACCGGGCGACGTAGTTCGCGGCCGCCCCGCCCGCCCGGGTGAACGTGCCGCCGACCACCAGCGCCGCACCGAAGACGGTGAGGGCCCGCCCTTCGGCGTTCAACCCCGCACCGAGCGGAGCCCACGCGCTCCCGGTCCACTCGGCCAGGTAGCCGGCAGCGGTCCCGCCGGCCTGGGTGAACCCGCCGGTGGCCACCAACGCGCCGTCGAAGACGGTGAGCGCCAGCACGTCGCCGTTGAAGCCGGTGCCGAGGGTCGACCATGCGCTGCCGGTCCACCGGGCGATCCGGTTGGCCGCCGTGCCGCCGGCCTGGCTGAAGCCGCCGCCGACGATCAGCGCGCCGTCGTGCACGGCCAGGTCCCAGACCGACGGTACGTCCAGGCCGGTGCCGGCGGGACCGGCCAGCGGATACCACTCGGTGCCGTCCCACCGGGCGATGTGGTTGACGGTCACTCCCCCGGCCCGGAGGAACTGCCCGCCGACGATCAGGTCCCCGTCGAAGACCGCCAGCGCGTCGACGAAGTCGAGAGGGTTGCTCATCACTCCGGTGCCGGACGACCCGGTCAACGGTGCCCAGGTGGTGCCGTCCCAGCGGGCGATGCCGTTCACGCGTACCCCGCCGGCGTTGAGGAAGCTGCCACCGGCGATCAGGTCGCCCTGGTAGACGACGAGAGCGGTGACCGAGCCGTCCGGTCCGCCGCCCGACGTCCCGCCCGGCCGGGACCAGGCGGCACCGTTCCAGGTGGCGAGGCGGTCGACGGCGACCCCACCGGCCCGGGTGAAGGTGCCACCGGCGTACAGGCCGGGCGCGGCGGCCGGTAGCGCCCGTTCGGCGGCCGAGGCCGGCGGGTGCGGCGCGACGATCCAGGCACAGAGCATCGCCGCTGCGATCACGGAGAGTCCCCGCCGTAGGGTGGATGTGCCGGATCCGGACATGCGCGCTTCCCTCCGCCGGGTCCGTCCGAATTCGGCCGGATCCTGCCAGGAAAGATATACCAGCATCAATGTCCGGGCAAATCGACCATCCCCCGCCGGCACCCCTGGTCAGGGGCGGGCGGACCGGCTGGCCGGGCAGGCGGATCCCGCCGCCCGCGCCGGCACGTCCACCTGCGGCCCGGGGCCGGCCCACCGACCGCCCGCGGGCAGCTACCCGCGACGCAGGGTCAGCAGGGTGATCTCGCTCGGCGCGAAGACCCGGAACGGCGGCCCCCAGAAGCCGGTACCGGCACTCGTGTAGAGCCGGGTCCGCTCGCCGTGCCGGCTCAACCCCCGCACCGTCGGCTGGTCGAGCCGGACCAGGAGGTTGAACGGCCAGATCTGCCCGCCGTGGGTGTGCCCGGACAGTTGCAGGTCGACGCCGTGCGCGACCGCCGCACCGATCTGCTTCGGCTGGTGTGCCAGGAGCACCACCGGCAGGTCCGGGTCGGCACCGGCCAGCGCGGCGGCGTGGTCGGGACGGTGCCCGGGACGGCCGGACGCCCCGGCGGTCGCGTCGTCGACCCCGGCGAGTACCAGCCGGGAGCCGTTCCGCTCGACCACCAGATGCCTGTTGTGCAGCGGCTCCCACCCGAGATCACGCATGTGGTCGAGCCAGCCCTGCGCCTCGGCGAAGTACTCGTGGTTGCCGGTCACGTACGCCCGGGCGAGCCGGGCCCGCACCTCGCGCAGCGGCGCCGCCTGGGTACGGCGTTGCCCGACCGTACCGTCGGCGATGTCACCGGTGTGGCAGACGACGTCGGCGTCGAGGTCGTTGACCGCCGCGACGACCCGGGCCGACCACCCGGCCCGGTCGATCGGCCCGTAGTGGGTGTCGGTGAGCAGGGCGATCCGCAGGCCGTCCAGGCCGGGACCGAGCCGATCGATCGGCACCTCGACCCGGCGGACCCGGGGCAGCCGCATCGCCTCGACGTACCCCCAGGTCAGCAGGACCACCGAGACGGCCGCGACCACGGCGGCGGTGATCCGTGAGCGGGCCGGATCGGCGACGCCGCCGACCGCCAGCCCGACCCGCAGGACGTTGCCGAGCAGCGCCCAGGCGAAGAGCACCCAGACCACGCCCAGCAGCGTGTCGCCGGTCCGGGCCGCCCAGTCCCGGCCCCGGCCGTGCCCGAGGTACATCAGCACCGGGAACGTGGCGAGGGCCACCGCGAACAGGGTCGTGCCGCCGGCGAAGACCGGGGTGGGCCAGTGCGCGCCCGCGGCGAGCAGGGTCCACCAGGGTACGCCGAACAGCAGCGCCAGCACGGTGGTCAGGGTCAGGCCGAAGAGCAGTGGTCGCAGCAGCCGCCGGGCGGGCGCGACCGGTACCGCGGAAGCGGTTTCGCTGGCTGACACGGGCGGGCACTCCTTCGTCGGCTGCGCTCCGGGCCCGGGGACGAGGTCCGGCGCCCCGGTGGGTGCAGCATGGCACGGGCCGGGCGGCATCGACCACCTTGCTGAGCCGGCTCTCAGCCGACGGCGGGCGTCGGAGCCGACCTAGAATCGGTCCCGGAGGGTACGCGGAGCGGACGGGCCGGGGAGGACGATCGATGCCGAGCGGACAGGAGTCCCGGGTCGAGCGGCAGATCCGCGAGGCCCAGGAGCGGGGCGAGTTCGACAACCTCCCCGGAGCCGGCAGGCCGCTACCCGGACACGGCGGCACGTACGACGAGAACTGGTGGATCCGGGACTGGGTACGCCGGGAGAACCTGACCGGCGTCGGACCTGCCTCGCTGATGATCCGCAAGGAGGCGGAGCAGCTGCCGGAGCGGCTGGACCGGGAGTCGTCGGAGGCGGCCGTCCGGGACGTGGTGACCGCGCTCAACGAACGGATCGTGCTGGCCCGGCGCGGCCTGGTCGACGGGCCGCCGGTGGTGCTGCCGGTCTTCGACGTCGAGCGGGTCGTCGAGAGCTGGCGTCGGCGGCGCAACGGCTGACCGCTGCACCGGCCAGCCGGTCCGGTTCACAAAGGACCGTCGGAGCCCGGTGGGAGGGCGAGACGTACGCCTGGATGCCGCGCCGCCGAGCCAGGGTCGGTCGACGACACGCTCGTGCGGGTGCCGCGCCGGCAGGGCCTGGACCGGTCGGCGGTATCGTCGTCCGGTGCGTGCCGACGGCGTCGGTGGGAGCCCGGTCGGCCGGTACCGGACCTCCGCGCGGACCGACTTCCCCGACCGGACCGGCTCCGGTGACCGGACCGGCTCGATCGCTCGGGCCGGCCGAACCGGTACGGGCGGTCGGACCGGCCGGAGCGGGCCGACCCGGTCCGCCGGTGCGGGGCGGACGCTGCGGGTGACCACCCGTAACGCCAGCTTCCAGCAGTGGTCGGCGCTGTTGACCAATCGCGGCAAGCGGCAGCGGGCCGGCGAGTTCCTGGTACAGGGCGTCCGGCCGATCAGCCTGGCGGTGCGGCAGGGCTGGCCGGTGCACGCGCTGCTGCACCCGGACGGCTTACCGCTGTCCCGGTGGGCCACCGAACTGCTCGACCAGACCAGCGGCACCCGGGTCGCGGTCGCCCCCGAGCTGCTGCGGGAACTCGGTGGCAAGGAGGAGGACCAGCCGGAACTGGTCGCCGTGCTGGAGCTGCCGGCGGACCGGCTGGAGCGGATCCCGACCGGGCCGGACGCGCTGGTGGTGGTCTTCGACCGGCCGACCGCACCGGGAAACATCGGCACCCTGGTCCGCTCCGCCGACGCCTTCGGCGCCGCCGGGGTGGTGGTGGTCGGGCACGCCGCCGACCCGTACGACCCGAGGGCGGTCCGGGCCAGCACCGGGTCGCTGTTCGCGGTACCGGTGGTCCGCACCGGATCGCACCGCGACGTGCTGGACTGGCTCGGGAGCCTGCGCGCGGGCGGACTGCCGGTGCAGCTGCTCGGCACCGACGAGGCCGGCGAGGTGGAGATCGCCGAGCACGACCTGACCGGGCCCACGGTGCTGCTGGTCGGCAACGAGACGCACGGGCTCAGCGCCGCGTGGCGGCAGTCCTGCGATCGGATGTTGCGGATCCCGATCACCGGTTCGGCGAGTTCGCTGAACGCCGCCGCCGCCGGCACCGTCGCGCTGTACGAGGCGGCCCGGCAGCGGCGGAGTCGGCCGACACCGCCCGGTGCACCCGTGCGCCCGTGACAGCGGGCCGGTGGACAGGGCGGGGCCGGTAGAGCGGGTGGATGGACAGCCGCTCGTCGGGCTGTCCGTGCCGCTTGTCGACACGGAGTTCGCCGAGGCGGCGCGGGTGTGCCGACCGGATGCCGGGCCGAACGCCGGGCCGAACGCCGGGCCGGGCGCCGGGCCGGGTTCTGGCGGAGGTGAAGGTGGTCGTAGCACCACCGATCCGGGCCGGGCGGTCGACCAGAATGACTGGATGGACCGCGCAACCGCCGACCGGCCACCGCCGTGGCGCCGGCTACCGCCGTGGCTGCGGCGCCGACTCGTCCGGGCCGGGCAGGCGCTGCTGCTGGCGGTACTCTCCGTGACCGTCAACATCGTCCTGCTGGTGCTCTCGGTGCTCTCGCTCGGCTTCACCGTGCTGGGTGTGGGGGTGTTCGCCTTTCCGGCGGTGACCGCCGCGGTGCGCCAGGTCGCCGACCTCAACCGGCGGGTCGCCGGACGCTGGACCGGCCGGCAGATCGCCAGCCCGTACCGGCCGGAGCCGGCGCGGACGACCACCTGGCGCCGGTACCGGTGGCTGGTGACCGACCCGGCCACCTGGCGGGACCTGCTCTGGCTGCTGCTGTCCGTCCCGGTCGGGCTGGTGTTCGGCCTGCTGCCGGCCTGCCTGCTGGCCTACGGCCTGGAGGGACTGCTCGGGGTGCCGGTGCTGCTCTGGGCGCTGGACGTCTGGTACGGCTACGGGCTGCTCTGGCCGGTCGACAGCGTCGGCAAGGCCCTGTTGGTGGCACCGCAGGGGGCCGTCTTCCTGGCCGTCGGCGGGGTGGTCGGCGACCTGGTCCACCGGCTGCACACCGGATTCGTCCGGGCCCTGCTGGCGCCGACCTCGAAGGCGGCACTGCGTCGGCGGGTACGCCAGCTCACCGAGACCCGGGCGGGGACCGTCGACGCCCAGGCCGCCGAGCTGCGCCGGATCGAGCGGGACCTGCACGACGGGGCCCAGGCCCGGCTGGTGGCGCTGAGCATGAGCATCGGGCTGGCCGAGGAGCTGATGAGCCGGGATCCGGCGGCGGCGCGGCGGTTGATGGCCGAGGCCCGCCAGGCCAGCGGGCAGGCCCTCGGCGAGCTGCGGGACCTGGTCCGGGGCATCCATCCGCCGGTACTCGCCGAACGTGGGCTGGCCGGCGGGGTCCGGGCGCTCGCCCTGAAGCTTCCGCTGCCGGTCGAGGTCGACGTCGACCTGCCGGGCCGGCCACCGGCGCCGGTGGAGTCGGCGGTCTACTTCACCGCGGCCGAGCTGCTGACGAACGTCGCCAGGCACAGTGCGGCGCGGAGCGGCTGGCTGCGGTTGCGGCACGGTGACGGTCGGCTGGTGATGGTGGTCGGCGACGACGGCGTCGGCGGTGCCGACCCGGCCGGCGGGACCGGACTGCGGGGCATCGAACGACGGCTCGGCGCCTTCGATGGCACGATATCCGTGGCCAGCCCGCCCGGCGGGCCCACGACCGTGACCATGGAGCTGCCGTGCGAGTTGTCATCGCCGAAGACCTCGCCCTGCTCAGGGACGGCCTGACCCGGCTGCTCCGGGCGTTCGGGTTCGAGGTCGTCGCCGCGGTCGACAACGGGCCGGCGCTGCTGCCGGCGCTGCTCGACCACCGGCCAGACGTGGCGGTGGTGGACGTTCGCCTGCCGCCGACCTTCACCGACGAGGGCCTCCAGGCGGCGATCGGCGCCCGTACCCGGATCCCGGGGCTGCCGGTCCTGATCCTGTCCCAGCACGTGGAGCAGCTCTACGCCCGGGAACTGCTGGCCGACCGGAGCGGAGCGATCGGCTACCTGCTCAAGGACCGGGTCTCCGACGTCGGCCAGTTCGTCGACGCGGTGCGGCGGGTGGCGACCGGCGGCACGGTGATGGATCCGGAGGTGATCGCGGAGCTGCTGGCCAACCGCTCCGGCAGCGGACCGCTGCACGCGCTCACCGCCCGGGAGCGCGAGGTGCTCGGCCTGATGGCGGAGGGCCGGTCGAACGCGGCGATCGCGGGCCGGCTCTTCGTCACCGAGAAGGCGGTCAGCAAGCACATCAACAACATCTTTAGCAAACTCGGCATGCCGCCCTCGGAGGACGACAACCGGCGGGTACTCGCCGTGTTGGCCTACCTGAACGCCTGAACCGGCGCCGCGGCGGAGCATCCTCCACTGTGACCGATGGAATTGATCAGTGTAGTTCGCTACTATCCGTCATCAGTGTCTTACCCGGCGCCAATGGTCCGGTCGCACTGATCACCGCTGGTCAAGCCGATCGTCACGGACCGTCGCGCCGACCGTGCCCGCTCGACGGAGGGATCCGAGATGACGGACAGCCGGCAGGTGACCGCCCGCCCGTACCCGTTCGCCGCCCCCGACCGGCTCAACCTCGACCCGCAGTACGCACGGCTGCGTCGCGAGGAGCCACTGATCCGGGTGCAACTGCCGTTCGGCGAGGAGTCCTGGCTCGCCACCCGCTACGCCGACGTCCGGGTCGTACTCGGCGACGCCCGGTTCAGCCGGGCCGCCGGGGTCGGACGTGACCAACCACGTACGATGCCCCGGCAGCCGGACCAGGGCATGCTCGGGATGGATCCGCCCGACCACACCCGGTTGCGCCGACTGGTGGCCAAGGCCTTCACCGCACGCCGGGTGGAGTTGCTCCGCGACCGCGTCCAGGATATCGCCGACGGGCTGGTCGACGAGATGGTCAAGGCCGGTCCCCCGATCGACCTGGTCGAGCACTTCGCCACCCCGCTGCCGATCCAGGTCATCTGTGAGCTGCTCGGTGTTCCGTTCGCCGACCGGGACAAATTCCACACCTGGTCGGAGGCGATCGTCTCGACGACCTCGCTGCCCCCCGAGCAGATCCAGGCGTACCTGGAGAGCCTCTGGGGTTACATCGCCGAACTGGTGACGATCCGTCGCCGCGAGCCGATCGACGACCTGCTCGGTGCCATGGTGCGGGCGCGGGACGAGAACGAGGACCGGCTCACCGAGCAGGAGCTGGTGCAGCTCGCCGCCGGCCTGCTCGCCGCCGGGCACGAGACGACGGTGACCCAGATCCCGAACTTCGTCTACGTGCTGCTGGAGCACCCGTCCGAGCTGGCCCGGCTGCGGTCCGATCCCGGGTTGATCCCGAACGCCGTCGAGGAGCTGATGCGCTACGTACCGCTCGGGGCGGCCTCGGCCTTCCCGCGGTACGCGACGGAGGACATCGAGCTCGGCGGGGTGCTCGTCCGGGCCGGCGAACCGGTGCTGCCGGCGGTCGGGTCGGCGAACCGGGACGAGTCGGTGTTCACCGACCCGGACCGGCTCGACCTGGGTCGGGAGGTCAATCCACACGTCGGCTTCGGCCACGGTGTGCACCACTGCGTCGGCGCGCAGCTCGCCCGGATGGAGTTGCAGGTGGCCATCGGTACCCTGGTCGGCCGCCTGCCCGGACTGCGGCTGGCGGTGCCGGAGCCGGAGGTCCCGTGGAAGAGCGGCCTGCTGGTACGCGGCCCGCTCGCGCTGCCGGTGACCTGGTGAGCACCGCCTGGCGGGTCAGCGTCGACCCGCAGCGCTGCATCGGCTCGGGCATCTGCGCCGGCACCGCGCCGGAGCACTTCCGGCTCGTCGACGGGCTCGCCACCCCACTGGCCGGGACGGTCGCCCCGGCCGACCCGGTGGTCGACGCGGCCGAGTCCTGCCCGGTCGAGGCGATCCTGGTCCGGGACGCGGGCGACCAGCGACTCATCGCACCCGAGGGCTGATCCGGGCCGGTCAGCCAGAACCCGGACCTGGCGGCGTCGGCGCACCGCCAGGTCCGGTCCGGGTTCAGGTCCCGGTCCGGGCCGCTCAGAGCAGTGCGTCGACCGGGGTCCTGATGAAGTCGAGCAACGCCTGGTTGACCTCGTCGGCATGGGTCCACGGAATCCCGTGCGGTGCGCCCTTCAGGGTGACGAGCTGGCTGTTCGGCATCGCCGCGTGCATCCGCTGCCCGCACACCGGATAGGGCAGTACCCGGTCCGCGTCGCCCTGGATGATCAACGCCGGTACGTCGATCCGGGGCAGGTCCTGCCGGAAGTCGGTGAGCCAGGCGGGAATGGAGGCCAGCGTGCCGATCGGCGAGGCGCTCACCGCCACGTTCCAGTTCATCCGGACCACCTCGTCGCTGACCCGCTTGCCGAGGTTCTCGTCGAGGTTGTAGAAGTCGTGCAGGAACGACGACTGGTACTTGGCCCGGTCGGTGATCACACTCTGCATGAAGCCGTCGAAGAGGCTCTGGTCGACGCCCTCCGGGTTGTCCTCGGTCTTCAGCAGGAACGGCGGGATCGGCGCGATGAAGACCGCCCGGTTCACCCTGGCCGAGCCGTAGTTGGAGATGTACCGCGCCACCTCGCCGGTGCCCATCGAGTGCCCGACCAGGATCACGTCGGTGAGGTCCAGCTCGTTCATCAGGATGCTGAGGTCGGCGGCGAAGGTGTCGTAGTCGTACCCGACGGCGGGCTGGCTGGACATGCCGTAACCTCGGCGGTCGTAGCTGATGGTCCGGTAGCCGGCGTTCAGCAGCGGGTTGATCTGCTTCTCCCAGGCCGAGCCGCTGAGCGGAAAGCCGTGGATGAGCACCACCGGCTGCCCGGCGCCATGATCCTCGTAGTGCAGATCGATGGGCGCGGAGTTCTCCACGCCGACAGTCAGATAGGGCACCCGTCTCTTCCCTTCCCCCGTGTCCGCCCGCCGTTCCGGCGGGTGGCGTCGACCGACGCGCCTCGGCGAGTACCCCGTCCTCGCCGACAGATGCGCGAATTGTCGATTTTTTCGCCCCAGATCAGCCTAGCCAGCCGCCCCCGACCGGGCCGACGGGATGGCGATATTCGCTGGTGACCCGAAACCGGACATCCTATGGTCTCCCGGTGATCACTCTCTGCCGTGATGTCGACGGATCCGGCCCGGCCGTGCTCCTGCTGCACTCTTCGGTCTGTGACCGCCGGATGTGGGACCCGCAGTGGCTTCCCCTGCGCGACGCCGGATACCAGGTGATCCGCTGCGACTTCCGGGGCTTCGGCGAGACTCCGCTGCCGGACCAGCCGTACTCCGAGGTCACCGACGTGCTCGACCTGCTGGACACGCTCGGGGTGCGGCAGGTGGCGCTGGTGGCGGCCTCCTTCGGCGGTCGGGTCGGACTGGAGGTCGCCGCCCGCCGCCCGGACCGGGTGAACGGCATGGCACTGCTCTGTCCGGGCATGCCGGGGCACCGGCCGGGCCCGGAGCTGGCGGCTTTCGGTAGGCGCGAGGACGAGTTGATCGAGGCGGGCGACCTCGCGGGCGCCGTCGAGCTGAACGTGACGACCTGGCTGGGGCCGGAGGCCGACGAGCCGACCCGGCAACGGGTACGGGACATGCAGCGGCACGCCTTCGAGGTGCAGCTCGCCGCCGTCGAGGACGTGCCGCGTCTCGATCTCGGCGAGCCCGACCTCGGCCGGATCACCGCACCCTGCCTCGTCGTCTCCGGCCGGCACGACCTGGCGGACTTCCGGCAGATCGCCGAACGGCTGCCCGGGGTGCTGCCGAACGCCCGGCACCGCGAACTCCCCTGGGCCGGCCACCTGCCCAGCCTGGAACGACCCGCCGAGGTCACCACCCTGCTCGTCGACTTCCTCCGCGAAACCCTGCCGCACCCCGCCACGCCCTGACCCGCCACGATCCGGCCGGCCAGTCGGCACGGCGGTGTCCTACCGCGAGGACCGGCCGGCGAGCCACGCCGCGGGCCAGACCAGCAGCAGGACGAAGGGGTACGCGAACAGCGTGTCGACCACCACTCGGCTGAGCGGTGGCCGGGAGTACCAGTCGAGGATCTGGAGCAGTAGCGGACCCGGCAGCATGCCGGCGGCGACCACGACGGCCAGGGCCAGGCCGCGGCCGGCCAGCGGCGCGGTCACGGCGAGCGCCGCCTCGGTGGCGAGGCCGGCGACGAGGCAGCCACCGACCAGCGCCACGAACCAGAGATCCGGGTTGTGGTCCCAGAAGTAAGAGTGTTCCGGAGTGCCCCACGGCAGGTCGAATATGTTCCGTTCGGCCCGCTCGACCGCGAGGCCGACGATCCCGGCGACGACCCCCGCGACCGCCTGGGCGGCGATCGCGGCGCCACGCCGACGGGTCCACGACCCGGCCAGCAGACCCGCCACGGGCAGCAACTGCCAGGCATACCGGTCCGTCCAGTATGGAACAGGCCCGTCGTAGGTCGCGAGGAGCGGGTAAGCCGTCATCGCCGCACCCAGCACGGCGCCGAGCAGCAGCACGGCGGCTGCGGCCACCATGGGCCGGCGCACCGCCGCCGTCGGCGACACGGCCGCGACTGCCGGTGCCCCCGGTGCTGGCACCCGCGCCCCGGGCACTCCCGCCGGTACCCCTGGTGCCGTGGCCGGCGACCCGGGCGCTCCCGCCGGTACCCCTGGTGCCGTGGCCGGCGACCGGGGCGCTCCCGCCGGTACCCCCGATGCCGTGGCCGGCGACCCGCGCCCTGCTGCCGGCGACCCGAACGCTCCCGCCGGCACGCCGGGTGCTGCCGACGGTGGTGGCCCTGCGGCCGTGCCGGCCGATTCGGGTAGTGCGCGGAGGCTGCCGTGCGCGACGACCAGCTCCGGCTGGTCGATGACCGTCGGCGGCAGCCCGAGCGCCCGGTGCAGCATGGTGGCGACCAGCGGTATCCGACTGGACCCGCCGACCAGGAAGACCCCGGCCAGCCGGTCGGCAGCGACGTTGCCGGCGGCGAGTGTCGACGTGGTCAGCGCCACGGTCCGGTCCAGCAACGGCCGGGCCAGCCGCTCGAACTCCTCCCGGGTCAGGTGGATGTCACGGTCCAGTCCAGGTAGGACCATCGACGCCGCGGCGACCCGGCTGAGCTGCTCCTTAGCGGCCCGCGCCTCCTGCCGCACGAGCTGCCACCAGCGAAGCGCGACGATCGCGGTGCCGCGCGCGGGAGCGTCGACCCCCGGATGCGCCACGATCCAGTCGACGATCGCGGCGTCGACGTCCACCCCGCCGACGTCGTCCAGCCCCGCTGTCGCCAGTACCGTCCAACCGCCGTCGGTCGTCCGTCGCACCGCGCTGACGTCGAACGTGCCGCCCCCGAGGTCGTACACGACGAGGGTGTCGCCCGGCCTCACCCGATGCCCGAGCACCTCGCTGAAGTACATCGCCGCGGCGACCGGCTCGGCCACCAGGCTGGGGTTGCCCAGTCCCGCCCCGGTCGCGGCCTCGGTGAGTACGGTGCGACGCCGGAGACCCCAGCTCGCCGGATGGGTCAGCACCACCGGCCGGGGTACGACGCCGAGCGCACGCTGCGCCGTCCGGGCGACCCGGGCGAGCACCGCTCGGACGGCCTCGCCGACCGGTGTCTCGACCTCGCCGAGCAGCAGCGTCCCGTCGTCGATCCGGCGCTTGGGATTCGGTTCGAGCCGGCTCGGGTCGAGCCGCGACCCGCGCAGCGCGTCGGAACCGACCAGCAGGTGACCGTCCGGCTGCGCCAACACCGCCGACGGGAGCAGCGGCGACGCGTCGAAGAGCAGCGACTCGATCCGGTCGCCCGGCATCCGCAGTGCGGCCACGGTGTGCGAGGTGCCGAAGTCGATGCCGAGGGCGGGCGGGGTCGGTACCACGAACGGACGGTATCAATGGCGGCAAGCCCCTCCGGGCGCGGACCGCGTCGCCGACCGCCACTTCCGCCCGAACCCATCGAAGGGCGCGACCAGAGACGCGACCGAGGGTGCGACCGAGGCTCGGCAGGTCGGCACGGCGGGCGCAGAGGCTCGGCAGGTCGGCACGGCGGGCGCAGAGGCTCGGCAGGTCGGCACGGCGGGCGCAGAGGCTCAGCAGGTCGGCACGGCGGGCGCAGAGGCTCAGCAGGTCGGCACGGCGGGCGCAGAGGCTCAGCAGGTCGGCACGGCGGGCGCAGAGGCTCAGCAGGTCGGCACGGCGGGCGCAGAGGCTCAGCAGGATTCGAAGGCGCGGGCCAGGCGGCGGACCGCCTCGTCCATCAGGTCGGGCGGGGCGGCGGCGTAGCTGAGCCGCAGGTGCGGGGCGGGGGGTTCGGCCGGGTACCAGGGACGGCCGGGGAAGACGACGACCCCCTCGGCGGCCGCGGCGGTGGCCAGCGCGACGTCGTCGGTGCCGTCCGGAAGCCGGACCCACAGGTGCATGCCGCCGCGCGGGACCGGCTGCCCGGTGAGATCCGGGAGGTGCCGGCGGAGCGCGGCCAGCAGCGACTCCCGGCGAGCCCGCAGAGCCGTGCGTAGAGCACGGCGGTGCCGGGACCACGCCGGGCTGCTCACGAACTCGATCGTGGCCTGTTGCAGCGGACCGGCCACGAAGAGGTCGTCACGCAGCCGGGCCGTACGCAACCGGGTGGCCGCCGGGCCACGGGCACCGACGGCGGCGACGCGCAGCCCGGGAGCCGTCGACTTGGTGAGCGAACGGAGGTAGACGACGTGCCCGTCCGGGTCGTCGGCGGCGAGCGGCGGCGGGGGTTCACCGTCGATGGTGAGGTCGCGGGCGTAGTCGTCCTCGATCAGGAAGGCCGCGGCGTCGCGTACGGCGGCGGCGACCCGGACCCGGCGGTTCCCGGCCAGCGTCGCGCCGTGCGGGTTGGCGTGCAGCGGCTGACAGTAGAAGAGCCGGGCGCCGGTACGGGCGAACGCGGCGGCGAGCTGGTCGGGGCGTACGCCGTCGGCGTCGACGGGCACCGGCACCACCCGCAGCCCGGCCGCCCGGGCGGTGGCCAGCGCGCCCAGGTAGGTCGGCGACTCGACGAGCAGGGTGTCACCGGGCACGGCGAGCGCGCGCAGCGCCGTCGACAGCGCCGCCTGGCCACCGGGGCAGATGACCATGTCGTCGGCGCGCAGCCCGGAGCCGGCCTCGCGGGCGAACCAGGCACGCAGGTCCTCCCGCCCCTGTGCCGGGCCGCGCTGCCAGGCCGCCGGTTGCCGGGCGGCGCGGGTGAGCGCGACGCCGAGCGCGGCGGCCGGTTGCAGCTCCGGTTCGAGGTAGCCGCCGGAGAGCGGGATCGCTCCGGCCGGTGGTATCGCCAGCAGCGCCTGCATCTCCTCCTCACCCGGCCGGCCCGGACCGAGTGCGACGGTCTGCCAGGAGAGGTCGGGAGTGGCTCGCGGCCGCGGTGGTACGGCCACGAAGGTGCCCCGGCCGGACCGCGCCTCGACCAGGCCCTCGGCGACCAGTTGCCGGATCGCCCCGGCGACCGTGACCGGTGAGGCGCGATGCCGGGCGGTCAGTTCACGGACCGAGGGCAGCTGCGCGCCGGGCGCCGCGACAGCCGCCAGTCCGCGCAGATCTTGGATAACGCGATCCCTGGCGTTACCGTTGTTCATGAGGGATCAGAGTAGCGCTACTGCGCATCGGACGGTAACGGCGGGCCGGGCGTCCGGCCTCGCGCTCGGCACACTGGGCGTACTCGCCTTCAGCATGTCGCTGCCGGCCACCCGGGTCGCGGTGCAGCAGCTCGACCCGTGGTTCATCGCCTTCGGCCGGGCCGTCGGCGCGACGCTGCTGGCCTGGGCGTACCTGCGGATCACCGGGGCGCCGCGTCCCACCGGCGACCAGTGGCGGCGGCTGTCGGTCGTCGCGATCGGCGTCGTCGTCGGTTTCCCGCTCTTCACCTCGCTGGCGCTGCTCACCCAGACCTCGGCGCACGGCGCGGTCGTGATCACCGTGCTGCCCGCGATGACCGCCGTCTTCGCGGTACTGCGGGCCGGCGAGCGCCCGCCGCCGCTGTTCTGGGTCGCGAGCGCCGCCGGCCTGCTGGCGGTGCTCGGCTTCCTCGCCGCCAGCGGTGCGGTGCACGGTAAGTTCTCCGTGGCCGATGTGTTCCTGCTCGCGGCGGTACTGCTCTGCGGCCTCGGGTACGCCGAGGGTGGCGTACTCGCCCGGGAGCTGGGCGGCGCCCGGACGATCTGCTGGGCGCTGCTGCTCTCGCTGCCGGTCACCCTGCCGGTCACGATCGTCGCCGCCGTGGCCGCCCCGCCGCGCGCCGACGCCGTCACCTGGTCGGCGTTCGGCTACCTCACCGTGGTCTCCATGTTCCTGGGCTTCTTCGCCTGGTACGCCGGCCTGGCCCGGGGCGGCGTCGCCCAGGTGGGCCAGGTCCAGCTCGCGCAGCCGGTGCTCACCCTGGCCTGGTCGGCTCTGCTGCTCGGCGAGGCCGTCACCCCGGCGTCGATCGCCGCCGCGCTCGTGGTGCTGGCCTGCGTCGTCCTGATCCAGCGCACCCGGACCCGGCCGACGCTGCCGGCAGACCGGGCACGGCGGACCCGGGTACGGCGAGCGGTTCCGACAGCTCCGGTGCGGCGGGCGGACGGAGCTGACGAGGCACCGTCACCGGTACTCCGCTGACCGACCTCGACGCCGGCACCGGGATGACCGCCTCGACTGCGGTAGCCCGTCGACTCGACGCCGATGGTTGGATGGGCGGCTCGATGCCGACGGGATGGCCGGCGGCCGGCCATCCCGTCGGCAGTCCTCGTCCTCGCTCAGGGGCGGCGGCCGTAGACGCCGGCAACCAGGACGACGCCGACGGCGGCGAGAGCGATCTGGAGGAAGAGTTCGATCCAGTCGATGCCGGGGGTCTTGGCCACCCCGAAGGCCGCGGCGAAGACCGTGCCGAGCAGCGCGGCGATGATGCCGATCGCCAGGGTCAGCCAGATCGGGATGTTCTGCTTGCCCGGTACGACGAGCCGGCCGAGAGCGCCGATGATCAGGCCGATGACGAGGGCACCGAGGATGCCGCTGATCTCCATGCTGAGTCTCCTTCGCGTGTTGTCGACGCCGGACGCAGTGCCCGTTGGCCGGCGGCGAGAAACCTTCGACCGGCCGTCGCGGGGGTGCCCTGCCGACGACCGGTCCTCGTGGCACCCGGTGGCGGCGGTGCGATACGTATGCTGGCCGGATGCGAATCGCCTTCGGCGCCGACGACGAGAACGAGGCGACCAGAGCGGTGCTGGGCTACCTGTCCGGACTCGGCGAGGTGCAGCGCGTCGGTAGCGGCGACCGGTGGCCGGAGATCGGCGCCGGGGTGGGCCGGGCGGTGGCCGGGGGACGTGCCGACTTCGGCGTGCTGATGTGCTGGACGGGTACCGGCACCGCGATCGCGGCGAACAAGGTGCCCGGAGTACGCGCCGCACTCGCCTGGGAGCCGTGGATCGCCACCGGTGCCCGGCTCTGGAACGACGCGAACGTGCTCGCGCTGAGCCTGAAGCGACTCGCCCCGGACGTGGCCGTCGAGGTCACCCGGGCGTTTCTCGAAACTCCCCGGCCCGACCCCGACGAGGCGGAGAACATCGCCCGGCTCTCCGAACTGGAGTCGGAACCGCCCGCGCCGCGCTGACCGAAACCCGGCGGCCCACTCCGGCACCACCACCAGCAGCGCCGGCGACGACGACAGCGACAGCGACCAGTGGATTCAGTCGGCCGACCCGGAAACACAGGAAGGTGGTACGCGATGCCGGTACGGGGGTACGACGTCATCGTCGTCGGCAGCCGGGTGGCCGGTGCGGCAACCGCCATGCTGCTGGCCCGTCGGGGCCTGCGGGTGCTGGCGGTGGACCGGGCACGCTTCCCCAGTGACACCCTCTCGACACACCAGATCCAGGTGCCGGGGATCGCCCGAATGCTCCGGTGGGGCCTGCTGGACCGGCTGGCGGCAACCGGCGCTCCGGCCACCCGGGACATCCGGCTCGACACCGGCTTCGGCTTCGTACTCGCCGGCCGCTACCCGGCGCACGAGGGCGCCGACGCCCTCTACAGTCCACGGCGTACCCGACTGGACGCGCTGCTTGTCGACGCGGCCCGGGAGGCCGGTGCCGAGGTGCGGGAGGGTTTCGACGTCGACGAGCTGGTCCGGGACGGGGACCGGGTGGTGGGGCTGCGCGGGCGACAGCGCGGCGGTGCGGCGGTGACCGAGAGCGCGTCGCTGCTGGTCGGCGCCGACGGCAAGCGGTCCACCGTCGCCGCCGCGGTACGGGCGACCGCCTACCGGGAGCAGCCGGCCCGCACCTTCGCCTGCTACACGTACTGGTCGGGGGTGAAGATGTCCGGGGGCGAGCTCTACCAGCGCCCCGGGCGTACGGTGGCCGTCTTTCCCACCCACGACGACCTGACCATCGCCTACGTCGCCGGACCGGCCGCCGAGTTCCCGGCGTTCCGGGCCGACGTCGAGGCCCGCTACCTCGACACCCTCGACGACTGCGGCGATCTCGGCGTCCGGGTACGCGCCGGCGAGCGGGCCGAACGGTTCCGGCTCACCCCGGACCTGCCGAGCGCGTTCCGGATGCCGCACGGCCCCGGCTGGGCGCTGGTCGGCGACGCCGGGCTGGTGCTGGACCCGATCACCGGACAGGGCATCGGCAACGCCTTCCGGGACGCCGAACTGCTCGCCGACGCCGTCGCCGCCGGGCTGGACAGCGGCGGCCGGCTCGACGACGAACTGGCCGGGTACCGCGCCCGCCGGGACGCCGCCGCGACACCGATGTACGACCTCACCCTCGAACTGGCCGCCTTCCGGCCGCCCGGCGCGGTGGACCGGGAACTGTTCACCGCGCTGGCCGCCCGGCCGGGCGCCGTCGATGAGTTCCTCGGCGTACTCTCCGGAGCCGTTCCGATGTCCCGGTTCCGTTCCCCGGGCAACCTGCTGGGTCTGGTCGGCCCCCGCGCGCTGGCCCGGATCGCCGCCGCCCGGCTGCTGGGCGGTCGCCGTCCGGCTGCCCCGGCGCTAAGAGCGCCCGCTCATCGATAGGAGCGTGCCTGGATGGCGTACAGCTCGGCGTAGAGGCCGCCGGCCGTCATCAGCTGGTCGTGGTCGCCGGCCTCCACCAGCCGACCGCCGGACAGCACCAGGATGAGGTCGGCCATCCGCACCGTCGAGAAGCGGTGCGAGACCAGCACGGTTATCGCACCGGTGCCCGCGGCGGCCCGTCCGGCACTGGCCGCGTAGCGGGCGAAGAGCCGGTGTTCGGCCTCGGCGTCCAGGGCCGCGGTCGGCTCGTCGAGGACCAGCAGCAGCGGGGCCGGCCGCATCATCGTCCGGCCCAGCGCGACCTTCTGCCACTGCCCGCCGGAGAGCTGCCGCCCGTCGCGGTGCGAGACGCCGAGCGGAGTGTCCAGCCCCCGGTCCAACTCCTCGACCAGATCCGCCGCCTCCGCGCGGTGAAGCGCCGCCCGCACCGCCTCGTCGGAGTCGACGAGCGGCAGGTCGCCGACGCCGACCGCCTGCCGCGCGGCGAGTTCGAACCGGACGAAGTCCTGGAAGCCGACGGCGATCCGGGCGCGCCACTCGTCGAGTGGGAACCGCGTGATGTCCACCCCGTCGGCCTCGATCCCGCCCCGGTCCGGCTCGTACATCCGGCACAGCAGTTTGACCAGTGTCGTCTTGCCGGCACCGTTCTCACCGACCAGCGCCACGGTCGCACCGGCCGGCAACAGCACGTCCACGCCGTCGGCGACGGTTCGATCGGTGCCCGGGTAGTCGAACCCGACCTCGCGCAGCCGGATCCCGTGCCGCAGCCGGGCCGGTACGGCGGCGTCCGGCGCCGGGCGCGGCGCCCGGCCGACCAGCTCCCGCAGCCAGCGGAAGCCGGCCAGCGCCAGCGACACCCGTTGCAGGTCCCGCAGCAGCCCGACCATGGCGCTGACCTGCTGGTTGACCAGGGCCGCCAGCGCGATGACCAGGACCACGTCCCCGACGCTGCGCCGGCCCGCCACCGCGTCCCGGAGCACCAGCAGCGCCGCCCCGGCGTAACCCAGGGCGAAGCAGGTCTGACCGGCCACCCGCAACAGCGCCGCCCCGACCTCGGCCGGCCACAACCGGTCGACGGTGGCCCGCCACAGTGTGTCGTGCCGGCGGCGGAGTTCGGCGGTCATCCCGGAGACCCGCAGTTCCTTGGCCGCACCGGGGTCGGTGGCAAGCTCGAAGAGGTGCCGCGCGCGCCGGGCGCTCTCGGCGGTGGCGTCACGGGTTCGGGAGAGCAGGAGTTCCGCCCGCTGCCCGAGCAGCATCGGTGGTACGGCGGCCAGCGGCAGCAACAGCAGGGCCGGGTGCAGCCGGGCGAGCAGGACCGCCGTGACGGCCACCGCGACAGCGGTGCCCAGCCCGGAGAGCAGCGACTCCATGCTCCGCCAGCCGACCCGCTGCATCTCCTGGGTGAGCGTCTGCATCCGGTCGGCGTAGTCCGGGCGCTCGTGGTGCTCGATCGAGGCGGCCCCGGTGACCACGTCGATGAGCTGACGGTCCTTGGTCAGGAGGTTGACCTCGCCGAGTTCGAAGTAGGCGATGTGCGCGAAGTGGCCGAGGGTGAGCGCCGCCACCGTCGCCGTCGCGGCGGCACACCCGGCGAACACGGCGGCCGGCCGGTCGCCGTCCAGCACCGCGTCGGTCAGCGCGCCCAGCGCGGCGGCGACCAGCGGCAGCGCGGCGGCCTCGGCGAGCTTGAGCAGTACGGCCAGGATCAGCTTGGCCGGTCGCTGGCGCCAGGAGAGGCGGACCAGTTCGAGGCAGCCGCGTGCCGTCTCGACCATCACCGGTCACCCCCGTCCGGGACCGGAACGCCGGGCCCGTCGGCGAAGAGTTCCGCCTGGAGGTGGAAGAGCTCGGCGTAACGGCCACCGGCGGCGACCAGCGCCTCGTGGTCACCCTGTTCCACCACCCGACCGTCGGCCAGCACGACGATGTGGTCGGCGTGCCGCACGCTGGAGAAGCGGTGCGAGATCAACAACGAGGTCACCCCACGGGTCAACTCCACGAACCTGGCGAAGAACGCCGCCTCGGCCCGTACGTCGAGGGCGGCCGTCGGCTCGTCCAGCACCAGCAGCCGGGCGCCGTGGTCCACCCCGTACAGGGCGCGGGCGATGGCGACGCGCTGCCACTGTCCACCGGAGAGGTCGACGCCGTCCGGATAGCTGCGGGACAGCGGCGTGTCCAGGCCGGCGGGCAGGCCGTCGAGCAGGTCGGCCAGGTCGGCCCGGTGCAGGGCCCGCCGGATCCGGTCCGGGTCGCGCGGTGCGTGCACGGCACCGAAGGCGACGTTGTCGGCGATCGACAGCTCGTACCGGACGAAGTCCTGGAACACCACGCTGATCTGACGGCGCCACGCGGTGACGTCGAAGTCACGCAGGTCGGCACCGCCGAACCGGACCGTGCCGGCGGTCGGTTCGTGCAGCCGGGTCAGCAGCTTCACCAGGGTGGTCTTGCCCGCGCCATTCAGGCCCACCAGCGCGGTGCAGCGGCCGGCCGGCAGGGTCAGGTCCAGGTCGGCGAGCACGTCGTGGTCGGCGCCGGGATAGCGGAAGCTGACGTGCGCGAACCGCACGACCGGCTCCGGAAGCCCGGCGGGATCGTCCCGAGACGAACCGCGGGCCAGCCCGACCGCCGGCCCGGGGTCCAGGCCGACAGCCGGGGCGCAGGCGTGTCCGACAGCCGGGTCACCGGCCGGGGCGGGCTGTCGGACGGTCAGGTCGTCGGTCTGGCGCATCTGGCGCATCTGGCGCTCGAACCGGGACACGGAACCGGCGACCAGCATGCCGAACTGGGTCGGCGAGTCCGCCTCCGGGTAGTACTCGCCGAGCAGCAGCGCCGCCACCGTCGCCTGGAGGGCGAGTGCCAGCTCGGTGAGAGTGAGCCGGCCGGTACCGGCGTCCGCCACGGTGGTGAAGACCCAGACGGCGGTCACCAGCCCGATCGCGGTGTAGCCGAGGTAGGGCCAGAGGTAGACCCGGCGGCGGGCCCGCCACACCGGCGCCAGCCAGCGTCGGTAGGTGCGCTCGTAGCGCTCGGCGAGCCAGCCGCCGAGCCCGTACACCCGCAGTTCCTTGGCGGTGCCCGGACCGAGGACCAGGCCGCGCAGGTAACGCCCGCGGCGGATCAGCGGGGTCACCCCGACCCACACCTGCGAGTACTTCCGCAGGCCGCCACGCTGGCCGTAGCGGAACAGCAGCGTGGTGACCGCCAGCAGTACCGCCGGGAGCGAGCCCACCACCACGCCGACGAGCGCGGCGAACCCGGCCAGCCGGACGTACCGGGCCACCAGGGCGAGCAGCCCGGCACAACCCATCCCCGGGGTCTCCCAGTTGCTCTCCAGCCGGCGGGCCGCGTCGGCGAGGGCGTCCAGCGCAGCCGGGTCCTCCATCCGGGCGATCCCGGTCCCGCCGAGCGCGGCGGCGATGACCCGGTCGTGCACGGCGCCGTCCACCCGGAGCCTGACGAGTTCACCGAGCGCCACCTGCACCGGTGCGAGCGCCTGCTGGGCCAGGAAGAGCGCGGCAGCCGTGCCGAACGCCCAGAGCAGCCCGGCCGCCGCGGGCGAGCCCGGACCGGCGTCGACCGCCGCCGGTACCCGCCCGACCAGCACGCTGCTGGCCACCACGAACGCCACCGGCAGTACCCCGAGGGCCAGGTTCACGCCGAGCAGGGCGGTGACCAGGCCCGGACCGGCCGCCCGGAGCCCGCCGAGCAGCGACAGGCGCGGCCGGACCGCCTCCGCCCACCAGCTCACCGGCTCGCCCCGTCCAGGTCGGGCGCTCCGTCCGGCTGGAGCGCGTCCTCAGTCTGGGGTGCGACCTCGATCTGGGACGCTCCGTCCAGCCGGGGCGATTCGTCCAGCGCCGGCAGCACCGACCGCAACCGGTAGGCGTAGGGCACGGCGCGTAGGAACAGCAGCACCTCGTCACGTACCCGGGCGCGCAGGTCGACGGCGAACCGGGCCTGTGCGGCAAGCCGGGTCCGCTCGTCCGGTGGCCGGTCGGCGGATGTCGAGCCGAAGCCGAGTTCGGCGTCGATCTCGCCGATCAGTCGACGGGTCCGGGCCGCCTTCACGGCGACCCGGCCGGCCAGCTCCGACAGCGGCACCCGCGCAGCGCCGGAGGCGTCCACTCCGGTCGGCCCGGCCGGGTGGCCGGTGCCGGTGCGCCAGCCCGCCTCCCGCTCCAGTACGGCGACCGCGGCGGCCCGCTCCCCGCCGGTCAGCGTACGCAGCCGCTGCCGGGTCGACCTGACGTCCATGAACGCGATGATCCCCTCCGGAACGAGTACCTGCACGCAGGCGGCCAGCACCGGGGCCGGCAGCGGGCGGCGCTCCCGCAGCAGCCGGGCGGCGGTACGCAGCAGGGCCGGCGCCGGGGTTGCCTGGTCGGCGTACCAGCGGGTGCGGAGTCTGGCCAGCGCCCGTCCCGCCGCCGCCGCACCGAGCCGCCTCTCGACCGTGCCCAGGACCCGCAGGTGCGACACCGCTCGCCCCCGGTACGCGAGCCCGTCCCGGAACAGCTCACCGGCGAGGGTGGCGGCAGCACCGTCCAGACGCTCGTCGAGCCGGGCCAGCCCGTACCGGCCGAAGCCCTCCGGGTCGAACCGTCCCGGTACCTTCCCGGCGTACTCCCGGCTCAACTCGTCGACCAGCCGGTTGACCAGGTCGCCTTCCCGCTCCTGGCGGTGTGCCAGGAACGGCCCGGAGTGCCGTGGCCCGCGCTCGTGCAGCAGGAAGGCCGTCGCCGACTCGTGCGGCTCCGGCAGGCCCCTGCTCGTGACGGTTAGGCTGAGCGCGAGCGCGAAGTCCTCGTTGCGTCCCCGCCGGACCGCGAACTCGACCCCCTCGCCGGTGCCGCTTGTCACGAACGCGCCGCCCCGGAACTTGCGCGGGCCGCCGGTGAACGCCGCCTGCCGGACCTGCCGGCACGGCGGATCGGTGTCGCAGACGTCGATGCTGCGTTCGGAGGCCACGAAGAACCGCTCCAGCAGCAGGGCGCTGCGCCGGTCCGGGTGCCCGGTGTAGGCGGCGGACACCAGGGTCGGCCCGGTTTCCTCCAGGATGCCGAGCAGGTCGGTGGGCCACGGGCGAGGGGCCGCCCGGTCCGACCGGCCGGCCAGGTGTCCGGCGAGCAACCGCCCGGCTCGCGGTAACCCGGCCGAGGCCGCAGCGCGCTGTCCGGCTCCCGGTAACCCGGTCGTGGCCGCCGCGCGCTGTTCGGCCTCGCGTACCACCGCCCGGGCCGCCGCGCGCTGTTCGGGCAGGGTGGCGTCGAGGGCCGCCGGCCGTACGTCGTCGTCGCAGACGAGTACCCGCCGACCGGCGGCGGAGAGGATGGCCCAGTTTCGCTGCTCGGCAGCCGACCCGGCCCAGCTCCCGTCGTCTCGCCACGCGCCGAGCAGCCGGTCCAGCACCGGCCGGTCGACCCGCCCGGCCGGCAGACTCCGCTCGAAGGCGGCCCGCAGCGCGTCCTTCTCGGCCGGCCCGACGTAGCGGACCGGCAGGCCCGCCGAGGCGGCGTCGTCCACCACCGAGCGGACCCGTGGACGCCGCACGGGCCCCGAGTCGTCGTAGACCACCACCTCGACGTGCCGCCGGCCGAAACGGCGCAGGTTGGCGTGCAGGGCCGCGAGGCAGTCGGCCAGGGTTTCCGGGCGTTCGTGCGTGATCACGGCGATCCGGTCGATCCGCCCCGGCCACGGTTGGTACGGCACCGCCGCCCGCTCCGGCATCGCCTGCCCGGCGAGCTGCCGCAGCAGGGTGCGGGGCAGCGCCGGTGCCGCCGTCGACGCGTCCACGACGCGGTACGCAAAGCCACCCTCCGGCCACACGGACAGCCGCCGACCGCCGTAGAGGGCGAGTTGGTCCAGCAGCACGAGGAGGTCGGCGGCGAGGTGCGCGTCGGGTACCCGGACGACCGCCTCGGACCGCGTGCCCGCCAGCAGCTCCGCGACCTCGTCCTGGTCGCGCAGTCGGGCGGCCAGCTCGGGCACGAGCGCCCCGGCCAGCCCGGTCCAGGCGCGGACCCGGCGCAGCACCGCGTTCACCAGCGCGGCGCGCGGCAGCGGCCGGTGCCCGGCGTCGGGCTCGGGCACGGTCATCGGCGGCGCGGTCATCGGCGGGCCACGCCGCGACCGGTCGGTGCCGCCGCGACCCCGCCGGAGGCGATCGGGTCGTCCGGCGACAGGCAGGCCGGATGACCGAGCAGGGCGCGATAGCTGTCCATACTGGACGTCAGTGCCGCCTGGGCGACCGGCGGCAGGGTGCGCGGATCGCAGGGTGTCGGGCGGGACGGGTAGAGGCGGGTCGCGGTGAAGGCCCGGCCCACCCACCGGTGTCCCTCGTCCCGGTCCAGGCCCGCCTCGAACCACCGCCCCGGCGGATGCCACGGCCCGGTGACCATCCGCTCGTCGAACCGGACCGCCAACCGGCCGCACACCTCGGCGATCCGGCCCGGCCGGTACTGCAGGTCGCCGAAGTCCACGATGGCCAGCCGGGGTACGCCCGCCTCGACCAGCGTCCCGACCAGCTCGACGGTGCGCAGCCAGCAGAGCACCCCGACCTGGAAGATCGCCCGGTTGAACCACTCGGTGTCGGAGGCGCACTCCCGCCGGCCGGGCTGCACGTCGTAGAGGTCGCCGACCAGCCGGTGCACCGGCCGGAAGTCCCGGGTCCGCCGCAGGTACGCCAGCACGTCCTGCCAGCAGCCGCGCACCCCGGGACGCACGATCGGAAAATCTAGGCAGGCGGCGGCCGCGTACCGGTCGAGCAGCCGGGCCGTCTCCCGCCGTCCGACCGGCACACCGGTACGCTCCACCAGCTTGTCCCGCAACAGCTCCCGGTTGCCCAGCACGGCGAGCAGTTCCGAGGCGACCTGCTGCACCGGGTCCCGGACGACCACCAGGAACCGGTCGTAGGGCGCGAACAGCTCGTCGGGATGGTCGGGCAGGAACGCCGCCTGCTCCTTGACGTAGGGCAGCCGGTCCGGTGCCTCCCGCTCCACCTCGCGCAGGGCCCGGAACAGTCCGTCCCGCCCGTCCTCCAGCAGCCGGGACCGCAGGACGGCGGCGACGTCCGGGCTCTGCCCCATCATCCGGGCGACTGCGTTGGATCCGCCGCGCGGCACCGAGATCTGCAGGATCTTCGGCCTCACCGGACCATCACCGGCGGGCACACCCAGCATGCGTCGAGCATCCGTCTCACGCTCCCCCGTGACGTCCGCCCCGACCCCGCTGACCGGCGTCGGCGGCGAACACCGAGACGATCTACGCGGGTCTATCTACCCCGTTCGACACCGATCCATGCGTTAAGCTCCGGTCACATGGCCGCCGATGATCCGTCCACCGCCGACTTCCCCGCCCGGCAGCGCATCGGCGCAGGGCACGAGGACGTACCCGTGCTGTCGGCCGCCGTGATGACCCACCCGCGCCGGCTGTCGCAGGCCCGCGCGGTCGCCGCCGGGCTCGCCCCGCTGGAGGCCGCGCTGGCGGTCGATCCGGAGCCGGACGGCCCGCCGAGCACCGTCCGCAGTGCCCGGCTGGCCTACGCCGCGGTCTCCCCGGACGCCACCCACCACCTCGTCGTGCAGGACGACGTCCTGCTGCCGGACGGCTTCGCGGCCGCCGCGCGGCAGAGCCTGGCCCGGCAGCCCCGGGCGGCGGTCTGCTACTTCGTCGAGTGGGGTTCGCGGACGGCCGCACTGGTCCGGTTCGCGGCCCTGACCGGCGCCTCCTGGGTGCCGATGGTGAACCCGTACGTGCCGACCCAGGCACTCGCGCTGCCGGCCGACGTCGCCCGGGAGTTCGCGGCCTTCCTGGCGACCCAACCGGACACCGGGGTGGCCGACGACGAACTGGCCCTCGAGTTCCTCGGCCGGGCCGGGGTGCCGTGCCTGGTCACCGTCCCCAATCTCGTCGAGCACGACGACCGGTCCAGTCTGATCGGCAACCACGCGCACGGCGTACGCCTCTCCGCCTGTCTCCTTCCAGACGGGCCCGGACCGGCCGGCGAAGCCGCGCCGCTCACCGGCGGCGTGCTCGACGTTCCGGCGCTGCTGCCCTTCCTGGCCTGGACCGACGGCACCGCCACCACGATCGACACCACCGACGGCTCCTACTCGACCCGGTTGCCGACCGGTCGGGTGCTCGCCGGGTGGGGCTGGGCCGAGGCGGAGCTGACCGACGCCTACCGGGCGGCGCTCGCCGACCTCCCGGCCGGCGGTGCGCTGCGCGCCGAGATCGGCGACCGCCACCTGCACGCGCTCTGGGAGACCGCGGTGGCGACGGGCGTGGTGCTCGGCACCGACTGGCCGGAGAGTGCCGCACGGCTGACCGAGAGCCTGGAGACCCCGCTGGTGCGGCGTGCCCTGCGCA
This sequence comes from Plantactinospora sp. WMMB782, assembly GCF_049179135.1. Taxonomy (NCBI): domain Bacteria; kingdom Bacillati; phylum Actinomycetota; class Actinomycetes; order Micromonosporales; family Micromonosporaceae; genus Plantactinospora; species Plantactinospora sp. WMMB782. Next base: position 6,187,675 of record NZ_JBMHMC010000007.1, on the reverse strand, counting down.
GCATGGGACCGGGGGCACTGCGCACCTTCCACGACTTCGACCTGCTGACCGGCCGCGCCGGGGAGTTGGCCGCGCTGGCCACCGCCGGCCTGCTGCACGGCGCCGGCCAGAAGCCGCCGACCTGACCCGGGTGCCCCAACTAACGGCTGCGCCGGGTGATCCGTACGCCGTAGGCGACCATGCCGATGACCAGGAGTGCGGAGATGCCCTGCAGGCCCGGCGAGTCGTCGTAGCCGCCGTAGACGAATCCGGCACCGCCGAGTGCGGCGGCGAGGATGGCGGCGGTGACGGGCAGGTACTTCATGGCATCTCCGTTCGGCGGACGGGCCCTGCGCCCGACCGGTCGGTGCGGCCGGCGTGTCTGTCGTGGCCTCCGGTCGGACCGTCGGTGTGCCCGGTCAGCGCCCGCCGCAGCGAGTCGACGAGCGCCCGGCCGGAGTCGGGCCAGCGCGGCGCCGGGAAGCCGACGCCGAGCCGGGGCAGCGTGCCGCGCAGGGCGGTGTCGACCAGTCCGGTCAGCCGCGCGGCGTCGGTCAACGGATAGAAGTGTGCGTGGCCGTCGACCGTCTCGCGCAGCGGTGGGATGTCGGTGCAGACCACCTCGCAACCGCAGGCCAGCGCCTCCAGGGGACCCAGATGGTTGCCCTCGTTGCGGGAGGCGACCAGCAGGGCCGACGCCCCGGAGTAGAGCGCGGCCAGGGTGTCGTCGTCGACCCGGCCGGTGAACACCACCGACCCTGCGGCGGGCGCGTCCCGCAGCAACGCGACGACCTCCGGGCGGGCCTCGGCATAGCCGCCCACCACGACGAGTCGGGCGTCGGCCGGGAACCGGTCGGCGGCCGCCAGCCACCGGGCGAGCAGCCAGTCGAACCGCTTGATCGGACCGGCGAGCCCGACGTAGAGGCAGTACGGGCCGGGCAGTGCGTACCGGGCACGGGCGGCGGTCACCTCGGCCGGCGGGCGCCGGTGGAAGATCCCGGTACGGACCGCGCAGGGCACCAGGTCGATCGCGTCGGCCGGTACGCCGAGCAGCCGCACCAGATCGTCACCGGTCGCCCGGGACACCGCCACGATCCGGCTGGCGCCCGCCGCGAGCGCCCGGTTCAGCGCCCGGAAGTAGCGCTGGAAGATCCCGCCGCGTTCGTCGTCCCAGTCGGAGAGCGCGGCGAGTTCCGCACCGAGCGCCGTCCACTGTGCGGGACCGAAGTGCCGGACGAACTGCTCCCGATCGTAGTCGTGTTCCGGGAAGCGCAGCCGGGTCAGGTCGTGCACCGTGTAGCTGTAAGGAATCGGACAGCGCCGGTCCAGGGTGTAGTGGGTGGTGTGGTAGAGGTCGAACCCGCCGCTGCCCAGCAGGGTACGCAGTTCGGCGCTGCGGCGTACGAAACCGTCCGGTTCGGCGGCCACCAGCAGGCGTACCGGCGCGGTCCCGATCGCCTCCCGTGCCGCCGTGGCCTGCACCGGGTCGACGTAGGCGGTGAGCTGTGGGGTGTCGCCGACGCTCGCCAGCACGGCCAGTTCACGCAGCAGGTTGGCGCCGTACCGGGCGATGCCGGTCGGCTGGTTGGCCCGGACGTCGACTAGGACCCGGCTCATGCGCCCCCCGGCTCGGCTCTACCCCGGACCTGTCTCCACCGCATCGGTCCGTTCGGTCGGTTCGGTCGGTTCGGTCGATGGAGACACTTGTAGTCAGATGATTACATGACGAAGTGGACCTCGACGACTACTTCGTTTTCGGTGCCTCCGGACCGTATCGGCGCAACGAGGTCTTCACCGACCGGGAGGAGTACACCCGGCTGCTGACAGAGCGGGCGCACCGGATGGCCACCGAACCGTGTTCCACGGCGGACCTGCTCGACTTCGGCCGGCCCGCCCGGAACGTGGTGGTGATCTACGGCCAGGGCGGCATCGGCAAGACCACCCTGGTCAACCGGTTCTGCGCGGAGCTGACCGCGTCGACCGCTCCCGAACTGCCCAAACGCCGGGTCGTGTCGAGTTTCGACTTCGCCGACGGCAGCAACCTCGGCTTCGAGACCGTCGTCCTGCGGGTCCGTGCCGCGCTGGGCCGGCTCGGCCGGCCGTTCACCGCCTTCGACACCGGCCTGTCGGTCTACTGGGAGTTGAAGCATCCCGGGGTCAGTCTCACCGACTTCGTCGGACGCAGCGGCTTCCTCGGCCAGGAGGACCGGGAGGAGACCGCCCAGCAGATCGCCGGGGTCGTCGACGAACTGCTCGGCTCGGTGGCCGTGGTGGAGGTCGGCTACAAGATGGCGTCCGGACTGGTACGCCGGCTGCGCGAGGCCGCCGAGGTGCGCCGCCTCCGGCGCGAGTTCCCACCCTTCGACCTCATCCTCCGGGAGAACGACCCGGACCGGATGCTCGGCTACCTGCCCATCCTGCTCGCCTGGGACATCGAGCGGATCCGGGCCAGACACCCGGCGCTGGCAGTCTGCCACCTCGACACCTTCGAGGCCGTCCAGGCGTTGCCCCGGGAGAAGGGACTGCTGGAGGACCTGCTCGCCCGGATGGTCTACCTGATGCCCAACGTGCTGTTCGTGGTGGCCAGCCGGCGTCCGCTGAGCTGGCACGACCCGGTCCGCGCGGTCACCCTCACCTACGGCGGCGCCACGCGCTGGCCGCGCCTGGCCGGAGTGGCCGGGGTCAGCGACCAGTACGCACTCGCCGGGCTGACCCCCGACTACGCCGACGCCTTCCTGCGGGAGCGGCTGACTGTCGACGGCGGCGAGCCGGCGATCGAGGATGCGGTGCGCCGGCGGATCGTCGATGCCTCGGCGGGCTCGCCGCTCTACCTCGAACTGTCGGTCAGCCAGTACCGCAGCGCGGCGGTGCGCGGGGAGCGTCCGGATCCGGCCCAGTTCGGCGGCCCGCTACCCGAACTCGTCCTGCGGATCATGCGCGACCTCTCCCCCGTCGAACGCAACCTGCTGCGCGCCGCCGCGCTGCTGGCGGCGTTCGACGCCGACATCCTGCGGGCGGTACTCCCGGACGTGGCGACGGCGACGATCCACCGGTTCCTCACCAACACCTTCGTCCGGCACGCGGCGGGCACCTGGCCGGAGTACCGGATCCACCAGAATCTCCGGCAGAGCATCAACGCCTGCGACGAGTACACCGACGACGGCTGGGTCGGTGCCGAGCGGGTCGAGCGGGCAGCGCGGGCGACCGCCCGGGTCACCGAGCTCGGTCTGGAGGTCTGGCGGCCCGACGACGGCGACACGGTGGTGTCCGCACAGCGCAGCCAGTGTGCGGTGGCGGCGATGCTGCTGGTGCTCCAGGCGGCGGTCGAACACGAGTTGCTGCCGGACGGGCTCGGGGACCTCACCTACACGCTCAGCCAGCTCGGCCACTGGCAGGTGCTCGCCGCACTGCCGCCCGCCGACGGTGCCGCGCCCGCGCTGCGTCGGCTGGTCGAGGCGGCCCGGCTGGCCGCCACCGCCGAGGTCGACGCCCGTCCCCGCTACCAGCGGCTCAAGGAGCTGGCGCAGTCGCCGTGGCAGCACCCCTACGACGCCTACGTCGCATACGAACTCGGCTCGCTGACCCAGTCGACCGGGCACCACGCGGAGGGTGACGAGTTCTTCGCCTCGCTGGAGGGGGCCGGGCCGCTGCTGCGCGGCGCCGGGGCGTGGGGCCGGGCCGGGGTGGCGCTGCGGCGCAGCCGGCTCGGCGAGGTGCTGGGGTACGCCCCCTCGTCCGCCGGCCAGCCGCTGGAGGACGCCCGGACGTGGGACCTGCTCGGACACGTCTACCAGCACGGCGGCGACTTCGCCCGGTCCGCCGACTTCTTCCGGCGGGCGCTCGACCAGGCGCGGGCCACCGGTGCGCCGCTCTGGGGTGCCCGGGCCGCCCGGCATCTGGCACTGGCCACCATGTGGACCGATCCGAAGCTCGCGGTCTCGATGCTGCCGGAGGCCCGGGACCTCAACCAGTCGCTCGGCGATTTGATCGGACTCGCCCAGTGCGACCTCGCGGCGGCGGTGGGAGCGGCCGCCGAAGGGGACCACGACGAGGTGGACGAGCTGCTCGCCCGGGCCCACCGGCTGACCGAGGAGTCCGGCGTGGTCGGTCAGCTGCTGCCGGTCGGCGCGATCACGGTACTCACGCCGCTGGCCACCGACCGGCCCGAGCTGGCCCGTACCGCCGCGCTGGCGCTCGCCGCCGACGCCCGCTCCGACCAGCTCGCGCCTCCGGTCTGGGCTGCCGTCGCCGGCCTGTGGCTCGGCGACGACGGACTGCACGACTTCGCGGCGATCGGCTGGTACGACTCCGCCGAGCTGGCCCGGCAGCGCTGGCTGGGTCCACTGCGGATGCTCCGGGCCGCCCGCGCGGCAGCCGAACCGGGCGGGTGAGCGCGCCGATGGACGCGCCGGACGCGGGCACACCGTCCGACCGACCGGGCGCGGCGGACATGCCGCCCCGCGAGCCGGACACGGATACGCCGCGCCGCGAGCCGGGCACGGATACGCCGCGCTGTGGGCCGAGCGCGGAAGCGCCGCGCTGTGGGCCGAGCGCGGAAGCGCCGCGCTGTGGGCCGCTCGACCTGAGCGAGGGAGCGACCCCGTCGGCCGGCGAGCTGCCGCGCGAGGTGGTCGACGCGCTGGTCCGGGCAGCGGCGCGGAGTCCGGCCTACGACGGCCCGCCGCCGACAGGTTCCGGCGTGACCGTGCTGCCGGGCCACCGGACCCTGATCAAGGTGCAGCACCGCCGGCACGAGACGCTGGCGGTCTGCCTCGAATACGAGCGGGTACGCGTCGCCGCCGCCATCCCGGCGCCGGCCCTCCTCGACCACGGCGAGATCGTGGTCGGCGGTGCACGCCGGTGGTGGACCGTGCTGGAGCGGGTACCCGGCTCGCACAGCGGCGGCGGCCCACTCCTGCCCCGGCGCCAGCGGGCGGTCACCGCCGTCATGCGCCGCTGGCACGACCACGCCCCGCCGATCGGTCGCCGGCTGGACGCACCGGGCAGCGCCCTGATGTTCTTCGGCGAGATCCGGCTGCGCGACCCGTCCTGCGCGGCACGTCTGGCGGCGGCGCTCGACCAGGCGTGCCGGGGTGCCCCGATGACGGCGATCCACGGGGACATGGCGGTCGGGCACAACGTGCTGTTCACCGGGGCGCGGCTGCGGGCCGTACTCGACCCGGGCGCGATCCAGGTCGGCCCGCCGATGCTCGACCTGGCCTGGTGCATCGCGGTAGACCTCGGTCTCGGCGGTACGGTCGAGTCGGCGCTGGCCGGCTACGGCGGCGGGATGGACCACGAACGGCTCGACCGGCTGCTGCCGCTGATGCTGGCCCGGCGCCGGTTCGACCTGCTCAACCAGCGCCGCCCGGTGGCCGCGGAGCGGCTGACGGCACACCTTCGGGCCCGCCGGCCGGAGCTGCTGGGCTGGCTTCCGCCGCCGGACCCGGTCCCGTCCCGCGTTCCCGGCTGACGACGCGCTGTCGGGGGTCCGGTGCCCGCGCCGTACGCCGCAGTCCTTCCTGATCCGGCGACCGTGCCGTGCGCGACAGTCCCTCGTGGAGCTGGACGGGCCGCCAGGCCGGCAGCAGCGTACGGAGCCTGCGGATGTCGGCCACCACCGCCGGGCTGTCGCACGCCCTCGTCCGGGCCGGGTCGAAGACGGCGGTGCCGGGCAGCCCCAGGATCTCCAGGATGCCGGCCACCACGTCCCGGCCGGCGGTGCCCCGGCCGGTGCCGACGTTCACCCGGCCCGTCGCGCCCTGGGCGAGCAGCGCCAGCACGGCGTCGGCGGCGTCCTCGACGTAGACGTAGTCGCGGACGGTCCGCAGGTCACCGAGGCGCAGCGGGCCGCCGGCCCGGGCCTGGGCGAGCGCGGTCGGGACCAGGTGCTCGACGGTGGGGCCGGGGCCGTAGAGGTTGAACAGCCGCACCGAGAGCGCGGCCACGCCGCGTCGGGCGGCGTGCCGGTGCACCATCCGCTCCCCGGCCAGCTTGGTCCGCCCGTAGAGGGTGGGCGGGGCGCACCGGGAACGTTCGGAGAGCGGCCGGGTGGAGTCGGCGTAGACCGCCGCCGAGGAGGCGAAGACGAACCGCTGCGGGCGGTGGGCCCGCCAGGCGGCGAGCAGGCTGGCGGTGCCGTCGACGTTCACCCGCCCGGTCTCTCCCGGGTCCCGCTCGCACTCCGGGATGAAGTGCTTCGCGGCGAGGTGGATCACCGCCCAGGGCCGTACGGCGTGGTGCAGCTCGGCCACCGCGTCGGCGTCGCAGACGCTGGTCCGGTGGTGCACCACGTCGGCGTCGTCGGCGAACTCGCGCAGCCGGCGCAGCGTGCCCGCGCTGCCGTCGTCGACCACGGTCACCTGCCGACCGGCGGCGCGCAGCCGGCGGACCACGGCGACCCCCAGGAATCCCGCTCCGCCGGTGACGAGCACCGGGAAGCCGGTGTCGGTCGGCGCGCGGGTCGTGTCGGCACGCCCCGGCCTCATGAGATGGAAGGATAGGTGCCGATGCGTTGTCCGCACCATGGACGAGGTGGTGAGCGGGTGGTCCGGGTTCTGACGGACGGACGGATCGACGCCCCCGACGGCATCGGGCGCTACACCCGCTGCACGATCGCGGCGCTCCGGTCCGCGGTCGGGACACCGGCCCCGGGGGACGGGATCCGGCTCGACGTGCTGGCTCCGACCGGCACGCCACGGTACGGCTCCGCCGAGGCCGACGAGCTGCTCGACACGGCCCGCCGGGTCGGCGCCGACGTCATCCACCTCTTCGACTACCGGATCCCGTGGCCAGATCCCGGCATTCCGCTGGTGGTGACCGTGCACGACGTGGTCCGGCTACGCGATCCCGGTCTGTGCTACCCGGACGCCGCCTTCGCCGCGCGGTTCGGTGCCGACGACCTGGCGGCGATGCGCCGGGCGGTCGCGGAACTGCGCGCGCTCACCCCGCCGGCGCCGGCCGCCCGGGCACATCCGGCCTCGGCGCACGAGGAGTACTACGGGTTGATGATGGCGCATCTCGCGGCGACCGCGTACCGGATCGTGGTGCCGACCGAGACCGTCGCCGGGCAGTTCCGGACCGCCGTCCGGGCCGACGCGCCGGTGCTGGTCAGCTCGTGGGGCAGCGACCACCTGCCCGCCGTGCCGGCACCGCCGGAGCGGGTTCCGCAGGTGCCGGACGGGTTCGTCCTCTACGTCGGGCTGGCCCGGGCACACAAGCGGGTCGGCGCCGTGCTGGACGCGTACGCCCGCACGGCGAGCCGGCGTCGCGGCGTGCCGCTGGTACTCGTCGGCAACGACTTCGCCCCCGGCGGCCCCGGTGCCGCGCTGGTCGCCGGTCACCCGGTCGCGGCGGAGGCGGTCCTGCTCGGCGCGGTCGACGACGACGTGCTGCAATCGCTGTACCTGCGGGCCGGTGCCCTCGTCAGTCTCTCGGCGAGTGAGGGTTTCGGCTTTCCGCCGCTGGAGGCGCTGGCGGTCGGGACGGCGGTGGTCGCCGCCGACATCCCCACCTACCGGGAACTGCTCGGCCCGGCGGCCCGGCTGGTCGACCCGGCCGGCACCGCGCGGGCGATCGACGAGTCGGTCACCGCCGGTCCGCCCCCGGCGGCGCGGGAGGTCACGCCCCGGACGTGGGCGGCCCACGCGCGGACACTGCTCGACCTCTACCGGGAGGCGGTACGCGACCGACCAACGCACAGAAGTTGACCGCCGCGCGCGGAAGTTGACCGCGCGTGAAAGTTGAGCGCCCCGGTGTGGGGGTTGACCGGCCAGCGCGCGCGAGGGCTGACCGGCCGCGCGTGGGAGTTGACCGGCCGCCTGGACGTTGACCGGCCCGGCGCCGACGACTTCGGCGGTTGGAAACGGTCTGGCAGGATCTCCGGGATGGAGCAGGTTCCGCCGACCGAGGCAGCCGCGCTGCTCGCCCAGGCCCGGCGGGTGGTCGTCTTCACCGGCGCCGGGATCTCGGCCGAGAGCGGCGTGCCGACCTTCCGGGACGACCTCACCGGGCTGTGGGCCCGGTTCGACGCCACCCAGCTCGCCACCCCGGAGGCGTTCCACGCCGACCCGGACCTGGTCTGGGGCTGGTATGAATGGCGCCGTGCCCGGGTACGCCGGGCCAGGCCGAACCCCGGGCACCTCGCCACGGCCGCCATCGAGTCCCTGTGCCCCGACACCGTGCTGGTCACCCAGAACGTCGACGACCTGCACGAGCGGGCCGGTTCCCGCTCCCCCGTCCACCTGCACGGCAGCCTCTTCGCACCGCGCTGCATCGGCGCCGGCGCCCACCCGGCCGCCCTGTCGGAGCCGGTGGAGGACGAGCCCGCCGATCCGGGCGAGGGCGCCCGGATCCCGCCGCCCCGCTGCGCGCACTGCGGTTGGCTGGTCCGGCCGGGCGTGGTGTGGTTCGGCGAGGCGTTACCGGAGGCGGCGCTGACGGCGGCGGTCGAGGCCGCCGCCGGCTGCGACGTGCTGTTGACGGTCGGCACCTCCGGGGTGGTCTATCCGGCGGCCGAGATCCCGCTGATCGCGGCACGCCGTGGCGCCGCCGTGATCCAGGTCAATCCGGAACCGACACCGCTCGACGACGTCTCTGCGGTGAACCTGCGCGGTACGGCGGCCCAGGTGCTGCCGGCCCTCGTCGCCGCCGCCCGCTCCGCCCCTCGTTGATCGCGCTCCACCGGCAACTGCCCGCCGGGACCGGACGGGATGGCCGGTGCCCTGCACCTGACCCGGGCTCAGCCTGGCGTCCGGCCGCCGATGGTCGTCGGCCCGTTGCCGCGATGCGTCACATGTAGCTGAGGCTGACCCAGAAGACGAGTGCGGAGGCGGCGAGCAGACCGCCGAGGGTGGTGCCGGTGACCAACAGGGCCGGAGCGATCCGGATCCGGTCCCGCAACGACAGGTAGACGCCGATGGCGGTGAGGTAGGCCATCACCGCAAGGTAGACGACGAAGAGGAAGCTCGCGGTGACCACGGCGGCCGAACCGGCGGCGGCCAGGGCGGCCCGGCGGGGCCCGAGGTCGCGGCGGAAGGCCGGATAGCCGACGGCGGCGGCGAAGACGGCGACGAAGGCAAGCAGAGCCGCCATGGACAGGGTGGCGAGGTAGAGCATCAGCAGGAAGCTCGCGGTGACGCCGACGGCGATGCCGGTGGCGGCCACGGCAGCTCGCCGTCGGCCGAGTTCGCGATGGAGTTCCCGGTAGGCGACAGCGCCAGTGAAGATGGCCGCGCTGCCGATGAGGAACGCGAGTGACGAGTCCACGGTATTCCTTCTGGTCGAGGACAGGTGATCGCCGGACGACAGGAATCGTACGAAAGCGGTGCACCTCAGTAGGTCCCGTCGAGCCCGTACGCGCCGCGTCCAGCAACGTCCGCCCGGCGCCGACGGCAGCGGCTCACGGACCGGTATTACCTCGATTCCACCCTGGACGAATTCCTACGGCCGGGCGGAAGATGACCGGAACCAATCGCGTCCGATGATCCGCAAAAGCTCCGGAATATATGGAGACGATAAACGTGAGTAGTGTTCCGGTAATCCTCAAGCGCCTGCGCGCCGAGCGTGCCGTCACCCAGGACCAGGTCGCCGAGGCGGTCAATGTCAGCAAATCGTTGATCGCCGCCTTCGAGACAAGCCGACTGGCACCCAAGGCGGACACGGCGGAGCGGTTGGACGAGTATTTCGACACCGGAAAGGAGATTCAAAAGGCGGCGATCGAGGCTCGGAAACACGTGCGCCAGGCACCGCAGTGGTTCCGCCCGTGGCGAGAGGTGGAAGACACCGCCACCAGCCTCCGGTATTTCGATCTGAGTCTCGTCTCCGGACTGCTGCAAACCGAGGCGTACGCCCGGTCGGTCCTCGACAGCGGACTGCGCAGTCCGCAGGAGGTCGACGAGGAGGTGGCCCGCCGGCTGGCCCGCCAGGTCGCCGTCTTCGACCGCCCGGAGCCACCGGTCTGCTCCTTCGTGCTCGACGTCGCCGCGCTACGCTGCGGCGACCCGGAGCTGACCGGAGCACAACTGCGACACCTCGCCGACATCGGCACCCGGCCGGGCGTCTATCTCTGCGTCGTGCCCGAGACGGTGGGGATGTATCCCGGCCGCTCCGGGGCGTTCGCGCTCGGCACCCTCGACGACGGCCGCATGGTCGGCTATCTGGAGGACTTCTTCGAGGGCCGGGTGCACGCCGAGCCGGGCCGGGTGACCGCGCTGGACCGGATGTGGCACGCCGTCAGTGCGGTAGCGTTGCCGTGCGACCAGTCCCGCGACCTGATCCTGAGGATGGTGAAGGACCTGTGACCACCGACAGCCCAGCCGCGACGGACGGCAGCCCGCGCTGGCGCACGTCGCGCCGCAGCAACCAGTCCGGCGGTAACTGCGTCGAGGTCGCCGACAACCTGCCCGGCCGGATACTGGTCCGGGACAGCAAGAACCGCCCCGGACCAGTGCTGACCTTCACCCCCGAGGCATGGCGCAGCTTCCTCCGGCACGCCGCGACACCCTGAGCCCGGCACGCCGCGACACCCTGATAACTGGACGGCGCGACACCCTGACAGCGGGACGCTCCGGGGTCACCGGGCCGCGCCGGCGCGCCGCTTGGTCCAGACGTCGAAGGCGACCGCCGCGAGCAGCACCGCACCCTTGACCAGCATCACCCGTTCGCTCGGCTCGCCCATCAGCGACATGCCGTTGTTGATGACACCCATGATCAAGCCGCCGGTGATCGCCCCGACCACCTTGCCGACGCCGCCCTGCACCGCCGCCCCGCCGATGAACGCCGCCGCGATCGCGTCGAGTTCGAAGGCGTTGCCGGCGGTCGGGCCGGCCTGGTTGAGCCGGCCGGCGAAGATGATCCCGGCCAGTGCGGCGAGTACACCCATGTTGACGAAGATCCAGAAGATCACCGACTTGACCTTGACGCCGCTCAGTGTCGCTGCCTGGAGGTTGCCGCCGACCGCGTAGATCTGCCGGCCGAAGACCGCCCGGCTGGTCAGCAGCGAGTACCCCAGGATCAGCCCGGCGAGCAGGATCAGCACCCAGGGCAGGTTCTTGAACCGGGCGAGCTGCACGATCACCGTCATCACCACGACGCCGGCCAGGGCGAGCTTGAGGACGAAGAGCGGCAGCGGCTCGACGCTCTGCTGGTAGCGGAGCCGGGCCGTCCGGCTGCGCCACTGCACGGCTACGATGCCGGCCATCGCGGCGATCCCGACCAGCAGGCTGAACAGGTCGGCCCCGCCCAGCGGACCGAGCCCGATATTGCCCAGGTAGCCCTCGGTGAAGCCGTTGGCGAGGGTACGCACCGGGTCCGGGAACGGGCCGATGCCCTGGTTGCCGAGGACGGTCAGGGTGAGCGCCCGGAACAGCAGCATGCCGGCCAGGGTCACGATGAAGGCCGGGATGCCGAAGTAGGCGACCCAGAATCCCTGCCAGGCGCCGATCAGCCCGCCGACGACCAGGGTGATCAGCAGGGCCAGCGGCCAGGGTACGTCGTGTTCGACCATCAGCACCGCGGCGATCGCCCCGGTCACCGCCACCACCGAGCCGACGGAGAGGTCGATGTGCCCGGCGATGATGATCAGGATCATGCCGATCGCCAGGATCAGCACGTACGAGTTCTGCACGACGATGTTGGAGATGTTCTGCGGTTGCAGCAGGGCGCCGCCGGTAAGTACCGAGAAGAGCAACACGATCAGCGCGAAGGCGACGTAGATGCCGCTCTGCCGCAGGTTGACCGAGAACCGACGGCCGGGTCCGCCGTCCGGGGCGGACGGTTCACCGAGACCGGGGCCGCTCACCGCGACGTCGGCGTTGGTGGGTGCGGTGGCGCTCATCGAGGGTCTGCTCCTGTCCGTTCGTCGGGTCGCTTCACCGGCCGGAGCCGTTCGCCGCGCCCGGTTCGTCCGAGGTGGTGCGGGCGTCGCCGTGGTCGGCCTGGCCCTTCGTCATGTACCGCATCAGGTGTTCCTGGGTCGCCTCGGCGCGCGGCACCTCGGCGGTGACCCGGCCGGCGGAGAGGGTGTAGATGCGGTCGCAGAGCCCGAGCAGCTCGGGCAGCTCCGACGAGATGACCAGGACGGCCTTACCCTCGTCGGCGAGCCGGTTGATGATCGAGTAGATCTCGTACTTGGCACCGACGTCGATGCCCCGGGTCGGCTCGTCCAGGATCAGCACGTCAGGATTCGTGAAGATCCACTTAGACAGTACGACCTTCTGCTGGTTGCCGCCGCTGAGCTTGCCGGTCACGCTCAGCACGCTCGGCGCCTTGATGTTCATGCTGGCCCGGAACTCGTCGGCGACCTGGTACTCCCGGTGGTCGTCGACCCACCCGCGCCGGGCCAGCAGGCTCAGGCCGGCGGCCGAGACGTTCCGCTTGATGTCGTCGATCAGGTTGAGGCCGTACCGCTTGCGGTCCTCGGTGGCGTACGCGATGCCGTGCCGGATGGCGTCCCGCACCGACCGTACGCTGATCTCCCGACCGTCCTTGACCAGCCGGCCGGAGATGTTCGTCCCGTACGAGCGCCCGAAGACGCTCATCGCCAGCTCGGTCCGGCCGGCCCCCATCAGCCCGGCCAGCCCGACGATCTCGCCGCGCCGCAGCGTCAGGTTGGCGTTCGACACCACCATCCGGCCGTGCTGGGTGGGACTGTGTACCGTCCAGTCCTCGATCCGCAGTACCTCGCTGCCGATCCTCGGCTCGCGCGGCGGGAACCGGTGGTCGAGGTCCCGGCCGACCATCCCGGAGATGATCCGGTCCTCGGTCACCTCGTCGGAGCCGGTCTCCAGGGTCTCGATGGTCCGGCCGTCCCGCAGGATGGTGATCCGGTCGGCGACCGCCGCGATCTCGTTCAGCTTGTGCGAGATGATCACACAGGTGATGCCCTGGTCGCGCAGGCCGCGCAGCAGGTCGAGCAGGTGCGCCGAGTCCCGGTCGTTGAGCGCCGCGGTCGGCTCGTCCAGGATCAGCAGCCGGACCCGCTTGGACAGCGCCTTGGCGATCTCGACGAGCTGCTGCTTGCCGACGCCGATGTCGCTGACCAGGGTCACCGGGTTCTCGTAGAGCCCGACCCGGGCCAGCAGCTCGGCGGCCTCGTGGTTGGTCCGGTTCCAGTCGATCAGGCCACGGCTGGCCCGCTCGTTGCCGAGGAAGATGTTCTCCGCGATGGAGAGCTGCGGGCAGAGCGCCAGCTCCTGGTGGATGATGACGATCCCGCGCCGCTCGCTGTCCCGGATGTCGGCGAAGGCGCAGGGCTCGCCGTCGAAGAAGATTTCTCCGGAGTACGAGCCGTGCGGGTAGACCCCGGAGAGCACCTTCATCAGGGTGGACTTCCCGGCGCCGTTCTCGCCGCAGATCGCGTGGATCTCACCCCGGCGCACCGAGAGGCCGACCTCCTGGAGGGCGCGTACCCCGGGGAAGGTCTTGGTGATGTCCCGCATCCGCAGAATGTCGTCGGTCATGCCAACGGATCGCCTCCCGGCTCGATGGGTGAGGATATGTTCCCGTCACGGGTGCGGCGGCCGCACCGGGGGTTCACCCCGGGGCGACCGCCGCCCGGGTACGACTACTGGATCTGTTCCGGCTTGTAGTAGCCGGTGTCGATGAGCGTCGCCTTGTAGTTGGCCTTGTTCACGATGACCGGGTCGAGCAGGTACGAGGGCACGACCTTGTTGCCGTTGTCGTAGTCCTTCTCGTTGTTGACCTCGGGCTTGTTGCCCTTGAGCACCGCGTCGGCCATCTTCACCGCCACCTCGGCGAGCTGCCGGGTGTCCTTGTAGATGGTCGAGTACTGCTCGTCGGCGATGATCGACTTCACCGAGGCCACCTCGGCGTCCTGCCCGGTCACCACCGGGTACGGCTGCCCGCCCGTACCGTAGCCGTTGCTCTTCAGCGCCGACAGGATGCCGATCGACAGCCCGTCGTACGGCGACAGCACCCCGTCGACCTTCGCCCCGCCGCTGTACGTCTTGGTCAGCAGGTCCTCCATCCGGCGCTGCGCGGTGCCGGCCTCCCAGCGCAGGATCGCGACGGTCTTGAAGTCCTTCTGCCCGCTCTTCACCACCAGGGTGCCCTTGTCGATGTACGGCTGGAGCACCGACATCGCGCCGTTGAAGAAGAAGGTGGCGTTGTTGTCGTCCGGCGAGCCGGCGAACAGCTCGATGTTGAACGGACCCTTCGCGGTGCCGTCCGAGCCGTCCTCGTTCTTCAGCTTCAACCCGACCAGCAGCGAGGTCGCCTGCTGCACCCCGACCTTGAAGTTGTCGAAGGTGGCGTAGTAGTCGACGTTCGGGCTGTTCCGGATCAACCGGTCGTACGCGATGACCGGGATCTTGTTGTCCGCCGCGTTCTGCAACTGGGTGGTGATGGCGGTGCCGTCGATCGAGGCGATGATGAGCACCTTGGCGCCCTTGGTGATCTGGTTCTCGATCTGGTTGACCTGGGCCGGGATGTCGTTCTCGGCGTACTGGAGGTCGACGGTGTAGCCGAGCTTCTCCAGCCCCGCCTTGACGTTGTTGCCGTCGTGGATCCACCGCTCGGAGGACTTGGTCGGCATCGTCACCCCGACGAGCGCCCCGGCGTTGTCGCCGGAGCCACCCTCCTCGTCCACGGTCTTGGTGCTCGATCCGCACGCGGTGAGCGCGACGGCCAGCGTGGCCGCGCCGGCCACCGCCGCGAGCCGGACAAACTTCATATGCTCCTCCAATTCCTGGTACGGCGTGCGGGTCAGCCCCGGCCGGGCAACCCTTGGGCGAGTCGGTGGTAGGCCTGGTTCCAGCGCAGCCGGTCCCGGAAGTCGGCGGTCGTGGTCCGGTCGTCGATCATCACGAGTTCGGTGTGCAGCATGTCTGCGAAGTCCCGCAGCGTGGCCGAGCTGACCGACTGGGTGAGTACGGTGTGGTGCGGGCCGCCGGCGGTGAGCCACGACTCGGCGGAGGTGCTGAGTGACGGCGCAGGCTTCCAGACCGCGCGGGCGACCGGGAGCCGGGGCATCGGCTCGTCCGGCGGTACCACCTCGATCTCGTTGGCGACCAGCCGGAACCGCTCGCCCAGGTCGGCCATCCCGATCACCACGCCGGGGCCGGCGGCGGCGTCGAAGACGAGCCGGACGGGATCCTCCCGGCCGCCGATGCCGAGCGGGTGGATCTCGCAGGACGGGCGCTCGCCCGCGATGCTGGGGCAGACCTCCAGCATGTGCGCGCCGAGGATCTTCGGCTCGCCCGGTCCGAAGTGGTAGGTGTAATCCTCCATGAAGGACGTTCCCCGGGGCAGGCCGGCGCCCATCGCCTTGACGGCGGCGAGCAGGGTCGAGGTCTTCCAGTCCCCCTCGCCGCCGAAGCCGTAGCCGTCGGCCATCAACCGCTGCACTGCGAGACCGGGCAGCTGGCGCAGCCCGCCGAGGTCCTCGAAGTTGGTGGTGAACGCCCCGAACCCGCCCTCGGTCAGGAACTCGCGCAGCCCGGCCTCGATCCGGGCGGCGTACCGCAGCGACTCGTGCCGGTCACCGTCCTTGGCCAGCTCGGGTGCGAGCCGGTAGCTGTCGGCGTACTCGCCGACCAGGCGCTCGATCTCCTGCTCGGCGACCCGGTCCACCACCTCGACCAGGTCGTTGACCCCGTAGGTGTTCACCGAGACCCCGAAGCGCAGCTCCGCCTCCACCTTGTCACCCTCGGTGACGGCGACGTCGCGCATGTTGTCGCCGAACCGGGCCAGCCGGAGGTTGCGCAGGTGCGCGTAGCCGAGCGCGGCGCGGGCCCACTCGTCGATCCGGGCCACCACCGTCGGGTCGGAGGCGTGTCCGGCGACGGTCTTGCGGGCCAGCCCGAGCCGGGTCTGGATGAAGCCGAACTCCCGGTCGCCGTGCGCGGCCTGGTTGAGGTTCATGAAGTCCATGTCGATGGACTCCCAGGGCAGCGCCTCGTTGAGCTGCGTGTGCAGGTGCAGCAGGGGCTTGCGCAGCGCGTCCAGCCCGCTGATCCACATCTTGGCGGGCGAGAACGTGTGCATCCAGGCGATGACGCCGAGGCAGTGCGGGTCGGCGTTCGCCTCCAGCAGCACTCGGCGGATCGCCGACGCCTCGGTGAGAACTGGCTTCCAGACGATCTCCGCGACGATCCTGCCCGAGCCGGTGAGCGTCTCCAGGATCTGCTGCGACTGGGACGCGACCTGGTCGAGGGTCTCCGGACCGTACAGGTGCTGGCTGCCGGTGAGGAACCAGATCTGCGGGTGCGTGGCCGGCGGCATGTCCACCTCTCCTACCTGGGGCATGGCTTGCTGCCACCCCCGACGTCTGGTCGCGATCACGTCGCGAGCCGAGTGTTACCGCTAACATTGGAGCAGTCAAACGGTACACCGTAACGCTTCAGTAACGGGAGAGCGGGGAATCCGCAGGTCCCTGCGCCGAGACGATGAGCGGTCGCTGTGGCACGTTGAACGGTCGATCCACGCCCCGGATCCCGGACCCGCGAGCATCGCCCGGCCGACCGGATGAACGGCCCGAACCGCGCCCTGACGAACGGCCCGAACCGCGGCCCTGCCCCGCCGGCCGGGGCGCCGGGAAGCAGTGGTCGCGCCGGGAGTAGCCGTCCGGTACGCAGACTGTCGAGCTGGGTGCACAGACGGGGCACCCGGAGCCGCGCGGTCGGGGACCGGACAACCCCGGAAGTGGGCGCACAAGCGGGGCAGCTCGACAGTCTCCCCGCCAGCTACTCCCCGCCAGCTACTCCCCGCCAGCTACTTCTGCCGATCTCGCTGTCGCCTTCCGCCGATCTCGCCGTCGCCTTCCGCCGCCCCGCCCTCCCCTCGCCCCCGCCGCCCCCGTTGAGACCTCGGCGAGCCCGACGAGACCGCCGACGCTAGCGTGGTGCGGGTGACCCGGATCCTGCTCGTGCCCGGACGCGGCCGACCCAGGTCGGAGCACTGGATGTGCCGCCTGGCCGACGCGAATCCGGACTACCGGTGGGCGCCCTATCCGCCCGGCCCACCCTTCACCCTGGCCGAGCGGGTCGCGGCACTGGACGAGGCCGTCCGGGCCGCGCCGGAGCCGGCGGTGCTGGTGGCACACAGCGCAGGCTGCCTGACCGTCGCGGCGTGGGCGGCCCGGCACACCGGCCCGATCCGGGCAGCCCTGCTGGTGACCCCGCCGTACGTCGACCCGGCGTGGGAACCCGACCCGAACGGCCCACCGGACGACGGGGTCTACGGTCCCGTACCGCACACCCGGTTGCCGTTCCGGTCGATCCTGGTGGCCAGCCGGACCGACCCGTACACGACGTTCGCGCAGTTCGAACGGTACGCCGAGGCGTGGGATGCCGAGCTGTACGACGCGGGCGACGCCGGGCACGTCGAGACGGCGAGCGGATACGGCCCCTGGCCGGCCGGCGAGCGGCTGATCGACCGACTCCGGCAGCCCCCGGAGTAAGCCGCCCGGAATCCGCCGGCAAAGTCCACTGTCGTCCCGCCGCGCCCGACACGCTGAGTCAGCACTCAGGTACCATCACCCGGCGGCCGGGGCGGGCGTTGCCGGGTCACCGGCCCTCGGAGGGGCTTCGGGCGCACTGGTCCCGCCTCGCTAGGATCCGCAGGGAGCGAAGCGGAAGTGGGTTGGGATGCAGCCAGTGGGTCCGTACCAGTTCATCGAGGCGGTCAGCCTGTGCCAGGTCGGCAGCGTCTGGTCCGCCATCGACGGGCAGGGCAACTCGTACACGGTGGCCGTGCTGGACGCCGCCGTGGCGGGTGACCAACGGTGGCGTGACGCGTTCGCCGGCACCGCCCAGGCGTTGGCCCAGCCCAGCGCGGGTGGCCCCCGGTACGTGCACGCCGAGTTCGCCGCCCCCGCGCCGTGGGTCGCCTATGCTGCGGGCGAAGCCGGCGGCGGCGAACGGCTCTTCGCCGCGCTGGGCATGGAGTGCCGGCCGGCGCAGGAGGGCCTCGGGGACGGCGATTCGCCGACCATGAAGACCGCCGCCGCACCGGTGGACGGCACGGCCCCGAACGGTTCCGCCGGTCCGGACGACGACGAGCTGGCCACCCCCACCACCCGGCTCACGCCCGGCGTACCGGCACCGAACCCGTGGCAGGCCGGGCCACCACAGTCGACCCCGGGAGTGAACGCGACCCCGGTGGCGACCCCGACATCGGCACCGCCGCACCAGACCTCCGCACCACCGCACCAGACCTCGGCACCGCCACACCAGGTCTCGGTGCCGCCGCACCAGACCTCGGCGCCGCCACACCAGGTCTCGGTGCCGCCGCACCAGAGTTCCGGGCCGCCCTACCAGGTCTCGGTGCCACCGGACCAGAGTTCCGGGCCGCCCTACCAGAGCTCGGTGCCGCCGTACCAGACGTCCGGGCCGCCCGACTCGATCTCCGGGCCGCCGCAGCCGCTGCCCGAGATGCCCAGGCCGTACTCCGCCGAACCGGCCACGGACGTCTCCGGTTACGACCCGCTCTACTCGCCGGTGCGGCACATCGTGCCCTCCGAGCCCAAGCCGCGCCGCAACTGGCTCTGGGTGGCCGTCGCCGTGGTGGTCGTCCTGGTGCTGGCCGGTGGCGGGACCATCCTCGCCGTGAGCCTCTCCGGCGGCGACGGCGGTGACGACCCGCCGCCGGACGCCAAGCCGAGCGCCAGCAGCCTACCGCCGCCGGCACCGACGAATCCGCCGCTGCAACCGGGCCTGGAGCCGCCGACGCCGGGATCCTGGCCGACGAAGTGGCCGACGTTCACCGAGCGGGACGAGGTGCGCACCCTGCCGGACCTGGAGGGTCTGACCTTCACCGTCAAGGTGCCGAGCGGCTGGCAGTGCGTGCTCTCCGGCCGGGCGCAGGGGTTCACCAAATACAACTGCGGGGTGCCGCCGGGCAGCGACAACCCGGAGTTCGGCGGGGAGCTGGTCGTGCGCGACTGCGCGCAGCCCTGTGACGAGGCGCAGCAGGTCGCGATGCGGCAGGCCGAGGAGGCGTGGGGCAAGCGGTGGATCCGCAGCGGACAGTTCTCCGCGTACGTCGAGACGAACACCTTGCAGGAGAACGGTGAGCAGCGGCACGGGCTGGTAGTGGTCGCGTACTTCAGGAGCGGCAGCGAGGGCGTCGTCGACCGGCAGCTGGTGCTGCGGATGACCGCCCCCGTGGACGGCGCCCTGGAACTGCGCCGGGTGGCGACCTACCTGCGGGAGACCCTGATCTTCTGAGCACCGCACAGCCGGGTGGGAAGGGGCGGGTCAGCCCGCGGTCTGTTCGGCGATCCAGCCGGTCAACCGGCGCGCGAACGCCTGGTGGGAGAAACCGGCGGCGTGCGGCGGCAGCCGGTCGAGGTCGAGTTCGTCGAGTCGGCGGACCAGGGGCACGAAGTCGGCCGCGGCCAGCGAGTCGACGAGCAGCCCGGTCTGCCCGTCGACGACCGTCTCCAGCAGCCCGCCACGGCGCAGCCCGAGCACCGGAGTACCGCAGGCCTGCGCCTCCACCGGGATGATGCCGAAGTCCTCGTGCACCGGGAAGAGCAGGGCGCGTGCTCCCCAGTAGAGCCGGCGGAGCCGCTCCCGGTCGGGCTGCACCTCGAACCGGACCGGGACGGCGGCCCGCGCGGCGGCCCGGCGCAGGTGCGCCTCCGCCGGCCCCGAGCCGGCGATCACCAGCGGCATCCCGGCGGCCCCGGCGATCGCGATGATCAGGTCGAAGTTCTTGTACGGGATCCACCGTCCGACCCCGAGCAGGTAGTCCCGGGACTGCTCGCGGTCCGCCTGCGGCGCAGCGGAGAAGAAGTCGGTGTCCACCGGCGGGTTGACGACAGTCGCGTCCCGCCGCCAGTAGCGCGCGATCCGGTCCCGCACCTCCCGGGAGTTCGCGGCGTACGCGTGCACGTGCCGACTCAGCCGCAGGTCGGCGGCTTGCAGCACCCGCCGGGGCGCGGCCAGCAGCGGGTTGGCGCCCCGGCCGTCGAAGGACGGGCTCCAGATGTAGCGGGCCGGCGAGTGCACGTAGCTCAGGTAGCGGGTGTGTTCGGGAGCGCCCAGCCGGACGGTGTGCGCGAAGGCGTGGCTGGACGAGATGACCACGTCGAACCGCTCCCGGCTGAGCGTCCGCCAGACCAGCGGCATCAACGGCAACGCCACCGCCTTGGTACGCCGCAGCGGCGTCCGGGCCAGCCACGACTCCCGCAGCTCCGGCTCGACGACACCCTCGTCCTTCCAGAGCACGAACCGCCGGGCGTGCGGCAGTTGCGCCGCGATCTGCCGGAAGACGTTCTCCGAACCGCCGGTGGCGCCGAACCACTCGTGCACCACCGCCACCGACCGGTCCGCGAGCAGCCTCGGCACCGGCCCGTCGGCGGCGTCGGGGCGGGCGGTTCCGGTGTCCTGGTCGCGGACCTCTCCGGCTGTCATCTCGATGCTCCATCCGACGGACTGGAAGACGGGCTGGCAGGCGGACCGCAAGGCAGGCCGCAAGACGGGCCGTCAGGCGGGCCGAACCTGGTCTCCATCGCTCACACCCCGCTCTTCCGCCCGGCCAGTCCGGTGAGCCGGGCCCAGATGCCGAGCAGGAAGGTCCGGCGCAGTCCGGGCAGCAGCGCGGCGTAGCCGACCCAGACCAGCAGGATCCCGAGGCAGGAGGCGACCAGCCGGAGCAGGCCCGGCCCGGCGAGCAGGTAGCCGAGCGCACCGGCGGCGACCGTGCCGGGCAGCAGCGCGGCGGCCAGCTTCAGGCTGAACCCGAGCACGCCCAGCAGGCGGGCCGAGACGAGGAACATCAGCAGCCCGCCGACCGAGGCCGCCACCCCCAGGGTGAGCGCACCCCAGTGCCGGAACAGCAGCAGGTTCAGCCCGGCGGCGGCGGTGTAGGAGATTGCCATCACGATCGCGACCTGGAAATTCCGGCCCCGGGCGTTCAGCACCTTGACCAGGGTGTAGCCGATCACCTGCGCCCAGATGCCGAGCGCGAAGCCGAGCAGCAGGGTGGCGGAGATCCGTACCGCCTGCTCGTCGAACTCGCCGCGCGCGTAGAGCAGGGTGACGATGCCGGTGCTGTTGAGACAGAGGATCAGCGAGAGCGGCACGGTCACGAAGAGCACCGGCGGCAGCAGCCGGCGCAGGCCGCCGGCCACCGCACCCGGCTCCATCCTGGCGAACGAGGCCAGTCCGGCCAGCCCGAGCGGGGCGGCGAGCAGCGCCATGCAGGAGTCGACGACGAACCGGGCGTACTCGGTCGCCGCGACCACCTCCACGCCGAGCAGTGAGCCGACCGCCCGCTCCACCCCGATCGAGCCCTGCAGGATCACCGGGATCAGCAGCAGCGGCCGGAGCCGGTGCCAGAACATCCGCAGGGCGAGCCGCCGGCCGGACCCGTCCGGCAGCCGCGCGTCCGGATCGCCGTCGACCCCGGCCAGGTAGCCCCGGCGCCGGACCCAGTAGATCCCGAAGAGCCAGAGCAGCACGTACGGCACGGTGAAGCCCCAGGCGAGCAGCTCGACCCGGCCGGTGAGGTAGGCCAGCAGCGTCGCGGCGATCAGTCCGAGACTCTGCGCCGACGGGCGGATGTTGATCAGGCGTACGTCGTCGTGCGCCAGGCCGACCAGGGTGTGCAGGTTGTAGTGCACGTAGCACGGCACCGCCAGGGCGGCGATCCCGAGCATCGTCGCGGCGATCCGGGCGGTCTCCGGGTCCAGGCCGGGCGCCAGCAGGTCGACCCAGGCGGCCCGGCCGAGCAGCAGTGCCACGGCGAGCAGCAGCGAGAACGCGGTGAGCAGCGACCGTACGGTGCGGTAGAGCACCAGGGCCATCGCCGGCCGCTCGGTGCGGTACTGCACGTACAGCGGCAGGAACCCGGCGGAGAGCGCGTCCGCGGTGAAGAAGTTGATCGGGATCAGGGTCGCGGTCAGCGCGACGCGGTTGGCCGCCACCACCCGGCCGGCGCCGAATAGCGCCGCGAGCAGCACCTCGCGGAGCAGACCGAGCACCTTGCCGGTCACCCCGCCGAGCAGCAACCGGAAGAAGATCCTGGTCACGGTGCTCCGGGCCGGCCGGCGAGCTCGTCGAAGAGCGTCAGGTAGCTGCGGGCGCAGTGCGCCAGGGTGAGTTCCTCGGGCAGCAGGCTCGACCGGGGACCGGCAGCCGGCGGCATCCCGGCCAGGATGTCGGCGAGGGCGCCGGCATCGGCGGGGTCGACCGGGTGCAGCACGCCGGCCAGCGAGTCCGGGCCGGTGGCGCCGGTCGGAAGTACGCAGGGCAGCCCGCCGGCCAGCGCCTCCAGGATCGCCATCGGCAGCCCCACCTCCAGCCGCGCCGTGGTGAGCAGGGCGACGTCGGCCGCCGCGTAGTACCGCCCGACCTCCTCCGGCGGCACCCGGCCGACGAAGGTGACCAGCTCGGCCAGCCGCAGGTCGCGGACCAGGGCGCGCAACCGGCCCTCGTCCGGGCCGTCGCCGACCAGCAGGAACCGGAACCGGTCGCCGTGGCCCCGGTCGCGCAGTACCGCCGCCGCCCGCAACGCCCGGTCCAGCCGCTTCTGCACGTGCAGCCGGCCGACGCAGCCGACCACTGTGACCCGGTCGTCGACGCCGAGTGCCGCCCGCAGCTTCCGGCGCTCCTCGACACCGCCGGTCCCGGCCGTCGGGCGTACCCCGTTGGGGATCAGCCGGATCCGGTCCGGCCGGACCGCCCAGCGCTGGGGCGCGGCGGCCAACGAGTCGGCGACCCGCCCGCCGACCGCGACGACCCGGTCGAAGTCCCGGTACCGGACCAGGTCCCGGGCCAGCCAGCCGACGTTCTTCGGCGCGGTGGCCAGCGACCGCAGGTTCCCGGCCCGCAGCTTCGACCCGATCTCCATCGTCGAGGTGCCGTGCGCCTGCAACACGAACGGCGTACCCGGGTGCCGTCCCCGGGCCCGGACCACCGAGTACGCCCCGGCGCTCACCGACAGCACCGCCCCGGGCGGCGTCGCGCAGGCCACCCAGTACGCCCGGGACTCCCGCCACCAGGCGGTGGAATACCGTCCGGGCCGGGTACCGGCCAGCGGCACCACCTCGACCCCGTCCGCCGCGAACGGGCCCGGCACCCCCGGGATGGCCGTGGTGACGACCCGGACCTGGCGGCCCTGCCGGGCGAGTTCGGTGGCGAGACTCCAGGCCAGTGTCTCCATCCCGCCGGTGTGGTGGTGCGGGGTTGCCCGGGAGAAGACCATTATGGACTCGGTCATAGCAGCGTCCTGTAGAGCGATTCGAGCCTGTCGGTCTGGCTGCGCAGGTTGAAGCGTTCGACGGCCGTCCGCCGGCCCGCCTCGCCGAACCGCCGGCACAGGTCAGGGTCCGCCAGCAGCGCGGTCAGCCGCTCGGCGAGCCCGGCGACGTCCCGCTCGGCCACCAGATAGCCGTCGGTGCCGTCGGTGACCGCCTCGGCGATCCCGCCGTGCCGGGTGCCGACCACCGGCCGCCCGCTGGCCGCCGCCTCCAGCAGCACCGTCGGCAGCCCCTCCTGGTCGCCGGAGGCGGCGGTGACGCTCGGCTGGCAGAGCAGCCGGGAGCGGCGCAGCCAGCCGAGCGTTTCCGGATGCGGCAGCGCGCCGAGGAACCGTACCGCCGCCGCGATGTCGAGCTGTGCGGCGAGCGCGTCCAGCGACTCCCGCAGCGGCCCGTCGCCGACCACCACCAGTTCGGCGTCCGGCACCGCCCGGCGTACCACGGCGAACGCCCGCAGCAGGTCCGCGGTGCCCTTCTTCTCCACCAGCCGGGCCACGTGCAGAATCCGGGGCGTCTCGACCGGCCCGGCCGGCGCGATCAGGTCGACGTCGACCCCGGTCGGCAGCACGACCAGCCGGTCGGCGGGGTAGCCCCAGTCCAGCGCCCTGGCCCGGATGTGCTCGGAGACGCAGACGAACCTCGCCCCGGCGTCGAAGAGTTCGTTGCGCCAGGCGACGTAGTTGACCCAGGACGTCTTCCGGGAGGCCAGCAGCCGGGACTTGGTGATCGTCACGTCGAACCCGTGCAGGGTGGTGACAAGCGGCACGCCGAGTGCGCGGGCCAGCGGCACCACGTAGACGCCCTCCACCCCGAAGTGTGCGTGCAGCAGTGCCGTGCCGCGTTCGGCCAGCAGCCGGCGCAGCGGCTCCGACCGGCGGGTCAGGGTGTAGCCGAGCACCGCCGCCCGGCCGAAGTCGGCGACGCTCACCGTGTCGGGTCGGGCCGGGCCGGCGCCCGGTCCGACCGCCGGTGCCGGGCTAGCCGAGCTGGCTGGCGGCGGGTTCGGGATCGGGTCCCTCGCCACGAACAGCGGGTGGAAGCTCCGCATCGCCAGGGCCTGGCTGGTGATGAACGTCTCCGACGGCCGGAACTGCTGGTGGCGTACGACTGCCACGGTCGGGGTGGCTGGCACTGTCCTGGGTCTCCTCGGCAACGGGCCGGACGAGGTAGGCGATCAACAGCGAGACGATCGGGATCAGGTGGATGTCGCCGAAGACGTCGGTGTTCTCGCCGAGTCCCTGGACCAGGATCCAGCCGATCGCCGTGCCGGCGCAGATCACGAAGGCTTGCCCGCCGCGGCCGTCCGACAGCCGCCGGGCGACGAGCCGGAACGCGGCGCCGAAGAAGGCGACGGTGAGCAGCAGCCCGGCGAGGCCGGTCACCGCCCAGGCGCCGAGCAGGATGTTGTGCGGCGGGAAGACCCGCCAGATGTCGTGCCGGTCGGCGTAGTCGGCGAACCCGACGTCCCAGCCGCCGTAGCCGAGCCCGAGCAGCGGGCTGTCCCGGAACGCCTCGGCACCGAACTGCCAGATGGCGGTCCGGCCGACGAACGCCTCCACCAGGGCGTCCAGGAAACCGCGGTTGAGGGCGAACAGCAGCACCACGGCCGCCGCCAGCGGCACGGTGCCGAGCAGCAGATAGCGCCGGACGGCGGGGGTGGCGTACCGGCGCAGCCAGTGCAGGGCGTACGCGGCGGCGGGCAGCGCGAACACCAGTACCGTGGCCGACTTGGAGCCGGTGAACGGCACCGCCAGCAGCGCCAGTACGCCGACCACCCGCAGCCAGCGGGTCCCGGTCAGCGCCGCCAGGGCGAACGCGGCGAGGCCGTTGACCCCGAGGAACATCGCCGCCACGTTGGCGTTGATGAAGACGCCACCGGCCTTCGCCGGGTCCAGCACGTTGTTCGGGTTGTCCCCGAAGAGCGCCGCGACGGTGTTCTGCCCGGCGAAGAGGCCGCCGATCGAGTGCAGGTAGTCGTCCTCCAGGCCGGGCAGCAACCGGAATCCGACCACCAGGGCGGCTTCGAGCAGCACCCACGGCCAGTACCAGAGGTGCAGCCGGCGCAGTGCCGCGGCGCCGCCACCGGCCACCGCCACCATCAGCACCACCGTGACGACGAACTGGCCGAGCAGCGTGATGGACTGCAACCCGGCACGCGGCTCGGGTGACCAGGCCAGCGCGAGCAGCCGGAGCGCCAGCAGGGCCAGCAGGATCCGGACCAGGGCCAGCCGGAGCAGCCCGCGGGCGAGCCCGCCCCGGGTGGCGAGCAGGACCACCGGGGCGAGCAGCAGCGCGACAACGGTGCCGAGGGCGATGTCGACACTTCCCCTGGGCAGCAGGTAGAGCTGGGGCAGGGCGAGGACCAGTACGACTGTCGCCAGGACGGCGAGCCGGTGCGGCCGGGCGGCGGCGCGGGCCAGCTCGTCGCCGAGGCGGCGGGCGGCCGGCAGCACCCTAGGCACCGGGCGCCCCGGTCACCGGTGTCGGCTGCCCACCGGCTGCCTGGCCGGCGATGCCGCGCAGCAGCTCGCCCCGGGCCCGCCAGCCGAAGTCGCGGGCGTGACCGACCCGCGCGGCGATCTCCGGGTCGGTGGCCGGCGCGAGGGCGCCGAGTACCCGGGCGACGAAGTCGTCGACGGAGTCCGCCACGCCGATCGCGTCGCTGCCCCGGGCCGCCCGGACCACGTCCGGCACCGCGGTGCTCACCACGGACAGCCCGGCCGACAGGTATTCGTAGCACTTGAGCGGGCTGACCCCGGTGGTGTACGGGTTCAGCGCGTACGGCACCAGACCCACCGTGGCGGTGCCGGCCACCTCGGCCAGCTCGTCGATGCCGAGCACCCCGAGGTAGCGCGCGCCGAGCCGGACCAGCTCGGCCAGTTCGGTGTCGAAACCGCCGCCGCCGGCCGCGACCGGACCGGCGAGCAGCAGCTCGCCCCGGCCGCGCAGCCCCTCGGCCAGGGCGCGCAGCAGCGGGTAGTCCAGTTTGTGCGGTGACAGGTTGCCGGCGAAGAGTGCCGCCGGACGGCGTTGCGCGGCGGGGCGACCGGCGGCGGCGAAGACGTCCACGTCGGCGACGTTCGGCAGCACACGCACGTCCGGGAAGCCGGTCGTGCGCAGGTGCGCGCCGACGGCCTCGCTGGTGGCGATCGCCGGCCGGGCCAGCGCGGCCAGCCGGCGTTCTCCGGCGGCGACGGCGACCGCGTCGACCCCGGGGAAGGTGCCGAGCAGGTCCACGCAGTGGTAGACGGTGAAGTCGGCGTACCGTTCGAGCCCGTACGTCACCGGGGTGAACGTCCACAGCCCCCGGGGTCGCGGGCTGTTCCGCCAGGCGGTGACCGCCCGTTCCAGCAGGATCCGGTTGACCAGCCGGGTCGGTCGGCGGTGCACCGGCACGATAAGCGGCGAGACGATCCGGGCCCGCTCCGGGACCGGCCGGTGCGTCGTACCGGCGTGTCCGCGCACCCGGTTGCGGACCCGGCGGGCGATCCGGCTCAGGTCGCGGGCGTCGAGCCGCACGCGGCGCAGGCCGAGCGACTCGACGAAGTGGGTCTCGAAGTCGCGGGCGAACTCCCGCACCACGTAGTGCTGGTTCGTCGCGATCTGCGCGCTCCACTCGGCGGTGCCCAGCACCAGCATCGTCGGAGTCGTTGTGTCCACGGAGGCGCACTGCTGCACCAGGGTACCCTAGGGGAGCGGGCGGCACGGCCGACAGCCACCCTCGACGCCGACCCGCTTTACTCGGGTTTGTCCGCCGGAATCCACTCGGGTCTGTCCGGGAAGAACCCGTCGACACGCACCCTCCACACCCGACCCGGCACCGGTCCGGCCACCGGCACTGGCTGCCGTTTTCCGCCGGTCGCGACGCCGGTCGGGAGGGTTTGCCGCTGTCCGGGTTTCTCGCCTATGTTGCCTTCATGACCGACGACGTCGCGCTGCTCCTGCGCCGGGCCGGGTTCGGTCCGACGGCGGCGGAGCTGGCCGCGGCGAAACAGTCGGGATATCCCGACACCCTCTCCGGGTTGCTCGCCCCGCTCGGGCCGGACGTCGGGGCGACCAGCTCCCCCGTCCCGAGGCTCGGCCCGGACCCGCACGCCAACCTGCCGAACCCGACCCGGGAACAGCACGTCCGGGCCGACACGATGCGCAAGGCCCAGGCCGAGCTGATCGAGCGGTGGTGGCTGGACCGGATGACGGTCGCCAGTCACCAGGCGGTGGAGAAGCTGGTCTTCTTCTGGCACGGGCACTGGGCCACCTCGGTCGACAAGGTGAGCAGCGCGCAGTACATGCTGACCCAGCACCGGACGATCCGGGCCGCCCGGGACGTGGTGGACCTGGCCCACCGGATGATCGTGGACCAGGCTCTCATCTACTGGCTGGACGGGCAGCACAACAAGAAGGACGCACCGAACGAGAACCTCGCCCGGGAACTCTTCGAGCTGTTCCTGCTCGGCATCGGCCAGTACACCGAACGCGACGTCCGGGAGGCGGGCCGGGCGCTCACCGGCTGGCGGACGATCCTGGAGCGGGAGACACCGGTCTTCGACCGGCAGCGGCACGACCCGGGCCGCAAGACGATCCTCGGCCAGACCGCCAGGTTCGACGCGCACAGCCTGGTCAACCTGCTGCTGACCCGCCCGGAGTGCCCGCGCTTCCTGGCCACCCGGATGTGGTTCCGGTACGCCTCGCACAGCGAGCCGATCCCGGAGCGGGTCCGGGAGAAGATGGCCGAGGCGTTCCCGGTGCCGACGGCGATGCTGCGCGCGCTCTTCGAGGACGACGCCTTCGCCGGCACCGCGCACACCCTGGTGAAGCAGCCGGTGGAGTGGCTGGTCGGGGCGATGCGGCAGCTCGGCCTGCGGATGAGCAGCCTGCCGGTCGAGACCGCCATGGAGATCGTGTACGCGATGCGCGCCCTCGGACAGCTTCCGTTCGCCCCGCCCAGCGTGGGCGGCTGGCCGGCCGGCACCGCCTGGTTGACCTCGGCCGCCGCCCAGGTCAGGATGAACCTCGCCGGGAAACTGGCCGCGCTGCACCAACCGCGGCGGCTCACCCCGGAGGACGTGGCGCACCTGCTCTGCCTGGACGGCTGGACCGACCGGACCTACCAGGTGCTCCGGACCGTCGGGGACCCGCACCAACTGCTCGTCCTCGGCCTGTCGAGCCCGGAATACCTGGTGACCTGAGATGGACGCGCTTACCCGACGCCGTTTCCTGCTCGCCTCCGGTGTCGTCGGCGCCGGTGCGCTGGCGGCCACCGGTGCCGGCCTCGGCCTCGCCGAGCTGCTGGAGAAGTCGTCCCCGGTCGACCCCGCCGACCCGGGCCGGACCCTGGTGCTGGTCACCCTCTACGGCGGCAACGACGGGCTGAACACCGTGATCCCGTACCAGGACCGCCGCTACCACGGGCTGCGGCCCGAGTTGGCGTACCCGGCCGAGAAGGTGCTGCACCTGGACGACGCCCTGGGCCTGAACCCGAAACTGACCGGGCTGAAGCGGCTCTGGGACGCGGGGCGGCTCGCGGTCGTGCTGGGCGTCGGCTATCCGAAGCCGGACCGCAGCCACTTCCGGTCGATGGACATCTGGCAGACCGCGTCGCCGGAGATGCCGATCTACAGCGGCTGGGTGGGGCGGTGGCTGGACGGCACCAGGGCGTCGCCGGAGACGGCGGTGAGCTTCGAGCCGGTGCTGCCGCCACTGCTCGCCGGGGAGACCCGGGCCGGTGCCTGCGTCAGCCTCGGCGGCCTCAAACTGCCGTCGGGCATCGACACCGGGCTCGTCGGGGCGCTCGGCGGGGCGCAGCCGGGCGAGCCGGCGATGCAGGCCCGCGCCGCCGCCTCCTACGCCGACCTGCTCCGGGTGGAGCAGCTGGTGCGGCAGGGCCGGGAGCTGCCCCGGGCCGACGGCGGGCCGATGGGTCCGGCGACCGGCACCGGCGGCTCGAGCGCGCTCGCCGGGCAACTCGGGCTGGTCGCCCGGTGCGTCGAGGCGAACGTACCGACCCGGGTGTACTCGGTGAGTCTCGGCGGCTTCGACACGCACGCCAGCGAGATCGTCGGGCACGAGATGCTGTTGACCCAGCTCGACCAGGCGCTGGCCGCTTTCGTGGAGCGGATGAGCCGGACCGGGGCCGGCCGGCGGGTCACCGTGGTGGTCTACAGCGAGTTCGGGCGGCGGGTCCGGGCGAACGCCTCGGACGGCACCGACCACGGCACCGCCGGCCCGGTCTTCGTGCTCGGCGGCGACGTGACCGGCGGCCTCTACGGCGAGCAGCCGAGCCTGACCGACCTGGACGACGGCGACCTGCGGGCCACGGTCGACTTCCGGCAGGTCTTCGGCACCGTCCTCGGTTCGGTGCTCGGCGCCGACCCGGCCCGCTACCTGGGCGGCTACCAGGTCACGCCGTTGCCCTTCCTGCCCGCCGCCGGATAGCCGCCGCCCGTCGACCCGGGCTGCTCACCGGTCGACCGGGCGGGCTCACCGGCCGCCGCCCCGGAACACCTCGATGACCGTACGCAGCAGCACCTTGGTGTCCAGCCAGAGCGACCAGTTCTCGATGTAGTAGTTGTCGAACCGGGCGCGGTCGGAGATCGGGGTGTCCCCACGCAGGCCGCTCACCTGGGCGAGGCCGGTCAGCCCGACAGGCACCCGGTGCCGCATCGCGTAGTCGGGGTGCTCGGCGGAGAACTTCTGCACGAAGTACGGCCGCTCGGGACGGGGGCCGACCACGGTCATGTCGCCACGCAGGATGTTCCAGAGTTGGGGCAGCTCGTCCAGCGAGGTGCGCCGCATGAACCGGCCGACCGGGCCGATCCGCTGGTCGTCGGCGATCGACCAGTGGGTCCGGGACTCGGTCTCGTCCGCCGGTTTCATGGTGCGGAACTTGATGACGTCGAACGGCTTGCCGTACCGGCCGATCCGCTCCTGGTGGAAGAAGATCCCGCGACCGCCCTCCAACCAGGTGGCGAGGGCGCAGAGCACCAGCACCGGGCTCAGCACGACGAGCGCCACGGCACAGAAGGCGATGTCGGAGGCGCGCTTGAGCAGCCAGCGCAGGCCGGTGAGGCTGGTGTGCCGGATCTGCACCACCGGGATCGCTCCGATGTGGTCGGGCAACCCGCCGGGCGAACGCGAGCCCCAGAGCCGGGGCACACTCCAGATGTCGCAGTCCGCGAACTCCGGCCGGGCCAGCAACTCCATCAGGCTGTTCTCCGGACAGTCGGGTTCGGCGACGACGAGCACGTCGCACTCGACCAGCCGGATCCGGTCGGCGAGCTGGTCCAACGTGCCGATCAGCGGCGGCGAGCCGGGCCCGGACCGCTCCTCGGCGTCGACGCAGCCGGCGAAGCGCAGCCCGTACTGCGGATAGCGGCGCAGCAGCCGGGCGAGTTCGGCGGCGACCGGACCGCTGCCGATGATGATGGCGTTGTGCTCCACCCAGCGCCGCTTGCGGGCGACCGTCACCGCCCGCCGGGTGATCGCCCGGCCGACGATGACCAGCCCGGCGGAGAGCACGACACCCCGCATGAACCCGGTCATGTACTCGACCGAGCCGTGCCGCATGGCCGCGATGATGGCGACGATCGCGGCGGAGGCGAGCAGCCGGCCGCAGAGGCTCGGCAGTTCGTCCAGGATGCTCATGTGCCGGCGGGCCCGGTAGAGCCCACCGGCGGCGAAGATGGCGACGGTGAGCCCGGCGGTGAAGACCGTCCCCCGCCAGTACCGGTCGGTGACCAGCAGCGGCCCGAGCAGCGCGACGAGGTCGACCGGTGCGGTCACCATCCAGGCACGCAGTCGACGGGTCCGCACGGAGGCGCGGGAGCCGGCGTACGGCAGCACCGCCGTGGTGTCGGTGCCGACCCGCACCCGTTCCGCCGGGCCGGGTCCGGTGCGGGGCCGCGGCACCGGCGGGACGTCGGTGACCGGGTCGACGGCACCGGTGACCGGCACGCCCGGCGCGGCCGGCGACCGGTCCGGCGGGCCGGTGTCGGGCAGGCCGACCACCGGATCATGCGATGCCAGCGGCCAGCTCGACATCTGCTACCTCCCCCGTGACGACGACCGCCCCTACCGGACGCCGGGTGCAGGATACGGCCGTGGATGGCCAGCCCCGACGGGGGCGGTCACTTCGCTCTACTCAGGATCTCGGGTACCGCGTCGCGCCGGACCGCGTCGTAGAAGGTCTTCACCTCGTCGGTCTTGGCGAACACCACGCTCTCGTCGCCGACCCGGCCGGTGCCCTTGGTCGGGCTGGTCAGGAAGGTCAGGTTGCCGCTGCGCAGGTGCCGCAGCTCCGTCCCCATGTCCAGCAGGGAGAGGGTCTTGTCGACCGAGACCGCGTCGGCGGAGGCCCGGATGAAGGAGTTCAGCTTCGCCGGGTTGGCCAGGGTGCCACCGGAGGCGGCCTTGTCCAGGATGGCCCGGATCACCTGCTGCTGGTGCCGGATCCGGGCGAAGTCCCCGTCCTTGAACGCGTAGCGCTCCCGGGCGTAGTCCAGCGCCTGCGCGCCGTCCATCACCTGCTTGCCCTTCTTGAACTCGCGGCGTCCACCGGGCAGCAGCGAGTGCGTGGAGGTGAAGCTCTCCTCGACGGTGAGCTGCACGCCACCGAGGGCGTCGACGATCTCCTTGAAACCGGCGAAGTCGACGAGCGCCACGTGGTCGATCCGCACCCCGGTGAACTTCTCGACAGTTTGCACCATCAGCGGAATCCCACCCCAGGCGTAGGCCGCGTTGATTTTCGCGTCCCGGCCGCCGTGCTTGCCGTCCTTGGACTTCGGCACGTTCACCCAGGTGTCCCGGGGGATGGAGACGAGCTGGGCGCTCGACCGGTCCGCCGGCAGGTGGGCGAGGATGATGGTGTCACTGCGCGATCCGCCGGTACTGGACGGATCGCGGGTGTCGCTGCCCAGGATCAGGATGTTCTTGGCGTCCTTCGCCACCTTGACCGGACGCGACTCCTCGGGCACCTCGTCGAACGCCTCGACCCGCTCGATGCCCGACTCCAGCGAGTGGACGTAGATGCCGGCCGCAACCGCTCCCCCGCCGCCCAGCAGCGCCAACACCAGCAGCGTGATGAGGACGATCCGCCGGGTGCGTCGCCGACGTCGCTTCGGCGGCGCCCCGGTGGAACTCCCGTCCGGAGTCGCCGGGATGACCTCGGTGGAGTCGGACTCCGCGAGTGAGGGGTGGTGTGGCATGGCCTCGATGCTACTGATGCACGCAACAGTGAAAAGCCCCGGTCGCACAGCCGATCCGCCGCGACCGACCCGACCACACTGCGCCGCAGCTCAACGGCGTTCCGGCCGGACGTAGGAGGCGCCGAGGGCCGTACTTTCCGGCCGAGTATCGCCGTTTCGGTGCCACCGGCCGGCCGGATCGGTGACAGTGCGAGGCGGAGCGGTGTCGGACGAGGCGGAGCATGGTGCGGCGACAGCGGCGGAACGGAAACGGTGCGCGGCCATCGGAGCAGCCGAGCAGCGTCCTCAGCCCGTCGGCCGAGTTCCCGCCGCTCGGCGAGGCCGAACTGGCCGCCCTGGGCGAGGTCGGCCGCCGGTGGCGGGTGGACCTGGCCGACCATCCGCCCCGGGACGCCGCACTGCCGCTGGATCCGGGACTGGAGAACTACCGGCACCGGGCGGCGCCGAGCCGCTCGGGTCGGCTGGGCCGGATCGAGATGTTCAGGACGACCGAGCGGCAGGAGCAGTTGACCGCCACCGGCCCGGCCAGCCCCACCGGCAGCCGGACCGGCCGGACCGGCACGGCGCTGCGGCGCGCCCTGCTCGGCCCGCCCCTGGCCAGCACGGCGGTGCTGCACGAGCGGATGCGGAAACTCGTCGCCCTCCCGGTGCTCTCCTCCGACCTGCTCTCCTCGGTCGCGTACGGGCCGGAGGCGATGCTCGCCATCCTGGTGCTGGCCGGCAGCGGCGCGCTGGGCCTGGCCCTGCCGATCGGCGCCGCACTGGTACTGCTGATGATCACGGTCGGTACGTCGTACCGGCAGACCGTCTACGCCTATCCGCACGGCGCCGGCTCCTATCTGGTGGCCTCCGACAGTCTCGGCACCCGGGCCGGACTCACCGCCGCGGCCGGGCTGATCATCGACTACGTGCTGACCGTCTCGGTGTCGGTGGCGGCCGGCGTGGAGGCGATCACCTCGGCGCTGCCCGGGCTGACGCCGTACACGGTGCTGCTCGGACTGCTGGTGATCGCCGCGCTGCTCGCCGGCAACCTGCGCGGGGTAAGGGCCTCCGGCAGGCTCTTCGCCGCGCCGACGTACCTCTTCCTCGCCGCCATCGGGCTGCTCTTCGTCGTCGGGGTGGCCCGGGCGGCGGGCCGGGGATTCGAACCTGTCCCGCCGCCCCCGGTCGGCGCGGTCGAGGGACTCGGCCTGCTGGTCGTGCTCCGCGCCTTCGCCTCCGGCGCCTCCTCGATGACCGGGATCGAGGCGGTCGCCGACGCGGTGCCGGCGTTCCGGCCGGTCGAGTGGCGCCAGGCCCGGACCACGCTGACCTGGATGGTAGGCATCCTGGTGGTGCTCTTCGCCGGGCTGACCCTGCTGTTCCACCTCAACGGGCTGGTCCCCCGGGCCGACGAGACGCTGCTGTCCCAACTCGCCCGCGGGACGTTCCGCACCGGGCCGTGGTACGCGCTGATCCAGGCCGCCACCACCCTGGTCCTGCTGCTGGCCGCGAACACCGCCTTCAACGACTTCCCCCGGTTGCTCTTCTTCATGGCCCGGGACAGCTACGCGCCCCGACAGTTCCTGCACATGGGAGACCGGCTCGCGTTCAGCAACGGCATCGTCGTGCTGGCCGTGGCGGCGGCGCTGATCTTCGTGGCGTTCGGCGGCTACACGCAGTCGCTGATCCCGCTCTACGCGGTCGGGGTCTTCCTGGCCTTCACCCTCTCCCAGGGCGGCATGGTGGTGCACTGGCGCCGGCACCGGGAACCGGGCTGGCGCTGGCGGGCGGCGCTGAACGCCACCGGTGCACTGCTCTGCGGCCTGGTCCTGGTCACCGCCGGGGTCACCAAGTTCGTCGAGGGTGCCTGGGTGGTGGTGGTCGCCGTGCCGGCGCTGGTGCTGCTCTGCCTACAGATCAGACGGCACTACGACGCGATGCGACAGGCATTGACCGTGCCGGCGGACGCTCGTCACGGCAACGGTGACGGTCGCGGTGACAGTGACGGTCGCGGTGACGGTGACGGCCGCGGTCGGCCCGGTCACGGTCGGCCCGGGAGCACCGTCCGGGAGGACCGGGACGAGGTGTTGGCGGACCTGGTCCCGGGTGGGGTGCGGCATCTGGTGGTCGTACCGGTGGCCCGGCTGAACCTGGCCGCCCTGCGGGCACTGGCGTACGCGACCTCGCTCGGCCAGCCGACCTTCGCCGTGCACCTCAGCTCCGAACAGGAGGAGGCCGACCGGTTCCGCCGACAGTGGGAGGCCTGGGGTGGCCACCTGCGGCTGGAGACGATCATCTCGCCGTACCGGACCGTGATCGCGCCCCTGGCCCAGTACGTCGGGGCGCTGCGCTCGGCACGGCCGGAGGTCACCCTGACCGTGGTGGTACCGGAGATCGTGGTCCGGCACCTGTGGCACCACGTCCTGCACACCCGGACCGAGCTGCGACTGCGTCGCGCCCTGCGGGGCGTACCCGGTGTGGTGGTCACCAGCGTCCCCGTCCAGTTGCCGGAGTGACGCGGCCGGGAGTGCCCGGACGAGGCGGCCGGCGGAGCGGGGCCGGCGGAGCGGCGGGGCGGGCCGGCGCGACGTCGTTCGGACGATCGCACCGCTCTGCTCGACCGGCGCCCGGTTCCGCCCTCGCCCGTTCGGTCGGGTCGATGCCCGATCGAGGACAATGCCGCTACCGGACGGCGTGTGGGTCGGGCGGGCCGCGGCCCGGCAGAGCAAACTGTCCGCGTGGAGGCGCAGCAGGTACTCGGCGGTCGCTACCGGCTGGAAGACCAGCTCGGCCGGGGCGGGATGGCGGTGGTCTGGCGGGCCCGGGACGAGGTCCTCGGCCGTCCGGTCGCGGTGAAGCTGCTGGCCGGCCGGCATGCCCGGGACCCGGTGTCGCGACGCCGGATCCGGCACGAGGCCCGGGCGGCGGCCGCACTGTCGCATCCGAACATCGCTCAGGTGTACGACTTCGGCGAGTCGGTGACCGGCCCGACCTGCGTCCCGTACGTGGTGATGGAACTCATCGAGGGCGGCACCCTCGAACAGCGCCTCGCCGCGGGGCCGCTGCCGCCGAAGGCCGCCTTCCGGATCTGCGCCGAGGTGGCGGCGGCGCTGGCCGCCGCACACGACCGTGGACTGGTGCACCGGGACATCAAGCCCGGCAACGTGATGGTGACCCCGGGCGGGGCGAAGGTCGTCGACTTCGGCATCGCGGCGGCGGTCGGACCCGGCGACGCCGAGGAGTGGGGTGACGAACTGCTCGGCACCCCCGGCTATCTCGCCCCGGAGCGGATCAGCGGCGACACCGTGCTGCCCGCCTCCGACGTGTACGGCGTCGGGGTGCTGCTCTACCGCCTGCTGGCGGGTCGCCCACCGTGGAGCGCGGAGACCGCTACCCAGATGCTCCGGGCCCACGTGTACGTCGAACCGGCGCCGCTGCCGCCGCTGCCCGACGTACCCGCGAAGGTCGCCGAGCTGTGTCGGCGCTGCCTCGAGAAGGATCCGGAGCGGCGTCCGGCGGCCCGTGAGGTGGCCGCCGTGCTCGCCCGGTCCGCCGGGGTACGGATCGTCGACGACGAACTCGCCCACTCGCTGGCTCCGGTCGCGGTCGACGGCGAACCCTCGACCGTGCTGGTCCCGCCGGGCGCCGGCCGCCGCAGGACGCGGTTCCGTACCGGGGTGCTGGCGGCCGGCGTGGCGGCGGTGGCGGTCAGCGGGCTACTGCTCTGGCTCGCCGATCCGCTCGGCTCGGGACTCGGCCGCAGCAGTGGTGGCAGGTGGCCCGGACCGAGCGGCGGACCGACAGTGGGCACCGGCCCGCCGGGGACCACCGGTGGCGCTCCGGCCACCCCGGCGGACCGCCTGGAGCCGCCGACGCCGCTCGTCGGCGCCCCCGGGAACCCGAGCGGCGGTCCCGTGCCCGGGCCGGCGACCGGGTTCCCGCCGGCCGGTCAGCCGGGCGGTTGGCCGGGTGGCGGTCCGGGCGGCGATCCGGGTGGTGATCCGGGCGGCGATCCGGGCACCCCGACCGGGCCCGACGAACCGCCGCCGACGACCCCGGAGACGCCGCCGACGACCTCGGCGCCGGAGGAACGGACGCTGACCTCCGAGGGCGGCTCGGTCCGGGCGAGCTGCACCGACGGCGGCGCCTGGCTGCTGTCCTGGACCCCGAGCCGCCCCTACCGGACCGACGCGGTGGACGCCGGTCCGGCACCGACCACGATGGTCCGGTTCCGGCACGGCAACCGCACCGTGCAGATGACCGTCACCTGCGTCGACGGCGTGCCGACGAGTACGAACACCAGCTCCTAGTGTCCAGTGTCGGGATGCTCCGACGTGCCGCTCGGAGCAGTGTCCCGAGGTGGTCCGGCTGACGGACGCGGACGAGCGGGGACTCGCCCGGATGCGGGCGCGGCTGGGTCGGCAACCCGCGCGCCCGAAGGTTGCGCCAGCGGCCCGTCACCGTGGACGCGGCCGTGCGCGCCGCCCGGACGGTGCGGACGGCGCGCACGGGACGGAACGGGGGTCAGAACCTGCCGGCCCTGATGTCGGCCACCGTCACGCGGGAAACCTGGAACGTCTGCACGATGGAGCTCCCCGCTGCCGGGTCTTCCAGCACGGAACTGATCGGCACCCCGTTCTGGGCGTTGAGCGTCAGCACCTGTTCGGTGTCGTCCGTCCACACCCCGGCGGTGACGGTCAGGGTGGGCTGCCCGCCGGTCGTCGAGTCCACGACGGTGACCTGGGGGATGGTGGAGATCAGGCGAAGCACGCCGGCCCGTATCTCAGGGTCGCCTCCGCCGGCGGAGAGCACGTCGACGCTGTTGACCCAGAGGTGGTTGTCGGCGATCCTCTCCCGGTCCTTGTCGGTGAGCGACGGCGGGTTGGGGACCCCCTTCTGCCGAAAGGCTTCCGCCCGTGCTTTCTCCTGCTCGGCGGCAGTGGGGGCCTTCCCCTCGTCGTACACCGAGTTGATCATTTGCTCGCGGGCTCTGCCGAGGTCACCGGTTGCCGCCTGCCGCGCCGCCGCCACCCCGCGGGTGTGGAAGCCGTTGCCGAGGTTCTCGGCACGACCGACCACCCGTGGAAGTTCGCGCCTGACCTCCGTGTAGTAGTACTCACCGCTGTCGGCGTACAGGTGGTACCTGGTACGGGACGGCGCGGTGCCCCGACGGACGTCGACCTTCTCGGTGATCAGCGACGCGTCACCCGGGAGCGCGGCGTTCTCCGCGGTGAGGCTGGCCGCCAGGGACACGAGCTTGATGTCACCGACCGGTGCCGGGGTGCCGGCTCCAGCCGCCCGGTTGTCCGGGCCGGTCGGAGCCGGGGTCGTGCCGGAGCCGGTGGCCATCGGCAGGGTCAGCGCCAGCGCGGCCACGGCGGCGACGCCACCACCGGCGGCCAGGCCGAACACGCGGCGCCTGCGCCGCCGGGCCCGGCCGCGCTGCTCGATCGCCTCGACCGGACGATCCATCCGTACGTCGGAAAGGGTCTGCTTCACCGCGTCCCACACCTCATCGTCGTTCATGATCCAATCTCCTAACGGGCTGCGGGCGCGAACTGCGCCCGCAGGGTTGCGGTGGCACGGGACAGATGGACGGCTACGGTCTGGGCGGAGATGTTCAACACCTCGGCCACGGACCTGGTGTCCAGGTCGAGCCAGATGCGCAACACGACCACCTCACGCTGCCGCCGCGGCAGCCGGCGGACGGCGGCCAGCAGGGCGTCGTTCGTGTCGAGGTCGTCCTCGACGAGGAACGCCCGCTCGTGGCCGTCGAGGGCCACCTCCCGTCGGCGTCGCCGCCACCAGGACACCCGGACGTTGAGGGCGGTGCGTACCACCCACGCCGCCGGTGCCGGATGCTGGCTCACCCGCGGCCAGGAGGCCCAGGCTCGCGCGTACGCCTCGGCGACCAGATCCTCGGCCAGCGCGCGATCGCCCGTACCGGCCAGTACGGCGCGCAGGCAGTTGTCTCGGGAGCGCTGGTAGAAGTCCGCGAAGTCCTTCCGTTCTCGTTCCACACGGGGTTCACGCATCAGCGCTCCGATCCATTTACCCCACCGGAGAGAAGTTTTCCGTCGATCACGGGTCCAGCGACGACCCAACGGATGACGCGGTTTCGAGCCCGGTGAACCCTACTCCGACGACGCAGAGCACTACCGGCCGTCCGGGGCGGCAACAGCGGTCCGCCGCCCGGCGGAGCCTGGGGACCAGCACGCCCTCGGCCCGGAGCTGACCTCCGGACGTCGTCACATCCGGCCGGCGACGGTGCCGGCCACCCGCTCCAGCGGCTCGCGGCTCTCCTTCGGGTCGGCGAGCAGCACCAGCTTCACCGCGACCCACCGGCCGCCCTTCTGGACGAAGACGGCGCCGTCCTCGGCGTACGCCTCGTCGCCGACGCCGGGCAGTGGCCAGATCTCGTGTCCCAGCTCGCGCTCGATGTCGAGGAACTTCTTCGCCCCGTCGCCGACGTAGACCTCCACCTGTGCGGTGGGTCCGGTGACCGGCCCGGTGTAGGTGCACGTCTCCCGGACCGGTACGCCGTCCTCGAGCGGCGTACCGGCCAGCTTCTCCGCCTCCGCCTTGCTGACAAGTGCACAGGCGTCCAGCGGACCGGCCGCCGGTGCCGCGTCGGTCGGCCCGGTCCCCGGGGCGGCACCGCCGACGGCGGGCGGGGCGGCACCGGGGTCCGTTGCCGGCGGGTCGTCGCCGAACCGGCCGCACCCGGCGGAGAGGGCGAGGGCGAGCGCGGTCAGGGCGACCAGCGACGGGCGGCTACGGACGATCATCAGGGGTTCCTCT
This sequence comes from Plantactinospora sp. WMMB782, assembly GCF_049179135.1. Lineage (NCBI taxonomy): Bacteria > Bacillati > Actinomycetota > Actinomycetes > Micromonosporales > Micromonosporaceae > Plantactinospora > Plantactinospora sp. WMMB782. The sequence continues at coordinate 6,148,486 of NZ_JBMHMC010000007.1, read as the reverse complement.
CAGCCCACGCAGAGCGGGACGTTCGGCAGGGTCTGGGCCGCCCGGTGGATCGGCCACAACTTCTCGGTCTCCAGCTCGAACTTCAACTTGGTCGGCAGCAGCTTCTGCAGCTCCTGGACCGCCACCGAGGAGGCGGTGATCCCGAAGCCGCCGCCGACCTTGGCGTTCAGGCTGGCCGACACGCACCGGGCCAGCGGGGCGCCGAGCGCGGAACCGTTCGTCACCCCGAGGTCGACCACGAGCTTGGCGTACGGGCCGGCGAAGGCGGCCGGGATGCCGATGCCGAACTGGATCTTGGTTTCCACCGCGAAGGCGAGCCCGCTCGGGCCGACCGAGATGCCGGTGATCGAGTCCATGATGCTGCGGACCACCGAGAGGGTCGGCTTCTGGAGCGTGCCGCCGACCATGCCGAGGGTGCCGTCGACGGCCCACTCCCCGGCCGCCTTCACCGTGGTGTTCCGGCCGCTCAGCCCGGTGGTGACGATGAACTTCCAGGTGTTGCTGTAGACCAGCGGCTCGCCCGGGATCGGGATGTTGATCTCGACCGGTACCTCGACCCGGACCTTCCGGTTGTCGTCCGCCCCGTTCGCGGCGCCGGCCGCCAAGTCGACCGAGATGCTCCGGATGCCGTCGACCGCGAAGGTGGCGCCGTTGCCGATCCGGCCGTTCGTGATCGGCACGTCGGCGCGGATCCGCAGATCGGCGACGTTCATGGCGAAGTCGATGTAGACCTTCAGGCTCTCGTCGGCGGCGTACCCGATCTTCAGGCCGAGCTTGCCCGGCGTCCGGTACGGCTGCGCCTCCCAGTCGCCGACGCTGACCGCGAAGTTGCGCTCCCTGGCCGGCGGCAGCCGCCCACCGGCGGGGGCGAGCCGCACCGGGTCCGTGACGAGCACGGTGGTGGTGCCGCCGCCGGCCAGCCCGACCGGGGTGGCCGCGTCCTGCGGCGACCGCGCCCCGGCCGGCACGCTCAGCGCACCGGGCAGGCTCGGAACCTCCTGGTACGCCAGGTCAGCCTCGCCGAACCGCCGGTCGGACCGGAAGTGCGCGTCCCGGAACACCTCGGTGAGGGTCACCGGAGCCAGGGTCACCGCCAGTCCGTCCCCGGTCCGCCGTGCCTGCACCACCCGGCCGACGGCCCGGCTGGTGGCGTACATGATCCGACCCGGTGCGAGGTCGTCGGCGCCCGCCGCGTCGGCGTCCAGGACCCACGTCGTCCCGTCCGCGCTGGCCGACCGGATAGCGTCCGGTCCGCCCCGCACCAGTACCACGTCCGGCTGGTACCTGATCGACCGGTCGCGGCTCGGACCGTATCCGTAGGTGCGGCCGGACTCGCTCGCGGCGGGCTCAGCCGCCGGCCCACCACCGCCCGGCCCACCACCATCCGGCCCACCACCGCCCGGCCGGAGCCCGCACCCGCCGACGCCGACCAGCAGCACGGTCACCGCCAGCAGCGATCCGAACCGCCGCCGCCAACTGGACATCCGCCGCCTCCGCCTCGACCCGTAGCCCCCGGCGGTCCGCCACCGGCCAGGTCCTGCGACCCGCCGCCGGCAGCCGGATCCGGACCGGACCGGACCACGGCCGATCCGCCCCGGCCGGCCCCGGACACGTCCGTTCCGCACCGGCACCCCGCCGTCCGCCGTCCATGATGGCCGGCCGTGTTCCGAGGCGGTTCAGGAATCGTTCAGGGGCGCGCGGTCCCGGCGGGGGCCGGGAAGGGTGCCGGCTCCACCTCGATCTCCCGCATCCGGTCGAGGTACTCCTGGTAGCGGCGGGCCGCCTCGCCGTGCCGACCGGCCGCCGACAGCGCGCCGACCAGGCCCAGGTGTGCCGATTCGTCGTAACCGTCCTCGGAGGTCAGCCGCAGGTACCAGCCGACCGCCGCCTCCGGCCGGCCGATCCGCAGGCACCGGCGGGCCAACCGGCGGATCAGCTCACGGTGCAGCTCGGCCAGCGCGGTGCGCGGGCGGGCCAGCCACTCCCCGGTCACCTCGCCGTCGTCGCAGAAATCCCCGGTGTACATGTCGACGACCGCCTCCAGCCGGCCCAGGATCTCCACCCCACCCACCGAATGCCCCCTCGACCGCCCCGCCGACGGGCCGAGCGGGCTCGGGCCGTCCGCTCCGGTGTGCCCGTCCGGTGCACCGGCACCGTCCGCCGCGATCGCCGCCCGGGCCGCGTCGTGGAACCGCACCGCGTCCACCGACACCCGGTCCGGGTCGATCCACACCGTCGCCGGGTCGGTCCGCAGGTACCGGTCGGCCGGGTGTCGCCGGTCCGGGTCCAGCACGGCGCGGACGGTCGAGACCAGTACCGACAGCCGGCGCAGCGCCACCTCCGCGGGCGTCTCCGGCCAGAGCACGGCGGCCAGGGCGTCCCGACCCAGCGGCCGGCCGAACTGACCGGCCAGCACCTTCACGAGTTCCCGCGCCTTGCGGGACTGCCAGGCGGGCGCCGGAACAGGTACCCCGGCCAGCCGGACCACGAAATGTCCCAGCGTCTGCACCTCGACCTCCGGCACCGGGGCCGGCCCGACCGCCGCGAGCGGTCCGGCGACGTGCCAGGCCCCCTCGCGTACGCCGAGCCGGTGCAGCCGCCGGTGGGCGACCTCCTCGGCGGGCCGGTCCGCGCCGAGCCGGGCCCGCAGCAGCGCGTTGACGGCCAACGCCACCTCGTTGCCGACCTCCGCCCAGATCTGTGCCGCCTCGACCAGCCCCGCCGCCGGCCGCCCCGACCGCCGCCGGCCGCCGTTGCCGCCGCTGGCCGGTACCGTCCCCGGCTCGGTCGCGAGCGCGGCCAGTTCGATCGCCTCGGCCAGCCCGGCCGGGTCGCGTCGGGCGCCGGCCTCGGCACGGGCCCGTTCGGCGTGCCGGTGGGCCGAGTCGACCTCGCCCCTGCAGAGCGCCAGCCAGCCGGCGGCGAGTTCGGCCACGGTCGGCCCGTTGGCGCTCGGCATCGCCAGGGCGCGGCGGGCGTACTCGGCCGCCTCGTCCGGATCCTCGGCATACCGGGTACGGGCCAGCCCGGCACACGCCTCCACCAGTACCTGCGCGTTCCCGTCGGGTTCGGCCATTGCCAGCGCCGCCCGGTAGGCGGCCACCGCCTGACTGGTCGAGCCGCAGACCCGGTGCACCCGGGCGGTGAGCAGCAGCCCGAACGCGGCCAGCGGCGACCCGGCGCGCTGCCACAGGCTCAGCCCGGCGTCGGAGTCGGCCCGGGCCCGGCCCAGTTCGCCGAGTCCCAGCCACGCCTCGGCCCGGTTGTGCAGGGCCAGCGCCAGCAGCAGTCGCTGCCCGGTCCGCTCGCCGAGCCGGATGGCCGCGTCGAGTTCCTCGGTCGCCGCCCGGTACCGCCCCTCCTCGACCAGCCGGGAGCCGACGTTGCAGTGGATCCGCAACTGCTGGTCGAGGTCGCCGGCCCGGACGGCGGCGGCGAGCGCCCGGGCGTAGGCGTGTTCGTTGCCGGCCCGGTCCCCCGCGCTGAACGCGGCCAGCGCCCGGGCGACGTAGGCCGCGGCGATCGCCGCGTCGTCCCGGCTCTGCTCGGCCAGCCGGACCGCCTCGTCGGCGAGTTGCCCGGTCCGGGCACCGTCCCCGCGAGCCCACCGCACCGCCGCCCGGCCGGCCAGCACCTGCGCCTGGTCCGCCAGCGCCCCCGGCGGCTCCACCGGCCCGGTCGACCCGCCCGCCACCAACCCGGCCGACCCGCCCGCCGTCGGGCCGGAGCGGGGCGCCGCCCGTTCGAGCAGTGCCTCCGCGTCGTCGAACTCGCCGCGCCGGTGCAGCAGCGCGCCGAGCCGCCAGGCCAGCGCCGCCGGCACCGGCATCCCGGGTGGTACCGCCGCCAGGTGCCGCAACGCCTCGTCGGGCTGGTCGTCGCGTACCGCCGACTCGGCGAGCACCAGGTCGACGTCGGGTACCCCGGACGGCGCTCCGAGGACCAGCCGGGCTGCCCGGACCGGTGCGGGATCACCGGCGGCGAGCCGCCCCGGACCGGCCAGCTCGCGCAGCGCTCGCTGATACGCCGGTCCGAACCCCGCCTGCGGTCCGAACCCGGCCTGCGGTCCGAACCCGGCCTGCGGTCCGAACCCGGCCCGGCGCAGCGCGGCAAGCACCCAGAGCGCGGCGAGATCCGCCTCGCCCAGCCCCACCGGCAGCTCCGGAAGCCCCGGCGGTTCCGGCCTGCCGGTCCGGGCTGCCGGTTCGCCGGTCCAGGGGACGGACTCTCCGGTCCAGGGCGTCGATTCGCCGGTCCCGGATGCCGGTCGGTCCGGTCGGGTGGCCCAGGACGCCGGTCGGTCCGGTCGGGTGGCCCAGGACGCCGGTCGGTCCGGTCGGGTGGTCCGCCCGGTGGCGAGGTCGGCGATCGCAGCGACCGCCGCCGGCCAGCCGGCACAGTCCAGGGCAGCACGTCGGACCGCCGGATGGGCCCCCGTCGCGCCCGCCGCCGACAGGAGTCGGCGCACCTCGGCCGGGGTGCACGCGAGATCGGCCGCGGCGATCTCGCCGAGCCGGCCGGACGCCCGCAGGTGGTCGACCGGGAACGGCACCGGGTCACGTCCGGCGAGCACCAGCACCGTACCGGCGGGCAGTCGATCGACAAGTGCCGCCAGCAGTTCGGTGCCCGGCCCGGTGTCCAGCAGGTGCGCGTCGTCGAGCACCAGCCGGATCGCGGCCGTGGTCGCCGCGGCCGCACCCCCGGCACTGGTCCGGCCGGTGGCGGCGAAGCCGGTCCGGGCGGCGGCGGAGGTCAGCCCCGCGACGAGTACTCCGGCGAGCAGGACCGGATCGTCCCGGCCCTCGACGTCGACCACCTCGACACCGCCACCGCGCACGCCGGCCACCTCGATACCGGCACCGTGCACACCCGGCACCTCGACACCGACGCCGTGCACGCCCGGCACCTCGACACCGACGCCGCGCAGCGCCGAGGCGAGGGCGGCGAAGAGGCGTACCGGATCACGGTCCTCGGGAAGCAGGGTGTGCCAGGCGCACGACCGCCGGACCGCCCACTCCCGCAGCAGGGTCGTCTTGCCCGCGCCCGCGTCGGCGACGACGGCCACGAACCGGCGGGCGGAGAGCTGGTCCAGCCGCCGGAGCAGCCTCGGTCTAGCCCGCACGGCCGGCTCGGGCCGGGTGTCGCCCGCCGGAGCCGGTCGCCACCCGGCGGTCGCGGCACCGGGCCGTCCACCGTGCGGAGTCGCACCCCGGGCTGACCGGCCCGCCGTCCGGCTGGGCCATGCACGGCTCCTCTCGTCTCGCCGAACGCCTCGCCGACATGATCCAACAGCCCGGCAAGCGCGACGGACACACCGGGACCCACGGTCGGTCCAGAACGCCCGGCGGGCTACCCGCAGCCTTCCGTGGACCGCCGCCGCAGCCTCAGGCAGGCCGCCCCGGGAGCCTCACGCGGGCCGCCCGCCGAAGCCTCGGGCCGGTCACGAGGGCGTCAGGCCGCCGGCAGGGTGTCCATGAACGAGCTGACGGAGAAGACCGCGTTTCCGGCGCCGGGCGGGCCGTACCCGGGCGGGCTGGTCAGGCCGTTCGCCTCCATCGTCGCCCGGTACGCCTCCAGCAGCCGGATGTGGTACTCCAGCGGCGCGCCCTGCGGGTTGGTCCGGCCGAGCGGGGTGGTCGGTTCCGGACACCAGGTGGTGAACCGGGGCGTGATCCCCCGGGACATGAAGAACTGGAGTCCCTCGGTGGTCGACTCGATCGCCTCGTCGACGGTGCCGAAGCCGAACGGCTCGGCCATCTCGATCCCCGCCACGAAGTTCGGGATCACGTTGCGCGGGCCGAAGATCTCGGCGGAGTCCAGGATCCGGCGGTGCCACTCCTCGCGGCCGACGTACCGCTCCTTGCCGGGGCAGTAGAGCTCGAAGAGCCGCTTGTCCCAGACCTCGTAGTTGGGGTGGTAGATCCGGATGCCGTAGTCGTGGAACCGCTGCACGTCCGCCCTGGGCAGGGCCTGCGCGACGACCTTGCCGATCCACCGGCCCGGGAACCGCTCCTCGATCGCCTTGGCGTACCGGCCGTAGAAGTCGGCCTCGGCCAGGCCGTCGACCTTGGAGGTGACACTCCCCCCGGTCAGCGTGTACGCCTTGGACGCGCCGAGCGTGTCGTGCCGGTCGATGATCTCCATCGCCTCCAGCACCTCGGCCACCGGCTTAACCCCGGTGTACGGCCGCCCGGCCGCCTTGTGCTGCCGCCAGTTGTGGTTGATGTCGCAGTACTGGCACTCCTCCTTGGCGCCGAAGTACTGGCAGACCCGGAAGACGGTCAGGTAGATCAGGTAACCCCACTGGATGGTCGGGGCGACCTCCATCACCGACTTGCCGCCGGTCAGGGTGTGCCGGTAGTACTCCGGCATCGGCGGTAGTCCGACGTCGGCGATCGGCCGGTCGTCGAGATAGAGCCGGAGCACACCGTCCCCGCCGTCCTTCACCCGGTACGGCGAGTCCGGGTTGACCCGCACCGAGACCACCGTGCGGCGCAGTTCGTACGGGCCGCCGGTCAGGACGATCTCCTCCGGCGGCCGGCGCAGTGCCGCCGAGCCCAGCTCGGGCAGGGTCCGGTGGTCGAAGGAGAAGATGAAGTACGACTTCGGCTTGACCTCGCCGTTCTCGTTGTCGGTGAGCGCCGAGTCGTCGAACGCCATGCCGCCGCGCAGCAGGTCCTCCTTGATGACCGCCTCGCGCGGAATGTGCGGAAAGCGCCCCATCAGGTCCTCGACGAGATCAGTGCGGGTCTGCACGCGCGCCCTCTCCTCCTCCGCCACGACGCCGCCGGGTCCCCGGCGAGCCTGTCGTCACCATGGCACCCCGGGCCGGCCGCCCGGCGACCGCCTCCTCGGCGGTGTGCCCCCGACCACGCTACCCGGCTCGCCGCCGGCCCAGGCCGGTGGATCAAGCTCGGGCGGGCCGGTGGACGAAGATCACATCCCGGGCCGGTCGGTCCGGCAGCCGCCGCTCAGGTCAGCCGGCAGCCGCCGCTCAGGTCAGCCCGCAGTTGCCGCTCCGGTCAGCCGCACCGTCGCCGCTCCGGTCAGCCCGGCAGTTGCCGCTTCTGCACCTTGCCCATGGCGTTGCGGGGCAGCGCCTCGACCAGGTGCACCCGGCGGGGCCGCTTGTGCCGGGACAGCCCGGTGGCGACGAAGTCGATCAGGGCCTGGGCGGTGACGCCGTCGCCGACGACGTACGCCACCACCTCCTGCCCGAGGTCCGGGTGCGGAGCCCCGACCACCGCCGCCTCCCGGACCCCGGGATGCGCCAGCAGCATGTTCTCCACCTCACCGGCGCCGATCCGGTACCCGCCGCTCTTGATCAGGTCGGTGCTGGCCCGGCCGACGATCCGGTGCTGCCCGTCCGGGCGGACCGTCGCCACGTCACCGGTACGGAACCAGCCGTCCGGGGTGTGTGCGGCGGCGGTCGCCTCCGGCATCCCCAGGTAGCCGGCGAAGAGGGTCGGACCCCGGACCTGGAGTTCGCCGATGCTCTCCCCGTCGGCCGGCAGCACCGCACCGGCGTCGTCGACCAGCCGGGTCCGCACCCCGGGCAGCGGCAGGCCGACGTGTCCGGGCGGCCGGTCGCCGTCGACCCGGGTGCTGACCGTGATCAGGGTCTCGGTCATGCCGTACCGCTCGACCGGCCGGTGCCCGGTCAGTCCGGCCAGCCGGGCGAATACCGGTTCCGGCAGCGGCGCGCTGCCGGAGACCAGCAGCCGGGCCGAGGCCAGTTCCCGGGCCGACGACGGGTCGTCGGCGATCCTCGACCAGACCGTCGGTACGCCGAACAGCAGCGTCCCGCCGGCCGCCGCGTACCGTTCCGGCTGCGGCCGGCCGGTGTGCACCAGTCGGCAGCCGACCCGCAGCGCACCGAGTACGCCGAGCACCAGCCCGTGCACGTGGTACAGCGGCAGCCCGTGCACCAGGATGTCGTCGGGGCTCCACGCCCACGCCTGCGCCAGGGCGTCCAGGTCGTGCGCGATCGCGTCCCGGGTCAGCAGGACGCCCTTGGGCGCCCCGGTCGTGCCGCTGGTGTAGAGGATCAGCGCGGTGGCCGTACCCGGTGGTTCGGCAGGCCCGCCGCCCGACGCGGTCCGGCCGGCACGGACCGGCTCGACCGGTACCGGCACCGGGTGCTTCGGTGGGACGTCCGCCAGCAGCAGTGCGGCCCCGGAGTCGGTGAGGATGTGCGCGAGTTCCACCGGTCCGGCGTCGGCCGGCACCGGCACCACCGGCACCCCGGCCAGCAACCCGCCGAGCACGCCGACGACGCCGGGAAGCGTGGCGGTGGCGTGCACGGCGACGGCCGGCGCCCCGACCAGCCGGCTGGCCACCGCCTCGGCCGTTGCCCGGAGTTCCGCCCAGGAGGCGTTCTCGCCGTCGACCCGGAGCGCGTCCGGGCGGTCGGGCAGGCGGCCACCCAGCGCCGGCAGCAGCATCCGTTCCTCCCGTCGGTCGACTGCCGACGATCCTGCCAGGACCGGTCCGACCGGGCGACCTGCCGCTCGGCCGGTTCCGGCCGTCGACCGCGCCGGGTCGACCGCCGCACACCGGCTGGTCGGTCACACCGGTGGATTGGGTTCGATGACGAACTGCCCGGGGTCGCGCAGCACGTCGGCGACGACGATCCCGGCCATCACCGCGGTGGCCAGGAACGGCGCGGCCAGCATCGGCAGTACGGCGGCGACCGGCGTGAGCAGGGCGAAGCAGAGCAGGCCCGACAACCAGGTGGTCGGGAGCCGCCGGCTCGCCTCGCGCTCGAACCACACCCTGCCGAGCAGGAAGAGGACGGGGCCACCGAAGATGAGGACGAGCCAGGTCGGGTCCGGTCCGGCGTGCGGGTCCTCGATCAGCAGGCCGTACCCCACCGCCGTGGCGACGATCCCGCAGACCATGACCAGATGGGTGTAGCCGGCCGACCGGCTGAACCGGAGCGGGTCGCTGCTCCGCTCGAAGGCCGCGGCCAGCGTCGACCCTGCCGGCTGGTAGAAGTAGGTGCGCCAGAAGAGCACCGTGGTGACGAAGCTCGCCACGAAGATCGAGGTCCGTTCCACGGCGAAGCCGACGTCGCTGAGGATGAACCCGGTGACCAGGATCGTCTCACCGAGAGCGATCAGCAACACCTGCTGGTACCGCTCGGCCAGGTGGGCCGCCCCGATGCCCCAGAAGGTCGACTCGCTGCGGCCGTACCCCGGGGTCGGCCAGCGCAGGGCGGCGCCGAGGAACTCCACGACCACCGCCAACGTCCAGCAGATGCCGCGTCCGGCACCACCGGTGAGTGCCCCGGCGATCCAGCCCACCGAGGCCAGCGTCGACCAGAACAGGATCCGGATCGACACCGGCTGCCGGGGATGGCCGCGTTGCACCAGGACCAGCAGCAGCGGGCGACCGATGTGCACGGCGACGAAGGTGCTGGCGAAGATCACGCCACGCTCGCCGAAGGCCAGCGGCAGCGACACGGACATGATCATGGCGCCGAACATGGACCCGACGATGATGATCTGGATCTCGATCCGACGCGGATCGAACCGGCTGGTCATCCAGGCGGTGAGCAGCCAGACCTGCCAGAGGGCGAGCAGGACCAGCAGGGTCTGCCCGAGTTCGGAGAGGAGGGTACGGCGGCTCATGGTGAAGTCGTAGGTCAGCCGCTGGGAGAGCCGGGTGAGCGCGAAGACGTACACCAGGTCGAGGAGAAGTTCCAGGTAGGTGGGGCGTCCCTGGCTCCTGGTGTCGCCGAGGCGGTCCGTCATCGGCCGCTGCGGAATTTCCGTGTTGTCCGGATCTGCCCTGTCATCCGGCAGTCATACCACGATCTCCGGCCAGTGGATCGGGATAACGGGCATCAGCGGACCGGTGGATGGCGACCCGGGTACGGGCGGCCATCCACCGGGTGCCGGAGGCCGGTCCGGCGCGGGCCGGGTTCGGCACGGGAGCTGGTCCGGCGCCGGGGTCGGTCAGCCCAGGCCGACCCGGGCCGCCACGGCGGTGTCCGGGTGGTCGCTGAACACGCCGTCCAGGCCGAGGCCGTAGAAGAGTTCGTACTCGGCGACGATGTCACCCCGGGCGTTCGGGTCGGCACCGATCCGGAAGTCGGCCGGCAGGAACTGGTTTTCCGCCCGGAACGTCCAGGCGTGCACGACCAGACCGGCCCGGTGGGCGTCCCGGACCACTGTGGTCGGAGCGAGCAGCCGGCCGTTCGCGTCCCGGGGCACCAGCAGGTTCCTGTTCGTCCCGATCCCGTCGGCATAGCCGTCGATCCAGCGCAGGTTCTCCGGCTCGACCAGGTCGGCATAGCTACGCGGGTCACCGGTCACGGTGAAGTCGTAGGGCCGACCACTCGCGTCCAGCAACTGCACCAGCCGTACGTCGGTGAGCCTGTTCAGCTCGCGCAGGTTGGCGGTCTCGAAGGACTGGATGATCACCGGGTCCTTCCGGCCGGTCAGGCCGTTCTTCCGCAGTACCCGGACCAGCGGCTCCTCCAGCGGCAGCCCGATCGACCGGAAGTAGCTGGGGTGCTTGGTCTCCGGATAGATCCCGATGGTCCGGCCCAGCCGCCGGCCCTCGGTCCGGGCCAGGTCGACGACCTCCTGGAGGGTCGGCACCGGGAACCGGCCGTCGAAGGTGGTGTTGCCCACCCGTACCTGCGGCAGCCGCTCCCTGGCCCGCAGCGTCCGCAGCTCGGCCAGGGTGAAGTCCTCGGTGAACCAGCCGGTCACCTGGGTTCCGTCGATGGTCTTCGTGGTCCTCCGGGCGGCGAACTCGGGGTGGGCGGCAACGTCGGTGGTACCGGAGATCTCGTTCTCGTGCCGGGCCACCAGCACGCCGTCGCGGGTGGCGACCAGGTCGGGCTCGATGAAGTCGGCACCCATCCGGATCGCCAGCCGGTAGGCCTCCAGAGTGTGCTCCGGACGGTAGCCGCTGGCGCCGCGGTGCGCGATCACCAGCGGGCGGTCAGCGGCCACCGGCCGCGACCGGTCGTCGAGCGCCGCGGCCTGACCGTCCGGCACCCGGCTGGCCGACACCCGAGTGGCCGACACCTGGCCGGGCAGCAACTGGCCGGCCGACGCCTGACCGGCCGGCACCGCCACGGCGGTCGCCAGCAATGCCCCGGCCAGGCCGAGTGCGGAAAGGGTACGTGGCAATGTCGTCTCCCGTCGGTCGGGGCGGGACGGTGCCGAGGTGCCCGGCTCCGCCCGCCGATCGACCTGGAATCCAACCCCGCCCCGGCGACCGCCGGTCGGGCAGCGGCTGTCCGGCGGATGAACTCCTCCGGTGCCGTCGCCCGGGATCACCGCTTCCCGCCATCGGGTCTCCTTCCGGTGGTCCGCCTTGATCTCCGATGCATAACGGTTATGCTCCGACTGCCAGGCATCGGAGGTCGGCGGATGAAACATCTCATGCTCGGGCTGCTCGCCGCCGGCCCGGCGCACGGCTACGAGCTGCGTCGGCGCTACGACGAACTGTTCGCCGACGCGGGCGGCGAGGTCAACATCGGTCAGATCTACGTGACACTCGGCCGGCTGGAACGGGACGGACTTGTCACGCACACCGCCGAGTCCGGTGCCGACCGGCGCGACCGCAAGGTCTACCGGCTCACCGCGCCGGGCACGGCCGTGCTGCGGGAGTGGCTCGCCGCCCCCGCCGAACCTCCGCTGGTCAGGCCGGACGTGCTGCTCCGGCTGGTCGCCGCCCGGTTGGCCGCACCACTGCTGCCCGACGTGGATCCCCGGACGGTCGTCACCGAGCACCGGCAGCGCTGCCTGGAAGCGCTCCGGGAACTCGACAGGCAGGCGGCCGGCACCGCCACCGGAAGTGTCAGTGGACTGCTGCTACAGGCCACCGCCCTGCACCTGCAGGCCGAGTTGCGCTGGTTGGAGGCGTGCCAGCAGCAGCTCGCGCAGATCGAGCTCAAGACCTCGTGGACGGGAGACGGCGATGGGTGATCCGCTGCTGCACGCCCGCGGCCTGGTACGCACCTACCACGGCGGCGTACGGGCCTCGGCCGCGCTCCGGGACGTATCGATCGAGGTGGCGGCCGGGGACTGGGTCGCGGTGACGGGTCCGAGCGGCTCCGGCAAGTCGACCCTGCTGCACCTGCTCGGCGGCCTCGACCGCCCCGACCGGGGCGAGGTGTGGCTGGCGGGCCAGCGGCTGGACACCCGCTCGGAGAGCGGACGTGCCCTGCTGCGGCGCCGGCACGTCGGCTTCGTCTTCCAGTTCCTCAACCTGGTGCCCACGATGACGGCCGCCGGCAACGTGGAACTGCCACTCCTGCTCCAGGGCACCGGTCGCCGCGAGGCCCGCCGCCGTGCACTGGAGGCCCTCGACGAACTGGACGTGGGCGAGGCCGCCGACGCCGCGCCGGCCGAACTCTCCGGCGGCCAGCAGCAACGGGTGGCGCTGGCCCGTGCCGTCGTACACCGCCCGGACGTGCTGCTGGCCGACGAACCGACCGGGGCACTGGACTCGACCGCCGCCGAGAACGTGCTCGACCTGCTGCGCCGACGCCACCTCGCCGGCCAGAGCATCGTGCTGGTCACCCACGACCACCGGGTGGCGTCGGCCGCCGACCGGGTGCTGACCATGCTGGACGGGCAGGTCGTCGACGAGCGGGACCTGACCGGCCCGCCCGGCCGGGCGGCGTTGCGCAACCTCATCGATCTGGAGGGCTGAGCCGTGTCCGCCGTCCTCCGGCTCGCCCGCTCCGGCCTGCACGGCGGCAACCGGGCCAGCGCACTCGCCACCGTGCTGGTCACCGCGCTGGCCACCACCGGCATCGTCGCCGGGCTCGCCGTGCAGGGCCAGGCCGATGCCGAGGTGGACCGGATCCACCGCGACGCCGGCCGGCCGGACCTGGTCGTCTACGGCACGCCGGAGGCACTGGCGGCGATGCGTCCGGACCCGGCGTTCGCGGCGGCCGGCCCGGTACGCCCGTACCTCGAGGCGGCGGTCACGCTCGGGTCGGACCCGGTCGACGCCCGGATCACCGTCCTGCCCGGCGAGGGGTCCCCGGGGCGGCCGGTGCTGCGTACCGGCGTGTTGCCGGCGGCCGGCTTGCCCGGGGAGGTGCTCCTCGACCAGGCCGCCGCGGCCGAGGCCGGCGTCCGCACCGGTGACAGCCTCCGGCTGACCGTGGCCGGTCGGCCGGCGACGCTGACCGTGGTCGGCACCGCGGTCGACCTCACCGACTGCTTCTATCCGGACTGCGACCCGATCCGGCTGTTCGTCGACCCGGCCACCCTGGCCACCCTCGCCGCACCGCCGGCCACCACCACCGCAGCCGCCCCGATCCGGCCGGGCACAGCCGGCCGGAGTGCGCTGCTGGTCGCCCGGTTGGTCGAACCGGACCGGGCCGACGCGGTGGCCGCCCGGCTCGGCACCCTGGACGGGGTGCACGCGGTCCAGCCGTGGCCGGACACCAGGGCGGACATCACCGTCCGGGACCGCATCTTCGGCGCCTCGCTGGCCGGCTTCGGCCTCTTCGTGCTGCTCGCCGCCGCGTTCGTGGTCGCCGGTACCGCCACCGCCCGGCTACTGGCGAGGCGGCGGGAGATCGCGCTGCTCCGCTCGGTCGGCTACACCACCCGCCAGGTGGTCACCGGACTGGTTGCCGAGGCACTGCTGCTCGGTGCGGCGGGCGTACTCGTCGGCTGGGTGGCCGGCTCGCTGCTCGCCCCGTACCTCCAGATCGGGCTCGGTGGTGCGCTCGGCCGGCCGGTCCCGCGGATCAACCCACCGGCACTGTTCGGCTCCGCCCTGCTGGTCGGCACCGTGCTCACCGCCGCCACGGTGCTGCCGGCCTGGCGGGCGGCCCGGCAACCGGTCTCCGACGTGCTGCGCGACGCTCCGGCACAGGGCGCGGCACCGGCCTGGGTCATCCGGCTGCTCGACCGGCTCCGGCTGCCGCCGGCCCACCGCTACGGGCTCGGTGCCGTACTCGGCCGTCCCGGGCGCTCGACGTTGACCGCGGCCGCCCTGGCGGTCGCCGTGGCGGGGGTGGTCGTCGGGGTCGGCTTCACCGCCACGATGGACCGGCTGGTCGCCGAGCCGGCCCGGACCGGTGACCCCTACGACGCCATGGTGGTGCCGGGTGGCGCCGATCCGGCCGTGCTGACCGCCGCGCTGGCGGGTACGCCCGGCGCCGCCGGCTGGTACAGCCAGCTCGACCGGCGGACCACCCTCGGCGACCAGACGTTCCTGTCCCGGGCCGTCGGCGGGGACCCGGCCGCCGCCCGGTTCCTCGTCCGGGAGGGTCGGCCGCTGCGGGCACCCGGCGAGGCGATCGCCGGGTACGGCCTGCTGCGCCGGTTCGACCTGCGGCTCGGCGACACGATCGAGGTGCGGGCCGGGCAGGTCCCGCTGCGGTTGACGATCGTGGGCTGGTACAGCGAGACCGAGGACACCGGCGAACTGCTGATGTACCGGGCCGAGATGCTGCCGCCGGGGTTGGCCCCGGACGCCTACCTGGTCTCGGCCGGTCCGGCCGGCACGCCGGAGGCGCTGGCCGCCGCGCTGCGGGACCGGCTCGGCCCCGCCGTGACGGTGCACGCCCGGTCCGCCGACCCCGACGACCTCGGCAGGTACGCCGTGGCGATGCGCCTGCTGGCCGCCCTCGTCCTGCTGGTCGGTTTCGCCGATCTGGCCGCCGCGCTGCTCACCGGTGCCCGGGAACGCGCCCGGACTCTCGGGGTGCTCCGGACCGTCGGGTTCACCGTCCGGCAGACCCTCGCCCAGTCCGCAGCCGGCGGCGCCGCGCTCGGTCTCGCCGGTGCGCTCGTCGGGCTTCCGGTCGGGCTGCTGGTGTTCCGGCTGCTCACCGACCAGGTGACGATCAGCATCGGCGCCGGCCCCGGGCTCGCCCAGCAGCCCTCCGCCGTGCTGCTCGCCGCGACCGTGCCGGCGACCGCCGTGGCCGGGGCGCTCGCCGGGACGCTCGCCGCCGCCCGGCCGGCCCGGAGCCGGGCCGCGACCCTGGTCCGGTACGAGTGACCGCCACTCACGGCACGGCCGGCGGACTGGCCGGTTCTCGGCTCCGCAACGACGGCCGGCAGGCCGGTTCGGCCGGTTCGGCCGGTTCGGCCGGCAGGCCGGTTCGGCCGGGTCGACCGCCGGGGCCGGGCGGGCGAACCACCCGACCGGATGAACCTCGGCCGCCCGGACCGGGCCCACGACGCCCGCGAGCGATCATGCGGTGACCCGGGGCAACCGGTCGGCTCGACGGCAAGAGCCGGTCAGGCGCTGGCGTGCACCGCCCGTGCCGGCCGGTCACAACGCCGGCCGTTCAGCCGTCCCAACTACGGCGTCAGCGTGGCCGCCCCCGCTGTGTGCGGGCCTGTCCGACGATGTGGAGTGCGCGCATGGAAATCCTGATCACCGGGGCGACCGGACGGCTCGGCCGGGTGCTCACCCCGGAACTGGTCCGGGCCGGGCACGGCGTACGGGCAGCCAGCCGGAGTACCGGGCCGGGCGGGAAGCCGGGGCCGGAGGATCCGGCCGGATTACGCCGGGTCCGGCTCGACCTGGTCAGCGGAGACGGCCTGGTGGCCGCGCTGGACGGTGTCGACACCGTGGTGCACCTGGCCTCCGCGCCGAACCAGGGCCGCTACACCCGGCAGGTCGAGGTGACCGGCACCCGTCGGCTGGTCGAGGCGGCCGGCCAGGCCGGGGTACGGCACCTCGTGTACCTGTCGATCGTCGGCACCGACCGCGTGTCGTGGCCGTACTTCCGGTTCAAGGTCGAGGCCGAGACCGAGGTCGCGGCCGGTCCGGTGCCGTGGACGGTGCTCCGGGTGACGCACTTCCACGAGTTCCTGGCCGAGGCGCTGTCCCGGCTGGCCCGGCTGCCGGTGCTGCCTCTCGATCCGGGCATCATGACGCAGCCGGTCGACGTCGCCGACGTCGCCGCGCACCTGCGGTGGCGGGTGACCGCCCCGCCCGGCGGTACGACCGAGGAGTTCGGCGGCCCGGTGGCGCTGGACGCCGGCACGCTCGCTCGGGACTGGCTGGCCGCCCGAGGGGTCCGGCGCCGGCTGCTCCGGCTGCCGCTGCCGGGTCGACTGGGTCGGGCCTTCCGCGCGGGCGCGTTCGTCCCGGCAGCGGGCGCCCGGGGGCAGATCACCTGGCGGGAGTACCTCGCCGGCACGGCGGGGCAGGCGGGGTGGCCTGGCCGGTCGGACGATTCCACAAGCTGAGACGACGGCCCGGAACATTTCGGAGAAACGGGTACGACTGCCGTCGCACGCGTGGCGGGGAGACAGCAGCACGCCACCCCTGGTAACGTCGGCGACACTCGGCGTCGAATCATGGATCTCCATGTTTCCGTGCGCCGTCGGGATGTTTCCGTGCGCCGTCGCGTCGTGCCGGCAGGTGTTCGAGCAGGGAGTGGCACTGCCCGATGAGTCTCTCAGTTCTTCCCGCGTCGCCGGTGCGCACCGCACCGGGCCCGGTGGTCGTGGCCCGGCCGTCGATCAGCCGCACCGGTCTGTCGGAGGTGACGGGATGACCAGTTCGGTCGACGTACGGGACGGCTATCCTCTCTCGCCGGTCCAGCGGGCCGTCCTCGCGCCCGGTTCCGCCGAGGCGGATCCGGCGGCCGACCTCGAACAGGTCCGACTCGTCATCCGTGGCCGGCTGCGGGTCGCCGAGTTCCAGCAGGCCTGGCACCGGGTGATCGCCCGGCACGAGATACTGCGCACCGGGTTCGTCCGGCACGACGGCCGCGAGCCGGTGCCGGTGGAGCCGGAGCCGGTGCAGGTGGTCTGGCCGGAGGCACCGCCGCCCGGGTGGCATCTCGACGACCTGCGGACCATCCGGGCCTGCCAGCGTCGGCGCGGCCTCGCCGAACTGCTCGCCGCCGACCGGGTCCGCGGGTTCGCCCTGGACGTCCCGCCGCTGTGCCGGTTCGCCCTGCTCCGCGTCTCCGAGACCGAGCACCTGCTGGTCTGGACGGCGCACCACCTGGTCGTCGACGGCTGGAGCCTGCCGATCCTGCTCGGTGAGGCGCTCGCCGAATACCGCGCGGCGGTGGAGGGCCGGGACGCGGAGCTGCCTCCTCCGACGCCGTTCCGGGACCATGTCGCCTGGTCGACCGCCCGGGACCTGGCCGAGGCGGAGCAGTTCTGGCGGACCGAGCTGGCCGACCTGCCGTCGCCGGTGCCGTTGCAGCGCGATCTCCCGGACTGGCGCGGGGAGCCGGCCGACGCCTTCGACGAGTACTCCCTCGAACTGACCAGTGAGGACACCTACCTGCTGCACGAGACGATCGGCCAGCAGCGCCTCACGCTGCCGGCGGTGGTCCAGGGCTGCTGGGCGCGACTGCTCGCCGCCCGCGGCGACACCGGTGCCGGCACCGCCGACGTCGTCATCGGTGCGACGGTCGCCGGCCGGGCCGGTGGACCGGCGGCGGAGACGCTTGTCGGCCCGCTGACCAACACCGTGCCGGTCCGGGTGCGGATCCGGCCCGACCAGCCGGTCGGGGTGTGGCTGCGCGGGTTGCAGGCACGGCAGGCCCTGGCCCGGCCGTTCGACCACGTGCCGCCGGCCCTGCTCCGGTCCTGGGCCGGGTCGCCCGCCGACGCACCGCTCTTCGCCAGCGTGCTCGACTTCGAGACCTATCCGATGGACAACGACCTGTTCACCGGCACGGCCGACGCCTCGACGATCTCGGTACGCTTCGACGGCCGCTGGACGACCTCGCACCACCCGCTCCGCCTGGTCGTCGTGCCCGGCGAGCGGCTCGGTCTGCACGCCCGCTACGACCTGCGCCAACTCGGTCCGGAAACCGTCGAGAGTCTGCTCACCGAGCTGGCATTCCTGCTCAGCCTGGTCGCCACCGATCCGGACCGCCCGGTGTCGGCGCTCCGCCCGCCGGACGACGGGCCGCTGCCCACCGACTAGTTTCCGCCGGTCACCTCCGCCGGCTGGTTCCTACAGCTGGTTTCCCGGCCCAGTTGGCGGATCCGGTGCGTGTCCACCGCTGCGCCGGCTTCCGGCCGGGCGGTCGTCCGGAAGCCGGCGGCGTACCGGTCCCGTACCGCCCGGGGCGCCTTCGCCGGGGAGCCGGTGTCGAACGGCGGCTGCGGGTCGTACTCGATGGCCAGCTGGATGGCCTCGGCGGTGGTCCGGTCGGTGAGCCGGGCGGCCAGGGTGAGCGCCATGTCGATGCCGGCGGAAACGCCGGCCGCGGTGATCAGCGTGCCGTCCTCGACCACCCGCCGTGCCGTGTACGTCGCGCCGAACGACGCCAGCCGCTGTGCGGACCTCCAGTGCGTGGTGGCGGTACGCCCGGCTAGCAGCCCGGCGGCGCCGAGCAGCAGCGATCCGGTGCAGACCGAGGTCGTCCAGCGGGCGGTGTCGTGCACCCGCCTGATCCAGTCCACCAGCTCCCCGCCGCCGAGCTGGTCCCGCACGGCACCGCCGGGCACCACGAGTACGTCGCAGGAGTCGACGTCGGTCAGGGCCACGTCGGCGACCAGCGCGAGGGTACCGGCGGTGTTCCGGACCGGCCCGGGGCTCGTCGCCGCGAACACCACGTCGGCGCCGGGCAGCAGCTTGAGTACGTCGTACGGGCCGACCGCGTCCAGCGCGGTGAACCGTTCGAAGAGCGGGATGACGATGCGCACGATACTGGTCCTCTCAACCGAAGTGTTTGCGGTACTGGCCGGGGGTGACCCCGACCGTTCGCCGGAAGCGGCGGTGCATCGTCTCGACGGTGCCGAAGCCGCACTGCCGGGCGACCGACCCGAGCGGGGTGTCGGTGGTCTCCAGCAGGCGGCGGGCGGCCTCGATCCGGGCCGCCTCGACGTACGCCGCGGGCGTCTGTCCGGTCTGCGCGCTGAACACCCGGGCGAAGTGTCGCTCGCTCATCCCGGCCCGGGCGGCCAGGACCGGCACGGTGAGGTCGCCGGCGAGGTGCTCGGTCACCCAGTCCTGGAGCTGGCGCAGCCCGCCCCGGGCCGGTCGCTGGGCGGCGAGCTGGGTGCTGAACTGGGCCTGACCGCCGGGGCGCTGCACGAACATCACGAGTCGTCGGGCGATCGTCCGGGACGTCTCGGCGCCCCGGTCCTGCTCGACCAGGGCGAGTGCGAGGTCGATCCCGGCGGTGATCCCGGCCGAGGTCCACACTGCACCGTCCCGGACGAAGATCGGGTCCGGCTGCACGGCCACCGCCGGATAGCGGTGGGCCAGTTCGGCGCAACTTCCCCAGTGGGTGACCGCACGCCGGCCGTCCAGCAGCCCGGCCTCGGCCAGCAGGAACGCCCCGCTGCACACCGCCGCGACCCGCCGGGCCCGTCCGGCGGCGGCGCGGATCCAGTCGACCAGCCGTCGGTCCGCGCAGGCTCCCGCCCGACCCGGACCACCGGTGACCACGAGCGTGTCGATCGGCCCGGTGTGCTCGTCGATGCCGAGGTCCGGGGTCACGGTCAGGCCACCGCTGGCGGTGACCGGGCCGGGCAGCGGCGCGACGGTCTCCAGCCGGTAGCCCGGTGCGAGCCGCTCGGCCTGCGCGAACACCTCGTGCGGGCCGGTCAGGTCGAGCACCTGGAACCTCGGGAAGATCACGAAAACGATCCGGCGATCATGCACCGCTCCATCGTCCCGAGCCGTGGATCTGGCGGCAATGACAGGTCACTGACGCTTTCGGCCATCCCGGTGGTGCCCCCGGGGTCGCCGACAGCCGACACCGACCGGCCCGTCGACGTCACGCGCCGGCCCGTCGACGCCACGCGGCAGACCGTCGACGCACGCGGCAGACCGATCCGGGCGCGCGACAGGGAGGTGAAACAGGTCGATGGTTACAATGTGCCGTCGTTACGGCGGGACAGCGGGGGGCGCTGTGGTCGAGATTCCTGATGAGATCCTGGCTGGGCTGGTCGGTCCGGTGGCTGCGGCGCTGCCGCGGCTCGTCGACCGCATCCCACCGGCACCGGCGGCCGAACTCGGCCGGTTACGAGCGGTCGCCGACGAGGACCTCTGGCCGATCCGCGAACCGGCCGTCCTGCGCCCCCGGGCGTTGGCGATGGCCACGGCCCGGCCCGCCCGACGGGTTGGATCGGGCAATTCTCCGGTACACGACGCGCTCAACTCCCTGCCCGCGTTGCTTACCGAGCGGCTGCTCGGCGCGCTCGAGTTGACGGTCACGGAACTGGACCCGACCGGTGCACCGGACCTGACGGGGTTCCTGCCGGAGCCGTTCACCGGCAACGTCGGCATCGCCAGCCTGAGCGGGCAGAGCGAGGCGGTCACCGGCGCGGTCCTGCTGGAGCAGATCCGGCCCGGCGCCGTGCCGCTGGTCGTCGAGCTGGCCCGCCGGCTGGCCAGCCATCCACGGCTGGCCCCCATGCTGGCGGTCCGGCCCGACCTCACCGACGAGGCCGAGGTCGCGGCGGCGCACGGGGCGGCGCAGCTCGCGCTGGCCGTGGCCACCGCGGTCGCCGTGGCGCACCGCACCGGCATCCCGTCGTGGGCCACGAACCCACCGGCCGTGCTCGGAGTGGCGATCGGGACCGCCGCCCTGCTGCTCCGGGAAACCCCGATGCCGGCCAACTACGCCGAAGCGGTGCTGGCCAGGGCCAGGGCGGAGTACCTGATGCCGCGCCGGTCCACCGGGTCGGTGGCGGCGTCGGGGCACCGGTTCGGGCTGTTGGAGGGCGATCACGTCCCGGAGGTCGATTTCGGCGGGAACGGGCTGGTGACGGTCGTACCGGGTGGTGCGGTGATCCGCACCGGTGCCGAGAGCGGCCAGGTCCGGCTGCTGCTGACCATCCTGGACGGACCGCCGGCCGAGGTCGGGCCCGGCTGGGAGGAGGTCGTCGAGGTGAGCTGGCGGGCAGCCGTCGGCGGCGCCTCGGTGGTCGGGTCCGGCCCGGCCGAGCCGCAGCTGCGGCGGGCCACCCCACCCTGGCCGGGCGACTACCGGCTGCGGGTACACGCCCGGGGCAGGGACGACACGGACGAGCCGCACAACGAGTACTACGAGCTGATGGTCTGGCAGGGGCCGGAGGCGCCGGAGATCGTGCACGCCCGCACCGACCGGCTCGGGCACCGGCTGCGCGGCGAGCCGGAACCTGACCGCCCCGATCGACCGGAAACCGCCTACCGATGGGTACGCCGAAGCGTCCTCGCCGAGGCGGCGACGGTCACCGTGACGACCGGGGCGGCTGTCGAGGACGTACTCCGGGCGTTCGGCGCGGACCCCGCCCGGCCGGAGTCGATGCGGGCGCTCAGCGAGGAGCTGATGCACAGCCAGTCGATCGATCCGTGGGTCGCGGTGCTGGACGTCGGCGACGCCGTGATCGCGGTCGAGTACAACGGCTGGCAGGGTTCGACCGCCCCGGTCCTGGCCCGCGCCTCGGCCGGCGGGCGGACCGCCAGCATGTACTGGAACGTCAACGGGGTGACCCGGCTGTCGTTCGCCGAGCACGGCGAGGTGCTGCTGTCGGTGGAACCGTTCGACAACCTCGAAGCGCCGCCGGCACTCGCCCCGGCGCTGGCCGATCTCGACTTCGGCGACCACCAGCGCGGCAAGCGGCTGATGGGACTGGTTGCGGTGCAGCGGTTCACCGGTCACGGCATCACCGCCGAGGCGCTGGCCAGGATCGAGGCCGCCGACATCGCCTTCCGGATCGTGCCGGACCTGCCCACCCTCTACCCCCGCCGGCCGCAGCCCGACACCGCGCTCGGGGCGACCATCGTGGCACTGGCCGGGCAGCCCGACGCCCCGCCCGGGGTGACCGCCGGGGCGTTGGCCGGGCTACCCGAGGCGGAGTTGCGGGACCTGGCCTGGTGGGTCGCGGCGGAGGCGGCCCGGTACGCGGGACTGGACGGCGACCCGGACGTCGCCGCCAGCATCGCGGCCCGCGCCCTGACCACCGAGGCGGAGCTGCGCGCCCGCCGCAGCCAGCTGCACGACGGGGAACACCGCTGGCTCTGGCTCGCCCTGCACCGGGCGACCAACCCGGACCCGGTCGCCGCGGTGACGGACACCCTGGAGGCGGCCCGGTACGCGGCCGGGCCGCACGCGGCGAACCTGGTGGCCGACGCCCGCGCCCGGATCACCGGTGCGGGCCGGCGGTGACGGCGATCCACTGTGCTCTGTCGCTCCGGCACGGCGGGGGATCCGTAGCCGCTCGTCCGCACCCGGCCCGCCGACTGCGCCCGACCGAGCGGGACCGGCCGCGCCGGCACAACGTCGACCGGATCGAGCGCCGGGGGCGGGACCGCGCGCGTTGACCCGCTCTTGAATCCGGGCGGGTGGGGGCGGATCCTGGCAGTACATCGACTGCCGACAATCGGGGGTGGCGGGATGCGCCTCGTACCGGTCCTCGTCCTCGCCGTGGTACTGCCGGCCACCCCGGCGGCCGCGCACCCGGAGCGGAGCGCCGCAGCCGGCCCGGCCACCGTGGCCGAGGTGCGCACCGCCGGAACCGCCTGGGGTACCGATCCGGCGACCGGCCGGACCACGCTCACCGTCGACGACTCCGTGCCCGAGGTCCAGGTCCGGCTGCTCCGCGCCGTCGCCGAGCGCTCCGGGGCGGTGTTCCGGCGCGAACCCGGCCGGCTGCGCCTGCTGATCGCGGGCGGGCAGGCCGTCTACGGCGCCGCCACCGCACGATGCTCCCTCGGCGCCAACGTGCGGGCCGGCGGCACCTCCTACTTCGTCACCGCCGGGCACTGCACCCGGGCCGCCTCGACCTGGTACGCCGACAGCGGCCGGACGGTCCTGCTCGGCACCAACACCGGCAGCAGCTTCCCCGGCAACGACTACGGCATCGTGCGGTACACCGGCACGGTCAGCCGGCCCAGCGCGGTCTACACCTATCCGAACCTGCTCCCGATCACCGGTGCCGGCACCCCGTACGTCGGTCAGGCCGTCTGCCGCAGCGGAGCCACCACCGGGGTACGCTGCGGCACGGTCACCGGCCTCAACCAGACCGTGAACTACGCCGAGGGCAGCGTCTCCGGGTTGATCCGCACCAACATCTGTGCCGAGCCCGGCGACAGCGGCGGGCCGCTCTACGCCGCGTCGAGCGGGACGATCCTCGGCATCCTCTCCGGTGGCAGCGGCAACTGCACAAGCGGCGGCACGACGTACTACCAGCCGATCAGGGAGATCCTCGCCGCGTACGGCGTCACCATCCCGTAGCGGCGGTAGAGCCTGGCCGTCGTCCGGTATCGACCGTCGATGCTGGGACAGGCGGTCAGGATGTCGTCAGGCCGAGCGCGGTCAGCCCGCTGCCCAGGTCGGCGGCGGTTACCAGGTGACGATGTTCGCCCTGCTCGCGCAGGCCGATCCGGCACTCGTCCGCGCCGAAGTGGACGGTTATCCAGTCGCCGGCGTGGTGTGCGCCGAGTCGGAGCAGCATCGGTTCCGGGTCGGCGATCGGGTCCGACATCGACGCGTGTGGCGCGGCGATCGGCTGCGCCGGGTCCTCCGGCACCGCCTCGACCAGCACACTTGGCAGATAGTCGAGGGCGTAGGCGATCGCGGCGGCCAGGGTCGGCCGGCTCGTCGGCTCGCCCTGCGGCGCTGTCGATGCGCCGACGGTGATTTCGACGTACCAGCAGACGCCCTGCACGCGCAGCGGGTCGTCGGCGTTGCGGCGGTTGTCGCGTACCGCGACGTCGACCGCCAGGCCGAGGCCGTGGGCGAGCCGGATCAACTGCGCCAGCGACGGCACCTCGGGTGGTGCGGTCAGCACGATCAGCCGGCCGGCAGGTCTGCCCCGACCGGCCTCGGCGAGATGCTGGGTGAGCGGGTCGACGCCTGTCACGTGCAGGGTGACGTACCCCTCCCGGAGGTCCTGGCCGACCGGCCAGCCGCCGTCGGCCTCGGTGAGGTCCTCCGGTCGTACCCCGAAGGTGTTGGCGTGGGTGGCCAGCCGGAAGCGCTCCGGGAGCCGGACCACCGGCTTGCCGCCGGGTTGGGTCGCGACAAGCGGCGCGGGCGCGGCATCGCCGGCCCGCCAGTTGAGGTGTAGGACCTGCTGGTCCAGGTCGGTGATGGTGACAGCCAGTCCCTGGAAGATCCGGTGGCTGTCCAGGCAGGTGTGGCAGGTGAGCATCCCGGCGCGCAGGCCGGTGCCGGCGCAACCGTCGCAGTCGGGATCGACCCCGGCGGTGCCGAGGGTGCAGAAGCAGGGCCGGAGCCCGTTGCCGGGGTCGCAGGCCGGGCACGGGGTGTGCGCGATCGCGTCGCCGAGCCAGCCGGGATCGGGTGGCTCCCAGCCACGCCGGAGCACCTCGGTGCGGCGGCGCAACAGCTGGCCGGTGTCCCGCTCGACAAGCCGTTCGGTCCGGTCGGCGACCCGCAGGCTGGTGTACCACAGGTGCCCGTCCCGCCAGATCGCGCAGGCGCCGGGCAGCGGGTCTCCGGTGCGCAGGTCGGTGCACTCGGCGACCACCCGCCGTTCCACCTGGTCGAGGTCCCGGACCGGCCGCGCCGGGGCGAGGGCGGACTCGACCGAGGGGACGAGATACCGGGCCGGTGCGGCCAGGCCGCGCGCCGCGATGCCGGAGATCGCGGACGACGCGGTGACGGTGCCGAGCGCCTCGGAGAGGGTGTGTGCGGTGCCGCGCCCGGTCGCCGGGACCGATGCTCCGGGTACGTCGAAGCGGACGTCCCAGAGCAGGTCGTCGTGGCGCAGCCGGCGTGCCTCCAGCACCAGGTCGAGGCAGAGCCGGTCGGCGAGCGTGCAGAGCTGGCCGAGTCGCTGCGCCGGGGCGACCGGCGGCGGGGCGACGCTGCGGCCGAGGAAAACCTGCCAGCTCTCGCCGGAGTGTCCGGCGATGGCCTCGGTTTCCAGCGCCAGCCGTTGGCCCTCGGGTAGCTCCGGGCTCCACTCGCGGGGCAGCCGCACCTCCGATCCCTCGCCCGACTGCCCGTAGCAGTCGGACCAGGTGGCCGCGCCGGCTGCCTCGGCGAGTTTGTCGACGAGCGGCTTCAGCGGCAGGTGCCATCCGCCGCCGCCCGGTGACGGGCGGGGCGGCACCGTGCCCGGGACGACACTTGCCGAGGCGACCTCGCCGGTGTCGACGTTTGCCACGGTCAGCACGAGCTGCGCCCGCCGCTGGCCGCGCTGCCCGCACCGGTGGCAGACGGACGCGACGCGGCCGACGCCGCGACACATCCGACAGTCCTGGTACGCCTCCCGGGGCGCCGGGTCGTCGGTGACCAGCAGCCGGTTGCCGTACCCGACGCAGCGGCAGGCGCCGATCGTGAAGGTGAGCCCGTCGCAGCTCGGGCAGGTGACGACGACGACCCGGCCGGTCATCGCCCCGCCCGCCGCTGCCGGGTCAGGCGTCGACCGTGCTCCGGTTGGCGGCGGGTCGAACGAATACGACAGACACTTGTGCGCACGACAGCACCATCCTTTCGCCGAGGACTGTTGATCAGCGCGGCGACCGGGTGAAGAACTGTGTGGACGGTCGCCTCTCAGGGGTCATCTTGTAGCGTGTGCCGGGTGGGTGGCAACGAATTCCCGGGAGAAATTGCTATCGTCTGTTGACTTATTTCTGCACAACAGATAGACGTTTTATCGGAGGCGGCAGGATGTTGCAGAATCGAACGCGGGGAGTGATCGAATGACCGAGGACATGGGTTCGACCGTGCCGCGCCGCCAGCTCGGCCGAACGCTCAAGCAGCTCCGCACCGAGGCCGGGGTGACCCTGGACGCGGCAGCCGACGCCCTGGAGTGCAGCCGGCAGAAGGTGTGGCGGATCGAGAGTGGACTCGGCGTGGTCCGCTCACTCGACGTCCGGGCGATGTGCGCGCTCTACGACGTCAAGCCGGAGTTGGTCGGCGCCCTGGTCGGACTGGCCACCCAGACCAGGGCCAAGGGCTGGTGGCACGCGTACGGCGACGCCATCCCCGAGTGGTTCGAGCTGTACGTCGGCCTGGAAGCGGTCGCGTCGCGGCTGCGCTTCTTCAAGGACGCCCTGCTCCCCGGCATCTTGCAGACACGTGAGTATGCCCTTGGGATGTACCGTACCGACCAGCCGGAAATGGACGAGGATGGTCGGGAGCGGGCCGTCGAAGCCCGGTTACAACGCCAGAGCCTGCTGACCCGGCGCCTGCCCCAGGCACCGATCGTGGAGATAGTCCTGTCCGAGGCCGCGCTACTACGGCCTGTTTGCGACCGGCAGGTCATGATCGGACAACTCGAACATCTACTGACGGTGTCCACGCTGCCGAACGTTGTCATCCGGGTGCTGCCGCTGGCCGCTGGACAGCACCGAGGCGCCCTGGCCGGCTCGTTCATCATCCTTGACTTCCCGGCCGGCAACCGAAACACTCCGGAGCCACCGATCGTCTACTGCGAGTCGCTGACCGGGGCGCTCTACCTCGACCGACCCGCTGAGTACGCCGCCTACGAGAAGGTATGGGCCAGTCTGGATGCACTCGCGCTCGATGAGGGACAATCGAGGCACATGATAAACAAAATCATCGGGGAGATGTAGCATGGCTGACCTGCACAACGCCTGCTGGCGCAAGAGCACGCGTAGTGGGGGCAACGGCGGCGAATGCGTCGAGGTCGCCGACAACCTGACCGACGTCGTCGCCGTACGCGACAGCAAGGACCAGGCCGGACCGATCCTCGCCTTCCCGCCGTACGCCTGGGCCGCCTTCGTCGTTGGAGTCAAGACTGCCAGTATCACCCGCTGACCTCGCCTGCATTTACCGAATGCCCTCCCCTTGGCCGGGGCATCCGCTGTTTCGTCAGTTCTGCGGCACGATATCCGTCCGCCCGATGCAGGGTCGGGATACCCGCTGGGGAGACTGTCGAGCTGCCCCGCTTGTGCACCCAACCCTCCTGACCTGCCCGAACCTCAATCCCGCCTCGCCGGTTCAGGGGGTATCGGCGCGATCGATTCATACCGCTACATCAAGCACTGCCTCACCCACCGACGCGCACGCCGTGCGACCACATTCAAAGCACGCTCTAGAGAAAGGACGGCTTGGTGAGCCGCCAGGCGGCGCCGATCAGAGCGACGTGTGAGAGCGCCAGCGGAGTGTTGCCGAGCTGCGCGCCCGTGCGGGGGTCGATCTGCTCGGCGAACAGGCCAAGGTCGTTGGCGCGGGCGGCGGTGCGTTCGAAGAGGGCGGCGGCCCGATCCATCTCGCCGGCCATCGCCAGGCACTCGACGAGCCAGAACGTGCAGGCCACGAAACCGGCCGACTCGTCCGGCCAGCGCCGCACCAGGCCGTCGGTGGTCAGCCTGGTGGCGATCGCCTCGATCGTGGCCCGCATCCGGGGATCGGTGGCCCGCACGATGCCGGTGAAGGGCAGCACCAGGACGGCGGCGTCCAACTGGTCCGAGCCGATCACGCCGGTGTACGCGCCGACCCGCTCGTTCCAGCCGTCCCGGAGTACGGTGGCCTGGATCTCGTCGCGGACGGCGGCCCACCGTTCGGGGTCGGCGCGCGGGCCGAGAATCGGCGCGAGCCGCACCGCGCTGTCCAGGGCGCCCCAGCTCAGAGCCTTCGACGCGAGGTGCTGCCGCCCCGGACCGCGTTCCTCCCACATGCCGGCATCCGGTTCCCGCCAGTGGGTGGCCTGTTCCGCCAGGCCGACGAGCATCGCCTGGAGTTCCTGGGAGATCTCGCCCAACCGATCCCGCACCAGGTATGCGCAGAGTAGCACCTGGCCGGGCACGTCCTGCTGCCGCTGCCGCCACGCCTCGTTGCCGATCCGGACCGGCCGGCTGTCGGCGTATCCGCGCAGGTGGTCGAGGGAGTACTCGGAGAGGTTCCGTTCACCGGCCACGCCGTACATGATCGGCACCGGTTCGTCTCCCGTACGCCCGGCCGAGCGGGCGGCCCACTCGAAGAGCCGGCCGGTCTCGGTGGGACAGGCGGTGACCCAGAGTGCCCGCATGGTGTGGAAGAAGTCCCGCAACCAGGCGTAGCGGTAGTCGTAGTTGTCGGTGCCGCCGAGGCGTTCCGGCAGCGAGGTGGTGACGGCGGCGACCACCGCCCCGCTGGGCCGGTAGGTCAGGCCCTGCACGACAAGTGCGTGGTGCCGGACGAGTTCGGCGTAGCGGCCGTCGTACCTGTGCAGTTCCCGCACGGACCGCCAGGCCTCGACCGTGTCCGCGAGCGCCGACACGGCATCGAGGTGCCGTATCGGTTGCCCGTAGGCCGGCGCGGAGGCGAGGTCGAAGGCGAACACCTGGCCGGCGGCGACGTCGAACTCGCCGTACGCCCGGCCCCGGGCGCAGTCCAGCGGCACCGGACTGCGCAGGGTCAGGCTCAGCGGTCCGGCGCTGGTCCGCACCTGCCCGCCGGCGCAGTGCAGGTACGGCACGATCAGCCCCAAATCCGGTCGAGGGACGTACTCGCAACTCATCCGTACCGTGCCGGTCAGTCCTTCGACGACCCGGGCCAGCGCCATCGGGCTGTTCTGCCCCAGGTCGTGTCCCCGGACGCCGGGGTCGGCCAGCAGTCCGTCGGTGACGGCGACGCTGCCGCCGCCGGTGTGGTGCACGGTGCGCAGCACCAGCGAACCGTCGACGTACGCCCGCTCGGTGCGCCGGTCCGGCCCGGCGACCGGTCGCAGGCTCCAGTGTCCGGCGCCCGGGTCCAGCAGCCGCCCGAACACCGACGGCGCGTCGAACCGGCCGGGGCACCACCAGTCGATCGAGCCGTTCCGGTCGACAAGCGCCGCCGAGGCACAGTCGGAGAGCAGACCGTAGTCGGCGATCGGGACGTCGGACACTCCGCGCGCTTACCCGGTTCCATCCGGACTAGTGCCCTGTCTTCGCAGGTTGCTCGGATAACCGGTGCTTCCAGGTATTTTCCTGAGCTGGCGATCTCCTGACGTCGGGCAGGTTACGGGGTTGGAATACTCGCCGGGGAGACTGTCGAGCTGCCCCGCCTGTGCACCCAGCTCGACAGTCTCCGCGCCGCCTATCCCCCGCTCCGCCGCCGGGTCGCTCCCCTGGGTGGCCGGCCTTCCGGCCGGCGACACCGGTGCCAGGTCACAGCGACTCGAACGGTGATCCAGATGGCGGATCACCGAGATGATCGCAAAGGCCGGAGCCGGGCAGTCGATCTCGACTCCGGCACGCTGCCGGGATAGACGGGCGGCGGTACGCCACACCGGCACCGGCAGGTGTCATTATGATGCGATGACAGCCGGAAGGTGGGAGAAATCGCCCGACCTCGACTCCACCGGTGCCGTCCTGTCCCTGACCGTGGTCCGCGACGGCGCCGAGGTCCGGGTGGCAGCCGACGGCGAGGTGGACATGAGCACCGCCGACCACCTGCGCGAGTGCGTGGACGAGGTGCTGGCGGAGAGACCGGCCAGGCTCACCGTCGACCTGGCCGGCGTCACCTTCCTGGATTCGAGCGGCATCGCCACCCTCGTGCACGTCTACAACCGGGCGACCGGGCAGAACGCCGGCTTGGACGTGGTGAACTGCCGGCGCAACGTCCGCCGGGTCCTCGAGCTGACCGGCCTGCTCTTCGTGACGGGCGACGCCGAATAACCCCTCCGCCCGGTCGACCGGCCAGCCACCCGGCGGCCGGTCGACCGTCAGTCCGGCCAGCGGCCGGTCATCCGGCGGACGCCGACCGCGCCGCTGCGGTCGACGGCCGCCTTCACCACACCGAAGATCAGGCCTTGCAGGGCCGCGGCCGCGAGGATCTCGCCCCAGCCGCGGTCCTCGTCGGTCGCGTACGGGGCCTCACGGTCGCCGGCCACCTGCTTCCAGACCTGTTTGAAGGCGAAGCTCGCGATCGCACCCGCGCTGACCCCGAGCAGCACCCCGACCGGCTTGTACGCGATCTTCGAAACCGTACGGCCCATCTTGTGACCCTCCAATGAGTACTTCAGCTTCCCGTCCCTGCACCAGTCCCGGACCTGCTACCCGAGGCCCGGTCCTGGAAAACACCCGCCGGACCCGGACGGGCGGGACGGTCGGGGTCAGCCGACCGACGCGGGGAACCGTTCCCAGCACCGGTGCGCGGCCAGTAGCTGCCGTACGTCGCCGAAGACCTCCGTCGCGGCCTCGCCGGTGACGACGCCGGGTGTGTCGGTCACGCCGACCCGGCGCAGTACCGCCGTACCGGGTCCCCAACCGCCGATCGCCTTCGCGTGCCGCCAGCATTCCTCGACGAGCAGCAGTACCCGTGGGTCCACGGCCGGCGAGTCGGCCGCACCCGCCTTGGCGTCCCGGGCCGGCAGCGCGTCCGGCGCGGGTGCCGGCGCCCCGGCGAGCAGGAGTGCGTCGAACTCGACCGACCGGGCGGTGGCGAAGGTCCGCTGCACCGGCAGGCCGGCAACGGTGCCGCCGTGTGCCGCGATCAGCAGCGGCACCATGCCGGCGGCGAAGACCGCCTGGCGGACCTCGTCGAGGCCGCCGTGGTCGGCACCGGCGTCGACGACGATCCCGACCGTCCGGCCGTCGGTCGGCCAGTCGCGGCCGAGCTGTGACAGCGCGGCGCTGGGTGTGACGTCGGCGAGCGGGACCGTCGGCTCCGGCGCGGGCAGGCCGAGACCGGTGGCGACCTGGGCGCAGAGTACCGGGTCGATGTTGGCCAGGCACTGGAGTTGCCGTTCCCTGATCGCCTGGTGGTAGCACTTGCCCAGCTCGAAGGTGTAGGCGCGGACGATGTGCTCCCGCTCCACGTCGGTCATGCTCAGCCAGAAGAGTCTGGCCTGGCTGAAGTGGTCGTCGAAGGAGACCGGGTTGGCGCGTACCTTGGGTGCCTCCGCCACCCGCACCGGCACGTCGACGAAGGCGTTCTCGCCGTCTCCGGCCGGGAACGGGTTGCCCCCGTCGAGCGAGTTCGGCCGGTACGGCGCCACGCCGGCATGCACCGCGTGCTGGTGGAAGCCGTCCCGGAGCATGTCGTTGACCGGCGCGTGCGGACGGTTGACCGGGATCTGCGAGAAGTTCGGCCCGCCGAGCCGGGTCAGCTGGGTGTCGACGTAGGAGAAGAGTCGACCCTGCAACAGCGGGTCGTTCGTGACGTCGATGCCGGGCGGCAGGTGGCCGACGTGGAAGGCGACCTGCTCGGTCTCGGCGAAGAAGTTGGTAGGGGTCCGGTTCAGGGTCAGCCGCCCCACTGGCTGCACCGGGGCGAGTTCCTCCGGCACGATCTTCGTCGGGTCGAGCAGGTCGATGCCGGCGAAGGTCTCCTCCGGGGTGTCCGGCAGCACCTGGATGCCGAGTTCCCACTCCGGGAACGCGCCGGCCTCGATGGCGTCGTAGAGGTCCCGGCGGTGGAAGTCCGGGTCGACGCCGCCGAGCAGCTGCGCCTCCTCCCAGGTCAGCGAGTGCACACCCAGGGCGGGCTTCCAGTGGAACTTCACCAGCGCCGTCTCCCCGGCCGCGTTGACCAGCCGGAAGGTGTGCACACCGAAACCTTCCATCATTCGGTACGAGCGCGGGATGCCCCGGTCGGACATGTTCCAGATGGTGTGGTGCTGCGCCTCGGTGTGCAGGGAGACGAAGTCCCAGAAGGTGTCGTGTGCGCTCTGGGCCTGCGGGATCTCGCGGTCGGGGTGCGGCTTCCCGGCGTGGATGATGTCGGGGAACTTGATGGCGTCCTGGATGAAGAAGACCGGGATGTTGTTGGCGACGAGGTCGAAGGTGCCCTCGTCGGTGTAGAACTTGGTGGCGAAGCCACGGGTGTCCCGGACCGTGTCGGCCGATCCGCGCGAGCCGAGCACCGTGGAGAAGCGGACGAACACGTCGGTCTTCCGGCCCTTGCCGAGGAAGCCGGCCCTGGTGAGCCCCTCGGCGGTGCCGTAGCCGACGAACACCCCGTGCGCCCCGGCACCACGGGCGTGCACCACCCGCTCGGGGATGCGTTCGTGGTCGAAGTGTGTGATCTTCTCGCGCAGGTGGTGGTCCTGGAGCAGGACCGGACCCCTGGGGCCTGCCTTGAGTGAGTGGTCGGTGTCCCGCAGCCGCGCACCCTGCGCGGTCGTCAGGTACGCGCCCTGCTGTCCGCAGGCGACCGCCGGAGCGCCGGTCGGGGCGCCGGTCGGGGTACGGGTCTCCGGAGCGCCCTGCTCCCTCTTCGGTGGCAGCGGCTCCTGTGCAGCGGTGGGTTCGGTCAGCGGCGGCGGGGCACTGCCCGGTGCGCCGGGGACCTCCGTCGCCGGCCCGTCGGTCAGCGCCTCCGTGGCCGCCTCGACGGCCTCCTTGACTGCCTTGGCGGGCTTGCTGGCATCCATCTGGGCGGGTCCTCCATCTGGTGACTGGATTGTGCCCTCAACCCCCTACCCTGCGCTGATCAGGCAAAACGCGCCGATGTCGGGATTTTGCGGGATGGCTGTGTGATTCGTCCCGCCGGACACCGGCCGAGTAGCGCGCGGCTGTTCTGGGTAGCGGAGGTTCCGTGGACGCAGTTGCGCAGACAGACGGGGACCGTAGCACCCCACCGCCGGACCGGTCCGGAAACGCTGCCGGGCGAGCTGCCGGCCGGTTCCGCGGGCACGCTGCCGGGTCGGTTCGCGGGCAGGCTGCCGGCCGGGTCCGCGGGCAGGCTGTCGGGCGGCTTCGCGGGCGGGTCGGTCCGTGACGGCTGGTCCACGGACGGCTGGTCCACGGGTCCTGGTGGTCGGCCAACTGGCCCGCGACCTGGTGCTGGTGGTCGACCGGATGCCGCCGGCCGGCAGCGCCGCCGAGGTCGGCGACCACCGCGAGACGCTCGGCGGCAAGGGCGCCAACCAGGCCGTCGCGCTGGCCCAACTCGATGCCCGACCGAGCCTGCTCGCCGTGGCTGGCGACGACCGGATCGGCGACGAACTGCTGGCGCAGGCCCGTCGGGACGGGGTCGACGTGTCCCAGGTCCGCCGCCGGGCCGGGACCGGCACCGGACTGATCGTCGAGACGCTGGACGCCGACGGCGGCTGGCGCTATCTGCAACACCTGCCCGACGACATGCTGCTTACCGAGGCCGACGTGGCGGCGGCCGGTGCCGCGTTCGACGCCGCCGACGCCGTACTGGTGCAGCTCCAGCAGCCCCCGGCGGCGGCGCTGGCGGCAGCGCGGCTGGCCCGGCAGGCGGACCGGCTACTGGTACTCGACGGCGCGCCGGCCGACGACGGGCACCGCGGGCCGCTGCTGGCCCTCGCCGACGTGCTCCGGGCGGACGACCGGGAGACCGGGTTGCTCACCGGCGCCTCCGGCGACGACCCGGGGCAGGTCCGGTCCGCCGCCGAGGAGTTGCTGCGGGCCGGCCCGAGCCTGGTGGTGCTCGGTCTCGGCCCGGCCGGGAACCTCTTCGTCTGGGACGACCGACGGTGGGGCGCGGGGCACCTGCTGGTGCCGCTCACCGACGAGAAGGTGGTGGACACCACCGGCGCCGGGGACGCGCTGACCGCCGCCCTCGCCGTGGCACTGCTCCGGGGCGACCCTCCGCCGGACGCGGCCCGCTACGCGGTGGCCGCCGCCGGAGCCGTCGTCGGGCATCCCGGAGGCCGTCCCGCGCTCGACCCGGAGGCGCTGCGGGAGCGGGCGCAACGGCTGCGCCCCGACCCGGGCGCGGGTCCGTCGACGGGTGCCCCGGCATGAGCCTCGACACCGGACCGGCCGGCGCGCGCCGTCGGTCGGCGATCCCGGGACCACGGCTCCACTCGGACCGGGCGCCGGCCGGCGCCGAGACCTGGGAGGTCCGCGAGGTGGGCCTGCATCCGGCGGTACGGGCCGACCTGGAGTCGGTCTTCGCCCTGGCCAACGGCCGGCTCGGCGTACGGGGTGTGCTGGAGGAGGGTGGCGCGAGCAGCAATCCGAGCAGCTACCTCGACGGGTGCTACGAGGAACAGGAGTTGACCTATCCGGAGCAGGGTTACGGTTTCCCGAAGCAGAACCAGGTGCTGATCGGGGTGCCGGACGGTACCCGCTTCGCACTCTTCGTGGACGGCCGCCCGATCGACCCTTCGGCCGGCGACACGACATCCTGGGCGTCCTCGCCGAGCTCACAGGCGTCCTCGGCGAGCGGAAGCCGGCACGAGCGGGTGCTGGACCTGCGCGCCGGCACCCTCCACCGGTCGTCGCACTGGACCGCCCCGTCCGGCGCGACGGTGCGGCTGCGCAGTACCCGGCTGGTCTCGTTCACCCGTCCCGCCGTGCTGGCGATCCGCTACGAGGTCGCCGCCGCCGACCGGCCGGTAAACGTCCGGTTGCACTCGGAGCTGCGGGCGAACCCGGCGCTGCCGGACCGGGACACCGACGACCCGAGGGCGCCGACAGTCCTCGAACGCCCGCTGCTGGCGGAGCGGCACCTTGCCGACGGCCACGGCGGGGTCCTGGCGCACCGCACGCGGCGCAGCCGCCAGCGGGTCGTCGCCGCCGTCACGCACCTGCTGGACGAGCCGGAGACGCCGGACGGGTCACGGCCGGAGGTCACCGTCGACACCGGTCCGGACCTGGTGCGGGTCGCCGTCGACGTCCGGCTGGCGCCCGGACAGCGGCTCGGGGTGACGAAGCTCGTCGGGTACGCGATGTCCGAGCGCCGGCCGTTCGACGAGCTGATCACCGACGCGCGGGCGATGCTCACGGAGGCGGCCGGACGCGGCTGGGCCGGACTGCTGGCCGAGCAGCGGGACTGTCTCGACGGGTTCTGGGACGACGCGGACGTGGCCGTCGACGGCGACCCACAGCTCCAGCAGGCGGTGCGGTTCGCGCTGTTCCACCTGTTCCAGGCCAGCGTCCGGGCGGGCCGGCGGCCGGTGCCGGCCAAGGGGCTGACCGGCAACGGCTACGACGGCCACACCATGTGGGACGCCGAGACGTTCGTGCTGCCGGTGCTCAGCTACCTGCGGCCGGACGCCGCCGCGGCCGCGCTCCGCTGGCGGCATGCCACCCTCGACCAGGCCCGGCGGCGGGCCACCGAACTGCGGCTGGCCGGTGCCGCCTTTCCCTGGCGGACCATCGACGGCCGGGAGTGTTCCGGGTACTGGCCGGCCGGTACCGCCGCGCTGCACGTCAACGCCGACATCGCCGCCGCCGTACTGCGGCACGTCGCGATCACCGGCGATTACGCCCTGCTCGACGAGATCGGGCTGGAACTGCTGGTCGAGACGGCCCGGCTGTGGAACCGGGTGGGCCACTTCGACGAGGCGGGCGACTTCCACCTGCACGGGGTCACCGGGCCGGACGAGTACACCGCGCTCGGCAACGACAACCTGTTCACCAACGTGATGGCCCGGCAGAACCTGCTCGGCGCCGTCGCGGCGGCCCGCCGGCTGCCGGAGCGGGCCCGCCAGCTCGGCGTCGACGCCTCCGAGCTGGACGCCTGGCAGGCGGCGGCCGAGGCGATGCACCTGCCGTACGACGCCGTCCGGCGGGTGCACCAGCAGTGTGCCGGGTTCACCGCGCTGCGGGAGTGGGACTTCGCCGGCACCGGCGACGACGAGTACCCGCTGCTGCTGCACTACCCCTACCTGGAGCTCTACCGTCGGCAGGTGGTCAAGCAGGCGGACGTGGTGCTGGCGATGCAGCACTGCGGCGACCTGTTCACCCCGGAGCAGAAGGCCCGCAACTTCGACTACTACCACCGGCGTACCGTCGGGGACTCGTCGCTGTCGGCGAGCGCGCACGCGATCCTCGCCGCCGAACTCGGACACCTCGAACTCGGGTACGCCCACCTGGCCGACTCGGCCCTGCAGGACCTGCACGAGATGCCCCGGCAGAGCCGCGACGGGCTGCACATCGCCGCCCTCGCCGGGGTCTGGCTGGCCCTGGTCGGCGGCTTCGGCGGGCTGCGGGAGCAGGGTGACGAACCCGCCTTCGCGCCCCGGTTGCCGGCGGCGCTGACCCGGCTGGAGTTCTCGCTGCGCTGGCGGGGACGCCGGCTCCGGGTCACGGTGACCCGGGACCACGCGACCTACCTGCTCCGGGACCATGCCGACGGAGACACTCTCCGGCTGCACCACTACGGCACGGCGCTGGACCTGCGGCCGGGCACGCCGCGTCGGCTGCCACTGCCGGAGCTGCCCGACCCGGGCCCGGAACCGGCCGCACCGCCCGGCCGGGCTCCCCGGCGCCGGACCACCGGGAAGGCGGTGACGCCGGTCGGGACGGTCCCGGCCGGTTCGGCCGACGGCCGCTAGAGTGCCGGAAGCACGAACGTCGGCGGGTCGGGTGACACACCGGGCAGGTCGGTCGGGTGGTCGCTGGTCATGCCCGGTGGACCGGCAGGTGCCGTCGCGAGCTGGTGAACAGGTCACGTGCCGCCCGGCCACTGTCCTCGATCAACCGCGGTAGCTGCTCGGCGATCTCTCCGGGCTGCCGGCCCGCGATGTGTCGGTTCCACCGGTCTACGAGCAGCCGCAGCTCTTCCGGGATCTCGCGGTCCTTGAGCAGGATGACCCAGAGGCGCGACATCTGGTCCGCGAGCTGGTCGAAGGTCGACCGCAACCAGCGGTTCGCGCTCGCGACGGCCAGGACCTGGAAGACCCGCATCGACAGCTCGGAGAAGCGCAGGACCGCCTCCAACCGGTGCTCACCGTCGATATCGGGCGGGGACCACTCGGTCAGCAGCCGGGCGAGTTCCTGCGCCTCGACGTCGGACATCCGCTGCAAGCCCAGACGGACAAGCTCGGGGCCGACGAGAGACCACGCCTCGACCAGCTCCGACACCTCCTGGGCGCCGAGAGGGCTCACGACGTAACCCGCCCGGGGCAGCGTGATGATCAACCCCTCGCGGTCCAGCCGGGCGAGCGCCCGACGAATCGGAGTCAGCCCGTACGGAGTCGTGCGGGCCAGTTCCCGCTCGGTGAGTGACGCCCCCGGCGGGAGCTCACAGGCCACGATGCGGGTACGCAGCGCCACATAGGCCTGCTGCGTCAGCGAACCCTCCCCCGTCGCGCCCTGGTTGCCCACAACAGGAGACCCTAGCCCGCCCGCCACCCTGCTCCGAGGCGACGTCGCACACTCTCCCGTGGTCGGACTTGACCTCCCCGGCTCCGACAGACATGCTCGGTGCTGAAATTTCAGGCAGGTCAGACGGCGGACTGTCGCTCTCGGAGGTCCTCGGGACGCGGCCGAACAGAGGGGACCCCAGCAGGATGAGGGCATTCGTGCTCGCGTTCGGGACGCGTGGCGACGTGCAGCCGTTCGTCGCCCTGGGACGCGCACTGTCCGACGCCGGCCACGAAGTGCTGGTGGCCGGGCCGGCCTGCTACGAGTCGCTCGCCGCTGCCGACGGCGTCCCGTTCGCACCCGTCGACGACCGGTGGAACCGGCTCACCGACGAGCCCCACATCCAACAGGCCCTCGCGACGAACTACGGCGGGCTGAAGGCGAAACGGACGGCCGTCGACGTGGTGCGCCGGACCCGGCAGTACGTCGCCGCCGCGCTCGACGACGTCAGCGCGGCCGTTCCGGCCCGAACCGACGTCGTCGTGCACCACACCATGCTGCCCGGCCAGCACCTCGCCGAGGCCCTCGGCGTCCCCTCGGTCCCGGTGGCACTGCAACCGAACTGGATCCCTACCGGCGCCTTCCCGTGCCCGATGTGGGCCCCGCCGTGGCTGCCCAGATCCGGCAACCGGCTGAGCTACCGACCGGCCGCGCTCGCCCCCCGAATGCTCCTCGGCCCGGTGGGAGGGCACTGGCGTGCACGACTCGGGCTGCGTTCCCGGCGTGGGTCCGGTAACCCGTTCCGCCGCCCCGACGGCGGCCCCGCCTTCGTACTACAGGCGTTCAGTCGCCACGTGCTGCCGCAGCCGGCCGACTGGCCCGGATACGCGCCCGTCACCGGATACTGGACCCGCGCCGGCGAGGGGCAGGGCCCGTCGCCGGCCCTGGCCGAGTTCCTCGACCGCGGAACACCGCCGATCTACCTCGGCTTCGGCAGCATGCGCGGCCAGCACCCCGAGGCGATCGGCGAGATGGTCCGACAACTGGTCGACACAACCGGACTGCGAGCCGTTGTCGCGACCGGCGCCGGCGGGATCGCGGTCGCAGGCTCGGACACCGACTCCGTGCACGTCGTCGACGAGGCTCCGCACGACTGGCTCCTCCCCCGCACCGCAGTGGTCGTCCACCACGGCGGAGCAGGAACGACAGCCGCCGCGCTGCTCGCCGGGCGCCCACAGGTGATCTGCCCCTTCACCGGCGACCAGCCGTTCTGGTCCGAGCGGATGCGAGCCGTCGGCGTCGCCCCGGACCCCGTCCCACAGCGGCAGATCACCGCCGAACGCCTCGTCGAGGCAGTCGAGGCGACAAGGTCCGACAGCACGATGTCCCGCAGGGCCGCCGAGATCGGAGAGTTGGTACGCGCCGAAGGCGGCACACACCGTGCGGTCGAACTGCTACTCGAGCTGACGACCGACCGGGCTGCCCAGGCCGGCGGCTCCGGCTAGCGGTCGGTGCGCAGGGCCGGCAGCACCCGCTTGGCGTAGAGCTCGAAGAGACCCTGGTAGTGCGGCCCGGTGTTGGCCACGTAGACCTCGTCGAAACCCGCCTGCGCGTACCTGTCGATCATCTCCAGGTGGGCATCCGGGTCGTCGCCACAGACGAACGCCTGCTTCACCTGCTCCTCGGTGACCAGTTCGGAGGCCTGCTCGAAGTGCCGCGGCGAGGGCAGCACCTGGGACAGCTCGCCCGGTACGCCGGCATTGGGCCACCGCTGGTAGGCGATCCGCGCGCCCTCCTCCACACTGCCGGCGTACGCCGCCTTGAAGCCGCCCTGGCACGGCTTGTCGCCGCCGCCGTTGGCCCGGAACCGGTCCACCAGCTCCTTGTCGGGCATGACGCTGATGTAGCCGTCGCCGATCCGGGCGGCGAGGTCGATGGCCTTCGGGCCGAAGCCGGAGACGTAGATCGGCGGCGGGGTCTCCGGTCGGGTGTAGATCCGGGCGTTCTCCACCCGGTAGTGCCTGCCCTGGTGTTCCACGAACTCGCCCCGCCACAGCTCGCGGATCACCTCGACGGCCTCTTCCAGCATCTCCAACCTGGTGCCGGCGTTCGGCCAGGCGTCGCCGAAGATGTGCTCGTTGAGCGCCTCACCGGTGCCGACGCCGAGCACGAACCGACCGGAGTGCAGCACCGCCGTCGTCGCGGCGGCCTGGGCGATCACCGCCGGATGGATCCGGACGGTGGGGCAGGTCACGGCCGTGGTGACCGGCAGCGAGCAGACCTGGCTGAGCGCGCCGAGCATCGACCAGACGAATGCGCTCTGTCCCTGCGCGTCCACCCAGGGGTGGTAGTGGTCGGAGATCCACAGGGACTGGAAGCCCGCCGCCTCCGCCCCCCGAGCCTGCTCCAGCAGCTCGGCCGGGGTGTACTCCTCACTGGACAGGAAGTAGCCGATGCGCATGCCGTCCTCCTCGTGTCGGGCCTGCCCGACCTCTACCCCGAACCGCACCCGATCAGTCGTCGTCGCCGTGCCGGCGGCCGACTCCGCGCCGGGGCTCGGTCCGCGGGCGTCGTCGCCGTGCGGGCGGCCGACTCCGTACCGGGGCTCGGCTCACGACGTCGACGGCCCGGACACCACCGGGCTCGACGGCGCCGGTGCCGTCGAGCCCGGTGGGAAGGCGGCGGTCGACTCCCCGGATGTGCCGACCGCCCGGTGTGCTGTCTACGGGCCGGTGTGCTGTCTACGGGTTCAGGTCCGCGAGATGGTCGTCTTCAGCTCTGCGAGATGGCGTCGACCAGGTCGCCGACGGGCCGGTCGGGCAGCGCCCGCGCGACGTCGGCCACCGCGACCATCCCGACGAGGTCGTGCCCGTCGATCACCGGCAGCCGGCGTACCTGGTGGCTGCCCATCGTCCGCAGGATCTCCTCGGCGTCGTCGTCCGCCCCGATGGTCACCGGCTTGCCCTGGGCGAGTTCGCCCGCCTTCACAATGCGCGGATCGCGGCCCTGGGCGAGCACCTTCACGACGATGTCCCGGTCGGTGAGCATGCCCTTGAGCCGGTTGTCGGTGCCGCAGATCGGCATCGAACCCACGCCGAGTTCCGACATCCGGCGGGCGGCCGTGAACATGTCGTCGTTCTCGTCCACGCAGGTCGGGTTCGGTGTCATGATCTCACGTGCGGTCGTCATACCTGATCACCTTTTCCACGGATAGCCTCTGTTCACCTCTCCTACCCAGAACCCCGGCCGCTGATGCCGGTCATGCCGTCGACAGTCATCCCTTCCGGCCGGTGGTGGCGATGCCTTCGACGAAGTGCCGTTGCGCCAGGAAGAAAAGAACGATCATCGGTACGGTGGCGATGACGCTGCCGGCGAGGACGATCTCCCA
The DNA here is from genome assembly GCF_049179135.1 of Plantactinospora sp. WMMB782. Lineage (NCBI taxonomy): Bacteria > Bacillati > Actinomycetota > Actinomycetes > Micromonosporales > Micromonosporaceae > Plantactinospora > Plantactinospora sp. WMMB782. Next base: position 6,108,273 of record NZ_JBMHMC010000007.1, on the reverse strand, counting down.
CTGCTGTTCGCCGCCGTAACCGAAGCGGTCCAGCAGCACCTTCAGTCCCCGGGGCAGGGTGTAGAGCTGCTCGTCCCGCAGATAGATCAACGGTTTGATCAGGTCGGTCCAGCTCGCCTTGAACTCGAAGACGAACGCCACCAGCAGGGCCGGCCGGATCAGCGGGAACGCCAGCCGCCAGAAGAGCTGCGGGTAGCTGGCCCCGTCCACCCGGGCCGCCTCGAAGTACTCCCTGGGCAGCGAGAGCAGGAACTGGCGGATGAGGAAGATGTAGAACGCCGACCCGAACAGGTTGCCGGCCCAGAGCGGCACCTGGGTACCGGTCAGGTTCAGCTCCGACCAGATCAGGTACGTCGGGATCATCGTGACCGCGAACGGCAGCATCATGGTGGCGAGTACCAGGCCGAACAGCAGGTTCCGGCCGGGGAACCGGAAGTAGGCGAAGCCGAACGCGATCCAGGCACTGGAGACGGTGACCGCCGCCGCCGCCGCGACCCCGACCAGCGGGCTGTTGGCCAGCCAACTCAGCAGCGGGATCGCCGACCAGGCCGTCGAGTAGTTCTCCGGGGCGAACGGCACCGGCAGGAAGCCTGCGGAAAAGACGTACTCGCGGGGCCGCAGCGACGCGCTGACCAGCCAGAGGAACGGAAGCATGAACAGCGCCGCCGCGCCGGCCAGCGCGAGCACGAACGGCAGCCGGCGCCACCAGGGCCGGCCGGCCGCCCGATCCGGCGCCGCACCGGCCGGGCGACGCTCGGCCAGCGGTCCCGAACCGGCCGGCGGCAGCACGGAAGCGTCGCCCGTCCGGGCCGCGACGTCGGTCATCGTTCACCACCCTCGTAGTAGACGAACCGCCGGGAGAGCCGCACCTGCACGGCGGTGACGCCGAGGATCACCAGGAAGAGCAGCCAGGCCATGGCCGAGGCGTAGCCCATGTGCAGGAACTGGAACGCCTCCTGGAAGAGCCGGATCACGTAGAAGGTCGCGGCGTCGGAGTTGAACCTGTTCTGCGTCTCCCGGTTCCCGAAGTACATCGTGTAGACCTCGGTGAACATCTGGAACGAGGCGATGGTGTTGACGACCAGGGTGAAGAAGAGCGAGCCCGAGATCATCGGCACGGTCACGTGCCGGAACCGGGCCCACGCCCCGGCGCCGTCGATGCTCGCCGCCTCGTAGAGGTCGCGCGGCACGTTCTGCAGCGCGGCAAGATAGATCACCACGGTCGAGCCGAGGCTCCACAGGCTCATCAGGACGATCCCCGGCATCACCCAGTCCGGGTCGGTGGTCCAGGCCGGGCCGTCGACGCCGAGCACCGCCAACCCCCGGTTGACGAGCCCGTCCTGGGTGTTGAGCAGCAGCAGGAAGAGCACCCCGATCGCCACCGTCGGGGTCATCACCGGCAGATAGAAGACCGTCCGGAAGAAGCCCTGGAGGCGGCCGACCCGTAACAGCAGCATCGCCAGGCCGAGCGACACCGCCATCGTCAGCGGCACGTGCAGCACCGTGTAGTAGAGCGTGTTGGTGAGGCTGCGCAGCACCATCGGGTCCTCGGCGATCCGCCGATAGTTGTCCAGGCCGGTCCAGGTCGGTGCGCTGACCACGTCGTACTCGGTCAGGCTCAGCCAGAGGCTGGCCAGCATCGGGCCGGCCTGGAAGACGAGCAGGCCGACCAGCCAGGGAGCGATGAAGACGTACGCCCAGCGCGTCTCGCGCCGGGCCAACCGGTTGCGGCCCCGCCGCCGGGATGTGCCGGACCGGGCGGGCCGCTCCCCGACCCCGACGGTGCCGGTCGGCATCGCCGGCCCACTTCGCGGCGTCGTCGCCGGCCCAGTTCGCGGCGTCGGCATCGCCGGCCTACTTCGCCGCCCGGTCGAGCGCGGCGGTGGCCTCGGACTGGGCCCGCCGCAGCGCCTCGGCCGGCTCGCTCTGGCCGGACAGGACCCGGTTCACCGCGTCCATCCACGCCTTGTCGAACTCCGCACCGGCCCGGGACGCCGGGATGGTGAAGGCGTGCTCCTGCACCGACACGATGGTCTGGACGGCCTGGTCGAACCGCGGGTTGCCGCTGGGGCGGTAGACCTCCGACATGATCCGCCGGTCCGCCTCCACGTTGCCGGTGTACAGGCCGGTGAACGGCGCTCCGCTGGCCTGCCTGGCGGCGACCCGGGCCTTCGCCGCCGCGACCCAGGTGTCGGTCGCGGTCATCCGCTTGGCGAACTCGCAGGCGGCCTCGGGGTTCTTCGCCCCCTTCGGAATGGCCCAGGCCTGGCCGCTGACCAGGGTGAGCGGGTTGCCCTGCCGGTCGACGAACGGCTTGACCACCAGCTCGGCGTCCGGGGTGTTCTTGGCGGCGAGGTTGAGGAACCAGTCCTCCATCGGCCAGACGCCGATCTGGTGCCGGGCCAGCGGGCTGTCGGCGCCGAAGAAGTCGAAGGTGTCCCGGAATCCCTTGAACCTGTCCCAGCCGGCCTGCCGCTGCACCAGCCCGTAGGCGGTCCGCAGCGCCTCCAGCACCGCGGGGTCGTCCAGCCGGGCCGTCCGGCCGTCGGCGGAGAGCAGCTCCGCGCCGTTGGCCCTGGCCCAGAGCGGGAGGAACTCGGGGATCTTCGGGTCGATGCCGATCCGGGTGAGGCGACCGCCGTCGACCCGGGCCAGCCGGTCGGTCAGGGCCGGCAAATCGGCCCAGTCCGCCAGGTCGACCTGCTCGGCGGTGAGGCCGGCCTGCCGGAGTACGGCCTCGTCCAGGTAGACGAGGCGGACACTGTAGAACTCGGGAATGCCGTACAGCACGCCGTCCAGGGTCACCTGGTCCCGCGCCGCCGGCCGGTACTGCGCGACGTCGATGTCGTGCTTCTCGACGCACTCGGTCAGCGGGATGACCGCACCCCGGGTGGCGTACGTGCCGATCAGCTTCCGGTCCAGATAGACCAGATCGGGCGGGTTGCCGTCGGCGACGGCCGAGAGGAACTGCTGCTCGTCGAAGCCGCCCTCGGTGATCTCCACCGTGATCCCCGGACTGGCCTGCTTGAAGCTGTCCACCCGACTGGTCGCGATCTCGTCCGACAGGCTGAACCCGAGGGTGGTGAGCCGGCCGGACCCCTCGGCGCCGTCACCGTCGCCGCCTCCGCCGACTCCGCCGCAGCCGGCGACCGCGAGCAGCGCGGCCAGGAGTACGGCCGGACCTGACCTCTTACCCATCATGGCGCTCCTCCCCCGTGTCGGGGCGGTCCCGGCAGCGGCGGATGACTACTTCCACCCACCCCTCCGCTTGAAACACCCGGCCCCCGCTTCCGGCAGGATCTGCGCCTCGGGGTCGTCGGCGGGCGCGAACCGTCGCCGGGTTCCGGATCGCGGGTTCACACCGCCGGTGCCCGGGTAGCAGTTCCGTCATCCACAGGCGTTGGGAGGCGGACAGGTGAAGGCACTGACCTGGCAGGGCAAGCGCGACGTGCGGGTGACGGAGGTCCCGGACCCCCGGATCGAGGAGCCGACCGACGCGGTGATCCGGGTGACCTCGACCGCCATCTGCGGCTCCGACCTGCACCTCTACGAGGTGCTCGGCGCCTACCTGAAACCGGGCGACATCCTCGGGCACGAGACCATGGGCATCGTCGAGGAGGTCGGCCCGGCGGTGGACCGGCTCCGGCCGGGCGACCGGGTGGTGGTGCCGTTCAACATCTCCTGCGGTTCGTGCTGGATGTGCCAGCGCCAGCTCTACGCCCAGTGCGAGACGACCCAGGTGCGCTCCGAGGGCAAGGGTGCGGCCCTGTTCGGCTACACCTCCCTCTACGGCTCGGTGCCGGGCGGCCAGGCCGAGTACCTCCGCGTCCCGCACGCACAGTTCGGCCCGGTGAAGGTGCCGTCGACCGGCTCGGACGAGCGGTACCTCTACCTCTCCGACATCCTGCCGACCGCCTGGCAGGCGGTACGCTACGCCGACGTGCCGCAGGGCGGCACACTCGCCGTCTTCGGGCTCGGACCGGTCGGGCAGTTCTGTGCCCGGGTCGGGCGCCAGCTCGGCGCCGCCCGGGTCATCGGACTCGACCTGGTCCCCGAGCGGTTGGCGATGGCCCGGCGGCACGGCGTGGAGACCGTCGACGTGAGCGACCTGGACGACGTGCCGGGCGCCCTGCTCGACCTGGTGGACGGCCGCGGCCCCGACTCGGTGATCGACGCGGTCGGGATGGAGGCGCACGGGTCGCCCTGGGGCAAGCTCGCCCAGACCGCTGTGGGACTGCTGCCGGACCCGGTGGCCCGGTCGATGACCGACCGGTTCGGAGTGGACCGGCTCAGCGTCCTGCACGCCGCCGTCAAGTCGGTACGCCGCGGCGGCACGGTCTCCCTCTCCGGGGTCTACGGCGGGGAACTCGACCCGATGCCGTTGATGGAGATGTTCGACCGGGGCGTACAGCTGCGGATGGGGCAGGCACACGTGCGCCGCTGGACCGACGAGATCATGCCACTGCTGGGCCGGGACGACGATCCGCTCGGGGTGGAGGACCTGCGTACCCACCGGCTGCCGCTGGCGCATGCCGCCGAGGGCTACGAGATGTTCCAGAAGAAGGCGGACGGCTGCATCAAGGTGGTGTTGGCCCCGTAGCGGTGCCCCGCGTCCGGTTTAGCGCCGGCCCGGCAGGGCATGACGGCAGCAGGCTGTCGCGCCCCGCCGGCCGGCGGCGGCCGGACCGATGATCGCAGGGAGCACCGACATGACCCACACCCCCGGCCGCCCGCTCGCCCTCGTCACCGGCGCGTCCACCGGGATCGGCTACGAGTTGGCCAAGGAGTTCGCCCGCAACGGCTTCGACCTGGTGGTCGTCGCCGAGAACGAGCGCATCCACCAGGCCGCCCGGGACGTCGAGGCGCTGGGCGGCACCGTCGAGGCCGTCCAGGCCGACCTGGCGACACCCGCCGGCGTCCAGCAGGCGTACGACCGGGTCGCCGCGACGGGCCGCCCGCTCGACGCACTGGTGGTCAACGCCGGCATCGGGGTCAACGGCAGGTTCGCCGAGTCCGACCTCGCCGACGAACTGCGGCTGGTCGACCTCAACGTACGGTCGGCGGTGCACCTGGCCAAGCTCGGGATACCGCCGATGGTGGCCCGGGGAGCCGGACGTGTCATGTTCACCTCGTCCATCGCCGCCACCCAGCCGGGGCCGTTCGAGGCCGGCTACGCCGCCTCCAAGGCGTTCCTGCTGTCGTTCTCCGAGGCGCTGCACAACGAACTGAAGGACTCCGGGGTCACCGTGACCGCGTTCATGCCGGGTGCCACCGAGACCGAGTTCTTCGACCGGGCCGACATGCGGGACACCCGGCTCGGCGCCGCCCCGAAGGACGACCCGGCCGAGGTGGCCCGGCACGGGTTCGAGGCCATGATGGCGGGCCGGGACCACGTGGTCGCCGGGTCGGTGCACAACCGGCTGCTGGCCGGTGCGGCCAAGCTGGTGCCCGAACGGATCAAGGCGGAGCTGCACGGCAGGCTGGCAAGGCCCGGCTCCGCCAAGGAGTGAGTAACGGGACGGGACAGGGTAGGAACATCCGGGTCAACCGAAACCGACCTACAGGAGCAGACCCGTGGGAACCGTCCGTGCCCTGGTGCTGTGCTGCACCCTCAAGCCCTCACCCGCTCCGTCCAGTGCGGAACTGCTCGGCCGGGAGGTCCTCACGGCACTCGCCGACCACGACGTGGACGGCGAACTGGTCCGGGTCGTGGACCACAGGGTGAGGTTCGGAGTCTCCACGGACGAGGGTGACGGTGACGAGTGGCCGGACATCCGCGCGAAGCTGATGGAGGCGCAGATCCTGGTGGTCGCCACCCCGATCTGGCTGGGACAGCCGTCGAGCGTCTGCAAGATGGTGCTGGAACGCCTCGACGCCGAGCTCTCCGAGACCGACGGGCAGGGCCGGCTGCGCACCTACGGCAAGGTGGGTGCGGTGGCCGTGGTCGGCAACGAGGACGGCGCGCACCACGTCACCGCCGAGGTGCTCCAGGCGCTCAACGACGTCGGGTTCACGATCGCCGCCGCCGCGTCGACCTACTGGGTCGGCGAGGCGATGGGCGGCACCGACTACCGGGACGCGGGGCCGAAGCCGGACACCACGGGCAGCGCCACCAGGACACTCGCCCGCAACACGGCACACCTGGCGCACCTGCTCGCGGCAGAGCCGTACCCGTCGAGCTGACCGTCCCCGGTCCGCCGACCCGACCCGGCGGCACCGGCGAGCTGATCCACCGCGCCTGTCCGGCGGGGCTGATCCGGCGGGGCTGATCCGGCGGGGCCGGCTCGGCGGGCTGATCCGGCGAGACCTCACGATGACGCCGTTGCCGGACATTCTCCGCGAAGCTGCTGTTCGCCCCGTCCCTCCGTGGCGGCCGCCCCGGCGGGCCGTCCGCTCCGACCGCAATCGGTATATCAGCCGACCAACCGGGTAACCGGCGGGCGACACCGCAGGTGAAACTGGGGGCGGAAGATGACACAGGACAGGAATGCCGACCCGTCCGGGGACGGTCACCGGTCGAAGTCCCAGGTTGCGCAGCACGGCGCCATGGAGACCGGACAGCGCTTGACGCAGACCGGCGGGGGGCTCGCGCACAACGCCGCCGATCGGGGTCGGGACGTCGCGACCGAGGCAGGCCGACAGGCCAACGAACTGATGGGGCAGGCGTCGGCCCAGCTCAAGCAGCAGGCCGGCGCGCAGCAGGAACGCGCCGCGTCCGGGTTGCGGGCCCTCGGCGACGAGCTGCGGGCGATGTCCGAACGCAGCGAACGCCCGGGAGTCGGCACGGACCTGGTCCGGCACGCGGCCGACCGGATCCAGCAGGCGGCCGGTTGGCTCGACCAGCGCGAACCCGGGATGGTACTCGACGACGTGCGCGACTACGCCCGTCGCAACCCGGGGCTCTTCCTCGCCGGTGCCGCCGTCGCCGGTGTGCTCGCCGGCCGGTTGACCCGGACCCGGGACGCGTTGCAGGGCGGTCCGTCGGGTCCGCATCCCGACGGGCGGCACACCGGATCGCACGGCCGGTCCGGCAACGCGACGGGACAGTCACCCGGGATGGGCGACATACCGCAGACTGGACAGCCACACGGCAATCCGCTGCCGGAAGCCGGCCAGTACGGCGGACTCGGCGAGGGACGCGCCAGCGAGGTACGGCGATGAGCGTGTCCGCGGGTGGGCTCGGCGCCGACCGGGAGCGGGATCCGGCCCGTGCCTCGATCGGCGAGCTGCTCGGTGCCGTCACCCGCGACACCTCGACCCTGGTCCGGCAGGAGATCCAGCTGGCAAAACTGGAACTGCGGCAGGAGGTACGCACCGCGGGCCGGGTCGCCGGGATGTTCGGCGGCGCCGCGCTCGGTGCGCTGATGGTGCTGCTGTTCCTCTCGTACGCCCTGTGGTGGGGGTTGTCGAACGTGATGGACCAGGGGTGGGCGGCACTGGTCGTGGCCGGAGTGTGGGCCGTGGTCGCCGCCGCTCTCGTCGGGGTGGCCCGGCAGCAGTCGCGCAGTCTCCGGCCACTGCCACAGACGTCGGAGTCGATCCGGCGGATGCCCGGCGCCATCCGGGACCGGACACAGCATCGATCGGGGGGACAGGGATGAGTACCGACCCAGGCTCGATCCGAGCCGACGCCGACCGCACCCAGGATCGCCTGGGTGAGAACCTGAACGCGCTCGGCGACCGGATGAACCCGCGCAGCATGGCGCACCAGCAGGCCGGCAGGGCCCGGGGTGCCTGGCAGCGGCTGCGGGAATCGGTGATGGGCCGCACCGAGCACACCCGGCAGGAGATGACCGGGACGATGTCCCAGGCGCGGGAGGGTGCCCAGCACGCGCGCGGCGGCATGCGCCAGGCCGGGGAGATGTCCCGGGCCGGGCTCTCCTCGGCCGGCCACCGGGCGCAGGAGCTGGGCCAGCAGACCCGGCAGGTGTCCGAAGGACATCCGCTGGCGGCCGGACTCGTCGCGTTCGGGCTCGGGGTGCTCGCCTCCGCGCTGCTGCCGGCCGGCCCGGCGGAGCGGCGGATGGTCGGCCGGCTCCGGGACGAGGTGACCGAACACTCCGGCGCGCTGAAGCAGCAGGCCAGCGGCATGGCCCAGCAGGCGCGGCAGAACCTGCGGGAACCGGCCCAGCACGCCGTCGAGTCGGTCCGCTCCCGCGCCGGGCAGCACGCCGGCGAGATGCGGGACCAGGCACGCTCGTCGGCGGAGGAACTGCGGGGGCAGACCCGCGAGACGATGGGCGAGGTACGGCGCCGCTGACCGGCGATCTGCCGGGCGGCTCCCGGGCCGCCGGGGCCGAGCGCCGCCGCTGGCTGAGCTTCGCGGGTAGGGGGCGCTGGCAGGTGTGCGCGGTGAATGTCGTGGTAGCGACAGCAACTGCGCACACCCTCCCGGTTCGACGAGCGGTGCGGAGACCGAGCGATGGGGCGAGCGGGCTGGAGTGGTTGCTGTTCGAGCCGGCGGGGTCGAGGCGGCACGTCTGGCGGGGGTGGGCTGCGGTCAGTCGCCGAGCAGGGCCAGCACGCCCTGGTCGGCCGCCGGCCCGGTGGTGCCCTCCAGCGGTCCGAGCCGGCCGTCCCGGTAGAGGTCGACCAGCCGGGGGTCGACGTACGACGCACGGGCGACCGTCGGGGTGTTGCCGAGCAGTTCCGCGACCTCCCGCATCACCCCGGCCACCACCCGCCGCCGCTTCGCCTCCGAGTTCCGTGGGCCGGCGGCGGCCAGCCGACTTGCCGCGAGCACGGTCGCGTGCCAGGTGCGGAAGTCCTTCGCCGTCATGTCGGTGCCGCTGGCCCCGCGCAGATAGTCGTTGACGTCCTCGGCGCGTACGTCCGACCAGCGTCGCCGTTCCCAGTAGCCGAAGAGGCGATCGTGGCCCCGGCGCCGCCGCTTCAGGGCGTGTAACACCTGGCAGACGTCCGGATCGGTGACCCGGCGGCTCTGCTCCACCCCGCCCTTGGCCGGAAACTCCAGCAGCACACAGCCGCCGGCACCCCGGGCATGCTCCGGACGCAGCGTCGCGATCCCGAAGGTCGGTGCCTCGCCCGCCGCGTACTGGTCGCCGCCGATCCGGAACATGCCCAGGTCCAGCAGGCGGGCGACGGTGGCCAGCACCCGGGAGCGGCTCAGTCCACGCCCGCCCAGGTCGTGCTCGACCTGCTTGCGCAGCTGGTCGAGGTGGCCGGCCACCGCCAGGACGTGCGCGAACTTCTCGCGATCCCGCCGCTGACGCCACACCGGGTGGTAGAGGTACTGCTTACGCCCGGCCTCGTCGACGCCGGTGGCCTGGATGTGCCCGCGCGGATCGGGTGAGATCCACACCTGGCGCCAGGCCGGCGGGACGGCGAGTTCGCGCAACCGGCGACGCTGCGCCGGGTCCGTGATCGGCCGCCCGTCGGTGTCGAGGAACGTCACGCCACGTCCCCGCCGGCGGCGGCCGTACCCGGGAGCGTCGAGGTCAGAGCGACGCAGTCGCATGTCGGATCACCGATGCCATACCCACTCTCCTACCCCCACCCCGACGCCCCTACCCCCGCGCCCGCTCGGCACTCCAGGACCGGACCGGATGCCCGGTAACAGCCGTTTATCCAGCTCCGGGCAGGTGTCCTGATCCACTTCACCGTTTTCCCCGGACGTCGCCTGGGTAGCTCCTGCACCGAAGGAGACAGGAGGCGCAGCATGGCCGAGCGGAGGCAGTACCACGTCGTCCCGGAGACCGACGGGTGGAAACTGGAAGACGATTCGGACGTCGTGGGACGTTACTGCACCAAGGAGAGCGCGATCGCCGCCGGTCGCGCGGCGGCCCGGGCGAACCGGCCGAGTCGGCTCGTCGTACACAAGTACTTCGGGCGGGTCGAGACGGAGCACTCGTACTCGCGCGGCCCGGTCACGCCCGCCGGATGAGCCGGGCCGGCCGACATCCGCTCCTCTCGACACGCCCGGCACGCCACGCCGAGACCGGGTTTTCCGCGAACCGGCCCAGGGAAGCAGGGCCCGGGGAGACCCCCTGATCCAGAAGGGGACCTCCGGAACGAAGGAGGTTCCGGCAATGGGACGACAGACCGTCGCGGCGGAACGGACCCGTGCCGGCAACGCCGCCGGCCCGGCGGGCGCACCACGGGTACGACGTTGGGTGCGGGACAACGGGCTGGCCGTGACGATGTTCGGCGCGTTCCTGCTCTTCCTGGCGTTGCAGAGCCTTTTCGGATGGCAGACCCACAACGAGGAGCTGGTCCAGGCGGGGGTGCGGGCGCAGAGCTATCTCGGCTATCTCGGCACCGGACACTTCGCCGAGGCGGTCTTCGAGAACTGGGAGTCCGAGTTCCTCCAGATGGGCGCGTACGTGCTGCTCACCGTCTATCTGGTGCAACGCGGGTCGGCCGAGTCCAGGCCCGAGCCGGACGAGGACCGGCCCGGTGACGACCCGGCCAGGGCGAAGTCGAACTCGCCCTGGCCGGTACGTGCCGGTGGCCTGGTGCTGGCGCTCTACCGCAACAGCCTCTCCATCGCGCTCTTCCTGCTCTTCGGCGCCTCCTTCGTGCTGCACCTGCTCGGCGGCACCGCCGAGTACAACGAGAAGCAGGCGTTGGAGACCGGCGCGCCGCCGGTGACCGCGTGGGAGTTCCTCGGCAGCAGCGACTTCTGGTTCCAGTCGATGCAGAACTGGCAGAGCGAGTTCCTCGCGGTCGGCACCCTGATCGTGCTCAGCGTCTTCCTGCGCCAGCACGGGTCGCCGGAGTCGAAGCCGGTGAACACCCCGCAGCACGAGACCGGTGGCTGAGACCGACAGTCGGTCAGCCCGCCCGAGCGGCGCCCCGCCGGGCACGTGCCCTGGTGACGTACGGCAGCACGAACAGGTACAGGCCGGTGCCGAGGAGCAGGAAGAGCGGGAGCAGCGGCAGGTAGTACACCCAGGCGGCCGGCTCTGCCTGGCCCATGATCGCGACGGTGGCGGCGACGACGGTCACCGTGAACGCGACGGACAGCCAACGATGGGTCTGGCGGACCCACTTGTTCCAGCGCAACGCACACCTCCAGCAGCAGACGGTCTGTTCCGGCCCGGCGGGCCATGACGGTCACGCTATGTGCGGCTCCGCCGCCCCCGCTTCTCGATTCGTGACCGGTTCCCGGCCGGCCCGGAGGCAAGGCGACCGGTTCCCGCCCGGCTCGGAGGCGAGGACCCAGCCAAAAGCTTTTGTGTGGTTCCTACAAACCGGGCCGCATACTGTTCGGTGCCTACGACATGGCGCCGCCGGTCCGCAGGCAGAAAAGTGATCACAGCGGGGGCGATCGCCCCGTGGCGGGTTCGTCGTGGGTCTAACCGGAGGGGTCGGTCGGGTGTTCAGCCGTATCGCCATCGTCAACCGTGGTGAGGCCGCGATGCGGCTCATCCACGCGGTCCGGGAGCTGGCTGCGGAGACCGGGAGGCGGATCGAGACCGTCGCCCTCTACACCGACGTCGACCGTACCGCCACGTTCGTGCGGGAAGCGGACATCGCGTACGATCTCGGGCCGGCCGCCGCCCGGCCGTACCTCGACATGGCTGCGCTGGAACGCGCGCTCGTGCGGACCGGCGCCGACGCCGCGTGGGTCGGCTGGGGCTTCGTCGCCGAGGACCCGGCCTTCGCCGAGCTCTGCGAGAAGATCGGGGTCACCTTCGTCGGGCCGAGCCCGGACGCCATGCGCCAACTCGGCGACAAGATCGGCGCGAAGCTCCTCGCCGAGGAGGTCGGGGTGCCGGTCGCGCCGTGGAGCCGGGGCGCCGTCGAGACGCTGGACGCCGCGCTGGTGGCGGCCGCCGAGATCGGTTACCCGCTGATGTTGAAGGCGACCGCCGGTGGCGGTGGACGCGGCATCCGGGTGATCACCAACGACGCCGAGCTGGCCGACGCCTTCGAGCGGACCCGCCAGGAGGCGGCACGGGCCTTCGGCAGCGGCGTCGTCTTCCTGGAACGCCTGGTCACCGGCGCCCGACACGTCGAGGTCCAGGTGATCGCCGACGGCCAGGGCACCGCCTGGGCGCTCGGCGTCCGGGACTGTTCGGTGCAGCGGCGCAACCAGAAGGTGATCGAGGAGTCGGCGTCGCCGGTACTCGCTCCGGAGCAGGCGGCCGAGCTCAAGGCGTCGGCCGAGCGGCTCGCCGTCGCGGTCGGTTACCGGGGTGCGGCGACCGTCGAGTTCCTCTACCACCCCGGGGACCGGCTGTTCGCGTTCCTGGAGGTGAACACCCGGCTACAGGTCGAGCATCCGATCACCGAGGCCACCACCGGGTTCGACCTGGTCAAGGCACAGTTGCTGGTGGCCTCGGGCGGGCGGCTGGAAGGCCGGCCGCCGGTCGAGCGCGGGCACGCCGTCGAGGCCCGGCTCAACGCCGAGGACCCGGACCGCGACTTCGCGCCCTCCCCCGGCCGGATCGCCCGGCTGGACCTGCCAGCCGGGCCGGGCATCCGGGTGGACACCGGCGTCAGCGAGGGGGACACCATCCCCGCCGACTTCGACTCGATGATCGCCAAGGTCATCGCCTACGGCCGGGACCGTGCCGAGGCGCTCGGCAGGCTGCGCCGGGCGATGGCCGAGACCACTGTGGTGATCGAGGGCGGCGCGACGAACAAGAGCTTCGTGCTCGACCTGCTCGACCAGCCCGAGGTGGTCGACGCCAGCGCCGACACCGGCTGGATCGACCGGGTCCGCGGCGCGGGCCGGCTGGTCGCGCACCGGCACTCCGCCGTCGCGCTGGCGGCGTCGGCGATCGAGACGTACGAGGAGGAGGAGCGCGCCGAACGGCGGCGGCTGCTGGCCACGGCGGCCGGCGGGCGCCCGCAGGTGCAGCACGCCAGCGGCCGGCCGCTGGACCTCAAGTTGCGCGGGGTCGGCTACCGGCTGCGGGTGGCCCGGGTCGGGCCGCACCGGTTCCGGGTCGGCATCGAGACCGGTGCCGGGATCCGCACCGCCGACGTCGAACTCGACCGCTTCGACCGGCACAGCGGGCAGATCGTCGTCAACGGCAACCGGTACCGGCTGCTCACCGGCACGCACGGGCCGACCCACCTGGTCGAGGTGGACGGGGTGACGCACCGGGTCAGCCGGGACGAGGGCGGTGTGCTCCGCTCCCCCATGCCCGCACTGGTGGTCGCCACCCCGCTGCGGGTCGGTGCCGAGGTCGAGGCCGGCACGCCGGTGCTGGTGCTGGAAGCCATGAAGATGGAGACGGTGCTGCGGGCGCCGTTCAAGGCACGGCTGAAGGAGTGCGCCGTCTCGGTCGGCAGCCAGGTGCAGGCCGGCGCCCCGCTGCTGCGGCTGGAGCCGCTCGGCGACGCCACCGACGACGGCCCGGCCGACGCCCCCGTCGAGCTGGACCTGCCGGCCGCCCCCGACGAGGTCCCGGCGGAGCAGCGCGTCCGGCGCGGCCAGGAGGACCTGCGCGGCCTGCTGCTCGGCTTCGACGTCGACCCGCACGACGACCGCCGGGTACTCGACGACTACCTCGCCATCCGGCGGATGGCCGTCGAGGCCGGGCACCGGCCGCTGGTCGCCGAACTCGACCTCGTCGACGTCTTCGCCAACCTCGCCGAGCTGAGCCGCAACCGGCCCGGCGGCGAGGACGGCGGCGGCGAGGCGCACGTGCACAGCGCCCGCGAGTACTTCCACACCTACCTGCAGAGCCTCGACGTCGAGCGGGCCGGGCTGCCGGACGCGTTCCAGGCCAAGCTCGCCCGCGCGCTCGGGCACTACGGCGTCACCGAACTGGACCGTTCGCCGGATCTCGAAGCCGCGGTGTTCCGGATCTTCCTCGCCCAGCAGCGTGCCGCCGCCGACGCCACGGTCGTCGCTGCGCTGCTGCGCGCCTGGCTGCGGGAGCCGCCGCCGGACGAGAGCCTGCGCGAGCCGGCCGGTCTCGCCCTGGAGCGGCTGATCGCCGCGACACAGGTCCGCTTCCCGGTGGTCGCCGACCTCGCCCGGGGCGTGGTCTTCGGCTGGTTCGCCCAGCCGTTGCTGCGGCGCAACCGGGCCCGGGTCTACGCCCGGGTCCGCGCCCACCTGCGGCACCTGGACGCCCGGCCGGACGCACCGGACCGGGCCGAGCGGATCGCCGAGATGGTGCGCAGCACCGAGCCGCTGGTCCGGCTGCTCGGCCAGCGACTCGTCCGCGACCACCTCGACAACGCGGTCATGCTGGAGGTGCTCAGCCGGCGGTACTACGGCAACAAGGGGCTGACCGGCGTGGCCACCCGGCAGGCCGCGGGCTGCACCTTCGTGGTCGCGCAGCGCGCCGACTCCCGGCTGGTCTCCGCCGCCGTACGCTTCGACGCGCTCGGCGGCGCCCTGCGCGGCCTCGCCGAGCTGGCCGGCGGCGGGGACGCCGTCGACGCCGACGTCTACCTCGGCTGGGAGAACCAGCCGGAGGACTTCGACGAGATGGCGAACGCGCTGCTGGAGGTGATCAACGCGTATCCGCTGCCGGCGCAGGTCCGTCGGCTGACCACCACCGTCGCGGGTCGCGGCGGTGCGGTGATGCACCACCACTTCACGTTCCGACCCGTCAGCACCGGGACGACGGACGGGCGACCGGCCGGGACGGACGAGGCAGTGCCGACCCGGATGGCCGAGGCAGTGCCGACCCGGATGGCCGAGGAGCGGCTGATCCGGGGGCTGCACCCGTACATCGCGCAGCGGATGCAGATCGAGCGGCTGCGCGAGTTCGACCTGACCCGGCTGCCGTCGGCGGACGAGGAGGTCTACCTCTTCCAGGGGGTGGCCCGGGAGAACCCCTCCGACCAGCGCCTCGTCGCGTTCGCACAGGTGCGCGACCTGACCGAGCTGCGCGAGCAGGACGGCCGGCTGGTGGCGCTGCCGACCACCGAGGACACCGTCGCCGCCTGCCTCGACTCGATCCGCCGGGCACAGTCGCGCCGGCCGTCGAAGACCCGCTTCAACACCAACCGGATCGTGATCTACGTCTGGCCGCCGGTCGGCCTTACCCGGGAGGAGATGGAGATGATCGCCGGGCGGGTACGCCCGACGACCGCCGGGGCCGGGCTGGAGGAGATCCTCTTCATCGCCCGCCAGCGCGACCCCGGAACCGGCGCGCTGACAAAGGTCGGCGTACGGATCTCCTTCGACGTGACCGGCGGTGCCGAGCTGACCATCGGCGAGCCGCCGACCGAGCCGGTCGAGCCGCTCGACGACTACCGGCTGAAGGTGCTCCGGGCGAGCAGCCGCAACACGGTGTACCCGTACGAGCTGACCGGGCTGCTCGGCGACTTCGTCGAACACGACCTCGACGACGACCACACCCTGGTGCCCGTCGACCGACCGAAGGGGCGCAACAGTGCGGCGATCGTCGCCGGCCTGGTCAGCACCCCGACCGTCCGGCACCCGCAGGGCGTCACCCGGGTCGTGCTGCTCGGCGACCCCACCAAGTCGCTGGGCGCCCTGTCGGAGCCGGAGTGCCGCCGGGTGATCGCCGCGCTGGACCTGGCGGAGCGGCTGCGGGTGCCGCTGGAGTGGTACGCGCTCTCCGCCGGTGCCCGGATCTCCATGACGTCCGGCACCGAGAACATGGACTGGGTGGCGGCGGCGCTCAAGCGGATCGTCGAGTTCACCCAGGCCGGCGGTGAGATCAACATCGTGGTCGCCGGCATCAACGTCGGCGCGCAGCCGTACTGGAACGCCGAAGCGACCATGCTCATGCACACCAGGGGCATCCTGGTGATGACCCCCGAGTCGGCGATGGTGCTCACCGGCAAGCAGGCGCTGGACTTCTCCGGCGGGGTGTCCGCCGAGGACAACTTCGGAATCGGCGGCTACGACCGGGTGATGGGCCCGAACGGACAGGCGCAGTACTGGGCGCCGGACCTCGCCGCCGCCCGGGACCTGCTGATGGCGCACTACGACCACACGTACCTGGCGCCGGGCGAGGCGACGCCGCGCCGGGCGGCCAGCACCGACCCGGTCGACCGGGACATCCGGAACTTCCCGCACGCGGTGCCGGGCAGCGACTTCAGCACCGTCGGCGAGATCTTCTCCGCCGAGGCGAACCCGGACCGGAAGAAGCCGTTCGACATCCGGACGGTGATGCGGGCGCTTGCCGACCAGGACCAGCCGGTGCTGGAACGCTGGGCCGGGATGGCCGACGCGGAGACCGCGGTGGTGCAGGACGTCTACCTCGGCGGCATCCCGGTCTGCCTGCTCGGCATCGAGTCCCGGACGGTCCCCCGGCGCGGCTTCCCGCCCACCGACGGCCCGGACTCCTACACGGCGGGCACGCTCTTCCCGGCGTCGTCGAAGAAGGCCGCCCGGGCGATCAACGCGGCCAGCGGCAACCGTCCGCTGGTGGTGCTGGCGAACCTGTCGGGCTTCGACGGCTCCCCGGAGTCGATGCGCAAGCTGCAACTGGAGTACGGCGCCGAGATCGGCCGGGCCGTCGTCAACTTCCGTGGACCGATCGTGTTCTGCGTGATCTCCCGGTACCACGGCGGCGCGTTCGTGGTCTTCTCCAAGGCGCTGAACCCCGGGATGACCGTACTGGCGCTGGAGGGCTCGTTCGCCTCGGTGCTCGGCGGCGCCCCGGCGGCCGCCGCGGTCTTCGCCGGCGACGTCAACGCGCGCACCGCCGCCGACCCCCGGGTCCGCGACCTGGAGGCCCGGATGGCAGCCGCCTCCGGTGCCGACCGCGCGGCGCTGACCGCGGAACTCGACGAGCTACGCCTGACGGTACGGGCGGAGAAGCTCGGCGAGGTGGCCACGGAGTTCGACCGCGTGCACAACATCGCACGCGCCGTCGAGGTCGGCTCCGTCGACGCCGTCGTCCGGGCCGCCGAACTCCGCCCCCGGGTGATCGAGGCCATCGAGGCACGTCTGCGTCGACCGGACGGGGACGGGCAGCGCACCGACGCCAGCGCGGCACCGGCAACGGTCGGCTGAGGCTGAGCACGGGGCGCGGCCGGCGAGCGGTCGGCTGCGTCCCGGACGCGCGCTGCCAAGCTGCCGGTGCCGCGGATCGTCACGGTCTGCCTCCAACCTGCGCCCCGGGCGGGTCCGTCGGAAGGGCCGGTGCGCACCCCGGGCCGGGACCAAGGTCCCGGTCCGGGGACTGCGGCCGGTCAGGAGCAGACGGCGTGGTCGACGAAGGCGTCGACGGCGTCGTCGGGGTCACCCCGGAAGTCCGGTGTCAGCGCGACGGCGACCTGGCGGCGCCGGTCCTCGGTGGTGAACGACCAGGACTGGTAGGTCAGGGCGTCGCCGTCGTTGCCGTACACCCGGGTCCCGCACGGGGTGACCCGCCAGGTCAGTCCGAGGCCGTACCGTCCGTCCCCAATGCCCGGCGTGCGCATCTCGTCGAGCAGGTGACCGGGGAGCAGGTGCCCGCCGAGCAGCGCGGCGAAGAACCTGTTGAGGTCGCTCGCCGTGGAGATCAGGTCGCCGCCCGCGCCCAGCATCGACGGGTTCATCTCGGTGTAGTCGAGCAGCGGCGGCGGGCTGCCCTCCCCCACCGGCACGTAGCCGCGTGAGTGCGGCCCACGGATGTACGGCGACGTGCCCGGCAGCTCGGTTCTGGTCAGCCGCAGCGGCCGGATGATCCGGCGCCTGATCTCGTCGCCGTACGACTCGCCTGTCACCTTCTCGACGATCTGGCCGAGCAGCAGGTAGTTGGTGTTCGAGTACTCGAAGGTGCGACCGGGCGGCTCGAAGGCCGGCGGGTGGGCCACCGCCCGCGCGACGAGTTCGGCGGCGGTCCAGGTCCGCCACCGGTTCGCGAAGAACTCCGGTCGCGGCGGCATCGGCAGCGTCCGCCGCACGTCGTACAGCCCGCTGGTGTGGTCGAGCAGGTGGCGCACCGTGACCAGGTGACCGTCCGGGACGACCCCGGGCAGCCACTCCTCGACCGTGTCGTCCAGCCGCAACCGACCGTCGTCGACGAGTTGCAGCACGACGACGGCGACGAACGTCTTCGTGATGCTGCCGGCCCGGAACCGGCCGTGCGCCGGGACCGCCCGGGTCGTG
Source organism: Plantactinospora sp. WMMB782 (assembly GCF_049179135.1). NCBI lineage: Bacteria > Bacillati > Actinomycetota > Actinomycetes > Micromonosporales > Micromonosporaceae > Plantactinospora > Plantactinospora sp. WMMB782. The sequence goes on along the minus strand of NZ_JBMHMC010000007.1, from coordinate 6,090,269 downwards.
CCCAGTTCGGCGACGCCGCTGGTGCCGCGCCACACGCCGTGCTCGTCACGTACCTCCGCCAGCACGCCCACCGCGCCGACCGCCACCACCTCGTCGAGCCGGCGCTGCGACTCGGCCCGGTCCGGCTGTTCGGGTGCGGCGGCGACCGCGACCGGCGCCGCGCCCACCGCCACCGCCGCCGTCGCCGCCACCAGCACCCGACGTACTCGCTTCATCCCCGACCTCCCGTGAGCAGTTCGTCAGGAAGGAGCCTTCCGGACCGGCTGGGGCGGACATATCCGGGAACGCCCTGGGTGTACCCCGGAAGGCCGGCTCAGGGTTCGCCGGACTTGACGGCCACGGCAGTCGCCCGTGGGCGGTCGCCGGGGTCGACGGCGCCGGGGTCGACGGCGCCGGGGTCAACGGCGCCGGGGTCAACGGCCGGGGTCGACCGAATCCGCCACGGACGACAGCAGGCCGGCGAGCGCGACCGGTTCGGTGACCATCGGCCAGTGTCCCGAGTCGATGTCGACAAGTTCCAGGTGCCTGACCCGGGCGAGTTCGGGCAGTTCACCGCCGTCGATCCAGCCGCGCGCCTGGGCCGGGGAGAACTCCGGGCAGACGAGTACGACCGGGACCTCGAACCGCCGCTCGTCATGCAGGTGTACCACGCCCCTGGCCACGTCCGCCGGGACCGGGATCGCCCGCGCGGCGAAGGCCCGCCGGGCCTCCTCGTCGAGGTCGGCCGAGTCCGGCCCTTCGAACGGACCCCAGCCGGGGAAGGGCATCACGCCGTCGGCCAGGTCGAAGAAGTCGGCGTAGCTGCCGCCGTCGGCGGCCGGGAAACCGCCGACGAGGACCACCTTGGCCACCTTCTCGGGTCGCGCGTCGGCGGCCAGCCAGGCAAGCGTGCAGGCGGCGGAGTGGCCCACCACCACCGGCATCCCGGCGGCCGCGTCGACGGCGGCGACGACCGCCGCCAGCTGGTCGTCGAGGGTGGCGGTGGTCGACCCGTCACCCTGGCCGGGCAGGGTGACCGGAACGGCACGGTGGCCGCGCGCCTCGACGGCTGGCACGACGTCGTCCCAGACGGATGCGTCCAGCCAGAGGCCGGCAACAAGCAGGATGTCCATGATCGGTTCTCTCTTCTCAGCGCGCTCGGGTCGCGTCCGGTGCCGAGGACACCGTAGGACCGGTTCCGGACGATCTACGTCCGGTTTCCGTCGACGACCGCCTAGTCTTGCCCCGATGCCGAGCGATACAAGTCCGACCGCACGCGCGTTGCGCGCGATGGAGATCCTCCAGGCCCGGCCCGGCGCGACCGCCGGGGAACTCGCCGAGGGGCTCGGGGTCACCGAGCGGGCCGCCCGCCGGTACGTCAAGATCCTCCGCGAGGCAGGCATTCCGGTCGAGTCGACCCGGGGGCCGTACGGCGGTTACCGGCTCGGGCGCGGCACCCGACTGCCTCCGGTCGTCTTCACCGAGCCCGAGGCGATCGGGCTGGTCATGGCGGTGCTCGACAGCCAGCCGACCGCCGTGCACGTCGACGACCTGGTCGGCTCGGCCCTGCACAAGGTCATCCGGGCCCTGCCGGGAAGTGTCGGGCGCCAGGCGGCGGCGCTGCGCGAGTACGCCTCGGCGGCCCCCGACCGGTCTTCGGCCCGGCCCGATCCGAGCCTGGCCAGCGCCCTCGTCGCCGCCGTCGCCGGCCGTCGCCGGGTGCTGTTGACCTATCGGAGCGGGTCCGGCAACGAGTGGGAGGGCGAGGTCGACCCGTGGGCGGTCGTTGTCCGGCACGGCCGCTGGTACCTGTTGTGCCACTCGCACCACGCCGACGCGATCCGCACCTACCGTCTCGACCGGGTCCGTGCCGTCCGGCAGACCACGCACCGGTTCGTGCCTCCCGAGGACCTCGACCCGGTGGCGACGCTGGAGGAGAACCTGGGCAGCGGGTGGGAGTTCCCCACCCGGGTGGTGTTCGACGCGCCGCCGACCGAGGTGGCCCGCTGGGTCCGGCCGCCGATGGGACGCCTCGAACCACTCGGCGACGGGTGCGTGCTCCTCGGCAGCACCAGCAACCCGGCGATGTACGCCCAGGAGTGGCTGGCCACCTTACCGTTCGCCTTCCGCGTCGACGGCGGGCCCGAACTCCGGGCCGCGGTCGCGGCGGTGGGGGCACGGTTCACCGCCGCCCTCGTCGGCGAGCCGTGACAGCATGCCGTGGCCCGGCGAGCCGTTACGGCGCGCCGGGCCCCGACCGACGGATCAGCAGTACAGGTTGGCTCCCGCCGGCACGCCGAGGATGCCGACGAACTGCTGGTACCTACTGACGCGGCTCTGCACCTGCCCGGGGTTGCCCCCGTTGCACTCGATCGAGCCGTTGATGCTGCGGATGGTCTCGCCGAAGCCGGCGCCGTTGACCATCGCGTTGTGCGCCGTCATCCGGCCCGGTCCGTTCTGGGTCATCCAGTACCAGATGGCGGTCTTCCAGGCGACCGCGGCGTCGTTCTGCACCAGCCACGGATTGGTCAGCAGGGGCAGCCCGAGGGCGTTCCCGGCGGCGTTGTAGTTGAAGTTCCAGCTGAGCTGGATCGGCCCGCGCCCGTAGTAGGCGGCCTGCCCGGCGGGGCAGCCGTACGGCTGGCCGGCGTCGCAGTAGTGCGGGTAGTTGGCGGTGTTCTGCTCCACGATGTGCACGAGCCCGCCGGTCTCGTGGTGCACGTTCGCCAGGAAGGCCGCCGCCTCCTGACGCTGGACGGTGCCGCTGCCGGTCCTGCTGAAGGCCGGGTAGGCGCTGAGCGCGGCGACCAGGCCGGAGTAGGTGTAGAAGGAGTTGCGGCCCGGGAACATCTGGCCGAACTGTGCCTCGCTGACCACGAAGTTGCCGGGGTTGGTCGGCGGCGGTGTGCTGCCGCCGCAGGCGCCGAGGTCCTGCCACACTCCAGAGGTGCCCGGCGGGGCCTCGTTCTGGGTCCACCACTTCGCCTGGTAGTTGCGGCCGTTGCGGGAGGCCTGGTCGCCTCCCCAGTAGACGACCGAGGACTGCCACGGCGTCACGCAGGCCGCCGCCGATGCCGGGGTCGACGGGACGACCGCGACGAGTCCGGCGGCGACCACCAGCGCCGTGAGCGCGACCAGGGCGCGCAGTCTCGACATGGCCACTCCTTCCTGGGTACCTGCGGCCGACGGTGGCCGCACATCGATGGAGATGACCGTAACACGATCTGTTTGGAAACTTTACTAATCTTTTCGAGCGGCGGAGCCGGACCCATCCGAGCAGCTCAGGGCACCGGCACCTTCGGGTGAGTTGGATCATCGCGACTAGCCAGGAGCGGGAACTTTACTTAGCCTTACCTAACTGCCGAGCCGTTCAGGTTCGGACGATCCCGAGAGAACGGAAACCCCCACCATGCGCGCATGGCGTCCGGTCCTGGCCGTGACCGCGTTGAGCGTCGTGCTCGCCGGCTGCGACAGCGCCGCCGGCACCACCGGCAGCACCGCCACCGGCGGTCCCTGGTCCTTCACCGACGGCTCCGGCCAGGTGGTGAAGGCAGACCAGACCCCCACCCGGATCATCGCGCACGCCGGTGAGGCGGCCGCGCTGATGTCGTTCGGCATCAAGCCCGTCGGCATCTACGCCGACGAGGCCGTCAAGACCGATCCCAACCTGCGCAACCTCGACCTGAGCGGGATCGAGATCCTCGGCGAGGAATGGGGCAAGATCGACGTCGAGAAGGCCGCCGCGCTGCGCCCGGACCTCGTCGTCGGCGACTGGTGGCCGGCCGAGAAGGCACACAGCGGCATGGAGGAGGGCGTCGACGAGAAGAGCAAGAAGCTCGCCGAACTCGCCCCGGTCGTCGGAATCGCCCAGGGCAGGTCGATCGTCGCCCTGGCCGAGGGGTACGAGGACCTTGCCGAGAGCCTCGGCGCCGACGTGGACAAGCCGGAGATCGCGGCGCACAAGAAGCGCTTCGAGGAGGCGGTCACCGCCTTCAAGGCCGCCACGGCCGGCAAGCCGGGCCTGACCGTCGCGGCGATGTCCCCCTCCGACGACAAGGTGTACGTCGCCAACCCCGAGTACGCCCCCGAACTGCTGGACCTGCAGAGCTGGGGACTGAAGGTGATCAACCCGGGCAGTCCCGACCCCGGCTTCCCGTACTGGGAGAACCTGAGCTGGGAGAACGCGGACAAGTACCAACCGGACCTGATCCTCTGGGACGGCCGCTCCTACACCCCGACCGCCAACGCCGAGTGGAGCAAGAAGCAGCCGACCTGGTTCAAGGTCAAGGCGGCCAGGGCCGGTGCGACCGTGTCGTGGCCGGCGTTCTGGCTGCACACGTACGGCGACTTCGCCACCGAGCTGGACAAGCTCACCGAGGCGGTCAAGGCCGCGGATCCGAATGTCGGCGACTAGCCTGCACCCGACCCGGGCACCGGGGCGCGGCGGGCGACGGGCTCCCGCACTGGGGTCCGGGCTCGCCGCGCTCTGCCTGGTACTCGCCGTCGTCGCGTTCCTGAGCGTGACGATGGGCTCGCGCTCCATCGGGTTGACCGAGGTGCTGCGCGCGCTCGGCAACCTCGGCGACGACGGGTCGATCACCAGCACCGTCACGCTGGAACTGCGGGTCCCGCGTACCCTGCTCGGCATCCTGGTCGGCGCCGCGCTCGGCGTCGCCGGGGCGATCCTGCAGGGCGTCACCCGCAACCCGCTGGCCGACGCCGGGATCATGGGCGTCAACTCCGGCGCCGCCGTCCTGGTCGTCTTCGCCGTCACGGTGCTCGGGGTACGCGGCGTCGGCCTCTACGTCTGGTTCGCCTTCGCCGGAGCGATCGGGGCACTCGTCCTGGTGTACGCGATCGCGTCACTGGGCCGGGAGGGTGCCACGCCGGTCAAGCTCGCCCTGGCCGGCGCGGCGGTCACCGCCGGTCTCGTCTCGGTCACCACCGGGATCGTGATGACGAACGTGGACGCCTTCAACGAGCTGCGTTTCTGGCAGGTCGGCTCGCTCGCCGGCCGGTACACCCCGATCCTGACCGGGGTGGCGCCGTTCCTGCTGCTCGGCCTGGCCGCGTCACTCGGCTTCGGGCGGGCCCTCAACGGCCTCGCCCTCGGCGAGGACACCGCCCGCGGCCTCGGCCAGCACGTCACCCGGACCCGGGCCGCCGCCTTCGCCGTGGTGGCGGTACTCGCCGGCGCGGCCACCGCCGCCTGCGGCCCGATCGTCTTCGTCGGCCTGGTCGTACCACACGCCGCCCGGCTGGTCTGCGGCCCCGACTACCGCTGGATCCTGCCGTACTCGATGGTGCTGGCACCGATCGTGCTGCTCCTCGCCGACGTGCTCGGCCGGGTGGTCGCCGCTCCCGACGAACTCCAGGTCGGGGTGGTGCTCGGGGTGCTGGGCGCCCCCGCGTTCGTGGCGATCGTCCGCTACGGCCGGCTCTCGGAGGTGTGAGCGGATGACGACAACCATCCCGACCGACATCCCGACCGTCGCCGCGACCGGCACCGCGGCCAGCGCACTGCGCGGCACCCGACGTCGACGCAACGTCCGGTCGGCGGCCGTGACCTGCGCGCTGGCCGTGGCCGTGGTCGCCCTCCTCGTCCTCACCATGATGGTGGGCAGCTTCCGGATCGGTGCCGGCGAGGTCGTCGCCTCAGTCCTGCACCTGCGGGACAACCCGAGCGTGGACTTCGTGGTGCGCGGTTTGCGGTTGCCGACCGCCGCCTCCGCGCTCACCGTCGGCCTCGCCCTCGGCGCCTCCGGGACCATCTTCCAGCAACTGCTGCGCAACCCGCTCGCCTCACCTGACTTCGTCGGCATCACCTCCGGAGCCGGCCTCGCCGCCGCCACCGGGATCGTGCTGCTCCAGGGCGGCGGGCTGGTGGTCAGCGGGATGGCGCTGGGCGGGGCGCTCCTGGCCGGCCTGCTCATGTACCTGCTGGCCTGGCGGGACGGTGTCACCGGCTACCGCTTCATCCTGATCGGCATCGGTGCGTCGGTCTTCTTCGACGGCCTGATCGGCTTCGTGCTCAGTCGGGCCCAGCTCTTCGAGGCCCGCCAGGCGATGCACTGGCTGACCGGTTCGGTCGGGCAGGCGAGCACCGCCGAACTGCGGCTGCTCGCCGGCGCCCTGCTGGTCCTGCTTCCCGCCGCGGTACTGCTCCAGCGACCACTGCGGGCGCTCGAACTCGGCGACGACGCCGCCCGTACCCTGGGCATCCGGCCCGACCTCAGCCGGGCCGGCCTGCTCGGCACCGCCATCGTGCTGGTCGCCCTGGCGGTCTCGGTCGCCGGCCCGATCGCCTTCGTGGCGCTTGTCGCCGGCCCGATCGCCAACCGCCTGCTCGGCCCGGCGACCGGTGGGATCCTGCCGGCCGCGCTGGTCGGCTCCGCGCTGTTGCTCACCGCCGACCTCGTCGCCGTGCACCTGCTGCCCACACCACTGCCCACCGGCGTGGTGACCGGCGCGGTCGGTGCGCCCTATCTGCTGTGGCTGCTCGCCACCGCCAACCGGCAAGGAGTGGGTGGATGACCCGACTGCGCGCCGAGGGCCTGACCCTCGGCTACGACGACCGGACCGTCGTCGCGGACCTCGACGTCGCGGTGCTCGACGGCCGGATCACCGCGATCGTCGGCGCGAACGCCTGTGGCAAGTCCACCCTGCTGCGCGGCCTGGCCCGGCTGCTGCCGGCCCGCGGCGGCGCCGTCTACCTCGACGGCCGCGCCGTCGCCGACCTGCGCACCCTCGACGTGGCGAAGGTGCTCGGGCTGCTCCCGCAGACACCGGTCGCTCCCGACGGCATCACCGTGGCCGACCTCGTCTCGCGGGGCCGCTACCCGCACCAGGGCTGGTTCCGGCGCTGGACCGGACGCGACCACGAGGCGGTCGCCCGGGCCCTCGACGCCACCGGCACCGCCGACCTGATCGACCGCCCGATCCGGGACCTCTCCGGGGGCCAGCGGCAGCGGGTCTGGGTCGCCATGGCGCTGGCCCAGGAGACCGACCTGCTGCTGCTCGACGAGCCGACCACCTATCTCGACATCAACCACCAGGTCGAACTGCTACGCCTGCTCCGCAAACTGAACGCCGAGTCCGGCAAGACGATCGTGGTCGTACTGCACGACCTCAACCTCGCCTGCCGGTTCTGTGACCACGTCATCGCGATGTCGGACGGCGCGATCGTCGCCGAGGGCGCCCCGGGCGACGTGGTCACCGCCGAACTGGTCGAGCAGGTCTTCGGGCTGGACTGCCTGGTGGTACCCGACCCGGTCGCCGGCACCCCGATGGTGGTACCCGGCTGACGACCGTGGGGCCGGCTGACGGCAGCGGGAGCCGGCTGACCCGGAGATCGTCGTGTGCTGCGGCTGCTGGTGGGCCGCCCGGCCCCGGGTCAGCGCCGGGTGGGTTGCACCGGGGCGCCGGTACGCAGCGACTCGACGACGGCCTCGGCCGCCGCCACGCCCCAGCACGCCTCCTGCACCGGCATCACGTCCGGCTCGCGCCGGCCGGTGAAGACCGCCAGGGCGTACCCCACCTCGCGGCGCAGCGCCCCGCCGACCACGCCGTCCTCCTCCGGCCAGAGCGACAGGTCGGGAACCTGCACACCGGTCGGGGTCCACTCCACGAGCGCGTCGCTGACCAGTCGGGACCTGAGGATCCCGGCCAGGCCCAGCACCTCGACCTCGCCGACGATCGCGCCGTCCAGGGTCAGCGGGCCGTCGTCCAGGGTGCCGGGCGCGGTAGCCGGCACCAACCAGGCGGACTCCACGGTCGCGACCACCCCGTTGTCGAATTCGAGCAGCGCACTGACCACGCTCGGTGCCGCGTCGCCGGCCGCGCCGCTCTGCATCGCCACCACCCGGCGGACCGGGCCGCGGACGAACGAGATCGCCAGGTCGATGTCGTGGATGCAGGACTCCCAGACCGGGTGCACCCGGTCGCCGAAGCTCTCGAACCAGGCGCGGCTGAAGTCCCGGCGCAGCCGCAGCGCGCACGGCGTGCCGACGACGCCGCGCGCGATGCCGGCCCGCATCCGGGCCATCGGTGCGGTGAACCGGGAGATGTGGCCGGCCACCACCTGCCGCCGGTGCGCGGCGGCGGTGTCGGCGATCCGCCACGCGTCGGCGGCCGACAGGGCCAGCGGCTTCTCGACGAAGACATGACTGCCCGCCGTCAGGGCGGTCAGCGCCAGCCCGGCGTGCGACGCCTCGTCGGAGGCGATAACCACGACGTCCGGGCGGACCCGGTCGAGCAGTGACGTGAGATCGCTGTCGGTCTCCTCGACCCGGTGCGCCCCAGCCACCTCGGCGAGCCGGGCGCCGTCCGGGTCCACCAGGCCGACGATCCGGGCGCCGGCCTCGGCCCAGACCCGGGCGTGCAGGGCGCCGAACCGGCCCACTCCGGCGATGGCGACGGTCGGTCCGGTCATGGCTGTCTCCTTTCGGAAGGGCTCGTGAACGCGTCGAGAGTGGACGGTTCCTTCGCACCGTGTCCGGTCAACACCGCGACGACGCGCGACCGGGCGGGAACGGCTGAGGTGGGCGCAGCCGCCACGGCGGCGGAGGTGTGCAGGGCCGCCACGGCGGCGGAGGTGTGCAGGGCGGCCACGGCGGCGGCCGCGGCCGGCTCCACGAACAGCCCCCGGCGGGCCAGGGCGCGGCCGGCCCCGGCGATGGCCGGCTCGTCGACGGCGACGACCGCGCCGGCACTGTCCCGGACGGCGGCCAGGGTGAGCAGGCCCTCGTCGGAGTAGCCGCGCAGCGCGTCGGCGATGGCGGTCGCGGCGGTCGGCGCCACCGCGACCGGTTCGCGCAGCGACGACGCCCAGTCCGCCGCACCCCAGGCGCGGACCAGCGGCGCACACGCCTCGGCCTGCACCCCGACCATCCTGGGCAGGTCGGTCGTCAGACCCGCGTCCCGCAGGTCGGTGAAGCCGAGCCAGATGCCGCGCAGCAGTGGCCCCGCCCCGACCGGTACGACCACCGCCTCGGGTACGCCGCCGAGGTCGGCGACGAGTTCGGCCGCGATCGGGCGGTACGCCTCGGTCAGCAGCGGGTTCCGGTAGGTGGTGGTGACGTTGAGCCAGCCCTCCCGCTCGGCGCGGGTCGCGGCGGCGTACGCGTCGCTGTAGTGGCCGTCGACCAGTTCCACCTCGGCACCGTGCGCCTGAGCGGTCCGCAACTTGGTGCCCGCGTTCGAGCCGGTGGCGCAGAAGACCCGGCAGCGCAGTCCGGCCGCTGCCGCGTAGCCGGCGGCCGAGACGGCGGCGTTGCCGGTGGAGGCGAGCACCAGCCCGTCGAGTCCCAGGTCCAGCGCGACGGAGGCGGCCAGCGCCATCGCCCGGTCCTTGAAGGAGAGCGACGGGTTGAGCGACTCCAGCTTGACGTAGGCGTCGATCCCGTCGAGTCCGCCAGGAGGGGGCGCCGGCAGGGGCAGCAGGGGCGTGCCGCCCTCGCCGAGGGTGACGGCGTGTCCGGTCCGGGGCAGCATCCCGGCGTACCGCCACAGGCCCGTTCCCGGGATGGGCCGACAGTCGGCGGCGGAGGCCGGGGCCAGCTCCAGCACCAGCGGTGACCCGCAGGCCGGGCAGCGGTAGCCGGGATAGCCGGTCCGGTGCCGGCACCGGACACAGTCGACGGTGTAGTCCCTCACGGCGCCGCCGCCGGTACGGAATGTGGTGTCGCCGCCGCGGGGTGCTGTGTCGCCGTCGGCGCTGACGCCGAGGCAGACGAGGCCGCCGAAGCCGACGAGGCAGACGAGGCCGACGAGGCAGACGAGGCCGCCGAAGCCGACGAGGCCGCCGAGGCGGTGCGCCGACGAGGCGGTGCTGTCCGGCCGTCCGACCCGGCGTCCGGGTCGGCGGTGCCGCGGCTGACCGCGCCGCGCCAGCCGAGTTGGCCGGAGAGGTCCGCAGCGGCGTCCCGGACCTGCGGGCCGAGCCGGCCCGGCGCGTCCGCGTCGAACCGGGTCGCCGGGGCGGAGATGCTCAACCCGGCGACGACGTGCCCGGTGTGGTCGAAGACCGGGGCCGCGACGCAGCAGATGCCGAGTTCGCTCTCCTGGAGGTCCCGGGCGTAGCCGTCGGCGCGTACCCCGGCCAGCAGCGCGTCGAGGCCGGCCCGGTCCACCCGTTCGGCGGCGAGCCGCTGGTGCGCCTCGACCACCTCGTCGAGGACGTGCACCGGGGAGTACGCCAGCACGGCCCGCCCGATCGCGGTGCTGAGCGCCGGGTTGGTCTGGCCGACCCGGCTGTGCATCCGTACCCGGGACGGGCTGTCGATCTTCTCGATGTAGACGACGTGCACCAGGGCGAGTACGCCGAGGTGGCAGGTCTCGCCGGTGCGCGCCGAGAGCGGCCGCATCACCCCCAGCGCCTCCTGGCGCAGGTCGAGCCCGTCCAGATAGGAGCGGGCCAGCGTCATCGTGCCGGCGGCCAGCGCGTACCGGCCGTCGGCCGTCTCGCGCACCAGCGCGGTGCCGCGCAGCACCCCGAGCATCCGGTGCAGGGTGGTCGTCGGGATCTCCGTCGCCTTGACGAGTTCGGTGAGCGACGCGCCCGACGGACTCTCGGCGAGCGCCCGCAGCACCGCGACGGTCCGCTCGACCGCCCGCAGGCCGTCCGGCTTCCGCTCGTTGTTGGCCATCGTCATGCCCTCCGCTCGGCCTCGGTCCCCAGCGGACGCACCGACAGCATCCGCTGCGCCATAGCACGATAGACCTCGGCCGCGCCGTGCAACTGGTCGACGAGGACCCACTCGGCCAGGGAGTGTGCCTGGGCGATGTCCCCCGGGCCGCAGACCGCCGCCGGGGTGCCGGTGGCGGCGAGCAGCGCGGCGTCCGTCCAGAACTGCAACCCGACCGGTTCCGGGTCCGCCGCGACGGCGCAGAGCATCCGCAGGTACGGATCGTCGGGCGGGCAGTCGAGCGGGGCGTGCACGAAGGTCGCCGTACCGGCCATCTCCTCGACTGTCGCGTCCACCCGGGGATCCGCCCGGCGCAGTTCCGCGACTACCGCGCGCAGCTCGTCGAGTACCTCGTCGTGCCGTTCCGACGGCAGCCACCGCCGGTCGAGTTGCACGACACAGTTCGCCGGGACCATCGGCGGGCGGTCGCCGCCGGCCACCACTCCGACGTTCACGGTCGCCGGGCCGAGCAGCGGGTGGCGCCGCCGGTCGAGTACGGGCACCAGGTCCCGCTCGACCGCCGTGACGAACCGGGCCGCGTGGTAGACCGCGTTGACCCCGTCCTGCGGGACGCTGCCGTGCGTGGCGACCCCCCGGAACGTCGCCTGCGCCCACATCGCACCCTTGTGCGCCCGACCGACCCGCAGCATCGTCGGCTCGCCCACGATCGCGAAGTCGGCGCCGACACCGGCCTCGACCAGCGCCCGCATCCCTGGGCTGCCGTTCTCCTCCCCGGCCACCCCGGTCAGCAGCAGCTCGCCGTCGAACGTGACGTCCGGGGCGGCGAGCGCCTCGACGACCGCGACCATCGCCGCCAGCGCGCCCTTCATGTCGACGGCGCCCCGGCCCCAGAGCCGGCCGTCGGCGACCCTGGGCCGCAGCGCGTCCGGCATGCCGTACGGCGGCACGGTGTCCAGGTGTGCGTTGAGCATCAGCGTCGGGCCGGGCCGGGTCCCCCGCAACCGGGCGACCACGTTGGCCCGGTCGCCCTGCACCGGTTGCAGCTCGACGTCGGCGCCACAGCCGCGCAGCCGGTCGGCGAGGTAGTCGGCGACCGGACGCTCCTGCCCGGGAAGGTCCTGGTGGCCCTCGATCTCGATCAGCCGGACGGCCTCTGCCAGCACCGCCGACGGGTCGATCCGGCCGGTCATCGCCCGCTCCCGCCAGAGCCGCCGCCGGAGTCCACGCCAGGGTTCCCCCCAGAGTCACCTTCGGAGCCGCCGCCGGAGCCGCCGTCAGAGCCACCGCCGAAGCCGCCGTCAGAGCCACCGCCGAAGTCGCTGCCGGAGCCGCCGCCGGAGCCGCCGACAGAATCCCCGCCGCTGGGGAAGGTCGGGTCGCGGTGTAGTGCGGCGACGGCCGCCGAGGCGGCGGCGTAGCGCTCGCCGGCCCGCCGGTAGCCGGCCCGGTGCTCGTCCGGGACGGTCAGCGGCTCGCTGTCGTCGAGCACCGCGCAGGCGGCGGCGACGTCGGGCCACACCCCGGCGCCGATCCCGGCCAGCGCGACGGCGCCACGCGGCGAGGCGTCCTGGCGCAGCCGCCGCACCGGCGCGTCGAAGCCGGCGGCGAACGCCTCGCACCACACCTTCGACCGGGTCACCCCGCCGCCGACCCGGATCTCGGTCGCCGCGGGCCCCGCACCGGTCCCGGCACCGTCGAGGAGTTGCGACACGGCCGCCGCGCAGGCGTACGCGACGCCTTCCAGGGTCGCGCGGGCGACGTCGGCCGGGCCGTGTTCCGGCCCGACGCCGAGCAGTGCGGCCCGGACCGCCGGGTCGTGGATCGGGGCGCTGGCCCCGAGCAGGTACGGCAGGAAGGTCAGTCCGGCCGCTCCGGGGTCGCTGCCGGCGGCGAGCCGGTCCGCCGTACCGTCCGGAACCTGCCCGCCACCGGTGCCGAGCAGGTTCCGTTCGGCCCAGCGGATCGCCAGGCCGGCGGCGTACGAGGAGACCATGCCGAGGAAGCCCTCCTCGCCGGCCCGGGCGAAGACGAAACGGTCGACACCCGCCCGCGGCTCGGCCACCGGGCTGACGATCTGCGCGGCGGTGCCGACGTTGACGTAGACCCGGCCGTCGGCGACCGCCCCGGCACCGAGCGCCGCGCAGGAGACGTCGCCGGCGCCGGCCACCACCGGGGTACCGGCGGGCAACCCGGTCAGCTCCGCCGCCGCTGGCCGGACCTCGCCGACGAGCTCCGTCGAGCCCCGCACCGGGGGTGCCAGCCGCTCGTCGGCCCCGCAGGACGCCCATAGTCGGGGCTCCCACCGCCGCCGGACGACGTCGTAGAGCAGGGTCCCGGCGGCGTCGGTGGGATCGGTGCTCCAGTCGCCGGTGAGCCGGTGCCGCAGCACGTCCTTGGGCTGGACCAGCCGCACCGCCCGGCGTACCGCCTCGGGTTCGTGCCGGACCAGCCAGGCGAGCTTGGGTGCGCTGAACGCCTCCACCACCGGGTTGCCGGTCAGCTCGCCGAACAGGTCGCCCTGCTCGCGCAGCCGCCGCACCTCGTCGACGGCCCGGCGGTCCGCCCAGGTCAGCGCCGGGCGTACCGGCCGGTCCCGGTCGTCGAAGAGTGCGACGGCGTGCATGTGGCCGCTGAGCCCGACCGCGGCGACCGCGTCCGGGTCGACGCCGGCCAGCGCCTCCCGGAGCGTGCCGGCGGTCACCCGCCACCAGTCGGCCGGGTCCTGCTCGTGCCGCCCCGGTCGACCCGTGTCGGACGGATAGTCCCGGTAGCAGCGGGCCACGGTGCCGCCGGTCTCCGCGTCGACCACCACCACCTTCACCCCGGTGGTCCCCAGGTCGACGCCGACCAGCAGCGGCCCGCCCCGCACGGCGGCCGACGACCGCACGGTGCGGCCGGTCAACGGCTGCGCCGGGGAACGAAGCCGAACTCGGTCAGGAATTCGAGCGACTCCTCGGCGACCCGGTCGAAGTCGGCCAGCCCCACCCCGGCCGGCTCACCGACCCCGATGTTGCCGCCGACCTGCCAGCCCTCCCACTCGACGCTCACGTACCCGTCGAAGTTGATCTCCGCGAGCGCCTCGTACGTCTCCCGGAAGTCGACGAGCCCGCCGCCGAACCAGATGTGGTTGCAGTGCACGATCGTCGGCAGCCCCACCTCGTCCTTGATCTGCACGATGTCGATGTACGGCCCGAGCCGCTTGATCGCCTGCTTGACGTTCATGAACGGCTTGACCGCCACGTAGAACGCCCCGGTGTCCATCGTCATCCGCAGGTTGCTCGCGCCGACCTCGTCGAACATCCGCTCGATCAGCTCGACCCGGTTGAGGATGGTGCCCTGCAACAGCTCGATGCTGACGTTCAGCCCGAGCGTCGAGGCGTGCGCGGCCACCTCGGTGATCGCCTCGCGGCACTGCCGCCAGGCGTCCCTGCGGCGCAGCAGCACGTTCAGCGGCGGATCGTAGTAGCCGTCGCCGATGAGCGTGCAGACCGACTTCGCACCGAGTACGGCCGCCGCGTCCAGGGCCTTCTTGAACGACTCGATCCCCCGTTCCCGGTCGAACTCCCGGGGGCTGACGAAGGTGGTGTGGTGGCCGAGGTAGCCGATGTCGATGCCGACCCGTTCCGCCGTGGCGCGCACGTCCCGCAACTGCCTGTCGTACTCGGCCTTCGGCGCCTCCAGCAGCTTCGCGAAGATGAAGTCGACGCCGTCGTACCCGTACTTCGCGGTCTGCTCGACACACCAGGTGGCCGGCTTGTCCCCCCAGGAGTTCCAGGCCGGGCCGGCGGCCTCCAGCCGGCCCCAGGGCATGTTCGGCCAGACCTCGAAACTGATCTTCACCGGATCTCTCCCTTCGACGGTTTGCGAGAACTGCGGAGCTACAGGTGCGGGACGAGGTCGGACAGCCGGCGGGCCGACTCGCTGTTGTGCTCGGCGGCGCCGGGCATGTTGGCGCTCATGAACACCTCCGGCGTCTCGCCGCGCCGCAACTGGATGCCGAGCGCCTCGACGATGATCGCGTCGAGCAGGGCGAGCCCGACCACGCTCGACGACGGCCCGGCGGACGGCAGTCCGGGCCCCAGCTCGACGAGCGCGTCCCCGGGCGGGCAGTGGTTGTCGACCACCACGTCGGCGATGTCATGCAGCCTCGGGCCGGGCCGGGAGATCGCCGAGGCGTACCGGCGGGAGGTGATCGCGATCAGCGGCAGGCCGCGCGCCTTCGCGGCCTGGGCCACCTCGACCGGCAGCGGATTCGCCCCCGAGTTGGAGACGACGAGCAGGACGTCGCGGTCGCCGTCGAGCCGGTAGCCGGCCAGCACCGACTCGGCGTGGCCGTGCTCCCGTTCCAGCACCGTGCTGTGCACCGCGCCCTCGTGCAGCATGTGCGCCGGCTTGAGGATCGGGCAGACCCGCACCGCGCCGCCGGCCCGGTAGAACGCCTCCTCGCCGAAGATGTGCGAGTGTCCACTGCCGAAGACGTAGAAGAGGCCCTTGCCGGCGAAGGACCGGGCGACCAGTTCGGCGGCCCGCCGTACCGCCGGCAGTTCCTCGGCCAGGGCGCGACCCAGCACCTCCTGGACCCGGGCCGCGTACCCGGCGGCGGTCACCGTCTCCGCCGACCAGGTGGCGCGGTCGGCGGGGGCCGGGTTCCGGGGGCTCACTTGACCGCCCCCGTCGTCAGCCCGCCGACGAAGTAGCGGCCGGCGAAGAGGAACGGGACGATCGCCGGGATGACCGTGCAGACCGTGCCGGCCATCAGCAGCCCCCAGTTCACCGTGTACTGCCCCATGATCGCGCTGAGCCCGATCGGCAGGGTCTTGAGCTGGTCGCTGACGACGAGCTGCGAGGCGAAGACGAACTCGGTCCAGGAGAAAACGAAGGCGTAGACGGCGACCGTGGAGATGCCCGGGGCGAGCAGCGGCAGGACGATCCGCAGCATCATCCGGACCGGGCCGGCCCCGTCGACGGCGGCGGCCTCGTCGATGTCCCGGGGGATGGCGAAGAAGAAGCCGCGCAGCAGCCAGGTGCAGAACGGCGCGGTGAAGGCGACGTTCACGATCACCAGCGCGTTCCGGGTGTCGATCAGCTGCACCGCCGCGAACGCCTGGTAGAGCGGCACCAGCAGCAGGGTCCCGGGAATCATGTACGCCACCAGGATCAGCCCGGCCACCTTGTTGCCGCCCGGGATACGCAGCCGGTAGAGACCGTACGCCGCCGCGAACGACACCAGCACGGTGAAGAAGGCGGTGCAGAGCGCCACCACGAAACTGTTCGTGAGATAGCTCGGATAGTCGGTGGCGGTGAAGAGCTGCCGGAAGTTGTCCAGGGTCGGGTTGGTCGGGATCAGCGTCGGCGTCGTACGCAGGATCTCCTCGCGGTCCTTGAACGCGGAGACCGTGATCCAGTAGAGCGGGCCGAGCACGACGGCCGTGAGCACGACCCAGGTGACAAGGCTCGGCAGCCGCCCCCAGGAGAGCCGGGACGTCACGAGTCCTCCTTCGGCTTCGCCAGGCGGATGTAGAAGGCGGCGACGGCGGCCAGCAGGATGATGGTGATCACGCTGACGGCGGCGGCGTCGCTTGCCTGGAACTGGTTGAAGGCCTTGTTGTAGATGAAGACCGGTGCGGTGGTGGAGACGTCCGCCGGACCGCCCTTGGTGACCAGGTAGATCGAGTCGACGATGTTGAACGACCAGAGCGACCCGACCAGGCCGAGCGCGAAGAGCACCGGCTGGAGCAGCGGGAAGGTGATCCGCCAGAAGATCCGCCAGCTGTCGGCGCCGTCCACCCGGGCGGCCTCGTAGATCTCGCCGGGGATGGTCCGCAGCGCGCCGAAGATGACCACCGCGCCGAGCGGGAACCAGTGCCAGCTGTTCATCAGGATCAGCGCCGGCATCGCCAGGGCGCTGTCGCCGAACGGGCTGCCCAGCCCGTCGATGCCGACCGCGGCGGCGAGCTTCGGCACGATGCCGTAGTTGCTGTTGCCCAGCCACTGCCAGATGACCGCGACCGCGACGGTGGGGATCACCCAGGGGATGAGGACCCAGGTCCGGGAGGCCCGGGCCCAGCGCCCGGAGCGGCCGATCAGCAGCGCGGTGCCGAAGGCCATCAGCGTCTGCACCAGCAGGTTGCCGAACAGCCAGATCCCGGAGCGCCCGATCGCGGCCCAGAACGCGCCGTCACCGAACGCCTGGGTGTAGTTGGCCAGGCCGACGAAGTTCGAGTCGCTGCCGACCACGCCCTGGTCCTGGAGGCTGAGCAGCACCGTGTTCAGCAGGGGGTAGCCGATCACGCCGAGCATGACGAGCACGAGCGGCGCGACCAGGGCGTAGCCGAGCAGATGGCTGCGCCGGGGCCGGCGACGGCTGGTGCCCGCCGTCGCCGGCGTTCCGGTGGCCCGGGTACCGGGGAGGACCTCCCCGGTACCCGGTGCCGCGTGCCGGCTGCTCACTTGGCGACCGCCGCACGCATCTGCTCGTCACCCCACTTGACCGCCGCCTCCGGCGACTCGCCGCCGCTGTAGACCCGCTGGACGACCTGGGCCAGTACGTTCTGGCCGGAGATCTTGCCGACGGAGTCGACGTACTGGCCGTCGACGAAGCCGAACAGGGCGCCGGTCTTGGACTGTTCGAGCATGGCGTCGACGCAGCCGCGGTACTTCTGGATGACCTCGTGGCTGGTCCACGACTCGGCGGTGGCGCCGTCGTCGGTCAGCGGCAGGAACAGGCCCGGCTCGGCGTTGAGCAGGGTGCCGTAGTTCTCCGGCTCCAGGACGTACTTGAGGAACGCCTCCGCACCGGCGGCCTTGGCGTCGTCGCTGGACATCACCATGGCGGCGTTTGAGTAGTAGATGCTGCCCGGCGCTCCGCCGGACTCCGCCACCGGGATCGGCGCGCAGCCGAGGTCGCTGGCCGGCCGCCCGGACTCGGCCTCGAACGGGGCCAGGTACTGCCCCTTCTCGATCGCCATCGCCGCCGCGCCGCTGTTGAACGCCGCCTGTGGCTCGCCCCACGAGTAGTTGCCGCTGTCCGACGGCGACTGCTTGAGCAGGTCCCGGTAGAGGGTGACCGCCCGGACGGTCTCCGGGGTGTCGAACTTGACCTGACCGTCGGGGGTGAAGAAGTTCCCCGCCCCGTTGGTCAGCATCAGGCTGTAGAGCACCTGGTCGGTGGCGAGGTTCTTGCCGGCCGGCAGTGCGATGCCCTTCTGGTCGCCGGAGGTGAGCTTCTGCGCCGCCTCCAGCAGTTCGGCGGTGGTCTTCGGCGGTTCGGCGATGCCGGCGGCCTGCAACAGGTCCTTGCGGTACCAGAGCATCTGGACCATGCCGTAGAGCGGGACGGCCCAGTACTGGTCGTCGTCGCGGTACGGCGCCTTGGCCGCCTCGGCGAAGCCGTGCGTCCTGTCGAGTTCCTCCACCAGCGAGGTGACCGGCCGGACCGCGCCGAGCGGGCGGACGTAGGTGGTGAAGTCCGGGATTGTGAAGAGGATGTCGGGCTGCGTCTTCGACTGCACCGCGCCCGAAATCTTGGTGTAGATCTGGTTCCAGTCCTGGACCTGCGCCTGGACCTTGTATTCCGGATTCGTCGCGTTGTAGCCGTCGATCAGTTTCTGGAACTCCGCGACCCGGTTCGGTGGCTGCTCCATGTGCCACAGGATCAGCGTCTTGTCGTCGCCGGCCGGGCCACTCGACCCGCCGCAGGCGGCGACCGACAGGCCGGCCACCGCAGCCACGGCCGCGGCGGTCAGCCGCTTGAACTTCCCGTACCTCATGAGGTGGCGCTCCTCTCACGGCCTTCAGGTGTTCCGCGAGCTTCCGGAATCGGGACGACCTGCCGGGCGACCGACGAATCGGGGGACGGCGTGCCGGGTGTCCGACGACGAGGCTGGCGGACTAGACGGACCGAGCGGTGTTGGAATAATGTTCCGGACCATACAGAGGCGGTCTAGACCAGTCAAGGGCAAGGGAGTCTCCGGATCTGGACCGGACCTGGCCGGGTACGGCCGCCAGCCGGACATACGGGATGCTCACTTCATGTCAACGCCGAAACACGTCGCGATCACGAACGCTCTCCGCGAGCAGTGCCGGAACCTGCCGGTCGGCTCCCGGCTGCCCTCGGAGAAGGATCTCGCCGTGCGCTTCGAGGTCAGCCGGATGACGGTGCGGCAGGCGCTCGACGCACTGGCCACCGACGGCCGGGTCGAACGCGTCCCCGGGCTCGGTACGTTCGTCCGCCGGCCGACCGTGGCCATGGGCCCCAACCTCAGCTCCTTCACCGAGGACATGCGCTCCCGGGGACTGCGGCCGAGCAGCCGCCTCGTCGCGATCGAGGAGGTGGCCGCCACCGGCGAGGTCGCCGTCGACCTCGGCGTCGAGGTCGACAGCCCGGTCATCCGGCTGGAACGGCTGCGGTTCGCCGACGACGAACCGATGTGCCTGGAGGACGCCCACCTGCCCGCCCGGTTCCAGCGGATCCTGGAGACCGCCGACCTGGAGGGCTCGCTGCACGAGGTGCTGGCCAGCGCGGGCGTGGTGGTCGCGGCGGCCCGCCGCTCGGTCCGCGCGGTGCCCGCGCCGTCCCGGGACGCCCAACTGCTCGGCCTGCCCGAACACGCCCCCGCGCTGGAGATCGTGGACGTCTTCTACGACACCAACCGCCGCCCCGCGCAGCGGTCCCGGTCCCGCTACCGGCACGACCGCTACGAGGTCAAGTCCGACCTGCACCGCCCCAACCCGGAACCGAGGGAGAACGACCGATGACCTGGACCGCGCACACCAGCCCCGACCTGCCCGAGCCGGCCGGGCCGTACAGTCACGTCGTCGACACCGGCACACTCGTCTTCACCGCCGGCTTCGGGCCGCAGGACCCGGCCAGCGGGGTCCTTCCGGAGGGCATCACGGCACAGACCGAGCAGGTCCTCGACAACGTCGAGGGCGCGCTGCGCACCGTCGGGCTGGGCCTCGGCGACGTCGTCAAGGCCACCGTCCACCTGCAACACCTCGACCGTGACTTCGCCGCCTACAACGAGGTGTACGCCCGCCGCTTCCGCCCGCCCTACCCGGTACGCACCACCGTCGGCAGCACCCTGGCCGGCATCCTGGTCGAGGTCGACGTGGTGGCGGTACGGCGCGACCCGAAGCCGGCGAGCTGAGCCGGGATGGCTGCCGTCGCAGTCGTCGATTCCGTCTGGCTGGTCGGCAGCGGCAGCCATCCCGACGCACTTACCGACCCGCACGACTGCCACTGCTACCTGGTCTGGGACGGCACCGGCGGGGTCCTTGTCGACACCGGCACCGGCCTGGGTGCGGGGGCCTGGCTGGCCGCCGTCGCCGAGGTCTGCGACCCGGCCGCGCTGACCGGTGTCGTGGTCACCCACTACCACGCCGACCACGCCGGCGGGGCCGCCGCGGCGCAGGCCGCCGGGCTGCCCGTGCTGTCGAGTGGCGAGACCGCGGCGGCACTGGCCAGCGCCGACGAGTCACGCACCTCGCTGGCCCGGGCCCGGGCCGTCGGGGTCTACCCGCCCGACTACCGGCTGACACCCTCCACCGTGCACCGGATTCTGGCCGGCGGCGACGTCCTCCGGGCGGGTGGCCTCGAGGTCGAGATCGTCGACGCCCCCGGTCACTGCGACGGCCACCTCGTCGTACTCGTCCGCGTCGCCGGGCGGACCGTCCTGTTCAGCGGCGACTGCCTCTTCGCCGGCGGGCGGGTCAGCATGCAGGCGATCCACGACTGCCGGCTCGACCGGTATGCCGAGACGGTCGTCGCACTCGCCGGACGCGAGGTCGACGTGCTGCTTCCCGGGCACGGTGAACCGGTGCTGCGCGACGCCGGGCTGGAGATCGGCCGGGCCGCCGAGTCCTTCCGCCGGCTCGTCCCCCCGCCGAACTTCCTCACCTCCTGACCGGCCGCCGCACCCCTCGGCCCACTCGACGGCGGGGTGTCGGTGGGCCGCCCTAGACTGCGGCGCCATGGCGATGGTGAGTTTCGTCGACGAGACGACCGCGGGCGAACGCAGCTCGGAGTGGCATCTGGAGATCTTCGAGGAGCGCCTGCCGCTGCGGGAGGTGATCCGCCGCCGGGTGTTCCAGGAGGTGGCCGAGCACAACGCGAAGGGCGGCGACGTCTTCCGCGGGCTGGTGCAGCCGACCGACACCGAGCGGACGCTCAACGGCTTCAAGTTGAGGAAGCCACGCCGGATCGACCCCGAGGAGCAGGCCACCCACGCGCTGGAGGCGTTCTACCGCAACGGTTTCATCGTCCTCGTCGACGACCGGCAGGTCGACGAGCTGGACGCGGTCGTGGAGCTGGGCCGGGGCACGCAGATCACCTTCCTCAAGCTCGTACCGCTGGTCGGTGGATGATGGCGACGCCCACGGTCCTGCCCGAGCAGGGCGCGCGGTTGGCGGAACTCGCCCGCGCCGGTGACGTCGAGCGCCTCGCCGACGAGGTGCTGGCCTACACCGCCGGCTATTCCGGCCACTGGGGCCGGGAGAGCCGGTGGGTGACCGACGGCCTCGACCTCGTCGCGCCCGATCGCAAGGGCGAGCTGCTGATGGCGATCCTCGAACGGTGTTCCCGGATCACCGAGGCCGAGCAGCGCCGGGTCACCAACGAGCTGTTGCAGATCCTGGTCAAGCCCTTCTGCTCCAGCCGGACACCCGAGGCGGCCGCCGTCGCGCTCGGCTTCGCCGCCCGGCACACCAGCTATCTCGGCGGCGACCAGCAGCGCCGGATGGCCGAGCTGCTGCTCGACGCGGGACAGCCGCTGCCGCCGGAGGTCGTCGCCATGATGCGGCGCACCGTCGCGCACGGCTACTGGGGTGTCGAGGGTTTTCTCAAGCCGCTCCTGGCCAGGCTCGACGTACCGGCGCTCAACCCGGGAGAGGCGTGGGCGGACCGGGCGCTGACCGACGTCGCGTCGCTCGACCCGGCCGAAGCCGACCGCTGGCACGCGCTGTTCCGGCACGCGGCGACCGCGACCAGCGCGAAACCGTCACAGAAGTGGGAAAAGGCCGGCCGCGCCCTGCTCGACGAGCTGACCGAGCCCGGCGACCGGCTGCGCGGCTGGCTGGCGCTGGTCGGGCGCCCGCGCACCATCCGGCTCAACCGTGGCCCCTGGGAGCCCGACGTCAACGAGGCCTTCGACCAGTACAACGCCACGCCGCTGCGCGGCCTGGTGTGGCTGGCCGCCTTCCTGCCCGAGCATCCCGAGACCGCCCGGGTGCTCGGCGCGCTCGTCGAGACGGCACTGCGCAAGGTCGCCGGGATCGGCCCGCGTAACCCGAAGACCGCCAACGCCGCCGTCTACGCGCTGTCCCGCATCCCCACCGGGGAGGCACTCGCCCAGATCGCCCGGCTCGCCGCCCGGGTCACCTACAAGGGCACCGCCAAGGAACTGAACGCCGCGCTCGACGCCCGGGCGGTGGCGCTCGGCCTGACCAGGGACGAGGTGGAGGAGCTGGCCGTCCCGGCGTACGGGCTGACCGAGGTGGGGCGGCGTGTCGAACAGTTCGGCGCGGCGTCGGCCACCCTGGACGTCAGCGCCGGAGCGGTCACGGTCACCTGGCGCAACAGCGCCGGCAAGGTCGTCAGGTCGATACCCGCCGCCGTCCGGTCGGAGCACCCCGAGACGCTCGCCGAGTTCAGGGCCGCCGTCAAGGACGTCGAGAAGATGCTGTCGGCCCAGGCGGAACGCCTCGACCGCCAGCTCCTCGCCCAGCGGGTCTGGCCGTTCGACGCCTGGCGGGCCCGCTATCTCGACCATCCGCTCGTCGGTACGCTGGCCCGCCGGCTGATCTGGCTCGTCGACGACGTGCCCTGCGGGTACGCCGACGGAACGCTGCGCACCGCCGAGGGCAAGGAGATCGCCGCCGGCACGACGGTGCGGCTCTGGCATCCGATCGGCCGCGACGTCTCCGAGGTGCTCGCCTGGCGCGGCTGGCTGGAGACCAACCGGGTGACCCAGCCGTTCAAGCAGGCACACCGGGAGGTCTACCTGCTGACCGCGGCCGAGGAGCGCACCCGGGTCTACTCCAACCGGTACGCCGCGCACATCCTGCGCCAGCACCAGTTCCACGCCCTGGCGGCGGTGCGGGGCTGGCGCAACAAGCTGCGGATGATGGTCGACGACTCGTACGAGCCGGCGACCCGCGAGTTGCCGCAGTGGGGACTGCGTGCGGAGTTCTGGATCGAGGGCATCGGCGAGGACTGGGATGCCGACACCACCGAGTCGGGGGCGTACCTGCGGCTCGCCACCGACCAGGTCCGGTTCTATCCGCTGACCGCGCCGGTGCACTACGCACACGCCGGTGGCGGCGGCTACGAGCAGTGGGTGGACCAGGGCGCGCAGCCGACGGAGCCGGTGCCGCTGGCCGAGATCCCACCGCTGGTGCTCAGCGAGATCCTCCGGGACGTGGACCTCTTCGTCGGCGTCGCCAGCGTCGGCAACGACCCGACCTGGCAGGACGGCGGTCCGGGCGGGCGGTTCCGGGAATACTGGGCCTCCTACAGCTTCGGCGAACTCAGCGGCACCGCGCAGACCCGCCGGGAGATGCTCGAACGCCTGGTGCCCCGGCTGGCCGTCGCCGACCGGGCGAAGGTCGACGGCCGGTTCCTGGTGGTCCGGGGCGACCTGCGCACCTACAAGATCCATCTCGGCTCGGGCAACATCCTGATGAGCCCGAACGACCAATACCTGTGCATCGTGCCGAAGCAGGCGGCCGGCTCCTCCGGCAAGGACGTCTTCCTCCCGTTCGAGGGTGACCGGGTGCTCGCCGTGATCCTCAGCAAGGCGCTCATGCTGGCCAAGGACACCGCGATCACCGACCCCACCATCACCCAGCAGATCCGGCGCTGAGCCCGGCCCGGCTACCCGGCGGTCGTCGGGCCGTCGCCACCCACCGGGCGGTACGGGCCGACGACCACCGGTCCGGTGCCGGCCGGGCCGCTGCCCGGGGTGTCGCAGCCATCCGCGCCGACAGTGCCGACGGTGGCCGGGCCGCCGCCGCAGACCCCGGTCTCGGGTAGTTCGAGCCGGACGTCGCGGGCCGCCGGCCAGTCCCCGGCGAGGGCGGCGACGACGGAGCGGGCCTGCTCGTATCCGGTGGCCATCAGGAATGTCGGAGCGCGTCCGTAGCTCTTGACCCCGATCGCGTAGTAGCCGGGTTCCGGATGGGCCAGTTCGTCGACGCCGTGCGGTGGGACGGTGCCGCAGGAGTGTTGGTTGGGGTCGATCAACGGGGCGAGCGCCCGGGTGGAGCCGAGCACCGGATCCAGGTCGAGCCGGAGTTCGGCGCCGAGCGAGTGGTCGGGCCGGAAGCCGGTCGCCGCGACGATCCGGTGCACGGCGAGCGTCCGGGTACCGTCCGAGACCTCGACCCGCCCGTCGGCTGCCGGCCTGAGCCGGTGCACGGCGAACCCGGTGACCAGTGCGATGCGGCCGGCTTCGACATGTTCCCGCAACCGGCTGCCGAGGGCGCCCCGGGCCGGCAGGGCGTCGGCGGTCTCCCCGCCGTAGCTGCGGCCCGGGTCGCCGGCCCGGATCGCCCAGGTGACCCGTGTCCCCTCGACCAGGCCGGCGAGTTCGGCGAGGGCGAGCAGGGTGTTCGCGGCGGAGTGGCCGGCGCCGACGACCAGGGCGTGCCGGCCGGCGAACCGCTCCCGGTCGGCGCCGAGGACATCGGGTAGGGCGGGTTCGAGGAACGGGCCCGCCTCGGCCTCGCCGTGTGCGGGGATCCCGGAGCCGCCGAGGACGTTCGGGGTGGCCCAGCTGCCACTGGCGTCGACGACCGCCCGGGCGAGCAGGTCCGCGCCGGAGTCCAGCCGGAGAAGCAGCGGCGCCTCCTCCCGACCCGCGGTGCGGAGCCGGTCCATGCCGAGCCGGGTCACGGCGGTGACCCGGGTCCGGTACCGGATGTTCGGTTTGAGCGCGGGAAGGTCGGCCAGCGGTTGGAGGTACTCGTCGACGAGTTGGGCGCCGGTCGGCAGGGTCGCCGGATCGGGTTCGACCCAGCCGGCGTCGCGCAGCAGCCGGGCGGCGGCCGGATCGACGTCGTACCGCCACGGCGAGAAGAGCCGTACGTGTCGCCACTGGGCAACGGCGGCACCTGGGCCGTTCCCGGTTTCCAGCAGGGTGAACGGCAGCTCGCGCTCGTGCAGGTGGGCGGCGGCGGCCAGCCCGACGGGTCCGGCGCCGATCACCGCCACCGGCAGATCTCGCAGATGGTCACTCACCGAAACTCCCCCTGTCCGTCAAGGTGCCCGTCGCCGGCCGCCTCGGCAGACCCGGCTTGTCTTGAGGTTCTTCGAATCAGAAGGTTGCACACTGTTTCGACATCTGTCAACCTAGGCTCATGTCGAAGCAGCTGCCGGCACTCAGCCTGGCGGATCTCAACGCCGGGCTGCCCTGTTGTGCGCCGATAAGCGAGCAGCGGATCCCGGCAGAGACCGCCACCGCGCTCGCCCCGGCCTTCAAGGCGCTCGGCGATCCGGTGCGTCTCCAGCTGATGTCGATGATCGCCTCGGCACCGGACGGGGAGATCTGCGTGTGCGATCTCACCCCGGCGTTCGAGTTGTCCGGGCCGACGATCTCGCACCACCTGAAGACCCTGCGCGAGGCCGGCCTGGTCGACGCCGAGCGCCGGGGCACCTGGGTCTACTACCGCGCCCGGCCGGCCCTGCTGCGCCAGCTCGCCGGCCTGCTCGAAACCGGCGGTCCGGCGAGCGCCTGAGCATCCCGCCCACGCCAGCCCGGGGGTGGGCGGCCGACGTCGACACCTGATGTTCACCCGGCAGCACTGGACCGAGGATGGCCGTGGATGCTTACATCAGGACGTGCTGATATCAGAAGCCCCTGATGTGATCAAGCTGCTGGCCGACCCGCTCCGGGCGCAGCTCGTCGACCTGCTCGCCCAGGGGCCGGCCTGCACCTGCCATCTGGTCGCCGACACCGGCGCGAAGCAGCCGAACGTCTCCGGCCACCTGCGGCAACTGCGCGACGCCGGCCTGGTCGTCGCGGAACCACACGGCAGGTTCACGTACTACCGGCTCCTGCCCGAGGCACTGGAAGCCGCCGCCGACCAGCTCACCGGGCTTGCCGCCCGGGCCCGGACCAACGCCGGCACCCGCCGGGAGTGCTGATGACCGTCCGCGCTACCGAACCGGCGCCCGCCGTCGTCGCCCGGCTCTCCCGCCTCGACCGGTTCCTGCCGGTCTGGATCGGCCTGGCAATGGTCACCGGGCTGCTGCTCGGCCGGCTCGTCCCCGGGCTGAACGCCGGCCTGGAAGCGGTGAAGGTCGGCGGGATCTCGCTGCCGATCGCCGTCGCACTGCTGGTCATGATGTACCCGGTGCTGGCCAAGGTGCGCTACGACCGGCTCGACACCGTCACCGGCGACCGCCGACTGCTGATCTCCTCCCTGGTGTTGAACTGGCTCGTCGGGCCGGCGGTCATGTTCGCGCTGGCCTGGATCTTCCTCGCCGACCACGCCGAGTACCGCACCGGGCTGATCATCGTCGGCCTGGCCCGGTGCATCGCCATGGTGATCATCTGGAACGACCTGGCCTGCGGCGACCGCGAGGCCGCCGCCGTACTCGTCGCCCTGAACTCCGTCTTCCAGGTCCTCGCCTTCGGCGTACTCGGCTGGTTCTACCTCTCCGTGCTGCCCGACCGGCTCGGCCTGTCCGGTGAAGCGTTGCAGGTCTCCGGCTGGGAGATCGCCGGCAACGTACTCATCTTCCTCGGCATCCCGCTGCTCGCCGGCTACCTCACCCGGCGTCTCGGCGAGCGCACGAGGGGCCGCACCTGGTACGAGGAGCGTTTCCTGCCGAAGATCGGCCCGGTCGCCCTGTACGGGCTGCTCTTCACCATCGTCCTCCTGTTCGCCCTCCAGGGCGACGCGATCACCAGTCAGCCATGGGACGTCGCGCTGATCGCGGTGCCACTGCTGGCCTACTTCGCGATCATGTGGGCCGGCTCCTACGGCCTCGGCCGGGCCATCGGGCTGAGCTACGAACGCACCACCACCCTGGCGTTCACCGCCGCCGGGAACAACTTCGAGCTGGCCATCGCCGTGGCGATCGGCACCTTCGGCGTCACCAGCGGCCAGGCCCTGGCCGGTGTCGTCGGGCCGCTGATCGAGGTACCCGTCCTCGTCGCGCTGGTCTACGTCAGCCTCGCCCTGCGACAGCGCCTCTTCCCGACCACATCCCCCGTCCGGACCTCCCGATGACCTCGGGGCGCTGCCCAGACCCGCCGACCGCGAAGGAACCGATCATGCCCGACAAGCCCAGCGTGCTCTTCGTCTGCGTGCACAACGCCGGCCGCTCCCAGATGGCCGCCGGCTGGCTACGCCAGCTCGCCGGCGACACCGTCGAGGTACGCTCCGCCGGCTCCGCCCCCGCCGACCGGGTCAACCCGGCCGCCGTCGAGGCGATGCGCGAGGTCGGCATCGACATCACCGACCAGACCCCGAAGCTGCTGGAGTGGGAGACGGCCGAGTCCTCCGACGTGATCGTCACCATGGGCTGTGGTGACGCCTGTCCGGTCTTCCCCGGCAAACGCTACGAGGACTGGCAGCTCGCGGACCCTGCCGGCCAGGGCGTCGACGCCGTCCGGCCGATCCGCGACGAGATCCGGACCCGGGTCGAAAAGTTGCTGTCCGAGCTGTCCGCCGGTCAGGTCGCCCGCTGAGCGCTCAGCAGCAGGTGAGCAGATACGACCGGAGGTTGTCGATCGCCTCCAGCACGCCGGCCCGATCTGCGCGATAGAGAACGATCTTGCCGTCCCGGCGGGAGGTGAGGATGCCGCCGCGACGCAGCAGCGTCAACTGCTCCGACGCGGTCGACTGTCCGATGCCGGCCCGTTCGGCGACCTCGCCGACCGACAGTTCGGCGCCCTGGGCGAACAGCATCATTATGCGCTGACGTGACGTACTGGCCAGGGCCCTGAGGAACTCGCCGGTCTGCTCTGACAGCTCGGCCGGACCCGGGTCCTGCGGGCCACGGCATCCGGACGAGGAGGCGTCCTCGTCACCGTCGGCTGGTGCACGCATGTCCCCACCCTAGGACAAGAGTCATATCGCCATTACGCGAAATGACGATATGATCGTCACATGAGCATCGAATCACTGCCCGTGGTCATCATCGGCGCGGGCCAGTCAGGGCTGGCGGCTGCCCGAGCCGCACAGCGCGCCGGGCTGCGTCCCCTGGTCCTCGAAGCAGGCGACCGGACCACCGGCTCCTGGTCCCACTACTACGACAGCCTCACCCTGTTCTCCCCCGCCCGGTACAGCGGCCTGCCGGACCTGCCGTTCCCGGGTGACCCCGACCGCTATCCGGGACGGGACGAGGTGGTGGCCTATCTCCAGCGGTACGCCGCCGCGCTGGGCGTGGAGATCCACCCAGGCGTACGGGTCGAGGCGGTGCAGCGGGGACGTGGTGCCGGGTTCGCGGTGCGGACCGCCGACGGGCAGCAGGTCGAGGCTGCCGGGGTGGTGGCTGCCAGCGGTTCGTTCGGCAACCCGTATCTGCCCGTACTGGCCGGCCAGGAGGACTTCGGAGGTGAGGTGCTGCACGTGGCGGCCTACCGTGACCCGAAGCCGTTCACCGGGAAGCGGGTAGTGGTGGTCGGCGGCAGCAACTCGGCGGTCCAGGTCGGCTACGAGCTGGCCGAGGTCGCGGCGGTGACGCTCGCGACCCGGCAGCCGGTCCGCTTCGTCCCACAGGTCTTCCTGGGCCGCGATCTGCACCACTGGCTCAGGGTCACCAGGTTCGACGCGCTGCCGCAGGCATGGCTGGCCCGCCTCGTCGACCGGACGCCGGTACTCGACACCGGCGCCTACCGTGCGGCGATGACCGACGGGCTGTTCACCCGGCGGCCGATGTTCACCGCGTTCACCCCCGAGGGCGTGCAGTGGCCGGACGGCACGTCGGAGGCCGTCGACGCGGTGATCTTCGCAACCGGTTACCGGCCACACCTGGACTATCTGCGCCCCCTCGGCGCACTGGATCCGTCCGGATCACCCCGGCATGCCGCAGGCGTCTCGACGACCCATCCCGGGCTGGCGTACGTCGGGCTGGAGTTCCAACGCTCGTTCTCCTCCAACACCCTGCGGGGCGTGGCGCGCGACGCCGAGTACGTCATGGGGCCCCTGGCGGCCCATGTCGGTGGCACCACGGCGTCGGTCAGCCGTTGACAGAAACGAAGTAGCTCAGCAATCATTGAGTCAATGAACGCTGAGATGTCTTCTCTGGACTTCCGGGCCCGGGTGCACGCCGCGTTGGGCGACCCGGCCCGGTTGGCGATCGTCGACATCCTCACGCTCGGCGACGCCTCCCCCGGCGAGGTCGGCGAGGCCCTGCGGATGCCGACCAATCTGGTCGCCCACCACCTGAAGGTGTTGCAGGACAGCGGCCTCGTCGCCCGGAGCCGGTCCGAGGGTGACCGACGACGCAGCTACCTGCGACTCGTCCCGGAAACCCTGTCGGTGATCTCGGCACCGCCCGCACCGGAGGCCGTCCGGGTGGTGTTCGTCTGCACACACAACTCCGCCCGCTCGCAACTGGCCGCCGCGCTGTGGGCCGGCCACAGCCGGGTGCCGGCGGCGTCGGCGGGCACCGAACCGGCCGAGCGGGTCCATCCCCGGGCGCTGCGGGTCGCCCGCCGCCACGGCCTGCGCCTGGCTCCGACCCGCACCACACATGTCGATGATCTGGTCCGCGAGGACGACCTCGTCATCGCGGTCTGCGACAACGCACACGAGCACCTGCCCACTGGCGCCCGACCGCGACTGCACTGGTCGGTGCCGGATCCCGCACGAGCCGACACCGACGACGCGTTCGAGTCGGCGTTCGCCGACATCGCCACCCGCGTCGAGCGGCTGGCCTCCATCCTGCTTCCGGGAGAAGACCGTGACTGACCTCACCACGCATCGCCGCCCCGACATCTCGATCGACCAGCAACTTGCCCTGCGCACCGCCGCCGTACGACTCGCCGACGAGTTCGCCGGGGTCTACGGAATTGAGACGGTCGAACGGTTCCTGCACACCAGTTACGACCAGTTCGCCCTGGCCAGCACCGTTCCGCACTTCCTCCCGCTCCTCGCCGAACGGTTCGCCCGACAGCGGCTGCACGCGCTGGCCCGGGTCGAGGGTCTGCACCAGGACGGCCGGCCGGTCGTGCTGTTCCTCTGCGTCCACAACGCCGGACGCAGCCAGATGGCCCTCGGCTTCTTCCAGCACCTCGCCGGCGACCGCGCCGTCGCCTGGTCCGGCGGCTCCGAGCCGGGCACCGAGGTCAACCCCGCCGCGGTCGCCGCGATGGCCGAACGCGGCATCGACATTTCCACCGAGTACCCGAAGCCGTGGACCGCCGAGGTGGTCCGGGCCGCCGATGTCGTGGTCACCATGGGCTGCGGCGACGCGTGTCCGATCTTCCCCGGCACCCGCTACGAGAACTGGGACCTCGACGACCCCGCCGGCGGGACCACCGAACGGGTCCGTCCCGTCCGCGACGAGATCGAACGCCGCGTCCGACACCTGCTCGACCAGCTCGGCGTACCCGCGGGGCACTGACCGCCGGCCAGGGCGTGCCTGCTCGGGACGGGTGTCGGCGTACCGTACCAGCATGATCACCTGCGTCGTGCACTACACCATCGACCCCGCGCAGATCGACGCGTTCGAACGGTTCGCCCGCACCTGGATGCGCCTGGTCGCCAGGCACGGCGGTGTGCACCACGGCTACTTCCTGCCCGCCGAGGGCGCGAGCGACCGGGCCGAAGCGCTGTTCAGCTTCGAGAGCCTGGCGGCCTACGAGCGCTACCGGGCCCTTTTCGGCGTCGACCCCGAGTTCGTCGCGGCCGACCGGATCCGCGAGGACTCCGGCTGTGTCCTCCGGTACGAGCGGACCTTCATGCGCCCGCTCCTGCCGACGGACTGACGGGCATCTCCCGGGCGGCTCCCCCGTTTCGTGGGGCGACCGGGTCGACGGGGAAGTAGAGGGAACGGGGATGTTCGACGACAACGGCCTGCTGCGGCCTCCGGAGGAGCAGGCGTACCGGATGCTGCTGCGGCTCTCCGCGGCCGGGCCCGCCGACCTCGCCGGGCAGGCCGGGATGCCGCTGGAGGAGGCCGCCGGGCTGCTGGACGGCCTGCGGGACAAGGGACTCGCGATGGCCCGCCCCGGGCCGGACCGGATCTTCGAACCGTTGCCGCCGGACGTCGCTCTCGGCAACACCCTGCTGCGCCGGCAGGAGTCGCTGGAGACCGCCCGGCAGGCGGTCGCCGCGCTTACCGAGGAGTACCGGAGCAGCGTCCGGCGCCGCAACGCCGACCACCTGGTGGAGGTGGTGGTCGGTACGGCCGCGTTGCGGGACCGGCTGCGTGACCTACAGGAGTCGGCCCGGGTGGAGATCCTCTGGTTCTGCCGGGCCAACCCGCTCGCCATGTCCGGCGCGGAGAACGCCGAGGAGTCCGGGGCGCTGGCCCGTGGGGTGCGGTACCGGGCGATCTACGAGCGGGCGCTGCTGGAGACGCCCGGCGAGCTGGAGAGCATCGTTGAGAGCGTACGCGCCGGGGAGGACGCCCGGAGTCTGCCGAGGTTGCCGGTCCGGATCGCCATCGCCGACCGGTCGACCGCGATCTGCCCGCTGGTGCCGGACGACGAGCGCGACGTCGGTGAGCCGACCGCCGCGCTGATCCGGCGCAGTGAACTGCTGGACGCCCTGCTGGCCCTCTTCGAGAGCCACTGGGACCGGGCCACCCCGATCCGCTGGGACGCCGAGCGGGGTGGTCTCGCCGAGGCGCCACCCGACGACGCACTGGACGACGGCGAGCGGTTCCTGCTCTCGCTCTTCGTGGCCGGCTTCCCCGACAAGTCGATCGCCTCGCAGCTCGGCGTCAGTCGGCGGACGGTGCAGCGCCGGCTGGAGCGGTTGATGGCGCTGGCCGGAGTGGACACCCGCACCGGCCTGGCGTTCCAGGCCGCCCGCCGGGGCTGGCTCTGACCGGCGGGACGCCAAACGGCGCCGGCTCCGGGCGGGACGACCGGTTCGCCGTCCCGCCCGGAGCCCGGTCAGCGCAGGCCGTACGCCCGGATCACGGTCTGGGTGACCGCGTTGCCGGACCTGTCGGTGGCCCGGACCCGCAGTGAGACCGTGCCGTGGCCGGCCGGGACACCGGCCCGGTAGGAGTTGCCGTGCCCGGTGACCGGGACCCGCCGCCAGCTGGCACCCTCGTCGAAGGAGACCTCGGCGGTCAGGCTGGTCCCCCGGGCGGCGGGGTGCCCGTCCTGGTGCCGGACGGTCAACCCGACGGTGTGCCGCCGCCCGGTGGCCCGGCCGGTCAGGTCCACCGGCACCGCGTAGTCGAGCTGCAACAGCGGTAGCGGCCGTGCCTCGTCACCGGAGCCTTGGCCGGAACGGAACTGCCACACCGTCTCGGTACGGGTGCCCCAGCTCCACTCCTCGCCGTCGCGCTCGGTGGTCAGAGCCAGTCGGTAGTCGGCCTCCGGCCCGGTGGTGGTGACGTCCTGCCGGGCGTCGGGCAGTTCGTACAGCAGCTTCCCGTCGCGCCACAGGGTGGCCTTCGCCCGGGTCGCCTCACCGATCGTGACGTGGCCGTCGTCGTCGACGAACTCCGGCACCCGCAACGCGAGGGTGTTCCCGGCCCGGCTGGAGACCAACTCCGGAATCCCGCGTGGCGAGGCGGGCCGGACCACGGGGCCGAACCAGGTCTCCGAGGCCCTACCGCCGGCGTAACTGACGGCTGGCTCGATCATCCCGTACTCGAGCACACCGTCCCAGTACGACCACTCGTGGCTTACCCGGTGCTGCCAGAGCGAGTCGCCGGTGGTCACCCACTCCTCGCGCTCCTGTGGTGTCGCAACGAACCGGGTCGTGTCGTTCCATGCATAGGTCTGCCAGGGGCGCCATCCGAACCGCTGCTCCTTTGCCCAGGGGAATCCGCCGTTGTCGGCGTACCGAGTGGTGATTCTTGTCGAGTTGGCCGGGGCAACCCGGTAGACGATCCGGTCCGGGATTCGGTTCCGTTCCACATGCAGCACGTCGTACAGGTAGGGGCTGGACGTGGTCAGGGTCAGGTCCAGCGTCGCCCGTCCCCGGCGCGCCTGGGCGATCAGCCGCTGGCCGTCGTCGTACGCCACGACCAGCGTCGGAATCGGTTCCCGGTCTCCGGTGGGCTGCCACATCGTCTGCGGTGACGCGTCCGCAGAACGTACGATCAGGATCACCGCCGCGCCGGCCGTGGCCGCCGCCGCGGTCAGCTCCTCCTCGCTGGGGCCGTCGTCCCTGGCCTCGACCAGCACCGTCGCACCGCGCGCCCTGACAGCGGCCAGTTCCTCCGGGGTGCCCCGGCCGGCATGGACCAGCGGGAACCGGCGGGTCCCGTCGTAGACCGGGGACTGGTTTCGCAGGTTGACGTCGAGCGGGCCGGCGACACCGGGCACCTCTGCACGCACCATCGGCGCGACGAGCTGCCACCGGGACGAGAACTCGAACTCCCCGCTGGTCAGCTTGCGCGTCGGGGTGACGTTCACCTGCTCGATGTTGGCGTAGTGCATCACGCCGTGGCTGATCCGACGGCCGGTGCCGGTCACCCGGTGCAGGTAGTAGCTCAGCACCGTCTGCTGCTCTGCCGGCTTGGGCGTCTCGATCCGGACCGGGGTGGCCTTGCGGGCGTCCAGTAGCACCTCGATGTTCCCGTCGACCCGCAGTTCGGGATCGGTCAACAGAACGGCCTGGTGATCGAGTGGGTCGCCGTCCTCGATCACCGCGTGCAGCAGGTACGTCCCCTCGGCGACTTCGAGGGTCACCGCCTGGCCCGCGGGCACGTACGCCAGCTGGTCCCAACGCCGGCTGTCGCCGAACAGCGTGAGCACCGGCGCCGTCACCGGCTGGCCGGCCCGGCCGACCGCGCGGACGGTGACCGTGCGCCGAGGACCGTCCAGGCTGATCCCGATCGCAGTGCTGACCCGCACGCCGTCCGGGCCGGTCGCGATGATCCAACCACCGAAGAGTCCCCGGTTCAGTTTCGCCAGGTCGGCGGTGACCGGCACCTCCACCGAAGCGCCGGCCGGCACGGTGACGGTGCCGGAGCCGGTGGTGACGGCATCCGTCTCCGGCACCCCGCTGGCCACGTCCTCGAGTTCGACGGCCAGGGTGAGGGTGACCGGCGTCGGCCCGTCGTTGGTGTACCGGAGGGCCTTGCTGACCGGCGCCGCTTTCGCACCGGCGCGCGCGGTGGCGGCGGTGTCCGGGTCGGTGTGCAGGCCGAAGTCGACCTGGCCGCTGGCAAACACCCGCTGGCCGACCGCGCGGGCTACGTCCACCCGGCCGGTGCCCTGCGCGAAGACCGGCAGGTCCGGG
Source organism: Plantactinospora sp. WMMB782 (assembly GCF_049179135.1). Classification (NCBI taxonomy): domain Bacteria; kingdom Bacillati; phylum Actinomycetota; class Actinomycetes; order Micromonosporales; family Micromonosporaceae; genus Plantactinospora; species Plantactinospora sp. WMMB782. Next base: position 6,056,259 of record NZ_JBMHMC010000007.1, on the reverse strand, counting down.
TTGCTCCGGGCGGTACTGACCAGCGCGTCCTTCAGCCGCGCCGCCGACCAGTCCGGATGGGCCTGGGCCAGCAGCGCGGCCGCACCGGCCACGTGCGGGGTCGCCATCGAGGTACCGGAGGCGGCCGTGTACCGGTCGTCGACCGGGGTGCCCATGCTGGTACCGGCGGCGCGGGCGGCGACGATCTCCACGCCGGGAGCCGTGATCTCCGGCTTCAGCCCCTCGTCCCCGATCCGGGGACCCCGACTGGAGAACTCGGCGAGTGACTCGTCGCGGTCCACCGCGCCGACCGTCAGCGCGGATCGGGCGGTGCCGGGCGTACCGACGGTGTAGTCCGCGCCGGCATTGCCGGCGGCCACCACGAAGAGGGTGCCGGTGTCGGCGGTGATCCGGTCCACCGCCTCGCTGAGCGGGTCGGTGCCGTCGGTCGGCCCGCCGCCGAGACTCATGTTGACCACCGCCGCGCCCTGATCGGCGGCCCACTCCATCCCCTCGATGATCCAGGATTCGAGGCCGCTGCCGTCGTCACCGAGCACCTTGCCGGCCAGCACGCTCGCGCCGGGAGCAACGCCCTTGTGGGTACCTCCGGACCCGGCGCCGGTGCCGGCCACCGTCGCCGCGACGTGCGTACCGTGGCCGTGCTTGTCGCTGGCGTCGGGGCTGCTGGTGAAGTTGCGGGCGGTGACCTTGCCGGACAGGTCCGGGTGGGTCTGGTCGACTCCGGTGTCCAGCACCGCCACCTTGACCCCGGCACCGTCCAGGCCGGCCTGCCAGGCGGCCGGAGCGCCGATCTGGGCGACGCTGCGGTCCAGCACCGGCCGGACCCGGCCGTCCAGCCAGATCTGGCGGATCCCGCCGCCGAGAGCGGTGGCGGCGGAGCGGGCCCTGCCGGCCTTGCCGGTCTGCCCGACGGTCTGCCAGAAGCCGGCGAGCGAGTCCTTCCCGGCGGCCAGGGCCGCGCCGCCGATGCTGGTCAGCGGCCGGGTGGCGGTGGTACCGGCCGGAGTGCGGGCACCGGCGGCCGGGTTCTGGTAGCGGACGATGAGCGGCAGGCTGGCCGAGGCGTTGTCGGCGTACCCGTCGGCGATCAGTTCCTCGACGTCGAACAGGTCCGCGTCCAGGGTGCCCGCCGAGACGTACGGGACGACGTCGCTGGGCAGCACCCGCAGCCCGCCGTCGGACTCGACGGTGTGGAAGGTGATCCGCTCCCGTCCGGCGGCCGGCCGGACCATGGCCGCGGACCGGCCGTCACCGGCTGGCGAGATCTCGACGACGTCACCGGTGATCAGGGTGACCCGCGCCCCGGCTGCGGCCGCACCGGTCCCGGCCGGCGAGCCGGTGCCGGGTGGTACGGCGGGCGGGGGCGCGGCGGTGGCCGGTGGCCCCACGGCGGTGAGCGCGAGTACGGCGGCCAGCCCGGCAGCGGTACGGCGCAGCGGAGGTGACATGACGGTTGCTCCTCGACTCTGGCGTGGCCGCCGACAACGGGCGACAGTCGGAGTCTGTGGCCGGAACAATTCCTCGGTCATCACCCTTTGCTGCCGCAGAGGCGACATGGCACCAAGTGGACACCGCTGCCCGGCGGCCTCCCGACGACCGTTCCAGGTCGAGGAGAGGCAGACAGTACAGCGTTTGGTGTATTGTCTCGTTGTGGAGACGACGCTGACGCACGGACAGGTGCTGGCCCGGTTCGGTCACGCGCTGTCGGACCCGACCCGGGCACGACTGTTGCTGGCCCTGCGCGACGGTCCGGGCTATCCGGCCGAACTGGCCGAACTGCTCGGCACCACCCGGCAGAACCTGTCGAACCATCTCGGCTGCCTGCGCGGCTGCGGCCTGGTGGTGGCCGTGCCCGAGGGGCGCCGGACCCGTTACGAGTTGGCCGACGCCCGGCTGGCGCACGCCCTCGGCGACCTGCTGGGCCTGGTGCTCGCGGTGGACCCGGCCGCCTGTCCGGACGCCACGACCAAGGGGTGCTGCTGATGAGCGCCCCGGTCCGGCTCCGGCCGCCCGGCCCGGCGCCGGACCGGCGTGCCGCACTGGTCCGCCGGGTACGGCTGCTGGTCGCCGCCACGATCACCTACAACGTCGTTGAGGCGGTGGTGGCGATCACCGCCGGCACCCTCGCCTCGTCGACCGCACTGATCGGTTTCGGTCTGGACTCGGTGATCGAGGTTTCCTCGGCGGCCGCCGTGGCCTGGCAGTTCACCGGCCGTGACCCGCAGTCGCGGGAAAGGGTCGCGTTGCGGGTCATCGCGATCTCGTTCTTCGTGCTGGCTGGTTACATCACGGTCGAGTCGGTACGCGCCCTCGTCGGCGGCGCCGAGCCGGCCCACTCCACCGTCGGCCTCGGCCTGGCCGCGCTCTCCCTGGCGGTCATGCCACTACTGTCGTACGCCCAGCGCCGCGCCGGCCGCGAACTCGGCTCCCGCTCGGCGGTCGCCGACTCCAGGCAGACCCTGCTCTGCACCTGGCTGTCGGCGGTGCTGCTGGTCGGCCTCGGCCTGAACAGCCTGTTCGGCTGGTCCTGGGCCGACCCGGTCGCCGCACTGGTGATCGCCGCCGTGGCGGTCCGCGAGGGCCGCGAGGCGTGGCGCGGCGACACCTGCTGCGCCGTCCCGCTGATGCCACCACCAGACGTCGCCGAGACCACTACCCCCGCCAGCGAGACCACTACGCCAGCCACCGAGACCAGGGCACCCTCAACCGACACCAGGGCAGCATCAACCGTGACCAGGGCACCATCAACCGTGACCAGGGCATCCTCAACCGTGACCAGGGCGCACTTCACCGTGACCAGGGCGCCCACCACCGAGGGATGCGGCTGCCGACCCGGCTGCTCCTGCTGCCGCGACTGACCCCGGGCCATGACGTCTGTCGATCCGGTCGGCTTCCGGTCCGTGACGCGACCACCGGCTGACTGCTACCGTCGGCCGGTGGCAGTCGACACCCCGGCCGATCTCCTGGTGACTGTGGACGGCGGCCTCGAGGAGGTGCTGTCGCTACAGCGGTGGCTCAGCGAGCAGGACGACTTCGCCGGGCGGGCCCGACTACTGCGGAGCGACCCCGGGCCGGGGCAGATGGGCACCGTCCTCGACACGATCACGATCGCCGCCGGCGGTGGTGGCGCGCTGACCGCCCTGCTGGGCACGATGTCCGTCTGGATGCGGCACCGTGGCGCCAAGATCACGGCCACCGTCAAGAAGGGCAACCGGAGCGTCACCATCGACGCGGACCGGGTCCGGTCGGCCGACATCGCTGCGTTGAGGGAGATGGTGGCGGAATTCTCCCGCACCCTGGACGAGGGCTGATCCCCGGCCATGCCGCCGCGACACCTCCGGCTCGCCGACCCGGACCGGTCCCGGGTGGTCCTGGTCGGCACCGCCAACTACCGTCACGGGTTGCCGGAAATCCCGCCGGTGGTCGGCAACGTGGACGGTCTCGCCCGGCTCTTCCGCGATCCTCGACTGGGCGGACTCGGCGAGGACGCCTGTCACACCCTGGTCGACCCGAGTCGGGATCTCGCGATCCGGCAGGTCGCGGCCTGGTGCCGGGATGCCGAGGACGTCCTGGTCGTCTACTTCTCCGGCCACGGCCTGATCGGTGAGGACGGTGAACTGCTGCTGGCCTGCGCGGACACCGACCCGGACCTGGTCGACTACACCGCGCTGCCGATCAGCCTGCTCCGCCGGGCGGTGCAGACCAGCCCGGCCCGGACCAGAGTGCTCGTGCTCGACTGCTGCTACTCCGGACGGGCGGTCCGCGCCCTCGGCGGTGCCGAAGCCGACCTGCTGGGCCAGGTGGAGGTGTCCGGCACCTACACCCTCGCTTCGGTACCCGGCGACCTGCAGGCGCTGTTCCGCGACGGTGCCCGGTACACGGTCTTCACCGGCGAGCTGATCGACGTGCTGCGCAACGGCATCGCCGACGCGGGGCCGCTGCTCTCGGTCGACGCGGTGTACCGGCACCTGCTGCGCCGGATGCGCGGCAACGGTCTGCCGCCGCCGAAACAGGTGCACAGCGACACGGCCAGCGACCTCGCGCTCGTGCGGAACACCGCCCACCAGGACACCGAGGCGGTCACTGGGCAGACGGGACCGCAGGGGGATCCGTTCCGGCATCTCGACCTGCTGGTGCGGCGGGCCGGTGAGGAGCCCCGGGACCGGCTGGTACTCCGCACCGCCGCCCGGGACCGCGACTGGCCGGTACTGGCCCGGCTGCGCATGGCCGCCGAACTCGACCATCTCGGCGAGACCGGAACCGCCCTGGAAACCCTGCGCGACCTCGGGATCGACGGCGACGTGCCGCAGGTGTTGCGGACGATGCGCGAGTTCGGATCGCTGGTGGCGGAGAACCGTCTCTGGGAGTCGGCGCTCGTCGACTCCTGGAACGTCGCGACCGTCCACGACCCCGAGCTGCTGTGGGGACTGATGATGGCGATCTGGCTGTCCGGCACCGGGTTGCCGGTGCGGCAACAGATCGCCGCGGTCACCGAACTCGCCGGCCTCGGATACCGCGACCAGGCCCGCAGCGTGCTGGCCGGGATGCTGCGCCGGCTCCGCCTGCCGGGGGTCGACCGCAGGACGGTGCAGGACGCGATGAAGAGACTCTGACCGACGTGGTCGCGGTCGGGCAGCTCAGTCGCGCCGGCCGCCCAGTCCGGGCAGCAGCCGGTAGACGGGTTCCTCCGAGGCCCGGTCCCGGACCGCGGCCGAGGCACGCCCGGCCATCGCGTTCCGACGCTGCCGCAAGGCTTCCCGCCGGATCGTCCGCAGCACGTTCCAGGTGCCACCCGCCACGACGGCACCGCTCATCCAGCTCACCGTGCCCACCCATTCGGGACTGCCCCCCATCGCCTGCACGATCCCGGCCAGGGCGACGCTCGGCGAGAGGAGCAGCACGCCACCGAGCATCGCGGCCCGGACGTCGATCCGGGTCTGTGACATCGGCACCGCGTACGCGGCCGCGAACCCGGGATGGCGCCACATCAGTCCGACGGTGCAACCGATCGCGAGCGCCGCGATGCCGGCGCCGGTCGACGCGGTCGCCACCAGCAGCGTGGCCCAGCCCGGCATCGCCTGCCGCCACAATGCCACCACTCCGACAGCGGTCAACACCGACCACATCAGCCCGGTGCTCCAGAGCCGGTGCACGGCCTGCGCCGCCTGCGGCTCCTCGCGAGTCAGGACGTGCCGGGTCAGTGGGATGTGCAGGCCGACGACGGCCGCCAGTACGGCGAGCACGGTCGCGGCCATCACCAGCGAGGACTCGTGCCTGCCGACGTCGTAGCGCAGCAGCGCGCCGGTGACGCCCAGCGCGCCGAGCAGTGCGGCACCGGCCCGCCACCGGTCGTCACCACGTGCACTGATCATGATCGCCACCGAGGCGGAACCCACCACGGTCACGGCGGAGTCCAGCAGTCCGGGCCGCAGCTCGGGCGGTATCCAGGGATCGACGGACTCCCAGACGAGTCCACCGGTCACCACCGCCAGCGACAGCGCCGCCGGCCTGACGGCGTCGCCCCGGAGCAGGGCGTTCGTCAGCAGCCATGCCACCACCACGAGCGTGCCGGCCTGGATCGCGTCTCGCACGAGACCTCACTCTCTCCGCGTCATGCCGGGCAGCAGCCGGTAGACCGGCTCCGACTCCATCAGCCCGCGCAGCCCGGACGCGGCCTCCGGGCCCACCGGCGCGGCGGTCCGGTACCGGTGCGCGGCGACGTGGTCCAGCAGACTCCGCAGCGTCACACCGCCGGCGACCACGCACGCCGCGCCCGCGACCAGGAGTACGACCGTGACCGGCGCTGGCGCCCGGACGACGTCCGACAGGGTCACCGGTACGCCGAGCAGGGTCAGCGCCCCGACGGCGGAGGCGGCCCAGCGAACCAGGTCGACGGTGGCCACCTGCCGGGTGCGCGACCACGGTCGAGCCCACGCCCGCGCGAACGGGCCGTTGCGGACCAGGACGACCGCGAAGGCCGCGAGCTGCACCGCGACGACGAATCCGGCGAAGCTGAGGAAGAGCAGACCGAGCGCCAACCAGAGCCACGGCGCCAGGAGACTCGCGGTGTTGACCATGACTCCCGCCGACGCGGTCAGCGCCGCCGCCCGCCACAACCGGCGGGTCGGCAGGTACGTTCCGGTGGCCGCGTACGGCCGCAGCACCCGCAGGTCCACGAAGACGTGCAACGCGATCACCAGCAGGACCGCTGCCAGCGCTCCCAGCACGACCCGGGCCAGCGGTTCGACCCCGGCGAATCCTGCGATCCCGAACGAGGCCACCGCGAGCACCACCGCCACCACGACGGCACCCAGCCCGCCGGGGCGGTGGCGCAGACCGAGCGGGATGGCGACGGCCGCCGCCACGACCACCGCGCCGAGCTGGTAGCTCAACAACTCCGCACGGTCGGCGGGCATCCAGCCGACCGTCTGCTGGAGGACCAACCCCGCACCGGCCAGCCCGAGGCAGGTGCCGCCGAGGCTGGCCGCCCGGTATCCGGTCCACCCGACGAACGCGAGCAGCACCAGTACGGCGGTCAGGCCGAGCGACGTCCCCGACATCGCGTCTCCGCGTTCTCTCCGACTGCCCGGCGCGACGATCCGCTCACCGTCGGCCAATCGTAGCCGTACCGGACAGGTCCGGTGAACCGTCGCCCGGCGTCCCGTCGGGTGAACCTGTCGCCCGGAGTCCCGTCGACCGACCGCGGCCTGCCCGTCGCGCGGAGCTCCGCCCGGCGCCCGGTCAGCCGGTGGTGTCACCGTCGGGACGCCTGGACCCGCCGGACGGATCCGAGTCTCCGCCGGATCCGTTCCCGATTTCCAGGTTGTCGCCCGGCGTACCGCCGACCCGGCGTACCTCCCGCTCCGCCTCGTCGTGCGGCAGTCCCGTCGTGCCGAGCAGGTCGGTGGCGATGGCGCGGATCTGCGCGACGACCACGTTGCCGGAGAAGCCGAGCCCCTGCCGGTAGGCGGCGCTCGCCTGCTCCACCGCCCGGCACACCACGTCGGTGGACTTCTTCGGGATGACACCCCGGCGCAGGTCCCGCTGCACCACCTTCGCGGCCTCGGCCAGGCTGCAGAGGGACTCGACGAGTTCCGTCGGCGCCGGTTCGTCGTCGCGCAGCAGGGTCACCGCCCGCCGGGTCAGCACCCGGGCGTTGCGTACGGCGCGTTCGATGTACTCGGCCGCCTTCATGTAGTGCTGTAGGGCGGCACGCGCCCGCCAGCGCAGCGGCGCGATCGTGGCGGCCTCCCGCCCCTCCGGCAGCACCTGGTAGAACTCCTCGAGCTTGTCCTCGCCCCGGGTCAGCGTGACAAGCGCCTCCTGTAGCGGGTCCTGGTCGCGCTCGGCGAGGCCGCGCGCGGTCACCGTCAGCCCTTCGACGAGTACGTCGAGGGCCGGGCGGGCCACCCGGGACACCACGGTCACCGGGTTCACCGGCAGCACCAGGGCCATCACCGCCAACGCCACCGCGCCGCCGATCATGGCGTCGATGATGCGGGTGAAGTAGATCCCCTCGGTCGGTGGGCGCAGCGTCGCCACCAGTACCGACGAGGTGGCGGCCTGGGATACCACCCCGGCCGACCCGCCGGCCAGGATCGTCACGCTCATCGCCAGCGCGGCGCCGACCCCGATCTGCCAGGCGCCCGTGCCGATCACGTAGATCAGCCCGTCGCCGACGGCGATGCCGGCGATGACTCCGAGCACCAGTTCCACCGCCCGGCGCAGGCGCTGACCCGTCGATATGCCCAGCGTGATCATGGCTGCGATCGGGGCGAAGACCGGCTGCGGGTTGCCGAGCACCCTGGCGGCCAGAAACCAGGCCAGCGCCGCCGCCACAGCGCTCTGGGCCACCACCACCTCGACGGCCCGGAACTGGCGCCACCGTTCGACCAGCAGCTCGCGGGCCTTTCCCAGACGCCGGCGCGGACCGGTCACCGCCACCGCCTCGGGAATCTGCCGGACATCACGATGCCACGATAGGGAGGATCCCCGGATACAGGAGCCAATCCGACAATTGCGGCACGGCTCGACCTCTGCCGGCCGCCGAGGGCTTGAAGTGGTGTCCGGCGGGAATGCTGCCCGGGTGCGGGCGGCGGTCGGGCGCTTCGAGGCGCTGCGGGCGGACGATCATGGGAATGGCGGCTGGCGCGGTAACCGGACAGATCTCTCCGAACCCCGACCAATCACGAGAGACGGATCATGGAACGGATCGTCACACCGTACGGGCGGCATTCCACCGCCGCCGAGGTCGTCGCCGGGACCGACCTGTCCGGGCGGCGGGCCGTGGTGACCGGAGGGGCCTCCGGGATCGGGCTGGAGACGGCCCGGGCGCTGGCCGGTGCGGGGGCGCAGGTTACCGTGACCGCTCAGGACAGCAACGCCGACGAGGCCGCGTACGACATCGCGACGTCCACCGGGAATCCCGAGGTACGGGGCGCTTCGCTCGAACTGACCGACGTCTCGTCCATCCGCGCCTTCGTCGACGCCTGGACGGGACCGCTGCACATCCTGGTCAACAACGCCGGGGTGATGGCGCTGCCCGAACTGCGCCGGACCCCGGACGGCTGGGAGGTGCAGTTCGCCGTCAACCACCTCGGCCACTATCTGCTCGCGGTCGGGCTGCGGGACGCACTGACCCGGGCCGGCGGCGCCCGGATCGTCTCGGTCAGTTCGAGCGCCCACCACCTCTCCCCCGTCGTCTTCGAGGACATCCACTACCTGCACCGCGAGTACCATCCCCGGCTGGCGTACGCCCAGGCGAAGACCGCGGTGGCGCTCTTCGCGGTCGGCGCCGCCGCCCGTTGGGCCGACCGGGCGATCACTGCCAACGCCGTCAACCCCGGGGCGATCGCCACCGGCCTCCAGCAGTACATCGGCGGTGACCTCGGCGTTCGCGCCGATCTCCAGAAGAGCCCGCAGCAGGGTGCGGCCACCTCCGTGCTGGTGGCCTCGTCGCCGTTGCTGGACGGCGTCACCGGCCGCTACTTCAACGACTGCGCGGAGGCCACCCCGGTCACCGTGCTGCCGACGGACGACGCCGAGCTCGCCTCGTCGGTCTCGTACCACGCGATCGACCCGGAGCAGGCCGACCGGCTGTGGTGGGCCTGCGCCGAGATGGTCGGCTGACGGCCACCGGCTCAACTCCTCCAGCGGCCGGGTCACCGCACCGGCGTGCCGGCGCGGTGAGCCGTGCCGACCGCCGGGCTGCCCGCTGCGCGGCACGGGCTCCGGAAGACGCCGCAAGGGGGTGGCACCGGCCGGTGCCACCCCCGTCACGGAACCGCTGTCACCTGGCGGTGCAGCTCAGCGTTGGTGCGGTGTTCGTGCCGTTCCAGGAACCGTTGAAGCCGAAACTGGTCGAGGCGTTCGCGCTCAACGAGCCGTTGTGCCCGACGTTCGTGGCGGTGACCGACGACCCGCTCGAGGTCACCGTCGCGTTCCACGAACTGGTGATGCTCTGGCCGTTGGGCCAGGTCCAGTTCACCGTCCATCCGGAGATGGCGGAGTTGCCGGCCCGGACCGTGACCTGGGCGCCGAAGCCCCCGGACCACTCGCTGGTCTTGGCGAACGTCGCGGTGCAGCCACCGTTGCCGGCCGGCGGGGTGGTCGGCGGCATCGTCGGCGGGTTGGTGGGCGGGTTCGTCGGCGGGTTGGTCGGCGGGTTGGTCGGCGGGTTGGTCGGCTCGCCGCCACCGCCGAAGATCACGTCGCTGCAGAGGTAGTACGGCTGGTCGAGGTGGCTCGCCTGCCAGATCGTGTAGACGACGTGCCGCCCGGTCCGGTTGCCCGCGTTCACCTGGGCCTCGTACAGCCCGGTGGTCGGGTAGCTGCCGGTCCGCAGCACCAGGTCCAGGCTGCCCCAGGTGAGCGCCTGCCGGGTGGGGTCGAAGCCCTGCTTGGTGATGTAGATCAGCATGTAGTCGGCGCCGTGCCGGGCCCCGTCGGTGAGGGTCAACGTGAAGTTGTTCGGCATCGGCTTCGCGACCCAGGCACCGACCGTGTCCAGCGAGGCGTACAACCCGTTCTGGGTACGCCCGCCGCTACAGAGCTGCCCGTCCGGCACGGCGGCCTGGTGGTTGCCGCCGACGTTCTCCCGGTACAGGCCGTTCCAGTTCCACATGGTGTTCGGGTTGGCCTGCCAGGCCTGCGCGCACATCGGGTCGGTCTGCGCCATGTTGGGGTTGAGGTGGTCGTCTCCCCAGCGCTCCCAGCAGCCGTAGTTCCGGGACGGCGGGTTGGTGACCGAGCCGTGTGCCGCGGCCGGGCCGGGTTGGTGGACAACGAACATGGTGAACCCGGTGACGAGCAGGGCGACCACGCCGAGGATCAGGTGGCGGGCTCTTCGTGAGGCTTTCATCTGTGCTCCAGCATTCCGCCGACGCCTGTGCCGCTCGACGGGATGCCCTGGCCCGGCGAGGAAACACGCGCCGACCAACAATGAAGAATCTTGAGAGCGCAGGCATGTCGACTGCGCTGCCCGCGATGGTGGGTGGCTCCCGCGGTGATCCTACGGGATGCATCCAGGGATGTGAATCCGCTGCTGGTACGGCGTCAGCCGTACCCACGGCACGGGACTCCGCTCGTCGCCGGCCTCGTCCGCCGATCGACCCGGGCGACGGGCGACGCCGAAGGGAGGATCCCGGGCCGGCCCATGCGTTGATCTGATCAGCTGGACGGACAGGTCGGTGGTGCGGGTGGCACCCGGGCTGCCAGGATCACCGGCATGCGCATCACCCGTCGTACCCTGGTCGGCGCCGGCCTCGCCGCCGCCACCGCGACCCTCACCGGCTGCGACGAGCCCGGCACCGCCGGTCGGGAGGTGGCCTGGGGCGGTAACGGCGGTCAGCCGTCCGCGACGGGAGCCGGCGGAGTCGCCGACCCGGCATCCGCCGGCCCGGCGGCCCCGGCCGACGACCCGGGGGTCGCGTCCGAACCGGAGCCGGTGCCCGGCAACCGGCTCGGCCAGGCGGCGGAGGTGACCGCCCTGCTCAAGCGCCACCTGCCCGCCACCGCGGACACCTTCCAGCACAGCGGCTTTCCGGGCGCCGTCGCCATGGTCCGGTCCCGGGGGGTCAGCACCGTGCAGACCGCCGTCGGCGAGGCACTGCGGTACGGTGCCGGGCCGAAACTCCTCCCGGCGGGTCAACGGGTTCCGATGCGCCCCGACTCGATCTTCGACCTGGCCTCGGTCACCAAGGTCTACACGGCCATCCTGCTGCTCCAGCAGGTCGAGAAGGGCCGGGTGGAGCTGGCCGCGCCGGTCCGCGACCACCTGCCCGGGTTCACCGGCACCGGCAAGGAGCGGGTCACCGTAGAGATGCTGCTGACCCACACCAGTGGTCTTCCGGTCGGCGCCAAGGTCACCGGTCTGCCCGACAACACCGCCCGGTGGAACGCCGTACTGAGCACCCCGCTGGTCTCCGGCGCCACCCCCGGGGACACGTTCCGATACTCCAGCGTCGGCCTGATGGTCGCTGGCAAGATCGTGGAAAAGGTCACCGGTCAGCGTCTCGACCAGGCGCTCAAGACCAATCTCACCAACCCACTCGGCCTGCGCTCCACCGGCTTCAACCCCAACACCTGGCTCTCGGCCAGCGCCAGGGCGACCCGACTGGTCGCCACCGACGCCCGGTCCTCCCGGGGGCTGCTGCGCGGTGTCGTGCACGACGACGTCGCCAACCACCTCGGCGGGATCGCCGGACACGCCGGGATCTTCGCCTCCGCCGCCGACCTCGCCGTCATCGGCCAACTCCTGCTGGACGGCGGCACCTACCGGGGTACCCGCATCCTCTCCGCCGAGACCGTGGCCCGGATGCGGACGAATCACAACGCCGGCAAACCCGCCGTCGACCCGGACCGGCCGAACCGCACCTCGGCGCACGGCCTCGGCGTCGTCCTCGACCAGCCCTGGTTCATGGGCAGGCTCTCCTCGCCCCGCACCTTCGGGCACACCGGCTTCGCCGGCCCGTCCCTGCTGGTGGACCCGGGCCGCAGACTCGTGCTCGCCCTGCTCACCAACCGGGCCCATCCGAACTGGAGCTGGGCCGACCCCGACCCGGTACGGGCGGCCGTGGCAGACCTGCTCACCTCCGTCCGCTGATCGACGCGTGTCGACTAGGCTCGCCCCATGTCACCCCCGACGCCTGACGGTCGCCCGGCCCACAAGCTGGTCTGGGCCCCGGACGAGCTGATCGTCCGGATCGGACAGCAGGTCCAGCCGCAGATCGGTCTGCCGAGGAGGGTTGCGCAGGCAGCGACGACCGCCGTCCTCTTCAGCTGGCCGCCGGCCTTCGTCGTCTTCGCGGTCAGCACGGTTGCCGCGCCTTCGCTGACCAACGGAGCCAGCGTCGGCAGGGTGGCCTTCTGGGCGCTCCAGTTCGCGATCCTGGTCGCGGTCACGACGGCGGCCACGACCCTGGTCCGGCGCTCCGAGACAGCCGAGGTGGCTCCGCCCGGCCCGGCCGTCCCGACGGCCTCGGAGACGCCGGATCGCGGAGGCTCCGGCGTCTCGCCGCGCACCGCACTGTACGTGCTGGTCACCGCCGTCTGCGCGTCGTTGGTGCTCGCCCTGCACGGCCTTTCCGTCAGCCAGATCGCCATCCTGACCATCGGGCTCGTCGTCGTGCTGCACCTGCTGCCCCTGGTCGTCGCCAGGCTGCTACGACGCTCCCGCAGCCGTCGTCCGGCGAAGTCGTCTCGTTAGGACCCCCGCCGCCCGGACGGGTGACGGGCAGCGCCGGAGCCGCCGACAGCCCCGCCCCCGGCCGGGTGTCCGGGGGCGGGGCTCGGAGTTGCCGGCCGGTCGTTGCCGGTCGGAGATGCGGTCAGCTTCCGTCCAGTGCGACGGCGATGTCGCCGACCGGCAGCGGGAACTCGCCCACCGCGCTCGCCGCCCCGGTGAGCAGGTCGACGGTGTAGAAGGTGGCCGAGCCGTCGGTGAGCATCAGGACGGCGAACGCCGACAGCGCGGTGGTCTTGCCGTTGGTCAGCTTGCTGAAGATGTCGAAGCCCGCGTTGGAGCCGGCGTCCGGGCCGAGCCGGCCGGTCGGGACCAGCAGGCCGTCGTTGGCCGGCGACTGGATGACAACCTGGTCCGAGACCGTGTTGAGGTCGAACAGGGTGGTCCCGGTGTCCGAGTTCAGGTCGTTGTTCGTGTACGCGGCAGCGGTCACCCCGGTCGCCGTCGCGGTCGACGGCGAATTGGTGAGCGGCTTGTCCACGATCGTGGTGCCCGCGCCCGAGCCGTCGTCGATGTTGTGCCGCAGGTTCTGTCCGGTGTCGCTGATCACCCGTAGCCGGTTCGCCGCCGGGTTGAAGTCGACCCCGTACACCGAGCCCTGCAACGGAACGCTGAGCTGCGAGACCTTCTTGAGCACGGCGCCCGGGATCGAGATCGTGTATACGCCACCGTGGTTGCCGACCCCGTAGAGCAGCCTGTCCTGCACCCGGAAGTCGATGCCGATCAGCGCGGTGTCGACGCTGAGCCCGGTGACGGCCCTGACCCAGTCGTTCACCGTCGGGTCGTCGGTGGTGAACGTGAGCAGGGACCGGCCGTTGGCCGTGATCCCGTACGCCCGCAGTCCGTCAGCCGAGCCGGCCGCCGAGCCGCTGCCGCCGAGCCCGACCAGCACGGCCGCGGTGGTGGCCGCCACCGCCATCGCCGCCGTGATTCCTCTTTTGATCCTCGTCTCCATCGCCTGTCCTCCCCAGTTCGCCTCGTCCGGCCGGACCGCCCGGCCGGGCGCAGGTGGCGGATCCCCCACCGGACCCGCCACCGGAACCACCCGTCGCGCTGCCGCGCGGCCGGCGGGCCGGATGCGGCAGGCTCACCTGCCTGTGCCCGCCGGTTCCGGCGAATCGAAGCTATTGAGGCGGACTGGGCGCAGACTGGACGCCAACTGGAGCGGAGCGTGCCCGCCGAGGGCGGATCCGAGCCGGGCGGGTCACTCCGGCGGCTACCTCGACCGGCTGAGCAGGCTTTGCTCGCCCACGACGAATCCACCCGGCCTTCCCGGAGTGGAGCAGTTCCGTGAGCGGATGGGTGACCGGTCGCCGATCTGGACCATGATCGGCGTCGCGGCTCTCGCCGCACCGAAGATGCGCGTCGAGATCCGGTGACCGCCGTCCTCGATCGCGCCTGACCGGCCACGAACGACCTACGCTGACCCGGTACGGGTGCGCCGGCCCCGCCTCCCCGCCGGCCCTGCACACCCAGCCGATCCCGGACAGACACCGAGGTGTGAGATGCCAGATCTGAACCCGGTCGCAGCGCAGCGCATCGAGGCCGTGGTCGTTGCCGCCCTGGCCGTCGTCGTCACCGTCGCCGCCGGGTACCCGTGGTGGTGGCTGCTTGCCCTCTTCCTCGTCTTCGACCTGTCCATGCTCGGCTACCTGCACGGGCCACGCCTCGGAGCCACCTGCTACAACCTGGCGCACTCCTACACCCTGCCGGCGTTGCTCGGTGCGGTGGCCGTGATCGCGACCGCACTCGGCGATCCGATCGACTGGCTCGGAGTCCTGGCCGTCGCGTGGGCATTCCACATCGCGGTCGACCGCGCCCTCGGTTACGGGCTCAAGACGGCCGAGGGGTTCGAGGACACCCACCTCGGTCGGATCGGGAAGGCCCGGCGCCTCGACAAGTGAACCGCCCGGGGTAGGTGAAGCGCTGGCGGGCCGGATGCCGCGCGGGGCCCACCCGCCCGCACTCCGGCGCCGGCGATTCGAAGCTGTCGAGGCGGACCGGGCGCAGACCGACGGCAATCTGGTGCGGAAGGTGCCCATCCCCCGGCGGGGCCGGATCCGACCCGGCCGGGGGCCACTACCGGCGGCTACCTGAAGGCGGCGATGTTGCGCGCGGCCCAGTCGGCGAAGCTGCGCGGCGGGCGGCCGAGGACGGACGCGACGTCGGGACTGACCCGCTGTTCGGCGGGGAGTGGCTCGCCGAGGATGGCCAGCGTGCCCTGCACGACCGGTTCCGGCATGAACCGCAGCATCTGCTCCCGGGCCTCCTCCCGGCTCTGCTCGACGAAGCGCACCGGCTCGCCGAGCGCCTCCCCGATCGCCGCAGCCCGTTCCCGGGGCGAGGTGGCTACCGGGCCGGTGAGTTCGTAGGTGCGGCCGGCGTGATCGCCGTCGCGGAGGGCGACGGCGGCGACCTCGGCGATGTCCGCTGGGTCGACACCGGGCAGTCGGACGTCGCCGAACGGCGCGGCGACGGTCCGCTGGGCGCGGATCGTCGGTGCCCAGGCGAAGGTGTTGGAGTAGAAACCACCGGGCCGCAGGATCGTCCACTCCAGCCCGGACTGCCGCACGGCGTTTTCGATCGCGTGCAGCGGTGCGTGCGAGACCGACTCTGGTCGGGTGCCGGCGGCCTGGGAGGAGAGCAGGACGACGCGCCGGATGCCGCCGGCCCTGGCGGCGCCGAGGATCGCGTCCGGGTCCAGTTGGGCACCGGCACCGGCCACCAGGAGGAACAACGCGTCCGCCCCGTCGAACACCGGCTTGAGATCCGCCGGTACGGCGAGATCGGCCGACCGGTGCAGCACCCCGTCGGGCAGCCCGGCGACGGACGAAGCCCGGGATACCGCAATCACCTGCTCACCGGCGGCGGCGAGTGTGCGTACCAACGGCACGCCGACGTTCCCGGTCGCACCCGTTACAACGATCATGGACAGCTCCGTTCCCCGATGGTGGACGTGCCGCGCGGTGGCAGCACGTGGACGCGCTGCTGCGCCAGTAGCAGCACGTCGTCGCGGGAGCCGGGCGCTGCCGTGCGGGCTGCCCTGCCGGTCTCGTCCGCGACCCGGCGACGCTAACACCCTGGATATAGTAGGTACCTAGGAGAAAGTGACTATCCCTGCGGAGTGAGCCATGGGCACGAAGGAATGGAAGTTGGCGGCGACCGCCGATCCGGAGCAGGCGTGCCCGATCGGGCCGGTGGTCGACATCGTCTTCAGCCGCTGGACCACGCCGATCCTGTGGTCGCTGCACGAGTACGGGCGCCAGCGGTTCGTGGAGTTGGAACGGCGGATCGGCAACATCACCCCGAAGGTGCTGACCCAGCGGCTGCGGCAACTCGAACGCGACGGCCTGGTCCTGCGCACCTACCACCCCGAGGTGCCGCCGCGGGTCGAGTACGAGATCACCGAACTCGGCCGGAGCCTGGGACCGTTGTTCGCGACCCTGGGCGAGTGGTCCGCCGCCAATCTCGACCGGGTCGAGCAGGCCCGCCTCGCCTACGACGACTCCACACGACAGCCCTCCCAGGGTTGACTGTCGCGCCAGCGAACCCGGGTCGGGCGGGCGCCAGTCGTCGCGTATTCGAGAGCGGCATCGCGGACCGCACCCGGGGTCACGCTGGCCAGGTCCGGACCGCAAGCGATGCGCTCGCCGCCGTAGTCGAACTCGATTCTCTCAGTTTCGGCCGGCCACGGCGGCAACTCCGGCTCGTAGCCCGAACTGCCGACTGGCCCGGTCCAGTAGAGGAATCCCCGAACCGAATGCCCGAGCCCGAGCTGCAACGACGGCAACGCTGGCGGCATGCCCGGCCGAAATCCCGGCTCCAGGAACCTCGGCGGATAGAGCCCGATCACCTGCGGTTCGGGGCCGAGCACCGCCAGGCAACCCAGCAGGGCATCCAGTTCGGCGACGCTGCCCACCGCCTCCCACCTACCCTGCCCCCACACCGCCGCCACCATCACCCGGCAGCTCCGGCATCTCCCGAGGACGGCCCACCCTCGCCAGGTCTGGCACGTCTCGGCAGGTCGGCGAGCCGGCCGGCCAGGACCAGCCGTTCGTAGGCCCACCGCCACTCGTCACACCGGCTCCGCCCACACCGCACGCACACCCCGAGGTCGGGATCGTTGGCGTGCGTCAGCATCGTGTCCCGGAAGTGCGCCGCCATCTCGTCGGACACCTCGACGGCCGCCGAGGGCCGCCCGACCGGTCGGTCCGTCACCGCCGATCACCCCGGCACCGGCCGTCGGTGAGTCGGGCGTTCCGGGTCTGCCAGCTCCGCAACGCCACCTTGACCCGGTCCGCGTCGGCGCGGGCGACCCGGACGTCGCGCCGCAGCAGGTCCACCTCGTCGGCCAACCGGGCCAGGAACCGGTACACCTCGTCCGGGTCCAACCCGCGCCGCCACGACCCCCGGCCGAACCGAATCGACCGGATGTCCGTCGAGGTCAGCCTCGGATACACCGCGCTCACCGCCGATCACCAGCAGCCTGATCGGGTATGCCCACCAGCGCCCCAACCGCAACACCACCCCACCCCGCCCTCCGGGCGGCTCCCGCAGACCGATACACCTGTGCCCTCCCGACGTCGTCCGCGCCTGTCGTGGATCGGCACCGAGGCGGGCGGGGTCGGCAGTCCGCCACGCCGGCATGGCGGAAACCGTTGGCCACAGCACCCGCCCCGGGCCGTACGACCAGCCTCTGGGTCAGCGATCCAACGGCACAGTGTGCGAATTTCGTGGAATCGAGGCGGAAATGTTGCATCTGAGCCGGAGATCTGGATAACTGTCCAATGGCGCCCCTGCTGACAAGCCACAACGGAAGGCACCCGCAATGGCTTTGAGGAGACATCGCCTGGTTAGCCGACGAAAGTCGGTCGGGCACACCCAGGAAAGCCTCGCCGAGAGGCTTGGCGTGGATCGCACTACGGTCGTGCGCTGGGAACGTGCCGAGTCGGAGCCCCAGCCGTGGGTACGGCGAGGACTCGCCAATGCTCTTCAGGTGACCTTGGAGGAACTCGCCCAGCTACTTGAGGAAGTTGAGGAAGCGAGAACGCGGCGGGGTGGACGTATCGCGTACGTGTTGAAAAATCCACGGGCAGCCGATCTCGCGACGGTCTCCTACCTCCGCCGGGAACTTGACACCCTCACCGACACGTACGACACCCTGCCATCTACGTCGCTGTTACCGACTGCGGCACGCCTACACAGTGAGATCACGTTTCTACATTCCTACGCGTCGCTTGGCGGGGTCCGTCGAGCGCTGGCCACCGTACAGGCCGCCTCGGCGATGCTGATGGGGCAGCTCGTCTGGGATGCCTCGCAGCGTCGGGACTGCCGGACCGCCGTTGGGTACTACAACCAGGCAGTCGGCGTCGCCAAGCAGAACGGTGATGTTCTACCTGAGGCGCATGCGCGGCTGCGCGCCGGCTTCGTGGCACTCTACGCCGACTGCGAGCCCAAGCGAGGGTTGGCCCGAGCCGCCCAAGCAGCCCGACTCGCGACCAGCGTTGGTAGCTATGCATTGGCCGGCCTTGCGATGCTGCACGTCGGGGAAGCAAACGCGATGATGGGAGAGCGCTCCGCATGTGAGGAGGCGCTTCGTCAGGCAGAGGACTGGCTCCAGAGGGTAGACACAACCGACCCAGCGCACCGGCTCGTGGCAGCCGAGCAGTTCAACCGCATGGCGGGGTCCTGTTACCTGGCGCTCGGGGAGCCCCGGAAGGCCCAGGCCGTACTCGAAGCCACATCTGTCGCCTTGCATGGACGAGAAAAGTCTCGCTCTATCGTCCTCGGAAACCTTGCCCTGGCTCACATTCGGCAACATCACATCGACGAGTCGACTGCCGTCCTGCACGAGGCGATCGACATTGTTGAACAGACCCGGGCTGGCGGCGGGGCAAACGTCCTATTCGGCGCATGCCGAGAGCTTCAGGCATGGCGCAACAACCTCAGCGTTGACGACGTGACGGACCGGGTACTTTCACTCATGGCGAAATGAGGGGTGCATGAATATCGACCAGGAGAAGCAGGAGGCACGTGAGAAAGTATGGCGCCGACTGGAGAAGTCGGGTGCGACCTTGCCCCCTGGTGCACACGGTCGAATTCCAAACTTCCTTGGTGCCGGCCGGGCGTCCGCTCGACTGGCCGACCTGCCACAGTGGCACCAAGCCCGGGTGGTCAAATGCAACCCGGACAAAAGCCAATTGCCGGTTAGGCTGCAAGCACTCAGTGACCGCAAACTACTCTATATGGCCGTTCCCAAGCTCGCCGCTCCCCGGCCGTTCTACTTACTCGATCCAAGCAACCTCGGCGCTCCGCCCGACCTCATAGCCACTGGGGCGGGTGCAGCCGCCCACGCCCCCACCGTCGAGGTTGCACAAATGCAGCCGATTGAAATGGTGATTTGCGGTAGCGTGGCCGTAAACCGCTACGGAGTGCGCGTCGGCAAGGGAGCCGGTTACTCCGACATCGAGGTCGCCCTCCTGACTGAGGCCGGTCTGATTACGGCTGCTACGTTGCTCGTAACGACGGTCCACCAACTTCAAGTTCTTGACGCACCCCTACCCGAATCGCCACACGACTTCAGGGTCGACCTGGTCGTAACCCCCGACGAAGTTATCTGGTGCGGCCACCCTCGGCGGCCCCTCGGGATCTATTGGGACGCACTCAGCGACGAAAAGATTGCCGAAATCCCAGCCCTCGCGAACAACGCCCGACGTCCGAGGTGAGGTCGGTGTGTCGGAGTTGAAGTCCCGGCGTACCCTCGTCGGATGTACGGTGTCGACGAGCTTCGCGCCGCGCTGCCCGGGACGTGGCGGGTGCTCGCGACCACCTTTCCGATGTGGCTCTCCGGCCGGCGGCTGGCGCCCACCTTCGACTACACCCTGCTGCCGGGCGATCCGCTGGTGTTGCGGGACGAGGTCCGCTACCGGACCCGGTCGGGGAAGTTCCGGTCGATCGTCGGCACCGACCGCTTCGACCCGGCGTCCGGCGGTTTCGTCTGGCGCGGCCGGCATCTCCTCGCCGCACTGACCAGCCGGTGGCGGGTGGCCCGGCTCAGCGACGACGGTGGTGTCGCCACCCTCACCTTCGGCCGGTCGATGCTGACGCCGGCCGGTGTCGACATCATCGGCAGGGGCGTCGGGGACCGACCGGAGCTGCGAGCTTCCGCCACTGCGGAGTCGTTGGGTCTGGACCCGGCCGGGTTCGCGGCCCTGTGCTGGCTGCCGCCCGTCGACGCCCTGAAGCCGGACGAGCGGTCGGGGCACCGCGACCGGCCACAGTGAACGGTTAGCATCGAGGGATGCAGCGTCGTCCGGTAGCGGTCTGTTGACCGTCGAGCGGCTTGGGCCGCCGCCGATCGTTCCCGGGCTGCCGATGCTCGGCAACGCCCTGAGCATGATGGGAGACGTCCAGGGCTTTCTCGTCCGGGCGTACCAGCGGCACGGCGGGATCTTCCGGATCCGGGCCCTGCACCAGTCGTTCACCGTGCTGGCCGGTGCCGAGGCAAACCACCTGCTGCGGGACCGGGGCGACGAGCTGTTCTCCAGCGAGACGACGATGGGCGGGCTCGACCGGGAGTTCGACATGCGGGTGCACGTGCTGCGCGGCCGACCGCACCGGCACCTGCGAAAGCTGCTGGCCACCGGGATCTCGCGCGACCTGCTCGCCGCCCGCTGGGCGACGGTCACCGCCGAGACCGAGCGGATGCTGGCGGACTGGCGGACCCGGCCCAGCCTCGCCGTGGTCGACCAGTTCCAGCGGCTGGCGGCGGCCCAGCTCTCCGTCACGCTCACCGGTGCGAGTTCGGCCGACCGGTTCGACACCCTCCGGTACGCCTTCGAACTGATGCTCGACGTCACCCTCGCCGGGAAGTGGCCGCCGGCAGTGCTCCGCTGGCCGGCGTACCGGAAGGCTCGGGCGGAGATCCTGGCGTTCGCCCGTACGTCGCTGGCGGAGCGGGCTGCCCGACCGACCGGCGGCCCGGCGGACCTGCTCGACCAGGCGCTGCGGGCGGTGGACGAACACGGCAACCCGTACCCGGCCGAGCTTCGGGCCGGGATGGCCCTCCAGGGCTACTTCGCCGGCATCAACACCGTGGCCTACCTCTACAGTTTCATGCTCTACGCGCTGCTGCGCCACCCCGAGCTGCTGGCCCGGGTCACCGCCGAGGTCGACGCCGTCTGCGGCCCCGACGGCCAGCTCCGCTTCGACGACCTGCGCGGCCTCGGCACGCTGCGGGGTCTGGTGCTGGAGACACTGCGGGTGTATCCGCCGGCACCGGCTTCGGCCCGGACCGCCCGGACGACGTTCGGCTTCCAGGGGCACCGGGTCGAGGAGGGCAGCCGGCTGCTTGTCGCGACCACGGTGCCGCACCGGTTGGCCGAGTACTACCCCGAGCCGCAGCGCTTCGACGTCGACCGGGACTTCGCGGCCAACCGGCGGGCCGGCGTCTACGCCCCGTTCTCCGTCGGCAGCCACACCTGTCTCGGCGCCGGCATGACCGAGGTGCTCGCCGTCGCCACCATGGCGATGCTGGTACGCCGGCTCCGGCTGGCGCTGCCCACCCCGGACCACGAACTCCGGATCCGGGCGACCCCGGGACCGAACCCGGGTCGCCGGTTCCGGGTCTCGGTGCTGGGCGACGCATAGCGGTGTCCCTCGCCTCCGGAGGGTCGATGAGCGGCGTCTCCTCGCCACCGAACGGTCCGTCAGGAGCGCCTCTTCGCCCGGGATCGCCGGTCAGCCGCCGACGGTCGGGGCCGGCTGGGCGGCGGCGCGCTGCATCAGGGCCACGTATCCGTCCTCAAGGGATGGTGCGGCCGGCAGTGCGTCCGGGGTCGGCGGTGTCGGGCTGACCACCCGGTAGTGGGTGCCGTCGGACCGGCTGACCGCCGAGACCACCACGCCGGCCGGTGGCGGCGCCCCGACACCGGCCACCACCTCCCAGGTCGCGCCCTCGCCGACCCGGACCAGGTCGGTGACCAGCCCGGTGTAGACCACCCGACCGCCGGCCATCACCGCCGCCTGCTGGCAGGTCTGCGCCACGTCCTCCACGATGTGGGTACTCAGCAGCACCGTCCGGTGCCCGGCCAGCCCGGAGAGCAGGGTCCGGAAGCGTACCCGTTCCTCCGGGTCCAGCCCGGCGGTCGGCTCGTCGACCACGATCAGGGCCGGGTCGCCGAGCAGCGCCTGCGCGATGCCGACCCGCCGGCGCATGCCACCGGAGAAGCCCTTCATCCGCCGGCCGGCCACCTCGGTCAACGCCACCAGTTCCAGCAGTTCGTCCACCTGCCGGCGGCGCGCCCCCGTGTCGTCGAGTCCCTTGAACAGCCCGACGTAGTCCAGGAACTCCCGGGGCGACAGGTCGGGATAGAGCCCGAGGTCCTGCGGCAGGTAACCGAGCCGGCGCTGCACGGCCAGCCGCCCGGCCCCGGTGGTCAGGTCGTGTCCGCCGACCCGCACCTGCCCGCCGCTGGGCGGCAGTACTCCGGCGAGGATTCGCATCAGCGTGGTCTTGCCGGCGCCGTTCGCGCCGAGCAGCCCGTACATGCCGCCGGGGACGGCAAGGTCGACCGAGTGCAGCGCGGTGATCCTGCCGAACCGGCGGGTCAGGCCGGTGGTCTGGATGTCCATGCGGGAAGAGCCTTTCGGAAGGGGAGACGGGTCAGGCGGCGTGCCGGCGGCGGGACAGCACGACGTGCGTGACCAGCAGCGGCAGCAGGCCGAGCAGCACGAGCAGGGCGATGCTCAGCAACGCGCTGCCGGCGCCCGGTGCGGGACGCAGGAAGGCGAGCCAGCCGGGTGTTCCGGCGAAGAGTGCCAGCTCGCCCGCCAGCCAGCTCGCCGGGTAGTCACCGATCGGGGTGAGCAGGGTGCCGGTAAGCGAGGGCAGGAAGTCCGGGGCGAGCATGTTGCCCCAGAACCAGTAGCCGACGAAGAGCACCCGGAACAGCGGCGCGGAGACGGCCAGCGGGCAGGTCAGGGCGAATCCGGCGACGAAGGCCAGCCCGGGGAGCATGACGACGGCGAACACCGGCACCGCCCAACCGAGCATCGCCGGGTCGCCCCGGTGCACGCTCTCGTAGCCGCCGGCGACGAGCATCACCAGCAGGACCGGCAGCGCGGTGGCGGCCAGCCCGCCGAGGTACTTCCCGGCCAGCAGCAGACCCGGCCGGACCGGCAGGCTCTCCAGCAGCGGGGCGGTGCCGAGCCGGCGGTCCCGGATCAGCCGGTCCGCCAGCACCATGCCGAAGCCGAGCGGCACCAGGATGCCGAACAGCAGCGCCCAACCGGCCATCACCTCCGGCGCGGAGGCGTCCGCCGGCAGGTAGCGCGGCCCGCGTGGCCCCTGGAAGAGCGCGATGGCCGCCGCCAGGACCAGCGTCGCCAGCCACAGCGACCGTTTGCGGGCCTGCATCCGGAACTCGTACCGGCCGACCGCGAGCAGTTCCGACATGCCGCTCACTCCTCCTCTTCGGATAGCAGCAGATGGGGCCGGCGCAGCAGCAGCGCGACAGTCGCGGCGAGCAGCAGCCCGGTGAGCGTCAGCACCAGCCGGTTCGTCAGCCAGCCCTCCCCGGTGCCGGCCCGGCTGGTGGTGAACAGGAACACCGGGCGGGTCAGGTCGTGTCCGACCAGCGGACCCGCGAATATCTGCTCGCCGATCCAGAGCCCGGCGACGGCGCTGCTGGCCAGGACGACGCTGCGGCCGGCGACGGCCAGCAGGACCGCGAGGGCGGCCAGCCAGAGCGTCGGCGGTGCCCAGACCAGTACCGAGGCGAGCGGGTCGGGGCCGGTCCACCAGCCGGTGAGCCCGAGCCCGGCCGAGTAGGCCAGCGCGGCGAGCGCGGCGGTCAGCCCGAGGATGCCGAGCCGGCGGCCGAGGGTGCGGGCGTACCGGGTGGGCAGCGCGAGTTGCAGCTCGCGGGCGTCGTCCCGGGCCACCAGGGTCACCGCGGTCATCGCCACGGCCAGCGGCAGCAGCGCCTCGAGGCCGGTGAGCAGCAGGTCGCCGATCTGGCGCCGTCCGGCTCCGGCGTTGCCGGAGAGCAGCGCCATGGCCACCGCGACCAGCAGGCCCGCCGGAGGCGCGACGCCGGCCGCCCAGCCGACCCGCCGGGCCTCGTGCCGCCAGAGCTGCGGGGATCCGGGCCGGCGCAGCGGAATGTGCCAGGAACCTTGTGCCATCACGCAACTGGGTGCGTCGGCGGGCCGCCGGGGTTCACCGGCCCGCCCGGTGACCCGGGCCACACCAGCCAGCCCCGGTTGGCCCGGGTGCCGAACTCCAGGGCTGGTCAGCGTCCGTAGGCGCGGCGTCCGAGGCTGGCCGGCAGGTGCGGTAGGAGTGCCAGGGTGCCGGCCATCAGCAGCGCCGCGACCAGCAGCAGCGGCCCGCTGGTGCGCCAGAGCGGCTCGACCAGCCGGTCCACCGTGCCGTCCAGCGCGTCGGAGCCGGCCAGCAGGCGGAGTACCCAGAGGCACATCGCGACCCCGATGCCGACCGCCGGTCGCCAGAGCACCGACAGCGCGAAGCTGACCGCCGAGAGCAGGGCCATCGGCCCGAGCCAGGCGGCGAAGAGCCCCGGCGGTGCACCCGCGTCGAACCAGGCCAGCCCGAGGGAGGCGACCGAGGCGGCGCCGAAGATCGCGCCGAGTACCAGGGTGAGCCGGGCGAGCAGCACCGCGCGTACCCCGGTGCGGCTCGCCGCGACGAGTTCGCCGGCCGGGTCGGTGCCGCTGCCGCAGGCCCCGGCCACCCCGAGCGCCGCGACCAGGGGTACCACGATGGCCAGGACCTGCTCGGAGCTGCCCGGCGGCGCCCAGCCGGCGACGGCGGTGCCGGCCGCCAGCACCACGGCGGCGACCGGCCAGACCCGCCGGTCGACCAGCCGGCGCTGCGCGGCCAGGATCCGCACCGCCCGCCGCCCGGCGGCCCCGCCGAGCGGTGCCGCGTACCGGGGTACGCCGGGCGCGGCGCCCCGAGCCGGCACCAGTCGGGCCAGCACCGCGTCCAGCAACCCGGGCGACGGTACGCCGACTGCCGCGACCCGGTCACCGACGGCGCCGGCCACCCGTCGCCAGGCGATCAGTTCGGCGGCACAGCCGGGACAGTCGGCGACGTGCCTGGCCACCGGGTCGGCCCGCTCCGCCGGCAGGGTTCCGGCGGCGAACGCCGACAGCAGGTCACTCGGGTGGGTCATCGTCCCGCCTCCCGTCCGGAAACCCCGACCGGCGCAGTCTCGTCGGGCAGCGCCCGGGCCAGGCCGGCCCGGGCGTGGAACAGTCGACTCTTCACGGTGCCGACCGGGATGCCGAGTACCTCGGCGATCTCGGCGTGCGCGAGCCCGGCACCGAAGGCCAGCTCCAGCACCTCCCGGTGCGCCGGAGCCAGCTCGGCCAGGGCGGCGGCCACCGCGCGGGCGTCGGCCCGGGCCAGCGCCACCGCCTCCGGGCCGGGCTCGCCGGCCGGCACCTCGGCGGCGGCCTCGACCGGCAGCGGAGCCGGCCGTTGCCCGGTCATCCGGCGCAGCGCCTGCCGGCGGCAGATGCCGAAGAGCCAGGTACGCACCGCCGACCGCCCCTCGAACGAGCCGGCGCCCCGCCAGGTGGCCAGGAAGGTGTCCTGGAGGGCCTCCTCGGCCCGCCCACGGTCACCGAGCAGCCCCTCGGCGTACGCGAGCAGCGGCTGGCCGTGCCGGGCGTACAGCTCCTCGAAGGCGCGCTGGTCCCCGGCGGCCACCCGGTGCAGCAGCTCGCGGTCGACGTCGTCCATCCCGTCCTGGGTAGCCGGCCGACCCGCCGGGGTTCACGCTCCGGCGGCAATTGTGCCCGTCGTCACAGCACCGCCGGCCGGGCCTCGGACGGAAGGCCCGCAACCCGGCCGGGCCTCGGACGGAAGGCCCGCAACCCGGCCGGGCCGAGCTGGGCCGAGTGCTGGCCGGGCCGGGCGTCGGGTGGAGGCTCGCCGGGGTTGCGCCGAAGGTGACGCACAACGAGAAATGATCTTGTAACGCCGTGGAAAACCGCAGCTCGGACGATGCCATTACCCGTCCCCCGCAACCTGGAGGTCGCATTGTCCAGCCTTCCGGGTCGGCTCCGGCCGACACCCCGGCGCCTGGCCGCCGTACTCGTCCCGGTCCTCACCGCGGCGCTCACCGCCACGGTCGTCTCCGTGCTCCACCGCTCCCCCGAACCGGCGGCCGTGGCGCTGCCCCCGATCAGCGGCACGGTCTCCGGGGTCACCGGGCCGACCGAGATCCGAAGCGTCGAATACGGCCGGGCGGTCGCGGCCGCGAAGGTGAAGAAGCCCAGGGTCACCGTGATCGGCACCGGCGGCACCATCTCCGGCGTCGCCACCTCGCGGAGCAGTTTCACCGACTACCAGTCCGGCCGGATCGCCATCGGCGACCTGGTCGCCCGGCTCCAGCCGGAGATCGGCCAGGTCGCCGACGTCTCCACCGTGCAGTTCGGCAACAAGGGGTCCGGCGGCTACACCATCGCCGAGTTCCACGCCCTCACCCTGGCCGTGGAGGCGGCGCTGAAGAAGTCCGACGCGGTGGTGGTGACCAGCGGCACCGACACGATGGAAGAGTTCGCGTACTGGTTGGACCTGACCGTGCGCAGCCGCAAGCCGGTGGTGCTCACCGGTGCGATGCGGCCGTGGGCGGCGGTGACCCCGGACGGGCCGCAGGTGATCGGCGCGGACGGCCCGGCCAACCTGTACAACTCGATCGTGCTGGCCGCCAGCCAGTCCACCTACTGCTACGGAACGGTGCTGATGCTCGGCGACGAGTTCCACGCCGCCCGGGACGTCACCAAGACCAGCTCCTACCGGATGGACACCTTCCAGTCCCGCGAGCTGGGCGTACTCGGCTGGGTCGACGGGCCGAACATCAAGGTGGGCCGGGCGCCGGCCCGGGTCGCCGACTGCGACGCCAAGCAGCGCTGGCTGACCCCGTTCGACCTGTCCATGATCGCCCCCACCGCGCTGCCCCGGGTCGAGGTGGTCTACGGCTACCAGCAGGCCGGCGGCGAGGCGATCACCGCGTTCGCGGACGCCGGGGTCAAGGGCATCGTCACCGCCGGCACCGGTGCCGGTGGCATCTCGTCGGCGCAGAGCAGCGCCCGGACCGCCGCCGCGGCCAAGGGTGTCGTCTTCGTGAGCACCACCCGGACCGGTTCCGGCTCGGTCTACGGCGGCAGCACCAGTGCGCCGATCATCGCCGGGGAGGACCTGCTGCCACAGAAGGCGCGACTGCTGCTGATCCTCGGCCTCGCCTTCGCACCGACCGACCTGGCCAAGGTGCGGAGCTGGGTCGGCACGCTCGGCAATCCGGAGTGGCACACCGCCCCCAAGGGCAACCCGAAGGACTGACCGCGGAGCCGGGCGGCGGCGGGCCGGTGGTGCGACGACCATGGACAGCACGCCGTCCGGTCGGTTCAATTCGTGACCATGGGTGAGCCGAGCAAGATTCTGCTGGACGAGTCGGAGATGCCGCGCCGCTGGTACAACGTCGTGGCCGACCTGCCCGCCGCACCGCCGCCGGTGCTGCATCCCGGCACACTGGCCCCGGTCGGGCCGGACGACCTGGCACCGCTGTTCCCGACGAGCCTGATCGAGCAGGAGGTGACCGCCGAGCGCTACGTGGACATCCCGGAGGAGGTACTCGACGTCTACCGGCTCTGGCGACCGTCCCCGCTGTACCGGGCACACCGGCTGGAACGGGCGCTCGGCACACCGGCCAAGATCTTCTACAAGTACGAGGGGGTGTCGCCGGCCGGGTCGCACAAGCCGAACACCGCGGTGCCGCAGGCGTACTACAACGCGGCGGCGAAAGTCCGTCGGCTGACCACCGAGACCGGGGCCGGCCAGTGGGGCACCGCGCTCGCCTTCGCCTGCTCGCAGTACGGCCTGGACTGCGAGGTGTGGCAGGTGCGCGCCTCGTACGACCAGAAGCCGTACCGGAAAATCATGATCGAGACGTTCGGTGGGGTGATCCACCCCTCGCCGTCCGAACTCACCGCGGCCGGCCGGGCTGTGCTGGCGAGCCACCCGGACTCCCCCGGCTCGTTGGGCATCGCGATCTCCGAGGCGGTCGAGGTGGCCGCCGGCAGCCCGGACACCAACTACGCGCTGGGTAGCGTGCTCAACCACGTGTTGCTGCACCAGACGGTGATCGGCGAGGAGGCGATCGCCCAGTTCGGCAAGGTCGGGCTGACCCCGGACCTGATCGTCGGATGCACCGGCGGCGGCTCCAACTTCGGCGGGCTGGCGTTCCCGTTCCTCCGGGAGAAGCTGGCCGGCCGGATGGAGGTGACGATCCGGGCCGTCGAACCGGCGAGCTGCCCGTCGCTGACCCGGGGCGTCTACGCGTACGACTTCGGCGACACCGCCGGGATGACGCCGCTGATGAAGATGCACACCCTCGGACACGATTTCATCCCCGACCCGATCCACGCCGGCGGGCTGCGCTACCACGGGATGTCACCGTTGATCTCGCACGTCTACGAGCTGGGGCTGATCGAGGCGGTGACGAAGAACCAGCGGGAGTGTTTCGAGGCGGGCGTGCGGTTCGCGCGTACCGAAGGGATCGTGCCCGCTCCCGAGCCCACCCACGCGCTGGCCGCCTGCATCGAGGAGGCGTTGCGGTGCAGGGAGACCGGCGAGGAGAAGGTGATCCTGACCGCGCTCTGCGGACACGGGCACCTGGACCTCGCCGCCTACGGCGCGTACCTCGCCGGTGACCTGGCCGACCACGAACTCTCCGAGTCGCAACTGCGCGCCGCCACCGCCGGCCTGCCCGTCGTCGACGGACGGTAGCGAGTCGACCCGGTCCGACGCGGTGTGGGCGGCTATCCCCGGGAGGAGATCTGCTGTACCGCCCAGCCGTTGCCGTCCGGGTCGCTGAAGAAGACGAACCCGACGTTGTCCAGCGGGTCGTCGACGGGCCTCGGGTTCTCGCCGAGCACCTGGATCTCGCTCACCTCGACGCCCCGCTCGACGAGTTGGGCGCGCGCCTTGGTCAGGTCGGGGACGACCAGTTGCAGGCCACGCAGCGAGCCGGGCGGCATCTCCGGTACGGCGCCGGTGCCGATCACGACCGAGCAGCCGGAGCCGGGCGGGGTGAGCTGGACGATGCGTACCCCGTCGCCGATCCGGGTGTCGTGGTCGACGTGGAAGCCGAGTCGGTCGGCGTAGAAGCTCTTGGCCCGGTCCACGTCGGAGACGGGAACAACCACCACTTCCAGGGTCCAGTTCACGATGACTTCCTCTCTGTGCGGGCGTTCGGCTGGGTGTCGTCGGATGGTCGGCGGGTCTCGGTCAGCTCCGCCAGCAGGTCGTCCAGCCGGCCGTAACCCTCGGCGACACCGCGGCGCATCGGATAGCGGAGCACCCGGTCCCGGCCCTCCGGGGTGGCGTACCGGATCGTGGTGGTCAGGGTGGTCAGTCCGGCCCGTTCGACGAGCCGGTGGGCGATCAGGGTGTCGCCCGGGTACGACTGGTCGTCGTACCGCTCGGTGTAGACCAGCCGGCGGGACGGCTCGATCAACTGGTAGAGCCCGCCGTGCGCCATCTCCGCGCCGCCGGGGCCCCGGGAGACGAACCGCCAGGCGCCGCCGACCCGCAGGTCCAGCCGGCAGTCGACGAGCTGCCAACCCTGCGCGCCGAACCAGCGACGGAGCAGGTCGGGGCGGGTCAGCGCGTCGAAGAGCAACCCGGCCGGTGCGTCGAAGGCCCGGGTCAGCACGATCTCCCGGTCGGTCGGCGTGGTCACGGTCAGCTCCCGACCGCCGCCGCTCACCGTGCCCGCCCCGGGCCGCTCCCGGAATCCTGCTCCGCGACGGATCGGATGGCGTCGTCGGCGGTCCCGGCAGCGTGGATCGCCGTCTCGGCAGCGTGTCCCGCCGTCCCGGCAGCGTGGATCGCCCTCTCGGCAGCGTGCGCCGTGGTCCCGGCAGCGTGCGTCTCGGTGGCCTGGAGTTCGGCGAGCAGACCGTCGAGCCGCTGGTAGCTCTCCGCCCAGTAGTCGCGGTAGTTCTCCAGCCAGTCCACGGCCGCCTTGAGCGGCTGCGCCTCCAACCGGCACGGCCGGCGTTGCGCGTCCCGGCCCCGGGAGATCAGCCCGGCCCGTTCCAGCACCCTGAGGTGCTTGGAGACGGCGGGCTGGCTCATCGCGAACGGCGCGGCCAACTCGGCGACACTCGCCTCGCCGGCGGTCAGCCGGGCGAGGATCGCCCGCCGGGTCGGGTCGGCCAACGCCGCGAAGGTCGCGTCGAGCAGACTGGAACTCATGTTCGTAACCTTTCGGTTCTATAACCAGATGGTTTATATCCTCGCCCGCCCAGGTCCGTCAAGCCGGCCTCGCCGGGACCGGTCGGGGGATGGACCGGCTCCGACCGGTGCGGGCAGCGATGTGGCTGGATACCATCGGCCATGGCCAGACCCAGGATCGACCCGGTCAGCTGGCGACCGGAGCGGGCACCGGCCCGGGCCCGCCAGGGTCGTGGCGCGGACCCGATGCCACCGGTACGCCTGCACGCGGTCCCCGGCCAGGGACCCGAGGACATCGCCGTCGACTCCACCGGACGGGTCTACACCGGACTCACCAACGGCCACCTGGTGCGACTCCCGGCAACCGCCGACGGCGATGGCCACGCCGGTGGCGACGCCGGTGGCGAGGGCGTCCTCCGACCGGTCGCCGAGACCGGGGGTCGGCCGCTCGGCATCGAGGTGGACCACGACGACCGGCTGGTGGTCTGCGACGCCGTGCGGGGACTGCTCCGGGTCGATCCGGCCACCTCTCAGCTGAGCACCCTGGTCGCCACCGGTACCCGGGTCGGGTCGGCGCCGCTGCGGCTGTGCAACAACGCGGCGGTCGCCGCGGACGGTTCGATCTGGTTCAGCGACTCGTCGCAGCGTTTCGAGCTGGCGCACTGGAAGGCGGACCTGCTCGAACACTCCGGCACGGGACGGCTGCTGCGATGGCATCCGGACGGGCGCACCGAGGAGGTGCTGACCGGGCTCCAGTTCGCCAACGGAGTTGCCCTGGCGTCCGACGGGTCGTACGTGGTGGTGGCCGAGACCGGGGCGTACCGGCTGACTCGGGTGTGGCTGTCCGGGCCGCGTACCGGAGAGGTGGACCGGCTGGCCGACAACCTGCCGGCCTTTCCCGACAACCTTGCCCGGGACGGCGACGGGCTGCTCTGGATCGCGATGGGCTCGCCCCGCAACGCGCTGCTGGACCGGGTCGCGCCGTGGCACCCGGCGGTCCGGCGGGCGGTCTGGGCGCTGCCGGAGGCGCTGCAACCCAAGCCCGCGAACACCGCCTGGGTGCAGGCGCTCGACACCGACGGCCGGGTGCGGTACGACTTCCAGGCGACCGTCCCCGGCTTCGCCACGGTGACCGGAGTACGTCGACACGGCGACACCATCTGGTTGGGCAGCCTGCACGGCGGTGTCGTCGCGGCCTTCGACCTGCCGGCCCCGGCCACGGACCGACCCGAGCCGAGTTGACCGCCCGACCGCGTGGTCATGCCGCCGTGCGCAGGCGTTCCACTGCCTTTGCCGCCAGCTCCCGGACGAAGGACTCGTCACCGCTGGCGTTCTCCCAGCCCAGGTCGGCCACGACCGTGATGTGGTCACCGACCCGGGCGACCACGGCCGGAGTGGTGGTGACCGTTTCGTCGCCGCCGTAGTCGAACCGGGCGGAGACCCGGAGCAGCACCGACTCGTCTCCGGCGGAACCAGTTCCGGCGGACTCCCAGCGGTGCTCACCCGGATCCAGGCTGCCCGGACAGCGCCCTACCGCCGCCACGATCTCGGCGAAGGCCGACTCCGCACGCCCCGGGTGCAGCCCCACGTACTGCATGACCACCCGTGGGGTCTCGTTCGCGGCCGGACTGACGTACGCCCGCATGGCGACGGCCGCGACCCGGGTCGCGTCGCCCGGATACGGTCGGCCGCACGGCCGCGCCGGCCGCAGGTGGGCGCTCTCCCCTTCCGGCAACGGTTCGAGTTTCGTCCCGCCCAGATCGTCCGGTCGCAGCAGTGCCGACGCGGGGATCACGTCCGACGCCCCGGGCGACGGCGAGCCGGAGGGCGAGCCGGGTGGCGAGTTCGGTGCGGCCGTGGACGGGCCGGACGACGAGGTGCCGGTGGGAGCGGGCTCGGCACCGCCGTCGGCGGAGCAACCGACGAGCAGGGCGAGCGCCACTGCGGCGGCGGGCAGGACGGTTGGACGCGAACGGCGCATCTGGCACTCCCGGTGGTGGTCGGCTGCTCGGCACCGCACTGCCCGGACGGCAGTTCCGACAAACGTGATCCGACCGGACGACTCGCGCCGCCGGTGCCGCACGCACTCCGTAAAACTCCCTATCGCTACCTGCTGGTGTTAAATTAGCTGCTGATGAGTAATGAAATGTACTCCGTCGAGCAGGTGGCCGATCGGCTCGGCCTGCACGTCCGGACCGTCCGCGGATACATCCGCTCCGGCCGACTGCGGGCGGTCCGGATCGGCAAGCAGTACCGGATCGCCAGGGCCGATCTCGACGCCCTGACCGGCGCTCCGGCTCCGGCGCAACCCGGCGGACCGGCCGCCGTCGAGGTGTCGAGCATCGTGCAGATCGACGGCGTCGGCCGGGCGGCGGCCGACCGGCTCGGCACCTTCCTGCTGGCCGGGGCCAACACCAACCACGACCCCGCGCGTCCGCTGCGGGTGCAGACCGTGCACGACGAGGAACGAGGCCGTATGAAGATCGTGATACTCGGTGACCCGGAGTCCACCGCCGAACTGCTGCGACTGCTCGACGCCGTGCTGCACGGCGACGACGACCTGCTCGGCGGGCAGGTGCGGAATGCCTGACGAGATCCAGGACCGGGCCGGGGTGCCGGTGCTGGTCTGCGATCCGGCCGGGCCGCCGATCGCCACCGAGCAGGACGCACTGGACCTGATCGGCGCGGCGTTCCTCGGCGCCGCGGTGGTGGCGGTGCCGGCGAGCCGGCTGGACCCGAGCTTCTTCTCCCTCGGGACCCGTTTCGCCGGCGAGGTAATGCAGAAGTTCGTCAACTACCGGCTGCGGCTGGTGGTGCTCGGCGACATCTCCGGACATCTGGCGACAAGTTCGGCGCTGCGCGCCCTGGTGGACGAGTCGAACCGGGCCGACCACATCTGGTTCGTACCGGATCTCGACGCCCTCGACGACCGACTCCGCGCCCTGGCCGACCGGCCGGGCCCGCGTCCGACCTGACGAGTTCCGGTCCACTCCTGCGGGCGGCGGCGCCACCTGTTCGGCGATCGCCTACCTGCTCGGGGATGTCCGCCGAGCTGAATACATACTGGCCCGATGGATCTCGCGCTGCTCGGCGCCTTCGTCGTCGCCGTCTTCCTGCTCACCGTCGCGCCGGGGCCGGACATGCTGTTCGTGCTGGCCAACGCCCTGGCCGGCGGGCGCCGGGCCGGACTGGTGGCCGCGCTCGGCATGTCGACCGGGCTGGCCCTGCACACCTTCGCCGCCGCACTCGGGCTGAGCGCGCTGCTCGCCGCCGCGCCGCAGGCCCTGGACGTCGTACGCCTGCTCGGCGCCGCCTTCCTGGTCTACCTCGCGGTCCACGCCTGGCGGTCCTCCGGGGCGGCCACCCCTGGGCCGGCCACCCCGGCACCACCGGCCACCCCCGGGTCGGCCAGCCCGGCACCACCGGCCGCCCCTGGGTCGGTCGCGCCGGGACCGGTCGGACCATCGCCGGGCACCCCGGCGTCGCCGGCCGGTCGACAGCCGCCGGAGCCCGCTCGTCCCGCAGGGCGCGACGGAGCGCGGGACGCCATCGACCGCGCGGCAGGGCCGACGCAGGAGCGGACCGGCCAGGGGTCGCTGCGCAAGGTGTACCTGCTGGCCACCCTGACCAACCTCGGCAACCCGAAGATCGTGCTGTTCTACCTGGCGTTCCTGCCGCAGTTCCTCACCATCTCCGACACCGCCTGGCCGGTCTGGAGCCAACTGCTCGTGCTCGGCGCGCTCTTCATCGCGGTCGGGCTGCCCGTCGATGCCGCTGTGGGGCTCACCGCCGGTACCTTCGCCGAACGGCTGTTCCGGTGGCCGTCGTTCCGGCGCCGGTTGGAACGGGTCTCCGCACTCGTCTTCGCCGGCCTGGCCGCACGCCTGCTGCTGGACGCCCGGGACACCTGACCCTCCCCGAAGTCCGCCGCCGGCGGGGCACTCGGCCCCGCCGAGGGGCGCCGCCCGTCGTACCGGGCCGGTAGCCTGCCCGGCGTGCACAACCCAGCGGGGGCCGGACTCGGGCTGACCGGCGAACTCGCGGCCCGGCGTGCCGTGCTCGACCACGTGCTCGCGCTGGTCGGCACGGCACCGTGCGGCGACGCCCTGGTGCTGCGGGGCAGCATGACGATGCGACCGTGGGTCGGTGACCGCGCACGGGAGCCGGGCGACCTCGACTGGGTGGTCCGGCCGGGGGTTCCGGTCCCCCTCGACGACCTGCATCCGCACCCCTATGTCGACTGTCTCGACCCGGTCCGGCTCTGGCCGGAGGCGGTGCACGGGGTGCCCCGGGACGAGCCCTGGATGTTCGAGGACTTCGACACCGGCGGGCTGCCGGCGCGGCTGCCGCCGGAAGGGCTGCACTGGACCGACGCCACCGGGACCGCCGAGCTGCCCCGCCCGCACGAGGACGTCGCCGAGTTGCTGCGCCGGCACCCCTCGGCCGGCGCCGACGTGCGGGTCGAGCCGGACGGGATCGTCGAGGAGCACACCTGGAGCTACTCGTACGAGTCCGGATACCGGGACGTCGGCGGGTCGGGCGGCGGCGGGAGCCGGCTCGTCGTGCCGTGGCGGGCCGGCGACGCGCTGGCCGGCACGGTCCGGCTCGATTTCGCGTACGACGAGCGGCTGCCCGAGCCGCCCCGACTGCTCGCGGTGCCCCGGCGGGACGCTGCCGGCCCGCCGACGGTGGTATGGGCGGCGACGCCGGAACTCTCACTCGCCTGGAAACTCCAGTGGCTCTGCACCGACCAGGCCGCCGACGGGCTTTCGGCCGGAAAGGACCTCTACGACGCCGTACTCCTCGCCGAACTGCCCGGCGTACGGCTGTCGTCCCGGCTGCTCCGTACGCTGCTGCGCCGGATCCCCGACCCGGAGCTGCTGCGACCGTCGGCGGTCCGGGGCTGGACGGTCGACTGGTCGGCCCTGTCCAGCGGGCACCCGCCGGCCGGGACCGACCCGGCGCCCTGGCTCGACCGGTTGGCCGCCGCGCTGACGGCGGGCCTGCTGGCGTAGTCGGGACACCCCGGCGTCACCGGGCCCGTTGATCCTCCTCGTCCTGCTCGTAGACGTCCGGCACTCCGTCGGCGTCCGAGTCACGCTCCTCCAACAGGCAGATCCGCTGGTAGTGCCGGTTGCGGGCGCGCAGTACGACCGCGGCCAGCAACGCCGAGACCAGCGAGCCGAGCAGTACACCGATCTTGGTGTGGTCGTCGCGGTCGCTGCCGGCGCCGAACGCCAGCTCGCCGATCAACAGGGAGACGGTGAACCCGATGCCGGCCAGCATGGCCAGGCCGACCACGTCCCACCAGCCGAGCCCTTCGGCGAGTCGAGCCCGGGTGAACCGCTGCACCAGCCAGGTCGCGCCGAAGACCCCGACGACCTTGCCCACGACCAGCCCGATCACCACCCCGATGGCGACCGAGTCGCGCAGCGACGCGCCGAGGCCGCCCGCGCCGACCACCGACACCCCGGCGGCGAAGAACGCGAAGATCGGCACCGCGACCCCGGCGGAGATCGGCCGGAACCGGTGCTCGAAGTGCTCGGCCAGGCCCCGCCCGGGTCCCGGCTTCTGGCGCAACACCGGCACGGTGAACGCGAGCGCGACCCCGGCGACGGTGGCGTGCACCCCGGAGGCGTGCACCAGCGCCCAGGTCACCCCGGCCAGCGGCAACAGCAGCCACCAGGACCGGATCCGGCGCTGCACCAGCAGGCCGAACACGGCCAGCGGCACCAGCGCCAGGAGCAGCCAGCCGAGGTGCAGCGCGCTGGTGTAGAAGATGGCGATGATCACGATGGCCAGCAGGTCGTCGACCACGGCCAGGGTGAGCAGGAAGGTGCGCATCGCCGCCGGCAGGTGAGTGTTGATCACCCCGAGTACGGCGAGCGCGAAGGCGATGTCGGTGGCGGTCGGGATCGCCCATCCGGCCAGCGCCCCGTCCCCGGTGTTCAGGTTGACCGCCGTGTAGATCAGGGCGGGCACCACCATTCCGCCGACGGCGGCCGCGACCGGCAGCATCGCCCGGCGGGGCTGCCGCAGGTCCCCGGCGACGAACTCGCGCTTGAGCTCCAGCCCGGCGACGAAGAAGAAGATCGCCAGCAGACCGTCGGCCGCCCAACTCGCCAGCGACAGATCGAGGTGCAGGGCGGCCGGACCGACCGTGAAGTCGCCGAGCGACCGGTATGCCGCAGACCACGGTGAGTTCGCCCAGACCAGGGCGATCACCGCAGCGATCAGCAGCAGCACCCCACCGACGGTCTCGGCGCGCAGGATGTCCCCGATCCGGCGGACCTCGGGCCAGCTACCTCGGGAGAAAAGACTCGGCGTGCGGCTGCCGGGATTGGCCATCAAGGTGCCTCCGATGGGGTCGACGAATGCAGCGCCGACCAGACTTCCCGGCACGCCCGGTCCCACCCTATCGAACCCGCAATCACCACCCCAACAGGAAAGCCCCGCAGGTGGTGCCACCGGCTGCCGGAATGGACGAGGCCGAACCGGCCGGTGCCAGGTGTCGACCGGGCCGGTTCCGCCGGCTCGCCGCTTCCGTTCGACGGGTGGGGAACAATTGGCGCTGTTACGTTGAAAAGATGTTCACCCGGACCAGAGGTATCTTCCGGTCCCTGTTGCTCTACTACTGCCGACCGGCCACCCAACGCCGGGCCGCACGGCTCTACGGACAGTTCCTGCACCCGGGCGACGTCGGATTCGACGTCGGCGCGCACGTGGGCGGTCGGGTACGCGTCTGGCGGCGGCTCGGCGCCCGGGTCGTCGCCGTCGAACCGCAGCCGGACTGCCTGCGCGTGCTGCGCTGGGCGTTTCGGCGGGACCGGCACGTCACGGTCGTGCCGGCGGCGCTCGGCGCCCGACCTGGGCGGGCCACGATGGCGCTCTCCACCGCGACCCCGACCGTGTCGAGCATGTCGGCCGACTGGATCCGCTCGGTGGCCCAGGATCGCAGCTTCGCGCAGGTGAGATGGGATCGCGCGGTCGAGGTGCGGGTGGCGACCCTCGACGTCCTCATCGCGCTGCACGGCACGCCGGCGTTCTGCAAGATCGATGTCGAGGGCTTCGAGGTGGACGTCCTGGCCGGGCTCAGCCAGCCGGTGGCCGCGCTGTCTTTCGAGTACCTCCCGTCGGCACACGACGCCGCGCTCACCGCACTCGACATCGTGGACCGCCTCGGCGCGGCCGCTGGCGGATACCGCTACAACTACTCGCCGATCGAGACCATGCGGTTCGCCAGCCCACGTTGGCTGGACGCTCCC
This sequence comes from Plantactinospora sp. WMMB782, assembly GCF_049179135.1. Classification (NCBI taxonomy): domain Bacteria; kingdom Bacillati; phylum Actinomycetota; class Actinomycetes; order Micromonosporales; family Micromonosporaceae; genus Plantactinospora; species Plantactinospora sp. WMMB782. The sequence goes on along the minus strand of NZ_JBMHMC010000007.1, from coordinate 6,018,980 downwards.
GACCTGGTACGACTGCTCGAACGGTTCCGTCCGCTGGGCCGATCCGGAGACGTCTACGCCCGACTGCCCCGGACACCGGTGCAGCCGAGCCCGGCCCGGGCCGACCGCGGCCGGCGCCCGCCGCACTGATCGGCGGTGACGCTGCTCGACGGTGACGCCGATCGACGGTGGCAGTGCCGCGGCCGGATCAGCAGACCCCTGGCCCGTCGGCTCCGACCGGTAGGCTGCCGAGTCGTGGAAGCCTCGGACCGGGACCGCCGACACACGGCGACGGAGCTGTTCTGGAGCGCCGGACGCCGGCACTGCGCACACACCGGCCGCGAGGCGGTCGGCAGGCTGGCCCGAGCCGACCGCCCGACCGCGTGACCCACGAGCGGTCCGCCGTACCCGTGCTGCGCCGGTTGACCGGGACGGACGCGCTGGCGCTGCGCGACCGGCTGGTCGAGACGTACGCGGCGGTGTTCTGTGCGCCGCCGTGGAACGATCCGCCCGAGCGGGCCGCCCGGTTCGGTGAACTGCTGTCCGGCTGGGCCCGGATGCCCGGCTTCGTCGCCGTACTGGCCGAAGCAGGTGGGACGGCCGAAGCCGGTGGGACGGTTTACGGGTTCGCGCTCGGGTTGACCACGCCGGCTCCGTTCCCCACCGACCGCGCCTACGGGCAGGTGCGCCGTCTGCTCGGACCGGCGGTCGACACGCTCCCCGGCTGGCTGGAGGTCGCCGAACTGGCGGTACGTCCGGCCGCCCGACGCTCGGGACTCGGTCGACGGCTGCTGGCCGCGCTGACCGGCGAACGACCGGCGTGGCTGCTGACCGTCCCGCAGGTCGCCGGCACCACCGACTTCTACGACGCGGTGGGCTGGATCCGGCACGGCAGCGGGCACGGCATCACGCTCTACACCAACCAGCCGCTGCCGCGCTGAGCCGTCGGCGTCGCCCGACCGGTGTTGCCGAGCCACTGACGGCACCGCCACCGGACCATCCCGCGCAGCCCTCCCATGTCTAGAAAACTTGACATGATGTCTGCACTTCTTTACTCTTCGAGATGTCAAAAATTCTTTACTCCTCGAGGGCGGCGACATGTCGTACGAAGAGAAGGGCACCTGGGTCGGCCTGGTGGTCGGCGTCACCGTCTACCTCGGCTATCTCGCGGTCGTCCTCGGTCGGCTGGCCGGCACACCCGCCGCCGCGGTGAGCTACGTGCCTGCGCTGCTGCTCGCCGTCGGCGTCTCGATCGTCGCGTCGATAGTGGCCCGGATCGGGGTCGAGATCGCCCGCCCCAGCGACAGCCACTCCGGCGACGTGCGGGACAGGGAGATCCACTGGCTCGGTGACCGGATCGGGCAGCGGATGCTGATGACCGCCGCGCTCGCCGCGCTCGGCCTGGCGCTCTTCGAGGCCGCGTACTTCTGGATCGCTAACGTGCTCTACCTCGGCTTCGTCGCCGCCTCGGTGGTCGGTTCCGTGGTCAAGCTCCGCGCCTATCGCAGGGGAATGTAGTCGTGGTCAAGCCGACCCGGGTGACCAACTCGATCCGCGCCCTCAGGTTCGCGGCCGGCGAGATGACGCAGGCCCAACTCGCCGAGCGGATCGGGGTGACCCGGCAGACCGTCATCGCGATCGAGCAGGGCCGCTACTCGCCGTCGCTGGAGATGGCGTTCCAGATCGCACACGTCTTCGCCGTACCGATCGACGAAGTGTTCCACTATCCCGCCCCCGGAGGTGAGCAGTCGTGAGAGCAGCCGTCTACCGGAGCTACGGTGCACCCGACGTCGTCCGGATCGAGGAGGTCCCGACGCCGGTCCCCGGCGACCAGGAGATCCTGGTCCGGGTGCACGCCGCGACCCTGGACGTGACCGACGCCACCGCCCGGCGCGGCTCCCCGGCCTTCTCCCGGCTCTTCTTCGGGCTACGCCGGCCGAAGTGGACGGTGCTCGGCTCCGACTTCGCCGGCGTGGTCGAGGCGGTCGGCTCCGCCGTGACCCGGGTCCGGGTCGGCGACGAGGTCGTCGGGGTCACCGGGCCGGATTTCGGCGCGCACGCCGAGTACGTCCGGATCCACCAGGACGGCGCCCTCGCGCCCAAGCCGGCCAATCTCGACTTCGCCGAGGCGGTCGCCCTGGCCGACGCGACCGCGCTGGCGTTCCTGCGCGACCGGGCCCGGTTGCGACCCGGCGAGTCGCTTCTGGTCAACGGCGCCTCCGGAGCCGTCGGTAGCGCGGCGGTGCAACTCGGCCGGCACTTCGGCGCCCGGGTCACCGGAGTGTGCAGCACCGCCCACCTCGAACTGGTACGCGAGCTCGGTGCCGAGGAGGTGCTCGACTACACCACTGCGGACTTCACCCGATCCGGCCGGCGGTACGACGTCGTCTTCGACGTGGCCGGCACGAGCTCGTTCGGGCGGTCCCGCCGGGTGCTCACCCCGACCGGCCGCTACCTCAGTCCGGTGCCGTCGCCGGGTCTGCTGGTCCAGATGCCCGCGACGGCGGCGTTCGGCCGGCGCAGGGCGATAGTGGCGTTCACCGGGCTGCGGAAGGCGGCTGAGAAGACCCGCGACCTGCTGTTCACCCGGGAGCTGGCGCAGGCCGGCACGCTGCGGCCGGTCATCGCCGCCCGTTATCCCCTGGAGCGGATCACCGAGGCGCACCAGCACGTCGACCGCGGCAAGTACGGCAACGTCGTGGTCACCATGACGGGCACCGAGTCACCATGACCGGCACCGACACTACTCGTGCCGGCTGACTCCCTCGGAGTGCATGCCGGTCTCCTCCTGCAACGGGTTGTTGCGGAGGTCGTCGAGCGCGGTGTCGTCGGGGAAGAACCGGCGTCCCGGCCCCGGATCGGGCGGTGCCCCCGGCCCTGCCTCCGGGGTTCGGGTCGGTTCGACAGACCCGAACCCGTGCCTGCCGCTGCCCTGCGCCCACGGTCCGGGCGGCTCGGCGTGTCCGGGCGGCTCGGCGTGTCCGGGCGGCTCGGCGTCGGCCCGGCGCTCGCCGCGCCGTGCGGGCGGCAGGCCGGCCTCCTCGCTTCCCTCGTCCAGCGGCGAGTCCTCGGCCGCACCCCACGGCGCGTCCCGATCCTCGGTGCCGCCGGTGGTGCCCCACGGCTGGACCGATTGCGGACCACGCTCCGGCCCGTCGGGTGCCGCCCGGTCGCCGCTCCCGTCGGCCGCTCCGATCCGGCCCTCCGGGTCCTGGTCCACCGGCCGCCTCTTCGCGCCCATAGCCACCGCCCTCGCTGACGAGTCCCCCGACCGACCTCCCGACCGGGCCCGATACCGGCGCGGGTGCGTTCCCCGCTCACACCGAGACATGCGGCCGACCGGGCAACGATCTCCGCGGACCGACGGTGGATCTTCCAGCGTCGCGGCCGGGCGCGATCGTACGGGTGTGCCGCTCCCCGGGCGTCGCCGTGACGGCCCGACAGCGTCCGGTCACCCCGTACCAGCCGGGTCATCCAGTCGGCGGTGATCGCGGCCCGGTCGTCGTGGCAGGGTCGGACGAGGGGCCCCGGTCAGGCCCGCATGACTGTCGCGATCGGGATGCGGGCGGCCCGGACGGCCGGGATGAGACCGCCGAGCAGCCCGGCCACCAGGCCGGCGACGACACCCGCGACACCCGCCTGCCAGGGGAACACCACGTCCGCCAGGAACGGCGCCCGGCCGGCGAGGAGCGTGCCGGCCGCGCTCAGGGCCAGTGCGGACGCCCCGATGGCCGCCGCGGCGGTGAGCAGACCGGTGAGCAGGGTCTCGGCCAGGACGATGCCGGCCAGCAACAGTCGCGAGGTGCCGACCGCCCGGCGCAGCGCGAACTCCTCGACCCGCTCCCCCACGGTCGCCAGCCCGACGTTGAGGATGCCCGCCACCCCGATCAGCAGCACCAGGCTCGCCATGCCGAGGAAGATCCAGCGGATCAACGCCAGGTCGCGGGCGATCTCCTTGCGGGCCTGGATCGTCTCGAAGTGGATCTGGTCGGCCGGTACCCCGGTCGCGGTGAGCCGCAGCACCAGCAGCCGTTCCAGCTCGTCGCTGCCCGGGGCCATCATCACCTGGAGTCCCGGACCGAACTCGCCGGTGCCGGTGGCCGGCGGCAGCCAGTTGGCCAGTTCGTCGGTGCGGGCGTAGGCGACCGGCTGCGGGTTGCCGTCGTCCACGACGCCGATGATCCGGGGCGTCGGGTTGGCGGTGGCACCGTCGATGCGCATCTCGGCCGGCACCTGGTGCCGGGCGAAGCCCTTCGCCGCCTCCTCGTTGAGCACCAGCCCGGGTGCCAGGGACGGCGCCGAGGCGAAGTCCAGCCACTGCCCGGAGACCGGCCGGAACGGCTTGAACTGGCGGATGTCGCCGGTCAACGTGTTCAGGATCAGCTCGATCGCCTGCCCGGAGACCGGGGCAGCGGTGTCGCCGCCGGGTGACATGGGCCGGCAGCCGTACTGGTCGCAGTACATCGGGCCGCCGGGCCCGTAGCCGCCAGGCTGGTCGAACGGGGCTCCGCCGGGGTTGACCGGGGCGACCCCCGGCTCGCCGACGATCGCCTGCCGGGTCGCGATCGCGACCGCGTCCGGCCGGTTGCCCAGGGTGTCGATGCTGGCCTGGACGCTCTGCGCCGTTCCCGGCAGGTACGCCTGCCGGGTGCCGTCCTTGCCCACCTGTAGCGCGAGGTTCTCCAACTGGGCCCGTTCGAGGGTCTCGGCGCCGGCCTGCACCACCACCACGGCCAGTACGCCGAGGAAGAGGCTCACCATCGACAGGAAGGTGCGCATCTTCCGGGCCCGGATGCCCTGCAAGCCGATGATCGTCGCAGATCGGAACCTGCCGGAGAGCCGGATCACCGGACCGTCCCTTCCTGACCGGCGTGCGACGGGCTGACCGACCCGCTCCCGGCGGGTACGACCCCCGACGCGGCAGCCCCGGTCGACCCCGACCCGGCGACACCGGCGGGCACCGGCCCGGCAGCGCCGGCGGGCACCGGTGCGGGGGACCGGGCCGCGGCGGCTTCCGGTGTCCACGCCTCGTCCGGACCGGCCGCGGCGGCGGGCCGGAGTACTCCGTCGCTGAGCCGCAGTACCCGGCTCATCTTGTTGGCGTGGTCCCAGTCGTGGGTGACCAGGATCAGCCCGCAGCCCCGGTCGGTGGCCGAGCGCATCACCTCGATCACCAGGTTGCCGGTCTCGGTGTCCAGCGCGCCGGTCGGCTCGTCGGCGAGCAGCAGGCGGGGTTCCCGGACCAGGGCGCGGGCGACGGCCACCCGCTGCTGTTCACCGCCGGAGAGCCGGGCCGGACGGTGCTTCGCCAGGTGCGCGATGCCGACCTGGTCGAGGGCGGCCATGGTGCGGGCCCGGCGCCTGCGGCGTGGCAGCCAGCCCTGTCCGTTGACGAGGGCCATCGCTACGTTCTGTGCGGCGGTGAGATGCCCCAGCAGGAAGAACCGCTGGAAGACGAAGCCGAACTCCGCGCTGCGCAGGGCCGCCGCCCGGCGCTCGGGCAGCCGGCTGATGTCCCGGCCGCCGAGCAGGTAGCGTCCGCCGTCCGGCCGGTCGAAGAGGCCGATCAGGCTGAGCAGTGTGCTCTTGCCCGAGCCGGACCGACCGACGATGGCCACACTCTCTCCACTGTCGACGGTCAGGTCGACGCCGTCGAGGATCGTGCGTGGTGCGCGCTGCCCCTTCAGCGTCTTGGTGATGCCGTCCAGTTCCAGCAGCGCCGTCATTTCCCGCCCATCGGGTCGGCGGGGCCGCCGGGCTGTCCCGGCTTGGCCGGCGGCAGGTTGGGCCCGGGTACGGCCACCGTCTCGTCCCCGGTCAGCCCCGACTTGATCTGCACGACCTTGCCGTCGCTGAGCCCGAGCACCACGTCCCGGGTCTCCCGGCTGCCGTCCGGGCCGACCACGTCCACCTTGCCGCTGCCCTGCCCGCCGGCGACCGCCTCGACCGGTAGCACCAGCGCGTCCTTCGCCCGGGCGGTCACCACCTCCAGGGTGGCGACGGCACCGTTGATCAGTTTGACGTTCGACGGTGCCGCGCAGACCAGTCGCATGCCGGTCGGCTCGGACGGTTCGACCGGCCGCCCCGGGTCGGGTCGTGCCGGGGCTGGCGGCGCCCCCGGCCCGGCGGACGGGTCGGTCGACGGCTCCGGGGCCGGCGGGTCCGGGATCGTGCCGGCCGGCAGCGCGGCGATGGTGCCGAGGACCTTGCAGGCGAACGGGCCGGGCCCGTTCTTGATCTGGGCCTGCACGGTCGCCACCGAGTCGGAGATCTGGTATGCCTGAGCGCCGTCGATCTCCGCGACCAGCCCGTAGCCGACCCGCTTCGCCGACACCACCGGCATCCCCACGGCGACGGTGGACCGGTCGTCCAGGAGCCGACCGGCGAAAACGGCCCCCGCCGGCACGTCGACCCGGTGCGACCTGCCCTTGGCCCAGATGCTCGCCACCCGGGTCGGCTTGGTCGGCGTGCTTCTCGGCTGCTCGACGTCGCGGTAACGGATCTGGCCGGCGACCGGGGCGACCACTCCGAAGACGGGGTTGATGGTGACCTTGCCGGAGAGGCTCACCCGGTTGTCGAGGTTCTGCCGGGCCGGCTTGGCGGTGGTCAGGGTGGTGCCCCGGGCCGCGAGGCCGGGAGTCTCGGCCTCCGGCTCGGACGCGGTGCAGGCGGTGGCCGCACCGACGAGCAACACGAGCACACCCGAACACCGCAGTAGTCGCCTTCGCACCGGCACCCCTCACGCAGATCTGGACGACATCTGAAAAGACGCGGTCTGCCGGTCGTCGGTTGCGCACGAACGGGAGGTTTTCGCGACGAGGACCGGCAGCGGACGGCGGTACGGTCGTCCTGCGCACCGCTACCGCCGTATCAAACCAGAACGAACCCACCGGCATTGTCCCGTCCGCACCGGGTGCGGCCGGGTACGGACGGTCGGGCCGGCGGCAACGGGTCCGGTGCCGGGCGGACGGTCAGTCGAAGTGCCGGACCTCCGGCCACAGTTCCGCCCAGGTCAGCCGGCGGTCACGGCACAACACGATCGGGACGCCCTGTTCCTCGTTGTCGACCCCGACCCCGTTGTCCAGCCGCCCGGCGAGCCGGCAGGTGCCGAAGTACCGCCGTAGTTCACCCTCCTCGCCGACCCCGACTCCGACCAGTACGGTCGCCGACTCCGGCGGCGGGCCGTAGTAACCGAGTTCGTTATGTCCACTGTAGATAGCGGGGAGCCGGCCGGCGCCGAGCCGGGTGAGCGCACCCGCCTCGCCGTAGTTGGCGGTCAACACGACCGCCGCGGCCCGGTCGGCGGGCGGCAGGGCGTCGTACGCCCGGACCACCTGGTCGACGTAGCGGGGCCAGCCGACCGAGTCGGCGGCGGTGATGTTGATACCGGGCACCGGCGTGTCACCGAGCGTCCCGACCGGCACCAGCGGCAGCGCGATCACCGCGCTCGACACCGCGTTCAGCAGGTACGCCGCACCGACCACCAGCCTGCGGGCCCGCTGCCGTCCCCGGCCCAGCCAGTCGGCAAGCACCACGCATCCGGCGGCGAAGAGCGTGCCGAGCAGCCCGTACGGGTAGTACGGCTGACCGCCCGACACCAGCACCAGTACGCAGACCACCAGGTAGGCCACGGCGAGTGCGCGTACCGGTCGCCAGGATGGGCGGCGCAGCAGTCCGACCAGTCCGGCGAGCCAGACAGCCGCCAGCGGAGGACCGATCAGCAGGAACTGGAACGGCACGAAGGTGCTGCGCGACTCGGCGCCCTTGTCCTCGGCGATCGCCGCCGCCATGCCCGCCTGCGGCAGCTCGTGACTGAGCTGGTAGACGAGATTCGGAGCGCCGACCAGCAGGGCCAGCCCGACTCCCGCCCAGAGCCAACGGTCGAGCAGTACCCGGCGCGGGCCGACGGCCAGCAGCCCGGCGCCGAGCCCGACCAGCAGCAGCACCACGAGCAGCTTGTTGTAGAGGCCGATCCCGAGCACCGCCCCGGCCAGCAGCCACCAGCGCGGCTGGTTCCGCAGCAGTGCCCGAGCGGCGCAGAGGACGATGCCGAGCCAGACCACCATGTCGAAGCCGGCGGTCAGCAGTACGTGTCCGAAGATCAGCGTCGCGCCGCCGGTGCCCAGGCCGGCCGCGGCCAGGGTCTGTGCGAGCGCCCCGCCGCCCAGTTCCCGAGCGACCAGCGCGGCCAGCAGCAGCGCGGCCAGTACACCGAGGGTGGCCGGCACCCGCAGCCCCCAGAGCGAGCCGCCGAAGAGCGTGTCGGCCAGCCGGGCGATCGCCGGGGTCAGCGGCGGCTGGTCCCGGTAGCCCCAGTCGGGGCGGAGCATCAGGAAGTACAGCTCGTCGCGGTGGTAGCCGTAACCGCCGTTGGTGGCCAGCAGCACCGCCGCGACCAACCCGGCGACGACGCCGAGCGGACGCCAGGCGACCGGGGCGAGGACGACCCGCCCACCGCCGCCGGTCCCGCCCGCCCCCGCCGCACCAGTGCCACCCGGGTGCGTGCCGGCCGAGTCCGTGCCAGCCGAGTCCGCGCCGGGTGCGTCCGCTTCATACTGGTCCGCTCCGTGCGGATCCGCTCCGGGTACGGCCGTTGCGGGCGGGCCCGGTGACCCGGCGGTCACGGCGGATCCGACGGCGTGCTCGGTCATGGAATGGCCCTCCCCCTGGCGGCGACGGCACCGGTCGTCCATCACCCGGGAGGACCTCGCGTCGATGCCTAACGGTTAGAGCTTAACCGTTAGGCATCGGCTGTCAACGCCCGCCCACAGCAGTCCCGCGAGCAGTGGCCGAGCCGGCGAGCTGTCCGGTCCGGAGCTGGCCCGTGCGGTAACCGTCCGAGGTGGACAGCACAGGCACCTGGCGGGCCGGGTTGCCCCGCCAGACGGTGCCGGACGGCAGGCTGCTGCCCTTCATCACGAACGAGTCCGGCGCCACCAGCACGCCGTCGGCCAGCTCCACGCCGTAGTGCACCAGGGCACCCGTGCCGACCGAGCAGCCGCGACCGAGCCGGATCCGGTCCGTCTTGAACGTCCCGTCCTCGAGCGAGTGGGCGTGCAGCGTCGACCCCTCGCTCAGGGTGCAGTGGTCGCCGATCTCCACCAGGGTCCGCTCCGGCATCCCGCAGCCGTCGTCGAAGACCCGCCGGCCGACCCGTACGCCGTGCAGGCGCAGCAGCAGCGGCTTGAGCGGGGTGCCGTTGAACAGGCCGAGATGCCCGACCCCGGTCAGCTTCCAGTACCGCTCGTGCCGCCAGTACCGGGGGTCGTAGATCGAGCAGTGCAGTGGGCGCAGCCGGCGGAAACCGAGGCAGAGCCAGTCCACCAGCACCGAGTAGCCGACGATCGCCAGCAGGGCGAGGCCGATTCCGGCGCTGAACGTCCAGAGGTTCGGCCGGGCGCCGTCGTGCACGCCCTCGACCCGTACCACGATCTGGATGGCGAGGTGGAAGAGCAGCCAGCCGCTGAGCAGGTACCAGCCCATGGTGCACAGGTTCGAGCGGTTCTTCCGGGACAGCCGGCGGCGGAACTCGTCCCCGGTCCGGTACGCGTCGAAGGCGGCGTCCCGGCGCACCGAGCGGGGAATCTCGAACGGCGGCGACCCCAGCAACCCGACACCGGAGCGGACCGGGCCGTCGATCGGCACCATCACCTTCGTCGCCAGCAGGCAGTTGTCGCCGACCCGGGCTCCGGCCGGGAAGATGATCCGGTTGCCGAGGAAGTTCTCCGCACCGATGGTGACCTGGGACAGCGCGAACGAACTCGGCGAGTACCGGGCGTTGCCCATCGACAGACCGTCGGAGACCAGCACCCCGCCGCGTACCTCGCAGAGGAAGGGCGTGTCGTGCCGCTGACCGCAGCCGAAGTTCGAGCCGGTCTGCCTTACCTGCCGGAACCGCCAGCCGATCGCCCGGAGGTAGCCGAGCACGTACGAGCTGTCCCCGAAGAGGAGGTTGAAGAACGGGACGTTGCTGAACCGGGAGACGGTCTGGTAGCAGATCCACCGCCAGCCGTAGAGCGGATAGACCCGGTCGGCGGTGAGGAAGAGGTTCGCCAGCCGGGGCACCGCCAGCACCAGCAGGGCAGCGAGCAGGATTCCACCGAGATACATCAGCAGCGACCCGGAAACCGTGCTGATGTCCAGCGCGAAGGCGAGCGCGGCGAGCAGGACGAGTAGCTGGGTGTCCAGCACCACCCGGCCAGCGAGCTGGACGCCGCCGTAGGCACCCCGGCGGGCCGTCGAGCAGCGCCGGGGCTCGGGGGCCGGATTGCCGCCGCCGCCGGGAACCGCTGGTGAGCCGTGGAAGCGCGCTCCGGCCGGTACGAGCTGCCCGGCCCGGGGCGACGAGGCGTGCCCGAGATGGGCGCCGTCGCCGAGCACGGTGTCGAGGTCGAGCACGCAGCCCTCGCCCACGTTCGCGTCCCGACCCAGCCGGACCGGGCCGGTGGTGATCCAGCCGGCCTCGGCCCGGTAGCCGGCGAAGCTGACACCCTTGCCGACGACGGCACCGGCACCGATCTCCACCAGGTCGGTGCAGACCGGCACCGAGCGGGACAGCACCAGCGCACCCGGGCCGACCTTCACGCCCAGCGCCCGCAGGTAGAGGTTGTAGACCGGCGATCCGGCGAAGAGGACCAGCGGACTGGCCCGGATCATCCGCTTCACCACCCAGAACCGGAGGTAGCGCAAACCCCAGATCGGGAAGGTGCCGACCCGCCACCGCCCGACCAGCAGCCACTTCAACGCCACCGGCAGCACCGCCAGGGCCGCGAACCAGGCCACCCCGAAGCCCAGCGACCGCAGCGCGAAGCCGGCCGCGCCGCTGCCGTCGGTGATCCAGTTGTATCCGGTGAGCGCCACCGCGGCGAACAGCACGATGCAGCCCAGGCCGAAGAGGATCTGGAACACCGCGCAGCCGTACCATTCCAGGTCGCTCGGGACGCGGTGGGCCGGACGCGCCGGTTCGGACGGTGCCGGCGGGACCTCCGCCGCGACGACGGTGGCCAGCTGCCGGACGGTCGGATTCAGGTACACGTCCTTTATCGACACGTCGGCGCGCAGCCGTTCCCGCAGCCGGGCACAGTACCGGGACATCACCAGCGAGTCGGCGCCGAGATCGGTGAAGAAGTCGTCCCGGACCGAGACCCGGTCCACCCGCAGCAGGTCGGCGAGCAGGTCCGCCAGGGCCGACTCGGTCTCGCCGACCGGTGCGACGAGCGGCGTGGTCGGCAGTGTGCGCGGCCCGGACGGCGCCGGCAGCCGCTTGCGGTCCACCTTGTCGCTGGGCAGCGTCGGCAGCTCCGGCAACTCCTCCAGGTAGGCCGGCACCATGTAGCCGGGCAGCCGGCCGCGCAGCGCGGCCAGCGCCGCCGCCGGATCCAGCGCGTCCGCGCCGCCCCGGCGGGTGTAGAAGGCGGCGAGTTCGACCACGCCGGGCTCCGGCTGGTACGTCGTCACCGCCGCCTGGGCCACCTCCGGCAGCCGCAGCAGCACCGACTCAATTTCGGTCAGCTCGATCCGGTAGCCGCGCACCTTCACCTGGCTGTCGATCCGGCCCAGGTATTCGAGCTGTCCGTCCGGGGTGATCCGGCCCAGGTCCCCGGTCCGGTAGATCCGTCCCGACGGGTTGTCCGGGATGCCGACGGTGTCCGGGACGAACGCCCGGGCGGTCAGGTCGGGCCGGTTGACGTACCCCGGGGAGAGGCCGATCCCGGCGATCCCGATCTCGCCGGTCGCGCCGGCCGGCAGCGGCCGCTGCGCGGAATCCAGGATCAGCACCGAGTACGTCGGCAGCGGCACCCCGATCGTCACCGGCCGGCCCGGTTCCAGCCGGCCCCAGGTGGCGGTGACCGAGGTCTCGGTCGGTCCGTAGACGTTCAGCAGCGTACGTCCCGGCCGGTGCCACCGGTCCACCAACCGTGTCGGGCACGCCTCGCCGGAGACCAGCACGAACCGCAGCTCCGGCAGTTCCTCCTCGATGGTGGCCAGCAGGGTCGGCACGCAGCAGAGCGCGGTCACCCGGTTGCGGGCGAGGAAGCCGGCCAGGTCGCTGCCGACCAGCGCCCCGGGGGCGGTGCTGGGCACCAGCGTCGCGCCCGCGACCAGCGGTACCCAGATCTCCTCGACCGAGAAGTCGAAGGCGATCGTCATCCCCTGGTAGACGCGGTCGTCCGGACGCAGTCCGTAACACTCCACGGCCACCCGGACGAAGTTGCAGATGTTCGCCTGGTCGATGGCCACGCCCTTGGGCCGGCCGGTACTGCCGGAGGTGTAGATCAGGTACGCCAGGTCACGCCCGCCGGGCCCCGGATCGTCCGGCCGGAGCCCGTCGGGTTCGCCCGCGCCCCGCCGGAGTTCGTGCGGCCCGATCCCGTCCCGCCGGAGTTCGTGCCGCCCGACCTCGTCCCGCCGGAGTTCGTGCCGCCCGACCTCGTCCCGCCGGAGTTCGTGCCGCCCGATCCGGTGGCACGGGTAGCGGTCGAGGTCCGGGGCGGTGTCGAGCACGATCACCGTGCCGGGCAGGCCGTCGAGCCGGTCGGCCAGGCTGCCGAGCGTGACTGTCGTGCCGACTCCCGCATCGGAGAGCACGAAGCCGATCCGGTCCGCCGGGAATCCCGCGTCCACGGGGACGTACACGGCATGGATCTTGGAAACCGCGAGCATGGCCAGATAGGCGAAGGCCGACCGGTCGAGCAGCAACCCGACCCGGTCCCCCCGGCGTACGCCGCGGGCCCGGAGCAGCCGGCCGAGCTGGTTGGCCCGGGCGTCCAGTTCGGCGAAGGTCAGCCGGCGCTCGCCGTCGTCCACGGCCAGGTGCTCCGGATCGCCCTCGGCGGCGAACCGGTCGCACCGCTGCTCGAAGAGATGGTGCAGGCGCTCCCCCGGTCGCCAGCGGACCCGGTTGTCGGCGCCCTGCGCCGTCAGCACCGGTCCGGCGCCGGGCCGGCTGTCCCGGGTCGGGGTACGGGGCACGACGGTGGCCGCCCCCCGGGGTGTCACCGGGGCCGGGCCGGTCACGCGGGCACCAGGCCGGAAGAGCCGCGCAGGTCCCGCTCCGGCCCGACGTCCGGCCCCCGGTCGACACCCCGGGCCGCCGCCAGCAGGATGTCGAGACCGTGCTGGAGCTGCTCGTCCTCGGTGGTCAGCGGCGCCAGCACCTTCACCACCTGGTCGTACGGGCCGGCGGTCTCCAGCATCAGACCCTCGGCGAAACAGCGCCGGGTGATGGTGGCGGCCAACTCCCCGGAGCCGACGTCGACGCCGCGCATCATCCCGCGCCCCTTCGGCACCGCCCTCGGCACCGAGTCGGCCACCTCGGCCAGCCCGCGCGCGAGCAGGTCGGCCCGGCGGGCCACGACGGCGGTGAAGTCGGCGTCGGCCCAGAACTTCGTCAACGCCACCCGGGCGGTGACGAAGGCGTGCACGTTGCCCCGGAACGTGCCGTTGTGCTCGCCGGGCTGCCAGACGTCGTACTCGGGGCGGATCAGCAGCAGCGCCATCGGCAGGCCGTACCCGGAGATCGACTTCGAGAGTACGACCAGGTCCGGAACGATCCCGTACGGCTCGAAGCTGAAGAACGTGCCGGTACGCCCGCAGCCCGCCTGCACGTCGTCGACGATCAGCAGTGCGCCGCTGTCGTGGGCCAGCTCGGCGACCCGGCGCAGCCAGGCGGCCGAGGCGACGTTCAGCCCGCCCTCGCCCTGCACGGTCTCCAGCATGATCGCGGCCGGCGCGTCCAGTCCGCTGGACGGATCCCGCAGCATCCGCTCCAGCAGGTCGGCGGTGTCGACGCCGGCTCCCTGGTATCCGTCGTACGGCATCCGGGTCACCCCGGGCAGCGGCAGCTGCGGACCGACCCGGTGGTGCCGGTTCCCGGTCGCCGCGAGCGCGCCGAGCGAGACGCCGTGGAAGCCGTTGGTGAAGGCGACGACGTTGCTCCGGCCGGTCACCTTGCGGGCCAGCTTGAGAGCCGCCTCGACGGCGTTCGCCCCGGTCGGCCCGGTGAACTGCACCCGGTAGTCCAGCCGGCGGGGCAGCAGCACCAGCGACTCGAACGCGGCGAGGAACGCGCTCTTGGCCGAACTGGACAGGTCGAGGCTGTGCGCGATGCCGCACTGTTCCAGATGGGCGATCAGCGCCGCCCGCATGTCGGCGTCGTTGTGTCCGTAGTTCAACGATCCCGCACCGGCGACGAAATCGAGATACTCGCGGCCGGTGACGTCCCGGACCACGCTTCCTTCCGCTGTGTCGAATACACAGTCGAATCGACGGCAGTAGCTCCGTACCGCCGATTCCCTACGTTCGAAGACCCGACTTTCGTCCGCGCCCGCCGCTCCGCGCACCTGTCATCGCTCCTTCCGGGTCTCTGCCCGTTCCGCCTGGTCGGCCGCAGCCGCCGACCAGTTCCGGGAGTCTGGGATGTCAGTAGGTCCAACCGGCGACCGCTGTCCGGGTTGCGGCAGCACGAGACGGCGAAGTCAATTGGTAGGATTACCGACTGAACGCTTGCGGTCCGGTCGGGTCAGCGCCCTGATATGTGAATTCCGCCCCACGGGCACAACTGTGTGCCCGACCACCCGGCACGGCCGCTCCGCCCGACCACCCGGCACGGCCGCTCCGCACGGCCACCCGGTACGGCCGCTCCGCACGGCCGCTCGGCATGGCCGCTCCGGGCGGCCGGGCGGGCGGCCGCGTTTCAGCGGTAGTCGCAGACCCCGGTGGGGAAGATCTGTTCGAGGCGGCGCCGCTCGGCGTCGGTCGGGCGCCACGAGCCGTAGAGTCCCCGGGCGATCGCCGTCCGGACCGGCTGTCGGGCACAGGCGTAGACGCCGCCCCCGATCGGTCCGCCGGCGACGGTCCGGGAGGTGCCGTAGAGCGGGAACCGCCGGGTGCAGGCGCCGGCCGGCCGGTTGTCGAGGATGCCGTCCCAGACGTGCTCGCCCCGGGCGATCTCGGTGCCGGCGGTGCTGAAGCAGCGGTCCACGGCCAGCGGCGGCCTGTTGCCGGCGACACCCTTCCACGGGCGGGCGCGGAGGTTGGCCATCCAGTCGTCGATCACCGCGAGCGCCTCGGGTGTCTGGTCGAACGCCTGCGCCGGCCGCGCGTCGGTGAACCAGATGACCTGGTTGCCGGCGTCCCGGTCGTGGTCGCGCATCCGCTGCCGGGACGCGAACGACTGGTGCGCGTTGTGCATGTCCAGTTGCTCTTCGAGGTAGTGCCGCCAGTCCACGATCGGGATGTCGATGTCGCCGGTGAAGACGATTCCGGCGGCGTACGCGGCCCGGATCGCTCGCCGGTCACCCGTGGTACGCGGCGCGGGTGTCCGCCCGCCGTCCGGGGAGAGTCGCATGTTCCGGGACGACCAGGGGTCGAACTGCGCCGGGTCGGCACAGGCCGCCTGGGTGAACGGACAGCCCTCCTGCACCATTTCCGGCTGCGGCTGCCACGAGCCGACCCGGGCGTTCAGGTCGAGGAACTCGGCCGGGGTGATCCGGCCCGAGGTCAGCGCCGACAGCCCGTACTGCACGCCGACGTTGTCCCAGGTGGACCGGGCGTACCCGGCCGGGCCGGTGCCGTAGACGTTGACCAGGTCGCCCCAGTGTGACCACTGCACCGTCTCCGCCACGCCCGGCGGGTCCATCTGCGCCCAGAGCGGGTCGCCGGGGAACCAGCGCGGGTTCAGCGCCAGCGGGGTCAGGCCACGCCAGCCCTCGACGCACTCGGTGGAGCCGGGCGCACCGCCGAGGTACGGGTTCGGCACCGTCGCGCTGGCGTTCATGCCGATCAGCCAGGTCCGGTTCTCCCAGTCCCGCCACTTCGGGTTCGCCCGGTCGGTGACGTCCATGTAGTACTCCAGCAACTCGCAGTCGCCGACGTGGATCGTCTGGGTGGCCATGTCCGGGTACGAGTACTGCGGAATCGCCGCGTCGATCACCCGGTTGCCGTGGTTCTGACCGTAGACGTACTGCTGGATGCCGCCGCCGGAGCCGCCGACCCCGACGGTGTAGAGCGGGACGCCGTACTCCTCGACGAAGTGCTCCTTGAGCATCAGCGCGGTCTCGCCGCCGAGGACCAGGTTGTAGTGGGTGGCGGTCCGGGTGCCGGTGGAGTAGAGCACGGCGTAGCCGAGCGAGAGCGCCTCGTGGTAGAGGTGGCCGCCGGGCAGCCGCCCCTGGTCGTGGCCGATCGCCACCCCGCCGTCGAAGCGGTAGACGGCCCGCCGGTTCCAGTGCCCCTCCATGACGGCGACGGAGTAGACGAAGCGGTTGAGGGTGCCGCGTTCCCGGCGTACCACGTAGTCGACGGTCCGGCCGTCCAGGGTGCGGGTGGTGGTCAGGTCGGCCGGGCGGGTGCCGTCGGCGGGCATCGGCTTGAAGCTGCCGTCGGCGGCCCGGTAGAGCCGGTCGGTGACGGTCGGGGCGGCACAGTCCCGGCTCCAGCCGACGACCGCGCCGTCCGGGCCGGGCACCCGCATCCCCTGCCCGTCCTGGTTGTCCACCAGGGGGGCGCCGAGGCCGTTCTGCTGGGTACGGCAGAGGAACGGGTACTGCCGCGGCCCGGAGAAGATCGGGCCCGAGCCGTGGTCGCGGACGACGAGGGTCGCGGCGCGGGCCCGGCGGGCGCTCGCCCGGAGCAGGTTGTTCCCGGTCCGGAGCCCGTCGACCACACCCCGCAGCGACCGGCCGTCGACCCGGAACGCCCGGGTGACGTCGGTGCCGTCGCGGGTGACCCGGACCGAGCGCGGGTCGATCCGGCCGGTAAGCGTCACCCGGATCAGCGCGTCCCCGCCGCTGACCTGGTCGGGCCGGCTGGAGAGCACCTCGATGCCGAGCCGCTGCCCGGTCGCGCCAGGCCCGGCCGCCGCCGGTGCCGCCGTGCCGAGGACGAGCACGACGCTCAGGGCGAGACCTGTGGTAGGCGTACGGCGGGCGAGGAACCTGGGCAGAGACATCGGTCGCTCCGTCTTCTCCCGCACCAGCCCCGGCCGGTGCCGAGCATCGACGATGTCACGAGGATCACTCGCTTGTCGAGGTCGGAACGCGGTACGGCTCCGGGTCGGGACGCGGCACGGCTCCAGGTCGGATGGCGGTGCGATCGCAGTCGTTAGACATTCCATTGACGGTCGTCACGGATTCTTCTACATTTGCAGTGACTACCATCGATTTATTGAGGTGCTTGTGATGAGGAGAGCAGGTCACAGACGTCGCCCGACGATCCTGGTGCTGACCGGCGCCGCGGCCGCCATGGGCGCGATGCTGGTGGCGACCGCGCTGCCGTCCGGCGCGGCCCCGTCGTCGGACGCACGGACAACCGCCTCGGGGGCCGGCGTCGGCGTCCTGGCCGCGAGCGCGGGATGCGGTAAGGCGCCGACACTGGGCAACGGCACACACTCGATCCAGAGCGGTGGGAAGACCCGCACCTTCGTGCTGAGGCGTCCCGACAACTACGACAACAACCGCCCCTACCGGCTGGTCTTCGGCTTCCACTGGCTCAACGGCAACGCCAACTCGGTGGTCAGCGGGAACTACTACGGGCTGCTGCCGCTGTCGAACAACAGCACGATCTTCGTCGCGCCCGAGGGCCTCAACGCCGGCTGGGCCAACTCCGGCGGTGAGGACGTCACCTTCACCGACAACATGATCCAGACGATAAGCAACGCTCTCTGCGTCGACACCGAGCAGCTGTTCTCGCTGGGGTTCAGCTACGGCGGCGGCATGAGCTACGCGCTGGCCTGTGCCCGGCCGAACGTCTTCCGGGCGGTCGCCATCTACTCCGGTGGGGTGATCAGCGGCTGCAACGGTGGCAACCAGCCCATCGCCTACCTGCAGGCGCACGGCCTCGGTGACAACGTACTCGGCATCTCCGGTGCGCGGTCGATGCGCGACAGGTTCGTCGCGAACAACGGCTGCACCCCGGCGAGCCCGCCCGAGCCGGCCCAGGGCAGTGGCAGGCACACCGAGTTCCACTACTCGGGTTGCTCGGCCGGACACCCGGTCGTCTGGTACGCCTTCGACGGCGGCCACACCCCCACCCCGCAGGACTCCGGCACCAACACGTACTGGCTCCCGCAGGAGACGTGGACCTTCTTCACACAGTTCCAGAGCAACCCGACGCCCGGTCCGACCAACCCGACGCCGGGCCCCACCACGCCGACACCGGGACCGACGACGCCGGGACCGACCACACCGCCGCCGTCCTCCGGCGCGTGCCGGGTCACCAGCACCGTCAACGCGTGGAACACCGGCCTGACCGAGAGCATCACCATCACCAACACCGGTACGAGCGCGGTCAACGGCTGGTCCCTGGTCTTCACCCTGCCGGGCGGCCAGAGCATCACCTCGGGCTGGAACGCCAGCTACTCGCCGTCCTCCGGGCAGGTGACGGCGAGGAACGTCTCCTACAACGCCGCCATCGCACCGAACGCCTCGGTGAGCATCGGATTCCAGGCCACCCACACCGGTAACACCGCCAGGCCGAGTTCGTTCACCCTGAACGGCGCAGCCTGCACCCTCGCCTGATTCCGGCGAGCGGCTGGGGTGGAGTCGAGCCGGGCTCCACCCCAGCCGGAATCCGGGACGGCCGGACATCACGCCTACGGGCGGGGCACGTCGTAGAGCAGGTGTGTCACCCGGTCGCCCTGGACGACCCGGACGGGATTGTCGAGCCGGACCGCGTCCCCGGCGCCCATCGCGCCGAAGAAGGGCCGCCCTGATCCGAACACCACGGGAACGACGTTCATCACGACCTGGTCGACCAGACCGAGCCGGAGCGCCTGGCCGCCGACCTGGCCGGCGGCGAGGTCGACGATCCGGTCCTCGCCGGCGAACGCCCGGGCCCGCTCGATCGCCGACTCGACCCCGTCGGTCACGAAGGTGAACGGGGCGGTCCCGGCATGCCTCCAGCTTGTCGGCGGCTCGTGCGTGACGACGAAGACGTGCTCCCCCGCGGCCGGTACCCCGCCCCAGCCGTCGGTGATGTCGAAGAGCCGGCGGCCGATCACCACACAGCCGATGCGCGGGTAGACGGCCCTGACGAACTCCGACGAGGGGCGGGTGCTGCGCAGCGGATGCTCCTCCGGCTCGCCGCTCCAGGTCCACTCCACGTCGCCGTTGCTCGCCCACTCGAACAGCGGGCCGACGTCGTCGCTCTCGTCGGCGATGAAACCGTCGACCGACACGGCGGCACAACCCATGATCACCTTGCTCATAGCAGCTCCTCGGGTCGGAAGGTGCCGATTCTGCGGCAGGTGCCGGCACGGACGCTTGTAGGAAATCAAGCGGCCGGCCCGGGACTTCAGCCGGCCGGCAGCGGCCCGACGTCGAGAGCGTTACCGGGATGCTCGACGAGGAACCGCCGCCGCAGCGCGAGGTAGGCCGTCGGGGTACATCCGGTGAAGGTCCGGAAGTCCTTGACGAAGTGCGACTGGTCGAAGTA
This sequence comes from Plantactinospora sp. WMMB782, assembly GCF_049179135.1. Taxonomy (NCBI): domain Bacteria; kingdom Bacillati; phylum Actinomycetota; class Actinomycetes; order Micromonosporales; family Micromonosporaceae; genus Plantactinospora; species Plantactinospora sp. WMMB782. The sequence continues at coordinate 5,999,567 of NZ_JBMHMC010000007.1, read as the reverse complement.
GCCGGCACGGCACGCCAGCGCCCCCCAGTCGACCGTCGCGGCGGCGTCGAGGCTGCGCACCACCCTGGCGAACCGGTAGGTGCGGGCGAGCCGCTTCGGAGTGATGCCGACGATCCGCTTGAACCGGTCGGCGAGGTGGGTGCTGCTCACGCCGGCGTCGGCGCAGAGCGGGCCGATCGACACCGCGCCCGACGCGGCGGCGATCCTTCCGCTCACCTGCCGCACCAGTTCCAGGCCCGGCACGTCCACGAAACGGCGCCGCAGTTCCGCCTCGAGCAGCCCGAGCATCCGCTCCGGGGTGGCCGCCGCGTCGAGCCGGTCGCGCAGTTCGTCGCCGTACCGTCCCCACACCTGCTGCACGGTCAGTTGCAGGTCGCAGACCTCCGCGCCCGGTATCCCGACGAACGGCGCCCAACCCCACGGCTTGAAGTGCACACCGACCGAACGGGTGACCGGCGGGTAACCGAACTCGAAGTGCCGGGTGCCCGTGGTCAGTAGGCACCCGTCGGCGAACTCCGCCGGCCGGGTTCCTGACGTGTCGATCACGAAGCGGTCTCCGAGGTTGAGGATCAGGACCGCCGAGGGCATCGGCGGAAGCTTCAACCGTGGATACGGCGCGGGTCCCTCCAGGTAGTAGAAGTCGTCGACCAGCTGGTCCAGCGGCGGTCGCGGCACCCGGGACAGGTATTCCATCCGGAACAGTATTCCCGCTGCCGGCCCGTGACGGTCAGCACTGCTCGACCCTGTCGGCGCCTCGCGTACGACCCGGCTGCCGCTGGCGACCCGCCGACGGCGCGGTGACGGTGCACGGCGGCAGTGCGCGGCGGCGGTCGTCGGGGAAGATGGTCCCATGACCGCAGACGCACCAGCCGTTTCCAACCCGCTCCAGCCGGTCGACGAGAGCTGGCAGCGGGCGCTCGCCATCGTCGCCCACCCCGACGACCTGGAGTTCGGCGCCGCCGCGGCCGTCGCCCGGTGGACCCGGCAGGGCAAGGAGATCACCTACGTGCTGCTCACCAGCGGCGAGGCCGGGATCGACGGGATGGAGCCGGCCCTGGCCGGGCCGGCCCGCGAGGAGGAGCAGCGCGCGTCGGCGGCGATCGTCGGCGTCTCCCAGGTCGACTTCCTCGGCCTGCCCGACGGCATCCTGGAGTACGGTGTCGCGCTGCGCCGCGAACTCAGCCAGGTGATCCGGAAGTACCAGCCGGAGATCGTGATCACCAACAACTTCCGGGACAGTTGGGACGCGGAGGGCAACGCGCTGAACATGTCCGACCACATCGTCACCGGCCGGGCCACCCTCGACGCCGCCCGGGACGCCGGCAACCGCTGGGTGTTCCGCGAGCAACTCGACGCCGGGCTGGAGAGGTGGGGCGGCGTACGGGAGGTGTGGGCGGCCGGTTCCCCGCTGGCGAGGCACGGCGTCGACACCACCGACACGTTCGACCTCGGCGTCCGGTCGCTCGAAGCACACGCCGCCTACCTCCGGGGCCTCGGCGCCGGAGACTTCGATCCCGAGGAGTTCCTCGACGGCTTCTCCCGGCAGACCGGCAGCCGCCTGGGTGTCCGACACGCCGCCGGATTCGAGGTGTTCCGCCTCAGCCTCTACTGACGCCCTCCCACTGGAGCGGGTGACCACCGACGCCTGGCGACGACAGACCGGGCCGGGAGCCGCCTGGCGACGACAGACCGGGCCGGGGACGACAGACCGGCCGGGGCCCCGCCTGGCGACGACAGGCGGGGCCGGGTGACACCTGGCGACGACGGACGCCGGAACGGCCGCCGGCTGGTCCGGTTCACCGCGTGCCGGTCGTTTCCACCAGCAGGTCGGCGAGGGCGGAGGCGACCGTCGGATGCGCGCTCAGCAGCGACGCCGCCCCGCCCGTCGGTGACCCGGCCGCCGGCGCCCCGAGTGGTTGCCAGCCGGCGTCGCAGCCGAGCAGTTCGGCGACCGCGTCACAGCCGCCCGGATACTCCCGCAGCAACCCGACCACCGGCCCCGACGACACCGGCGCGGCGCCCGCCCCGACGCCCGGTGCCGCCGGGGACGCCTCGGCCGACCACGGCGGGGTCCAACTGTCCAGCGCGGCCAGGCCGGCCGGGAACGTCCGGCCCGCCTCCCGGACCAGCAACGGGACCAGATCCGGCGCCTGCGCACGCAGCGTCGAGATCAGCTTCGGCAGCCAGGGCAGCAGCACCGGGTCCGGCAGGCGGGCGAACGCCTCCGAGATCACCTCCACCACGAACGGCGCCAGCGACGGCACCGCCTCCAGAGCCTGCACGAAACCACTCAGATACTGCGGAAACGCCGACACGACGAGCGGGTTCGTCAACAGCTCGGCACAGCGTGCCCGCAACTGTGCCAGGGTGAGCAGTGCCAGGTGCGACTGGGCGGCCCAGAGCAGCGCCACCTTCGCCGGGGCCTCCGGGTGCGACTGCCGCACCGCCAGCTCCAGTTGGGCACGGTCGCAGCCGAGGGAGAGCGCGAGACTCTCCATCGAGAAGAGGAAGCCGAGCATCGCGGCGACCTGCCGTACGCCGGTCTCCTCCTCGACGAACGCCGTCGGCAGCAGGGTGCAGTAGTGCGCGTACCCGGTGGTTACGAAGGAGCCGCACCAGGCCGGCAGCTCCGGCTCGCTGTTCCGGTAGTGCGTCAGCAGCCGGCGGATCCGGCGCAGCACCTCGGGTGCGTCGTCCACGGTGCGCTCGGCGGAGAGCAGTTCGACCGCCCGCCCGCCCAGTTCGTCGACGAACCGCCGGCTGGGCAGGAACCTGACGGCATCCTCCACCGCCGCGAGCGCGACCGCGGCGGTGGCGTCCGGCGCCCAGACGGCCCGGCGCAGCCGCTTCTCCAGCACCTGCTCGACGGTGATGCCCTGGTAGCCCAACTCGATCACCGCACGCTGGTGCCGACCCAGGCCGAGATCCCAGCTCTCCTGGATGGAGCGCTCGCCGAGCCGCCGCTCCCCCATGATCGGCCGGACGATGCCGTCCGGCAGCAGCCGGTGCAGCACCCAGAGCAGGTCCGAGCAGGGCACCAGCTCCGGCTGGGCGGTCAGGTCCAGCAGGGCCCGCTGGACGGTACGCGCGTCCAGGGCGAGCCCCAGCGGCGCGAGCCGGTCGAAGACGTCCCGGGCCAGCGGCGGCAGGGCGTCGTAGCCGACCTGGCCGATCCGGTCACCGCCGAGCAGGATGTCGCAGAGCCGCCGTACGTCCCGGCGACCGGGTACGACGTCCTTCTCGATGCAGGTGACGGCCGCGTCGGCGAAGTCGTACGGGGTGGGCCGGGCCCGGTTGCGGATGCCGGCCAGCAGGATCGAGGTCTCGAAGACCGCGATCGCGTCGGCGGTGCTGGCCAGGTAGCCGTTGCGCCGGGCCAACCGCACGATGTCGACGCACCAGCCGAGCAGCTCCGCCTCGTCGACCTCGTCCAGCACCGGCGGCCGGGACAGGAACCCGGTGAGCCGGTCGGCGGTCGGCGTCGGTGCCGCCACCGGGGCCGGCTGCTTCTTCGGCCTGCCCTGCCTGCGGCCCCCGGCCGCCTCCCCGGTCAACCGGTACGGCCGGACACCGCCTCTGCCGACCGCCTTCGCCCAGCCGGCCCGGGCGATCGACACCGAGCCGGGAGCGAGGTCGAACTGCCGCTCGATCGCCGAGTGGCTGGACGGGATGAGCCCGTAGAGCCAGCGGGTGCCGGTGCGCGGACTGATCTCCCAGTCGGGCGTGCCGGGGGCGGTGCCGAACTCGGCGACCGGGCTGGCGGCGTGGAAGGCACCGCAGACGTAGAGGCAGCGGGACCTGTCGATGCCGGAGGCGGCCAGGTGCTGCCGCATCCGGGTCCACATGTAGCGCTCCCGGTCGGAATCCCGGTCGCCGTCGTCGGCTCCGGCCGGCGGGCGCAACCGCCGGAACAGGCTGCCGACCAGCACCATGACCTGCCGGTACGTGTCGTAGTCGGCGTCGGCCAGCGGCTGCTCGACGTACTGGTCCCACCACTCCGACCAGTGCCGCACCCTGCCGTGGTGCAGCAGGTGGGCGCGGAGTTCGGCGAACCGGGGGCGCAGGTCGCCGATGCCGATCCCGACCGCCTCGCCGTGCAGCGCCGCCTCCTCCACCGGCTGCGTTCCGGCGTCGTCCGGGGAGTCGTCGGTGCCGCCGGAGGACGGCCCGGCGTCGGGGTCGGACGCCTCGGTCGTCTGCCACTGGAAGACGTGGTCCGCCGAGCGGTCCACCAGAACCAGTTCGACGCCGGGGGTCTCCAGCGCGTACGCGATGGCCTGGTATTCCGCCGACGCCTCGCTGATCGGGGCGACGATGTTCAACGGTGCCCAGGCCGGCGGAAACCCGTCGAGGTCGGAGGCGAACGCCTGCAACGCCACCGGCAGCCGGCAGTTGCGCAGCTCCTCCAGCAGCGGGCGCAGGTCCTCGCACAGCTCCAGGTAGATGACGGTGGGCTGCTTCTCCCGCAGCCTGCGCGCCATCGCCAGCGCGGAGGCGGGCGAGTGGTGGCAGACCGGGAAGATCTCCAACTCCTCCCCCAGCGCCCGGTCGACGTCGTCGACGATCCCGCCGAGGATGTCGGCCAGCGCGTCCGGCCCGCCGGCGAACGCGCTCGCCGCCGACCGCAGCTGCTCGCGCAGTGGGGCGAAGGTGCCCGCCGAACGCTGGACGGTCTCGGCTCCGGCACTCATGACAGCGTGGCGATCGCCTCACGACCGCCCTCGAGGAACTCCGGCCACGATCCGCCGTCGGACTTGCTGCGCGGCTCGACCACGCCGTGCAGGTATTTGTTGAGGATCGCCAGGTCCTCGGGCGCGCGCCGGGCCAGCGAGCCGACGAGCGAACCGGCCAGCGTGCCGGCCCGCAGGGTGCGGTCGCCGAAGAAGTGGCTGTGCAGGATCGCGTCCTCCAGCACACCGATCTGTTCGGCGGTGGAGAGCGCCGACTCCAGCTTCTCGTCGTCGCTGCCGGCCGAGGCCGCCGCCGCCCGCAGGTCGGCGAAGCTCTGCAACAGGATGTCGAGCAGCGTCGGCGGCACGTCCAGCTCGATCCGGTGCCGGCGCAGCAGTTCGGTGGTGCGGAACCGGACGATCTCCGCCTCGCTGCGCTTGTTCGTCACCACCGGGATGCGGACGAAGTTGAACCGCCGCTTGAGTGCCGAGGAGAGGTCGTTCACGCCCCGGTCCCGGCTGTTGGCGGTCGCGATGATCGAGAATCCGGGCTGGGCGAAGACGATGTTGTCGTCGTCCAGCTCCGGGATGGAGACGTACTTCTCGGAGAGGATCGAGATCAGCGCGTCCTGTACGTCGCTCGTCGCCCGGGTCAGCTCCTCGAACCTGCCGACCATCCCCTGCTCCATGGCGGTCATGATCGGCGACGGGATCATCGAGTCCCGGGACTGGCCCCGGGCGATCACCATCGAGACGTTCCAGGAGTACTTGATGTGGTCCTCGGTGGTGCCGGCGGTGCCCTGCACCACGAGCGTCGAGTTGCGGCAGATCGCGGCGGCGAGCAGCTCGGCGAGCCAGCTCTTGCCGGTGCCGGGGTCCCCGATCAGCAGCAGGCCCCGGTCCGAGGCCAGGGTCACGATGCTGCGCTCGACGAAACTCCGGTCGCCGAACCACTTCTGCGGGATCTCCCGGTCCAGTCCGTCGGCCCGCTCGGAGCCCAGCACGAAGATCCGGACCATCCGCGGGCTGAGCCGCCAGGAGAACGGCCTGGGGCCGTCGTCGACCGATTCCAGCCAGTCGAGTTCCTCGGCGTACTTCACCTCGGCGGGGGCACGCAACATGTCGGTCATTCGGTGGGTCTCCTAGCTGAGGAAGTTCTTGAGTTCGAAGACGAGCTTGCGGATGTGACCGGAGAGGACCGGGGTGCCGAGGTCCTTGAACCGCTGCCGGAACCACGGGTTGACGCTCTGCTGGCCGCCGCTGCCGACCGAGCCGACCGGGATCACGCGTACTCCGCTGCGATGCGCCGTCGCCAGGCCCTCGAAGACGCCCTGGGGATTCGACTCGTAGTAGTCGGAGATCCAGACGACGACGGTGTTACGCGGTTCGGCGATCTTCGGCCGGACCAGGGTGAGCGCCGCCGTGCCGTCCGTACCGCCGCCGAGCCTGGTGCGCAGCAGCACCTCGAACGGGTCGTGCACCCACGGTGTCAGGTCCAGCGCCCGGGTGTCGTACGCCACCAGGTGCACGTCGACCTTGGGCAGCCCGGCGAAGATCGAGGCCAGGATGGTGCAGTTCACCATCGCGTCCACCATGGACCCGGACTGGTCGACCACCACGATCAGCCGGGCCGGGGTGGTCCGCCGGGCGGTCTGCCGGTAGTAGAGCCGGTCGACGTAGAGCCGCTGGTCCTCCGGACTCCAGTTGGTGAGGTTCTTCCAGATGGTCCGTTCCAGGTCGAGGTTGCGGAAGACCCGCTTCGGCGGCACCGACCGGTCGATGGTGCCCACGCTCGCCTGCTGCACCTGGGTACGCAGCACCTCGGCGACCTCGTCGACGAACCGCCGGATCAGTGCCTTGGCGTTGGCCAGCGCCACCCCGGAGAGGTTGTGCTTGTCCCGCAGCAGTTGCTCGATCAGCGACATGCTCGGGGTCAACTGGCGGGCCAGCGCGCTGTTGCCGAGCACCTCGCGCAACTGCATCCGGCGGACCAGGTCCCCCTCCAACCCGGCCAGTACGCCGGCCAGCTCACCGGTGCCGACGTCGAACCCGTCGCCGGGCCGGGTCCCCACCCCGGGCCCGCCGCCGGCACCGGGCTGGCCGCAGGCACCGGGCTGGCCCTGCCCCGGCACCCCGGACCCGCGGCCGGCACCGGCCCGGCCGTGCCGCAACTGCCCCGGCGCCAGCCCGAGCGCCTGCTCGAACCAGCCGGCGTCGGACTGCCAGCGGGCCAACTGGCCGGCGGTGACATTGCCCGAGCCGGTCGCGAAGACGTTCAGCAGCAGCTTCGAGACCAGGGCCGCCCGGCGTACCTCGGCGGCACCGACCCGCTGCACCGCCGCGCCGGGCTGCTCGCCGCCGCCCGGCAGCGCGTCGTCGGACGGCGGTGCCATCAGGTCCCGCAACTCGTCGGCGAGTTCGGGGAAGCGCTGTACGACGGTGTCCACCGAGACCGTCGGATCGAGCAGGGCTGCCGGCAGGCCGAGGTCGTCGACGACCGCCACGCTCGCCGACTCCAGCGCCGGCTGCTCGTCGGGATCGAAGAGGCGGGCCAGCAGGCGCCAGTAGAGCACCTGTCGGCGGTTCTCGGCGGCCCGGAGCGCCTCGTCCGACTGTCCACTTCGCTCGTTCATCGGCGCAGCAACCGTCCCGCCCGCTCCCGCAGCACCCCCACCGCGTCACCGGACCTGGCCTCCGCCTTGACCACCTTGGGATCGGTGGGGCCCAGCGCCCAGTCGCCGGTGTGCGCCTCCGCCGCCGCACGCTTCACGGTGTAGCGCACGGCGAGCGGCTGCAACCGCCAGCGGCCGGCGTCCCAGCGGAGCAGGCCGAGACAGGCCGTCGACCTCGCCACCAGCTGCGGGGTCAGCGGTGTGCAGCCGGGCAGCCGGGACACGTCGACCGGCAGGGACTGCCCGTCGAGTTCCAGGGTCAGCCCGCCGTCCTCGGCGGTGGCCGTCGAGTAGTCCTCGACGAGGACCGGCTCGGCGATGCGTACCGGATGGCGGTCCAGGGGCGGGACGGCCGGCGCGACCGCCTCGGGCAGCCGGAGCCGGGCGGTGGCGAACGGATCGGCCGGCTCGCCCGGCCGGGCCTGCTCGTCCCGCCAGCGCAGGTCGCCGCCGGGCAGCAGCGGAAGGTCGGTGATCTCCACGGCCTGCCGCCGGGCGAGCGCGCCGAGCAGCACCGGGTGACCGGCCAGCAGCTGCCAGACCGCCGGGCCGACGATCGTCTCCACCTTCGCCGCCGAGACGCTGGCCCGGACCAGCCGGGGCGGAGCACCGCCGGCCGGTTCGAACACGGCGTGCACCTGCAGCTGGACCGCCGTGCCGTGCTCGTGCACGTCGGCACCGAGCGGCAACAGCCGTCCGGAGACGGTCTCGGCAGCCGGTCCGGCCGGCCAGCCGCCGGGCTGGGCGAGCAGCAGGGCGCGGCTCCACAGGTCGGCCCAACGCCGGGCCGGGAGCCGGTCCATCGTCGCCACCGGCGCACAGCCGCGCAGCTCGGCCGCCAGGCCGTCGAGGAGTACCGCCAGCCGGCGCAGCGACGGGACGGCCAACGCCGCGTCGAGGGTCTGCGCGGAGGCGGCCACGAGGTCGTGGTCGACACCGCGCCAGCCCGCGATGGCCAGCTCGCGCAGCCAGGACCGGCAACCGGCCAGCACGTTCTCCGGAGCCGGCGGCCCGGGATCGGCCGGTCCGGAATCGGCTGCGGGGTCGGCCGGTGCGGGCGCCGGCCAGTCCGCCCGGGAGCGGCCGAACGCGGCGTCCAGCCGGGCCAGCAGCGCGTCGTGCACGGCACCGAGCAGCGCGGCCCGGCCGCCGGCCAGCGCGGTCAGGTGCTCGTCGGCGAGCGAACCGGCGACCATCTTCTCCACGGCCTCGCGCACCCGGTCGGCCAGCGGTGTCACCGCGAGGGCGTCGGCCAGCGCGGTAAGCGCCGCCCGGGGCTGCTCGCCCAGCCGGGCGAAGCCGTGGATGAAACCGTCGTCGAAGCCGCCGACCAGGTCGAGCGCCTCGTCGATCCCGGGCCCGGCCGCGCCGAGCCCGGCCAGTTGGGTGGGAAGCATCAGGCGGCCGTCCCCGTCGCCGGAAACCAGTGCAGCTCGGGCAGTGGCTCGGTGCTGCCCGGCAGTTCGAGGTAGCCCAGGTGGCGCAGGAAGCGGCTGAAGACCACCGCCGCCGGGGTCGGCTCGGGGCCGCCGGTCAGCCGGGCCGCCAGGTCGGCACCGGCGGAGGCGCCGTCGGCCACGTCGATCCGCAGGTAGCGGGCGACCCGTTCGACGCCGTACTGCACGGTGGCCTCGTCCAGCAGGGCGTGCAGGTGCTTGCAGGGCGCACCGCGCAGCCCGCCGCACGGGCGGTTGTTGTTGGTACTGCAGTGGTAGGCGTGGCTGCCGGCGGCGATCGACGAGACGTAGACCCGTTCGACGTCCGAACCGCTCGACACCACACCCTGCAACCGCCCGTCCGCCAACTCGACGAACGGGACCTTCGCCAACCTGCGGGGCCGCACCGCCGGCAGCACCCGGGCGGCGCTGCGCCGCTCCCATTCGACCTCGACCGTTCCCACGACCCCCGCCCTTCCCGACCGGTTGTTCCGCGAAGTCTTCTCGACCGATGCTTCGGGAAGCCCCTCGACCGACGTTCCGAGCCGCCTTCCCGACCGCTACCACTGCGCGGAGGAAGCCTTCTCGACCGCTACCGCCACGCCGAGCGAGCCTTCTCGACCCGGTGCTTCGAGAGGCTCTCTCGTTGATGCCCCGAGAAGATAGACGGGCGCGGCGACATTTTCCGCACCGGGCGGCGAGGCGGGGACGGACGTCGAGGTCAGCCGCTGGCAGACCGGGAAGGGCGCCCCGGCGTGGCGACGGCGTCGGGGCGGGACGGTAGGCGTACCGTCCCGCCCCGACGGGTGGTTCAGTCGGCGCTGCGGGCCATCGCGCGTACCCCGACGGCCAGGCCGACGGCGGCGGTGACCAGCGCCGCGACCCAGCCCCAGAGCACGGCGCCGGCGCCGAGGTCACCGGCGAAGAGCGCGCGCTCCGCCTCGACCAGATGGGCCAGCGGGTTGACCTGGGCTGCCGCCCGCATCCAGCCCGGACCGGTCTCCAGCGGGAGCAGGATCCCGGAGAGCAGCATCAGCGGGAAGATGAGGGTCTGCTGCACCGCCCAGAACATCCAGTCCTGCCTGCGTACGGCGATCGCGAGTGCGTAACTCAGCGCGCCGAGCCCGACCCCGAAGACCGCGAGCAGCGCCAGCCCGACCAGCGCGCCGACCGGATAGAGCCGGAAGCCGAACGGGATCATCACCGCGACGATGATCGCCGCCTGCCCGGCCAGCGGCACCATCTCCTTCAGCGCGCGGCCGACCAGCAGCGAGGGCCGGGACAGCGGGGTGACCAGCATCCGCTCGTGCGCACCGCTCTGGAACTCGAACAGCAGGTTCGACCCGGTGGTCGAGGTGCCGAACAGGGCGATCATCACCAGGATCGCCGGCACGAACCACTGCCAGACGCCACCGGGGCCGAGGGTGCTGCCGGCCTGTCCGCCGAGCGAGCCGGCCAGCAGCGGCCCGAACAGGCCCAGGAAGACCAGCGGCTGCACCATGCCGAAGACGACCGAGAACGGGTCGTGCCGTAACGGACGCAGCTCGCGGGCCAGCACGATGCCGGTGTCCCGGAGCAGGCCGAGCGGGCCGGAACGGCGGCCGTGGGTGCCGGCCGGTGCCGGGTGCGGTGCGGAAGCGGTGGCGCCGATGGTGGTCACGGGACGTCCTTCCGGGTCTGCGGGTCCTGCGGGCTGCCCTGCGCGGTCGGTTCCTCGTGCCCGGCCTCGCGCAGGCTGCGGCCGGTGAGGCTGAGGAAGACGTCGTCCAACGTGGGCTGGTGCACCTGGGCGGTGCCGACCCGTACCCCGGCCTCGACCGCGGCCCGGAGCAGTTCGGGCAGCGCCGCCGGCCCGTCGGCGACGTGCGCCTCGACCCGGGAGCCGGTGCGGGTCACCTCCCGGGCGCCGGGCAGCCGGTCGACGAGCCGGGCCAGCGACCGGGCGTCCGGCTCGTCGGCGGTGAGCACGATCCGGTCCCCGGCGAGTTTCGCCTTCAGTGCCGCCGCCGAGTCGTCGGCGATGACCTCACCGTGATCGACGATCACGACCCGCTCCGCCATCGAGTCCGCCTCGTCCAGGTAGTGCGTGCTGAGTACCACCGTCATGGCGGCCTCCGCGCGCATCCGCAGGATGTGCTCCCAGAGGTTCGCCCGGTTCTGCGGGTCCAGGCCGGTGGAGGGCTCGTCGAGGAAGAGCAGGGACGGCGCGTGCACCAGACCCATCGCCACGTCCAGCCGGCGGCGCTGGCCGCCGGAGAGCGCCGAGACCTTCCGGCCGGCCAGTTCGGTGAGGTCCAGGGCGGCCAGCAGCTCGTCGGCCCGCCGCCGGGCGGCGCGGCGGTCCAGGCCGTAGATCGCACCCTGGGTACGCAGCTCGTCGTGGACGCGCTGGGTGTGTCCGGCCCCGTTGCCCTGGCCGACGTACCCGATGTGCCGGCGGACCTGGCCGGGTTCCCGGACCACGTCGTGCCCGGCGACGGTGGCGGTGCCGGAGGTCGGCGCGATGAGCGTGGTGAGCATCCGCATCGTGGTCGTCTTGCCGGCACCGTTCGGGCCGAGCAATGCGACCAGTTCGCCGGGCTCGATCCGCAGGCTGATGCCCCGGACGGCATGCACGGTCTGGGTGCGGCTCACCACGAAATCCCGGGTGAGCGAGCGGGCGTCGATCATTCGGTGCTCCCCGGTCGGAGGGTCGGTCGTCTCATGCCGGGAACGCTAGAACTGATAGCGGCCAGTTCTTGTCCTGAATTTCGGGCAGACTCGTCGGCATGGCGAACACCAGCTCCCGAACCCTCCGCCTGCTCTCCCTGTTGCAGACCCACCGCTACTGGCCCGGCGGGGAACTCGCCGACCGGCTCGGTGTCTCGGTCCGCACCCTCCGCCGGGACGTCGACCGGCTGCGGGAACTCGGCTATCCGGTCGACGCGCACCGGGGCGTGGACGGCGGCTACCAGCTCGCCCCGGGCGCCGCCCTGCCACCGCTCGTCGTCGACGACGAGGAGGCGGTGGCACTCGCCGTCGGCCTACAGGCCGCCGCGCACGGAGCGGTCGCCGGCATCCAGGAGTCGTCGATCCGCGCCTTCACCAAGGTCGTCCAGGTGATGCCGGCCCGGCTGCGGCGCCGGGTGGACGCGCTGCGTGCGATGACCGTACCGGCGCTCTGGGGTGGCGGCGGCCCGACCGTCGAGGCGGCGGTCCTCACCACCGTCGCCCAGTCCTGCCGGGACACCGAGCGGGTTCGGTTCGACTACACCGCCCGGGACGGGCAGCGGACCGAACGGCACGTCGAGCCGTACCGGCTGGTCTCGCTCGGCCGGCGGTGGTATCTGGTCGGCTACGACCTGACCCGGCACGACTGGCGCAGTTTCCGGCTCGACCGGCTGAGCGAGCCGCGCGGCACCGGAGCCCGGTTCAATCCCCGGCAACTGCCCGCCGAGGACGCCGCCGCCTTCGTCCGGGCCGGGATCGAGAACCTGCCGGCGCCGTACCGGGTGGAGGTGCTGGTGCAGGCGCCGCCGGCCGCGGTCGAGGAGCGGCTGTCCCGCTGGGCCAGCGTCGAGTACGTCGACGAGCGGCGCTGCCGGATGGTGATGACCACCGACACGCTGGACTGGCCGGTCATGGCGCTCGGCACGCTCGGCGCGGAGTTCGAGGTGCTCTCCCCGCCCGAGCTGCTCGAACAGCTCCGCGAGTGGAGCGACCGGTTCCGCCGGGCCACCGGCGGCTGAGCCGCCTCGCCCAGCCGCGTCGGTGTGGTCGACGGGAGGCCGAGGGCAACCCCCTTCCCCGACGACGCCCCTTCGCACCTCGTGTGCGACGGTCGTGAAGGCTGATCGATAACCTTCGGTGATGCGAGGTTCGCGGGATGACGACGGTTCGGCCGACCTCGACGACATCGAGCGGCGGCTGAGGGCGATCCGGGACGATCCGGAGAAGTCGACGACGCTCCGGGAGCTGGCGCAGTACCAGCTCGAACGGATCGCCGCGCTCCGGGCGGCCCGGGACGGCAGCCGCACCGGCACCCCGGCCGTGACGGTGGACCGGCTCGGCCCGTTCCGGTTCTCGGCCCTCCCCGCGACCGGCATCGTCGGCATCGAGATCGAACGCGGTGACAGCCTCGCCCCCTTGGTGGCCGTCGTCTCCGGCACCGAGATCCGCCGGCTGACACCCCTGTTCAGGCACATCCGGGAACATGCGGCACGCGGCGAGCCGATCCAGATCGACGTCCGGGCGGCGTTCATCGACCTGCTCGGCCACGACCCCTTCGACGACCAGCTCGGCGCCGACTGACGGTCGGTGCGGCACCCGGCTCAGACCCGGACGGGCGCTTCCGGCCCGACGGTCGCGGCGGTCTCCTCCGCCGGTGCCGCCGATCCCGTCGCTTCCACCGGTCCCGCCGGTTCGGCTGCTCTCGCCGGATCCACCGGTCCCCCCGGTTCGGCTGGGTCCGCCGGGCCGGCGGTCTCCGGTGGTACGTCGAGTGGGTGCGCCAACTCGTCCTGCGGCATCCGGGCCAGCACGATCGCCAGTACGGCGAACGCGGCGGGCAGCAGGCCGGCGATCGCGAACGTGGTGCCGAGCCCGATGCCGGCGCTGACCGGACCGGCTATCGCCATCGACAGCGGCATGAAGACCAGCGAGACGAAGAAGTCGAGACTGGAGACCCGACCGAGCATGTGCGGCGGCACCCGGCGTTGCAACAGGGTGCCCCAGATGACCATCGGTGCGGAGAAGCAGACCCCGACGACGAAGACCGCCACCGCGATCGGCCAGACCTGGCCGGCGACGCCGACCACGGCCAGCGGCAGGCAGCCCAGCCCCCAGAAGAGGTTCATGATGGTCAGGTATCGCCGGGGCATCCGGAAGGCGGCCATCCCCAGCGAGCCGACCGCACCGCCGATGCCGAACGCCGCCATCACCAGCGCGTGGTCGCCGGGGCCACCGCCGGCCTGATCTTTGATCACGAAGGGCACGAGCACCTCGATCGGCCCCATGATCAGCAGAATCAGGACCGAGGCGTAGAGGAGCGTGGCGAGCAGCCAGGGCGTACGTCCCATGTAGACGAAACCGTCGCGCAGGTCGATGAGCGTCGACCGGATCGGATGTGCCCCCGGTGCCGCCTGCCCGTGCCGCAGCGGCACCGGGCGCAGCGCCAGCAGGAACAGCAGACCGGCCAACTCCAGCACGGTCACCGCCAGCAACGCGGCGCCCGGCGACCAGGCGGCGATCAGGAGGCTGGCCAGCGCCGGACCGGCAGCCTGCATGATCGTCGGCCGGAGCATCCCCTCGACACCGTTGGCCGGCATCAGATCGTCGGGCGGCAGGATCGACGGCAGCAGTGCCGAGTACGCCGGATAGTGGAAGCCGTTGCCGACGCCGATCAGCAGCGCCACCGCCGCGAGCTGCCACAGTCGCAGTTGGTCGGCCAGCGCCAGCACCGCGACCAGGCCGACGGCGACCGTCCGGGCTCCCGCCACCGCCAGCAGGATGCGGCGCTGCGGGATCCGGTCCGCCAGCACCCCGCCGAGAAGTGTGGTGGCCAGCATGCCGGCCGCCATGGCGGCGGAGACGAAGGAGAGCTGGCCGGGCCCGCCGCCGAGCGCGATCACCTGCCAGACCACGGCGATCAGCCACACCCCGGCCGCGAACAGCGACATCGTCAGGGCACCGGCGAGGAGTTGGTACTGCCGGTGGCGGAGCGGGCGCAGTGGCCCGCGCAGCCAGCCCGACCGGCTCTCCCCCGTGACGCCGTCCATCGCCCTCTCCCCCTCGTCCACGTCCGCTCGATGATGTCGGTCGGCCCGCAACCCGGCGGGCCTGTCGACGGCCGGCCCGGCAGCCGCGGCACAGCACCGTGATCGGCGTCCGGGTGATTCTCGTCGGCGCCTGTGACATTCTGGCTTCACCCGTCACCCGTCACCCGTCACCCGTCGTCCGCTCGCACACCACCGTCGACGGCCGGAGGCCCGGTGGTAGGCGGCCGGGGCGACGACGGCCGGTCAGCGCACGGAGGCGCGCTGGTACGCGACCCGGGCCCAGAGGTAGCCGACCGCGGCGATGCCGACGCACCAGAGCACGGCGACGGGTCCGCTGTCGCCGACCTGGGTGCCGGTGAGCAGGCCACGCAGCGTCTCGATGATCGGCGTGAACGGCTGGTGTTCGGCGAACCAGCGCAGGCCACCCGGCAGCGACTCGGTCGGCACGAACCCGCTGCCGAAGAAGGGCAGCAGCATCAGCGGCATCGGCAGGTTACTGGCGTTCTCGACGCTTCCGGCCGCCATGCCCAGCGCGACGCAGAGCCAGGTGAGCGCGACGCCGACCAGCGCGACCATGCCGACCGCGCCGAGCCACCCGAGCGGGCTGGCCGTCGGCCGGAACCCGACCAGCACCGCGACGCCGAGCACGATCCCGACCGCGACGAGGGTCTGCGCGACGGTGCCGACCACGTGCCCGGTCAGCACCGCGGCGCGGGAGATCGCCATCGTCCGGAAGCGGGCCACGATCCCCTCGGTCATGTCCATCGCGACCGAGAGCGCCGCGGCCTGGGCGGCGGTGGCCACCGCCATCAGGACGATGCCGGGGGTGACGTACTCGACGTACTCGGCCCGGCCGCCGGCACTTCCGCCGAGACCGGCGCCGAGGGTGCCGCCGAACACGTAGACGAAGAGCAGCAGGAAGATCACCGGCATCCCGGCGAGGATCACGGTCACCGACGGATAGCGGAGCATGTGCAGCAGATTGCGCCGCAACATGGTCCACGAGTCGCTGGCGGCGTAGGAGAGGGTGTTCATCGGGAGGTCTCCTGCTTCTGCCTGGCCTGGCCGGTGAGTGCCAGGAAGACGTCGTCGAGATCGGGGGTGTGCACGGAGAGGGTGTCCACCTCGATCGACTGGCCGTCGAGCCGGTCGAGCAAGGCGCGCAGGTCGCGCACGCTGCCGTCGGTCGGCACCTGGAGGACGAGCGCGTCGTCGTCCCGGACGGAGTCGTCGAGCCGGCGGGCCGCCGCGTCGAGCGCGAAGGCGTCGGCGAAGCGCAGCCGGACGTGTCCGCCGGGGACCATCCGCTTGAGCTGGTCCGGGGTGCCCTGCGCGACGAGCCTTCCGGAGTCGAGCACCGCGATCCGCCCGGCGAGCTGGTCCGCCTCCTCGAGGTACTGCGTGGTGAGGAAGATGCTGACCCCGTCGGCCACCAGGTCGCGGACGATCCGCCACATGGTGCGCCGGCTGCGCGGGTCCAGCCCGGTCGTCGGCTCGTCGAGGAAGATGATCCGGGGCTGTCCGACCAGGGTCATCGCCAGGTCGAGCCGGCGCCGCATCCCGCCGGAGTACGTCGAGGCGAGCTTGCCGGCGGCGTCGACCAGGTCGAACCGGTCGAGCAGTTCGGTGATCCGCTGACGGCCCTCGCGGCGGCCGAGGTGCCGCAGGTCCGCCATCAGCCGCAGGTTCTCCTCCCCGGTGAGCAGGTTGTCCACCGCCGAGAACTGGCCGGTCACCCCGATCGCCGCGCGTACCCGGTCCGGGTGCCGGGCCGGGTCGTGCCCGGCGACGCGCAGCTTCCCGGCGTCGGCGGCGAGCAGGGTGGAGAGGATCTGCACCGTGGTGGTCTTGCCGGCGCCGTTCGGGCCGAGCAGGGCGAAGATGCTGCCCTCCGCGACGTCGAGGTCGACGCCGTCCAGTACGACGTGCGCGCCGAACGACCTGCGCAGTCCGCTGACCGCGATCGCCGATGTTGCCGTACTCATCTCCGGTCGTCTCCTCTGCGGGCTGGGGTGGAGGTTCACTGCTGCGGGGCGGGCACGGCGCGCCGGACCACGATGTCGCCGGTGACCGTGCGGGCGCGTACCCGGACCGTCTCGTCGGACTCGGCGGGTCCCTCGGCGGCGTCCAGCGCGTTGTGCACCCGGCCGGCGGTGGAGCTCAGATCCAGCCAGGCGGCGGTGCCGGTCCGGATGCCGAGTTCCAGTTCGCCGGCGACCGCGTCCAGGACGACGGAACCGCGTACCACCTCGTGGATCCGGATGTTGCCGTTGGCGGTCTTGGCGGTGACGTCGGCGAG
Source organism: Plantactinospora sp. WMMB782 (assembly GCF_049179135.1). Classification (NCBI taxonomy): domain Bacteria; kingdom Bacillati; phylum Actinomycetota; class Actinomycetes; order Micromonosporales; family Micromonosporaceae; genus Plantactinospora; species Plantactinospora sp. WMMB782. The sequence goes on along the minus strand of NZ_JBMHMC010000007.1, from coordinate 5,982,734 downwards.
GGCCCGTCGCAGCTCGATGTCGCCGTTGGCCACGTGCAGCCGCAGGTCGCCGGTGACCTCGCCGAGGACCGAGTCGCCGTTGGAGTTCTTGATCACGGCCGGACCGTCGATCCCGCCGATCCGGACGGCGCCGGAGTGGGTGGTGACCTCGGCCCGGCCGGTGATCGCGCCGACGGTCACCTTGCCGCTGCTGGTGTGCAGCTGCGCCGGTCCGGTCCGGTCGAGCTGGATGTGGCCCAGGGCCGTCTTGAGTCGGGTCTCGCCCAGCCGCCCCTCGACGGCGAACTCGGCCGATGCCGCGTCCCCGTGCAGCTGGGAGCCGCTGGGCAGTGTGACGGCCACGTCGATCGAGCCGACCTTGCTGCTGAACATCGGCCGCAGTTTCGGCGTCCGGATCAGGAGTTTGCCGTCGGCGTAGCTGACCCGGGTCTGCTCGGCGGCCCGGACGTCGAGTTCCTTGGTCGGGTCGCTCGGACGAACCTCGACGGTGGTCTCGGTGCGGTCGTCGGCGTCGATCCGGACGTGACCGACGGTCAGGTCGACGGTGACGGAGATCGGTGCCGGGGTGTCGAAGGTTGGCATGGGATGGCCCTTCTGGGACTGGCCGGAGACCGGCTTCTGGGACTGGCCGGAGACCGGCAGCGGGATGTCGGGGCGGCGGCCGAAAACGGCCTGGTCGGGGTGGCGGCCGGGACCGGCCTGGTCTGGGTGGCGGCCGGAGCCGACCCGGTCGGGGCGCGGGGTGGCGGGCGGGCGCACGGTCAGCGGGCCCATCCGGTGTAGGACTGCCCGAGTACGCCGCCGCGCCGGCCGGGTCGGCGGGCCGGGTCCTCCTGTTCGAGGGCGGCGGCGGCGACCCGGACAAGCCAGGCGTTGACCGAGAGCCGCTCGCGGCCGGCGGCCTCCTCGATCCTGGCCTTGAGCTGCTCGGGCAGCCGGAAGTTGATCCGGGCCACGGCGCCCTCGTCGACCTCCGGCGCGCCCGGCCGGCCGGGCGCGCCGCCCGGCTCCGGTGCCCGGAGGTCCGCCGCCTGCCCGGGCTCGCCGGAAGGCTGGTCGACCGGCGGCGGCGTCACCACGAAATTCGGCTCGCCGCCGCGCAGTCGCAGGTCGACCGAGCCGGGCGCGAGGTCCCGGGTGATCTCGTCCGCCGCCGCCGACAGCGCGTCCAGCAGGGTGAGCCGGACGGCCGACTCGAGTGGCGCCGTGAGTCGGTCGGCCAGGACCCGAGCCTCCTCCCCACCCGCCTCGGCGGCGACGGCGAGCTGCCGGCGCAGGTTCTCGACGTACTGCGTGATGTCCATGGCACCATCATGACGCCATTTTGGCGCCACTGCAAGTCCGGATGTCGCCACTTCGACGTCGAGGCGGCGCACGAGGGTCGCCACAGCAGCGCCATGGGTCGAACGGTGTACCGGCGAATCGTCGCCAGGGCTGACGAGATGTATGGACCGGACCGGCACGCTGACTCCATGCGGAGACGGATCTTCACCGCCCTCGGCCTGGCCCTGCTGATCAGCGCGGCGGCGGCACTGGCTCTGTTCGACGGGCCCGACGTGCGCACCTCGGCCGATCCGGAGGCCCCGACCAAACCGCTGGCCGGAATCGTCGCCGCCACCCTGGTCGGGTTGCTGCTGGTCCGGCTCGTCCCGCTCCGGCTACCGGCGATGCCGCCTGCCGAGGCGGCACACCGACCCGTACTCCGCCGGCAGGTCGTCGGGCTCGTCGCCGTCGCGCTGCTGCTGCCCGCGTTGGTGCTCGCCGTCGACCCCGGCATCTGGTACGCGCCGATCAAGCTCGTACTCTTCCTCGGCGGTGCCGCACTGCTGCTCCGGCTGTACCGGACCGACTGGCGGGGCGGCCGTGCACACCGGCGCGACCTGCCGACCCGGTGGTACTGGCTCGGCCCGCTGCCGGCCGTGCTCGGCTGGGCGTACCTGCTCTACTACAGCCCGCTCGCCGGCAGCGACGACGTGTCCGGCTACCGCCGGTACGACCGGCTCTACCTGCTCGCCGCCATGCTGCTTACCTTCGTCACCGCCAGCCTCGCCGAGGAGATCTTCTACCGGGCGGTGTTGCAGACCCGGCTGGAGGCGCTCTACGGGCGCTGGCCGGCCGTCGTCGCCACCTCGCTGCTCTTCGCGGCCATGCACACGCACCGGATCGGCGATGGTCCACTGTGGGAGGTCGTCGCCGTGATGCTCGCCTGGAACGGCGGATTCGGCCTGCTCGCCGGCTACCTCTGGGCCCGCTACCGCAACCTCTGGGCCGTCGTCGCCCTGCACACCGCGGTCAACTCGCTCAGCCTGCTGCCACTGCTGGTCGACTGAAGACGGCCCGGTCAGGCCGGGCAGCGGCTGGACCCGGACCGGGCCACGGCCAAGGGGTGTGTCAGCGGGCGGGTCGGGTCGTGACCGGGGCGAACCGGGCGACGTAGCGGCGCTGCCACGGCGTCTCGACCGCGCCCCGGGCATAGTGCTCGCGGACGAAGGCGACCGCCTGCCCGGCCGGTACGCCGTCGAGGATCGCGAGGCAGGCCAGCGCGGTACCGGTCCGTCCCTTGCCGCCCCCGCAGGCGATCTCCACCCGCTCGTCGGCGGCCCGTTCCCAGGCCCGCAGCAGGACGGTCCGGAGATCCGCGCTGTCGCGGGGCAGCCAGAAGTCGGGCCAGCGCACCCAGTGGCTCTGCCACGGCAGTTCCGCCGGAGCGTGACCGAGCAGGTAGACCCCGAACGTCGGCTCCGGTCCCGGCGGCAGCGGGTGCCGCAGGCCCCGGCCCCGCACCAGTCGCCCGGACGGCAGGCGCAGCACACCGGGGCCCGACGGCTCCCAAGCTTCGATCATCCCGGCAGTCTAGGCCGGGTCGGTCAGGCCGGTGTGCCCCGGACACTCAGGCCGCGGAGCCGGCCGATGTTGTCGAACGAGCCGAAGCCGACCCGGCCCGACCCGAACGTGGTGTCGGCGGCGGTCATCAGCGGATCACGGGAACCGTCGAGGTAGACCGCGATCTCACCGGTCGCAGGCCGGTGCACCAGGCGGACCCGGTGCCAGCGCTCGTCGGTGACCGCCGGGGCCGCTCCCTCGGACCGCCCGTTCCACTGGTGGTCCAGCCGCTCCCGGTCGGCGTTGTCGACCTTGAAGATGCCGTTGTGCGGATAGATCGTGTTGTCGGTCGACAGGTGCGCGTAGTAGAACTCGGTGTCCGAGCGCCAGCCGAAGACGATGATCACGTCCCGGTTGGTCTCCGCGACCGGCGTGTCGAGGCGTACCTCCGCGTCGACCTGGACGGCGCCGAACTCCGGCCCGGCGGTCAGCACCGCGTACTCGAACGGGCGGCGCGGGCCGGGGCGCGCGACACCGGGCTCGGCCAGGATCACCTGCTCGCCGGTGAACCGCCACAGCTGCGGGGTCACCGGTTGCCAGTTGGTCGGGCGCATGGTGTCCCGCACCCGGGTGCCGCCGACCGGTCCGGCGGCGTACTCCCGGGTGCCGGTGACCTTCCAGATCTTCCCGTTCGCCTTGGCCAGCAGGTACAGCTCGCCCCGGGCGTCGGTGCCGAACCGCAGGTCCACCCGCTCCGGGTCGCCGGGCGCGCCGGGGCCGGAGAGGTCCTGCATCCGCACCGGAGTGCCGGCCGCGTCGAAGAGGGCCAGCCGGTGGATCGGCGCCGGGTCGGCACCCCGGCGCATCTGGTCCGCCTCGGTGTAGAGCACCCGGCCGTCGACCAGGTCGCCGAAGACGTACCTGCCACGCAGCGCCGGCACGTCCCGACCCCGGTAGACGAAGCCGCCGGCCACCGCGACGCCGACGTCGGAGGTGCAGTTCCAGTCCGGGGCGGGCTCGTGGTCGTACGCGGCGACCGGGTACGTGTAGCCGTGGTCGGCGTCGTCCGGCGGCAGCGGCAGGATCCGGTCGCACGGGTTCGTCGCCGCCCTGTCGAAGACGAAGGCGCCCTCCCGCTCGCTCCAGCCGAGGTTGTCACCGGCCCGCACCTCGTAGATCGCCTCGATGGCGTGCTCGCCGATGTGCCCGAGGTACATCCGGCCGGTGGCCCGGTCCCAGCTGAACCGGTGCGGGTCCCGCATCCCGACCGCGTAGATCTCGCCGAGCGCGCCGGGGCGGCCGACGAACGGGTTCGACGGCGGGATGCCGTACCGCCCGTTCGGGGCGTTGCTGCCGGCCGGGTCGATCCGGAGCAGCTTGCCGTGCGGCATCGCGAGGTTCTGCGGGTCGGTGTTGCGCACACCCACCCCGCCGTCACCGACCGCGATGTAGAGCAGGCCGTGGTCGGCGTCGCCCCGGCGGGCGGTCGGGTTGAAGTTGATCTCCTGGATGCCGTGCACCCGGCCGCCGAACCCGATCCGCAGCACCTCGCGGCGACTGCCGGCGAAGGTGTCGGCGGCCGGGTCGCTGGCGGTCCACTCGGTGACGATGCCGTGGAAGGCGGTGTTCGGTTGGCTGTGGTCCGGGACCGTCGGGTTGGACGGCGCCGACTCGGTGTGCACGGTGTAGAACCGGCCGTTGCGACCGAAGTCAGGGTGGAAGGCGACGTATCCGAAGCCCTGGCCGAGCCCCTGGCCGGAGAAGAAGCGCGGCGCGAAGGTGCCGGCAACGTCCAGGTAGACCTGCGGCACCCCGTCGCGCAGCAGATAGAGGCTGCCGTTCAGGTCGGGCACCGCCCGCCGGCCCGAGCCGTCCGGCAGCTCCGTGACGGTGTTGATCCGGGCCTGCCGCATCAGCCTCGGGTCGGTCGGTGCCGGCGTCGGCTCCGACTTCGGAAACGTCGCGTACTCGCTCAGCACCAGCCCGAGCCGCGACTGGATCTGCTGCTCCGGCACGGGGTCGTGGACCGCCTCGGCGGCTCTGGCCGGGCCCGCGGTGACCAGGGTGGAGAGGACGAGTGCGGCGGTGCCGAGCAGTGCGGCGCCGACGGGTCTGCGCAGGCGACGGGTGGAGGTACGCACGCGGGTCACTCCGTTCTCTGGACGGGACTGGGGAGGGTGGACGGAGGTTCGGCCTGAGGTCACGTGCCGGTACCGGCGCTCGACCTGCCGGTGCCCTCGGTGTGCGTGGGCCGGCCGCCGAGGTAGAGGTCGGCGAGCTGCGGGTCGGCGAGCAGCTCGGCCGCCGGCCCGGAGACGTGCACCCGGCCGAGGTCGAGTACGCAGCCGAGGTCGGCGGTCTCCAGCGCGCGCCGGGCGTTCTGCTCGACCAGCAGCACCGCCGTGCCGGCGTCGCGCATCCGGACCACCTGCTCGAAGACCGTGCTCGTCGCCTTCGGGTCCAGCCCCATCGACGGCTCGTCGAGGAGCACCACCCGGGGTTCGACCATCAGCGACCGGGCGAACTCGACCTGCTTCTGCTGCCCGCCGGAGAGCAGCCCGGCGAGGGTGCCCCAGCGCTGCCCGACCACCGGGAAGAGGTCCCGGACGAAGTCGGCGCGCCGGGCCAGCAGCGCCCTGTCCCGCAGCGTGTAGCCGCCGAGCAGCACGTTCTCGGCCACCGTCATCTCCCGGAAGACGCTGTGCCCCTGGAGCACGTGCGCCACCCCGGAGGCGAGCATCCGCTGCGGTCCCTGGCCGGTGACGTCGACGCCGCCGACGAGGATCCGGCCGGACCGGGGCTTCAGCAGCCCGCTGGCCACCCTGAGCACCGTGGACTTGCCGGCGCCGTTCGGCCCGACCAGGCAGACGATCGAGCCGGCCTCGACCGAGACGGAGAGCCCGCGCAGCACCGGGGCCGCCCGGCCGTAGCCGGCCCGCACATCGACGAGTTCGATCTCAGACGCCAAGGTACGCCCCCAGCACCCGCTCGTCGGAGCGGATCACCGACGGTGGTCCCTCGGCTATCGGCCGTCCCCGGTCGAACACCACGACGTGGTCGCTGATGCTCATCACCAGATCCATGTTGTGCTCGACGATCACGAAGGTCCTCCCCTCGGCGTTGAGCTCGCGCACCAGCGCAGCGATCCGGTCCAGCAGGGCCGGGTTGACCCCGCCGGCCGGCTCGTCCAGCAGCACCGTCTCCGGGCCGCCCATCAGCACCCCGGCGAGCTCCAGCAGCTTCTGCTGCCCCCAGGACATGTTCCGGGCCTCGACGTCGGCAAGGTGCTCGATGCCGAGCCGGGTCAGCCAGCCCCGGGCCCGGTCCAGTTCGGCCCGGCGCCGGGCACCCCGCAGCTGGCTCCAGAACCCGGCCGGCCGGGCGGCGACGAGGACGTTGTCCAGCGCCGACATCCGGGGGAAGACCCGGCACAGCTGGAAGGTGCGGCCGATCCCGGCCCGCGCGATCGCGTGCGGGCTCCGCCGGGTGATCTCCGCCCCCCGGTACGTCGTCCGGCCGCCGTCCGGCCGGATCATCCCGGTGACGCAGTTGAAGAAGGTCGTCTTGCCGGAGCCGTTCGGCCCGATCAGCGCGTTCACCTGTCCGGGCCGGAACGTCACGGTGGCCGCGTCCAGCGCGGTCACCCCACCGAACGCCTTGGTCAGCCCGGTCGTGGCCAGGCTGCCCGCCCGCGGGCCGGGCGTCCTCGTCTCCCGGTCGGTCGGCGCTCCGGTCATGGCCGCTCCTCCGCCGAGGGCCCGTCCGGGGCACCGACAGGAATCCCGGCCGTCGGCCCGGCCGGCCGGTCACCGCCGGGCGGCCCGGCCGGCCGGTCGCCGTCCGAGGGCTCGGCCGGCCGGTCGCCGTCGGGTGGGCCGTCCTGGCTCTCGCGTAGCTCGGCCGCGCTCACCTCGCGGATGGAACTGCCTGCCGGCCGCAGGAACCGGTCGGCCAGTGCGCCCAGCGCCGGCAGCACCCCGTCCGGCATGAACATCACCACCAGGGCCAGCAGCAGTCCGGTGGCGACCAGGTGCAGCGGGGTGTTGCCGAACTCCACCTTGAAGTACTCCAGGCCGATGCCGACGACTCCGGCGCCGACCAGTGGGCCGAAGAGCTGGCGCACCCCGCCGAGCAGCGCCATCAGCACCAGGTAGGAGCCGGTCAGGATGGAGAACTGGAAGACCGGGTCGAGGTCGCCGAACCAGAGCGCGTAGAGGCCGCCGGCCAGCCCGGTGAAGCCGGCCGAGACCACGAAGACCACCAGCTTGTACCCGAAGGTCGGGGTGCCGAGCGACTCCGCCTTGTCCTCGTCCTCCCGGATCGCCTTCAGGCCGAGCCCGAAGCGGGACCTGTCGACAAGCCACCAGACCAGCAGCGCGACCCCGAGCAGGGCGGCGAAGAGATAGAAGAAGACCCGGTGGTGCTCGGGCCGGAGCAGTCCGGGGAACGGGCGCGGCACGACCAGCCCGCGCGACCCGCCGGTGAGGGACGCCCAGCTCTGGAAGACCAGCAGCAGGATCAGCACCAGCGCGATCGACACGATCACGAACGAGGCGCCGCGCACCCGCAGGGCCGCGTACCCGACCGGGACGGCGAAGGTCGCCACCAGCAGGGTCGCCGCGGCCAGTGCGACGAAGCTCGGCAACCCGGCCCGGACCACCAGCAGGCCGGTGGCGTAGCCGCCGAGCCCGGCCAGCGCACCGTGCCCGAGCGAGATGTACCCGGTGAACCCGCCGACGAAGTTCCACGACGTGGAGAGCACCGCGTAGTTCAGCACCACCACGCCGGCCGAGAGGACGTACGGGTTCGGCGCCCAGGACGGGAAGGAGAGTACGGCGACGGCCAGGGCCAGGATCGCGACCGTCCGGACCGTCCCGCCGAGCCGGCGCCGCGCGGTGGCCGGGAGTGCACCGGAGGCGCGTGCGGTCGCCGGGAGTGACCCGGAGGCGCGTGTGGTGGCCGGGGTTTCAGAAGCGCTGGGCAAGGCGGCCTCCGAAGAATCCCTGCGGGCGGAACGCCAGCGTCGCGAAGAGGGCGAGATAGAAGACCGTCTGCGCCCAGGTGGTGCCGAGCGGGATCTGCAAAAGGCTCTGCACCAGCCCGAGCAGCATCGCGGCGATGGCCGCCCCCGGCACGCTGCCCAGCCCGCCGACCACGATGATCGCCATCAGCGGGCCGATCCAGTGCCAGTGCAGCGACGGGTAGATGGTGGTGTCCAGGGCCAGCGCCGTGCCGCCGACGGCGGCGGTGGCCAGCCCGAGGCCGAAACCGAAGCCGGCCACCCGGTCGGTGTCGATCCCGACCAGCCGGGCGGCGTCGCCGTGCTGGATCGTCGCCCGCAGCGCCCAGCCGAACCGGGTCCGCTTGAGCAGCAGGTGGAGGGCGAGCAGCGCGACCGCGGCGAGCCCGAACGCGATCAGCTTGACCACCGCGATCCGGGCGCCGAACAGGCCGATGCTGGCCGAGCCGTAGCCGAGCTGGATCCGCCGCTGGGTGCCGGTGAAGGCGTACCCGAGCAGCCCCTCGATCAGCACCGCGATGGCGAAGGTGAGCAGCACCGACATCATGGTCAGGGTCACCGGACGCAGCCGGGCCAGCAGCAGCCGCTGGAGCAGCACGCCGAGGCCGAAGAAGAGCGGGACGGTGACCACCATCGACAGCAGCGGGTCCACCCCCAGCCGGGCGTGTGACCACCAGGCGAGGTAGGCGGCGAGGATGAGGAACGCCGAGTGGGCGATCATCACCACCCGCATGATGCCGAAGTAGAGCGTCAGGCCGGCGGCCAGCAGGGCGTAAAGCCCGCCCAGCAGCAGGCCCAGGAGGACGCTCTGGAACAGCAGGGCGCCGGACGGCATCCGTCACCTCACCAGGCCGGCTTCGGGTAGACGATGTCGACTTCCTTCGCCTCGGCCGGCAGGACGATCTGGATCTGCCCGCCGACCCACTGCTGGATCATGTGCGCGCCCTGCGGCTTGCCGGTGGCGTCCCAGGTCAACGGCCCGACGACGGTCTCCACGCTGTTGCCGCGGATCCACTCCACCAGCTTCTGCTGGCACTCGCCCTGCTCGGCGCAGCCGACCGCGCCGACGGCTGCGGCCACCACCTGACCCGTGGTGTACGCGTTCGCCTCGTCCTCCTCCGGCGGCGAGCCGAACTGCTCGGTGTACTTCCGCACGAACTCGACGTTGCTCGGGTAGGGCGCCTGCTGCGTGTAGCCGGTCGGCGCCAGGATGCCCTCGGTCCTGTTGCCGATCGCGGCGGCGAACTCGGGGCTGGTCGGCGCGGTCGAGAAGGCGGCCAGCTTCGGCTGGTAACGCAGCTGTTGCAGGGCGACGATCAGGTTGACCCCGTCCTGGTACTGCGAACCGCCGACCACCATGTCCGCCTTCGACGCCGCGATCTTGGCGGCGATGGTGCCGAAGTCGGTGGTGTTCGGCGGGTACACCTCGTCGACGACGGTACGCACCCCGGCCGCCTCCAGCTTCGCCTTCAGCCCGTACGCGGTGCCCTGGGCGAACGGGTCGTCCATGGCGGCGTACGCCACGGTGGTCGGTCGCTGGCCGGGCGGCAGTCCGAGCAGGTATTCGGCGAGGTGGTTGTAGTGGTCGTCGGCGACCGCGGGTGCCGCGTAGAAGAGGTTCTCGAAACCCTGCTCGAAGACCTCCTTGGCGGCGCCGGCCGGCTCGACGAAGAGCATGCCGTACTCCTCGGCCACCCGGGCGGCCGGGACGACGAGGCGGGTCGAGAAGGGACCCACCACGATGTCCACGTTGTCCTTGCCGATCAGCTGCTCGTAGTCGGCGACCACCCGGTCGGCGTTGGACTGGTCGTCCAGGATCTTCAGCTCGACCTGCCGGCCGAGCAGGCCGCCCCGGTCGTTGGTGATCTTCGCCCAGGCCTCGTAGCCGCGCTGCACGCCCTTGCCGGGCTCGGCGAAGTCGCCGGTCAACGGAAGTGAGATCCCGACGACGATCGGGCCGTCGGAGGAGCCCGATCTGCCGCCGCCGTCACCGCAGCCGGCCAGCAGGAGTGTCACCGCCGCACCGACGGCTGTGGCCCGTCGTCCGCGTGTCGCTCGGGATGCCATTCCGGACGCTCCCTTCGCAGAGGTAACGAAAGCGCTTACGGAAGCGCTTTCGTACCATAGGCTGTGGCCTGCGTCACTCGCAATAGTTACCGCCTGCCGTCGTCGATGTTTCCCGGGAGTTGCCGATGCCGAAGCCTGGCGGGGGGCGGCTGCGCCTCGTCGACGTCGCCGAACGGGCCGGCGTGTCGCTGGCGACCGCGTCCCGGGCGCTCGCCGGGCGGGACGGCGTCAGCCCGGCCGTCGCCGACCGGGTCCGCCAGGTCTCCCGGGAACTCGGGTACGTCGCCAACCCGTACGCCCGCACCCTGGCCGGTGGGGTCAGCTCGACCGTCGGGCTGGTGGTGCACCAGGTGGACGACCCGTACTTCTCGGAGATCGCCGGCGGGGTCATCCAGGTCGCCGACGAGCAGGGCCTGCTGGTGCAGATCTGCCACTCCGGCCGCGACCCCGAACACGAGTTGCGGCAGTTGCGGCACCTGATCGCCCAGCGGGTCGGGATCATCCTGATCGCCGGCTCCGGCTACGACGACCCGCAGGTGCAGGCCGAGGCGCGCCGCGAACTGGCGACCTACCAGGACCTGGGCGGTCGGGTCGCGGTGATCGGCCGGCATCCGCTGGGGGTGGACGCGGTACTGCCGGACAACGAGGCCGGCGGGCGGGCCCTCGGCGAGCACCTGCTGGCCCTCGGGCACCGGCGCATCGCCGTCGCCGCCGCGACAGGTGGACTCACCACGGTCATCGACCGGCTCGCCGGGGTGGCGGCGGCGCTGCGCCGGCACGGGCTGCTCCTCGACGACCTGCCGGTCGTGCACACCGACTTCACCCGGAACGGTGGCCGGGCCGCCGCCGAGCGGATCCTGCGGGACCATCCCGGGACGACCGCGATCGTGGCCCTCAACGACTCGATGGCGATCGGCGTGCTCGCCACGCTGCGCGCGCACCGGGTCGGCGTACCGGAGCGGATCTCGGTGGTCGGGTTCAACGACGTCTCGGTCGCCGCGGACCTCGCGCCCGGGCTCACCACGGTCCGGCTGCCGATGACCGACATGGGCCGGATGGCCCTGGACCTGGCCCTTCGGCCACGATCCAGGCGGCCACGGCGCCGGCCCACCGGGCACGCGCTGGTGATCCGCGACTCGACCGGCCCGGTACCCGGCTGACGCCGCCACCGTCGCGCACCCGGACCGCCACCCCGGCTGCCGGAGTACCCGCCGAGCCGCCTGCCGGAGCACGCGCCGCCCCCGTCGTCGCGGCGCGCGCACCCGGCAGGCGGGGCCGGACCCGTCACCCGTCACCCGGCAGCCGGACCGACCGGCCCGGCCGGCGGGCTACTCGGTACGCAGCGCGGTGGCGGTACGGGTACCCGCCGCCCAGCCGGCCGGCAGCAGCGAGCCGAGTACGGCGAGAAGGATTCCGCCGAGACCGAAGAGCAGCAGCTGGCCGGGCCGGTAGATGTCGAGCACCGAGTCCGGCAGGTACAGCCCCACGGCACCGCCCATCTCGGTGACGGTCAGCCGTTGCAGCAGAACGCCGACGGGCACCCCGACCGCACCACCGACCAGCCCGGTGACCACCACCGAGGCGACGACCATCCCGACCGTCTGCCGTGGGGTCATGCCCAGCGCCTTGTGCACCCCGAGATCGTGTACCCGCTCCCGGGTCTCCAGCACGACCATGTTGAGTACGCCGAGCGCGGCCACGGTGGCCAGCATCAGGGTGAGCAGGCCGGTCAACGTGTTGACCACCAGGATGATCTCGTCCGCCTCCTGCTCGTCGACCGTCGCGTGGGCGTCCACCGTGGCCAGTGCCGCGTTCAGTCCCTCGACGTAGTCGACCGGGTCGGTGCCGGGGTCGAGCGTGACGAAGTACTCCATGGGCCGCAGGTCCGGTTGGGAGGCCGCGAGCGTCGCGACGCTGGTGAGGATCTGCATCCCCCGGGACTCGATGTTGAAGACCTCGCCGACGATCCGGGCGTCGATCCGGGTGCCGTGGTCGAACAGCACGACGGCGTCGCCGACCCGGGTGCCGGTGGCGGTCAGGAACGGTCGGGCGACAACGATCTCGCCGGGCCCGCCGAACCAGCTACCGGAGATCATCTCGTAGCCGTACCCGGAGTCGTTCCCGGTGAACGCGAGGGTGTCCAGCGAACTGGTGAGCCCGCTGGTGGTCACCGCCGTGTGCGCGACGCCGCTGTACCCGCGGGTTCCGGCCTGCGCGGTGATCGCGCCGACCACCGCCACCGGGTCCGGCGGCACGGGGCCGCCCCTCGGCGGGGCGGGCGGGGCCGCCGGGCCACCCACCGGCGGCGGACCGGAGATCGGCCGACCCGGGTGGACGACCACGTCGCCATGGCTCTCCGTGGCCTGGACCGCGTTCAGCGAGGCGCCCAGCCCGACGGCGAAGGTCGCGGCGGCGGCGCCGAACGCGATCGCCGCGACGATGGTGGTCGACCGGAGCACCCGGGCGAACGGCTGGGCCAGCCCGAGGGTCACCGGCCGGGGCAGCGGCAGCCGCGCCGCCAGCCGGGCCGCCCACCTCCCCCGACCCCGTCCCGGGGTACGCCCGACGGCGAGCACGTCGACGGCGCGCAGCCGCCCGGCCCGGAAGGCCGCCAGCCAGGCGGTCACGCTGACCACGACCAGCGCCCCGGCAAGTACCAGCAGGTTCACCCAGCCGCTGACGCCGGTGTCCGTCGTGCCGTAGACCTCGTTGGTCTGCGCCTGGATCGGCACGACCAGGAGGTTGCCGGCCAGCACCCCGAGCAGGGCGCCGACCACCGCCGGGACCAGCGCCTGCGCCGTGTACGCCCGGACCACCTGCCCCGGGGTGCAGCCGAGAGCCTTCAGCACGCCGATCCGGTGCGTGCCGGTACTGACCGCCCCGGCGACGACGTTGCCGATGATCAGCACCGCCATGAGTACGCCCAGCACGCCGAACGCGGTGAGGAACGGCACGAACAGCAGGGTGTTGCCGGCGCTGTTGGTCCTGGTGGTGAGCCAGGAGCGGGCGCCGGCCAGCGCACCCGGCGGCACGCTCGCCTCGATCGCGGCACGGGCCGAGTCGACCTGCGCGGCGGTGTCGCTCGCGGCGAGCCGGTAGAGCATCTGGTAGCCGGCGGTGGCACCCGGTGCGGTGAGCGCCGCGACCTGTTCCGGCATCACCCAGCCGCCGGCGGTCTCGCTGACCGACCGGGCCACCCCGACCACCCGCAGGCTCGGGCTGCCGGCCGGCGCGTCCAGTGCGAGCGAGTCACCGACCTTCGGCTGGAAACTGCGCGGCAGCCGCAGGTCGGCGGGGAGGACGATCTCGCCGGGGCCGGTGACCCACCGTCCGTCGGTCACCGTGACGGCGTCGACGGGTCCACCGGCTTCGGCCCGCCCGACCACGGTCAGCGGCCGTACCGGCCCGCCACGACCGGCGGCCGGCGTGATCGTCGCGGTCGGGAACGGGCCGGCGGCCGCGGTCACCCCGACGGCCCGCGCCGACGCCGACACCTCCGCCGCCGTGGCCTTGGCCCCGTCGAACCGCACGGCCAGGTGCGCACCGTCCTGCTGGGCGAAGGCCCGGTCGAAGGGGGCCGTGGAGGCCACCATCAGCGAGCCGCCGAGTACGGCGGCGGTGACCGCGATCATCACCACCAGCCCGACCACCACCGTCTGCACCCGGCGCCGCCCCACACCGGACCGGACCACCCCGCCCAGCGCACTCATCGGACCGGCTCCATCGCGCTGTCGGCGGCGACCCGGCCGTCGACCAGCCGGACGGTGCGGGACGCGCACGACCGGGCCAGGGTCAGGTCGTGGGTGACAAGCACGATCGTCTGCCCCTCGGTGTGCAGTTCGGTCAGCAGGTTCCGGACCTCCTCGCCGGCGGCGGTGTCCAGCGCGCCGGTCGGTTCGTCGGCGAGCAGCAGCGCCGGCCGGTTGACCAGGGCCCGGGCCACCGCGACCCGCTGCCGTTCGCCGCCGGAGAGCCGGCCCGGATAGGCGTCCGCGTGCCGGTCGACGCCGAGCGTGCCGAGCAGCTCCATCGCCCGCCGTCGGGCGGCGCCCCGGGCCATACCCGACAACTGGGCCGGCAGCATGACGTTGTCGGCGACGGTCAGGTCGTCGAGGAGGTTGAAGAACTGGAACACCATGCCGATCCTCGCCCGCCGGTAGCGGGCGGAAGCGGCCTCACCCAACTGGTCGACCCGGACGCCGCCCACGGTCACCGTGCCGGCGCTCGGCCGGTCCAGCCCGGCGACCAGGTTCAGCAGCGTGGACTTGCCGCTGCCGGACGGCCCCAGGATCGCGACCGCCTCCCCCGCCGCGATCCGCAGCGACACGGCGTCGAGTGCCGGCGGCCCCTCGTCGTACCTGCGGCTCACGTCGGCCAACTCGATCAACGGAACGCTCATCCTGGATCTCCCCCATCTCGGGCACCTCTGGCCGCTCGAAGCTAGATCCGCCGGGCGGCAGCCGGCGTCGGCCGCCGGAGCCAGATCCGGTACCGCCCGGGGATGAACCGCCGCCGGGTCATCCCTGCGGCGTAGTCGACGGAGGTAACCGGGTGGTCAGACCGGCGGATGTCCGCGGCCGGTGGCGGTGGGCGAGAATGGCCCGGTGATGCAGGGGGCGACGGCCGGCCGGCTGTGGGCGCGGCTCAGGCTGCTGCTGCGGCCGTCCGGTTCGCTGCCACCGCTGTCCTGGCGCGGCCAGGTGTTCGACGTGCTGGTCGCGCTGGGCCTGCTGCTCGCCGCCGTCGTGGAGGGCAACGACCAGGACCGGGAACAGCGGGCCTCGGCCGAGTACGGCCACCGGGACCCGCTCGAGTACCAGGACCCGCCCGGGTACCCGGACCCGCCCGCGCCACCGGCCCCGGTCGCGCCCGACCTGCCCGCGCGCCGGCCGGGGCCCGAACCGTTCCTGCCGATCGAGGACTACGAGATCGGCTCGACCGTCGTCATGCTCCTCGTGGTGGTACTGCCGCTGGTGTTCCGCCGCCGCTGCCCGCTCGCCGTGCTCTGGCTGGTCCTGCTCACGGCCCCGCTGGCCAGCGACTACAACGCCGCGCTGCGGGTCTCCTTCTACGCCTGCGTCATCGCGGCGTACACCGCCGCCGTGTACAGCCCCTACCGGGTACCGGCGCTGGCGAGCCTGCCCGCGGCGGCGTTCATCTACACCCAGATCCAGGAACCGGCGGTGCCCACCGTCCCGCAGAACGCCGTACCCTTCCTGATCCTGATCCCGATCGTCCTCGCCGCCAACGGGCTGCGCCGGTGGCGACGGCGGGCCGACGAGGACCGGGCCCGGCTGTCCAGACTGGAGCACGAGCAGGCCGAGGCGCTGCGCCGGGCCGCCGAGCACGAGCGGGCCCGGATCGCCCGCGAGCTGCACGACGTGGTGACGCACAACGTCAGCGTGATGGTCATCCAGGCCGGTGCCGCCCGCAAGGTCATGCGGACCAGCCCGGAGCAGGCCCGGGAGGCACTGCTCTCGGTCGAGGCGGGCGGCCGGGCCGCGATGGCCGAACTCCGGCACGTCATGGGACTGCTCACAATGGACGACGACGAAACGGCGGGCGGTGCCGGCGCTCCGGCCGGCAGCGGTCCGGTCGGCGACGCCGGTGGCGGCGGCCTGGCGCCGCAGCCGGGTCTCGACCGGCTGGAGGCGCTGGTCCAGCGGGTACGCGACACCGGGATGCCCGTGCGGCTGACCGTCACCGGGCAGCCCCGCCCACTGCCGCCGGGGATCGAACTGACCGCCTACCGGGTGGTCCAGGAGGCGCTGACAAACACCGTCAAACACGCCACCGGGGCGAGCGCCACGGTCCTGGTGGAGTACGGCGCCGACCAGCTCCGGGTCGAGGCCACCGACACCGGCGGCACACCCGGTGTCTCCGCCGCCGCCGGCAACGGGCGCGGCCTGATCGGGCTGCGCGAACGACTCGCCGTCTACGGCGGGACGCTGCGCGCCGGGCACCGGCTCAGCGGGGGCTACCAGGTCGCCGCGCGGATCCCACTGGAGGCGCCGTGAACCCGCCGCTGCGCGTCGTCGTCGCCGACGACCAGGCGCTGGTCCGTACCGGATTCCGGATGATCCTCACCGCGGACGACATCGACGTGGTCGCCGAGGCGACGAACGGTGCCGAGGCGGTCGACGCGGTCCGGCGCACCCTGCCGGACGTCGTCCTGATGGACGTCCGGATGCCGGAGATGGACGGCCTGGAGGCGACCCGGCGCATCCTGACCGGTGCCGCCGCCGACCCGCGCGTGATCATCCTGACCACGTTCGACCTCGACCACTACGTCTACGCCGCGCTCTCCGCCGGAGCCAGCGGTTTCCTGCTCAAGGACGTCACCCCCGAGCACCTGGTCGCCGCGGTCCGGATGGTCCGGTCCGGCGACGCGCTGCTGGCCCCGGCCATCACCCGGCGGCTCGT
Source organism: Plantactinospora sp. WMMB782 (assembly GCF_049179135.1). Taxonomy (NCBI): domain Bacteria; kingdom Bacillati; phylum Actinomycetota; class Actinomycetes; order Micromonosporales; family Micromonosporaceae; genus Plantactinospora; species Plantactinospora sp. WMMB782. The sequence continues at coordinate 5,966,401 of NZ_JBMHMC010000007.1, read as the reverse complement.
CGAGCGGTTCGCCGACCGCGGCGCCGACCCGGCCGCACCGCACCGCGACCTCTCCACGCTCACCCCGCGGGAACTCGAGGTACTGCGGTTGCTGGCCCAGGGCCTGAGCAACGCCGAACTCGCCGCCCGACTCCACCTGTCCGAGGCGACCGTCAAGACGCACGTCGCCCGCATCCTCGGCAAACTCGGGCTCCGCGACCGCGTCCAGGCGGTGGTGGTCGCCTACGAGACCGGCCTGGTGAGCCCCGGCCAGGGACGGTCCGGGTAGCCCGCCGCCGGGACGGTCCCGGTCGACGGCCGGGTGCCGTCAGGCTGACGGCCGGGTGCCGTCAGCCGGTCGCGATGTCGGATGGCCGCCTCCCGGTATCGAGCCCCTTGCCTCGGTTTCGCCCGCGCGCCACCCTGTTAGGCATGTGGCGGGCGACATGGTGGTAGCTCGCGAGAGCGGGTACGGCGTCAGCGTTTTCGGGGACCCGGGTGACGGGGGCCTCGACACGGTACGGCTGGAGATCCTCGGCCCGGTACGGGCCTGGCGCGGCGGGCACGAGATCGCCTTCTCCGCACCCGGTCAACGGGCCGTGCTCGGCCTGCTCGCCCTGGCCGCCGGCCGGCCGATGCCGCGGGCCGAGATCGTCGACGCGCTCTGGGAGGGCGGCGAGCCGCCACCGAGTGCCACAAACGTGATCCAGACACACGTCAAGAACCTCCGGCGGCTGCTCGAACCCGACCGTCGCACGCACACCGCCAGCGCCGTACTCCCCCGGGTCGGCGACGGGTACGCGGTCGGCGTACCGGCCCGCAACCTCGACCTCTGCGTGTTCCGGGAACTCGCCGGTGCGGCGGCCGAGGCGCACCGCCGGGACGACCTGCCCGGCTCGGTCCGGCTCTGGCAGCGGGCCCTCGCACTGTGGCGGGCCGCGCCGCTCGTCGACGTACCCTCGCTGGCCGGACATCCGAAGGTCGTCGCACTCGCCGAGGAACGCCGGTCGGCGGTGGGCCGGTACGGCGAGGTCATGATCGCACTCGGGCGGGCCGCCGACGTACTGCCGGCGCTGGAGGAGGTGGCGGCGGGCAGCCCGCTGGACGAGACCGCCAAGGCCCTGCTGATCCGGGCCTACCACGCGCTCGGCCGGCGGGACCGGGCCGTCGCGGTCTACCGCGCCGTCCGGTCGCGACTCGTCGAGGAGTTGGGCGTCGAACCGGGTCCCGAACTCGCCGACGCCTACCGGGCCGCGCTGCGGGCCGCCGAACCCGCCGGACCGCCACCGGTGCCGCCGGCCGCCACCCGGGCCGGGCCGGACGACCCGCCGCCGGTCCCGGCGCAACTTCCCGCCGACGTACCCGGCTTCAGCGGCCGCGCGGCCGAACAGTCCAGGTTGGACGACCTGCTCGCCGGGCCCCGCCGACGTCGGGCGGGGGTTCCGGTCGTCGTGCTCGCCGGGACCGCCGGAGTCGGCAAGACCGCCCTCGCGCTGCGCTGGGGACACCACGCCCGGCAGCACTTCCCGGACGGGCAGCTCTACGTCAACCTGCGTGGCTACGACGTAGACCGGCCGATGCCGCCGCAGGAGGCGCTGGCCGGCTTCCTCCGGGCGCTCGGCGTGCCCGGCACCGAGGTGCCGTTCGAACTCGACGAGTGCGCGGCCCGGTACCGCAGCGAACTCGACGGCCGGCGGATGCTTATCGTGCTGGACAACGCGGCCTCGGTGGAGCAGGCCCGGCCGCTGCTGCCGGGCAGCGCCTCCTGCGCCGCGCTGATCACCAGCCGGGACACCCTGGCCGGGCTGGTCGCCCGGGACGGCGCCGAGCGGATCGAGCTGGGTCTGCTGTCCAGCGCCGACTCGGTGGAACTGCTCTGGCACACCCTCGGCGACCGGGTCGCCCGGGAACCGACCGCCGCCGCCGCGCTCGCCGAACGCTGCGCCCACCTGCCGCTGGCACTGCGCGTCGCCGCCGAACTCGTGCTCACCCGGCCGACCGCGCCGCTGTCGGTACTCGTCGCCGAACTGGCCGACCAGCAACACCGGCTCCGGCTGCTCGACGCGGGCGGCGACCCGCGCACCGGGGTGCGGGCCGTGCTCTCCTGGTCCTACCAGCAACTGCCGGCCGGCGCCGCCCGCGCCTTCCGGATGCTGGGCCCGCACCCCGGGCCGGACGTCGACAGGTACGCCGCGGCGGCGCTCTTCGACACCGAGCCGGAGCCGGCCCGGCACCTGCTCGACACGCTCGCCCGGGCGAACCTCGTGCAGCCCGCCGGCAACCACCGGTACACCTTCCATGACCTGCTCCGGGCGTACGCGACCGAACGCTGCGCGGCCGACGAGCCCGCCTCGACGGTCGACGCCGCGCTGGACCGCCTCTTCGACTACGAGCTGGCCGCCGTCACCGCCGCGATCGACACGCTCTACCCGGCGGAACGGCACCGCCGGGCGCCCGTCGACAGGTCACCGGTGACGCCACCGCCGATGCCGGACCCGCAGGCGGCCCGGGGATGGCTGGACGCCGAACGGGCGGCCCTGGTCGCCACGGCCGTCCGGGCCGCCGAACGCGGGCGGTCCACCCACGCGGTACGGCTGACCCTGACCCTGCTGCGTTACCTGGAGAGCGGTGGATACTTCGCCGAGGCCGAACGGATGCACACGCACGCCCTGGCCGCTGCCCGGCAGGCCGGCGACCGGGTCACCGAGGCACACCTGCTGACCGGGCTCGCCGTGATGTACGCCCAGCAGGGCCGCTACACCCCGTCGACCGCCCGGCTTCGCGAGGCGGTGACGCTCGCCCGGGAGAACGGCGACAGTGCCGCCGAGGCGCGGGCGCTGGGCAACCTCGGTTACGTCCAGCAGCGGCAGGGCCGGTACGACGAGGCCGCCGAGGCCCTGCGCTCCGCCCTGCTGCTCTGCCGGCGGGTCGGTGACCCGGCCGGCGAGACGCGGGCCGGCGGCAACCTCGGGCACGTACTGCTACGGCAGGGCAACTACCGTGAGGCGGGGGTGTACCTGCGTACCTCGATCGTGCTCTGCCGGCGGATCGCCGACGCGACCGGGGAGGCTTACGCGCTGACCAGCGTCGGGGAGCTGCACCTGCGGGGCGGGCGGCTGCTCACCGCCGCCGGCCGGCACCGGCGGGCGCTGGCACTGTTCGAGGCCGTCGGCGACCCGGCCGGCAAGGCGCTGGCGCTGGACGGCCTCGGCCGGGTACGCCTGCGGCAGGGCGAGCACGAGACCGCGCTGGACCTGGTGGAGCAGGCACTCACCCTGCTGCGCCGGGTCGGTGAACGGGCCGGCGAGGCCTCCGCCACCAACAGTCTCGGCGAGATCCTGCACCTGATGGGTCGACTCGGTCCGGCCCGGACGCAGCACAGCACCGCGCTCAGCCTGGCCACCGAGATCGGCGACAGCCACGAGCAGGCTCGGGCGCACGCCGGGCTGGCTCGGGCGTACCTGACGGGGGGTGACCGCGGGCGTGCCGAGACACACCGGAGTTCCGCCAGCGCCCTCTACCGGATGCTCGGGGTGCCCGAGGCGACCGGCTCCGGGGACGAGTTGGCCCACCTCGAGAAGCGTCCCGACCCCGCCGCCGCCCACCAGCCGTCCTGACCCCGGCGCCGCTCAGCGACGGCCCCTGACCCCGGCGTCGGTCAGGGCCGTCGTCCTGACCCCGGCGTCGGTTAGGGCCGTCGTCCTGACGTCGCTGCCGCTCGGCGGTCGTCCCTGCCCGGGTACGTGCTGGTCCGGCTTGTCTGGGTCACGGCCGGTCCGGGGCGGTCCCGGGCGGTTCCGTTCCGGCCCGGTGCGTGCTCCGGCGCCGGTGGGACAGCTCGGCGTGGTGGTGGTCGCCGACGTGGCTGGCCGGGTCGGTGTGCAGGGTCGCTCCGGTGAGCCGCGGTACGGCGTGACAGAGCTGGTGTTCGGCGTCGGCGGCGACCTCGTGGGCCTGGAGCAGGCTCAGCTCGGCGTCGACCACCAGGGTCGCCTCGGCGTGCAACCGGTGGCCGATCCAGCGCATCCGTATCCCGGTCACCTGCCGCACCCCCGGCACCGCTCGCAGGGTCGCCTCGGCCCGGTCGACCAGGTCCGGGTCGACGGCGTCCATCAACCGGCGGTAGACCTGCCGGGCGGCATCCCTGAGCACCAGCAGGATCGCGGCGGTGATCAGTAGCCCGACCAGGGGGTCCGCCCAGCGCCAGCCCAGTGCGGCACCGCCGGCACCGAGCAGCACCGCCAGCGAGGTGAACCCGTCGGCGCGGGCGTGCAGGCCGTCCGCGACCAGGGCGGCCGAGCCGATCCGCCGCCCGACGCCGATCCGGTAGCGGGCGACGACTTCGTTGCCGACGAAGCCGAGCAGCGCGGCGGCGGCGACGTACGACAGGTGCCGGACGTCCTGCGGTGCCAGCAGCCGCCGGACCGCCTCGTGGCCGGCGAAGGCGGCGGAGGCGGCGATTGTCGCGACGATGGCGATCCCGGCCAGGTCCTCGGCCCGGCCGTAGCCGTAGGTGTACGTCCGGGTCGCGGCGCGCCGGCCGAGCAGGAAGGCGATGCCCAGCGGCAGTGCGGTCAGCGCGTCGGCGACGTTGTGCAGGGTGTCGCCGAGCAGCGCCACCGAGCCGGACATAGCCACGACGACCGCCTGTGCCGCGGCGGTGGCCCCGAGGACTGCGAGCGAGATCCACAGTGCCCGCAGGCCGGCCCGGGAGGTCTCCATCGCGCTGTCGACCTTGTCGGCGGCGTCGTGCGAGTGCGGGGTGACCAGGTGACCGAGGCGGTGCCGCAGCCGTCGGCCGGGTTTGTGGTGCTGGCTGTGCCGGAACTGGCTGTGCCGGAACTGGCTGTGCCGGTGCTGGTGGGCATGGCTGTGGTCGTGGCTGTGGTCGTGGTCGTGGTCCATGTGCCGCTGCCCTCCCTGTCGAAAGGGAGGTTACGTGCTCATGTACGCACGCGACAACGAAGCAGGTGCCAACTCTTCGCAACAGCGACCGCCTGGCACGGCTGGCGGGTGCTACTCCTCGATCGCGCCGCCGATCCGGCGCAGGTGGCGGCGGAAGCTGTACGCCGGGTCCTCGGCACGCCGGGCAAGATAGTCGGCGAACCCGGTCTGCTCACGCAACGTCTGCCCGGCCCGGATCCGGTCGGCCTGGTCGCGCTCGGTGCGTCGGATCCGGTCCGCCGTCGCCAGCACCTCGTCGCTGCGGTCGACGGGCACGAACAGCACCCCGTCGCCGTCGGCGAAGACGATGTCCGACGCGTCGACGAGGTGCGTGCCGAACCGCGCGCTGACCAGGGCGGACCGCTCGGCTTCGGCGAGCCGTACCGGGCCGGGTGGATAGCTGCCGTAGCTGAAGACGGGCAGCCCGATCTCCACCAGTTCCGGGGTGTCCCGGTGCAGGCCCCAGATCACCAGACCGGCCAGCCCCGCCGCGACGGCCTCCAGCACCATCAGGTCGCCGACACACGCCTCGTCCACCCGCCCGCCGTTGTCGACGACGAGGACGTCACCCGGGCCGGCGTTGCCGAGCGCCTCCAGGAACACGTCAACGCTGCCGTAGTGCCGGGCGGGCAGGACGCGTCCGGCGAGGCGCTGCCCGGGTACGACGGCGGCGATGCCGGGCGGGGCGACCCGCAGCGGCACGTCAAGGCGTACGCAGGCATCGGCCACCAGTGGGGTGGACAGTTCGGCGAAGGCGTCGCGCACCTAGGTTCCTCCTGGTCGGCTGCGGTCGGCGGCGGGCTCGCGCGCCGACGGAGGGCCGATGCTATCGACGGTCGCCGGACCGTGGTCCGGGCCAATTCGCTGCTCGTGGCTCCCTTCGAAGCCCTTCCTTCGACGCGCTCAGCGCGGCGCGGGCTGGTCGGAGAATCGGGCCGCCGCCGCGCCGTCGAGCCGGCCGGGTGGCAGCCGGCGCCCGCAGAGTACGAGCAGCAGGTCCTGGGCGAGGCCCCGCAGTGCGGCGCCGGAGCCGTGACTCCAGTCGAGATCGGTGGCGTGCAGCGCGACTCCGCTGAGGTCCACGCCGAAATAGGCGACGTTGCGCGGCTTCATCCCGGACAGCACCAGGCCGACCCGTTCCGGCGGTACCCGGCGGTCCAGCCCGAGTCCCACCGTGATGTCGAGTCCGTGGATCACGTCGTGCGACAGCGCGCCGTGTGCGCCGCCGCCGGGCGGGGTCCAGCGGTGTGCCACGTTCTCCCGCAGCGACCCGAGCAGACGCTCGGCGGGTAACTCGGCGGCGTCGCGTCGGGCGGACCGGTCCGCCATCCGGTCGAAGCTGCCCCGGGCCCTGAGCAGTTCCAGCACGGTACGCCCGAGCGAGGTCCGGTACGGCAACGTGGTGTGCGCGACGACCTCGCGTACCCGCCAGCCCGCGCAGAGCGTGGCCGCGTCCCACTGCTCGGGGCGGAGGGCGGCGAGCAGTTCCACCTGCTCCCGCCGTTCCGCCCGCACCTCGGCCCACACCTGGTCCTCGTCCATCGTCTCTTCTCCTCCTCCGGCCGCACCGGCACCGGTGCGCCCCTGCCGGGAATACGGGGCGGGCGCCGGAAACTCATCGGCCGAAGACCGGTGAGGTTCCGGTCTTCGGCCGAGCCGACCGACGAAGCGTGCCTGGGTATGGTCGGAGCGGTGGAGACGAGCGCGGGAGCGGCGGGGACGAGCGCGGGGGCGGGGCGGACGGACGCGCGGATGACCCGGCTGGAGCCGTTCCGGACGGAGCTGACCGGTTACTGCTACCGGATGCTCGGCTCCGGGTTCGAGGCCGAGGACGCCGTCCAGGAGACGCTGGTCCGGGCCTGGCGGTCGTTCGACAGGTACGACGAGCGGCGCGGCTCGCTGCGGACCTGGCTCTACCGCATCGCGACGAACATCTGCCTCGACATGCTGCGCAGTCCCCAGCGGCGGGCGCTGGTGATGGACCTCGGCCCCGCCGCCGACGGTCCGGACATCGGTGCGCCGGCACCCGAGCGGTTCTTGGTGCAGCCGGTCTCCGACGGTGCCGTACTGCCGGCGCACGGCGACCCGGAGGAACTGGTGGTACGCCGGGAGTCGATCCGGCTGGCCTTCGTGGCCGCGTTGCAGCACCTGCCGCCCCGGCAACGGGCGGTGCTGATCCTGCGGGACGTACTCTGCTGGCGGGCCGAGGAGGTCGCCCGGCTGCTGGGCACGACGGTAGCCTCGGTGACCAGCGCGTTGCAGCGGGCCAGGACGACGCTGCGGGCGGTGGACCAGGCGCCGGGCGAACCGTTCCGGCCGGCCGACCCGACCCAGCGCGACCTGCTGGCCCGGTACTGCGACGCGTTCGAGCGGCACGACGTCGAGGCGCTGGTGGCGCTGCTGCGCGAGGACGCGACGATGTCGATGCCGCCGTTCCGGTTCTGGCTGCGGGGCCGGGACCGGATCCGGCTGGCGCTGCTGAATCCGGCCGCGTCCTGCGCGGGCGCCCGGCTGGTCCCGGTCGCGGCGAACGGGTCACCGGCGTTCTGGCAGCTCCGGCCGGGTCCCGACGGCGGCTACCTGCCGTTCGGGCTGGTCCTGCTCGACGTGGTCGACGGGCTGGTGGCGGGTCTGACGACCTTCCTGGACGCCGACCGGATGGTCACCCTCCTCGGCCCACCCGGCGAGCCGCCCGCCGGCCGGTGAGTTCCGCCCGCCGGCCGTGTCCGGAACACGCAGCCCGTATCCGGCACACGCGTGCCCGGCCGGGTGCGGACTCGGCTGGGCGGGCCACCGGTGGCCGGCACCTCGGGGGGAAGGCGCCGGCCGGATCCGGTCAGCAGCCGATCACCCAGTGGTTCGGGCCGGTCTGCCGCAGCGTCGTGCTGGCGAAGACGTTGTAGAGCCCCATCCGGGTGCCCGAGCCGAGCGCGTAGGCGTACCCGCCGGACTGGTAGGCGCGGCCGGCCTGCACGTGCGCGTAGTTGCTGGCGGTGACGCAGACCGGGTCCTCACCCGGATCGCCGGGATCTCCCGGGTCGCCGGGATCGCCGGGATCACCAGGGTCGGTGCCGGTGCCGAGTCCGAAGAAGACCGCGTCCCGGTACGCCGAGCAGATGGTGTCGAGGAAGTACGCGGCAGCGGTCCCGCACTGGTCGGCGCCGGAGCCCGGATCGACCGGGGTGCCGTGGCCCATCCCGGCGACCCGGTAGAGGCGCACCTGGTCGGCGCCGTAGGTCTCCAGGGTGGTGCCGCCGGGCAGGCTGGAGGTGCCGGTCGGGGTCTGCGACACGCCGAGCACGTTCGTCCACTGGTCGCGTGACTCGATGGCGTTGACGGTGCCGACGGTGTAGTCGGCGGTGCCGTGCCAGATCGCCACCTTAGGCCGGGCGCCGGAGTAGCCCGGGTACGCCTGCCGGACCAGGTCGCCCCACTGCGCCGGGCTGCGGTCGACGCCCGGGTTCATGCAGCTGAACGCGTTGACCATGCTGGTGGCGCAGCGGTAGGGGATGCCCGCGACGATCGAGCCGGCCGCGAAGGTGTCCGGATAGCTGGCGAGCATCGCCGCCGCCATCGCACCACCGGCGGAGAGGCCGCTGACGTAGACCCGGTTGGCGGCGATGCCGAAGCTGGCGCGGGCGTGGTCGACCATCTGCTTGACGGAGAGCGCCTCGCCCTGGCCCCGGGCGGTGTCACCCGGCTCGAACCAGTTGAAGCATGAGGTGGAGTTGTTCGCCGACTTCTGCTCCGGCACGATCAGCGCGAACCCCCACTGGTCGGCGTACTTGCGCCAGCCGGAGTTGCTGAAGTAGCCGTTGGCGTTCTGGGCGCAGCCGTGCAGCAGGACCACGGCGGCTGCGTTGCCGGGCAGGTTGTCCGGGCGGTAGGCGTACATGGTGAGGTTGCCGGGGTTGGAGCCGAAGCCGGTCACCTGACCGAAGGTGGCGGCCTTGGCGGGCCCGGCGACGGCGAGCACTCCCACCGCGGCGAGTACGGGCACGAGGGCGGCCCGCACGAGGCGGGCCAGGACGGGTCTGCGGCGCATGGTGAGCCTCCGGCGGTGGTGTGCGCTGGATCACGCTGAAGTTGCCGCGACGTTACGACCGGAAGACGAACCGCCGACATGGCCTCCGGTCACACATTTCCGGAGATCGAAGTGATGACGGTCGCCATGGCAGCCCGACGGCGGACCGCCGGTCAGGGCGATAGCTGCCGAGCACTGTGGCGGGTCAGGGGCGGCGGGTGCCGAGCACCGTTGCGAGGTCCGGTGCCAGCCGGACCTCGGTGGCCAGCAACGCCGGATGTCGGAGCCAGCCCAGCCGGGCCGCGTCCGGCGCCGGACCGAGCATCGGCGGCCACCCGGTCAGCGGCGTGAAATCGTCGACCACGACCGTGCCACCCGGCCGGAGCAGCCGCACGGGATCGGCCGCCGCGCCCTGCTTCCCGTTTCCGCCACCGTCGAGCACCAGCAGGTCGAACGGACCGTATCCCTCGATCAGCGTCCAGTCGCCGGAGACGACCTCCACGTCCGGAATCTCGGCGAAGAGCCGGGCCACCCGTGCGGCCCGCTCGCCGTCCCGCTCGACGCTAACCACCCGTACCCCCGGGCGACGGCCGGCGACCAACCAGGCCAACCCGACACCGCAGCCGGTGCCGGTCTCGCCGATGGCGCCGGTCGCGCCGGCGGCGAGCGCGGTCAACAGCCGCCCCTGCTCGAGCCGGCACGAACACGGAAAATCCAACTCCTCGGCGAGCGCGACCGCCGCCGACACGATCGACGGCAGCCCGGTCACCCCGACATAGCTCGCGGTCCCTCGACTGGACACACCGACACCTCCCGCCTCTTGGTTACCAGCCCAAACCGTAATCACCTCCGCCGCGTCCCGCTCCAGCGCCCCGACAAGCGCCCGCGAGGTCATCCACCACGGCGACCCACGTCAGCCGGTCCATGACCTGCCTGCCGCCGGTTGGCCGACTGGCTGGGTGATACCTCGCGCGGAGACTGTCGAGCTGGGTGCGTGGACGGGGCGCGACATTCCGGGCGTTGGTTTGGTGTGGTGGGCGCGTGGCGGGGCAGCTCGACAGTCTCCGTCCGGACAACTCGCCCGGCCCGTGGCCGGTCGTGGGGGGGTGTGTTCGGATGTCCGGTTCGGGGTGGTGATCGAGTCGGTCCGGCTGGAATGTTGGCCGGGGGTCGGTCGTTACATTACGCGTACGGCCGAGTAGCGCCGCCCGTGAGCTGGGCAGAGTTGGGCTGATGGCTGGGCGCTGGGAATGATCCGGGGCCACCGGTCGTTACATACGGTGTTCGGTTGAGTACGGGCAGCGCCGTGTCCCCCGCGGCGGCTGGTAGTCCGGCCGGACCGAATCTTTTTGGGCTTTGTGTTTCCAATGGCGCCTGCCGTCCCCCTGGTGGGTGCTCATCCCCGATTGGAAGGACGACCATCATGAACACGATGCTGTTCAGTCGGTGGCTTCCGGCCATCGAGAAGACGTCGATCGTTCGTAAGGGTGCGCTGGGTGTGGCTGGTCTGGCGTTCGTCGGCGGCGCTGTGGCCGGCCCCGCGGTGGCGGCGCAGGCGGCCCCGGAGCATGTCGGTTCGCCGGTGTCGCAGTCGGTGATGGCCGACAAGGACCACAAGGGCGACAAGGGTGAGAAGAAGAGCGACAAGAAGGATCGTAAGGGTAAGCCGTCGCGGGACCGGTTGGTGCCGCGTGGTGTGCAGGGTGAGCAGTCGCGGATCGACCTGTCGGCCGAGCAGGCCGGGAATGTGCGGGCGATCGTGAAGGCGACGAAGAAGGCGGGGATGGACGAGCGTGCCGCGGTGATCGCGGTGGGTACCTCGCTGCAGGAGTCGAAGTTGGAGAACCTGGGTCATCTGGGTGACCGGAATGATCATGACTCGCAGGGGTTGTTCCAGCAGCGTCCGTCGTCGGGTTGGGGTTCGGTGGAGCAGATCACCGATCCGGAGTACGCGACGACCGCGTTCCTGAAGGGCCTGAAGCAGGTTGATGGTTGGCGGGATCTGCCGTTGACCGTGGCGGCGCAGAAGGTGCAGGTGTCGGCGTTCCCGCAGGCGTACGCGCAGTGGGAGGACCAGGCAGCCGACCTCGTCGCCGACGCCTGGAACAACAGCTAAGAGCAGACAGAGCCATCCGCTGGCCGGGTCCCCACCACAGGGGACCCGGCCAACGGCGTACCCGGATCGAGGGCAATCCGTGGCCGGTCAGGCCCGGCCGGGTGCCTCAGTCGACGGCCGGCTTGCGCGGTTGCCGGAAGGCCGGTGCCGCGCCGGTGACGGTGAAGCTCGACCCCGGTTCGACCACGACGTTTCCGGTGGCCGAGTTGGTGATGGTCACGTTCGACAGCGTGGCGCTGCCCCGCGCCCCGTTCATCGCCAGGATCCCGGCCCCGTTGTTCGACCGGTCGATCCGGACGTTGCTGACCACCACCTGCGGCATGTTGCCACCGCCGGACTTGAACTGGATGCCGTCGTACGTCGAGTCGACGATCTCGGTGTCCCGGATGGTGACCCCGACGATGTCCCGGGTGGCCGGGAAGAGCGTGATCGCCCCGAACCTCTGCTGCTCACCCCAGAAGGCGCCGCCGGTACGGTAGAGGCCGTTGTTCGCGATGAGCGTCTGCCCGGAGAACGGCAACGGGTCGTGGTCGGTGGCCAGCATGATCCCCGGGTAGTTCATCGTGTCGTAGACCAGGTTGTTCTCGATCCGGTTGCCGTGACCGCCGTAGACGGCGATGCCGTTGGCCCGCCACGGAAGCTGGATCGTGTTGTTGACGAAGGCGTTGGAGTGGCCGATGTCGACCGAGGGGTCCCGGACGTAGCGGCTCGCCCAGACCGCCAGCGCGTCGTCACCGGTGTTCCGGAACGAGGAGTTGAAGACCCGCGAGTTCCGGGTGCCGTTGGCGAAGTTGATCCCGTCGGCGTACGTGTTGCGGATCCGCATCCCGGTGAAGTCCAGCCCGTCCCCCGGACCCCAGAGCGCCGGGATGTTGTCGTAGTCCCGGCCGACCCAGACGCCGACGTTTGCGTGTTCGATCCAGACGTTGCTGATCCGGGTGCCCTGGCCGAACCGGCCGTTGAGCCCCACGCCGCCCTCGGCACCGCCCGGCCCGCCCCGGATCCGGCCCGAACCGAAGATGGCGAGGTCGGAGATCTGGGTGTTGTCGTCGATGTCGAAGCCGAAGTTGCCCTCGTGCGGATGGTTGATCCCACCGACCCGCAGATGCGGCTCGGTGAGCGTGTAGAGCTGCGAGTGCCACATCCCGGCACCCCGGATCGTCACGTCGCTGATCCCGACCTGGTTCCACTGCCCCCGGTCCAGCGGGTCGTCGGTGAGGATCTTCTGTTCCTGCCGCCACTGCCCCGGCGGAATCCAGACGCAGCCGATCACCCCGTTCTGGTCGTCGGTCACCGCCCGCTGGATCGCGGCGGTGTCGTCGAGCCCGTCGTTCGGCACCGCGCCGTACTGCGTGATCGAGGTGCAGCCGGCCGGTTGGCTCGCGGCCGGGTCGACCTGCTCCAGGTCGACCAGGTCGATGACGTAGAAGGCTGCCGTGTCGCCGCTGTCCCGCTGGAGCCGGAACCGGGTGCCGGCCGGGTACGACTGGCTCAGCAGCGCGTTCGACTCGTCGAAGAGCCGCCGGGCGTCGCCACCGGGGGTGTTCGACAGCCCCTCCGGGTCGTCGGTGTTGCCGTACAGCCAGCTGTGCCGGGAGGAGAGGGTCAGCTTGCGCAGGAAGGTGTCGTTGACGTACAGGCTGATGGTGGCCTCGATGCCACCGCCGCCCGGCGCGTCCGGGATCGAGTTGCGCACCACGATCGAGTTGGCCGCGTTGGTCGAGGTGAACTCGACGTACTGGCCGGTGCTGTTCAGCCGCACCGACCGGCGACCGGAGGACTCGGTGCCGAAGTTGGTGTGCCCGAAGGTGCGCAGCGGATCGGTTTCCAGCAGGGTGCCCTGGTAGCGGCCGGCTTCCGCCTCGTACGACACGTACGGCACCGCCGCGCCGCGCCCGACGACGATCGACTGGGTGCGTACGTTGTTCCCCTCGTTCGTCTCCGCGACGGTGCCGGTGGCGTCCGCGGTGGCGGTGACGGTGGCACCGCCGCTGGTGGCCGTCCAGCTGCCGCCGATCGCCACGTTGCTTGTCGCACCGGCCGCGATCGACGGGGTGTCGGCGTTCAGCGTGGTGCCGCCGACCGTCACCCGGGTGACAGTGGTCGCGCCGGTCGCGGCGGTACCCCGGTTCCGCACCGCCACCGTGAAGCTGACCGCCGCGCCGACCGCCGGGTTCGGCGGGCTGGTGGTGATGCCGACGACCTGTAGGTCCGGGCCGGGAGCCTGGGCGACGACCAGCGGCGACGCTGTGCTGAAGCTGTTGTTGGCGTCGTTCTGCTCGACGATCGTGTTGGTCGGGTCGACCACCGAGGTGACCGGATAGCTGCCCTGCGGCCGGGTGCCGGCGTTCACCGTCACCGTGGCCGAGGCACCCGCGGCGAGCGCCGGCACCGGGGCGCTGCCAACGACCGTACCGCCGAGGCTGACGTCGACGGTGGTCGCGGCGGACGACGCCGACCCGGTGTTGCGGACGGTCGCCGACAGGGTGACCGGGGTGGTCTCGGTCGGCGCGGCCGGCGTCCAGGTGGTCGCGCCGACCACCAGGTCCGGGTTGGGCGCGGGTGTTCCGCAGACCTCCAGCTCGGCGACCTGGCCGGACGGGGCGCCGGTGTTGGCGGTGAACCGGAGCTGCACGTCCGCCGTGGTCGCGGCGACCGGGATCGTCACCGCGTTGTCGCCCTGCACGAACTGGTGGTTCGCCGCCGGCACCAGGCCGGTGTACGCCGTCGCCGCCTGGTCCCGGCCGAGCACCTGGATCTGCTGGGTACGGGTGCCCCAGCTCGGGTCCGGGTTCAGTTTCACCCGTACCGCCGTGATCGCGTGGTTGGCGCCGAGCGCCACGGTCAGGGTCTGCGGATAGCCCGGCGCACCCTCCCAGTACGTGCCGAGCGACCCGTCCACGGCGTTGGCGGGTACGAAGGTGAAGGTCGAGCCGCTCGCGGTGGCCGGCCTGCCCCGGGCGACGTTCGTGCAGCCGGGCGGCTGGCTACCGGTCCGGGTTACGGTGTTGCTGTTGCCGGAGAGGTTGCCCGCCACGTCCCGGGCCCGGACGTGGTACGACACGGTGGTGTCGGTCGGCTGGGTGTCGGTGTAGCTGGTGACGGTGCCGAGCGAGGCCACCTGGGCACCGTTGCGGTAGACGTGGTAGCCGGCCAGGCCGCTGCCGCCGGCGTTGTCGGTCGAGGCGCCCCAGTTCAGCGTGATCGTCGTACCGGACTGGGTGTAGCGGAGCGTGCCGGGCGTGCTCGGCGGGGTGGTGTCGGTGCCGCCGCCGGCCGGGCCGTAGACCTCCAGTTCGGCGAGTTGCCCGGCCGGCCAGCCGCTGTTCGCGGTGACGGTGACCCGGAGGTAGCGGATGCTGGCTTCGGTGAAGGTGATCGTCACCGCGTTGCCGTCGACCGCCGGGTCGAAGGTGTACGTCCGGGACGCCGCCAGGTCGGTGAAGGACGACCCGTCGGTGCTGCCCCGCACGCTCAGCGTCTGGGTCCGGGTGCCCCAGCCGCCGGTCGGCAGCTTCAGGACGACCCGGTGGACCGGTACGGCCGGGCCGAGGTCGACCTGGAGCCAGCCCGGAAAGGCGTGGTTGACGCTCTCCCAGTAGCTGCCCTGGTTGCCGTCGACCGCCCGGGACGGGTCGTAGACGTCGGCGTGGCCACTCGCCCGGGTGGGGCGGCCACGGGCGAGGTTGACCTCGGCCAGGGCGGTCGGCAGGTCGGGCCGGGTCGCCGGTTGGGCCGCGACCGCCTGCTGCTGGGCGAACGGCGGTGCGCCGGCCGCGTGTGCGGCGGGCGTCGACAGGCCCAGGGTGGCGATCATGACGGCGGCGACCGTCGCCGCCGTCGCAGGGACCAGATGGGAGCGTCTCATCACTGTCCTTCTTGGTGCGGGACGGTTGCGCGGGTGGCCGGGCCATCCGCGCGGCGGCGGGGGCGGGGCGGGGGTGTGGGTGTGGGCCGGTTCCCTGGAGGTGAGCGCCGATCGGTTCACCAGCTGGCGGGATCGAGTCGCTCCGCCCAGCGGAGCTGAGTCGGACCGCCGTACGGAAGTTCCGTCTGCTAGTAACAAATAGAGCAGTAGACTGTTCTGTTCTTTCAGGAGGTTGGCCAAAGGTTACCGGCGCGCTTCCGGGCCGTCAACGCTTCCACCCCGATCGATGCAACTGCCCGTACACAAGTTCTGGGAGGCGGGGAGCACACCCCGTAAGGCGTCCTAGGAGGCTAGGTGTCGAAGTTCGGAACTGTCGGGAGGCGCTCCCGCCAGCATCTGTACCAACATTCGCGGAGTGCGGAGGGCTGCGTATCCAGTACGCCCGGGGCACACTGCGTGCATGAGTCACCACGGTGGGCGGGTGCCGGATCACCTGCTGATCCGGATCACCCAGCGGACCGACCCGGTGTCGGCGGTCTCCGAGGACGACGCCCGGCGTCGGTCACTCGCCTACCCGAAACTGATGTGGGGCGCCCCGGTCTTCGGTTACGCGGTGGAGGAGACCGTCGGCCGGTGGCGGATCCTCAACCTCGGCGGCGACCGGCCCCAGGGCAGTCGGGACGGTCTCGGCTCGTACTTCCGGCGGCTGCGCGGCGAGACACCCGAGGCCGCCGAACACGCGGTCGAGCGGCGGGAGTACCAGGAGGCGATCCGGCTGCTCGACTGGGAGGCGGTCGACGACCTCACCGTGCACGGCCGGCGTTACCGGATCATCCGCGCCCAGCCGTTCGTCCGGATGGGACCGGACGGGCCCGAACCGCCCCGCCCCACCGACCCCGACCCGTATCCGTCCGGCAGCACCCGCGAGGTCCCGGCCCAGGAGGAGGGATTCGTCGTCGACCCGGCCGCCAGCACCGGCCTCTCCGACGGGCTGCTGCGGATCGAGATGGTCCCCGCGTTCCACAAGGCCGGCATCGTGCCCGACGAGGTACGGACCGACTCCCGCCGGGCGCTGGCCAGCCACCCGAACGTGGTGCTGCTGCCGGTCTGCTTCACCATCGGCGAGTACGTCGACGGCGCCTGGCAGCCCCGCTCCTTCAGCACCTATCCCACGCCGCAGGCGGCCCGCGACTCCGCGTTCCTGCGGTTCAGCGACATCGTGCCGCACGAGGACGCCTCGCTGGAGGAGATCCGGGCCGCCTACGCCCGGGCGTTGGAGGAGTTCGAGTCACCGGTCACGGACGAGTTCGAGATCCGGGGTGTGCGCTGCCGGATAACCCGGGTGGAACGGTTCGTCCGGGTCGGAGCCGACGGCCCGGAGGGCCCCCGACCGTCCGACTGGGACCCGGAGCCGCCACCGGAGCTGCACTGCCAGCAACTGCGCGAGCAGGGCCTGCTGCCCGACCCGGACTGAACCGGCGATCAGTGCCGGCGTGGCGCTGGGCCGGTGGAACAGTCTGGTGCTGTCGCCGGGGTCGATGGAAGCCTCGGCCGGTGCTCGGCCGGATGGCAGCGCCAGGCGCTGGTGTTCGGCCGGATGGCAGAGAGTGTCAGGTGGTGCTGGGCCGGCCGGTGCGGCGCAGCCGGCGGCGACCGGCGGCGATCCCGAGGCCGACAAGCGCCACGGCGAGCAGGGTGCCGGCGACCACCAGCGCCCGCCGCGAGGTGGCCCGCTCCGATCCGGCCGGGGGGACCGCCCCGGCGCTCGCCTCGGCGGCTGCCGGGGCGACCTCGCTCCCCTGCGCCGGCACCGGGTCCAGCGCGAACGGGTTGCGCTCGGGGTCGACCGGAAGCTCCGGCGGTCGGATCGCACCCGGCCAGTGTTTCGCGGTCTCGGCCGGCTGGAGCGGGGCCGGAACGCGGAACACCTCCAGCGCGCCGGGGACGGTGAGGGTGCCGATCCGGTAGTCGGCGAACTCGCCCTGCACGGCGGTCACCTCCCAGGTTCCGGCCCGCGGCACGGCGACCGCCGCCGCGTAGTGCGCCGGCTCCGGCAACGCCGACGCGGGAAACGACACCGAGGTGCCGCTTCCGTCGGTCAGCCGTAGCGCCACCGGGCCGAGCTCGCCCTCGTAGGGGTGGAAGCCGTGCTGGAGCACCCAGAGCCCGACGGTGTAGGCCCGGCCGGGTTCCAGCCGCTCCGGCAGCGGATCCAGCAGCGTCGCGGCCCAGTTGCCGGCCCGGGCCGGCGCCGGGGCGAGCAGCAGGGTGCCGGCCAGCCCGACAAGCGTCGCGGCGAGCGCGGCGAGCATCCGACGGGTACGCATCGTCGACCACCTCCACCGGGGACGAGCCACACGCCGGCCGTCCGGTTCCCGCCGGACGTACCCGTGTTGCGCAGCCGGGACGCCGGAACCCGGCGCTCCCACCGGAGCGCCGGGTCCCGACCGGGTCGGGCCGCTCCCGGCCGCTGGTCAGCGGCCCGGTAGCGGCACCCGGGACCAGTCGAGGTCCGAGCCGAGATAGAAGCTCGGGTACGACGGCTGGTTGTACGTCGTCTGCTGCCGCGCCACCTCGACCCGGTACTGCGGATCGTGCATGAGCGTGTAGAGCTTGCGGTCGGTCAGCTCGGTACTCAGGTAGATCCGGACCGCCGAACTGTCCACGGTGCGGACCAGCATCTCCTCGCGCCAGTCGCCGAGCACGTCGGCGACCAGGCCCGGGTTGCCCTTCGTCCCGTTGTTGGTCCGGGTGCCCTCGGCGGTCAGCAGCCGGCCCCGCTGCCAGTCGTCGATCGTCGGGGTCACCTCTCCGGCACCGTTCACGATCTGGGTGGTCATGTCGGCCGCCCACCGGATGCTCTGGTTGGTGCCCGGGATGACGGTACCGAGCAGCTCGCCGTCCGCGGTGCGCAGCCCGGGACCGTCCGGCTGGCCGCCGACCACCGTCGCCCAGGTCTCCAGCCCCGGCTCGGCCGGCACCACGTCGCCGACCATGCCACGCCCGGTGTCCACCCCGGTGTATCCGCCGTAGACCACCTCACCGGTGCGGGCGTCCCGCAGCGCGTAACCGTACGGCGCGCCGGAGGCGCCCTCGTGCACCATGAAGATCTCCAGCCCGGGACGGGCCGGGTCGATGTCGGTGACGTGCAGGGCGTCGCCGTGTCCCACCTTCGCCCGGGCACCCGGGTTGGCGCTGCCCGGCGGCAGGATGCCGTAGGAGCTGTAGAGCAGGCTGCCGTCGTGGTCGATGGTGGCGCCGCCGTAGACGATCTCCTGCCTACCGTCGGCGTCCACGTCGGCGACGGAGAGCGAGTGCGCGCCCTGGGTGGTCAGGGTGCCGTACTCCGGGTCGGTTCCCTCCCGGCCGTGCGGGCCGTCGTTGAACGGGTTCGACATCGGCACCCAGCCGCTGTCGACGTACCAGTCCTCGCGCAGTCGCCGGCCGTCCCAGCGGTACGCCACAAGGGTCGCCCGGGTGTAGTAGCCCCGGGCGAAGACCGCCGACGGGTGCCTGCCGTCCAGATAGGCCACCCCGGCCAGGAAACGGTCGACCCGGTTGCCCGGCTCGATCCGGCTCATCGCGTAGTCGCCCCACATCAGCCCGTCGTCGTGCCGGCCGGGCTTGTAGCGGACCGTCTGCAACTCGCGGCCGGTCGCCCCGTCGAAGACGGTCAGGTACTCCGGCCCGTCCACTACGAAACCCTGGAACGACCGCAGCACGTTGCGGGTGCTGCGGGCCGGGGCATAGACGTCGAGGAAGTGGTCGACGAGCGCCTCGGCGTCGGGGCGGGACAGCGGGTAGCTGTAGGTCGGGGCGATCCCGAAGGCCTGTTCCAGGGTCGCCGGCCAGCGCCCGGCCACCACCTCCGGGTGCCGGTGCCAGCCGAGGAAGAGGTCGACGAGCTTCTGCCGGTACTCCTCCGGGCTGAGCCGGTAGTCGTCGGTGTGCGCGTACCCGGCCCGGACGTCCTCGCGGGGCATCGTCACGTACCGCTCGGAGACCACCCGGCCGTGCCTGTCGTACCGGGTGACCTTGCTGCCGGGAGCGGTCTTCAGCATCATCTCGGCGCGGTTGTCGCCGTCGAAGTCGTAGACCAGGAACTGCGTGTAGTGCGCCCCGGCCCGGATGTTGACCCCGAGCGAGACACGGTGCAGCAGGGTGCCGTCGAGTTCGTAGGTGTCGAGGTAAACCTCGCCGGTGTAGCCGACCTGGGAGACGTCCTTGGAGTTCGACGGGTCCCACTTGACGACGTACTCGTACTGCCCGTCGCCGTCGACGTCGCCGACGCTCATGTCGTTCGCCGAATAGGTGTACGCCTCGCCGGTCGGGGTCACCCCGTCGGCCGGCTTGCGCAGCGGCAGGTCGCGGTGGCCCTCGGCCCACGGCCTGACGGCGGCACTCCGGGCACCCGTCCGGCCCCGGACGACCGGCGCGACCTGGTAGCCGGCGGTGGCGGTGCCGGCCCGGTCGAGGTAGTTGGTGCTGTCGGTGACGGTGCCGATCCGCCGCCCGTCCCGGTAGACCGCGAAGTCGGTGCCGGTCAGGCCGGCAGCGCCGTGCCCGGTCGCCTCGGCGCCGAGCAGCCGCCAGCTGAGGAAGACTCCGTCGGTGGTGGGGACCGCGACGAGGCCGCGGTCGAGCCGTTCGAGGCGGGGTCCGGTGCCGGGCTGCCCGCCGCCCGGCCGGGCGGAGACCGCCGCCGGACTGCCGACCAGCAGGACGGTCACCGAGATGCCCGCGACGAGTGCCCGGGACAGCACGGCGATCGGCCGGCCTCCCCTGGTTCGAGATGTCATGGGTCTCCAATGTGGGGTTCGACCCGATCCTGCGGGTGGGGCGGCGTGCGACCGGGCTGAAACGATACAACTCCCCGAGAATTCTCGATGTCCGGCGAACTTGTCAAGGTGGGACGACGGTCGGGATGCCGGGTACGGCCACCGGGGTACCGCCTGGCGCCTCGTCTTCGGAGGTGGACTGGGGGTAACCCTCTGGTGTGGCCTGATCACGGTTCGAGGCGCTGTGACATGGCACCGGCATCGTTGGGCGGACGGCCGGCCAACCACGTGAGCGACCCGGCGGCCGAGCGGGGGTGGTCGGCGCGGAGACTGTCGAGCTGGGTGCACAGGCGGGGCAGCTCGACAGTCTCCCCGGCGAGTCTCCCGGCTCCGCACCCGACGCCGGGAGATCGCCGGCGCAGATACCTGGAAGTACCGGTTACCCGATCAACCTTCGAAGTCAGTGCACTAGCGCGGTACGCCGCGGACGGCGAGTTCGAACTCGGGGCGGCGCAACGAGGCACCGAAGACCGGACCACCCGGTTCGAGCAGCCGGCCCGCACCGAGGCTGTCCAGCAGGACGGCGTCGTACCCGATCCGCTCGACGACCTCGGCGACCAGGTCCGCCGCACCCTTGTCGTCGGCGGCCACCCCGAGTGCGCGCCGCTCCGGGTGCCCCGCCGGTCGGCGCTCCTCCTCGAGTTGGTGGTAGCCGGCGTGGTTGAAGGTCTTCACCACCGTCGACCGGTCCAGCCGGTGCGCCACGATCTCGCTGCTGCCGTACCGGGGATCCTCGAAGAGCGCCTGTACGCCGTCGGTCGGCGGCCAGTAGTTCATCGTGTCGACGACCAGCTTGCCGGCGACCAGTCCCGGGTCGAAGTCCGCGAACCGGTGCAACGGGATCGCCAGCACCACGAGGTCGGCATCCCGTACCGCGTCGGCGGCCCAGCGCGGCTCGGCGCCCGGCACCAGGATCTGGGTGATCAGGGCGATCCGCTCCGGGTCACCGGAGGCGGCGATGGTCACCGGATGACCGGCGGCGACGGCGACCCGGGCGATCACCGGCCCGACGTGTCCGGCGCCGAGTACGGCGATCCGGGGCAGCTGCGATCCGGTCATGACCGGGGAGTTCCCACCGCGCGGGTGGGGGCGTGGTGGCGGCGCGGGCCGTCTCGCAGTTCCCGCACGGCCGCCCCCCATCTCGTTGACGCGTCAATAATAACGGCGCTCCCGGGCCGGTCCGCCGCTATCCCGGGTCCGGCCGCTCGGCGAGGTCCGGGTCCGGCCGCTCGGCGAGGGCCGGCGCGGTGAACCGGAGCAGCCACTCCGGGCCGCGCCCGGTCAGCCGGACCACCGCCAGCGGCGCCACCTCCAGTCGCCAGAACACCGCGACAGGCAGCCGCAGGGCGCGGACCAGCGCCGCCCTGACCACCACCGGATGCGTGACGGCGACGATCCGCCCGCCCCGGTCGCGCTGCCCGGTGAGCCAGCGGCCGACCCGGTCGAGCAGCGACTCGACCGACTCGCCGCCGTGTGGAGCCGCGTGCGGCGTACCGAGCCAGTCCCGCACGGCGTCCGGCTCCCGGGCCACCACCTCGGCCAGCGGCAACCCGGTCCACCGGCCGTAGTCGCAGTCCGCCAGTCCGGGCTCGGCGGTCGGGCGCAGGCCCAGCGCGTACGCGGTCTGCCGGCCGGCCTCGGCCGGAGTGCTGAGGCAGGCGTCGATCCGGTCGCCGAACGGCCCGCGCCGCCCCGGCCCGGTGCCGGCCAGCGCGCGGGCCGCCGCCAGGCCGCCCCGATCCAGGCCCTCGCCGCCGCCGCCGAAGACCGCGCGGCGCAGCGCGGCGGTGTGGGCGTGGGCGACCAGGTGCAGGTCGGTCGGGCTCACCGCCCGGCCGGGGCCCGCACATCCTCCGGCAGGCCCGCGGAGCGCACCGGTCCATCGGGTGCCGGCCGGCGATCCCGGTCCCGCCGCCATCCGAGTGAGATGGCGAAGAGCAGGCCGATCCCGGTCCAGAGCACCAGCTGGGTGCCGAGGGAGGCGAGCCGGAACTCCCAGAGCAGGGTCGCCGGGAAACCGTCCGGCACCTCCGCGAAGGACGGCAGCACGGTGTAGCCGACCGCCGTGACCAGCAGGAAGCCGCCGACCGCCGCGGCGGCCCGGATCGGGTACGAGGCGCGTCCGGGGACCGAGCGGTGGGCGAGGGCGCCGGCCCAGACCGCCACCAGGCCGAGCAGCACCAGCAGCAGGTAGCTGCCGGTCCGCTGGTCGATGGTGTCCGGGTTGCCGACCGCCGGCGGGTTCGGCGGGTACTTGACGAACGGCACGACGACCACGCCGAGCAGCGCCGCACCGGCCAGCAGCAGGGCCGCCCGGCCGTCGTCGGCGGTGCGGAGTCGACGGCGCAGCAGGACGTACCCGGTGGCGAGCAGGCCGCCCATCGCGACACCGAACAGCCCGGTCGCCAGAAAGAGACCGGCGCGCTGGCCGTCCCGGCCGACCAGTTCCTCGGCGTGGTGGTCGGCCTCGACCCCGGGTGCGGAATGGGTCGCCTGTTCCTCGATCGCGATCGCGGCATCGATCCGCGGCTCGCCGACGAGGTAGGCGAAGGTGCCGGCGATCAGACCGGCGACCAGGCCTGCGAGCAGGCCACGCAGCAGTACGGACAGGAACGTCGGCACGGCGGGCAGCCGGTCAGTGGCAGGGTACGCCGAGCAGGTGCCGACCGTCGTGCGTCAGCTCGTGCAGGAACATGCCGCTGCGCGAGACCGCGCCCTGGTCGAACGCGACCAGGTAGGCCAGCAGGGCGAGTACGGCGACGACGGCGAGGGCGGTCCACAGTAGCCG
Source organism: Plantactinospora sp. WMMB782 (assembly GCF_049179135.1). Classification (NCBI taxonomy): domain Bacteria; kingdom Bacillati; phylum Actinomycetota; class Actinomycetes; order Micromonosporales; family Micromonosporaceae; genus Plantactinospora; species Plantactinospora sp. WMMB782. The sequence goes on along the minus strand of NZ_JBMHMC010000007.1, from coordinate 5,943,844 downwards.
GGCGGAGCCGGCCGGCTGGACGAGCGGGCGGGCGGGGGCAGGACTGGACATGCGCGAAGTACCTCCTCGGGGATGACGCGTCCCCGTCGACAGGCTGCGACGACCGAGCGTCCTGGCTCGCGGCACCCCGACCGGGGTCGGGACCGCTCACAGTGGCGCGACCGCACCGGATTCCCACCGGCTTCCCTCATGTCGCCGCAGATGGCGAGTCGACGGTAGCCGGACGACGTCAGGCCGGTCAACCGGCCCACGACCACGACCGGGCCCGGCACCGGACCGGTGTCGGCGGTCACGGCCCGGCGGGCGCGGGGTTGTCCCGGCCGGAGGGTGCCGATACCGTCGCGCCGTGACGAACCGGGTGCTGCTGCTCGGCGGCACCGCCGAGGCGCGGGAACTGGCCGCCGCGCTGGTCGGTCGGCCCGACACCATGGTGGTCTCCTCGCTGGCCGGGCGGGTCGCCGACCCCCGGCTGCCGCTCGGCGAGGTCCGGATCGGCGGGTTCGGCGGGCCGGAGGGGCTCGCCCGCTGGCTGGTCGAGCACGCCGTCGACGCACTCGTCGACGGCACCCACCCGTACGCCGCCCGGATCCGCTCCTCGGCGGTGCTGGCTGCCGGGTCGACCGGGGTCCCGTACCTGCGGTTGGAGCGTCCCGGTTGGACGGCGGGCCCCGGGGACCGGTGGCACCGGGTACCGGATCTCGCCGCCGCCGCCGACCTGGTGCCCCGGCTCGGTCGCCGGGCCTTCGTCACCACCGGGCGGCAGGGGCTGGCCGCCTTCCTGCACCTGACCGGCGTCGAGCTGCTGGTCCGGGTGGTGGACGAGCCGACCGTCCCGTTGCCGGGCAACGTCACGCTGCTGCGCGACCGCGGTCCCTACCAGCTGGCGGCGGAACGGGAACTGCTGCTCGCGCACCGGATCGACGTGCTGGTCAGCAAGGACAGCGGCGGGACGTACACGATGGCGAAGCTGGCCGCCGCCCGCGAGCTGGGGCTGCCGGTGGTGCTGGTGGACCGGCCGGCGCCGATCGCCCTGCCGGCCGTGGCCGCCGAGGTGGCCGCCGCACTGGCCTGGCTGGAGACGGTACTGGCGCCGGCCCGCCCCGACGCGCCGCCGACCGCCCCGGCCGACGGTGGTGCGACCGTCGGCGTCCCGGCCGACGGCGGTCAGCCGGGATAGCTGCGGGGGGTCCAGACCACCGTCGAGCCGTCCGCCCGCCGGTCGGTGCGGGTGGTGGAGGAGCCGACTATCAGCAGGCATCGCATGTCCACGTCAGCCGGATCGAGTTCGGCGAGCGCGACGACGGTGATCCGCTCCCCCGGCCGGCCCACGTCCCGGGCTATCACCACCGGCGTCTCGGCTGCGCGGTGCCGGAGCAACACGTGCCGGGCCGCCTCGACCTGCCAACGCCGGCTGGCCGAGGCCGGGTTGTAGAGCGCCAGCACCAGATCGGCGGCAGCCGCCCCGGCCAGCCGCTGCTCGATCACCGCCCACGGCTTGAGCCGGTCCGAGAGCGAGAGCACCGCGAAGTCGTGACCGAGCGGGGCACCGATCCGGCTGGCCGCCGCCTGCGCGGCGGTCAGTCCGGGTAGCACCCGCACCGGGACGGCACCGAACCGCTCGTCCGAGGTGGCCACCTCGAGCACCGCGGTGGCCATCGCGAAGACTCCCGGATCGCCGGAGGAGACCACGGCCACCCGGGCACCGGCCAGGGCGAGTTCCAGGGCGTGCCTGGCCCGGTCGAGTTCGACCTGGTTGCCGGAGGTGTGCCGGTGCTGTCCGGGGCGGTGCGGCACCCGCTCGACGTACGGGCCGTAGCCGACCAGGTGCTCCGCCTCGCGCAACGCCTGACGGGTCTCCGGGGTCAGCCAGCCGCTGCCGGCGGGGCCGAGGCCGACCACGGTCACCGCGCCGACCGGCGGCCCGACACCAGCGGCCGGCACCCCGACACCGCTGTCCGGATCGGCGCCACCCTCCCCTTCCGCGCCACCCTTCCCTTCGGACCCGTCAGGGCGGGCGGCCGGACCAGTGCCGGTCTCCGTCCGGGACCCGCCGAGGCGGGCGGCCACGGCGTCACCGGTGGGACTGGTCAGCACGGCGAGCGAGAAGTACGGCACCCCGTCCGGGTCGACCTCGGTCAGCGGCAGTTCCCGGCCGGCCGGGGTGGTGGCCCGCTCGACGTACCAGGCGTCGGCCAGCCGTCCGGCGTCGGCGAACGCCTCCGTCACCTGCGGGAACGTCCGCCCGAGTTTGAGTACCGCGGCGGCGTCGGTGTCGGCCAGCCGGCGGGTCAGCTCGTCGGCCGGCAACGTTCCGGGAAGTACGGTGAGCACCTCGTCCCGCTCGACGAGGGGCCGGCCGAGTACGGCGGTGGCGGCACTGATCGAGGTGACTCCGGGTACCACCTCGGCGGGAAACCGGTGTGCCAGCCGCTCGTGCAGGTACATGTAGGAGCCGTAGAACATCGGGTCGCCCGCGCAGATCACCACCACGTCCCGGCCGGCCGACAGGTGCTCGGCGAGCCGCTCGGCGCTGGCGTCGTAGAACTCGGTGATCGCCGCCTCGTAGCCACCCGGATGGTCTGTCGTCTCGGTGGTCACCGGGTAGACGAGCGGTTCGGTCAGCTGGCCGTCCCGCAGGTAGGGTTCGGCGGTGGAGCGGGCGATGCTCCGGCCGTGCCGCGCCGAGTAGTACGCGACCACGTCGGCTGCGCCGATCAGCCGGGCGGCCTTCACCGTCACCAGTTCGGGGTCACCCGGACCGACACCGACACCGCGCAGCGTGCCCGGTCGCCGCCCGCCACCGCCGGCACCCGGCAGCTCGCCCTCGATGACACCCGGCCGGTCGCTGTCGTCGGCATCCGTGCCGCCGCCCGATGTCCCGGTGCTCATTCGACCTCGCTCGCGATCGCGTTGACCGCGGCGGCGGTGACCGCGCTGCCGCCCCGTCGACCGTGCACCACCAGGTACGGGATGCCGGCGCCATGCTCGGCGAGCGCCCGTTTCGACTCGGCGGCCCCGATGAACCCCACCGGTACGCCGACGATCGCCGCCGGCCGCCCGGCGCCCTCGTCGATCATCTCCAGCAGCCGGAACAGCGCGGTGGGGGCGTTGCCGATCGCGACCACGGCCCCGTCGAGCCGGTCGCGCCAGAGTTCGAGGGCGGCCGCGCTGCGGGTGGTGCCGAGCTGCCGGGCGAGGTCGGGGACCTCCGGGTGGCGCAGCGTGCAACGCACCTCGTTGTCCCGGGGCAGTCGGGCCCGGGTGACCCCGGCGGCGACCATCACCGCGTCACAGAGAATCGGTGCACCGGCCCGCAGCGCGTCCCGGCCGGCGCGGACCAGGTCCGGGGCGGCCTCGACGTCCCCGACCAGGTCGACGCTTCCGCTGGCGTGGATCATCCGGACCACCACCGGGACGATCTCCGGCGGCAGGGCGGAGAGGTCGGCCTCGGCCCGGATGGTCGCGAACGACCGCCGGTAGATCTCCGCACCGTCGCGGATGTACTCGTAGCTCACGTCTGCCTTCCTGCCCGTGCGGCCAGGGCGGCCGCCGGGGTGCCGGGCCGGCTGGTCCCGCCGGCCTCGATCCGGTATCCGCTGCCGGTGGCGACCGCCAGCACTGCCGGTCCGGCCGGACGCCCACAGTGGCGCTCGCAGCCCACCACGTGCACCGGAAGGAGCCTGCCCCGTACCGGGCCGGTCGCGGTCACTGCCTCGGTGACGTCCCGCCGGACGTCGGCGAGGGCGCTGGCGCAGCCGGGCCGGCCGGTGCAGGCGGTCACCCCGAGCCACGGCGAGGCCGGGTCGAGCAGCAGACCGGCCGTGACCAGCCGGCCGACGATATCGGGTCCGGCGGTGTCGAGCACCAGGCTGCGCCAGGGGGTGACGATGATCTCGTCCGAGTCGGCCAGGTCGGCGAGCAGCTGGGCCTGCTCGGTGGTGAGCCGGCCGAGCCGGACCCCGGCCACCACCACGCCGTCCCGCCGGGCGCCGACCACCGGCGCCGGATCGGTGCCGTCCGGCGGCGCCGCCGTCGCTGTCGCCGAGGTGCACGGGGACGGGTCCGGCGCGGCGGTGCGGGCGGACGGGGCGAGTGCGGCGGTGACCAGGGCCGGGCCGTCCGGGAGGTCCGCCAGCCGCCACAGGTCCCGGCGGTCGCCGCGCAGACGCAGGAAGGCTCGGGCGGCCGCGATCAGCAGCGGCACGGCGCCGTCCGGGCCGGCGCGTAGCCCGGTGTCGGTGCCGGCCAGCCGGAGGATCCCCGAGCCACCGGTCCAGCACAGGTCGGCGCCGAGCGTGCTGACGTCGTGCCGGCCGTCGTCGAGGGCGAACAGGAACCGGCCGCTGAGCGAGGCCAGGTCCGCCGCACCGCGCAGCGCCGCGTCCAGGTCCCGCACCATCGGGCGTACGTCTAACCGCCCGGCCGGGTCCCGTCCGCTGAGCGGGGAGGCGAGCAGGTTGCGTACCCGCTCGTGGGTGGCGGTGGGCAGCAGACCGGCCCCGGCGACCCGGTCGGCGACCCGGCGTACCGAGGAGTCGTCGGCGAGGCGGCGCAGTTGCAGGTTGCCCCGGGAGGTCAGCTCCACCGCGCCGTCCGCCTCGTCCCGGGCCAGGCCGGCGAGTACCCGCAGCTGGCTCGGGGACAGTTGCCCGCCGGGCAGCCGTACCCGGACCAGCAGCCCGTCCGCGGCCTGGTGTGCCCGCAGCGCCCCGGGGCAGCGATCCTCCGGCGGCCGGTCGGACGGGGTGGTGGAAGCGGGCACGGGCTCATCGTAGAGTCGGAGTCCTCGGCGCCGGCCGGCGGCGAGAAGTGCATCACGCGGTGGACCCGGAGGAACCCGGTGCGAGTCCGGGGCGGTCCCGCCACTGTCACCGACCCGAGGGTCGGGAGCCAGACACTCCGGACCGCCGTCGACGGACCACTGACCACGGGCGCGGACCCGGGGAGGAGCCACCCATGCCTGCGGCGAACGCTGCCACCATCCTCTTGTTGTCCACCTCGGACACCGACCTGCTCTCCGCGCGGGCCAGCGGCGCGGCGTACCGGCTGGCCAACCCGGCCCGGATCGACCTGGCCGCGCTGCCCGAGCTGGTCGACGGTGTCGACCTGGTGGTGGTACGAATCCTCGGCGGTGCCCGGATGTGGGCCGAGGGCCTGGCGGCGCTGCGGGCCGGCAACCGGCCGGTGGTGGCACTCGGCGGTGAGCAGACCCCGGACGCCGACCTGATGGCCCGGTCCACCGTGCCGGCCGGCACCGCCGCCGAGGCGCACGCCTACCTGGCGCAGGGCGGGCCGGAGAACCTGCGTGAACTGCACGCCTTCCTCTCCGACACGGTGCTGCTCACCGGGCACGGCTTCGCACCGCCGGTGGCGCAGCCGAACTGGGGCGTCCGGCCCCGCCCGGACAGCACCGCCAGCACTGCCGGCCCGGACAGCACCGCCAGCACTGCCGGCCCGGACAACACCGCCAGCACTGCCGGCCCGGACAGCACCGCCCGAGCCGGCCGCTCCGGTGCCGGCGGGCCGGTGGTCGGCATCCTCTACTACCGGGCGCACCAGCTCAGCGGTAACACCGGTTTCGTCGACGCGCTCGCCGAGGCGGTCGAGGCGGCCGGCGGGCAGGCGCTGCCGGTCTTCTGCGCGAGTCTGCGTACCCCGGAACCGGAGCTGCTGGCGACGCTCGGTGCGGCCGACGCGTTGCTGGTCACGGTGCTGGCGGCCGGCGGCACCCGACCGGCGGACGCGGCGGCCGGCGGCACCGAGGACGCCTGGGACGTCGGTGCGCTGGCCGCGCTGGACGTGCCGATCCTCCAGGGGCTCTGCCTCACCTCGACCCGGCAGAGCTGGGCGGACAGCGACGACGGGCTCTCCCCGCTGGACGCGGCGACCCAGGTCGCGGTGCCGGAGTTCGACGGCCGGTTGGTCACCGTGCCGTTCTCGTTCAAGGAGACCGACGCCGACGGGCTGCCGCGCTACGTGGCCGACCCGGAGCGGGCCGCCAGGGTCGCCGGGATCGCGGTCCGACTCGGCCGGCTACGGCACACACCGATCCGGGAGCGTCGGATCGCCCTGGTGCTGTCGGCCTATCCGACCCGGCACGCCCGGGTCGGCAACGCCGTCGGGCTGGACACCCCGGCCAGCGCGGTACGCCTGCTCCGGGCGATGCGCGACCTCGGCTACGACGTCGGCCCGGTCGACGGCCCGAACGCGCTGCCGGGACTCGTCCCGGTGCCCGACCGCTCCGGAGCCGGCACGGAACTGCCCGACGGAGCCGGCACGGAACTGCCCGACGGCGACCGGCTGATCCACGCGCTGATCGCGGCCGGCGGCCACGACCAGGAGTTCCTGACCGAGGAGCAGCTCGCCGCCAACCCGGTGCGGATTCCGCTGTCCCGCTACCGGCGCTGGTTCGACGGGCTGCCGGCACGGCTGCGCGAGGCGATGACCGAACACTGGGGACCGCCGCCCGGCCAGCTCTACGTCGACACGTCACAGCACCCGGACGGCGAGATCGTGCTCGCCTGCCTGCGCGCCGGCAACGTGGTGATCATGATTCAGCCGCCACGCGGGTTCGGCGAGAACCCGGTCGCCATCTACCACGACCCGGACCTGCCGCCGACCCACCACTACCTGGCCGCATACCGGTGGCTGGACGAGGAGTTCGGCGCGGACGCGGTGGTGCACCTGGGCAAGCACGGCTCGCTGGAGTGGCTGCCCGGCAAGACCGTCGGGCTCTCCGCCGGCTGCGCCCCGGACGCCGTGCTCGGCTCGCTGCCGCTGGTCTATCCCTTCCTGGTCAACGATCCCGGCGAGGGTGCCCAGGCGAAGCGGCGGGCGCACGCGGTGATCGTCGACCACCTGGTGCCGCCGATGGCCCGGGCGGAGAGCTACGGCGACATCGCGCGACTGGAGCAACTGCTCGACGAGTACGCCAACATCGCCGCGATGGATCCGGCCAAACTGCCGGCGATCCGGGGGCAGATCTGGACGCTGATCCAGGCCGCCCGGCTCGACCACGACCTCGGCCTGGAGCAGCGCCCGCACGACGCCGAGTTCGACGAGTTCCTGCTGCACGTGGACGGCTGGCTCTGCGAGGTGAAGGACGCGCAGATCCGGGACGGCCTGCACGTGCTCGGCGAGCCGCCGGCCGGCGAGGCCCGGGTCAACCTGGTGCTGTCGATCCTGCGCGCCCGGCAGGTCTGGGGCGGGCAGGCCGGCGCGGTCGCCGGGCTGCGGGCCGCGCTCGGCCTGCCGGAGGGCGGGGACGGGCCGGGCACCGGCGAGGTCGACCGGATCGAGGCGGTGGCCCGGAAGCTGGTCGAGGGGCTCGAATCCCGGGACTGGTCGGTCGGGGCCGTGCCGGAGGTGCTGCGCGACGTGCTCGGCGCCGGCGACCCGCGTGCGGCGGCGGTACGCCCGGTGCTGGACTTCGCCGCCACCGAGGTGGTGCCCCGACTGGCCCGGACCACCGACGAGCTGACGAACCTGCTGCACGCCCTCGACGGCGGGTACGTGCCGGCCGGCCCGAGCGGCTCCCCGCTGCGCGGCCTGGTGAACGTGCTGCCGACCGGGCGGAACTTCTACACGGTGGACCCGAAGGCGATCCCGAGCCGGTTGGCGTACGCGACCGGGCAGGCGATGGCGACCTCGCTCGTCGAGCGGTACCGGAGGGACACCGGCGAGTGGCCCCGCTCGGTCGGGCTCTCCGCCTGGGGCACCTCGGCGATGCGCACCGCCGGGGACGACGTGGCCGAGGTGCTGGCGCTGATCGGCGTGACGCCGACCTGGGACGAGGCGTCCCGCCGGGTGGACGGCTTCGAGGTGATCCCGCTGGCCGAGCTGGGCCGGCCGCGCATCGACGTGACGGTGCGGATCAGCGGCTTCTTCCGGGACGCCTTCCCGCACGTCGTGCTGCTGCTCGACGACGCCGTCCGGGCGGTGGCCGGGCTGGACGAGCCGGAGGACCAGAACTTCCTGCGGGCACACGTCCGGGCCGACGTCGCCCGGCACGGCGACGAGCGGCGGGCCACCAGCCGGATCTTCGGCTCCAAGCCGGGGGCCTACGGCGCCGGGCTGCTCCCGCTCATCGACAGCGGGAACTGGCGGGACGACGCCGACCTGGCCGAGGTCTACACGGTCTGGGGCGGCTTCGCCTACGGGCGCGGGCTGGACGGGCGACCGGCCCGGGAGGAGATGGAGGACGCGTACCGGCGGATCGCGGTGGCGGCGAAGAACACCGACACCCGGGAACACGACATCGCCGACTCGGACGACTACTTCCAGTACCACGGCGGGATGATTGCCACGGTGCGGGCGCTGACCGGGCAGGCGCCGCGGGCGTACGTCGGGGACAGCACCACCCCGGACGCGGTGCGGACCCGGTCGCTGGCCGAGGAGACCGCCCGGGTGTTCCGGGCCCGGGTGGTCAACCCGCGCTGGCTCGCGGCGATGCGCCGGCACGGCTACAAGGGCGCGTTCGAGCTGGCCGCCACCGTCGACTACCTCTTCGGGTACGACGCCACGGCCGGCGTCGTCGCCGACTGGATGTACGAGGACCTGGCGAAGACGTACGCGCTCGACGCCGAGAACCAGGAGTTCCTGCGCCGGTCCAACCCGTGGGCGCTGCGCAACATCGTCGAGCGGCTCGCCGAGGCGGCCGACCGGGGCCTGTGGGCGAAGCCCGACCCGGCGACCCTGGCGGCGCTGCGCGAGACGTACCTCCAGCTCGAAGGGGACCTGGAGGGCGCCGGGTAGCTCCTCGACCGTCAGCGCGCGGCGCCGTACGCCCGCAGGAAGGCCCGGACACCCGTGGCCGTGATCCGGTCGGTCTCCTCCCGTGGCAGCGGGATGACGCCCCAGTAGGACCGGTGCACGATATCCGTCGAGATCAGGGCCATGAAGTGGGAGACCGCCTGGGCCGGGTCGCCGTGCACATCCAGCAGGCCGTGCTCGGCGAGCGCCGCCATGACCAGGGCCAACTCGCGGCCGACCGCGCGGGGTCCGGCCTCCTGCCAGGCGTCCAGGACCTCGGCCGGGACGTGCCCGGCCTCCCCCTGGATGTGCCGGACCAGCGAGAAGTGGTCCCGGAAGTCCGTCATCAGGGCGACCCAGGCGCGGGCCAGGGCCAGTAGGTCCCGTTCGAGGTCCTCGGGCCGTGGTGGGCGCTGCGGGTCCAGGTGTTTCCGCAGCCGGACGAGTTGCTCGTCCCTGACCTGCCCGGCGCTCCACCGCATGACCGCGCGGAACAGCTCCGCCTTCCCGCCGGGGAAATGGTTGTAGAGCGTACGGGTGGAGGCGCCGGCCTCGGCGGCGATCGTGTCGATGCTGGCCCGGGTGTAGCCGTCCCGCCCGAAGACCCCGCACGCGGCGTGCGCGATCGCCGCCGCCTTGTCTCCGCGTCCCCGGCGCGGCCGGGTCGACCAGGTGTCGTCCCCGGCGTCCGTGCTGTTCATCGCCACTTCTCCCGTGTTCCGCCGAACGCATTACAACGGTCATTGTACTTCCTACAACGATCGTTGTACTTTAGCGTACGCAGCACGAACCGCGCGGAAGCAGTGCAGGAATCGAGGGGGACAGCCATGTCCGACACCATCCGTACCGTCGACCCGGCAACGGCCGAGGAGGCCGCGCTCCGGGTCGTCGTCATCGTCGGCAGCGCCCGCGGCGGCCGCGTCGGCCCGTCCGTCGCCGACTGGTTCACCCGGCACGCCGCTCGCCGCGCCGACATCGCGCTCGACGTCGTCGACGTCGCCGACCTGGACCTCCCCGTCGCCATGCCCGGCTGGGACGGCCTGCCCGCGCCCGCCCCGGCGATCGAGGTCGCCGTCGCCGACGTCGGCTCCCGGCTGGCCGCCGCGGAAGCCTTCGTCGTCGTCACCCCCGAGTACAACCACAGCTTCCCGGCCGCCCTGAAGAACCTCATCGACTGGCACTACGACCAGTGGCGGGCGAAGCCGATCGGCTTCGTCTCGTACGGCGGGCTGGGCGGCGGCCTGCGAGCGGTCGAACAGCTCCGGCAGGTCTTCGCGGAGTTGCATGCCATGACCGTGCGCGACTCCGTCAGCCTGCACGGCCCCTGGTCGGGGCTGGGCGAGGACGGCGCGCCACTCGACGCGGCGGTCTGCGAGGGAGCCGCCAACGGCATGATCGACCAGCTTGTGTGGTGGGGCCGCGCACTGCGCGCCGCTCGTGCCACCCGGCCGTACGGTAAGTGACGGCTGTGCGCAGCGTCGCAAGCCTCGCCGGAAAGGGCGGTGTCACCGAGGAGAGCGGCTCGCCCGGGACCGACGGTTCCGCCGCCGACCGGGCCACCGGGGCCTCCCGACGCCTGGCCGGGGTGATCACCGTCGTCGTGATCGGTTCGATCATGTCCGTACTGGACGTCACGATCGTCAACGTCGCCCTGCATCCGCTGGCGGTGGTGTTCGACGCGCCACTCGTCGCCGTCCAGTGGGTCGTCACCGGGTACACCCTGGCCCTCGCCGCGGTGATCCCGACGACCGCCTGGGCCATGTCGCGCTTCGGCGCGAAACGGACCTACCTGACCGCGACAGCCCTGTTCACCGCCGGCTCCGGGCTGGCCGCGCTGTCCTGGAACATCGAGACGCTCGTGCTGTTCCGGATCGTGCAGGGGCTCGGCGGCGGCCTGTTGGTGCCGGTCGGCATGGCGATGGTCATCCGGGCCGCCGACCGGGAACGGATGGGCAGGGCGATGGCCCTGCTCGGCATTCCGGTGCTGATCGGCCCGGTCAGCGGGCCGGTCCTGGGCGGCTGGTTGATCGACACCGTCTCCTGGCACTGGATCTTCCTGGTCAACCTGCCCGTCGGCGCGCTGGCGCTGGTGCTCGCGGCGCGGTTGCTGCGGCACGACGAGCCACAGCCGGCACGCCGGTTGGACCTGCTGGGCCTGCTGACGCTCTCCCCCGGACTGGCCCTGCTGATCTACGGGCTCTCCACCGGCGGCGACCGCGGTGACCTCAGCACACCACGGGCGTTGCTGCCCACCGTCGCCGGGCTGCTGCTGACCGTCGGCTTCGTCGCTCGTGGCCTGACCGCCCGCGCCCCGCTGTTGCGGCTGCGTCTGCTGCGCGACCGGAGCTTCGCGGCCGGCTGGGCCGCCATGGTGCTGTTCCCCGCCGGCTACTTCGGCTGCATGCTGCTGACGCCGATGTACTACCAGACGGCGCGCGGGCTCGGTGCGGCCGAGTCGGGCGTGCTCGGCGTTCCCCTGGCCGTCGCCGTCTTCGTGTCGATGCAGATCGCCACCCGCCGGGTCGACCGGGTGTCCCCGCGACTGATGATCCTCTCCGGCATCGTGGTCGCCGCGTGCGGTCTGGCGCTCTTCGCCGTGCAGGTCGGGCCGGAGACGCCGTACTGGCGGTTGGTGGCGGCGCTGGCGGTGCTGGGAGTGGGCGTCGGCATGGTGCTCATGCCGGCGCTCACGACGGCGACCCGGGGGCTGGCCGCCGAGGATGTCCCGTCGGGCAGCACCTTACTGAACATCGGCTCCCAGGTCGGCGTCTCGATGGGGACGGCGCTGTTGTCGGTGGTGCTGGCGTCGAACGCGACGCGTACCGGGGACGGGGCGCAATCGGCGGCTGCGTTCGCGCACACCTACTGGTGGGCGGTGGCGCTGCTGGCCCTGGCGGCACCACCGGCGGCGCTACTGCCCCGGTGGGCTGGCCGCCCACCGGCGTCGGTCCCGGCGGCCGGCGCGGCGACCGCCGCCCGCCGCCCCGATCCCGGCTGACCAGCCAGCTTTCCCAGGAAGGCATTTCGTCGTACCAATGCACCTCGTCGTACCAACGCACCTCGTCGTAGCGCCGAGGTCTCGAACCGGTGAAGTAGAGTGTGCCGGCGGCGGCGACGGGGAGGGACGGCATGGAGACGGGGGCGGCGGACCCGGTCCGGGCCTATCTGGACGGCACGGCGCGGCGCCTCCAGGCCGACGGCTGCGAGGTGCGGACCGAGGACTGGAACGGCCTACCGGTGCTGGTCGGCTACCGCGCCGACTTCCGGATGCAGTGGATGGCCACCAAGCTGCACCTCTTCACCCTCGCCGCTCCGGCGCCGCTGGTCACGGCGGGCGCCATCCAGGACTTCACCAGCTCGGCGCTGGACTACGTGGTGGCCCGCAAGGGGCAGCTGCGCGGCATGCAGAGCGGCGTCGCGGTCTTTCCCGCGCTGGTGGGCACCAACGTCGAGCCGGAGGCGGCGGCCTGGGCGCAGCGGGGGCAGTCGGTCCGGTTCGCCGCGATGGCCCGCCCGGTGGTGGTGGACGCCGGCACGGGAACCGCCGCCTGCTTCCGGGGCTATGCGGCGCTGGGGCTCTTCTACTCGGCGCACTTCCGCCGCAAGCTGGCCGCCTACTTCCCGGCCTGAGACCGTCCGGATGCGACCCGGCCGGCGTACCGGGCGGACGCGGCGCCGAACCGGGCGGCCAGCCCGCGGGCGACGGCGTCCCGCAGCGGGGGTTGGCTGCCAGCTCCGCCGCGTACACCTCGGGAAAGCCGCCGAGGTGGAGCCCGCGCAGCTTCGATGACGAGATCCGGATCGCTGATCGACATGGCCCGCACGATATCCGCCCGGCGGCCGGGTCTGCGGTGAACGGAGCCGAGGCAGTAGGGCCGGCGCCTGCCGACACCGCGTCATGGATCGTTGACACGTCACCGGAGTTCGGCCGACACTTGACCTCTATTCATCGACAGACATCAATCAAAGTGCTCGGTATCCGCGTCGCACGTCCGGACGGGTCACCGGACTACCACCAGGAGGTCCGCGCATGAACGGAAAATTCGGCACCAGCTCCGAGACCGGCCGACGCCGCAGCATCAGGATGATGCTCGGCGCCGCCTGCGCCACGGTACTGGCGATCACCGGGGCGACGCCGGCCGCCCAGGCCCAGGCCCACGCCCACGCCCACGCCCACGCCCACGCCCACGCCCACGCCGACACGTTGCCGACCTGGCCGGTCATCACCACCAACCAGACCGGCACCCACGACGGCTACTTCTACGCGTTCTGGCAGGACACCGGCGACGCCGCCCTGACCCTGGGCCCACGCGGCCACTACCGCACCCGGTGGACCAGCACCAACAACTGGTTCGGCGGCAAGGGCTGGGCGACCGGCGGGCCCCGGACCTTCAACTACTGCGCCGCCTTCCACCCGGGCGGCAACTCGTATCTGGCCCTCTACGGGTACGCGACGAACCCCGTCACCGAGTACTACATCATGGAGAACTGGGGCACCTATCGACCGGATGGTACGCGGATGGGCACCGTCGTCAGCGAGGGGAGCACCTATGACATCTACCGGACACTGCGCGGTATCGGCATCACGCCGTACTACCAGTACTACAGCATCCGACAGGAGAGGCGGTCCAGCGGGACGATCAACACCGGCGACCACTTCGACGCGTGGGCCCGCCTGGGCATGAACCTCGGCGCCACGATGGGCTACATGATCATGGCAACCGAGGGCTACCTCAGCAGCGGGTCGTCCAGCGTCACGGTGGACAGCGCCGCCACCCACTCGTCGCGGTGCGCCGCCGGCCCGCCCTCGACGCCGTAACGGACGTCAGGTCCATCCGGCCGTAACGGACGTCAGGTCCATCCGGCCGTAACGGACGTCAGGTCCATCCGACAGCCGGCTCCCGGACGGCGAGGCAGCTCAGCCGGACGTGGGCCGGACCGCGCTCCGGGTCGACCGGTCGACCGACCGAACCGGGCCGGGCAGCCCGGCGTACCGGGCCGCCGCCGCGACGAACCGGGCGGCGAGGGCCGGATGCCCGGCCCAGTGCACGTGCAGGTAGGACGCGTGCAGACTGCCGTCGGCCACGCCCTCCTCGACCGCCGTACCCAGCCCGTGCGGGCGGGACGGCCGGGGCCGGAACCGCCACGCGGGCACCCGGTCGGGGGCGTACCCGACCTGGGTGCGGTGGAACTCGTGACCGGTCACCGGCGTTCCGGGCTCGGCCAGCAGGCTGGCGCCGACCGCGACGCCCTCCCGGTAGCCGAGGGTGAGCTTTCCGGTCATCCGGGCCGAGGCGGCCAGCACCCCGGTCATCGGATGGCCGTCGAGGTCGCGGCACAGGTAGAGCAGCCCGGCGCACTCGGCCACCACCGGCAGGCCGCCCCGGACCGTCCGACCGACCGCCGCGCGCAGCCGGTCGTTGGCGGACAGTTCGGCCGCGTACACCTCGGGGAAGCCGCCGCCGAGGTAGAGGCCGGCACAGCCGGCCGGCAGCTCCTCGTCGCGCAGCGGATCGACCGGTACGACCCGCAGCCCGGCGGCGCCGAGCAGTTCCTCGGTCTCCGGATAGCGGAACGTGAACGCCGAGCCTCCGGCGACCGCGACGGTGACCGGCTCCCCCGCAGCCAGGGCCGGCACCTGTTCCTCCGGGGTCCACGGCCGGTCGGGCAGCTCGGGTGCCCGGCGGGCGATGGCCAGCACGGCGTCCAGGTCGACCGCGTCGGCGAGGTGGCCGGCGAGCGCCTCGACGGTACGGTGGGCCTCGGCGCCACGCTCGACGGCCGGAACGAGCCCGAGGTGCCGGCTCGGGGTATCGAGCGAGGCGTCCCGGCGCAGCGCGCCGAGCACCGGTACGCCGGTCCGGACGACCGCCTGCCGCACCTCCGCCTCGTGGGTCGGCGACCCGACCTTGTTCAGGATCACCCCGGCGATGGTCAGCTCCGGGTCGTACGTGGCGAAGCCGTGCACCAGCGCGCCGATGCTGCGGGAGGCGCCGGAGACGTCGACCACCAGCAGTACCGGGCTCCGGGTCAGCCGGGCGACGTGCGCGGTGGAGGCGAAGCCCTCCCGGCCGATGGCACCGTCGTGCAGCCCCATCACGCCCTCGATCACCGCGATGTCGGCCGGCACGGGCACGTTCGCGCCGTGCCGCAGCAGCGGGACGATCCGCTCCTCGCCCTGTAGGTGCGGATCCAGGTTGCGGCCCGGCCGACCGGTCGCCACCGCGTGGTAGCCGGGATCGATGTAGTCCGGCCCGACCTTGTGTCCGCTGACCACCAGGCCGCGGCCGCGCAGCGCCGCCATCAGTCCGGTGGCCACCGTGGTCTTGCCCTGCCCGGAGGCGGGCGCGGCGATCACCATCCGGGGCAGCCGGGTCACCACTCGATCCCCCGCTGTCCCTTCTGGCCCGCGTCCATCGGATGTTTCACCTTGGTCATCTCGACCACCAGGTCGGCGGCCTCGACCAGCCGGGGGTCGGCGTCCCGGCCGGTGACGACCACGTGCTGGTGACCGGGGCGGTTCCGCAGCGTGTCGACCACCTCGGCCACGTCCACCCAGCCCCACTTCATCGGATAGGTGAACTCGTCGAGCACGTAGAGCTGGTGCCGTTCCTCGGCGATCCGGCGCCGGATCTCACGCCAGCCCTCCAGGGCGTCGGCGGCGTGGTCGGCCTCGCTGCCCGGCCTGCGGCTCCAACTCCAGCCGGCGCCCATCTTGTGCCACTGCACCGGGCCACCCTCGCCGGTCTGCTCGTGCAGCCGGCCGAGCGCGAGCAGTGCGGACTCCTCGCCGACCCGCCAGCGGGCCGACTTGACGAACTGGAAGACCGCGATCGACCAGCCCTGGTGCCAGCCCCGCATCGCCAGCCCGAAGGCGGCCGTCGACTTACCCTTCATCGCGCCGGTGTGCACCATCAGCAGTGGGCGGTTGCGGCGCTGCCGGGTGGTCAGCCCGTCGGCGGGTACCGTCTCCGGTTGTCCCTGCGGCATCAGGCGGCCCTCCCCCACCGGCTTCCGACGCCGCCGGAGCCGTCCCGGGCATTGTCGTTTCGGGTACGCGTACCGGTGCGGTCGCGTACCGCACCGGTCAGGGTGGCGGCGGCGACCCGCTCCAGCGGCAGGTGTTCGGCACCGAGCGCGTCGGCGAGTTCGACGGCCAGGCCGAGCCGGATCCGTCCCGCCTCGCAGTCGACCAGCACCGAGCGGACGCCGCTGCCGGCAAGCAGCCGGGCGGCGTACCGGGAGCGGGCCACCGCGTCCGGGCCGGCGGTGGCCCGACCGTCGGTCAGCAGCACCAGCAGTGGGCGGCGGCGCGGGTCCCGGATCCGTTCCACCCGCAGCACCGCACCGGCCCGGAGCAGTCCCTCGGCCAGCGGGGTACGGCCACCGGTCGGCAGCCCGGCCAGCCGGGTGGCGGCGACGTCCACGCTGGAGGTCGGTGGCAGCGCGAGTTCTGCGGCGTTGCCCCGGAAGGTGACCAGGCCCACCTTGTCCCGCCGCTGGTAGGCGTCGAGCAGCAGCGAGAGTACGGCGGTCTTCACCTCCCGCATCCGCTGCCGTGCCGCCATCGAGCCGGAGGCGTCGACGCAGAAGAGGATCAGGTTCCCCTCCCGGCCCTGCCGTACCGGCACCCGGAGGTCCTGCGGCCGCAGCTCCAGCCCCGGACCGCGCCGCCCGCGCATCCGTTGGTGTGGGGCTGCCGCCCAGAGCGTGGCGACCAGGTGTGGCCGATTGCCGGCAGCCGCCCCGGCCGGCGTCGTCCGGATCGTCTGCCCGACGGTGGTGACCGCCGGTGACCGGCGCCCGGCGACGCCCGCCCCGACGCCCGGTACGACCAGCAGCCGGGCCCGGTACGGCCGCCCGGCGGCGAGTGTCCGGCTGCCATCCGGCCCCTCGCCCGCCGGCCCGTCCGGTCCGTCCGGTTCCGCCGAGCCGTGTGGTGCGGCCGGCACCCGGACCCGGTCCGGCCCTTCGGATCCGGTGCCGTCCCCGGCCGCTCCGTCCGGCACGGCGTCGACCTCCGGGGCGGGTCCGGTGGTCCTCGGGCTCCCCGGCGTAGCGCCGGTGTCGTCCGGTGGCGGTGCACCGCCCGGCCCACCCGGGTCGGGTTCGTCCGGGCCGGAGCCCTGCGGCGGCGGGCCACCGTCCGGAGGCGGCTCGGCCGGCCGGTCGAGCCCGGCGTCGGCGAGCGCCTGGTCGAGCCGCTCCTGTTCGATGCCGGGCGGGTCGAACGGGTCCCGCCGACGCCGGTGCGGCAGCGCCAGCCGGGCGGCGGCCCGGATGTCCACCCCGGTGACCGTGGTACGCCCGCACCACGCGGCGTGCGCCATCGCGGTCCGCGCGGTGACCAGGTCCGCGCGCATCCCGTCCACCTCGAACGAGGCGCAGACCGTCGCGATCCGGTACAGGGTGTCGTCGTCGAGTCGCACCTCGGGGAGGAGTCGACGGGCTCGGGCGATCCGGGCGGCGCGCTCGGCGTCCGCCGCCGCGTACCGGCCGGCGAACCCGTCGGGGTCCGCCTCGTAGCCGAGTCGTCGCCGGGTCACCTCGGCGCGTACCGCCGGGTCGCGGCTGGCCGCCACCTCGACGGTCAGGCCGAACCGGTCCAGCAGTTGCGGGCGGAGTTCCCCCTCCTCCGGGTTCATCGTGCCGACCAGCACGAACCGGGCGGCGTGAGCGACGGAGACACCCTCCCGCTCCACAGTGGCCCGTCCCATCGCCGCCGCGTCCAGCAGCACGTCGACCAGGTGGTCGTGCAGCAGGTTCACCTCGTCGACGTAGAGCAGTCCACGGTGCGCCGAGGCGAGCAACCCCGGCTCGTACGCGGTGACGCCGTCCCGCAGCGCCTGCTCCAGCTGCAGGGCGCCGAGTACCCGGTCCTCGGTGGCACCGACCGGCAGCTCGACCAGCCGGGCCGGGCGGGTCGTCGACGCCGCCGACGGCTGGTGCGGCCCGTCCGGGCACTCCGGGTCAGGTGCGGCCGGGTCGCAGGAGAACCGGCAGCCGAGCACGACCGTCACCGGTGGCAGCAGCGCGGTGAGCGCCCGGACGATCGTGGACTTCGCGGTGCCCTTCTCGCCCCGGATCAGCACCCCGCCGACGGCCGGCGAGACGGCGCTGAGGGTGAGCGCGAGGGCCATGTCGTCCATCCCGACGACGGCGGAGAACGGGTACGACCGCACGGGGGCAACCTCCTGCCTCGCGGGTGTCCACGCCCGCGACCGGTCCGGTGCCGGGCCGCCCGGAGGGCCGGCCCGGGACGGGGGCGGAGTGTCTGGCTCCCGGCGCGCGGCCGGTCACAGTGGCGGGACCGCCCCGGAGTCGCCGGCCCTCGCGGGCCGACCCACCGGTGTTCCTCGCCGCACCGTCGCCGCCGATGATGACACAATCCGCCCGTCCCGGCATCGGTGCCGGCATCGGTGCCGGTGCCGGTGGCGGTGCCGGTGGCGGTGGCGGCGGCGGCAACCCGGGATGACCCGGCTCACCCGGCGGGGCAGCGGCGGCGGCGGTTCGGCTAACGTTCCGGCTCGTGACCACGACGAGTGCCGGAGCCGGGCTGACAGTGGTCGGCATCGGCGCGGACGGCTGGTCCGGGCTGGCCGACGCCGGCCGCCGGGCGCTGCGCGCGGCCGAGGTGGTGCTCGGCGGGCGCCGGCAGCTCGACCTGCTTCCCGACGAGCTGTCGGCCCGTCGGGAGAGCTGGCCCAGCCCGCTGCTGCCGGCGTTGCCCGGCCTGCTCGACGCGCACGCCGGCCGGCGGCTCTGCGTGCTGGCCAGCGGTGATCCGATGTGGTTCGGGATCGGGGCACGGATCGTCGAACTGGTCGGTCCGGATCGGGTGACCGTGCTGCCGCACCCGTCCTCGATCAGCCTGGCCTGCGCCCGGCTCGGCTGGCCGGTCGAGCGGGTGTCGGTGGTCAGCGCGGTCGGCCGCGACCTGGCCCGGGTACGCCGGCTGCTCGCTCCCGGCCGGCGCATCCTGGTGCTCAGCGCCGACGCGTCGACACCGGCCGCGCTGGCCGCCCTGCTCACCGACGCCGGCTACGGCCCGAGCGCCATGACCGTGCTCGATTCGCTCGGCAGCGCACCGGGCGACCGGTCCGGCCAGGCACACGGGTTCGGCCAGGCACACGGGATCGGCCAGGCGCATGGGATCGACCAGGCGCACGGGCCCGAGCGGCGGTGGGACGGGACCGCCGAGGACTGGGCACATCCGCCGGGGGCGTCGTTGAACGTCGTGGCGGTGCGCGCGGTGGCCGGCCCGGTGGCGGTACTCCGGTCCACGGTGCCGGGCCTGCCGGACGACGCGTACGAACACGACGGCGCGCTCACCAAGCGGGAGGCGCGGGCGCTGGCGCTGGCCCGGCTCGCCCCGGCTCCCGACGAACTGCTCTGGGATGTCGGCGCGGGTTCGGGCAGCATCGGTATCGAGTGGCTGCGGGCCGAGCCGACCTGTCGGGCGGTGGCGGTCGAGGCGCGTACCGACCGGGCCGGGCGGATCGTCGCGAACGCGTCCGCGCTCGGCGTGCCGGAGCTTCGGGTGGTGGTCGGCCGGGCTCCGGAGGCGCTGGCCGGGTTGCCGGCCCCGAACGCGGTCTTCGTCGGTGGCGGGCTGGCCACCGAGGGCCTGCTTGACGCGTGCTGGGCGGCGCTGGCCCCGGGCGGCCGGCTGGTCGCGCACGCGGTGACGATCGAGGGGGAACACGAGTTGACCATCCGTGCCGCGCGTCTCGGCGGCGACCTGACCCGGCTCGGTGTGGAGCGGGCCGCGCCGCTGGGCGGCTTCACCGCCTGGCAGCCGGCTCGGGCGCTCGTGCAGTGGGCGGTGACGAAGCCGTGCCGGTGACCTTTGTCGGCGCCGGGCCGGGCGCCGCCGACCTGATCACGGTACGCGGCCAGCGGGTGCTGGCCCGTGCCCGGCTCTGCCTCTACGCCGGCAGCCTGGTCCCGCCGGAGCTGCTGGAATGCTGCCCGCCCGAGGCGGAACTGGTGGACACCGCCGACCTGACCCTGGACGAAATCGTGGCCCGGATGGTCGACGGGCACCGGGCCGGTCACGAGGTGGCCCGGCTCTGCTCCGGCGACCCGTCGATCTACAGTACGGTGGCCGAGCAGTTGCGCCGGCTGGACGAGGCCGGCGTGCCGTACCAGATCGTGCCGGGCGTCCCGGCGTTCGCCGCCGCCGCCGCGACGCTGGGCCGGGAGCTGACCGTGCCGACGGTCGGGCAGACGGTGATCCTGACCCGGGCGCGGGCCCGGTCCACGGCGATGCCGGCCACCGAGGAGCTGGCCGTGCTCGGGGCGAGCCGGGCGACCCTGGTGCTGCACCTGGCGGTCGGCCGGACCCGCGAGCTGGTCGGGCAGCTCGTCCCGCACTACGGCGAGGACTGCCCGGTGGCGGTGGTCGCCCGGGCCAGCCGCCCCGACGAGCTGGTGCTGCGCGGCACCCTGGCCGACATCGCCGACCAGGTCGAGCAGGCCGGCGTACGCCGGACAGCGGTGATCGTCGTCGGCCGGGTGCTGGCGGCCGAGGGTTTTCCGGACAGCTACCTCTACTCCCCCGGCCGGGACCGGTCGGCGAAACACTAGGGACGGACGGCCATGCGGAAGATCCTGGTCATCGGCATCGGCGCGGGCGACCCCGCGCAACTGACCCTGGAGGCGGTCCGGGCGATCGCCGAGGTCGACGTCTTCTTCATGCTGGAGAAGGGCAGCGTGAAGCAGGATCTGCTGGCGTTGCGGCAGGAGATCCTGCGCCGGCATCCGACGAAGCCGGGTCACCGGGTGGTCGAGCTGCGCGACCCGGACCGGGACCGGACGACACCGGCCTATGTGGACGCGGTGGACGAGTGGCGGCGTCGCCGGGCGGAGCTGCTGCGCACGCTGATCCGGGACGAACTGCCGGAGGACGGCTGTGGCGCCTTCCTGGCCTGGGGAGATCCGGCGCTCTACGACAGCACGCTCGGGGTCATCGAGGAGATGCTGGCGGACGGGACCGTCGACTTCGACTACTCGGTGGTGCCCGGAGTGAGCAGCGTGTCGACGCTCGCCGCCCGGCACCGGATCGGGCTGAACCGGGTGGGCCGCGCGTTCCAGGTCACCACCGGGCGGCTGCTCGCGCAGGGCTGGCCGGCCGGGGTGGACGACCTGGTGGTGATGCTCGACGCGCACTGCACCTTCACCGAGGTCACCGAGCCGGACGTGCGGATCTACTGGGGCGCCTACCTCGGTACGCCGGACGAGATCCTGGTCGCCGGCCCGCTCGCCGAGGTCGGTCCGAAGATCGTCGAGGTACGCCGGGCCGCCCGCGAGCGCAAGGGCTGGATCATGGACACCTACCTGCTCCGCCGCAGTCTCCCGCAGCAGGACTGACCACCCGCAGGGTTTGCCGCGCGGACGCGGCGCGCGGAGAAGACAAACTTCGGTATATCGCGTGACCCAATAGCGCGCTATTATGTTCCGCATGATAGCGGCGGAGCACCAGCCGGCCGACGACAACGACCGGCACACCCAACTGCTACGCGGCGTGCTGGACATGTGCCTGCTCGCCCTGCTGGCCCGCCGGCCCGCGCACGGCTACGAGTTGGTCCGGCGCATGGAGGATGCGGACTTCGGCACCATCAGCTACGGCACGATCTATCCCCTGCTGACCCGGATGCGTCGGCTCGGTCTCGTCGCCGACGAGCAGCAGGCGAGCCCGAACGGCCCACCCCGCAAGGTCTACGCGCTCACCGACCTCGGCCGGGTCCAGTTGGACGCCTGGCAGAAACAGTGGGACCGTTTCGCCGGCACGGTCGGCACCGTCCTCACCGCTTCCGACCACGACCCCAGCAGGAGTTGACCGTGGACACCATCGACAACGTTCTGGCCGAAGCCGACCGGGCCTGGCGGGCGTACGGGATCGGCCGGACCGATCGGGCGGCCCTCGCCGCCGACCTCCGGCTCGACCTGGAGGCAGCGGCGGCGGACGGCGGCGACCCGGCGCAGTTGGTCGGCGCTGACGTGGCCGGCTTCGCCCGCCGGCTCGCCGAGGAGGCCGGGGTCCGACGGGTACGCCGAGAGTACGGCCGGCTGGTCCGCACCGCCCTGGCCGGCGCGGCCCTCGGTGGCGTGGCCGGATACGCCGTGCTGGCCGCCCTGTATCCGCTGTTCGTGCGCGCGGTGGACATTCCCCGTTCGATCGAGATACCCGTCCAACTCGCCGTCGTCGGCTACTACGGCGTGCCAGCCGCCATCGTCGTCGCCGGTGCCGTCACGGCGGTCCGGCTCCGGCTGGGCGACCTCCCGCAGATCAGGAGAACCGCCTGGCTGATGGGGGCGCTGCTGCCGGTTGCCGGCATCCTGGTCACCCCGTTGACCATGGCCTTCGCCTGGTCCACCGGCTACAGCAACGCGCCGGAGGTGGTCCTTGCGGAGGTCGCGATGGTGCTGGGCGCGCTGGCCGGCGCGACGATGCTGGCCCGTCGGCTGTCGCTGCTCGACCGACGGGCAACGCCGGACGCCACTCCCCCGGAGTCCCGGCAGATCAGAGCAGCCTGACGGTTCACCGGGACCGCTGCCGGCGGCACGCCTTCCGATCTTGCCGTTCGCCTCGCACGCGCTCGGCCGGCCCACAGATGGCAGGATCCACGACATGGAGTTCGCCGAGGTCATCCGCCGCCGCCGGATGGTGCGCCACTATTCCGACCGCCCCCTGAGCCCAGAGGTCGTCGAAAAGATCCTGGCCAGTGCGGTGCGCGCACCGTCGGCCGGCTTCAGCCAGGGCTGGGCCTTCCTCGCCCTCACCGATCCGACCGATCGGGCACGCTTCTGGCCGTTCGTCCCGACCCGCGTCAAGCAGACCCCGACCATGCAGGATGCCCCGCTTGTGGTGGTGCCGCTGGCGCACAAGGCGGCGTACCTGGCCCGCTATGCCGAGGTCGACAAGGGCTGGACCGACCGCTCCGAAGCCCGCTGGCCCGTGCCGTACTGGTACGTCGACACCGGCATGGCCGCGCTGATGATGCTGCTGGCCGCCGTCGACGAGGGTCTGGGCGCCTGTTTCTTCGGCATCACGCCCACCGCGGATGACGACTTCGATCCCGTGGTCGACGTCCCCGCGCACACCGCCAGGTTCAAGGCCGAGTTCGGCATCCCCGAGGAGTACTCACCGATCGGCGGCATCTGTATCGGCTACCGGGCCGACGACCTGCCGGCACAGAACCCCGCCGTCGCGGGACGCCGTCGTGCCCCCGCCACAGTCATCCACCGTGGACAGTGGGGTAATCAGTAGCGCTCTCTGATCCGAGTCGCCCGACCAGTCTGCCGAGCTGTCCTGACAGGCCCGTGTGCGTTGCGACGCAACCTCAGGAACGGCGCCCGGCCACGTCGTCGACGAACGATCGCCAGGCGACCTCGCCGAAGGCGAGAGTGCCGCCGTCGCGGTTCTTGCTGTCACGGACCAGCACTCGGCCCCGAAAGTTGTCGGCAACCTCGACACAGGCACCGCCGTTGTTACCGCTGCGGGTGCTCGTGCGCCAGTAGGCGCAGGCCAGATCATCCATGCTGGACTGCTTTCTCGATCAGTGCCAGTCTCTAAAGATCAAGTACGTCATTCTCATTCACTATGGCTGGCAGGGTCATCTTCTCGGAACCGGTCCTCTGCAAGACGGTCCCCGTTCGGGCTTGACTACAGACGCCGAACCACACCGTTGACGAACCGCTGCCACGCCGCCGGCTGCAAGGCGAGAATGCCACCCTCACGATCCTTGCTGTCGCGGACCATGACGATCCCGGGAAGGTTGTCGGCAACCTCCACACAGGAACCGCCGTTGTTGCCGCTGCGTGTGCTCTTGCGCCACCGCGCCCCGGTCACGTCCACGATGTTGCCACCTCCCTGAGCAGGTCCAGGGACTGCTCCTCCGAAAGCGCCTTCCCCCGAATGCGTTCCCACCGATGTCCCAGGGTAGCAATGTCCGCCGCGCCGTCCACGATCTGCGCACGGACCTGGCTGTCGACATGGGCGGCGCGGACACCGTCGGGAAGGTCGGCCAGGATGAACGGTCCCCCGAGCCCGGGGTACATCCCCACGCCGGCCGGCACGACGTGGACCTGGACGGTCGGCAGGTCAGCGAAGGCGATGATCCGTTCAATCTGCTCACGCATCAACCTGCCGTTGCCGTTGACGTGCCGATGCAGGACCGACTCGTCCATGACCGCGACGAAGAGCGGCGGCCGGTCGCGATGGAGAACGGCCTGCCGACCGATCCGGGAGGCCACAAGCCGGTTGATCTCCTCGGTTGTCAGCGGCTCGCCCGCCAGGGTCGCCCGTGCGTACTCCTCGGTCTGGAGCAGGCCGGGCACCCAGGCCAGTTCGTACCACCGCAGTGCGGTTGCCTCGCGCTCCCACCCGATCCATCCGCGAAGCCATACGGGCTCGCGCCTCTTCAGAACGTCCGGCCGAAGGTCCACTACGTCCCTGCCCACCAGCGCAGCGACCTTGGACCTGTGCCGAGTCTGCGGTATCCGTCCATGCGTCACCCACCGGGCCGCCGTCTTCGGATCGACACCGATTTGACCTGCCAGCGACTCGGCCGTGTGGCCGCCCTCGATCATGGCCCGCCGAAGCTCCCGGTTCATACCGCCTCCGAAATGGACGCGTTAAACGTCGGAGTTACGAACTAGTGCGCGGTGTGATTATCCGGCTACCCAGCGCACGATCTCAATGAAGCGTCGTCCCGCCACCGTTCATGCCGTAGCGGAGGCGCGTTACGAGGGGCGGCCGACAACCGGCGCCGCCTCTGTCCCGGCCAATGGAGGGCACCGACATGAGACTCTGGCGCAGGCTGAAGCCCTATCACCGCCGCGACTGGCGGCGCCTCTGGCGGTACTGCCGCTGCGGTTTCCGCGGGCGCTGTCCGGACTCGGTGGAACTGGTACCGATGCCCTATCAGCCGCCACCCGTACCGCCGCTGGCCCGTCGGCATCGTCGGGCGCCCAGCAATCCGAGACCGTCGGTCGAGCTGACCGAGCAGGAGCGGACCGAGATTTGCGCTCTGAACCCGCAGGCCTCTCCCCCGCCCGGCCGGACTCGAGCAACCAATCGCCGATCAGCCTGGGTGGCACCCGTCCGCTCGCCTTCGCCGAACGGCAGCGCCCGGACCCGCACCCCGGAGCAGCAGGCCCGGCGCGGTGAACGGGTGTGACCGTTGATCGGGCCGCAGGAGCGTTGGCACCGGCACGTACGGCGGAAACAGGCCCGGACCGGCGGGCACCTTCCGCTGGCGTCGTACCAATGTCGAGTCTGTGGCGATCCCTGGCCGTGCCGGCCGGCGCGGCTGGCGCTGCTGATCTCGTTCCGGGGTGACCGGATCGGGCTGATGGTCTACCTCGGCGCGCACCTGGCCCGCGCCCTGCAACAGCTTCCCGACACCCATCCCGCGCTTGTCGCCGGCCAGATCCTCTACTGGCTCCCCCGCCGCCGTTGAGCCGCCCGACCACGCTCCGACCCCGGACCGAAATGATGGGTCCGGGGCCGGAGACCTACGGTCGCCGCACTATCGCTGGGCGGTCTCCGTCACCCGTCCCGCACCCGGCTGCGGCACCACGTCCTGCCGATCCACCAGCTCCTGCTGATCCGCCATCCGCCGTTGACGCGAGCGGTCGGTGAACCACGACAGCGATCCCGGTCGGCGGGCTTCCTTGACCAGTGCGGAGACGGTCTGCTTGCACACGGTCTCCTTCACCACCGCCGAGAGGCGACCGCCGACGTAGAACCCGCGTGCGACGTCGTCCTTGCCGGCGAGCTGGACGAGGCCGGAGCGGCGGCCGAGGCTGAGGCACTGGCCGACGAATCCGAGACTGACGGGCTTGGGCTCGGCGGCGGCGAGCCGGCTCAGTACCGTTTCGGCCGCCTGCGCGCCGAGCGGGAGGGCGGCCTGGCAGCTCATCCGCATCGGCTGGTCCGATGGCGCCGCTGCGTCGCCCGCCGCGACGATCCGCTCGTCGTCGACGCTGGTGAGCGTCTCGTCGGTGAGCAGCCGGCCGGCGGCGTCGGTGGCGAGACCGCTGCGCCTGGCCAGGTCCGGCACACCGAACCCGGCGGCCCAGATGGTGACCGCGCTGGGCAGTTCGCGGCCGTCGGCGAGGGTCACGGTGTCGGACGTCACCGCCGCCACCGTGGCGCCGGCTCCCTCCAGCACCGTCACGCCGAGCCTGGCCAGCCGCTTCGCGACCGCCCGGCGGCCCTTGCCGTGCAGGTACGGGCCGAGCACCCCGCCGCAGACCAGGGTCACCCGGCGGCCGGCTTCGCCGAGTTCGGCGGCGGTCTCGATGCCGGTCGGCCCGCCGCCGACGACGGTGACCGGGGCCGAGCGGTCGGTGGCGTCGAGGACCGCACGCAGCCGGTGTGCCTGTTCCAGGCTGTCGACCGGGTAACCGAACTCGGCCACTCCCGGCACCCGGGACTCGGGACTGCGGCTACCGACGGCGTAGATCAGGTAGTCGTAGTGCAGCCGGTCCCCGGAGGCCAGTTCCACGCTGCGGCCGGCGGCGTCGATCCGGGCCACGGTGTCGACAACCAGGCGTACGCCGGTGCCGAGTACGTCGGCGTAGTCGACCACCGCGTCGTCCGTACCGGCGGCGAGCTGGTGCAGCCGGATGCGCTCGACGAACGTACCGCGCGGGTTGACCAGGGTCACCGTCACGTCGTCGCGCTTGCGCAGGCGGTTCGCCGCGACCACTCCGGCGTAACCGCCACCGATCACGACCACCTCGGTGCTCATCGTGATCATTCCCCTCTGTCCGGGCGTCGGGCGCCTGTCGCGCCCCTCACCACCTCGGACGGGGCGGCGACGGCGGATGTGACAGCCCGGCGGAGCCGGCCGGCTCGGTGGCTCAGCCTGGCGGCGGCACGAAGGGACCGGGTGCGCCGTCGGCGAACGGCCAGGTGATCCGCTCCGCCCGCAGGTCGTCCACCAGGCCGCGTACGTAGCGCAGCTCGGCGTCCACCACCTGCCGCTGGTATTCCGCCTCGATGGCGAACAGCCGGGGCAGGAACCTGCCGACCTCGGCGATCTCCCGGTCCAGGGCGTCGAGCCGCTCCGCCAGCCGGGCCATCCGCAGCGTCAGCGCCTCGACCGCGTCCGCCGGGGAGAGGTTCGGCAGGAAGGAGAGCGCGGCCGGGAACTCGGGATACTCCGCCGTCGGGGTGGCGAGCATCACGCGGAGCCAGGCGGCGAGCGTCGCCCGCCCGGTGTCGGTGATCCGGTACGTCGTGCGTTCCGGCCGGTTCTCGGCCCGCTCGGTGGCGGCGACGGCGACCAGCCCGTCCCGGACCAGCCGCTGGATCGTCTGGTAGACGCTGTTGCGCTGGCTGACGTTCACCACGTCGTCCTTGCGCCGCTCCTTGATCAACTGCTGCATCCGGTACGCGTGCATCGGCTCCTCGGTGAGCATCGAGAGCACGGCGAGCGCGAGGACGGAACGGCGCGGTTCGGACACCGGTCGAGCGTAGCCGTTGACGTTTCGCTAGTCATAACATGTATAGTCATTTCATGAGTAGCCCCTCTCCTCTTCCCGTCGTACCGCGCTCCACGGCCCGACGTCTCGCCCTCGGTGCCGTGGTCGGGCCGGTGCTGTTCACACTCACCTGGCTCGTCCTCGGCGCCGTGAGCGACGGATACACCCTCTTCGGGCACCGGTTCACCGACTACTCGCCGGTCAGCCAGCCGATCAGCGGGCTCGGCATGGGGTCGACGGCGGCGTACATGAACACCGCCTTCGTCGTCACCGGCCTGATCCTGATCGTCGGGGTGGTCGCGGTGTTCCGGGCCGTACCCGACGGCCGTACCGGGTTGCGCCGCTGGGCGGTGGTGCTGCTCGGATGCAGCGGGATCGGCCAAGCTGTGTGCGGGCTCTACGACCTCGAAGCGGTACTGCCACACACCGTCGGCTTCGTCCTCGCCATCGGCGTTCCGATCGCCGGCTTCCTGGTCGCCGGCACATACTTCCGCGGCGTCCCCGGCTGGCGGCGGTTCGGGAGTTGGCTGCTGCTCGGCAGCCCGCTGACGCTGATCCTGCTGGTCGCCTTCTTCGCCACGTTCCAGCCGACCGCCGACGGCGCCGAGACCGGTGTCGCCGGGCTCGTGCAGCGGCTCGGCATCCTCGAACTGCACGCCTGGTTCGTGGTGATGGGCTGGCTGGCGTACCGGCGTACCCGGCCGCCCTTCCGGCTGCACCACCGGACCCTCGCCGAGCAGGCACGTGCGACCGACCACGGCGAGCACGGGGAGAGCAGGATCGCGATCCAGGCGGGCAACACAGCCGCTCCGGACCATCCCCGAGTGCGCGGGGAGCAAACAACAGGAGGCGGACGCGGAGCGACCGTCTAGGGATCACCCCCGCGTGCACGGGAAGCCGATGCGCTCGTGCTCGCTCGGAGCGGCGACTACCGGTCAGTCGCCGGCCGCGAGGGCACGTCGGCGGCGCAGCAGCGGCGGTACGCTGCCGAGCAGCCCGACGCCCAGCGCCAGCGTCCCCCAGCCGTAGCCGGCGAACCCGTCCAGTCCGAGCACGTGGTCCAGCGACCAGGCGCCGGGCCCGGTGTACGCCAGCACCACGGCGAGCGCCGCGTAGACGAAGGCGACTTCGTACCCGCCGAGGTGCGCCCAGAGTCCGTTGGGGACGTTGACGGAGGCGGCCACCACCATCGTGCCGAGTACGACGGCCGCGCCGAGCGGGGTGGCCAGGCCGAGTGCGATGAGCACCGCGCCGAACAGCTCGGCGGCCCCGGCCAGCAGCGCCATCGCCCGGCCGGGCCGGAAGCCCCAGGTGTGGAAGGTGGCGCCGGTCCCGTCGGGCCCCTGGCCACGAAACCAGCCGAACAGCTTCTGGCTGGCGTGGCCGAAGAGCAGCGCCGCGAGCAGGAGCCGGAGCAGCAGCAGGCCGAGGCTCATGCCGTACCCGCCGAGCCTGGTCCGGCGCCGTAACCGGCGGCGGCCGGTCGGCCTGCGGTGGACCGACGGCCGGGGGTGGACCCGGCGATGGGTGCGGGACGCGCGAGCGCGGTCGACGGTGCCATGACTCCCTCCTCCGGAGCTAACTGCTGCGCACCTAGTTGACGGACGAGTGTCCGTCAAACGGACACTTGTACGTCACAATCTCCGCCGCCTCCTGTAGGATGTCAAGACTCTTATCGGAACCATCCCGATGGGCGCGGACCAGTGTTCGCTTGACGGTCAGAAGCGGAGCGTCAGTGGGTCCCGGGATGCCGCTCGGCACTTCCGGCGGGCCCGTGGTGAACTGGTGGGCGCCCGACTCGGTGCACCGGTGGACGCCCGCTCGCCTGCCCGAGCAGGGTGCGGCACCGCAACGGCGACGATCGGATAGAGGCGGACGATGGCACAACGCGGCGAAGGACCGGACTTCATCGAGGCCCTGGCCCGAGGGCTCAAGGTGATCACCGTCTTCCACGCCGACCAGCCCCGGCTGAGCCTCAGCGAGGTGGCCGCCGCCGCCGGCCTGGCCCGGCCGACCGCCCGGCGCTTCCTGCTCACCCTGGAGGAACTCGGCTACGTCCGGGCCGACTCCGGCGGCTACGAACTCACTCCCCGGGTACTCGAACTCGGCATGGCGTACGTCGGCGCGCTCTCGCTCTGGGACATCGCCCGCCCGCACATGCAGGATCTGGTCGCCGCCACCGGGGAGTCCAGTTCGATGGCCCAGCTCGACGGCTCGGACATCGTCTACATGGCCCGGGTCGCCGTACCGAAGATCATCGCGCTGCGGGTGCAGATCGGCACCCGCTTCCCGGCGAGCGTGACCTCGCAGGGCAAGGTCCTGCTCGCCGCGCTCGACCCGGAGACGCTGACCGCGACACTGGCCCAGCCCAGCCGCTCGGGCGTCGAGCCACGGATCCGGCACACCCGTGCGGCCCTGGACGCCGCGCTCCGGGAGGTGCGGGCCCGGGGCTGGGCGCTCGCCGACGACGAGCTGGCCTCCGGCATCCGCTCGATCGCGGTGCCGATCCGGGACGGCCACGGAACGGTGCGGGCCGCGATGAACGTGACGGTCAACTCCGCCGAGACCAGCGTTAAGGTTCTGGTCGAGCAGCACCTGCCGCACCTGATCAGGGCGGCCAGCGCGATAAGCGCGGACTGGGCCCGCTGGCAGTCCCGGCCGCAGGTCGAGGTGCCCGGCACGATCGACGCCGCCGCCACCGCCGCCCGGCGCTGACCCGGGACGGCGGTGCCGGCACCGCGCCGCCTCAGGTGGCGATGTCCGGGTACGGCAACGAGAAGTGCGCCAGCCGGGCCGCGTAGTGCTTCTGGAAGCCGAGCGGTTCGTCGTGGTCCCGTTCGAACATCGCGATGAACAGGGTCAGCGTCAGGAACGGGTGCGCGCCCAACTCGAACAGCCGCACGTGATCGTGGCCGACCAGCGCCGCCCGCTCGGCGTCGGTGAAGCGCAGCCAGGTGCTCGCCTC
This sequence comes from Plantactinospora sp. WMMB782, assembly GCF_049179135.1. Lineage (NCBI taxonomy): Bacteria > Bacillati > Actinomycetota > Actinomycetes > Micromonosporales > Micromonosporaceae > Plantactinospora > Plantactinospora sp. WMMB782. The sequence continues at coordinate 5,913,630 of NZ_JBMHMC010000007.1, read as the reverse complement.
GCCGGTGTGGCAGTTCAGCACCGCGTTCGCGCGTTCCGCCTCCCACCACGCGACCATGCCGTGCGGATCCTCGCGGTAGCGCTCGACCAGCTCCGGATCCCGGTCGACGGTGTAGAGGAACTTGTTCAGCAGATACTTGCTCATCGCCCCGCCACCCCCGCCGGCACGCCGTTCGGATACCAGGTGAAGTACGCCTCCATGGTGTGGAACAGGTCGAGGGTGTCGACGTGGTCCGCTCTGGCGCCCGCCCCGGCCACCCCCATCATCAGCATGAAGTCCATGAAGCCGTGGGTGGCGTTCCCCGGCGAGTGCAGGCTCTCCAGGGTCACCTCGGCGAGGCAGCGCTCCAGGTCGCCGGTGGCGATCCACTCCACCGCCTTCCGGTCGAACTCCGGGTCGGGGCCGTGCGGGCCGAACTGGCGCGGGCCGCCGAGTTCCAGCGACAGGTGACCGGTGCCGACGATCGCCACCCGCAGGTGGCTCGGCCACGACTCGACAAGCTCCCGGATGGTCTGCCCGAGCTGCACGAACCGTTTCGGCTGCGGCAGCGGCGGGGCGAAGATGTTGGTGTAGATGGGCACGATCGGCAGGTCCGCCTCGGGCCGCAGCGTGATGATCGGGCAGGTGATGCTGTGGTCGATCCGCAGCTCGTTGCTGAACGCCAGGTCGAAACCGGCGTCCAGGCCCTCGCGGAGCAGGTGTGCGGAGAGGTCCTCCTGGCCGCGCAACAGCATCCGGGGCAGCCCGAACTCGCGCTCCTCGTTGTACCAGTTGGCGTCGTAGAACGGCGCCTTGCCGACCAGGAACTGCGGCATGTTGTCCAGCCAGAGCTGGTGGAAGTGGTCGGAGCCGACCATCACCAGCACGTCGGGGGCGGCCCGGGTGAGCGTCTCCCGGAAGGCCAGGATCTTGCGTACCCACTCGTCCGCGAACGGCGGCCGCTCCTCGCCCTGCGCGGTGCTGGCCCGGTAGTAGAACGGATGGTGGGTGGAGGCGATCACCGCGGCGATGGTGGCCATCGCGGCTCCTTTCAGGCGGGGTCGGGGGGTACGTAGCGGGCGTTGCGGTCGACGGTGCGGTAGATCTCCATCCCGAGGCCGGTGCGGCGCTCCTCGGCGAGGTGGCCGAGCAGCCCGGCGGCGCGGGCCAGCAGCGCGAACCCACGCAGCAGCTCCGGCGGCAGCCCGAGGTCGGCCAGCGCGGCGCCGCACACCCCGGCGCCGTTCAACGGCAGGGTACGGCCGAGCACCCGCGGATGGACCCGGCCGATCGCCTCGAAGAGCCGCAGGTGCGGGCCACGCTGGCCCTCCCGCTCGGCGAGCGCGATGAGCACCGGGGTACGCGGGTCCCGCACCTTGTGCACCGGGTGCCCGAGTCCGGGCACCAGCCGGCGCTCGGCCCGGGCCCGGGTCACGGCGGCGAGGGCCACCTCGTCCCAGCCGGCGTCGTCGGTCGGCTCCCTGGTCAGCTCGCCGAGTGTCTCGGCGAGGAACCGTCCGCTGTCCTCGGTGACGCCCAGGAACCGGGAGCCACCGCCGAGCAGTCCGGCGGCGAGCGCCCCCTGCAACGCCTCCGGGGCGGACTGGTACGTCACCCGGGCGGCGATCGCGGTCGGAGTGAAGCCGTGGTCGGCGAGGGCGACGAGGACCGCTTCGAAGACGCGTACCTGGGCCGGGCTCGGACGGCGGCCGGCGACCAGCCAGAAGGCCAGCTCGCCGAAGCCCACCTTGCCGATCAGGTCGGCGGCGAGGTCCTGGCCGAGCAGCCGGATCCGGTCGGCGTCCGAGGTACCGATCGAGGTGGGAAAGCTCGGTCCCGGCCCGCCCGGCTCCGGGGCGGTCAGTTCTCGGTCAGCCACGCGCGGATCTCCTCGCCGTGTTCGTCGAGCCCCGGCGGGGGCCTGTCGTATCGGGGACGGGTGGCCGAGAGGGTGATCGGGTTGCGCACCATCGGCACCGCGCCGGCCCCCTCCCCCACCGTCACCACCGGGTCGAGGCCGACCTGTTCGGCGAAGGCCACCCCCCGGTCGATGGTGTTGATCGGCGCGCACGGCACGCCGGCGGCGATCAGGTCGGCGAACCACTCGTCCCGGGTCCGGGTGCGCAACCGCTCGACCAGCAGCGGGCGCAGCTCGTCCCGGTTGGCGGTGCGGTCCTGGTTGCGCCCGAACCGGGGGTCGTCGACCAGCTCCGGCAGCCCGAGTACCTCGCAGAGTTTGCGGAACTGCCCGTCGTTGCCGGCGATGACGATGAGTTCGCCGTCGGCGACCGGCAACGGCTCGTACGGGAAGAGGCTCGGGTGCGCGTTCCCCATCCGGTACGGCACCACCCCGCCGGCGACGTACCCGCTGCTGTGGTTGACCAGTCCGGACAGTGCCGAGGAGAGCAGGTTCACCTCGACGTGCTGGCCCCGGCCGCTGGTGCCGCGGTGGTGCAGGGCGGCCAGGATGCCGATGTTGGCGTGCATCCCGGCCATCACGTCGAAGACCGAGATGCCGGCCCGGTACGGCGAGCCGTCCGGGTCACCGGTCAGGCTCATCAGCCCGGAGATCGCCTGCACCATCAGGTCGTAGCCGGGCAGCGAGGCACCTGCGCCGGTGCCGAAACCGCTGATCGAGGCGTAGACGACGCCCGGGTTCCCGGCCGCCACCGAGTCGTAGTCGAGGCCGAACCGGCGCATGCCACCGGGCTTGAAGTTCTCGATCAGGACGTCGGCGCGGGCGGCCAGGGCGCGGGCCACGGCGAGGTCCTCCGGCATGCGCAGGTCGAGGGCGATGGAGCGCTTGTTCCGGTTGATCCCGAGGTAGTAGGTGGCCACCCCGTCCCGGACCGGGGGCATCCAGGTCCGGGTGTCGTCCCCGGCCGGCCCCTCGACCTTGATCACGTTGGCGCCGAGGTCCGCCAGCAGCATCGTGGCGTACGGGCCGGCGAGGATCCGGGAGAAGTCCGCCACCAGCAGTCCGGCCAGCGGTCCGGGCGCGTCACCGGTCCCGGGCTGATCCGCCATGCTTCCGCCTCCGTCCGTCTCGCGGACGTTTGTCCGTCGCCGACAGTCTGTTCTCGTCCGCCACCGCTGTCAACCGCCCACAGGGCGGCGGGGCGAGTCGGCGGGCCCGGGTGCCGACGCCCTCTCGATCGAGCCGTCGGAGCCGCTCAGACCAGCGGCCCGAGCCGGAACACTGTGCGTTGACAGGCATGAAACACCGGGACAATAATTGCGCCACTTCTCTGCGCCCGCTATACGGACGATCGTCCGCGTAGATCACTCCGTCGATAGGAGTTGACGATGGCCACCACCGAATCCGACCGCCCGGTGCTGCTGCGCAACGGGCTGGTGCTCACCATGGACGACGCACACACCGTGCTGCCCGGCGGCGACGTACTCGTCGTCGGCGACCGCATCGCCGAGGTCGGTGTCGGGCTGACCGCCCCCGAGGGCGCACGGGAGATCGACGCCAGCGGCGGCATCGTCATGCCCGGGATGATCGACACGCACCGGCACATGTGGCAGACCGCGATGCGCGGCTACGGCGCCGACTGGACCCTCACCCAGTACTTCGTCTGGTACTACCTGGAGTCCGGCAAGCTCTTCCGGCCCGAGGACATCTACGCCGGCAACCTGCTCGCCGCCATCGAGGCGATCGACGCCGGAGTCACCACCACCGTCGACTGGTCGCACGGGCTGCGGACCCCACAGCACGCCGACGCCGCCGTCGACGCCCTGGAGGCGGTCCCCGGCCGTTTCGTGCTGGCGTACGGGAACATCCAGCAGGGGCCGTGGGAGTGGGCGACCAGCCCGGAGTTCCGCGACTTCGTGCAGCGCCGGATCGCGGGCAGGGGCGACATGCTCGGCTTCCAGATGGCCTTCGACGTCACAGGTGATCCCGCCTTCCCGGAGCGGGCCGCCTTCGAGGTAGCCCGCGAACTCGGCGTGCCGGTCACCACCCATGCCGGTGTCTGGGGCGCCACCAACGACGACGGCATCCGGCTGATGCACGAGAACGGGTTCATGACCCCGGCCACCGTCTACGTGCACGCGGCCACCCTGACCCGGGACTCGTACAACCGGATCGCCGCCACCGGCGGATCGGTCTCGGTCTCCACGGAGAGCGAGCAGAGCGCCGGCCAGGGCTACCCGCCCACCTGGCAACTGCGGCACCACGACATCCCGGTCTCGCTCTCCATGGACACCAGCGTCTGGTGGAGCGGCGACCTGTTCACCGCGATGCGGGCCACGCTCGGCGCGGACCGTTCCCGGGAGCACCTGGAGGCACACGCCCGGCAGGACACGATCACGCACTGCCACCTGCGCGCCGAACAGGTGGTCGAGTGGGCCACCCGGGGCGGCAGCCGGGCTCTCGGCCTGGACGACCGGGTGGGCAGCCTGGAGCCGGGGAAGAAGGCGGACGTCGTACTCGTCAAGAACGACGACTCGCCGGTGATGTTCCCGATCCTCAACCCGTACGGCCACGTCGCCTTCCAGGCACAGCGCGGTGACGTGCACACCGTGCTCGTCGACGGCCGGCTGGTCAAGCACGAGCACCGGCTGGTCGGCGTCGACCTCGGCCGGGCGCGGCAGGAGGTGGAGCGGACCGTCGAGTACCTGGTCGGGTCGATGGGCCGGGAGGCCTGGGAGAAGGGCATGAACCCGGACGTGCCGGAGACCAAGGTGTTGGACAACCCGTACACCTACACCGAGTGGGACGCAGGCTCGGCCCAGTGGAAGCGCTGAGCGCGACCGCCGCCGGTCCGGCCACACCGGGCCGGACCGGCGGACCAACTCGGTTCCGGTGATCGCCTCGGGTCAGGGCGCCGGTCGACGCAACGGTGCGAGGGCGTCCGCCCAGGCGACCACCTCGGTGAAGAGCTGGCCCAACGTCGCCTCGTGCCCCGGCGCGGGTGAGAAGGTGGTGAACGCCTCGAAGTCGGTGGCGAGCGAGAGGTTCAACTGCGTCCGTACGGTGGCCATCTGCACCGCGGCGGCGATCAGCCGCAGGTGCTCCACCGCTCGGGCGCCGCTCACGGTGCTGCCGTAGCCGACGAAACCGGCCGCCTTGTTGTTCCACTCCCGGTAGAGGTAGTCAATGGCGTTCTTCAGCGCCGAGGGGATCGACCGGTTGTATTCGGGAGTGACGATCACGTATCCGTCGAACCCGGCGATCCGGCCGCTCCAGGCACGGCTGTGCTCGTGCTCGTAACCGCCGAGCAGCGGCGAGCGAGGCTCGTCGTACAACGGTAGTGCGTAGTCCGCGATGTCGACGACCTCGACGTCGACGTCGTCCCGCTTGCCACCGTGTCCGGCCACCCAGTCGGCGACCTGCCGGCCGACCCGGCCGGGACGGGTGCTTCCGACGATGACGGCGATTCTTGTCATGTGCGTTCCTCTGCTGTCCGCGGCGGCCCCCGGCCGCCCGACTGTCGGCTATCGCCAATGAGGAACGTGCGGCCGTCCGGGATAGTCCCGTCCGGGCACACGCACTTTCACCGCCGCTGCTGACTCGAAGGTAGGAATTGCGCTCAGGGCGCCGCTGCCCGATCGAATTTCTTCGGGCTCGACCCGCCGGCCGACGCGTCCGCCGGCCGGACCGTCCGAATGCCGTCCCGCGCCGGGGCCAGCATGCCTGTCGTACTCGGGCCGGCATGCCGTGTCGTACCGCCGCCCCGGCGACGTTCGATGGCTACCATCGGAAACGGCCGGCGACCGGGGTTGCGGCGGGCGGCCCGGACGGTCGGTTCCCTACCGGAGAGGACGAATAGCGTGGGCGCGGCACTGCGGTCCGAACTGACGGCGCGCGGCGTGTCCCCGGAATGCGTGGAGACGATCGTTCTCGTCCGTGACCTCCTCGCCCGGGTCGGCGACCGGTGGACCATCCTGATCGTCAGGTGCCTGGCTCCGGGACCGTTGCGCTTCACCGCCCTGCACGAACAGGTCGCCGGAATCTCGCAGCGCATGTTGAGCCATACCCTGCGTGCGCTGACCCGGGACGGCCTGGTCAGCCGGACCGCCCACGCCGAGGTCCCACCCCGGGTCGAGTACGCGTTGACCCCGCTGGGTCGGTCGCTCGACCAGGCCGTCGGCGATCTCGTGCACTGGGTACGGGACCACCAGGGCGACATCACTCGGCACCGTGACGAGTACGACCGGGGCTGACGATCGCATCACTCGGCTGGCCTCCGACCTGCCCGTCCGGACGGTGCCGTCGCGGCCGTGGAGTGGACCGACGCCGCCCACACCATTGGCGTAGCCGCCCGGCGATCACCAGTCGCGGCTCGCGGCCCGACGGTGCCGTCGGCAGCTGCCGGTTGTGGCGTCGAACTCGGTAGCGCGGGTTCGCGCTGGTCATCGCCGAATCTTCCGGGTGGGTGAACCGAATTTCCCCTGGGTAGAGTAGTCGTCGCGTCGGTCGAAGGCGGGCGTCGACCATGAACCAGAAGGGATGATGCATTGGCACCGCCAGCGGGCAGCGCGTCACGTACGTCCGTCAACCGCCTGGCCTTCGCCATACCGCTGCTCTCGGTAGCGACCCTGGTCGCGGTCTGGGGACGGAGCCTCCCCACCCCGGTCGAGGCGGTCGTGGTGCTCCTGCTGGCCGGCTCGGTACTCGCCGCCGTGCACCACGCGGAGGTGGTCGCCCACCGGGTCGGCGAGCCGTTCGGTTCGCTGATCCTCGCGGTTGCCGTGACCGTCATCGAGGTGGGCCTGATCATCACGCTGATGGTCTCCGGCGGCCCCGGCACGGCCTCGCTGGCCCGGGACACCGTTTTCGCGGCCGTGATGATCACCTGCAACGGCATCGTCGGGCTGTCCCTACTGGTGGCCACCACGCGTCGCCGGGTGACCTCGTTCAACGCCGAGGGCACCGGCGCCGCCCTGGCCACCGTCGTCACGCTCGCCGCGCTCAGCCTGGTGCTGCCCACCTTCACCCTCGGTACGTCGGGACCGGAGTTCACCGGTGCCCAGCTGGCGTTCGCCGCGGTCGCGTCGCTGGTCCTCTACGCCCTCTTCGTGGTGGTGCAGAGCGTCCGGCACCGCGACTACTTCCTGCCGGTCGAGGACGGCAGCACCCAGCGGCGCGCCAAGCCCAGGCCCAGGTCCGAGCCGGCACCGAAGCGGAAACCGGCGCGGGTCGGCGACAACGCCACGGTGGACGACGATGCCACGTCGAGCGACGACGTCGCAGTGGACGACGGCGACGCGCACGCGGCGGCGCCTTCCACGTCGACCACGCTGATCAGCCTCGGCATGCTCGTCGCCGCCCTCGTCGCGGTGGTCGGCCTGGCCAAGGTGGAGTCCAAGACCATCGAGGACGTGGTCACCGACGCCGGCCTGCCGCACGCGGTCGTCGGTGTGGTCATCGCGCTGCTGATCCTGCTGCCGGAGACCATCGCGGCGGTCCGCCACGCCCGCCGCCAGCGGGTGCAGATCAGCCTCAACCTCGCCCTCGGGTCCGCCATGGCCAGCATCGGTCTCACCATCCCGGCCATCGCGATCGCCTCGCTCTGGCTGGACGGACCACTGCTGCTCGGTCTCGGTTCGACCCAGATCGTCCTGTTGGCGCTGACCGCCGGGGTCGGCATCCTGACCGTGATGCCCGGCCGGGCCACCGTGTTGCAGGGCGCCGTACACCTCTCCGTCTGCGCCGCGTTCCTGTTCCTGGCCGCCAACCCCTGACCCCTCGACGGCACCGTCGAGGTGGAGGCCGGGGGGCCGGGGGTCAGCCTGGCGGTGTGGCACCGGCCGGGCCGGGCTTGACCGCACGGGTCGCGAAGTAGCCGGGCAGCCAGCCGGCGGTGGCGTCGGAGTGGTGCGGCGCCTCGGTGAATCCGACGAGGACGAACCCGGCGGCGAGCTGACCGCCGATCTGCTCGGCCAGGCTGTGACTGTGTTCCAGTGGTGCGTCCGGCCCCCACAGTCGCTCGCGCTCCTCCGCCGGCACGTGCGTGAGATCGCTGTACGGCAGTCGGTGCCGCACCACCAGCTCGCCACGCCCGTCCAACGCCTCGTGGTCGAAGAGGTAGACGTCGGGGTTGACGAAGCCACAGAGCAGCGCGCCACCCGGCCGCAGCACCCGGAAACACTCCCGCCACACCGGGGCGAGCTCGGGGACGAAGAGGTTCGAGACCGGGTTGAAGACCAGGTCGAAGGAGGCATCGGCGAAGACCGACAGGTCCCGCATGTCGCCGAGTACCGTCCGCAGCGCCAGGCCGTCCCGCCGGGCCACCAGCTCGTCCTGGTCGAGCTGCCGTGGCGAGTTGTCGAAGACGGTGACGCGGGCACCGGCGGCGGCGAGCGTCGGGCCCTGCTGCCCACCGCCGGAGGCCAGGCAGAGTACGTCCGCGTCCGCCAGGTCGGCCGGAAACCAGGCGCGGTCCACGGGCTGATGACCGATGAGTACGACGGACCAGTCGCCGGCCCGGGCCCTGGCGACCGTCTCCGCCGGGACCGGCCGGGACCACTCGTTGCCCTTGTCGACCTGCCGGTCCCAGGCCGTCCGGTTGTGCAGCACCGGATCGAGGTTCATCGGCCCACGTTAGCGGCCGGCCCACTGACCGCCGGACGAATATCCCATCTCGCTCTGGTGCTGGCCGTGCTGGTGCTGGCCGTGCTGCTGCTGGCCGCTCTCGTGCTGGCCGTGCCGGTGCTGGGCGGGTGTCGGCTGGCGGTGCTCGACCGGACCCCGGTGCGCCGACGCCAGCCAGCCCGGCAGGCTCTCCGGGCTCACCGGCTCGCCGAATAGGCCACCCTGTGCGCCGGAACAACCGGACCGGGCGACCGCGTCGAGCAGGGCCGGCGAGGCGATCCCCGCCACGACGGTGGGCATGCCCAGGGACCGGGCCAGCTCCACGGTCGAGCGGACCACGACGGCGTCCTGCGGGCTGTCGAGCATCGGCTCGACGAACGACGGGTCCAGTTTCAGCTCGTCGACCGGCATGCTCCGCAGCCGGGTCAGGGACGGTGCCGACCGGCCGTAGTGGTCGAGGCAGAGCCGGACCCCGAAGTGCCGGAACTGGCCCAGCGCCGTCGCCGTCCGACGGGCGTCGACAAGCAGCACCTCCTCGGCGATCTCCAGGGTCAGCGCCGCCGAGGGCATGCCCACCTTGTTGATCATCTTCGCCACGTCGTACGGCAGGTGGGAGTCGAGCACGTCGGCCACCGAGATGTCCGCGGCCACCCCCAGGTCGTAGCCCCTGCCACGCCAGGCCGCGCAGCTCTCCGTCGCCGACCGCAACAGGAGCCGGGTGAGTTGCCGGGTCAGCCCGACCTGTGCCGCCAGTCGTTGCAACCGCTCCGGCTCGATCCAGCCGTAGACCGGGTGACGCCAGCGCAGCAGCGCCTCCAGCGCCACCGGGCGGCGCGTCGCCAACTCGACCTTCGGCTGGTAGTACACGAACAGTTGCTCGTTCTCGACGGCGCGCAACAGGTCCGGCAGCAGGTGCGAACTCAGGTCGCCGCGCAGGCTCGGATCGTAGATCTCGACCTCCGAGCGGTTCGCCTTCGCCGCGTGCAACGCGTCGGCGGCACAGTGGATCAGTTCGGCGGCGGTGGTCGCGTGTCCGGGCGCGATGGACACCCCGGCGCTCAGCTCGATCCGCACCGGGACCGGGCCGGCGTTGACCGGACTGCCCAGGCTGCGCAGCAGGTGAGCGGTGTCCCTGGCGATGCTCTCCGGGGTGCCGGCCGCCACCGTACGCAGGATGGCGATCTCCGCGCCGCCGAGCCGCACCGCGACCGCGTCGCCCGGCAGCGCCGCACGCAACCGGGAGCCGACGGTGTGCAGGATCGTGTCGCCGGCCGTGTACCCGAGGGTGCGGTTCATCTCCCGCAGGTGGTCCACGCTCACGATGGTGAGCGGCAGCGCCGCGCCCGGCGGCAGGCCGCCGAGCATGCCGGGCAGCGCCGAGTCGAGCACCCGCCGGTTACCCAGACCGCTCAGCTCGTCCGTCGTCGCCTCGACCCGGGTACGGGTCAACTCGCGGGTCTGCTCGAAGGTGAGCGCCGTCCGGACGCCCGCCGCGACCAGGCACCCGCCGGCCAGGACGATCGAGACCGGGTGCAGCCGCACGAGCGTGCCGACGATCAGCACCCCGAGCGCGCAGAGCGAGAAGAGGATCGGCACCAGCAGTGCGACGAAGCCCTCCACCTCGTCCACCCGGCGGCGGCGGCGCAGCGAGCCGGCCAGCGCCATCAGGCCGAGGCCGACCATCCACACGCCGTCGATCCAGGTACCGTCCTGGTAGGTGTCGCCGGCCAGGCCGAACAGGTACGCCGTGTCGGCCACCGCGAAGGCCCCGGCGCCCACGCCCAGCAGCCACCACACCGGATCGGTGCGCCACCGCACCATGGCCAGTGCCGCCACCGCGACGACCATCAGCACCAGGTCGCCGATCGGATAGCTCAGGTTGGTGACCGTCTCCCCGAACGCCGCACCGGCATCGGTCGGCAGCACGTCGGTGAGCGTCACTGCCGAGAAGACCGCCCCGGCGGCCAGTGAGGTGACCACACCGTCCAGCCACACCGAGGCGGGCAGGCGGCGTACGGTGGCTCGGGCCAGGGCGATGAAGCCGACGTACGCCAGCGGGTAGAGGCCCACGTAGAAGACGTCCGCGAGAGAGGGCACCGGGATGTCGCCGGCCTCGGCACCGGCGAAGTTGGCCGCCCAGTAGATGTCGCCGGCCGACCACGAGGCGATCCCGGCCCCCACACACCCCCAGGCGAGCCGGTTGTGCCGGACCAGGATCGGCCGGGCCAGCGCCAGCAGTGCGGTGGCGACCAGCACCGCGGAATAGCACCAGGTGTCCAGGAAGGCGGGTCGCTGGCCGCCGAACGGAATCAGGGTGCTGGCCGCGTACGCCACGGCGAGGGTCCCGACCAGCCCTTTGGCCGCCCGGTACAGGGGCGAGTCCAGTACGGCCAGGTCGGGGTCCGGGGCGGGGCCGGCCGTGCGGAGACTGCTCACTGCTGTCCTTCTTCCGATCCGGGTGCGAAGCGTCGTCGGGCAGGGCGGTGGGCGCCGACCGATTCGCCGACTCTGCGGGCCCGGGGCGGTCTGCCGACCGGGCGTGGTCCTGCCGCGGCATCACCCGCCGACAGTCCGGGAACACCGGCGCCGGAAAGGCGGCCGGAAATGCCTTCGGGCCAGCGGCTGACTTTGCCGGTGGACGCCGGTGCGCCCGGCTGCCCGCATCCGCGGCCCCATTGGTCGCCGCACCTGGCAGCGTCGGTCGCCATTGCTCTGCTCGCCCCGTCTGAGCACCGACTTCAATACCCGAAATCACGCACTCGTCGGTGCGAGCCGCGGGTCCTGCGCTGTGCCGGACCGTAAGCTATCACGGCCGCTTTCCGTCCACAATCAACACCGGCAGCGCGCTTCACGGCGCGTGGCACAGCACAGGAGCGGCGGACCAGTCCGATCATCGCGGCAAATATGATCATGCTATTCCCGCCGCCCCGCCACCTTCGCCGGCGACACCGGCTCGACAATCCCGACGACCCGGGCTCTGGGCAGGAAGTTCAGCATGTCGTCCGGACCGGCGACACCCGGCAACCGCATTTGCGCAGGCTGCGGCACGGTCGCTCGTACCGTTTGCGGAACTGACTACCCGGTCAGTTTTTTCCGCCTGGTGCGAACACTCGCTTGGTTCTATGCAGGCGGTGCGGGGTAAAGTCCGGCACAGAGACCAGCCAACGGGAGGAGTCGGGGCGTGGCCAAGCAAGTAATCCACAAGTTGGTCGATGACCTGGACGGCGGCGACGCCGACGAAACCGTCAGGTTTTCCCTCGACGGTGTGCAGTACGAAATCGACCTTTCCGCGAAGAACGCTGGCAAGTTGCGGGACGCCTTCGCGCCCTACACGGCATCCGGCCAGCGCCTCGGTCGGGGCGGGGCGGCGGTCGGCGGCCGCCCGGCCCGGAGCAGGGGCGGTGCGACCGGAAACCGGGAGCAGAACAAGGCCATCCGGGCCTGGGCCAAGGAGTCCGGCCGGGGAATATCGGACCGTGGACGTATTCCGCAGGAGATAGTCGACGAGTACCACGCGACGACCGGTCGGTGAGTCCGGTTCCGACGGGTGGAGGCGGCGCGAGAAACGATGCGCTCAGCCGGGTGGCGGCAGCCCGGCGGTCAGGTCCAGCGCGGTCGCGATGAGTGCGTGCGCCCGGGTGGTGATCGCGGTGAGCAGCCCGTTGGCGTGCTCGTCGCTGTGCCGGGCGGCCGCCTGGAGAGCGTGCAGGGCGTTGTCGAGCTGGTCGAGCCGGGCGTCGAGGTCGTCGGCTACCGGTCGGCGCAGGGCCGCCGCGATCTCCTGCAACGACACACCGTGCGCCTCCAGCGCCCGGATCGTCGCGATCCGCTCGACCACCTCGGGCGGGTAGAGCCGGTAGTTTCCGCCGGAGCGGGCGGCCGGGGCGATGAGATCGAGGCTGGTGTAGAAGTCGACGGTACGCGGGGAGACACCGGCCTGAGCCGCCACCTCACCGATCCGCAACAGAGTCTGGTCGACGGTCCACCTCCGTGCCTCGTCCCCTTCCGCCGGAACTTTACAGCGGCCGGACGGTACGGCCGCGGGCGTGTGCCGCCGGTCGGATGACCGACCGGCGGCACGGGCACGCCGCTCAGTCGGCCGGGGTGCCGGACTTCCCGGTCGCGGCCTCGGCCCGGGCACCTGCCTCGGCCGGGGCACCTGCCTCCGTCCGGGTCCGCGTATCGGTCCCGGTCTGGGCATCTGCCTCGGTCGAGGGTGACTTCACGTAGGTGGGGTGCAGGTGCACGGGCTGCGTCGCGCCGCGCTGTGCCGCGCTGCGCTGCTGGCGGGCCCGGACCCGCAGGTTGAGGAACTCCACGAAGATGGAGAACGCGATCGGGCCGTACACGTAGCCCTTCGGGATGTGCTGGTCGAAGCCCTCGGCGATCAGGCTGGCGCCGATGAGCAGCAGGAACGACAGGGCCAGCATCTTCACCGTCGGGTGGGTGTTGACGAAGCGGCTCACGGCACCCGCCGAGACCAGCATGATCACCATCGCCACCACGACCGCCGCCACCATGATGAACAACTGGTCCACCATGCCGACCGCGGTGATCACGGAATCCAGCGAGAAGACGATGTCGAGGACGAGGATCTGCGCGATCACCGCCGCGAACGACGACGTGGCCCGGGCCGACTTGCCGTGCTCGGCGCCTTCCAGATGCTCGTGTATCTCGTAGGTCGCCTTGCCCAGCAGGAACAACCCGCCCAGTAGCAGGATCAGGTCGCGACCGGAGATCTCCTGACCGACGACCGTGAACAGCGGCGCGGTCAGGCCGATCACCCAGGAGAGCGACGCCAGCAGCAACAGCCGGGTCACCAGGGCCAGCGACAACCCGATGGTGCGGGCCCGCGCCTGCTGATGCTCCGGCAGCCGGCCGGCCAAGATCGAGATGAACACCACGTTGTCGATGCCCAGCACGACCTCCAGCAGCAGCAGCGTCGCGAACGCCACCCACAGCTCGGGACTGCTCAAGAACTCCATGTCACCCTCGACGTCTCGGCGGGCCGGCGGGGCCCGCCAGCCAGATCCGAGAACCATACAGCCTCACGTGATGGTGAGGGCGGGCCGGCCACGACCGGATGCCGGCACACCGGGGTACGTCGGGCGTGGCCTGAGAGGGCCCCGCCGGACCGCCGGCGACCACCGTTGCCGCCGAGCCGGCGCCGGACCTCGGCACGGCGCCGCCGGGTCAGGGGGCCACGGCGGGGCCGTTGCCGGTCGGCAGTGCGCTCAGCGAGAAGCGCTGACGGAGGCTGGTCACCATCGGGTGCAGCGCCTTCACGGTCTCCCGCCGGTCGCCGCCGGCGTCGTGCAGCAGCACGATCGAGCCGGGCCGCACACCGGAGGTCACGACCCGGCTGATGGTGCCGCTGGCGGGCCGGGTCCAGTCCCGCGGATCCACCGCCCAGTGCAGTGACGTCATGCCGAGCCGCCCGGCCACCGTGACCACCGCCCGGGTCCACGCACCGCCCGGCTGTCGGAAGTACCCGATCTCGGCCCCCGGTACGGCGGCCTGGATAGCCCGGTTCGTACGCGTCAGGTCCGCCATGATGGCGGCCGGGGACCGACGGCCGAGGCGTACGTCGTGCGACCAGGAGTGGTTGCAGAGGGTGTGGCCGTCGTCGGCGATCGCCCGGACCAGTTCCGGATGAGCCCGGACGTTGACCCCGACCACGCAGAAGGTGGCCCTGACCTGTTGCCGTCGCAGCAGCGCGAGAACCTGCGGCGTGTAGCGGGGGTCCGGACCGTCGTCGAAGGTGAGTGCCACCTGGGCCGACCCACTGGTGATCCTCGCTCCGAACGGTCCACCGCGCTCGGGCCCGAGCCGCCGGACGAGCTCCGATGCCGCACGGTCGCCCGGATCGCCGGCCCGGACGGTCGGGGTGGGTCCGGGCGGAGCGGATCCGGTCGCGGTCGGGGCGACGACCGCTGTCGACTGCCGCAGGGCGCGCGACTCCGTGACGGTGTCGACGAGCAGGTAGGAGCCGGCGACGATTCCGCCCACACCCAGTACGGCGACGATCGTGATCCAGGGTCTCGACATGCCGGCGATTTTATGTATGTTTGATAACTAAAGGGTCGATTATCGGATTTGACCAGATACCGAGATCGTCGCCCGCCGCCAAGACGAGCAAAGATCGCTAACGCAGCGTCATCTTGCAAATACTTTCCGTGTAGATTCGCGTAACCTGTCCTAGTTTGGGTCGTTCTGCGGATGGAAGGACGCGTGTGCCCAGCCGCCTTCCGCCCACTGCCGCCTGAAACTTCCACGGGGGAAACGTGACATCCATTCGGAGAAAGCTGTCCATCCTGGCGGTGACGCTGGTCGCCGCCGGTGCCGTACTGCACCTGCAGTCACCGGCGCTGGCCCAACCCGGTTCCGCCAGCGCCCGAGGGTTGGAGGTCGACCTCTCGGCCACCGTCGGCGGTCTCGTGGTGATCGACGCCGACGCCGTGATCGGCAGCGCGGTCGCGCCAGCCGGTGGCGGCACCGACACCTCCACCCTGGTGGACATCTCCCTGACCGGAGCGACCGGGGTCACCGCCTCGGGCACCGTGGAGGAGGTCACCGCCACCCGTGGGGCGACCGAATCCTCCGCGTTCTCCGCCGTCACCGCCCTGAACCTGACAGTGCTCGGCATCGACGTGATCGAGGCGCCCGAAGCGACCGCCGCGGTAACCTGCCCGCTGACCGGGGCGCAGACCGCCGAGACGACGCTCACCGAGATCCTCCTCTTCGGTCAGACGGTGGTGCTGACCGCGAACGGTCCCGGCGTGCAGGGCAGCACGGCCGTCGCCGTACCGGGACTGCTCGACGCGGCGCTGAACGCGACGTTGACGCGTACCGAGACCACCACCGCGGACGGCGCGGCGGCGAGCGCCATCCTGGCCGCCCTCACCCTGACCGGGACCGTGGCCGGTGAACAGGTGACCATCCCGGTCGGCACGGTGGTCGTGGCCCGGGCGACCTGCGAACGCCCGCTGGCACCAGCGCCGCCGACCAGCACCGCCATCGACCCGGACTCCGGACCGCAGTCCGGCGGCCAGACCGTCACCATCACCGGCACCGGCTTCGTACCCGACCAGACCACCGTCACCTTCGACGGAGTACCCGCCACCGACGTCACCGTGGCCCCCGGCGGCACCACCCTCACCGCCGTCACCCCGGCGAACCCGACCGGCCCGGCCGACGTGGTCGTCACCACCCCCGGCGGCTCGGCCGCACCACTCGACTACACCTACCTGGCCGACGGCAGCGACGCCACCTTCACCGGGCTGACCCCGCCCTCCGGCCCCACCAGCGGCGGCACCACCGTCACCATCACCGGCACCGGCCTGACCGGCGCCATCGCGGTCGACTTCAACGGGCTGCCCAGCACCGACTTCACCATCGACCCGGCCGGTACGACGATCACCGTCGTCACCCCGCCGAACCCGGCAGGTCCGGCCCTGGTCGAGGTGGTCTTCCCGGCCGGTCGGGTCACCGCGCCGACCTTCAGCTACATCGCACCGACGATCACCTCGATAGTGCCGGAGACCGGCCCGAGCACCGGCGGCACCCGCGTGACGATCACCGGCACCGGATTCACCGACGCCACCGGAGTCACCTTCGACGACAACCCCGGCACCGACCTGGTGGTCGACCCGAGCGGCACCTCGCTCACCGTCACCACCCCGCCCGGCCTGCCCGGACCCGCCGACGTCCTCGTGCTGATACCCGGCGCCGACGCCGCGGCGCCCGGTGGCTTCACCTACCAGGCGGCCGCACCGACCGCGTCGGCGGTCGACCCGGACTCCGGACCGCAGTCCGGCGGCCAGACCGTCACCATCACCGGCACCGGCTTCGTACCCGACCAGACCACCGTCACCTTCGACGGAGTACCCGCCACCGACGTCACCGTGGCCCCCGGCGGCACCACCCTCACCGCCGTCACCCCGGCGAACCCGACCGGCCCGGCCGACGTGGTCGTCACCACCCCCGGCGGCTCGGCCGCACCACTCGACTACACCTACCTGGCCGACGGCAGCGACGCCGTGGTGACCGGGCTCGACCCGACCTCCGGTCCGACCAGTGGCGGCACCACCGTCACGATCACCGGCACCGGATTCACCGGCGCCACCGGAGTCACCTTCGACGGCGTCGCGGGCACCGGCTTCACCGTCAACCCGGCCGGTACGACGATCACCGTCGTCACCCCGCCGAACGCCGCCGGCCCGGCCGACGTCAGCCTGGTCTTCCCGGCCGGCACCGCCGCGGGCGGCACCTTCGGCTACATCGGACCGACGATCACGTCGGTCTCCCCGCCGGCCGGGCCGAGCACCGGCGGCACCCGCGTGACGATCACCGGCACCGGATTCACCGGCGCCACCGGAGTCGACTTCGGCGGCAACCCCGGCACCGACCTGGTGGTCGCCCCGGACGGCACCTCGGTCACCGTCACCACCCCGCCCGGCACGCCGGGCACGGTCGACGTCGCGGTGCTGCTGCCCGGCGCCGACGCCGTCGCCGAGGACGGATTCGACTACCAGGCGGTGGCGCCGATCATCGACACGGTCGATCCCGGTCAGGGGCCGACCTCGGGTGGCACGGTCGTGACGGTCGGCGGTAGCGGCTTCGTGCCGGGGCAGACCACCGTGACGATCTGCGGTCGTACCATCCCGGCGGGCGAGGTCACCGTCGGCCAGGACGGCACCTCGCTGACGTTCCGGGCCCCGGCCTGCCCGCCCGGGAACACCGCGATCACCGTCGGCACACCGGGCGGCGTCTCCAACACGCTCTTCTTCCGGTACGTCGGGGTGCCACCACTGCCGGTCACCGGTGATCCGGTACGCCCGCTGATCGGGTTCAGCGCGGCGGCGACGGCGCTCGGGATCGTCCTACTGCTGTGCACCCGCCGACGCCGCGCCGGTGAGCCGGTCGGCTGAACGGAAGCGGAAGCGGAAGCGGGCGCGGGCGCGGCCGTGGCCGTGGCGCGGGCCTCGGGACCAACCATCCCGGGGCCCGCGCCGCGCGTCGTGCCGCGCCGGCCCGCAGCGGTTACCGACCGCTGGACCCCGCTCTGGGGCTCGTTCCGGGGGCAACTCAGGTGCTGACGTGCGGGCGGCAGCCTCACGAGCTGAGCGTGCCCGGCAGCAGCCTCATGAGCTGAGCGTGCCCGGCAGTTCGGGGTGCTCGGGTGGGGCGGCTTTCAGCTGGTCGGGGTGGGTAGCGCGGGTGCCGGACCGGGGTCCGGGAGTGGGTCCGCCGCACCGAGCGGGGCGTACCGGCCGGTGGAGAGCGGTCGGAACCGTGGCGGCGTCGCGGCCACGACCTCGTCCTCGTCGATCCGGCCGGCCAGGTAGCGGCTGGTGTCGTCGAGCCGCAGCGCCCGGAATCCGGGCTGCTCGTGCAGCCAGCGTCGCACCTCGGCCGCGGCGAACCAGCCGTTGACCCAACGGACCGGCCACCACCGCCAGCCGAAGGAGAGCAGGGCCGGTGGTGTGGCCTGCCAGATCGAGGAGCCGTCGAACTCCACCCGCAGTCGCCGTCCGCGCAGCCGGCGCGGCCGGTGCACCAGCAGGATCCGCCGGTCGTCCACGCGTTCCCCGGTGACGATCCGGAAGTAGTGCTCGGCAGCACACTGACCCTCGCCGGAGAGTACCGACCATGGGCGCACGTCGCCCTCGGGGAGCGCGCCGACGTCGCCCCGGAGTGCCGCCACGAGGTCGCGCGGTCTGATGTCCGTCCGGCGGCGGCCGATCCGGTTTGCGAGATGTTCCGCCAGCACCACGAGCCGGAACACCGCCAGTCGGTACCGGGGCTCGGTCAGTCGCAGGTAGCGGACCAGTCCGCCGACGCGGTGCCGGGCACCCGACGAGGTGCCGAGCAGCCGGCCGGAGGCACCCGGGTCGCGGGTGGCGAGCGCCTGCGGGACCGTCCAGAGCCGGTGCCCGGCGTCCCGCAGCGAGCGGGCCAGCATCAGGCCGTGCCCGTGGACCGGGAAGCGCTCGTCGAGGACCCACTCCGGCGCAAGCACCTCGCGGCGGAGCAGCAGGCAGTCGCCGGAGGCCAGTTGACGTGGCCCGGCCAGGGCGTCGTCGCCCGGCGGGAGCCGGTGACGCGTCGCCCGGAGTCCCGGAAGCCGGCGCAGCGACGGGGCGCCGGCTCCGAGGACGGAGCGAAAGCCCGGCAGCGGGAGGTCCGGCTGCCGGATCGTCCCGTCCGGGTCGAACAGCAGCGGGCCGACCCCGGCGACGTCGGGCCGGTCGCGGAGGAAGCCGGCCATGACGTCCAGCGCGCCGGGGCGGATCCGGACGGCGCCGGTGAGCAACAGGATCAGCTCACCGGCGGCCTGCCGGTACGCCTGGTTCACCGCCGCCGCGTAACCGACGTTGCACCGGTTGCGGATCAGCCGTACCAGGGGATCGGCCGCGAGCATCTCGGCGGATCCGTCCGTCGAGGCGTTGTCGACGACCACCACCTCCACCGGCAGGGCGTCGCCGCTGGCGTCGCGGAGCGCGTCCAGGCAGCGACGCGTCTGCTCCCGGGCGTTCCAACTGACCAACAGCACCGAGACGGCCGGGTGGCTCACGGCCGCCCCGTCGCGCGGATCGGTTGCAGGTGGGTGGTCAGCACGTCGGCCTTCCTGCTGCGGTGTCGTCTGGCGGTGCGCCAGGGCCCCGACGCACGTCTCAGTCAAGCTTAAACCGCAAGAATCGGGCAAATCTGCTGAATCGGATGCCCAGCGGTCACTCCTCGGCACCCTCCACAGTCACGACGGGAGCGAGAGGTCCCCGTCTCACGACGGCAGCGAGAGGTCCCCGTCTCGCGACGGCAGGGAGAGTTCGCCGTTCACCCGGCGCGGGATACCCAGCGGGTTGCCGGCGCGCAGGGCCGCCGGCAGCAGCTCGTCGGGCATCCCCTGGTAGGCGACGGGGCGCAGGAAGCGGCGTACCGCGGTGACCCCGACCGAGGTGTGCAACGAGCCGGTGGTCGCCGGCCACGGCCCGCCGTGCTGCATCGCCCAGGTCACCGCCACCCCGGTCGGCCAGCCGTTCCAGATCACCCGACCGGCCCGCCCGGCCGCCAGCTCCACCACCCGGGCCGCCACCTCGTCGCCTTCCTCGCCGTGCACGGTGGCGGTCAGCGCGCCCGGGACCACGGCGAGCGCCGCCAGCAGTTCCGCCTCGTCGGCGTACTCGACCAGCAGGGCGGCCGGGCCGAAGCACTCCTCGAGCAGCCGTTCGGCGTGCCGGACCAGATCACCTGCGGAGACCGCCAGCAGTTGTGCACCGGCCCGGAAGCCCGGCTCCGCCACCGGGGCGGGTGGCACCACCGTGCGTACCCCGGGCACCGCGGCCAGCGCGGCGGCGCCCTCCTGGTACGCGTCGCGGATCCGGGAGTTCAGCAGCGGGCCGAGCGACGCCTCCCCGACCGCCTTGCCGAGTACCCCGTCGAGCTGGTGCCCGGCGGGCAGGAAGAGCAGGCCGGGCTTGGTGCAGAACTGGCCCGAGCCCATGGTGACCGAGCCGACGAACGCCTCGGCGATCGCGTTGCCCCGGGCCGCCAGCGCGGCCGGAGTGACCACGGTCGGGTTCAGCGAGCCGAGTTCACCGTAGAACGGGATCGGGTCGGGGCGGCCGGCGGCCAGGTCGGCCAGCGCCCGACCGCCAGCGGCGGAGCCGGTGAAGGCGCCGGCCGCGATCGCCGGATGGGTGATCAGCTCCCGGCCGGCCGCCATCCCCCGGACCACCGCGAAGGTGCCGACCGGGGCGCCCCCCTCGGCAAGCGCGCTGGTGACAAGTGAACCGCACAGGTCGGAGAGCCCGGGGTGACCGGGATGTGCCTTCACCACCACCGGGCAGCCGGCGGCGAGCGCGCTGGCGGTGTCGCCGCCCGGCACCGAGAAGGCGAGCGGGAAGTTCGATGCCGCGTAGACCGCCACCGGGCCGACCGGGACCAGCATCCGGCGCAGGTCCGGCCGGGGCGCCGGCTGGGCCTCGGGGTCCGGAAGGTCGATGACCGCCTCCAGGAAGGACCCCTCCGCGACGGCGTCGGCGAACATCTCCAACTGCACCCGGGTACGGGTCAGTTCGGTGTGCAGCCGGGGCGTACCGAGGCCGGTCTCGGCGTCGCCGAGCGCGACGATCTCGTCCCGGGAACCCTCCAGCGCGGCACCGATCCGGCGGAGCAGCTCCGCCCGGGTGGTCAGCGGCAGCGCCGCGTACGCCGGAGCGGCGGCGGCCACCACCCGGCAGACCGCGTCGAGTCCGTCGCTACCGGTGTGCGGCACCGCTTCGCCGTTCGGCGTACCGGTGTAGGGGTTCATCGGCTGGTCGGTGTTCATCCCAGTCTCCGTCGGTCCAGTGGTGGTCACGGGGCGAGTACGAGTGTGCGCAGCGTGCTGTCCAGGGCGGTCGCCTCCAGCCCGCCGGGCCAGCCGCGCAGCAGCGTGCCGCCCTTGGCGACGACGACCACCGCCGGAGGTTCCCGGACCGCGTACGCGCGCGCGACGCGCTGGTCGACGTCGACGAGTACCGGATACTCCACCCGGTGCCCGCGAAGGTACTCCTGGAGGGCGTCCGGATCGTCGTCGCCGGCCACGCCGACGAAGACCACCCGGTCACGCAGCGCACGGGCGAGCTGGCTGAGGCCGTCCTGCCGGGCGGCGCAGGTGTTGCACCAGGAGGTGAAGAAGGTCAGCACCACCGGCCGGTCGGCCCACAGGTCCGCCAGCGCGAGCGGACTGCCGTCGGTGAGCGTACCGGTTGCCTTCGGGGCGCCCGGCAGGTCGGTCGGCGCGGGACGCAGCGCGAGGTCGGCCGGCGCCGGGCCGGGCAGTACGGCGGCGCCGCCGGCCGTCGGCGTGGCCGGCTCGCGGTCGCCGCCGTCCCCGGTGCAGCCGGCCAGGACCACCGTGGCGGTCATCACCAGCCCGACCAGCACGGCGAGCCGCTGCCGGCGGGTCACCGGCGACCACCCACCCGCGACGAGCCGCACCGGGACGCGGCGGTTCCGGACGGGCCGAGTCGGCAGGTCACGACGGCACCACCGCGACCAGCGCGGGTCCCTCGCTGTCGTCCCGGGTCAACTCGATCGGCCGGCGGTCGTCCACGATCAGGCGGTACGCCTTCCGGTCGGCCAGCGTCACCGGTACGGCGAACTCGCAGAACGTCGGGATGCGGGACACCTCCAGATCCTCGGCGAAGGTCCGGACCGACTTCCCCGGCGGCAGCGCGCCCTCGGCCAGCGTCTCGCCGTCGCCGTCCACCACCCGGTACGCCGCCCGGTTGTGGAAGTACGTGTACGGCCCGGTGCCGGCGCACTCGACACCCTCGGGCCTGATGTTGATGTCCCGGACCAGCACCCGGACGGTCAGCTCGGCCCGCGGCTCCTCGCCGCCGCAGCCGGCCAGCGACGCGAGCAGCAGCAGCGGTAGTGCCAGCCGTGGCAGTGACAGTGGCAACGTCCCCGGTAGCTCGCCGCGTCGCATCTTCCCTCCCCGAGGGTTGGCGGCGAGCCGCCCGGGGAGCGGCGCACTGCGCGCCTTCCCCCGGGCGTCCCGCCGGGTGCGTCAGGACTTCTGGACCCGGCACTGCTTGGTCACGGTCCTGGTCGGGTCGCTCTCGGAGGTGGCGGTGAGCCTGACGACGCCGGTCTGGGTGGCCGACGGGGTCGCCCCGACCGAGACCCGGACCGTGTCGGACCTGCCGAACCCGGCCGTGGCCAGCGCGTTCGGCAACTCGACCCGCCAGCCCTTTCCGTTGACCGTGGCGGAGAGGCGGTAGACGTCGGACTTCAGGTAGGCGGTGACGTTCTCCGGGTGCGCCTGGCCGCCGGCCGCGTACGCGCCGGTGTTGGTCAGGGTGAACGAGCAGGTCACGCCCCGGGTGGTCGGCCGGGTCGCGGTGGTCACCTCACCGTTCGACAGCGCCACGCCGTGACTGCTCGGTCCGGCGCCGTCGAGCGAGCGCACCGCCACCGTGTACGACAGCACGCCGTCACCGTTGCGCTTCAGGTCGAGTACGTAGAAGTGCAGCCGGTTGGCCTCGTCCACGTACTCGTACTCGCTGCCGGAGCGGGTGCCGGCGTGGAACAGCGCGTCGGAGAGCTGCCGGTAGTCCCCCATGGTGATCTTCTGCGGGGTGCCGTCCGGCCGGTAGAAGTCGATCATGTCGATGTCCTGCGGGTTGGCGTCGACCACCCAGACGAAGGGGGCGCTGTCGGCGTTCTTCGTCTTCGACAGCAGCACCCCGCTGTCCGGGGTGAACGAGTCCGCACCCATCCGGTCCACGACCTCGACCGTGTAGTTGTTGAAGTTGCCGCCGTCGCAGAGCGGGTCGGTGCCGGTGTCGCAGGCCGGTGACCGGTCCCGGTTCATCGCGATGTTGATCCCGGTGAGCCCCTTCGGGCCGGCGTCCACCGCCCGGGCGGTCACCGTCGCCACCACCATGCCGGAGGTGGCCAGCGCCTCCCGGTCCAGCCGCAGCAGGTGCTCCTCGCCGAGTAGACCGATCTTGATTTTGTCGCGGACGGTGTGCAGCGAACCCATCGAGCCGCCGTTCACCGGCGGGATCTGCCACCGGGTGTGCGGTCCGCCCGGCCCGTTGAACGAGCCGCGCGACATCATGCTCCAGATGCCGGTGTACGCCCGCCGCAGCGGCACGCCGTACGGGTTGTTGTAGTTGTCGCCGATGCTGAGCAGATGGCTCAGCTCGTGCGCGTACACGCCCATGCCGGAACTCTCGGCCTGGGTCGAGGAGCCGCCCCCGGCGTTCGGCCAGATGGTCGAGGCCGCCTTCCAGGAGGTCCACTCGACGTACCGGGTGCGGGCGTAATTGGGCAGGTTCGGGTCCGGCGGGCCCCAGGCGTCCGGCACGTCCTCCTTGGTCTGGAACATCATCTGGCCGAACTCCTGCCAGGTGGACGACTCGTCCTGCCCGGCGGAGAGGATGAAGACCAGCTCGTACGAGTCGGCCACCTCGTCGCCGACCGCCGCCCGCCAGGCGCCCAGCCCGTCGGTGCGGATGTTCTGGGCACACTGCTCGCCGGAGGGGCAGGCACCGGGGTTGAAGCCGTTGTCGATGCCGTACTGGTAGGACTTCGCCGGCATCTCGTACGGGCCGAACCCGGTCAGGTCCACCCCGTACCGGCCGTTGGAGTCCTGCATCCAGTACTCGTGCAGCGTGTGGCCGCGGTTGAGGTCGTTCGGCCGGTTCAGGAAGTCGGTGTAGAAGGTCGCCACCTGGTCGCGCGGGATGTTCGCGGCCGTCGACTGGGGGTTGCCGAAGACCGTCGACCGGGGCCGCTGGGTCACCACGAACGGCTGGTCCGGATAGTCGAGGGTGACCAGGGCGATTCTGAAGTTGCGGACCGAGCCGGCGACGCCCGGGTCGGCCCAGTTCGTGCTCGGCGGTGTGACGTAGTCGTCCCAGCTCATGCCGTCCGGGTTCACCCAGGACTGCGGGTCGAGTACGTCGAACGGGCCGTTGCCACCGGCCGGGTTGCCCCGTGCGGCGGTGGCCGGCGTGCTGGCGGCGCCGGCGACCAGCGCTGCCGCGAGCGTCGCGGCCAGCGCCGACCGCCACGCCCGTGGTCTGGCGGACAGTAGGTGCATCCAGTCACCTCTCGTGCTGCCTCGGGACGCCGGTCGGGGGTTCGTCCGGCACTCCCGACGTCGATCATCCATGATCACGCCGACGCGAATCTATGCCACGCGGCCCGCGCCGTCACCCGACTGATGCCGCCAGGCAACACCGGTCGCTTCCCGCACCTGCCGGATCCCGACCGCCCGGACCGCCCGACACTCCACACGCGATGGTCGGGCCGGGGCGGAGGTCGGTTCTGGAAGCTTCCCGCCAATCGGATCTGAAGCCCTCCGCCTAGGGACCCGCAGCACCGCCCGGTTGCGGACCCGGACCGGCGCCCGGAGGGCCGCCGTACGGTGCCGTCAGCCGGCCGCCGCCGTAGGAGTTGAGGACTGCCTGACCGCCCGGGTCGTCGGCGCCGAGCAACTCCACCGTCGCCTCGGTCACCTGGCGCAGCAGTTCCACCCGGGCCGCCCGGACGGTGGCCAGGATCTCCTCGGCCACCCGGTCGACGGGCTGTTGTCGGGTCCGCTCGTCCAGCCGCAGTCCGACCAGCGCCCCGGCCGGGTCGAGCGTCGCCTCGACCAGCCCGTCGGCGCCGCGGACCGTCACCCGTATCCCGGCGAGCCGGCGGGACAGCTCGGCGGCCCGCTCCGCCCGGTCGGCGAAGGACTCCTGCCAGGCCTCGACCCGGCGCTGCGCCGCGTCGATCTCCGCACCGCTCTCCCACCTGCCGGCATCCGCTGCGGCCACCGCGTCACCCCCGGTCCCAGTCTGCCCGGCGCAGGCGTCTCCCGGTTGCCCGGCGCCGACGGTTTCCCGTTGCCCGGTCAGGGGATCTCCAGCACCGGCCGCACCGGGGTCTCCCCGGCGAGGTCTCCGTCGTGGACCGCCTCGGCCAGGTACGCGTCCCGGTAGGCGGTGGCGAGGGTGAGCCAGCTCAGGAATGCCCCGTAGCCGCCGCAGATCGCCGTGCCGCCGTCACCGCCGCAGAGCACGGCCGGCTCGGTGGTGAACTCGGCCCGGTAGGGGTCGTCGCCGATGACCAGACCGAAGAGGTTCGGCTCCCGGATCAGCGGGACGTCGCCGTAGGGCTCGCCCTCGGGATACTCGTCGCCCCAGCGGAACAGGCTGGTCGCCCCGGCGCCGCACGCGTACTCCCACTCGTCGGGGGTCGGGGGACGCAGGCCGAGGCGGGCGAGTCCGGCCGTCAGCCAGGCGTGGTCCTGGTCCCCGTCGTCGTCGGGATCGGACTCGTCGTCGACCGCCAGCAGCTCCCCGGCGTCGACGGACCGCACCGCGACGAGCCGGGCCGGCAGGCAGACCTGGCGAGGCGGCGAGGTGACCTCGGCGACGAACCTGTCGACCGGACCGGTGAGCGCATACTCCTCGGCGGCCTCGGCGAAGTCGGCGATCTGCCGGGCGGAGGGGACGAACCGGCCGGCGTCGTGCCCGAGCCGCACGGTGCCGCCCGGCACCAGGGCGTAACGGATGCCCTCGCGGTCGAAGAACCCGGCCCGGCCGGACCGGCCGGCGTACCCGTGCGGGGTCACGCCCGCGACGGTGCCGCCGATGTCGCGGGCGATGGCGGCGGCGGTGCGGGCGGCGGCCTCGTCGGAGAGTCCCGACCAGGCGGCCAAGGTGAGATCGGCGTGCGACGGCATGCCGGACATCATGCCGGTGAGGTGTGACCGGAACCGTTCGGCACCGGCGGGGTCCGGGTCGGCGGTCGCCCGGCGTGGAAACGGCCGCCCGGCGGTGGAAACGGTGTCGCGGACCCCGGTGTGAGTTGGGCACGATCCGGTGATGAGCAGTACCAGATCGGTCGGCTGTTACGGCGGCCACACCCCGAAGCGCCCGGACCCCCGTCGGGAGATCTGGGCGTCCGACGCCGCCCTCTCCCTGTTGCTCGCCCAGCTCATCCGGGACGTCGAGGGACGGCCACCGGACCGGCGACCCGACTGGTGGGCCGACCGGGTGGCCGGGCTGCGGGTCCAGGCGGTGGTCGGCGACTTCTTTCTCGACCTCGCCCTCGGGCTCGACGCCGCGCAGCGCGAGGAGTTCGCCGGGTTGCTGGCGGATGCTGCCGCCCGGATAGGCGACCGGCGGACGTTCACCGCCGTCGAGGCCGCCGGCTGGCGGGTCCTCGACGACAAGACGGTGATCTTTCGAGGTGACCGGCCGGCGGCGACCGGACCGGTCGCGGAACTCGGTCAGGCCCTGGCCGACCTGATCCGGGGCACGTTGCCGGCCCCGCCGCCCGGCCACCTGTGGTATTACGGCGCTCCGGGCGGCCTCCGTACGATCGCGATGTCCGGGCTGACCGCCGCCGCGGCCGACGCCGCCGAGCCGGACGAGGAGCCTGCCAGGTAGTCGGCGATCCGGGCGTCGGTCCAGCCGTGACTGGCCCGCAGCCCACGGGCGATGGTCGCCAGATACGCCGGTGCCGGCGGATTCGGGGGTACGTCCCCGGCCCGCCACGGCGCGGTCAGGGTGAGCACCGGATGCCCGTCCAGGATTCCGGCGCAGACCACCGTCTCGTAGCGGCCCGGACCGGTGCTGACCCGCCCGATGGCGACCGCCGCGCCGATCAGGTCCAGCGGAGCGCCCGGTACCCGGTGCATCTCCTGCGCGGCCACGTCCGCGAACTGGTCGGCGCCGAGCAGGTACGCCCGGGCCGCCACCATCCCGGGCAGCTCCGGATCGTAGAAGGCCATCCCGCCGGTCCAGGTTCGCGACTCGAGCGCGAAGTAGAGGCCGCCGGGCAGCAGGACCGGGCGGTCCTGCCGCGGTGGGGTGCTGTTCCGGCAGCCGGGGTGGTCCCGGAGCCCGCCGACCGGCCGGCCACCGGCCAGGTAGCAGCCGAACCGGTCGGCGTCCATGTTCGACCCGT
Organism: Plantactinospora sp. WMMB782; assembly: GCF_049179135.1. Taxonomy (NCBI): domain Bacteria; kingdom Bacillati; phylum Actinomycetota; class Actinomycetes; order Micromonosporales; family Micromonosporaceae; genus Plantactinospora; species Plantactinospora sp. WMMB782. Next base: position 5,886,644 of record NZ_JBMHMC010000007.1, on the reverse strand, counting down.
ACGCCGCGTACCAGACCGGGTCGGGGCCGGCCATCGGGGCGGGCGGGTCAGGCCGCCGGGACGTACTTCTCCAGGTCGTCCAGGATCCTGCCGGCGGCGGTGACGCCGATCCCGGTCATCCAGGTCTCGTCGGCGACCACGTACGCCTTGCCGGCCCGGACCGCCGAGAGGTTCTTCCAGAGGCTGCCGCCGGTCACCTTCGCCTGCTCGGCGGCGGCCTTCTCGCCGTACGCCGTGACGAAGATGATGTCGCCGTCGACCTCCGGGATCCGTTCCGGGCTGACCTTGTCGAACCGCTTGTCCTCCTTGGCCGCCAGCAGCTGCCGCTCCGGCCGGCCCACCCCGACGTCACCGAGGACGAGGCCGGAGAAGGAGTCCGGACCGTAGATCCGGATCTCGGTGGGCATGAACCGGACGATGGAGATCTTCCGGGCGGCGGCGTCGCCGAGCCTGGCGCCGAGTTCCTCGGCCCGCTTCTCGTAGCCGGCCATCAGGTCTTTGGCCTCCTGCTCCCTGCCGAGCGCCTTGCCGTCGAGCAGGAAGTTCTCCTTCCAGGTGATGCCGACCTTCTCGGTGAAGACGGTGGGTGCGATCGCGGAGAGCTCGTCGTAGAACTTCTCCTGCCGGAACTTGCTGCCGAGGATCAGGTCCGGCCGCAACGCGGTGATCGCCTCCAGGTCCGGCTCGGCGAGCAGCCCCACCGGCTCGATCCCGGCGACCTTCTCCGCTCCGAAGTACGACGGCCAGGCGCCGACCTCGGTCCGGGCGGCGCCGACCGGCACGACGCCGAGGGAGAGGGCGGTGTCGAACTTGTCGGTGTCGAGCACCACCACCCGGTTCGGCCGGGCCGGCACCTCGGTGCTGCCCATGGCGTGTGCGACGGTCCGGGTCCCCGCCCCGGCGTCCTCCGCGACCACCGGGTCGCTGCTGGTGCAGCCGGTCAGGCCGGCGCCGAGGGCGGCGACGGCGAGCAGGGTTATGACGGTGCGGCGCATGACGTACCTTTCTTCAGCGGAAGCGTGCCGAGCGCCGGGACGACGAGTGGCGCCCCGGTCACCGGGCAGGGCACGACGACACAGTCGAGCCCGAACACGTCGCGGACCAGGTCCGCGGTGAGCATCTGCCGGGGCGGCCCGGCCGCCACGACCGCGCCGTCGCGCATCGCGATCAGGTGGTCGGCGTACCGGGCGGCCTGGTTGAGGTCGTGCAGGACGGCGACGACGGTCCGGCCGCGCTCGGCACGCAGCCGGTGCAGCAGGTCCAGCACCTCCACCTGGTGGGCCAGGTCGAGGAAGGTGGTCGGCTCGTCCAGCAGCAGCGCCTCGGTGTCCTGGGCCAGCGTCATGGCGATCCAGACCCGCTGCCGCTGCCCGCCGGAGAGGGTGTCGACGGGGCGTTCGGCCAGCGCCGAGACGTCGGCCAACGCCATCGCCTCCCGGACCGCCACCTCGTCCTCCGGCGACCACTGCCGCCACCACCGCTGGTACGGCTGCCGCCCGCGCCCGACCAGGTCGGCCACGGTCACCCCCTCGGGCACCAGCGGGCTCTGCGGGAGTACGCCCAGCCGGCGGGCGACGGCGCGGGTCGGCAGCTCCCGGATCGCCGCCCCGTCGAGCAGTACGGTGCCCCGGCGTGGGGTGAGCAGCCGGGCCATGGTCCGCAGCAGGGTCGACTTTCCGCAGGCGTTCGGCCCGACGATCACGGTGAACGCGTCGGCGGGCAGCTCCAGGTCGAGGCCGTCGATCACCGTCCGGTCCTCGTACCCGACCGCCAGGTCGCGTGTGGAGAGCATCTAGGACACCTTCCGTCGGCCACGGAGCAACAGGTAGATCAGGTAGGGGCCGCCGAGGGCGGCGGTGAGGACCCCGGCCGGAAGCTGGATGGGTGCGAAGAGCCGGCGGGCGGCCAGGTCGGCGAGGACCACCAGCAGGGCGCCGACCAGGGCGGCGCAGAGCAGCGGCGGCCGTTCGGCCCGAACCAGCCGGCGGGCCAGTTGCGGGGCGACCAGGGCGACGAAGTCCACGGCGCCGACCTGGGCGGTGACCATCGCGGCGGCCAGTACCCCGGTGGCGGCCAGGCCGATCCGGCGGGCGACCGGGCGCAGGCCGATGCCGCGTGCGGTGTCGTCGTCGAGTGCGCTGCCGTGCAGGGCCCAGCCGGCCCAGAGCAGCACCGGCAGCAACACCAGCAGGGTCGCGCCGAGGTAGCCGGTCTCCTGCCAGCCCTTGCCGGCCAGGGTGCCGACCAGCCAGAGCTGCGCCCGGATCCCGTCGATCGGATCCGCCGCGAGCATCACCACCTCGGTCAGTGCCCGCAGCGCCACCGCGACGGCGACGCCGGCCAGCACGAACCGCTGCGCCGCCAGCCCGTGCCGCAGCCCGAGCAACAGCACCGCGACCGCCGCCAGCAGGCCACCGGCGAGCGCGGCCGGGGCGATCAGCACCGCGCTCGCGCCGCTGGTCAGTGCCACGGTGGCGGCGAGTCCGGCGCCCTGGCTGACGCCGATCACGTCGGGGCTGGCCAGCGGGTTGCGGGCGACGCTCTGGATCAGCGTCCCGGCGATCCCGAAGACCGCACCGACCGCCGCCGCCAGGACCACCCGGGGCAGCCGCAGGTCGAGGACGACGAGGTCGTACCGGGTACCGGCGCCGGCCAGCGAGGCGAGCACGTCCTGCGGAGCGACGTACGGGGTGCCGAGGGAGAGCGCCAGCACCACGGCGGCGGCGAGCAGGACGGCGAGCACCCCGCCGACCAGCAGCGGCCGGTGCCGCACGACCACCCGGGCGGGACCGAGCCGGATCCGGGCCCGCCCGGCCGGCACCGCCGCCGCCACCGGCGGCTGGCTCCGGGCGGTCAGGCGGGCACCGAGTCGGCCGGCAGCGGCCACGTCACCACCCGGTTGGCCGGCAGCGGCCACGCCCCCACCCGGTTGGTCGCGGGCGGTCACGCGGTCACCCGGTTGGTCGCGGGCGGTCACGCCCCCACCCGGTTGGTCGCGGGCGGTCACGCGGTCACCACCCGGGCCCGGCGGATCAGCAGGGCCAGCAGCGGCGCTCCGACGAGGGCGGTGACGATGCCGGCCGGTACCTCCCCGGGCGGCGCGACCAGCCGGCCGATGACGTCGGCGGCGAGCAGCAGCGCCGGCCCGAGCAGCGCCGCGACCGCCAGGGTCCAGCGGTGGTCGGCACCGACCAGGGCGCGGGCCAGGTGCGGGACGGCGAGACCGACGAACGCGATCGGCCCGGCCGCCGTGACCGCCGCCCCGACCAACAGGACCGCGCCGGCCCCTCCGGCGAGCCGGACCAGTCCGACCCGGTGACCGAGCCCCCGGGCGACGTCGTCACCGAGGGCGAGCGCGTCCAGGCCGCGCGCGGCGAAGCCGGCCAGCAGGACGCCGGCCAGCACGAACGGGGCGACCTGGCCGGCGACTGCGACGTCCCGACCGGTCAACCCGCCGACCACCCAGAACCGGTACTCCTCGAAGGTGCGGGCGTCGACGGTCAGCAGCGCGATGACCGTCGCGCCGATGCTCGCGTCCAGGGCGACGCCGACCAGGGCCAGGGTGACCGGGCTGGCCCCCTCCCGGGCCCGGTTGGCGATGCCGAAGACGAGCAGGCCGGCGAGGAGAGCGCCGACGACTCCGAACCAGACGTACCCGGCGAGGGTCCCGATCCCGAACACCGCGATCGCGAGTACCACGCCGAGTGACGCCCCGGCGCTGATCCCGAGGATCCGGGGTTCGGCCAGCGGGTTGCGGGTCAGCGCCTGGAGCAGTACCCCGGCCAGGGCCAGGGCGGGGCCGACGACCAGGCCGAGCAGGGTACGCGGCACCCGCAGTTCCCGGACGATCGTGCTCGCCTCGCCGCCGTCCGGTGCGACGAGCGCGGCCCAGACCTGGGCGGGTGCGAGCGACCTGCTGCCGAGTGCGAGGCTGGCCAGCACCGCCAGCACCAGCAGTGCGACCGCCGTGCCGATGACCGCGACGCGCCGGCCGACCCGACGGGCTGGCCGGGTCTCCGGCCTGGTCACCCCGGCCGCTACCGTCGTCACGATCTTCCCTCGCACCTCTCGTATTAGGTTCGGCTAACCTTACGATCCGGGCTGTGCCGCACCTAACCGGGATGACGGATCTCACCGCCACGACCTGCGCCTCCGTCAGCCGCGACACGTTCCAGGCGGCACCAGCCGCCCACCATGCACGCGCCGTCATGCGGAATTCACTGACCGTGCGGGCCGGTGCCGACTCGGAACTGGTGGGCTCGGCGGGCGGAAGCGGGCCGCAGGCCGAGGCCGTCTACAGTCTTCCTGGACCCATTCGCAGGGACAGGTGAACCACGAGGCGACAGCGCTCCCCCGGACCACCGGCACCTCACCTGCTACGCCGCCGGACCGGCCATGCTCTTCGTCGAGGTGTCGCTCTTCGTCGAGGTGTCCCGGCAGAACCCGCGGCGGAAGCGCCGGCGCCATGACGAGCATCCGGTTGGGCAGCAGGGCATGCCCGGTCCGGTGGCAGCCGGGCCGGTCAGTCCCCCTGGCCGAGCACCGGCGGCGGCGCGTCCATCTCGTCGCTCCACTGCGGACCGCCGTCGCCGGACCACGCCGTCGGCTCGCCAGCCAACCGCGGATCGGTGACCGGGTAACCGTCGGCGGGCCGGCCGGTGAGGCCGGCCGCACCGGCGGCGCCGGTCATCGGCACCGCGCCCGCGGCCCCCGCACCGGCGGTCCCGGCCCCGGGGCCGGGACGGCCCTCGGCACCTCCGGCCCGGGTGATCAGGTGGTTGCCGACGCCGGCCAGGGCCGGTCCCGCCCCGCTCAGCGCGCTGCCGGGCTGGCCGGCTGCGGACGCGGCCGGCGGTACGGCGGCGAGGGCGGCACCGCCGGGTGCCTCGCCGAACGCGCCGGCACCGGCCAGTGCGGTGCCGACCGTCGGCGCTTCGCCGGGCAGCGGCGGTGGCTCGGGCACCGTGACCGCCGCCGGCAGGTGCAGGTCGTCGACGATCCCGCCGAGCACCGGCAGGTCGCCGGGTTCGAGCGGGATCGTCGCCGGCCAGCTCCGGTGGTCGGTGACCGCGTAGTCGGCGGCGAGCCGGGCCACCTGCGCCGCGACCCGTTCCCGCGCCTTGGCCCGTTCCTCCTCGGACAGGGTGTGCCCGAGCACCGGGGAGAACTCGTCGTAGCGTGCCTGGGCCAGCTCCGGCCGATCCGCCTCCGCCTGGCGCTGCGCCTCGGCGAGCGAGCCGGACATCACGGTGAGCCCGCCGCGCATCGCCGCCGCCTCCTCGGCCAGCCTCCCGGCGAAGCTGATGATCAGACCGAGCCGGTACTGGAACTCCCGACTGCCCGGCCCGGTCCAACCGGGCAGCACCCGGGCAAGGTCCTCGTGCAGCCCGGTCGCGATCGCCCCGATTCGGGACTCGACGGTGTGCCAGGTGTCGGCGATGCCGTCCACCTGCGCCGGCACTCCGGCCATCAGCAACCGGTAGAGCTCCTCGTGGCTCTGCTGCCGGTAGCGCTCGTGGTATTCGTCGGCCATCGAAGCTCTCCGCACCTCCCCGGACGATCGGTCGTTGCCGGCGGCGGCCGCCGGGACGGATGTGCCGCGCGGGTCAGGTCGCGGAGGGTTTGTCGCGTCGGCCACCATGCAGAGCCTCACTCACCGCGCCGAGGGCGCCTGCGATCTGTCGGGCGTTCGTGCCGCTGAGTTCGTCGACGGTCCGGTAGCTCTCGATGATCCGGGCGGTGGCCGCCTGTGCCACCGTCAACGCGGCGACCAGCCGGCGCAGCCGGGCGACGTACTCGTCGTGCAGGTCCTGGTGCCGGTCGGCGGTCTTCTGCGCGTCGTGGAAGCCGCCCAGCGCGGGCCGGTCGCTGCCCGGCGCGGTGGTGAGCGCGGTCAGCGCGGCGTACGCCGCCTCGATCCGGGGCTGGAGCCGCTGCTGGAAGTCCCGCAGTGACAGGAGATTGACGGCGAACTCGTCGGCGGCCATCGCAACCTCCCAAGCGCCGAGTCCGGGTGACGGCAAGTGTAGCCAACGATGCGTAGGGTGCCGGGAGGCTCTCCGGATAGTATCCCGGGTCGTGGAGGTCACCGAGGCACAGTCTCGCCTTCCGGGCGCCCGCGAGGGCGCCGCAGGCACCGTCCTGTTCCGCCGGCCGCCCCGCCAGCCGTCGCCGCCGCTGCCCCGCGGCGAGCTGGTCCTGGAGTCGCCGCCGGAGCTGTCGGAGCCGCTACCCCGCAACCTCCTCCAGCTGATGATGCTGGTCCCGATGGTGGCCGGGGTCGCGGCGATGGCCATCCTCTACTCCGGACGCGGCGGCGGGGTGCTCACCTACGTCGTCGGCGGCCTCTTCGGACTCTCCATGTTGGGCATGGCTGCCACCACGCTCGGCGGTGGGCACGGCAACAGCCGGGCCGAGCTGGACGCGCAGCGCCGCGACTACCTGCGCTACCTGGCCCAGACCCGGCGCCGGGCCCGCAACGCGGCCGCACAGCAGCGCACCGCACTGCTCTGGCGGCACCCGGCCCCGACCGCGCTCTGGTCGGTCTGCGCGTCCCGCCGGATGTGGGAGCGGCGCAGCACCGACGACGACTTCGCCGAGGTACGGGTGGCGACCGGCACCCAGAAGCTGTCGGTGACGCTCAAGCCGCCGGAGACCAGGCCGGTGGAGGACCTGGAGCCGTTGACCGCGCTCGCGCTGCGCCGCTTCGTCCGGGCCCAGTCCGTGGTGCCGGACCTTCCGCTGGCGGTCCAGCTCCGCTCGTTCAGCCGGCTGGTGTTGCGCGGCGACCGGGAGCCGGTACTCGGCCTCGCCCGGGCGCTGCTCTGCCAGCTCGCGACGTTCCACTCGCCGGACGACGTCCGGATCGCGGTGGTGCTCGCGCCGGAGCGGCGGCCGGACTGGGACTGGGTCAAGTGGCTGCCGCACGCCCAGGACGACCGGGTCACCGACGGAGCCGGCGCCACCCGGCTGGTGTTCGAGTCGACGAGCGCGTTGGAGGAGGCGTTCCGCGACGAGTTCGCGGCCCGGCCACGGCACTCCCCGGACGCCCGGCCGCTGACCACGGCGGCGCACCTGATCGTGGTCCTCGACGGCGGCGACGTGCCGGCGACGTCGCAGCTGCACGGTGCGGGCGTACTCGGCTGCACCGTGCTGGACCTCTCCGGGATGGTGCCCAGGGACGCCGGCCGTTGGCTGCTCTGCCTGGACGTCGGGGCGGAGGCGCTCACCGTGGACCGGGGCGACCGGAGCATGTCGCTCGGCATACCGGACCGGCTCGACGTCGAGCAGGCCCGTGGGCTGGCCCGGCAGCTCGCCCCGCACCGGCTCTCCCGGCACGTCGAGAGCGAGGAGGCGACCGCACGGGTCACCGAGCTGCCCGAACTGCTCGGCTTCGGCGACGCCGGCGCGGTCGACCCGGCCCGCAGTTGGCAACCCCGCCCGGACCGGGACCGGCTGCGCATCCCGCTCGGCATCGGCGCGGACGGCTCGGTGGTGGAGCTGGACTTCAAGGAGGCCGCCCAGGACGGCATGGGCCCGCACGGGTTGATCATCGGCGCCACCGGCTCCGGCAAGAGCGAACTGCTGCGCACCATAGTGATCTCGCTCGCCGTCACGCACTCCTCCGAGGAACTCAACCTCGTCCTGGTCGACTTCAAGGGCGGTGCCACCTTCGCCTCGCTCGACGTGCTGCCGCACACCAGCGCGGTGATCACCAACCTGGCCGACGAGCTGGCCATGGTGGACCGGATGGAGGACGCCGTCGCGGGCGAGCTGGTCCGCCGGCAGGAGCTGTTGCGGGCCGCCGGCAACTACGTCTCGCGGTACGAGTACGAGAAGGCGCGCCGGGCCGGTGAACCGCTCGCGCCGCTGCCCAGTCTGCTGATCATCTGTGACGAGTTCAGCGAGCTGCTCGCCGCCAAGCCCGACTTCATCGACCTCTTCGTCACCATCGGCCGGCTGGGCCGCTCCCTCGGGGTGCACCTGCTGCTGGCCAGCCAGCGCCTGGAGGAGGGCCGGCTGCGCGGGCTGGACACCCACCTGTCGTACCGGATCGGGTTGCGGACCTTCTCGGCGATGGAGAGCCGGGTGGTGCTCGGCGTACCGGACGCCTACGAACTGCCGAACGCTCCCGGGCACGGCTACCTGAAGGCCGGTACGCAGACCATGTTGCGCTTCCGGGCCGCGTACGTCTCCGGCCCGTACCGGACGGCCCTGCCGAGCGGCCCGGTTGCGCAGGAACTGGTACGCCGCCGGATCATGCCGTACGGCACGGTGCACGTTCCGGTACCGCCGGAGTTGCCGGCGGTGGTGCCCGACGAGCCGGTCGGGTCCGCCGGAAGCCTGGCCGACGCCGGCCGGCAGACGAGCATGCTCGACGTGATCGTGGACCGGCTGCGGCACGGCCCGCCCGCGCACCAGGTCTGGCTGCCGCCGCTGGACGTGGCGCCGGGGCTGGACGCGCTGCTCGGCGAGCCGGTCGTCGACGAGCGGCGTGGCCTTTTCACCGCCTCCTGGCCCGGCGTCGGCCGGCTGGTGGTGCCGGTCGGCATCGAGGATCGCCCCTACGAGCAGCGCCGGGACCCGTTCCTGGTGGAGCTGGCCGGGGCCGGCGGCAACGTGGTGATCGTCGGCGGGCCGCGTACCGGCAAGAGCACCCTGCTGCGGTCCCTGCTCTGCGCGCTGGCGCTCACGCACAGCCCGCGCGAGGTGCAGTTCCTCTGCCTCGACTTCGGCGGCGGCACGCTGCGCTCCCTGGAGGGGCTGCCGCACCTGTCCGGTGTGGCGGTACGCCGCAACCACGAGGCGGTCCGCCGTACCGTCGCCGAGGTCAGCGTCCTGCTGGACGAGCGGGAGGCGCGTTTCGCCGAACTCGGCGTCGAGTCGATCGACGCGTACCGGGAGCTGCGGGCGGGCGGGCAGGTCACCGACGACCCGTTCGGGGACGTCTTCCTGGTCGTCGACGGCTGGGGCACGGTACGCGAGGAGTTCGAGCAGCAGGAGGAGGTGATCACCAGGCTCGCCGCCCGCTGTCTCGGCTTCGGCATCCACGTGGTGCTCACCGCGACCCGTTGGTCGGAGATCCGCTACAACCTCCGCGAACTCTTCGGCACCCGGCTCGAACTGCGGCTGGGCGACCCGAGCGACTCCGAGCTGGACCGGCGGGCTGCGGCGAACGTACCCGAGAACACCCCCGGGCGGGGCATCACCCGGGACAGGTTGCAGTTCCTCGCCGCGCTGCCCCGGATCGACGGCCGGTCCGGCCCGGACGACCTGCCGGCCGGCACCGCCGGCCTGGTGGGCCGGGTCCGGGACGCCTGGCGGCACGACCCGGCCCCGGCGGTACGCCTGCTGCCCCGGATGCTCCCCGCCGACGAGCTGCCCGACGTCGCCGGGCCGGGCATCCCGATCGGACTGAACGAGACCCACCTGGCCCCGGTGCACCTGACCTTCGACACCGAGCCGCACCTGATCGTCCTCGGCGACGCGCAGTGCGGCAAGACGAACCTGCTCAGGCTGATCGCACGCACCATCGTGGCCCGGAATACGCCCGGCCAGGCGAAACTCGTCATCGTCGACTACCGCCGCACGCTGCTCGGCGTGGTCGAGGGTGAGCACCTGCTGGACTACACCCCGTCCGCGCAGACCGCGACGGCGATGGTGGGCGGGATCGCGCAGGCGATGGCCGCCCGGCTGCCCGGCCCCGACGTGACCACCGAGCAGCTCCGCAACCGTTCCTGGTGGACGGGGCCGGACATCTACCTCCTGGTCGACGACTACGACATGGTCGCGACAAGCAGCGGGAACCCGTTGGACGGCCTGGTGGACCTGCTCTCCCCGGCCAGGGACATCGGGCTGCACCTGATCCTGGCCCGCCGGTGCGGCGGGGTCGGGCGGGCACTCTACGAGCCGGTGCTGCAACAGCTCACCGACCTGAACACGCCGGGACTGCTGATGTCCGGCAACCCGGACGAGGGCGCCGTACTCGGGCACGTCCGGCCCAGCCCGCAGCCGCCGGGCCGGGGCACCCTGATCCGGCGCAGCGACGGGATCAACCTGGTGCAGACGGCCTGGCTCGATCCAGAGTGAACGGCGCGTCACTCCTGATCCACAGTGCACCGGGTCCAAGCGTGGGAGCAGGGCTGCCGAGGGCCCGAAGTGTCACCGGTCCGAGGGCCGGCGTTCGGGCGATGTGGCGGGCGGCGGCCATCGGCTACCCTGGCCGGACAGAGACGCCGATGAGTCTGGCGTCCCGCCGCCGCTAGTTCCCGGAGGGAAGCGTGGCACAGACATTCGCCCACGAAGAGGGTAACGCCCAGCAGGCCGCACAGCTCGTCGACAGCGCCCGTGGCGCGATCAACTTCCAGGTCAAGAACATCGAGCTGGCGGTGCACCAGCTCAGGTCGCGGGGCTGGGAGGGCGAGGCGGCGAACAAGTTCTACGCCGTGGCCGCCGAGATGGTCGACGGGGCCCGCCGCCTGCAGGCCAAGATGGACGAGATGCGGGTCGGCCTGGAGGACGTGAACCGCACCTTCACCGACGTGAGCGAGACGATGTCGTCCTCGGTCAACACCATCAACGTCTACAACATCACCTAGGCCGGTCGTCCGGTCGGACCGGCAGGTGGGTCGGAAGCCGTATCGGGAGCGCCCGTGCGGACCACCCCAACCGTGCACACGGAGGAACCCATGAGCAACCAGATCCGGATGGTCCACGGTGAGGCAGAGGCCGCGGCCATGAAGCTCAAGAAGCACGGCACCAACATCGAGGTCACCACCAAGAACTTCGTCGCCGACATCGCCAGGATCCCGTGGGACAGCGACGCCCGGGCCGAGTTCGAGGTCTGGAAGGCCCAGATGGAGCAGCTCTGGAACGAGTTCCACCAGGTGGTGCTGAAGGCCGGTACGGTCGTCGCCGACGCGAGCGAGTCGCTCAAGGAGGCCGACCGGCGCGCGGCGGCGATGATGGGCCAGAGCGGTCGCTGAGCGGTCCGCTGCACCAGGACGTCCCCGGTCGGGTGCTCAGGGTCTGTTCGATCCGGCGCACCAGGAACCCTCCGGTCCGGTGCACCGGGAGTTCGACGGTCCGCTCGCGCTGTGCCGAGGTGGCCGGGAGGTCCTTCCTTCCGGCCACCGTCGCGATCCGTGGCGTTCCGGCTCCGCGGTGGGCGGCGGTTCAGCCGATCACGCCGTCCGGCGCGTCACCGGAGGCCCACGGGTCGCCCTCCTCGACCAGCCAGCCCGCCCCCTCGCGCTCACCTGGGTCGCCCGCCGCACCGCCGTGCCCGGCGAAGCCGCCGACGCCCATCATCGACGTGCCGGCGGCCGCCCGGCCGGCGCCGGCCGTACCCGTGCCGCCGGCGGCACCGACACCGGTCACGCCGACTCCGGCGACGCCGCCCTGCATGGCGGCGGCCGGGTTTCCGGCCGAGGCGCCACCTAGCGCCAGCCCGGCCGCACCGGCCCCACCGAGCGCACCCGCACCGCCGATCGGCCCACCGGCACCGCCCGCGCCGGCCAGGGCGGTCCCGCCCGGCAGCTCGACGTCGGCGCCGGGACCCGCCCCGCTGCCCACCGGCAGTGGCGCCGGAACCGGGCCACCCGGGAACGCGCCGCCCGGCACGGAAAGGTCCGGCGCCGGAAGCGGTGGCGGCGGGGGCACGGCCGGGACGGTCGGCAGCGAGGTGGTGCCGGCGTCGGCCCCCTGCTGGAACAGGCTGCTGAGATAGTCGGTGGCGAGTTTGACAAGCGCCGACGTGAGCTGGGCGTCCAGGGCGGAGGCCTGGCTCGTGGTGGCGGCGATCTGCGCCGTGTACTGCGCGGCGCGCATCTCGTACATCGCCCACCTGGCGGCGCCGCCGTGTGACCAGGTCGCCTTGCAGTACGCCCGCTGGGCGGCGCTGGGCGTCACCTGTCCGGTCGGCAACACCTGGTAGCCGCCGGCCGTGGCGCTGGCGACGATCGCGTCGAGCCGGGCCTTGCTGGCCTGCAACTGGGCGCTGCCGGTGCTGGTGGTCGTCATCGCCTGCGCGACCGTGCCGCTGACCTGCTGCAACGCGTTCAGCGCGATGGTCCGGCGGTCCTGCTGCGCGGTGCCGGTCGCGCCGAGGAGGTTAGGCAGCGTGGCGGCGGTGCCGAAGTTGGTCCTGGTGTTCGTCATGTTCTCGACGAAAGCCTGGACGACCGGGCCGAGCAGTGCCTGGGCCACCCCGGGATCGGAGAGTTTCAGGCCCATGAAGCTGACGGTGCCCATCACGCCCTCCCCGTACCGGGCGGCATCCGGTCGTCGAAGCGCAGGATCGCGACCCGCTCCCGCTGTTGCAGGTCGACCTCCTCGAAGTGCTGCGCCGCCTGCCGGACCTGCACGGCCTGGGTGTCCAGCTCCTCGGCCACGGTCCGGATCGCCGCCGCGACGGCGACGGTGAAGAACTGCGCCATCGTGGCGAAGCTGGGCAGGCCGGCATTACCGGCCACGGTGCCCTCGACCGCGCCGGTGATCGGCGAGAAGGAGTTGCGGTACTCCTCGGCCAGCCCGGCGATCCGGTTGGCGGCCGCCCGCATCTCGGGTAGCTGTGCCTGGAACTCCGGTGCGCCGGTGCCGGCGGAACCGGCTGGTGCGCCCGGGGCGGAGAAACCGTCTGGAACGCTCAACGCCGTCCTCCCGGTCTGTGACTGCTCGCTGGCACGGAGGAACATCGAGATGGTTCTCCGTAAAATATAGTGCCTGGCGGACACTGTCCCAACGCGTCTTTCCGGCATCTCCGCGCCCGGCCCACCGAAGCCTGCGGACGGGATCGCGGCGGCGGAGGTCGGGGCGTGCACGCCGACGGATCGGTCGGAACAGGCACGATGCTGCGGAGGTGGCGATGCCGACGGAGGATCCACCGGGCCGGACCGGCAACACCCCGGCCGGCGTCCCGGCCGAGCTGGCCGTGCTGGAGGCGTCGATCGCCCGGACCGAGGCGCGCTGGCGGCAGCTGCTGGCCGGCACCTACCAGGGCAGCGACCCGGCCCGGCTGGTCAGCTCGGTGGTGGACGGCGAGGGCGTCGTGGTCGAGGTGAGGTTCGTCAGGACGATCGCGCGGCACGACCCCGCGGTGGTCGAGCAGGCGGTGCTGGCCGCGGTCTCCGCCGCCCAGCAGCGGCTCGGTGCCGCGCTCGCCGACGTCGCCGCCGAAGTACTGCCACCCGACGACGTGGAACCCGCACGGGAGCGTACCGGCGCGGACGCCTGGCGCCGGATCGGATCCGATCCCGCCGACGGGTCACCGGCCGGTGGTGGAGTGTTGGGCGGGGACGGCCGATGACCGGACACGACGACCCCGGCGACGTCGAGCCGCTGGTCTACTCGCCGCACGACGAGGCGGGCTACGAGGAACTGGCCCGACGGGCGCTCGCCGCCCTGCAGGCGATGGACGGCGAGCTGGACCGGCTGGTGGAGACGCCTGTCGAGGGACACAGCCGGGACGGCCGGGTCAGCGTCCGGGTTTCCGGCGCCGGCACGGTCACCGAGGTCCGGCTGCGCGGCGGGGCGCTGCGGCAGTACCCGCCGGACAAGCTCGGCGAGGTGGTCACCCGGGTGCTCCAGGACACCCAGCGGCGGGCCCGTGCGGCGTACGAGCGGGCGGCGGCGGAACTCGCCCCGCCCGAGGTGGCCGAATGCGACCGGCTGCTCCGCAGGACGCCACCGCCCCGCCGGACCGGGTCGTAGCCGCGCCCGGCCGTACACCCGGTCCGCCGGGTCAGGTCGGTCCGGGATCCGGCTCCGCCGCCCGGCCGCCGCCGCCGGCCGGACCGGTCGGAGCGAGCGTCGGCAGCGGCGAGAGGCGCAGCGCGGCCTGCGGGTCGAGCGGCACCCCGGTCGGCACCAGCGCCAGGATGCTCGCCGGCACCTGCACCGGCCGGACACCCGCGTAGCCGAGCGAGGTCTGCACCTTCTCCAGCTCCGGCCGGGACAGCGGGAACTTCACCCCCTGGTCGGTGACGAGATAGACGTTGCCGGCGGCGTTCGCCCCGATCGGGTTGGCGGCCCGCACCAGGGCGGCGTGCCCGCCGGGCAGCGCCACCCGGTCCGCCGGGCGTATCCCGTCCGGCCCCGTCCCCGTCGCGGCCGGCGTCCCGTCGATCGGCGGGACCTCGGCGGGCACCGCACCGAAGGTCTCGACGGTGACCGGATGCTCGGCCGCGCCGCCGTCGTCCCGGTAGCTCGCGCAGACCATCGGTGCCGGGGTCTGCGCGCCCCGCACCTCCGGCACCGCGTCGGGGAAGCCGGGCGGCTCCGCCACCCGGTTCACGATGAGCCGGCCGGCCTGCTGGGCGGAGATCTCGTTGACCGCGCGCCCGGCCGCCTCCATCAACCGCGCGGTGACCGCGCCGACCGGGGCGAGACCGTCGGGAAGCATCACGTACGACCTGCCGGCGGCCCGGAACAACTGCCCGATCCGGGTCGGCTGCCCGCCGATCGTCGGCTCGGCCGGCGAGCCGGCGCCGGGCAGGGCCAGCGCCACCAGATCCGGCCCCGGTGGTACGGAGTTGAGGAACGCCTCGCCGACCGCGACCGGCGGTATCCCGGCCCAGCCGAGGGCGGCGAGCACGGCGTTGCCCCGGATCCGCAGCCGGTGCTCGTTCCAGAGCAGGTAGCGGTCGCCACCGTCCACGTCGACAAGCAGGCCCTGCCGACCCACCGGAGCACCGCCGGACGGTGCCCGACCGAAGAGCACATGGGTGGCGCGGGCGACCGAGGTCAGCGACCGGGGGGCGCTGCACACGCTTATCGGCAGGCCCAGCAGCGCCGACCGGGTCGGCAGCGAGTCGGGCGCGCCGGGGATCCCGATCGGCAGCCCGCGCGGCACCGCCCGCAGCGAGGACTCCGCCATGGTCCGCACCGCCGGCTCCGGCTGGCCGATGATGAGCAGCGCCGACGTCCAGTTGAGCACCGGATGCAGCCGGCCCTGCGTGTAGACGAACTTCGCGCCGGTGTTCCGCTCCACGATTATGGCGTTCTCCACCGGCTGCCGGCCGCCCGGCCGGAGCAGCCCGTAGACACCGAAGCCGGCGAAGAGCAGCACCGCGACCAGCAGGCCACCGAGCATCGCCAGGGCGTACCGCCGCATCGGCAGCTCGTTGGTCTCGGGCTCGCCGGCCAGCAACGCGGAGACGATCCGCCGGATGAGGAACCGGTAGGCCTGCACCTGTTCCCGACGGCTGCGCATCCCCACCCCGCCTTCGCGTCGATGCGACATCTTAGCGTCGGCACGTAGGGTGTGTGCCATGCCGGAGTTGATGGCTGTCGGTCGATCCACCGGCCGGTTCGGCACGGTCCAACTCGTCGCCGTCGAGCTGGCGCTCTTCGCCACCGGCGCCGCCGCCTACGCGCTGCCCCCGGTGCCGGGTGCGCTGGCCGGGGCCGCCGCCGGTGTGCTGCTGCTCGGCACCTTCGGCCGGGCGGGCGGCCGCTGGTGGTACGAGGTCCTCGGCGCGCGGCTGCGGCTGACCCGACGCCGCCGTGCGGGCGTACGCGCGCTGCGCCGGACCGGCACCGGGGACCCGCTGCTGGCGGTGCTCTCGCCGAGCCCGGTCACCAGTACCGTCACCGACCGGTCCGGCACGATCGGCATCGGCCAGGACGCGCTCGGCTGGTTCGCGGCGATCGCGCTCCGGCATCCCGACGGGCTGACCGAGTCCCGCACGGCGTTGCGACTGGACTGGCTCGCCACCCTGGCGGCCGACCCGGCACTGCCGGCCAGCACGGTACAGCTCGTGCTGCGACACTCGTCGCTGCCGATCGCCACCGTCGACCCGCGCTCCGCCGCCAGCCGGTCCTATCTGGAACTCTGCCGGCTGCTGGCGGTCCCGGTGCACCACGACGTCTGGATCGCCGCCCGGGTGTCGGCCCGGGACGCGGCGACGGTGGCGGCGGACCGGGGCGGCGGGCTGGCCGGCGTACACCGGGCACTCGTCGCGGCGATCACCCGGGTCGGCACCGGACTGGCCGGCCTCGGCGTCGAACACACGGTGCTGGACGGGGACGGCCTGCGGCAGGCGGTGGCGTACTCCTGCGGTGTCGAGGGGACCGGGGCGCCCGGTACCGGCCCGGAACGGTGGTCCCGTTGGCAGGGCGGCTGGCGGGTGCAGGTCTGCTTCGCGGTACGGGCCTGGCCGGCGAAGCCCGCCGTGGACCCGATCCGGGCCCTCACCCAGGTGCCGTCCGCGCTCGACGTGAGCGTGGCGGTGGTGTTCGGCCGGCGGGACGGCTCCGCCGGGCCGGAGCGCGGGACCGGCGCCCGGACCCTGGTCCGGGTCGCCTGTGCCCCGGACACGGTCGAGGAGTGCGTACGCCAGCTACTGGCCGGCGCGGCCGGCGCCGGTGTCCGGCTGGTCCGGCTCAACGGCGAACACGCCACCGGGGTGTACGCGACCGCGCCCACCGGCGCCACCCTGGGACTGGTGAACCGGTGACCGCCATCGGCGACGTCGCGCCCGCCGCACCGCGACCCCTGTCCTACCGCGCCTCGTCCACCCCCACGGCCGGGTCTGCCGGCACGGGAGCCCGCGATGTCGACCGGTGACCCGAAGACCGTCGCCCCGGAACGCCGGCTCGTCGGCGGCCTGCTCGGCCGGCTCAGCCTCGACGTCGACGCCGTCGGCGTGCTGCTCGGCCGGGACGCCGCCAACCAGCCGGTGCTGGTGCGGCTGTTCCGTCCCGAGCCGCTGACCGTGGCGTTCGTCGGCGACTGGTGGACCGCGCAGCTGCTGGTCTTCCGCTGTCTCGGGCACGGTGCCCGGGTCGCGGTGGACGCCGTCGACGCGGTCGTCCCGGCGGCGGCCGGCACCATCGCCACGCTGGCGCACTGGCTCGCCCTGGACCGGACCGCCGGCGGCGCCGGTGATCGGGTGTGGCGGTCGGCGTACCCGGGCGGTGACGAGCCGGCCGATCCGACCCGGCCACTGCTGCGGCTGCGCGACGTCGGTGTGCACGGCCCGGAACGCCGGCCACCGACCCGGGCCTGGGAGACCCGGTTGACCGTGCTGCCCCGGTTGACCCCGGCCGGCGTACCCGCGCTGGCCGGCGCCGACGTGGTGCTGGCGCAGCGGCTGACCCGGCCGGAGGCGGAGCTCGTCGGTTCGGCGCTCGCGCTGCCCCGGCCGGTCTGGTCGGCGCTGACCACCATGGACAACGAGATGGTCGCCGCCTTCGGCGGCGGCGCCGTCCGGTACGCCTGGCTCACCCCGACCCGGTTCGAACGCCAACTCTTCGGCTGACGGGCGGCCGCGGCGACCCCCGGACATCCGAAGCGGAGTGTGTCTGCGAGCCAGTCGACATCTCTGCCTGCCCGAGGCGGATCAAGCTTGCGTGGCGGTCGCACCCGTGCCTGCGGGGCGGCCGGCGCGGGGCTGGGATCAGCCTCGGATCGCGCGGATCCAGTCGAGCAGGCCGCTGACCCAGACCGCCAGCGGGAAGACGGCGAGGACGAGCAGCACCTCGACGATGTCGAGCGTGCGTCCCCAGATCGGCGAACCCGGCCGGCGCCCGGCGGCCAGCGCGAAGCCGACACTGATCGCGGCGACCAGCAGCAGCACCCCGAGCAGCAGCGTCAGCCGCCACACCAGGCCCAGGTCGTCGTAGGCGGCGACCACGGCGGCGGTCAGGGCCACGGCTCCGGCGCCGAGCAGTGGCAGCCGCTGCGCCCGGCCGAGGAACCAGCGGGCCCGGGCCATCATCGTCAGTCCCAGCACGGCGCAGAGCGCCAGTCCGGCGATCCCGTCGGCGGCCACCGCGACGGCGGCCACCGCACCGACCAGCGCCAACGCGCTGAGCAGGCTGGCCAGGAAGGCGTCGGCCCGGTCGGCCCGGGCGAACGTCTCCAGGCCGTCGACCGCGTGGACGTCCTCGCGCAACTGCTCCGGGTCGGTCGGCACCGGCGAGACCGGCAGCCGGCCGAGCCGGTAGGCGAACATCGGCAGCAGCGGGAGCGTGCCGAAGACTCCGGTGACGGTGATCGCCGCCGCGGCCGGGGTGCCCACCCCGAAGAGCACCCGGATCGCGGCGGCCACGAGCAGCGCCGCCGCACAGGCGGCACCGCACAGGAAGACCGGCCCGGCGTCGCCGACGCCGATCGCGGCGGCCGCCGCCACCAGCAGCACAGCGGTCGCGGCGACCAGCACGTGCGGCGGGGCGAGCTGGGCGACGGTCCGGTCACCGGCGAGCACCAGCAGCCCGCCGACCGCCGCGTAGCAGAGCGCCACCAGGGCGAGGACGGTGGCGCTCTGCGGGTCGCCCACCGCCCGGGCCAGCACCACCGCGCCGAGCAGCAGGGCGCCGGCGAGGCCGAGCCCGACCAGGCCGCCGGGCAGTTGCGGCGGCCCGGCCAGCAGCACCGCGACAGCGCCGCCGAGCAGGGCCACCACCCCGAGGGTCAGCCCGAACGCCCGGGTGGCGGCCGGGCTCCACCGGCCGGTACGTCGCTGTGCGGCGGTGGCGACGGCGTCCACCACGTCGTCGAAGACCGGCAGCGGCGCCTCTTCGCCCCGGGGGCGCAGGTAGAGCAGCTCGCCGTCACGTACCTCGAGTTGGGCGGGGGTGCGCGAGCTGTCCAGCGCCGCACCGCCGAGCCGGGACAGCGACCAGCCGTTGCGCGCCGCCGAGTCGTCGGCCAGGGCGTCACCGGCGTAGCTGAGCACCGTCGGCAACAGGTCGGCCAGGGGTACGTCCGCGGGTAGCGCGAGATCGACGCGGTTGCGTGGAGCTACCACCGTGACCCGGCTGAACCCACTGGCCACGCCTCAACCTCCGTCTCGACGATGCCGGGACATTATCACCGCTCCGGTGCACCGGGAGGTGCCCACGCACCGTCCGGCCCGGCCGGTGGACCCCGGAATGATCCACAGTGGACCGGCTGTCACTTCCGGGCCGTACGCCAGCCCCGGCGGCGGCCACGCCGGACGACAGGTACCGAGGCCAGCAGGAGTGCCGCCAGCGCGACGCCGACCACGGCGACCACGCCCGCCACGGCGCTCACCGCACCCAGCGGGGCGGGGCGGGCGGCCGGGCGCGGCACACTTCCCGCGGCACCGGGTTCGGCTGCGCCGGCCGGACGCAGCGCGCCGACCGCCCGTACCGGGTTCACGACCCCGTGCCCCACCTGGGAGTTCCACAGCCCGTCGGGGTGGTCGGCGGTCTGGGTGATCCGGTCGGCGACCTGTTCGGGCGAGAGCGTCGGGTCGTACCCCCGGATCAGCGCGGCCAGCCCGGAGACGTACCCGGCGGCGAAGCTGGTGCCACCCTCGGCGGTGAACAGGTAGCCCCCGCCGGCCGCCGCCGGGCCGGCGATCCGCTCGCCGGGTGCCGCCACGTCGACGAAGTCGCCGCTTGTCGACGTCTGCACGTGCGCGTCGGCGGCATTCACCCCGGCGACCGCCAGCACACCCGGATAGGCCGCCGGAAAGGTCGGCCGCCCCGGCTGAGCGTTCGACTCGCCGGCGTTGCCCGCGGCGGCGACCACCACGACCCGCCGGTCCAGGGCGTGCGCGACGGCCGACTGCAACTGCCGGGTCGGCGGGGTGGTCAGCGACAGGTTCACCACGTCGGCCCCGGCCTCGTCGACCGCCCAGCGGATGGCCTCGGCGATCCGGCCGGAGAGATCGGCCTCCTCGGACCTGCGCTGGTCACGGAGTACGCGTACCGGCACGATCTCGGCTCCCGGCGCGACGCCGTAGAAACGGAAGCCGGCGCTGACCGCCTCCCGGCCGGCGATGATCCCGGCGATCAGGGTGCCGTGCCCGTTCTCGTCGCACCGGCCGTCACCGTCGGCGCCGGACAGCAGGTCGCGGCCGGGCAGCACCTTGCCGTCCAGGGTGGGATGGTCGGCGGAGACACCGGAGTCGACGACCGCCACCCTGATCCCGACGCCGGTGCTCAACGGCCAGGCCAGGTCGGGGCGGAGCCGGGTCAGCGGCCAGGGCGCGGCGGCGAGCGGGTCGGTGACGGAAGGGCCGCAGCGGGCGGCGGCGTACCGGTGCGGTGGGCCGGCCGTGGCGGCCGGGCCGCCGGCCGTGGCGATCAGGCCGGCCAGCAGCGCGGCCAGCACCGACGCCGTACGCCGGGCCGGGAGGGGTGCGGGTCGGCCTGGCGCCGCACCTGCCGCCGTACGCCGGATGCGTGGGGCGTCCAGGGCAGCTCGCACTCTCACATTATGCCGCCGTACCCGGGAATCCGGACCTCCGCTCCGTGCACCGTGGCCGGTGCGGTGCCGCTCGGCGGCGGGCCCGCCGTGCGCCCCGGCCGGGCGGACCTTGGCAGGATGCGAACGGTCGTGCTATCAATACCGGGTGAGCAAGGGTGAAGCCACCCGCCAGGCGGTACTGGCCGAGGCGACCGAGGTCGCCAGCCGGCTCGGTCTGGGCGGCCTCACCATCGGCTCGCTCGCCGCCCGGCTCGACATGTCCAAGAGCGGCCTCTTCGCGCACTTCCGCTCCAAGGAGAAGCTGCACCTCCAGGTGCTCGGCTACGCCCGGGACGCCTTCACCGCCGAGGTGGTCCGCCCGGCGCTGCGCGCCCCCCGGGGCGAGGCCCGGATGCGGGCCCTCTTCGACAACTGGATGCGCAGCATCGGCCTGGCCGGCGCCTGTCTCTTCGTCTCGGCCTCGACGGAGTTCGACGACCAGCCCGGCCCGGTCCGGGACCAACTGGTGGCCGACCACCGGGACCTGGCCGACGTGATCGCGCAGATCTTCCGCACCGGGATCGCCGAGGGGCAGTTCGACGAGGGCGCCGACCCCGAGCGGTTCGCCCACGACCTGCACAGCGTCATGCTCGGCGCGTTCCACGCCCACCGCCTGCTGCACGACCCGCGCACCGAGACCTGGTCCCGGCTGGCCTTCGAGGCCCTGCTCGACGCCGCCCGACCGAAGTCCGACTGACACCGACCCGAGGAGCCGTCATGCCCAGCCCGTCAGGTAAAAAAAGCACGACCGTTCGTTCGTTTCAGCAGGCCGTCGCCGTCACCGGGTTGCGGGCCGCCTTCGGTACCCTGGAACACCTGGCGCCGGACGCCGGAGGCCGGCTCGCGCTGCGGCTCTGGTGCACCCCACCCCGCCGGCGCACCGTCCCCGGCCCGACGCCGCCGCCCGGCGCCGGCGGCGCCACCACCTTCACCGGCCCGCACGACGGGGCAGCCTTCTCGTTCGACGTCGACGGCGGTACGGTCACCGGCCGGGCCTGGGGCAGCGGACCGCTCGTCTATCTCGCGCACGGCTGGGGCGGCTCCGCCGGCCAACTGCACGGCTTCGTCCCCACGCTGGTGGCGGCCGGCTACCGGGTGGTCAGCTGGGACGCGCTCAGCCACGGCCGCTCCGGCCCCGGCGCGCTCGGCCCACACCGCGCGACGCTCGCCGAGTTCGCCGACGTGCTGGCGGCGGTGGTCCGGCTGCACGGCCCGGCGCACGCCGTGATCGCCCACTCGCTGGGCGCCAGCGCGACCGGGGTCGCCGTGCTGGACGGACTGCCGGTGGGCCGGCTGGTGATGATCGCCCCGATGGCCGACCCGCTCCCCTACATCCGGGTGTTCCAGCGCAGGCTCGGCATCGGGCCGGTCGTCGGCCAGCGGCTGATCGCCGCGATGGAGTCGCTGGTCGGCCGTCCGATCACCGACTACGATCTGCTCTCCCGGGCCCGCCGCCGCGCCGGACTGCCGCCACTGCTGGTGATCCACGACCGCCGGGACCGCGAGGTGGACCCGGCCGACGGTGCCGCGACGGCCGACGCCTGGCCCGGCCGGCTCTACCACACCACCGGGCTCGGGCACGGCCGGATCCTCGCCGACCCCGAGGTGGTACGCCGGGCCGTCGACTTCGTCCGGCAGACCGGCCCCGACAGCGCACTCCCGGCCGACGACACGACGCCGGCCGCCCCGGACCACACCTCCCGGCTACCCGTGGAGCGGGCACGTCCGATCTCCCAGGAGGCCGCCTGACGGGTGTCCCGCCATCGGCTGACCGGCCCGGACGGCGGCCCGGAAACGTGAAACCCCGTGCCACACTTGCCGGATGCGGCGACTGGTGACCCCGGTGGTGGTGGCGGTGCTGGCCCTGCCGTTCGGCGGTGCGGCGGCCCGGCCAGCCGCCGGCCAGCCGGCCGGGCAGGTGACGACCGGCACCCGCCCGGCCACCGGCGCCGCTGCCGGCGCCCGGGTCTGCACCGTCGACGACGAGCGGCTGCCCGAGGTCTCCGGGCTGGCCGCCACCGGCGACGGCTATGTCGTGGTCAACGACAGCTCGGACGCGGACGACCGGCGACGGATCTTCTTCCTCGACCGGGACTGCGCGGTCACCCGCACCGTCCGCTATCCGTCCCGGCCCCGGGACACCGAGGACCTGATCCGGGCGCCGGACGGCACGATCTGGGTCGGCGACATCGGCGACAACGACCGGGAACGCGAAACCGTGGCGCTCTGGAAACTCGCCCCGGACGCCCGGTCGCCGGTGCTGCACCGGGTCAGCTATCCGGACGGCCCGCACGACGCGGAGGCGCTGCTGCTGACCGGCGACGGCACCCCGGTCATCGTCACCAAGGACCCGGGCGTCCCGGGCCTCTACCTCCCGGCCCGGGACCTGCGGGCCGGCCAGACCACCCCGCTGCGCAAGGTCGGCCAGTTCGCCCTGCCGACCAGCACCACCAGCAACCCGTTCTCGTTCTTCGGACGGCAACTCGTCACCGGCGGGGCGGTCAGCCCGGACGGCGGCCGGGTGGTGCTGCGCACCTATGCCGACGCCCTGGAGTTCGAGGTGACCGGCGGGGACGTGGTCCGCTCCGTCACCGAGGGGACGCCCCGGGTGGTACCACTGCCCGACGAGCCGCAGGGCGAGACCGTGACGTACAGCCCGGACGGTACGGCGCTGCTGACGCTCTCGGAGAAGGCGGAGGGCGGGTCGGCCGCCGATCCGGCACTGCTGCGCTATCCGCTGCCGGACCGGGAGCCGAAGCCGGCGCCTGCGGCCAGCACCACGGCTCCGGCCGCCTCCGGCGGTGCCGGGTCAGGGGAACGGGCGGCGAACTCGACTCTGGACGTCACCGGCCACTTCGTCGGTGCCGTCGCGGCGACCCTGCTGGTCATGCTGACGGTCGGCGTCTTCGCCGTCCGGCGGGCCCGCCGCGGGTCGGGCCGGGGACGCTAGCGCGGTCAATCCCGGGCGGGTCGGCGGAGAACCCCGTGCCGTGGGCGTGCACCGTAGGGGGTGACCTCCGCGGTCTCGTTGGGTACCCGGGAAGGAGTCGGACGAAGGAATTGACCATGGCCAAGCCACCCGTCGTGGACCAACCCACGTGACGAAAGGCGCTCGACGAGCTGCGCGTACGCGAGAAGGCGGCCACCCGGGAACTCGATGCCATCGCCGCCGAGCGACGAGGACTCCCGATGGCACGGACGTCGACGCGCCGCCCGGCGGCGGGTTCGCGGTGAACGTCTTCCTGCGTGACGGCGAGACCGTCTACCGCACCTGGCACACGACCGGTCGCGGCGTCGAACAGCTCACCTTCACGTTCCCGCTGGCCGATGTGCTGCCCTACGGGTGGCGGGAGGAAGGGCCGGCCGGAAGGTCGCTTCCGGGGTGTGGCAGATTCGGAGCATGCCGCAACTCGTGATCGTCACCGGGCCGATCGCGGCCGGCAAGAACACCGTCGCCGAGCGGCTCGCCCGGCAGCTGACCGACATTGGCAGCACCGTCGTGATCGCCGACGTGGACGAGGTCGCGGCGATGGTCGGCCCGCCCGGTGCGGGCCCGGCCGGACTGTGGTTCGCCGCGCACGAGGCGCACGGCGCGATGGTCGGCCAGTGGATGCGCTCGGAGGTCGACTGTGTGGTGGCGGTCGGACCGTTCCACACCGAACAGGAGCGGACGGCACTCACCCGTACCCTTCCGGCGGACGCGCCAGTGCTCTGGGTGGTCGTCGACGCGCCGGTCTCGGTGACGCTGGCCCGTGCGCAGGCCGACCCGACCCGGGCGCTGTCCCGCGACCCGACGTTCCACCACTCCCGGCACCGCCACTACCGGGAACTGCTGCCGACCATCCCCGCCGACCGGACGTTCGACTCGGCGGAGCTGACCGCCGAGCAGATCGCGGCCGAGATCGCACGCGAGCTGGCCGGTCAGCCGTCGGCGCCGTCGAAGAGCCGGCGGTACTCGCCGTAGCCCTCGCGTTCCAGGTCCGCCAGCGGTACGAAGCGCAGCGAGGCGGAGTTCATGCAGTACCGCAGCCCGCCCCGGTCCCGTGGACCGTCGTCGAAGAGGTGCCCGAGGTGGCTGTCCCCGTGCGCCGACCGCACCTCGGTCCGGACCATCCCGTAGCTGGCGTCGGCGATCTCGACGACGTTCGCCCGTTCGATCGGGGCGGTGAAACTCGGCCAGCCGGTGCCGCTGTCGTACTTGTCGACCGAGGCGAACAGCGGCTCGCCGGAGACGACGTCGACGTAGATGCCCGGCTCCTTGCTGTCCCAGTACGCGTTCCGGAACGGCGGTTCGGTGCCGCTCTCCTGCGTGACGTGGTACTGCTGCTCGGTCAGCCGGGAAACGGCCTCCGGGTCCTTGCGGTACTCCTTCGACACCACGGTCCTCCTTGCCCGGATCCTGCCCGGACGGGTGCGCCGGGCACTGCCGCCACTGCCCGCAGCGGGCGAAGGTTCCCAGCCGGGAGGGCTGGCGGCAGGACCGGACTGCCCTACCCGGCCGCCGGCACCGGAAACCATCGCGGCCCCGGTTCCCGACTCCGCCGGGGTTGTCGTTCGCGTGCGGTTGACCCGCTGGTCACCGAAGGCCGGTGGGCAGGCAACGTCCCGCCGGTAGACCTTCGGTGGAGATCGTTCACGCAGCAGACCGGAGGACCGATGACCGCACTTGACCGGCGTACCCTGCTCCGCGCCGGCCTGACCACCGGAGCCGGACTCGCCGGCGGCGCGCTGCTCGGTGGCGCCGCCGCGACCGCCGCCCCCGACCAGGCCGTCCGGCCCGGCGCACCCGGCTGGCGGCCCGGCGGACGCCCGGTGCTGACCCACGGGGTGCAGAGCGGCGACGCGACCGCGCACTCGGCGGTGGTCTGGACCCGGGCGGACCGGCCCGGCCGGCTGCACCTGGAGGTCGGCCGGCGTCCCGACCTGCGCGGGGCCCGCCGGGTCCGCGGCCCGGTGCTGGACCCGCGCGGCGACTTCACCGGCAGGGTACGCCTGGCCGGCCTGCCCGCCGGGGAACGCCTCTACTACCGGGCCCGGGTGGAGAGCCTGGACCGGCCCGGCCTGTTCAGCGCGCCGCTCGACGGCAGCCTGCGCACCGCCCCCGGGCGCGGCGACCGGCGCGACGACATCCGCTTCGTCTGGACCGGTGACATCGCCGGCCAGGGCTGGGGCATCGCCCCCGACCTCGGCGGCATGGGCATCTTCCGGGCGATGCGCGCCACCCGCCCCGACTTCTACCTGTGCAGCGGCGACACCGTCTACGCCGACGGCCCGCTGAGCGAGACGGTGGCGCTGCCGGACGGGCGGACCTGGCGCAACATCGTCACGCCGGAGAAGAGCAAGGTCGCCGAGACGCTCGCCGAATACCGGGGGCAGTTCGCCTACAACCTGCTCGACGAGCACTTCCGGGCGTTCGTCGCCGAGGTGCCGCAGGTCAACCAGTGGGACGACCACGAGGTGACGAACAACTGGTATCCCGGCGAGATCCTGGACGACACCCGGTACACCGAGCGCCGGGTCGACGTACTCGCCGCGCGGGCCCGGCAGGCGTTCCACGAGTGGGTGCCGACCCCGTCGGACGGTCGGCTCTACCGGCGGCTGCCGTACGGGCCGCTGCTGGACCTCTTCGTGCTGGACATGCGCACCCACAAGGACCCCAACGACGGCAACACGTACGCCGACCCGAGACGCGGACTGCTCGGCGCCGAACAGCGGGAGTGGCTGGCCCGGGAGCTGAGGCGGTCGACGGCGACCTGGAAGGTGATCGCCGCCGACCTGCCGATCGGTCTGGTGGTGCCGGACGGCCCGACCGCCCAGGAGGGGATCGCCCAGGGCGACGGCGGTGCGCCGGCCGGCCGGGAGCTGGAGTTCGCCGAGATCCTGCGCGCCACCCACCGGGCCGGGGTACGCGGCATCGTCTTCCTCACCGCCGACGTGCACTACACGGCGGCGCACCACTACGACCCGGCCCGGGCGGCGGTCGCCGACTTCACCCCGTTCTGGGAGTTCGTCTCCGGCCCGGCGCACGCCGGTGCGTTCGGGCCGAACACCCTGGACGGCACGTTCGGCCCCCGGGCGGTCTTCGTGCACGCCCCGCCCCGGGCTAACACGTCGCCGGCCGAGGGCTACCAGCACTTCGGCGAGGTGGCCATCGACGGGCCGTCCGGGGCGCTGACCGTGCACCTGCGGGACCAGGACGGTCGTTCACTCTGGACGACCACGCTGCCCGCGCCGCGCTGACGGGTGCCCCCGCAAAGGTGAAGGCGTACCGCCTGGTGCGCTGCCGCTGGTGACTGGACGCCGCCGGGTCGCGACCTGGCCGCCCGGTCACCAGGGGCGTGCGCCGGAGCCGTCGGCACCGACTCCGGTGCCGACGACCTGGGCCGGCTGGTCGAGCGAGGCGAGCTTGCCGCGTACCCTGCCCGCCTCGACGTGGTCCACCTCGTGCAGTACCTGCAACGCCTCCCGCCACACGTCCCCGGCGGCGCGCAGGTCGCCGAAGGCGTGGTGGGTGTCGCCGACGTGCGACAGCGTGATGCCCTCCAGGTGGCGGTCGCCGATCGCCCGGAACAGCCGCAGCGCGTGGTCGTAGCAACGCAGCGACCGGGACCGGTCGCCGAGGTGGTGGTGGATCCGCCCCAGGCTGCCCCAGGTGTTGGCCTGGCCACTCCGGTCGTCGAGCTCCTGGAGCCGCCCGAGGGCCCGCTCGCAGTAGACGAGCGCCGAGGCGTGGTCCTCCAGCAGCGTCTGGCACCAGCCGACCGCGTTCAGCGCCCGCGCCTCCCCGTGCCGGTTGCCGGCGTCCCGGAGCAGGTCGAGCCCCTGCCGGGCGTGGTCCAGCGCCTCGGCGAGTCCGCCCCGGCGCTCCCACATCAGCGACAGGTTGAGGTGGGTGTGGCCCTGCCCGGCCTGGTCGCCGGCGTCCCGGTAGAGCGCCAGGGCGTGCCGGAGCTGGGCGTCGGCGTCGTCGAACCGGGCCAGCCGGGTGTACGCGCGGGCGAGGAAGCGGTGCGCGACGGCCTGCGCCGTCCGGTCGGCCAGCCGGCGGGCGGCGGCCACCGCGGCCTGCTGGGTGCCGACCAGGTCGTACCAGTGGCTGCTGCGGTCCAGGTAGGTGCCGAGCGCCCAGGCGAGCTGCCAGGTCTGCGCGTCGCGTCCGGTGCCGGCGGCGTACTCCAGCACGGTCAGCAGCACGACGCGTTCGGCGGCGAACCAGTCCAGTGCCCGCTGGTGCTCGCCGGGACGTTCCGGGGTCACCCCGGGACCCGGCCGGCCGGGCGGGACGGGACTCGGTTCGGTGCGCAGCAGTTCGTCGGCGGCGTTGCCGCTCTGCACGTAGTGGTCGATCAACCGGTCCACGGCGGCCCGGCGGCGCGGCTCCGAGTCGGTCCGCTCGGCCATCTCGGCCGCGTACGCCCGCAGCAGGTCGTGCGGGGTGTACCGGCCGTCGGAGCGCTGCCCGAGCAGGTTCGCGCGGGTCAGTTCGGCAAGCGTCTCGCGTACCTCGGCGGGTGGCCGGCCGGCGAGACTCGCCGCGGCGGCGGCCGTCAGGTCCGGGCCCGGGTGCAGGCCGATCAGCCGGAACAGTCGGGCGGCGGCGGGGCGGAGCGAGCGGTACGACCAGGAGAAGACCGCCCGCAGGTCGGTGGTCGGGTCACCGGTGCTCAGCGCGTCGAGCCGGTCGGCGCCCCGGCGCAGCTGGTCGGCGAGGTCGGCCAGCGAGAGGTCCGGGTCGGTGGCGACCCGGGCGGCCACGATCGCCAGCGCCAGCGGCAGCCCGGCGCACCGGGCCAGGATCTCGGCCACCGCCTGCGGTTCGTCGCCGGCCCGCTCCCCGCCGATCCGCCGCAGCAGCAGTTCCCGGGCCTCCCGGGCCGGCAACGGACCGACCGGCACCGGACCGGCGCCCTCGATCGCGACCAGGTCGGCCAGCCGGGCCCGGCTGGTGACCAGGACCAGGCAGCCGGGGCCGCCGGGCAGCAACGGGCGGAGCTGGGCGGCGTCCCGGGCGTTGTCCAGCAGCACCAGCATCCGGCGGTGGAACATCTGGCTGCGGTAGAGCGCGGCCTGGGCGTCGAGGTCGGTCGGGATCCGTTCGGCGGGAACTCCGAGCGCGTCGAGGAACTGCCGCACCGCCTCGGCCGGCTCCACCGCCGGGCCGGCCGGGTCGAAGCCGCGCAGGTTGACGTAGAGCTGGCCGTCGGGGAACCGGTGCGCCACCCGGTGCGCCCAGTGCACCGCCAGGGTGGTCTTGCCGACGCCGGCCGTGCCGGAGACCGCGGCGACCACCGTGGCGGCCGGTCCCGGTGGCCGGGTCGCCCGGTCCAGCAGCCCGTCGAGCCGGGCCAACTCGGTCGTCCGGCCGGCGAACTCGACCAGGTCCGCCGGAAGCTGCGCCGGCCTGGCGCCCGGAGTCAGCCCGGCCCGGGTGGCCGCGCTCCGCGTGGCGGTCACGGTCACGCTCTCCGGGCGGTACGGCCGGGCGCCCGCCTCCTCGTCGTGCAGCAGCGCGGCGTGTGCGGCCGCCAGTTCCGGGCCGGGCACCACGGCCAGGTCGTCGGCGAGCCGCCGGCGCACCTCGTGGTACGCGGCGAACGCCTGCCCCCGCCGCCCGGCCGCGTGGTACGCCCGGATCAGCCGGGCGTGTGCCGCCTCGTCCAGCGGTGCGGCGACCGCCGCCTCGGCCAGGATCGGCAGTCCCTCGGCGGGACGGCCGGCGGCGATCATCACCTCGCCGTACCGGCCGAGGGCCGCCTGCCGTTCGCCGGCCAGCGCGACCACCTTCGGGTGGCTGGCCAGGGTCGGGATGTCGGCCAGTGGTGGACCGTGCCACAGCGCCAGTGCCTCGCCGAGCAGTTCCGCCGCCCGGTCGAGCTGCCCGCACCGCTGTGCGGTCGCGGCCGTGCCGATCCGCTGCCGGAACCGTGTGACGTCCAGCCCGGCGTCCGGCAGGTGCAGCGCGTAGCCGTCGCCGACAAGCCGGAGCACGTTGCCCCGGTCCCGGGGCCGCCGCTCCGGTTCCAGCAGCCGGCGCAGGTGTTTGACGTGGGTCTGGATCACGTTCGCCGCGCTGGTCGGCGGCTCCCGGTCGTACCAGAGGCCGCTCATCAGTTCGGCGCGCAGCAGTGGCTTGCCGCCGGCCAGCGCCAGCAGGCTGAGCACCACCCGTCGGGCCGAAGGCCCCAGGTCGAGCGGTTCACCGTCGCGCCAGGCCCGCACCGGACCGAGCAGCTGAATCCGCACCAGCGCCCCCCGCCGTCCGTCCACCGTTGCCGCCGCGCGCAAGGTGATCGGTGCGGCGGCCGACTGCCGTCGAACTTAATCAGCGTCGGTTGATGTGCCTATCGGACCAACGGCGGTTTCCGTCGGGTAGGTCCGAGGTGCCCTCCGATGCGGACGGCCCGCCGGCGGGTGTGCCGGCGGGCCGTCGTCGCGGCGCGGACTACTGCCCGGCGCCGTTCCAGTCGACCAACTGCACGATGACGCCGTTGGGGTCGCGCACCTGGAAGGCCCGCTCGCCCCACTCCTCGACGGTGAGCGGCATCGTGATGGTGACGCCCTCGGCCTGGAGACGGGCGAGTTCGCCCTCCAGGTCCTCGACGACGAAGGCCAGGATCAGCCCGCGGGCGTGGTCGTCGCGCTGGTCGGCCGGCAGCGTCGGCAGGCCCTGCCGGAGGAAGACGACGTTCATCCCGACGTCGTCCCTGGTCAGCGAGGCGAAGCCGTCGGCGGCCATCGCCTCGCGGAACCCGAAGTGGGTGACGAGGAAACTGCTGGAGGCGGTGACGTCCGCCACGTTCAACGAGACGGCGGAGGAGGTGATCTTCACAAGTGGCTCCCTGACGGTGTACTTGAATTCCTTACATTGTACACCGTACGGAGTAAAGATATTCCCGGTCGACGCCGGCGGGGGTCGACACACCCCGGCCCCAACCGGGTGGTTCGCACACCTGTCCGGTAATTTCTGTTCCTGGCCGCCGCCCACCGATCAGTGGGGCGTCGGCGGCCCCGCCCGGACAGGAGAACGCACAGGCATGGGTAAGCGGACGGTTCACGTCTCCGACTTCAGCGGCAAGGTGGTCCACTCCGCCGACCAGGTGGTCCGGATCGTGGTGCTCGACCACCCCGACCTGGTCGCCGGGCCGGTGCAGCTCGAAGCCGAGCCGACCGAGGTGGAGAGCATCGACGACGCGGCACTCGACGTGGCCGTGGTGGAGATCCACGACGGCCGGCCCGGCGAGGCGCCGCGTCGGGTGGTGCTCACCGCCAGCGAGTTCGACGCGCTCGCCACCGACGTGCCGATGGCCCAACTGCTGCGGACCGCCGAGCGGGTACGCCCGGCCAAGGCCAGCCGGGAGCGAATCGACTACGGCACCCTGGAGCACGCCGGCCGGCCGCACCGGGGCAGGGTCACCGAGGAGGAGGCCCGACTGGTGCGCGAGCACCTCGACGAGGTCAACAAGCGCCTCGCCGACCAGGGGCTCCGGCAGATCGACCCGGCCGACCCGGAGCACGCCACCCGATACGGCTTCCCGACCGCCTGACCGGTCGCCCAGCGGACCACCCCGAGCCCGGGTGGTGAAGAGTTCCTTAAGCCGACCGGTCCGGGCTCGGTCGGGCCGGGGTGGGCGCCTACGATCTGCCGGTGCGTACCAGGATCACGTCCGCGCTGCTGGGAAGCGTGCTGGTGGCGGTCGCCGGGCTGGCCGGCTGCGGCTCTCCGGCGGACGACCGGCCGGCCGAGCCGCAGTGGGCTCCGGCCGCCGCCGGCAGCGGCGCGGCGACCCCGCCACCGTCCACCCCGGCGAGCCCGTCGGCCAGCCCGAAGCCGTCCGCCCCGTCCCGGGCACCGGCGGCGTTGCCCCGACCCGGCAACCCGAACGGGCGGGCCGCCGTCCCGGCCGAGGCCCGCGCGGTGGACACCTCGAAGCCGAGCCGGGTGATCGGCACCGGTACGCCGGCGAGCTGCACCTCGGAGGCGGTGGTCGCGGCGGTCGCCAAGGGCGGCGTGATCACCTTCTCCTGCGGCCCCGCTCCGGTGACCATCACGATGAAGGCGACCGCGAAGCTCCGTAACTCGACCGGTCCCCGGATCGTGCTCGACGGCGGCGGCCGGGTCACCCTCAGCGGCGGCGGCAAGCGCCGGATCCTCTACATGAACACCTGCGACCAGGCGCAGGGCTGGACCACCTCGCACTGCCAGGACCAGGACCATCCACAGCTCACCGTGCAGAACCTCGTCTTCGCCGACGGCAACTCCACCGGGCAGCGGGCCGAGGGCGGCGGTGGCGGCGCGATCTTCGTCCGGGGCGGACGGTTCAAGGTGGTCAACTCGCGGTTCGTCCGGAACCGCTGCGACCAGACCGGCCCGGACCTGGGCGGCGCGGCGATCCGGGTGCTCAGCCAGCACCGGGGACTTCCGGTGTACG
Source organism: Plantactinospora sp. WMMB782 (assembly GCF_049179135.1). Lineage (NCBI taxonomy): Bacteria > Bacillati > Actinomycetota > Actinomycetes > Micromonosporales > Micromonosporaceae > Plantactinospora > Plantactinospora sp. WMMB782. The sequence goes on along the minus strand of NZ_JBMHMC010000007.1, from coordinate 5,854,994 downwards.
TCGTGAACAGCACCTTCGGCGGTGCCGCCGGGCAGGGCGGCAGCTGCGCCAACGGTGGCGCGCTGAGCAGCATCGGAGTCTCCTGGGTGGTGCTCAACAGCGTGCTGAGCCACAACCGGGCGGTCGGCCGGGGCGCCAACCCGGCCCGGTCCGGTACGCCCGGCGGCGGCAGCGGCGGAGCCGTGTACGCCGACGGCAACCGGTTCACCGTGACGATCGCCGGCAGCGTCGTGCAGGACAACCGGGCCAACGAGGGCGGCGGCGCGGTCTTCTTCGTCAGCAACGACCGGACCGGGACCATGCGGATCGAGTCCTCGACGCTGCGCCGCAACCGCAGCGACGGCTTCGAGACCCGGGGGTTCCCCGGCATCTTCTTCCTCGGCGCCCACAACCCGAGCGTGACCGGCTCCAGCCTGCGATGACGGCTGTGGAAACGGCCCGTCGAAGTGGATAATGGACCGGCCATGGCCGAAGACCAGCTCGTCCTGTTGGACACCGACATCGGCAACGACATCGACGATGCCGTCTGCCTCGCGTACCTGCTGGCGCAGCCGCGCTGCGACCTGCTCGGCATCACCACCGTCACCGCCGAACCGGAGTCCCGGGCGGCGCTGGCCAGTGTGCTCTGCCGGGCTGCCGGCCGGGACGTGCCGATCCTGCCCGGGGCCGCCGAACCACTGGCCAGCCCGCCGGTGCAGGGGCCGCCGCCGCAGGCCGCCGCCCTGGCCCGGTGGGACCACGAGACGTCCTTCGAAGCCGGTGCGGCGGTGGAGTTCCTGCGGCAGACGATCCGCGCCCATCCGGGCGAGGTGACCCTGCTGGCGATCGGGCCGCTGACGAACGTGGCCCTGCTCTTCGCGGTGGACCCGCAGATCCCGGCCCTGTTGCGCTCGCTGGTGCTGATGGGTGGCGCGTTCGGCGCCGTACCGGGTCCGGAGTGGAACATCCACTGCGACCCGTACGCGGCCGCCCGGGTCTACCGCACGGCCGTACCGGTGCACCGCTCGATCGGCCTCGACGTCACCACCCGGGTACGGATGGACGCCGGAGCCTTCCTGGAGCGCTGCGCGAACCCGCTGCTGCGGCCGGTGGCCGACATGGCGGCCTCCTGGTTCGCGCAGCGGCCCGAGGTCACCTTCCACGACCCGCTGGCCGCGGCGACGCTCTTCGCACCGTCGCTCTGCACCTTCGCACCGGGCCAGGTGACCGTCGACGTCGACGCCGGTCCGGCGGCCGGCAGCACCATCTTCCGTCCGTTGGACGGCGGTGGCGACCGCGGTGGTGGCGGTGGCGGTGGTGGTGACGGCGAGGGGGCGTCTCCCGGGCCCGGCGGGCACGAGGTCGCCGTCGACGTCCGCCCGGAGGAGGCTCTGGCGCACTACTTCGAGGTCGTCGACCGGGTCCGCTGAGCGAAGCCGGCCCATCGGGTCCGGTCCCGGTCGGGCCATTCGGTCCGGTCGGACCGGTCAGCCCGCCGGCAGGCATATGCCCGACGAGCGTGATACCGCCCTGTCATCAGATGGCTGGGTGGTATCACGCCCGAACGGAACTTGCCCTGCCCTGCCGGTGTGCGCCCCCACAGACGGAGCACACCGGCAGACCGGGCCGACGGCAATCAGGCCGACTGTGAATCAGGCCGACTGTGAATCAGCCGGTAGCGCCCAGAGGGGCCGGCGCCGGGGCGCCGATTCGAGCTTGTTCGCGATGGCCCGGTAGGCGGGCTTGCGGACGAGTTCGTCGTCGAAGGCGAGCGGCCGACGGGCGGCGCCGTCCTCGCGCGGGTAGTCCTCCTCCAGCCAGGTGTAGCGGTCGGTGAGCCCGAACGCCATCACCGCCTTCACCGCCGGGTGCGAGAGCGCCACGTCGAGGTAGCGCCGGTATACGTCGGCGACCGCCGCGTCCCGGACGGCCACGTCGGCGGGCAGGCCGTCGTCGAGTACGTCCAGTTCGGTGATCAGGATCTCCAGTCCCCGGTCGGCCACCTCGGAGAACCAGTTCAGGTAGGCGCGGGCCGCGAAGCGGTCGGTGAACCGGTCGGCGAGCAGGTGTGCCTGCACTCCGAGGGCGTGTACCGGCACCCCGTCGGCGAGCAGTTCGTCGATCACCTGGAGGGTGGCCCGGCGCCGGGGTCCGGGTTCGTCGCCGTACTCGTTGACGGTCTCGAAGCCGAACTCGTTGAGTACCAGCAGCGCCGCCGGGTCGGCCTGGTGCGCGACGTGGAACGCCTCGGCGACGTAGGACGGGCCGATGCTCTGCCACCACGGTACGTCGGTGCGGAATCCGCGTCGGCCTTCCGGGCTGGTCACCTCGTTGGCCACGCTCCAGGCGTCGACCCGGCCACGGTAACGCCGGACCACCGCCTCGGCGGTGCCGAAGAGCAGGTCCCGGGCCTGCCGTTCGGTGAGCCCCCAGAGGTCGTCCTCGGTCCAGCCGTCGCCGAAGCCCTCGTCCCAGACCAGGTGCGCGCCGAAGATCCGCATCCGCTGGCTCTCGGCGTACTCGATGATCTGGTCGGCGTAGCTGAAGTCGAGTTCGGCGTCCGGGGTCGGCTTGAGCCGGTACCAGAGCAGGTCGTCCTCGGTGAAGAGCAGGGTCGCCTCCCGGCCGACCAGGTCGAGGTAGGGGGTGTCCGGCATGTGCCAGGTCGCCAGCGAGGTGCCGAAGGCGAGCCCGTTGGGCCTGGCGAGTTTCCACAGCGGCGGGCGGGGCGCGCCGGGCCGCGGCTGGCCGGGCGGGTCCGGCCGGGTCCGGCCGGCGGTTCCGGCGGCGGCCGGGCCGGCGCTGCCGAGGGCGCCGCCGGCCAGGCCGGCGGCGCCGGCCGCGCCGAGCAGCAGGGAGCGGCGGGAGAGGGAGCGGCGGGGCGGTGTGGTGTCGTGCACGGGATTGCCTCCTCGTAGGAACGGTGCCACGGGAGTTGCAAAACGTTTTGTCGACGTGTGGCAGGGAGCCTACGACCGGCCCGCACCGGCGGCAAGAGAGCAGCGGGAGATCGGCACCGGAGCTGTTGCCCGGCTCGTTTGGCACCGGTTACGCTGCCGGCGGCCGGTTAGCCAAACGTTTTGCATGACCGAGAGGGGTCCAGTGTGAGTCGGCTTTCCCTGGGGGTGATCGGGCTCGGCGAGGTGGCCCAGGTCGTCCACCTCCCGGTCCTGCGGTCCCTGCCCGCGCTCTACGAGGTGACCGCCGTCTGCGACATCTCCCCCGGCCTGCTCGACCGGGTCGGCGGCGGGTACGGCATACCCGTGCCGCACCGGCACGCCGACTTCACCGAGATGCTCGACCGCGACGACCTGGACTGCGTACTCGTGCTCAACAGCGACGAGTACCACGCCGAGGCGGTGGTCGCGGCGCTGGACCGGGGCGTGCACGTGCTGGTGGAGAAGCCGATGTGCCTCAGCCTCCGTGAGGCCGAGGCGATCATGGCGGCCCGGGACCGCTCCGGCGCCCGCGTGATGGTCGGCTACATGCGCCGGTTCGCCCCGGCGTTCGTCGAGGCGACCCGCCGGATCGGCGAACTGGGCCGGATCAACTACGCCCGGGTGCACGACATCATCGGCCGCAACCAGCTGATCATCGACCAGACGGTCTTCGTGGACCGCCCGACCGACATCCCCCGGTCAGCCGTCGAGGCCCGCTGGGCCAGGGGGCGGGCGCTGGTCGCGGACGCGCTGGGCGAGGTCCCCGACGTGCTGGCCGGAGCGTACCGGCTGCTCTGCGGGTTGGGCAGCCACGACCTGTCGGCGATGCGCGAACTGCTCGGCCGGCCGCGCGGGGTGGCCGCCGCCCGGCAGTGGCGGGACGGCCGCTTCCTGGCCGCCCTGCTGGAGTACGACGACTTCCTGGTCAGCTACGAGACCGGTGTCGACTCCCAGCTCCGGTTCGACGCGCACCTCGAGGTGTACGGCGAGCAGGCGACGATGCGGGTGCAGTACGACACCCCGTACGTCCGGCACTTCCCCACCACCCTGGTGGTGGAGGAGACCCGGGGCGACGGGCTGCACCGCTCGGTCTCCCGGCCGCACCTGAAGGACCCCTACACGCACGAGCTGGAGTACTTCCACGAGATCGTCACCAACGGCGGGCATCCGAAGACCGGGCCGGAGGACTTCGTCGAGGACCTGGAACTGTTCGCCGAGCTGATCCGGGTGATGGCGAAGCAGCCCGACACCGGGAGCTGACCCAGAACCGAAGATAGGTCGAGTCCCGCCGGGGATAGTCGCCGCGCCGCCGACGGCCACTCGCCTAGCGTCGAACCCGACCACCACCAGGGCAACAGGAGGTGTCCCAGTGCTCACCCCGCAGGACGTCGAGTTCTACCGGACCAACGGCTATTACCTCAACCGGGATCAGCTCTTCTCCGCCGAGAAGCTCGACACCCTCGAACAGATCTTCCACGAACACCTCGCCGACAAGGGCGACAAGCTCTCCGACGAGCTGGACACCCCGCACTTCCGCGACCCGCGACTGCTGGACTTCCTGCTCTCGAACGAGGTGCTGGACCTGGTCGAGCCGCTGGTCGGGCCGGACATCGCGCTCTGGACCAGCCACTTCATCTCCAAGGACCCGCGGGTCGGCCGGGCCACCCCGTGGCACGAGGACAGCGCGTACTGGAACGGCCGGCTCAGCGAGTACGACCGGATCGTCACCGTCTGGCTGGCGCTCGGCCCGAGCAACCGGGAGAACGGCTGCATGCGGGTGATCCCGGGCAGCCACGACGGCGGCGGCTTCTCCGACTACGTCCCGACGGACAAGACGGTGCAGACCTTCCACGCCGAGATCCCCGGGGTGGACGAGGACCGGGCCGTCTACTTCGAGCTGGAACGCGGGCAGTGCTCGCTGCACGACGGGCGGATCATCCACGGCGCCCGGCCGAACACCAGCGACGTACGCCGGACCGGCTACACCATGCGGTACTTCCCGGCCTCGGTGAAGGTGCTGCCGGTGCCGGAGAACGAGGGCTGGCAGATCTGGCTGGCCCGGGGCCGGGACAGCGCCGGCAACACCTACCAGCCGGACCCCCGGTGAGACTCGGCCTGCTCACCGCCTGCCTGCCCGGCGAACCGCTGGACGCGGTCGCCGGGTGGGCGGCCGGGCACGGCTACCGGGGGCTGGAGGTGGCCGCCTGGCCGGCCGAGCCGGACCGGCCGTGGCAGGCCAGCCACCTCGACCTGGCCCGCTTCGACCGGGCCGAGGCGGACCGGGTAGGCGCCCTGCTCGACGGGCACGGCCTGACCGTCTCGGCGGTGGCGTACTACGAGAACAACCTGCACGCCGACCCGGCCACCCGGGACCGGGTCCACCGGCACCTGCGCCGCTGCGTGGACGCCGCCGCCCTGCTCGGCTGCGAACACGTCGGCACCTTCGTCGGCCGGGACGTCACCCGGACGGTGACCGAGAACCTGCGACTCGGCGAGCAGGTGCTGCCGCCCCTGGTGGCGTACGCCGCCGACCGGGGCGTACGGCTGGTGGTGGAGAACTGCCCGATGGAGGGCTGGCATCCCGACGGGTACCCGGCGAACCTGGCGTACTCGCCGGAGCTGTGGGACTGGCTGGGCGGGCTCGGCCTGTTCCTCAACTTCGACCCGTCCCACCTGGTCTGGCTCGGCATCGACCCGCTGGCGGCGCTGCGCGGGCACCTCGACCTGGTCCGGCACGTGCAGGCCAAGGACGTGCAGGTCGACGCCGCCGCCCGGAACCGGTTCGGGGTCTTCGGCCAGCTCGTCGACAAGCCGTCGCCGTGGAGCAGCGGCTGGTGGCGCTACCGGGTACCCGGCCTCGGCGAGGTGGACTGGCGCCGGCTGGTCGACCTGCTCTACGAGGGCGGGTACGCCGGTTTCGTCTCGGTGGAGCACGAGGACCCGGTCTGGTCCGGCTCGCCGGAGCGGGTCCGGCAGGGCCTGGTGATCGCCGAACGCACCCTCAACCCGCTGCTCGTCGCCTGACCCCCCTCGTCCACCCCACCACCGCAAGGAGCCCCAGGCATGCAACGTGGCGTGTACTTCGACGCCTGGTTCCCCCGACAGCACTGCTACCACCCCAGCCTGCCGCCCCGGCGGCTGCGGATGATCGACGACCTGGTCGACTACCGGGCCACCACCCTGGTCTGGGCCTCGCTCGGCGGCGGCTCGATCTCGTTGCCCTATCTGGAACAGGAGGCGTTCGGCCCGGTCGAGCCCCGGGCCCGGTTCTACGGCTTCGTCAACGACAGCGAGTTCATCGCCGCCGCCCAGGCCCGCGGGATCAAGGTCTTCGGGATCGTCTTCGAGGCGCAGGGCTGGGAGTTCCCGGTCGAACTCTCGGCCGGCGAGGACGAGATCCTGGCTCTCAACGAGTTGCGCGGGGTCGGCCACCGGGACTGGCTCGGGCTGCGCGAGTTCGGCCGGAACCGCTACCCGAAGCTGTGGAAGCCGATCGAGCACTACTTCCCCGGCGGGCTGGTCAACAGCGACGGCGAGCCGGTCACCGACCTGATCGAGGAGTGCTGCGCCCGGGACATCCGGCAGACCGCCCTGCACGCCCGCTGGGTCGAGTGCCCGGACCGCGAACACCAGTGCTTCTACATGGACCGGAACAACCCGGTCTGGCGGGAGTACCTCAAGGCGGTGATCCGGATCCAGATCGACGCCGGGGTGGACGGGGTGCAGCTCGACGAGACGGAGCTGCCGCTCGGCTCGCTCCAGTACGGCGGCTGTTTCTGCAAGGACTGCATGAAGGGCTTCCGGGCCTACCTGGCGGCGCTGCCGCCGGAGCAGCGCGACCCGCTGCTGGACGGGGTCGACCTGACCACCTTCCACTACGGCGACTGGCTGCTGGAACGCGGCTACGACTTCACCGAGCGGCACGACGCCACCCCGCTGTTCGGGGCGTACCACCGCTACCAGTGCGACGCGATCCGGCGGCACTTCGGCGAGCTGGCCGCACACGCCCGGGAGTACGCCGCCAGCCGGGGGCGCCAGGTGCTGGTCTCCGGCAACTTCTTCAACATGGACCCGCAGTACCTCGGGCTGGCCGACGACGTCGACGTGATCGTCACCGAGATGCGGAACACCACGCACCGGCAGCCGGAGTGGTACCGCTACGTCGCCGGTTTCGCCGGGGACAAGGACGTCATAGTGGTGGAGAACCCGTACGGCGGGGTGGTGCCGGAGCTGGTCGAGCTGCTCCGCAACGGCCGGGGCCACGACCTGCTGCGGCTGTCCTGCTACGAGGCGGCGGCGTTCGGGGTGAACATGGCGGTGCCGTACGGCTCCTGGATGGGTGCCACGATCGAGGACTCGTTCTACGCCCCGCACGGGCTGGCCACCGAGATCCAGGCGTTCCTCGCCGACCACGAGCGGCTCTTCGCCCGGGGCAGCCGCAACGAGGTGGCGGTGGTCTACAGCGTGGAGAGCAACCGGGACCTGGTCGCCCGGGCCGACATCGGGGACAACCTGCGCAACGCCACCGACGACAGCGTGCGGGTGCCGTACCGGGAGGTGACCTCGGCGCTGGCCGGTGCCGCCGTACCCTTCGACGTGCTGCTCTTTCCCGACGACCGGACGGCGCCGGACCGGGTCACCGCCGACGACCTGCGGCGCTACGCCACGGTGCTGCTGCCGTCCTGCACCCACCTGACCCCGGCCCAGCTCGCGGCGGTGCGCGGCTACCTGGACGGCGGCGGCCGGGTGGTCCGGACCGGCGGGGTCGGCGACAACCTCGGCGCCGCCGATCGGGCGGCCCTGCTCGACCATCCCGGGCTTGTCGACTCGGCCCCGGACGACCTGGCGACGCTGCTGCCGCACGGCCGGCAGGTGGAACTCGCCGCGCCCGGCGGCACCGGTTCGGTCGCGGCGAACATCGCCGCACTGCCGGACGGGTCGGCCGCCGTCCACCTGGTCAACTACGACTACCGGGCCGACGAGGACCGGGTACGCCCGGTCGCCGACCTCGACCTGCGGGTACGCCTGCCCGAGCGGCTGCCGCACGCCACCGCGTACGACTGCGCCGGCCCGGTCACCCCGGTCGAGGTACGGATCGACGACGACGGCTACCACGCGGTGCGGCTCGACGCGCTCGGCCCGTACGCCGTCGTGGTCTTCACGGCCGGCCCGGACGCGGGCTGAGTGGAAGGAGGTGCCGGATGCGGATCGCGGTGTTGACCGGTCCGGAACGGTTCGAGATCGCCGAGGTGCCGCCGCCGGAGATCGGCCCGGACGAGGTGCTGGTCCGGGTCCGGGGCAGCGGGGTCTGCGCGTCGGAACTCGCCACCTGGGCCGGTGACCCGCCGGTCGACAAGCCCCGTCATCTCGGGCACGAGGTGAGCGGCACGGTCGAGGCGGTGGGCGCCGAGGTGGACTCGTTCGCCGTCGGTGACCCGGTCGGGGTCTGGGTCACCTCGCACGGCTTCGCCGAGTTCGTGGCGGCGAAGGCCGTGCACTGCCGGCCGGCCGGCGAGGTACCCCTCGCCGAGGTGCTCGCCGAACCGCTGGCCTGCGCGGTGAACGCGGTGGAGGAGGCCGACGTGCGGCTCGGCGACGACGTGGTGCTGATCGGTGCCGGCTTCATGGGCAACCTGGTGCAGTCGCTGGTCCGGCTGCGCGGGGTCCGGCAGCTGGTGGTCGCCGACACCCGTCCGGACGCCCTGGACCGGGCCCGGGCGCTCGGCGCGACCCGGGTGGTGGACGTCCGGCACGAGTCGCTGGCCGAGGTGGTCGGCGAGCTGACCGGCGGCCGGGGTGCCGACCTGACCTTCGAGTGCACCGGCGGGCAGGCGGCGCTGGACACGGTCGGCCAGGTGACCCGGATGAGCGGCCGGATCGTGCTTGTCGGCTTCCACCAGGGCCGGCCCCGGCAGATCGACCTGGCGTACTGGAACTGGATGGCGTTCGGCATCGTCAACGCGCACTACCGGGAGCTGGCCACCATCATGCGCGGGATGACCGTCGGGATGCGGCTGCTGGTCTCCGGGGCGGTGTCGCTGCGCCCCCTGGTCACGCACCGGTTCCCGCTGACGGAGATCGACGCGGCCTTCCGGGCCGCCCGGGACAAGCCACCGGGCTTCGCCAAGGCGACGATCACCTTCGACTGAGGACCCGGCCGACGCACGGCGGCGTGGCCGGGCTGCCGGGCCCCGGCGGGCAGGGCGTGGCCGGGCTGCCGCGCCCCGGCGGTCAGGGCGTGGCCGGGCTGCCGCGCCCCGGCGGGCAGGGCGTGGCCGGGCTGCCGGACCGCCAGGGGCAGGGTGTGGCCGGGCTCAGCCGGACTGCCGGACCACGAGGGGGCAGGGCAGCACGATGGTCCGGCCCTCGCCGGTGTACTCGCCGGTCATCCGGCTGAGCAGCAGTTCCCCGGCGCTCTGCCCGGTCTGGTACGCCGGGTTGCGCACCGTGGTCAGCGGCGGGTTGACGATGGTGGCCGCGTCGACGTCGTCGAAGCCGACCACGGCGACGTCGTCCGGCACCGTCAGGCCGCGCTCGTGCACGGCGTCGATGGCGCCGATCGCGGTCATGTCGTTGGCGCAGAAGACCGCGTCCGGGCACCGCTGCGGCGGCAGCGCCAGCAGCCGCTGCATGGCGGCCCGGCCGCCCGGCCGGGTCCAGTCGCCGCGCACCGTCAGCTCCGGCTCGACCGCCAGGCCGTGCTCGTGCAGTGCCCGCCGGTATCCCTCGTCCCGGGCCGAACCGGTCGCCTCCGGTCCCTCGATCATGCCGATCCGGCGGGCGCCGCGCCGGATCAGGTGGCAGACGGCGGCGTGCGAGCCGATCCCGTCGTCCGGGGTGACCAGGTCGACGTGCGGGTCGTCGTCGAGGGCGCCGCCCACGCAGACGATCGGCACGCCGAGGCCGCCCGGTCCGGTACGCACCTGCGCGGTGACGTCGCCGGCCGCCATCACCACGCCGTCCACCCCCCGGTCGAGCACGTCGGCCAGGAAGGCGTCCTCGCGTTCCGGCACGCCGTCGGTGTTGCAGACGTAGCTGCCGTAGCCGGCGCCGTCCACCGCGTCGGCGAGCCCCCGGGTGAGCACCGCGTAGAACGGGTTGGTGATGTCCGGTACGACCACCGCGACCATCCGGGACCGCCGGGTTCGCAGGCTCCGGGCCACGTTGTTGGGGCGGTAGCCGAGCTGCCGGATGACCTGCCGGACGGTCTCCTGGGTGGCCTCGGCGACCCAACGCTTGCCGGAGAGCACGTGTGAGACGGTCGTCGGGCTGACCCCGGCCAGCTTGGCCACCTGCACCAGGGTCACCCGGGTCTCGTCGGAGCCGGATGCCGGCGGGCGCGTCTCGGACATCGACCTCGCCCTCTCGCGTCGTTGACCGCTGCGGTGTCGGTCCGTACGGTAGCAAAACGTTTGCCTGCGGGGCCGGACGGAGGAACCGCGACCGGACGGAGGAACCGCGATGACCCGGCTGCTCGACCGGTACATGATCGACGGGCTGGTCGCCGAGGGGCTGGTCGCCGACGGTTCCCGGGTCCGGGTGATGCGCCCGGAGCTGCGCAGCGTGCCGGCGCACTGGCACGACTACTACGAACTCGGGTACGTCCTTTCCGGCACCGCGCGGCACGTGGTCAACGGGGTGCCCCGGACACTGCGGCCCGGCGGGGTCTTCCTGCTCACCCCGACCGACTTCCACGAGTTGCACGTTGCCGGCCAAGCCCCGCTGACCTGCTACAACGTCGTGGTCGAGCCGGACGTCGCGGAGCGCTGGCTGGATCGGGCGCTGCCCACCCCGTCCGGGGCCGCCGGCCCGCCCTGGCTGCTCGACGACCCGTCGTTCGGCCCGGACTTCGACCGGCTCTGGCGGGAGTCCGCCGGCCGGCTGCCCGGCGCCGAGGCGCTTGCCGACGCCGTGCTCGGGTGCATCCTGATCGAACTGGCCCGGCGCTGCGCCGACCCGGCGACCTCCACGCGGGAACCGGTGCCGGGCGGGTCGGATCCGGGCGGCGACATCCGGCGGGCGGTGCGGTACGTCGAGCGGCGGTTCCGGGAGCCGCTCACCCTGGCCGAGGTGGCGGCGTACGTGCACCTGTCGCCGAACTACTTCAGCGAGCGGTTCGGCCAGGTGGTCGGGGTGTCCTTCCAGAGCTACCTGCAGACCCGTCGGCTGCGGTTCGCCCGCTCGCTGCTCGCCTCGACCGGTCTCGGGGTGACCGAGATCTGCCACGCCGCCGGCTTCAACAGCCCGTCGCACTTCGGCCGGGCCTACCGGCGCCGGTACGGCCAGCCGCCGTCCGCCGGGCGTACCCCGGAGCCGTCGGCGTCGTCCGGACCGGAAGCGACGGGCGGACCGGGAGCGTCCGGGCTGGGCTGACCTGCGCCGGCAGGTGAACCGCCGATTACCGGCCTGTTGCGTTTGTTACCGGAGAACTCTTGACATCCCTGGCCGGGCGGATGACCCTAGCCGCAGTATGCCAAACGTTTTGCACCTAGGTACGGCCGTGATCCCACCACATTGGCGGTAACGACATAGGGAGCTGATCCGATGAAGCATCGCTCGCCCCGCAGGTTCCTGGCGGCGGTCGCGGCGGCTGCCACCGCGGCCTCGGTCCTGGCCGGCTGTTCCGGCGGCGGTTCGTCCTCGACAGACCAGGGTGCCGGCGAGGGGCCGGTCCCCGAGCCCACCGCGCCGGTCACCATCTCGTTCGCCTCCTGGGTCGGCGAGCAGCCGGAGATGAAGAAGCTGATCCAGCAGTTCCAGACCGAACACCCCAACATCAAGATCGAACTTCAGAACGTACCCGCCGAGGAGGCGAACGAGAAGCTCACCGCGCAGATCGCCGGGGGCAACCCGCCGGACGTCGCCTTCATCGACGCCAGCACCACGGCCAACTTCGCCTCCCGCAAGGCGCTGGTGAACCTCGACAACTACCTGCGGCGCAGCGAGATCGTGAAGGCCGACGCCTACGTACCGGCGTTCCGGACCTTCACCACCTACCAGGACAGCATGTACGGGCTGCCCTTCGACGGTGAGTCGACCGCGCTGTTCTACCGGACCGACATGTTCGCCGCCGCCGGCCTGAGCGGCCCGCCGACCACCTGGGAGCAGTACGAGGCGGCGGCGAAGGCGCTGACCGACCCGGCGAAGCGGACCTACGGGCACGCCATGTTCGCCAGCTCCCCCGAGGCGGCGTACTACTGGTACCCCTGGCTCTGGCAGAGCGGCGGCAAGCTGCTCTCCGACGACGGCAAGGAGGTGCTGTTCGCCAAGCCGGAGGCGAAGAAGGCCGCCGAGTTCTACGTCAACCTGGCGAAGTACGCCCCCAAGGACTACCTCAACTCCAACTCCTACGACGGCCGGCAGGCGTTCGCCAACGGCCAGGTCGGGATGTACGTCGCCGGCTCGTGGTTCGCCGGCACCCTCGCCGACGAGTTCCCGGCGATCGACGGCAAGTGGGCCACCGCGCCGCTGCCGAAGGGCTCGGCCGGCTGCGGCACCACCATCGCCGGTGACGCGCTTGTCATCTTCAGCCAGAGCAGGAACAGCGACGCCGCCTGGAAGTTCATCGAGTTCCTCTCCAAGCCGGACAACGTCGCGCAGTGGACCTACAAGTCCGAGGACGGCACCACCCTGCCGCCGATCAACAGCCTGCTGGAGTCGCCCGACCTGGTGGCGACCAAGCCGGTGTTGAAGGGCTTCGCCGAGGCCATGCCGTGCGGGGTCAGCAACGTCGTCGCCAACCCCGACTGGCCGAAGATCGAGGAGGCCCTGAACGAGCAGCTCGCCAAGGCGATGTACGGCGAGCAGAGCGCCGACCAGGCACTCGACGCGGCAGCGGCGGAAGCCGAGAAGATCATCAGGTAGGCACACCCGGGCCGGCCGCCACAGGCGCGGCCGGCCCGGCTTCCCGGCGGTGCGGACCGAACCCGGGTTCCCGACCGTGCGGATCCGTACACGGTGCGACGACGGTGAGCAGGGCGCCGCCGAGTCGGCGGCCCTGCGGACCGCATCCGGGGTTTCCGGCGGTGCGGACCGCACCGGGGGCGGAGAGCCGCAGCGCAGCGGCGTAGGGCAGGAGGCGAACGACGAATGGTGGTGGCGACAGCATGGCGGCGGTGACCGCATCCCGGAGCCCGGCCCCGGAGCGGGACGGCGGCAGCCGGCGACCGGCACCCGGCCCGGGGCGGCGCTGGCGTGGCGTACGGGGCAGGTTCCGACTGGCCTGGCGGGAGCGGTCGGCGTACGCCTTCCTGGCCCCCGGCCTGATCCTCTTCTCGGTCTTCACCGTCTTCGCGCTCGGCTTCGCGTTCTACCTGACGTTCCGGGAGTGGAACATCCTGGAGCCGGCGAAGCCCTTCGTCGGGTTGCAGAACTACCGCGACATGGTGCAGGACGAGGACTTCCGCCGTTCGATCATCAACACCGCCTACTTCACCGGTGCGTCGGTGCCGCTCGGCATGGCCGTCGGGCTCGGCGTCGCGCTGCTGCTCAACCAGCCGATCCGGGGTCGCGGACTGTTGCGCACGCTCTACTTCCTGCCCAACATCACCCCGTTCGTGGTGGCGGCAATCGTCTGGAAGTGGCTCTACAACGGCGACTTCGGCCCGATCAACTTCTATCTGCTCAAGACGCACCTGATCCGCGAACCGCTGGTCTGGCTCTCCGACAAGAACCTCGCGATGCCGGCCGTGGTGCTGATGAGCGTCTGGGCCAGCGTCGGCTTCTCGATGGTGGTCTACCTGGCGGCGTTGCAGGCCATCCCGAACGAACTCTACGAGTCGGCCCGGATCGACGGCGCCGGCCCGTGGGCCCGGCTCCGCTACGTCACCCTGCCGATGCTGGCCCCGTCGACGCTCTTCCTGATGGTGATGGGGATCATCGGCTCGTTCCAGGTCTTCACCCAGATCTACATCATGACCGGCGGCGGCCCGGTCAACCGGACCACCACGATGGTCTACTACATCTACGAGGCCGCCTTCAAGTTCTACGAGATGGGGTACGCCAGCACCCTCGCCTACGGGCTGTTCGTACTCCTGCTGGTCTTCACGGCGATCCAGCTCCGGCTCTACCGGAAGGCGGACCTGTGAGCAGCCCGAACCGAGGAGCCGCCGTGACCGCGACAGTGCCGGACGCCCCGGACACCCTGACCGACCCGAGCGGGCCACCGGCCGACCGGGGAGCGGCCCGCCGGCCCACCCTGCGGCGCCGGGCCTGGCTCGCCGTCTGCTACCTCCTGCTGGTGCCCGGCGCGATCCTCTTCGTCGCACCGTTCGCCTGGCTGGTCAGCGCCTCGTTCCAGCACGTCGGCGACATCTTCTCCTGGCCGCCGCAGTGGATACCGGAGAACCCGACCCTGGACGGCTACCGGGGCTTCTTCGGCATCGGCAAGGCCGGCGAGCTGGCCCAGGGCAGCGAGGGGGCCTGGCGGTGGTTCCTGAACAGCGCCTTCGTGGCCACCTCGGTGACGGTGCTGCAACTGTTCTTCAACTCGCTGGCCGCGTACACCTTCGCGAAGCGGAAGTTTCCCGGCCGGGACGCGATCTTCCTGCTCTTCCTGGCCACCATGATGGTGCCGCCGCAGGTCACGCTGATCCCGAACTATCTCGTGCTCAAGCACATCCCGTTCTTCGGCGGCAACGACGCGCTCGGCAACGGCGGGCACGGCTGGCTCGACTCGTACTGGGGGCTGATCCTGCCCGGTGCGGTGAGCGCGTTCGGGATCTTCCTGCTGCGGCAGTACATGCTCTCGATCCCGGACGAGTTGCTGGACGCGGCCCGGATCGACGGGGCCGGCGAGTTCCGGGTCTTCTGGCGGGTGGTGCTGCCGCTCTGCGGGCCGGCCCTGGCCGCCACCGCGATCTTCACCTTCACCTACGCCTGGGAGGACTTCCTCTGGCCGCTGATCGTCATCTCCAGCTCGGACAAGTACACCGCTCCGCTGGGTTTGGCCCTCTTCGTGGTGAAAAATCGGACATCCTGGAACCTGCTGATGGCCGGCTCGGTCGTCGCCACCCTTCCGATGATCGTCACCTTCCTGGTGTTCCAACGCCGGTTCATCCAGGGCATATCGATGAGCGGACTCAAGGGATGACCGGAAACGACAGCGGGCCGGCCGAGGCGGGGATCGGGGCGGGAACCGACGCGTCGACCCGGGCGCTGGTCGAGGAGCTGCTGAACGAGGGCAACGGGGTGCTCCGGCTCGGGCCGGCGTTCGTCGCCCGCGACCTGGTGCCGCCGGGCCGCCGGCTGGGGCTGCCGGAGCAGGCGTACGACCTCGGGGAGCGGGGCTTCGTCTGCGAACGCTGGCTCGGCTCGACCACCCGGGCCGACAACCGGATCGGCCCGCCGGACGAGGGACTCGGGCAGGTCGTCGACCGGGACGGGCGGGCCCGGGTGACGCTGCGCGACGCGGTACGCGCCGCCCCGGCCGCCGTGCTTGGTGCGACATATGCGGCCAGCCACCCGCACGGGCTCGGCCGGCTCGCCAAGCTGCTCGACTACGGCGCCCGGATCCCGTACCACATCCATCCGCCGCAGCGCTTCGCCGAGCTGGTCGGGCGGCGGTCCAAGGACGAGGCGTACTACTTCCCGGCCGGGGTGGAGCCCGGTCCGCACCCGGAGACGTTCTTCGGGGTGCACCCGTGGATCGTCCGGGAGCGGGCCTACGAGGTGCTGCTGCCCTACCTGGTCGACTGGGACAGCGACCTGATCCTGCGGCACGCACGGGCCGACCTCCAGGTGCCGGACGACGGGTTTTCGGTGCCGTCCGGGGTGCTGCACGCGCCCGGCACCGCGCTGACGGTGGAACTCCAGGAGGACTCGGACGTCTTCGCCATGTTCCAGGCGCTCAACGCCGGCCGGATCATCTCCAAGGAGCTGCTCTACAAGGACGTCCGGCCGGCAGATCGGCAGGCGCACGGCGAGCGGTTCCCGCTCGGCTTCGTGGAGTGGGAACTCAACGGCGACCCGTACTTCTACGAGAACAACCACCTGCCGCCGCGCCCGGTCGAGCCGGACGGCGCGGGTGCAGGTGGCCGGGAGTGGTGGATCTTCTACAACACGCCGAAGTTCAGCGGGAAGAAGCTGGTGGTGCCGCCCGGTCGGACGCACCTGTCGACCGAGCGCGGGGTGTACTCGATCCTGGTCTGGTCCGGCAGCGGGCGCTACTGCGGCCACGACGTACGCGGCGGCGACGCCGACCGGGACGAGTTGCTCGTCGCGCACGACACCGCCACGGCACCGCACCCGGTGGAGAACACCGGCGACGACGACCTGGTGGTCTTCAAGTTCTTCGGCCCGGACGTCAACGACCACGCGCCGGCACTCCCCCGCAGCACGTCGACCTGACCCCGGAACGGCTCCGCGTCCCCTGACGCTCGAAGCAAGTCCCAAGATTCTTGGAGAGTTGTGGCGCGCTGCGAACCATAACTCTCCAAGAATCTTGGACTTGCCGCGTAGCCGGCGACCTCCGCGCGGCGCGCGTCGGCGGGGCATCGGGCCCCGGTTGCCGGGTGCCCTCGTTCCGGCGGGACAGGCTTGTCAGCGCGAGGCGGGATTGCATACTGTAGTCAACATAACGCATACAAGTAGGCACGCCGCTGCCGCGTCGCCTCGACGCCGTGCGGACGTCGTACGAGAAGGGAGCAGCCCGTGCGAGTTGCAGTGCTCGGAGCCGGCGCCATCGGCGCGTACGTCGGTGCGTCCCTGTGCCGGGCCGGAGTGGACGTGCGGTTGATCGCCCGCGGCGCACACCTGGCCGCGTTGCGGGCCCACGGGGTACGGGTGTTGAGCCCGCGCGGTGACTTCGCCGCACATCCGTACGCCACCGACGACCCGGCCGAGGTCGGTCCGGTCGACTACGTGTTCCTGGGGCTGAAGGCGCACTCCTACGCCTCGGCCGGTCCGCTGCTCGAACCACTGCTCGGTCCGGAGACCGCCCTGGTCGCCGGGCAGAACGGCATCCCGTGGTGGTACTTCCACAAGCTGGCCGGGCCGTACGAGGGGCAGCGGATCGAGGCCGTCGACCCGGGCGGGGCGACCTCGGCGGTGATGGCCCCGGAGCGGGCGATCGGCTGCGTGGTCTACCCGGCGACGGTGATCGAGTCGCCCGGGGTGATCCGGCACCTGGAGGGGACCCGGTTCTCCATCGGCGAGCCGGACGGCACCCTGTCGCAGCGCTGCCTGCGGTTCAGCGCCGCGATGGTGGCCGGCGGGCTGAAGTGCCCGGTGGAGCCACGGCTGCGGGACGACATCTGGATCAAGCTGATGGGCAACGTGTCGCTTAACCCGATCAGCGCGCTGACCAGGGCCACCATGGCGGAGATCTGCGAGAGCCCGGGGACCCGCCGGGTGGTCGAGCAGATGATGGCGGAGACTCTCGACATCGCCGGCCGGGTCGGCAGTACGCCGGAGATCTCGATCGGCAAGCGGGTGGAGGGTGCCCGCCGGGTCGGCCACCACAAGACCTCGATGTTGCAGGACCTCGAGGCGGGCAAGGAACTGGAACTCGACGCGGTCGTCGCCGCCGTGGTGGAGATCGCCGACATCACCGGTGCGCCGGCACCGACCCTGCGCACCGTCTACGCCGCGACCGAGCTGTTGGCCAAGACCACGGCCCGGTCGGCGCCCGCCCCGAGCGTGCCGGCGGCCTGACCGGCCGACCGGCCCACTCCCCCGGCCGCACCACCCCCAGTGTCCCGGTGCCGGGAAGGCATCGAGGACCCGCACCCCCAACCACCGGACATCCGACGCCCTGGAGGCTTCCGTGACCCTGATCCGCGACCCAGGTACCGACTGGGACGGCATCTCCACCAGCTGCCACCCGACCGCCCCCGAGCCGTTCAGCCACCCGACCGCCCCCGAGGCGCTCGCCCGCTCCACCGCCCCCGAGGCGTTCGGCCGCTCCACCGCCCCCGAGGCGTTCGGCCACGCGGCCGCCTCCGGGGCGTTCAGCCGTTCCGACGCTGCCGAGACCTTCGCCCACGCCCGCCACCCGGAGGTCTGAAGTCATGGCCAGGATCCCCTGCATGGACGCGGTCGTCTCGGTGCTCGCCTCGGAGGGCGTGGACGTCGCCTTCGGCTGCCCCGGTGCCGCGATCCTGCCGCTCTACGCGGCGCTGCGGCGCAGCGACATCCGGCACCTGATCGTCCGGCACGAGGAGGGTGCCACACACATGGCCGACGGCTGGGCCCGGACCAACGGCCGGGTCGGCGTGGCGATCGGCACCTCCGGCCCGGCCGGCACCAACATGATCACCGGCCTCTACACCGCCCAGGCGGACTCCATCCCGATCATCTGCATCACCGGCCAGGCGCCGACCACCAAGCTGCACCAGGAGGCGTTCCAGGCGGTCGACATCGTCGAGATCGCCAAGCCGGTGACGAAGTGGGCGGTGCAGGTCAAGGAGGCGGCGCAGGCGCCGTGGATCTTCCGGGAGGCGTTCCGGATCGCCCGCTCCGGGCGGCCCGGACCGGTGCTGATTGACCTCCCGATCGACGTGGCGCGCCAGGAGATCGAGTGGGACGCCTCGATCGACGCCCCGCTGCCGGTGCCCCGGGTCGAGCCGCACCCGCCCCGGGTCGAGCGGGCCCTGGACCTGCTGCTCGCCGCCGAGCGGCCACTGATCCTGGCCGGCGGCGGGGTGATCATCGGCGAGGCGACCGACCTGCTCCGGGACGTGGCCGAGACGCTTGACGTGCCGGTCCAGGTGACCCTGATGGGCAAGGGCGCGATCCCGGAGGACCACGACCTGTTCGCCGGGATGACCGGCATCCAGACCACCCAGCGCTTCGGCAACGCCTCCTTCCTGGAGTCCGACCTGGTGCTGGCCCTCGGCGCCCGGTTCGGCGACCGGCACACCGGCGACCTGGCGACCTACCGGGGCGACCGGAAGTTCGTGCACGTCGACATCGAGCCGACCCAGCTCGGCAAGGTGTTCGGCCCCGACCTCGGGATCGTCTCGGACACCGGGGCGTTCCTCGCCGCGCTGCTGGACGCCGCACGCCGCCGGGGGGTGCGGCGGGACCGGAGCGAATGGGTCTCGCGGGTACGCCAACTGCGCGCGACGCTGCGCCGCCGGGACGACTTCGAGGACGTACCGGTGAAGGCGCCCCGGGTCTTCAGGGAGATAAACGAGTTCTTCGGCCCGGACACCTACTTCGTCACGGCGATCGGCCTTTACCAGATCTGGTCCGGGCAGTTCCAGCGGGTCTTCAAGCCCCGGCACTACCAGGTGTGCGGGCAGGCCGGGCCGCTCGGCTGGGAGATCCCGGCGGCGATCGGGGTGAAGTGCGCCAGGCCGGACGCCGAGGTGGTCGGCGTGGTCGGGGACTACTCGTTCCAGTTCCTGGTCGAGGAGCTGGCGGTGGCCGCGCAGTACAACATCCCGTTCGTGCTGGTGATGCTGAACAACGAGTACCTCGGGCTGATCCGGCAGGCCGAGATCGGTTACGAGATGAACTACGAGGTGGACATCCACTACGACGAGTACGGCACCGACAACGTCAAGGTGATGGAGGCGTACGGCTGCTCCGGGCGCCGGGTGCTGCGGCCCGACGAGATCGCCGACGCGCTCGCCTGGGCCAGCAAGGAGGCCCGGCGGACCAGCCGGCCGGTACTTGTCGAGGTCATGATCGAACGGGAGGGGAACACCGCGCACGGGCTCTCGATCGCGCAGGTGAACGAGTTCGAGCCGGTACCGGAGATCGAGTACCGGGACCCGGTCTCGGGCTGACCCGACAGGGCGCCCACCGGCCGACGGCGATCGGTCCCCCGCCAGGACGGAGCGGCGGGGGACGATTGCATCTGGGCGACTGTATGCTATAACCCGACAAACAGTCGGCAGACCCGCCGCCGCCCGGCCGGTCTCGCCGGCCGACGATCTCTCGCAGCCGGAGGTGCTCCATGACCGATTGGGGGGGCTCGACCCCGCCCGCCGACGCCAACGGCGGCCGGCGCCGGGCGAGCACGTCCCGCCGCACGCCACGCGCCGTGCGGCAGCCCCTCGAGCGGCCCGCGCCGCTGCGCCAGGCGGTCTACGACGTCATCGCCGAAATGATCATCAACCGTGAGCTGCGCCCCGGCGAGCACCTGGTGGAGAACGAGCTGGCGGCCCAGCTCGGCGTCAGCCGGCAACCCGTGCGGGAGGCGCTGCAACGGCTGCAGAGCGAGGGCTGGGTCGACCTGCGCCCGGCCCTCGGCGCCTTCGTGCACGTGCCGACCGAGGAGGAGGCGGACCAACTGCTCGCCACCCGTACCCTGCTGGAGTCCGAGTCCGCCCGGCTGGCCGCCCGGCAGGCCACCCCGGAGCAGGTCGAGCGGCTGCGCGAGCTGCAACAGGCCGGCGAGCAGGCGTTGCGGGACGACGACCAGGTGGAGCTGGTCGCGGCGAACGCGGCGCTGCACGCGTACGTGGTGGAGATGTCCGGTAACAAGGTCCTCGCCGAGCTGATCGCGATGGTCGACCGGCGGGTGCGCTGGTACTACGCCCCGATCGCCCGGTCCCGGGGCCGGGAGGCGTGGGACGAGCACGCCGAGCTGATCGAGGTGATCGCCAGCCGGAACGGCCGGCGGGCCGGCGAACTGATGCGCCGGCACACCGAGCGGACCCGGGAGAGCTACCACCAGCGCCGCAAAGAGGCAGCCGAGCGGGAGGCCCTGGCCTGATCCGGCCGTGCTCCGGGCCGGGAAGACCCGCACCGGGTGCCCGGTCCGGGTCGACCGGGTTCCGGTGTCGACATCGGCCGGGCGGCACCGACGTTCCAGGCGAGTGACGGAACGCACCGTCGCACGAGCCCGAGGTGGTCCGATGAAGTACGTGATCCTGATCCACTCGAACCCGCAGCCGTGGGGGCACCCGACCAGCGACTACCTGGCCGAGCACCAGGAGCTGCCCGAGGAGCTGCGCGGGCGGCTGAACGCCGACTTCGAGCAGGTGATGACCGAGTTGCAGGCAAACGGCGAGCTGCTCGGCGGCGAGGCGCTGGGTGCCCCGTCGGCCGCCCGGCTCTACCGCTGGCGCGACGGCGCCCCGCTGGCCACCGACGGCCCGTACTCGGAGGCGAAGGAGCATCTCGCGGGCTTCTTCCTGATCGACGTGCCGGACCAGGCCCGTGCCGAGGAGGTCGCCGCGAGATTCGCCGGCCCCGGCGAGACGGTGGAACTGCGGCCGACGATGTGGCCCGGTGGCGACGACCAGTAGCCGGCCCACCGGCGCCGGACCGGCGCGGCCCGCGACGGCGCCGGGCCGGGACGTGCCCGCGCAGCTGTCGGGCCGGGACGTGCTCGCGGAGGTGTGGCGCCGGGAGGCGCCGCACGTCCTCGGCGCGCTGCTGCGCCGGTACGCTGACCTGGCCGACTGTGAGGACGCCGTGCAGGACGCGGCGGAGGCCGCCGCCGCGCGGTGGACCGCCGACACGGTGCCGGACGACCCCCGGGCCTGGCTGATCCGGGTCGCCTCGCGACGCCTGGTCGACCGGTTCCGCGCGGATTCCGCCCGCGGCCGGCGCGAGGCGCTGGACGCGGCCCGCCGGCCGGAGGACGTCGGCGTCGCGCCGGCCGCGGACGAGGTGCCGGAGCCGGCGGTCGACGACACCCTCCGGCTGCTCTTCCTCTGCTGCCATCCGGTGCTGAGCCGGCCGTCGCAGGTGGCGCTCAGCCTGCGCGCGGTGGCCGGGCTCGGCGTGGAGCAGATCGCCGCCGCCTACCTGGTGCCGGCCCGCACCATGACCCAGCGGCTCACCCGGGCCCGCACGGCGCTGCGACAGGCGGGTGCCCGGTTCGACATGCCGGCCGAGTCGGACCTGCCGGCCCGGGTCGCCGCCGTGCTGGACGTCTGCCATCTGGTCTTCACCGAGGGCTACACCCGGACCTCCGGCGAGTCCCTGCTCGACGTGGCACTCGCCGAGGAGGCGATCCGGCTCACCCGGCAGGTGCACGCCGCGCTGCCCGAGCACGCCGAGGCGGCCGGCGCGCTGGCGCTGATGCTGCTGACCCACGCGCGGTCGCCGGCCCGGACCGACGCCGCCGGTGACCTCGTGCCCCTGGCCGAGCAGGACCGGAGCCGCTGGCGGCGGGACCTGGTCGAGGAGGGAGTAGCGCTGCTGGAGGCGCACCTGCCCCGGGGGCACGTCGGCCGGTACCAGCTCCAGGCGGCGATCGCCGCGGTGCACGCCGAGGCGGACCGCTACGAGGTCACCGACTGGCTACAAATCAGCGTCCTCTACGACATGCTGCGCCGGGTCGCCCCGGGCCCGACCGTCACGCTGAACCATGCCGTCGCCGCCGCGATGGCGCACTCCCCGGCGGTCGGCCTCGCCCTGCTCGACCCGCTCCGCGCCGATCCCGCCATGCGACGACACCACCGGCTGTACGCGGTCCGCGCTCACCTGCTCGAACTCGACGGCGATCCGGCCGGCGCGGCCGAGCAGTACCGGCTGGCGGCGCGGTTGACCGCGAGCCTGCCGGAGCAGCGCTATCTCAACCGGCGGCTGGCCCGACTGGAGAAGCCGCCGGCCCGGCTGGAGAACCGGTCCGGGTAGCCGCCCCCGTCCCGGCCCCGGCCCCGCGCCGGCCCGGCCCCGCGCCGTGCCGGTGCCGCCCTGTGCCGGTCCGGCCCTGTCCAGCCGCCGTCCGGCCGTCCCCTCACAGCCGGATGGACTTCTTGTTCATGAACTCCTCGATGCCCGCCGAACCGAGTTCCCGGCCCATCCCGGAGCGCTTGATCCCGCCGAACGGCAGGTCGGCCTGCGATCCACCGGCACTGTTCAGGTAGACCATGCCGGACTCGATCTGGCCGGCGACCCGGCGCAGCCGCTCGGGATCGGTGCCCCACACGCTGGCGCCGAGCCCGAACGGCGAGTCGTTCGCGATGGCGACCGCCTCCTCCTCGGTCTCCGCCCGGAAGACCAGTACGACCGGGCCGAAGATCTCCTCGTGGTACGCGTCCATCTCCCGGGTCACGTCGGTGAGCACGGTGGCCTCCAGATAGGCGCCGGGCCGGTCGACCCGGCGTCCACCGGTACGCAGCGTCGCGCCCTGTCGGACGGCCTTCTCGACCTGCCCGGCCACCTCGTCGGCCGCCGCGACCGACGCCAGCGGCGGCAGCTTCGTCGCGGGATCGCCGGGGTCGCCCGGCACGAAGGTCTCGGCCACGTGCTTGGTCAGCCGGTCGACGAACTCCTGGTAGATGTCGGCGAGCACGATCATCCGCTTCGGCGCGTTGCACGACTGGCCGCAGTTGCGCATCCGGGCGGTCGCGGTGGCCTGCACGGTCCGGTCCATGTTGTCGGTGTCCAGCAGGATCAGCGGGTCGGAGCCGCCGAGTTCCAGGACGGCCTTCTTCAGGTTCCTGCCGGCGTCGGCGGCGACCGAGATGCCCGCCCGCTCGCTGCCGGTGAGCGAGACCCCCTGGATGCGGGGGTCGGCGAGGATCCCAGGGATCTGCGAGCTGGACGCGAAGATGTTCACGTACGCGTCCTCGGGCACCCCGGCGTCGTGCAGGATCCGCTCGATCGCCGCCGCCGACCGGGGGCAGATCGAGGCGTGCTTCAACAGGATCGTGTTGCCGAGGACCAGGTTCGGCGCCACGAACCTGGCGACCTGATAGCAGGGGAAGTTCCACGGCATGATGCCGAGCAGCGCTCCGATCGGGTTCTTGGTGATGACGGCCCGGCCGCCCCTGATCTCCAGTGGTTCGTCGGCCAGCAGCGCGGGACCGTTGTCGGCGTAGTACCGGAAGATGTCGACGACGACACCGATCTCGCCCCGGCCCTCGTTGATCCGCTTGCCCATCTCCAACGTCATCGTCGCGGCCAGTTCGTCGGCGCGCTCGGCGAACAGGTCCGCCGCGCGGGAGACGATCCCGGCCCGCTCGGCGACCGGTCGGCGCCGCCACGACAGGTACCCCCGGTGGACGCGGTCGATCGCCGCCCGGACCTCTCCGTCGGTCGCGTTCTCGATCTCCTCGACCAGTTCACCTGTCGCCGGGTCGGTAACTGTGTACATAGGGATTCCAAGCTCCGTTCTCTACCGGCGCCGGGTCACCGACCCTGCCCGGTCGTCGACGCGCGCTCCTGGGATGCGCCGGTGACGGTCTCACCGCTGCACTGTGATGCCCTTGGGGTTGAGGTGGGCGATGTTGCCGCTCTCGGTTCCGTCGGCGGGGTCGATGACGCAGTCGACGAGGGCGGGCTTGCCCAGCGCCAGTGCCTCGCGCAGGGCTGCGGCGACCTCCACCGGCGTCGTCGCCCGGTAGCCCCGGCCGCCGAAGGCGGCGATCATGAGGTCGTGCCGGGCCCGGAGCGCGGTCGGTGCCGGGTCCGCGGACTCGGACGCCTCGTCGCCGCGGTAGACGCCGCTGTTGTTCAGCACCACGGTGACGATCGGCAGGTCGTAGCGGCAGATCGTCTCGATCTCCATGCCGCTGAACCCGAACGCGCTGTCGCCCTCGATCGCGACGACCGGGTCGCCGGTCTCGACCGCGGCGGCGATCGCGTAGCCCATGCCGATGCCCATCACGCCCCAGGTGCCGCTGTCCAGGCGGTGTCGCGGCACCTGCATCCCGATCGTGTTGCGCGCCAGGTCCAGCGCGTTGGCGCCCTCGTTGACGACGTACGTCCGAGGGTTGTCCCGCAGGACGTCACGGATGGCCTGGAGGGCGCCGAGGAACTTCATCGGATGCGCCGTCTCGGCTGCCTCCAGTCGTTTGGCCATCTTGCCGACGTTCGCCGCCGAGCGGGCCGAGAGTTCGTTCCGCCACTGCGTCGGGACCGCGATCCGGCCGGGTCCGGTCCGGTCGATCAGGGCCTGCAGCACCGAGCCGACGTCCCCGACCAGCGGTGCCGCGATGGGCTGGTTGCTGTCCAGCTCGGTGCTGGCGATGTCCACCTGGATGAACTTGGCGTCGGAGTTCCACTGCGGTGCGTCGCCGTGTCCGAGCAGCCAGTTGAGCCGCGCACCGACGAGCATCACGACGTCGGCCCGGCGGATGGCGAGCGACCTGGCGCTGGCCACCGACTGTGCGTGGTCGTCGGGCAGCAGGCCCTTCGCCATCGACATGGGCAGGTAGGGCACGCCGGTGAGCTCGACGAACCGGCGGATCTGGTCGTCTGCCTGGGCGTACGCGGCGCCCTTGCCGAGCACCACGAGCGGGCGTCGGGCGTTCGCGAGCAGTTCGATCGCGCGGTCCAGGGCCGCGGGTTCGGGCACCTGGCGGGGTGCCGGGTCGACGACCCGCCACAGTGACGCCGCGCCCAGGTCCGCGTCGATGACCTCGCCGAGGACCGCGGCCGGGATGTCGAGGTAGACCCCTCCCGGGCGACCGGAGACGGCGGTACGGATCGCCCGGGCCACGCCGCGGCCGATGTCCTCCGCCCGCTGCACCCGGTAGGCCGCCTTGCAGAACTGTCGGGCCGCCGAGAGCTGGTCCATCTCCTCGTAGTCGCCGCGTTGCAGGTCGACGAGGTGCCGCTCGCTGGACCCGGAGATCTGCACCATCGGGAAGCAGTTCACGGTGGCGTTGGCCAGCGCCACCAGCCCGTTGAGGAATCCCGGGGCGGAGACGGTCAGGCAGATTCCCGGCTTCTTCGTCAGGAAGCCGGCCGCCGCCGCCGCGTGCCCGGCCGCGCTCTCGTGCCGGAATCCGATGAAGCGGATGCCGGAGGCCTGTGCCAGCCGGGCCAGGTCGGTGATCGGGATGCCCACGACGCCGTAGATGGCGTCGACCTCGTTGAGCTTGAGCGCGTCGACGACCAGGTGGATCCCGTCGGTGAGTTTCTCCGCACCTACGAGACCGCCGGCTTCGGACTCCCGGAGGGAAGCGATGGTCATGATCAGAGTCCTCCATCATCGTCGTGCGTCTCGCGGATTGCATACCGTATGGGGTAGGCAATAATCGTGGACCATCTGACACTGGGGTGTCTAGGGGTGGCAGGGACGTTTTCCGGTGCGGCCGTTCGGTTACCGCGTCGAGCTGGCGATCGCCGCCCGGTCCGTCTGCGCCGGTGGCTTTGGTCACTAGATCGTTTTTTGTATACCGAAGGCGGTATCCTGGGAGCGTCGAAGACATCTGTCGCCGGGAACGAGCACGAGGGTTTGTGGCAGGACGGCACCGGGTAGCTCCACATCGGAGACGTCCGGGTACGGTGCGGACCGGTGTGCACCGGGCTGCCGGGCCGCAGCCCCGCACGACCACCGCGGGCGATCCCCGCCGGTCGTCGATCCGGCGACAGACATGGATCCGCCGCCACGCGACGAGGCGTGCCGGCGGCAGATCCGGCGCCCCGGGTGTGCCCGGCCCCACCAGGCACACCCGGGTGTCCTGCCGGACCACCGTCCCGGACGGATCGTCGTCCGGTCCGGTGCGCACGGTCCCGGGAAGCGTCGTTTCCCGGGAAGACCGACAAGCAGGAGTGATGCTGTCATGACCACCTGGCGGACGTTCGCACGTTCCCTGGCCCGACTCTCCGACCGCCTGGCCCTGCCGACCGGCTCCCCGGCCGACGGCCGCTCCCTCGGGCTCGGCCTGGCGGCCGCGCTGGAGAACCAGCGTCGGGCCGCCCGGCCGAGCGACGAGGAGATCGAGCGCTTCCTCCGTGGCTCCGCCACGGACGAAGACCTGATCAAGGTCTGACCTGCCGTCAGACCGCGTCCCGGTCCGCCGTCACGGTGTCGCGGGCAGCGGGGGTCTCCGCCCCCACCCCCTCCGTGGCGGCGGTCGGCCGTTCGCGCCGGTCCCGTCGGGACTTCGCCAGGCTGGCCACGGTGGTGACCAGCAGCGTGCCGACGATCACCCCGAGCGAGACCGCGATCGGCACCGACGGTGCCCAGGAGACCCCGTCGTGGTGCGCCGCCTCCAGCACCAGCTTCACCCCGATGAAGGCCAGGATGAACGCCAGGCCCCTGCTCAGGTAGACCAGCCGGTCCAGCAACCCGCCGATCAGGAAGTAGAGCTGCCGTAACCCCATCAGCGCGAACGTGTTCGCGGTGAAGACCAGGTACGGCTCCTGGGTCAGCCCGAAGATCGCCGGGATGGAGTCCAGCGCGAAGAGCAGGTCGGTGGTGCCGATGGCGACCATCACGATCAGCATCGGCGTCACCATCAGCCGGCCGTCCACCCGGGCCAGGATCGAGGCGCCCCGGTACGACTCGGTGGTCGGCAGGATCCGCTTCGCCGTACGCAGGGCGAGGTTCTCGGAGAACTCGTCCTCGTGTTGCGGCCCGACCAGCTTGACCGCGGTGTAGATCAGGAAGGCGCCGAACAGGTAGAACAGCCAGTCGAACCGGGTGATCGCCTGCGCGCCGACCGCGATGAAGACGCCGCGCATCAGCAGCGCCAGCACGATGCCGATGAGCAGTACCTTCTGCCGGTACTTCAACGGCACCGCGAACCGGCTCATGATGATGATGAAGACGAACAGGTTGTCGACGCTCAGCGAGTACTCGGTGAGCCAGCCGGCGAAGAACTGCCCGCCGTAACCGACCCCGGCCGTCGCCGTCAGCACGATCCCGAAGGCGACCGCGGCCAGCACGTAGAAGCTCACCCAGGCCACGCACTCCCGGAAGGCCGGCTCGCGCGGATTGCGGGCGACCAGGTAGAAGTCGAAGGCGATCATCACCAGGAAGCCGACGATCGTCACGGCCCAGACCCAGACCGGCAGGTTCACGGTTCTCCCTTCGCTCGGCCGAGGGTGGCGGCGGTTCGGCGCCGCCCGGCGGCCCTTGCCCGCCGACGGCTCTCCCGGGCCTTCCATTGCGCCTCGGCGTGTCGCAGGTAGAAGGCGTACAGCCGGTCGGCGGCCGGGTTGCGGTGCCGGACCCGGCGCAGCCAGCCCGGAGCGATCCGCTCGTGCAGCCAGCTGAACCCGATCGCGAAGCCGAGGCTGACGATCGCCTGGTAGGCGAGGAAGCCCGGCAGGTCCGGCGGCAGCACCGGCCGCCCGGTGAGCAGCAGGGCCACCAGCAGCTCGTGGACCACCCGGGCGACCGGGAAGCCGAGGAACCAGTAGAGCGCCACCGGGGCGAAGACGCCCGGCGACACGATGCCGGAACCGAGCAGCAGCCCGAAGCCGCCGCCGAGCAGCACCAGTGGCAGACCGAGCCCCAGGCCGGTGGCCAGGGCCCAGCCGGTCGGCTGGCCGGCGAGCAGGGCGAGCCCGCCGGCCGCCACCCCGGCGGTCGCCCCGATGCCGGCTCCCGGCAGGGCGAGCTCACCGAGGTGGCGTACGTCGCCGCCGGTCATCCGGGTGCTCCGCCGGGCTGGATCGGTTCGGTGTGGCGGCTCATATGACGACACCGAACCGGATCAGGCTGTAGACCAGCATCCCGAGATAGAACACCGCGCCGAACCCGATCACCGCGTTCTGCAGGATGCCGGGGCGGATCGGCTTGGGCAGCATCCGGTTGTTCACCAGCAGCAGCACGACGCAGTACGCGCCCATCGCGAAGGTGGAGAGGAAGGCGAGTACGTCGAGGATCGCCCCCGGGCCGTCGGCCGGGCCGAAGTTCAGGATCAGGATGCCGAAGGTGATGACGCCCCAGAGGAACCCGGCGTACAGCTTCGACATGCTGAACCGCTTCGCCCCGGGTACGAAGTGGTAGGTCATGTCCGCCTGACCCCGGGAGAACGAGTCGAAGAGGCCGAGCGTGGCATTCAGGCCGATAAGCGCGATGAAGCCGAGGAAGACCCCGTGCAGCACCGGCGCACCGGCGGAGGCGAACGCCTCGGCCATCGCGGTGAGCGCCGCCTCCCGCTCGCCGTCCCGGATCACGTCACCGACGCCCGGGTTCTCCCGGACGGCGGTCTGGGCCAGCACCGTGAACGAGATGGTGACGAGCATCGTGACGCCCCAGAAGAGCAGCAGGGCGTCGAAGGTGACCCAGCGCCGCCAGCCCTTCCACTTCCTCATCTCCTCCGGGTTGTCGGTGTCGAACATGAAGCCCCGGGAGGGCATCTCCTCCTGCTCCCCCGCGTGCCGCAGCCCGCGGATCTTCGGGATGTGCGCGCCCATTCCGGCACCGGAGTCCCGCAGGTGCAGCGTGTACCACATCTGCTGCATCCCGGACGGGCCGGCGAAGGCGATCGCCCCGACGATCACCGGGAACCAGGCCGCCGACATCGCCTCGCTGGGCAGGTAGCCGAAGTGGAACATGCCGCTGAGCGTGGAGGTGACGTCGCTCCACTGCCCGACGATGGAGGCGACCACCGAGGTGCCGACCACGAGTACGCCGATCAGCAGCCCGAGCAGGCTCTCCAGCAGCGGATAGATCACCTTGGCCAGGCTGAAGACGATGCCGACCAGGATCAGCCCGACACAGGCGCTTACCGTCCAGGGTATCCCGGTCACCTGCTCGAAGGCGGCGGCCCCGGTGGAGAGGTGGCCGGGCCAGATGTAGACCAGGATCGCCACGCTGAAGAAGAACCACATCAGTGGTTTGAAGACCCGGGCGGCGCCGAAGAAGATGCTCTCGCCGGTCGCCATCGCGTACCTGGCCATCTCCAGCATCACGAACGCCTGGAGGGTCACGCCGATCAGGAAGAGCCACCGGATCTCCGGCCCGAAGATCAGGACCAGCCGGGGCCACATGTACGACTCGCCCATGCCCACGCCGAGCGCGACCAGGAAGACCGTCGGGCCGAGCAGGTGGACCGAGGGCGGAGCCTTGGGAAGTTCCCGGATCGGCATCGGTTCGAGCCGTCCGGCCCGCCACACGCGCTCCTCGGCGGGCGGGGCCGGCGGTACGACGGTGCCGCCGCGCTGCTCGGGCAACGCGGCGGTACCGGCCGCCGGGGTGGTACTCGTCGGCTGGGTCGGGAAAGGGCTGTTCGAAGCGTCCACGCTGGACCTCCTCGGGACTGTGCCGTCGTACGGAGCCGGAGGACGGACCGGCTCCGACGCATGTGTCCGTTGACCCCTGGCCGCAGGGCGGGTCGCCGTCTCGCTCAGTGGCCCCTCCCACCGCCTGGTCTGGTGGAACCGTGCACTGCTCGGCGCCCTCCGGTCAGCCGCCGAGCAGACCGGCGGAACGTGCCCACCGGTACTTGGCACCGAGCACCGCGACCGGCTTTTCCGTGGTGTACGGATAGGCGACGATCCCGTGCCGGTACAGGTGTTCGCTGGCCTGGTCGACCTCGACGTCTCCGGCGAGCGAGGCGACCACCGGCTTGTGCACGCCCCTGGCCCGGAACTCCTCGACCACGTCGACGACCAGCTCGGCGAAGACCATCGGCGGGGTGACGATGGTGTGCCAGTAGCCGAGGATCAGCGCGTGGATGCGGGGGTCGGACAGGCCCAGGGCGATCGTGTTGCGGTAGGTGGACGGCGGCTCGCCGCCGGTGATGTCGACCGGGTTGCCGGCCGCGCCGAACGGCGGGATGAATGTGCGGAACGCCTCGTCGAGGTCCGGCGGGATCTCCATCAGGGTGAGTTCGTTGTCCACGCAGGCGTCCGAGAGGAGTACCCCGGAGCCGCCGGCACCGGTGATGATGACGACGTTCTCGCCCTGCGGGGTGGGCAGCAGCGGGATGCCCCGGGCGTATTCGAGCAGGTCGTTCAGGCCCGGCGCCCGGATCACGCCGTTGGAGCGCAGGATGTCGTCGTAGACCTTGTCGTTGCCGGCCAGCGCCCCGGTGTGCGAGCTGGCCGCCCTGGCGCCCTGGGCGGTGCGGCCCGCCTTGAGCACCACCACCGGCTTGGTCTTGGAGACCCGGCGGGCGGTGTCGGCGAACGACCGGCCGTCCTTGAGGTCCTCCAGGTGCATGGCGACGAGCTGGGTGTTCGGGTCGCTCTCGAAGAAGGTGAGCAGGTCGTCCTCGTCGATGTCGGCCTTGTTGCCGACCCCGACGATGGCGGAGACCCCCATCCGGGCGGCCCGGCTGAAGCCGAGGATGGCCATCCCGATGCCGCCGCTCTGCGAGGAGAGCGCCACCCCGCCCTTGACGTCGTACGGGGTGCAGAACGTCGCCGACAGGTTCTCCGGGGTGTAGTAGTAGCCGTAGATGTTCGGGCCGAGGATGCGTACGCCGTGCTCGCGGGCGACCCTGACCACCTCGGCCTGCAACGCGTGGTTGCCGGTCTCGCCGAAGCCGGACGGGATCAGGATCGCCCCCGCGACGCCCTTGGCGCCGACCTCGGCCAGCGCCTGCGGCACGAACTTCGCCGGGATGGCGAAGACCGCCACGTCGACCGGGCCGGGCACGTCGGCGATGCTCCGGTACGCCTTGCGGTCCAGAATCTCGGTGGCCTTCGGGTTGACCGGGTAGATCTCGCCCCGGTAGCCGCCGTTGACCAGGTTCTTCATCACCGAGTTGCCGATCTTGCCGGCCTCGGCCGAGGCGCCGATCACCGCCACCGAGGCGGGCCGCATGATCCGGTTCATGCTGGCCAGGATCTCCTCGTCGGTGAACCGCTCCGGCGTCGCCGCGGCGGCCGGGTCGACCAGGATCCGCACGTCGACAGCCGTCGCGCCGGTGGCGGTGGCGAGCACCGGGTTGAGGTCCACCTCGGCCAGTTCGGGAAAGTCGGTGACCAGCTGCGACAGCCGGACGACCAGGTCGGCCAGCACCTCCCGGTTGGCCGGCTCGGCGCCGCGTACCCCGCGCAGGATCTCGGCCGAGGCGATGCCGTCGATCATCGACAGCGCGGTCCCGGTGTCGGTCGGGGCGAGCCGGAACTGGACGTCCTTCAGCACCTCGACGAGTACGCCGCCGAGGCCGAACGCGACCACCTTGCCGAAGGTCGGGTCGGTGACCGTACCGACGATCACCTCGTGCCCGGAGTCGAGCTGCTGCTGCACCTGCACACCGATGATCTTGGCATCCGCCCGGTACGCGCGGGCGTTGGCGATGATCGTGTCGTACCCGGAAGCCACCTCCTCGGCGGTGCGCAGCCCGACCAGCACGCCGCCGGCCTCGGTCTTGTGCAGGATGTCCGGTGAGACGATCTTCAGCACCACGGGCAGGCCGATCCGCTCGGCCAGCGCCACCGCCTCCGGTGCGCTGCCGGCCAGCCCCTCACCCGGGGTGGCGATCCCGTACGCCTCGACCACCAGCCGCCCCTCCGGAGCGGTGAGCGAGCTGCGGCCCTGGGCGGCGGCCTGGTCCAGCACCCGCCGCACTGCCTCGCGGTCGTGGCTGCTGTCGTTGGATGGCATGACGTCGTCTCCTTTGCAACGCCGGTGCCGGCGGGGCCGACGGCCGGGGAACGTGCGGGTTCTCGTCGGACGGGGCGGCGGTGGACGCGGTGCGGTGGCGCCGGGCAGCTCAGACGGCGCCGGCGGCGCACTACCGGGCGGCTCAGACGGCGCCGGCGGCGCGCAGCTCGTCGACCTGCTCCTCGGTGTAGCCGAGTTCGCCGAGGACCTGGCCGGTGTGCTCGCCGAGCAGCGGCGAGCGCTCCACCTCGACGTGCGAGTCGGAGAGCTTGATCGGGTTGCCGACCGTCTTGTACGCCCCCCGCGCCGGGTGCGCGACCTCGACCACCGAGCCGAGCTGGGCGAGGGTCTCGTCCTCGATCAGCTCCCTGGTCGACAGGATCGGCCCGCACGGGATGTTGAACGCGTTGAGTTTCTCCATGACCTCCTGCTTGGTGTGCCGCTCGGTCCACTCCTCGATGAGCGCGAACGCCTTGTCGAGCTTGTTCAGGCGCACCTGCGGGGTGTTCCAGGCCGGGTCGTCGGCCAGCTCCGGCCGGCCGATCAGCTCGCAGATCGGCTTCCAGCCGACCGGTTGGATGATCACGTAGATGTAGTCGTTCGGCCCGCCGGGGGCGCACCGCACCGCCCAGCCGGGCTGGCCGCCGCCGGAGGCGTTGCCGGAGCGCGGCACCTCGTCGCCGAAGCTCTCGTTCGGGTACTCCCCCAGCGGGCCGTGCGCCAGCCGCTGCTGGTCGCGCAGCTTGACCCGGCAGAGGTTGAGCACCGCGTCCTGCATGGCGACCTGCACCCGCTGGCCCCGGCCGGTGTGGGTGCGCTGGTAGAGCGCGGCGAGGATGCCGGCGACCAGGTGGATACCGGTGCCCGAGTCGCCGATCTGCGCTCCCGTGGCGGTCGGCGGCCCGTTCTCGAAGCCGGTGGTGCTCATCGCCCCGCCCATCGCCTGGGCGATCACCTCGTACGCCTTGAAGTTGGCGTACCGCCCCGGGCCGAAGCCCTTGATGGAGGCGTAGACCAGGCCGGGGTTGATCTCCTGTAGCCGCTCCCAGGGGAAGCCGAACCGCTCCACCACACCTGGGCCGAAGTTCTCCACCAGGATGTCCACCCCGGACACGAGTCGGGTGAAGACCTCCTTGCCCCGCTCGTTCTTCATGTTGAGGGTGATGCTGCGCTTGTTGCTGTTCAGCATGGTGAAGTAGAGGCTGTCCACCTCCGGGAGGTCGCGCAGCTGGGTGCGGGTGATGTCACCCTGGCCCGGCGCCTCCAACTTGATAACGTCCGCGCCCAGCCACGCCAGGATCTGCGTGGACGAGGGGCCGGACTGTACGTGCGTCATGTCGAGGACCCGTACGCCCTCCAGTGCCTTACCCATGCCAACCTCCTGTGCGCGCCCCGCCGGGTACGTCCGGCCGTCGAGCTTCGGGATTGCATACCGTATGGGGTAGGCAATATCGTGGCGCATGTAACAGTGGAGTGTCTAGGGGGTAGCGGGACGTTTTCCGCCGACGCCGGCGAGGCCAGGCGGTGGCGCACCCGCTCGTCGACGCGGGCCGGAGCCCGCGTACCACCGCCCGGCGCTGCCACCCGGTCCGATCTCCGGGCCCGGTCCGATCCCCACTTTCCCGCTTCGTCGCCCGGCTCGGGACCCCCGTCGCCGTCGGCGGAGCCAACCCATCGAAGGTCGAGCAGAAGGGAGACCCGGTGGACCTGTTGGAGCACCAGGCACAGGAACTCTTCGCCAAGCACGGCGTACCGGTCAGCCGCAACCGCGTCGCCAGCACCCCCGACGAGGCCCGGACGGCCGCCGCCGAGATCGGCGGCCGGGTCGTGGTCAAGGCCCAGGTCAAGACCGGCGGCCGGGGCAAGGCCGGCGGCGTGCGACTCGCCGACGATCCGGCAGCGGCCCGGGACGTCGCAGGCGCGATCCTCGGGATGGACATCAGGGGCCACACGGTGCACAGGGTGCTGGTCACCGAGGCGAGCGACATCGCCGATGAGTACTACGTGTCGTTCCTGCTCGACCGTTCCCGGCGGTCGTTCCTGGCACTGGTCTCCGCGCAGGGTGGTGTCGAGATCGAGCAGGTGGCGGCCGAGAACCCGGAGGCGCTGGCCCGGACCTGGGTGGACCCGGCCGGCGGCCTCGACCTCGACGCCGCACGCCGGCTGGCCGCCGCCGCCGGCCTGCCCGACGACGTACGCGAGGACGTGGCCCGGGTACTCGTCCGGCTCTGGCACGTCTTCCGGTCCGAGGACGCCACCCTGGTCGAGATCAACCCGCTGGCCCGGCTGGCCGACGGCAGCGTACGCGCCCTGGACGGCAAGGTGACCCTGGACGACAACGCGCGGTTCCGCCAGCCCGGCCATCCGCGGTACGTCGACGTCACCGCCACCGATCCACTTGAGGTACGGGCCGCGGAGAAGGGCCTCAACTACGTCAAGCTGGACGGCTCCGTCGGAGTGATCGGAAACGGCGCCGGACTTGTGATGAGCACCCTCGACGTGGTCGCCTACGCCGGCGAGCGGTACGGCGGGGTCAGGCCGGCCAACTTCCTCGACATCGGCGGCGGCGCCTCGGCCGAGGTGATGGCGAACGGGCTGGAGATCGTCCTCGGCGACCCCGACGTGCGCAGCGTCTTCGTGAACGTCTTCGGCGGCATCACCGCCTGCGACGCGGTCGCCGACGGCATCGTCTCGGCGGTCGAACTGCTCGCCGGCCGGGGCGAGGCGATCAGCAAACCGCTCGTCGTCCGGCTGGACGGCAACAACGCCGCGCGGGGGCGGCAGATCCTCGCCGAGGCGGACCTGCCCGGCGTACGGCTCGTGGACACGATGGACGGTGCGGCGCGGCTCGCCGCCGAACTCGCCGGCAAGGGGGCGTGACAGTCATGGCCATCTTCCTCACCGAGAAGAGCAGGGTACTGGTGCAGGGCATCACCGGCACCGAGGGCACGAAGCACACCCGCCGGATGGTCGCCGCCGGCACCAACATCGTCGCCGGGGTCACCCCGGGCAAGGGCGGCCGGGACGTCGACGGCATCCCGGTCTACGACAACTGCGCCGAGGCGGTGCGGGCGACCGGTGCGGACGTGACGGTGGTCTTCGTACCGCCCCGGTTCGCCAGGGCGGCCGTACTGGAGGCGGTCGACGCCGGCCTCGGCCTGGCCGTGGTGCTGACCGAGGGGATCCCGGTGCACGACACCGCCGAGTTCTGGGCGTACGCCCGGAGCACCGGCAACCGGACCCGGGTCATCGGACCGAACTGTCCCGGACTGATCAGTCCCGGACAGTCCAACGCCGGCATCATTCCCGCCGACATCACCAAGCGGGGCCGGATCGGGCTGGTCAGCAAGTCCGGCACCCTGACCTACCAGATGATGTACGAGCTGCGTGACTTCGGCTTCTCCACCTGCGTCGGCATCGGCGGGGACCCGATCGTCGGCACCACCCACATCGACTGCCTCCAGGCGTTCGAGGACGATCCCGAGACCGAGGCGATCGTGATGATCGGCGAGATCGGCGGGGACGCGGAGGAGCGGGCGGCGGCGTACATCGCCGAGCACGTCAGCAAGCCGGTGGTCGGGTACGTCGCCGGGTTCACCGCACCGGAGGGCAGGACGATGGGGCACGCCGGTGCGATCGTCTCCGGTTCCTCCGGCACGGCGCTGGCCAAGCAGCAGGCCCTGGAGGCGGTCGGGGTCCGGGTCGGCCGGACGCCGTCCGAGGCCGCCGCACTGATGCGCGCGACGTTGCTGACCCGCTGAGGCGACGACGGGAACGCCGGGTGCCGGGTCGGGCGGACGCGACCGGCGCCCGGCGTACCCGTTGGGCTGGGCCCGGTGCCCGGCGTACCCGTTGGTCTGCGCCCGCCGCCCGGCGGACCCGGGGGTCGGCGGCCGGTCCAGGGCGGAGGCCGACGCCTCGGTCAGGCGGAGAGGCCGGTCGGAGTGGGCCGGGTGGGCCGGGTGAGCCGGTGCGCGCCGGTGTAGACGTTCATCGAGTTGCCGCGCAGGAAGCCGACCAGCGTGAGCCCGGCGTCCGCGGCCAGGTCGGCGGCGAGCGAGGAGGGCGCGGAGACCGCGGCCAGGGCCGGAATACCAGCCATCACCGCCTTCTGCACCAGCTCGAACGAGGCCCGCCCGCTGACCATCAGCACCGTGCCGCGCAGCGGCACCCGGCCGTTGCGCAGCGCCCAGCCGACGACCTTGTCCACCGCGTTGTGCCGGCCCACGTCCTCGCGCAGGCAGTGCAGTTGCCCGTCGGCGGAGAAGAGCGCCGCCGCGTGCAGCCCTCCGGTACGGTCGAAGACCCGCTGCGCGGCCCGCAGGGTCGCCGGCAGCGTGCTGAGCACGTCGGGATCGAGTCGCAGCGGGTCGTCCCGCACCGAGAAGGCCGCGACGGCGCGCACCGCGTCCAGGCTCGCCTTGCCGCAGAGCCCGCAGGACGAGGTGGTGTAGAAGTTGCGTTCCAGCGAGGGGTCCGGCGGTGCGACCCCGGCCGCCAGCACCACGTCCAGCACGTTGTAGGTGTTGACCCCGTCGGCGGTGGCTCCCGCGCAGTAGCGGATGCCGGCGATCTCACCGGCGGCCCGGACCACCCCCTCGCCGACCAGGAAGCCGGCCGCCAGGTCGAAGTCGTCGCCCGGGGTCCGCATGGTCACCACCAGGGAACGCCCGTTCACCCTGGTCTCCAGCGGTTCCTCGGCCGCCAGGGTGTCCATCGGCTCGCTGCGCACGCCGTCGACGATCCGGACCAGCCGGCGCCGACTCGTCACCCGTCCCATTCCGCCTCCTCCGGCGATCCTGCACGATCCCGCCGCCCGGCCCGACCGGGCCACCGCCCCGGGCTTCACTCGTCGCTCCGGCTGTCGTCCCGGGCTACGGCCACCGCCCCGGACCCGTCGCTCCGGCTGTCGTCCCGGGCTACGGTCGGCGCTCCGGCTGCCGTTCCCCGGAGTGGTCACCGCCGCGCGGACCGGTCACAGCCGGTCGGCGCCGAGCGGTGACGGCAGCCGGACCACGGCCAGGCCGGGCTGGCGCATCCAGCGGGTCAGCGCCGCGCCGAACAGGCCCAGCGAACCGGCCACCAGGAACGGCAGCACCGAGTCCGGAGTGGTCACCACCAGCCCGGCGAGCACGATGCCGAGCAGCCCGCCGACCGCCTTCCCGGTGTAGACGATGCCGTAGTTCGGCACCGTGGCGGCATCGCCGAACCAGTCCCGCACCAGGCTGACCAGCAACGAATAGCCGGCACCGGTCCCGGCGCCGGCCAGCACGGCGAACCCGAGCACGGCGGCCGGATGGTTGTCGTTGGCCGCCGCCGCGAGCAGCCCGAACTGCGCGATCCCGCCGACCAGCAGGGAGAGGCCGAGGGTGCCGCGCCGGCCGATCCGGTCGGAGAGCGAGCTGGTCACCGCCCGGCCGATCCCGTTCGAGGCGGCCAGCGCGCCGATCCCGGCCACCAGGGTCAGCGCCGGCAGCCCCTGGGTGTACGCGGCGCCGGCCAGGTACGCGATGTCGAACAGTGCCATCGTCGCGGTGAGTACCACCACCACGAACATCATCGGCAGCATGCCGCTGCGTACCGCCGCACGGGGCGGGTAGGGGCGGGCGGCAGGACGGTTGTGCGGGATGCTGCGGTTGAGCCGCCGGTCGACCGCCCAGCGCTGCGGGTCGATGTGCGCCGGCCACCAGTTGCGGGGCGGCTTGCGCATCAGCACGCCGCAGCCGGCCAGTACGGCGGCCACGGCGAGGCCGGTCCCGGTCAGTACCCCGGACCGGTTGCCGGCGTCCAGGCCGTAGCCGGCGAGCACGACGAACGGGATCGAGCCGTAGCCGAAGGCGGCACCGACCACCGCCACCCGGCCGGCGATCCGCTCCGGGAACCACTCGGTGACGCAGGCGACGCAGGTCATGTAGACCAGTCCGGCACCGAAACCGCCGAGCACCGAGTAGCCGAGCAGCACAGTGCCGAGGTCGACCCGGTGCGCCAGGGTCAGTAGCGCGGTGAGGCAGCAGGCGGCACCGACCAGCATCGGTACGGCCAACCGCCCGCGCAGCCGCTGGTACCACCAGCCGGCCAGCGGTGACGTGGCCGCCTGGCAGACCACCCAGAGGCCGAGTACGCCGAGCGCCTGCCACAGGCTCCAACCGTTCGCCTCGACCAGCGTGGGCAGGGCGGCACCGTAGCCGTACTGGAACAGGCTGATCGCCAGCATCGCGGCCCAGGGCAGCAGCAGCATCCACGCCCGGGACCGGCCCAGCAGGGTGCGGTCGGTCTCGCCGACCCGGTAGTGGCGACCGTAGAGATCGCTGATCTCGCGCACCGCCGCGTCGTTGCCGGAGTCCGTCATCTGGTACCCCCAACTGACCACTGTATACTGTATATGTTGTGCAGTTATTCTCCATTACAATCGGATGGCTGTCCAGGTCGCCGGGACACAGCAGCGAGGAGACGGCATGCACAGACTGGACGGATGCACCTGGCGGGTCGCAGAGTGGCCCCGGCGGGCCGATGTGCGGAACCGACCGGCCAAGGCGCGGCACCGACGGGACGTCGGGCGATGAGCGCGGTCGCCTGGCCGGAGGCCCGGCGGCACGCCCGCGAAGCGGCCCGGCCACTGGCGGAGGTGCAGCGGCGGCTGCCCGACGCGCTGGGCTGCACCCTGGCGATGCCCCTGGTGGCGCTCTCCGCGCTGCCGGCCTACGACTCCGCCGCGATGGACGGGTACGCGGTGGCCGGCACCGGCCCGTGGCAGCTCACCGGACGGGTGCTGGCCGGTGATCCGGGCAGCCCCGAACCACTGGCCCCCGGCGAGGCGGTCGAGATCGGCACCGGTGCCGTGGTGCCGGCCGGAGCCGCCGCCGTGCTCCCGTACGAGCGGGCCACCCGGACCGGCCGGACCGTCGGCGGCCCGATCGAGCCGGGCCGGCACGTACGCCGCCGGGGCGAGGACTGTCCGGCCGGCCGCGAGGTCCTGCCGGCCGGCACGGTCGTCAACCCGGTCGTGCTAGGGCTCGCCGCCAGCCTCGGACACGACACCCTGACCGTGCACCGCAGACCCCGGATCGGCACCGTGGTCACCGGTGCCGAGCTGTGCACCGCCGGCCTTCCGGCAGCCGGACAGGTGCGGGACGCCATCGGGCCGATGCTGCCGGGGCTGCTCCGGGCCGCCGGCGCGGAACCGGCCTGGGAGAGCCGGGTCGCCGACGACGCCTCCGCACTCGTCGCCGCGCTGCTGCGCTCCGACGCCGACGTGCTGGTGGTCTGCGGTGCCACCTCGGTCGGGGCGGCCGACCACCTGCGCCGGGCGCTGGACACCCTCGCCGCCGAAGTGCCGGTACGCGGCGTCGCCTGCCGTCCCGGGCATCCGCAACTGCTCGCCATCCTGCCGGACGGCCGGTACGTCGTCGGCCTGCCCGGCAACCCGTACGCCGCGCTGGTCGCCACGCTGACCCTGCTCTACCCCCTGCTCGGCCGGCTCGCCGGCCGGGCCGAACCGCCGGCCCTGACCACCCGGCTCGCCGCGCCGGTGGCTCCGCACCACCGGGACACCCGGCTGGTCCCGGTGGTCCGGGTCGGGCCGGCGGCGCTTCCGGTCGGGCACGACCGGCCCGGTTCGCTCTGGGGCGCCGCCGGAGCGGACGCGCTCGCGGTCGTGCCGCCGGGGTGGACCGGCGCCGACGTCGAGGTGCTCCCGCTGCCCGCCGCCGGGAACACGCAGCCGATGCCGGGCTAGCGCGACGCGTCCGCGGCGGCCAGGACGCGGGTGCGCGCCCGCAGCGGGCGGCTCCGGCGCCGGATCACCCATTCCGCGACGACCACGTTGATCAGCCAAGCGGCCGTCATGGTGCCGGTCCTGCCCGCCGGGGTCAGCGCACCTACCGAGACGAGCCAGGCCGTCTGGGTGAGGAACTGGGTACCCGCGCCCATCGCGATCGCGTAGCCGCGGATCATCCAGGCCCGGTGGGCGGCGAAGTCGCGGCGCCGGACCGCGCGGAAGCCGAGCACGATCGACACAGTCATGAAGACGCACACCAGCACGCGGACGGCCACCAGTGCCGGACTGTCGACGGCCGCCGGCGGCAGGAAGAGGGTCAGCCACAGGCCGGTCAGCGCGGTGAGCAGACCGGCCACGACCAGCAGCCGCCCGGCGTACCGGTGCCAGCTCCGGTGCCGCCGCCGGAAGCCGGGTGCGAACTGGAAGGCACCGAGAACGCTGAAGACGGTGACGCTGACGATGTGCAGCAGTACGGGTACGGGCGCGGAGCCGATCCGGTCGCTGTCCGGCAGCACCTGCGCGCCGCCGGCGAACTCGATCAGCCGTACGCTGCCGGCGAGCACCGGCACGGCGGCGAGCAGCAGCAGGCCGAGCAGGACGAGCCGGTCTGACCTGGCGGGACGTGTCACGATGTCGATCCCTTCACGCTGCGCGAACCTGGTCTCGTCGTTCGCTGTCAGTCGATGGTCCCGAGATCGGTAACCGGACACATCGGAGCGCGGGCCGGCGCCGCCCCGGTCATTGGTCTGGGTGCGGAGCCGTACTTTGGGCCGGTCCGCCGGCCGGCCGGGGCCCGTACCATCGGGTCGTGCGCGAGCTGTTCCGCTCCGTCTGGACCGAGCCCCGGGCCCCCGACCCACCGGTACGCCACTGGCGGGACTGGGCGCTCGTCGGCGTGGTCGCACCGCTCGTGACGGTCGAGGGACTCTTCCGGCCCGACCTGCCCGCCTCCACCCGCGGCTACGCGCTGACCGTCGCGCTCGCCCTGGTGTGCACGCTGCTGTGGCGCCGGACCAGGCCGCTGGCGATGGTCGCGATCGCCTTCACCGTCAGCGGTGTCGCCCCGCTCCTGCTCGGCCACGAGCCGCAACTGGTCACCGGGGCGTACCTGCTGATCCTGCCGTACGCCCTGTTCCGCTGGGGTTCCGGTCCGGAGATGGTGGCCGGCGCAGCGATCGTGCTCGGCAAGATCTGCCTCTCGGCCGCCCTCGGCGACCTGGCCGGCACGGACCTGGTCGCCGGGTTCGCGGTGATCTGCGCGGCCTTCGCGCTCGCCACCGCGTTCCGCTACCGGGCGCGGCTCTGGGTTCGCGGCCTCGACCAGGCCAAGCTACGGGAACGGGAGCGACTGGCCCGCGACCTGCACGACACCGTGGCCCATCACGTCTCGGCGATGGCGATCCGCGCCCAGGCGGGGATCGCGGTGGCGCAGGTCCGGCCGGAGGCCGCGGTCGACGCGCTCCGGGTGATCGAAGCCGAGGCGACCCGGGCCCTCGCCGAGATGCGGGCGATGGTCCGCGTCCTGCGCCACGCCGAGCCGGTGGAGCTGGCGCCCAGCCCAGGCATCCCGGAGATCGCCGGCCTGGCCAGCCACTCGGCGCCGGGTCCGGTGGTCGACGTGGAGCTGGCCGGTGACCTCGACGGCATCCCGGCGACCGTCGGCACCGCGATCTACCGGCTCGCGCAGGAGTCGGTGACGAACGCGCGCCGGCACGCCCGGCACGCCACCCGGATCGAGGTCCGGGTCGCCGCGGACGCCGGATCGGTGCGTCTGCGGGTCAGCGACGACGGCGATCCCGGCCCGGTCCGGCCCACCGGTCCGAACGCTCCGGGCGGCTTCGGGATCGTCGGCATGACGGAGCGGGCCGGCCTGCTCGGCGGCACCTGCGAGGCCGGTCCGCACCCGGACCGGGGCTGGACGGTGGCGGTGGCGCTGCCGCGTACCGGAACGCCGACCGGAACCGCCGGATAACCCGGGATGGCCATCCGGGTGCTCGTGGCCGACGACCAGGAGATCGTCCGGACCGGGCTGGCGATGATCCTGGACGCCCAGCCCGGGATCGAGGTCGTCGGCGAGGCCGCCGACGGCCGCCGGGCGGTCGAACTCGCCCGGCGGCTGCGCCCGGACGTCTGCCTCTTCGACATCCGGATGCCCGGCACGGACGGCATCGAGGCGACCCGCCAGCTCGCCGGACCCGCCGTCGCCGATCCGCTCGCGGTGGTCGTCATCACCACCTTCGACCTCGACGAGTACGTCTACGCGGCGCTGCGGGCCGGAGCGCGCGGGTTCCTACTCAAGGACTCCGGCACCGCCCTGCTCACCCAGGCCGTGCACGCCGCCGCGGACGGCGCGGCGCTCATCGCACCGAACGTCACCACCCGGCTGTTGCGGGCGTTCGCCGACGCGGGACCCGGCACACCGCCGAGGCAGCCGGTCGACCCGCTGACGGAGCGCGAGGAGGAGGTGCTGGTCGCGGTCGCGGGTGGTCGTACCAACGCCGAGATCTCCCACGAGCTGCACATCAGTCTCAGCACCGTCAAGACGCACGTCACAAGCCTGATGGCGAAGCTCGGCGTCCGTAACCGGGTCGAGATCGCGATGTGGGCGTACGAGACCGACCGGGTCCGGAGGCGGCTGGGCCGGCCGGGATAGCGCTCTGCTCAGCGGCGGGACGGGGCGGCCGGGTCCAGCCAGTCGGCGGCCACCCGCGCCGCGGTCGCCGCCACCAGTTCGGCGGCCCGGTCGAGGCAGGCCGCCGGGTCCGGTTCGAGGTCGGTGAGCGGGTAGGCCGCCCGGATACCGGCGTCCCGGAGCCTGCCGGGGCCGACGTCGACCTGGCCGGCGACCGCCACGACCGGTACGCCGGCCCGCGCCGCCGCGCCGGCCACCCCGACCGGCGCCTTCCCGCGCAGGCTCTGCGCGTCCAGCGAGCCCTCACCCGTGACCACCAGGTCCGCGCCGGCCACCGCCTCGGCGAAGCCGAGCAGGTCGAGCAGGTACGCGATGCCGGGCCGGAACCGCGCCCCGAGGAAACCGAGCGCGGCGAAGCCCACCCCACCGGCCGCACCCGCACCCGGCCAACCGTGCAGCGGCCCCACCCTCGCGGCCGGTGCAGGCGGCAGGTCGGGCGCTGTGACCGGGCCTGGCAGCAGGTCCGGCACCGGCAGTAGCTCCGCCTCGCGGACGGCCGCCTCCGCCAGCCCCGCCCAGCGGCGGAGTCCCGCCTCCAGCACGGCGACGTCGTCCGCGCCGGCGCCCTTCTGCGGGCCGTAGACGGCGGCGGCGCCGGTCGGGCCGAGCAGCGGGTTGTCCACGTCCCCGGCGACCACGAACCGGGTACGCCGGACCGCCGGATGCAGCCCGGTCACGTCCACCCGGTGCAGGTGGCGCAGGGCCGCACCGCCCGGCGGCAACTCGGCGCCCCGCCCGTCGAGCAGCCGCACCCCCAGCGCGCCGAGCAGCCCGGCCCCGCCGTCGGTACTCGCGCTGCCGCCCAGTCCGAGCACCAGCTCGGCACAGCCGTACTCCAGGGCGGCCCGGATCACCTGACCGGCGCCGCGACTGCTCGCGTGCCGGGGATCGGGTGCTCCGTCCGGCAGCCGGCGCAGCCCGCAGGCGTCGGCCAACTCGACCACCGCCACGCCGTCGGCGTACCCGAAGGCGGTCCGGACCGGGGCGCCGGTCGGGCCGGCGACGGAGACCGGGATCCGGCGGAAGCCGGCCGACACCGCCGCGTCGAGGGTGCCGTCGCCGCCGTCGGCGACCGGGAAGCCGCGTACCTCGATCCCGGGCACGGCCCGGCGCAGCCCGGCGGTCAGCTGGTGCACGACCTCGGCGGCGGTCAGCGAGCCCTTGAACTTGTCCGGTGCCAGCAGGACGTGCCCCATCGACGCGGCGGCGCTCAGCCGGCCGACCGGCGGCCGGAGAGCTGCTCGACCAGCTTGAGCAGGGCGCTGTGGTCCAGTCCGCCGTCGCCCTGGGCCCGGAGTGCGGCGAGAAGCTGGGCGACCGCCGCGCCGAGCGGGATCACCACCCCGGCCTCCCGGGCCGCCGAGGTGACGATGCCCATGTCCTTGTGGTGCAGGTCGATCCGGAAGCCGGGCTGGAACTCCCGGGCCAGCATCCCGGCCGCCTTGCGGTCCAGGATCCGGTTGCCGGCCAGGCCACCGGCCAGCACCCGGACGGCCGCCTCGGTGTCCACCCCGTACGCCTCCAGGAAGACGATCGCCTCGGCGACCAGCTCGATGGTGCCGGCCACGACGAGCTGGTTGGCCGCCTTCACGGTCTGTCCGGCGCCGGCCGGGCCGACGTGCACGACCGTCGCGCCGAGCACCTCCAGCAGGGGCAGCGCCGCCGCGAAGTCCGCCGGCTCGCCGCCGACCATTATGGAGAGGTTTCCCTCGACCGCACCCGCCTCGCCGCCGCTCACCGGTGCGTCCAGCACCCGCACCGAGCGGATCCGGCCCGCCTCGCCGACCTGCCGGGCGGTGGTCGGCGAGATGCTGCTCATGTCGACGTAGAGCTGGCCGGGGCGGGCGTGCGCCAGGATGCCGTCGTCGCCGAGCGCGACCGCCTCGACGTCGGCCGAGTCCCGGACCATCGTGATCACGACGTCGACCTGCCGCACCAGTTCGCCGATGCTGTCGGCGACCTTGCCGCCGGCCTGTTCCAGGGCGGTGTTGCGGTCCGGGCTGACGTCGTGGCCGACGACGTCGTGGCCGGCCCTGACCAGGTTGACGGCCATCGGGCCGCCCATGATGCCGAGGCCGATGAAACCGATGCTTGTCATCTCAGCGCACTCCTTCGTCGGTCCGGTCCGCACCGCTGCCCCGGCGGTGCCGGGGCAGCCACCCGAAGCTCTCCGCGCTCGGCCCGTCCGGCAGGTACTC
The DNA here is from genome assembly GCF_049179135.1 of Plantactinospora sp. WMMB782. NCBI lineage: Bacteria > Bacillati > Actinomycetota > Actinomycetes > Micromonosporales > Micromonosporaceae > Plantactinospora > Plantactinospora sp. WMMB782. The sequence goes on along the minus strand of NZ_JBMHMC010000007.1, from coordinate 5,810,260 downwards.
CAGGCCGACCCAGCCGTGGTAGCCGGCCCGTTCGAGCTGGTGCAGAAGATCGTCGAGGTCGAGTTCGCCGGTGCCGGGCTGGTGCCGGCCGGGCGCGTCGGCGATCTGCACGTGGCCGATCCGGTCGGCGTGCTCGGCGAGTACCTTCGGCACGTCGTCGCCGTTTACGGTGAGGTGGTAGAGGTCGGCGAGCAGGGCCACGTTGCGGACGTCACGTTCGACGAGCAGCTGGTCGAGTACGGCGACCGCGTCGGCGGCGGTGCGCAGCGGGTAGGGCTGCGGGCCGCTGACCGGCTCGACGAGTACGGTGCCGCCGATCCGGGCCAGCGTGGCGGCGGCGAAGGCGAGGTTGGCCACCGCCGTCTCCTCCTGGACGGTCGGGTGCAGGTCGGCGGTCCGGTTCCCGTAGAGGGCGTTGAACGACCGGCAGCCGGTGGCGGTGCCGATCATCGCGACCAGTTCGACGTTCTCCCGGAACTCGGCGGTGCGGGCCGGCCAGGAGAGGACGCCCCGGTCGCCGCCCGGCATGTCCCCGGCGAAGAGGTTCAGCCCGACGAGTCGCACGTCGGCGTCGTGCACGGCGGCGAGGAACGCCTCCACCTCGCGGGCCGGGGGCACCGCCTCGGCGAACGGCCACCAGAACTCGACGGCGGCGAAGCCGGCCGCCTTCGCCGCCGCCGGCCGGTCCAGCAGGGGCAGCTCGGTGAAGAGGATCGAGCAGTTCACGTCGTAGCGGAGCTGGTGTCCGGGCACGGGCCCTCCCTGGCGGCTCGGCGACACTGCTATTACCTACAGAATTCTGTATGCAGTATGGAACGCAAGTCAAGGCACCTACGGACCGTGGCCCCGCGCTCGGCGAGCGCGGGGCCACGACAGGCTGGAACAGGTGGATCAGAGCAGTTGGACGGCGGCCAGGGCCAGCGGGTCGAGTGCGTCCGGTTCGGACTCGGCCCGGGTCAGCAGCTCGGCCCGCATCCGGGGATCCCAGAACGCCTGGATGTGCTCGGCGATCGCCGCCGCCGCCTGCTCCGGCGCCTGGTGCCGGAACTGCACGGCGATCTCGTTGGCGAGCCTGACCTGTGGCGACATCGGCTCAGTCCGCCATCGCCGGAAGCTGTTGCCGGGCCGTGGCCGCCTCGACCGGTGCCGGCGGATTCTTCAACCCCACCTGCACCGCCGTGACCTTGTATTCCGGACAGTTGGTCGCCCAGTCCGAGTTCTCCGTGGTGACCACGTTCGCCCCGGTCACCGGATGGTGGAAGGTGGTGTAGACGACCCCGACCGGCATCCGGTCGGAGAGCACCGCGCGCAGCGAGGTGGCACCGACCCGGCTGGCCAGGGTGACCTCGTCACCGTCGTTGATGCCCCGGACCTCCGCGTCGTGCGGATGGATCTCGAGTACGTCCTCCGGGTGCCACGCCACGTTCCCGGTCCGCCGGGTCTGCGCCCCCACGTTGTACTGGCTGAGGATCCGCCCGGTGGTCAGGATCAGCGGGAACTTGCGGGTACTCCGCTCCCGGGTGGGCACGAACGGCGTCTGCACGAACCGGCCCCGCCCCCGGACGAAGCCGTCCATGTGCATGATCGGGGTGCCCTCGGGCGCGGCGTCGTTGCAGGGCCACTGCACGCTGCCGAGCTTGTCGAGCTTGTCGAACGACACCCCGGCGAAGGTCGGGGTGAGCGCCGCGATCTCGTCCATGATCTCGCTCGGGTGGTCGTACCGCATCGGGTAGCCCATCGCCTGGGCGATCTCGGCGACGATCTGCCACTCGTGCTTGCCGGTCTTCGGCGCCATCACCGGACGTACCCGGTTGATCCGGCGCTCGGCGTTGGTGAAGGTGCCGTCCTTCTCCAGGAAGGAGGTGCCGGGCAGGAAGACGTGCGCGAACTTCGCCGTCTCGTTGAGGAAGAGGTCCTGCACCACGACCAGCTCCATCGCCTTCAGCGCGGCGGTGACGTGCTTGGTGTTCGGGTCGGACTGCGCGATGTCCTCGCCCTGCACGAAGAGCGCCCGGAAGCTGCCCTCGATCGCCGCGTCGAACATGTTCGGGATCCGCAGCCCCGGCTCGGGCAGCAGGGCGCTCCCCCACATGTTCTCGAAGACGCCCCGGACGACGTCGTCGGAGACGTGCCGGTAGCCGGGCAACTCGTGCGGGAACGAGCCCATGTCGCAGGAACCCTGCACGTTGTTCTGCCCGCGCAGCGGGTTGACCCCGACGCCGTCCCGGCCGATGTTGCCGGTCGCCATCGCCAGGTTGGCCATCCCCATCACCATTGTCGAGCCCTGGCTGTGCTCGGTGACGCCGAGGCCGTAGTAGGTCGCCGCGTTGCCGCCGGTGGCGTAGAGCCGGGCCGCCGCGCGGAGTTCCTCGGCCGGAACGCCGGTCAGTTCCTCGACCGCCTCCGGGCTGTTCTCCGGCCGGGCGATGAACTCGGCCCAGCCGTCGAAGTCCTCGCAGCGCTCCTCGACGAAGGAGCGGTCGACCAGCCCTTCGGTCAGCACCACGTGTGCCATCGCGTTCACCACCGCCACGTTGGTGCCGGGGGCGAGCTGGAGGTGGTGCGCGGCCTCGATGTGCGGGGAGCGGACCAAATCGATCCGGCGCGGGTCGACCACGATCAGCTTGGCGCCCTCGCGTAGCCGTCGCTTCATCCGGGAGGCGAAGACCGGGTGCCCGTCGGTCGGGTTCGCCCCGATCACCATGATCACGTCGGACTGTGCCACCGAGCGGAAGTCCTGGGTACCGGCGGAGGTGCCGAAGGTCTGCTTCAGGCCGTACCCGGTCGGCGAGTGGCAGACCCGGGCACAGGTGTCCACGTTGTTGTTGCCGAACGCCGCCCGGATCATCTTCTGCACCACGTAGACCTCCTCGTTCGTGGTGCGCGAGGAGGTGATGCCGCCGATCGCCCCGACCCCGTGCCGGGCCTGGATGTCCTTCAGCTTGGCGGCGGTGTGGGAGATCGCCGTCGCCCAGTCGACCGGGCGCCACTCGTCGGTGATGCTCTCCCGGACCATCGGGGTGAGCACCCGGTCCGGATGGCTGGCATAGCCGAACGCGAACCGGCCCTTGACGCAGGAGTGCCCCTCGTTGGCCCCGCCGTCCTTGTAGGGCACCATCCGGACCAGCTCGGCACCCCGCAGCTCCGCCTTGAAGGAGCAGCCCACGCCGCAGTAGGCGCAGGTGGTGACGACACTGCGGGTCGGCATGCCGAGCTGCACCACGGACTTCTCCTGGAGCGTGGCCGTCGGGCAGGCCTGCACGCAGGCGCCGCAGGAGACGCACTCGGAACTCATGAAGTCGGTGCCACCGGCCGACACCTTGGAGCCGAAACCGCGCCCCTCGATGGTCAGCGCGAACGTCCCCTGCACCTCACCGCAGGCCCGGACACAACGGGAGCAGGCGATGCACTTGGACGCCTCGAAGTCGAAGTACGGGTTGCTGGAGTCGGTCTTCTCGTCGAGATGGTTGGCGCCGTCGTAGCCGTACCGGACCTGGCGCAGCCCGACCACTCCGGACATGTCCTGCAACTCGCAGTCGCCGTTCGCCGAGCAGGTCAGGCAGTCCAGCGGGTGATCGGAGATGTACAGCTCCATCACGCCCTGGCGCAGCTTTTCCAGCTTCGGCGACTGGGTGGTCACCCGCATCCCGTCGGCGACCGGGGTGGTGCAGGAGGCCGGGCTGCCCCGCCGGCCGTCGATCTCGACCAGACAGAGCCGGCAGGAGCCGAACGCCTCCAGGCTGTCGGTGGCGCAGAGCTTCGGGATGTCGATCCCGCTCAGTGCCGCCGCCCGCATCACCGAGGTGCCCTCGGGCACGGCGACGGGGTGCCCGTCCACCTCGACGGTGACGGTTGCCGGACCGGGCCGGGCCGGGGTGCCGAGGTCGGGTTCCTTCAACAGGCTCATGACGCCGCTCCGCTACGCTCGCTCATGGTCTGGCCTCCTCGTGTCGGCCGGCGGACTTCTCCCCCCTGGCGGTGAAGTCGTCCGGGAAGTGCAGCAGTGCGCTGCGTACCGGCATCGGTGTCAGGCCGCCCATCGCGCAGAGCGACCCCTCGGTCATCAGCTCGCAGAGATCACCCAGCAGGGCCAGGTTGCCGTCCGGGTCCTGGCCGGCGGTGATCTTGTCGATCACCTCGACGCCCCGGACCGCGCCGACCCGGCAGGGGGTGCACTTACCGCAGGACTCCTCGGCGCAGAACTCCATCGCGAATCTCGCCATCGCCGCCATGTCGACGCTGTCGTCGAAGACCACGATGCCACCGTGCCCGAGCATCGCGCCAGCCGAGGCGAAGGCTTCGTACTCCATCGGCAGGTCCAGCCCGGACGCCGGCAGGTACGCCCCGAGCGGGCCGCCGACCTGCACCGCCCGGACCGGCCGCCCGGACCGGGTGCCCCCGCCGTAGGTGTGCACGAGTTCGCCGAGCGTCATGCCGAAGGCGGTCTCGAAGACACCGCCCCGGGCCACGTTGCCGGCCAACTGGAACACCTGGGTGCCCCGGGACCGCTCCACCCCGAGCGCCTGGTACGCCGCCGCGCCGTCGGCGAGGATTGTCGGCACCGAGGCCAGGGTCAGCACGTTGTTCACCACGGTCGGCCTGCCGAACAGGCCGGTGATCGCCGGGATCGGCGGCTTGGCCCGGACCATGCCGCGCTTGCCCTCCAGGCTCTCCAGCATCGCGGTCTCCTCGCCGCAGATGTAGGCGCCCGCGCCGACCCGGACGTGCAGGTCGAAGTGGAGCCCGGCGCCGAGCACGTCGGTGCCGAGCCAGCCCTGCGCCCGGGCGATGCCGATGGCCTGGCGCATCGTCCGCACCGCGTCCGGATACTCGGACCGGATGTAGACGTAGCCCTCGGTGGCGCCGACCGCGTACCCGGCGATGACCATGCCCTCGATCAGGGTGAACGGGTCGCCCTCCATCAGCATCCGGTCGGCGAAGGTGCCGCTGTCGCCCTCGTCGGCGTTGCAGCAGACGAACTTCAGCTCGCCGGGGGTGTCCAGCACGGTCTGCCACTTGACGCCGGCCGGGAAGCCGGCACCGCCCCGGCCGCGCAGCCCGGACCCGGTGACCTCGGCGACCACCTCGGCCGGGGTCAGCGTCAGGGCGCGGCGCAGCCCGGCGAGGCCGCCGTGTTCGAGGTAGTCGTCCGGGGAGAGCGGGTCGGTGACGCCGACCCGGGCGAAGCAGAGCCGGGTCTGGTCGCGCAGCCAGGGCAGCTCGGCGACGACGCCGTGGCACGTCTCGTGGTCGGCTCCGTCGAGCAGGCCGGCGGCGACGAGGTCGGCGACCTCCTCCGGCGCGACCGGACCGTAGCCGATCCGGCCGCGCGCCGTGACCACCTCGACCAGCGGCTCCAGCCAGAGCATGCCGTGCGAGCCGTTCCGGACCACCCGGACCGGCCGGCCCGCCTCGGCGGCGGCCCGCTCGATCTCGGCGGCGACCAGGTCCGCGCCGACCGAGAGCGCGGCCGAGTCGCGGGGTACGTAGACGACCGTCACCGGCCCGGTGCCCGAACCGCCGCCGCCGCCGCTCACGCGTCCGCCGCCGTGGTCAGCAGGGCGTCCACCGCCGTCGGCGCTCACGCGTCCACCGCCGTGGTCAGCAGGGCGTCCAGCCGGGCCGGGGTGAGCCGCCCGTGCACCCGGTCGTCGATCTGGCCGGCCGGGCCGAGCGCGCAGTTGCCCAGGCAGAACACCTGCTCCAGGGTGACCGAACCGTCCGATGTGGTCTGTCCGATCTTGACGCCCAGGGTCCGCTCCGCATACTCGACGAGCCGTTCGGCGCCGACCGACTGGCAGGCCTCGGCCCGGCAGAGTCGCAGCACCGTCCGGCCGGCCGGTTCGGCCCGGAAGTCGGTGTAGAAGGTCACCACGCCGTGCACGTCGGCGCGGGAGATGTTCAGCTCGTTGGCCAGCACCGGCACGACGCCGGGGTCGACATAGCCGAACTCGGCCTGGATCCGGTGCAGGATCGGCAACAGCGCACCCCGGTCACCGCGGTGTGCGGCGACCATGGCACGCACCCGATCCGTCACCGAGGGGTCCGGACTGGCCACGGCGATCCACCTCCACTCGGGCTGGCTGGACCTCCACCATACGTCGCTCTGGATACCGTATGCAATATCGCTTGCCGAGCGGCCCCGACAGACGGAGGACCAGTTGATCAATATCCAGTATCGCCTGCGGGAAGGCGTTCCAACAGGTGCGCGCCACCGACGGACAGCGGTACCGGCGAACCGGCCGCACCTGGCGGCACGGCCGTGCTGCGCCGCCCGCGGTCAGTTGATCGCGGGACTGCGCCGCTCCAGCAGCACCACGTCGCGCCACTTGCCGTAGTGCCGGCCGACCCGCTCGCGTACGCCGACGACCCGGAAGCCGGCCCGCTCGTGCAGGGTGAGGCTGGCGGCGTTCTCCGGGAACACCCCGGACTGGATGGTCCAGATCCCGGCGGCCTCGGTCGAGGCGATCAACGCGTCCAGCAGCGCCCGCGCCACTCCCCTGCCCCGGGCCGCCGGGTGGACGTAGACGGAGTGCTCGACCACTCCGGCGTAGACGGCCCGGGCGGAGACCGGGCTGACCGCCGCCCAACCGAGCACCGTGCCGCCGTCGTCCACCGCGACCAGCCGGTGCGCGCCGAGCCGACCGGCGTCGAAGGCCGGCCAGGTCGGCGCGGTGGTCTCGAAGCTGGCCTGCCCGGTGTCCAGCCCGGCCTGGTAGATCGCCAGCACGGCGGTGGCGTCGCCCGACTCCATCTCCCGGATCCGCATCGTCATCTCCCGAATCGCATCGTCGTCGGCGTCAGTCGGTGAAGTGCGGATTCCCGGCGGTCAGCCGGAGGGTGAAGGCACCCGGGCTCCGGTTGACAGCCACGTGGTTGCAGGACTGGTAGGTGATCCACATGCCGAGGCCGCCGGCAGCGCCGTCGGCCGCCGGCAGCAACCCGGCGAAGGGATCGGCCGGGCCGCCACCCGCGTCGCTGACCGCGACGACGATGCGGTCCGCGCCGACCCAGAGCCGGAACCGGACCGGCGGGCGACCGTGCCGCAGGGCGTTGGTCACCGTCTCGCTCACCGCGACGACCAGGTCCTCGACCTCCTCCGTGCCCAGCAGGCCGGCGTCGGCCGCGTAGACCGCCTGGCGGGCCCGGTTCGGCGACGGATCGACGAGTTCGACCACCGGGGGCGTCCGCTGGAGCGGGTCGGGCACCGGCGGGCGCGGCTCGGTCAGGTACGCCTTCGGCTCGGTGTACGCCTCGCTCGGCCGGCGGCCCTCCGCCGTCACCACCCGTGGATGGGTACGCAGCACGTCGTCGAGCACCGCCGCCGGGGTCACCCGGATGTCGTACGCACACATGCTCCAGAGCGGAAAGCCGTCGTACGCGTGGTTGATCGCCGACTCGTAGCGGGCCCACCAGTCCCAGGTCGGACCGAGGGCGGCCAGCGGAACCTCGCCGATGATCCGGATCTGCCGGGCGCCTCCGGCGACGTATCCGGCCAGCATCCGCTGGTAGGCGCGGATCGCCGCGGCCGGGCGGGCGTACAGGTCGCCACCGGGCAGGAAGGTGACGCCGGAGTCGGCCGGCAGCCCGGACCGGACCAGGCCGGCCGTCCGCTCCCCCAGCGACACCACGGTCGGCTCCCCGGCCGCGACACCACCGAGCAGGAACGGCAGCACGACGGCGAGCAGCTCCCCGTCGGAACGGTACGGCACCGCCTCGTGGAAGTAGCCCTCGTGGCCGGCCGCGGCTCCGGTCCTCATCGGGCCGCCTCCACCCGGATCCCGGGCAGCCCGATCAGCTCGACGATCCGCGCGGCGGCGCCCCACGGGGTACGCAGCACGGCGGTGGCGTCCCGGCCGCCGGCGTAGTCGCGCAGCCGGGTCAGGCAGTGGTGGTCGATGAACCGCAGGTCGCTGGCGCGCATCACCAGCTCACCGCGGACCGGGCTGAGGTCGGCGTGCTCCAGTGCCGTGCCGAACATCTCCTCGTTGAACGTGTCGAGCTCGCCGGCCAGCGCGGCCGCGCCGTCGGCGGGCGGGCAGGCGTAGAGCCGGAACAGGACGTCGGGGACGTTGCTCACCGGGTGCAGGCAGGCCAGCTCGGCGACGATCCGGTCACCCAGCTCGGCGCGCCGGTAGCCGCACATCCCGGAGAGCGGATGGAGCCGCATGTACCGGTCGATCCCGTGCTCGTAACGGGCGAACGACGCGACCTGCGCCGGAGTACGCACCAGCGGCGTCACGTCCGCCGCGACCCGCAACCCCCGGTAGCCGGCGGCCAGGGCCTCCTCGGTCGCGGCCGTGAACCGCCGCACCTGGGCCACCGGGTCGACGACGCCGTCCCGGTAGGCCGCGTCGAGGCCGACCACCTGGGCGGCGCCCCGGCGCAGCGCGTCGGAGAAGCCGGCCAGCCCGGCCAGCCGTTCGGCGGCCTCTCCCGGCTGCCCCGGCACCGCATACCAGACCCGCTCACCGGCGGCGAGGCCCTCGGCGAGGAAGCGCCCGGCCCGGCCCTCGAATTCCGCCGGGTCGTCGTAGGCCCAGCAGACATGGCCGTACGGCGCGGCCGTACGCGGGTTCATCATGCTGGCGCCCACGTCTCCAGAGTCTAGGCCGCACAGGCCCGCCGGTCATCCGCCGGGTGACCGGCCCGTCGCCCTCCGGCCCCGCCCCGACCTGGTCCTGCGGCGGTCGGCGGGTTTGTCGGCACGACGCCGGGGTAGCCGCCTTCCTCCTAGCAGCGTCGCCGGTCGGAAGGGGCGTGCGATGAGCGGTCCGGATCAAGCCGTGGGAAGTCAGCCGTGGTTGCACCAGCACGACGGGCGGATCCAGGATTTCGGCACCGTCCGGCAGTTTCCCCTCGGGCTCTCCTCGGACGCCCGGATGTACTCCTGTCAGCGGCTCAACCAGGTCCTCGCGGACACCCAGATCCTGTACGCCCTCTACAAGAAGCACCACTGGCTGATGCGCGGGCCGACCTTCTACCAGCTCCACCTGCTGCTCGACAAGCACGCCGGTGAGCAGCTGGCGCTCGTCGACATGCTCGCCGAGCGGGTGCAGACCCTCGGCGGGGTGGCGGTGGGCGACCCCCGGCACGTCGCCGAGATCACCCGGATCCCCCGCCCACCGGACGGCGCCGAGCAGGTACCGGTGATGCTCTCCCGGCTGCTCGACGCGCACGAGACGATCCTGATCGACGTACGCGACGCCGCCGGCCGGGTGGCCGAGGCGGGCGACGACGGCAGCAACGACCTGCTGGTGTCGAACGTGCTGCGCACCGGCGAGTTGCAGGCGTGGTTCCTCGCCGAGCACCTGGTCGAGATGCCGCTGGCCCGGAGCTGACCGAGGCGCCCGGAGCTGACCGACGCGCCCGTGGCCGGGTCAGCTCCGGTAGACCGCCAGCTCGGCGAGCTGGCCGCCGGGCCAGCCGGTGTTGCCGGTGAACTCCAACCGGACGTACCGGGCCGGGGTGGCCGGAAAGGTGACGGTGACCGTGTTGCCGCCGGCCGGGTCGAACAGCCGACCGGCGGACGCGGAGAGGGTGCCGAACGAGCTGCCGTCGGTGCTGCCGCGCACCGCCAGGGTCTGGGTGCGGGCGCCCCAGGCGGGTGACGGCGGAAGTCTCAGCACCAGCCGGCCGACCGTCGCGGCGGCGCCGAGGTCGACCTGTACCCACTGCGGGAAGACGTGGTTCGGGCTCTCCCAGTAGCTGTCCGGGTTGCCGTCGACGACGTTGCCGGAGCCGTAGTGCTGGACGTGCCCGCTCTCGGCGGTCGGCCGGCCGCGCGCCAGGTCGGGGTTGGGCTGGGGGTTTCCGCTGACCGGTGGCGTCGGGCGGACCGGGGTCAGCGGAAGCTGGCCCTTGAGCATCCGGCCGCCGTCGGCGGTGATCCGGAGGTAGTAGTCGGCCGAGCAGGGGGTGCCGTCCTCGTCCAGCGCCCGGATGCCGGCCCCGGCCGGGGTGGTCGCCTGGGTCTCGCTGGTCTTGGCGATCTGGTTGCCCTCGTTGAACTCGTCGAACATCGAGACGTAGAGGCCCTGGGCGCCGAGCCGGACCATGTTGTAGAGGTGCCGCCAGTAGAAGTCGCCGTGCCGGCGGTGCCCGGCGGAGAGGTCGCCGGGCATCACGCAGGGCTGGTAGTCGACGCCCCGGGCGGCGCAGTCGGCCTGGTCGGGCTGGTTGACGTTGATGTAGAACCAGTCGAGCCCGTCGAGGGTGCCGGTGCGGCCGACCATCCACGGCGAGATCATGTCGAACGCGCGGTAGACCTCGGCGAACCCCGGCCGGGAGTCGTTGATCCCCTCCCGCCAGTACGTCGGCACGCCGCCGATCACGTAACAGCCCTGTGCCCTGAACCAGTTGACGACGTCCAGGCAGGGTGCCGGTGGGAAGGGTCGGCCCGGATCGTCGAAGCCGAAGCCCCAGACGCAGACGACCGGCTTGCCGTTCTGCCGGGCGTACGCCGGGGAGGCGGTGTGCGCGGACATCTTCGTCGACCAGTCGGTCCTGATCTCGCTGGCGAAGTTCGTCCAGCCCGTGACGTCGTACATGATGTAGTACCTGCGGTCGAAGCGTTCGGCCGCGGCGCGGACCTTGGCCGCCATGGCGTCCCGGGTCGGCCCCTCGTCGCCCGTCGGGTTGAAGCGTTGCAGCGCCGCGGTGTCGCAGTGGTAGTCCCGCATCCACCGGAAGTGCGTGTCGACGGTCTGCTGGTCGTAGGAGGAGAAGAGCTGCGCCGGGGCACCGTTGCCGAGGTTCGGGTACGCCGTGGGATAGCCCCGGTCCAGCTCGCGCAGGTCCGGCCAGGAGACGATCGTGGTGTTGGCCGGCGACGGTGGTTGGAACCGGTCCCGGCTCCAGTGCCACCAGCCGCCGATCGGCGCACCGTCGCCGGGGCAGGCGAACCAGCCCTGGTAGCCGACCGAGATCTTGCCGACCACGTCGCCGGGTGGGCTCGCCGCCCGGGCCGGAGCGGCCAGCGCGGCGAGCAGTTCGGCGGTGGAGGCGGCGGCCAGGGCTCCGCCGGCCGCTGCGGACATCAGGATTCGTCGGCGTGGCACTGCCATGGCGGGCCGCTCCTCGGGGGAAGGGATGCGGGTCGATGCCTCAGCCTGCCAGTACCGGACACATATCTGCAATAGTCAGACACGAGATTGAAAAATTGAAGCAGGATAGAGAAATTCAGGAGTCGCCTGGCTCGGCCCGGTTCGACCGCCGGTCGCGGCGAGGTTCCAGCCGGGCCCGCGCCCGGGCCACCTTCACCGCCCGGGTCAGGGTCTCTATGTCGTACGCGCCGTAGTGCCGACGGTCGTTGATGAAGAAGGTCGGGGTGCCGGAGACCCCGCTCAGGTCGGCCGAGTCGACGTCCTTGGCCACCCGCGCGGCGTGCTCGTCCGCCATCAGGTCCGCCTGGAACTGCGCCTGGTCGAGGCCGAGTCGCCCGGCGTACCCGACCAGGTCGTCGGTGCGCAGCCGGTCCTGGTGGTCGAGCAGCAGGTCGTGCATCTCCCAGAAGGCCCCCTGGGCGGCTGCCGCCTCGGCCGCCTCCGCCGCGAGCTGCGCCTGCGGGTGCACGTCGGTCAACGGCAGGTGCCGCCAGACGTACCGCAGGTCGAGGTCGGCCAGCAGTTCGCGTACTGCCGGTTCGGCCTGGCCGCAGTACGGACACTGGAAGTCGCCGTACTCGACCACGGTGACCGAGGCGTCCGCCGGGCCCCGGACGTGGTCCCGCCGCTGGTCCACCGGCGGGACGAGGTCGACCAACTGGTCCACGTCGCCGAGCAGCGCACGGATCCGTAGCGGCTTCGGCAGCGCCGCGGTGACCCGGAAGACCACCCAGGTGAGCAGGGCGGCCACCGCCGAAGCCGCCAACACCCCGATCTTCGCCTCGGCGAGCTGGTCGTCGCCCCGGAAGGCGAGCGTGGCGATCAGCAGGGACAGGGTGAAGCCGATCCCGGAGATGGTGCCGCTGCCGAGCACACCGGCCCAGCCGACCGACGGCCGGATCCGGCCCCGGGTGAGCCGGTCCAGCAGCCAGGTGACCCCGACGACCGCGACCGGCTTGCCGACGACGTAGCCGAGGAAGACGCCGAGGGTCACCGGGGCGGTGACGGCCCGGGCCAGGAACTCGGCGTCGAGCACGATGCCGGCGTTGGCCAGGCCGAAGAGCGGGACGATCAGATAGCTCGACCACGGGTGGTAGATCCGCTGGAGCCGGTCGTTCGGCGACAGGGACCGGGCCAGACCGACGGTGGCGTTGCGGGCCAGCTCGGCGGTGGGCTGCTCCCGGAAGAGCTTGAACAGGCCACTGGCGTACTCCAGGGCGCCCCGGGCCGGCGAGTAGGCGGTCGCGGTGAGACCGATGGCGAGCCCGGCCACCACCGGCTCCACGCCGCTGGCCAGCAACGCGGCCCAGAGGGCGACGCAGAACGGGAGATAGACCAGACCCCGCCGTACGCCCAGGGCCCGCAACCCGAGCAGCACCGCGAAGAGCCCGACCGCCACGCCCAGCGGCAGCACCTCGACCCGCTCGGTGTAGACCACGGCGATGACCACCAGCGCCACCAGGTCGTCGACCACGAACACGGTGAGCAGGAAGATCCGTACCTGGTCGGGTATGCCGCGGCCGAGCAGCGCGATCAGACCCAGCGCGAGCGCGGTGTCGGTGGACATCGCCACACCCCAGCCGTGCGCGCCCGGACCCCCCAGGTTGACCAGCAGGTAGATCCCGACCGGGATCGCCATCCCGACCAGGCCGGCCACCAGCGGCAGCACGAACCGGCGCCGGTCCCGCAGGTCGCCGAGATCGAACTCCCGGCGCGCCTCCAAACCCACCACCAGGAAGAAAAGCGTCATCAGGCCGCTGTTCACCCAGGTACGCAGGTCGTAGGAGACGCCGGCACCGCCGAGCCGGACGGACAGCTCGGTGCCCCACACCGCCTCGTACGACGGTTCGTCGAGGTTCGCCCAGACCAGCGCCGCCACGACGGCCGCCACCAGCACCCCGGCGCTGCCCGACTCGGTCCGGACGAACCGGCGCAGCGGCGCGGCGATGCCCTGGGCCCAGGCCGTCCGGCCGGACATCCGGGACGCGTTCGCATCCGGATCGGTCACCGGTGTCCCCCGTCCGTCGGCTGTCCCCGCATCCGGCAACGGGAACCGGTCAGACCGGCCCGCCGGGTGCAGACCCGGTCACACCCGTCCACGCCACGCCGGGAGTCGATCCCCCGAGATTTACCACGTCCGCCCCGCCCGGTCGGCCCACTCGGCCGAACCTCCCGGCGGAATCCGCGCCTGCCGTCCGGCGTTGTCCCAGCCGAGAACGGCGGAGAGTCCGCCGACAGGAGTCGGAGGAGAGCGGTAATGAAGGTTCGCAGCTCGCTCCGGGCGTTGAAGCAGAAGCCCGGCTCGGTGGTGGTACGCCGACGCGGCCGGGTGGTGGTGGTCAACCGCGCCAACCCGCAGTGGAAGAGCCGCCAGGGCTGACCGGGCAGCGTCCACGGGAACGCTCGCCACACGTCAATCGCGTCAAGCGCGTCACCCGCGTCCGGTCCGGCCGGTCCGGTGCGTCCGGGTGGGTCGGGTCAGTGACGGGGGTGGATATATTGTGACGGTTCCATCACACTGCGCAGGTCGATGTCCGCGAGGCATGGAGGATGCGTGACCGACTGGTCGGGCGAGCGATCGCCGGGACTGTCGCACCGGGAGATGGCCCGGGTCCAGACCGTCGCCGAACTGGCCGCGCTGCTGCGACACCTGCGCCGTCGGGAGGCCCGGCTGGAGGGGGCGAGCCCGCTCACCTACCGTGAACTGGCGGCCAAGACCGGCTGGTCCCGGGGGATCCTCGGCGAGTACTTCGCCGGCCGGGTACTGCCGCCGACCGACCGGTTCGACATCCTGATCAGGTTGCTCGGGGCCACCCCCGCCGAGCAGGGCGCCCTGGCCACCGCCCGGGACCGGGTCGAGGAGCGCCGCCGACCCGCCGCCGGCCCGGCCGAGCCGGTCACCCCGGCCGTGGCGTCCCCACGCCAGCTTCCGCCGACCGTACCCGGCTTCACCGGCCGGGCCAGCCAGCTCGCCGAACTCGACCGGCTGCTGGAGGCCGACCCGGCCGCCCCGGTGGCGCTGGTCACCGCCGTCTCCGGCACGGCCGGGGTCGGCAAGACCGCGCTGGCGCTGCACTGGGCGCACCGGGTCACCGACCGGTTCGCCGACGGACAGCTCTATCTCAACCTGCGCGGCTTCGACCCGACCGGGTCGCCGGTGGCGCCGGCCGAGGCCATCCGCGCGCTACTGGACGCGCTCGGGGTGCCACCACAGCGGATCCCGGCCACCCTGGACGGGCAGGCGGCGCTCTACCGGGGCCTGCTCGCCGAACGGCACACCCTGGTGGTGCTCGACAACGCCCGGGACGCCGACCAGGTACGCCCGCTGCTGCCCGGCGGCCCCGCCTGCCGGGTGCTGGTGACCAGCCGCAACCAGCTTGCCGGGCTGGTCAGCACCGGAGGTGCCCGGCCGATCGTGCTGGACCTGCTCAGCCGGGCCGAGGCCCGACAACTGCTGGCCGCACGGATCGGCGCCGAGCGGGTGGCGGCCGAGCCGCGGGCGGTGGACGACATCGTCGACGCGTGCAGCCGGCTGCCGCTGGGGCTGGCGATCGTCGCGGCCCGGGCCGCGCTGAACCCCGGATTCGCCCTCGGCGCGCTCGCCGCCGAACTCGGCGAGGCGCGGGGTGGGCTGGCGGCGTTCACCGGCAGCGATCCGGCCTCCGACGTACGCGCGGTCTTCTCCTGGTCCTACCGGGCGCTCGGTCCGGCGACCGCCCGGCTGTTCCGGCTGCTCGCCCTGCACCCCGGGCCCAGCGTCGGGACACCGGCGGTGGCCAGCCTCGCCGGGCTGCCGCCGGGCGAGGTCCGGCCGCTGCTCGCCGAGCTGACCGACGCCAACCTGGTCGCCGAGCACGGTCCCGGCCGGTACGCCTGTCACGACCTGCTGGTCGCCTACGCCGCCGAGCTGACCGTCGCGGTCGACCCGGAGGCCGAACGCCGGGCGGCGAGCCGACGGGTACTCGACCACTACCTGCACACCGCGCACGCCGCCGACCGGCGGCTGGACCCGCACCGCGACCCGATCCCGCTGCTGGCCGCCTCGCCCGGCGTCACACCTGGACGGATCGCCGACCACGGCGCCGCGCTGGCCTGGTTCGACCTCGAACTGCCGGCGTTGCTGGCCACCGCCGAGGAGGCCGCGACCGCCCGGCTCGACCGGCAGCTGTGCCGGCTGACCCGCACCATGGCACACGCGCTCGAACGCCGGGGGCACTGGCACCGGTGGGCGGCCGTGCAGGAACTCGCGGTGGCGGCGGCCCAGCGGCTGGCCGACCCGGCGGAGGAGGCGCACGCCCGGCGGAGTCTGGGCCGGGCGCTGGTCCACCTCGGACGGATCGAACTGGCGGTGCGCCAGTTGGACACCGCGGGTGAGTTCTACCGGCTCGCCGCCGACCGGCTCGGACAGGGCCGGATCGAGTTCGACATGTGCTGGATCGCGGTCCGGCAGAACCGCTACCCCGACGCGCTCCGGCACAGCCGGTCGGCCCTCGACCTGTTCACCGCCGCCGGCAGCCGCTCCGGGCAGGGGCGGGCGCTGAACAACATCGGCTGGTGCCTGAGTTGGCTCGGGCACCACGAGGAGGGCGTCGAGTACTGCCGGCAGGCCCTCGACGTGCTGTTGGAACTCGACGACCGGTTCGGTGCCGCCGACGCCTGGGACAGCCTCGGGCATGCCCAGCACGAGCTCGGCCGGTACCGGGAGGCGGCCGAGTCGTACCAGCACTCGTACGCGCTCTGGCGGGAACTCGGGCACCGCTACCAGGAGGCGGACCTGCTGACCCGGCTCGGCGACACCCAGTCGGCGATCGGTGACCTGGACGCCGCCTCGGACACCTGGCACCGGGCGCTCGACATCCTGGACGACCTGGACCACCCGGACGCCGAGCAGGTGAAGGCCCGCCTCGACCGGGTCGGCCGGGCACCGGGGCGCTGACCCGGCTCTCTTTCCTCGTCCCCGGGCTGCCGCCGCCAGCCGTGCGGCAGCCGGCGACGGCAGTAATTTCACCAATACCCCGCCCCGGGTCGCATCGGTAGGTTCGAATCGCCCCAGGACGTGAGGAGAGGCCGTGACGGTGACTGTGCCCCAGCTCGGCGACCGCGCCGGCCCGGCACCGGCGACCACGCGGTCCGTCGGCCCGGCGACCACGCGGTACACAATCGACAGCCTGGCCCGGTTGGTCGGGATGTCACCGCGCAACATCCGGGCGCACCAGGCCCGCGGTCTGCTCGCGCCGCCCACCCGGTCCGGCCGGACCGCCTACTACGGCCCCGGGCACGTACGCCGGCTGGAGAGCATCAAGTCGCTGCAACGGCAGGGCTTCAACCTGGTCGCCATCGAGGCGATGCTCGGGGTACGCCATCCGGCGGCGCCGGCCGCCGAACCGCTGACCGCCGCGCTGAACCGGCTGGCGGCCGAACACCCCGCCCTGCTGCACAGCCTCGCCCGGCACGGCGTACTGACCCGCGCCGAGGACGGCTCGGTCACCGCCATCCGCCCCCGGGCGGTGCAACCGGCGCTCGACCTGCACCAGGCCGGGGTGCCGGTGCTGGCCGCGCTGCGGCTGCTCGGCGAGCTGCTCGACCGGCTCCGCCCGGTCACCGACGAACTGGTGCCGGCCGCCGGCAGCCGGCTGTCACAGCTGCGCCGCACTTCCGTGACGTCCTGGCAGCAGCCCGACCACGAGACGGCGGCGCTGGCCCAGAGCCTGGCCCGGCTGCTCAGCGAGGCGTTCCGGGTGGTGGCGGAGAACTCCTGCACCGCCACCGGAGCCGACACCGCCACCGGAGCCGACACCGCCAGCACCAACGGAGCCGTCAACGCCGTTCCCACCGGAGCCGACACCGCCAGCTCCGACGGAGCCGGGCGCGACCGCTGACCGTCCGGCGTCGGCGCTCGGTAGGACCACTCAGCCGGTGGCGTTCCGGCCGGCGTAGCGGCCCGGGGTGGTGCCGAGGTGCCGGACGAAGTGCCGGTGCAGGTGTGCCTGGTCGTGGAAGCCCACCGCCACCGCCACGCTGGCCGGTCGCTGGCCCGCCAGCAGCAACCGGCGGGCCCGGTCGAGGCGCCGGCCGGTCAGGTAGGCGTGCGGCGGCAGCCCGTAGCTGCGGGTGAAGCACCGGATCAGGTGGCTGGGATGGGCGTCCAGGATCGCCGCCGCCTCCCGCAGCGAGATCCCGACCGAAATCCTGGCATCCAGCAGCTCTCGCAGCCGGGCGGCCAGCCGGTCCGACCGGCTGCTCCGGGTGCCGGCCCGGAGCGCGTCGAGGTGCCCGTGCAGCCGGTCCCGGATCAGGGCGAGCCGGGACTCGGCCTCGAACGTGTCGCCGGGATGCGCCAGCGCGGTGTGCAACTGGTGGATCCGGTGCCGCAGCAGGTCGTCGTGCAGGACCGGGCCGTCCACCGCGCTGCCGACCAGCCGCTCCGGAAGTACTGTCGTGTCGAGATAGAGCACCCGCTTGCGGAAGCCGGCCGGGGTGGCGCTGCGGCCGTCGTGGGTGACGCCGGGCGGCAGCAGTACGGTGCTGCCGGCCAGCACCCCGTGCTGGTGCCGGTCGAGGGCGAAGTCGACCGCCCCGCCGTCGAGGATCATCAGATCCCAGGTGTCGTGGGTGTGCGCCGGATAGGCGTGCTCGGCGAAGCGCGCATGGAAGACCTCGGCGATTCCCGGCACCCTCGGTCGCCAGGCGTTGATCGTCGTACCGGCCCGCTGCGCTGCCATGTCAGGAACGTACAAGACAGCTACGGAGCGCCGAGGGATGCTGGCGGCCGGGGCGGCGGTGAGCGTGCCCCGACCCGAATCGTCGAAGGGCGTACGCGTGGCCGAGTTTCCCGTACCTGTCAACCTCGCCGAACGGCTCGGCCGGTTCACCGAACTCTGGGCGCAGAAGAAGGTGGCCGACCTCAACGACTACGAGATCAAGATAGCCAAGCTGAAGGGCGAGTTCGTCTGGCACCGCCATCCGGAGACCGACGAGTTCTTCCTGGTGATCAGCGGACGACTGACCATCAGGATGCGCGACGGGGACGTGGTCCTCGGTCCCGGTGAGCTGTTCGTGGTGCCCCGCGACGTCGAGCACTGCCCGGTGGCGGACGAGGAGACCGCGATCCTGCTCGTCGAACCGGCCGGGACGCTCAACACCGGTACGGCCGGCGGGCCGCTGACCCGGGCCGCCGAGGCGCTGGCCGATCCGGTCAACCCCGGGCCAGCAGACTGACCAGGGCGGTCCGGGAGGTCACCCCGAGCTTTCGGTAGATCCGCATCAGGTGCGCGTCGACGGTACGCGGGCTGATCTGGAGCTGCCGGGCGATCACCCGGGAGGTGGCGCCGGTGACCGTCAGCTCGGCGACCTCGCGTTCCCGCGCGGTGAGCAGCGTCAACGGGTGGGCCGGATCCGGCGCCGCATCGGCTCCGCCGGCTGTCCCGCCCGGCCGGGACAGCCGGGCGGCCAAACGGCGCTGCGCCCGGTCCGCCTGCCCGGCCAGCCAGCGGGCGCCGCTGGCCGCGAAGAGCTGCTTGGCCCGGCCGAGCTGTTCCCGGGCCGACTGCGGATCCCCGGTCGCCGCCAGCGCCTCGGCGAGCACCATCCGGGCCTGTCCCTCGGCCACCGGCATACCGGCCGCGCCGAGCTGTTCGACGGCCGGTGTCACCCGCGCGACGGCGTCGCCCGGGGCGCCGTGCGCCAGGGCCAGCGCCGCACCGGCCGTGCCGACCAGGCCGAGCCGGCCGGGCAGGTCACCGGCGGCACCGGCGGCCCGGGCAAGCCACCGCCGGGCCGGTGCCGGTATCCCGGCCGACCCACCACCCGCCGCCCCGCCAACTGCCGGACCGCCTACCAGCCCGCCAACTGCCGGACCGCCTCCCAGTCCGCCAGCTGCCGGACCGTCACCGGCCGGTGCACCGCCGGTCGGCCAGCCGGCTACCGGCCCACCGCCGGTCGCTCCGGGCCGATCGGGCGTGGCGGCGGCGAGCGCCCGGACCAGGAGGACGTTCGCCTCGGCCGGACCGAGGCAGCGGTACGTCTCCGCGTCGGCCAGCAGCTCCGGGCAGCCCGTGTGGTCGCCGACCGCCGCGCCGGCCTCGGCCAGGTGCATCCGGGCCACCGCCCGGTACAGAGTGGAGCGGGCGGCGGCGCCGCCGCGCAGCCGGTCCAGGACCGGGCGTACGGCGTCCGGGCCGGCGAGCCAGAGCAGCGGCCGGAGCCGGACGGCGGCTGCCAGCGTCGCCGCCTCGGTCCCGCCCTGCCACCTGGCGATCTCCTCGGCCTCCTCGGCGTCGCGCAGCGCGTCGTCGACCCGGCCCACCGTGCCGTAGAGCACCGAGCGGGCCGCGTAGAGCAGCGGATGTACGTGGATACGGCCGTACCGCAGCCCGACCTCGATGCCCCGCTCCACGTGCGCCAGCCCGTCGGTGACCCGGTCCAGCATCGTCTCGATCCAGGCGAGCAGGGCGATCGCGCCCAGCTCGTCCCGGAGCGCGACGTCGCCGAGCGCGTCGATCAGCCGGGCGGCGTAGGAGACCCGCAGCCGGGCGGTGGGCAGCGGTTCCCGGGCGACCGCGCAGGCGGCCAGTACCGTGCTCGCGGCCGCCTCGATTCCCTGGTGGCCGTCCTGCCGGGCCCGGTCCATGGTCCGGCGGGCGTGCCGGGAGCCGGTCCGCCACCGGCCGGCCAGCATCTCGGTGACCGCGAGTTCCAGCCGCAGCATCGCCTGCGGCGTACCGGTGGTGCCGAGCCGGTCCAGCTCGGTGCTGAGCAGCGCGTTGGCGACGTCGAGCCGGCCGGCCAGCCGTTCCAGCACGGCGAGCTGTTCGACCGCCGCGTGCCGGTGCGGGCCGGCGACCGCGACGAGATCGTGCAGTACGGTCCGTGCCTCGTCGAACTGGCCGGTCACCCCGAGCGCCTTGGCGAAGAGCAGCCGCAGCTCGGCCCGGCGGTCCGCCCGGTCGGGGCCGTCCGGCAGCGCGGCGAGGGCGACCCGCAGCCAGCCGGCGCTGGTGCTCGGCGCCGTACCCATCGTGGTCGTCGCGGCCGTGGCGAGCACCTCGGCGGCGGCCTCGTCCCCGGGCTGGATCGCCTTGCCGAGGTGGTGGGCCCGAAGCGTCAGCGGGGCGCCGGCGCGTTCCAGGTGGGCCGCGGCCCGGCGGTGGGCGGCCAGCCGCCAGGCCGGACCGGCCAGCCAGTACGCGACCGCCCGCACCAGCGAGTGCCGGAAGTCCAGCTCCGCACCGACCTGGCGGAGCAGGTCGCGCGCGACCAGCGCGTCCAGGGCGGTGGTGGTGCGCTGCGGGTCGAGCCCGGCCGCCGCGGCGACGGTGCCGATGTCGAGCCCGGGTCCGACCACCGCGGTGGCCTGGAGCACCAGCCGTTCGGTCGGGCCCAGGCCCCGGACCTCGGCCGCCATCGCGCCGTGCAGCGCGTCGGTCACCGGCTCGTCCGGGAAGTCGCCACGGCGCAGCGCGCCGAGGACCTGCGTCGACGTGCCGGCGAGCAGTTCCAGGTAGAGCGGGTTGCCGCCGCTCACCTGGTGCAGCAGCCGGCGTCGGGACGCCGGCTCGGCCGGCAGCAGCCGGTCCAGGTCGGCGCCGGTCAGCGGGGCGAGCCGGAGCCGGTCGGGCAGCGGCGCCAGGTGGGCGAGTTCCTCGGCCAGTCTCGGCGGGCACTGCTCCGACCGGAACGCCAGCACCACAGTCATCCGGGCGTCCGGCGGATGCCGCAGCAGATAGCCGAGGAACTCGACGGAGGCGTCGTCGGCCCACTGCACGTCGTCGCAGACCAGCAACGCTCCGCCGGGACGGGCGGCGGCGGTGACCAGGCCGCGCAAGCGCCGGTGCCGCCGGTGCCGCTCGACCGCCGCGGTGGCCGGCCCCGGTGCGCCGGGGTCGGCCACCGGGAGGCTGTCCAGCAGCGCGTGCAGGTCGGCCCGATGGTCGGGTACGCCGGCCAGCGCGTCCAGCAGCACGCCGTACGGTAACGAGCGCTCGAACTCGGTGGCCCGGCCGAGCAGCACGGTACGTCCCCGCTCGCCGGCCAGCTCGGCGAACTCGGCGACGAGCCGGCTCTTGCCGATCCCCGGTTCACCGTCCAGCACGAGGAAGCGGGGTCGCGACCGGTCGGAGTCGAGCAGCGCCGCCATCCGGGCCAGCTCGGCGTCGCGCCCGACCAGGACGGCGGCACCGGCGTGCGGCTGCCCGGAACGCGCTACGGCCGTCGGCTCCGACGGCGATCTGACCGGCACCCGGGGACCTCCAGGACGTGCGTTGATCCTGGTCCGAGGTAACCGCGTAGACCGTCGTCCCGGCCAGAGTAGATCGGGCCGAACTGTGGGCGGTAATCAGTCCATTGACACCACGGAATCAGTCCATTGACACCACGGGGCCGGGAGCATATGGCCGGCACGCACCGCGCCAGGGCCGACGCGGGAGGCGTTCTCGCAGGTGGCAACGGTCGGGCGGGCGGGCCGACGGGATCGGCCGGCACGTTCACGGGCCGCTTTCCGGCGCCCGGCAGGGCGGGCGGAATCGCGGATGGTGCCGGCTCCGGTGCCCGGAATCCGGTGCCTCCGTCCCGCGCTACGGGACGCGTCGGTCCCGCGGGTAGGACCGTCAGCGGCGGAACCTGGCTACGGCGCTTCGGGCCAGGCGCATGCCGGCCATCCCCGGCAGCGCCCTGCTGGCGATCCTCCGCACGCCCCCGCCGGTCATGTCGGGCATCCGCCTGCCGATCAACTGGCGCACGCCCCTGCCGGCCATGCCACCGCCGCTCATCCCGCGCATGCCCCTGCCGGCCATCCCGCGCATGCCCTTGCCGGCCATGCCGCGGACGTTCCTGGTCTGCCGGCTGATCCCGTTCACCCGGCGCAACATGCCCTGCACCACCTGGCCGGGTTTCTGCTGCTCACCGGCGAGCGCGGTGACCACGATCAGCCCGCCGGTCAGGGCCGGGATGACCCACTGCAACACCCGCAACTGCCGCTGCCGGGCCGCGACACCGGCGGGTGTGCCGTTCTGCGGGGCCGTCGTCGCCGCGACCGGCGCCTCGCTGCTCTTCTCCAACTGCATGCCGAGCATCCGGCTGTAGCCGGTTGCCGCCAGCGCCGCCACCGTCAGCCCGGTCTTGACGGCGCTCATCCGACCCACCCCGGCCTGCACGAGCATTCGTGGACTCTCGGTGATCAGTTCACCGGCGGCGCCGGCCACGTGGGTGCCGATCGCCGCCGCGTTCACCGGTGTCCATCTGGCCCAGCCGGCCGAGGCGACCCCCAGCCGCTGACGCGAGTCGCTCACCTTCGCCGCCGCGCCGTTGACCCCGATCGCCCCCATCAGAGAGCCACCGAACCAGGCAGCGAGGCCGAGATCGTGCATCGAGCGCAGTACCGTATGCCGCTCCGACATCTGCCAACCTCCGTACTAGGAGATCCGCGGGTACCCGTACCGGAGGCTTCCAATCCCGTCGCCGGCCACCGAACCAAGGGTCGGGGGTCCGTTCAGTCCAGCACGATGTCGTCGTCGGGTACGCCCAGGTCCTGCACCCGGTAGTCGATGCTGTGCAGCGGCAGGTTCCGGACGAAGAAGACCCGCGACGGCAGCCCGCTCGACTGCCGGGCACCCTGGGTGATCCCGGTACCGGTGAAGCAGAGCCAGCTGATCCCCAGCACCTCCCGGATGAAGTAGTCCGGACCCCACGGGGTGTACCGGCGCTCCCGGGTGGTGCAGCTCGAATACCACGCCTGCTGGTCGTCGGAGTAGTAGTTCCGGGGCGGGCGGCCGAGCAGGGTGCGTTCCTCGTCGGTCGCCTCGAAGCAACCGGCCCGGGTCGGATCGGAGAGGATCCGGAACGCCGCCTTCCAGGTGGCCGGCAGCAGGTCCATCTTGCGGCGGTTCAGCTCGCCGAGCTCGAAGGTGAGGGCCAGCCAGGGCCCGTTGGAGTTGTCGACCTGCTCGAACGCGTCCCCGATCCAGAGGTTGCCGAGGATCTGCCGCAGCGTGCGGTGCCGCTGCTCGTCGTGGTCGCCGACGAAGACGTACCTGCGGGTGGCGAGGCCGAGTTGCCCGGCCGGGTCGAAGCTGTCCCGGGGTACCAGCCGGACGGCCCGCTCGACCACCGTCCGCTCCTCGTACCGGCGCAGCAGTTCCGCCGGCGGCAGCGCGAGGCGGTGCCGGAGGGTCTGCCCGAGCCGCTGCGCGACCTGCGGCAGACCGCCGGCGGCGGTGACCGGGACGGCCTGTTTGAGCCGCAGGCCGTACGGCAGTCCGGCGGCACCCGGCGCGCCGTCCAGCAGGATCGGCACGACCCGGTGCGCGGCGTCCTCGCGGCGGGACAACTCGACGGCCTGGGCGATCTCCTCCCGCTGGTAGTAGGCGCGGTCGGTGCGACCGGAGATCAGCACCAGGGTTATCGCCGCCCCTCGCTGCGCGGCGGGCAGCCGGTCGTCCCAGTCGTCGCCGGGCCGCAGGCTGCGGTGGTCGAGGAAGACCCGGAAGGCGGGACTGAGCAGGTCGTACAGCTCCTCGGCGGCGGTCCGGTCCGCGGCGGCGTACGCGATGAAGAAGTCCCAACGGTCCTCTCGGGTCATGCCCCTGCTCCCTCTCCTCGGCCCCCACTGCCGAACGGGATCGCATCGACGCCCCATCCAAGCAGTCCACCGGGCGCCGCGTCGATGCGAACCACTGGCACGACCGTCGCCGATTCACTGCCCGACCAGTCGACCGGACGCCGCTTGTCGGACGTACCACCTCATTCGTCACCGCGTGCGTCGCAGCGACGGAACCTGGTCCGGGCCGACCACCGACGGGTCGTCGACCTCGAGGCGTCACGCCTGTGCGGCGCGGGTGACGGGGTAGCCTGCTGACCGGGGGCGCGAGTGTCGCGCCGCTGTGCCACACTCCGAGGCTGCGCCACCGGACAGCCAGTCCCCGGCCGTGACCAGGCCGGACACCCCCAGAGAATAAGGAACTCCGCCCATGCAGCTCGATGTTCTCCAGTCCCAGCGCCAGTTCCACATCCGGCAGCGGATCCGGATGATGGTCAACCAGTACGAGGTGCACGCGGTCAACCCGGACGGCTCCGAGGGGGAACTGCTGGCCTTCGCCCAGCAGAAGCGGATGGCCTTCAAGGAGCAGGTGACGCTCTACACGGACGACACCAAGCAGCGGCCGGTGCTGGGCTTCAAGGCCCGTCAGGTGATGGACCTCGGCGCGACGTACGACGTCACCGACGCGGCGGGCGCTCCGATCGGGCTGTTCCGCAAGGACTTCAAGGCGTCGCTGCTCCGCTCGACCTGGCACGTCGAGCAGCCGGGCCTCGGACAGGCCACCGGCCAGGAGCGCAGCCTGCCGGTCGCGCTGCTGCGCCGGTTCGTCGACTCGCTGTCCTGGCTGCCGTACCACTTCGACTTCACCATCGGCGACCAGCTCGCGTTCTCGGTCATCAAGAAGTGGGGTCTGCGCGACCGGTACGTGGTCGACATCCACCTGCCGCAGCTCGACCGCCGACTGGTGATCGCGATGGCGGTCGGTCTGGACGCCCTGCAGAGCCGCTGAGCCGACGTCGCCGACCGGGGGACCTGCCGGTGGGACCCGGCGCGGACGCACCGGCCCCACCGGCACCGGAGCACCACGGATGATCCGGTACGCCCGACGTGTGCGGGTGCGTGCGGGTCTGTGCTCCGCCGTCGCCGCTCGGCCTGCCGGTGTTCCGTCGCTCCCTGTCGGGAACCCGGACCTCGGGCCCGGATCGCGGCAAACGCCGACCAGGACCGCTGGACGGCCCCGTCAGCCCTGGTCAACGAGGTTGTCCGGGTCGGTGCGCCGGACGGCACCCGATCGATCCGGTGGGGCGCGAGCACCGGTCCGGCTGGCGCGGCCCCGGGTCGAGAGGGCAGCATGGCGGGCGTGTCCCAGCCTCCACAACTCACCGCCGTGCAAGCCCGCGCCCGCGCGCTCCGCGACGGGGGTGACGACCCGGGCGCCCGGCGGCTGCTAGCCCAGGCGCTCGAGGCGGCCCGACCCGCGTACGGCAAGGACCATCCGGAGGTGCTCGGCACCGTGCAGGTGCTGGCCCGGTGGCAGCGGGAGGCCGACGACCCGGCGGCGGCCCGGCGGCTGCTCGAAGAGGCGATTCTGGACGGCCAGCGCCGGTGGGGCGACGCCGACCCGCTGATGCTGGCGCTCAGCTTCGAACTCGGTGCCGTCGCCGAGGAGCTGGGCAACCGGCACGAGGCACGCCGCAACTTCGGTCGGGTCGCCTCGCTCGGGCCCGGGGTGCTCGGCGACGACCACTGGCAGGTCCGGGCGGCCCGCGACTACCTCGGCGAGGCGCCCGGCGGCCCGGCGGAACCAGCCGGGCAACTGTCGGCACCACCGGCACAGCTCTCCGCGCCGCCCGCACAGTTCTCCGCGCCACCGGCACAGCTCTCCGCGCCACCGGCACAACCGTCCGCGCCGCCGTTCGCACCGCCGCAGTCGGCGCCACCGGCCATGCCACCCCAGTCCGCTCCACCGGCCATGCCACCGCAGTCGGCGCCACCGGTCGGCAATGGAATGTTCCCGTCGGCCGGCACCTCGGCGGCGTACGCACCGGCCGTCGAGGTGCCGGGCCGGCCGGCCGAGCCGCCCCCCTCCGCGTACGCCCCGGGCGCCGAGCGGACGTCGTCGACGTACCCGCCGTACTCCGCGCAGTCGGGCGGCCAGGTCGAGCCGTACCCGGTGGTCATGCCGACCCCGACGCCCGCGGCACCGGCAGCGGCACCTGTCGCGGAACCGAACCGGGGTCGTGGTTCGACGGTCGCCGCCGCGATCGCCGCGGCGGCCGCGGTGGTCGCCGCGATCGTGGTGGTGGTCGCGGTCGTGCTGGACAAGAGCGGGTCGCCGGAGCAGGGCCCGACCGACGAGCGTGCCGAGCCGGTGGTCGCGGGCGAGCCGCCGACCGACGTGAAGTTGCGCGACGAGGGCACCGCCATCACCATCTCGTGGACCGATCCGAGCGGCGGGACGGTGCCGTTCGTCGTCGCGGGCGCCCGGGCCGGCCAGCAGACCAAGCCGATGATGACGCTCAGTCCCGGCGAGACCACCTACAAGGTGAACGCCGTCAACCCCAAGCTCGATTACTGCTTCTCCGTACTCGCCGTCTATTCGACAAACGAATTCGCCCCGTCGGATCTTGCCTGCACCAAGCGGGACGCTGCCGGACCGACGCCGGGCTGATCACGATTCGACAACCGTTCCGATCCCGCCCACCTGCCTCGGCCTACCGCACCGACCTGCGGAGACGGTGGCGACCGGCGGTAGTTGTCCACAATTCGCGCCGCGTCCGTCCACAACGGCACGTTCCGGGTACCCACCGGCAAAGCACGGGCCCTATGATGGCACGCGGTTTCGGGAAAGATTCGCTGACGAAGGCGGTCGGACACGACCGCTCACGGGGTGGGGAGGCGGCCGGCTGTGGTCACCACAGGCAACGGCTTGACAGGCAGTGACGGCAGCGGCGGTGTCGACCCCGGCGGGGTCGCGCCGGTCGCGCCCCCGGCCCGCCGCCGCTCCCGGCTCCGGGGTGGGCTGGTCACCGTGGCCACGGTGGCGGCGCTGGCCGCCGCGATGGGGCTCACCGTGCTCGGCCTGGGCGCCGCCGACAACGCCGTGGCCAGCTTCGACGCCAGCTCGTGGCTCTGGAGCACGACCAAGAGCGAGCTGGCCCGGGTGAACGGGGTGACCGGCCGGGTCGACACCCGGGTGCAGGTCCCGCAGGGCCGCAACCACCAGATGCAGGTCGCGCAGACCGACCGGCTGCTCATCCTGCGCGACCTGAACACCGGCCAGATCAGCTCGCTCGACCTGGCCACGCTACAGATCATCGCGACCACCAAGACCACCGCCGGGCTCGGGGTCAACGTGGCCCTGCACGAGGACGCGGCGTTCGTGGTCGACGCGGTGCAGGGCGTCGTCCGCCAGCTCGACCCCAGGTCGCTGGCCCCGGTCGGCGAGCAGATCAACTATCCGCCGGGCATCACCGGGGGCCAGTTCGACGGCAAGGGGCGGCTCTGGGTCGCCGTGCCCAGCGAGGGGACGGTCTCCGCGGTCACCGCCGCCACGCTGCCGGAATCCGACAGCGGCGGTACCGGCGGCAGCGCCAGCCCTGAGCAGGTCTTCAACGACGCGGTCGCCGATCCGAGCCACGACCTGACCATCTCCACCCTGGACGACGGCGTGGCGGTGCTGGATCGGACCACGAGCACGCTCACCACGCTGCGCGGCGACGCGAAGCAGCCGGTGAAGCTGCCGCTGACCGGCCCTGGCGACATGCCGCCACGGACCACCGGCCTGCGGGTCCCGGTGACCGTGCTCGACGACCGCAACATCGTGGTGGCCGACAACGGCGCCGTCGGGCAGCAGTTCAAGGTGCCCGGTGGCGGCACCCGGCTGAGCCCCGCCGTCGCCTGGGCGGACCGGTTCTACTGCGCAGACGCGGACACCGGGACGGTCTACTCGTTCGACGCCGCCGGAAAGCTGCTGGAGAAGATCGAGATCCCGGGCGCCAACGGCCCGCTGGAGCTGGAGGTGCGGGAGAACCACCTCTTCATCAACGCGCCGAACTCCGCCGTCGCCCGGGTCATCGACGACAAGCACCGGGTCAAGGACGTCAACAAGTACGCCAACGACGTGCTCGGTGGCGACCCGCCGCCGGACCCGCCGGCTCCGCCGCCGCCGCCGAAGCCGGTGGTCAGCAAGCCGAGTGCGCCGAAGTCGGTGACCGCGGCGGCCGGCAACTCCCGGGCCCGGGTGAGCTGGCGACCGGCCGCCGCGAACGGTGCCGCCATCACCCGATACGTGGTGCAGGGCGCGGACCGGACCTTCGAGGTGGGCGCCAACCAGCGCTCGCTTGAGGTGACCGGTCTGACCAACGGCGAGACCTACCGGTTCGCGGTGCACGCGGTGAACGCCAAGGGCGCCGGCCCGGCGAAGCGGAGCAACCCGGTGGTGCCCACCTCCGAGGTGCCGGATCCGCCGGCCAGCGTCACCGCCGAGGAGCGGCCGGACGGTACCGTGCTGGTCAAGTGGCCGGCCGCCAACGGCCAGGGCTACAAAATCAACAAGTACGCCGTGACCGCCATCTCGGCCGGCGCCAACGCCCCGGTCGGCGAGTCGACCAAGACCGAGCTGGTGATCCCGGCCGGCGAACTCGACTACGGCAACCAGTACGCCTTCACGGTCGTCTCGATCAACGAGAAGGGCGCCGGCTCGGCCGCCTCGCCGGCCAGCAACAGTGTGGTGCCGTTCAGCACCCCGGCGGCACCGGTCGGCCTCCAGGCCAGCACGGTCGCCGGGTCGCGTGGCACCATCTCGGTGCGGTGGAACCCGCCCGCCGACAACGGCCGGCCGATCACGAAGTACCGGGTCGAGGCGGGCGGCAGGGCCAGCGAGGTGACCGACACCCAGGCGACCGTGGGAGGACTGGGTGACGGCCAGAACGTCACCGTCCGGGTGCAGGCGGTGAACGAGGCCGGGCCCGGGGCCGCCGCCACCGACACCGCCAGCACGGTGGCGGCGCCGAAGGTCACCATCACCGGCACCAGCGCCGACGCCACCTCGGTGACCGTCAACTTCACAGTGAACGCCGGTGGCGGCCAGCCGTCCTGTTCGGTGACCCCGTCCGGGCGGGCGAAGGTGAACGGCAACTGCTCCAGCATCCGGGTCACCGGGCTGACCCCGGGCACGAGCTACAGCTTCAAGGTGACGGCGACGAACGCGGCCGGCAACGGCACCGACGACGTCAGCAAGGCGACCGCGGCCGTCTACGGCATCGCGACCTGCAACAACGGTTCCTCCGGCGACCAGCGGACGTACTGCAACTCCGACGGGCCGGGCCGCAACGGCAACGAGATCTTCTCGGTGACCCAGCAGGACGACGACCGCCAGGTCGGCTGGGCGAGGCCGGGCACCCGGATCAAGGCGCTCTGCAAGAAGTCCGGCGAGGAGGTCTACGCCTACGTCTACAACGACGAGAAGCGCAGCACCTGGTGGGTCCGGATCGAGTGGGACGGCGGCAAGCCGTACATCCCGTTCGCCTGGCTCAACCTCGAAGGGGGCGACAATATCAACGTCCTGCCCACCTGCTGACCGTCTCACCCGGTAGCGGGGCGCACCTCCGGTAACAGGGAGCACCACGACGTGAACCACGAGCCGCTCACCCCGCACCACGTGCAGGGCTTCGCCAACCTGGCCGCCCGGATCGCCGACAACATCAACTCGGTGGTACTGGGTAAGCCGCACGTGGTCCGCCTGGCGCTCACCGCGCTCTTCGCCCAGGGGCACGTCCTGCTGGAGGACGTGCCCGGGGTGGGCAAGACCACCCTGGCCCGGGCGATCGCGGCGACCGTGCACGGCCAGTGGCGGCGCATCCAGTTCACCCCGGACCTGCTTCCCGCCGACGTCTCCGGGGTGACCATCTTCAACCAGGCCAGCCGGGGCTTCGAGTTCCATCCCGGCCCGGTCTTCGCCAACATCGTCATCGCCGACGAGATCAACCGGGCCTCCCCGAAGACCCAGTCGGCGCTGCTGGAGGTGATGGAGGAGCGCAACGTCACGGTGGACGGGGTCCGGCACCCGGTCCCCCGGCCGTTCCTGGTGGTCGCCACCCAGAACCCGGTCGAGATGGACGGCACCTACCGGCTTCCCGAGGCACAGCTCGACCGGTTCCTGGTGAAGCTCTCCGTCGGCTATCCCGACGAGCTGGTCGAGATCGAGGTGCTGCGCGGCGCCCCGGTCCGCTCCCCGGAGGCGCTGGAGCCGGTCACCGACACCGCCACGGTCGGCGAGATGGTCCGGATGGCGCAGCGGGTGCACATCGCCGACCCGCTCTACGCGTACGCGGTCCGGCTCGCCGCGGCGACCCGCAACCACCCACAGGTACGGGTCGGGGTCAGTCCCCGGGGCGTGATCGCGCTGACCCGGGCGGCCTGCGCGTACGCGCTGATCGACGGGCGCGGCTGGATCATGCCCGAGGACCTCAAGACACTCGCCGAGCCGGTCTTCGCACACCGGATCCTGCTCTCCCCCGACGCCCAGGTCCGGGGCGTCACCGCGACCGAGGTGCTGAACGAGGCGATCGCGTCGGTGCCGGTGCCGCTGCCCTCGGGGCAGTTGGCCCCGGCGGGCACCTGACGTGCGCCGCCCGGCCCACCCGGGCCGCGCAGCCCGCCCAGCCCGCCCAGCCCGCGCAGCCTGCGCAGCCCGCGCAGCCCGCCGGGCCGCTCGCTCGGCCCGTCTCGCCGCTCGCCCGGCCCGGCTGACCGTCCGCCCGGCCTGGCTGACCGCTCGCCCGGCCCGCCCGTACCCGACGACATCGGCGCCATGACCGTCACCTCGCGCGGTATCGGCCTGCTCGTCGGCGCCGCCGTCCTCCTCGTCGTCGGCTTCCGGTTCGGCTATCCCGAACTCGCCCTGCTCGGCACCGCCGCCGCGATCGCGGTGGGCTGCGCCGCCGGCAACGCCGCCTGGCGGCCCCGGCTCGACGTCACCCGGGTCGCCGACCCGGACCGGGTGGCTCGGGGCGAGCCGGCCAGCATGACGCTCACCGTCCGCAACAGCGCCCGGCTCCGCTCCGCCAACCTGATCGCCGAGGACCGCTGCGGCAGCCGCCCGGTGCCGGTGCCGCTGCTGCGGCTGCGCCCCGGACGGGACACCACGGTCAGCTACCCGGTGCCGACCGACCGGCGCGGCGTGATCGACGTCGGCCCGCTGCGGGTCACCGGGCGGGACGCGCTCGGGCTGATCACGGTGGCCCGCTCGCACGGCGACACCGCCCAGGTCTGGGTGCATCCCCGGATCCATCCGCTGGGCGCGGTACCCGCCGGGGTGGCCCGGAGCATGGACGGGCGGATCGACAGGGTACCGCAGGGTTCGATCACCTTCGACTCGCTCCGGGAGTACGTCGTCGGCGACGAACTGCGCCGGGTGCACTGGCGGACCAGTGCCAAGGTCGGCGAGTTGATGGTCAAGGAGCAGCTGGACACCAGCCTGCCCCGGATCGTCGTACTGCTGGACAACCGGGCCGGCGCCCATCCGGGGCGGGTCGACGGGGTCGCCGAGACGTTCGAGTCGGCCTGCGAGGCGGCCGCCTCGGTGGTGGTGGCCGCCCGCCGGGAGGACCTGCCGGTGACCCTGCTACTGGTCGCCGACTCCGACGGCTCCGGGGAGTTCCTGGACCGGCTCGCCGCCGCCGACCTGGTGCCCGGGGTGCAGGGTGCCGAAGGTGACCCGCTGCGCACCAGTACGCTGCGGCTGCGGCAGGAACGCCTCGGCGACACCCTGGTCTTCCTCACCGGACCGGGTGCGGCAGCCGACCTCGGCTACGTCGGCGCACTCCGTCCGGCGTACCCGTCGGTGCTGGCCGGGGTGTTCGGGGCCGGCGGGCAGACCGCGTCCGGTGCCTCCGGGCTGGTGGTGATCGACGCGGCCGACGGTGCGGAGTTCGCGGCCGAGTGGGACGGGGTCCGCCGGTGGTGAGAGTTCTGCGGGCGCTGCCGGTGCCGCTGGCCCTGGTGGCGATGATCGGCCTGGCCGGCGCCGTCCTCGGCGCGGTCTACGCCGACCCGCTGCTGACCCGGCTCGTCCTCGGCGCGGCCGTCGGTTCGGTCGGGGTCAGCCTGGCCGCCCGGCGCCTGCCGTCCTGGCTGGTCGCCCCGCTTTCGGTGCTGGCCCTGCTCGGCTACGCCACCGCCGCGCTCTGGTTCACCGCACAGCGGGCCGACCTGCCCGGCTCGTTCGGCACGGTGGCCGCGGACGCCGCCCGCAACGGCATCCCCCGGCTGCTCACCGCGCTGATTCCGGTCGAGCCGCTGCCGGACACGGTGATCGTCCCGCTGGTCGCGGCCTGGCTGGCCGGGCTGGCCGGCGCCGAGGTGGGCATCCGGGCCGACCGGGTGCTGCTCGGCCTGGCCGCCCCCGCCGGCCTCTACGCGGGCGCGCTCTACGTGGTCGGACCGAACGCCGATCCGACACCCTGGCTGACGGTCGCGTTCGCCGCCGCCGGCGCGGTGGCGCTGGCCGCCGGAGGGCGGCCGGCCCGACCCGACGGCGGCTCGGCGGACCCGGCCGGCGAGCTGGCTCCCGGGGTCCGGGCCGCGCTGCGGGCCCGCACCCTGGCCGGTACCGCGCTGGGCGTGGTCGTGGTGCTCGGGCTGGCCGCACTTGTGGCGCCGGTGGTGGCCCGGCAGGTCGGCAGCACCCCGGTCGACCCGCGCCGTTACGTGCAACCGCCGCAGGTGGACAGTCTGGACGAGAACCCGCTGATCCGGATCTCCGGCTGGGCGCTGAACCCGGACCAGAAGCTCCTCGACGTCGCCACCGTCGGGTCGGACAAGCCCGTGGCAGCTGGACAGCCGGCCGGGACCATCCCGCCGAGCCCGCCCGACGGCGACGGCGAGTCAACCGTCGAGGAGGGGGCCGACGGCGCGCCGCCCCGGCGGATCCGGCTGGCGGTGCTGGGCGACTACGACGGGGTGACCTGGCGGATCGGCGGGACGTACCGGAACGCGGGCCGGGTGCTGCCCGAGCCGGAGCCGCTGCCCGGGGCACAGGGCGTGGAACAGGTGGTGCAGCGGATCACCATCGACAGCCTGACCGGCCGGCTGCTGCCGGTACTGCCCACCCCGCGCGAGGTGACCGGCGCCCGGGTGGCGTACGACCAGGAGAGCGGGACGTTGATCCAGCCGGAGGGGCTGACCAGCGGGCTCAGCTATTCGGTCGCCTCGCGCGTGGAGCGGCCCGACTACGGCCTGCTGCCCTCGGCGAGCGTGCCGTCCGGCGACGCGGTGGCCAGGTTCCTCCGGGTGGAGCCAGGGGCACCGGAGCAGATGCAGCAGCTCGCGGCGCAGCTCGCCGAGGAGAACGGCGCCCCGCACGCCCGCGCCGACGCGATCGAGACCTTCCTCGCCGAGCACTACCGGCTGGTCGCCGACGCGCCGAGCGGGCACGCCTATCCGAACCTCAACTTCTTCCTCTTCGGCCCCAGCAACGGTGGCGGGCAGCGGGGCACCTCGGAGCAGTTCGCCGCCGCCTTCGCCGTACTCGGCCGGATGACCGGGCTGCCCACCCGGGTGGTGGTCGGCTTCCAGCCGCCGGCCGGTGGCGGACCGGTCCGGGGCGCGGACGCGCTCGCCTGGCCGGAGGTGCTCTTCGACGACCTCGGCTGGGTGGCCTTCGACCCGCTGCCGAAGCCGAACACCCGCCCCAAGCCGGTCGAGCAGGACTTCAAGCCGCCGCCGGAGGACCCCACCCCGCCGCCGGACGAGGCGACGGCGAGTCCGGAGGCGACACCGAGCGGCACCCCGGATCCGGGGGCGGCTTCCGACCGGGACGGCGGCCTCGGCACCCCGGTGCTGGTCGGCGGCGGCAGCGGCGGGTTGCTGCTGCTGCTCGCCGGGCTGGCCACCCTCGTCGTCGGCCTGCGTCGGGCGCAGCGCCGTCGCCGGCTCGCCGAGGGAGCGCCGGCACAGCGGATCGCCGGAGCCTGGCGGGAGGTGACCGACGCGTTGCGGCTGGCCGGGCGGCCGGTGCCGGACCACCTGGCCGCCACCGAGGTCGCCGAGCATGCCCGGACCAGCCTGGCCGGTGCGGCGGGACCGGGGCCGGACGCCGGAACGACGCCGGCGGGCGGCCTACGGCCGGCGGCACCTCCGGTGGACGACCTGGCCGCGCTGGTCAACCTCGCGGCCTTCGCACCCGGCAGCGCCACCGACGAGCAGGCTCGGCAGGCGGGCGAGCTGGCCGTGGCGTACTCGGCCGGCCTCCGCGCCGACCGGCCGTGGTGGCGGCGGGTGCTCTGGTCGCTGCATCCCGGCCCGCTCCGCTGGCGTCGCTGACCACCGCCGCTCGACCGCCGGACCGACGTTGCCGGACCGGACAGTGCCGGACCGGACAGTGCCGGACCGGGTCAGCCCTGCGGCGAGGTGGCCGGGCCCAGCTGCGCGATCAGGGTGGTCAGTGCGGCCGCGCCGCCGGCCGCCAGCTCCGGGGTGGGCAGCAGGGCCAGCACGGGTACGTCCACTCCGGACGTCACGTACCCCCGCACCCGGGCCCGGCAGGTCTCCGGGCTGCCGTGCACGACAAGCGCGTCGACCACCTCGTCCGGGACCGACTCCGCGGCACCGCGACGGTCACCGGCCGCCCAGGCCCGCCACATCGGCCCGAGCACCGACTTGCGGCCGAGCCAGCGGTGGAACTCGGCGTACGCCGGCACGTTCAGGTAGGTGGCGATCAGCCGGCGGGCGGCGGTGCGGGCGTACCCGGCGTCCTCGGTCGGGCAGACGAAGATCCGGGCGACCACCTCGAAGCCGGGACGGCGCTCCCCCAGTGCGCCGAGCACCTTCGGCACGTCCTCGTCGGCCAGCCAGTTCAGGATCGTCCCGTCCGCCTCCGCGCCGGCCAGCCGCAGCATGCCCGGGCGCAGCGCGGCCAGCAGGACCGGCGGCGGTACGGTCGGCGGACGCTCCAACCGGAACCGCCGGACGGTGAACGTGTCGTAGACCTCGTCGACCGGTTCGCCGCGCAGTGCCGCCCGCAGGAAACGCAGCACGTCCCGGGTACGCCGGAACGGCTCGGCGAAACGCGTCGCGTTCCAGTCCTGCACGAGTACCGGCGACGAGGCACCGATGCCGAGCGAGAACCTGCCGGGGGCGGCCTCCGCAAGCGCCGCCGCGCTCATCGCCAGCAGCCCGGGCCCCCTGGTGAAGACCGGTGCGACGGCGGTGCCCAGCCGCAGCGACGGTTGCCAGGCGGCGGCGAGCGCCAGCGGGGTGAACGCGTCGCTGCCGGCCACCTCGGCGGACCACAGGTCCGTGAACCCCGCCCCGGCCAGTGCCGCATAGACCGCGTCGTGTCCGTCGAGCGGTACGCCGCCGAGCGGCACCGTCATCCCCCAGCGTGTGGTCACCGGTCGATGGTGCCGGCTGACCGGGGACGGGGCAACCCGACGGGTCGTCTTGTAGCCTCTGCCGGGTGACCTTCTCGATCGTGGCGCGATCCGACGACGGCCGCCTGCACGGGGTCGCGGTCGCGAGCAAGTTCCTCGGCGTCGGTGCCGTGGTGCCCGCCGCCGAGGCCGAGGTGGGTGCGCTGGCCACCCAGGCTCGGGCGAATCTCGGCTACCGGCCGCAGGGGCTGACCTTCCTGCGCACCGGGCTGGCCGCCGACGACGTGGTGGCCGGGCTGGTCGCCGCCGACTCGAGCCGTACCCAGCGACAGCTCGGGATCGTCGACGCCGAGGGTAGGGCCGCGACGTACACCGGCACCGACTGCCACGACTGGGCCGGCGGGCAGGCCGGCAGCGGCTGGGCGGTGCAGGGCAACATCCTGGTCGGGCCGCAGGTGGTCGACGAGATGCGGGACGCCTGGCTGGACGGCGCCGACACGAGCTTCCCGGACCGGCTGCTCGGTGCGCTCCGGGCCGGTGACCTGGCCGGTGGTGACCGGCGCGGCCGGCAGAGCGCCGCACTGCTGGTCGTCGGGCGCGCCGGCGGGTACGGCAGCGGCAGCGACGTCGTGCTGGACCTGCGGGTCGACGACCACCCCGATCCGGTGACCGAGCTGGCCCGGCTGCTGGAACTGCACCGGATGCTCTTCGATCGGCCCGACCCCGCGGCCCTGCTGGACCTGACCGGTGACCTCGCCGACGAGGTGTCCCGGCTGCTCACCGGGCTGGGTTATCCCGGCGACGATTCTGCGCTGGAGGCCCGGCTCGCCGCCTGGGCCGGGGTGGAGAACCTGGAGGAGCGGCTGGTGCCGGCCCGGATCGACCCGGTCGTCCTCGCCCACCTGCGCACCCGCGCATAGCCATACGGGCAGCACGCATAGCCACACGGGCAGCAGCCCGACAGCAACGCACACAGCCGACAACCGCGCCTGTCATCGGCCTACCGGCCGGCCGTAGTCGGCCGTCAGCCGCCGAAGGTGAGCCAGCGGACGCCCCGCCGGTCGACCTCGGTCCGCTCCGGACCGGTCAACGGCCGCCGGCCGGTGGCCTTGGCAATCAGGGTCGTCCGGTCCCAGCGAAGCTGCTCGGCGAGCCCGACGGCCGCCGGCCCGGCCGCCCGGGTCAGCAGCCCGGAGATCAGCTCGGCGGCCGGCCCGGTCAGCCACGGCTCCCGGTCCAGGGCGTCGGCCAGGTCCAGGCCGTGCACCCCGAGCTCCACCACCCGGGTCACCAGGAACTCGTCCAGGGTCATCGGGTCGCCGTGCCGGGTCCGGAGCACCCGGCCGGGCGGTGCGGCGAGGCTGGCGTCGTAGCCGGCCCGCCAGGTGTGCGCGAAGTCCTCGGCGAGTTCCCGCCCGCTGCCGAATCCGGCACCCTCCGCGCGAGCCATGTCGATCCGGTCCGCGTCCGTCCCGGCGGTGAACTTCGCCGGCCCGAAGTACGCCGCCGCGTCCACCTCGGCGCGCGGTGGCGCCGGCTCGGCCAGCATCCCCACCACCCGGCCGGCACCGGTGCGCACGTGCGCGGCCAGGTCCAGGACGGTCCACGGTGCACAGCGGGTCGGCCGGGCGAAGTCCGACTCGGCCAGCCCGGCCAGCACCTCGGCGAGTCGGACCGCCTCGCCCCGGAACACCTCGACGACCCGCATTTCCGTCAGGCTAGTCGGCCGGCTCGGTGCCGCCCCGCCCGGCCGGCTCGGTGCCGCCCCGCCCGGTGTGCCGGGGCACCACCCGGTGCAGGGCGACGAGCACCAGGGCCGTCGTCAGGGCGGCGGTGCCGGCGATTCCGGCCGCACTCCCGGCGTACGCGATCAGGAGCTGGCGGCGGCCGAACTCGGAGATCGGCGTCGACCGCACGCCGTCGGTCCAGCCGATGGCGATCGCGGCGGCCACCAGCAGGGCCAGGCCGACGATGGCGAGTGTCGCGGCGGATCGCCGGTTGCCGTCGGCGGAGGCGACCTGTGCGGTCTCGCGCTGGGTGAGCAACAGCACCAGGCTGGCCGCCGACGCCCAGGCGCCGACCACCAGCAGTGCCGCCACCGCGTCGCTCGGCCGGTGCCAGCCGGCCGACAGGGTGGCGACCCCGGCGGCGGCGGCGTAACCGGCGCCGATCAGCGCGCCCCAGCCGCGCACCCGGGGCGGCAGCACCATGACCAGCGCGATCGCCACCGAGGCGGCGACGGTGGTGTGTCCGCTCGGCAGGCTGTTGCCGGCCGCCTCCCGGGCCTCGTCGACGTCGAAGTCGGGCCGCTCGATGAAGTACTTCAACGCCTGGGTGCTGAGGTTGGCGCCGACGATCAGCAGCACGGTCACCAGCGCCAGGGTGATCCGGGCCCGGATCAGCGCGATGAAGCCGATCACCGCGGTGGCGGCGAGCAGGGAGAGCAGGGAGACCGCGTTCAGCACCCCGCCGACGATGCCCTCGATCCGGTCCTGGCCGATCGAGTTGCCGGTCAACGCGATGGTGTCGAGCAGTTGCCCGTGCTCGGTGCCGACGGCGAACCGCCAGACCACGAAGAACGCGACCACCTGCACGACGGTCAGCAGGACGAGCCAGGACGCTGTCAGAATGCCGCTTCGGCCACGCACGCGGGACACCGTATCGGACGCTCCCGGCATAGCCGACACCGCACCGGTCGAGCAGCGGAACGCGGCGGAGAAACGAAGAAGCGGGAGGGGCCGCCACGGGGGAAGCGGCCCCTCCCACTGAAGCCAGGATACTCCCCTTGAGCCGCGCGGGGCACCCCGGACTGACTGGAAACTCAGCGCCGTTGGCAAGTCGTACCCCGAAACTCTCCGCCGTGCCGCGCGGACGCGCGGACGCGCGGACGCGGTCGGGGGCCCGGACGGCAGACCGGGCGGGCGGCACCTGACGGTGCCGCCCGCCCGCAGGGCGGTGGTGGACGCCCCGGCGTGCTGTCCGTGGCGGAACGGGAGTGACGGGCCGGCCGGATCGCTGCGTTGGCCAATCCGGCCGGCCCGCCACGGTTGGCCTGACCGTGGGAATCAGGCCCGTCTGGTGACCGGGATCAGCCGATCAGCCGGTCGTAGTCGTGCAGCGCCATCGCCACGTCGATCTGCGCCCAGAAACGGTGGTAGTTGAACGTCGGCACCGGACCGCCGTTCAGGTACGA
This sequence comes from Plantactinospora sp. WMMB782, assembly GCF_049179135.1. Classification (NCBI taxonomy): domain Bacteria; kingdom Bacillati; phylum Actinomycetota; class Actinomycetes; order Micromonosporales; family Micromonosporaceae; genus Plantactinospora; species Plantactinospora sp. WMMB782. Next base: position 5,772,055 of record NZ_JBMHMC010000007.1, on the reverse strand, counting down.
CTCCACCTTGGGCCAGTCCGGGTCCTCCTCGAGGAAGGAGCGGATGCTCAGGAACGTGGAGTTGGAGTTGATCGGGTCGCCGTTCGGCATGGTGCCGGTGAAGCCGGACGGGACGTAGAGGCCCTGGCCGGTGCTGGAGTTGTAGGTGTCGTCGAAGCGGTTGTAGTCCGCCTTGGTCTCCGGCACCGACACACCCTTGTCGTCCTTGTGCTGCAGGACGGCGTCGAGCAGGGCCTTGGCCGTCGTCTTGGCCGCCGTGTGGTTCGCCTTCGCGCCGTAGTAGATCAGGGTACGGGCGTAGGCACCGGCGACGCCGACGTCCTGGGTGTGGTCGAGCACCGACACCCGGAGGTTGCTGTTGTTCACCGAGGTGGTGCCGGAGGTCCAGTTGCCACCCGGCTGGCCGCTCCAGCTCAGCGTCGACGGGATCTGGTAGTCCGAGCCGTTCACCGTGGTGTTGGCGATGGCCCAGTTGACCCACTTGTCGAGCAGCGCCTTGGCCCGGGCGTCACCACTCTCGTGGTAGTACTCCGCCACCCGCTCCATGCTCCACGCCTGGAAGCCGAACCACTGGTTCGACGGCGGGTCGTGGTAGACCGGCTTGGCGTCGTAGGTCATGCCGTAGAAGGTCGGCACGCCGGACGGACGGGCGCTGTAGTCGCCGTTCCAGCTGTTTGTCGCGCCACCGGCGATGCCACCGTCGGCGGACTGGAGCCAGGTGTAGAAGTCGATCTGCCGGGTGAGGCTGGTGGCCCAGTCGGTCTTCGCGGTCGGCGACCGCGGGGTCAGCTCCGGCACGGTGGACAGGACGTACGCGGCGAACGGGTTCTGGTAGCCGCCGTGGTTGTGGCTGGAACCGATCCGCCACGCCCAGCTGCTGCTGCCGCCCTGCGAGCCGCCCCACGAGTAGTACCAGGAGAGCAGGTACGCGGAGCTGTTCTTGCCGGTGCCGGCCGCGCAGGACGGCGAGGCGCACCCGGGCTGCTTGAAGTACTTGTCGTACATCGCGTAGCGCAGGTAGTCGCCCATCTTGGCGGCGTTGGCGATGGTGGCCGAGATCTGGCCCTCGGCGCCCTGCTCCTTGGCCCACTTCAGCGCCCAGTAGGCGGCCTGCACGGCCCGGGCGTCGGCGTCGGGAGCGTTGGTGTAGCGCCACTGCTGGGCGTAGGACGAGTCACCGATGAAGATCGGCAGGTAGCCGTTCGGGCCACCGTGCTCGAACGTCTCGCAGGAGGGGTGCGGAACGGTCTCGAAGACCGACTCCTGCGGGCCGCGCTGGTAGGTGTTGATGTACGCCGGCTTGGTGGTGCCGTCGCCGCACTTGCCGAAGCCGTAGACGTTGTCCACGTCGAGCAGCCAGTGCATGCCGTACATCCGGCCGCTGTTGTAGGTGGACTGGAGTTCCGCGGCGAGCGGGTCCTGACCGACCTTCACGCTGGAGTCGAGCTTGCCGCCCTGCTGCGGGTAGAGGTCCGGCCGGACAGCCTCGGGGGCGTAGTCCGCCGGGTCGCTGGCGTTGTAGTTCGACTGGGTCTCGGACGGGATGATGTACCGGTCCATGATCTGCCAGGCGTTGTTGAACGGTCCCCACTCACCTGTGGTGCGACCGTACATGGCCTCCAGGAAGAGCCAGTAGCTGAACGCCTCGGAGGTGGTCTCGTGACCGTGGTCCGGTGCCTCGACCAGCAGCGTCTCGACGGAGTGGTACGGCACGCCCTCGGGGCTGAAGTAGCCGTTCCCGGGCGCCTTGATCTTGTTGTAGAGCTCCAGGAACTCCTCGCCGTACTCGCCGGACGGTCCGCCGCCCTCGTCGTCGGTCACGGTCACCTGGGTGGTGCCGGGGGTACGCCCGCTGGCACTGGCGGTGATGGTCGCCGTGTCGTTGACGTCGTCGGAGTCCTGCGCCGCGTTCACCGCGACGTTGACCCCGGTGTTCCAGTTCTGCGGGGTGATCGTCGCCGTGCTGGCCCCGAGCGTCACGTCGGCGTCGCCGGTCTTGGCCAGGCTGACGGTGACGTTGCTGGTCGGCGCGGCGCTGAGCTTGACGTTCAGCGGCGAGCTGCCACCCTCGGAGAGGGAGAGCGTCGCCGGTACCACCACGCTCGGCTGGGTCGTGCCGCCGACGGTGAAGGCGACCTCGTCCACACCGCTCAGTCCGGCACTGTCGTACGCCCGGGCCTGGGCGGTGTACGACCCGGCCGGCAGCGCGCTGTTGGTGTAGCTGTACGGCGCGCTGGTGTCGGTGCCGACCAGCAGGCCGTTGCGGTAGAACTCGACCCGCTCGACCGGTCCCTCGGCGTCGCTCGCGGTGGCCGAGACGGTGACGTTCGCCGGCGCGGTGAAGGTGGCGCCGTTGGCCGGGCTGGTGATGTCGACCGTCGGCGCGGTGTTCTGCTCACCGTTGCAGCGGGTGCCGTTGATGGTGAACGCGGTCGGGTTGGCATTGGTCCCGGAGTAGGAGCCGTTGAACCCGATGCTGGTCGAGGCGCCGGTGGCCAGGTTTCCGTTCCAGGCCACGTTCGTCGCGGTCACGTTGGCGCCGGACTGGGTCCAGTTCGCCGACCAGCCCTGGGTGACCCGCTGGTTGCCCGGGAAGGTGAACCCGAGGCTCCAGCTGGTCAACGGGTCGCCGACGTTACGGATGGTGATCGAGGCGCTGAACCCGGAGCCCCAGCTGTTGGCGGTGTAGGTGACGTCGCAGGCGGGTGCCGCGTAGGCGGTGCCGGGGACGACGGCCACACCTCCGACCACCAGTATGCCGGCGGCGGCCATCGCCAGTCGGCGTCTTCCTAACCTCAACTTCATGTCGTGACTTCTCCTCGCGGACCGGGCCGCGGTACTGCCGCGGCCAGGGCGCCTCCTGCGCGTGCTGCGGAGATGCGCGTGGATGGGTAGGCGCCGAGATGGTGGTGGGGTCAACCCGTCCCGGACCGGGGTCGGCGGACGCCGGAGGAGACGCCGGACGTGGCGGCTCCGGAGCTGTGTTCGGGGCGCCGTACCGAGGAGAACCCGGATGCCCTGGCGGCCCGTGATCGCGTCAGCTTATGGCTCCCGACCGCGATAGTTCGACAGTGTGGCATGGGAGCGCTCCCGCAGCAAGTGGACGCCGGCGAGCCTCCACTACGGATGGTCGGAGATGCCCGCTGACCTGCGGATAGAGTGGATCGAGAGCAGCACGGCGGAGTTTCGGCGACGTTGGCCCGATGTTTCGATCTTATTTTGGGTCTTTCACAAACCCGTGACGCGGGCTACAGTCCAACCAACGTCGATGGGAGCGCTTCCATCGACAATGATGTAAGTAGCTTGGATCGCACCACCACGGGGGGCTGCGACGATCCGGTTCGCCGGAACGGACGCACCCCGTTGGGCGAGCTACGGCAATGTTACGTAGCCGCCGACCGCTCAGCCAGAGGGCTGAGGGCGGGCCAGCCCGGACTCCGCCGTCAGCCAGCTCACCACCGTCGGAAGGAGGTGGAACCAGAGCCACTCGCGTGGCCCGGCTCCCGCGCGGCACGCACGACCTGGACGCCAATTCCGCTCGTGCGTGTTTGTAACTCACGCTGGGGACGGGGGTTGCCCTCCCCGTCCCCACACTAACCCCCCGCCAACGACGGGAAAATCGGTCATCGGTACAGCGTCTCGACGCCGAACCGGTCGATCGGCTGCGTCATCGGCACCTCGGACGGCGACCGGTCTCGTCGCGACACGACGAACGGTCGCCGTGGTCATGGCGCACGTGGGGACGGGCAATGGACGAGGCCCAGACCCGCCATTGCCACCCGAACATCCCATACGCAATCGCCCGGTAGATCGCTACGCTCCTTGCATGGGAGCGCTCCCGGGCGTCGTGCGGAGGGCCCCACTCACGAGGAGACAGCATGTCCGTACTGACCCGGCGGCATCTGCTGCGCCGCGCCGCGTTATCCGCCAGTGCCGGGCCGGTCGCCGGCCTGTCGACGAGCACGGCGGCAGCCACCGTCACCGGCGGGACGCTGGCCGGATGCGACGCCGGTCCCGAGGCTGACGACGAGCGGCGTACGGCGCCGGACGCGCAGCTGGGCCTCCGCTTTCCGGACGGCTTCGGGTGGGGTGCGGCAACCTCGGCGTACCAGATCGAGGGGGCGGCCAAGGACGACGGGCGGGGCGAGTCCGTCTGGGACACGTTCAGCCACACCCCGGGCCGGACCCGGGGCGGGGACACCGGCGACGTCGCCGCCGACCACTACCACCGGTACGTCGAGGACCTGGACCTGATGAAGGAACTGGGTCTGCGGACGTACCGTTTCTCCATCTCCTGGCCCCGGATCCAGGCCGACGGCACCGGCGCGCCCAACCAGCGCGGACTCGACTTCTACCGCCGCCTGGTCGACGGCCTGCACGACCGGGGCATCGTCCCGATGGCCACGCTCTTCCACTGGGACCTGCCGCAGTCGCTACAGAACACCGGCGGCTGGGAGTCCCGGGACGTCCCCTACCGGTTCGCCGACTACGCCGAGGCGGTCTTCGAGGCGCTCGGCGATGCCGTGCCGGTCTGGCTGACCATCAACGAGCCCAAGACGGTGGTGCAGAACGGCTACCTGCACGGCCACCACGCCCCCGGCCTGCGCGACCCGGACGCCGCCTACCTGGTCGCGCACCACCTGCAGCTCGCGCACGGCCTGGCGGTACGCGCCCTGCGCGCCACCGGCAGCGGCAGCCGGATCGGTCCCGCGCTGAACCTGCACCCGTGCTACCCGGCCGACGACGCGCCGGGGGTGGCCGAGGCCACCCGGCTCTACGACGGCTACGAGAACCGGCTCTACCTGGACTCCATCTTCAAGGGCGCCTACCCGGCCGACGTGCTGGCCGACCTCGGCCCGGACAGCCGGATGGTCCGGGGCATCCGGGACGGCGACCTGAAGATCATCTCGTCCCCGATCGACCTGCTCGCCGTGCAGTACTACACGCCGATCTACGTCACCGCCGACAGCGGCATGGCGCGCAAGTGGCCGACCTCCGAGGCGGACTGGCAGCAGATCTTCCCGGACGGCATGTACGACACGCTCACCCGGGTGACCCGGGACTACGGCGACGTGCCGCTCACCGTCACCGAGAACGGCCTGCCCACCCCGGACCGGCTCGACGGCAACGGCACGGTGGACGACGTCGGGCGGATCGCCTTCCTCCGCGACCACCTGGCCGCCGCGCACCGGGCCATCTCCGACGGCGTGCCGCTGGAGAGCTACCACGTCTGGTCGCTGATGGACAACTTCGAGTGGAACGAAGGCTACGAGCAGCGATGGGGACTCATCTACGTCGACTTCCCCACCCAGCGCCGGGTCCCCAAGCGCAGCGCGCACTGGTACCGGCGGGTGATCGCCGACAACACCGTCTGACCCCGCACCGGCCGTACCGGCCGGCACCGTAGCCGTCGCCGCCCCCGCGTGGTCCCCGCCGGACCATGCGGGGGCGCGGTCTGGGATCGAGGTTCACCCCGGGTGGGAACGCCACCCGGCCGTAGCTGGCGAGGAGAGTGTCGGATGGTGGAGGCACAGAGCTCGACCAGGAGGCACGTCACCGAGTCCGAGCTGCGTGCGCTGGTCCGGCGCGGCTTCGGCGACCGGACCGGCGTCACCGACTGGCGGGAACTGACCGGCGGCACCTACAACGCCGCCTACGCCGTCACCCTCGGTGAGAACACCGACCTGGTACTCAAGGTCGCCCCGCCGCCGGAGCTGGAGCTGCTGCGCCACGAGGTCGACCTGATGCGTACCGAGGTCGACTTCTACCGGCGGGCCGCCCGGGTCGGGGCCGCCGTGCCGGAGGTGGTCTACGCCGACTTCACCCGGGACCTGATCGGCACCGACTTCGTCTTCCTCAGCCGGATACCCGGAACCGACCTACAGCGTCGCCGGGACGAGCTGACCCCGGCCCAGCTCGCCGCCGTACGCGCGGAGATCGCCGCGCAGGCCGCCCGGCTGCACACCGTCACCGGCCCGGCGTACGGCTATCCGCTGCGCGATAGCCGGAGCTGGCAGCCGTCCTGGCGGGCGGCCTTCGGCGCGATGGTCGACGACATCCTCGCCGACGCCGTCCGGCTGCGCAGCGCGCTGCCCGCCCCACCCGACCGGATCGGTGACCTGCTGCGCCGGCACGCCGACGTCCTCGACGAGGTACGCCGACCCGCGCTGGTGCACTTCGACCTCTGGGACGGCAACGTCTTCGTCGCCGCCGACCCGGCCGGCACGGTCCGGCTGACCGGCCTGATCGACGGCGAACGGGCCTTCTTCGGCGACCCGCTGGCCGAACTGGTCTCGATGACGCTCTTCCGGGAACTGGACGACGAACCGGAGATCCTCGCCGGTTACGCCTCCGCCGGACACGGCCGGCTCGAACTGACCGGCCCGGCCCGCCGCCGGCTCACCCTCTACACCATCTATCTCTATCTCATCATGTGCATCGAAGGCGCCACCCGGGGCTGGAACAGTCCCGAACGGGCCGACCGCGAACGGTGGCTCCTCGGCCGGCTCGAGGCGCAACTGGACCGGCTGGACCGGGTCCGGCAGTGACCGGCCGAGCGCTCAGCCGCCCCCGGCGGCCGGACCACCGCGCCTCAGCGGGGCAACGCCTGCTGGAGTTCGGCCCGCAGCGCCGGAGTGAGCATCTCGCCGGCCGCCTTGGCCAGCTTGGCCATCTCGTAGCCCACCACGCCGATGTCGGCGTCGTTGGCGGCGAGGGTGGCCAGGATCGAACCGTCCCGGATCTGCATGACCAGGAAGTAGCCCCGGCCCATCTCGACAACCGTCTGCTTCACGATGTCCCCGTCGAACATCTCGGCGGCCCCGGTGGTGATGCTGGACAACCCGGAGGTGACCGCGGCGAGCTTGTCGGCGTGGTCCCGGGGCAGGTGCTCGGAGACCGCCACCAGCAGTCCGTCGGCGGAGACGACGATGGCGTGCGCCACCCCTGGTACCCGTTCCGTGAACCCGCTCACCAGCCAGTTCAGATCCCGTGCCTCTTGACTGAGCGTGTTCAATACTTCTCCTCTTCGCTGCGCGCGCCGGCCGGCGCCATCGGTATCACCATCGTCTCCTCGGCCTCGGCCCGCCGGAGCCCACCGTAGTACCGGCTCAGCATGCCGCCCACCTGCTCCGGATCCGGCGCCTCGCGCTGTACCGGCTGTCTCGGCCGGACCGGCTCCGCCTTCGCCCGCAGCTGTGCCATCGGCACCCGGATCGGCAGCCCGTTGGCGTTCGTCCCGCCGGTCACCGGCACCGCGGGCGGGGCGTTCCCGGTGGCCAGCGCACCGGTCGGCGCGCTGGCGGGGGCGGCCGCCGGTGTCGCGGTACTCCCCTTGCCCTGCCGGGACCACCAGGTACTCGGCGCCGAACCGGCACCGGCGGCCATTCCGAGCACGTCCTCGGCCCGGGTCGGCGTCTCCCGGCGAACCGCCCGGCGGGCCTGGGCAGCCTCCTCGCCGGCCGTCTGCGGGCCGGCCGTCTGCGGGCCGGCCGGCGTAGCCGCACCGTCCTGCGTGGCCGCACCGTCCGGACCGGCCACCGCACCCGCGACGGCCTCGAGCATCCGCCGGCCGGGACCACCGACCGGCTCCGCCGCCGGCGCCGGGGCGAGCAGGCTCGCCGGCAGCCAGACCGCCGCCACCAGCCCACCCTGCGCGGTGGTCCGCAGCCCCACCCGTACGCCCTGCCGGGCGGCCAGGTGGCTGACCACGAACAGACCCATCCGCTCCGAGGCGGCGACGTCCGCGGCGGGCGGCATCGCGAGCAGCTCGTTGGCCCGCTCCAACGCGGCCGGACTCATCCCCAGACCCTGGTCGACGATCTCCACCAGGACGCTGCCGTCCGGCTGCCGGGCGGTGCCGACCTGGACGACGGTGTCCGGCCGGGAGAACGACGACGCGTTCTCCAGCAGCTCGGCGAGCAGGTGCACCAGGTCGGCGACGGCATGCCCGACGACGTGCAGCTCGTCGGCGACGTGGTGCCGGATCCGCTGGTACTGCTCGATCTCGGCGATCGCGGCGAGCATCACCGTGCCGAGCAGCACCGGGCGGTTCCACCGCCGGGTGGCGTCGGTGCCGGCGAGCACCAGCAGGCTGTCGTCGTTGCGCCGCATGCGGGCGGCGAGATGGTCCAGCTTGAACAGGTTGTCGAGCTGGTCCGGGTCGCTCTCGTCCTGCTCCAGCTCGTCGAGCAGCTCGAGCTGCCGCTCGACGAGTACCTGGCTGCGGCGGGCCAGGTTGACGAACATGGCGTTGACGTGGCGACGCATCACCGCCTGCTCCAGCGCCACCGTCACCGCGCTGCGGTGCACCGCCACGAACGCCTCGGCCACCTCGCCGATCTCGTCCATCGACCGGACGTCGGCCGGGGGCACCTCGAACTCGGCCGCGACGGGATCGACCGTACGCAGCCGTTCCAGGGTCTCCGGCAGCTCGACCTGGGCGACCCGCAACGCCTGGCCACGCAGCATCCGCAGCGACCTGGCCACGGAGCGGCCGATCGCGATCGAGGTGAACAGCGCGGCCAGCAGGACCGCCAGCACCGCACCGGCGGTGAGCAGCGTCCGGCGCAGCTGCTCGGCGCTGCGGGAGTCCGCCAGCTCCACCGCGTCGCCGACCGCACCCGCCTCGACCTGCCGGAGCAGGTCCTGGCGCTGTTGGCTGATCGTCCACCAGCGGCCGGGTTCGAGCACCGCAGCGGTGCGGCCACCGGCGGAGAAGGTGGTCTCCTCCAGCCGGATCGCCGCCACGAAGTTCGGATCGCTCGCGGCCTGGTCGTACCGCTCGATCTGCCGGTCGGTGGCCGCGAGCCGGAAGCCGGCGATGCCGCTGAGCTGCTGCGCCCGCAGGTCGGTCAGGGCGACCACGTCGTTCTGGTCGTAGCGGCCGGCCCGGGCGGCGGCGTAGAGCTGCCCCCGGATGCGCGAGTTGATCTCCTTGACCTGGGCGAACTGGACGTACCTGAGTACCGCGTCGGTCAGCTCGGCGCGCTCCGCCCCGGGCGACGGCTGGGCCAGCAGCACCAGCAGCACCTCGATGGCCCGGTCGTACTCGGCGAGCACCGGATCGGGGTTCGAACCGGCTGCCGGCACCGAGGCCCGGACCTCCGGCAGCCGGTCGAGTGCGCTGTCGACCCGGTCGTAGGAGACCCGCCAGGAGGCGACTCCCCTGGCCACCGGCGACGCCGCCGCCCGGAACCGGTCGATCGCCCGGTCGGCGACCGGGTACACCGACTCCAGCGCCGGCAGCGGGCGGCCCGGCTCGACCGAGGGGGCCGCGCCGGCGCCCAGGGCCGCCAGCTCGCCCGCGGTCTGGTCCCGCTCGCGCTGCAACTCGTGCACCAGCGCCGTGATGTCCCGGCCCACCGCCACCTGGTCGGCGAAGTCGTCCAACAGGCCGGCCTGGCTCACCAGCGCGCTGGTCTGTGCCCCGGCCAGGACCAGGAACGCCACCGACGGGACCACGAGGACGGCGCCCAGCTTGGTGCGCATCCGCCAGTCCCGGATCCGGAAGGCGGACCTGCGGCGATGGGGCACCACCCGGACGTCGAGACGGCGCCGGCGGTGACGCGAGACGGCGCCGTGGAACGGGTCCGGGGCAACAGCCACCATGCCTCCTACCGTCCTCGATGCGGGGCGCGCCAAGGAGCGGAGCTATTCCAATCCAGGCCCGACCTGCTGTCAATGATCAGTTGGGCGCGACAGGTCACGAACGATACTGCGGGCGAGCAGATCTTGTCGCTGTCGGCGACTCGTCCTCATCCGTCCGGACGATGCGTTCAAGTCCGGACGCACCGTCGAACCGACCGATCGCCACCAGGGCGGCGCCGACCGCACCGATCTCCGGATTCCGGACGTGGTGCACCGCACGCGGGGCCAGCGCCACCGAGAAGGAGTGCCGCCACCACTCGGAGGCGGCGACGGCACCGCCGCCGAGGACAACCTGGACCGGTTCGTCGAGGGTGGACTCGATCGCGGCGACACCGATCCCCACCTCTCGGCAGAGCGCGCCCATCAGTCCGGCCAGGATGTCCACCGCGGTCGTGTTGAAGCCCAGCTCGGACAGGACGCCCGAGCCGGCCGGGGCGAGCCCCGGCGGACGGTCGCCGCCCAGCCGGGAGTCCGCCGCTATCCCGCCGAGCGGCGGCACCCGGGCCAGCGCCCGGTCCAGCTCGTGCCCCTCGGGCAGCCTCATCTCCCGCCGCGCCCAGGCATAGAGGTTGCCGCCGCCGGAGAAGGCGGTGCCGGTCACCACGTGCCCGTGATCCACCCGGTAGCGCCACAGCTCGTCGGGCAGCGGTGGCAGCTCGACACCGGCCGGCACCGGCTGGACCAGCCGCACCGCCGCCGAGGTGCCCACCGTGACCGCCGCCCGCCGGCTGTCGTAGCAGCCGGAGCCCACGTTGGAGGCGGCACCGTCGCCGCTCGGCGGCGCCCACCGGGCGTTCCGCAGCTCCGGCCAGCGCCCGGCGTACTCGGCCCGGAGCCGGCCGAACCAGGCGGCGGGAGCCAGCGCCGGCAGTTCGCCGTGCCGCACCCCGGCCAGCTCGCACGCCTCCGGATCCCAGTTCAGGGTGCGCAGGTCGAGCAGGCCGGTGCCGGAGGCCTGGGAGACCGACATGACCGCCTCGTCGAGGAGGACGCCGAGGACGTACTCGACCAGGCCGGCGAAGCGGATCCGGCCGGGGCCGCACCGCTCCCGCAGCCAGGGCAGCCGGACCGACCAGTAGAACCGGTGCCACCAGGTGCCGGTACGCCGGTGGTAGTCGCCGGGGTCCACCGGCCCGGCCAACCCGGCCGGCGCGGTGGGGCGGGTGTCCAACCAGGTCAGCACCGGCCCGAGCGGCTCCCCACCCGGGCCCAGCGGCACCACCGAGTGCCACTGCGCCGAGGCGACCACGAGTTCGACGCCGCCGAGGTGGCCCGCGGCGGCCAGCTCGTCGAGGCACTCGACGAGGGCGGCGAGGTAGCCCGGCCCGTCCAGGGTGGCCCGGCCGTCGTTTCCGATGACGATCTCGGCCGGTCGCCGGGCCAGCGCGTCGGGCAGCGGCCGGGCGGCCGCGTCCAGCACCAGGCCGCGCACCGACGACGTACCCAGGTCGAGAGCGAGAATCCTCATCGCCGGAAACCGTACCCGTTCGCCGGTGCCGTGCAGGGCAAGGTGGCCCGGGTACCGGCCGCGGGCGGCCCCGCGCGCCCCGGGCCGCCCATCTGGTGGACGGCGGCGCCGAAGGGGCTGCGGTACCGGTGCGTGCTGTCCTAGACTCGGCCCGTGCTCGCGCGACTCAACTCCTGGTGGCCCGCCATCCCGGCGGCCGACCTCCGCGCGTAGCGATCTTCGACGCGGCCGCCCCATGCGGCGGCCGCCACGGTTTCCTCCCCGCCTCCACGGCCACCGCTCGGGACGGTCCCCGGCTGTGAGGACCACCGATGACCCTGCTGAACCACCTGATCCGGACCATCGCCGACGGTGCCGACCCCGGCCCGTTCGCCCTGCTGCGCCGGGACGGCGCCACCGGTCTGGAAGTCTTCACCGGTACCCCGCACACCGTCGCCCGGCTCGCCGACATCCCGCTGCCGGCCGGGCCGGCCGGACCGCGCACCCTCGCCCTGGTGCCGTACCGGCAGGTCACCGAGCGCGGCTTCGACTGTGTCGACGACGGCGCCCCGCTGGAGTGCCTGATCCTCGACGAACCCGACCGGGTCCCGCTGGCCGAGGCGCTGGCGGTGCTGCCCGAGGTGCCGGTACCGGTCGGCGACGCCGGCTTCGACATCGCCGACCCGGAGTACGCCCGGATCGTCGACCGGGTGCTGGCCGACGAGATCGGCCGGGGCGAGGGAGCGAACTTCGTGATCCACCGCTGCTACCTCGGCAACCTGGCCGGTCCCGCACTGCCGGCGGCGCTTGCCGCGTTCCGCCGGCTGCTGACCGGCGAGCGGGGTGCCTACTGGACGTTCCTGGTGCACACCGGCGGGCGGATCCTGGTCGGCGCCTCGCCGGAACGGCACGTCAGCGTCGAGGACGGCCTGGTGATGATGAATCCGATCAGCGGCACGCTGCGCCATCCGGGCCGGCCGGCGGACCGGGCCGAGCTGCTGCGTTTCCTCGCCGACCCGAAGGAGATCGACGAGCTGTACATGGTGCTCGACGAGGAACTGAAGATGATGGCGACCGTGGCCGAGCACGGCGGCCAGGTGATCGGGCCGTACCTGAAGGAGATGGCGAACCTGACCCACACCGAGTACCTGCTCGCCGGGCGGGGCTCGCGCGACGTCCGGGACGTGCTCCGGGAGACGATGTTCGCGCCGACCGTGACCGGCAGCCCGATGGAGAACGCCTGCCGGGTGATCGCCCGGCACGAGGGGCGCGGCCGGGGCTACTACGCGGGGGTGCTGGCCCTGCTCGGCGTCGACGAGGCCGGCCGGCAGACCCTGGACGCGCCGATCCTGATCCGGACCGCCGAGATTTCGCCGGAGGGGCGGTTGCGGGTACCGGTCGGTGCGACCCTGGTGCGGCACTCGACCGCCGCGGGTGAGGTCGCCGAGACGCACGCCAAGGCGGCCGGGGTGCTCACCGCGCTGGGGCTGCGGCCGGAGCCGCCCGCCGCCGGCGACCGCCCCGCCGAGCGCACCCTCGGTGACCGTCCGGCCGAGACGACCGCCGCCGGCGACCGCGCTGCCGGAACGGCCCGCATCAGCGACCGCGCCGCCGGGACGACCGGCACGCGGGTGCCGTCGACGGCCGTGCCGGACCTACCGTCGGACGCCGTTGCGGCCAGCCGGCCGGGCGCCGCCGCACCGGAGCCGGCCGCCGAGGTCCGGCTGGCGGACGATCCGGCGGTACGTGCCGCGCTGGCCGCCCGCAACGTCGGGCTCGCCCGGTTCTGGCTGGAGCAGCGCACGCCGGGTGCCACCGTACGGCCGGAACTCGCCGGCCGGCGGGTGCTGGTCGTCGACGGGGAGGACACCTTCACCGGCATGCTCGCGCACCAGTTGCGGGCGCTCGGCCTGACCGTGTCGGTACGTCCCTGGGCCGAGGTCGCCGAGCCGGGCGGGTTCGACCCGGCCGGTGCCGACCTGACGGTGCTGGGGCCGGGGCCGGGCGATCCGGGACACCCGACCGACCCGAAGATGCTCGCTCTGCGCCAGATGGTCGGCCGGCTGCTGGAGACCGGCGCACCGACCCTCGGCGTCTGCCTCGGCCACCAGGTGCTGGCCGCCCGGCTGGGCCTGACCCTGCACCGGCGCACCGCCCCCTACCAGGGGTTGTGCCGGGACGTGACGCTCTTCGACACCGTGGCCCGGGTCGGCTTCTACTCCAGTTACACCGCACTGGCCGGTGCCGAGGCCCTGGACACCGCTTACGGGTCGGTGCGGCTGGCCCGGGACCCGGTCGACGGTGCGCTGCACGCCCTGCGCGGCCCGACGTACGCCGGCGTGCAGTTCCATCCCGAGTCGGTGCTGAGCCGGGACGGCATGGCGGTACTGACCGAGCTGGTCGGTCGGCTGCTCCCCACCCCGGCCGGCTCGACCCCGGTCGCCGGACTGTCCCGCGCACCGGTGCCCGGGGCCGGCACACCGTCGCCGGGAGCGGGTCGGTAGGTGTCGGGCACGCATACTTCCCGGCATCCCGGGTAGGCATTCGCGTGCCGGTGGTCCGGGCGGGTTGAGAGCCCCCGCCCGGGCCGCCGGTCCGCATCTGCCGTCGGTGACGTCGCCGCCTCCGGCGACGGGTGCGGATCGGCGGGAGATGCGCTGCGGTGTCCGACCGGGTCCTGTCGTCCGACCAGGACTGTCGTCGAACCAGGACCCGTCGTCGAACCAGGGCCTGTCCACCCCGTCCCGCCGCTGGCCCGGAAGCCGCCGGCCTCGGGGCCGTGTGGACGGTCGGCCCGGCGACCGGGCACTCGACGGCGGGACGGAGCCGGGAGTGGGGTGGCCCGCTACCGGTGCTGGGACGTCTACTTCGGTCTGCTCCCGCTCGGCGTCGCCGGCAGGCCGACCGGCTCCGGTGGCCGGGCGGGTGGCGACCGGAGCCGGGTCAGCGGTTGGCCGTCGGGGCGCCCTGCCCGGCCCAGGCGTACAACCCGGTCAGCACGTCGCGGAGACCCGCACCGCGCTCGGTCAGGGCGTAGTCGATCCGGGTGGGCGGGCCGGGGTCCACCCGACGGTGCAGCATTCCCGCGCCGGCGAGTTCGCGCAGCCGTTCCGTCAGTACCCGTCGGGAGACGCCGGGCAGCGCCTCGACGAGGTCCCGGAACCGCGCCTCGCCGTGGCTGAGCACGTACAGCAGGTCAAGGGTCCAACGTCGGCCGAGGAGTTCCAGGGCCGCCGAGGTGTCCGCCGGCAGCTGCCGGCCAGGCACGTCGGTAAGGTCGGTCGAGGCGGTTACTTTTTCAAACCTGGTTTTTCGAGCGGGGATCTGTTCGGCCGGCGGGTCGGCCGGGGCCGAGCCGCCGGCCAGGAAGACGGCGACGCCGTCGAGCACCCGGGCGAGGCCGAACTCGAAGTCGGGCCGCACGTCCGCCGGGCCGCCGCCGGCCTGCCCGACCAGCCGGGACAGCAGCGGAAACCGCCCGCTGCCAAGCCGCTCGCCCAGGCCGGCGAACTCGGCCACCCACCACTGCTCGACGCTCGTCCCGGACCGCCTCGCCTGCTCTGCCTCGGTCTGCGCGTAGCGGGCGGCGCCCTGCACGTAGTCGCTGACGGTGAGGTAGAGCTGGAGCATCGTCGCCGGGTCGAGCCCGAAGCCGTCGAACGCACCGAGCACCCACTCCACGCTGGCAAGCACGTTCGGACCGAGCGGTGGCCGCCGGGTGCCGGCGACGACCGGCAGCACCCACGGATGCCGCTGGTACATCGCCCACTCCCGGCGGGCGGAGAGTTCGATCCGGGCCCGCCAGCCGGCCGGGCCGACCGCCGGATGGTCGATCTCACCGAAGACGCTCTCCACCATCAGGTCGACCAGTTCCGCCCTGCCCGGCACGTACCGGTAGAGCGACATGGCGCCGGTGTCCAGGGCGGCGGCGACCCGGCGCATCGACAGGCTGGCCAGGCCGTCCGCGTCGGCGAGCCCGACCGCCACCCGCACGATGCGGTCCAGGCTCAGCCCTGCGCCGGACCCGGCGTCGACACCGTCACGCTCCATCCGCTCCCACCCCACCGTCGACCGGGTTCGCATCCGATACAGAGTACGCACTCTTGCGTACAGTGTATTCACGCAAGGAGTGCGAGCGACGGAGAGGTGACGATGACCGAGACGGTGCTGGTACGCCCGGCCGGGTTGGCGGATGCCCGGACGATCGCCGTCCTGCTCGGGCGGGCCGGCCACGACGAGGCCGTGTTCGGCTGGGTGGTGCCGGACGAGAGTGACCGCCGGGCGTGTGCGCAGAAGTGGGTCGAGTCCGCTCCGGACTGGCTGGGCGCGCTCCTGCCGGCGGGTGAGCTTCTGCTGGCCGGCGACGAGTCGAACCCGTCCGGTGGCCTGTCGGTGTGGGAGCACCGCGCTGCTTCGTCGGCAGCGGTGTCGGCCGCCGCCGGCACGGACGAGCAGCAGGCGGCCTTCCTCGCCCGGGCCTACGGCCGGTACGCGCCCCGGATGGCCCTGGTCGGCGAGCTGATCGCGGCCCGCCACCCCGACGGGCGACCATACTGGTATCTCCAGCAGATGGTGGTGCTGCCGGAGCTGCGCGGCCGGGGCCTCGGCGGCGCGATGCTGCGCCACCAGCTCCGCCGGGCCGACGCCGACGGGATCGGCAGCTACCTGGAGGCGAGTTCACCGCGCAACCGCGCCCTCTACCAGCGGTACGGCTTCCGGTCCTGCGCCGAGCCGATCCGGTTGCCGGACGGGGGCCCGACCCTCCAGCCGATGTGGCGGGAGCCCCACCCCGGTCAGCCGCCCTCGTAGCCCTCCCGGCCGGTGGACCGGGTGCTGGCCAGCCAGATCCCGAAGCCCATCGCGAGGATGGCGGGCACCTCCAGCAGGAGCCGGAGCCCGCCGAAGGAGAGCGTCTCGTGGAACGCCGTCACCCCGATCACGACGCTGGCGACGGGATCCACCAGGGTTATCGCGGTGAGCGGTGCGGCCAGTGGACCGTTCTGGAAGGCGTTCTGGTTCAACGCCACCGAAGCGAACCCGACCAGGGCCAACGCGTACAGGTGCCAGTCGGCGAGCGTGGAGAGCGGATCCCGGCCGACCCGGTCCGCCACGGTCTTGAGCAGGGCTGCGGTGCCGGCGTAGAGCAGCCCGCTGGCGATCCCGAGCAGTGTTCCCCGGGCGGCGTCGGTGGCCCGGTGGGCGAGGAGCAGGCAGATCCCGACCAGGGTGCCACCGATCAGCGCCATCCCGAGCCAGCCCGTCAGGGACGGCTCCGCGACCCCGGCCCGGGGTCGGGCGGCGGCGAGGAAGACGGTCAGCCCGAGGACGCAGGCGGCGACCGCGGTGACGTCGCGCGGATGCGGTCGCCGGTGGTCGAGCGCGGCCTCCAGCGGGATCGCCAGGAACATCCCGCTGATCAGCAGGGGCTGGATGAGGGTCAGCGGCCCGAACCGGAGGGCGACCGCCTGTAGGACCGTACCGGCCAGGTCGGGGATCTTGGCGAGCAGCCAGGCCTTCCGGCGCAGCAGCCGGATCAGCAGTCGCGGGTCGGCGGCACCGTGCTGCGGCTCCTGTCGCGCGGCGCGCTGTTGCAGGGCGGCACCGAGGGCGAAGCAGGCGGCGGAGCCGAGCGCCAGCGCGGTAGCCGCGCCGTTCACCCGGCGGTCCCGGCATCGGACGACGGCGCGCGATCCGTATCCACACGGATACGCTACGTGTTGTAATCGCTGCTCAGGGACGGTTCCGCGCGCCGGCCGCCGGTCCGCCCGGCCGACACCCTCCGCTCGACCGATGCTCTCCGCTCGGCCGATGCTCTCCGGCCAGCCGGCGCCCTCCGGTCGGTCCGCCGGGTGGCGGCGAAGTTCAGGAACCCGCCGACGGACGACCGGACCGACCGGACCGACCGGAAGATCGTTCCGGCCGGTCCGGGCAGCGGCACGCCGTGATCCGGCTCAGGACGCCAGGGTCCCGCCGGCCCGCCCCTCGTGCAGGGTGAGGTTGCGGCCGTTCGCCGGGTCGAACAGGTGGATCTTCTCCAGGTTGAACCAGATCCGCCGGTCCTCCCCCTCGGCGACCGTGGACTCCGCCGACAGCCGGGTCACCAGGTTGGCCCCGGTGCCGCCGAGATCCTCGGCGCCCGCGTCGGCGGCGAGTTCCTCCAGCTCCGCCGCGCTGGCCCGCTCACCGGAAACGGTGAGATAGACGTACTTGTCGGAGCCCATCGACTCGACGATCTCCACCGGCGCCTCGAACTCCATCCCCCGGCCCCGGGTCTGCTCGTCGACCAGAGCGGCGTCCTCGAAGTGCTCCGGCCGGATGCCGAGGATCAGCTCCCGGGGGGCGTCCTCGGCCGCCAGCTCACGCCGGAGCCGGTCCCCCAGGCGTACGTCGCCGATCGCCGTCCGCAGCGTCTCGTCCTCGATCGCGGCGTGCAGGAAGTTCATCGACGGCGAGCCGATGAACCCGGCGACGAAGAGATTCACGGGGTGGTCGTACAGCTCCTGGGGCGGACCGACCTGCTGCACCGCGCCGCCCCGCATGATCACCACCCGGTCGCCGAGCGTCATCGCCTCGGTCTGGTCGTGCGTGACGTAGACGGTCGTGGTGCCGAGCTGCTTCTGCAACCGGGACACCACGGTACGCATCTGCACCCGCAGTTTCGCGTCGAGGTTGGACAGCGGCTCGTCCATCAGGAACGCCTTCGGGCTCCGGACGATCGCCCGGCCCATCGCCACCCGCTGCCGCTGCCCGCCGGAGAGGTTCGCCGGCTTGCGGTCCAGCAGCGCGGTCAGTTCCAGCACCTTGGCCGCCTCGTCGACCTTCTGCTCGATCGTCGCCTTGTCCAGCTTGGCCAGCCGGAGCGGGAACGCCATGTTCTCCCGGACGGTCATGTTCGGATAGAGGGCGTACGACTGGAACACCATCGCGATGTCCCGGTCCCGGGGCGCCTTGTCGTTGACCCGCTCCCCCGCGATCCGCAGCTCGCCGGAGCTGATGTCCTCCAGCCCGGCGATCATGTTGAGCGTGGTCGACTTCCCACAGCCCGACGGGCCGACCAGGATCACGAACTCGCCGTCCGCGATCTCCAGGTCGACGTCCCGGACCGCGACCGTCCCGTCCGGGAAACTCTTGCTCACCTTGTCCAGCACGATGTCAGCCACTGCGACCTCACCCCTTGACGGCGCCGGACGTCAGGCCCGACACGATGCGACGCTGGAAGAACAGCACGAACAGAATGATCGGAATCGTGATCACCACGGCGGCGGCGCAGATCGCCCCGGTCGGGTCCTCGAACTGCGACTCCCCGGTGAAGAACGACAACGCCACCGGCACCGTGCGGGACCGCTCGGTGGAGGTCAGCGAGATCGCGAAGAGGAAGTCGTTCCAGCAGAAGATGAAGACCAGGATCGCCGTGGTGAAGACCCCGGGAGCGGCCAGCGGCGCGATCACCCGGCGGAACGCCTGCCCCGAGGTGGCCCCGTCCATCTTGGCGGCCTTCTCCAGGTCCCAGGGGATCTGCTTGAAGAACGCCGACAGGGTGTAGATGGCCAACGGCAGCGAGAACGTGATGTACGGCAGGATCAGCCCCGGCCAGGTGTCGAACAGGCCGAGCGACCGCTCGATCTCGAACAGCGGCGAGACGAGCGAGACCTGCGGGAACATCGCGATCAGCAGGGAGACCCCGACCAGCAGCTTCTTGCCGGGGAAGTCCAGCCGGGCCACCGCGTACGCGGCCATGGTGCCGAGCACCACCGCGATGGTGGTGGCGATCAGGGCGATCCCGATCGAGTTGCCCAGCGCCCGGACGAACTGGTTGGTGGAGAAGATCGTCCGGTAGTTGTCCAGGGTCCACTCCCGGGGGATGAAGTTCCCGTCGGTGAGCGTGCCGGTGGTCTTGAACGACAGCGACGCGATCCACAGCACCGGTACCAGTGCGAAGACCACCACCACCACGTCCAGCAGTCCCCACCGCCACTTCGCTCGGGCGGTGGTGTCGGCGGCGGCCATCAGAGTCCCCTTCCGTTCGCGACCGTTGCGTTCACGACCGCGGTGCTGCGCCGTGTCGTCGGCGGCGTCATCGGCGGCCTCCCTCGTCCGTGCTGCCCGGGGCAGCGGTACCGAACAGCTTCACGAAGACGAACGCGATGATCGCCACGGCCAGGAAGATCAGCACCGACATGGTCGACCCGATCCCGAGGTTGAGTCCGCGCATCAGGTTGTTGTAGGCGAGCATCGACACCGACGAGGTCTCGTTCGCACCGGCGGTCAACACGAAGATGTTGTCGAAGACCCGGAACGCGTCCAGGGTGCGGAACAGCAGCGCCACCAGGATCGCCGGCTTCATCACCGGCAGCATGACCTTGGTGAACCGCTGCCAGGCGGTGGCGCCGTCCATCGAGGCCGCCTTGAGCAGGTCCTCCGGCACCAGGGCCAGCCCCGCCATCAGCAGCAGGGCCATGAACGGGGTGGTCTTCCAGATCTCCGCCAGCATGATGATCGCCAGTGCGCTGGCCCGTTCCGTCAGTGGCGCCCCCTCGCCGAAGAGCGTGGCCAGGTAGCCGGTGCCGGGCGTCCAGGCGTACCGCCAGGAGAAGGCCGCGACGACGGTGACGATGCCGTACGGGATCAGCGCGGAGGTGCGGACCAGCCCGCGCCCGACGATGGTCCGGTGCATCACGATGGCCAGGCCCATGCCAAGCACCAGTTCGACGGCGACCGTCACGACGGTGATCAGCATGGTCACCCCGAAAGCGGTCCACCAGTAGTCGTTGGTCAGCACCGTGACGTAGTTGGACAGCCCGACGAACTCCCGCTCGTCCGGGAACTTGAGGTCGAACCGCTGCAACGACAGCCAGACGGAGTAGAGGATCGGATAGGCCGTCACCGCCAGCATCACCAGCGCGGCCGGGGCGCAGAGCAGCCAGGCCAGCCGGCGCTCGGCCCGCTTCCCCTCGCTGAGCGCCGTCCGGTCGCGCCGGCCGCGCCGGGGCGCCGGCACCGGACCGGCGGCACCGGTCCGCTCCGCGGCGGTCTGGGACTCGGTGTCCGTACTCACGGCAGCACCCCCTTGGAATCGAGCGCGTCCTGGGTCGCCTCGCGCATCCGGTCCGCGGTCTCTTCCGGGTCGATCGCCGACGGCGGCGAGAGCATCGCCGACAGCACGGTCGAGATGTTCTGGTACGCCGGACTGCGCGGCCGGGTCGCCGCGTTCTTCAACTCCTCCAGGATGGTGTCCCGCATCGGGTACGCCTCGGCCATCTCCGGCTCGGCGTAGACGCTCTCGATGGTCGGCGGCACCCCGTCGTTGATCGCGGAGAACTTCTGGTGCTCGGCGTCGCGCAGGCAGGCGGCGGCGTCGAACGACTCGTCGGGGTGCTCGGAGTAGCTGCTGACCCCCAGGTTGAACCCGCCGATCGTCACCTTGCTGGGCACTCCCGGCCGCACACCGGGGAAGCGGGCCCACTTGACCTTCTTCGCCAGCTCCGGATCGGCCTCCTGCATCGCCGGATAGACGAACGGCCAGTTGAGCTGGAAGGCGCCCGTCCCGGACTGGAAGTCGAGCCGGGCCTGGTCCTCGATCGTGTTCGAGAACGACGAGGTGGTGACCCCCGCGGTGGCGAAGTCGCGCAGCACCTCCAGGGCTCGTACGGCGCCCTCGTCGAAGACCGCCTTGCTGCCGTCGTCGCTGATGATCTGGCCGCCGGCGCTGGCCACCAGCGTGTTGTAGAGGACGACCAGCCCCTCGTACTGGGCGCCCATCGTGATCACCCGGTACGGCTGGCCCCGGTCCCGCAGCTGCTGCGCCATCCGGATCATCTCGTCCCAGGTCTGCGGCGGCTGCTCCACCAGGTCGGAGCGGTACCAGAGCAGTTGCACGTTCGTGTTCTTCGGTGCGGCGTAGAGCTTGCCCTCGTAGCGGGCGGTCTCCAGCGGACCGGCCAGGGTGCCGCGCTCGACCTCGGCCTGGCGCTCGCCGGTCCACTCCAGCAGCCAGCCGGCGCTGGCGAACTCCTGGGTCCAGGTCACGTCCAGGCCCAGGATGTCCATCCCCGAGTCCTCGGCGGCGAGCCGCCGGACCAGTTGCACCCGCTGGTCGTCGGCGGCCCGGGGTAGCACCCGGTACGCGATCCGGTACCGGCCGCCCGCCCTGGCGTTGCAGCTGTCGACCACCTTCTGGATGTTCTGCTCGGTGGTGTAGTAGAGGTTGATTGTCGGCACGCCGCCGTCGTCGCCGGAGCCGCAGGCGGCGAGTGGGGCCAGCAGGGTCAGTCCGGCCAGGGCAGCCGCGAGCCTGAACCGGCGGCGCCGCCCGGAGCCGACGCGTCCAGGTCCGGTCCCGTCGTTGCGCTCACGGTCCGGCTGATCGGACCGCTTCCGGGCTGGCCGATCGGGCTCAGTCATGCCGGCCTCCCGCCCTACTCGGCGTTCCGCCCACGTCGGCGTCCGCCGATCTCGACCTTCGGTGGCCCCCCGCCGACCACGTTGCGCGCGCCTGGTGACCGTTCATCGCGTCGCCCTCCCTTTCCACGACGGGCCGGGGCGAGGCCGTCCCGGCACACGGCGAAAGCACCCCGCCTCCAGCCGCAGGCGAACCGCCGGACCGGGCGTAGGTGTCGGATTACCCCCACTGCCCAGGCGTCCGGCGCCCGAAACATCGACGAAACCCGGTCCCGCCGACGCCCGCCCCGGTGCACGGAAGGGCCCCTTCCTATCGCTTTTCGTATAGGAAGGGGCCCTTCCCTGCACCTCAGGCCGGACGGGGCGGCGTGGCTGGCAGCAGGGCCGATTCCAGGTCCAATGTGGTGTTCCCGCAGGCCGTCACCTCGGCTACCGTGGGTGCTGCCTCCGGCGCCAGCGGTGTCGCCGTCGACGCCGACACGCTCACCGGGCCGGCAGCGCGCCCGACCCGGCGCGTCCCGGCCCGGACCGATCCGAGCGGCAGGCTCCGACAGGTGAAACGCGCCCCGTCCCCGCGATCCTCCGGCAGGATCGTCTGCAAGAGGAGGTGCCGACGTGCGGAACACCCGGGAACGCACCCTGTCCTTCGAGGTCAGCGGGCCACCGCCGGTCAGGACCGAGGCACTGTCGATCTTCGCCGCCGGGCACCGGCAGGCCGCCCGGGTCCGTACCCTGCTCCAGGCCGCCTGCGCGGCCTCGCAGCGCACCGGCTGGACCGCGTTGACCGAGCCGGTCGCACTGGAGATCGTGCTCCGCTGCCCGCCCGGCCGCCGGACCTCCGACGCGGCGACCCTGATCGGCGGGATCGCCGCCGTGCTCCAGGACAAGAAGCGGGCCGCCGACATCGGCCTGGCCCACCTCGGGGTACTCGCCGACGTCGCACTCTACGTGGACGACCGGCAGGTCCAGCAGGTCTCCTACCGGGAGGAGCCGGCCGAGGAGATGTCGTACCAGGTGCGGGTGACCAGCCTGCCGCCACCGGTCTGAAGCCGGGTGCCGGTCGCCGGGGGCCCGAGCCGGACGACGGCGGAACCACCACCGGTACGCCGGAGCGGAACCACCACCGGTACGCCGGATCCGGTTTGGCCGTCGCCCGCCGCTGGGTACGCGGTCGGCGACCGACGGGTGACGGGGACCGGCGGGCAACGGCACCGGCGACGAAGGGAGCGGTCATGTCGGAGCCACACGTCACGCTCGACCCCACCGGTCTGGACCCGGAGCGGCGGCACCTGCGCGGTCCGCTGGAGGAGCAACTCACCTCCGCGCTGCGCGCCGCCACCGACCGGGTCCGGGCGGAGTACGCCGGCGAGCCGGTCGAGCAGGTCTGCCAGCGGCTGCTCGACGAGACCCGGGCCGGGCTGCATCCCGACATCGCCGAGGGCTTCACCCCGGACATGGACGAGTTCTGCCGGGTGGCCGTGGCGATCGTCCGGCAGGACACCGCCGGATCCGGCTGAGCCGCCCCGGTCCGTTGCCCGTCCGGCGGCCGCAGCGTGGGACCACCGCCGAACCGGCAAGATCGACGGCTGTCGGCGTACGGACATTGGCCGGGGGCCTCCGGCCTCCGTACACTCAGTGCGCCGTTACGGCCGACCGTGCGCGTCCCGCGTCCCCTGCACCGGATCCGGTCGATCTCTACGGGAGGCCAAGTGCCCGCACTGCCGTCCAGCGTGCCCGCCGCGGTGCTCGACACCACCTCCACCGCCCTGCTGACCGCCGCCGAGAACGGCGAGGTGACCTGGTACAACCGGGCGGCCCAGCGGCTCGGCCAGTTGATCGGCGCGGACATCGGCTCGCTGCCGTTCCGGGCCGCCACCCCGGACGGGCCGCCGGTCGAGCTGCGCTGCCGCACCGCCGACGGCGCGGTACGGCACCTGCGGGTCACCTGCCGACGGCTGCCGCCGCCTCGGCGCGCCGACCCCGAGCCGGACGACCAGCTGGTCTACGAGCTGGCCGACGTCACCGAGCAGCGTGCCGACCGGCGCCGGGCCGAGGACTACGCCTGGCGGCTGTCCCACATCGAGCAGCTGGCCCGGGTCGGCACCTGGGAGTGGCACCTCCCCACCGACCAGGTGGTGTGGTCGCCCACCCTGAAGGCGATGATCGGGCTGGCCCCGGAGACCGCGCTCGACTATCCGACCTACCGGACGCTGATCCACCCGGACGACGTGGCGATGATCGAGGCGACGCTGGACCGGGCGATCCGGGAGGCCGACTCGTTCACCTACACCCACCGGATGTACCAGGCGAACAGCCGGCAGATGCGCATCCTGGAGTGCTACGGCGAGGTCTTCACCGACGAGTCCGGCCGGCCGCTGCGGATGCTGGGCACCGCGCACGACATCACCGAGATCCGACAGGTCCAGGACGAGCTGGCGTACCTGGCCGAGCACGACCCACTGACCGGGCTGCCGAACCGGCGGGCACTTACCGCGAGGCTGAGCCAGCTCACCGGCACCGACGGCCGGACGGCGGCGGCGCTGCTCCTGATCGACATCGACAACTTCAAGGACATCAACGACCTGCGCGGGCACGCGATCGGCGACGAGGTGCTCCGGCTGCTGGCCCGGCTGCTTCCCGACCACCTGCCCGCCGAGGCGGTGCTCGGCCGGCTGGGCGGGGACGAGTTCGCCGTACTGCTGCCCTGCTGCGACGCCGACCGGGCACTCGCGATCGGGGCCGGGCTCTGCGACCTGGTCGCGCGTACCCCGCTGGCGGTGCGCGGCGAGCCGCTGCGGGTGACCCTGAGCATCGGCGCCGCGCCGCTGGACACCGCCGACGACGACACCCTGCTGCTCGCCCACGCCGACCTGGCGCTCTACCAGGCCAAGGGCGAGGGTCGCAACCGGGCCCGGCTCTTCGCGCCGGAGCAGCAGCGCCAGGCGGCCCACCGGGTCGACCTGGTCTCCCGGGTACGCCGCGCGCTGGACACCGGCCAGCTGCAACTCGACGCCCAGCCGATCATCGACCTCGCCGACGAGCGGGTGCGCAGCTACGAGCTGCTGATGCGGGTACGCGACGACCAGCACCGGCAGATCGGCCCCGGTGACTTCCTCCCGGCGCTGGAACGCGGCGACATGATCTACGAGCTGGACCGCTGGGTGGTGGAGACCGCGACCGCGGCCCTCGCCTCGGCCCGGTCGGCCGGGGTGGAGCTGCGGCTGGACGTGAACATCTCCAGCCGCTCGCTGGAGGACCCGAGCTTCGGGGACTGGGTGGTCGGCACGCTGGCCGCCGCCGGCGTACCCGCGACGCAGCTCGGCCTGGAGATCACCGAGACCACCGCGATCGCCAACCTGGCCGCGGCCCGGCGGCTGGCCTCCACGCTCACCTCGGCCGGCTGCCGGTTCAGCCTGGACGACTTCGGCGCCGGATACGGCTCCTTCGTCTACCTCAAGCACCTGCCGTTCAGCGCGGTGAAGATCGCGGGTGAGTTCGTCCGGCAGGCCGACCACGGCGGCTCCGACCCGATCCTGATCGACGCGGTGGTCCGCGCCGCGCACGGGCTCGGGATGCGGACCGTCGCCGAGCACATCGACCGGCCCGAGCTGGTACCCGTGCTCCGGCAACTCGGCGTCGACCGGGGGCAGGGCTACCACCTGGGCCGCCCCGAGCCGCTGCACCAACTGATGGCCCGGACCGTCACCCGGGGCGGGGTCTCCGCGACCAGCCGCTGACCGGGCCCGGGCAGCGCAGGAACCCGGCCAGCGCCTCGTCGGCGCAGCCCCGGCTCAGGAACCGGCCAGCGCCACCACCTCGTCGGCGCAGCCCCAGCTCAGGGTGACCCCGGCGCCGCCGTGCCCGTAGTTGTGGACCAGTCGGGCCGCACCGGCCACCCCGGGCGTCTCCTCGGCCAGCCGGGCACCGCCGGTCCGGCCCGGCCGCAGCCCGGCGAGCTGCCCGAGCACCGGTGCCCCGGCCAGCTCCGGCACCAGCCCGACGCACCGGGCCAGGATCGCCGACGCGGCGCCGTCGTCCGGTCCGGTCCCGGTCCGGTACGGCTCGAAGGTGCCGCCGAGCACCACGTCCCGGGCGCGCGGGTGGACGTAGGTGATGCCGGCCGGGTTCGCCTCGTCGCGTACCGAGGTGGTGAGGCCGGGGTTTGCCACGAGCACGATCCGGCCCCGGACCGGGTGCACCGTCGGGTCGTCGGCGAGCTTGCCGGCGGCCAGCCCGGTCGCGTTCACCACCAGTGGCGGACGCCGCGCCGAGGGCCACATCCCGGCTGCGATCTCGGGTACGTCGGTGAGCCGGTCCACCCGGTGCCGGCGTACCGGCACGTCGAGCCGGGACAGCCGGTCGACCAGCCAGTCCAGGTACGGCCCCATCTCGACGGTCGGCACCGTGAACCGCCACTGGCCGGCGTACCCGTCCGGGGGCGGGACGGGGCGGAAGTCGGGGACCGCCGGGGCCCACCACGGGTCGGCGGTCACCGGCTCGCGCAGCAGCATCCGGGTCGGCCGCATGACGACTCCGGGTACCTGCTGGCGGGCCTGTCCGGCGAGGACCTCGAAGGTGCGCCGGGCCCAGCCCAGCACCCGGGGGTCGGCACTGGTCCGGGTCGGGTACCAGACGGCGGCGGCGATCCGGGAGACCGTGTCGACCGGGTCGTCGGCGGTCAGCACGGTCACCCGGGCACCGGCCTCGGCCAGCCGCACCGCGCTGGTCAGTCCGACCACCCCGGCACCAACCACCACGACGTCACCCATTCGTCAAGCGTGCCGGTCGACCCGGCCAGGCGTCCAGCACCACGCTCGCGAACCCTGCGGGCGGGTGGCAGGGCAGGATGCCGGGAAGGGCCGAGGGAGCGGGTTCCCCGATTCGCCGGGGTTGCGGCTTCACCGACTTCACCGTGACGGCGGGTCGCCGGCAGCCGGTCCCGGTGCTCGGCGCGACGGCGTGGCGCCCGTCGCCGACGCCAGGCGGGCCCTGGTGCGGGCCGGTGCCGTCCGGGGCAGCGTGGCGATGATGTCGGCGAGCGAGACGCCGGCGAGGCTGCGCCGCCACGCGTCGTGCGCCTCGGCCATCTTCTCGGCGAGGACGCAGGTGTTCCGGCACTCCTCGGGAGAGAGCGCGCCCAGGCCCTGCTGGCGGATCTCACGGCACTCGTACGGCGAAGCGGTGCCGTCGACCGCCTCCACGATCCGCAGCAGTGTGATCTCGGCCGCCGGCCGGGCGAGCCGGAACCCGCCGCGTGGGCCGGTCGTCGCGACCAGCACGCCGGCCTTGACGAGTCCCTGCAGTTGCTTGGCCAGGTAGGCCGCCGGGATGTCGTAGTACTGCGCGAGCTGCGCCGCCGACGCGGTGGCTCCGGGATCGAGCTGCGCCAGGGTCGCGGCGCAGTGCAACAGCCATTCGGTGCTCACCGGCAACTTCACCCGGTCAGGCTATCGCGGATATTGCGGACCTGCAAAGTCCGTAATATCGTCGGCCAGGTAACGAGAGGAAGGATCGTCATGCGAATCGCAGTCGTCGGGGCGACCGGGAACATCGGCGCCCGCACCGTCACCGCCCTCGAACGGGCCGGGCAGGAGGTGGTGCGCATCAGTCGCGCGCTGGGCGTGGACCTGTCGACCGGTGAGGGACTCAACCATGCCCTCACCGGCGTCGACGCGGTCGTCGACGTCAGCAACGGGCCGGCCACCGACCGTGCGGAGGCGGTGGAGTTCTTCGGCACCGCCACCCGGAACCTGCTCGCCGCCGGGGAGCGGGCCGGCGTCCGGCACCACGTCCTGCTCTCGATCGTGGGGATCGATCGGGTCGAGGGCAACGCACACTACGCCGGCAAGCGCGAGCAGGAGCGTCTGGTGGCCGCCGGCCCACTGCCCTGGACGATCGTCCCGGCCACGCAGTTCCACGACTTCGCCGCGATGGTCGCCGGTTGGACCGAGCGGGACGGTGTCGCGACGATCGCACCACTGCTCGTGCAGCCGATCGCACCCGCGGACGTCGCCGACGTCCTCGCCGGGATCGCGGTTGGCGAGCCACGGGGCCGCTACCCCGACGTCGCCGGCCCGGAGCCGCAGGACCTCGTCGACATGGCACGACGGACCAACGAGGCGCGCGGCCACCGGGTGAAGCTCGTGCCGACCTGGTCCGGGCGCTTCGGCCCGGCGATGGCCGGCACCGTACTGCTGCCCGGCGAGGGGGCCCACATCGCGCCGACCACCTTCGACGAGTGGCTCGCGGAACAGCGCCGGGACCACACGGCCGACCGGCACGCCGCCGCCGACCCGCGCCCGGCAACCGGGCCGGCGACTCTCTGACAGCTCCGGGCCGGACCCGGCCGGCGAGGCGACGCCTCCGGATCCTCAACCCTCCGGCGGCGCCTGCGCCGGTGTCGAGACGGCCGCCTCATACCTGAGCAGGGTGTCGACGAATGTCCGTTGCTGGGCCGGGGTCAGCGGCGCCAGGGCGCGTCGCCAGGCGTGGGCGCCGGGAGACAGCCACTGCGCGATGGCGGGGCGACTCTGCGGGCTGATGTCGATGATGCGGCGGCGGCGGTCGGTGTCGTCCTCGCGCCGCACCAGGACCCCTTTGCGGCTCAGGTCGCTCACGATCAGGCTCACCGTGGTCGGTGCCACGCCCAGCATGCCGGCCAGTTGGGAGACGGTCAGCGGGCCGTCGAGCAGGAGCAGGGACAGCATCGACAGGTGCCTCGGTGCCAGGTCGAGGGAACTCAGCTGTTCCGGTGGGGGCAGGCGTTTGACCCTGCCGACCAGCCTCGGCATCACCAGGAGCAGTTCCCGGACGGTGTCGTCCGTGGCGTCGGCCCTTGACATCCGATCATCTCCGAAATACCTTTGTTTACAAAGCTAGTTTGTGGCCAAACCTGTCGGGGAGGATACTGTGCCGCATCTCGACGTCCACGTGCTGGAGGGCGACCTGGCCGGCCGCGAGACCGCACTGATCCAGAAGTTGACCGACGCGGTCGTCACGGTCTACGGCGAGTGGGCCCGAAGCATCACCGTCGTGCGGTTGATCGGCGTGCCGCCGAACCGCTGGGGCATCGGCGGCACGCCCGCCCGGGCTCCCTCGCCCAGTGTCACGTTCGGCATCAGGGAGGCCGCGTTCAACCGGCCCGACGCCGACGAGATCGTCGCCCGGCTCGTCTCCGGAGTCACGGACGCCGTCGTAGGCGTCCTCGGGGAACGCGTCCGCGCCGGCCTCACGGTCGAACTCGTGGGCACTCCGGCCGGGCGCACCGGAGTCGGCGGAGCCGTGGTCACGGCGTAGCGGGCCGGTCGGACGCCGGCGCAGGATACCGACGTCAGGCGCGGCGGACGTCCAGCGCCACCACGTACCGGCCGCCGGTCCGGGTCAGTTCCAGGGCTCGGACCGGCAGTGCCTGGTCACTGCCGGGTGCGACCCGCAACCCCAGGCCGTACGTCAGGTAGCCCTCGAAGTCGCCGCCGAAGGCGTACCCGCGCAGGGTGGCGAAGCCGAGTTCCGGCCGGGGGGCGGCGGTGACCGAGGAGCGGCCCCGCTCGTCGTGCGCCTGTGCCTGGACGAACCGGATCCGGAGGAAGGCGTTGCCCGGCAACCGGAGTGGCTCGCCGGTCCCCTCGGCGGGGATCCGCCCCAGATAGGCCAACTCGTAGGACGGGAAGCCGCCCCGGAAGGTGAACGAGATCCGGCTGTACCCGGGTCGCCCCTCCGGATGGTCCGCCGCCCGGATCTCCACCAGGTACGGCAGCGGCGGCGCGGGAGGCGGCGCCACGGGTGGGCGTACCCGGTGCCGGACCAGTACGGGCTCGGCCGGAACACCCCAGCGGTACGCCGTCCGGAACGAGGCGACCTCCTCCCCGCCGGCCGGGCGGCCGGGTCGGCTCGGGGTACCCGTATCGGGGCTGGGGCCGCCCGGGACCGGGACGGAGCCGGACGGACCCGAGGTCGCCTCGGACAGGCGGTCCGGTGCCGCGCCGGGGCGGGGTGCGGAATCACAGCCGGCCAACCCGACCAGCAGCAGTACGGCGACGAGTGTCAGACGGTGCGCTCTCATGTGGTGGGGACGCGCGAGCGGCGCAGCCGGTTTACCGGGCGCGGCCAGGGCAACGGCGGGTCTGCGGATCGCCGCCGCGAGGCGGCCCCCCAATCGACACCTCCCGCAGGGTAGCGGCAATCTCACTCCACGTCCATAGAGGAAGACCCGTAAACTTCGCCGGAACCCCGTAAGTAATTAAAGTCCCGTGACGAGGGATCAATGAGGGTTTCTGCGCATGAAAGGTACGACTATCCTCGGTAGCGTGCAGGAAGAATCGGACCGCGAACTCAGGGCCTCCATCCGGACCCAGCGCTACGTCGTGGTGTCCGAGGTGGTCGTCGAGGTGGAGAACGACTACCGGCTTCGGGCCGCGGCCCTGGCCAGGCTGGACGCGGTGGCGTCCAGCACCCCCGAGGGGCTCGAGCGGATGCGCAGCCGCATCGAGGGCGACACCGCCGTCGCGCTCGACTTCCTCACCGATCCCGTCGCGGCCGTCGCCGCCGCCGACGGCATCCGGGCGCACGGCCACGGCATCCGGGTGCGCCGATACCTGCCCCGGGACGACGGTGCCGGCGACCCCGGTGACGAGCGGCGGTGACGTTCCGGCCCGGACTCCCCCGGCCGCTGACGTTCCGGCCCGGACTCCCCCGGCCGCTGACGGTCCGGCCCGGACTCCCCCGGACGACGCCGCCGTGCACCGGTTGACCGGGGCGGCGGACGGCCGACGCCCGGACGGCGCGGGCGGGCGTCAGCGCGGCACGATCCGCTCGACCAGCAGCGGCATCAGCCGGTCCACCTGCTCGTCCAGATAGAAGTGACCGCCGGGCAGCGAGTGCACGTCGAGCCCGGCCGTGGTGTGCACCACCCAGCGCCGCGCGTCGGCGGCGGTGAAGGTGTGGTCCCGGTCCCCGACGATCGCGGTGATCGGGCAGTTCAGCGGCTCGCCGCCCGCATGGCGATAGGTCTCGATCAACCGCAGGTCGCCCCGGACCATCGGCAGGGTCAACTGCCGGATCTCGTCGATCTCCAGCATCTCCACCCCGCTCCCGCCGAGTTCCCGGATGTACGCCACCACCCCGTCGTCGTCGCGCAGGTGCACGCCGAGCGAGCTCCGGGCCGAGGGGGCCGGGCCGGCCGAGGCGAAGAGCCGGCGCACCGTCACCGGATCACCGCCGCGCAACCGGCGGGCCACCTCGTAGGCGACCACCGCACCCATGCTGTGCCCGAAGAACACCACCGGCCCGGTCAGCTCCCGCTCGACCGCTCCGACGATCTCGTCGGCCAGCAGCGTCATGTCGTCGATGACGGGTTCGCCGTACCGGTTCTGCCGGCCCGGGTACTGCACCGCGAGCACCTCGACGCTGTCGGGGAGGAGTTCGGCGAAGCGCCGGTACCCGGCCGCCCCGCCACCGGCGTGTGGAAAGCAGACCAACCGGACCGTGGCCCGGGGCGCGGCCGCGAAGCGGAGGAACCAGTCGGTCGTGACCCTGCCGTACCTGCTGCTCACCGGCGCAGCCCTTTCCCTCGGTGGAATGTCCCGGATGGACGGGGCCGGGCGGTCACCCGTTCTCCTTGCCGGCCGGACCGGGGCGGCTGCCGAACGTGCGGTCCAGCGCCGCGTACCGCTCGTCGGCCGTCTCCTCGTCGGCGGCCTGTTCCATCGCCAGCGCCCGGACCAGGTCGTGGAAGAAGTACCGGGGCTGGCTCGACCCGTCGACCTGGGCGACGTCCAGCAACCGGGCGTCGACAAGTTGCTCCAGCAGCTCCCGCGCGGTGGCGAGGGTGACGTCGAGCAGCACCGCGGCGGTCCAGATGGCGAACCGGGGCGCGTCCAGCAGGGCCAGCAGCCGGAAGGCGCGCCGGGCGGGCTCGCCCAACCCCTGCAGGCTCAGCGCCACGCTGGCCCGCACCTCCAGGTCGCCGATCCGGAGTTCGTCGAGGCGGCGGCGCTGGCTGGAGAGCCGGTCGGCGAGCCGGGCCAGCCGCCAGTGCGGCTTCGCGGTCAGCCGGGCTCCCGCGATGCGTACCCCGAGCGGCAGGTGACCGCAGAGTTCGACGATGCGTACTGCGGACTCCGGCTCGGCGGCCACCCGGGCCGCACCGACGATCTTGGAGAGCAGCTCCAGCGCCTGCCGGTGTTCGAGCACGTCCAGGTCGATCAGGGGTACGCCCTCCAGCGCCGCCAGCCGGGCCCGGCTGGTCACCATCGCCGCGCAGCTGGGGCTCTCCGGCAGCAGTGGGCGTACCTGCTGTTCGCTGGCGGCGTTGTCGAGCAGCACCAGGACCCGCCGACCCGCCAGCCGGCTCTGGTAGAGCTGGACCCGCTCGGCCAGCGACGGCGGGATCTCCGACACCGCCACCCCGAGCGCCCGCAACGTGGTGCCGAGCAGGTCGACGGGGTCGGCCGGCTGCGGCCCGGCGCCCCGCAGGTCCAGGTAGATCTGCCCGTCCGGGTACGACGACCGGAGCAGGTGTCCGACGTGGATCGCCAGGGCCGTCTTGCCCAGCCCGGCCATCCCGCCGATCACGCAGGCGAGCCGCCGCCCGCCGGTGTCCGCCCGGGTACGCAGCAGCGCGACCACCTGGGCGGCCTCCCGGTCCCGACCGGTGAAGTCGGCGACGTCCGGCGGAAGCCGGGCCGGCAGCGGCTCGGCCGAGACGGGCCGGACGCTGACCCGGGCCTCCGGGGCCGGCAGCGTGAGCGTCGCCTCGGCGGCCAGGATCGACTTGTGCAGGTCCTGTAGCTCCCGACCCGGGTCGATACCGAGTTCCTCGGCGAGCAGCCGCCGGTAGTCCTGGTAGCTGGCGAGCGCGTCCGCCTGCCGGCCACAGCGGTAGAGGGTCAGCATGAGCTGGCCGCGCAACTGCTCGCGCAGCGGATCCGCCGCGACCAGGCCGGTCAGCTCGACGACCAGCCGACCGTGCTGGCCGAGTGCGAGTTCGGCGTCGATCCGGTCGCCGAGCGCGGCCAGCCGCGCCTCCTCCAGCCGGGGCCGTTCCGCGTCGCTGAGGAACTCGGTGACCCCGGCGAGGGCGGGCCCGCGCCACAGCGCCAGCGCGGCGCGCAGCGCCTCGGCGGCCTCGGCCGGCCGCCGGGACGCGAGGGCGTCCCGGCCGCGTGCCGCCAGCTCCTCGAAACGGACCAGGTCGAACCGCTGGGGCGCGACCCGCAGCACGTAACCGGGGCGCTGCCGGACGATCTCGGCGTCCGGAGCGAGCTTGGCGCGCAGCCGGGAGACGTACGTCTGGATCTGCGCGGCCGCGGTGACCGGCGGGTCGTCGCCCCAGAGTACGACGGCGAGCCGCGAGTCGGAGACCACCCGCCCCCGGGCGAGCAGCAGTACGGCGAGCACGGTGCGTACCTTCGACGCGCTCAGCTCGACCACGCCTGTCGAATCGACCACCTCGACCGAGCCGAGGATCCGGAACTCCAGCTCTCCGGACCGGGGGTGACCGGCCAGGCCCGCCTCGGAGTCGTCGGCCGGCGCCGCGGTCGGCGGGATCGTGCTCATCAGCACCTCCCGCCCGTCCGCGGCGCCCCGGTGACGGTGACGGTCGCCGTCGGTACCGCCCCGGCGCCGGTCATCGGAAGTCCTTGCCGTGGCCGACCGCGAGCACCGGGCGGACCGCCCGGTAGCGGCGCCGGGTCTCGATGTCCAGGTCCTCGTAGACCGGGTCGAGGGCGTCGGCCATGAACAGCTCCCGCATCAGCGCGCGCTGTACCTTGCCGCCGGGCGACTTGCGCACCTTGCCGGGATGCAGGAACGCCACGTTCGCCACCCGCACGCCGAAGCAGCGACTGAGCCAGTCCTTGACCGTACGGGCCAGCGTCGACAGCGACGCCGGATCGGCGGTCTCCGCCTGGACCTCGTGCAGGACCACGATCTCCTGGCGGGGTGACGGCACCGCGAAGACCGTGCCGGTCAGGTCGGCGAACCGGGTGTCGGAGGTGCGTACCGCCTTCTCCATGTCGTGCGGATAGAGGCTCCGGCCGCCGACGACGAGCATCTCGCGCATCCGGCCCAGCACGTACAGCTCGGTGTCGGCGATGACGCCGAGGTCGCCGGTGCGCAGGTAGCCGCCCTCGCCGTCGCCGGTGGCCGCCCCGAAGACCCGGTCGGTCTCCACCTCGCGCCGCCAGTAGCCGCGGGCCACGCTCCGGCCCCGGATCCAGATCTCGCCGAGCCGTCCGTCCGGCAATACCGAGGCGCTCTCGGGATCGACGATCCTGATGTCAAGACCATTTACGGTGCCGCTGCTGACAAGTGATCTAGCCGCCGCCGCGTCGGCCGCCGCCGGCAGGAGGATGTTCTGTTCCAACCGGCTAGGGTCGAATCGTTCCACCGCCAACGGCCGACCCGGTCGGGTGCCGGAGACGAACAATGTCGACTCGGTGATGTGGTAGCCGACCCGGACCGCTTCCGGGCAGAACCCGGCCGGCCCGAATCGCTCGGCGAATTCGATAAGCGGTTCCGGCTCGATCGGGTCCGCGCCACCGACGAAGGCGTGCTCCCAGCGGGTCAGGTCCATGCCCCTGACCTGCTCGTCGGTCACCTCGCGAGCACACAGGCGGTACGCGAATCCGGGCGCCGAACTGATCCGCACATCGTATTTGTCGACGGCTTTCAACCAACGGCAAGGATCGGTGAAGAAATCGTCGGCGGACATGAGCACGGTGGTGGCGCCGCGATAAAGCGGCTCGAGAAGCATCTCGATCAGGCCGGTCCCGTCGTGCAACGGCAACCAGCTGAGGCAGCGGTCGGCCGGAGTCAGGGAAAAAGTGTCCCGAAATATCTCGAAGTTGTGCGCCAGATTCTCATTGCTGATCATTACGCCTTTCGGGTCGCTCGTCGAACCCGTCGTATAGCGCAGCAACGCGAGCCCGGCCGGGCTGATGTGCCTCGGACCGTCCCATCCGCCCGGGTCGGCCGGACCGGCAAGGTCGGTGGCGGTGCAGAGCAGCCGGTCCAACCCGTCCTGGCTCATCCAGTCGGAGACCGTGACCAGGCTTGCGCTGTCGGTCAGCACGATCCGCGGATCGGAGTCCAGGGCGATTCCGGTGGCCCGCATGAGGTGGTGCTTGTCCCCGTCGGGCAGCGGGGCCGGCACCGGGACGATGCCCGCATACATGCAGCCCAGGATGCTTTTGACGAACTCGAGACCGGTCGGATAGAGCAGCAGGGCCCGATCACCCGGTCGGCAGCGGTCCCGCAGTCGGCCGGCCAGTTCCCGGGCCGCTCGGTCCAGCTCGCCGTAGCGCAGGGATTCCGAACGCTCCTCACGTTCACCCCAGCGCAGCAGGACGACAGCCTCCCGGTCCGGATCATGGCCGGCGTGTCGGATGACCCGCTCCACCAAACCCACGATTCCCACCCGCATTTCCCCCCAAAATGTTGGCTACAGGAAGCGTGGCCAACCACGGCGGGCCGCCGAATGAGCACAGGCTCGGCGACGGCCACGCCCGCGGACGCCAGTTCCCCAAACGCTCACGGACGGTTCCGCCTACGATATCCGTGCACGGATATTCAATCAAGTCAGGTTGGAGACAGCCATAACAACTTCCAGCGAAACATCAGGAAAACGGTGGAGTCGCTTATACAGCCGGACGTCCACTACCGAATGGTAACCTCTCCCGCATTGCCGCGATGTCCCGTCCACCAGGGCAATTGACCCGCCCGACCGGGAAACTTCCCGCCTCTTTGCCGACGCAAACAACATAGTCGGCGGTCTTCCACATACGCACCCGCACCCAGAAGACAAGACTGTTTCACATACTCGCGCGTAACCCGGCGGGGCCCGATCGGAGCAGGCCGGGCAGAGTCGGAAATAGGGGACGAGTGGCCCGACGGCGTCGCCGCGCCGGCCCGCCGGAAGGTCGCCGCGTCGGCACGCGAGAAGCCCGCCCGGGCGGCCGTTGGGCGCCGGGGCGGGCTGCTGATCGCGAGGTCAGGCGTTCGACGGCTCCGCCATCGCCACCGCGATCTGCCGGGGGCCGGTGAACGGCTCGCGGCCGTGCGCCGCGAGCATGTTGTCGACCACCAGCACGTCGTCGTACTGCCAGTCGAACCGGGTGCTCGCGGCCCGGTAGCAGTCGCGCAGGTGCCCGATGACGTCGTCCGGGATCCGGCCGCCGTCCCCGTAGTAGGTGTTCGTCGGCAGGTCCTCCTCGTCGAACATCTCCAAGACACCCTCCCGGATGTCCTTCGGCAGCGTCGTCACGTGGAAGAACGTCGCGTGGTTGAACCACACCGTCTCGCCGCTGACCGGGTGCGTGTGCACCGGCCGGCGTACCGCCCGGGTCCGCAGGCCGCCGCCGTCGCGCCACTCGACCTCGATCCCGTTGACCGCGCAGTACTCCGTGACGGCCGCCCGGTCGTCGGTGTTGAAGATCTGCTGCCAGGAGGTGCCGAAGGAGCCGTGGAAGTTGCGCACCACCATCCAGCCCCGCCGGACGAACTCCTCCCGGATGGTCGGGTCGATCGACCGGTAGACCTTGCGGATGTCGGCCAGCGGGGTCGCGCCCCGGGTGGCCGGCGCCTGCCGGCAGTAGAAGTAGAGCGTCAGCGGCCACACCGCCTGGTACGAGTTCTCGTTGTGCAGGAAGATCTCCTCTTCCGGCGGATAGTCGGTCGAGGTGTAGACCTGGCCCTTGATGGTGCTGCGCGGCGAGGAGCGCTCCGAATAGGTCAGCGGCGGGCCGGAGAGCGCGCGGACCACCGCGTCGAAGCCGTCGACACCGCCGACGGAGAAGCCGCGCAGCAGCAGCGCACCCCGCTCGCCCAGGATCTTGCGCAGCTCGGCGCGCTCGGCCCGGATCAGCTCCCCGATCTCGGCCCCGGCCGACTCGTGGGTCACCAGGTACGGCATTGTTCCGGTGTCAGTAGTGGACAGAGTCATGGTCCGGCCCTTCGGTCTGGTCAGCTCCGTGCGGTTCAGTCGGACATGGCCACCAGGACCCGGCGCCGCCCGGTGAACGGGCGCCGGCCGTGGCCGACCAGTACGTTGTCGATCAGCAGCACGTCACCCTGTCGCCAGTCGACGTCGACGGCGGCCTCCAGGCCACGGTCACGCACCTGGATGACGTACTCGTCGGGGATCGGGCTGCCGTCGGCGAAGGTGACCGACTGCGGAAGCTCGTCCGGCGGGAGCACCTCGGCCAGCGACTTCGCGGTGTCGTCGCCCAGCGCCGCCGGGTGCCACTGGTCGGACTGGTTGAACCACACCTCGACCCCGGTCACCGGGTGCCGGGTGGTGGAGGGACGGTCCTGGGTGACCCGCAGCCCGCCGTCGGACTTCCACTCCCAACTCGCCTCGGTGCTGCTCAGGAACGCCTCGACCTCGTCGCGATCGGCGGTCTCGAAGGTGTCCTGCCAGCTCTTGCCGAGGCCGAACCCGTCGTGCAGGTTCTGGGTGTAGCGCACCCCGCCGGCGTACGCGGCCCGCACCTGCGGGTCCAGCGAGTGCAGCCACAGTGCGGCGTCGACCACCGGGGTGGCGCCACCGGTCTCGGCCGCCGTGTGGCAGAAGAACATCAGCCGGGACGGCCACTGGTGGGCGTACGACAGTTCGTTGTGCATCGAGATGGTGAACTCGGGCGGGTACTCGGTGGAGGTGTAGACGTTCTTCCCCACCTTGGTGCGCGGCGAGTTGCCGTGCACGTACGCCAGCCGGTTGGGCAGCAGCTGGTCCATCACCGGATCCAGCGTCTCCTCCGTCACCTGGAAGCCGCGGAAGACCAGCGCCTTCTCCGCGGTCAGCAGGTTGTCCAGCTCCGGCGTGGTCGAGAGGTAGTCGGCCAACCCCTGCGGGCTCGCCTCGACCCCGGCCGCCACCGGGTCGATCTCCATCGGTCTCCAGCTCTGGTGACCTTCCATCGGACTCTCCCTTCGAGGGGACTCCCGCGGGAGGTGGAGACCGGTAGCGGGAATCGGAAGGTAATGCGTCGGTGACACAGCCGTCATCCAGTCCAAGGATGCCGGCAAGATCTATACTTTCTCGATACTGCGGCCATCGGGCCGCTGGACCGCTGCTCCGGCACCGGTCAGCCACAGGCCACCGGCTGCCGGCGGGACGATGTTCCGCCCCGGCGCGGCGTGCCGGCCCAGCCGGCGGACCATCCGGGCGTTGTCCGGACTCCTGGCGATCCCCCGCACCGCCGGGCTGGCGACGGCGAGCAGCACCAGCGAGGCCATCACGGCGCTCAACCCCAGCACCGTCACCCGGACCCCGGCACCGCCGAGCAGCACCCCGCCGCCCAGCGCGCCGAGGAAGTTCGCCCCCGAGGCGAGCAGCGTGGCGACGGCACCGACCCGGCCCATCATCGGGTCCGGGGTGATCCGCACCAGATAGACCCCGCCGACCACGTTGAACAGGCCGCCGACGTAGCTGTTGACGGCGAAGATCACCGCCAGGCTCACCGGATCGGTGGTGAACGCCATCAGCGGCACCGTCACCGCCCAGGCGGCCAACCCGCCCACCACCAGGGTCCGCAGGGTTGCCCGGCGCAGCCACCACATGCCGCTCAGCGCGCCGAGCATCCCGCCCACCCCGCTGGCCCCGATAACCGCACCGACGAGCGCGGCCGAACCGCCGCCGTTGCGGATGGTGACCATCAGGACCAGGGTCAGCGCCTGGAACACCGCGTTGCTGATCGCGACGAAGCCGAGCACGGTACGCAGGAACCGCTGCTGCCACAGCCAGGCCACACCCTCGGCGATGTCGGCGCGCACCGTGCCGGGCCTGGTCGCCCGGGGTTGCTGGAACGGCCGGCGGATCAGCAGCAGCGCGACGAGCGAGCCGAGGTGGGCCAGCGTGGTGAACAGGAACGGCGCCCAGCGGGCCAGGGTGAACAGCAGCCCGCCGACCGGCTGGCCGACCAGCACCGCGGCCCGGCCCCGGGTCTCGTTCTGGGTCAGCGCGCTCGGCAACTGCTCGACCGGGACCAGATGCCGGACGGCGGCCCGCTCGGCGAGCTGGTAGAAGACGCTCAGGCTGGTCTGCACGAACGCGACGACCATGAGCTGCGGCACCCAGACCCGGTCGAGGAGCACCGCCACCGCCACGCTGCCGGTGGCGAGCAGGCAGCCCAGGTCGCAGAGGATCATCATCCGGCGCCGGTCCCAGCGGTCCACGAAGGCACCCGCCGGCAGTTGCACCAGCAGGTGCGGCAGCAGCGCGGCGGCACCGACCAGCCCGGCGTTACCGGCCGAGCCGGTGTACCAGAGCACCAGCATCGGGTACGCGATCGAGGTGATCCGGGCCCCGACCATGGTGCCGGCCGCCCCGGCCCAGAGCAGCAGAAAGTCCCGGTTGCGCCGCAGCGGCACCGACGGCGACGGCGCGGCGGCAGTCGGCGCCGAGGAAGGCCGCGTGGACGAAGGCCGAGCAGCGGCAGGCGGCGAGGAGGAAACCGGCGGCGCGTAGGCAGGCGGCGCGTCGGCAGGCGTTACGGCGACAGGCGGTACGGACGGCGCCGCCCCGCCGGATGGCGGGGCGGGCTTGTCGTCCACGATGCTCACGTTCCGGTTCCCGGCGGTCCGTCGACCGGACCCCGGCGACACCACTCCAACACCGCCATCGCGCTGTGCAGCTTGTTCTCCGCCTGCTCGAAGGCGATGCTCGCCGGACCGTCGAGCACCTCGGCGGTGACCTCCTCGCCCCGGTGCGCCGGCAGGTCGTGCATGAAGACCGCGTCCGGGCTTCCCACCCAGAGTTCCTTGCCGACCTGGAACGGTGCGAAGATCTCCCGCCAGTCCGGGTCGGGCTTGCTGGTGCCGGTCGTCTGCCAACGGGTCGTGTAGACGACGTCGAAGCCGCCGGGCAGCTCGGCCATGTCGTGCCGCTCGCGGATCGTCGCCGTACCCCGGGCCGCCTGTGCCGAGGCGGTGGCCACGATCTCCTCGGTCAGCCCGTACCCCGGGGGCGTGCGCAGCTCCAGGTGGGTGCCGGCGTACCGGGTCAGGGCCAGGGCGAGCGCCGCCGCGCTGTTGTTGCCCTCCCCGACGTAGAGCACCCGCAACCCGTCGATCCGGCCGAAGTGGTCGAGCATCGTGGTCAGGTCGGTGAGCGCCTGGGTCGGGTGCTCGTCGGCGCTCATCGCGTTCACCACCGACATCCGGTCCTGGTCGGCAAGCGCCCGCAGCTCCGCCGGATCGCCCGAGGTGCGGGCCACCAACAGGTCGAGCATCCGGGACATCACCCGACCGGTGTCGGCGTGCGTCTCACCGGTGTTGAGTTGCAGGTCGTCCGGACCGTACGCGACGATCTGCGCGCCCAGCCGCAGCGCCCCGCTGGAGAATGCGGTCCGGGTCCGGGTCGAGGTCTTCCGGAAGTACACCCCGACGACGTCGCCGTGCAGCGGCCGCTCCCGCCGGGCCTGCCCGGACCGGAACCGCACCCCCCGGGCGACGATGGACCGCAGGTCCTCGTCGGTCAGGTCGTTGATCGAGATCAGGTGCCGCACCATCCGCGCCTCCTCCTGCGCCGTGCCGCCGGCCGGCGGCAGGTCCCGGGCCCGGTCGGCCGAAAGGGCGGTGTGCCCGGACGCCTCCGCGATCCGGACGGTCTCCCCGTCGGCGGCGGCGTAGGCGCCGGTCTCCGCCACGGCCGCCGGGCGCTCCGCCCAGCCCGCCAGCTCGGTGGCGACGAACGACTGCACCGCCTTGCCGGACTCGGCGTTCGTCAGCACCACGAAGCCGTCACCGGCACCGAGCCGCCCCAGCGTCATCGCCCGGTAGCCGACCGTCTCGCCCGGATGCCCGAACTCCAGGTCCGGCGCGGTGTCGTCGACCACCGTGCCGAGCCCGTAGAAGCTGCCCGGCGCGGCGACCGCCACCAGTTCGGCGGCGAGCGCCGGGGTGAGCAGTTCGCCGTTGCCGAGCCGGGCACGGTGGATCTCGACAAGCACCCGGGCCAGGTCCGCGGCGGTCGTCCAGAGCCCGCCGCCGGCCAGCGCCGGACGGTTGCGCCAGCCGCCGGGTACGGGTACCCCGTGCGCGTCGTGGCCGAGCGCGACCCGCCGGGCCGGGTCGGCCGGGAAGGCCGGGTCGAAGCTGCTGTCGGTCATGCCCAGCGGGGCCAGCACGAGCCGCCGCATCAGCTCCGGGAACGGCTCCCCGGTCAGGTCCTCGAGCACCTGCTGCAGCACCGCGTAGTGGCTGTTGGTCTTCCGGAACGACTCACCGGGCACCAGTTCGGGCCGGATCGGCGCGGAGGTGGCGGGCGGGCGGCCGTGCAGCACGTCGAGCAGGGACGGGGCCGGCTCGCCCGGGGCGTACCCGGTGTTCGGGCTGGTGGAGAGGCCGGAGAGGTTGGCCAGCAGGTGCCGTACGGTGACCGGGGCGCCGCCGTCGGGCAGCCGCCACGAGGTCAGGTACCGGTTCACGTCGGCGTCCAGCTCCAGCCGACCCTCGCGGGCCAGCCGGAGCACTCCGAGCGCGGTGACGTGCTTGCTGATCGAGGCGACCTGGAACGGGGTTTCCGGGGTGACCGGCTCCGATCCCCCGGCGGAGAGTACGCCGTAGCCGCGTACCTCGGCGACCTGGCCGGCCCGGACCAGCGCGACGCTCGCGCCGGGGATGCGGTGTTCGGCCATCAGGGGCAGCGGCGACGGCCCGGTGCCGAGCCGGCCGACCGCCGGACGCGCCCCGGCCCGGACCACACCGGAGCCGGTGGAGGCGGCCGGCTGGGCGGCCCCGACGACGGTGCCCGGTGCGGCCGGTTCCGCGACGGTGCCGGGCTGGGC
This sequence comes from Plantactinospora sp. WMMB782, assembly GCF_049179135.1. Lineage (NCBI taxonomy): Bacteria > Bacillati > Actinomycetota > Actinomycetes > Micromonosporales > Micromonosporaceae > Plantactinospora > Plantactinospora sp. WMMB782. The sequence continues at coordinate 5,730,775 of NZ_JBMHMC010000007.1, read as the reverse complement.
GGGTTCGACGACGGTGCTGGGCGGGGGCGGGTCGCCGAGCGCCACGGCCAGGTCGGCGACGGTGCCGTTCTGGTAGAGCATCCGCAGCGACACCGGCAGCCCGGCCCGGCGCCCGGCGGTGACCAGCTGCACGATCCGCATCGAGTCGGCACCCAGGTCGAAGAAGCTGTCGTGCACACCCACCCGGTCCAGGCCGAGCACCTCCGCGCAGACCCCGGCGATCCGCCGCTCGGTCTCGGTACGCGGCGGCACGTACTCGCGCTCGCCGCCGAACGAGGTCCGCTCCGGCGCCGGCAACGCCCGCCGGTCCACCTTGCCGGCCGGGTTCAGCGGCAGCGCGTCCAGGGTGACGAAGGCGGCCGGCACCATGTAGCCGGGCAGCGCGGCGGCGAGGAAGTCGCGCAGCTCGGCCGGCTCGACCGGCCGGCCGTCCACCGGTACGACGTAGCCGGCGAGCCACTTCTCGCCGCCCGGGTCCTCCCGGGCCACCACCACACCGTTGCGGACGTCCGGATGGGCGAGTAGCCGCTCCTCGATCTCGGGCAGCTCGATCCGGTGCCCCCGGATCTTCACCTGGTGGTCCGCCCGGCCCAGGAACTCCAGGTTGCCGTCCGGGCCGTACCGGACCAGGTCGCCGGTGCGGTACATCCGGGCCCCGACCGCTTTGCCGAACGGCTCCGGCAGGAACTTCTCGGCGGTAAGTTCGGGGCGGTTGACGTACCCCCGGGCGACGCCGTCACCGGCGATGTACAGCTCGCCGACCACGCCGACCGCGACCGGCTGGAAGTCCCGGTCCAGCACGTAGGTCCGGGTGTTCGCGATCGGCCGGCCGATCGGCACCACCTCGACCTCGCCGGGCACGTCCCAGCTCGTCGACCAGATCGCGGTCTCGGTCGGGCCGTAGACGTTCACCAGCCGCTTCACCCGGCCGCGCAGTTCACCGGCGAGGGCCGGCGGCAGCGCCTCGCCGCCGACCAGCGCCACCACCGGGCGGTTGCCGAACCCGGCGTCCAGCAGCAGCTTCCAGCCGGACGGGGTCGCCTGGACGTGCGTCACCGGATAGCGGTCGAGCAGGCCGAGCAGTTCCGGGCTGTCCCCCACCTCGTCGTCGTCGGCCAGCACCAGCCGGCCGCCGGTGACCAGCGGGAGGTACAGCTCCAGGCCGGAGATGTCGAAGGAGAGCGAGGTCGCGGCGAGCCAGACGTCCTCGGAGCCGGCGTCCAGCAGCCGGCGCATCGAGAAGAGCAGGTTCAGCAGCGCCCGGTGGCTGATCTGCACACCCTTCGGCCGCCCGGTCGAGCCGGAGGTGAAGATGATGTAGGCCAGCTGGTGCTGGTCGTCGCGCCGGGGCACCGGCTCCGCCGACCGGGACTCGATCTCGGCCTCGTCCCGGTCGGCGAGGACCTGCCGGCCGGAGTAGACCCCGGCCAGCCGCCCGACCAGCTTCGACTCGCTCACCACCAGGCTCGCTCCGGCGGTCTCCAGCATGTAGCCGAGCCGTTCCGCCGGCAGCTCCGGATCCAGCGGCACGTACGCCGCACCGGCCTTCCAGACGGCCAGCAGCCAGGCCACCAGGGACGGCTCGCGGGACAGCAGCACCCCGACCACCGACTCCGGCCCGACGCCGGCCGCCCGCAGGTGCCGGGCGTACCGGTTCGCCAGCGCGTCGAGTGCGGCGTACCGGACCCGCTCGCCACCCTGGACCACTGCCACCGCTCTCGGGGTGGCCGCCGCCTGTGCCTCGACGACATCGTGCACCGATCGACTCATCTCACCACTCCACGGCCGTGTCGTTCCAGTCGGTCAGCACCGCGGCCAGTTCCGCCGCCGGCACGTACGCCGCCCGGGCGTCCCCGTCGGCACCGGCGGCCATCGCCTCCAGCACCGTCCGGTACATCGCCACCACCCGCTCGGCGTTCTGCTGGGTCAGCGCGGAACGCCGGACCCGCAGCATCAGGTGCCCGGGGCCGGTCGAGACCGCGAGCGCGAACTCGTTGGCGGCGTCCCCGGCACCGGCCCGGACGTCCACCAGCTCCGTGTCGACCTGGTGGAAGTCCTGGTAGCTGAACATCACCTCGATCAGCTGCCGCCCGCCGACCTGGCGCTGGATCGCCGGCATCGGGTAGCGCCGGTGCGGCCAGAGTTCGACCTCCCGGTCGTAGACCTGCCGGACCAGTTCGCCCCAGGTGCCGGCGGTGCGGTCGTGCGGGAACGGCAGGGTGTTCAGGTACATCCCGTAGACCCGGTCGGCGCCGTCGACCTCGGGGCGGGCGCTGCACACCAGGCCGGTGAAGAACGCCGGCTCGTCGGTGAGCTGGCTCATCACCTTCAGGTGCGCGGCGTGCAGCACGGCCTTCATCGAGGTACGGGTCGCCGTGGCCAGCGCCCGCAGCCCCGGCTCGAGGTCGGGGAAGCCGACCGGGATCCGGTAGCTGCCGGTCTCCTCGGGACCCTCGCCCCAACCGGCCGGCGGGGTGAACCGGGCGTACCGGGTGACGATGCCGTGCCAGTAGTCCCGGTCCCCGGCCGAGACCAGCGAGTCGAGTTCGGCGGCGATGAAGTCGGCGTACCGGACCGGCGGCGCGACGACCGGCTCGGGAGTCTGTCCGGCGGCGAGCTGCCGGTAGAGGTCGAGCACCTCCATCAGCAGCGACTGCTGGCTCCAGCCCTCGGTGATCGCGTGGCACTGGGTGAAGCCGAGCCGCCAGGCGACGTCGCTCTCCACGAACCCGGCCATCCGGAGCAGCGGCGGGTCGGTCAGCTCGAACAGGTTCGCCCGCTCCCGGGCGATCAGCTCGTGCAGTGCCTGCTCCTTGCCCGCCTCGTCCAGGTGCCGTACGTCGCGGACCTCGACCGGCATCTCGGCGCTGTCGTGCACGAGCTGCATCGGCACCGAGTAGCTGGTCAGGTCGAACGAGGTACGCAGCAGTTCGTGCCGCTCGACGACGATCCGGGCCGCCTCGCGCAGCGCGGACGGCTGGAAGGGCCGCTCGTCGCGGATCCGGAAGAAGCTGGTGTTGTGGTAGCGGTTGCCACCCACCCCGCCGAGCATCTCCACCACCATGCCGAGCTGCACCTGGGACAGCGGGTACGCGTCGACCACCCCCGCCGGCAGCGCGGCCCGGTCCTCGGCGGAGACCAGCGCGAACGGCGGCACCGGACCCGCCTCGGCCGACTGCTCGGCGACCGGCTGGCCGGCGAGTTTCTCGGCGAGTTCGGCGACCGTGCGGTACTGGAACACGTCCCGGACCGCCACCTCGAACCCGGCAGCCCGCAACTTCCCGACCAGGGCCACCGCCCGGATCGAATGCCCACCCAGATCGAAGAAACTCTCCGTCACCCCGACCCGATCCAGACCCAGCACCTCACACCACACCGCGGCGATCCGCTCCTCGATCCCGGTACGCGGACCCACGAACACCGGCCCCGCATCCACCGCCGCGGAATCCGGATCCGGCAACGCCCGACGATCCACCTTCCCGTTCGCGTTCAACGGCAACGCATCCAACGACACGAACACCGCCGGCACCATGTACTCCGGCAACCGCGCCCCGCAGTGCTCGACCAACCCGCCCACCGGCAACTCACCGGAACCCGGCACGCAGTAGGCCACCAACCGCTTGTCCGACGCCGAACCGACCGCGACCACCGCCGCGTCCCGCACCGCCGGATGCGCCAGCAACACCGAACGGATCTCACCCAACTCGATCCGGTAACCGTGCACCTTCACCTGGTCGTCGACCCGACCCACGAACTCCACATCACCGCCCGGCAGCATCCGGACCAGATCACCCGTCCGGTACAGCCGCCCACCCGGCGTCGCACCGAACGGATCCGGCACGAACCGCTCCGCCGTCAACTCCGGCCGGTTCACATACCCCCGGGCCACCCCGACACCACCGACGAACAACTCACCCAACACACCCACCGGAACCGGAGACAACTCCCCGTCCAGCACGTACATCGCCATCCCCGGCAACGGACGACCGATCGGCACCACCTCGACCGTCTGCGGGCCGCGCACCGGATAGACGCAGGTCCCCACCGACGCCTCCGTCGGGCCGTACTCGTTCACCAGACGGCCGTCGCCGAGAATGCCGCGCCACTGTTCGGCGACCGGGCCGGGCAGCGCCTCGCCGGCCACCACCACGATCTCGGCCAGCGTGGCGAGCTGGGCGGCCCCGGCCTGCTGGCCAATGATCTCCAGGTGGCCGGGGGTCAGCTTCAGGAAACTGAACGGACCCGCCGCCACCAACTCCCGACCCAGATCCGCCATGTCCAACTCCGGACCCGCCAACCACACCCGCTGACCCGACACCAACGGCGCCCACACATTCGGCACCACCAGATCGAACGCCACCGACGAGAACAACGCCGAACCACCAACACCACGACCAGCCAACTCCCGCGCCGCCCACGACACATGGTTGACCAACCCACGATGCGACACCGCCACACCCTTCGGCCGACCCGTCGACCCCGACGTGAAAATCACGTACGCCAGCCGGTCCAGCTCGGCGGGCTCGGCGATCGGTGAGGACGGACGGTTGCCGATCTCCAAACGCTCGGTGTCGACCAGGACACAGTCCAGCGCCGGGTCGAACCGGTCGGCGTGCCGGGACCTGGTGACCACCACCCGGGCACCGGCGTCGGCGAGCATCGCGTTCACCCGGTCGGCCGGGAAGGACGGGTCCAGCGGCACGTAGGCGGCACCGGTCTTCCAGACCGCCAGGAAGGTGGCGATCAGGTCGGGGCCCCGGTCCAGCAACACTCCGACCAGGGACTCCGGCCCGACGTTCCGGGAGCGCAGGTGCCGGGCCAGCCGGTTCGCCCGGGCGTCCAGTTCGGCGTAGTCGAGTTCCAGCTCGCCGAGCGCCACCGCGGTCCGCTCCGGATGGGCGGCCGCCATCTCGGCGACCAGCTCCGGCACGGTACGGGTCGGCGCCTCGGTGGGGTTGTCCGCGTACTCGCCGAGCAGCCGGTCCCGCTCCCCCACCGGCAGGTGGGTGCCCCGGGCGTTCCCGCCGGCACCGGTCGCCGCCATCGCGGCCAGCACCGCCCGGTACATCTCGCCCACCCTGGCCGCCTCCGGCCGGCTCAGCGTGTGCGTGTCGGCGGTCAGCACCAGACTGCCGGTCATCGCGGCGACGGCCAGGCCGAACTCGGTGGCGCCCTCGCCGAGACCGGACTCCACGTCGACAAGTTCGGTGTCGACGGCGTCGAAGTCCTGGTAGCTGAAGCGCACGTCGAGCAGGCGCTGGCCGTCGGCCAGCTCGCGCTGGATCGCCGGCATCGGGTAGCGCCGGTGCGGCCAGAGTTCGACCTCCCGGTCGAAGACCTGCCGGACCAGCTCGCCCCAGGTCGCCGCGCCGCGCCGGTGCGCGAACGGCAGGGTGTTCAGGTACATCCCGTAGACCCGGTCGGCGCCGTCGACCTCCGGGCGGGCGCTGCACACCAGGCCGGTGAAGAAGACCGGCTCGTCGGTGAGCTGGCTCATCACCTTCAGGTGCGCCGCGTGCAGCACGGCCTTGAGTGAGGTACGGGTCGCCGTGGCCAACTTCCGCAGCTCCGGCTCCAGGTCCCGGACCGGCACGGTGACCGAGTACGGCTCCCGGGGCGTGTCCGGGGCGTCGGCCCAGCCGGTCGGCAGGCTCAGCCGGGCGTACCCGTCGACGATGCCGCGCCAGTAGTCCCGGTCCCCGGTCGAGGCCAGCGAGTCGAGTTCGGCGGCGATGAAGTCGGCGTACCGGACCGCCGGTTGGGTCACCGGTTCCGGGGATCCGCCGACCCGGAGCTGCTGGTAAAGCTCCAGCAGCTCGGTGAGCATCGCCCGGTGGCTCCACCCCTCGGTGATCGGGTGCGAGACGGTGACGGACATCCACCACGCCTCGTCGCTCTCCTCGTGCACGGTGAACCGCAGCAGCGGCGCCACCCCGAGGTCGAACAGCTCGGCCCGTTCCGCCGCGGTGAACTCCCGGATCGCCTGCTTCCGCCCGGCGGCGTCGAGCTGCCGCAGGTCGCGTACCCCGATCGGGATCTCGGCGGTGTCGTGCACGAGCTGCATCGGCACCGAGTAGCTGGTCAGGTCGAACGAGGTACGCAGCAGTTCGTGCCGCGTCACGACGATCCGGGCCGCCTCGCGGAGCGCGGCCAGCCCGAACGGCTGCTCGGTGCGCAGCCGGAACGAGGTGACGTTGTGGTACGCGTGCAGGTCGCTGTCGGCAAGCATCTCCACGACCATGCCGAGCTGCACCTGGGACAGCGGGTACGCGTCGACCACCCCGGCCGGCACCCTGGCCCGGTCCTCCTCGGAGACCAGCGCGAACGGCGCCACGGTCGGCCCGTCGAGGCCCGTGCCCCCGACGGCCGCAGCCGCGACGGTCGCACCCTCGGCGGCCGTGCCCTCGGCGGCCGTCTCCGGCAGCGGACCGGCGAGTTTCTCGGCGAGTTCGGCGACCGTGCGGTACTGGAACACGTCCCGGACCGCCACCTCGAACCCGGCAGCCCGCAACTTCCCGACCAGGGCCACCGCCCGGATCGAATGCCCACCCAGATCGAAGAAACTCTCCGTCACCCCGACCCGATCCAGACCCAACACCTCACACCACACCGCGGCGATCCGCTCCTCGGCCCCGGTACGCGGACCCACGAACACCGGCCCCGCATCCACCGCCGCGGAATCCGGATCCGGCAACGCCCGACGATCCACCTTCCCGTTCGCGTTCAACGGCAACGCATCCAACGACACGAACACCGCCGGCACCATGTACTCCGGCAACCGCGCCCCGCAGTGCTCGACCAACCCGCCCACCGGCAACTCACCGGAACCCGGCACGCAGTAGGCCACCAACCGCTTGTCCGACGCCGAACCGACCGCGACCACCGCCGCGTCCCGCACCGCCGGATGCGCCAACAACACCGAACGGATCTCACCCAACTCGATCCGATAACCGTGCACCTTCACCTGGTCGTCGACCCGACCCACGAACTCCACATCACCCGTGGGCAGCATCCGGACCAGGTCGCCGGTGCGGTAGAGCCGGGCACCCGGCGTCGCACCGAACGGGTCGGGGACGAACCGCTCCGCGGTCAGCTCCGGCCGGTTCACGTAACCCCGGGCCACCCCGACCCCACCGACGAACAACTCACCGAGCACACCCACCGGAACCGGAGACAACTCCCCGTCCAGCACGTACATCGCCATCCCCGGCAACGGACGACCGATCGGCACCACCTCCGAGGCCGGCACACCCACCACCGGGAACACGCAGGTACCCACCGACGCCTCCGTCGGGCCGTACTCGTTGACGAGTACCGCGTCGGGGGCGCACTCGCGCCAGCGTTCCAGGGTGTGCCGGGTGAACGCCTCGCCGGCCACCACGGTGATCCCGGCCAGGCCGGTGGCCTGGCCCGGTGCGAGCTGGTGGGCGAGCACCTCCAGGTGGCCGGGGGTCAGCTTCAGGAAACTGAACGGACCCGCCGCCACCAACTCCCGACCCAGATCCGCCATGTCCACATCGGACGGCAGCAACCACACCCGCTGCCCCGACACCAACGGCGCCCACACATTCGGCACCACCAGATCGAACGCCACCGACGAGAACAACGCCGAACCACCAACACCACGACCAGCCAACTCCCGCGCCGCCCACGACACATGGTTGACCAACCCACGATGCGACACCGCCACACCCTTCGGCCGACCCGTCGACCCCGACGTGAAAATCACGTACGCCAGCCGGTCCAGCTCGGCCGGTACCGGAAGCGGGGTCTCCGGCTGTTCCGCGACGGCCGCCGCGTCCCGGTCGACCAGCACCCGCACCGGGACCTGCGGGAACCGGTCGGCGTAGCCGGCGCCGGTCACCACCACCCGGGCACCGGCGTCGGCGAGCATGTCGGCGAGCCGGTCCGCCGGGTGGGCCGGATCCAGCGGTACGTAGGCGCCGCCGGCCTTCCAGACCGCCAGCATCGCCACCAGCAGCTCCGGGGTACGGTCCAGCAGCACCCCGACGACCGACTCCGGCACCACCCCGCAGGCGCGCAGGTGCCGGGCCAGCCGGTTCGCCCGGGCATCCAGCTCCGCGTAGTCGAGCCGCTGGCCGGCGCACTCGACCGCCACCGCGTCCGGGGTGGCCGCCGCCTGTGCGGCGAACCGTTCCGGCACGCCCGGCCCGGCCGGCTCGGCGGTGGTGCGGTTCCACTCCACCACCAGGCGCTGCCGCTCCTCGTCGGCGAGGAAGGTGCCCCGGGCGTCGCCGTCCGGGTCGGCCGCCATCGCCTCCAGCACCGCCCGGTACATGGCGCCGATCCGGTCCCCGTTGGCCCGGCTGAGCGCCCGGGGGTTGACGGCCATCGTCACGTAGCCGAGCCGGACCGCCACGGCGAGCGGGAACTCGGTGGGGCTGTCGTCGATGCTCGCCATGTAGTCGACCAGGTCCCGGTCGACCTGGTCGAAGTCGTGGTAGCTGAACCGGACGTCCATCAGCCGCTGACCCTCGCCGAACTCGCGCTGGATCTCCGGCATCGGGAACCGGCGGTGCGGCCAGATCTCCATCTCCCGGGCGTACGTCCGCGTCACCAGCTCCCGCCAGGTCCGGGCGCCCCGGTCGTAACCGAACGGCAGGCTGTTCAGGTACATCCCGTAGACCTGGTCCGCGCCGACCACCTCGGGGCGGCCGTGCAGGACCAGGCCGGTCAGGAACGACTCCTCGGCGGTGAGCTGGCTCATCACCTTCAGGTGCGCGGCGAGCAGCACCGTCTTCAGTGACGCCTTCGCCCGGCTGGCCAGTTTCCGCAGGTCGGCGTCGAGGTCGTGGAACGGCACCCCGAGCATCAGCGACTCGCGCGGCGCGTCCGGGTCGCCCCAGCCGGTCGGCAGGGAGAACCGGGCGTACCGGCCGACGATGTCCCGCCAGTACTCCCGGTCCTCCGTCGAGTCGAGCGAGCGCAGCTCGGCGGCGATGAAGTCGGCGAACCGCACCGGCGGGGCCTCGACCGGCGGCGGGGTGCCGCCGTCCCGGATCTGCCGGTAGAGGTCGAGCACCTCCATCAGCAGCGAGTGGTGGCTCCAGCCCTCGATGATGGCGTGGCACTCGGTGACCGACAGCCACCAGGTCTTGTCGTCGCAGACGTGTGCGTGCAGCCGCATCAGGGACGGCTGGGCCAGGTCGAAGACGTCGGCCCGCTCGACGGCGGTGAACTCCCGCAGCGACCGGTCCAGTTCGGCGGCGTCCAGGTGCCGCAGGTCCCGCTCCCCGACCGGCATCTCGGCGTCCGGGTACACCACCTGCATCGGCACCGAGTACGTGGTCAGGTCGATCGCGGTACGCAGCACCTCGTGCCGGGCCACCACGATCCGGGCCGCCTCGCGCAGCGCGGCCAGCCCGAACGGCCGCTCGTCCCGGATCCGGAACGAGGTCACGTTGTGGTACGCGTGCAGCTCCCCGTCGGAGAGCATCTCCACCACCATGCCGGCCTGCACCCGGGACAGCGGGTACGCGTCGGCCGCGCCGGCCGGCACCTTCGCCCGGTCGGCGGCGGAGAGCAGCTCGAACGGCGCGACGGGGCGCTCCTCGGCGGCCGGTGTCGAGCGGCCGTCCAGGATGCCGCAGAGTTCGGCGACGGTACGGTGCGCGAAGACGTCCCGGACCGAGACGTCCAGCCCGATCGCCCGCAGTTCGCCGACCAGGGCGACCGCCCGGATCGAGTGCCCGCCGAGGTCGAAGAAGCTGTCGTGCACACCGACCCGTTCGATCCCGAGCACGTCCCGCCAGATCGCCGCGACCCGCTCCTCCACCGGGGTACGCGGCGCCACGTACGCCTGCTCGCCGTGCAGTGCGGCGCGGTCCGGTGCGGGCAGCGCGCGGCGGTCGAGCTTGCCGTTCGCGGTCAGCGGGATCTTCGCCAGCGGCACGAAGGCGGCCGGCACCATGTACTCCGGCAGGCTGCGGGCGAGGAACTCGCGCAGCTCGGCCGGGTTCGGCACCTGCTCTCCCTGGGGCACCAGGTAGCCGGCCAGCCGCTTGTCACCGGGAATGTCCTCCCGGACCACCACCACCGCGTCCCGGATGCCGGGGTGGGCGGCCAGGACGGTCTCGATCTCGCCGAGTTCGACCCGGTAGCCCCGGATCTGCACCTGGTCGTCGATCCGACCCAGGAAGTCCAACCCACCATCCGGACGACGCCGGGCCAGGTCACCACTGCGATACATCCGCGCACCCGGCACCCCGGCGAACGGATCCGGCACGAACCGCTGCGCCGTCAACTCCGGCCGCTTCAGGTAACCCCGGGCCACCCCCGGACCCCCCACATGGATCTCGCCGGGCACCCCGACCGGCACCAGGTTCCCGTACCCGTCCAACAGATAGATCCGCAGATCACCCAACGGATACCCCACCGGGTTGCCCGGATCCGTGATGTCCTGCGCCCGCACCTGATGGAACGTCGAGTGCACGGTCGTCTCGGTGATCCCGTACATGTTCAACAACGCCGGACGGTCCAGACCGAACCGATCCGTCCACGGCGCCAACTCCGCCATCTCCAACTTCTCACCGGCGAAGACCACCGCCCGCAGTTCCAGGGCGGCGAGTCGTGGGTCTTCGTCCCGGGCGAAGCCGACCAGGCTGCGGAACGCCGACGGGGTCTGGTTCAACACCGTCACCCGCTCCCGGACCAGCAGCTCCAGGAACTCGTCCGGCAGCCGGGTCACCTCACGCGGCACCACCACCAGACGACCGCCGTACAGCAACGCACCCCACAACTCCCACACCGACACGTCGAACGCGTACGAGTGGAACAACGGCCACACGTCCTCGGCCGAGAACCGGTAGTGGGTCTCGCCGACGGTAAGCAGCCGGAGCACGTTGGCGTGGGTCAGGCAGACGCCCTTCGGCTTGCCCGTCGAGCCGGAGGTGTAGATGACGTAGATCAGGTTCTCCGGACCGGAGAGCGGGACCGGGTTCTCCGCCGGCCGACCGGACAGGTCCTCCTCGTCCAGGTCGACCACGGCACCGGCGGAGAAGCCGGCGACCGTCCCGGCCAGCGAGGACTGTGTCACGACCACCGAGGCCCCGGCGTCGCCGACCATGAAACCGAGCCGGTCCACCGGCTGCGCTGGATCCAACGGCAGATACGCCGCACCCGACTTGAGCACACCGAGCAGAGTCGGCACCAGCTCGATGCCGCGCTCCAGACAGACCCCGACCAGGGACTCCGGCCCCGCACCGAGCGCCCGCAGCCGGTGCGCCAACCGGTTCGCCCGGGCGTTCACCTCCGCGTACGTCAACGACACACCCTCGAACGTCACCGCGACGGCGTCCGGGGCGGCGGCCACCCGCTGCTCGAAGACCTGGTGCACGGTAAGAGTCGGTGGCACCGCGTCGATCCGGAACGGGTCGGCGACCCCGGTCACCTCGGCCCGCTCGGCCCCGTCGAGCAGGTCGACGGCGGAGAGCGCCCGACCCGGCTCGGCGACGGCGGCCTGGAGCAGCCGGACCAGGTGCCCGCCCAGCCGCCGCATGGTGGCCCGGTCGAAGAGCGCTGTCGCGTACTCCAGGTGGGCGCGCAGCCCACCGTCGGCGGCCTCCTGCACCTGTAGCGTCAGGTCGAAGCGGGAGACCTGGGAGAGCGCGTCCAGCGGGGAGACCGCCAGCCCCGGCATCGCGTACCGGCCGTCGCCCGCCTCGTGCATCGTGAAGGCGACCTGGAACAGCGGGGTACGGGACATGTCCCGCTCCGGCTGGAGCTCGTCGACGAGCTGCCCGAACGGCACCTCCTGGTGGTCGAAGGCGGCCAGCACGGTCTCCCGGTTGGCGGCGAGCAGCTCGGCGAAGGTGATGTCGGAGTCCCAGCGGGCCCGCATCACCAGGCTGTTGATGCCGTACCCGATCAGCCGGGACAGCTCGGGCCGGTTGCGGCCGGAGACGACCGTGCCGACCGGGATGTCGGTGCCGCCGGTGTACCGGGACAGCAGCGCCTGGTAGCCGGTGAGCAGCACCATGAACAGCGTCGCGCCGTGCCGCTGGGCGAGGTCACGGAGCTGCCCGCCGAGCCCGGCCGGCAGCTCCAGCTCGACCGCCGCGCCGGCCCACTCCCGGGTGGCCGGCCGGGGCCGGTCCGCCGGCAGGTCCAGCGGCGGGACCCCGGCGAGCTGCCGGCGCCAGTAGTCCAGGTGCCGCTGGTGTTCCGTCGCCTCACGGCTGCGTTCCCAGGCGGCGTAGTCGGCATACTGCACGGGCAGCGGGGCGAGGGTGTCGGGGCGGCCGGCGAGCGCGGCGGCGTACAGCTCGCTCAGTTCCTCGGCGAAGATCCCGGCGGACCAGGCGTCGCAGGCGATGTGGTGGAAGACCACCACCAGCAGGTGGTCGTCGTCGGCCAGCCGGATCAGCCGGGCCCGGACCGGCCACTGGGTGCCGAGGTCGAACGGTACCGCCGGCTCCTGGGCGGCCCGCTCGAAGCCGCGGGCCTCCCGCTCCGCCTCGGGCAGCTCGGTCAGGTCGGTCACCGCCAGCTCGACCGGCCCGGCCGGGTCGATCACCTGGACCGGTTCGCCGTCGGCGAGCGCGTAGCGGGTACGCAGGATCTCGTGCCGGCCGACCAGCCCGGTCAGCGCCCGGCGCAGCGCGGCGGAGTCCAGCGTGCCGCGCAGCCGCAGCGCCAGCGGCACCAGGTACTCCCAGCTACCCGGGTCCAGCCGGCTCAGGAACCACATCTGCTGCTGCCCGAAGGAGAGCGGCAGCGGGCCGTTCCGGTCCACCCGGGTCAGCGCCGCGCGGCGCCCGCCGCGCACCCGACCGGCGAGCCGGGCCCGCAGCAGTTCCTCCCGGGCCGCCTCGACGCCGCGTTCGATCGTGCCCTCGCCCGTGCTCATCTGTTCTGCTCCTTCAGCAACGCCAGGCCGGTCAGCAGGTCGGATTCGGATAGCTCGTCGATCTCGGCGCGGATCCGCTCCTCGACCGCCTCGGCGATCCGCGCGATCGTGGGCCGCTCGAAGACGGTCCGGACCGGAAGGTCGATCTCGAACTCCTCCTGGATCCGGGAGGCCAGCCGGACCGCGAGGATCGAGTGGCCGCCGACGGTGAAGAAGTTCGTCTGGGTGCCGGCGTCGACGTCGAGCAGTTCGGCCCAGATCTCGGCGATCCGCTCCTCGACCGGGCCGTTCGGCGCGACGTGGTCCGGGGCGTCCGCTCCGGTGGCCGTCCGGCCCGGTGCCGGCAGTGCGCGGCGGTCGAGCTTGCCGTTCGCGGTGAGCGGGATCTTCGCCAGCGGCACGAACGCGCCCGGCACCATGTAGTCGGGCAGCCGCTTGCCGCAGTACCCGGCCAGTTCGGGGACGGTCGGCGCCGCGTCGGAGTCGGGTACGTAGTAGGCGACGATCCGCGGCTGGCCCGGCTCCGGTTCGTCGGTGCGGACCACCGCGTCCCGGATGCCGGGATGGGCGGCCAGGACGGTCTCGATCTCGCCGAGTTCGACCCGGTAGCCCCGGATCTGCACCTGGTCGTCGATCCGACCCAGGAAGTCCAACCCACCATCCGGACGACGCCGGGCCAGGTCACCACTGCGATACATCCGCGCACCCGGCACCCCGGCGAACGGATCCGGCACGAACCGCTGCGCCGTCAACTCCGGCCGCTTCAGGTAACCCCGGGCCACCCCCGGACCCCCCACATGGATCTCGCCGGGCACCCCGACCGGCACCAGGTTCCCGTACCCGTCCAACAGATAGATCCGCAGATCACCCAACGGATACCCCACCGGGTTGCCCGGATCCGTGATGTCCTGCGCCCGCACCTGATGGAACGTCGAGTGCACGGTCGTCTCGGTGATCCCGTACATGTTCAACAACGCCGGACGGTCCAGACCGAACCGATCCGTCCACGGCGCCAACTCCGCCATCTCCAACTTCTCACCGGCGAAGACCACCGCCCGCAGCGCCAACCGGTCCAACCTCGGGTCACCGTCCCGGGTGAAACCGACCAGGCTGCGGAACGCCGACGGGGTCTGGTTGAGCACCGTCACCCGCTCGGCGACCAGCAGGTCCAGGAACTCGTCCGGCAGCCGGGTCACCTCACGCGGCACCACCACCAGACGACCGCCGTACAGCAACGCACCCCACAACTCCCACACCGACACGTCGAACGCGTACGAGTGGAACAACGGCCACACGTCCTCGGCCGAGAACCGGTAGTGCTGGCGGGTGGTGTCGAACAGCCGGAAGACGTTGGCGTGGGTCAGGCAGACGCCCTTCGGCCGGCCCGTCGAGCCGGAGGTGTAGATGACGTAGATCAGGTCCTCGGGGTGCGAGACCGCCGCCGGGTTGTCAGCCGGCAGCCCGGAGAGGTCCTCGTCGTCCAGCACCAGCAGCTCGCCGTCGAAGAACCCGGCGACCGTGTCGACGAGCGAGGACTGCGTCACGACCACCGGCGCCCCGGCGTCGCCGACCATGAAACCGAGCCGGTCCACCGGCTGCGCCGGATCCAACGGCAGATACGCCGCACCCGACTTCAACACCCCGAGCAGGGCCGGCACGAGGTCGATCCCCCGCTCCAGGCAGACGCCGACCAGAGACTCCGGACCCGCACCCGACGCACGCAACCGGTGCGCCAACCGGTTCGCCCGGGCGTTCACCTCCGCATACGTCAACGACACATCCTCGAACGTCACCGCCACCGCGTCCGGGGCGAGCAGCACCCGCTCCTCGAAGACCTGGTGCAGGCAGCGGTCCGGGGTGCCGGTGCGGAACGGGTCGGTCCGGCCGGTGCCGACCAGCTCGTCGAGCGGGTCGAGGAAGTCCACCGTGCCGAGCCGCAGCTCCGGGTCGGCGGTGACCGCCTGGAGCAGCCGGACCAGGTGCCCGCCGATCCGGTCCACGGTGGAGCGGTCGAAGAGCGCGGTGGCGTACTCCAGGGCGCCGAGCATGGTGCCGTCGGCCTGGACCCGGACGAAGAGCGTCAGGTCGGTCTTGGCGACCTGCCACGCCTCGGTGAACGCGGCCAGGTCGTCGCTGCGGACCGCCCCACCGGTGAGCCCCTCGTCGTGCAGGTCGAAGGCGGCCTGGAAGAGCGGGGTCCGGGACATGTCCCGGTCCGGCTGGAGGTCGTCGACGAGTTGCTCGAACGGCAGGGTCTGGTGTGCGAACGCCGCCCGGCAGACCTCCCGGGTCGCCTCCAGCGCCTCCTCGAACCGCATCCCCGGGCCGAGGTTCGGCCGCAGCACCAGGGAGTTGAGGAAGAAGCCGACCATGTTCTCCAGCTCGGGCCGGTTGCGGCCGGCGACCGGGGTGCCGACGGCCACGTCCCAGTTCCCGGCGTACCGGGCGAGCAGCGTGCTGAACGCGGTGAGCATCGTCATGTACGGCGACGCGCCGTGCCGCCGGCCCAGGTCGCGGACGGCGGTGGCCAGTTCGGTCGGGATGGTGAACGGGGCGAGCGCGCCCCGGGGATTCCGCCGGGCCGGTCGGGGCCGGTCGGTCGGCAGATCCAGCGGGCCGAGCCCGTCGAGGGTCTTCCGCCAGTACGCCAGCTCGGCCGCCAGCACCTGCTCGGTCAGCCAGCCCCGCTGCCAGCTCGCGAAGTCCGGGTACTGCACCGGCTGGGCCGGCAGTTCCGGGTCGCGTCCGGCGAGCACCGAGGCGCAGATCTCCCGCAGCTCCCGCTCCAGCACCACCGACGACCAGCCGTCGCAGGCGATGTGGTGCAGGGTGAGCAGCAGCACCGACTCGCCGGCCGGGGCACGTCCGGCGGTGGCCGGGATCCGCACCGAGGTCGGCGGGGTGCGCGTCGGCACGCCCGGGAAGCGGACCAGCAGCGCCCGCCAGACCGGACCGGTGGCCAGGTCGAAGCCGCGCTCGAACTCGGAACGGAACACCGTCTCCAGGTCGGCGGAGTCGGCCTCCACCACCCGCAGCTCGACCGGAGAGGGCGGGTCGACGAGCTGCCGGGGCTCGCCGCCGTCCTCGACGTAGCGGGTGCGGAGGATCTCGTGCCGGCCGGCGACCAGGTCCAGGGCCCGCCGGACGGTGCGCTGGTCGACCTCGGGGCCGAGCCGGACGAAGAGCGGAGCGACCCACTCGGTGTTGCCCGGCTCCAGCCGGTCCAGGAACCAGAGCCGGCGCTGCCCGAACGAGAGCGGCAGCGGGCCGATCCGGTGCACCGGGAGCAGCGGCGGACCGTCGTCGGACGGTACCGCGATCAGCTTCGCCTGCTGCTCGACGGTGGGTGCGGCGAAGAGGCCGCGCAGCGCGACCTTGCTGCCGGACGCCGACCGGAGCTGGTTGGCGAGCCGGGTGAGCAGCAGCGACGAGCCGCCGAGGGTGAAGAAGTCGTCGTGCGCGCCGACCCGGTCCACCTTGAGCAGTTCCGCCCACGCCTGCGCGACCATCCGCTCGGCGGTGGTGCGCGGCGCGACGTACGGCGGGCGGCCGTCCTCGGCGGCGGTCTTCGGGGCCGGCAGCGCGGCCCGGTCCACCTTGCCGCTGCTGTTCAGCGGAAACTCGGGCAGGGCCACGAAGGCGGCCGGGATCATCGGGTCCGGCAGCCGGTCCCGCAGGAAGGTACGCAGCCGGTCGGCGGCCGGCACCCGCTCGCCGGTGACGTACCCGACGAGTCGCTTGCCGCCCTCGGCCGCCTCCACCGCCAGCACCACCGCGGCGCTGACGTCGGGGTGGGCGACGAGCGCCGACTCCACCTCGCCGGGCTCGATCCGGACCCCGTTCACCTTCACCTGGTGGTCGAGCCGGCCGATGTACTCCAGGGTCGCGTCGGCCCGCCAGCGCACCAGGTCACCGGTGCGGTAGAGCCGGGAACCGGCCGGCCCGTACGGGTCGGGGACGAACTTCTCGGCGGTCAGGTCCGGCCGCCCGAGGTAGCCCCGGGCCACCCCGACCCCGCCGGCGTGCAGTTCACCGGCGACCCCGACCGGCACCGGGTCACCGTTGCCGTCGAGCACCAGCACCCGCAGGTTGGCCAGCGGCCGGCCGATCGGCACCGGGCCGGTCGGCAGCGCCGGGTCGTACGGGTGCGCGGTCACGTCGATGGCGCACTCGGTCGGCCCGTAGGTGTTCCAGAGGGTGACCTTCAGGCCGTCGGTGAGCCGCCGGCACAGCTCGGCGTGCAGCGGCTCGCCGGCCGAGAAGAGCAGCCGCAGCGAGGTGCAGTCCCGCCAGCCCGGTTCCTCGGCGACCAGCCGGAGCACCGACGGCACGCCCTGGAAGACGGTGACGCCGTGCCGGTGGATCGCCCGGACCAGTGCGGCCGGGTCGCGCTCGGCGCCGACCGGGGCGAGCACCACGGTGCCGCCGCTGACCAGCGGGGCGAAGAACTCCCAGCAGGCCGCGTCGAAGGTGAGCGCGGTCTTCTGCAACACCCGGTCGGCCGGGCCGAGGCCGTGCTGCCGGACCGCCCAGTCGACCCGGTTCGCGATCGCCGCGTGGCTGATCATGACGCCCTTGGGCCGCCCGGTGGAACCGGAGGTGTAGATCGCGTAGGCGAGGTGGTCCCCGCCGGCCGGGTTGACCGGTGCCTGGTCGGAAAGTCCGGCGAGGACGGTCCCGAGGTCGTCGAGGGTGACCACCCGGGCGCCGGTACCGGCCACCAGCCCGGCGTGTGCCGACCCGGTGAGCACGATCCCGGCGCCGGTGTCGGTGAGCACCCAGCTCGCCCACTCCCTCGGGTGGTCCGGGCTCAGCGGCAGGTAGCCGGCACCCGCCTTCCAGACGCCGAGCAGCGCGACGACCAGCTCCACGCCGCGGGGCAGGCAGACCCCGACCAGTGCGTCCGGCCCGACGCCGAGGTCGCGCAGGTGGCGGGCCAGCCGGTTGGCCCGGCGGTCCAGCTCGGCGTACGTCACCTCGACGTCGCCGGCCAGTACGGCGACCGCGTCGGGCGTGGCCGCCACCTGGCGGGCGACAAGCGCCGGCAGGATGTTGGCGGACCCGGCGTCGGTCGCCGGCCCGCCGAGGTCGCCGGCTGATTCGGTCCGGCTTCGATCGGGGTTCATCGGGTGCTCCTCACCTCGTCGCGGGGGCGGTCAGCCCTGCGCCGCCGCCATCCGCTGGCGCAGGCTCAGCGGGCGCATGTCGGTCCAGACCTCGCCGATCCGGGCGAGGCAGTCGGCCCGGGGGCCCTCGGTGCCCTCGGCGTGCCAGCCGGCCGGCAGATCGCGGTCGGCGGGCCAGATGGAGTACTGCTCCTCGTCGTTGCGGACGACCCGGTACACCCGGTCGTCGGTCTGCTCGTCAGCCATCGGAACTCCTCGTGTGGTCGGTCAGGGCGCCGGCCGGATGCCGGCTCACCTGGGCGGTCGGGCCGCCGGCCGAGAGCCGGCCGGCCTGGGCTGCTGCTGCCCCGGCCCGGTGCGGGTCCGGGGGTCGCGATCCCGGCCGGGCCGGATCGCCGGGTCGTGCGTGGCGGGCGGGTCAGCCGGGATTCGCGGTGCCGCCGGTGGCGGGCAGGAAGTCGTCGACGCGGATGCCGAGGCCCCGCTCGACGGCGGCGGCCCGGACGAACTCCGCGAGGGCGATGTCCAGGGCGCCGAGGCCGAACGGCGAGAAGACCACCGTCCGGTCCGGGTCGCGGCGGAAGCCGCCGGTGCCGCGCAGGATCTGGCCGATCGGTGCGTCGACGAAGTCCCGGTGTCCGACCTGCTGCTCGGCCAGGTGCAGCGAGGTCCGCTCCCGGCAGACGTGGTCGGCGTCGTCGACCACGTTCTGGCTGGCCAGGATCGTCGCCGGGGTCAGGTCGCGCAGCGAGACGTGCAGCACCAGGGTGCCGGGCCGGGCCGGGCCGAGATCGAGGTGCGGCTCGGCCGCCGTGGTGGCGATCGAGACCAGGTCGTGCGCCGCGACCGCCCGGCCGGCGTCGGCGGCCAGCGTCACGTGCAGGGTGGCCGAGAGGTCGGCGCACTGCCGGGCGAACGCGGCGGCCCGGGTGCAGTCGCTGTCGAACAGGGTCACCTCGGACAGCGTCGGCAGCGCGGCCAGCAGGAAGCGCAGCACCTCCAGGTTGATCACGCCGCAGCCGATCAGCGTGACCCCGCTCGGTCCCGGCTCCCTGACCAGCAGCCGGGCGGCGAGCGCCGCACTTGCCGCGGTCCGCTTGGCCGAGATCACCGATCCTTCGAGCAGCGCCGTCGGCTGCCCGGTGTCGAGGTCGTTGATCACGATCGAGGCGCTGGCCCGGGCCAGCCCGCTGTCGATGTTCCCCGGCCAGGAGGCGATCCACTTCATCCCGGCCGCCGGGGACTTCCCGCCGACGTACGCGGGCAGCCCGATGATCCGGTTGCGGGGCTGGTCGGGGAAGCGGAGGAACGTCGAGTGCGGCACCGCGGTGGCACCCTCGTCGTGCAGCCGGTACGCCTCGCCGACCAGCTCGATCAGTGCGAGCTCACGTTCGGCCAGGATCTGGCGCACGTCGTCATGTCGAAGGATCAGCATCAGGCCTGATCACCACCGGCGGCTTCCTTCCAGAGGTGCGAAACCTCACCGAAGCGGCTCCGCACCCAGTCGTCGGAATAGATCGTGTCGAGGTAGCGGTCGCCACCGTCGGGAAAGATGAGCACGCATGTCGCGTCCTCGGGGATGGTCTGGCTGCGCCGCTCCAGGGCCGCGACCGTGGCTCCGGAGGAGCCGCCGGCCAGGATCGCCTCCCGGGCGGTGAGCCGGCGGCAGGCGGCGACACACTCCAGGTCGGTCACGTGCATGACCTCGTCGGCGGCGTCCGGGTCGAAGAGGCCCGGCCGCAGCGACGCGCCGTGTCCGGGGAGCAGCCGCTCGATCGGCTGCTGCCCGTCGAAGATCATGCTGCCGACGGCGTCGACCGCGACGATCTTCGTGTCGAGCCCGTGCTGCCGGATGTAGTCCGCGCAGCCGCGCAGGGTCCCGCAGGAGCTGACCGCGCAGAACAGGTAGTCGACGGAGCCGTCCAGCGCCGCGACGATCTCGTCCATCGTCTGCCGGTGGGCGATCGGGTTGAGCGGGTTGGCGTACTGGTTGGGCCAGAACGCGTGCGGGGTGTTGGAGACAAGTTCGCGGACCCGGCGTACCCGCACCGGCAGGTACTCGCCGCTGTCCGGGTCGGGCCGGTTCACCACCTCGACCGACGCCTGGTAGGCCCGCAGTATCGCGATGTTCTGCTCGGTCGTCTTGGCGTCGACGACGCAGACGAACCGGAGTCCGAAATACCGGCAGATCTGGGCGAGCCCGACCGCGAGATTTCCGGAGCTGGACTCGACCACCACCGACCGGCCGGGCTGGAGCTCACCGCTGCGAATTTTGTCCAGCAGCATGCTCAGCGCGGTCCGGTCCTTGACGCTGCCGCCGGGATTGAACCGCTCCAGCTTGGCGTACACCCGAATTCGGGAATCGGGCACCAGGCGTTCGAGTTCCACGAGCGGCGTGTTCCCGACGGCCGCGAGGATGCCCTTGAGCGCATCCGGTGGACCCTCTTCGACCTCGCCCTGCGGTTGGTCGTCACCGCTGCTGAGGGTCGGCGTGCAGGCGCCGCGCTGTCCAGCTCGTAAAAGGTCCATTGGCACGGCTTTCCCTTCGCGGGTCAGTTACGTTCCCGGGAAACGTCACCGCCAGGTGAGGCGTTCCCACGGTTGGCGCCGGCCTGCTTTCTCGGCTCCTTGCCATCCTGCGACCCGCGGCTATACCAGCCCCATATCGAAACTATCTTCGAAAACGAACCGGGCCCCGCCGCCGGCGTAAAGCCGGCTGGCGGAGCCCGAAGGGTCCGTTGTGGACGACTATTCGCGTACGCCGGCCAGCTCGACCGCGCCGGACCGGAAGGCGAGCCGGACCGGCAGCACCGCGCCGAGCACCGCCAGGGCGGCGCTGACCAGCGTGATCACCGCGACGGTGCCCCACGGCACGCTGACCGGGGTGGCCCCGACCAGCTGCCCCAGGGCGAGCCGCAGCCCGGCCAGGTTCACCGCCGACGCCCCGACCGCGAGCAGCACCCCGACCCCGGCGACCAGCAGCGACTCGGCGGCGAAGACCCGGAGCACCTGGCGCGGGGTGGCCCCGGCCAGCCGGAGGATCGCCAGGTCGCGCAGCCGGTCCGAGGTCGCCATCACCAGCGTGTTGACGATGGCGATGAAGCAAAAGACGATCGCGATGCCGAGCACCAGCACCATGCCCAGCGAGCTGGCCTGGCTGTTCTCGCTGCTCTCCTCGCCGAGCCAGTCCTCGGCCGGGATCGCCCGCGCACCGAGCCCGGACGTGGCGGCGGCCAGGGCCGAGCGGACGGTCGCCGGGTCGGTGCCGTCGCGCACCGAGACGTAGATCCGGCGGGCCAGCCCGGTGAAGGCGTACTCGGCGGTGCCGGCGTACTTCGTGCTCAGGTAGGCGACGTCGTTGCTGCCCGAGGTGGTGTTCAGCACCGCCACCACCCGCAGCGGCACTGTCGTGCCGTCGGCCAGGAAGACCTCGACGGTCTCGCCGACCCCGACGCCCCAGTCGTCGTTCACCACTATCGTGTCGTCGCGCAGGTCGGCCGGGTCGCCCTCGTCGACCGGCAGGGTCAGGGTGCTGGCCAGCGCCGCCGGGTCGACGGCCAGCGCCTCGTAGTCGGCCAGCCGGGCGTCGTCCCGGGCGTACACCATCGTCGGCAGCGCGGCGAGCACGTCGACGCCGGGGATCGCCCGGACCCGTTCGGTGACCGCCTCGTTGACCCCCGGGGTGCCGTCCGGGGTGACCACGAAGTCGGCGACGACCTGGTTGCGCCGGCCGCTGTCCTTGGCCCGGTCGATGGTGGCGGCCGCGCCGAGCAGCGAGATGGAGAGCCCGACGGTGAGCAGCACCGGTGCGGCGGTGGCCGCGGTACGCCGCACCGCGGTCAGCGCGCTCTCCCGGACCAGCATCCCGGCGGCCCCGCCGAGCCGGCCCAGCGGCCAGGTGATCAGCCGGGCGATCGGCTTGACCACCACCGGGGCGAGCAGCGCGAAGGCGAGGATCGGGAACATCAGCACCCCGATGTACCGGGTCGGCACCATCACCAGGCCCGGGTTCACCACCGCCACCCAGCCGATGGTGACGAGTCCGAAGGCGAGCGCCAGCAGCCCGTAGAGCCACCGGCCGGAGGTCATGGTGCGGGAGTCCACGGCCGCGTCCCGCAACGCCTCGATCGGGCGTACGTCGCCGGCCCGGCGGGACGCCGCCCAGACACCGAGCAGCGCCACGCCGAGCCCGGTGCCGAAGGCGATCAGCAACGGGACCCAGATCGCCGGACTGGTCGAGACCTCGACGGTGAACCACGACGGGGCGAGCCCCAGCTCGACCATCCAGCGGGCCAGCGGCGGCGCGGCGGCCAGCCCGAGGGCGGAGCCGGCGACCGCCGAGGCGAGCCCGACCACCAGCGCCTCGGCCAGCACCATCCGGCGTACCTGCCGGGGGGTGGCGCCGACCGTGCGGAGCAGGGCGATCTCCCGGCGCCGCTGGGCGACCGCGAAGGCGAACGTCGAGGCGACCAGGAAGATCGAGACGAAGCCGGCCACCACGGCGGTGATCGGCAGCAGCGTCTGGGTGTTGTCGATCGCCTCCCGGTCGGCGTTGTAGCTCGGGTCCAGCACCCCGCGCCGGTCCCCGGTGAGCACCTCGGCGTCCCCGCCGACGGCCTGCCGCACCGCCTCCGGATCGCCGTAGGAGACCAGTGCCTCGACCCGGGGCGCGAGCCGGGCCGCCTCGGCGTCGGTGAAGAAGACCGCGGACTCGAAGTCGGCCGGCCCGGTCACCCCGGCGACGGTGTACTCGCGCGGCCCGCCGGTGGTGAGGACGCTGACCCGCTCCCCCGGCCCGGCACCGCCGGCCGGCACCACCACCTCGGTGTCGGTCTGCGGCGCCCGGCCGGCGGCCAGCGCGTACGGCGCGAACTCGGCACTGGCCCAGCCGTGCCCGACCTGGTCGTCGGGTCCACCGGCGAGCTGGGCGTAGAAGGAGCGGACCGGCACGGTACGGCCCAACGCGCCGACCTCGGCGGCGAGCGCGTCGGAGATGCCCCGGGCCTGGATCAGGGAGCGGCTGCCCGGGTCGTGCCGGGCCGGATCCCACTCGGGGTCCAGCGCGGCCACCACCACCGGGGCGGTGGCGAACCGTTGCGGCGCCCGGTCCGGCAGGTCCAGGGTGGCGGCGATCTCCAGCCCCATCGCGGCGATCATGCCGGCGCCCAGGGTCAGCGCCAGGAAGGTGCCGACGAAGGCGGCCCAGCGCATCCGCAGCGTCTGCACCGCGATGCTCAGCACGGCAGGACCTCCGTCCGCGTCGTCCGGAACAGCCGCGATGCGATGCTCGGCACGCGCCGACGCTCGATCCGGCTCGGCACGCACCGACTTCCAACCGGGCTCGGCCCGCGCCCACATCCAACCGGGCTCAGCACGCGCCGACCTCCATCCGGGTCATCCGGGCGGCGATCGCCTCCGCCGTCGGGTTGACCAGCTCGCCGGCGAGCACCCCGTCGGCGAGGAAGACCACCCGGTCGGCGTTGGCGGCGGTGACCGGGTCGTGCGTCACCATCACGATCGTCTGCCGGTGCTGGTCGACCAGGTTGCGCAGCAGGGCCAGCACCTCCCGGCTGGTGCTGGTGTCCAGCGCGCCGGTCGGCTCGTCGGCGAAGAGCACCGCCGGCTTGGTGACCAGGGCACGGGCGATCGCCACCCGCTGCTGCTGGCCGCCGGAGAGCTGCGCCGGCCGGTGTCCGCCCCGGTTGCCGAGCCCGACCTCGGCGAGCACCTCCGCCACCTCGGAGCGGCTCGGCCGGCGACCGGCGAGCCGCAGCGGCAGCGCCACGTTCTGCTCGGCGGTCAGCGACGGCAGCAGATTGAACGCCTGGAAGACGAAGCCGATCCGGTCCCGCCGGAGCAGGGTCAGCGCGGTCTCGCTCAGCCCGGTCAGGTCGGTGTCGCCGATCACCACCCGACCGCCGGTCGGCCGGTCCAGCCCCGCCGCGCACTGCAACAGGGTCGACTTGCCCGAGCCGGACGGCCCCATGATCGCGGTGAAACTGCCGGCCCGCAGGTTCAGCGACACGTCCCGCAGTGCGGTCACCGCGTTCTGTCCCGAACCGTACGTCTTGCTCAGCGACTCCAGCCGCACAGCGTGCTCCATAGCGAGCATCCAATCACTGATCGTCAGATCGACACATGAGATTCCACCCTGAGAAGCCCCGGACGGCCGACCCTGAGCCGTCCTGCGGGTTCGGGTGGTTTCCCGGGCGTCACCGCCCGGGGGAGACTCCGCCGGTACCCAGGGCGAGCAGCAGCTCCAGTTGTGCGCTGTCGACGAGGGAAATCCGGTCGATCCGGTGCGTCGGGTCGGCGGTGGCCGCCTCCAGCAACCGGCGGTAGTGCCCGGTAAGCCGCTCTATGGTCGCACCGTCGAACAGATCCGTGTTGTACCGGAAGGCTCCGGACAGTGAATCCTCCGACTGCCGCAGCTCGACGTTGAGGTCGAACTGCCCCTCCAGCTGCGGCACGTCGAAGGCGGCCAGCCGCAGCCCGGAGTGTTCGATCTCCGGGCCGACGACGGCGCCCTCGGGCACCAGCGGCAGCGGCGGGTCGAGCCGGTCCGCCGCCACCATCGTGAAAGCGATCCGGAACAGCGGCGCCCGGCTGCCGCCCCGGGCCGCGCCGAGCATCCGGTCCAGCAGCGGGAACGGATAGCCGACGTGGGCCAGCCCGGAGAGGAGTTCCCGGTGCGCCGAGGCGACCGCGTCGGCGAAGGTGGCGCCGGGTGTGAAGGAGGAGCGGAGTACCACCGTGTTGACCAGGTAGCCGACCACGTCGCGCAGGCCGGCGCCGTACCGGGTGGCGACCGGGCAGCCGAGGGTGAAGTCGTCCTGCCCGCCGTACCGGTACAGGGTGGCCTGGAAGACGCCGAGCAGGAACGCGAACGGGGTCACCCCGGCCGCCGAGGCCGCCGACCGGACCCGGCCGGCCAGCTCGTCGGGGAGCCGCAGGTGGTGGGTGGCACCGTCGAAGGTCTGCCGCTCCGGCCGGGGCCGGTCCAGCGGGAGCACCCCGGCCGACACGCCGGTGCAGCGCTCCCGCCAGTACCGTTCCAGGCGGGCCCGGCGGGGCGAGTCGAGCAGTTTCCGTTCCGCCTCGACGTGGTCGAGGTAGCCCGCGGTCAGCGGCGTCCAGTCCGGTGCGCCGCCGGCCGCGAGGCCCCGGTAGCCGGCCAGCAGGTCGCGCAGCAGCAGCCACTGCGAGGTGGCGTCGCTGACGATGTGGTGGGTGACGAGCACCAGGGCGGCGTCGTCGGCGGCGCGGCGCAGCAGCACCACCCGGAAGACGTCCCCGGCGCCGAGCCGGAACGGCTGCTCGCCGATCGACCGGGCCAGCCCGAGCAGCGCCTCGTCGGTGCGGCCCGGCACGTCCCGGATCTCCAGCCAGCGGGAGGTCGCCGCCCCGCCCGGCGGAGGAGTCGGGGGCGCCGCCGGAACGTACTGCCGGGGTGCCCCGTCCCGCTCGGCGAAGGCCGTGCCGAGCACCGGGTGCCGGGCCACCAGCGCGTCGACCGCCCCGGCCAGCGCCGCGTCGTCGAGCGCGGTCCGGACCCGGACCGCGAGCGTGATGTTGTACGCCGGGCTCTCCGGCGCGAGCTGGTAGAGGAACCAGAGCGCCTCCTGCCCGACCGAGAGCGGATGCCCGGCCCCGGGCGAGGGCTCGACCGGCGGCTGCCCGCCCGGGGTGGCCGGCCGCCCCCCGGCGGTCCCGAGGTCGGTGCTCATCCCCGGTCGCCCAGTACGCCGTGCAGGTGGCCGGCGAGGGCGTTGACGGTCGGGTGGTCCCAGGCCATCGTCGGCTCCACCTCGATGTCGAAGCGCTCCTCGACGTCCCCGCTCAGGGTCATCGCGTACACCGAGTCGAGGCCGATCTCGACAAGCGGCGTGTCGGCGTCGATCTGCTCCGCCGGCCGTTGCAGGTAGAACGCGATCCGGCCGACCAGCCAGCTGCGGATGGCGTCGACGGACGTGTCTTGGATGGTTCCGGACATGGTGCTCTCCTTCGGCGTACGGGCGCGGACGGTCAGCCGGCCAGGCGCCGGTTGACGAGGTCGAAGCCGCGGTTGTCCTGATGACGTTCCAGCAGCTCGGTGTAGAGGTGGTCGGCCAGCCCGTCCGGCGCCGGGCCCGGGTCGATGCCGAGCCGGCCGGCCAGCCGGGACAGTGCGGCGAGCAGCCAGCGGGGGTCCCGCAGGAACGGGTCCGCCGGGCCGTGCCGCCACATCCCGAGGCAGGCGGCGGCGGCCAGCACCGTCGCGTACCGGTCGGTCAGCTCGAAGCTGCGCCGGCCGGCGATCACGGTGCGGTCGGCCGGGGGCAGGTCCACGCAGAGCCGGCCGAGCCGGTCGAGTTCGGCGGCGAAGAGCCGGCCGAGCCGGTCGACCGCCGGATCGGCGCCCGGCTCGTCGAGATGGTCCCGCAGGCTGCCGGCCAGGCTGTCCATCCCCTTGGCGGAGAGCCCGAGGGCGGTGAAGTCCAGCGGCGGCAAAGGGTCGTCGAGCCGGAACAGGGCCGGCGGCGCGCTCGGGCTGGACCGCCAGCCCTGCCGGGCCAGCCGGGGCAGTTGCGGGATGATCGTCGCCTGGCAGACCGCCGCGCTGGCGTGTGTGAGCGTCGCGGCGAGCAGGTCCCGCAGGGTCTTCTGGAAGATCGCGTACCGGCCGTCCCGCAGGTACGACCGGGCGCCGAGCACCACCGAGAGCGAGTGGGCGGCTTCCTGGAACAGCTTCGGCACCAGGTACTTCACGGCGGCGCTGTACACACTCGTCTGGTCGGGCAGCACGTGCAGGGCGCGGGCGGCCACCGTGGACAGACAGTCGCCGACCAGCAGGTCCAGGAAGGCGCCGACCAGGGTGGCCCGGGCGTGCGGCAGCTCGGCGACGGGCAGCCCGTAGAGCCGGCGGTCGAGGGCGAAGCGCAGCACGGTACGCAGTTGGGTGTCGACGATCCCGACGGCCATCCCGGGCAGCACGCTCCGGGTGACCTGGAAGGCCCGCAGCACCGTCTCCATCGCACCGCCGGCCTCGCCGACAAGCGCGTCGGCCGGTACCGGGCAGTCGGTGAACTCCAGCCCGCCGAGCAGGATGCCGCGGACACCGGCGGTCCGGTAGCGGTGCAGGTGGCGGCGGTGTCCGGCCGGCAGCGCCGCCATGTCCAGCAGCAGGTGCGAGTGGCTGCGGCTGCCCGGCCGGTCGTCGGTGCGGGCGAACAGGGTCACCGCGTCCGCCCGGGACAGGTTGCCGACCATCTCCCGGCGACCGGTCACCAGGAACCGGTCCCCGGCGGGCCGGGCCCGCAGCTCGGTGCGGCCGAAGTCGGTGCCGTGCGCCAGCTCGTTGTAGCCGGCCGACGCCTTGCCGTGCCGCAGCAGCAGCTCGGCCAGCCAGCGGCGCTGTGTGGGGGTGCCGTCGGTCCAGACCGGGGTGGCGGCGATGAAGGTGGTGACCCCGTAGCCGACCCCGAGGGTGGTGTCCCGGCGGAACACCGCCCGCAGCACCCGGGCCAGCCGGTCGGCCCGGTCGAACCGGCCACCGAGGGCCCGGGGCACGAACTCGGCGTTCAGGCCGTACCCGTCGAGGGCCCGCTCGCCCTCGGCGAGCAGTTCGCCGCGCTCGTCGGCGGCGAGCACCGCCGGATAGCCGACCGGGTTCGCCGGATCGTGCGGATCCCCGAGGTACGTCTCCAGGTCGGGATCGGCCGCACCGGCCGGCGTGCTGCCGGCCGGGGATGCGGTGTCGACGCTCATCGGACCACCTCGGGAAGCTGCGGAGCCGGCTCACCGGACCGGGCCGAGGCGGACGCCTCAGCCGACCGGGTCGACGCGGAAGGCTCACCGGGCCGGTCCGACGCGGACGCCTCGTGCCCAGCTCGTTCGCGGTGAGCGTCGGTCGGGTCCTGCTGTACGGCCTCGGGCCGGGCCGGCGGTGCCGGCGCGTCGGCGGGTCGGGACGGCGGTGCGGGCGGCTGCCCGGTCGCCTCGGCGAGCCGGAACGGGAGCAGGGAGAAGAGCCGGCCCGCGCGGTGCTGCGCGCGCAGGTCGGGCAGCAGCCGGTCGTAGTCCTCGCCGCCGTCGGGTCCGGAGCCGCCGTCGGGTCCGGTGCCGTCGTCCGGTCCGGTGCCGTAGTCGGGTCTGGTGCCGGAGCCGCTGCCGGTGGCCGGGCGGAGCTGCCCGATCAGCCGGTGCAGGCAGGCGCGCAGCCAGCGGGCGTCCGCCCAGAGCGGCGCGGTCGGCCCGTCGGCGAGCCAGTGCCGGTTGCGCAGCCACAGTTGCAGGCAGCCGGCGGCGGCGAAGGCGACGGCGTACTCGCCGGCCAGCTCGAACGCCTCGACCGGCACCTGGCGGGGCTGCGGCCGGTACGCCGCCATCCGCTCGTGCAGGGCGTCCACCCGTCCGGCCAGCGTCTCGGCCTGGGCCGCCAGGGCCGGCGGGACGATGCCGGCGTCGGCCAGCTCCAGCACCTCGGCGACGGCGGCCGGTAGCCGCTGCACCACGCTGCACCCGGCCCGGGAGAGCAGGGCGAGCCGGCTCCGGTCGAAGTCCGGCAGCGGCCGGGACAGCTCGACCGTCTCGGTCAGCCCCGGGTCGACCACCCCGCGCCGGTAGCCACGCACCAGTCCGGGGAACTGGTTGACCAGGGAGTTCAGGTTGACCAGGGTGTTGCCGTCGAAGATGCCGACGATCCGGTGGTCGCGTTCGATCTTCTGGAACAGCCCGTCGGCGTGGTCGGCGGTGAGCAGGGCACGCGCGCCGAGCACCTGGCCGAGTCGCGGGATGGTCCGGTCCATCATGGTCGGCACCAGGTATTTGGCGATCGCAGAGGTGACGCTCAGCTCGCCCGGGGTGGCGTGGATGCCGCGCGCGGTCAGCACGCTCACCACCTCACCGACCAGCAGGTCGACGTACGCCTCGGTGAGGGTGCGGTTCGCGTGCGGCAGGTCGATCAGCGCCCGGTCGTAGAGCCGGTGCCCGGCGGCGAAGTCGGCGACCAGCCGGAGTGCCTGGTCGGCCAGGCCGAGCGACATCGCCGCACACATCGTCCGGGTGAGCTGGACGCTCTTCAGCACGATCTCCGGGCCGGCGCCGGCCGGGCCGAGCAGCGCCTCGGCCGGCACCTGGGCCCCGGCGAAGGCGATCCCGCTGATGTCCGCGCCGCGTACCCCGTGGGTGCGCTCCTTGGGCAGGCAGCGGAAGGTGCCGGGGTCGAGCCGCCGCTTGTCGACGAGCAGCAGGCTGAACCCCCGGGTACCGCCGGCCGGCTCGGTCCGGGCCAGCACACAGAGCAGGTCGCCCCGGCTGGCGTTGTTGATCAGCCACTTCTCGCCGTCGACCCGGTAGCCGGCGCCGGCCGGCACCGCCGAGACGTCACCGGCGAGCAGGTCGCTGCCGTGCTCCCGCTCGGTCAGCGCCAGCGAGATGACGCGGCCGGCCAGCACCTCGGCGCCGACCCGGCGGGCCTGCTCCGGAGTGCCGCCCACCCAGGCGGAGACCGCGCCGAGATAGGTCTTGCCGTGTCCGATCGCGACGGTCAGGTCCCGGCGGGCCAGCATCCGCACCGCGTGCAGCAGCTCCTCGTAGCTGCGCAGCTCGCCGCCGAACTCGGCCGGCACGTACCAGCGGGGCAGGCCGAGCCGGTCCAGTTCGGCGCAGACCTCGGCCGGGAACTCCTCCCGGGTGTCCAGTGCCACGCAGTTGGCGAACGAGGCCGCCCGGGACGGGTCGTGCGGGTCGCCGAGCCCGGCGTCCAGGTGCTCGGCGAGGGCGAAGGCCGGATAGCGCATCCCGGTCACCCCCGCCCGGCCGGCACCGGCAGTCCGGCCCGGCCGGCCCGGTAGCGGTCCCGGACCTCCGGATCGAGTTCCTCGTACGTCGCGTCGAGCACGCCGGAGACGAAGAGTTCCCGCATCATGGTGCGCTGGATCTTGCCGCTGGTGGTCCGCCGGACCTGGCCGACCCGGACGAAGACGACGTTCGCCACCCGGACCCCGAGGACCCGGCTCAGCGCCGCCCTGACCCCGGCGGCCAGCCCGGCGATCTCGGCGGCGTCCCGGCCCCGGGTGCGCAACTCCTGGACGACCACGATCTCCTCCCGGGGCGCCGGCACCGAGAAGACCGCGCAGGGCAGCCCGGCGAACGCCGGCGAGACCTCCCGGACCTCGCGCTCCACGTCGTGCGGATAGAGGTTGCGGCCGTGCACGATCATCATTTCCTTGATCCGGCCGGTGACGTAGAGTTCGCCGTCGTCGAGGACACCGAGGTCACCGGTACGCAGGAAGCCGCCGTCGCCGTCCGCG
The DNA here is from genome assembly GCF_049179135.1 of Plantactinospora sp. WMMB782. Taxonomy (NCBI): domain Bacteria; kingdom Bacillati; phylum Actinomycetota; class Actinomycetes; order Micromonosporales; family Micromonosporaceae; genus Plantactinospora; species Plantactinospora sp. WMMB782. Next base: position 5,700,488 of record NZ_JBMHMC010000007.1, on the reverse strand, counting down.
GTCGCCGCGCCGAAGGCCCGGCGGGTCGCCACCGGGTCCCCCCAGTAGCCCCGGGTGACGCTGCCGCCCCGGATCCACACCTCGCCGACCCGCCCGTCCGGCAGCACCGTGCAGGTGCCGGGGTCGACGATCCGCACGTCCAGCTCGTTCACCCGGCCGCTGCCGACCAGGGCCAGCCCGGCGGGCGTACCGGCGGGCAGTGGGGTGAAGACGTCCCGGGCCAGTTCGGCGGGGTCGACGTACGCGCTGACGGGGCGGCCGGTCGGGCGGGCCCCGGTGACGCAGAGGGTCGCCTCGGCCAGCCCGTACGTCGGCAGGAACGACTCGTAACGGAACCCGGCCGGGGCGAACCGGGCGGCGAACCGCTCCAGGGTGGCCGGGTCGACCGGCTCGGCGCCGTTGCAGGCGTACCGCCACCGGGACAGGTCCAGCCCGGCGACCTGCTCGTCGGTGAGCACCCGGGCGCAGAGGTCGTACGCGAAGTTGGGCGCGCAGGCGACCTCGGCGCCGTACCTGTCGATCGCCGCCAGCCACAGCTGCGGGCGCTTGAGGAAGTCGTTGGGCCGGATCAGCACGGCGGTGCTGCCGAGCAGCAGCGGGGCGATCAGCATCGCGATCAGGCCCATGTCGTGATAGAGCGGCAGCCAGGAGCAGAACCTGGTCTGGTCGGTCCAGCCGAGAGTGCGGTGCGCCGAGCCGATGTTGTGCAGCACGTTGCCGTGGGTGACCATCACACCCTTCGGGTCGCTCGTCGAGCCCGAGGTGTACTGGAGGAACGCGATGTCGTCGGGGCGGGCCGGATAGGGCCGCCAGTCCGCGCCACCGTCGCCCGGTCCGGTCCCGGCCGGACCGCCGGACCCGATCGGACCGTCAGGCCCGGCCGGGACGGCGGCCAGGTCGGTCGCGGCGAAGGCCAGCTGGTCCAGGCCCTCCTGGAGCATCCAGTCGGCGACCGGACGCAGGTTGTCCGGGTCGGTCAGCACCACCGCCACGTCGGCGTTCCGGGCGATCGCGCTGGTCCGGTCGGCGTGCTGCCGGTAGTTCGCCGGCAGCGGCACCGGCACCGGGATCACGCCCGCGTAGAGGCAGCCCAGGAAGCCGGCGACGAATTCCAGCCCGGTCGGATAGAGCAGCAGCGCCCGGTCGCCCGGCCGGCACTGCCGGCCCAGCCAGGTCGCGGTGGACCGGGCCGCCCGGTCGAGTTCGGCGTACGTCAGGGACGACTCGACGAGCCGCTCCCCCACACCACGGCAGAACACCACCGCCTGCCGCCCTGGCGAACCGGCGACGTTGTGCCGGACCGCCTCGACGATGCTTCCCAACATTGCTTCCCCGGCTTCTCCGGTACGGCGTGCACCCGCGCCATCGGCGCCTGTCGGGCCAGACCGTACGGTCGACGTCTCTATTCGGGCTATATCGGCGGGTTGGCCGGCGCGCTCAGCCGCAGCCGCCGGCATGCCCCTCGTCGGTGCGGCCCGGCACACCCACCAGCACCGGCTCGGCAACCGGGTCGCTCTCCTCCGGCGCCGGCCCGCTCGCCCACTCCTGCGCCGGAGCGCTTTCCCGTGCCTGCGCCTGCGCCGGGCCGCTGCCCACAGGTGCCGGTACCGCCGCCGGCCGGGCTGCCGGTCGGGCGGTGCCGCGCTTGGCGGCGACCGAGGCGGCGAACGCGGCGAGCCGGTCCACCCCCCAGAACCGGTCCAGGCCGTGGACGAAGAACGGCACCCCGAAGACGCCGTCGGCGTAGATGTCGAGCAGCGCCGCGACGCCCTGGCGGCGTACCTCGGGATCGTCCGCCGCCCCGGCGACCTCGGCCGGGTCGAGTCCGAGTTCGGCGGCGATCCCGGCGACCGTGTCCCGGTCGCAGATGTTCCGGCCCTGGACCCACCTGGCCCGGTACGCCCGTTCCAGGTAGCCCGGCCCGGCGCCGTGCCGCGCCGCGACCAGGTAGCCGAGGTGCGGAATCTCCCAGACCGGCTCCCGGTCCACCGGCCAGGTGAAGGAGAGTCCGCGTTCGGCGGTCAGCCGCCGGACGTCGGCGAGCACGTAGAGGTGCTTGGCCCGGGACATCGCGGTGTAGACGAACTCGCCACCGGCCTCGGCCAGCAGCCGGGAACTCTGCTCGTCCGGCTCCCAGAACGGCACCCAGTCCAACTCGGAGACCAGCTCCGGATGCCGCTGGTGCAGGTCCCGGTAGGCGAGCCAGGAGTACGGGCTGCGCAGGCTGAAGTAGAACCGTGGGGTGCGGCGCACCGCCATGGGAAACTCCTCGGATGCTCCGAGGCGGTACGCGCTACAGCGCGATGCCGCCGTCGACTTGGAAGACCTGGCCGGTGACGTAGGAGGACCGGTCGGAGACGAGGAAGCCGACCAGGTCGGCGGTCTCCTCGGCCCGGCCGAACCGGCCCAGCGGAATCCGGCCGAGCATCTCCTTGTTGACCGCCGGCGGAAGTCCCGCGGTCATGTCGGTCTCGATGAACCCCGGCGCGACCACGTTGGCCCGGATGCCGTACCGGCCCATCTCCTTGGCCAGCGCCTTGGTGAAGCCGATGATCCCGGCCTTGGAGGCGGAGTAGTTGGTCTGCCCGGCGTTGCCGGCCACCCCGGCGACCGAGGAGAGCGTGACCACCGCGCCACGGCGCCGCTTCATCATGGCGAAGACCGCCGACCGGCAGACGGTGAAGGTGCCGTCCAGGTTGGTCCGCAGCACCCCGTGCCACTCGTCCTCGCCCATCAGCACCAGCGGCCGGTCCCGGGTCACCCCGGCCACCGTCACCACCGCGTCGACCGGGCCCAGCTCGTCCTCGGTGGCGCTGACGAAGTCGCGTACCTGGGCCAGGTCCACCACGTCCACCTGCCGGGTCAGCACCCGGGCACCCGCGGACCGGGCGGCCTTCGCCGACAGCTCGGCCGCCTCGGCGTTGGCCTGGTAGCAGAAGGCCACGTCGAATCCGTCGGCGGCCAGCCGGGCCACCACGGCCCGGCCGATGCCCCGGGATCCGCCGCTGACCAGCGCGACCCGTCGTCCGTTGTCGCTCATCTCGCTCCTCACACCCCCGCCGGGGCCGGCTCCGCCGGACGCAGCGCGTCCAGCGGGCGCAGCGTCTGCACGAACTGGCCGAGCCGCATCACCGGCTCGTCGCCGACCACGGTCTCGCCCTCGAGGATCACCGTCTCGCCGACGACCTTGACCAGCCGGACCCGGTGCTCGAGGACGTCGCCGGGATAGACCGGGTTGCCGAAGGTGACGTTGCTGATCGAGCCGGCCAGCACCACCTTGCCGGCCAGCACGTCCGGGTTGGGGTTCTCCCAGCTGGCCAGCAGCACCGCCGCCTGGGCCCACGACTCGACGATCAGCGTCCCCGGGTACGCGTAGTCGCGGTCCACGGACGCCTCGTCGAGCCGCTCGTAGCAGGCCTCGCTACAGGTGACCGCCTTGAGCGCGGCCAGCCGCTCACCCGGCACCAGCTCGACCACCCGGTCGAGCAGCAGGATCGGATACCGCTGGGGTATCACCTTCCTGATCCCGGCGACCCCGATCATCGGCTCTCCTCCGGTCGGTAGCGCAGGCGCAGCTCGGCGGCCGGACCGCGACCCGTGCTGATCTTGGCTGTGCAGCGCAGTTCCGGCCCGGACCAGGACAGCGCCGCCTCGATCCGCAGTTCGTCGCCGGGGGCGACCGGGCTGAGGAAGCGGCACCGGTCCATCGCGGCCAGCTCGGGGCGGTGCCGCTCGCCGAGCGCCGCCCGGACGGTCTGCCCGACGAGTTCGACCAGGTAGACCCCGGGCAGCACCGGGAAGCCCGGGAAGTGCCCGGTGAAGACCGGGTCACCGGGGTCCACCTTCGCGGTCGCCACCGCCGAGGTCCCGTCGGCTTCCAGCAGCTCGACCTGGTCGGCCAGGGGTGCGCAGCGGATCGTCACGACCCGCCCCGCAGCTTGCCGTCGAGGAGCTGGTAGGTGCTGTCCAGCGTGCTGACCGCGATCAGCTCGCTCTCCTCCATCTTGACGCCGTACCGCTTCTCCAGCCGGACGGTGATCTCCAGGGCCATCAGGGAGTCCACCTCCAGGTCGTTGACGAAGTGCGCGTCGTCGGTGACCTCGGCCAGGTCGACGTCGATGGTGTCGGCGATGAGCCGGCGCAGGTCTTCCTTGTCGAGCCCCGTGGTGAGCTGGTCAGACATGACTTTCCGTCCTCTCGGTGTTGATCTCGTGGTCCTCCCCGCGGGCGACGTCGCCCGGGGACGGCTCGGCCAGCACGGACTCGACGACGCCGAGCTGGTAGTCACCGGCGCGGAAGCCGGGATGGCGCAGCAGCCGGCGGTGGAAGTCGACGTTCGTGGTCACTCCCGCCGACCGGTACTCGGCCAGCGCCCGGTCCAGCCGGCGCAGCGCCTCCTCCCGGGTGGCGCCGTGCGTGACGATCTTGGCCAGCAGCGAGTCGTAGAACGGCGGTACGACATAGCCGTCGAAGAGATGGCTGTCCACCCGTACGCCGGGGCCGGCCGGCATCCGCAGCCCGTGCAGCCGGCCGGTGGAACCGGCCCAGTCCCGGTCCACGTCCTCGGCGTTGATCCGCGCCTCGATCGAGTACCCGTCGAACCGGACGTCCGACTGGGTCAGGTCCAGCCGCTCCCCGGCGGCGATCCGGATCATCCAGGCGACGATGTCGATCCCGGTGCGTACCTCGGTGATCGGGTGCTCGACCTGGAGCCGGGTGTTCATCTCCATGAAGTACGCCGCGCCGTCCGGTGCGACAAGGAACTCGAAGGTGCCGGCGCTGACGTAGCCGATGTCCCGGGCCCCGGCGACCGCCGCCGCGCAGAGCCGCTCCCGCAGCTCCGGGTCGAGGGCCGGGGACGGGGACTCCTCGACCAGCTTCTGGTGCCGCCGCTGCACCGAGCAGTCCCGCTCGCCCAGGTGCAGCACGGTGCCGTGCCCGTCGGCGAGTACCTGCACCTCGATGTGCCGGGCGGCCGGCAGGTAGCGCTCCAGGTAGACCCGGTCGTCGCCGAAGAGGGTCCGGGCGGCCGAGCGGGTCGTCTCGTACGCCAGCGGCAGGTCCTCGGCCCGGTGCACCACGGCGATGCCCCGGCCGCCGCCGCCGGCCACCGCCTTGACGATAAGCGGGAAGCCGATCTCGGCGCCCACCGTCACCGCGTCGCCGAGCGAGTCGACGGTGCCGTCCGAGCCCGGCAGCACCGGCACCCCGGCGGCGCGCATCGCCGTCCGGGCCGCCACCTTGTCCCCCATCAGCGCGATGTGCTCGGCGGCCGGGCCGACGAAGGTGAGCCCGACGTTCCGGCAGGAGGCGGCGAAGACCGGGTCCTCGGAGACGAAGCCGCAGCCGGGGTGCACCGCGTCGGCGCCGGACTTGGCGGCGGCATAGAGGATGGCCGGGATGTTGGTGTAGCTGCGGGCGACCGGGCCGGGTCCGATGTGCACGGCGTGGTCGGCGAGCTGCACCGCCAGGCTGTCCCGGTCGGCGGTGGAGTAGACCTGCACGCTCTCCAGGCCGAGGTCGCGGCAGGCGCGGATGATCCGGACTGCGATCTCGCCCCGGTTGCAGACGAGTACCCGGTTGACCATGCCCGCCACCTCAGCCCGGCTCGATGCTGAGCAGCGCCTGCTCGTACTCGACGACCTCGCCGTCGGTGGCGAGCACCGCCCGGACGATCCCGCCCCGGTCGGTGACGACCGGGTTCATCATCTTCATCGCCTCCACGATCGCGACCTGGTCACCGGCCTCGACCCGCTGGCCGATCTCGACGAAGGGCGGCTGGTCCGGGCCGGGGCGGCGGTAGAAGACCCCCATCAGCGGCGCGGTCACCGACACGGTGCCGGCCGTCGGGGCGACCGCCGCGGCGACGGCCGCCACGGCCGCACCCGGCGCCACCGCCACGGCCGCGGCCGGTACGGCGGTCACGGCCGCGCCGGCACCCGCCGCCGGGTCACCGGCGACGGGGACCACCGCCTCCCGGACCGGGCCGGGTTCGGCCCGCTCGACCTCGATCCGGACGTCGGCCACCTCCACCCGCACCCGCCGGATCGCCGAGTCGCGGACCAGCTCCGCCACCTCGGCGGCGGCCCGCACCGCACTGTGCAGCGCGGCGTCGGTGTCGTTGGCGACCGGGTTTGCCGGACCGGCGCCGGCGGCGACCGGGGTTCCCGGACCGGTGCCGTTCGCGGCTGCCGGACCGGTGCCGTTCGGGGCAGCCGGCCGGCCGCCGTTGGCGGTTTTCGACCGGGTGCCGTCGCGCTCCGGCGACGGCTGCGTGCCGTTTGCCACCTGGGCGGTGGCCGGCTCGCGGACCTGCTCAGACATGCGCGCCTTCCTTCCAGGGTTCCGGCACCGTGCTGCCGGCGACGGCGCCCTCCGGGGCCAGCACGCCGTATCCGCGCAGCCGGCGGTAGCGGGCGGCCAGCAGTTCCTCGACCGGGACCGCGGCGAGCTGGCGCAGCAGCCGGCCCACCGCCTCGGCGACGAGTTCGGCGGCCCGGTCGGGGTCGCCCGGCGGCTCCGGCAGGATCTCGTCGACCACACCGAGCCGGCCGAGGTCCTCGGCGCGCAGCCGCAGCGCGCGGGCCGCCACCGGGGCCTGCCCGGCGTCGCCGAAGAGGATCGCGGCGCAGCCCTCCGGGCTGATCACCGAGAAGACGCCGTTCTCCTGGATCAGCAGCCGGTCCGCGACCGCCAGCGTCAGCGCGCCGCCGCTGCCGCCCTCGCCGGTGATCACCGCGACCACCGGGGTACGCAGCCCGGCCGCCAGCGCCAGCGTCTCGGCGATCGCCCCGCTCTGGTTGCCCTCCTCGGCGGCCAGCCCCGGGTACGCCCCCGGAGTGTCCACAAGGGTCACCACCGGTACGCCCCAGCGCTGCGCCAGCTCGAACAGCCGCATCACCTTGCGGTAGCCCGCCGGGTGCGGCATGCCGAAGTTGTTCGCCACGTTCTCCCGGGTGTCCCGCCCCTTGGCGTGTCCGACAAGCACCACCGGGACGCCGTCCAGCCGGGCCAGCCCGCCGACGATCGCCGGGTCGTCCCGCTCCCAGCGGTCGCCGTGCAGCTCGACGAAGTCGCCGAAGATCCGTTCGATGTGCTGCCGCACCGTCGGCCGGTCCGCCGCCCGGGCCCGGCCGACCGCCGTCCAGGCGTCCACCGAACGCTGCGGCCGGTCGTCGTGCCCGGCTCCCCGGGAGGTGCGGCGGCCGGCGGAGGTGACCGGGCGGGCCGGGACGGTGGGGCGGGCCGTTGCGGTGGGGACAGCCGCGAGCGGGCCGGCCGAGGAGGCGCGGGCCGCCGCGAAGAAGCCGACCAGCCGGGCCAGCATCCCGCGCAGTTCCGCCCGGCGTACCACCAGGTCGACGTGGCCGTGCTCGTGCAGGAATCGGGCGGTCTGGAAGCCGGCCGGCAACGGTTGCCGGATCGTCTGCTCGATCACCCGGGGACCGGCGAACCCGGCCCGGGTGCCCTCCTCGGCGACGATCACGTCACCGAGGCTGGCGAAGGAGGCGGCCACCCCGCCGTAGACCGGGTCGGTGAGCACGCTGACGTACGGCACCCCGGCGTCCCGGAGCAACCGGATCGCGGCGGCGGTCTTGGCCATCTGCAACAGCGAGAGCACGCCCTCCTGCATCCGCGCTCCGCCCGAGGCGCTGACCGCGACCAGCGGCACCCCGTGGTCCAGCGCCGTCTCGGCGGCCCGGGCGACCTTCTCGCCGACCACCGAGCCCATGCTGCCGCCGAGGAACGCGAAGTCGAGCACCACGAGCGCGACCCGGTGGCCGCCGATGGTCGCCAGCCCCAGCACCGCGCCGTCGGCCCGGCCGGTCCTGGCCCGCGCCCGGGCCAGCCGCTGCGGGTACGGCATCCGGTCGGTGAACTCCAGCGGGTCGGCGGCGGCGAGGTCGGCGTCGTGCTCGACGAAGCTGTCCGGGTCGACGAGCAGCGCGATCCGGTCCTCGGCGCGCAGCGGCAGGTGGTGGCCGCACTCCGGGCAGGTGTGCAGGGCCCGGGCCAGCCGGTCCCGGTGCAGCAGCGCCGTGCAGCGCGGGCACGGCTGCCACACGCCGTCCGGCAGCCCGTTGATCAGGTCCAGTGTGGAGGCGCCCACGGCTCAGCCCACCCCGCCGAGCAGGGTGGCGCCGACCTGGCCGTCCCGGTCCACTCCGGTCACCAGCGCGACACCGTCGGGGCGCTCGGAAAGCTCGGCGAGCGCACCGGCGAGCTGGAACGCCGACGACGCCGCCGAGGTGTCGCCGAGCAGGGCCCGGCAGTGCACCCGGGTCGGCCGGTTCGCCCCCAGCACGTCGGCCAGGGCCGCCTCCTCCAGGGCACCGAGCTCGTCGCCGCTGTCGGAGGCGGCCAGCACCGTCACGTCGGCCGGGCTCAGGTCGGCGGCGGCGAGCGCCTCCGCGACCGCGCGGGCCAGCACGGTGCGCACCGCCGACGGGTCGGCGAAGGCGAGGAACCGGGAGCCCCGGACCGCCGCCAGCGGCCGGCGCTGCTGCCGGACCGCACTGGAGTACGACTCGAGCAGGAAGATCGCGCAGCCCTCGCCGAGCGCCGTCGCACCGTCGGCCGGGGCTTCGCCGTCCCGGGACCGGGCGTGCCACTCCAGCCAGCCACGCTGGATCGAGTACTCCTCGACCGCGCCGCACAGCACCGGCCCGCCGTGCCCGCAGCGGTGCAGCCGTACGGCGTAGTTCAGCGCCAGCAGCCCGGTGAGCGAGCCGCCCGCGATCGTGGTGTTCGGGCCCTTCAGCCCGTACCAGATCGCGCTCTGCCCGGCGGCGCGGTTCATCACCGTGTTCGGGAAGCGCGCCGGGTCGACGTGGAACGGCTTCGCCCCGGTCAGCGACTCCCGGGTGAAGTCCATGATGCTCTGCACGCTGCCGGAGTTGGTGCCCAGCACCAGGCCGAGCCGCTCCGGCTCGCCTAGCCGCTCCCGCCCGTGTTCGTCGAGCAGCATTCCGACGGTGGCGATGGCGATCCCGGTGGCCCGGTCCATCGACCGGGTGCCCTTCTTGCCGAGCACCTCGGCGACGTCGAAGCCGGGGATCAGGCCGGCCCGGTCGTACGGTCCGGGCCAGACATCCCGGTCCAGCGCGGTCACCGCACCGGTCCCGGCGCGCAGGCCGGCGGCGAACCGGTCGGCGCCGAGCCCGAACGCCGACGCCGCCGACCAGCCGGAGAGCACCAGCTCGTCCGCGGCGATGGTGGTGACGGTCATCTGTCTCTCCCCCTCAGCCCGCGGCCGACGCCGCGACCGGCGTCCCGTTCGGCTCCGACACCGCGACCGGCGTCTGGTTCGGTCCCGCCACCACACCCGGCGTCGGGTTCGGCCCCGACGCGACAGGCGTCGGGTTCGACGACGACACCGCGACCGGCTCGACCGCCTCGGCGTGCCGGGGACTCCAGGCCGGAATCCCGGCGATGTTCTCGGCCCCGTCGACCCCGATCGTGTTGCCGGTGATCCAGGACGAGTCGGTACGGGACAGCAGCAGGATCGCCTCGGCCACGTCCTCGGGCCGGGTGAGCCGGCCGTGCGGGTTGGTGGCGCCGGCCTGGGCGACGAACTGGGTGTGTTCGGGGATCCGCTCCAGGGCCGGGGTCACGGTCACCCCGGCGCAGAGCGCGTTCACGGCGACGCCGTACCGGGCCAGTTCGCAGGCGAGCTGCCGGACGTGCGACTCCAGCGCGCACTTGGCGGCCGACACCGCGCCGTAGCTCGGCATCACCGAGGTGGCCCCGGAGCTGGTCATCGCGTACACCTTGGCGCCCCGGTGCAGCAGCTTCGCCGCCATCAGCTCCTGCACCCAGTAGACGAGGCTGTGCGCCATCACGTCGACCGTCATCTCCATCTGCCGCTGCCCCAGCGTCCGGTCCCAGCCGGCCCGCGGCAGGTACGGCAGCAGCGAGCCGAACGCCAGCGAGTGCAGTACGACGTGCAGCCCGCGTGAACCGGTCAGCTCGGCGATGGTGGGCAGCAGTTGCTCCCGGGTCGACCGGCTGGACGCGTTGACGTTGAAGAAGTGCGCCTGTACGCCGTACCCGCGCAGCTCCGCCTCCAGGGCCCGGGCGGCCTGGGCCCGCTCGCCCATGTCCAGGTGCACCCCGATGACGTTGCCGCCCTCCCGGGCCAGCGCCAGCGCGGTCGCCCGCCCCATGCCGCTGGACGCGCCCAGCAGCAGACTCCACGTGCCTTCCAGGGGAATCAGCATCCCGCGCTCCTTCGAGTCGATCCGGCCGTCCGCCAGATCCGGACCATCGCCACGTTTCCGGTGCCGGCCGCGGTGACCAGCAGGCTGTCCCCGTCGCCGGCACGCAGCCGGTCGGCCAGCCGGAGCATCGGGGTGAGGCTGCCGGCGGCGGGCGGGCCGGCGTCCCGCACCAGGTCGACGCCGGCCGGCAACGCCCCGGCCACCAGTTCGCCGACCGCCGAGTCGTCGAGCAGCGCGTGCACCGGTACCCGGTCGGCGCCGAGGCTGAAGGCCGCCTCCCGGACCACGGCCACGGCCCGGTCCCGGGCCGCGCCGGCGGTGAGCCCGTGCGGCGGCAGCAGCAGGGTGCGGACCGCGCACCTGCCGTAACCGGTGACGCCGCGCGCCCGCGCCTGCTCCGGCGGCTCCAGGACCAGTACCACCGAGCCCTCCTCCGGGGCCGCCGCCTCGGGTGCCGGCACCGCCTGCTCCATCGCGCCGGCGAGCAGCAGGCTGGCCCGGCCGGCCGCGAAGGCCCGCGCACCGACCTGCACCGACTCCAGGCCGGCGACCAGCGGCGAGATCAACGTGAGGCTGATCCCGGTGAAGCCGTGCTCCATCGACAGCCGACTGGTCAGCACGTTCACCGCGCCGTACGGCGCCGTCACCGGGCTCAGCTCGCTGGCGTGCTCGGCGATCACGGTGCGGTCCTGCTCGTCGTGCAGCGCCGCCACCCCGTTGTTGGTGCCGACCACCACGCCCCGGCCCTGCTCGGCGACGCCGTCGAGCCGGTCGCCGGCGTCGTCCAGGGCGTCCCGCCCGGCCGCCAGCAGGTACTGGCAGGCGGCCGGCAGGTACTTGTAGCCGCGCCGGCCGAGCCGGGTACGGACGTCGAACCAGGCGTCGGCCGCCGGCCGGTCCACCGGCGGCGCGCAGACACCGATCCCGGTGACCGTGACCTGGCTCATGCCGTCGCCCCCGCAGGTGTGCCCGCCTCCGCGAGAGCCCCCGCCTCCGCGAGGGCTCCCGTTCCGGCCAGCACCAGCGACACGTTGTTGCCACCGAAGGCGTACCCGTTGACCATGATCCGGTCGGAACCGAGCGGGGTCGCCCGGCCCTGCGGCAGCCAGACCTGGCACTCCGGGTCCTGCTCGGCGACCGGCACGTTCGGCGGCACGGTGCGGTGCCGCAGGATCAGCGCCGCCGCCACCGCGGCGACCGCCGCCGCCGCACCGCCGGTGTGTCCGATAAGCGCCTTGAGGCTGTAGAGCGGCACACCGGCGCCGAGCACCTCGTGCAGCGCCCGGCTCTCCACCACGTCGTTGAGCTGGGTGCCGGTGCCGTGCGGCAGGACGCAGCCGATCCGCTCCCGGCCGGCACCGGTCTGCTCCAGCGCGGCCCGCATCGCCCGGATGATCTGGGTGCCGGCCGGCTCCGGCGCCGTCAGGTGATAGGCGTCGCAGGTCCAGCCGGAGCCCTCCACCGTGCCGTACACGGTCGCGCCCCGGGCCCGGGCGTGCTCCACCGACTCGACCACCAGGGCGCCGGCCGCCTCGCCGAACGAGGTACCCCGGCGGTGCCTGTCGAACGGGCGGCACCGGACCGGGTCCACCGCGCCCATCCGGTTGAAGCAGGCGAGCATGACCCGGCTGTACGCGTCCGAACCGACGGCCAGCGCCACGTCCGCCTCGCCGGACCGGACCAGGTCGGCCGCGGCGCCGAGGGCGAACCCGCCGGCCGCGCAGGCGTTGCTGATCGTGGTGGCGACGCTCAGCGGCCCGAGCCGCTCGGCGATCTCCGCGGCGACGGCGATCTCCGAGGTGAACCGGGCCACCGGCTTGCCGCCGTCGGCCCGCCACTGCTCGTGCAGGCCCGCGTCACCCATGCAGGTGCCGAGGGCCAGGCCGAGGCGAGGGCCCGACGCCGGCCCGCCGAGCGGCAGGCCGGCGTCGGCGACGGCCTCGTCGACCGCGGCCAGCGCCATCCGGGACGTCCGGGCCAGCGCCAGGGACTCGGCCGGCAGGTCGGCGTCGGCGACGCCCTGCACCACCGGCACGTCCATGTTCGCGTACGGGTCCGGCACCGGACCCGGGTCGGTAACCGGTGCCGCCATCATCGCGTCCCAGAGGGCGCGCGTACCACTGCCGTGGCACGTGACGACACCGAGGCCGGTGATGGCGACGCCGGTCATCGACGTGTACTCGAGGCGGCCGGCGCGCCCTCCAGCGCGCTGGCGAGCCGGTCGTCGAAGTCCACCAGGGTCCAGTCCCGGCGGCTGCCGATCACCGCGTACCCGTGGGTGATCCTGCCGGTGGCGGTCGGCACCAGGATGCCGTCGCGCAGCACGTAGCAGTCCATCCGCGAGGTGTAGGTGAGCCGCTTGAAGACGTTCTCCACGGTGAAGACGGTGTAGAGGTCCTCCTCCATCCGCGCCTCGTCCAGCAGCGTGATCCGGGAGTGCGGCACCACCGGGATCCAGTCCTGCTCGTCCAGCAGCGTCTTGATCGAGACACCCCGGTCGGCCAGGAAGAGGTCGACGACCTCCTCCATCTGCCGCAGGTAGCCGGACATCTGCATCCGCTCGGTGAAGTGGCAGTAGAAGTACGGGATCCGCCACTTCCAGGCGTACGCGTTGCGGCCGGCGGTGAGCGCGGCCAGCACGTCGCCCTCGGGGGCGGCACCGGCGGCGGCCGGCCGGGTCACCTTGACCGGCGCCTGGCCCAGCCGCTCCACCGCGTACGGGGCCAGCTCGGCCGGCGCCGGCTCGGCCGGGTGCCCGTGCGGGTCGTGGCGCAGCTCCACCCGGACCTTGGCGCTCACCGCCTTGACCGGCGGCACCCCGTCGACCGAGATCTCCACCGCGAAGGCGAGCGCGTCCCCGGGCAGCGGCCGGACCTCGGCCGTCGCCACGTCGTCGATGTGGAAGGCGTGCGTGATCCGGGTGTCGATGTCGACGATGTCGACGCAGAGGCCGTGCCGCTCGTAGAGCCCGCCGGGCGCGAAGCCGCGCTGCCGCAGGTGGTCGAGGACGGCCTCCTCCACCAGGTAGTTGACGTGCTTGAAGCCGATCCAGGTGCAGATGTTGGACCCCTCGTAGCGGGGCCGCAGGTCCACGCGGGTCACCCCGTCGGTGAGCGGTTCGGCCACGGGCCGGGGTGCCAGGGTCGTCGAGTTCACGTGCGCTCCAGGTGTGTGTCGAGGATCGGTTCCGGTGCCGCGTGCAGCGGCGACAGCGGGCGGGCGAAGTCCGCCACCAGGGCGGCGAACCGGTCGGGGTGCTCGGCCATCGCGAAGTGGCCGCAGTCGGTCAGCAGGGCGTACCGGCCGTCCGGCGCCGCGTCGGCGAGCGCCCGCCCGTCACCGGGCCGGGCGGCGAAGTCGCCGTCACCGGCGACCACCAGCATTGGCAGCGCCAGCTCGCCGACGGGCAGGAACGGGGTACGCAGGTACGCCTCGAAGAAGCGCATCCAGCCGTACGGGCCGATCCGCTCGCGTACCCGCTCGCCCATCGCGACGCGGATCTCGGCGGGCAGCCCGGCCGGAGCACTGACCCGGATGCCCTCTTCGAGGATCCGGTGGAAGTGGTTGAGATAGAAGTCGATGGCCGCCCAGTCGAAGTCGTCGGCGGCGCTCCGGTAGAAGGGCGAGACCAGCACCACCGCCCGGGGCAGCGGCACGGCCGCCCACGGAGGTGTCGCCGGCGGTGCCATCGCCGGCCGGATCTGCTCCGGCCCGGTCTCCGCCGCACCGGCCCGGCCGAGCAGTTCCAGCAGGGTGTTCGCGGCGAACGAGTGCGCCACCACCAGGTCGGCGCCGCCGTCGACCCCGGCCAGCGCCCGGGCCAGCGGGCCGGTGGGGTCGGACCGGTGGCTCCAGCCGCCGTCACCGGCGCTCGCCCAGGGCAGCTCGGCGTCCCACAGTTCCAGCCAGTCCGGCGCCCGCGACTCGAACCGGTCCCAGATGCCCCGGCTGCTGCCCAGGCCGTGCAGCAGCAGGGTACGCACCGGCCGCGTCCCGGCACCCGGCCGCCGGCACCGGACCGGCGCCCCGACACCGGTCGCCCCGGCCACCGTCCCGGTCGCCCCGGCCACGGCCCCCGTCGTCCCGGCCACGGCTTCCGTCGTCGCGGCAACCGCTCCGGTCGCTCCGGCGCGGCTCGGCCTCGGCGGCGCGGTGGTGCTCATCGCGCACCCGCACCGGCGGTGAGCAGCAGAGCCGCCGCCGCGTCCGCACCATCGCCGTCCGAGCTGGCCAGCACGGCGCCCCGGTCGTGTCCGCTCAGCCAGGCGGTGCCGGCCACGCACTGGAGCACGCCGAGCGCACCCGAGCAGTGCCCGTGATAGGAGGTCAGGTCGTGGCTCGTCAGCTCGGTCGTCCCGGCCGGTCCACCCGGGCCGCCGCCGAACCACATGTCCACCGGCCGCGGGTCGGTGCGCCGGACCGCCGCCACCGCCGCCGGCTGGTCCGCCTTGCGGGCGTACGGGCCGAGCGCGGCGAGCGCCTCGACGCCCCGGTCCCGCACCGACGCCGCGGACTCCAGCACCAGCGCCGCCGCGCCGTCGAAGAGCCGCAGGTCGGCCGCGCTGTTGCTGCGACCGCCGCTGACCAGGTGCCGCACCGGCGCGTTCGCCGGCTCGACCCCGACCACCAGCACCCGGTCCACCCGGCCGGCCAGCACCAGCAGCCGACCCCAGTTGACCGCGTCCAGCCCGGACGTCGCCCCGCTGCACATGGTGAGGTTCGCCCCGCGCAGCCGGAACCAGATGGCCAGCCAGGAGGCGGTCACGTTGCTGGCGGTGGCCGGCAGGGTCATCGGGCTCAGCCCGGCGTACGTCTCGGCGGCGATCGTCGACACGGTGTCGCAGACGGTGTCGACGTTGCCGTAGTTCGAGCTGACCACCACGCCGACGGTCTCGCCGGGGACGGTCAGGCCGGGGTCGCCGAGCAGCCCGGCGTCGGCCAGCGCGTCCCGCCCGGCGCAGAGCGCGAGCCGGGTCGCCCGGTCCTTGTAGCGCAGTCCCTTGCCGGTCAGCCGCCGGGCCGGGTCGTCCCCGCCCTCGACGACCGGGGTACGCCGGAGCAGGTCGTCGGGGCCGGCGATCCCGGAGACCGCCAGACCGACCCCGCTGACCACCACGTCGACCGGAGCCATCAGGTCACCTTCTCCACGATCGCGACGGCGTTCAGCCCGCCGAAGCCGAACGAGTCCACCTGGGCGAGACGCAGGCTGGCCAGCTCGGCGTGCCCGCGTACCAACCGGAAGCCGTCGACCTCGTCGATCGGGTTGTCCAGGCCGAGGATCGGCGGCACCACCCCGGAGCGCAGCGCCTCGACCGCCACCACCAGGCTGTGCAGCCCGGAGGCGCCGGCGGTGTGCCCGGTCATCGACTTGATCGCGGTCATCCACGGCGACGGCGAGACCCCGGAGTAGACCTCCCGGACGGCCTGCGCCTCCGCCTCGTCGTTGAGCGCGGTGCCGGTGCCGTGCAGCATCAGCAGGTCCACGTCACCGGGCTCGATCCCGGCCCGGCGGTGCGCCTCCCGGGTGACCAGGGCGATGCTCTTGGCGTCCGGCGCCGACGGGTGGTAGGCGTCGCAGTTCACCGCGACGCCGCGGACCCGGGCGTGCCGGTGCCCGGCGCCGGGGCCGTCGGACTCCCGGCGCAGCACCACGGCGACCGCTCCCTCGCCCTGGAGCATGCCCCGGCGGTCCCGGTCGAACGGCCGGACCCGTTCCGGTGCCTCCGGATAGCAGCGGTCCAGCAGCCCGTAGGTGCTCTCGGTGATCGCGTCCACTCCGGCCACCACCACGGTGTCGGCGGCACCGACGTCCAGCAGGTCCATGCCGAGCCCGAGGGCGTAGAGCGAGGCCGAGCAGGCGTTCGCCACGGTGTGCGTGTTGCTGGCACCGAACCGCCGGCGCAGCGCGCTGCCGAAGTGCAGGTCGCGGACGTCGAAGGGCACGCCGTCGCGCCAGCTCAGCTCGACCGAGCGCAGCTCCCGCAGGGTGGTGCCGACAAGCACCGGGGTGTCCCCGAGGTCGGGGTCGAGGCCGGCGTCGGCGAGTGCGGCGGCGACCGCCTGCTCCAGCCACCGGCTGGCCCGCAGGGTCTCGTCGCAGTCCGGCCCCGGCCGGTCGTCGATCTCGTAGGCGTGCTGCGCCCGGTACCGGCTGCGGTCGAAGCCGCGCAGTTCGGCCAGCCCGCTGTAGCCGGCGCAGAGCGAGTCGAAGAACTCGACGGTGTTGCCGCCGATGCTTGCCACCGCGCCCATCCCCACCACCAGCGCGGTCACGGTGCCACCTCGTCGTACCTGCCGAGGATCAGCACCGCGTTGTTGCCGCCGAAGGCGAGCGCGTTGTTCTGCACCACCCGCAGGTCGGCCTCCCGGGCCACGTTCGGCACGCAGTCGAGCCCGCACTCGGGGTCGGTCTCGACGTGGTTGACCGTCGGCGGGATGAACCGGTGGGTGATGGCCAGGGCACAGGCCGCCGAGGCCAGCGCGCTGGCCGCACCCATGCTGTGCCCGATCATGCCCTTGATCGAGACGGTGCGCGGCGGGCGTTCCCCGAAGACCTGCCGGATGGCACCGGCCTCGGTCACGTCGTTCGCCTTGGTGCCGGTGCCGTGCGCGGAGATGAAGTCGATGTCGCCCGGCTTCACCCCGGCGTTGCGGTGGGCCAGCTCGATGCAGCGGGCGATGCTGTTCCGGTCCGGCGCGACCGGGTGGTACGCGTCGCAGTTGAGCCCGTAGCCGAGCACCTCCGCGTAGATCCGGGCGCCCCGGGCCCGCGCCGAGTCCAGGCTCTCCATCAGCAGAATGCCGGCACCCTCGCCGGTGAGGATGCCCTTGCGGTTGCGGTCGAACGGCTGGCACGCCTCCGGGGCGATGGTGCCGAGCCGGTAGAAGCCGGTGAAGGTCTTCCGGCACAGCGCGTCGGCGCCGCCGCTGAGCGCCACCTCCACGTCCCCGGAGCGGATCGCGTCGAAGCCGTACCCGACCGCGTAGTTCCCGGCCGCACAGGCGGTCGGGATGGTCACCGTCTCGACGTCGGTGAGCCCGAGTTCGGCGACGATGCTGGAGGAGAGCCGGCCGGCGGGGACCCGGCGGGCCACCACCGGGTCGAAGTGCTCCGGCCCCCGGTCCACCTGTACCCCGACCAGCTGGTCGAGGTCGTGCGACTCCCCGTCGGTGGTGCCCACCGAGACCAGGGCGCGGCGGGACCGCAGCTCCTCGACGGCCAGGCCGGCGTCCGCGACCGCCATCCCGGCGGCGGCGGCCGAGAGCTGGCTGGCCCGGCCGAGCTGCGCCGGGTCGACGCGGTGCAGCCAACGGGCCGGGTCGAAGTCGCTGATCTCACAGCCGTTGGCGTACGCGAATCCGGTGGTGTCGAACGCGGTGATCGGCTTGACTCCGCTCCGGCCGGCCCGCAGCCCGGCGAGGAAGTCCTCGACCCCGATCCCGATGCTTGTCACCACGCCGAGCCCGGTGACGACCACCCGGCGGGGCGACCGAGCATCGCCTGGCAGAACGCTCATGATCTCGCCTCACTCACCCGTAGTCTTCCGACCCGACTTCCGCGCGCCCGTGCTCAGGCTTTCGACGCCTCGTCGATGACGGCGTAAACGCCCGCCAGATTCACCATTCGACTCAGTTCCGCCTGGTCGATGGTGACGTGCAGATTCCGCTCGAGAGCGGCGAGAATTTCGATCGCCAGCAGCGAGTCCGCGCCGTGGTCCTCTTTGAACAGACTGGTCTCGGTGACCTCGTCGGCGTCGATTTCGAGAATCTCGCAGACGATCTCCTTGACCTGCTCGCGGTCGATGTCGGTGGTCGGGGTCGTGCTGGTCATCTCGCCTCCAGAAACGGATCGGTTGAGCGAATTGATGGCTACCTGCGCCGGCGGCGCCGTGCGCCGCATTACCCGATACCGTTTGCCGCATCGGCCCGTCCGGCGGCACCATCGGATCGCGGTACTGCCCCGAGTCTGTGAGCCGCGACTATATTTCTCCTATATGGCGACGGGCGGCCCGCCATATCCGCCCCGGCCCCCGGTTTTGGCTGTGCCCGCCTGCTGGTCCACCGCCCGTGGCAGGATGGAGTCATGGCGGTCGACATCGTCTACGAGACGCACGCGACGACCACCGACAACGAGGCCGGCCTGGCCACCGGCTGGCGCCCCGGCCAACTCTCCGGGTACGGCCGGCGCGGCGCCCGGGAGCTGGGTGAGCGGCGGCGCGGCGACGGGCTGGCCGCGGTCTTCTGCTCCGACCTGGCCCGGGCGGTGGAGACGGTGGAGATCGCCTTCCCGCAGCGGCAACTGCCGGTGCACCGCGACACCCGGCTGCGGGAATGCGACTACGGCGAGTTGACCGGTCACCCGGTGGCCGAGCTGGCCGCGCTGCGCGCCCGGCACCTGGACGAGCCCTTTCCGGGTGGCCAGAGCTATCGGCAGGTGGTGGAGCAGACCCGGGACTTCCTCCGCGACCTCTCCGCCGGCTGGGACGGGTTCCGGATCCTGGTCGTGGCGCACTCGGCGAACCGGTGGGCGCTGGAACACCTGCTGCACGGTCGCCCGCTGGCCGATCTGGTAGCCGCGCCGTTCGAGTGGCGCCCCGGGTGGACGTTCCGGCTGCCGTCGCGCTGGGGCACCGATCGCCCTCCGCCGGCCCGGCGGCAACCGGGGCAGCCGGCCGGCGACCACCGCCGGCCCCGGCCCGGTCGGTGAGCCGTGGCGGAGCATCGGTAACTCACGGGCGGTTGGCGTCCGGGCCTGCCTATCCTTGGCGACGACATGCAGACGCCACCGCCCGCCACCGCCGTACCCGCCGCCGACCTTCCCGCGCTCCGGGCCCGGTTGCCGGAGCTGATGTTCCGGGACCAGCGCCGGATCCAGCGCCGGCTGGAGGGGCTGTCCAAGATCCGTGATCTCGGGCGGCGGCAGGCGGCCGGCGCCGAGATCGCCGTCGAGATCGGGGCGGCAGAGCAGCGGCTGGCCAGCCGCCGGGCCGCCGTGCCGGTGATCAGCTATCCGGCCGGGCTGCCGGTCAGCGAGCGCAGGGACGACCTGCTGGCCGCGATCCGGGACCACCAGGTGGTGATCGTGGCCGGCGAGACCGGCTCCGGCAAGACCACCCAGCTGCCGAAGATCTGTCTGGAGCTGGGTCGGGGCGTCCGGGGGCTGATCGGGCACACCCAGCCGCGCCGGCTGGCCGCGCGTACGGTGGCGGACCGGATCGCCGACGAACTCGGCACCGAGTTGGGCGGGGCGGTCGGCTACAAGGTCCGCTTCACCGACCAGGTCGGGGACGGCACGCTCGTCAAGCTGATGACCGACGGCATCCTGCTGGCCGAGCTGCAACAGGACCGGATGCTCCGGCAGTACGACACGTTGATCATCGACGAGGCGCACGAGCGCAGCCTGAACATCGACTTCATCCTCGGGTACCTCCGGCAGCTGCTCCCCCGCCGGCCCGACCTCAAGGTGGTGATCACCTCGGCGACGATCGACCCGGAGCGGTTCGCCCGGCACTTCGCCGCCGACGGCGAGCCGGCGCCGGTGCTGGAGGTCTCCGGCCGGACCTATCCGGTGGAGACCCGCTACCGGCCGCTTGTCGAACTCGGCGACGGCGAGGACCCGGACGACGACGGGGAGACCGTCCGGGACCAGATCCAGGCGATCGGCGACGCGGTGCAGGAGCTGGCCGCCGAGGGGCCCGGGGACGTCCTGGTCTTCCTCAGCGGTGAACGGGAGATCCGGGACACCGCCGACGCGCTGGGCAGACTCGTGCAGAACCGGCCGGCGCTGCGGGACACCGAGATCCTGCCGCTGTACGCCCGGCTCTCCACCGCCGAGCAGCACCGGGTCTTCCAGCCGCACCGGGGCCGCCGGGTGGTGCTGGCCACAAACGTCGCCGAGACCTCGCTCACGGTGCCCGGCATCAAGTACGTGGTGGACCCGGGCACGGCCAGGATCTCCCGGTACAGCCACCGGCTCAAGGTGCAGCGGTTGCCGATCGAGCCGATCTCCCAGGCGTCGGCGAACCAGCGCAAGGGGCGCTGCGGGCGTACCTCGGACGGGATCTGCATCCGGCTCTACGACGAGCCGGACTTCCTCGGCCGGCCCGAGTTCACCGACCCGGAGATCCTGCGCACCAACCTCGCCTCGGTCATCCTGCAGATGACCGCGATCGGGCTTGGCGACATCGCCGCGTTCCCGTTCATCGACCCGCCGGACAAGCGCAACATCGCCGACGGGGTCAACCTGCTGCGCGAGCTGGGCGCGCTGGAGGAGAACGGGCCGGAGGAGGGCTACCGGCTCACCCCGCTGGGCCGCCGGCTGGCCCAGCTTCCGGTCGACCCCCGGCTGGCCCGGATGGTGCTGGAGGGCGAGCGCAACGGCTGCGCCACCGAGGTGTCGGTGATCGCCGCCGCCCTGTCGATCCAGGACCCCCGGGAGCGGCCGGCGGAGAAGCAGGCCCAGGCCGACCAGGCGCACGCCCGGTTCACCGACAAGGAGTCGGACTTCGCCGCCCTGCTGAACCTGTGGCGCTATCTCCAGGAGCAGCAGCGGGCGCTCTCGTCCAGCGGGTTCCGCCGGATGTGCAAGGCCGAGTACCTCAACTACCTGCGGGTGCGGGAGTGGCAGGACATCAACTCCCAGCTCCGCCAGGTGCTCCGCAGCGGTGCCGCGTCCGAGGCCCGGCCGGGCCGTAGCCGGCGCGGCGGCGACCGCGGCACCGGCGGCACCGCCCCGGGTACGCCGGCAGCGGCCGGCGCCCCGACGGCCGACACCCGGACGGCCGACACCCCGTCGGCCGACGGCACGGCGCCGGAGAACGTCGACACCGACCGGATCCACCAGTCGCTGCTGGCCGGGCTGCTCTCGCACGTCGGGCTGAAGGAGGCGCAGAAGAACGAGTACCTCGGCGCCCGGGGTGCGAAGTTCGCCCTCTTCCCCGGCTCGGCGCTGTTCCGCAAGCCGCCGCGCTGGGTGATGGCCGCCGAACTTGTCGAGACCTCCCGGCTCTGGGGCCGGGTCGCCGCCCGGATCGAGCCGGAGTGGGTCGAGGCGCTCGCCGGTCACCTGGTCAAACGCAGCTACAGCGAACCGCACTGGGAGAAGAAGCAGGCGGCTGTGCTGGCGTACGAGAAGGTGACCCTCTACGGCATCCCGCTGGTCAGCGGCCGAAAGGTCAACTTCGGCCGGATCGACCCGGTGCTGAGCCGGGACCTGTTCATCCGGCACGCCCTGGTCGAGGGCGACTGGCAGACCCACCACAGGTTCTTCCACGACAACCGGGCACTGCTCGACGAGGTCGAGGAGCTGGAACACCGGGCCCGACGCCGGGACATCCTGGTCGACGACGAGACCCTGTACGCCTTCTACGACCAGCGCGTCCCGGCCGACGTGGTCTCCGGCCGGCACTTCGACGCCTGGTGGAAGAAGACCCGCCGGGACTCACCGGACCTGCTCACCTTCGACCGGCAGATGCTCGTCAACGAGGGCCGGGGCGGGGTCGACGCGGCCGACTATCCCGACGAGTGGCACTCCGAGGGGGTGGCGCTGCCGCTGACGTACCGGTTCGAGCCGGGGACGGCGGCCGACGGGGTGACTGTGGACATCCCGCTGCCGATGCTGAACCAGGTCGACGCGGACGGCTTCGACTGGCAGGTGCCGGGGCTGCGTGAGGAACTGGTGGTGGCGCTGATCCGGTCGCTGCCGAAGGCCGTACGCCGGAATTTCGTCCCGGTGCCGGACTACGCGCGGGCGGTGCTGGCCACGATCACGCCGGGCCGGGAGCCGCTGCTCGACGCGCTGACCCGGGAGTTGCGCCGGATGACCGGGGTGACGGTCCCCCGGGACGCCTGGGAGCTGTCGAAGCTGCCGGCACACCTGCGTCCCACCTTCCGGGTGGTCGGCGACGAGCGGCAGACCGTCGCCGAGGGCAAGGACCTGCCGGCACTGCAACGCCAGCTCAGCACCCAGGTACGCCGGATGGTCGCCGCCGCCGCGCCGGAGGTGGAACGCTCCGGGCTGCGGGAGTGGAGCATCGGCACCCTGCCGAGGTCGATCGAGCAGGACCGGGCCGGCTACCTGGTGACCGCCTATCCGGCGCTCACCGACGAGGGCGACACCGTCGGGGTCCGGGTCTTCGAGACCGAGGCCGAGCAGCGCCGCCAGATGTGGGCCGGGACCCGGCGGCTGCTCCGGCTCACCCTCGGCTCGCCGCAGAAGGCGGTCTCCGGCCGGCTGACGAACGAGGCGAAGCTGGCGCTGAGCCGCAACCCGTACCGCAACGTGCAGGAGTTGCTCGACGACGCCGCGGACGCGGCGGTGGACCGGCTGCTGGCCGACGCGGGCGGCCCGGCCTGGGACGCGGACGGTTTCGCCGCGCTGCGCGACCGGGTCCGGGCGGAGCTGGTGGACACCACCGCCGAGGTCGTCGACCGGGTGCGCCGGGTACTGGCCGCCGCCTACTCCGTCGAGCAGCGGCTGACCCGGACCAACAGCCTGACCCTGGTCGCCGCCCTGGCCGACATCCGCGCCCAGCTCTCCGGGCTGGTCCACCCCGGCTTCGTCACCGCGACCGGGCACGCCCGGCTCGCCGACCTGCCCCGCTATCTGACCGCGATCGAGCGCCGGCTCGACCGGCTGCCGCAGAATCCGCAGCGGGACCGGGACCAGCAGGCCCGGATCGCCCAGGTGCAGCAGGAGTACCAGGAGATGCTGGCCGCGCTGCCCCCGGCCCGCCGGGCCGACGACGCGGTACGGCAGATCCGCTGGATGATCGAGGAACTCCGGGTGAACGTCTTCGCCCAGGCGCTCGGTACGCCGTACCCGATCTCGGAGCAGCGGATCTACCGGGCGATGGACGTGGCCGAAGCGGGCTGACCGCCCCACGCCCACCCGCCCCGGCCGGGTTCAGCCGCGCGGCCTGACCGGCAGGGTCGACAGGCCACGGAGCAGCAGGCTGGGGCGCCAGCCGATCTCCTCCGGCGGCACCGCCAGGCGCATCCCGGGGAAGCGGCGGGCCAGCGCACCGAAGGCGATCTGGCCCTCCAGCCGGGCCAGCGGTGCACCGAGGCAGTAGTGGATGCCGTGCCCGAAGGCGAGGTTCGGGGTGGCCGGGCGGTCCAGGTCCAGCCGGTCCGGCTCGGGGAACCGCTCCGGGTCCCGGTTCGCCGCCAGCAGTGCCACCAGCACCCGGGCGCCCGCCGGGATGGTCCGGCCGCCCAGTTCGACCGGTTCCATCGCGGTCCGGAACGACGCGTTCTGCACCGGCCCCTCGTAGCGGAGGATCTCCTCGATCGTCCCGGGCAGCAGTTCCGGTTCGGCCGCCACCCTGGCCCAGCGCTCCGGCTCGGCGAGCAGCACCAGCATCCCGTTGCCGATCAGGTTGACGGTGGTCTCGTGCCCGGCGATCAGGAACAGGTAGACCATCGAGACGAGTTCGTCGTCGGTGAGCCGGTCGCCCTGCTCGTGCACCGCGATCAGGGCGGAGAGCAGGTCGTCGGCCGGCTGCTCGCGCTTGGCCGCCAGCAGCGTACGGATGTAGCCGACGATTGCGGTCAGCGCGGGCGCCAGCCCGGCCGGGTTCATCGGGCCGCTCACGATGGCATCCGTCCAGGCGCGGAAGTCGGCCTGGTCCTCGGCCGGCACCCCGAGCAGCTCGCAGATCACCTGGATCGGCAGCGGGAAGGCGAACCGGTCGATCAGGTCCACCTGCCCGGCGTCGCCGACGTCGTCGAGCAACTGCTCGGCCAGTTCCTCGATCCGGGGGCGCAACGCGGCGACCCGGCGGGCGGTGAACGCGCCGGAGACCAGCCGCCGCAGCCGGGTGTGGTCGGGCGGGTCGAGCGCCAGCATGTGCCGGCTGACCGCCCGGGCCACGTCGTCCGGGATCATTCCCCGGTAGGTGAAGCCGCCGGCCGAGGTGGTCTTGCCCATTCGCGGGTCGTTCAGCACCCGCTGGGCGTCCTCGTAGCGGGTCACCACCCAGGCGGTGACCCCGGTCGGCAGCGTGACCTCTGCCACCGGACTCTCCCGGCGCAGCTCGGCGAGGACCCGGTGCAGCTCGGCGGCGGAGCCGAAGGGACTGGCAACGGTCGTCGACATCGTCTCCCCATTCGACGGAGAAAGCTCTGTTGTGGTCGGCCCGGCTGCCGGAGCGGGCCCAGCCTTCCCCTCCCATACTGCCGCCTGCGAAACGTGCCCGGGGCCCGCCGGCGCATACCGCGCCGACGGGCCGGCCGATCAGTGACTGTCAGTTCCACTCGAACTCGCGTCGCACCCTCATCACCCCCTCGGATCGTCGGGTCCGTCCAAGGACCCGACGGGCTGTCCGGATGTGACATCACGGCGAGGTGACCGACGGCGGGTTCGGACGAAGACCCGCTAACCCATACGATCTGGTGCATGGCACTGCTGCACCGGGCGAGACTGCATCCCGCGAAACTCGAACTCCTGGCGGCCTGGCTGCCCGGTCGGCGCTGGTACCGGGGTCCGTCATCCGCCGACGTCCTCCGCGTCGCCGGCTTCCGCTTCGACGACCCGGACGGGGCGGTCGGAATCGAGACGATGCTGGTCGGCGCCGGTGCCGGTCCGGTGCACCAGGTTCCGCTCACCTACCGCGACGCGCCGCTGCCCGGTGCCGACGACTGGTTGGTCGGCACCGCCGAGCACACCGTGCTCGGCCGCCGCTGGGTGTACGACGGCTGCGGCGACCCGGCCTACGCCAGCGCGCTGGTCAGCGCCATTCTCACCGGTGGCGGCCAGGCGGAGGAGTTCTTCGAGTCCGACGGGGTACGCGAGGTCCGGGCACCGAGCATGACCGTGACCGGCAGCGGCACTCCCGGCACCGCCGTGCCGCCGGTCCAGGTGATCCGTCGGGTGGTCGAGGACGCGTTGACGACGATCGTCACGGACACGGTGGAACTGACGGTGGTCCGCCGCCCCGGCTCCGGGCACGGTGACCTGCCGGGCGCCACGCTCACCGGCACCTGGCCCGGCCAACCGAGCCCGCTGCCGCTCGCGTACGTTTCCATGCGCTGACCGGCCCGTCCCGACTCAGCGACGGCTCAGGAGTTCGCTGACCCGGAGGAAGCCGTCGGTGCCGTGGCCGAGCCCGATCACCCGGCGGGTCAGGCCCTCGACCGCCCGCATCACGCCCGCGTCGATGCCGTGCGACTCCGAGGTGTGCACGATGTGCGCCATCGTCGAGGCGGCCGAGGTGATCGGGTTGTCCGCACCGGAGTAGCTTCCCTCCGCCACCTCGGTTGCGGTCGCCCCGAAGATCGGCGGCAGGATCTCCCCGATGCCCTTCGCGAAGGGAAGCAGTTCCTCCGCGCTGATCCCCTCGGCCCGGGCCACCGCCAGGGCGTGCGCCCAGCCCGCCATGGCGGTCCAGAAGATGTCGAGCAGGGCGATGTCGTACGCCGCCGCCCGGCCGATCTCCTCGCCGAGGTGGGTGTGTGTGCCGCCCAGCTGCTCCAGCACATCCCGGTGCCGCTGGTAGAGGTCGATCGGGCCGCTGTGCAGGAAGACGCCGTCCGGCGTACCGATGGTGGTGGTCGGTGTCATGATCGCGCCGTCCAGATAGCCGATGCCGTGCCCGGCTGCCCAGGCTGCCACGTCCCTGGCCCGCTGTGGCGTGTCGGCGCTGAGGTTCGCCACCGTACGGCCCCGCAGCGCGTCCGGAACGTCGCCGCGGCGCAGGATCGCGTCCACGGCATCGTTGTCGACCACGCAGACCACGATCAGGTCGCTGGCGGCCACCGCCTCCTCCGCCGAGCCGGCACCGACGGCGCCCCGCTCGACGAGCGCGGTGTCCCGGCCGGGCGTCCGGTTCCAGACCGTGGTCGGAACTCCGGCGTCCAGGAACGCGCCGGCCAGGGACCGTCCCATCGGCCCCAGGCCGAGCACGGTCACGGTGGAACGCTCGGGGTGGTGCGGGAGCATAATTGACCTCCAGTACTTGTGGACGAGCTGTGTGGGAAGGACAGTCGTGACGCGCGGCCGGGCCCGGGACCTGAACGTGTGCGGGGTGACCGCCGCGATCGCCGTGATCGACGGCAAGTGGAAGACCTCGCTGCTCTGGCTCCTGGAATCCGGCCCGCACCGCCCTGCCGAGCTGCGCCGACGGCTGCCGGGACTGCGCGAGAAGGTGCTGACCCAGGCGCTACGCGAGATGGAGAGCGACGGGCTGGTGCACCGGGAGGTGCACGACGTGCTGCCCTTGAAGACGGTCTACTCGTTGACCCCGTTCGGTCGCGACCTCGCCGAGGCGGTGGCTCCGCTCTCCGACTGGGGTCACCGTCGCCTGGACAGGCTGGCCGCCGGATCGCCGTCCTCCTGACATCTCGCCGCCCTCCCTTCGATCCAGGTCAGCGGGTCACCCGACCGCCTCGGAAACAGCGTCGCCCGGCGGCACGGCGCCGGCAAGTACGCACAAAAAGGTGGCTATCGGAGGTGGGGCGGACCCCCGGCCCGGACCGGGGGTTGTCCGGCGAACAGATCCGGGGGCGTACCGGATGGTCACCCGGCACGCGCTCGCCGACGCTGAACGAGACGCCGGCACCGGTCGATGTGGGGCTGGCGCAGCGCAGTCGCCGACAACCGTTCCTAGCAGGGAGCGCCCGTTGACCCTCCTCGCGCCAGGTCCCAGCACCCTCCGTGACTGGCACCGCCCACTGCTGGCCAACGCGACGCTGCTGTTCGGCGTCGCGGTGGTCTCGGCCGTCGCCATGTTCCTGGACGATCGCCAGCTCGCCGGCGAGTCGGTCTGGGTCAAGCCGATGAAGTTCGGCTTCGCCATGGGGGTGTACGGCCTGACGCTCGCCTGGCTGCTCGGCAGGCTGGGCCGGGGTCGGCGCCTCGGGTGGTGGCTCGGCACCTTCTTCGCGGTCGCCGGTGTGCTGGACGTCGGTGCCGTCGTCTACGCGGCCGCGCACGGCACCTACAGCCACTTCAACGACAACCCCGAGCCGGTCGCGGAGACCGTACGGACGCTCTTCTCGATCGGGGTCATGCCGCTGCTGCTGATCACGCTGGTCATCACGGTCCTGGTGCTGGTGCAGCGCACCGGCGACCGCGCCACGAGCACTGCCCTGCTCGGCGGCCTCGGGCTCGCCGTGGCCAGCATGGTCGTGGCCCTCTGGCTGAGCAGTTCGTCGGGCGCGACACCCCGTACGGTGCCCGACGCCTACGGCAACCCGGTCGCCATGACCGGTGGCCACGGCATCGGTGACCCGGACGGGACCGGGATGTTTCTCACCAACTGGAGCACGACCGGCGGCGACCTCCGGGTACCGCACTTCGTCGGCATGCACGCCATCCAGGTGCTGCTGCTCGTCTCCGCGATCCTGGGGATGCTCGCCGCCGGTCGTGGTCGGCTCCGCGACGAGCGGGTCCGGGCCCGGTTGGTCGGCGTCGCCGTCCTCGGCTACACGGGCGTCTTCGCGGTCCTCACCTGGCAGGCGAAACGGGGCGTGCCGGTGACCGATGTCGATCTGCCGACCCTGGTCGCCTTCGCGGCGGTAGCGTTGTGCACCGTCGGGACGGCCGTCGCGGTGGTCGTCGCCGCGCTCCGCGCGGGCTCGCCGGGACCGGCAGGCCCACCATGAACTAGCCGCCTCCACTTCGTATGGCAGCACCTGCACGGTGATGTTGGGCAGCCTGGCGAGTTTGGCGAGGTGTTGCAGTTGATCACGCATCACCTCCGCCCCGCCGACTTTGCGGTGCAACACCCCCTCGTCGAGGATCGCCCACACCTTGAGCGGCTGATGAGCCTGGAGGAGCTGACCCACCAGGAGCGTTTCTACGCGGCGATGCGGCTGCTGACCGAGACGGCGTGGCACCGGAACATGACGGTCGAGGCGCTGCTGGCCCTGACCGACCTGCTCGACCCGCTGGACGGCGCGGAGACCGCGCGACCTGGCGGCGGGCCAGGGAGCCGGGCGGCGGCAGGTGCGCCGGACTGAGCCGGTGCGGGGTGCGACGTTGCTCCGGGGGATAGTCCGGACCGGAGACTGTCGAGCTGCCCCGCCGGTGCGCCCAGCAGTCTCCGACATCGTCCGGAGCCCTGATGCCCGGAGCCTGGCGCCCGGGAGCCCTGGAAGCCAGAGCGCAATGCCCGGATCGTCGCGCCCCGTTTGTGCACCCAGCTCGACAGTCCGCAGCCGAGGTATCACCCGGCCGGCGAGGAGGCGGCGACCGGGTGGCCGGCCAGTCGCGGGTCCGGAGTTGGTCATGGTCCGGCCGACGCGGTCCTACAGCTCGCCGACGCGGTTCTACAGCTCTCGGGCGAACCCGTAGTGTTGGCCGGGTGAGTGGTGACCTGGTCCCGCCCAAGCGGGAGGTGCGGCTGTCCGACGCCGAACGGGAGGGCGTGATCGCCCGGCTGAGCGCGGCCGTCGCGGAAGGCCGGCTGACGCTTCCCGAGTTCGAGGAGCGCGTCGACGGCGTGATGCGGGCCCGGACCGACGTCGAGGTGCAGCCGTTCCTCGCCGACCTGCCGGAGGTGGCCGGGCCGATCGCCCCGGACGAGGTCGTCGAGCTGAACAGCCACGCCGGGGAACTCAAGCGTTCCGGCCGGTGGGCCGTACCCCGGAAACTGTTGGTGCGGAGCAAGGCCGGCTCGGTCAAGCTCGACCTGCGGCACGCCGTCTTCGGTTCCCGGGTGGTCGAGATCGATCTGGCCACCCAGGCCGGCTCCACGACCATCGTGCTGCCGCCCGGCGCGACCGCGAACATCGACCGGCTCAACACCAGCGCGGGCACCGCGAGCGCCAAGGTGCCGTCCACCCCCGAGCCCGGCTCGACCGCCCCGCACGTCGTGGTCACCGGCAGCACCGCCGCCGGCAGCATGGTGATGCGCTACGAGCGCCGGTTCTGGCGCTGGACCTGGTAACGCGACGATGCCAGTGGCGGCGCGACGACGCCGCTGTGGCCCGGCAACGCACCGACCCACCCGGCAGCGATCCCGTGGGCGGCTCTGCGAGGCTGCCGGGATGTCGGACGGCGATCCGGTCGCCGACTTCGAGCGGGCCTGCGCCTGGGACTCGACCGGGCGGTCCGACCGGGCCGTGCCGCTCTACCGCTCGGCGCTCGACCACGGGCTCGCCGGCTACCGACGCCGCCGGGCCGTGATCCAGATGTCGAGTTCGCTGCGGAACATCGGCCAGGCCGAGCTGGCGGTCAGGCTGCTGGAGGCCGAGCGCGAGCTCGCCCCGCACCTGCCCCGCTACCAGCGCTCGATGGCGAACTACGCACGGCTGCTGCTCAGTACGGCGTGACCTCCGCCGGCAGCGTGGAGTTCGCGGCGGCCGTACCGATGTATTCGAGCAGGATCCGCCGGAACGCCCGGGCCGCGTGCGTCGGTTCCGGCTCCCGGCGCCGGGCCAGCGCGATCGTCCGGTGTACGCCCGGCGGAGCCAGCGGGGTGACCCACAGCCTCGGGCGGCGGGCGACCACGATGCCCGGCACCAGGGCGACGCCGAGTCCCGCCTCCACGAAGCTGAGCACGGCGTCCATCTCACCGCCGTCGACCGCGAGCGACGGCTCGAAGCCCGCCTCCCGGCAGGCCCGCAGGGTGGCGTCCCGCAGGTCGTAGCCCTGCCGGAACATCACCAGCGGCTGGTGGCGCAGGTCGGTCAGGTGCATGGTGCCGGCCGAGTCGGTCATCGGCAGCGGGTTCAGCGAGGCGACCACCAGGTTGTCCCGGAGGATCGGCTCGGCGGTCAGCGCCGGGTCGGCGCCGGTCGCCGGCAGGATGATCAGCGCCAGGTCCAACTCGCCCCGGAGCAGGTCCCGGACGAGGTCCTGCGAGCCGCTCTCCTCCACCCGCAGGTCGACGCCGGGGTGGGCGTCCCGGAACCGGCGCAGCACCGGCGGGGCGAGCGAGGTGGCCAGGCTGGGCGTGGCGCCGAGGCGTACCCGGCCGCGCCGGACCCCGACGAGTTCCTGCACCTCGCGGCGGGCGGTGTCGACGTCGGCCAGGATCCGCTCGGCAAGCGGCAGCAGCACCTCGCCGGCGGCCGTCAGGCCGACGTTGCCGCGCACCCGCTCGAAGAGCGGGGCGCCGAGGTCGGTTTCCAGCGCGTGAATCTGCTTACTCAAGGACGGCTGGGTGATTCCGACATTGTCGGCGGCATGAGTGAAATGCCGGGTTTCGGCCACCGCCACGAAGTATCTCAACTGGTGGAGCTGCACGTTCATAGCCTACAGCTATCGTCACTGCGCCTTCGATGCATTGGACGACTAATCAGAGCTCTCCTAGCGTCTATGGGGTGACAGCTGTATCGACGCGATCGCCGATCCGGTCCAGCATCGGGCTCAAGGCCGTGATGGCGGTGACCGGCATCCTGCTGGTGCTCTTCCTGATCGCGCACATGCTCGGCAACCTGAAGATCTTCTTCGGGCCCGAGTCGTTCGACCACTACGCGCACTGGCTGCGCACCATCGGCGCCCCGGTGCTGCCGGACACCTGGTACCTCTGGATCCAGCGCGCCGTACTCGGCGTCGCGCTCGTCGCGCACATCTGGTCGGCCACCGTACTGGCCCGGCGGGCTCGGGCGGCCCGGCCCGTCCGCTACGCGCACCGGCCCAGGGTGCAGGGCAGCTACGCGGCCCGGACGATGCGCTGGGGTGGGGTGATCATCGCGCTCTTCGTCGTCTACCACCTGCTCGACCTGACCACCGGCGACCTGAACCCGGTCGGTGACCCGAGGCGGCCGTACGCCAACGTGGCCGCCGACTTCGCACCCGAGCGCTGGTACGTCACCCTGCTCTACACCGTCGCGATCGTCACCCTCGGCTTCCACCTGCGGCACGGCATGTTCAGCGCGTTCCGCAGCCTCGGACAGCAGACCCCCCGGGGCGAGTCCCGGGCCCGGGCGCTCTCGCTCGGTTTCGCCGTCGCGCTCTGCGCCGGATACCTGGTCGTCCCCTTCGCCGTACTCGCGGGATTGGTGCGCTGATGACGAACCCCACCGAAGAAAACTCGCCCAACGGGCTGGACCTGTTCACCGTCGGCGAGCCGATCGCCGACACCAGGGCTCCGGACGGGCCGATCGAGACCCGCTGGCAGCGCCGCCGGTTCTCCGCCAAACTGGTCAACCCGGCCAACCGGCGCAAACTGACAGTGATCGTGGTCGGCACCGGGCTGGCCGGCGGCTCCGCCGCCGCCACGCTCGGCGAGCAGGGCTACCGGGTCAGGTCGTACTGCTACCAGGACAGCCCGCGCCGGGCGCACTCGATCGCCGCCCAGGGCGGCATCAACGCCGCCAAGAACTACCGCAACGACGGCGACTCGATCCAGCGGCTCTTCTACGACACGGTCAAGGGCGGCGACTTCCGGTCCCGGGAGTCGAACGTGCGCCGGCTCGCCGAGGTCTCGGTGGAGATCATCGACCAGGCGGTGGCCCAGGGCGTGCCGTTCGCCCGGGAGTACGGCGGGCTGCTCGACACCCGCTCGTTCGGCGGGGCCCAGGTGCAGCGCACCTTCTACGCCCGGGGCCAGACGGGCCAGCAGTTGCTGCTCGGGGCGTACCAGGCGCTGGAGCGGCAGATCGGGCAGGGCCGGGTCGAGATGCACAGCCGGCACGAGATGCTGGAGCTGATCGTGGTCGACGGCCGGGCCCGGGGCATCGTGGTCCGGGACCTGGTCACCGGCGAGATCACGACCGACTTCGCCGACGCCGTGGTGCTCGCCTCCGGCGGGTACGGCAACGTCTTCTACCTCTCCACGAACGCCAAGGGCTGCAACGTCACCGCCACCTGGCGGGCACACCGCAAGGGCGCGCTCTTCGCCAACCCCTGCTACACGCAGATCCACCCGACCTGCATCCCGGTCTCCGGCGACCACCAGTCGAAGCTGACCCTGATGAGCGAGTCGCTGCGCAACGACGGCCGGGTCTGGGTACCGGCGACGGCCGGCGACGACCGCCCGCCCCGGCAGATCCCCGAGGAGGAGCGGGACTACTTCCTGGAGCGGATGTACCCGGCCTTCGGCAACCTGGTCCCCCGGGACATCGCCTCCCGGGCCGCCAAGAACGTCTGCGACTCCGGCCGGGGCGTCGGGGCGACCGGGCTCGGCGTCTATCTCGACTTCGCCGACGCGATCGACCGGCTCGGCCGGTCCACCATCGCCGACCGGTACGGCAACCTCTTCGAGATGTACCAGCGGATCACCGGCGAGGACCCGTACGAGGTGCCGATGCGGATCTATCCGGCGGTGCACTACACGATGGGCGGGCTCTGGGTCGACTACGACCTCCAGTCGACGATCCCCGGCCTCTTCGTGATCGGCGAGGCGAACTTCTCCGACCACGGCGCCAACCGGCTCGGCGCCTCGGCGCTGATGCAGGGGCTCGCCGACGGCTACTTCGTGCTGCCCAGCACCATCGCCGACTACCTCGCCGCCGGACCGTTCGAGGCGCTCACCGACGACCACCCCGAGGTGGTGTCCGCCCGGGACGACGTCACCGACCGGCTGAACCGGCTGCTCGCCTGCCAGGGCGACCGGACCGTGGACTCGTTCCACCGCGAGCTGGGCCAGATCATGTGGGACCACTGTGGCATGGAGCGGACCGACGCCGGGCTGCGCAAGGCACTGGCCGAGATCCGCAGCCTGCGGGAGCAGTTCTGGCAGCGGGTCCGGGTCCCCGGCGACGGCGAGGGGCTCAACCAGGCACTGGAGAAGGCCGGTCGGGTCGCCGACTTCTTCGAGCTGGCCGAGCTGATGTGCGTCGACGCGCTGCACCGTACCGAGTCGGCCGGCGGGCACTTCCGGGCCGAGAGCCAGACCGCCGACGGCGAGGCGCAGCGCGACGACGACAACTTCGGCTACGTCGCGGCCTGGGAGTTCACCGGCGCCGACCGGCCGCCGGTGCTGCACCGGGAAGAACTGCACTTCGAGTACGTCCACCCCACCCAGCGGAGTTACAAGTGAACCTGACCCTGCGGATCTGGCGGCAGTCCGGCCCGGACGACAAGGGCCGGATGGTCAGCTACCAGGTTCCGGACGTCTCCCCCGACATGTCGTTCCTGGAGATGCTCGACGTACTGAACGACCGGCTCACCCTCGACGGCGAGGAACCGGTCGCCTTCGACCACGACTGCCGGGAGGGCATCTGCGGCGCCTGCGGCATGGTGATCAACGGTGTGGCGCACGGCCCGGAACGGGCCACCACCGCCTGCCAGCTGCACATGCGACACTTCACCGACGGCCAGACCATCGACATCGAGCCGTGGCGGGCCAGGGCGTTCCCGGTGATCAAGGATCTGGTGGTGGACCGGGACGCGTTCGACCGGATCATCGCGGCCGGCGGGTACGTCACCGCACCGACCGGCGCCGCCCCGGAGGCGCACGCCCAACTGGTCCGGAAGTCCGACGCGGACGCCGCCTTCGAGTCGGCCGCCTGCATCGGCTGCGGCGCCTGCGTCGCGGCCTGCCCGAACGGTTCGGCGATGCTCTTCACCGCCGCCAAGGTCAGCCACCTGAGCCTGCTGCCGCAGGGCCAGCCGGAACGCCTCACCCGGGTCGTCGGGATGGTCGACGCGCACGACGAGGCCGGCTTCGGCGGCTGCACGAACATCGGCGAGTGCACCGCCGTCTGTCCGAAGGGGATCCCGCTGACCAGCATCGGCCGGCTCAACCGGGACTACCTGAAGGCCACCCGGGAGCGGGACGGCGCACCCGGCACCTGACGGGCCGGCGGTCCCTGCCAGCGTCGCCTATCGTTACCGGTCGGGACGCCGACCCGATCCCGGCGATGGGAGAGCACTGGTGAGCAGGGTGAACCGCAGGACCGCACTGGGCGTCGGCAGCGCCGCCACCGCCGGCGTCGTGCTCGGCACCGCCACCTCGGCGATGGCCGCGCCGAACAGCGGCCAGGGGTTCGAAACCCCCGACCGGGCCCGTGCGGACCAGGTCGCCGCGACCTACCGCCGGGAGAAGGCGAAGGCCGGCGGCAACTGGTACGCGTACCTGAGCGTCGCCAGCGGGACCGGCCCGACGCCGCTGCCGGCGGTACGGGAGAACCAGGACACGGTCGTCGAGGCGTACAGCGTGAACAAGATCGCGGTTGCCACGGCGGTGCTGGACAAGGTGGACCGGGGACTGCTCACCCTGGACCAGCGGGTCGAGGTCACCTCGGGGATCGTGGTGCCGAACGGCGACGGAATCTTCAGCCTGGACGGCGCCTACCCCAGCTCGGTGACCCTCGGCCACGTCCTCGCGGCGCTGCTCACCGTCTCCGACGACACCGCCGTACGGCTCTGCGGGCTGGTCTGCCCGGCCGCCGAACTCAACCAGATCCTCGTCGCCAAAGGCTTCCCGAAGACCCAGGTCGAGCCGGTCGCCAACCCGAACCGGTTCTTCCTCGGCACCAGCACCGCCCGGGAGACCCACGACCTGCTCCAGGCACTGGTCCGGGGCACCCTGCTCTCCACCGCCTCCACCAACTTCCTGCTGCACCAGCTACGCGCGCCGATCGCCTTCACCGACGGCATCCGCCGGAACATGTCGTCGGCGCAGCGGAGCCGGATCGCCACCAAGGCGGGCTGGTTCGGCAACGCCCGGCACGAGGCGGGACTGATCTTCGACCCGGCCGGCACGCCGGTGCTGACGTACGTGCTCTTCGCCGACGGGCAGGCCGACCCGGACAACTTCGGCTCGACCCATCCGGCGGTGCAGGCCCGGGCGGCGATGGGTCCCGCCTTCCTCGACGCGGTCGACGGGCTGGCCAACCTCTCCCTACCGTCCCGCCGGCCGAGGAAACACCAGCCGTCCAACGGCGGCTGAGTTCAGCGGGTCACGGCAGGACAGCGCGGGTCACGGCAGGTCAGCGGGTCACGGCAGGTCAGCGGGTGAGCGGGTCGGGGCGGGCTCCGGGGCCTCGGCGGGCGGCGGATCGACCGCTCCCCGGCCGACGGCCTGGTAGACGGCCGGACGCCTCGCCCGGAGCAGCAGGCCCCAGCCGAGCCCGAGCAGCGCGGCGACCAGGGCGACCCCGGGCAGCAGCCACGCCAGGTAGCCCGGGTCACCGGGCGCGAGCAGCGCGCCGAAGTTCACCAGCAGCACCACCAGGACGGCGAGCAGCAGCACGGTGGCCAGGGCCGGCGCGACCAGCCGCTGCCAGGCGTTCACCCCGACCTCGCGGCGGCGGTGGAAGAAGCCCAGCACCGAGGCGGAGGTGAGGGTCATCAGCAGCACCACCCCGACCGCCGAGAGACCGCTGAGCCAGGTGAAGAGGTCGAGCACCGGGTCCCGGCCGGTCAGCACGAAGGCCAGTACCACGCCGAGGGCCAGCACCGTCTGGGTCAGCGAGCCGCCCACCGGCGCCCCGGTCCGCGCGCCGGTCTGGCTGAGGAAGGCCGGCAGCACCCGCTCCCGGCCCAGGGCGAAGAGATACCGGGCCACGGCGTTGTGGAACGACAGCAGGGCGGCCAGCACCGAGGTGATGAAGACCAGGTTCGCCGCGTCCGCCACCGTGCCGCCGGCATGCGCGGCCAGATTGCCGAAGACCACCCCCGGGCCGGCCCCGGCCGTGGCGGCCTGCGCGTTCTCCGGACCGGTCAGCACGGTCAGCGCCCAGGCGGAGAGCGCGTAGAAGGCACCGGTGAAGGCCACCGCGACGTAGGTGGCCCGGGCCACCGTCCGGCGGGGATCCCGGACCTCCTCGCTGTATAGCGCCCCGGACTCGAACCCGGTGAAGCTCGCGATGCCCAGCGCGAACACCGCACCGAGCCCCGCCGCGAAGAGGTTGCCCGGATCGAGCCCGGCGAGGGTGACGCTGCCGCCGGCCGGGTGCCCGAACGCCACCACGTCGAACACGACGACCGCGAGGCATTCCAGCCCGAGCAGTACGGCCAGCACCGTCGCGTTCAGGTCGACCTGGAGCACCCCGAGCAGCCCGACCACCGCCAGGCCGGCCAGGGCCCAGACCCACCACGGCCGGTCGACGCCGAACTTCGCCGTCACGAAGGCGTCCAGGACGGCACCGAAGAGGCCGTACAGCCCGATCTGGATGGCGTTGTAGGAGGCCAGGGCGAGGAAGGAGCCGCCGACCCCGGCCACCCGGCCCAGCCCGTTCGCGATGCAGGAGTAGAAGGCACCGGCGTTGCTCACGAACCGGCTCATCGCGGCGTAGCCGACCGCGAAGACCCCCAGCACGGCGGCGAGCAGCAGGAAGGAGAGCGCGGCGCCCACGTTGCCGCTGACGGCGTACATCGTGGTGATGCCGCCGCCGAGCACGGTCAGCGGCGCCGACGCGGCGACGGTGAAGAAGACGAGGTGGATGGCGCCCAGGCGTCCCTGGCGCAGGCCGGTCTCCGGGGAGGAACCCGATGACATGTGTGTCGGTCTCCCTCGGGGGCGGCTGACGAGAAAGGACGCAGGGTCGACATCGGAGAGGTTATGGGCGATCACGCCGCGCGACAAGCCATCGATCGACCACAAGTACCGAACACGTACGGCCAGGGCGGGTTGAACGGAAAGTGTGCATGCCGTACCGTCCTCCATCGACATTGCGTAGTGGCCGACCCGGCACGCCAGCCGGCCGGTGCGAGGATGACGATGACCAATTACCCGGGCCAACCGGCCGAACGGCTGGCCGACGAGTTGTTCCTCATCGCACACGATGACTACAGCGGAAAGCTCCTCGCGGCGGCCTCCCTGGTGGATGCGGCCCTCTGCGGGGCGCTCCTCGCCGAGCTGCTCTTCGACAGCCGGATCACCCTGGTCCAGTCCGCCGTCTACGTCGCCGACGACCGGGCCTGGCGGGAGCCGGTGACCGACCGGGTACTGGCCGAGATGGTCCGCCGGGGCGACGGCCACCAGGCCCGCTCCTGGCTGGAGTTCCTCGCCCCCCGGGTCCGGGACCACGTCGGCGACCGGCTGGTCAGCGCCGGTGCGGTACGCCGGATGACCGCGCGTGGGCTGAACCTGCGCACCACGCTGCGCTTCCCCGGGCTGGACCCGAACCGGGTGGCCCGGCCCCGGGTCCGGCTCAACGCCATCCTGGAGCGCTCCGAGCAGCCGCTGGACGCCCGCACCGCCACGCTGGCCGGGCTGGTCCGGGCCGGCGGGCTGGTCCGGGCGTTGATCCCGGCCAACCGGGCGATCGTGACCGAGCGGATCGCGGCGAGCCGCAGACTGCTTCCGACGGAACTCGGCGACCTGCTCAACGCGGTCGACGCGGCCGTCGCCGCCACCGCGCTCACCGTACGCCGCTGACCTGCCTCCGTCGGTGTCACGCCGCCCTCGGCCCGGATCGCGGTCGACCCGGCAGCGCGGTCGGCCCGGTGCCGTCGTCGGCGGGCTGTCCGGCGGGTGCGGCACAATGCTTGCCGGCACCCAGAAGCCCAGCGCCGAGCCCGGTGCCGGGCGCTGGCGCAACCGAGTGGAGAAGGCGGAACAGGACGTGACAACCTCTGCGCAGCCGCGCTCTGTGCACCAGCGGATCGCCGAGGAACTCGGCGTACACGAGCGGCAGGTACGGGCCGCGGTGGAGCTGCTCGACGGCGGGTCGACGGTGCCGTTCATCGCCCGTTACCGCAAGGAGGTCACCGAGTCGCTCGACGACACCCAGCTGCGCACCCTGGAGGAGCGGCTGCGCTACCTGCGGGAGCTGGAGGAGCGCCGGGCGGCGGTGCTGGAGTCGATCCGGGGCCAGGGCAAGCTGGACGACGCGCTCGAAGCGCAGATCATGGCCGCCGACTCCAAGGCCCGGCTGGAGGACATCTACCTGCCGTACAAGCCGAAGCGGCGGACAAAGGCGCAGATCGCCCGGGAGGCCGGGCTGGAGCCGCTGGCCGAGACGCTGCTGGCCGACCCGTCGCAGGACCCCCGCACGGTGGCGGCCGGCTTCGTGAACCCGGACGCCGGGGTGGCCGACCCGACCGGCGCGCTAGACGGTGCCCGGGCCATCCTGGTGGAGCGGTTCGCCGAGGACGCCGACCTGATCGGTTCGCTGCGCGAGACGATGTGGTCGCGGGGCCGGCTGGTCGCCCGGGTACGCGACGGCCAGCAGGAGGCCGGGGCCAAGTTCGCCGACTACTTCGACTTCGCCGAGCCGTACACCAGGCTGCCCTCGCACCGGATCCTGGCGATGTTCCGGGGCGAGAAGGAGGGCGTGCTCGACCTGACCATGGATCCGGAGGAGGCACCCGCCCCCGAGGACGCCCCGGTCGGGCCGAGCCGGTACGAGCAGGAGATCGCCGCCCGGTTCGGGGTCGCCGACCGGGGACGGCCGGCGGACCGCTGGCTCGCCGACACGGTGCGCTGGGCGTGGCGCACCCGGATCCTCATCCACCTCGGCGCCGACCTGCGGATGCGGCTCTGGCAGGCGGCCGAGGACGAGGCGGTACGCGTCTTCGCGACCAACCTGCGTGACCTGCTGCTCGCCGCGCCGGCCGGTACCCGCCCGACGATGGGGCTGGACCCGGGGCTGCGCACCGGGGTGAAGGTGGCGGTGGTGGACGCGACCGGCAAGGTGGTGGCCACCGACACGATCTATCCGCACGAGCCGCGCCGGCAGTGGGACGCCTCGATCGAGACGCTGGCCAGGCTGGCGAGGGCGCACAGGGTCGAGCTGGTGGCGATCGGCAACGGCACCGCCTCCCGGGAGACCGACAAGCTGGCCGGCGACCTGATCAAGCGGTACGCCGACCTGAACCTGACCAAGATCGTGGTCTCCGAGGCCGGTGCCTCGGTCTACTCCGCCTCCGAGTACGCCTCGCAGGAGCTGCCCGGCCTGGACGTCTCGCTGCGCGGCGCGGTCTCGATCGCCCGCCGGCTCCAGGACCCGCTGGCCGAGCTGGTCAAGATCGATCCGCGCTCGATCGGCGTCGGGCAGTACCAGCACGACCTCTCCGAGGTGAAGCTCTCCCGCTCGCTGGACGCGGTGGTGGAAGACTGCGTGAACGGCGTCGGGGTGGACGTCAACACCGCCTCCGCGCCGCTGCTGACCCGGGTCTCCGGGATCGGCGCCGGGCTGGCCGAGAACATCGTGCTGCACCGGGACGCCAACGGCCCGTTCCGGACCCGACAGGCGCTCAGGCAGGTGGCCCGGCTCGGCCCGAAGGCGTTCGAGCAGTGCGCCGGCTTCCTGCGCATCCCCGGCGGCGACGACCCGCTGGACGCCTCCAGCGTGCACCCCGAGGCGTACCCGGTGGTCCGGCGGATCCTGGCCAGCACCGGCGGCGACCTCTCCGCGCTGATCGGCCGGACGGCGGTGCTGCGCAAGCTCAGGCCGGACGAGTTCGTCGACGACACCTTCGGGCTGCCGACCGTCACCGACATCCTCCGGGAGCTGGAGAAGCCGGGCCGGGACCCCCGACCGGCGTTCCGGACCGCCACCTTCGCCGACGGGGTGGAGAAGATCGGCGACCTCAAGCCGGGGATGCTGCTGGAGGGCGTGGTCACGAACGTCGCCGCGTTCGGCGCGTTCGTGGACGTCGGGGTGCACCAGGACGGGCTGGTACACGTCTCGGCGATGTCCCGGACCTTCGTCAAGGACCCGCGCGACGTGGTCAAGTCCGGCGACGTGGTCCGGGTGAAGGTGCTGGACGTGGACGTACCCCGGAAACGGATCTCGCTCACCCTGCGGCTGGAGGACGAGGCCGAGCCGCGACCGGCGCGGGACCGGGGCGCCGACCGGCCGGGCCAGCCGCGCCAGGGGCGCGGCGGTGCCGGCGGCGGCCGCTCCGGCGGCGGAAACCGGTCCGGCGGCCAGTCGGGTGGCGGACGGTCGGGCGGCGGCCAGGGTGGCGGGTTCGGCGGCGGTGCGCTGGCCGACGCCCTGCGCCGGGCCGGGCTGGACAAGGGGCTGGACGGCAACCGGCGGTAGCTCTCCGGCGGAACCGCCCCGGGCCGGCCAGCGGTCGGTCGGGGCGGTTCGCCTGGGTCCAGCTGCCGCCCGGGGCCAGCCGCCGCCCGGATCCAGCCGCCGGCTACGTCCAGCCGCCGCCGGTGCGGTCCGGGACGGAGTGGGGTCGGCCGGCCGGGTCGGCGTCGTTCCGGGGAGCCGGCGCGGCCCTGCCCCGCCGGATCCAGGCCGGTGCCCGGAACGCGCTGACCCGCCCCCACCAGATGCGCTGGACCAGCAGCGTCAGCACGCCGGCCGCGACGATCGCGGACAGATTGATCAGCAGCTGGACGAGTGAGCCGAGCGCCTCGTCGAAGACGCCGTAGCCGAGCGCGACCGCGACGTTCGCGGCGGCCGGGACGGTGGTGACCGAGATCAGCACCCCGACCAGCGAGCCGGACCGGTTCGAGGTGACCGAGAGCATCCCGGCCACCCCGGCCAGGAAACCGACCACCCAGGAGAGCGCGTCGGGCCGCCAGATGAAGTCGGTCATCGGCCGCTCGTCGAGCAGCATCGACCGGTCGAGCAGGTCGACGGCGGTGAGCGTCCAGGTGCTGAGCACGGTCACCGCCACCGCCGTGAGGAATCCGACACCCAGCGCCAGCAGCGAGCGCCGGATGACCGACCGGCGCCAGCGCAGCAGCGCCACGCAGAGCGCCGCGAGCGGCCCGAACTCCGGGCCCACCACCATCGCACCGATGATCAGGATCGGCTGGTCGAGCAGGACAGCGATGCCGGCGATCACGGTGGCCAGGGTGATCAGCAGCAGGTACGTCACCGACAGCCGGGTCTCCTCGCCCGTCTTCTGGGCGATCTCGTCCCAGACCACCGCGTCGGTGCCGAGCCCGGGAGCCGCCCGGGCGGCCCGGTCGGCGGCGGCCGAGAGGGTGACGTCGACGCCGTCCCCGACCACCCCGCCGGAGTGGTGCACGCCGAGGTTGCGCAACGCCTCCAGTACCTCGTCGGCGCCCTCCCGGACGACGTCGCAGAGCACCACGTCACCGGCCGGCGTCCGGGCGGCGCCGGGCAGCACGATGACGTGTGCCACGGCGGGATCGACGGCGAGCAGTTCCTGCACCGCCGCGGACCGGTCGACGGGCACGATGATCCTCAGCTGCAGCACGCCCGTCATCCTGCACCCCTGCCCGCTCCGCATCCACCCCGACCCGGCCGCCCGGTGGCGCCTCGAAGCCTGTTTCGACCTGTCGCGGCGGTCGGCGGCGAGATGTGCCGAAGCGGTCGAGAACTTGTGACCTGTGGATGTGGGCCGCCGGTTGACCGTTTCCGGACAGGGGCTTCATCACTTCTTCACCGTTGCGGCGCTCTAATCGATCCCGCCGGAAGCAGGCAGAATGGAGCCCCATGAGCGCGCGGATACTGGTCGCCGAGGACGACCCGAAGCAGGCCAACCTGGTCCGGGTCTATCTCGAACGGGAGGGCCACAGCGTGCTCGTCGTCGGTGACGGGCGGGCCGCCCTGGAGCAGGTCCGCGCCCGCCGCCCCGACCTGGTGGTGCTGGACGTGATGATGCCGGTGCTGGACGGGCTCGACGTCTGCCGGATCCTGCGGGCCGAGTCCAACCTACCGATCCTGCTGCTGACCGCCCGGACCACCGAGGACGACGTCCTGCTCGGGCTGGACATCGGCGCCGACGACTACCTGACCAAGCCGTACAGCCCACGGGAGCTGGCCGCCCGGGTCCGTGCCCTGCTGCGCCGCTCGGGGGTGCTGAGTGCCGGCAACCAGGCGGTGCTCCGGGTCGGCGACCTGGAGGTCGACCCGGGCCGGTTCGAGGTGCGGATCAACGGTCGGCTGATCACGCTCACCGCCAAGGAGTTCGGCATCCTGGAGGTGCTCGCCGGCGAGCCGGGTCGGGCGTTCACCCGGGCCCAGATCATCGACCGGGCCTTCGGCTTCGACCACTACGTCCTGGAGCGGACCGTCGACGCGCACGTGATGAACCTGCGCCGCAAGATCGAGGACGATCCGGCCGAGCCGCGCTACGTGCAGACCGTCTTCGGCCGGGGCTACCGGCTGGTTGAGCAGCCCGGCGGGGAGCGGGGCCGCCAGGAAACCGCCGCCGGGGAACGGGGGCGGGCCGACGCCGCCGCGGGGGCGGACGGGGCGGCGTGAGCTTCCGGTTACGGGTACTCGGCCTGGTGATGCTTGTCGCGGTCAGCGCGACCGCCGCGACGCTCTGGCTGGTACTCCGGCAGGCGTCCCGGCAGATCGACGAGTCCGGCGCCGCCGCCGCCTCGCTGGACCAGGTCGCCGCCGCGCTCACCGACTACGGCCGCCGGCACGGCACCTGGGAGCGGGTCCGCGACCTGGTGGTGCGGCTCGGCGCGCAGACCGGGCAGCGCATCCACCTGGTCGCCGACTCCGGCTGGGTGCTTGTCGACACCGACCACGAGGCACGCCCGGACCGGGCGGTACGCGAACTCGGCACCGTGGTCGGCTACGTCAATCCCCGCCCCACGCTCGACCTGGCCGGGCTGGACGCCGATCCGGCACAGACCGCCGCCAAGGAGCTGTACCGGTACCGCACCGGTGTCCGGTTCGCCGCCTGCCTGACCCGCAACGGCGTCGAACCCACCCAGTTGCCGGACCGGTACGGCATACCCCAGTACGACACGAGCGTGATCGCCGCCAGCAACCCCAGGCTGGCCCGGAACTGCTCCGAACTGGCGGCCCAGTCCGAGCAGGCGAACAGTGCCGACCTGACCGAGCTCTCCGCCGCGTGCGCCGACACCGAGCCGGGCGACCCGAGGAGCTACTGCCTGGCGGAGGCGTTCAACGCCCGGATCGCGGAGGTCGCACCGGAGCCGGCCCGGGTCATCCTCGGGGTGGGTGCCGCAGGCGACCGGGGACTGGTGGTCGGCCCGCTGCTGGCGGCCGCCTGCGGGGTGGCAGCGGTGGCGATCATCGCGACCGCCCTGCTCAGCCACCGCGTGCTCCGGCCGATCGGGATCCTGACCGCCGCCTCCCAGCGACTCGGCCGGGGCGACCTGACCAGCCGGGTGCCGGTGCGGGGCAACGACGAGATCGCCACCCTGGCCCGGTCGTTCAACCGGATGGCGGACTCGTTGCAGCGCGGCGAGGAACGCCAGCGCCGGCTGGTCGCCGACGTGGCGCACGAGCTGCGTACGCCACTGGCCAACCTGCGCGGCTATCTGGAGGCACTCTCCGACGGGGTGATCGACCCCGACCCGGAACTGTTCGCCTCGCTGCACGAGGAGGCGGTGTTGCAGCAGCGGATCGTCGACGACCTCCAGGATCTCGCCCTGGCCGAGGCGGGCAGCCTGGCGTACCACCGGGCCACCGTCGACCTGGCCGAACTGCTGGAGACCTGCCGTACCGCGCACCGGGCCGGCGCCGACGCGGCCGGGGTGACCCTGACCCTCGCCGCCGAACCGGTGACCGTGCACGCCGACCCCGACCGGCTGCGGCAGGTGGTCGGAAACCTGCTCACGAACGCGTTGCGGGCCACCGCCAGGGGTGGGCAGGTCTCGCTCACCCTGCACCGGGAGGGCGAGTCGGCGCTGGTCCGGGTCGCCGACAGCGGTTCCGGGATCGCGCCGGAGGCGCTGCCGTACGTCTTCGACCGGTTCTGGCGGGCCGACTCGGCGCGCGGCCGGAAGACCGGCGGCAGTGGCCTGGGTCTGGCCATCGTCCGGCAGATCGTCACCGACCACGGCGGGGCCATCCGGGTCACCAGCGAACTCGGGGCCGGCACCACCTTCACCATCACGCTGCCGATCCCACGCTCCTGAACGCGGCCCCGCGCTCCTGAACGCGGTTCCGCCACCGGGGGCGGAGCCGAATTCTCTTTCTGTTCGTCACCGACCGGCGGCACCCGACGTTCACCTTGACGGAAGACCTGCACGACATCGCCGACAGGGTCCGGCGACCTCTTCCCGTCGTACTTCCGTGAACGGAGGACCTATCGTGAGCGCCGACGATTCCGGTGGCCAGCAGCGACGCGCGGTGTCCGGTCAGGGCCGGTGAACACCAGGATCTATCTCTCCGCGCCCGACATCGGGCCGTTGGAGGAGTCGTATCTGCTGCGCGCGCTGCGGTCGGGCTGGGTCGCGCCCGTCGGCCCGGAGATCGACGGCTTC
This sequence comes from Plantactinospora sp. WMMB782, assembly GCF_049179135.1. Classification (NCBI taxonomy): domain Bacteria; kingdom Bacillati; phylum Actinomycetota; class Actinomycetes; order Micromonosporales; family Micromonosporaceae; genus Plantactinospora; species Plantactinospora sp. WMMB782. The sequence goes on along the minus strand of NZ_JBMHMC010000007.1, from coordinate 5,656,297 downwards.
GAGCGGGAGGTCGCCGACCGGGTCGGTGTGGCCGGTGCGGTCGCGCTGAGTTCCGGCACCGCCGCGCTCCACCTGGGCCTGCTGGCTCTCGGTGCCGGTCCCGGAACCGTCGTCGTCGTGCCCACCCTGACCTTCGTCGCCACCGCCAACGCGGTCCGCTACACCGGCGCCGAACCCGTCTTCGTGGACTGCGACCCTGCCGACGGCAACATCGACGTCGACCTGCTCGCCGCCCTGCTCAAGGAGTTCGAGGCGGTTGGGCGGCGGGTGTCGGCGGTGGTTCCGGTGGACCTCTTCGGCAGTTGTGCCGACTATGCCCGGCTGCTGCCGGTCTGCGAAGCCGCCGGAGTGCCGGTGCTGGAGGACGCGGCAGAGGCGCTCGGCGCCACCCGGGGCGGCCAGCCGGCCGGCTCGTTCGGGCACGCCGGGGTCCTCTCGTTCAACGGCAACAAGATCATCACCACCTCCGGTGGCGGGATGCTCGTCTCGGACGATCTGGCCCTGGTCGAGCGGTGCCGCTATCTCTCCACCCAGGCCCGGCAGCCGCTACCCCACTACGAGCACACCGAGACGGGGTACAACTACCGGCTCAGCAACCTGCTGGCCGCTCTCGGCCGAGCACAGCTGCGCCGGCTCGATCTCATGGTCGACCGGCGCCGCGAGCTGCGGCGACGGTACGCGACACTGTTCGGCGCGGTGCCGGGAGTACGGCTGCTCGGGGAGCAGGACCCCGGGGCCAACAACTGGCTGACCTGCATCGTCGTCGATCCGGCCCGGGCCGGCTGGCAGGCGGCGGAACTCGCCACCCATCTCGCCGCCGCACAGATCGAGACCCGGCCGGTGTGGAAACCGATGCACCTGCAACCCGCCTTCGCCGGCCGGCGCAGCATCCTCACCGGCGTCGCCGAGCGGCTCTTCGACACCGGTCTCGCCCTGCCCAGCGGCTCCGGACTGACCGAATCGGAGATCGAGTACGTGCTCCGCACGACAGCGGACTTCCTGGGAGTACCCGGGTGACCGTCGGGCGGTGCCGGTACGACCGGTCGAAGCGGGTACTGGACGCGGCCGTCGCCGCCGCCGTACTGCTGCTCCTCGCACCCGTCATCGTCGCGGTGGCCGGTGCCGTCCTGCTGGCGCTGGGCCGGCCGGTGCTGTTCCGCCAGGTCAGACCGGGCCGGCACGGCAGGCCGTTCGTCCTCTACAAGTTCCGCACGATGCATCCCGCCGGGCCGGGCCGGACCAGCGACGCCGAACGGCTGACCCGGCTGGGGGCCTGGCTCCGGGCCACCAGCCTGGACGAGTTGCCGACCCTGTGGAACGTCTGGCGCGGGGACATGAGCCTGGTCGGGCCGCGCCCACTGCTGCTTGCCTATCTCGACAGGTACACGCCGCAGCAGGCCCGCCGGCACGAGGTCCGACCCGGCATCACCGGCCTGGCGCAGGTGAACGGCCGCAACGCCCTCGGCTGGGAGGAGAGGTTCAGCCATGACGTCTGGTACGTCGACCGGCGCTGTCTCGGTCTCGACCTGCGCATCCTGCTGAAGACGGTCGCCCGGGTACTGCGCCGGCACGGCATCACGGCCGAGGGCGACGCCACCATGCCCGAGTTCCTCGGCACGCGCCGGACGCTCGTCGGTGCCGGCGGGACAGGCCCGCGGCCGGAGGTGCGGCGGTGAGCGCCGATGTCGTGATCGTCGGCTGCGGCGGGCACGGCCGGGAGATCGCCGGGATCGTCCGGGCGGTCAACGAGGTGACCCCGGTGCGGCGGCACTGGCGGCTGCGCGGCTTCCTGGACGACCGCCCGGCGGAGTCGAACCTCAAGCAGGTGCAGCGGCTCGACGTGCCGTACCTCGGGCCGGTGAGCTGGTTGCGCGACGCCCCGGCAGGCACCCACGTCGTCCTCGGCGTCGGCGATCCGCGGGTCCGTCGCGACCTGGGCGAGCGCGTCGACGCGTACCGGCTGCCCGGCGCGGTCCTGCTGCATCCGGCCGCGACGCTCGGTGACGCGAACACCGTCGGGGACGGCGTGGTGGTGTTCGCCGGCGCCCGCGTCACGACGAACGTCCGGCTCGGGCGGCACGTCCACCTGAACCAGAACTGCACAGTGGGTCACGACAGCGTGCTGGCGGACTACGTCTCGGTGAACCCGCTGGCCGCGGTCTCGGGCAACTGCGTACTGGAGCCGGGCGTGCTGATCGGCACCACAGCCGCCGTGCTCCAGGGGCTGCGGGTCGGCGCGGGCAGCGTGGTCGGCGCCGGCGCCTGCGTCGTCCGGGACATCCCGGCGGGCGTGGTCGTCAAGGGGGTACCGGCCAGGTGAACACCTACCGCGGCGAACCCGGCGGCGACCGACCGGCCACGCAGGGCCGGACCGAACAGGGCCGGACCGAACAGGGCCGGACCGAACAGGGCCGGACCGAACAGGGCCGGACCGAGCACCTGGAGCCTGGGCCGGACGACGGCGGTGCAGGCCGGCGGCGGCTGCGCGTCGTGGTGCTGTTGAAGACGAACAGCGGGGGGTTGTGGATCCTTCCGCAGGTGACGGAACTCCGCCGACGGGGTCACGAGGTCCTCGTGGTACTGCCTCCCGGTCCCGGCCGGTTGACCACCGAGCTGACCCGCAACGGCTTCCCGGTGCTCGACTCCCCGTTCGACTTCGGATTCCGGCCTCGCCCGGCCACGCTGCGCGGCCTCTGGCGGCTGCGTCGCCTCGTCCGCCGGCTCCGGCCGGACGTACTGCACTACCACCTCTACGCGTCGGCCCTCGCCGCCCGGCTGAGCACCCTGGGACTACCGGTACGCCGGGTACACATGGTCGCCGGCCCGCTCTTCCTGGAGTCCGCGCTGATCCGGCCGGTCGAGCGGCTGCTGTGGCGGCTGGACCACGCCACCATCTGCGGCACCGCGCACACCTCACGGCGTTACGGGGAACTCGGCTGCCCGGCCCGCCGCCGCCCGGTGGCGACCTACGGGGTGGATGCGGGACGGTTCGCGCCGTCCTGGGCCGGCAGTCAGCGCGACTTCCCCGGCACGGTCGCGACGGCAACCCGCGAGGAGGTACGGGCGAAGACGCGCGCCGAGCTCGGCATCGACCAGGACGCGTTCCTCGCGGTGATGGTGGCGTACGTCTATCCGCCGAAGCGGCTCGCGCACAACGGGCGGGCCATCAAGGGTCACGACGTCCTCCTGGCCGCCTGGCGTACCTTCCACGCCCGGCATCCCCGGTCGCGTCTGCTGCTGGTCGGGGGCGGGTGGACCGCCGCCGGTGAGGCCCATCGGCGCGAACTCGTCCGCCGGTTCGGCCTAAACGCGGACCCGAGTGTCAGCTGGGTCGAGTCGATGCCGGACGTCCGCCCGTGCTACGAGGCCGCCGACCTGAGCGTCAGTCCGTCCCTTTCGGAGGGCCACGGGGCCGCCTGCGAGGCGAGCGCGATGAACCTGCCGAGCATCGTCAGCGACGCGGGCGGGCTTCCCGAGACGGTCGACGAGGAGTCCGGCTGGGTGGTTCCCCGGGGCGATGTGCCGGCCCTGGCCTCGGCGCTGGAGGCCGCGTACCGCGAGTTCGAGGCCGGCCGGCTGCGAGCGCGAGGTGACCGTGCCCGCGAGCGTGCCCTGCGGCTCTTCGACAACCGGAAGGCCGCCGTCCGGGTGGCCGACGTCCTCGAACTGGTCGCCAGGGGCGAGGAGCACGGCGACGGTGGAGATGGATCCGGCGTCGGCCGGGCCGGCAGCACGGGGAAAAGCGCGGACGAGGAAATCTCTTTCAATTTCTCCGCTGGCCGAACAGGACCGAACCCGCTTTCCTGAATGCGGTCGGCCGCATACGCGATATGAGCATCCGGCGCGCCATGTGACGGCTAGGATCGTTGTTTGTCCCGATATCCCACTGACGTTTTGCGGGTCACGGCCGGAGGGTCTTGAGTGACGGCTTACCTGAGGTCGCAGACATTACCGACACCGCCCGTTCCGGTCGGTCGGGCCAGCATGCCGACCCGCGCCCGCCAGGGTCCGATCTGGCCGGTGGTGTCGCTGGCGGCCGGGTGCCTGGCCGGGGCTCTGGCGGTCGCGCATCCGGTCGCCTCGACCCTGGCGGTGCTGGTCGCCGCAGCCGTCCCGATCGTGCTGGGCCGCCCCGACCTGCTCGTCCTCTCCGTGCTGCCGCTGAGCGTGGCCCACCTCGCGTCCGTGGCCGACGACCTGCGAGGGGTTCTGCTGGTCAGCCTCGCCGTCGGCCTGCTGCTGGTGCCGACCCTGCGGTCACCGATCAAACGGGTCCGCCCGCTCCGGCCGGGTTGGCCCGCGTTCTGCGCCGCCGCGCTCACCGGACTCCTCCTGCTCAGCACGACGACCCGGGACAGTTCCTGGGCACCGGACCTGCCCGGCAGGTTCTCCGGGCTCAGCCACCTGATCGTGATCGTCGGCGGCCTGTTCCTGCTGGTCGCGGCCACCGTCTGGCCGCCGAACCCGGCCGACGTCGCCCGGCTGGTGGCCCTGGCCGGCGGCATCGTCGGCGGCTACGCACTGCTCAGGGGGCACTACAACGGTGGCCGGCTGGAGGCTCTCGGTATCAATTCCAACTATCTGGCCGCGGTGGCGGCCCCGTCGGTGGGTGCGAGCGTCGCTCTCGCGCGCCAGCCCCGCCGGCTGGCCTATCTCGCTCCGGCGGTGGTCGCCCTCGTGGCGGTGCAGCAGACCCAGTCCAGGGCGGGAATCCTGGCCGCGGCGGCCGGCGTGCTGGTCGCCCTGATCTCGAACCGTCCGGTACGCCAGCAGGTGATCGGGACGGTGCTCAGCGGACTCCTGGTCGCCGTCGTCTACGTGTTCCGCAAACCTGTCTGGACGGTGGTCTTCGACGAACGCCCGATGTCGCAGCTCACCGACGACTCCGGGCGGGCCGGCGTGCTGAGCGCGACGATCAACGCCATTGCCGAACATCCGTTCAACGGCATCGGCTACCGCATGTTTCCCTACTACGCCCTGAACTACCCCGAGGTGGGCCGATTCCTCAAGACCCACAACGACTATCTCGGCCTGGCGGCGGAGGCCGGAATTCCGGCGGCGCTGCTCCTGCTCACCCTGGTGGTCGCGGGACTCGTCGTTCGCGGCGACGCGCTGCTCACCCCACTGCGCGCCGCCGTGGCGGCCGGAGCGGTGACCCTGGCGTTCGCCAACGTCCTCGTCTGTCCGGTCGCCATCGTCGGCTTCTGGATCTGCCTCGGCTGCCTGCTCGCCCACCGACGTCGTACGGCCGCCGACGGCCCGGTCCCGCGCCCGCATCCGAACACGGAGGAAATTCATGCTCGATAGCAGGAGCGAAGTCGCCGCCGGACAGCGGTTCGGCTTCGGCGCCAACTGGAAGTCGTTCGTCCAGGTGATGGACGACGACAGGATCGCCGCGGCGACCGCCTCGCTGACCCGGGCGCTCGACGTCCCGGACCTCGCCGGCAGGTCGTTCCTCGACATCGGCTGCGGCAGCGGGCTGTTCTCCCTGGCAGCACAGCGGCTCGGCGCCACCGTGCACTCCTTCGACTTCGACCCCGACTCGGTCGCGGCCACCACGGCGCTCCGGCAGCGGTACGCGGCCGGTGCCGACTGGGTCGTCGAGCAGGGTTCCATCCTCGACCGGACGTACACCGCCAGCCTGGGCCAGTTCGACGTCGTCTACTCCTGGGGCGTGCTGCACCACACCGGGAACATGTGGCAGGCGCTGGCGGCGGCCGTCGACCTGACCCGGCCGGGCGGCCGGCTCTTCGTGTCGATCTACAACGACCAGGGTCCCGCGAGCCGGGTCTGGCGCTGGGTCAAGCGCCGCTACAACTCGTCCGGCCGACTCGGCCGGCTGTTGCTCCTCGGCCTCAGCACCGGGTATCTATACCGGCGAGTTCCGCTCCGGAAGCTCCTCCAGCTGGTCGTGCCCCGGCAGTTCCCGCCCCGACCGATCCGCCGGGGCATGTCCCGACGACACGACCTGGTCGACTGGGTTGGCGGGTACCCGTTCGAGGTGGCCCGGCCGGAGCAGATCTTCCGGTTCTTCCGGGACCGGGGCTTCGAGTTGGTCGAACTCAGCACCTGTGGCGGAGACCTGGGCTGCAACGAGTTCGTGTTCCGGCGGCGTGCTGACGGCTGACCCCCGCGCCCGCCGCCGGGCCGCCCGGCCCAGGCCGCCGGTCCGCGGCATCCGGCCCGGCCCGGTCAGGCCGGACAGCAACTGCCGGAGCATGGCGATCTCGGCCGCCGCCGGCAACAGGCGCTGCCACCGCACACCGGTCATCCGGCAGAACCGGACCACCTGTGCCAGGGTCAGCACGGCGTAGCTGACCGAGGCGGCCAGGGCACAGCCGACGATGCCCCAGCGCGGAATCAGCATCAGGTTGAGCACGATGTTCACCCCGAGCGCCGCCGTGGGAAACGCCGAGACGACGAGGGGCCGGTCACACCGGATCAGATAGGCGCCGATCTGCCGGCCGGCGTGCATGAGAAAGAGCCCCGGTCCGAGCGCGTACATCGCTCGGACGCTGCCGGCGAAGGCGACGCCGTACGCGAGCGGGATCAGGACCGGGGCGGTCGCGCAGAGCCCGCCGACGGAGATCCCGGCCAGCAGGGTCGAGATCCGGGTGGCCCGGGTGGTCGCCTCGACGGCGTCGACGAGTTCGCCCTCGGCCTGGCGGGACAGGAACACCCCGCGGACCGCCTCGGCCGGGATGCGGGCGAATCCTCCGACCGTCACCGCCAGGGCGTATAGTCCGACGGCAGCCGACGAGGTGAGCGCGCCGAGGATGAAGACGTCGAGGCGCAGGGTCAGGTTCAGCGCGGCGGAGCCGGGATGGAAGCGTAGGCCCAGCGAGATCGCCCGCCGGGCCAGGCCCGGGTTCCAGAACCTCAGTCGCGGGCGTTCCCGGGCGAGCAGCACCAGGAGCGCCGACGCCGAGGAGGCACTCCAGATCGCCACCACCCAGCCGGGCGTGAGCCAGCCCGCCGTCGCCAGCAGCGCCGTCGCGCCGAACTGGAGGACGGCGACGTACAGCATGGAGCGGGTGACCAGGGCGATCTGCGCGTCCAGGGTCAGGGCGCCGTTGAGGTAGAGCGCGGTGATTCCCGCCGGCACCGAGGCCAGCGCCATGGCCAGCAGTTCCGGACTCGCGACGGTGATGCCGAACCATGTCCCCGCCCAGAGCAGCAGGGCGCTGCCGAGCGCGGCCAGGATGCCGACGGCGGGTCCGAGCAGGACGCTGTTGGCGAGTATCTCGTCCCGCCGGCCGGCCCAGAGCCGGACGTGCGACTGTTCCACGGAGAGGTAGCCGAGCGCGATCGTGGTGGTCGCGGTCGCGATCACCAGCGCCGTCACGCCGCGTCCCTCCGGCAGCAGCGCACGGGCCACCAGGACTCCGCTCACCGCGTTGAGCCCGAGCACCAGTACGCGGGCGACGGCGTTCCACGTCGCCTGGCCCACTGTCGACCTCCGGCCGGATGGCGGCCTTCGCGGCGCCGCCGAAGCTGTCGGCGATGGCTCGGTCCGGCCGGTCACGACTGCCGGGCGAGCAGATCGCGGTACGGCGACACCGCCGCCGACGGGGCACCCGCCCGGTCCAGCCAGTTCCGGTGCCAGAGCTCGAACTGGACCAGTGCCCAGATCCGGTGACTCTCGTCGTCGCCCCGGTCGTGGCGCTCCAGCAGCGCGGTGACCGCCTCCGGCCGGAACAGCCCCCGCGACCGGGCCGTCTGGTCGGTCAACAGGCCCCAGGACAGGTCGCGCAGCTCACCCCGGAACCAGCGGCCCAGGGGCACGCCGAAGCCCATCTTGGGCCGGTCGACGATCCCGGCTGGCAGCCAGGGCGCGACGGCCCGCTTGAGCAGGTATTTCGTCGTACTACCCCGGAGCTTGAACCGGGTCGGGAGGTGCGCCGCCCACTCCATCAGATGATGGTCGAGCAACGGCGAGCGGGCCTCCAGGGAGTTGGCCATGGTGCTGATGTCGACCTTGGGCAGCAGGGCGCCCGGCAGGTAGGTCTGCACGTCGGCGTCGATGAGCCGGCCCAGCGGGTCCGCCGCCCGGGAGGCCGCGTACGCCTCGCCGAGCAGCGCCCAGCTGTCCACCCCGGCCAGGTGCGCGCGCAGCTCGGCCGTGTAGAGGTCGAACTGCTGCGCGGGCGGGAAGACGGAGATCAGCGAGGCGTACCGGTCCAGCGTCGGTTGACCGAGGAGTTGCAGGATCCGGCCCACGGCACGCGGCCGGGTGCCGGCCCTGGTCTGCGCGACGAGCCCGCCGCCGACCCGGTGCAGCGCTCGTGGCGCCGCCCACTCCGGCACCCGGGCGAGCGCGCGCATCAGCGCGTACCGCCGATAGCCGCCGAAGCACTCGTCCCCGCCGTCACCATTGAGCACCACGGTCACGTGTTCGCGGCTCAGCCGGGCCACGTAGAAGCTCGGTATCGCGGACGAGTCGGCGAACGGCTCGTCGAAGTGGTCGGTGAGCGCCGGCAGGATCTCCAGGCAGGAGGGGGTGACCACCAGCTCGTGGTGGTCGGTCCCGTAGCGCTGGGCGACCAGCCGGGCGTGTTCGCGCTCGTCGTAGCGCGCCTCGTCGAAGCCGATGCTGAAGGTCTTCACCGGCCCGGTGGAGCAGCGCGCCATCGCGGCCACCACCGCCGAGGAGTCGACCCCGCCGGAGAGGAAGGCGCCGAGCGGGCGTTCGCTGACCATCCGGACGCGCACGGCGTCGAGCAGCCGCTCCCGGAGCTGCTCCGCCGCCTCGGTCTCGTCGGGCACCTCGTGCGGCGTGCAGTCGAGGCGCCAGTACCTGCGCACCTCGACCGTGCCCTCTTCCCAGCTCAACAGGTGGCCGGGAGGGAGCTTCCGGATTCCCTGGTAGATCGACCAGGGGGCCGGCACGTACTGGTAGCTGAGATAGTGGTGCAACGCCACGAGGTCGAGCCGGCGGTCCAGGCCCGGATCCTGGAGCAGGGACTTCGCCTCGGAACCGAACGAGATGGTGGAGCCGTCGGACCGCCAGTACAGGGGCTTCTTGCCGACCCGGTCCCGGCCGAGCAGGAGCCGGCGCCGACGGACGTCCCAGATGGCGAAGGCGAACATGCCACGGAGCCGGTGCACCAGGTCGTCGCCGTGTTCCTCGTAGAGGTGTACCAGGCACTCCGAGTCGCCGTCGCTGCGTAACCGGTGCCCCCGGCGGATCAGCTCGGCCCGGAGGGCGGCGAAGTTGTAGATCTCGCCGTTGAAGACCGCGACCACGCTGCCGTCCTCGTTGCGCACCGGCTGGTCACCGCCGGCGACGTCGATTATCGCCAGCCGACGCATCCCCATGACGCACCGGTCGTCCGTGTGCATGCCGGCACCGTCCGGGCCCCGATGGGTGATCACGTCACACATCCGGTGGACCAGCGCCGGATCGGGGCGGCCGGTCGAGACGACTCCCGCTATGCCGCACATGCGGGTGCTGCCGTTTCCTCGTGCCGGCCGCCGGGTGAGCACCGGCGGTACATCGCGAGGTGGGCCGACGCCGCCGCCTCCAGGGTGAAGACGCTCGCCCGGAGTGCCCGCACAGCGGCCTCCGGATCCCGCTGCCGGGCCGGATGAAGGGCCCGTTGGATCGCCTCCGCCCACGCGCTCGGCGGGGCGTCGCGGGCCACCACGGTGACCCCGGGGAGCTGCCGGGCGATGAACCGCACGCCTGGCAGGTCGGAGGCGACGACGGCGGTCCCCACCGCCAGTGCCTCGAGTACCACACCGGGTAGTCCCTCCCGATCGGAGGGCAGCACGACGACGTCGGCCTGGCGCATCAGGTCACCGACGTCCTCGCGGGCGCCGAGCAGGTGTACGAGCCCGGCGACGCCGCCCGCCTCGGCCGCGCCCAGCACCCGTGCCTCGTCGTCGGCGTCCCGCGCCCCGACCAGCACGGCACGGCACGGGCAGCCGGTCGCGGCCAGTGCCGCGAGCGCCTGCGGCACGATCCATCGTCGCTTCTCCGGCGCCGGACGGCCGACGTGCAGGCAGATGACCTCGCCAGGTGCCGCGCCCAGCTCGGCCCGGAGGTCGAAGTCGCCCCGCCGGGCGAGACGCCCGAGGTCGATGCCGTTGGGAACGACCCGGCAGCGTGGATCCGACTCCCACGACGGCCGGTACGCGTTGCCGAGCGCGCCCGGCGAGACCCCGACGACGTCGGTCGCGAAGATCGAGATGAGTCTCCGCATCACCCAGCGCTGGACGCGGCGCCGTGGGGTGCTCGGACGGCCGTCACCGTCGCTGCGGAAGTGCGCGATCCGCACCCGAACCCCGGCCAGCGCCGCCAGCGACACGAGCACGCCGGAGAACGTCGAGACGTCGGAGTGCACCACCTGCGCCTCCAACCGCCGCAGCAGGCGCAGGAAGCGGATCGGAAACCGGAGGTCCAGCGGGAGCGGATGAACGGTGGCACCCATCCGCTCGACCGTCGGAGCGAGCACCCCGGCCCGCCCGCTGAGCGTGACGAAGTGCAGCACCACACCGGCTTCGGACAGCAGTGGCAGGAGCTCGACGGTCCGGCGCTCCGCTCCCCCGACGTCGAGTGACCCGAACACCCGGACCACGTGGCAGCGGACCGGTTCCCCCGGCCCGTCGACCGTCCCGTCGGCCGGCTTCCCGGCCGGGGTGGACTCGTCGCGGGCGAGGTTGCCGAGTGGTCTGGACACTATCCTGCTCCTGGGACGGTGGCGGGTGGCTCGGAGAGCGGGCGGTGGCCACGCTGGGCCGTCGCGGCGGCCACCGCCCGGTAGAAGGCGGTTCGCCGCCGGGCCAGCGTGTCGGCGGAGAAGTCGCGGGACCGCGCCAGGTTGCGGGCGGAGGCAGCGGTCATCCGCTCCGGGTCGGCCAGCATCCGGTCGATGGCACCGGCCAGCGCGGCCGGGTCGTCGGGTGGGACAAGGTCCTCGGCGGCGAGCAACTCCGGGATGCCGCCGACCCTCGTGCCGACGGCGGGCAGGGCGCGGGCCATCGCCTCGATCAGGGCCTGGGGCAGTCCTTCCGTGCGGGACGGCATCACGAACAGGTCCGCCGCGTCGAGGTGCCGGCGGACCGCCGCACCGGTCGGGACGACGCCGGCGAAGGTGACCCGGTCCGCCATGCCGAGCCGTTCGGCGAGCCGTTCCAGGTCGGTGCGGAACCTGCCGTCGCCGAGGTGCACGAGCCGGGGCCGGCCGGGGCCGGCCAGCCGGGCCAGCGCCGTGAGGAGGGTGTCGACACCCTTGTAGAGCTGCGCAAGCGTGCCGACCGAGACGATCGTACGGTCGCCGCGAGGGCCGTCGACGACGCGCGGCTGCCCGACGTACGCCTCCGCCGGGAGGTACACGCTCGACACGTGTGTGCTGACGATGCCCTCGCGGACCGGATACCTGCGTTGCAGGTGCTGCTCGGTCACGTAGGCCGCGCCGACCGCCGTCCGGCACTGGTGGCGCAGCCTTCTCGTGCTCAGGTGCCGCAGCACCGGCCGCAACGGGTGCCGCACCGTACCGGGGGCGAAGACGTCGTAGGGGTCACCGATGACCTCCAGCGCGTACGGCAGGCCACGCCGCTCCCGCGCCGCCGCCAGCAGTGACCCGATGGGGGACGGCACCCGCAGGACCACCGCGTCGTCCTCGGCGGCGGCGGCGGTGACGGCCCGCCTGACCGCCGGCTGGCGGCGCAGGTATTCGGCGGGTCCCTGGTAGTGCGGCACGGGCCAGACCTCGACGCCCTCTCCGTCGACCCGGGACGCACCGGCGGGTACCTCGGGCACGTCCCTGACCCTGGCGACGACCCGGACGGTCCGGAAGGCGGCCAGATAGCGACTCCAGTTCGGATAACTGGGCCCGGCGTGGACCCACACCCGCGCGTCCGGCGTCCGCAGACACCGGGACTCCGTGGTGACCACCACCCGCATCGGTGTCCTCCCTGTGACGACGGCAAGCGCTGTGGCGACGGTGTCGACCACCCGTGGAGACGGCAGTTCGACGCCGCTTTCGATTTCTTCCCGGCCTCGAACAGCACACCGGCCAGCGGCGCGCGACTGACTAACGCCGGAGTCGTCGTAAAGGTGACGGAACCCAGCGTCAACCCGTTATGTTTGGGCGCGGGTCAGCGCCGTCCACGGGCGTCGAAAACCGGCCCGCAGAACTGCGCCGACCGAGCAGATCGTGATTTCGGAAAGCGATTCACGACCGCATTCGAAAGGATCTCATGACAGCCTCGCCCACCGGTGCGGAAGCCCACCGCGGGGCGTCCGCCGGATCCGCCGCCCTGCCCGGCTCCCGGAGACCGACCGACGGCGCTGCGGATCCGCCACCGCGGCTGTTGATCGTCGCCCACTGCTTCCCTCCGTCGGAGATGGTCGGGGGCAGACGGCCGGCCTCGCTGGCCCGGATCGCCGCCCGGGACGGCTGGGACGTACGCGTCCTGACCGCCACGCCGGCGGACCGGGACGCCCCCGGCGCCGGCATCCCGGAATGGCGGGTCGTGCGGGCGGCGCCACTGTTCCAGTGGCCCCGGCTCGGCACCGAACCGCGAACGGTCCCGGCCGGCGACGGCGGCCCGCACCCCGCACCGGCGCGCCGCGCGGGTCTCCGCTCGGCGGTCACCCGTTCGGCCAAGCTCGTCGGGCGTGAGGCGCTGATGTTCCCGGACGGCGAGTCGACCTGGATCATCCCCGCCGTCACCGCCTTTCTCAGGGCGCGGCGGAGTTGGCGCCCCGACGTCGTCCTGGCCACCGGGCCGCCGTTCTCCGGCTTCGTGGTGGCCGCCGCCCTGGCCCGGAGACTCGGGGCGCCCTGGGTCGCCGACTACCGCGACCTCTGGACGGTCGGCAACGACTACCGGGTCCGGAGCCGGGTCGCGCTGCGCAGGCGGGCCGACCACTGGCTGGAACGGCGGCTGCTGCGGTCGGTCGCCGGCTGCGTCACCATCTCGGCACCGATAGCGCACACCCTGCACAGCACGTTCGGCGTCGGCACCGAGGTCGTGATGAACGGAATCGACAGGCGTGCCGAGCAGACGCCGCTCCCGACCGGGGCGGTGGGCGCCTGCTGGCCGACCGCGGCCACCGGCACGACGACGCTGCGGCTGGCCCACACCGGGCTCCTCTACCCCGGCAAGCGCAGCCCGGCACCGCTGCTCGACGCGATCGCGCTGCTCGGGGACGACGCGCGACACGTCCACTTCGTGCAGGCCGGGCCGGACAACGGCGTCGCCGTCGACGCCGCCCGGCGCTGCGCCGTGCCGGACGCCATCACCGTGCTCGGCCAGGTGCCGGTCGAGCAGTCGTGGCGGATCCAGGCCGAGGCCGACGTGTTGGTGCTGCTGATGTGGAACGACCCGCGGGACGCCGGCACCGTACCCGGAAAGTTCTTCGACTATCTGCACGCCCGGCGGCCGATCCTGATGCTCGGTCACCGCCACGGGGTGGTGGCCGACCTGATCCGCTCCCGGGGCGCCGGGGTGGTGCTGAGCGAACCCACGGAGATAGCGGACCAGTTGCGGCGGTGGCTGGCGGCCAAGGAGCGCGACGGTCGGATCCCGGCACTGCCGCACAGCGTCCAGGAGGGTCTGTTCCGGGAGGACCAGATGCCGAGGTATCTGGACCTGCTCCGCGAGACCGGCCTCCGACACCGCACGGCCACGGCCTGACCGACCACAGGACCTGACCGACCGCACGACCTGACCGCCCGCCACAGCCTCTTCGGCCGCGTCACGGCCCGGATCGGGGCGGCGCGGGCGACTGGTCAGGCGGGCACGATGCTCGGCGCGGCCGCGCCGGTCAGCCCGGCCGGGTCGTAGTGTGCCCGGTACCAGTCCACCGTGGCGCGCAGGCCGTCCGTCAGCGAGGTCGCCGACACGGTCGGAAAGAGCTGGCGCAGCAGCCGGTTGTCGGCGCTGGAGTGCCGGACGTCCCCGGTCCGTTCCGGGGCGGCCTCGCGCTCGATCCGGTGCGCCAGCAGCAGTTCCAGTTCGGCCACCACGGTGTGCAGATCGGTCTGCGTGCCGAAGGCCAGGTTCACCGGCTGGGGGTGGTGCACCTGGCGCCGCACCGCGTCGAGCAGCACGGTGCAGACCGTGTCGACGTAGGTGAAGTCCCGGGTCTGGTGCCCGTCGCCGTAGAAGACGACCGGCCTGCCGTGCAACGCGGCATGCACGAACCTCGGGACCACCGCCGCGTACGCGTGGTCGTGCCGCTGCCGGGGGCCGTAGACGTTGAAGAACCGGAAGGCGAGGGTGGGCAGGTCGTAACAGGCCTGGTAGGCCAGGGCGTACGCCTCGGTGGCAAGCTTGCTCGCCGCGTACGGGCTCAACGGCCTGGTCCAGCCCAGTTCGCTCTTCGGCAGGTCCGGGTTGGCCCCGTACACCGACGAGGAGGAGGCGACCACGACGTGCCGTACGTCGTGCCGGCGGGCCGCCTCGAGGACCGAGACCGTACCGGTCGCGTTGACCCGGTGCGACGCCATCGGGTCCTTGACCGAGCGCGGCACGCTGGGCAGCGCCGCGAGATGCACCACCGCGTCCCGACCGGCCACCGCCGCGGAGAGCACCCGCTCGTCCAGGATCGAGCCGACCACCAGTTCGACGTCGAGCCCCGCCAGGTTGCTCCGGTCGCCGGTCGACAGGTCGTCCACCACCCGGACGTCGCCGATCGCCGGGTCCGCCAACGCGGCCCGGGTCAGGTTCGCACCGATGAAGCCGGCGCCGCCGGTCACCAACAGTCGCATTTCTCGTCAACCTTTTCTTCGACGGACGCCGGTACGCGTACGCCGGACGCACCTTCCGGACACGCTACGGTTTTCCACACGCCGTCTGACTAACGCGGCAGTGGCATCGGAGGAGACGGCCACGTCGCGCCCCGCATGCGTCACGGCGGCACGCGAGAATCATCCGCAATAACGTCCACGAGCCTCCGACGGAAATATGAAAGGGATCCGCGCGACGACTCGAAAAACTCCGAAACAACTGCAACGCGCATGGAATTCGGCTAGATAGTACTTATCCTGGCGAGGAGTCATCCGGACCTGCGTCAGGCAGTCCGACCAGGGAGCCGTAGATGCAGCAGAGTGCAGCCACGCCCACAGCCACCCACGCCACCAACCCGCGAAGAGGCGCGCAGCGCCGTTCCGTGGCACTGGTGGCTACCGACACCGCAGGGTGGTTGGGCGGCTTCGCGGCAGCGGCATGGGCGCGGCACGAGTTCGACGTCACCGTCGACGAGTTCAGCAGAGTGGTCTGCGCGGGACTGGTCGCCGCCGTACTCAGTGGCCTGGCGACCCGGGTGCGACAGCGGTGCTGGGGGCGGCACCCGCTCGGCAGTCTCCAGGACGCCCGCGCCCTCGCCGGCACGGTCGGCTGCGTCTCGGCTGTCATGCTGCTGGCCGTACTCGCCATGTCACCAAGGCCCGTGCCGGCCAGCACCCCACCGGTCGGGGCGGCGCTGGCCCTGCTGCTCATGCTCTCCGTCCGGGTCGCCTACCGACAGCAGCGCGACAGGTCGCGGCGGCCGACCATCCGGTCCGCCACGCCGGTGCTGCTGTTCGGGATGGGCGCCGCCGGGCAGGCGCTGCTGCACGCCATGGTCAGCGACCCGCGCGGGCGCTACCTGCCGGTCGGCCTGCTCGACGACGACCCGGAGAAGCGGCACCTGCGCATCGACGGCGTGCCGATGCTCGGCGGTCGGGACGAGATCGCCGCCGCGGTGACCCGTACCGGTGCCGGCACGGTGATCTTCTCGGTCGCCAACGCGGACGCCGAACTGATCCGTGAGGTCCGGACCGCCACCCTGGCCGCCGGGGCCGCCTTCAAGATCCTTCCTCCGGTACGCGAACTGGTCGACCACCGGATCAGCGTCGCCGACGTGCGCGACGTCGACATCGACGACCTGCTCGGCCGGCGGCAGGTCGCGACCACCCTGCGAAGCACCGACAACGGCCTCGCCGGCCGCCGGATCCTGGTGACCGGTGCCGGCGGCTCGATCGGCTCCGAGCTGTGCCGGCAGATCGCCCAGGCCGATCCCGCCGAGCTGATGATGCTCGACCGCGACGAGTCCGCCCTGCACAGCCTCCAGCTCTCGCTCTCCGGCCGGGCACTGCTGGACAGCTCCGAGCTGATCCTCGCCGACATCCGGGACGCCGAACGACTCAACCGGATCATGGCGGAACGCCGCCCGGAGATCGTCTTCCACGCCGCCGCGCTCAAGCACCTGCCGCTGTTGCAGCAGCACCCGGGCGAGGCGGTGCAGACGAACGTCTGGGGAACGCTGGCGGTCCTCGACGCGTGTCGCGGGGTGGAGAAGTTCGTGAACATCTCGACCGACAAGGCCGCGAACCCGATAAGCGTGCTCGGCTACTCCAAGCGGATCACCGAGCGGCTCACCGCGTACGCCGCCGCCAACTGCGCCGGCACCTTCCTCAGTGTCCGGTTCGGCAACGTACTCGGCAGCCGGGGGTCCGTGGTGACCGCCTTCCGGGCGCAAATCGAGGCCGGGCTGCCGGTGACCGTCACGCATCCCGAGGTAACCCGCTATCTGATGACGGTGCAGGAGGCGGTGCACCTGGTGCTGCAGGCGGCGGCCATCGGGCGGGACGGCGAGGCGCTGGTGCTCGACATGGGCCGGCCGGTGAGCATCGACGACCTGGCCCGGCAACTCGCCGACCAGGCGTCCGAGCCGGCCCGGATCATCTACACCGGCCTACGACCCGGCGAGAAGCTGCACGAGGACCTGTTCGGTGCCGGCGAGGCCGACGTACGGCCGTTGCACCCGCTGATCTCCCACGTGCCGATACCCGCGTTGAATCCCGCCGAGGTCATCGGGCTGGACCCGTTCGACGACCGGGAGAAGCTGATCGAGCGGCTCGCCTCGCTCTGCGGCCAGATCGTCCAGGAGCCGCAGTCGATGACGCTGATACCGACCACCCGGAACGCCCTCTCCTGACACCCACATCACCGGGCTGACCAGGCAGGTAACGCGTCGGAGTCGGGAAGCGGACAGCCGACTGGCGAGCCACCGCCAGCACATAGCACGATCCAGGAAATTGCTGCCAGCAATTCCGGACAGCCGGCTGCCGCACAATTCCCGGTCGGTCGGAGCAGGTCCGGGCAACGTGGATCCGATCCCCGGGTGTCAGATTCGGTCGATTCGACGTTCCGGCGGGCAGCACGCCAACAGGAAACATTTTCGTCGCCGCGTGAATGCGGTGGAGTCCGCCGGTGCCCCCGGCTTCGGCGGCCCTGCGACCGTGCGACCCGATGGAGGCGGTACGTGACCGGACAACTGGCCCTGATCGGCTTCGGTTACTGGGGCACCAACCTGGCCCGCAACCTCGACAAGCTGGCCCCGGCACGGTGGCGCTACCTGGTGGACGCCAGTCCGGACCGCCGGCGCGTGGCGGCCGAACGCTACCCGTACCTGCGGGTCGTCGCCGACCTGGACGCGGTGCTGGCCGACGACCGGGTCGGCGCGGTCCTGATCGCCACCCCGGCGCCGAGCCACGCGCCGCTGGCCCGCCGGGTACTGGCCACCGGCCGGCACGTCTTCGTCGAGAAGCCACTGGCGATGTCGACCGGCGACGCCGTCGGACTGGCGGACACCGCCGACCGGTCCGGCCTGGTGCTGATGGTCGGCCACACCTTCGAGTACGTCCCGGCGGTGCGGCGGATGCGCGAGTACATCGGCTCCGGCGAGATCGGCGACGTGCTCCACCTGCACTCCCAGCGCCTCAACCTCGGCCGGATCCAGAGCGACCTGCACACCTTCTGGTCCATCGGGCCGCACGACGTCTCCATCGCCAACTACCTGCTCGGGACCACCCCCCGGTGGGTGGCCGCGCAGGGCGGGCGGTACCTGCACGACGGGGTCGAGGACGTGGTCTTCGTGACCGTCGGATATCCCGGCGACGTGGTGGCGCACATGCACGTGAGCTGGCTGGATCCGGCGAAGACCCGCCGCACCACCGTCGTCGGCACCCGCCGGATGCTCGTCTACGACGACCTGAACACCGACGCCCGGCTCACCGTCTTCGACAAGGGCGCGGAACCGCTGGAGCCGGACGGGGAGGGCCTGCGGCGGTACCGGCTGCGCGACGAGGCGGTGCACGTACCGGTGCTGGACACGGTGGAGCCGCTCGAACGCGAACTGCGGCACTTCCTCGACTGCGTGCACAGCGGAGCCCGGCCGCGCACCGACGGCTGGAACGGTGCCCGGGTGGTGGCGGTGCTGGAGGCGGTGGACGCGTCGCTGCGGGCCGGCGGCGCGACCGTACCCGTACCCCTGGTCGCCGCGCCGACGGCCACGGCCGGCCTACCGACCTGACACCCCGACCGCCCTCCGACCCACCCCGAGCTGCCCGACCCGACTCGTCCTGATCACCGTCGCGAGCACAGGAGCCTGCCATGTCCCGAATTCCCCTGGTCGACCTGGCCGCCGCGTACGACCGGCACCGGGAGGCGGTCGACGCGGCGATCCGAGCCGTCGTCGAGGACAACCGGTTCATCCTCGGCCGCGAGGTCGGCGAGTTCGAGTCGGCGTTCGCCGCGTTCTGCGGCAGCGCCCACGCCGTCGGGGTGGCCTCCGGCACCGCCGCCATCCACCTGAGCCTGGCCGCGTTGGGCGTGGGCCCCGGCGACGAGGTGGCCGTGCCGGCGCACACCTTCGTCGCCACCGCCGAACCGGTGAGCTGGCTGGGCGCCCGGCCCCGCTTCGTCGAGGTCGACGCCGAGACCGGCGGGATGGACCCGGACGCGCTGAAGGCGGTCGTCGACCGGGTCCGGGCGGTGGTCCCGGTGCACCTCTACGGCCTGCCGGTGGACCTCGACCCGATCGGGGCGCTGGCCGCCGCCGCCGGGGTGCCGGTGGTCGAGGACGCCGCCCAGGCGCACGGTGCCGAGTACCTCCGCGGGGACGGTTCGGTGGTGCGGGCCGGCGGCTACGGCCGGGTCGGCTGCTTCTCGTTCTATCCGGGCAAGAACCTCGGGGCGTTCGGTGACGCCGGTGCGGTCACCACCGCCGACCCGGACCTCGCCGAACGGATCCGCCGGCTGGCGAACCACGGCCGGACCAGCAAGTACGAGCACCTCACCGTCGGCTACGCGGAACGCATGGACACCCTCCAGGCGGCTGTCCTGGCGGTGAAGCTCCGCACGCTGGCCGAGGGCAACCGGCGCCGCCGGGAGCTGGCCGCCGGCTACCGGACCGGGCTGGCCGGGGTCGGTGACCTCGTACTGCCGGTCGAGCCGCCGAACCGGCGCGGGGTGTACCACCTGTTCGTGCTCCGCAGCCGGCACCGGGACGGCCTCCGGGAGCACCTGCGCCGGGCCGGCATCGACGCCGGCGTGCACTATCCGATCCCGCTGCACCTGCAACCGGCATACGCCTCGCTCGGTCACCGTCCCGGAGAACTGCCGGTGACCGAGGCGTGGGCCCGGGAGTGCCTCTCCCTGCCGATCTACCCGGAGCTGACGGACGGGCAACTGGCGACGGTCCTCGCCCGGGTACGCGACTACTTCGCCGGCACGGCGCACCGGAGCTGAGCTGACCGGCCAGGCCGGGTCGGGCTGCGAGGGGGGCTCTGACCTGCACATCCCTGACAGATCTCCGTCACCGGTCGCGGTCGCGGATCGTTGCAGCGGGCAGGAGGGAAGTTTCATGGATCTGGCTGTTCAGCGTGCGGAAACCCGGAAGTCACCCCAGGAGCGGGAGCGGATCGACGACCTGTTCCGGCTTGTCCCGGTGGGCGGCGGCCTGGCGCTCGACGCCGGCGCCTGGGACGGTCACCTGGCGCGCCGGCTCGCCGAACGCTACGAGCGGGTGGTCGCGCTCGACCTCACCGCGCCCACGATCGACCACGAGCGGGTGACATGCGTCCAGGGCGACATCACCGCGCTGAACTATCCGGACGACAGTTTCGACCTGGTGCTCTGCACCGAGGTACTGGAACACGTACCGACCGAGCGGCTGGCCACCGCCTGCGCCGAACTGGCCCGGGTGACCCGGCGGCACCTGGTCATCGGAGTGCCGTTCGAGCAGGACCTGCGGCTCGGCCAGACGACCTGTCGCAGCTGCGGCCGGCGCAATCCCCCGTGGGGGCACGTCAACTCGTTCACAATGGATCGGCTGCGTGGCCTCTTCGCCGGGCTGCGGATCGAGGCCACCTCGCTGGTCGGCCAGCGGACCGGTACCAACGCCCTGGCCGCGAAGGTGTTCGACCTCGCGGGCAACCCGTGGGGGACGTACGGGCAGGAGCAGGGCTGCGTGCACTGCGGCGCCAAGCTGGTCGCCCCGGAGCGCGGGCTGACGACGAAGGCACTGATGGCGCTCGGCTCGGCGCTCTACTTCCCCGGCGTCTGGCTGCGCGGCTACCAACCCGGCTGGGTGCACCTGCACCTGGTCAAGGAGTAGTCCGGAGAACCGTGTCCGGAGGGGCGGTTCCGGTCCGGCGCGGACCGGAACCGCCCCTCGGGTCAGCGGGTCAGCGGGTCAGCGGGTCAGCGGGTCAGCGGGTCAGCGCAGCCCGTTGCGGATCGCCACCGTCACCAGCCGCTCCGGATAGTCGGTGATTATGCCGTCCACCCCGAGGTCGATCACCCGCTGCATCACCGCCGGGTCGTCCACCGTGTACGGCACCACCTTCAGCCCGTACCGGCGTTGCAGGTCGGCCACGGTCGGGCCGTGGAAGTACGCCGGGTCCTGCCGCAGGTACCAGTCGGCGGACGGCACCGTGCCCTGGGCCGGGTCGTGCACCTGCCAGTTGGCCGAGACCGTGCCGGCGCCGGCCGCCCGGACCAGCCTGCCGAGGTCCCGGTAGCGCCACCAGTCCAGCCCGGCGGTCCAAGGGCTGCGCACCGAGGGGTCGTGGTAGACGGCCCGCAGCGAGCACTCGTCGGCCAGGCTGGCGCACTCGGCCGGGCCGTACTGCCAGACCAGGGCGACGGTCTCGATCCGCCGGTTCAGCTGCCGGGCGTAGGTGATGGTGCGCCAGTCGAAGGACTGGATCGTCACCCGGTCGACGAAGCCGGCCCGCTCCACCGCCCGGACCAGCTTCGCGGTGAAGCTGCGGTACGGCTCGGTGTCGGCCACCAGCGGGCTGAGCTTCGTCTCGACGTTCAGCCGGACGTCCCGGCGCCCGCTGCGGCGCACCAGGTCGAGGACCTCCTCCAGGGTGGGGATCCAGGCACCCGGCGCGGCGACCTGCTCCGGCAGCTCCGGTACGGTCTTCGTGCCGCAGTCGAGGGTCCGGAGCTGGCTGAGCGTGAGGTCGTGCACCCGCTTGCCGACGTACGGGAACGCCGGGTCGCCCGGCCGGGCCGGTGCGGTGTCGACGCAGTGACTGCCGTTGACGGTACGGTCGTGCAGCACCACCAGGTGACCGTCCCGGGTCACCCCGGTGTCCAGTTCCAGCGTGGAGATCGCCGGGTTGGCCAGCGCGTTGGCGAAGGCGGGCAGGGTGTTCTCCGGCCGGGTGGCCCGACCGCCCCGGTGTGCCTGGATGTCGAACGGTGCGGCGTACCCCTTCGGCAGCGCGATCCGGCGCTCCGCCAGCACGGTACGCAGCCGGTCCGGGTAGTCGGTGATGCCGTCCACCCCGTCGTCGATCAGCTTCGCCATCGTCGGCACGTCGTCGACGGTCCACGGCACCACCTTGATGCCGAAGCGGTGCGCGTGCGCCACCATCTCCCTGGTCACGTACGGCCGGTAGCCCGGGTCGGTGACCGTGCCGTTCTGCGGGAAGCCGTGCACCGGCGAGAAGGCGGTGGCGCCGAAGGTCCTGATCGCCCTGATCGGGTCGCCGTCGAAGTCGTCGATGTCGAGGCCGCCGAGCCACGGCGAGGCACCGGGCTGCCCGGTCTGCAGGAAGTCGTGGTTGGTGAGCGCCACCAGCGGCAGCCGGGGCTCGACCTGGCGCATCCGCATCAGGGCACCCCAGTCGAAGCTCTGGACCGTGACCTGCCGCAGCAGCCCGGCGGCCCGGACCTCGGCCGCGGTGAGCTGCACGAACTGCTCCCGGGGCGCGGTCTCGGCCGGCGCGCCGGCCTCCACCTTGGTCTCCACGTTGAGCATGACGTCGTCGGCCCGGTAGCGCTTGACGAGCGCGAAGACCTCGCGCAGCAGCGGCATCCGGGCCCCGGGTACGGCGAGCTGTCCCGGCTTGTCCGGCAGCGTCTTCGTACCGCAGTCGAGGGTACGCACCTGGGCCAGGCTCAGCGTGTTGACGTACCTGCCGACGTACGGGTACTCGGCGTCGCCGGGGGTGGCCGGGCCGGTGTCGACGCACTTCGTACCGCTGACCCGGCGGTCGTGGGTGACCACCAGTTGCCGGTCCTCGGTCACCTGCACGTCCAGTTCGAGGGTGCGGACCCCGAGCTGGAGCGCGTTGCCGAACGAGGCGAGGCTGTTCTCCACCCGCAGGCCGAGCCCGCCCCGGTGTGCCTGTAGGTCGAAACTCCGCCGGGAGTCCGGTCGGTGGCGCTCGTCCGCCTGGACGCCGGTGGGCGTCCCGGCCAGTACGGCCGCCGTCACCAGCAGCGCGCCGATCAGTTGGCGCCGTCGGGACATCGGTTATCACCTGTTCCAGTGTGGTGCCCCGGGTCCGTTCTACCTGGCCCCGGTGCGGTGTCGAGGGTCGCGCCGGGTCCGGCCCGGCGATCGGGCACAGCATCACGAGGGCCGGCGGCCGGTAGGCGTGCGCGGGGCGACATCGGCGTGAACCGGGGGCGACGGCCGGCCCCGGATCGGACGATCCGGTGGTGATGTCCGGCCCGGTCGTCCCACCCGCCGTCCGCCGAACCGGCCGCAGCGCCGCGGGCAGGGCGGACACTGTCCACTTTTCGATCGACCCAGCCCAATTTGACACGCAGCCCGGTGTTGTGTCTCGGCTACAATGAGCCGCGACCACGTCACCCAACCACCACGGGGAGGGGTTGTGATGAGCCCGGTGGGTCCAGCGGTCGGCGCGGCGGCCGGTGCGATCGGCGCCGCCGTCGCAGCCGTCATCGGCCAGATCAATGTGGAGATCGACGGCCTGGCGAGCGCGGCCGCCGCGATGCGCGAGGAGCTCAAGGAGGGCTACCGCACGCAGGTGCCGCCGGTGCACGTCGCCATGCAGCAGGGTGCGACGATCGGTGACCAACTGGAGGGCGACGACTGGCTGCACCTCCAGGAGCGCTACGACGAGTGCATCCAGAAGAGCCTGGAGGCACTGGTCAACCTGGATCTGGGCACCCAGGCGGTGGCGGAGGCGGCCGAGCAGATCGCCACCAACTACCGCGGCTCCGACGCCTTCGCACACGCCACCGTGAGCGACGTACACGAGGTCCTGCCGCCGGTCGAGCAGAGTGGACGGCAGGCGGAGGCACGTCCCGCCAGCCCGGCGAGCCCGACAGGAGGCGCCGACAATGGCTGAGGAATACATCCCGCGCCTGTGGCGGCTGGTCGAAGCGGCACAGCAGCGGCTCCAGCCGAGCCGGGAGCAGGTCTCCGCCTGGGAGCGGACGTCGAGCATGCTGGGCGGCCACGCCACCAGGTTGCAGGCCTGCCGCAACCAGCTCGCCACGCTCTGGCCGCCGGAGCAGAACGCGGCCTCGGCGGCGTACATGGCCGAGCTGGACCGGCTGATCGAGGCGAGCCGGCAGACGTCGACGGCGGCGCAGAACAACGCCACCCACGTCGGGCACGTCGCGGACGCCATCGAGCAGGCCCGGACCAAGCTGGAGCCGATCTACCGGGAATACCTGGAGAACCAGCGGAAGCTGGCCGACTACCAGCGGCAGGTCGAGCTGGCCGGCGACGTCGGCGGAACGGTCGGCGGGGCCGCCGCGTCCCGCTTCGGCCTGACCGCACTCGGGCAGAAGGCCGGTGACTTCCTCGGCGAAGGCGCGATGAAGGTGCTCACCGACCCGCCGGTGAGCGACGCCCAGCAGGCGGCGCTTGTCGCCCGGGCCCGTGCCGTGCAGGTGGAGGTGGACGGCGCGGCGCGGGACGGCAGCGGCCGGATCCAACCGCCGCCGGAGTATGTCCCGCCACCAATCAACAAAGAAGGCCGCATACGGCATCCTGACGACGACTCCGACGGCACGATCCGACCGCCGGTCGTCAACCCGCCGCCGCGCCGCCGGGGTGAGGTTCCGGACAACCGCCCCGGCTACGTCGACGGAACGCCGCCGCCGAACATCCACGCGGAGGTGACCCCGGAACAGGTCGGTCCGCCGCCGAGCTACCCGGTGGACGACGGACCGAGTTTGACCGGCGTCGCCCCGCCGACCACCGCTCCGCCGCCCGTGGCTCCGGTCCCACCCGGCCCGCCGGTGCCCGCGCCCGGGCCGGTTCCACCGCCGGTCGTTCCGCCGACCATCGGCGTTCCGCCCGGTCTCGGCGGGCCGCCGGGCACTGGCCCGGGACTCGGCGTCGGACCGCGTGGCCCCGGCGGACCGGGCAAGGTCGGCCCGCTCGGCGGGGGCCCGACCGGTGGTGTACCGCCGGGCGGCGTGATTGGTGGCCGGCCCGGTGGTGGCCCTGGTGGGGTACCCGGCGTTGCCGGCGCACCCCGCTCGGGCGGCGTACCCCGGGGAGTCAATCCGGTCGGCGGCGTGATCGGGCCGCAGGGTGGCCGCCCCGGGGCGGCCGGCGGCGGTCGGCCCGGCGCCTCCGGCGGGGTCGGCGCCGTACCGGGCGGCGGAAGGTCGGGTGCCCGCCGACCGGGCGCGGGCGGCGGCACCTCGGGTACGCCGGGTGCGATCGGCGGAGCACGGGGTCGCCGTGATCCGGAGAATCCCGAGCAGAAGAAGTGGGATCCCGACAACCCGTGGGAGATCGAGCAGGGCGTCGCCCCAGAGATCGAGCCGAACCGGGACATCGACCGGCACGAGCCCGGAAGCGGGATCCTCGGGAAGGACCGGTGACGGGAAGCGCCAGGTTTTCCACCCGGCTGTCGCGCTGGTGCGCGGCAGCCGTGTGCGGCCTGCTCGTGGTGCCGCTCGGTGCGCCCGCAGCGCTGGCGGACGCAGCCCGGGACCGGCAGTGGCACCTGCGGGCGCTCGACGTCGCCGACGTGCACCGGATCAGCCAGGGCACCGGGGTCGTGGTGGCCCTGGTGGACACCGGTGTACGGGCCGACCACAAGGACCTGACCGGCAACATCCTGCCCGGTGTCGACGTGACCGGCGCGGGGACCGACGGGCGGCAGGACACCAACGGTCACGGCACAGCGATGGCAGGACTGATCGCGGGGCACGGGCACGGTCCAGGCAACGCCGACGGCGTGCTCGGGATCGCCCCCGAGGCCAAGATCCTGCCCGTACGCAGCTCGCGGACCAAGGTCGGTGCCGGTGACGACCTGCCGCGAGCGATCCGGGAGGCGGTCCGTCGTAAGGCGAGGGTGCTGTCGCTGTCACTCGCGGCCGGCGCCGGCGAGGCCCTCAAACAGGCTGTCGAGGAGGCGCAGGCCGCGGACATCGTCTTGGTCGCCGCAGTCGGCAACCGTCCGGACGACGCGTTCGTCGCTTATCCGGCGGCCTATCCGGGGGTGCTCGCCGTCGGCGCGAGCGGACGGGACGGCAAGATAGCCCCGATCAGCGTCACCGGCGACAAGGTCGGGCTCGTCGCGCCCGGGGTGGACATCGCCTCCACGAGCCGAACCGGGGCCTACCAGGTCAGCGAGGGGACAAGCGACGCCACGGCGATCGTGGCCGGCGCCGCCGCCCTGGTCCGGGCGAAGTATCCGGACCTCTCCGCCGCCGAGGTGATACATCGGCTCACCGCGACCGCCACCGACCGGGGCCCCCGGGGCCACGACCCCGAGTACGGCCACGGCGTGCTCAACCTCGTCGAGGCGCTGACCGCCGACGTCCCGCCGGCCGGAGCGCAGCCCAGCACCAGACCGAGTCCGACGGGAGAGGCGTCGTCACCGGCCGTGGCCCTGCCACCGCCCGGTGACGGGTCCACCGGTGTCAAGCTCAGTCCTGCCGCGTACGCCCTGGGTGGGCTCTGCCTGCTTGTGGTGCTGGCCGGTGCCGGTGTGCTCGGCTGGTTGCTGGTGCGCGCCCGGCGCCGTCGAGGCGGCACTGGGCCGCCCCGCTCCGACCATCCGTCGCCGGTGAATCCCGCCGTTGGCGGGCGGCATCCCGGACCGCCACACGGATATCCGGCAGCGCCACCGTACTCACCCGGCCCCACGCCAGCACCGCCGTATCCACCCGGTCCTGCGGCGGCGCCGCCATACCGGTCCGGGCCTCCGGCAGCGCCGGGTGGCTACCCGTCCGGCTACGGGCCGCCCGGGCAGGCACCGCCCGGACCGGGGTACCCGCCCGGTCAGGCACGATCCTGACGGGTGTTCCCGCCGGGCGGGCGCCTTCGGTGACGATCGCGGCGTCGGCGTCGGCGTCGGCGTCGGCGTCGCCGTCGTCGTCGCCGTCGGCCTCGGCTAACTGGTCGCTACCAGCCGGGGAGAAGCTGCCGCCGGGGAGTCGCCGCCGGGAGCCGGGAGTTCGGGGCGGGCCCTTCGCCGGACAGTCTCCCGGCCGAGGGCTCGGCGGACGTCGTCGGATCGAGCAGGCGTAACGTCCTGCGGATGGGACGGGACCGGGCGGCGGAGTGGGCGGAGCAGCGACGGCAGGCGATCGTCGCGCGGGCCGGGGCCGAGCAGCGCCGCCGGGAGGCGGAACAGCAGGAGGCCGGGCAACTCGTAGCCGAGTTCGTCGCCGAGGCCCTGGCTCGAGGACTGCGGCAGACCAGGCTCACCGCGCTCGCCTACAACGGTCGTACCCGCTACCGCACCGGCCTCACCGGCTGGTACGTGGACCTCGCCCGGATCCACGCGGTGGACGCCGCCGGGAACTTCTACCTGCTGACCGTGCCGGCCAGCCTGCGGGCCCGGCTCGCCGGGACGACGCTCCAGCCACAGCCGGCGAAACTTGTCGTCGGCGAGGGCGGGCCGGACGGCCAGTCGATGCCGCTGGCCGCGCTGCTACGCAGGCGGCTCGACGCCGGGGACCGGTGGCCCGAGACCGAATCAGCACCAGCGACGTCCTGACCCCGAACGGGGCGATCACGAGGCGCTGGAGCTGGTTGGTTCGCTCGCCGATCCCCGCTCGGAAGGCGCCCGCTCCGGGCTCCGGACCGGGGTCAGGCGCTCTTCAGGACGTCGGTGATCAGGGCCTGTGCCTCCTCCTGGAGCCGGCTGAGGTGCTCCGGCCCACGGAACGACTCCGCGTAAATCTTGTAGACGTCCTCGGTGCCGGACGGGCGGGCGGCGAACCAGCCGGACTCGGTGCCGACCTTCAGCCCGCCGATCGCCGCGCCGTTGCCCGGTGCCTCGGTCAGGGTCGCGGTGATCGGTTCGCCGGCCAGCTCGGTGGCGGTGACCTGGTCCGGGGAGAGCCGCCCGAGCACGGCCTTCTGTTCCCGGTCGGCCGGCGCGTCGATCCGGGCGTACGCCGGCTCGCCGAACCGGGACACCAGGTCGGCGTAGTGCTCGCTCGGGGTACGCCCGGTCACCGCGATGATCTCGGCGGCCAGCAGGCAGAGC
The DNA here is from genome assembly GCF_049179135.1 of Plantactinospora sp. WMMB782. Classification (NCBI taxonomy): domain Bacteria; kingdom Bacillati; phylum Actinomycetota; class Actinomycetes; order Micromonosporales; family Micromonosporaceae; genus Plantactinospora; species Plantactinospora sp. WMMB782. Next base: position 5,628,782 of record NZ_JBMHMC010000007.1, on the reverse strand, counting down.
AGGATGCCGTCCTTGTCGGTCGTCCAGGTCCGGCCGTCACGGGCCAGGAAGGACGCCCCGGCGCTCTCCTCGCCGCCGAAGCCGACCGAGCCGTCGAGCAGCCCCGGCACGAACCACTTGAAGCCGACCGGAACCTCGAGCAGCTTCCGGCCGAGGTCCTCGGCGACCCGGTCGATCATCGAGGAGGAGACCAGGGTCTTGCCGACCGCCGCTTCGGCGGACCAGTCGGGCCGGTTGCCGAAGAGGTAGGAGATGGCCACCGCGAGGTAGTGGTTCGGGTTCATCAGGCCACCGTCCGGGGTGACGATGCCGTGCCGGTCGGCGTCGGCGTCGTTGCCGGTGGCGACCTGGTAGTCGGCACGCCTGGCGATCAGCGAGGCCATCGCGTGCGGGGACGAGCAGTCCATCCGGATCTTGCCGTCCCAGTCCAGGGTCATGAACCGCCAGGTCGGGTCGACAAGCGGGTTCACCACGGTCAGTTCCAGGCCGTGCCGGTCGGCGATCTCGCCCCAGTACGCCACGCTGGCTCCGCCCAGCGGGTCCGCGCCGATCCGCACCCCGGCGGCGCGTACGGCGGCGAGGTCGAGCGCCGAGGGCAGGTCGTCGACGTACTCGGCGAGGAAGTCGTACCGGCCGGTGGTGTCGGCGGCGCGGGCCCGGGCGTACGGGACCCGCTTCACCTCGCGCAGGTCGTCGGCCAGCAGCGCGTTCGCCCGGTCCTGGATCCACCTGGTCGCATCGGTGTCGGCCGGCCCGCCGTGCGTCGGGTTGTACTTGAACCCGCCGTCCGACGGCGGGTTGTGCGAGGGAGTGATCACGATCCCGTCGGCGAGCCCGCCGGCGCGCCCCGAGTTGTGGCCGCGCCCCGAGTTGTGCCGGAGTACGGCGTGCGACAGTGCCGGCGTCGGGGTGTAGCCGTCCCGGCTGTCGACGAGCACCGTCACCTCGTTGGCGGCCAGCACCTCCAGGGCGCTCACCATCGCCGGCTCGGAGAGCGCGTGCGTGTCCCGGGCCAGGAACAGCGGCCCGTCGACGCCGTGCTGCCGCCGGTATTCGCAGGTCGCCTGGGTGATGGCCAGGATGTGCCACTCGTTGAACGCGGCCCGCAGGCTCGACCCGCGGTGCCCGGAGGTGCCGAACGAGACCTGCTGCGCCGGGTCGGCCGGGTCGGGCCGCTCGGCGTAGTACGCGGTGACGAGCCGGGGCACGTCCACCAGGTCCTCGGGCTCGGCGGGCTGGCCGGCGCGGGCGTGTACCGACATCTGACCTCCTACTGACACGGTGCGGGGCACGGCAGTCCGGTGCTGCCGGCTGCGGCGACGGTGGTCGACCGCGCGGTGGCGGCCGGCCGGGTCACGGTGGGCGGGTCAGGGCTCGACGCGCTGCCCCTTGCCGATGACCACGATGCCACGGTCGGAGACCGTGTACCGCTCACGGTCGCGATCGAGGTCCACGCCGATCTCCGCGCCCTCGGGCACCACCACGTTCTTGTCGAGGATGGCGTTGCGGACCACGGCGTGCCGGCCGATCTCCACTCCCTCCATCACCACCGAGCCTTGCACGTGGGCCCAGGAGTGCACCCGGACATTCGGCGAGACGACGGAGTTCTCCACGAGCGCGCCCGAGATCACCACCCCGGGGGAGATCATCGACTCCACCGCCCGGCCGACCCGCTCCTCCAGGTCGTGCACGAACTTGGCCGGCGGCCACGGCGGGTGGTCGGTGTAGATCGGCCACTCGTAGTTGTAGAGGTTGAATACCGGGTGTACGGCGATCAGGTCCATGTGCGCGTCGTAGAACGAGTCGAGCGTCCCCACGTCCCGCCAGTACGCCCGGTCCCGGTCGGTGCTGCCCGGCACCTCGTTGTCGCGGAAGTCGTAGACGTTCGCCTCGCCCCGTTCGACGAGCATCGGGATGATGCTGCCGCCCATGTCGTGCTTGCTGGCCTTGTCGGCCGCGTCGGTCTCCACCGCCTCGCAGAGCACCTTCGTGCTGAAGACGTAGTTGCCCATCGACGCGTAGATCTCGTCGGGCGCGTCCGGCAGGCCCCTGGCGTCGGTCGGTTTCTCCCGGAAGGCCTGGATCCGTCGGCCGTCCGAGCCGACCTCGATCACGCCGAACTGGTCGGCGGTGGCGAGCGGCTGCCGGATGCCGGCGACGGTCACCCCGGCGCCGGAGGCGATGTGCTGTTCGAGCATCTGCCGGGGGTCCATCCGGTAGATGTGGTCGGCACCGAAGACGATGACGTAGTCCGGCTGCTCGTCGTTGATCAGGTTGAAGCTCTGGTAGATCGCGTCGGCGGAGCCGGCGAACCACCACGGCCCGCGTCGCTGCTGCGCGGGTACCGGTGTCACGTAGTTGCCGAGCAGGTTCGACATCCGCCAGGTCTTCGTGACGTGCCGGTCCAGCGAGTGCGACTTGTACTGCGTCAGCACGACGATCTTGAGAAACCCGCCGTTGGCCAGGTTGGACAGCACAAAATCGATCATCCGGTACATGCCGCCGAACGGCACGGCCGGCTTGGCCCGGTCCGCGGTCAGGGGCATCAGTCGCTTGCCCTCTCCTCCGGCCAGGACGATGGCGAGGACCTTGGCTGACATGTCCCGACGGTAACGGAGCGGGCCGTCCGCCGCACAGGGCTCGTCGGCTTCGTCCCACCAAGATCTTCACCGCCCGGTTCGTCCACCTTCGTGCCGCCGCCACCAGACCCGGCCGCCGGGACTACCGGTCGAGTGCGGCGGCCGCCGCGGAGGCGACGCTGTCGGCCAGGATGCCGAGCGGTCGGGAGTCGAGCCGCCACTGCTGCCAGTAGAGCGGGACCTCGACCACCGCGGCCGGGTCGATCGGCACCACGCTGCCGGCCGGGCACCGCTCGATCTGCTGGGGCGGCATCATCCCCCAGCCGAGGCCGAGCCGGATCGCCTCCGGAAAGTCCCCCGAGGAGGGCAGGTAGCTGCGTGGCGGGTTCCACTCGCGGCGGGAACGCCGCCGCAGGTAGCAGTCCTGGAGGTCGTCCCGGCGGTCGAAGACGACCATCGGGGCGCGGGCCAGGGCGTCGGGCGTCGGGCCCTCCGGCAGCCAGGTCCGGACGTACTCCGGACTGGCCATCGGCCGGTAGGACATCCGGCCGAGCGGGCGTACCGAACAGCCCTGCACCGGGCGGGACTCCGAGGTGATCGCCGCCATCACCGTACCCCGGCGGAGCAGTTCGGCCGAGTGGTCCTGGTCCTCGCGGTAGACGTCGACACAGATCCGCTGCCGGACGGCGTCGGCCAGCGCCGGGAGTACCCAGATGTTCAGCGAGTCGCTGTTGACAACGATCGGGATCCGGCTGAACTCCGCCGGCTCCGCCGAGTCCTGGCCCAGCTCCCGCAACGCGTCGGTGGCGAGCAGCGCGACCTGGCGGGCCAGCCGCAGCACGACCCGTCCCGAGGGGGTCGGGCGGGCCGGCTTGCCGCGCTCGATCAGCACCCGGCCGACGGTGCTCTCCAGCGCTTTCATCCGCTGGCTCACCGCCGAGGGGGTGACGTGCAGCCGCCGGGCGGCCGCCTCGAACGAGCCGTCGTCCACGACGGCGACGAAGGTGCGCAGTTGCTCGAGCTGGAGATCCACGTAAGAGATGCTAACGAACCCTAAGAATCTTTAGCTGGAGCGTGGGTCGCCGGTTTCCTAGGGTCGGAGCCGTGATCCTCTCCTCCGCCGCTCCCCAGACCGGCCTGGTGCCCGTGCTCGTCACCGGCTTCGGGGTCGGCCTCTCCCTGATCGTGGCGATCGGCGCCCAGAACGCGTACGTGCTCCGCCAGGGCGTACGCGCCGAGCACGTACTGCCGATCGTGGCGATCTGCGCCCTCTCGGACGCGCTGCTGATCCTGGCCGGCATCAGCGGGATCGGGGCGGTGGTCGAACGCGCCCCGGTCGCGCTCACCGTGTTCCGCTGGGCCGGCGCCGCCTTCCTGGTCGGCTACGGCCTGCTCGCCGCCCGCCGGGCCTTCGGCACGCAGAGCCTCGCGGCCGGTGCCGGCACCGCCGGCTCGACCCTGCGCACGGCGGTACTCACCGTGCTGGCGATGACCTGGCTCAACCCGCACGTCTACCTGGACACCGTCCTGCTGCTCGGCTCGATCGCCAACACGCACGGCGGGTCCGGGCGCTGGTCGTTCGGGGCCGGTGCCGCGCTGGCCAGCGTCGTCTGGTTCACCGCCCTCGGTTACGGAGCCCGGCTGCTCGGCCGGGTCTTCGCCCGCCCGGCCGCCTGGCGGGTACTGGACGCCCTGATCGCCCTCACCATGGTCACCATCGGGGTCAGCCTGGTCCTGGAGACCTGACCCGACGCCCGCCGTCCGAGTGGATGACGTCCGACGCCCGGGTGGATCAGGCCGGGTGGATCAGGCCGGGTGGGTCGGGTGGCGCGGAGCGGGCGGAGTGGGGCGGGCTGGGCTAGGGTGCCGGCTGTGATCGAAGACGCGCCCGACACCCGGCGGCTCCGGGTCGACCTGCTGACCCGGGAGTACCCGCCGGAGGTGTACGGCGGGGCGGGGGTGCACGTCGAGTACCTCGCCCGGGAACTGCGGTCCCGCGCCGACACCCGGGTGCACTGCTTCGGCGCACCGCGCCAGCCCCCGTACGCCGAGTCGGGTGTCACCGCCTACCCGGAGCCGGCCGAGCTGTCCCACGCGAACCCCGCACTGCGCACCATGGGCGTCGACCTGGCGATGGCGGCCGGTACCGCCGGCACCGACGTGCTGCACAGCCACACCTGGTACGCCAACCTCGCCGGCCACGTCGGCAAGCTGCTGCACGGGGTGCCGCACGTGGTGACCGTGCACAGCCTGGAGCCGCTGCGGCCGTGGAAGGCCGAGCAGCTCGGCGGCGGCTACGCGCTCTCCTCCTGGTGCGAGCGGACCGCGCTGGAGGCCGCCGACGCGGTGATCGCAGTCTCCGCCGGGATGATGCGGGACCTGCTGGCGGCCTATCCGGCGGTGTCTCCGGAACGGGTCCGGGTGGTGCACAACGGCATCGACACCCACCAGTACTCCCCCGACCCCGGCACCGACGTGCTGGCGCGGCTCGGCGTCGACCCGGACCGGCCGAGCGTGACCTACGTCGGCCGGATCACCCGGCAGAAGGGCCTGCCGTACCTGCTCCGGGCCGCCCGCCGGCTGCCGGCGGAGGCCCAGCTGGTGCTGCTGGCCGGCGCACCGGACACCGCCGAGATCGCCGCCGAGGTGGAGGAGTTGGTAGCCGGGTTGCGCGGCAGCCGGGAGGGCGTGGTCTGGGTCGCCGAGATGCTGCCCAAGCCCGAGGTGATCCAGATCCTCAGCCACAGCACCGTCTTCGTCTGCCCCTCGGTCTACGAGCCGATGGGCATCGTCAACCTGGAGGCGATGGCCTGCGAGACGGCGGTGGTGGCGACCGCGACCGGCGGCATCCCCGAGGTGGTCGCGGACGGCTCGACCGGCCTGCTGGTGCCGATCGCCCAGGCCGCCGACGGCACCGGCACCCCGCTGGACCCGGATCGCTTCGTCGCCGACCTGGCCGACGCGATCACCGAACTGCTCACCGATCCGGGACGGGCCGTCGAGTTCGGCCGCGCCGGCCGGCGCCGGGCGGTCGAGCACTTCTCCTGGGACGCCATCGCCGACCGCACCATGACCGTCTACCGCGAAGCCCTCGCCGCCCGCTGACCATCTCCGTGATCCGCACGATCAGGTAGCGTTCGGCTCGCCCCGGCCGGCCGGACGCTCCCTGATCACCCGGTCAGCCGGCGAGGGCCGACGGGTGGGGGTCGTCCGGCGGGCGGGTGGCGATCATTGCCAGTAGGTTGGCAGGGTGAGTGGACGGATCCCGATCGAGGACGTGACGCCGTCCGTGGCCTGTGGTCGATACCCTGCCAAGGCGGTGGTGGGCGAACTGGTCCCGGTGACCGCGCGGTCGTACCGGGAGGGGCACGCGGCGATGGGCTGCCAGGTCGCCTGGCGCGGCCCGGACGGCGCGCCGCGGCCGGTGGTCCGGATGCGGCCCGGCCCGAACTTCGACGACCGGTGGCACGCCGCCATCCGCCCCGACGCCGTGGGCGAGTGGAGCTTCACCGTGCAGGCGTTCGAGGACCCCTATCTGACCTGGCGCGACGCCGTGGTGAAGAAGATCGACGCCGGGCAGGGTGCCACCGAGTTGGCGAACGACCTGGCCGAGGGCGCCGAACTGCTGGACCGGGCCGCCGAGGGCGTACCCGAAGCGGAGTCGGACCGGGTCCGGGAGGCCGCCGCCGCGCTGCGCGACGGTGACCGGCCGGTGCCGGAGCGGGTCTCGCCGGCTCTGGACCTGGCCGGCCTGCTCTGGGCGCATCCGGTCCGGACGCTGCTGACAAGCGCGCCGGCCATGCCGATCTGGGTGGACCGGCAGCGGGCCCTCTTCTCCGCCTGGTACGAGTTCTTCCCGCGCTCCGAGGGTGCGGTGCTGGCCGCCGACGGGCAGCCGGCCCGGTCCGGGACCTTCCGCACCGCCGCGGAGCGGCTGCCCGGGGTCGCCGCGATGGGCTTCGACGTGCTCTACCTGCCGCCGATCCATCCGATCGGCCGGGTCAACCGGAAGGGCCGGAACAACACCCTGGTCGCCGAGCCGGACGACGTCGGCTCGCCGTGGGCGATCGGCGCGGCCGAGGGCGGGCACGACGCCATCCACCCCGACCTGGGTACCGTCGACGACTTCCGGTCGTTCGTCGCCGCCGCCCGGGAGGTCGGGCTGGAGGTGGCGATGGACCTGGCGTTGCAGGCCGCGCCGGACCATCCGTGGGTGACCGAGCACCCGGAGTGGTTCACCACCCGGGCGGACGGGACGATCGCGTACGCCGAGAACCCGCCGAAGAAATACCAGGACATCTATCCAATCAACTTCGACAACGATCCGGCGGGGATCCGGGCCGAGGTGTTCCGGGTGGTGCTGCACTGGGTCGGGCTGGGCATCAGGATCTTCCGGGTCGACAACCCGCACACCAAACCGTTCGACTTCTGGCACTGGCTGATCTGGGAGGTCAAGCGGCACGATCCGGACGTGCTCTTCCTGGCCGAGGCGTTCACCCGGCCGGCGGTGATGCACGGGCTCGGCAAGATCGGTTTCACCCAGTCGTACACCTACTTCGCCTGGCGGACCGGCACCGCCGAGCTGCGCGAGTACTGCGAGGAGCTGGTCGGGGCGGCCGACCACATGCGGCCGAACTTCTGGCCGAACACCCCGGACATCCTGCCGGAGCACCTCCAGCACTGCGGGCCGCCGATGTTCAAAATCCGGGCGATCCTGGCCAGCCTGCTCTCGCCCTCCTGGGGGATCTACGCCGGCTACGAACTCTTCGAGCACGTGGCCCGGCCGGGTGCCGAGGAGTACCTCGACAACGAGAAGTTCGAGCTGCGGCCCCGGGAGTGGGCGGCGGCCGAGGCGGAGGGGCGGTCGCTGGCCCCGTTCCTGGCCCGGCTCAACACGATCCGGCGGGACAACCCGGCCCTGCACCAGCTGCGCAACCTGGTCTTCCACGACATCGACAACCCGGCGCTGCTCTGCTGGTCGAAGCGGGACGAACGGACCGGCAACACGGTGCTGGTGGTCTGCTCCGTCGACCCCGGCCAGGTGCACTGGGGCAACACGGTGCTCGACATGCCGGCGCTCGGCCTCGACTGGCCCGAGCGGTTCGCCGTGCACGACGAGCTGACCGGCGAGCGCTACGACTGGGGGCAGCACAACGCGGTCCGGCTCGACCCGTTCGTCTCCCCCGCACACGTCTTCACCGTGCACCCCTACCGCGAAGGCGACGGGGTGGCAGACCGGGCCGGGGATGCCGAGGGGGACGCCGGGGCGGGAGGGCCGGGATGGACGAGCTGATCGCCGGTACGGCACACGACCCGCACGCCCTGCTCGGTGTGCACCCGGCGGACGGCCGGACGGTCGTCCGTACGCTCCGGCGGGGCGCCGGCACTGTCGAGCTGCTCGTCGACGGGGAACGGCAGCCGATGCGCCGGGTGCACGAAGAGGGGATCTTCGAGGCGACGGTGCCCGGTACGGTGCTGGACTACCGGGTGGTGGTGGACGGCGGTGAGCCGTGCGACGACCCGTACCGGCATCCGCCGACCGTCGGGGAACTCGACAGGCACCTGATCGCGGAGGGGCGGCACGAACGGCTCTGGACGGCGCTCGGCGCCCGGCCGGCGCCCGGCGGCGGGGTGGCGTTCGCGGTCTGGGCGCCGAACGCCCGCGGCGTCCGGGTGGTCGGCGACTTCACCGGCTGGGGCGCGCACCAGGGCTGGCCGATGCGTTCGCTCGGCAGCAGCGGAGTGTGGGAGATCTTCGTACCGGAGGCGACCGCCGGGCAGCGGTACAAGTTCCGGATCCTCGGCCGGGACGGGCAGTGGCGGGACAAGGCGGACCCGATGGCCCGGCACACCGAGGTGCCGCCGGCCACCGCCTCCGTGGTGTACACCTCCGGCTACCGGTGGTCCGACGGCGAGTGGCTGGCCCAGCGGGCCCGTCGGCAACCGCACCAGGAGCCGGTCAGCGTCTACGAGGTGCACCTCGGCTCCTGGCGGCCGGGCCTGTCCTACCGGGAGCTGGCCGACCAGCTCACCGGGTACGTGCTGGAGATGGGCTTCACGCACGTCGAGTTCCTGCCGGTGATGGAGCACCCGTTCGGCGGCTCCTGGGGCTACCAGGTGACCGGCTACTACGCCCCGACATCCCGGTTCGGCGACCCGGACGACTTCCGCCACCTGGTGGACCGGTTGCACGCCGCCGGCATCGGGGTGCTGCTGGACTGGGTGCCGGCGCACTTCCCGCGTGACGAGTGGGCGCTGGCCCGGTTCGACGGCACCCCGCTCTACGAGCACCCCGACCCGCGCCGCGGCGAGCACCCCGACTGGGGCACGTACGTCTTCGACTACGGCCGTCCCGAGGTCCGCAACTTCCTGGTCGCGAACGCGCTCTACTGGTGCGAAGAGTTCCATGTGGACGGTCTGCGGGTGGACGCGGTCGCCTCGATGCTCTACTTGGACTACTCCCGTAAGGACGGTGAGTGGCTGCCGAACCAGCACGGCGGCCGGGAGAACCTGGAGGCGATCGCGCTGCTCCAGGAGGTCAACGCGACCGTCTACCGCAGCCATCCGGGGGTGCTGATGGTGGCCGAGGAGTCGACCGCCTGGCCCGGGGTGACCCGGTCGACCGACACGGGCGGGCTGGGTTTCGGCTTCAAGTGGAACATGGGCTGGATGCACGACACCCTGAGCTACCTCGGCCGGGACCCGATCTACCGGCAGCACCACCACAACGAGCTGACCTTCTCCCTGGTGTACGCCTGGAGCGAGAACTACCTGCTGCCGATCAGCCACGACGAGGTGGTGCACGGCAAGGGGTCACTGCTCGGCAAGATGCCCGGCGACCGGTGGCGCAAGCTCGCCGGGGTACGCGCGCTGCTGGCGTACATGTGGGCGCATCCGGGCAAGCAGCTGCTCTTCATGGGCTGCGAACTGGGCGACGACCGGGAGTGGAGCGAGACCCGGGGGCTGGACTGGCGGCTGCTCGACGACCCCGGTCGGGCCGGCGTGCAGCGGCTGCTGCGCGACCTGAACCACGGCTACCGGGACAATCCGGCGCTCTGGTCCCAGGACACCGTACCGGCCGGGTTCCGGTGGATCGTCTCGGACGACTCCGGCAACAACACCCTGGCGTTCGTCCGGACCGCCGCCGACGGCTCGCCCCTGGTCTGCGTGGCGAACTTCGCCGCGCTGCCGCACGAGGGCTACCGGATCGGGCTGCCGACGGCCGGGCGCTGGTCCGAGATCCTGAACACCGACGCGGACTGCTACGGCGGCTCCGGGGTGGGCAACCTGGGCGCGGTCACCGCCGAGGAGCAGCCGTGGCACGGCCTGCCCGCCTCGGCGGCGCTGCGGGTGCCGCCGCTGGGCGTGCTCTGGCTACGCCCAGGCTGAGCGCCTGGCTCCGGCGCTGTCCGACCGGGGAACCGTGCGGGCATCCGGCGCACCGCCTGCCGGAGGACTGCTGGCTAACGGTTCCACCAGCGCCGGACGGTCCACCCCAGTGTCCGGGTGAACTGTTGCCACGATGCCGTCAGGCTCATGTCGGCGCTGCTGGGCGCGGCGACCCGCACCAGGGCGGTGTGCAGGTGTGGCAGCAGGCGTTCCGTGTTCGTGACGAGTTCGTCGCCGACCCGCCGGCAGACCCAGCGATAGCTCGTCCAGGACATCAGCAGGCCCCCGACGAGGACGGGCGTGGTGAGGCCCATGGCGACAAGGACCCATCTGGACGGGCCCCCGAAGTCCGCCGGGGCCATCAGGAACCCGATCACGCCGAAGACGAAGAAGACGTCCACCAGAAGATGACATCCGAGGATCGGCCACAGGCTTCGCCGGATCCGTGCCCTGTTCCGGAGCCAACGGAAGAAGCGACGGTCCTGCCCCCGTGCCCGCAACACGGCACCGACCCTTCCGATCCGGCCCAGCGTGGCCGTGACCGCCTCGATCTCCTGGCGTGACGTCCACCCCCGGGTACGGACGAGCCGCGAGGCGTCGGCGATCCGGCGCCGGGCACCCGACAGCCCGGCGGTCGTCTGCATCCTTCTCGCCATCCCGACCCCGAGCATGAAGACCGAGGCCACACCGACGAACGGAAGGATCGCGCCGAGCACCTGGATGAGCGGTTCTCCCTCGCCCGTCAGCAGGTTGATCCCCAGCCCGGCGAACACGCCACCGAGCGCGGCGCCGACCGGCAGGTGCACCGCTCCGTAGGCGACCTGCTGAGGGACCGAGTCGAGCTTACGTAGCTGACCGTGCAGTCCACGGTTGAACACCACGTCGAGGAGACCGGAGACGAGATAGCCGACGGCGCCCAGCAGGGCCACGGCGAACGCGGCCGTCACCAGTACGGTGACCACGGTGACGACCGGGGTGGAATCCGCCATGCGCGGCAGTCTACGAAGGACTTGGTCGGTCGGTCGCGGGTGCGGTGTCGAGGCGTGCTCCGGCGACGAACACCGCCAGCAGCGTCAGCGCGGCGACGGTGGCGGCGACCAGGAAGACCCCGCTCGGCGAGGTGGCCGCCTCTACCGGCCCGAACAGCAGCGGCGAGCCGAACTGGCCGGCGAAGGCGGCGGTGCCGAGCAGCGCGGCCGCCTGCCCGCGTCGGCCGGCCGGGGCCTGTTCGGCGACCAGCACCGTCAGGGCCGGCACGGCCAGCCCCATGCCGAAGCCGAAGAGGGCCGAGGCGACCAGTAGCACGATCGGCGACGCGCCGAGCGCGAAGACCAGCAGCGCCACCGTCCAGGCGCCGAAGGCGAGGCGCAGCAGGCCCGACCCGCCGAACCGGGCGCGGAGGTGGCCGAAGCGGAGCCCGGTAACGCTCATCGTGAGGGAGAGCAGCGCACTGAAGAACGCGACCCGGAGGCTGTCCCGGACACCGACCTCGGCCAGGCGTGGTGGCAGGAACACCAGTACCCCGTAGAGCAGCGCGGCGGCCACCGCCTGGAGCCCGTAGCCGACCAGCGCCACCGCTGCACCGCCTCGCCCGGCCGGTCCGGAGCGCCCGAGCGGCAGCGGTTCGGGGCGGACCGGTCCGGCCTGGCCCGAGCCGGCGGACGCCGGCACGTCCGGGACGGCAGGCGGGATCGTCGGGCGGGGCGCGGGAGCCGCAGCCGGCCGGGCCAGGCGCGTTCTCCGCGGTCCGTCGGAGCCCTCCGGCCTGACACGCCCCGATGTGGACAGTACTCGGAGGGTGACCACGCCGAGCGGGACACCGAGCAGGTAGACCGCGAACGGTGCCTGCCAGGAGATCGTGCCCAGGGCGCCGCCGAGCAGCGGCCAGAACACGCCGCCGAGGCTGATCGCGGTGGTGCGCCAGCCCATCATCCGGTCCCGGGCCGCCCCCGGCGCCAGGTCGAGCAGGCCGAGGGTGGTGCCGGCGAAGACGGCGGCGGCACCGATCCCGAACAGCAGGCGGCTGACGATCAGGGGTACGTAGTCGTCGAGCAGCAGGCCCGCGCCGCCGGCCACGCCGTACAGCGCGAGTCCGGCGGCGAGCGGGCCCGGCACACCCCACCGGTCGATCGCCCTGCCGACAAGCGGGCCGACGAGGGCCAGCGACAGGCCGTGTGCGGTCAGCACCAGTCCGGCGGCCCCGGGGCTGATCCCGAGGTCGGCGCGGAGCAACTCGACCACCGGTGCCAGCACCGCTCCGGCCAGCACGGTGAGGGTGGAGGCGAGCAGGAGTACCCAGAGTGGCCCGGCCGGCGGGCGCGACGGTCTGCCGTCGGCGGACGGTCGACCGGTGCGGACCGGCCGGACGGGGTGGTCGCCTGCGGCGCCGCGGGCTCTGCTGGTGGCCTGTTCGGGGCTGGTAGCCATGCCCAGAGGATCAACCCTCGACCTTTGTTGAGGTCAACCACGGTCCTCGTTGGGTCAATCACAGTCGACATCGACATGTAACAATGTCTGACGGTGGCCACCGTCCCCTGTCCGACCGCTGCCACGCCGGGCACCGCCACCCGTCCCGTCCCGTCGAACGGAGGAGGTATCACCATGCCGCGAGCGATCGGCCGGTCGGCGCTCGTATCCACCGCCGCCCTGCTCACCCTCGCCGCCCCGGCCGCACCCGCCCGAGCCGACACCGACACCGGCACCGGCCTTGCTGCGCAGGCGTTCGCCGCCGACAGCGGCGACAGCTGCCGGTTCGGTCTCGCCGAGGGAACCCTGGAGTTCCTGCCGATCTCGGCACCGCCCGGACTCGGCTCGGTGACCGTCACCGGTACCATCGCCGACCGCCCCTACGAGCGCGACCCCGGCCCGGTCTGCCGGGACGACGGCCTGTTCAGCTTCGTCACCTTCTACGCCTACGGCAACGGTCGACCGATCACCCAGAACTCGGCGAGGGTGGACAACGACATCGCCAAGTACAGCTTCCGGCTGGCCCCGCAGGTGCCGTCGACGGGCGTCGACACGGTCGTCGTGCAGGTCTGCCGGACCTCGAACACGAACGCCCCGACGCCGGTGCCGACCCCGGCCGGCTACTGCGGAACGCCCCAGGTCTACTCACTGCACTGGAGCTGACCGCCGGTAGTGGTCCGGGGCAGCGTCGGCGACCAGCCGCTGCCGATCGACCCGGTCCGGATCTGCCCGGACGACGGCTGGCTCACCACGCCAGCTACGCCGCCTACCGAGGAAAGACCAAGGTGGACGAGGCACGGGTACGGGCCGACAACGACGTCGTCCCGGTCACCGTCGGCCTCGCACCGAACACCCCACCCGTGGTGGACCCGGTCGTGGTGCGGATCCGTCGGGTTCCGACTGGTTCCCGGCTCCGCCCGATGTACTGCGGCACCCCGCAGGTGTACCGGCCCGGTGCGGTGGTGCCCCCTGTCCGATGACGACCGCTCCCGGGGTCGCCACCGGCCGGCGACCCCGGGACCTCGGGCAGGCAGCCGAGTTCTCCCTGGACGGCGGCTACTCCGTCGACTCCGGCAGTGTGACGACGCCGTCGAGGTAGCGACGGTAGCTGCCGCGCAGGCGTACCCGGTCGCCGTCGACCAGGCAGTGCACCGTGCCGCCCCGGGCGGAGAGCTGGCGGGCGGTCAACGCGGTCCGGCCGAGGCGTTCCGCCCAGTAGGGCGCGATCTGGCTGTGCGCCGAACCGGTGACCGGGTCCTCGAAGGCGCCCGCCCCGGCCCCGAACCACCGGCTGACGAAGTCGACGCCCCCGGTCCCGTCGGGGGCGGTGACGATCGCACCGCGTACCGGCAGCCGGGCCAGCCTGGTGAAGTCCGCCGCGACGGCCCGGACCTCGGCGGCGTCCCGGACCACGTAGACCAGGTCGATGTCCTGGAACCGCCGCACCGGCTCGATGCCGAGCGCGGCCACCGCAACGGTCGAGACCTCGTCGCCGTCCGGTACGGCCCGCAGCCGTCCAGCCTGGAAGTCCAGCTCCAGCTCACCGTCGCGTTCGGTGCGGCTCACCGGCAACCAGCCGCTGCGGGTCCAGAACAGCAGCCGGCGCGCCTGCGGGTGCACGTCGTCGAAGAGTTGCCCGGCGGTGGCCAGGGTCGCGTGCCCGCACAGGTCGACCTCGACCGCCGGAGTGAACCAGCGCAGGTGGTAGGCGGGATCGTCGCCGGGCGGCGCTTCGACCCCGGCCGGCAGTTGCGCGGTGTAGAAGGCGGTCTCGGAGAGGTTGTTCTCCTCGGCCAGGGCCTGTAGGACCGGGTCCGGCAGCCAGTCGGGCAGTGGCATCACGGCCGCGGGGTTGCCCTCGAACACCCGGTCGGCGAAGGCGTCGATCTGGATCAGGGGAAGCCGCATCGTCCCTGTCTATCAGCACCGGCCGGTGCCGTGCCGGCCGGCGGCCGGTCCGCGAGCGGGTGCCGGGCCGGTAGGGTCGTCCGGACCGGTCACCGGATGACGTTAGACTCTAGTTATATAAGTGGACGCTGAAAGGATGGCGACGTGCACGCGTTCGACGTTCTCGGCGATCCCGTCCGGCGGCGGATCCTGGAACTGCTCGCCGACGGCGAGCGGTCGGCGGGCGAGGTCAGCGCAGTGGTCCAGGCAGAGTTCGGCATCTCCCAGCCGGGCGTGTCACAGCACCTGCGAGTGCTCCGGGAGAACGGCTTCACCACCGTACGGGCCGCCGGCACCCGCCGGCTCTACGCGGTCGACCCCGCGCCCCTGCAGGAAATCGACCGGTGGCTGGAACGTTACCGGGGATTCTGGACCCAGCGGCTGGACGCCCTCGACACCGAGATCACCCGGGGCCGGCGGGAACGCCGCCGGGCGGAGGAAACCGCTGCGGACAGCTGACCGAGCGAGCCCCGGACGACCTTCCACCCGGTCCTCCGGATGATCTCCCAGCCCGGAGTCCCCGAGTCCTCAGACGAGGTTCGCCTCCCGGAGCAGCCGCCACAGCCCGGCCCCGTCCGGCGCGCAGAACCAGCGCTCCCCGAGCAGCCCGGCGGCCGGAGTACTGCCCTCGCCGCTGCCGGCCGGGGCCGGGAAGCCACCGGCCAGTACCGCCTGGGTCGGGGAGAGCCGGCGGATCAGCACCGCCGCGACGTTGTCCGGGTGGTCGGCGGCGAACTCGGCATAGATCTCCTGGTCGTGCTGGCCGTCGTCGCCGATAAGCAACCAACGGACATCGGGGAACTCGCGGACCAGCCGGGCCAGGGTGGCCCGCTTGTGCTCCCGCCCGCTGCGGAACCAGCGGTCCGCCGTCGGACCCCAGTTCGTCAGCAACAGCGGGCCCGCCGGATAGAGATGACGGGACAGGAACCGGGACAGGGTCGGCGCGACGTTCCAGGCACCTGTCGAGAGGTAGAACACCGGAGCGCCGGGATGGGCGTTGACCAGGCGCTCGTACAGCACCGCCATGCCGGGCACCGCCATCCGGGCGTGCTCGTCGAGCACGAACGTGTTCCACGCGGCGAGCAGCGGCCGGGGCAGCGCGGTCACCATCACCGTGTCGTCGATGTCGGAGAGGATCCCGATCCGCAGCGCCGGGTCGACGATCCGCACCGGCGCGTCGACCGGCTCGGCGCCGGGACTGGACAGGCGTACGGTCTGCCAGCCGGGCGCCAGGTCGGCCTCGACCACCAGGTCGACGAAGCCGCTGCGGTCCGCCCGGGTCTCGTGCCGCCGGCCGCCCGCCTCGATCACCACCGGTGCGTGCTGGACCGGCAGGGTGGCGAAGCTACGCCAGCCGCGGACCTTCTCCGGTCCCTCGCGGGGGCGGCGGCGCAGCCGGGTCAGCAGGACGCGGCCGAGCACCCGGATCCATCCCGGCCCGCCGTAGCCGGCGTACGGGATGATCGTGGCATCCCACCCGCCCTGCCCCAGGCGGCGCTCGATGAACTGGTGAACCGCGTCCTCGATCCGGGCCGCCCGGTGCAGCCTCGGCGCGGGCGCCGGACCGGCGGGTATCAGCGACACCTAGCCACCCTGCCACAGCACACCCGGTCCGGCTACGAGACAGATCAACTAACCCGGTGGAAAGGTCACCGATCCGGCCGGCGGACCGCACCGGGACCGTGGCGGAGGCGCCCGATCGCGGCGGACCGGCACTGTGGCGGACCGACACTGTGGCGGACCGGATCTGATCGCGGCGGGCCGGCAGTTGACCGCACCGGGCCGGACGGGACCGTGACGACACGCGTCTGACCGCACCGGGCCGGACGGGACCGTGGTGACCTGCGCCGGATCGGCCGGTCCGGCCGGCGGTGCCGTGCGAGACTGGCGAGTGGGCGGGACGGCTACGCCGGGCACGGGGGTCTCGGTGGCGGTGCCGCGCGGGCGGCGGTCGGGCACCCTCGACCGGCCGGGCGCGCTGGCGCTCGGGCTCGGGCTGCTCGGCCTGGGCTACCGGCTGGCGCTGGTCCTGCTGACCGTCCCCGGCTCGAACAGCGACGAGGCGACCTTCGGACTCGTCGCGCTGCACATCGCCGACGGCCGGGAACTTCCGGTCTTCCTCTACGGCCAGCACTACATGGGTACCGTGCAGAGCTACCTCGCCGCGCCGCTGTTCCTGCTCTTCGGCGCCGGCTGGATCCCGCTGCGGATACCGCTGCTGTTCCTCTACGCCGCCTTCGTCTACCTGGTGTACCGGCTCACCCGCCGGCTCTACTCCCCCTGGCTGGCCACCTTCACCGTCGGGGTGCTCGCGCTCGGTGGGGAGCGGGTGGTCCGGGACCAGATCACCGCCGTCGGCGGGCGGCCCGAGGTGAAACCGGCCGTACTGGGCCTGCTGCTGATCGCGCTCGCGCTCGGCCAGCGCCGCACCCGGCACCGGCACCTGGCGTTCGGCCTCTTCGGCCTGCTCGCCGGGCTCTGCGTCTGGGACGACTGGCTCGTGCTGCCGTACCTGGCCGTCGCCTTCGGCGTCCTGTCGGTCGGCTGCTGGCGGGACCTGCTCGGGCCGGCCGGCGCGCTGCTGGTCGCCGGCTTCCTGGTCGGGGTCGCCCCGCTGGTCGCCGACAACCTGACCGCGCCGGCCGGACAGGACTCGATCTCCGTGCTGCGGCAGGTCAGCGAGGGCGAGGAGGCGGCGACCCCGGGTGACGACCGGCTGCACGGCGCGCTACTGGTCGGCATCCCACTCGCCACCGGGCTCTGCCGGCCGGAGGGTTGCGACCCGCTGGAGATGACCTGGGGCGGGCTCTACCTGGCACTGCTGCTCGCCGCCGGGACGCTGGCGGTACTCGGACTCGCCCGTCCTGCCCGGCTCGACGACGTGGCAAGGACCGGTGCGACCACCCGGACCGGTGACACCACGCGGACCGGTGACAGCGACCGGAGCGGTGACGCGCTCCGGGCCGCCCGGGTCGGGTACGCCGCCCGGCTCGCCCTGGTGCTCGGTGCCGCGCTGACCGTCGCGGCCTACGCCCGCAGCTCGCTCGCCGGCAGCACACCGCTGGCCAGCGCCCGCTACCTGTCGATCCTGCAGATCTCGCTGCCCGCCGTACTCTGGCCGCTCTGGCTGCTCGCCCGCCGGGCGGGGCGGAGCGGCATACCGCCGCCGACCCGGCTCGCCGGGATACTCGGCGCCGCCGTACTCGCCCTGCTGGTGGTGATGCTGGTCGGCCCCACCGGACACCTGGTCGGCGAGATCGGCACGATCCGGGCCGAGGAGCGGGAGCAACGGCGGCTCACCCGCACCCTGGAGCGGGCCGGGGTACGAGCCGTGTACGCCGAGTACTGGACCTGCAACCGGCTCGTCTTCGTCAGCCGGGAACGGGTCGCCTGCGCGGTGCTCGGCGAGAACCTGCGGCCGGGGCAGGACCGCTATCCGGCGTACCCGAAACGGGTCGGCGCGGCCGAGCGGCCGGGCTTCGTCTTCGAAGCCGGCGGGCCGGCGGACGCCGCGTTCCAGGAGCACCTGCGCGGCTCGGGTGTGCCGGCCCGGGTGATCCAGGTTGGCCGACACCGAATCTACCTGCCGGAGTCGACCCTCCGTCCCCCGGGCTGACCGACCCGGCCGATCCCGTATCCTGCGAAGTCGTGACTTCAGCGATGAACGAGCCTGCCGCGCTCCCGGAAACCGTCTTCGTGCACCCCTCGGCCGAGGTCGACCGGGGCGCCCGGATCGGCGACGGCACCAAGGTCTGGCACCTCGCGCACGTCCGCTCCACCGCCCAGGTGGGCGCGAACTGTGTGATCGGCCGGAACGTCTACGTCGACGCGAACGTCGTGGTCGGCGACCTGGTGAAGATCCAGAACAACGTGTCCGTCTACCAGGGCGTGACGATCGAGGACGAGGTCTTCGTCGGCCCCTGCGCGGTCTTCACCAACGACCTGCGGCCCCGGGCGCAGAACCCGGACTGGGAGATCACCCCGACCACCGTCCGCCGAGGGGCCTCGATCGGCGCCAACGCGACGATCGTCTGCGGCGTCGAGATCGGCGAGTACGCGATGATCGCGGCCGGTTCGGTGGTGACCAAGGACGTCAAGCCGCACCAACTGGTGGCCGGCAACCCGGCCCGCCCGCTCGGCTGGGTCGACGTCAAGGGCCAGGTGATCTCCCGGGACCGGGAGAATCCGCCGCAGGATCTCTGATCCACCGGAGGTGATGCCACCGGATCGCGGTGACATCACCTCCGCTCGACAGCCTGGCGGGGGCTGCGCCGCTGCCAGGGCCGCCACCGGTGGCGGAGGCTCCGTCCTCGCCTGGCGGTCGGTTCGCCGCCGTTCGGCTAGTCGTCCTCGTCCGACCAGGCCAGCGAGGTGGTGACGGGCAGCTTCGGATACCGGCGGGCCAGCTTCCAACCGATGGTCACGCCGTCCACGCCGGAAACCACAACCCGGCGGGTACGCCCGATGTCGAGCTTGGGCACCGCGTGACGCCGGGCGATCCGCCACAGTACCAGTGGCCGGACCAGCTGGTAGCCGCGGTTGAAGACCTTGTGGTGGAACGCCCCGGCCGACCGATTGTGTGCCCACTGGGCCACCGCGACGGCCAACTCCGGCCGGGGTGCCGACATCCGCTGGGTCCGGCTCCGGGCCACCGACAGGACCTTGCCCGGCATCTTGCGCAGCAGCAACCGCTCGGCCCGGAGCAGTGGACGGCGCTCCTCGTGCCCGGCCAGCGGATGGAGCCGCACGCTGTGCCCCAACCCGATCCGGTTCGCCGCGCCCGGGTCGGCCGTGATCAGGTCGACGTGCAACCCCTGGGCCACCACCGAGTGCGTGAAGGCCTTGCTCCGGCGTACGTTGCCGGCGCTGATCGCCACCACGACCACCCGATCGGCGTCCGCGGGCACCGGCGCCGGAAGTCGGTCCGGACGCCCGGTATCCACCGCCGCCGCCGACGCGTCGGCGAGTTCCGGTCCCGACGCCTCCGCACCGGCGACCGGCTCCGGGCCCAGGCCGTAGTGCCGCCGTAGTGCCGCCGCGACCGCCTCCCGGCCGAACCGGGCGAGCACGGCGGTGCGGGCCAGCGCCGGGTTCAACGAGCCGAGGCGTCCGCGCAGCTCCCGAAAACCTTCCACGACCACCTTCGGGTCGTTGGTCAGGTCGACCAGGCGACCGGCCACCGGCTCGACGTCACCGAGAACGTCCTCGCTGCCGGAACTACGGGTGGCGAAGACCGGTAGCCCGGTGGCGACCGCCTCCGCGACGACCCTGCTGAAGGTGTCGCGACGGCCCAGGTGCACCAGCAGGTCGTGCTCGCGCAGCAGGGCCGGCTGCTCCTCGGCCGGCACAGTGGATCGCAGCGTCACCCTGTCCGCGATGTGCAGGTCGCGGGCCATCGCCCGGACCGCACCGGCCATCGCCCTGGTGCCCACGACGGTCAGCGTGGCGTCCGGCTCCCCACCCACGCTGCGGGCGAAGCCGGAGAGCAGCGCCCGCACGGCTCGCTCGTCCGCCAGCTCACCGACGGACAGCCAGCGGAGCAGGCCACCGGGTGGGGCGGAGCGGAGCGGGAACCGCTCCGGGTCGATCGGGTACCGCACGACGTGCAGCTTCTCGGCGTACTGCGGGAACGCGGCGGCGACGGTGTCGCGCAGGTACGGGTTGACGCAGAGCAGCGCGGCCACCCGGCCCAGCATCTCCGCATAGAGCTTCTTCGCGTCGGGCTGGCCGAGCAGTTCGGTCAGCCACTCCGACTGCTCGGAGACCACCACCCGGGCGTCCGGGCGGGCCAGCCGCACCGCCGCGAGCCCACCGGCGAGCCCGCCGTAGCCGTGCACGAGCGGTGTGTCGATCCGGCCGCCGGGCAGTGCGGCTCGCAGTGCCTGCAGGTTCGCCTCGGCGTGTTCGGCGAAGGCCCGGGACCTGACGGGCTTGAGCACCGGGACCCGGGTCAGTTCACCCCGTCCGGTCTCCGTCCGCACCGGCACGATCCAGTTCGGACCGAATCGCTTGACCGCCACTTCGATGTGCGGCGCGATGGCCGACGCCGGCGGGTACGGCCACTCCTCGGCGTGCAGCACGGAGATCCGGCCGACGGACGGGTCGACCGCGTGCGGCGCCGACGGCTCGAAGTCCGAGTCAGGGTCCTCCGGTGAGGTGTACCAGGGCGTGACGACGGTGAGGTCGGCGAGTCCGGTACGCCGCTCCGAGTCCTCCGCCGGCTCCAGCCGGACGGCCAGGTCGGGGCGTCGACGCAGCGCGGCCCAGCCCACCGGCAGTGCCTCCGGATCGCCGACCACCAGCAGGTCGGCCGCGCGCAGCGGACCGTCCCGGCCGAGCAGCAACCGGCGGGCCGCCCGCAGCGCGGCGCGGGGCTCCCGGGCCGGGAGCCGGTGCACGGCCACCCCGTCCGGTGGATTCGAACTCTTCCACTGTGGATGATTCGCTACCACCAGGGTGACCTGTGCGCCGGTCTCGCGGAGCCGTCCGACATGCCAGAGCGCGGCCCGGACCCGTCCGGTGCCCAGGGCGACGTAGAGGACGTTCGTGTACGGCACGGTCACCGCGCCCCCTCCGCCAGCCGGCGCAGCCGGTCCTCCCACGGCCCGAGCGTCGCCCCCCGGGTGTACGTCTCCGCGTGCCGGACCGCCGCCTCGTGCGTGCCGGCGTCGAGATCCCGGGCGGCCTTCGCGGCGGCGACAAGCGACTGGGCCACACTCTCGGCGTCCAGCCGCTTGCCGGCGAACCACAGCGGATATCCGGAGAGCACCTCGCTGGCGGCGATCTCGGGGATGTGCACCGACACCACCGGCTTGCCGGTCGCCATGTACTCGAAGACCTTTCCGGAGGTCACGTACTTCGCGCCCGGTACGCAGAAGACCAGCACGTCGGTCCGACCGTACACCGCGGCGACATCGGTCTTGCTGAACGGACCGCGGTAGCGTACGCCCAGGTGCGACTCCTGCTCGATCCGCGCCTTGAGCGGGGCGATGTTGTGCGGGAAGAAGCCGAGGTGGCCGTGCACCTCCAGCACGGCGGTGGAGAGCAACGGATGCGCCTTGGCCAACCGCCAGCCTGCGAAGAGCACGTCCAGCGGCATGTGGGTGGTGACCGTACCGAGGTAGCCGAACCGCAGCGGCTGCTCCGGGTCGGGCGCCCGGTAGGTCGCCCGACCGAGAATCTCCGGTTCCCAGCCGTTCGGCACGACCTTCATCCGCTCGGCGGCGAACGGATAGCGCTCGGCGTGCCACTGCCGCATGCCGTCGTTGACGAAGACGCTCTCGGCGGCGTGCCGCAGCACCCGCGCCTCCCAGCGCACCATCCGGCTGCCCTCGGGGAAGAGCAGCTCCTCGGTGAACTGGTTGAAGGTCCAGGCGTCCCGGTAATCCACCACGTACGGAATCCGGAGCAGCCGGCCCAGCGCCCACGCGGCGGCGAACGAGACGAACGGGTTGCCCGTGGCCAGCACCAGGTCGTAGCGGCGCCGCAGGTGCCGTTTGAGCGCGGTCCGGAGCAGGCCGGGCAGCCACCCCAGATAGTGCTCGGGAAAGATCTTCTGCTGCCCAAGCTGGTAGATCCGCTCGCTGACGCTCGGGAACATGCCCCGGAAGAACCCGAACCTGCGGACGTCGGTCTCCCAGTGGTGCATCCCGAGCTTGATCCGCTCGACCCGTACCCGGGGGTCGACCGTGGCCTCCAGCGTCTCGTCGCTGGCCCCGCCGAGATGCTCGGCGAAGAACTCCCGGGGGGCGGTGAAGACGGTCACGTCCCAACCGTCCTCGGCCAGCCGGTTCGCGGTGGCCCTCGCCCGGAAGACCCCGCTGGCCCGGCTGGGTGGGAAGTAGAACGACAGATAGAGGACCCGGGGAGGCCGAGAACGTCCCCGGGCGGACGGCGTGGCGATGGCGAGTCACTCCTGTCGGATAGCGGCGGTTCGGGCCGGCGCCCGAACCGGGATGCCGAGCCGGGGACGGGACCGGCTCAGCCGCCGATGACGATCCGGCGCACGCTGGGCCAGCGGGCCGGGTCGGTCACCCGGCGGCCGTCGACGACCACCCGTACGCCCGGCAGGTCGGTCTCGGCCAGGGTGCGGTACTCCGGGTGGTCGGCCTGCACCACCACGGCCTCCACCCGCTCGCCCTGGTAGGCCGGCAGCCCGAGCGTGGTCAGCTCCTCGGCGGTGTACATCGGGTCGGAGACGTACGGGCGGGCGCCACGGGCCCGCAGCGCCTCGACGGTCGGGAAGACTCCGGAAAAGGCCGTCTCCTTGACCCCGCCCCGGTACGCCGCGCCAAGCACCAGCACCTCGACGTCGGTCAGGTCGCCCCAGGCGGCGGCGAGCAGCTCGACGGCGTAGTCCGGCATCCCGGCGTTCGCCTCCCGGGCTGCCCGGACGACGGTGGCGGAGGGGTCGTTCCACAGGTACATCCGGGGATAGACCGGGATGCAGTGCCCGCCCACCGCGATGCCCGGCGAGTGGATGTGGCTGTACGGCTGGGTGTTGCAGGCTTCGATCACCTTGATCACGTCGACGCCCACACTGTCGGCGAACCGGGCGAACTGGTTGGCCAGCCCGATGTTGACGTCCCGGTACGTGGTCTCGGCGAGCTTCGCCAGCTCGGACGCCTCGGCCGAGCCCAGGTCCCAGACACCGTTGGGCCGGGACAGGTCGGGGCGCTCGTCGAAGTCGAGCACCGCCTCGTAGAACTCGACACCGCGCCGGGCCGAGACCTCGTCCACCCCGCCGATCAGCTTCGGGTAGCGGCGCAGGTCGGCGAAGACCCGGCCGGTCAGCACCCGCTCCGGACTGAACACCAGGGTGAAGTCGGTGCCGACCTTGAGCCCGGAGCCCTGCTCCAGCATCGGCGCCCAGCGGTTGCGGGTGGTGCCCACCGGCAGGGTGGTCTCGTAGCTGACCAGCGTGCCCGGTTTGAGGCCGGCCGCGATCGCCCGGGTGGCGTCGTCCATCCAGCCGAAGTCCGGCGTCCCCTCGGCGTCGACGAAGAGCGGCACCACCACGACCACGGCCTCGGACCCGGCTACCGCCGAGGCGGTGTCGGTGGTCGCGGAGAGCCGCCCGGCCGCCACCGCCTCCTTGAGCTTGACGTCCAGGTCGGCCTCGCCGGGGAACGGCACCGCCCCGTCGTTGACCAGCTTGACGACCCGCTCGGAGACGTCGGCACCGATCACCGTGTGCCCCTTGTCGGCGAACTGCACGGCGAGCGGCAGGCCGATCTTGCCCAGCGCGACAACGCAGATTTTCATGCCTCTACTTTCCTCCCTTGGGCAACCTACGCCGCAACTGGGCCATGACCCGACGTGGCGTGACAGCTGCTATTGCGATCACGAGTTGCCCACGGTGACTTCTGGTGGGCGTGAGAACGAAGAGCCGGACCCCCCGCCGGAAGATCATGCGGGGCGCGGTCGGCCTGGTCGGCATCCGCAGCGGGCTGGAGCCGGTGGTGCCGAACGCGGTCAACTGGGACCGCACCGTGAGCAGCGTGCTGCCCGCACCGAGCCCCGCGAGCAGCTGGTCCACCCGGAACCGGGCCCGCACGGTGGTGCCGTCGACGTCCCGGCTGGTCTCCAGGGTGGTGCCGACCACGTCTCCGGCGGCCAGCCCGATCGGACCCGAGGTGAGGCTGGCCATGTTGCGCCGGGGAGTGTGCGCGGTGATCGTCAGACCGCGGCTGCCGTCCGGGGCGGTTTCCCACCGCAGGTCGACCGCGTCCATCCGGGCCAGCCAGTCGGCCGCCGCGTCCGAGACGTCGAACCAGCGGTCCGGCATCGCCAGCCGGGCGTCCCGGAAGCCGGGATAACCGGCGTACCAGCGGTCCCCGTCGACGATGGTCGGCGGTACCCCCTCCTCGGCGTCCTGTCGGATCACCGCGAGCAGGTCGTCCAGGGTGCCGCGCTGGGCTGTGGAGATCCGCAGCCGCGCCTCGATCTCCAACCGGTCCCGGATGTCGTCGGTGAGGTACCGGTCGGCCAGTGTCCGGATGCCGGCCACCACCTGCTCCTGGACCGTCCTGTCCAGTTGGCGGAAGTCGTCCTCCAGCAGCCGGGCGATCTCCCAGGCGAAATGCCGGACCAGCACGGCGTCCCGCTGCCGGCCCGGCTCGATCAGGCCGGCGACGAACTCCACCAGTTGCTCGGCGCAGCGCAGCCGCTCCAGGTGCCGCGACCGGTAGGTGATGTTGTGCGCGTTGAGCCGGCGGACCGCGTGGTAGAAGTGGTAGTCGGCGAGCACGGAGATCCGCTTCGCCCGGTAGCACGCCTCCAGGGTGAACGGCTGGTCGCTGCCGACCGGCATGTCCTCCGGATAGCGCAGCCCGTACCGCGCGATCAGCTCGTGCCGGAACAGTTTGGTGTTCGACAGCGCCCAGGGCAGCGCCGAGTCGAACAGGTCGAGGTCGGGCTCGGTCCGGGCGAAGACCGCCTGGTGGATGTTGCGGCTGTTGACCCCGACCGTCCTGCCGAGCACCACGTCCGAGCCGTACTCGTCGGCGGCGGCCACCAGCCGCTCCAGCGCCTCGTCGCCGAGATAGTCGTCGGCCCCGATGAAGAAGACGTACCGGCCGGTCGCAAGCTCCAGACCCCGGTTGCTCGGCGCGGCCGGACCGCCCGAATTCTCCTGGTGGAGCACCTTGACGGTCGCCGGGTAGAGCCGGGCGAAGCGGTCCAGTTCCCGGCCACTGCCGTCGGTGGAGCCGTCGTCCACCGCGACGATCTCCATCCGGTCACGACCGATGCTCTGCCGCACAAGCGAGTCCAGACACTTGGTGAGGTAGGGCATGGTGTTGTAGACCGCCACCACCACACTGACGTCGGGGGTCCCCATCAGGCCACCGCCGCCCTCACGCCGGCAGCCCGACGGCCGGTCGCGACCCGCTGCCCGGGGTCGAGCCGAGCAGGTCCGCCGCGGCGCCCTGCGGCACCGAACCGGGCAGCAGCCGGGTGTAGACCTCGTCGAGGACGGCGGCCTGCGCCTGCCAGGTCCAGCTTTCCAGCAGCCCCGGCCGGTCGTACGCGGCCCGGTAGCGCGCGGCGTCGCGGAGTACGGCCCGGACGGCGCGGACGTAGTCGGCCACGTCCTCGGCCCGGAACACCTCGCCCTGTCCGGTCGAGCGGACCGTCTCGGCCATCGTCCGCACGTCGCTGACCACGATCGGCAGCCTGGCGTGCGAGTACTCGAAGAACTTGGTGATCAGCGCGATCTCGTGGTTGGGCCAGTGGTGGATCGGGATCACCCCGACGTCGGCACCGGCCAGGAACGGCACCACCTGCCAGTGCGCGACGTACGGCAGCACGTGTACCCGGTCGGCGATCCCGAGCCGGGCGGCCCGGCGCAGTACGTCCTGCATCTGCGGACCGGCCGGCTTGTTCACCACCAGCGCGACGTGTACCCCGGGCAGCTCCGGCAGTCCGGCCACGGTGATGTCGATGCCGCGCTGGGCGCTCGCCGCACCGCTGTAGACCAGCAGCGGCACGTCCGGCCCGATCCCGCAGCGGCGGCGCAGCTCCGGCTGCGGCTCGCCCGTTCCGGTCGGCCGGTCGCCGACGTCCGGCGCGTTCAGCACCACGGCCGGGCGCTCGGTCAGGCCGTGGTGCCCGCGCAGCAGGTCGCCAAGCGCCTCGGAGACGGTCACCACCGCGTCGGCGTACGGGGCGTACTCCCGCTCGTGGCCGACGTTCGCCGGCAGCCAGCGGGCGTTGTCCCGCCACGGCTTGAGACCGGGCAGGAACTCGTGCGCGTCCCAGACCAGCCTGACCGCGCGGCCGGCGGCCTGTGCCCGGATCTTGGCCCGCGCGCCCACCCCGAGCATCCGGAAGTCGTTGGCGTGGATCAGGTCCGGCGCCAGCTCGTCCACCACCGGCCCGTACGCCAGCTCGTAGTCCCACAGTCCCGGTTCCAGCCGGCGCCAGGCCCCGTCGCCGCGCAGTCGCTGCCAGAACCAGGTGTAGCCACGGTCCCACGGATTGCGGAACTTCCGGCCGTTCTGCGCCCTTGTCAGCTGCCAGTAGCGGAAGGAGACCCAGCGGCGGCGCAGCTGGGCGGCGAGCAGCCGGAGCCGGAGCAGCCGCTGCCCGAACGGGTCGGGACGGCCGGCTCGGGCCGCCAGGGTGAGCTGCGCCTGCCGGAACCGCAGGTCGGCCTGACGGGCCTTGGCCGACTGGGCCCGCCATGGTGCGATGCCACCCGGCGGATAGGCGAGCGGCCAGCGCAGCCAGGCACGGCGGTAGTCGTGCCGGCGGCGGGCCAGCGGATCCGGCATCGGCAGCAGTCGGACCTCGGCGTCGCCGAGCCGCCACTGCTGCGGCTGCCCGTGCGGGGAACGGCCGAGCAGGATCACCTCCCAGCCGGCCGCGGCGGCCGAGCGGGCCGCCTTCTGCACTCGGGAGTCACCGTTCACCCCGTTGTCGACAAGCATCACCACGCGCCCACGCGCGCTCCGCGCCTCGGCGGCGCCGTCGAACTCCATGGCTGTTTCTTCGCTGCCCTTCCGGTCGGGCTTCCGCCAGGACTCCGGCGAGTGTACGGCAATCCCGGCTGCGGTTGCCGATCGTGACTGTCGGCCGAATCGATCCTCATCGGCAGAACGGCGCCGATCGACCCGTACGAGGGTTTTCCCAGGTGGTATCGCTGCCGGCCGCTCGAATCAGCCGGTGGTCTCGAGCGTGCGTCGCGTACCGGTAGTGACCAGGTGACCCGAAGTATCCGGTTGCCCGCTGGGCGGACGAGCGGGCAGCAACCGCCGGTAGACCTGCTCCAGGGTCCTGGCCTGCGCCTCCCAGGTCCAGCTCTCCAGCAGCCCGGGGCGGTCGTATGCGGCCCGGTAGCGGGCCGGGTCGGCAAGTACCGCGCGGACCGCCCGGACGTAGTCCGTCACGTCCTGTGCCCGGAACACCTCGCCCTGCCCGGTGGACCGGACTGTGGCGGCCATCGTCCGTACGTCGCTGACCACCATCGGCAGTCGGGCCTGGGAATACTCGAAGAACTTGTTGCTCAGCGCGATCTCGTGGTTGGTCAGGTGCACGAGCGGACTCACCGCGGCATTGGCTGTGGAGAGGAACTCGGAGACCTGCCAGTGCGGCACGTAGGGCAGCAGGTGCACCCGGTCGGCCACCCCGAGCCTGGCGGCCCGGGCCAGCAGCGTGTCGATCGACGCCGAGCTGCGCCTGCCCGGCGGCAGCGAGACGAGCGCCACGTGCACGTCGGTCAGGGTCGGCAGCGCGTCGATCATCACGTCGACGCCGCGCACCGGCGCGATGCCGCCCGAGTACGCCAGGAGTGGGGTTTCCGGGCCCAGCCCGCACCGGGTGCGGATGTCCGAGACAGGCTCGTCTCCCCCGGACTCGGTCGACCGGTCCCGCACCGTCACGTCCGGCGCGTTCATCACCACGGTCGGCAGTTCGGCCAGCCCGTGCGACTCCTTCAGCAGCTCGGCCAGCCCCTCGGAGACGGTGAGCACCACGTCGGCGAAGGGCGCGTACTCGCGCTCGTGCGCGACGTGTGCCTTCAGCCAGCGCCCCCGCTTGGTCGCCGAGCTGAGACCGGGCAGGAACTCGTGGGCGTCCCAGACCAGTTTGACGTCCCGGCCGGCCGCCCGGGCCCGGACCGTCGCCCGGGCACCCACCCCGACCATCCGGTAGTCGTGGGCGTGGATCAGGTCGGGCGCCAGTTCGTCGATCACCGGACCGAAGGCCAGCTCGTAATCCCAGAGCCCGGGCTCCAACCGACGCCAGCTGCGCTCACCCTGCACGGCGCTCCAGAACCAGGTGTAGAAGCGGTCGACCGGCCCCTCCAGCCGGCGGCGGGCCCGCTGGGCGCTGGTGAGCTGCCAGTAGCGGAAGGAGACCCACTTCTTCAGCACCCCCGCCGCCTGCTCCTCCAGCCGCAGCCGCCGGGCCCCGCCGGGAGGCACCGGTCCCTCACCCCGCCGCGCGATCGCGAGCTGCGCGGCCCGGACCCGCAGGTCGGCCCGCCAGGCCCGGACCCACTGCGCGCGGTGCTCGGCGATGCCGCTCGGCGGGTAGGCCAGCGGCCCGCGCCGGAAGACCCGGCGGAACTCGTGCCGCTTCTTCGCCAGCGGCTGCGGGAACGGCACCAACCGGACCTCGGCCCGACCGAGCTGCCAGGTCTGAAGTTGGCCGGTCGGCGAACAGCCGAGCAGGATCACGTCCCAGCCGGCCTCGGCGGCCGAGCGGGCGACCTTCTGCACCCGGGAGTCACCGATGACCCCGTTGTCGACCAACATGACAATCCGCCGACGGGAGTCGGACATCCCGGCCGCGCCGTCAACCACCATCTTTGGTTATCCCGCCTTCCAAGGGCCCCGAGGACCCGACGAGTGTACGGCAAGCTGGTCGGATCCATCGGCTCGGCCGGATCCACCGGAATCGCCGGGTCCGGTAACCTGCGCACCCTCGTTTGACCGGTTCCGCCCCGCCTCGCCGGGTAGTTCGGTTCTGCCCGGACGAGGGCGTGTTAGCGTCGCCGCCGGAGCCACCGACAGATGCGCCGGGTACGAGTCGAGGACGGTGAGCCGGGGTGCAGTTGTTGTCCGCCGAGGAGAACGCCGCCTACTGGGACGACCGGCACCGGCGGGAGGGCGACCTGCGCTCCGGCGGGGACACCTCCTTCGACGAGCCGACAAACCGGATGTTCTACATCCTGCGCCTGAGCCTGCTGCTGGACATCGTCGGCCACCAGTCGGACCCGGTCGCGCCGCTGTTCCTGCTCGACGCCGGCTGTGGCAAGGGTTGGTTCAGCCGGGAACTGGCCCGGTTCGGCCACCAGGTCGACGGAATCGACGCCAGCGAGAGCGCACTGACCCACTGCCGGCGGCGAGGCGGCGGCGCCCGGTACTTCCGGTCCACCCTTTCCGGGTGGCGCAGCCCGTGGCCGTACGACCTGGTGCTCGCGGTGGACGTGCTCTTCCACGTGCTCGACGACGGGCAGTGGGAGCAGTCGGTGCGAAACCTGGCCTCGCTGGTCCGGTTCCGGGGTCGCCTGGTCGTCGCCGACTGGGGCGAGGACGGCGACCGGGCGTACGGGAACTACCAGGTCGCCCGGGGTCGGCAACGGTACCTTCCGCTGGCCCGGGAGTGCGGCCTGAGGTTCGACGGCTGGCGGCCGTACGCGTTCCGCGGCAACCCCAACGGGTTCTACGTCTTCACCCGGACCGGCTGAGCGGAGGCGCACAGGTGCGGATCTCCGAGATCCTTCCGCGTTACCTCGACGGGGTACGCGAGGTTGTCGACGTCAGCCATCCAGACGTCAAGCTGGAGCGGCAGCTGCGGCTGCCTCCGGCGGTCGGCTACCGCCGGCAGCGGCTCGACGAGGCCACCGGGGCGGACCTCGGCGCGGGAAGCATGCTGTTCTGCCTGCTCGGCGCCGACTCGCCCGTGCACACCGACCCGGACGCACTGGTTCCGCTGCTGCGCCGGGCCGGGCCGGGCACCCGGGCGGCGCTGCTGATCGGCTGGCCGGTCGAGGAACTGCCGTGCCACCGGCTGGTCGGGCCGCTGGTGGCCGGCCAGTGCCAGATCCGGGAGGTCTCCCCGCTGGACCGGGCCGCGATCCGCGGGGTGTCCAGCGCGCTTGTCGTCGAGCGGGTGGACCGGCTCGTACCGCTGCGCGGTTACCTGATCGACGCCCGTACCCCGGTCGAGCCGGTCGGAAGCGGACCGAAGGCGGAACCGGACGACGGGGACGCGACGGAGCTGGCCGCGCTGCTGCGGGTGGTCAACGAATACCAGCTCGCCGACCTGGTGACCCGGCCGGTACGACGAAGGTTGGCCGAGCTGACCGACCGGGTCGCGGTGCAGGATGCCGAACTGCGGGAGCTGCGGCACCGGCTGGCCGGGATCGAGTCGTCGGCCGGGTTCCGGCTCGGCTCCGCGGTCGCCCGGGGAGCGCGGGCGCCGGGGCGCGCCCTGGTCGACGTACCCCGGGAACTGGCCCGAGTCTGGCGCGGGCGCCGATCGGTCCGGGGCACCGGCAGCGGATCGGGCGACGCCTGATCCGCCCGCTACCGGCGTTCCCGGCCACATCCGTTCCGGACCGTGCCGGGGCAGCGGCCGGCTGGGAGGGCACCGAGCGG
Organism: Plantactinospora sp. WMMB782; assembly: GCF_049179135.1. Taxonomy (NCBI): domain Bacteria; kingdom Bacillati; phylum Actinomycetota; class Actinomycetes; order Micromonosporales; family Micromonosporaceae; genus Plantactinospora; species Plantactinospora sp. WMMB782. The sequence continues at coordinate 5,598,295 of NZ_JBMHMC010000007.1, read as the reverse complement.
GTGACGTATCGTCTGGGTACCAGGGGTGCTGTACCATTCCCGCCCTGTCGCGCGAAGACGGCGCGATCAGGAGCGCATGAATCAGCCAATGCCTCGCATTTCACCGTCGATCGACGCCGGGAGTAATCCGCAGTGAAGGTTGTCAGCGTTGTCGGAGCCCGTCCGCAGTTGGTGAAACTCGCGCCGATCGCGGCCGCCTTCGCCCGGACGGAACACGAACACGTAATCGTGCACACCGGTCAGCACTACGACGCCGACCTCTCCGACGTCTTCTTCTCCGGCCTGGGCATCCCTGACCCGGACGTCCACCTCGGAGTCGGCTCCGGCAGTCACGGCGTGCAGACCGGTGCGGTGCTGGCCGGAATCGACCCGGTGCTGGCCGAGCAGGAGCCGGACTGGGTTCTTGTCTACGGCGACACCAACTCGACGCTGGCCGGCGCGGTCGCGGCGGTCAAGCAGCACCTGAAGGTCGCGCACCTGGAGGCCGGGCTGCGCTCGTTCAACCGGCGGATGCCGGAGGAGCACAACCGGGTGCTCACGGACCACGCCGCCGACCTGCTGCTGGCCCCGACCGAGGAGGCCATGCGGCACCTCGCCGACGAAGGGCTGGCCGCCCGTTCCGTGCTCGCCGGGGACGTGATGGTCGACGTCTGCCTGCGGATCCGGGACGCCGTACTCGCCGGCGAGCACCCGCGGCCCACCCTGCCGGAGGGGATCGACCCGTCCTCGCCGTACCTGCTCGCCACGCTGCACCGGGCGGAGAACACCGATGACCCCGAGCGGCTCGCCGGGCTGGTCGCGGCGCTCGCCGCGCTGCCCGTGCCGGTCGCCCTGCTGGCCCACCCCCGACTGCTGGCCCGGACCGAACAGTACGGCCTGAAGCTCGCCCAGGGGGCCATCCACGTGGGCCGGCCGGTCGGTTACGCCGCCATGGTCGCCGCGGTGCTCGGCTCGACCGGGGTCGTCACCGACTCCGGCGGTCTGCAGAAGGAGGCGTTCCTGCTCGGCCGGGTCTGCACCACGCTGCGCCCGGAGACCGAGTGGATCGAGACGCTGGACGGTGACTGGAACCGGCTCGTCCCGGACCCGGCCGGGACGCCCGACTGGATCGAGACGGCGACCCGGCCGGCGCCGGCGACCGAGCGGGCAGCCCCGTACGGCGACGGCACCGCCGCGCAGCGGGTGGTCGAGATCCTCGAGCGCCATGCCTGACCGGGACCGTCCGGCGAGCCCCGGACCGCGCCAGGTGCGGACGAACACCGCCAGCGACGTCGCCGTCGTCACGCCGTGGTATCCGACCGGCCAGCGTCCGTTCCGGGGCGCTTTCGTGCAGGCGATGGTGGAGGCGACCGCACCGGACTACCGGCAGGTCACCGTCTACCACACCGACGAGTGGGGGCACCGGCTGCCGGCGGAGACCACCGCCGCCATCGACGAGGCGTTCCGGGGTCTGCTGCCGCAGGGGGTGCACCGCCGGCCCACCGTCGGCGGGGCCGACCTGGTGCACCTGCCGGTGGTCATGCCGGTGACTCCGGACTACGCGGTGATCTCCGGCAACCACACCGAGGCGCTCCGGGCGGTGCTGGGCAACGCCCCCATCGACGCGCCGGTGGTGCACGCCCACGTCGGGCTGCCGGGCGGCTGGGCGGCCCTGCACAACGCCCGCCCGGACGCGAGGGTCTTCGTGACCGAGCACGCCACCTTCCTCAACCTGGTGCTCGAACAGCCCGAGGCCCGGGCGATGTACGACGAACTGCTGCACCGCTGCGCCGGATTCTTCGCCGTCGGCGACGCCGTCCGTCGGCCACTGGTCGAGGCGTTCCCGCACCACGCGGAGCGGATCGGCTTCATCCCCAACCCGATCTCGTTCGACCATCCCCGGGCCGCCCCGGTCACCGCGTTGCACCGCTGGCTCTTCGTCGGCGGCTTGCTCCCCCGCAAGGGCGTCTCCTGGCTGTTGGAGGCGTTCGCCAAGTGCCGGGCCGAGGAGCCGGAGTTGTCCCTCACGTTCGTCGGCGAGGGACAGCTGCGGAACGACCTGGCCAGGCGGGCCGCCGAACTCGACGTCGCGGACGCGGTCACCTTCGCCGGCGCACTGCCGCCGGACGACGCGCTGCGGATGATGCGCGAGCACGACCTGCTGGTGCATCCGAGCCGGTTCGAGACTTTCGGCATGACGATCGTGGAGGCGATCGCCGCGGGCACGCCGGTGCTGGTCACCCGCTGCGGCGGGCCGGAGGAGACCCTGGCCGGGCTCGAAGAGGCGGCTGGCGAGCTGATCCCCGTCGAGGAGAACGCGGAGTCCATCGTGGACGGCTACCGCCGGCTGCGGGACCGCTTCCCGCACGGCCTCGAGCTGGCCCGCGCACAGCGCGAACTCGCCGAGAAGTACAGCTACCCCGCCGTCGCCCGCAGCCACCGCGCGGCATGGTTCGGCGATTCGGACGCGGCAGCGTCGACCACGATCGGATGGGATGCCGGTACCAATGGCTGAACCGCAGGTGTTGATCCTGGCCCTGGACGGCTCCCGTCGCCTCGCTGTGCTGGCCGACGTCGATCGGGTGCTCGCCGCCGGTGGCAGCGCCACCCTCGTGGTCAGCGACATCGCGAAGTGGCGCCGAGAGAAGCTGCCGAAGCAGCTGCGCACCGTCGACCTGACCAAACTCGAACTGCGGCTGGCGCCGCTCGCCGTCGAGCAGCTGGTGCTGTTCCGGGCCCCCGGCCTCCTGTTCAGGGCGGCCGGTCGGGGGGCGCTGGCCGGCCGGTCGAAGAAGGCGAACCGGGCATACCAGCGGGGCTTCGCGGACCGGGTGCATCGCCGGGTCGGCATGCCGGTGTACCGGCGGCTGTTCCAGCCGCTCTATGCGAGGAAGGGCGACCCTCGGCTGCGACTGCTCGACCGGTACGTGCTCCAGCGGGGCCGGTTCGACGTGCTGGTGGTGGCCGATCCCGGTTCGATGCCGGCCGCCGCCACGATTCTGGCCAGCCTGACCGCACGCGGTGCCGCACCGACACTCTGCTTCGATGCCGGGGCGGTGCTGCCCGCACCGGCCGGCTGACCGGTATCGCGAACCACGCTCTCGGCAGCGGTTCGGACGCCGGCCGGCGTCCGGATCGCTCCGGACCGGTCGGCGGCCGAACCCGTCGGTGGTAGGCGACCGGACCACGTCCGGCCGGAAGGCGTCAGCTGTTCAGGAAGCCCGCGAAGGCGGTCGCGGTGCGGCGGCCGTCGTGGTACTCCCGGACGTACGCCACCGACTCGGCTCCCCGGCGCGCGGTGCCGGTCCGGTCGTCCAGCAGCGACTCCAGCACCTGGTCCAGGTTGGCCGGGGTGGCGTTCACGATCGGCGGGGTGGTGCCCACGGTTCCGGCCACACTCTCGCTGAGGTACGCCACCACCGGCTTCCCGGCGGCCATCGCCTCGACCGCGAACGTGCCGTAACTGCCGGTGGTGAACTGGTCGATCACGATGTCACTGGTCTTGACCAGCTCCGCCATGTCCTTCCACGGAACGTTCTCGGCCAGCTTCAGCTCGATCGCGCCCCGGTCGTGCAGCGAGGTCAGCACCGGAAGGATCCGGTCGGTGCCCTTGGTCCAGCGCTTCGACGGGCCGTGCAGCACCACCGGCCGGCTTCGCTCCATCACCGGCTCGTCGGTGGACCAGGCGTCCAGGTCCACCACCAGCGGCGCCCAGGTCGCCCAGGGCAGGTCGTCGAGCAGGTCCGGGGTGGTGACGAAGAGCGGCAGCCCGGTCTCCTCGGCCACCCTGCGGTTACGCTCGGCCCGCGCCGTGTAGCGCTCGACGTAGCCGTCCGGAGCGTCCCGGAACAGCGAGAACTCGTGCCGGGCCAGGTGCCGCCCGGGATGGCGTACCTCGCTGCCGTGGCCGAGCAGCGCGACCTTGATCTTGGCTCGTTGCAGCGCCGGCAGGTCGCCTTCGATGTTGTTGCCGTTCAGGTGCCCGAAGAACGGTAGGAAGGCGTCCGCGACCAGGTGGGTGTAACGGCCTATCGCCCGCTGCACCAGCTCCAGCTGGCAGTCCAGGTCGGGCAGCCGGGACTGGTCGACGTAGACGTCCGCCGGATAGAGCAGGACGTCCGAGGTCTTCGTCATCACGACCTCGGCCGAGACCTCGGCGTTGCTCCGGCAGATCGCCTGGGCGAAGGTGGCGAGCTGGCCGGCGTAGTTCGCCGGGCCCAGGCCCAGCCGGATGTTCGTGTTGTCCAGCGGGCGCCACCGGGGCAGCGGACCCGGCTCGGCCGCCGGAGCGGCGACCGGCACCGGCTGCTCGGTCAGCGACCAGCGCACCTCGGGGCGCGGGTTGGCCGGCGTGATCCCGGAGACCTCGGAGTAGAGGCGCATCAGCCCTGCGCTCTGCCGCTCCCAGGAGAGGTCGTCGAGCATCTCCTCGGTGATCGCGTCGGCCAGCTGCTTCCGGTTCGCCATCGCGTGCGTCACGGTGGCCACGAAGCTCGCCGCGTCGTCGGCCCGGAACACCTCGCCGACCCGGTGCTCCCGGACGTAGGCGCTCAACGTCTTCACGTCGCTGACCACCACCGGCAGCCCGCCGTGCAGGTATTCGGCGAGCTTGGTGGGCAGTGAGATCTCGTAGTTCAGGGTCCGCTTGGAACAGATCAGGCCGAGGTCCGCCGAGGAGAGGTAGTCCGAAACGGCGTGCTGCGGCACGTACGGCACCACGTGGATGCGCTGCCGCACGCCGAGCTGGGCCGCCTTTGCCAGCAGCGTGGTCAGCTCCGGGCTGGTCCGTCCGGAGACGATCGCGAGGTGGAACTCGGGCAGCTCCGGCAGGGCGTCGACGGCCACCCCGAGACCCCGCTCGGCGGCGAGCCAGCCGGAGTAGACAAGCAGCGGCACGTCCGGCTCCAGCCCACAGGCCCGGCGTACCGAGTAGGTGTCCCGGGCGGTACCGACCGTCTCCCTGATCGGCACGTTGCGGACCACCAGCGGGGTCTTCTTCAGCTTGTAGTCCTTGCGCAGCAGGTCGGCGATCTCCGGGGAGACGGTGACGACCGCGTCGGCGAAGCCGATGAACTCCTTCTCGAGTGCGTTGAAGGCGGTGGCCTGCAACGGCTCCGGCCAGTCCACACCGCGCACGTACTCGTGCGCGTCGTAGATCCACTTGACCTTGTCGCCCCGGTTGCGCATCCGGGCCACGCTCTGCGCCGCCGTGCCGATCATCGTGATGTCGTTGGCGTGGATCACGTCCGGCTTGAACTCCTCGATCGCCGGGCCGAACGCGAGGTCGAGGTCGAGCAGGTAGGGCCAGTCCTTGGCCCACTGCCCGGTCGGGGCCGCCTGGTAGCGCTGCTCCCACTGGAAGGCCCGGACCCGCAGCTTGTGGGTGAGCCGGCGGGCCCGGACCAGTGCGCCCAGCGCCCGGCTGGCCGGTACGGCGATCGCGTTGGCCGCCGCCGACCGCCCCTCGGTGGCCCGCATCCGGCCGATCCGGGCCGTGGTCTGGCGTACCCAGGTCTGGTTCGCCGCCCGGGTGCGCGCCAGCGCCTCCTTGTCGGCGATGCCGAACTGGGTGACGATCCGACGCAGCTTGTGACCCTTCTGCTTCGCCCGCATGTGCGCGGCTACGCCGACCCGGACGACCTGGACGACGCCCATTGTCGACTTCACCGCGCGACCCCGCCCGGCGCCGATCAGCAGCACCTCCCAGCCGGCCCGCGCCGCCGAGATGGCCGTCTTCTGTACCCGGGAGTCCCCGGTGATGCCGTTTCCGACGATCACTGCCAGTCGCGGTCGGCGAGCGGGCGGTGCCATGCATTCCTCCAGTTAGGACGGGCCGACTCTTACCCGCCTGCGACGGGCTGTGCGATCATCACCGGAATCTCTCGGACGAAACCGCGGAGAACCGCGGGCGGTTTCAGCCGGTCGTGGCGAGGTCGCCGACAGTGCGCTCGCCCGGCGCGACCGGCACCGTGCTGCCGTCCGTGGCGGACTGGAGCACCGCCGCCGCCACCTGCACGGTACGCAGGCCCTGGCGCAACGTCACGATGTCGCTCTCCTTGCCCTCCACCGCGTCGCGGAACCGCTCGTGCTCGACCAGCAACGGCTCCCGCTTCGGGATGGCATACCGCACCATGTCGCCCTCGGCCACCCCGCGGAACGCGCGCAGCGCCTCCCACTCGGTGTCGATCGCGCCGTTGGCGTAGAAGGTGAGGTCCGCGGTGAGGGTGTCGGCGATGAAGCAGCCCCGGTCGCCCGTGATCACCGTCGACCGCTCCTTCAGCGGGCTCAGCCAGTTCACCAGGTGGTTGACCATCGTGCCGTCGGCGAGCTGGCCGACCGCCGCCACCATGTCCTCGTGCAGCCGACCGCTGCGGGAGACCGTCCGGGCCGAGACCGAGACGTACTCCTGGCCGGTGACCCAGCTGGTCAGGTCGATGTCGTGGGTGGCCAGGTCCATCACCACGCCGACGTCGGCGATCCGGTGCGGGAACGGGCCCTGCCGGCGGGTGACGACCTGGAAGACCTCGCCCAGTTCGCCCGCCTCCAGCCGGCTGCGCAGATTCTGCAACGCCGGGTTGTACCGCTCGATGTGCCCGACGCCGGCGACCAGCCCGGCGCTCTCGAACGCGTCGACCAGTCGCTGGGCGGTCTCGACGGACTGGGCGAGCGGCTTCTCGATCAGCGCGCTGACGCCGTTGGCGGCGAGTTCCAGACCCACCTGCTCGTGCAGGGCGGTGGGGCAGGCGACGACCGCGTAGTCGAGCTTCATCGCGATCAGCTCGGCCAGGGTCGCCACCACCGGCGCCCGGACCGTGCCGGTCGAGTCGCCGGCCGGATCGGCGACACCGACCAGCTCGACACCGTCCAGGCCGGACAGCACCCGGGCATGGTTGCGGCCCATCGCGCCCAATCCGATCAGGCCGGCGCGGAGGGTACGCCCCGAGCCGCTGACGACACTCACTGTGCGTCCTCCAGGCTGTTCACGGCATCGGCGATCCGCTCGAGGTCGGTCGCGCTCAGCGAAGGGTGGACCGGCAGCGAGACCACCTCGCGGGCGGCCCGCTCGGTCTCCGGCAGGTGCCACGGACCCGGCTCGCCGTCCTTGCCGAGGTACGGCTTCAACCGGTGGATCGGAGTCGGATAGTACACGGCGTTTCCGACACCCCGATCCAGCAGCTTCTGCTGTGCGGCGTCCCGGTCCGCGGTGATCCGGACCGTGTACTGGTGGTAGACGTGCCGGGCACCGTCGGCGGTCGGCGGGGTGATCGCGCCGGTGATCCGGGAGTCGAGGAGTTTGGCGTTCGCCCGCCGCTGCTCGGTCCACTCGGGGAGCCGCTTGAGCTGCACCCGCCCGATCGCCGCGGCCACGTCGGTGAGCCGCATGTTGGCCCCGACGATCTCGTTGGCGTACCGCTGCTCCATGCCCTGGTTGCGCAGCAGCCGCAGGGTCCGGGCCAGCTCGGCGTCGCCGGTGGTGATCATGCCACCTTCGAGCGAGTGCATGTTCTTGGTGGGATAGAAGCTGAAGCAGCCGGCGGTGCCGAAGCTGCCGACCGGCTGGCCGTGCAGGGCCGCGGCGTGCGCCTGGGCGGCGTCCTCCACGACGGCCAGGTTGTGTCGCTGCGCGATCGGCATCAGCCGGTCCATCGCGGCGGGGTGGCCGTAGAGGTGCACCGGCATGATCGCCACGGTGCGCGGGGTGATCGCCGCCTCGACCGAGGCCGGGTCCAGGCAGAAGCTGCCGGCCTCGATGTCGGCGAAGATCGGCTCGGCACCGACCAGGCGGACCGCGTTGGCGCTCGCCGCGAAGGAGAACGACGGCACCACGACCTCGTCGCCGGGGCCGATCCCCAGCGCCATCAGGGTCAGTTGCAGAGCGGAGGTGCCGGAGTTGACGGCCACACAGTGCCGTCCGGCGACAAGTTCCGAGAACTCCTGCTCGAACGCGGCCACCTCGGGCCCCTGCACCACCCGACCGCTGCGGAGCACCCGTACGGCGGCCTCGATCTCGGCTTCTCCGATGACGGGTTTCGCGGGTGGGATCAGGTCTTGCTGCCCAGTCATGGGCATCCTCCTGTCGACGAGGGATCGCGTCCGGCAGTGATGCTAGCTCTCGGTGCGATCGATGAAAGAAGTGGTGGGGTTCAGGTCACGGGGTGGATCGGGTCCCGGGGGGCCGGGTCGGCGTGCGTGGCCGGGACGATGCCGGCCACCGGTCAGCCGGGGAGTACGACGTCGAGGCCCCCTCCCACCGGCATCGGGCCCCGCGCGCCGAGCCCGGCCGCGATCGCGGCGGCCATTCGAGGCAGGTAGTCCTCCGGGAACGGGGTGCGGGCGACGGCGAGCCGCCAGTAGAGCGGGCCGACGATCAGGTCGATCGCGATGTCCGGATCCGCCTCGGCCGGCAACTCGCCGCGATCGACCGCGCGGTCGATCAACAGTACGCCGACCTCCCGCTGGTTGGTCCGCAGGGCCTGCTGGAGGGTCTCGGCGATCTCCGGGTTGCGGGCCGCCTCGGCCAGCAGGTCCGGGACGATCTGCGAGGCCAGCGGGTGGCGCAGCGCCCGGGCCACGATCCGCAGCAGCACCTCCAGGTCGCCCTGCAGGCTTCCGGTGTCGGGCAGGGGTAGGCTCTGCCCGGCGACCCGGGACACGATCTCCAGCACCATCTCCAGCTTCGAACTCCAGCGGCGATAGATCGCCGTCTTACCGACGCCGGCCCGGCGCGCGATCGCCTCGATCGAGAGGCGCCCGTATCCGACCGCGGCGAGTTCCTGCATCACGGCTCGGCGGAGCGCGGCGGTTATCTCCCCTCGGAGTACCGCCGCTCCCGCCGGAGCACGCCGGTTGTCAGTCGCCACGTGGGCCAATATAGCGCGACGACGGTACGGTTGCGTCCCGACGTAGTTTTGGACTACCTTGCCACCCAGCGACGCCCCGGTCGGTGAACCCCACACCAGACCGGCCGGTCGTCACGCATTCTTGAAGCCCGGACAGATCGGAGCGCCCAGCTATGGCCAGCACGGCGGTAGCACATCCCGATTCAGAGCTGACCCAGGCACAACTGGCCGCCCGGTACGGTCTGTCGGTCGCCGGAGCGCGACCCAGCCTCGGGGCGTACGTCAAGCAGCTCTGGTCGTATCGGCACTTCATCACCGCCTACGCCAACGCAAAGCTGGCCGCCTCGTTCAGCACGGCACGGCTCGGACGGGTCTGGCAGGTGCTGACCCCGCTGACCAACGCGGCGGTCTACTACCTGATCTTCGGCGTGATCCTCGGCACCAGCCGGGACGTCGAGAACTTCATCGCCTACCTCTGCACCGGGCTCTTCGTCTTCACCTTCACCCAGTCGGTGGTGAGCGGCGGGGTGACGGCGATCAGCGGCAACCTCGGGCTGATCCGGGCGTTGCACTTCCCCCGGGCCAGCCTGCCGATCGCGATCACACTCACCCAGTTCCAGCACCTGCTCGCCTCGATCGTCGTACTGGCCGCCATCGTGCTTGTCGACGGGGAGCCGCTGACCGTGGAGTGGCTGCTGCTCGTCCCCGCCATGCTGCTCCAGTCGGTCTTCAACGCCGGCCTGGCGATGGCGATGGCCCGGCTCGGATCCAAGGTCACCGACCTGAAGCAGCTCATTCCGTTCGTGATGCGGACCTGGATGTACGCCTCCGGCGTGCTCTACAGCGTGGAGATGTTCCAGCGGCACCTGCCCGAGTGGGCCGCCACACTGGTCCAGCTCAACCCGCTGCTGGTCTATATCGAGCTGATGCGGCACGCGCTGATGGAGACGGCGCCGGTGACCGCCTCCCAGACCCAGTCCTGGCTGCTCGGTATCGGCTGGGCGGTGCTGGCCGGTGTTCTCGGGTTCATCTACTTCTGGCGTGGTGAAAAGGAGTACGGCCGTGGCTGAACCGATCGACCCCAGGACCGACCTCTCGGCGACCACCACCACGGTGGGCGGTCCCCGGATCCCCACCGTGGTGGTCGACGACGTACACGTGATCTACCGGGTGTACGGCGCCGGCGCGGGCGGCAACGGCAACGCGGCCGCCACCCTGAAGCGGATCGTGACCGGCGCCAAGAGCGTCGCGGTCCGCGAGGTGCACGCGGTGAAGGGGGTCAGCTTCACCGCATACCGGGGGGAGGCGGTCGGCCTGATCGGCAGCAACGGCTCCGGCAAGTCGACCCTGCTCCGGGCCATCGCCGGGCTGCTGCCGGCCAGCCGGGGTGCCGTCTACACCCAGGGCCAGCCCTCGCTGCTCGGCGTCAACGCCGCGCTGCTCAACGACCTCTCCGGCGAACGCAACGTCGCGCTCGGATGCCTGGCGATGGGGATGTTGCCGGCCCAGGTGAAGCAGGTCACCCCGGACATCATCAAGTTCTCCGGGATCAACGACCGGGGCGACTTCAGCTCGCTGCCGATGCGGACCTACTCCTCCGGAATGGCGGCCCGACTGCGGTTCTCGATCGCGGCCGCGAAGAAGCACGACGTACTGCTGATCGACGAGGCACTGGCCACCGGTGACGCCCGGTTCCGCCGGCGCAGCGAGCAGCGGGTCCGCGAGCTGCGCGCCGAGGCGGGCACGGTCTTCCTGGTCAGCCACAGCATCGACACGATCCGGACCACCTGCGAACGGTCCATCTGGCTGGAGTCCGGGGTGATCCGGGCGGACGGCCCGACCGACGAGGTCGTGCCGGAATACGAGAAGTTCATGAGCCGCAGCTGATCGGTGACCGTGCGTCGAGCCGCGGCACGTCGGGACGACCTGCTCCGTCTCCGCCGCGCTAGGGTCCGATAGGTCGTCTGCGGCACCGGCACGACTTCCGACCGGCGCGACACCGTCGTTCGGCGTGATCGGCGCCAACCCGCCGGCGGGCGCGAAACGGCGCGACGACACCGGCAACACCGCTAACGACCAGCGAAGTCAGTGAGGATCGGCAATGGCGCAGAACCCGGCGAATCGGGCGGTCGACCGGCCGGCCGCCAACCAGTGGCGGCCGACCCGGACCGTGGCGGTGGTGCTGGCCGGGGGCACCGGGACCCGGGTCGGGCTGGGCATCCCCAAGCAGCTGCTCAAGATCGCCGGCAAGCCGATCCTGGAACACACCATCGCCGTCTTCGAGTCCGCGCCCGAGATCGACGAGATCCTGGTGCTGATGGCTCCCGGCTTCGTGACCGAGGCGCGCGAGATCGTGGACCGGGCCGGATTCCGCAAGGTCAGCCAGGTGATCGAGGGCGGCGACAGCCGCAACGCCACCACCCGACTGGCGCTTGACGCACTCGGCCCGGACGACTGCAACGTGCTCTTCCACGACGCGGTCCGGCCGCTGCTGAGCCCCCGGATCGTCCGGGAGTGCGTGAACGCGCTCTGGCGGCACTGCGCCGTCGACGTGGCCATCCCGTCCGCCGACACGATCATCGAGGTGGACGACGACGACTGCATCACCGACATCCCGGTCCGGGCCCGGCTGCGCCGGGGTCAGACCCCGCAGGCGTTCCGGTCCGGCACCATCCGGGCCGCGTACGAGCTGGCCGGGCAGGACCCGGAGTTCAGCGCCACCGACGACTGCGGGGTGGTGCTGCGCTACCTGCCCGAGGTGCCGATCAAGGTGATCGACGGCTCGGACGAGAACATCAAGGTGACCCACCCGGTCGACGTACACCTGGCGGACAAGCTGTTCCAGCTCGCCGCGGCCCAGGCGCCCCGGCTGGTGGACGAGCGGGCGTACGTCGAGGAGCTGAGCGGCCGTACCGTTGTGGTCTTCGGCGGCAGCCACGGGATCGGGGCGCGGCTGGCCGAGGTGGCCCGCGGCTACGGCGCGGACGTCTTCCCGGTCAGCCGGTCGGGCACCGGCACCCACGTGGAGCGCGCCGAGGACGTCGCCGCCGCACTGCGCGGGGCGTTCGAGGCGACCGGCCGGATCGACCACGTGGTGGTGACCGCCGGGGTGCTCCGGATGGGCGCCCTCGCCGAGATGGACGAGGCGACGATCGCGCACATGCTCCAGGTGAACCTGGTCGCTCCGGTGGACATCGCCCGGCAGGCGCTGCCCTACCTGCGGCAGACCCGGGGCCAACTGCTGCTCTACACCTCCAGCTCCTACACCCGCGGCCGGGCCCGGTACGCGCTCTACTCGGCCACCAAGGCCGCCGTGGTCAACCTCACCCAGGCGCTCGCCGACGAGTGGTCGGAGTTCGGCGTACGGGTGAACTGCGTCAACCCCGAGCGGACCGCGACCCCGATGCGGACCCGGGCGTTCGGCGAGGAGCCGGAACACACCCTGCTGGCCGCCGACACGGTGGCCCGGGTCTCGCTGGACGTGCTGCTCTCCGGGCTGACCGGCCAGGTGGTCGACGTCCGCCGCTCCCCCGGCGATCCGACCGGCCAACCCGGCGACCCGACCGGCCAGGCCGACGCACCAGCCGACCCGGAACCGGCGGACGCGGAAGCCGTGGACGCGGAAGCCGTGGACGCGGAACCGGCCGACCCGGAACCGCTGCCGGACCGGGAGGCCGGAGTCGGCCGGATCGGCCGGCAGCGTGCCAACCACCTGGTGCCGCCGCCCCGGGTCGGCACTCCCTAGCCCGGTCCCGCACCCCCGCCGGCCGCGATCCGGCGACCGTCCGCCCCAGGAAGGAAGCGAATGCGTGGCGATCTGGTCAGGAAACTGACCGTCCGGTGTCTGAGTGCCGGCCTGGCCGTGCTGTCCTTCCTGCTCCTCGCCCTCACCTCGGCCGAACTGCTCGGGCTGGCCCTGGCGGTGGCCGGCGCCGTGGCCGTCTGGCTGGAACGCCGGGTCAACCCCCGCGCCGACCTGGTCGCCGAGCCGGTGCTGCTGATCGCCGGGGTACTCGTCGGCTACGCGCACCGGGTGCCCGAGTCCGGGCTGAACTGGCTGGCCCTGGCGCTGACCGGGCTGACCCTGCTCGGGCTGACCCTGGCCGAGCGACCGCTGCGGGACGCCGCCGAGCTGGAGGTGCGTTCGGCAAACCTCGGGGTACGGGCCTGGCCGCTGCTGGTCGCCGACCGGCTCGGGCCGGCGGTGCTGGTCCTGCTGGCCGTACTCGCCGGCAGCGCGGCGCTGACCCTCCCGGCCTGGCCCGCCCTGCTGCTCACCGTGCTGGTCGGCGCGGCGGCCGGAATCGGCGCGGTCGGGCCGCTCGCGCTGCGCCGGCTGCGCCCCTCGGCCGGGCAGAGCGCGGTCACCCAGGCGCTGCGCCGGCACCAGCCGGAGTTCCTGCTGCACTTCTCCGCGCCACCCGGCTCGGAATACCAGGTGATGATGTGGCTGCCGTACCTGGAGCGGATCGGGCGGCCGTTCGTGGTGCTGCTGCGGGAGCCGAACTTCCTGCCGGCGATCTCCGCCGCCACGAAGGCGCCGGTGGTGGTCTGCCCGACGCCGCGATCGATCGACGAGGCGATCGTGCCGAGCCTGCGGGTGGCGTTCTACGTCAACCACGGCGCCAAGAACAGCCACTGCATCCGGTACGCCCACCTCACGCACATCCAGCTGCACCACGGCGACAGCGACAAGGCGCCGAGCGCCAACCCGGTCTCCGCGATCTTCGACCGGATCTTCGTGGCCGGGCAGGCGGCGATCGACAGGTACGCCCGCAACGGCGTGACGATTCCCCGGGAGAAGTTCGCGATCGTCGGCCGTCCGCAGGTGGAATCGATCGCGGTACGCCGGGAGCCGATCCGGGACCGGGCCGACAAGGTGGTGCTCTACACGCCGACCTGGACCGGGCACAACGCCGACGTCGACCACTGCTCGCTGCCGGTCGGCGAGAAGCTGGTCCGCCGGCTGCTGGACCGGGGCGTGACGGTGGTCCTGCGCGCCCACCCCTACACCTCGCAGAACCCGGCGTCGGCCCGGCAGCTCGCCCGGATCGAGCAGCTCCTCGCCGAGCACCGGGCCGGCACCGGCCGGCGGCACGTATTCGGCGCCGACGCGGCCCGGAAGATGAGCCTTGTCGACTGCGTCAACGCCTCCGACGCGCTGGTCTCGGACGTCTCCGCGGTGATCTCCGACTACCTCTACTCGGGCAAGCCGTACGCGGTCACCGACCGGGTCGGCGAGGGCGACCGGTTCGTCGAGGGCTTCCCGCTGGCCGGCTCGGGCTACGTGCTGGACCCGGAACTGTCCAACCTGGACGAGGTGCTGGACCGGTTGCTGGAGAGCGATCCGCTGGCCGAGACCCGGTGGCGGACCCGGACCCGTTATCTCGGCGACTTCCCGGAGCAGCACTACGCCGACGGGTTCCTCGACGAGGCCCGCCGGCAGGTGGCCGGTGCCGGTACGCCCCCGCCGGTACCGACACCCCGCCCCGCCCCGGTCCCCTGACCGCGCCCCCTCGCCTGCCGGTGCTCCTGAGGCGGGGACCCGTGGGCGGGGACCCGTGGGCGGCTGGGTGGCGTTGCGCCGAGGGTGCTCGCGGGCTGTGCCATGATGCCCCGGTGACGATGATCAGGACCAGCCACGACCGTAACGAGCTGGCCGACCTGCTGCGCCGCGACCCGCACCTGCACGCGTACGAACTCGGCGACCTCGACGACTTCTACTGGCCGTACACCAACTGGTACCGGTGCGGCGAGGCCGTGGCGCTGCTCTACCACGGTGCGCCCAGGCCGGTGCTGCTGGCACTGCACCGCTCCCCGGCACCACTTACCGAACTGCTCACCGGTCTCCTCCCGCTGCTGCCCCGGCACTTCGAGGCGCACCTCTCCCCCGGCGGCGTGGAGGTGCTGGCCCGGGAGTACCCGGTCCGGACGCGCGGGGCGCACCTGAAGATGGCGCTCACCGACCCGGACCGGCTGGCCCGGGTCGCGCCGGCCGGCGAGGTGCTGACCGAGGCGGACGTACCGGAGCTGACCGCGTTCTACCAGGCGGCGTATCCGGGCAACTGGTTCGACCCGCGGATGGTCGAGACCGGTCACTACGTCGGGCTGCGCCGGGACGGTGGGCTGGTCGCCGTCGCCGGGGTGCACGTCTGGTCACCGCGCTACCGGGTGAGCGCGCTGGGCAACGTGACGACCGCTCCGGCGTACCGGGGGCAGGGGCTGGGCAGCACCGTGGTGGCGACGCTCTGCCGGCGGCTGCTGGAGGCCGTCGACACGGTGGCGCTGAACGTCGCAGCGGAGAACACCGCCGCGCACAAGCTCTACGACCGGCTCGGCTTCACCCCGGTCGCCGAGTACACCGAGTACGTCGTCGGCGAGGCGCCGGTGGCCGCGGCCACGTCCGACGAAGGTCCACAGTGAACTGACGCTGGTCCGGACCGCCGGTCGAAGTCCGCCGACCCTTGTCAAGGACCAGTGCCACGGGCACCATGTCAACGGTCCGCACGCCTGCCAGGCTGCCGGAGCTTTCCGCCACCGGCCCGTACGCCGGTCGTCCCACCCTGTCTTTCGCCGATCCGATCTGTCGCCGAGGAGGCTCCGGTGCTCGAGGAGTTCATGGGCATTCCCGCCCACCCCTTCCTGGTCCATGCCGCGGTGGTCTTCGTGCCACTGCTCGCGCTGGCCGCGGTCGGGTACGCGTTCCTGCCGTTCGTCCGCCCGCACCTGCGCTGGGTGCTGGGGCTGCTCGCCGTCGCCACCCCGGTCGCGGCGCTGATGGCCAAGCTCTCCGGTGACCGTTTCCTCGCCCGCCTCGAATCGCGCAACCGGGTCAGCCCGGAGTACGTCCCCCGGCTGGCGGAGCACCAGGATCTCGGCACCAACACCCTGTACGCGACCATCGCGCTCGGCGTGCTGACCCTGGCGCTGGTCCTCCTCGTCAAGCCCCGCACCGCCGCCACCCGGCCAGCCGCGACCGCCGACGGGGACGGCACGGACGGCGCGGCCGCCGGCGCCGCACCGGCCGCCACGGGTTCACCGGTGCTGAGCCTCGTGCTCGGGGTGTTGGCCCTGGCCGCGGCCGGCGCCGCCCTCTACTACGTGTTCCGCACCGGTGACACAGGCGCCAAGGCGGTGTGGGAGGGCCAGTGACCCGCACGGGTGTAAGGAAGGGCCCCCTCCTAGACAAAATGCGATGGGAGGGGGCCCTTACACCCGTGCGGGAGGGTGGGGCGGGTCAGGAGGAGTAGCCGCGGGTGGCCGCCCAGTTCGCCAGGTCGATGGTGCTCATCCAGTAGTTGCTGTCCTCGCCGGGGATGGCCGGGTCGGCGATCTTCACCGTACGGCCGTCGTCGCGGTAGCCGACCACCGTCAGGTAGTGCCCGCCCGGGTAGCTGTGCCAGCCGCCGTCGAGGTCGGTGGCCGAGCCGGCGATGTTCACCACCACGGCGTATCCGCTGGTGACGGCGTGCACCACGTCCGCCTGGAGCCGGTCCATCTGGGCCGGGGTGGCCGCGCCGCCCGGGATGGCCGTGGTGCGGTAGAAGTCGGTACCGATGATCTTGTTGAGCACCCGGGTGGTGTCCTGGGCCGAGTTCGTGCCGCTCGTCGTGGTGCCGAGGTCGGCGGCGACGGAGTCCTGGCTCGGCTGCTTGTCCCGGACGGTGAGCGCGATCCGGGTGGCCGCCGGGCCGCAGTACCAGCCGTTGATCTGGGTCTGGAAATCGTAGTCCAGCAGCTTGGTCGCGGGCGGTGCCGGCCGCTTGCTCGGGGCGCTGGTCGGAGCCGCCTTGGCCACCTTGGCCGCCTTGCTGGCCGGTGCCGTGGTCGGTGTCTCGGTCGCCGGGGCGGTGGTCTGCGGCGCCGTCGTCCGCGGCGCGGTGGTGGCGGCCGCTCCGGCCTGATCCGCGACGGGGGCGCCGACCTCGGCGACGGCGACCGTCGAGCCGGTCCCCGGTGCCCCGGGCGAGCCGGTCGAGGCCAGCACGACCCCGGTCGAGGCGGCGGCGGCGAGCACCGCTGCCGAGGCGAGTGCGAGCCGGTTCCGGCGGCCCGACATGGCAGTCCTGAACCGCCCGTTAATTGCGTGCTTCAACGTTGTCCTCCAGGGGAATGCGTGCCACCACTACCGGGGGACGGGGTGGTGACGCGACGTTTCTTATCGCTGCCGGAATGTGCCGGGAAATCGCGCGGAATGGCACCGGAAAGGCGCGCGCCGACGGACATGGCGGAGACGGAGGGACCCACGATGTGCCCAGGGGTGGGGACACCGCTGTCGGCGTACCGGTGGAATCAGCGCCACCACGATCCGTCGCCGCCGGCCTGCGGCGCGGTACCGGGACCTGCCGGCGAGCCGGTCGGCGCGCCCGGGACGACCCGCGCGTCGACGACCTCCGCGGCACAGCCCGCTATCGGATCAGGATCGGGCCCCGGCCGGGGACCGGGTGGTCCGGTACGGCTGTCGCGGCGGCCGGGAGCGGCGCCGCGACGCAGCGAGGAAACTGGGGGGACGGGCCGGAGCCCGGGTGATGCGGCACGAACAACTACTCCTTCCGACACCGCCTACCGGGTTAGCTGACGGATTCGGGCGGGAAGGCCGCCCTACCCCGGGCCGTAGCCCGAAGATTCACCCCAGATAACTGTGGGTCCCCGGCTCGTCACAGAACGATTAAGCGGGTCCGCACCGGTGTCACCAGGCGGTGACCAAGGGGCCGATGGCGGACTTGCCGACATTACTGTCCGCGTTCGGCTGTTGCCAAGCCCAGTGAGCAGCGAAAACAGTGAGCAGGACCGCGATTTGGAGCTCCGGGGGCCACCCGACGGTCACGGACGGTCGCGCAGATAAACCGGCATGATCATGTACGGGTGCGGTATGACGGAAATGACCGGCTTAGCCCGGTCGCCCGAGTATGGGACGAGGACACCAGGAGGCTCCTTTCGATGACAACGGTGCACGAAGCGACCTACGACCTGCTCCGTTCCCTGGGCCTGACCACCCTGTTCGGCAACCCCGGCTCCACCGAGGAGCCATTTCTGAAGAACTTTCCGGCCGACTTCGCGTACGTGCTGGCCCTACAGGAGGCGTCGGCGGTCGCGATGGCGGACGGCTACGCCCAGTCCAGCGGCCGTCCGGTGCACGTAAACCTGCACACCGCGCCCGGCACCGGGAACGCGATGGGCAGCCTCGTCACCGCCTGGCACAACAAGACACCCATGATCGTTACCGCCGGCCAGCAGACCCGGACGATGAGCCTGTCGGAGCCGATGCTGACGAACGTGCGCCCCACCCAACTTCCCGAGCCGTACGTCAAGTGGAGCCACGAGCCGCTGCGCGCCCAGGACATCCCTGAGGCGTTCATGCGGGCGCTGGCCACCGCGGTACAGCCGCCGGCCGGGCCGGTCTACCTCTCCCTGCCGCTGGACGACTGGGACGAACCGGCCAACGGCACCGCCCAGGTACGCCGGGTGAGCACCCGGATCGCGCCCGATCCGGCGGAACTGGACCGGTTCGCCGAGATCCTGGCGAGCAGCCGGCAGCCCATGCTGGTGATCGGCTCCGGGGTCGACCGGGCCGGCGGCTGGGCCGAGGCGGTCGCCCTCGCCGAACGGACCCGGGCACCGGTCTGGCAGCCGCCGTTCGCCGACCGGGTCGGCTTCCCCCAGCAGCACCCCCAGTTCCAGGGGCTGCTGCCGCCGGCGATCGGGCCGCTGGCCGAGAAACTGGTCGGCTACGACACCGTACTGGTGATCGGTGCCCCGGTGTTCCGTTACTACCCGTACGTCCCGGGGCGGCGGGGCTACCTACCGGACGGGACCCGACTGCTGCACGTCACCGACGACCCCGCCGAGGCGGCCCGGGCGCCGGTCGGGGACAGCCTGGTCGGCGACGTGACGCTGGCCTGCGCCGGGCTGGCCGAGCGGCTGCCGCCGAGCGACCGACCGCTGCCGCCGCCCCGGCCCGCCCCGCCGGAGGCGGCCGGCGACACCCCGCTCTCCCCGGACGCGCTCTTCGGGGCACTCGCCGCCGAGTGGCCCGCCGACGGGATCGTCGTACCCGAGTCCCCCTCCAACCTCAGCGTGCTGCACCGGCAACTGACAATCACCCGGCCTGGCTCGTACTTCAAGATGGCCAGCGGTGGACTCGGCTTCGCACTGCCGGCGGCCGTCGGCATCGCGCTCGCCCAGCGGGACATCCGGCAGCACCGGCCGGTGGTGGCGGTGATCGGGGACGGCTCGTTCCAGTACTCGCCGCAGGCGCTCTGGACCGCCGCCCAGCACCGGCTACCGGTCGTCTTCGTGGTGCCGGTCAACCAGGAGTACGGCGTGCTGAAAGCCTTCGCCGAGCTGGAGGAGACCCCGGGGGTGCCCGGCCTGGAACTGCCCGGCCTGGACATCCCCGGCATCGCCCGGGGCTACGGCTGCACGGCGCACCAGGTGGAATCGGTGGACGAGTTCCGGACGGCGTTCCGGGCGGCACTCGGCACGGAAGGTCCGACCGTGCTCGCCGTGCCGATCAGCCGGGACGTCGCACCACTGCTCTGAAGCAGCCGTCCGAAGCCCTCCGGGTGCAACCGGAAGTGCTCCGCCCGTGGTCATCGACTGGACCGGGAACGGCGGTCCCAGGCCGGCGTCCACCCGCTGGTCCCGGAACCGCGGTCCCAGGCCGCCGTCACCCGCTGGTCCGGGAACGGCGCCTCAGGCCGCCATCACCCGCTGGTGCAGCGCGGTGACCACCGAGCGGGCCGAGACGAAGGAGCCGTGCTGCCAGGCCACCTCGTGACTGAGCCAGTCACCGGCGAAGTAGACCCGCCCGGCCGGCCGGAGCAGCAGGTCGTAGCCGGCGGTGCCGTGCGGCGGCGAGGTCCAGGCGCCCTCCAGGAAGCGGGTCCGGTCCCAGGCGTGCGAGTACGCGGTGGCCAGCTCCGAGCGGTACTTCTCGCCGTGGATCTTCACCCCCTGCATGACCGCCCGCTCCTGCCGCTGCGCCGGAGTCAGCGCGCTGTACGCCCGCGCGTTCGCCCCGGTGTTGTAGTAGCCGACGATCAGCCCCCGCCGGCCGTGGAAGCCGTACGACGGGTACCAGATGTGCGCCAGGTCCAGGTCGGTCTCGGTGATGCCGCCGTAGATGCGCTGGTCCGACTCCCACCACCGGCTGCGGTACTCCAACCCGATCTTGCCGGAGGCGGTGGCCGGGAAGCTGCCGAGCGCCGCCGTCACGTCCGTGCCGAGGTTGTGCGGCACCCGGGCCATCAGGTGCGGCGGCAGTGTCGCCACGCAGAAGTCGGCCCGGAGCAGGCGTTCCCGGCCACCCTTCCGGTAGGTCACCTCGACCCGGCCGCCCCGGTCGGTCACCCCGGTCACCTCGGCCCCGAGCTGGATCCGGTGCGGGCCGACCGCCTTCGCCAGCGCCCGGGGGATCTGGTCCATCCCGCCCACCGGCTGGAACATCAGCATCGCCTGGTCGTAGCCCAGCTCGAAGGAGAAGTACCGGCCGACGTTGCTGGCGAAGACGTCCGCCAGCGGCGGCGGGGCGCCCAGCGGTACGCCGCTGTCGTTGCCCGCGCCGGGATAGCTGGCGTACCCCCGCCGGCCGGTGCCGGTGTACGCCCATCCGCTGGTACGCCCGCCGATCGCGCCGAAGCTCTGTAGGAAGGAGAGCAGCCGCTGCTTGTCCTCTGCGGTCAGCCGGTCGTCCAGCGCACCCTGGTCGGTCGCCTTGGCCAGCAGCTCGGAGACGTAACCGTAGACGTCGGCCCGCGCGGTGCGGTAGCGGACCGGGGCGGTCATCCCGGCCGAGGCGTTGTAGATCCAGGCGTCCGCGTTGGCGTTCGTGAAGACCTCCACCGGCACGCCCAGCTCGCGGCAGTAGTCCATGGTGACCATCCACTGTGCGATCCGGCCCGGCCCGGCGTTGAAGTAGACGCCGTCGGAGAAGCCGGCCCGTTGGGTCTGCCCGTCGAGATCGGTCTCCACGTCGCCGCCCCGGACGGTCAGGTTCCGGCCGCCGGGGCGGGAGCGCGCCTCCAGCACCGTGCAGTCGTACCCTGCCTTGCCCAGCTCGTACGCGACCGCCAGGCCGGCGACGCCGCCGCCGAGCACCACGACCCGGGCGCCGGAGCGGCCGGTCAGCTGGAAGTCGGACCGGTTCGGTGCCCGGAACGGCGGTGCCGCCGACGCGGCGGTCGGGGCGAGCCCGAGCGCGCCCATGGTGGCGAGCATCGCGCCCGCCCCGCCGCTGACCCCGACCGCCCGGAGGAAGCCCCGGCGGCTGACCGAGGACTGGTCGTGCTGGTTCATACCGTCTCCTCACCAGATCCGTGGGACGCCGAGTCTGTAAGGAGTGTGTTTCCGCGACGGAACGGAGAAGATTGCCGATCTGTTTCCCGCCTGGTGCCCCGGCCCCGTCCGCTAACCGGCGCCGGCGGCGAGCCGGACGAGCATCTTGCCGACGTTGCCGCCCCGGAGCATCTCCAGGAAGGCGTCCGGGGCCGCCTCGATCCCGTCCCGGACCGTGTTGGCGGTGTGCAGCGAGCCGTCGGCCAGCCAACCGGTGGCCAGTGGCAGGTAGTCGGCGAGCCGGTCCAGGTGGTCGGTCACCAGCATGCCCCGCAGGCTCAGCCGTTTGGTGAGCGCCAGCACCAGGTTCGTCGGACCGGGCACCGGGGCGGTCGCGTTGTAGAGGCTGATCGCCCCGACCAGCGCCACCCGGCCGCCGATGTGCAGCGCGTCCAGCGCCGCCGCCAGGTGGTCGGTGCCGACGTTGTCCAGGTAGACGTCGATCCCCTCGGGCGCCGCCGTCGCCAGCTGCGCGCGGACCGATCCGGCCCGGTAGTCGACGGCGGCGTCGTAGCCGAACTCCTCGACCAGCCGCCGCGCCTTCTCCGGCCCTCCGGCCGAGCCGATCACCCGGGCCGCCCCGAGCCTGCGGGCGAACTGCCCGGCCAGCGAGCCGACCGCGCCGGCGGCGGCGGAGACGAACACCACGTCCCCGGGACGGACCGGGGCGGTGTCGGTGAGTGCCACGTACGCGGTCAGCCCGGGTATCCCGAGCACCCCGAGGTACGCCTCGGCGGGCGCGACCGAGGTGTCGACGACGGTCGCGGCGGTGGCGTCGAGTACGGCGTACTCGCGCCAGCCGAGGCTGTGCGACACCGTCGCCCCGACCGGTACCGCCGGCGCCTCCGAGGTGACCACCTCGCCGATCGCGGCACCGTCCAGGGCGGCGCCGACCCGGAACGGCGGCATGTACGACTTCCGGTCGTCCATCCGCCCCCGCATGTACGGGTCGACCGACATCCAGGTGTTCCGCACCAGGATCTGCCCCGGTCCCGGCGCCGGCACGGTGGTGCTGACGAGTTCGAAGTTCTCCGGGCCGGGTTCGCCGTGCGGCCGGGCCGCCAACCGGACCTCCCGGCCGGTCGGCCCCGGCCGATCTTCCGGCCGGCCGGTGTGAGCACCGCCGGTCCCGGCACCGTCCCGACCCGCGCCTGCGCTGGCTTCGATCGACATCCGCTCGCTCCCTCCGCTGCTGCTGGTCGACACTCCTACCCCCGGTCGGGGTCCCAGGCACCGGTCGGCGCGGTGTCCCGGACGTAGTCGGCGAAGTCCCGGGGCTCGCGCCCCAGCACCTGCCGCACCCCGTCGGAGAGGTACGCGTTGCGTCCCTCGGCGATCCAGCCGAGGCTCCGGACCAGGCTCTCCGCCTCCTCCGCCGGGGTGCCCGCCCCGGTCAGCCCGGCGAGGTACTCCGACCGGGAGACCGCCCGGTAGCGCAGGTCCCGGCCGGTCGCCTCGGCGATCTCGCGTACCGCGGCGCCGAAGCCGAGCAGTCGTGGACCGGAGAGCTGGTAGGTCTGCCCCGCGTGTCCGGAGCGGGTCAGGGCGGCCACCGCCACCTCGGCGATGTCGTCGACGTCGACGAACGGCTCCAGGCCGTCGCCGGTCGGCAGTACCAGTTCACCGCGCCGCAGCGGATGCCACAGGACCGGGAACTCGCTGAAGTTCTGTGCGAACCAGGTCGGCCGGATGATCGTCGCGTCGAGCCCGGCCTGCTGGACCGCCCGCTCGCCGGCCAGCAGTTCGGGGTCGCCGGAGGCTCCCCAGTCCCGGGCGGAGAGCAGCACCAGCCGGCGGACCCCAACGGCCGCGGCCCGGGCACAGAACTCGGTGAGCTGTGCCGCCGCGTCCGTGCCGCCGGAGTCGACCAGGTAGACCGCTCCGGCTCCGGCCAGCGCGGCTGTCCAGCTGGACTCGTCGTGCCAGTCGAAGCGGGTCGAGCCGGAGCGCGAGGCGGCGCGTACCGGGTGGCCGTGCCGGTGCAGCAGCGCGACGACCCGGCGGCCGGTCTTGCCGGTGCCGCCGAGGACCAGGACGGGTGCGTCGTTCATGCCACCCAGTCAACCCCAGACCCACGGAGTCGGCTCGGCCGCTCGGTCCGATGTCCGAAGTCCGTGCCGGCAATGCGGTGTAGGGCACGACGGTGGCCGGCATGACGGACCGGGGGCGGCGCCGGCCGGCCGGCGGGTACGGTGGCGCCATGTCCGCGATCACCGCCCTCGTCTCGGCCGGTATCCCGCACCGGGTGCTCCGGCACGGGCCGGTGTGCAGCGTGGCCGAGGCCGCCGAGGCGATCGGCGTCGAGATACCGGACGTGGTGAAGACCATCGTGGTACGCCGGGGAGCCCAGGACTTCGTCTTCGTGCTGGTACCCGGCGACCGGGTGATCTCCTGGCCGAAGCTGCGTACCCTGCTCGGGGTCAACCGGCTCGCCCTGCCGGACGCCGACGAGGCGAAGTCGGCGACCGGCTACGAGCGCGGCACCATCACCCCGTTCGGCTCCCGCACGGCCTGGCCGGTGGTGGCGGACGAACGCCTCCGGGGCCGCACCATCACGCTCGGCACCGGCGAGCGCGGCACCGCCGTGGCACTGGACGCCGACGCGGCGGTGGCCGCCCTGGACGGCCGGGTCGCCGACGTCACCGACCCCGAACCGCCCCGCTGACCGGGTTCCTGGGCGGCCGTCAGGCGCCGAGGCCGACGAGCGCGACCATCAGCGGCAGGAGCAGCATGATCAGGATCGCGCCCAGGATGTCGAAGGAGAAGCCGGAGCGGATCATCCGGGTGATCGGTACGACGCCGGAGCCGTAGACGATCGCGTTCTGCGGGGTGGAGACCGGCAGCATGAAGCCGAACGAGGCGGCGAAGGTGGCCGCCAGCGCCGGCACGAACGGGTCGATCCCGGCGGCCACCGCCACCGGGATGATGATCGGCACCACCACCGCGGCCGAGGCGGTGTTGCTCGTCGTCTCCGAGATGACGATCGCCAGCAGCACGGCGAACGCGGTGATCGCGACCGCGCTGCCCAGCCCGAACAGGTCGGCGCTGCCGTCACCGATCGTCTTGGCCAGTCCGCTGCTCTCCAGCAGTGCGCCGAAGATGATGCCGGTGCCGAAGAGCAGAATGGTGCCCCAGTCGATCCGGGCCGCGTCGGACCAGCTCAGGGTGAAGGTCCGGCTGCCCCAGTCGGTGGGCAGCAGGAAGAGCAGCGCGGCGCCGAAGACCGCGACGATTCCCTCGTCGAGCCGCCCGCCGATCCACTCGTACTGGCTGGACTCGCTGCCGAAGACCAGCGCCACCACACCGGGGGTGATCCAGAGCGTCACCGTGACGGCGAAGGCGACCAGGGTGTTCCGCTCGGCCGTGGAGAGCCGGCCGAGTTTCGCCCGCTCGGCGGCGACGTACTCGGCGACACCGTCGATCCGGCGGATCTCCGGCTTGTTCAGCAGCAGCAGGACGGTGGCGAGGGCGACGAACATCAGCGCGCAGATCGGCAGGGCGACCACCATCCACTCGGCGAACGAGATCCGCTCCCCGGTCGCCTCGGCGATCAGGTCCCGGCCGATCAGGTTCGGCGGGCTGCCGACCGGGGTGAGCAGGCCGCCGACGCTGGCGCCGTAGGCGAGCATCAGCATCAGCGCGACGCCGACCCGCAGCCGGGTCGGGTCGAAGTCGGCCGCCGCGATGCCCCGCTCCTGCAACAGCTTCGCGATCACGGCGAGGATGCCGAGCGCGGTCGGCAGCAGCATCGCCACCGTCGCGGTGTTCGAGACGAAGGCGGAGAGCAGGGCGGTGATCAGGCCGAACGTGACGATCACCCGGCCGGTGGTCCGGCCGACCCCGGGCAGCGACAGCATCCGGAACGCGAACCGCCGGGCCAGCCCGTGCTTGAGCATCGCCTGGGCCAGGATGAACGCGCCGATGAAGGTGAAGACCGTCGAGGACCCGAACGGCCCGAGTACGTCGTCGGCGGGGGCCACCCCGAGGACGACCACGGCGGCGACGCCGAGCAGCCCGCCGACCGGGATCGGCACCGGCTCGGTGACCCAGAGCACGATGACGCCGAGCAGGATCCCGGCCAGCGTCTGCTGGTTGCCGGGCATGTCCAGCGGCAGGGCCAGGAAGACCACCGAGACGAGCGGGGCGAGCCAGAGGCCGGTGGTCCGGCGGCCCCGCTCGAAACGTTCCTCGGCCGGGGAGAGCCGCTGCTCCCCCAGGCTGCGGTAGGTGCCGCCGCCCAGCAACGCCTTGTCGACGTCGGTTCTGGTGGGGGCGGCGTCGCTGCTGTCGCTGGTGGTGGCCACGACGACCTCCATCGTTCTGTACTGATGCCGGGACAGGTGTCACCCTCATTCCCGCCAGACCGGCGATCCACAACAGAAGGCGTGGAAAAGGAGTCAGATATTTCCGAGTACGCCGAACGGGTCGACCGCGCCGTCGTTGTCCAGCGCGACGATCCGGCGTCGCAGCGTGAACGTGGCACCCGGTTCCAACGTCACCTGCCACTGGCTCATCACCCAGTTGTACGCGGCGTACCCGACGAAGTCGGCCCGCTCGTAGCGGAGCCCGTACGTCTGCCGGTCCGAGCCGGTCATCCCGATCCACGGCGCGGACGGCAGGTATTCGGCGGCGGTGTCGCTGGTGACGGTGCCGTGGCCCGGTATCCCGCTGCGCTGCCCGGCACCGTCGTGGTCGAGTGCGTCACCGGTCCAGAACGTCCGGGGCATCCCGCCGTCGTTGCGGAAGACGCTCTCCGCGCTCACCCACGGCTCGCCCGACCGGATGCTGTACGTCGTCACCACCGCGATCTCCGGCACGGCGGTGCTGGCCCCGGTGGCCCGGACCGCCGCCACCGGCCCGGCGAGCACCTCCACGGCGGTGCACCGGACGGTCCGCTGCTGCCAGGCGTTGTTGCCGCGCGGCTGGGCCGCCGAGGCGTACGGCAGGTTGATCCAGTCGAGCTGGTCGAGGTGGCCGACGGCGGCGAAGTCCAGCGGTTTGCCGACCGTCACCCCGGCGAGCTGCGGGTCGTCCGTACCGGCCGAGACGGCGAGCGCCACCAGGTCGTTGCCGAGCACCAGGTCGGCGACGCCGGCCGAGGACTGCGGCCCGGGAACGATACGGCCGGTGCCGGCCCGGGTGGCCGCGCGGGTCAGCCGCAGGTCGAGCCGGGTCGGCGTACCCGCCCGGACAGCTACGTCGCGGGTCAGCGGTTCGTAGCCGACCCCGTTCACGGTGACGGTGTAGTCGCCGGGCGGGGCGAAGGCGAGCACCTCGCCGGCCGGGTCGGTGCTGCCGACCGCCAGCCGGCCGCCGTCGGCCCGGACGACCGTCACCTCCACGTTCGGCAGGGCGGCGCCGGTCGCCTGGTCGCTGACCCGGCCGACGATCCCGTCCCCGGCGTCGACCCGGCGGGCCCCCGGTACGCCGTCACGCACCTCGAACGCCGCGATCGTGTACGCCGGTGACGCCGCGTCCCGGGCGTCCAGCACGATCCGCAGGTCGGCCCGCCAGCGCCGCTCGGTGACGTCGCAGACCACGTACCCGCGATAGCTGCCGTTGTAGAACCGCACGTGCGGGTTGGCGGCCAGCCCGGCGCGGACGTCGGCGTCCCAGCCGGCGCCGGACGAGATCGAGGTGCCGACGAACTCGGTGGCGACGGTCCGGGCGCGCGGGTCGGCGAAGTCGGTGGTCAGGTCGTTGACCCAGTGGGTGTGCCAGTCTCCGCTCAGGACGACCGGGTTGGAGATCCGGTGCCGGGCGACGAAGTCGAGGATCCGGGACCGGGCCGGCGGATAGCCGTCCCACTGGTCCAGGTTGACGATCCGCCCCGGCCCGAGGTCGTAGTCGAAGGCGGCCATGATGGTCTGCTGGGCGATCACGTTCCACCGCGCCCTCGACCGGCGCAGCCCGTCCAGCAGCCAGCGCTCCTGCTCCGGGCCGGTCATCGTCCGGGTCGGGTCGAAGACCTCGCCGGTCGGTTCCCTGCGGCCGTCGCCGAGGGCCTGGTCGCTGCGGTACTGCCGGGTGTCGAGCACGCTGAACCGGGCCAGCCGGCCGAAGTCGAAGCGGCGGTAGAGCAGCATGTCCGGCCCGTCCGGCCGCTGCTCGGGCCGGAGCGGCAGGTGCTCGTGGTACGCCTGGTAGCCGTTCGCCCGGCGCTCCAGGAACGGCCGCCCGTCCCCGGCCGCCCCGGCGACCGGGCCGGCGTAGTTGTTCTGCACCTCGTGGTCGTCGAAGGTGAGCACGAACGGAAACCGGGCGTGCGCGGCCCGCAGGTCCGGCGAGGTCTTGTAGAGGGCGTGCAGCCGGCGGAACTCGGTCAGACTGCCGTCGGTGGTCTCGTAGATGTAGTCGCCGAGATGCACCACGAAGTCGAGTTCCTGCCCGGCCATGTCCCGGTAGGCCGGGTACGGGCCGCCGACCCAGGACTGGCAGGAGGCGAAGGCGAACCGCAGGTGGTCGACCTTCGCGCCGGGCGCCGGCAGCGTCCGGGTACGCCCGGTGCGGCTGACGACCTCGCCGACCCGGAACCGGTACCAGTACCAGCGGTCGGGGTGCAGGTGCGGCACCACCACGTGCACCGAGTGGGCCGACTCGGGCCGCGCGGTCACCTCGCCGTGCCGCACCGGGTGCCGGAACCCCGGATCCCGGGCCACCTCCCAGCGCACCCGCACCGGCTCGGCCGGCATCCCGCCGTCTTCGGCGTCCAGCGGGTCCGGGGCGAGCCGGGTCCAGAGCACCACGCTGTCGTGCTGCGGCTCGCCGGAGGCGACGCCGAGGGTGAACGGGGCCGGATCCAGCTCTGCCGCGTACGCCTCCGGCAGTTCCGCTACGAGCTGGCTGACCGCCACCGCCGTGGCGGTGCCACCGGCGACCCTGAGGAACCGCCGCCTGCTGATCGGAGAGACGTCCACCGCTGCCCGCACCTGCCCTTACCGCCGACGATGTCGTCGGTCAGTCTGGACAGCCCGGCCACCAGGCTCCTGAAGATCATGTGAAGCGAGGTGGTACGCCGGATGGCGGGTCGCCGGTCCGGCCGGAATGCTGGGCGGTAGACCCGGTCAGCCTTCGGTCAGCTGGCCCGGGTGCCTGGCCAGCCGGGATTCGAGCAGGCGCCCGCCAGTCGGCCGCGTTCGAGCAGGCACGCACCCGCCAGTCAGCCGCGTTCGAGCAGGCGCGCGCCTGCCTGGTCAGCCGCGTTCGATCAGGCGCGCGCCTGCCTGGTCAGCCGCGTTCGATCAGGTGGCCCACCGTGTCCGGGCCGAACATCGCCGCTCCGGAGCCGTCCCGGCGCTGGTCCGGCTCGGGCAGCGCCATCGGCTCGCCGCGCTTGCTGATGCCGACCGGACGCGGCCCGACCCAGGCGACGACCAGTTTGGACTCGCCCTTGAGGAAGCGCTGTGCGCGTACCCCGCCGGTGGCCCGACCCTTCGCCGGGTAGAGCGCGAACGGGGTCACCTTGACGCCGCTGCCGCTGGAGGTGACCACCATCGGCTCACCGTGCTCCGCCTCGTCGGTGCGGACGGCGCCGAAGAAGACCACCTCGGCACCGGAGCCGAGGTTGATTCCGGCCATTCCGCCGCCCTTGACCCCCTGCGGCCGGACCAGCTTCGCCGGGAACCGCAGCAGCGAGGCGTCCGAGGTGACGAAGGCGAGCGTCTCGGCGCCGTCGGTCAGCCAGGTCGCCCCGACCACCTCGTCGCCGTCCCGCAGACCGATCACCTCGAACTCGTCCGAGCGGACCGGCCAGTCGGGCGCGCAGACCTTGACCACGCCCTGCCTGGTCCCGAGGGCCAGGCCGGGCGAGCCGGCACCGCGCTCACCGAGCGGCGCCAGCCCGACGACCGTCTCCCCCGGCTCCAACGGCACCAGTTCGGCGGTGGACATCCCGCCGGAGAGCGAGACCGTGCCGGCCTGCTCCGGCAGCACCGGCAGCGGAAGTACGTCGGTCTTGAACGCCCGCCCCGCGCTGGTGACCAGCAGCACCTGCCCCCGGGCGGTGGTGTGCACGACGGCGCGTACCGCGTCGTGCTTGGCCCGGCCGTTGCGCCGCCGCCCCTCGGCGGCCTCCTCCGACTCGGCGGCGGTCCGGGCGACCAGCCCGGTGGCGGAGAGGATCACCTGGCACGGGTCGTCGGCGACCTCCAGCGGCCCGGCCGGAGCCGACGCCGCCAGCACCTCCTTGAGGTCCCCGTCGATGAGCGTGGTACGCCGCCCGGCGGCGAACTCGTCCACCACCGCCGCCAGCTCGTCGGAGACGACCTTCCGGAGCACCCGGTCGTCGTCCAGGATCTCGGTGAGCGCCGCGATCTCGTCGCGCAGCCGCTCCCGCTCCACCTCCAGCTCGATCCGGTCGAACTTGGTCAACCGGCGCAGCGGGG
This sequence comes from Plantactinospora sp. WMMB782, assembly GCF_049179135.1. Taxonomy (NCBI): domain Bacteria; kingdom Bacillati; phylum Actinomycetota; class Actinomycetes; order Micromonosporales; family Micromonosporaceae; genus Plantactinospora; species Plantactinospora sp. WMMB782. Next base: position 5,568,756 of record NZ_JBMHMC010000007.1, on the reverse strand, counting down.
TGTCCAGGATGTAGGTCGCCTGGATCTCGGAGAGCCCGAACTGGCTCATCAGCCCGTCCTTGGCCGCCTGGGCGTTCTCGCTGGCCCGGATCAGCCGGACCACCTCGTCGATGTCGAGCAGCGCCATCAGCAGGCCGTCGACCAGGTGCAGCCGGTCGGCCCGCTTGCGCCGCCGGAACGTCGTACGCCGGGTCACCACCTCGTAGCGGTGGGCCAGGAAGACCTCCAGCAGCCGCTTGAGCCCGAGGGTCTGCGGCTGGCCGTCGACCAGGACCAGGTTGTTGACCCCGAACGACTGCTCCATCGGGGTGAGCCGGTAGAGGTCGGCGAGCAGCGCCTGCGGGTTGACCCCGACCTTGCACTCGATCACCAGCCGGGTGCCGTTCTCCCGGTCGGTCAGGTCCTTCACGTCGGCGATGCCCTGGAGCCGGGCCGCCTGCCGCTGACCCTTGCGCGGGCCGGAGGTGATCAGCTTGCCGCGTACCTCGTCGGTGATCGCCTCGATGATCTTCTCGGCGCCGACCCCGTAGGGCAGCTCGACCACGGTGATCGCCTGTCGGCCACGGCTCCCCTCCAGCGGCCCGGTCTCCACGCGGGCCCGCATCCGGACCACCCCCCGGCCCGTCTCGTACGCCTTGCGCACCTCGTCCAGGCCGAGCAGCAGCCCGCCGGTGGGCAGGTCCGGGCCGGGGACGAACTCCATCAGCTTGTCCAGCTCGGCGTCCGGGTGGTCGATCAGCCAGCGGGCCGCCGCGACCACCTCGCCGAGGTTGTGCGGGATCATGTTGGTGGCCATCCCGACCGCGATCCCGGAGGTGCCGTTGACCAGCAGGTTCGGGAAGGCGGCCGGCAGCACCGAGGGCTCGGTCAGCGAGCCGTCGTAGTTGGGCTTGAAGTCGACGGTCCCCTCGCCCAGCTCGCCGACCAGCAGCATCGCCTCGCGGGACATCCGTGCTTCGGTGTAACGGGCCGCAGCCGGTCCGTCGTCCGGGGACCCGAAGTTTCCATGTCCGTCGATGAGTGGGGCGTTCAGCGAGAAGTCCTGGGCCAGCCGGACAAGGGCGTCGTAGATCGCGGTGTCACCGTGCGGGTGGAGGCGTCCCATCACGTCACCGACGACCCGGGCCGACTTCACGTGTGCCCGGTCGGGCCGGTGCCCCTGCTCGCTCATCGAGTAGAGGATGCGCCGGTGCACCGGCTTGAGGCCGTCCCGCGCGTCCGGCAGGGCACGGGAGTGGATCACCGAGAAGGCGTACTCCAGGTAGGAGTCCTCGACCTCGGTGGCCAGTGGGTTGTCCAGGACCCTGGCCCCCGCCTGGTCGAAGGCGGAGAGGTCGACCTTGGGTCCCTTGCCCGTACGGCGTGCCATGGTGTGCAGCGCTGCCTTTCCTCGCCGGCCGGGGATGCCCGGCCGCTGTCGGTTCCGCGTGCCTGTGGTGTTTCCGGTCGCCTGTCCGTGTGGGACAGGTCAGGCGTCGATCGCCTCCTGGTCGACCCGGTTCGCCGAGTCGATCAGCCAGTTCTTCCGGGGCTCCACCTTCTCGCCCATCAGCAGTTCGAGGACCTGCTCGGCGGCCTCGGCGTCGTCCATGGTGATCCGCCGGACCATCCGGCTGGCCGGGTTCATCGTGGTGTCCCAAAGCTCGTCGGCGTCCATCTCGCCGAGCCCCTTGAACCGGGGGATCGGGGTGACCACCTGCTTCTTCGCCTTCGCCAGCCGGCCGACCGTGGCCTCCATCTCGGCCTGGGTGTAGGTGTAGTGGGTCTCCGGGTTCTTGCCCCTGGTGCTGACCTTGTGCAGCGGCGGCACGGCGGCGTAGAGCCGGCCCGCCTCGATCACCGGGCGCATGTACTTGGCGAAGAGCGTGATCAGCAGGGTACGGATGTGCGAGCCGTCCACGTCGGCGTCGGCCATGATCAGGATGCGGCCGTACCGCAGCGAGGCGAGGTCGAAGGTGCGCCCGGAACCCGCCCCGAGCACCTGGATGATCGCCGAGCACTCGGCGTTGTCCAGCACCTGCTGGAGACTGGCCTTCTGGACGTTGAGGATCTTGCCCCGGATCGGCAGCAGCGCCTGGTATTCGCTGGACCGGGCCAGCCGGGCGGTGCCGAGCGCGCTGTCCCCCTCGACGATGAACAGCTCGCTGCGCTCGACCCCGGTGGATCGGCAGTCGACGAGCTTCGGCGGCATCGCCGCGCCCTCCAGCGCGGTCTTGCGCCGGGCGGCGTCCTTCTGCTGCTTCTGGGTCAGCCGGACCCGGGCCGCGTCGACGATCTTCTGCAGCACCGTACGCGCCTCGGCCCGGGTCCTGCGGTCCTCCAGCCAGGCCTTGATGTGCTGCTCGACGACCGTCTGCACGACCTTCGTCACCGGGGCGGTGGAGAGCTCGTCCTTGGTCTGCGAGGTGAACTGCGGCTCCGGGATCCGGACGTGCACCACCGCGGTGAGCCCCTCCAGGATGTCGTCCAGGACCGGGGCGTCCTCCTTCGGCTTGAGCAGGCCGCGGGCGTTGCGGATCGCGTCGACCAGGGCCCGGGTGGCGCCCCGCTCGAAGCCCCGGCGGTGGGTGCCGCCGTGCACGTTCCGGATGGTGTTGGTGAAGCACTCGACGGTCCGCTCGTAGCCGGTGCCCCAGCGGAACGCCACCTCGACCTCGGCCCGCCGCTCCACGTTGCTGCGCATCACGCCGTTGGCGTCGGCGGCGTTCTCCCGGTAGCTGCCCTCGCCGGTGACCAGCAGGGTGCCGGAGACCGGCTTGTCGGCGGCCGGCGACAGGTAGTCGACCATGTCGGCCAGGCCGTTCGGGAAGTGGAACGTCTCGGCGCTGATCGCCCCGCCGGTGGCGTCCCGCAGCACGTAGGTCACGCCGGGCACCAGGAACGCGGTGTGCCGCAGCTTGGTGCGGACCGCCTCCACGTCGAGGGCGGCGCCGGTCTCGAAGTAGCGCGCGTCGTGCCAGTATCGGATCGACGTGCCGGTCCGCTCGCCCCGCTTCGTCTTGCCGAGCAGGCGCAGCCCCGGGTGCGGGGTGAAGACGGCCCCGGCACCGGCTCCGTCGAAGATCCCCGGCACGCCGTGCTGGAACGACATCTGGTGGATCTTGCCGTCCCGGCGGACCGTCACGTCGAAGCGCCGGGACAGGGCGTTGACCGCCGAGGCGCCGACCCCGTGCAGGCCGCCGGAGGTCTTGTAGCCGGAGTTGCCGAACTTGCCGCCCGCGTGCAGCCGGGTCAGCACCAGCTCGACGCCGGAGAGCCCGGACTTGGCGTGCACGTCGGTCGGGATGCCCCGGCCGTCGTCGTCGACCTGCACCGAGCCGTCGGCGTGCAGGGTCACCTCGACCCGGGTCGCGTGGCCGGCGACACCCTCGTCGGTGGAGTTGTCCACGATCTCGTTGAACAGGTGACCCACGCCACGGCTGTCGGTCGACCCGATGTACATGCCGGGGCGCTTCCGGACCGCGTCCAGACCCTCCAGATGGGTGAGGTCGTCGGCCCCGTACAGGATTTCAGGCTGTGCAGTCAACGAGGTGAACTCCCGAAGTTGCTGGTCGGCGAGCTGGGCGCCGGGACGGCCCCCACGCCGGTAGCGAGCGTACCCACTGCGGGGGCCGGTGGCCGGCAGTGCGCGGCCCGGCCGGGCCGCGTGGCGAGGAACATCACCCGATTGTCGCCGCCGGGTACGACAGACTCCCACCGGGGCCTGCGGTGCCGGTGGGGCTGGCGTGAATCGGGATGCGGGCGGGATCTCCAGTACGGCAGGATGTCCGGTATGCCCAGCATCCGACCGCGCGGGAGACACTGACCTGCCGGGCGCCGGCCGCCGCCGAGCCCGGTCGGCGGACCGTCGCCGGATCAGCCCGGAACGAGGGTGCTGAACCGCTCGCCCCGGTTCACCCGGTCGATCAGGTCCAGCACCGCCGCCGGGCCGCCGTGTCCGGCCACCCACCTGCTGACCCGGCAGGCCGCCACCGCGTAGAGCCGGTCACCGCCCCGGGCGGCGAGCCAGTCGTCGAGCGTCTGTGGCAGCGGCTCGCCCGACACGACCCGGCAGCGGTCCGCGGCGGTGGCCGGCAACAGGTACCGGAGATCGTCCGAAACCAGTACGGCCAGTCCCTCCTGGAACCACTGCGGCACGGCGTCCGGCGACCGCAGCCGGTGGTAGAGCTCGACGTGCGACCGCTCGTGGGCGGCGATCACCACGTCGACGCCGCGCGGCGACAGCAGCACCACGCGGTCGAGGACCGCCCTGCCCCGCTCGCCGCCGCCACCGATCCGGCGGTAACAGGCGTCGGTGTAGCAGACGAGCAGCCGTGCCGAACTCCGCTCACCGCCGTAGAACGCGGCCACCCGCCGGGCCGCCTCGTCCGCCACCTCGGCCGCCCGGCTGCGCTGCTCGGCCGGGACGCCGCGTTCCACGTACAGGCCCGGTCGCAGCTGTTCGAGGCCGTAGCAGGACGGGCAGAAGGCCGCCGCGACCGACGGGAACGCCCACGACAGCCCGGCCGACACGGCCACCAGCAACGCGACGACGACACCCGCCGCCCAGAGCAGCCGCCGGCGACCGGTACGGCGGAACGGGCGGGACCGACCCATCACCGATCCTGTCGGTCGGGATCGGCGGACCGCAGCCCGCGGCCGACGACGCCGACCGGGCGCAGCACGCCGGGCAACGCGCTACCGGGGATGGGGGTCACCTACTATTTCTCCTCCGAGTTACTGGTCCTCCGAGCCGGCCCCGACCAGGTCGCGGATCCGGTACGCCTGCACCAGCCGGTCGTGCAGCGCGTCCAGCCGGACGTCGACGCGCTGCCGGGCCGGGTCGGCGTCGTGCCAGTCGACGATTTCCCGGGCACCCCGGCTGAACGGCACCGTCGCCACGAAGTCCGGCACCAGTCGGCGCAGCTTGCTGTTGTCGAAGACCATCGAGTGCGCCTTGTCGCCGAGCAGCGCCGCGCCCCACTCGGGATCCGCGGCGGCGATCGTCTCCGACGGCACGTGCACGATCCGGGCCGGCACCCCGGCCGCCGCCGCCAGCGTCTCGGCGATCTGGTTCCAGGTGAGCACCTCGTCGGAGGTGATGTGGAAGACGTCCCCGATCGCGGCCGGATGCCCGAGCAGCGGCACGAATCCCCGGGCGAAGTCCGTGTGGTGGGTGAGTGTCCACAGTGACGTCCCGTCGCCGTGCACGACGATCTCCCGGCCCCGGCGCATCCGGTCGAGCACCGTCCAGCCGCCGTCGAACGGCACCAGGGTCCGGTCGTAGGTGTGCGACGGGCGCACGATGGTGGCCGGGAACCCGTCCTCCCGGTACGCCCGGACGAGCAGGTCCTCACACGCGATCTTGTCCCGGGAGTACCGCCAGTACGGGTTGCGCAGCGGTGTCGACTCCACGATCGGCAGCCGTGCCGGTGGGGTCTGGTAGGCCGACGCCGAGCTGATGAAGACGTACTGGCCGGTCCGGTCCCGGAACAGTTCCGTGCTGGTCCGCAGGTGTGCCGGGGTGAAGGCGATCCAGTCGACCACCGCGTCGAACTCCCGACCGCCGAGGGTGGACCGCACCGAGTCCGGGTCGCGGATGTCGGCGCGCAGCACCCTGACCTCGGGCGGCAGCGGCCGCCGGGTGGTGGTGCCCCGGTTGAGCACCGTCAGCTCGATCCCGCGTTCGACGGCGAGCCGGGAACAGGCGGAGCTGATGATCCCGCTGCCGCCGACGAAGAGAACCCTGCGGGCGCTGATGGCGCCACCTCCTGTGCTCACCGCCGACCCGGCGGAACGCTGGCGCACCGGCCGCCCGGAACGCGTGTCGGTCTCACCGTCTAGGGAAGGCTGTCAGTATGGCCGCTCGCCGGTCCGGGCCACAACGCGCGGAGTCGGCGGTCGGGAGGGAGTCCGGTCAGGAGCAGTCGAACCGGTAGTCGAACGGGCGCTCCGGGCAGGACGGGCAGACGAACAGGTAGCTGCCGCCGGCGTCACCGAGCATGATCCCGGCCGGGTTCTGCACCGCCCGCCACGGGTGGTCGTCGTCGCCGTCGAACGACCAGCCGGCCATCGCGGGCCGGTCCTCCACCGGAATCCACCGCCTCTCGTCGCCGCGGCTGAACTCCCAACTCGCGATGGTGAGCAGGTGGCTCATGCCGGTACCGCATTCGCAGACCGGCCAGTCGGGGCTCTGGGCCCAGCCGGGATACCCGCCGGCCTTGGTCCCGGACGCCTCCGACAGGTCGTACTCGTACTGCCAGCCCGTCTGCTCCGCCACCCGCCGTACGGTGTCGTCGATCTGCCCCCACACCTCGGGTGGCAGGTCGTGGCTGGGATATTCGACGACCGGCTCGGGATCGACGGTGCAGGGATCCGGGACAAGTGCCGGGTCGGCGTCCTCGTGCGGCGTCGGCATCGTCTCGCGGCGGGTGCCGACGTCCGCGCGTCGCCGCCACCGCAGGTGCGGCCGGGGCGAACACCACGGTTGGTGGTCGAACGGGCACCAGAGCACCTGCAACAGATCAGTCCCGGCGGGAAACGGCAGGTCCGGCACGTCGGCGGCGAAAATCTGGAGCACTGGTACCAGCGGCCCCTGCGCGGGATCGTCCGGGCCGGCGTCGAGGTGGTCCTCGGGATGTTCGCCCCCGCACCCGGGCCATGGTTCGTCGGCGGGCCACAGCAGCGGCCCGCCGACCGAACTCTGCTCGACCCCGGGCGACCCTTGCGGGCCCGCGCGTACGCTTCGGTCTGGAGCAGGCCGGGCACGAAGTTCGTCGTGCCACCGCAGCGAGACAGCTTCACACTCGATCTCCGGCCACGGCTGGAACCACTCGGGCGCACCCTCCTTCCGCGCCCTGGTAACCAACTTCCGCACGAGCTCGCCGGACTCCAACAACTCGTCGAGCTGCTCTGCCGTGTCCGGCATCGGACCAGCCGACCGCCCTGGAAGCGGTGCCCGACCGGCATCCCGCACTGATTGTCGGCCAGATCATCTACTGGGTTCCGCGCCGACGATGACCAGCCTGCCTCATCACCCGACACCCACCCCGGGCCGCCGGTCCGATGCTTCTGGGGGCGTGCGGCCGGGAACGCCGCCGGCCCGGGATTGTTAACGTCGATCCGTGCACCGGCGGGAAAGGGCGGCGGAACGTGCGGGTGACGATGACGAGTGTCCCGGCCCGGCCCGGCCGGGTGAACGAGGACTTCGCCGGAGCCGTGCCCGGCGCGGCGGTGGTCCTCGACGGCGCGGGCATTCCCGGCAGCGGATCGGTCTGCCGGCACGGCGTCGCCTGGTACGCCCGCCGCCTCGGCGGCACCCTGCTCGGCCTGCTGTCGCCGATTTCTGACGACCGCACCGCGCCGCCCAGCCTTCCGGCGCTGCTCGCCGAGGCGATCGACCGGGTGACGGACGAACACCGGGACAGCTGCGAGGTCACCGACCTGGTCAGCCCGTCGGCGACGGTGGCCATGCTGCGGGTCTGCGACGGTGTCGTCGAGCACCTGGTGCTCGGTGACTCGACGGTCGTACTCGACCGGGTGGACGGGCCGCCGCTGGTCGTCACCGATCCGCGCGAGGTGGTGACCAGCCGGTCGTACGAGGCCAGGCTCGCGGCCACCGAGCCCGGTGGCGACGAGTACCGGCGGCTGCTGCGGGAGCTGCGCGCCCACCGGAACCGGCCGGGCGGGTTCTGGGTGGCCAAGGACGATCCGCGGGCGGCGGACGAGGCGGTCAGCGGAAGCTGCCCGGCCGCCGAGCTGACCGGGGCCGTCCTGCTCAGCAACGGTGCCAGCCGGATCGTGCACCGGTTCGGGCTCGCCGACTGGCCGGAGGTGCTGACCGCCCTGGCCGCCCACGGACCTGCCGAGATCATCCGTCGGGTCCGTCGGGCCGAAGCCGAGCACGCGGTGCCGGCGGACGACGCGTCGATCGCACACTGCACCGATCTCGACACGGCCTGACCCTGAAGACCGGGTTCGGGAACGGGTTCGCTCCAGGATCGGCTATCCGCCTCGGGTCGGGGGCTCGGGTTCGCCGGCTCGGCGGCGGGTGCCGGTGACCGTGCTGCGGGGCAGTCGCCCGGCCCGGGAGTGGCCGGTGAGAGCGTCACCGTCCAGCACCACGTCGAAGTCGAGGTTGAGGCGCATCGGACGGGTCACCGACTGCCGCCAGGTCACCCGGGGACCGTCGCAGACGATGGCCCGGAGGGGTACGGTCTCCGCCCGCGTCGACGCGGTGCCGGCCAGGCCGCTGCCGTCGTCGGTGAAGACGAAGACCACGTTCAGCGTCCCGATCGGCGTCTTCAGCTGGACGTCCCAGGTGCCGAGGATCGGAGGCACGACCACTCCCCTCAGACCGTGACGGGCGTACGGCCGGTGTCGCGCCACACCACGCCGCGTCGCTCGTACTCGAACAGGGTTTCGACCGCGTGCGCGACGCGCGGGCCGAACTCGCGCTCCAGGAGGTGGAGGCCGAGGTCCAGGCCGGAGGTGACGCCGCCGGCGCTGACCAGGTCGCCGTCGTCGACGACGCGGGCCGGCACGGCGTGCACTCCCGTCGCGTCGAGCACGTCCATCCCCAGGACGTGGGTCACCGCGTGGCGGCCCTCGATCAGGCCCGCCATCGCCAGGGCGAGCGATCCGCCGCAGACGGCCGCGACCGTCACCTCGGGGTTGCGCAGCGCGGCACGCAGCAGCGGCACCGCCGCCGAGTCCGCGAACCGGGCGAGCAGCACGGGGATCGTCGCCACCTGGTCCGGGTCGCCGACGGTGGGCCCGACGGCGCCAGGCACCACGACGTAGCCCGGCCGGTCGGGGTCCAGCTTCGCTGTCGCCCGCAGCGTCAGGCCGCGGATGCCGCTGACCACCTCCCGCGGGCCCTCGGCGGCGACCAGCTCCACCGCCAGGGCGCCACCGGCCGCGTCGCCGCCGGCCGCGAGGACCTCGAACGGCGCGATCACATCAAGCGGGTCGAAACCGTCGAACAACACGATCTGTACCAACATGCCGTTGATCCTCGGCTGGCCGGACCGGCATGCCCAGTGGCAAGATTGCCATTGTCCGACTGATATTTGCCAAGCCGGAGGTTGTTCGGATGCACACGGTGTTCGTGCTGGCCCTGCCGGACACGATCGCGTTCGATCTCGCCACCCCGATCGAGGTGCTGGGCCGGGTGCGGCTGCCGGACGGCCGGCCCGGCTACCGGGTACTGGTCTGCGGTAGCGAGCCGACGGTCGACGCCGGCCCCCTGCGGCTCGCCGTCGACCACGGCCTGGACGCGCTCGCCGACGCCGACACCGTGATCGTGCCCGGCCGGTACGACCCGGCCGCGCAGCTGCCCGCCCCGGCACTCGACGCGCTGCGGGCCGCCGCGGCCGCCGGCACCCGCATCGCCTCGATCTGTGTGGGCGCCTTCACGCTGGCCGCGGCCGGGCTGCTCGACCACCGGCGGGCCACCACGCACTGGGCCGCCGCACCGCACCTGCGCGCCGCCTTTCCGGCCGTGCAGGTGGATCCCGAGGTGTTGTACGTCGACACCGGGCAGATCGTCACCTCGGCCGGAGCGACCGCAGGGGTGGACATGTGCCTGCACCTCGTGCGTCGCGACTACGGCGCCGCGGTCGCCGCCGACGCGTCGCGGCAGGCCGTCGCTCCACTGCACCGCGACGGCGGTCAGGCGCAGTTCATCGTGCGCCCCCGCGCGGACACCGCCAGGACCGGCCTGGACGCCGTCCTACAGTGGCTGGACGCCCACGCCCTCGACGAGGTGAGCCTGGCCGACCTGGCGGCGCAGGCCGGACTCAGCCCGCGTACGCTCAACCGCCGCTTCCACGAGGAGACCGGTCGCACCCCGATGCAGTGGGTCACCGGCGTGCGCATCCGGCGGGCCCAGGAACTGCTGGAGACCACCGACCACGGCGTCGACCGGATCGCCAACCTCGTCGGCTTCGCCTCGCCGGCCAACTTCCGCGCCCAGTTCAAGCGGCACAGCGGCGTGACACCCAACGCGTACCGGACCACCTTCCGGGCCGGCCCACAGCCTCCCGGCCCTCCCGGCCCTCCCGGCCCTCCCTGCGGCCCGTCGCGCGAAGCAGCGGACGGAGTCCGCGCAGGTCACTGAGAGCGGTTACCGGCATCCGGTCGCCGGTAACCGACGCGGCCGCGCCGAGCTGCCGCCCCGGCGCCGGTCGCCACCGACCGAGGCGCCTACGATGGACCCGGCTTCGACGTAGGTCTGGAGGTCTCGGTGCCCGATCCTGGTTCCCGGTCGCCGTCGGTGGAGGGTGTCGCAGCTCGCATCGACACGACGGTGCCACATCCGGCCCGTCGGTACGACTACCTGCTCGGCGGCAAGGACAACTTCGCCGCCGACCGCGAGTCCGCCGAGGCGATGCTGAAGGTCTACCCGACCGCCCGGATGGCCGTGCAAGAGAACCGCCGGTTCCTCCGCCGGGCGGTGGGCCACCTGGCCCGGGAGGCCGGGATCCGGCAGTTCCTCGATATCGGCACCGGTATCCCCTCGGTGGACAACACCCACGAGGTCGCGCAGTCGATCGCGCCCGAGTCACGGATCGTCTACGTGGACAACGACCCCATCGTGTTGACGCACGCGCGGGCGCTGCTGACCAGCACCGCGCAGGGGCGTACCGCCTATCTGGACGCCGACCTGCGGCGCCCGCGGGAGATACTCGGCCACCCGGACCTGCTCGCTACGCTCGACCTGGCGCAGCCGGTGGCGGTGCTGCTGGTGGCGATCATGCACTTCATCGTCGACGAGGACGACCCGTACGGCCTGGTCGAGGAGTTGCTCGCGCCGCTGCCGTCGGGCAGCGCGCTGGTGATGACCCACTTCACGAACGACTTCCTGCCGCCGGAGCTGGTGGCCAAGATCGAGGCTGCCTGGCGGGAGAACCCGGCCAACGGACAGGGCCGGGCCCGCACCGCCGAGGAGATCGGCCGGTTCTACACCGACCTTGAGCTGGTGTCACCGGGAATCGTCCCGCTCGCCGAGTGGCGGGCCGAGTCGGAGCCGCAGCCCCGGCCCGCCGCCCGCGACGTCACCGCCTACGGCGCGGTCGGCCACAAGCCCTGACGTCAACGCCTCCGGCCCAGCCGGCTGGAAGCCCCGACGCCCAGCGTCTTTGGCGCGGTCGGCTGCCAGCCCCGACATCAGTGGTCCGGGCCGGTGACCCGGCACAGGTCCGGCGCGGCTGCCCGGTCAATGCCGCGCCGGTGCGGCCGTGCTGCCGCGCACGACCAGGGTCGTGGCCAGCTCGACATGCGTCTGGCTGATCGTCTCCCCGGCCGTCAGGGCCAGGACGAGCCGGGCGGCGGTGGCGCCCATCTCGGTGATCGGTTGCCGCACGGTGGTCAGCGGCGGTCCGCACCAGCCGGCGTACGAGATGTCGTCGAAGCCCACCACGCTCAGGTCGTCCGGGATGCGTAGCCCGGCCTGCCGGGCCGCCTCGTAGGCGCCGAAGGCCTGCAGGTCGTTACCGCAGAGGACGGCCGTCGGTGGCTCGCCGAGGCGTAGCAGCTCGGCGGCCTGCCGGTGGCCGTCGTCGAACGAGAACCACAGTCCGGGCCGTAGCAGTCGCTCGTCCAGCGGCGCGCCGCCGGCCGCGAGGGCTGCTCGCACGCCGTCCAGGCGTTCCCGCGCGCAGAGCCGGTCGAGCGGTCCGCTGATCACGGCGATCCGTCGATGACCCAGTGCGAGCAGGTGCTGGGCGGCGGCGTAGGCGCCACGGCGGTTGGCCGCCGCCACCGAGGGCACCGGATGCAGTGGCTCCACCGTGGGGTCCACCACCACGACAGGGATGGCGCAGGCGGCCAACAGCCCGTGCTGTTCCGGCACGACCCCCATCTGCACGGTGATCACGCCTGCCGGCCGCCGCGACAGCAGGTCCCGTTCCCAGTTGCGGCCGGTCGCGGCCTCCCGTACCACGTCGGTGAAGCCGACCGCGAAGTCACGCTCGACCACGACCTGTTTCACGCCGCGCAGCAGCTCCATCGCGACCTGGCCCAGCGCACCGTAGAAGACCACCTCGACGCAGGCGGCCCGGGTGACCTTCTCGGGACGCCGGTAGTTCTGTCCGAGCAGCAGCTCCTCCACCCGGCGGCGGGTCTTCGGGGCCACCCCCGGACGGCCGTTGAGCACCTTCGACACCGTCGGCGGCGAGACGCCGGCCAGTCGCGCGATCGCGGCCACCGTCAGCGCACCACGTCGCCTCGGCGGCTTCCCGCCGTCCGCGGTCGCCCGTGACGCGGTCTGGACCGCCGGGTTGCTCGGCGTCACCGGATGGTCCGGCGCGCCGCCGTCCTGGGTCTGCGGGGGCCGTTGCCGTGAACTGCGGCGTTCGGCGACCTCCCGCAGCAGGCGGGCGCGCACCCGGTCCGCCTCGTCCGCGGCGTCGGCTCCGGCGGGCACGGTCTGCACGAGGTACTGCCGCTTCTTCGACGCGGGATCGATGCCCGCGTAGACCCGCACCCGCAGCGATCCACTCGGCAGGGTCTCTATCTCGCCCCGTGCCCGCCGCTTCGCGCTTCCGGCCGCCATGCTGGAACCGTAGCGCACGGCTCCACAGATAGCTCCACATAGCTCCACGTCACCTCGCACGGTGCCAGATGGCTCCACATCGCACGCTCGTATCGCCTCAACGGAGTGGCGCCGCGCGTTAACGAGTTCGTAACGAGGTCCGTGGAGCCATTTCGGGCCCGATGCATGGAGCCATGAGGATCTGCGACGGCTCCACGAGTACCGGCAGATCCCTCCTCGTCGCAGTACCGGTGACGACGACGCTCACCACCGAAACAGTCATTGCGAAGATAGACCGGTTCTGTCAGAGTGTGCAATCGAGGGATGGTCATCGATGGACGGTTGGCGTGGGGACCGGGATCAGGATCAGTCCCCGTGGTGACACCGGACCGGTGCCGACCGGACCGACAGGATCGAGCAGGCGCGGACCAGCCGACAGCCCAGAAGGACGAAACATGAACCAAGATCAGAATGCGCCGGTGGTCGGCGAGCGAAGACTGCTGAGCCGCAGAACCATCCTGACGACGATGGGAGCCGTACCGGTCCTCACGGTCGCCGCGTCGGTCATGCGGGCCACGGAAGCCACGGCCGCGACGGCGAACATCAATCCGTCGGCGCCACGGCAGACGATCAGGGGCTTCGGCGCCATGACCCACGCCGCCTGGATCGGCGACCTTACCGCCGCCCAGCGGGACACGGCGTTCGGCACCGGCGAGGGCCGGCTGGGGTTCTCCATCCTGAGGATCCCCGTCGGCGAGACCCAGGCGGACTGGAGCCGCGATCTCGCGACAGCGAAGCGGGCGGTCGAACTCGGGGCCACGGTCTTCGCGTCGCCGTGGAATCCCCCGGCCAGCATGATCGAGACCTTCACCCGCGGCAGCCAGACCAATGCGAAGCGGCTCAGATACAGCTCGTACGGCGCCTATGCCCAGTACCTGAATGACTTCAGCACGTACATGCGTAACAACGGGGTGAACCTGTACAGCATCTCGGTGCAGAACGAGCCCGACTACGCGCACGACTGGACGTGGTGGACCTCCGCCGAGATGGTCCGGTTCCTGCGGGAGAACGCCGGCTCGATCAACACCAGGGTCATGGCACCCGAGTCCTTCCAGTACGTGAAATCCATGTCCGACCCGATCCTGAACGACCCCACGGCGCTGGCCAACGTGGACATCATCGGGGCGCACCTCTACGGGACGTCGTACGCGAACTTCCCCTACCCCCTCTTCAGGCAGAAGGGGGCGGGCAAAGAACTCTGGATGACCGAGGTCTACTACCCCAACAGCAACACCAACTCGGGCGACGCCTGGCCCGAGGCGCTCGACGTCGGCGAGCACGTCCACCGCGCGATGGTGGACGCCGAATTCCAGGCGTACGTCTGGTGGTACCTCCGCCGCAGTTACGGCCCCATGCGGGAGGACGGTCAGATCAGCAAGCGGGGCGCCATGATGGTGCACTACTCCAGGTTCGTCCGTCCCGGATATGTCCGGATCGACGCGACGGCGAACCCGGCGTCGAACGTCTACGTCTCGGCGTACCGGGGCGGCGACACCGTCGTCATCGTCGCCGTCAACAAGAACACCTCGTCGGTGAGCCAGCAGTTCACCCTGTCGAACACCACCGCGTCCGGCAGCGTCTCGAACTGGCTGACCGACGGGAGCAGGACGGTCGCGCCGCAGAGCGCGCTCACGATGTCGAACGGCTCCCTCACCGTCACGCTTCCGGCCCGCAGCGTGATGACCTTCGTGACAAACGTGAGTGGCAGCACGCAGCCCACCCCGTCGGCCACGCCCACAGCTCCGCCCACGGTCGTTCCCACGACCCCACCCGGTGGCGGCACGGGGCCCCGGGTCACCTACGCGATGAACACCTGGAACTCCGGCTTCACGGCCAGCATCGGCATCACCAACACCGGCACCTCGACGATCGACGGCTGGACGCTTGCCTTCACCCTGCCCTCAGGCCAGTCCATCACCTCGGCCTGGAACGCCACCTACTCCCCCGCAAGCGGCCAGGTGAGTGTCCGCAACGTCAGCTACAACGGCACCCTCGCCCCGGGTGCGACCGTCGAGTTCGGCTTCCAGGCCACCCACACCGGCAACACCGCCGAACCAACCGCCTTCACCCTCAACGGCATCCCCTGCACAGTCGCCTGACCGACGGGCCAACGATCCCGGCAGAGCGTCCCGGCGGAGCGGCTGGATCAGGTGCGGCCCCTCCGTGCGGCCCCTCCGGCGACGGAGGGGCCGCGTCGTCCGGGCCCGGCCACCTCAGAACGGCTGGCGCGAGCAGGTCGGGAAGGGCCGGCTGGTGTCGTACCTCGCGACGAGGTACCGGCCGGGCCGCGGCCGTCGGCCGGTACGCCTCGTCAGGCGCCCGTCCCGGTGGACCGGGCGAGGGTGCCGTTCAGGTAGAGCCCTTCCTGGCAGGTCGTCGGCGCCGGAGCGCCGACCGGGGTGCCCGGTTGCCGGCAGACGACGGTGAGGGTCACCCGGGCCCCGGCCGGCACCCTGATCGGGGTGACCGAGTGGTAGTCCTGGTTACGGAAGTTCTCCAGCCCGTAGGTCACCACCCGGACGTCGTCGGCGGTGACGGTCAGGGTCCCGGTGTCTCCCTGCGGGTTGTCGACCAGGAAGTCGGTGATCAGGAGCACCCGGCCGCGGGGCACGGTGTAGCTGCGCGAAGCCGAACCCCCGGGGTTGGTCCGCAGCACCAGCGCGGTGGCGAACTGTCCACCCCGGCTGGCACCGTCGCTGCTGCCGGCGGCCCCCGGAGTCGGCGTCGGCGCGGCGGGGGCCGCGGCCCGCTCCTGTTCGATGGCGTCCCGCGCCGCCTCGCCGGCGGCCTCGCTCGCCGCCTCCTCCGCCTCGGTCGCGACCTGCGCCACGCCCTCGTCCAAAGCCTCCCGGGCCGCGGACGTCACCGCCGGACGCAGCAGCCCGAACCAGAGAGCGAGCAGAAGCAGCAGCAGGGCCAGCAACAGGGCCAGCAGCTTGAGCAGCCAGGCGGAGAGCACAGGCTGCTGCACAAGGGTGCCGTCCAGGGTGACGGCCCGGCCCGTCGCATCGCCCAGCACGGCGCGGAACGGCAGATGCCTCGGCGTGCCGCGCCAGAGCAGCCGCCGGGCCCGTACGCCGAGCACGGCCGCGTACCGCTCGCCCGCCGCCAGGGTCGTCGGCCTCGGCCGGGGCGCGAAGCGGAGCTGTTCGGCACCGTCGACCGCGGTGACGGTAAGCGTCTCCTCGACGTTGCCGCCGTTGACTCCGACGAGGCGGTAGCGGGCGCCGAGCCGCGCCCGGCGCACCTGCGGCCGTAGTTCCCCGGTCACCTCGGAGAACGGCGCGATGGTCAGCACGGCTTCCTCGACCGTGGCGGTCTGCGGCGCCTCGGACGGCACCACCCGGACGCCGTACGGCAGCTCTCCCGCGCGGACGTCGGAGGACCGGGGCGGCCGGACGGTGAGCGTGACGGTCTGACTCGCGCCGGGATAGAGGGAGACCCTCGGTGGGTCGAACGTCGCCCAGGTGCCCGGCATGCCGACCACGTCCAGGTCGTACCCCTCGACGACGTCACCCGAGTTCCGGACCGTCACCGGGATGTCGACGCTCTCGCCCGGCACGACCACCGCCGGGGTCTCGACCAGGCCCAACGAGATGCTCATGTGCCGACCGTAGCCGCGGCGGGGCCTGCCGGGACTGGCCGCCGGGGTACCGGCGCGGGCAGAGCCGCTGCCCGTTAGGTCCGCGTTAGGTGCCCGCGAAGTCCTGTCCGGCAACCTCTGCCCTGACCGCCGTACGCATCGGCGCGGCGGCACCGTCCGGACCGGACGCCCCGGAGCGGGGCGTCGAGCTGTGCTGGGAGGCTGGAGTGCACCGTGTCACGGTAAGCGTCCACGCGGAGGACCCGATCTCGCGGCTCGGGGTGGAGAGTCAGCTCCGTTCCCGGCCGGACCTGTGGGTGGTCGAGCCGGGCCAGGAGACAGCCGAGAGCGTCGCGCTGGTGGTCGTCGACGCCCTCGACGAGCCGGCCGCCCGGCTGCTGCGCCGACTGCACCGGGCCGGCCAGGCCAGACTGGTGCTGGTGCCGGCCAGGATCGACGATGCCGGGTTGTCGCTCGCGGTGGAACACGGCGTGGTGGGAGTGGTCCGCCGCGCCGAGGCGAGCGCGGAACGGCTCAGCCACATCGTCCTGGCCGTCGCCCGGGGCGAGGGCGCGCTTCCCGCCGACCTGCTCGGTCGGCTGATGGCCCAGGTGGGCCGGCTCCAGCGGCAGATACTCGAACCGCGCGGCCTCACCCTGCTCGGGTTGAGCACCCGCGAGGTGGACGTGCTGCGTCTGGTCGCGGACGGGTTCGACACCCGGGAGATCGCCGGCAAGCTCTCCTATTCCGAGCGGACCGTGAAGAACGTACTGCACGGCATCACCGCTCGGCTTCAACTACGCAACCGGGCGCACGCCGTCGCCTACGCCCTGCGCAACGGTCTGATCTGACGACCGGGGCGACCCGGCCACCCGCGGTTGCCTGAACGGGCCGGCACCGTTGCCCCCGACGGTGCCTTCCGGTCCGCACCGGCCGGCCGGCAACCGTCGGACGATGGTGGCCGGCCCGCCCGCCGCCCACCTCCATCCCGCCGCACGCCCGATGAGGTCCACTTGCGACGTTCGATCGGATTTCCCGTTGTACTGGCCGTGCTGCTCGCCGGTACGCTGCCGCCCGCCGCCGGATTCGTCGGCCCGGGCCGGGCCGCACCCGCGCCCGTGCCGACGGCGGCGCCCGGCCCGGCGCCGAACCCCGAGGTGAGTCAGCGGATCGCGTACGCCGGCACCGGGCACCGCAGCCTCGGAATCGTCCGGGGCGAGGGGACGGAGGCGACCGCGGCCCCACTCTTCGGGTCCGGACCCGACCACTTCGACGACGAACTCTCGGCACGCGGCTCGACGGTGACCTGGGTGAGTCGACGCGACGAGCGCAGCGCCGAGGTCTACCTGCGCCGGGGCGCCGGGCCGGTGCTCCGGGTCACCCGGAACTCGACCGACGAGTGCCGGCCGGTCCTCTCCCCCGACGGCACCCGGATCGCGTACAGCTCGGCCGCCGGCCGGGACGACGGCGGACAGGACATCTACGTGATCGACGTCGACGGCGGCAGTCCCCGCCGGGTGACCGACGGGACCGGCGACAACACCTGGCCCACCTGGTCGCCGGACGGCAGCACGCTGGCCTTCGCCGGACGGCGCGGCACCGACACCCTCCCCCAGGTCTACCGGGTGCCGGCCGGTGGCGGGTCGGTCAGCCGGGTCACCGCCGAACCCACCGGGGCCGCCGAGCCGGCCTGGGACCCGAACCCGACGCACCGGCGCATCGCGTACACGCTCGGGCCGGCGACCTCGCATCCCGAAGTCTGGCTATCCGCCCCGGACGGCACCGGTCGGGTCCCGATGCTGCTGCCCGGCTGGCAGGCCCGGCAGCCGGCGTGGACGGCCGACGGGGCGACCGTGGCGTTCGTCAGCCGTAGCCTGCCGGACGGCGAGACGACCGGGAACGTCGACCGGGTCTACTCGGTCCTGGTCCAGGACGATCCGTGCCAGTGCGTGGTGGTGCCACGGCTGGCCGAGGACCGCGACGTCAGCCACCCCACCTGGTACGCCGCCCCGGGCGCCGACACCGAATCGCTGCTGGTCGCCCGGACCAGTGCCCCGGACCGGACCACCGCCACCCTGCAGGACATCCGTCCGGACGGGGTGGACCCCCGCGACCTGCGGATTCCTGTGCTGCGCGAGGATCCCGGGGCGGTTGCCGACTCCCGACTGCTCTGGGAGCCGAACGACGGCGATCCGTGGTTCGAACGGCAGGCGTACTCGCCCGACGGGCAGCGGATCGCGGTCAGCCGGTTCGAGACGGTCGACGACGTCCGGACCGAACGGATCTGGATCGTGGACGCCGACGGCGGCCGGCCACGGCTGCTGCCGATCGTCGGGCGGGGGCGCGGTGACCGGGAGACGGACCCGGCCTGGTCACCGGACGGCTCCCGGCTCGCCCTGGTCCGCAACTCGCCCGGCGACGGGCCGGATGCGCCGCGTACACCGTCCCGGATCGAGGTGGTCGACGCCGACACCGGGCAGCGTCTGCTGGACCTGCCGGTTCCGGACGCCCTGGCCGGACTCGACGACACCCAACCGGCCTGGTCGCCCGACGGCACCCGGCTCGCCTTCACCCGGGGCACCTACCGGGGCGACGTGTCGACACACATCTGGACCGCCGACGCCACGGACGGGCTCGACCAGACGGACCTGACCGCGGCGGTCTGCGGTACCGGCTGCCCGGTCGTCGACGACAGCGCCGCCTTCTCGCCGGACGGTAGCCGGCTGGTCTTCAACCGGGAGGCCGACGGCCTGGTCCTGGTCGACCCGGACGGCAACCGGTGCCGGCTGCTGCTGCCCGGCGGCGGATCCTGCGCCCTGCCGGTGCCGGACCGCGAGGACGGTCCGCACCAACCACGGGACGTCGCCTGGTCGCCGGACGGCGAGCGGCTCGTCTTCTCGGCACGCCGGGCCGAGGACAACAACTCGCCCGAGGCGCTGTGGAGCTACGACCTCGACGACGGCAGCGTCCGGCCGTTGACCGGACACCTGCCCGGACGGCAGAAGGAACCGAGCTGGCAACGCCGCTTCGACGTCGCCACCGCCGTGTCGGCCCCCGCACCCGGCACCACCGTCGGCGGCCGGACCACGCTGCGGCTCGCCGTCACCGACCAGGGACCGACCGCCGCCGACGGCGTCCGGGGCAGCCTCGACGTTCCACCCGGGCTCTCCGTGACCGGCCTCGACACCCCGGTCGGCGAGTGCGTACTCGCCACCCTGCGCTGTGCGCTGGGCCGACTCGGCGTCGGACGCACCGTCGAGCTCGGGGTCGAACTGGTGGGCACCGCCCCGGGCGACTTCGAGCTGGCCTGGTCGGTCGAGGCCGACCCGATCGACACCGACCCCTCGGACAACCGTGCGGCGACCACGGTACGGGTCGTTCCCGCACCGCCGGGCAGCCCGGCCGATCCGGCGTTGACCGTCTCCCTGGACCCGCAACCCGGGTACGTCGGCGGCACCGTCACCGTCAGGTACACGGTGCGCAACGCCGGTGGGACGGCCGCCACCGGTCTGCGGGTCCGGCCGGGCCTGCCCGACGGCGTACCGGTCGGTGGAGCCCTCGCCGGCTGCCCGGCCGACGGCTGCCCGGTGCCGGACCTCGCCCCGGGCGCTGCCGCCACCGTCGCGGGAACGCTCACTCCGGGCGCGGCGCTGCGGGCGACCGTCCGGGGCACCGTCACCACCACCGGGGGCAACGCCGACCCGGGCAACGACAGCGCGCGTGGGCCGCTGCGGGTGCTCGCCCCACGGATCGTGGCGGTGCCGCCGATCGGGCCGCCCGGGTTCGTCGCCTCGATCCGGGGCGTGGACTTCCCGCCCGGTCGGCCGCTGCGGCTCGCCTGGGACCTCGGAATAACCGCCGTCGCCCCGCCGGTGCGGCCGGCGGCCGACGGCAGCTTCACCGCCCAGTTGCCGGTGTTGCCGAGGGACCGGCTGGGTGGCCGGCAGGCGGTGGCCAGCGGGACCGGGTTCCGGGCGGTGCGTACCCCGTTCCTGGTGGTCCTGCCGGCTCAGCAACCACCTGGCCTGCTGCACCGGCGGTGGTGACGACGATGGGGGTGGAGGCGTGATACACGAGATCGACGAGGGACTGCGCGGTCTGGTCCTGGAGGAGATGCTGGCGGGTACCGGGGCGGACGTGTCGTTCGACCCGCCCACCCGGCAGTGGGCGGCCCGACGCAACGCGCCGACGGTGAACCTGTTTCTCTACGACATCCGGGAGGACCGGTCGCGGCACTTCCAGGGCCGGGTCGCCGAGCGGGACGCTGCGGGCCGGACGGTGGCCTGGCACGACTCGCCGCACTTCTACGCGCTGTCCTACCTGCTCACCGCGTGGACCAACCGGCCAACCGACGAGCACCGGCTGCTCGCCACGCTGCTGGCCGGTCTGGTCCGGTACGACGAACTGCCGTCCGCCCGGTTGACCGGCTCACTCGCGGCACTGCGCCTGGCGGTGCCGATGTCGGTTGCCGCACCACCCGGCGAGGGACGGGCACTGGCCGACGTGTGGAGCGCGCTGGGTGGAGAACTCAAACCGTCGCTGGACCTGGTGATCGTCGCACCGGTGTCGACCCGCCGGATCGTGGCCGCGCCGCCGGTGCGGGAACGGGCGGTCGTGGTCACCGACACCGCCGGGCGGTTGGCGAGCCTGCGCTCCCGTACCGCCGCGTCCCGCCGCCGGGACGACGCTCGGGACGGGGCCGACGCTCGGGACGGGGCCGAGCGGGTCGGGGCCGAGCGGGTCGGGGCCGTTCCGGGCGCCGGACAGGACGATCGGAGGTGAGCCACCCGGACGGCATGGCGTACCTGTGGGACCGGCTCGGACTGGTCGCGGCCCGGGTGGACCGACTGGTCGCCCAACGCAGCCGGAACGATCCCCGGCCGGACGACCCGTTCCGGGGCCTGTACCTGGCGGCGGCCGACGTCGACCGTCTGCTCGCCCGGTCATCCGGACCGGAACCGGTGGATCCGACCGAGGAGCGGGCGCGCACGGCGGCGGAGGAGCGGGCCACCGAAGCCGGGACCGAGCCGCGGCTGCGGCGGTTGGCGCACGCCTTCGGGCTCACCGGACTGGACGTGGAGGTGCTGCTCGTCGCGATGCTCCCCGACGTCGAACCCCGGTACGAGCGGCTCTACGGCTATCTCAACGACGACGTCAGCCGGCGCCGGGCGACCGTGGGGCTGGCCCTGGAGCTGTGCGGCAGACCGCCGGGTGACGCCGCCGGCCGGGCCCGGTTCACCGGCTCCGCGCCGCTGGTCGCCGACGGGCTGTTGCTGGTCGAGCAGCCGGACCAGCCGTACCTGTCGCGTGCGCTGCGGGTGCCCGACCGGGTGGCCGCGCACCTACTCGGCGACGACACTCCGGACGCCCGGCTGGCCGGAGTGTCCTGGCCGGCCGAGGACCACGCCGCCGACCCGCTGGACCCGAACGACTCGAACGGGTCCAACGGGTCCAACAGGTCCAACAGGTCCAGCGGGTCCGACAGGTCCGACAGGTCGGAGCACTCGGACGGGTCGGAGCGCGCCAGGGCCGCCGAGCGGCTCGGCGCGGCGCTGCGCTGCGGAGTGGACCTCGGTTACCTGCGGGATCGTCCCGGCTGCGCCGCCGACGACCTGGCAGTCGCGGCGCTGGTCCGGGCCGGCCGTTCGGTGTTCCGGCTCGACCTGGAGGCGCTGGCTGCCGATCCCGCCCCCGCCGAGGCACTGGCCGCGACGGTACGGGAGGCCCGACTGCGTGGTGCCGGCCTGGTGGCCGGCCCGGTGCAGGCCCTGGATCCGGTCGGGCGGCCGGAGCACGCCCGGCTGCTGCGCCGGGTCGCCGACCAGCCGGTGCCGGTGTTGCTCACCGGATCGGCCGAGTGGGATCCGCACTGGACGCGACGGGCGCCGCTGCTGGTCGCCGCCCCGCCGCTCGACGAGCGGGGCCGGGCCCGGCTGTGGCGGGCGGCCGGTGCGGCTCTGAACGCGGACCGGCCCGCCGGTTGGATCGACGGCGTGGACCCGGCACGCGAGCTGGCGCCGTACCTGCTCGGCCCGGAGCAGGTGCGGCGGGCCGCGCAGGCCGCCGACCAGTTGGCCCTCTTCGCCGGCGCCGACCGGGTCGACTCCGGTCACCTGCGCGCCGGGGTACGCGGACAGAACGCCGGTGGCCTGGCCCGGCTGGCCCGGCGGATCGAACCCGGCGTCGGCTGGGCCGACCTGGTGCTCCCCGGTCCGGTCCAGGACCAGTTGCGCGAGCTGGCGCTCCGGGTGCGATACCGGGACCGGGTGCTGGGCCGGTGGCGGATGCGCCCCGGCGGCGGGCGGGGCCGGGGCGTACTGGCGCTGTTCGCCGGCGACTCCGGCACCGGCAAGACCATGTCGGCGGAGGTGGTCGCCGCCGACCTCGGTCTGGACCTGTACGTCGTGGACCTCGCCACCGTGGTGGACAAGTACGTCGGCCAGACGGAGAAGAACCTGGAGCGGATCTTCACCGAGGCGGCCGGGATCAACGGCCTGCTCCTGTTCGACGAGGCGGACGCGATCTTCGGCAAACGGTCCGAGGTCAACGACGCGCACGACCGCTACGCCAACCTGGAGAGCGCCTACCTGCTGCAACGGATGGAGTCCTTCGACGGCGTCGCGGTGCTGACCACGAACCTGCGGGCGAACCTGGACGAGGCGTTCACCCGGCGGCTCGACCTGATCGTCGACTTCACGATGCCGGACGCGACCCAGCGGCGGGCGCTCTGGGACCGCTGCCTCGGCACCGAACTGCCCCGCGACGACGACCTCGACCTGGACTTCTGCGCCGGCAACTTCGAGTTGTCCGGTGGCAGCATCCGGGCCTGCGTGGTGACCGCGGCGTACCTGGCGGCGGAGGGCGGCCGGCCGGTGCGGATGGCGGACCTGATCGGCGCGGTGCAGCGGGAGTACCGCAAGCTCGGCCGGCTGCTGCTGGAGAGCGAGTTCGGCGCCCACCGACCGCGCGAGGAGCCTGCGCCAGTTCACTGACCACGGAGGAGAGCCATGCGCGCACACGATCCGCCGGACCGCGACGTCCGGAACAGCACGGACCGGCGACTCCGGCCGGAAGGCGCTACCGCCGCGCCGACCGGGGCTACGGCCGCGATAATCGCGCTGCAACGCCAGGCCGGCAACGCCGCGGTCGCCGAGGCGATACGGCGGCAGCGCTCCGGCCACACCCCGGGCCAGCGGCAGGCCCACGACCACGACGACGGGCAGCGGTCCGACCCCGAGTCGGTGCAACGCTCGGCGGTGCACGAGGTGCTGCGCTCCCCCGGGCGACCACTCGACGCGCCGATCCGGACCGAGATGGAAGCCCGGCTCGACGCGGACTTCTCGGACGTCCGCATCCACACGGACCGGGCCGCGCGGGCATCGGCGACGGAGGTCGGTGCCCGCGCCTACACCTCGGGCAACCACGTGGTCATCGGCGAGGAAGGCTCCGACCCACACCTGCTGGCGCACGAACTCACGCACGTCATGCAGCAGCGGGAGGGTCCGGTGGCGGGTACCGACCACGGCAGCGGGCTGAGGATCTCCGACCCGTCCGACCGCGACGAACGTGCCGCCGAAGCCAACGCCACCCGCGTGATGCGGAGCCCGTTGCCCGAACAGGGCTCGGCAGCCGCGCGCACCGGCGAACAGGGCGGTCCGCACCGTACGACCTCCACCCCGGTCGTGCAGCGGATGCCGGAGGACGAGTTCGACCGGACGCTGTTCGATGCGGCGGTTCAGCAGGCCGGCTCGTTGGATTCGTGGACGGGTTCGGTGTGGCTCCTCCGTTTTCTCCGCTGGATGAACGAGGAGTCCGGCGTCCCCGGAGCAACGGAACAGGACCGCATCGCCCAACTGACTCCCGAGGATCTTGACGCTCTGCTCACGAGGTTCGAGGCGAGGGCCGCGGAGTTCCAACAGCGGGAGTCCGATCACGCGACGAGCATGGGCGAACTCGAAGCCGAGAGCGAGCTCGAACGCGAGCTCGGACTACGCAAGGAGGATCGTTCGATCCTCTGGGGCGGCGCCACCCTGTCGAAGAACCTGAGGCAGATGAGGGGCGCCGGCCGGGAGCGGCAGAAGCCCTTCCTGCGGGACTTCATCGAAGGTAACCCGCCGACGACGCCGAAGAACATGAACTGCTGGGAGGCGGTGCTCTTCGCCGCGTACCGGGAGTCGCTCATCGACATGGACTACGTCGAGGCGGCCATCGTCCGCGAAGACATGGCGAAGGCTCCCGCCTTCGCCCGGCGGATCATGGACTCACCTGCCGGCCTGGCATCCCGGGAGAAGGAGGCGGAAGTGACGAACGAGGCAGGGAGGAAGGTGAAGAAGAAGGTACTGGAATTCGACGCGAGGCACCCGATTCCAAGAGGATATGTGGTCATCTTCGGAGAGGAGGCGCAGCACGTGGCGCTCGCGACCGGCGCAACCAGGAAGAACAAGGAGAAGGTGACCCAGGAACTGTACGGAGAACTAGGGCACGAGATCTACGAGCTGGACACCGGAACCAACGGAATCGCAAAGGCCACCATCGAGGACATCATCGCCATCAACAGCCTGTACGGCAAGCGGCTGGCCTGGGGACCGTTGCCGGGTCGGCTGGAGAGCTATTCCGGGGAACTCACCCACCGTTGGTGACCAGTTGGGGGTCGCCGGACCACGACCGGCGCCCGGCTGCCGAGTCCGGGGGCCGATGTCGACCGGGCAGGACGCGGATCAGGCCATCCGCAGCGCCCGCTTGAGGAAGATGACGGCCTGGATGATGGCCGCCTCCGCCGCCTCGGTGCCGCGCAGCGCGTTCAGCATCACGAAGTCGTGGATGATCCCCTGGTACCGGGTCGCCGAGACCGGCACCCCGGCCGCCCGCAGCCGGTGGGCGTACGCCTCGCCCTCGTCGCGCAGCACGTCGGCCTCGGCGGTGACCACCAGTGCCGGGGGCAGCCCGGCGAGCTGCCCGAGTTCCGCCCGCAGCGGCGAGGCGGTCGCCTCGGCCCGGACCGCCTCGTCCGGCGCGTACTGGTCCCAGTACCAGCGCATGGCGTCACGGCGCAGGTGGAAGCCCTCGGCGAAGGTCCGGTACGACGCGGTCTCGAACCGGGCGTCGGTGACCGGATAGAAGAGCACCTGGCCGACCGGTCGCGGGCCGGCGTGCCGCTTCGCCAGCAGGGTCACCGCGGCTGCCAGGTTGGCGCCCATCGAGTCGCCGACCACGGCGACCAGCCCGCCGTCCAGGTCGGCCGCGGCGTACCCGGCGAGCCAGCACAGCACCCCGTAGCACTCCTCGACCGCCAGCGGATAGCGCGCCTCGGGCGAGAGGCTGTAGTGCGGGAACACCACCGCCGCACCGGTGCCGACCGCCAACTCCCGGATCAGCCGGTCGTGGGTGTGGCAGTTCCCGAAGACCCAGCCGGCACCGTGCAGGTAGAGGATCACCGGCAGCCGGCCGATGGCACCCGCCGGCCGGACGATGCGGACCGGCAGCGCACCGGCCGGGCCCACCGGCACCGTCCGGTCCTCCAGTTCCGCGTCGGGACGGACGACGTTCCCGGACTGGAGTTCGGCGAACATCCGCCGGCCCCGCTCCGGACCCAACTGGTGCAGGTACGGCGGGATCGCGGTCGCCTCGACGAACTGTCGGGCGGCGGGCTCCAGCACGATCATCCGAGTACTCCGGAGAATCCGGGCCGCAGAGGCGGCGGAAACGGCCGAGGTGACCCCCGGGTACGCGGAGTCTCCCGGCACCGGACCGGACAGACATCCGTCATTTGACGGTGGCCGACCGGAACTGCCCCTTCGGGTAGCCGGCGCTTCCCCGGCGCCCGCCCGTAGGGTCGTGGTTCCCGGTCCCGCGCCGGACCAGACTTTCTTCCACGGATCGCCGTCGTGCCCGAGGGAGTCTGTCCATGCCGTCGTACCTGTCACCCGGGGTGTACGTGGAGGAGGTGCCCAGCGGCTCGCGCCCGATCGAGGGGGTTGGTACCGCCGTCGCCGCCTTCGTGGGCTTCGCCGCCAGGGGACCGTTCAACAGCGCGACCCTGGTGACCAACTGGAGCCAGTTCGTCCAGACGTTCGGGGAGATGGTCGAGGACGCCTACCTGGCCCACGCGGTGTACGGCTACTTCGCCAACGGGGGCGGCGCCTGCTACGTGGTCCGGGTCGGTGCCCCGGCGGCGCCGGACGGCGGAGGTGAGGCGGCCCGGACCGTCACCGGACCGCCGGTGCCGCTCGGCACGTTCACCGTCAGGGCGCTGCCGGACTCCGGCTCCGCCGAGGCAGGAGAACTCACCGTGGAGGTGACCGACGTCGAGGGTGACTCCATACCCGAGGACCGGTTCCGGCTGGTGGTCCGGCAGGGCGGCACGGATCGGGAGACGTACGACGTCTCGGCGAAGCGGAACACCAAGGCGTACGTGGTCAACCAGGTACGGGAACGGTCGAGGTTGATCGCCGTCGAGGAGGCGGGACCGGCGAACGCGCTGGCCCGGCCGGAGAAGCAGTCGGTGGCCGTACCACCGGCGCCGACCGACGGCACCGGCCTGCCCGCCCGGGTCTCCGCCGACGACTACGTCGGCGACCCGGACGCCCGGACCGGCTTCGGCGGGCTGGAGGTGATCGACGAGATCACGATGGTCGCGGTGCCCGATCTGATGAGCGCGTACCAGCAGGGACGACTCGGCCTCGAAGACGTCAAGGCGGTCCAGTCGGCAGTCGTCTCGCACTGCGAGCAGATGGGCGACCGGATGGCGATCCTCGATCCGCCGCCGGAGCTGACCGCCCGCCAGGTGCTCACCTGGCGGCAGCACGAGGTGGGGTACGACTCCCGGTTCGCCGCCCTCTACTACCCGTGGGTCAAGGTGTTCGACCCGGCGAGCGGACAGCACCGCTTCCTGCCGCCGAGTGGACACGTCGCCGGGCTGTGGTCGCGCACCGACGCGGAGCGCGGCGTGCACAAGGCGCCCGCGAACGACGTGCTCCGGGGAGTGATCGAGGTACAGAACACGGTGACGAAGGGAGAGCAGGACCTGCTCAACCCGGTGGGGGTGAACTGCATCCGGGCCTTCCCGGGGCGTGGTATCCGGGTGTGGGGCGCCCGGACCCTCTCCTCGGACCCCTCCTGGCGCTACATCAACGTCCGCCGGCTGTTCAACTACATCGAGGAGTCGATCCTGCTCGGCACCCAGTGGGCGGTCTTCGAGCCGAACGACGAGCGGCTCTGGGGCACGATCCGGCGCAACATCGCCGCGTTCCTGACCGAGGAGTGGCGCGCCGGAGCGCTGTTCGGCAGCACCGCCGCCGAGGCCTTCTACGTCAAGTGCGACCGGGAGACCAACCCGCCGGAGTCCGTCGACCGTGGCCGGGTGGTATGCGAGGTCGGGGTCTCCCCGGTGAAGCCGGCGGAGTTCGTCGTCTTCCGGCTGTCCCAGTACTCCGACAGCAGCAGCCTCGTCTCGGAATGACCCGGGGCACATCTTCCACGGTAGACAGCGTCGCGGCGGCAGGGAGAGGACGGTAACCAGCAATGGCGGAGACGGGCGACACCTTCGTGACCCACCGGTTCCAGGTGGAGCTGGGCAAGGCACGGGTCGAGTCGGTGCAGGAGGTGAGCGGCCTCACCGTGGAACTCGACGCGATCGAGGTCACCCAGGTCACCCCGACCGGGGAGTACATCATCCGCAAGATTCCCGGGGCGCGGAAGGGCGGCGAGGTGACCATCACCCGTGGCCTGGACAAGAGCAGCGCGTTCACCGAATGGATCAGGGACACCTACGAGAAGGGTGCGATAAACACGGCCCGGCAGAACATCAGCGTGATCATCGTGGACGCGGAGAACGCCGAGCAGCGCCGCTGGGACCTGACCAACGCCTGGGTGAGCCGGTGGGAGGGCCCCAGCCTGCGGGCCGGCGACACCTCCCCGGCCACCGAGAAGATCACGATCGTCTTCGAGGGAATCACCAGTTCCTGAGGTCCGCAGCGGTCCGTGACGTTTTCCGGTGCGTCCGCACCGATCGTGTGAGAGGAGGAAGCGGCGTTCCTGTCCGGCCCCGGACGCCCGGGGCCGCACGCCGCGAGGTCGATGAGGCGACGTACCGTTTCGCACACCGCCCTGGACGAGCCGCCGGACGGCGCGGATATCGTCCCGGCGGCCGTTCCCACCGCCCCGTCCGGGCCGCCCAGGCTGCAGACCGAGTTCTCCTTCGAGCTTCCCCGGGGCTACGTCGACGAGACGGGCGCCGTGCACCGGGACGGCAGCATGCGACTGGCCACCGCCCGGGACGAACTCGCCCCGCTCGTCGACCTCAGGGTCAAGGACAATCCCGCGTACCTGTCGGTCGTGCTGCTCAGCATGGTCATCACCCGGCTCGGCACGGTCACCGACATCCGCGCCGAGCAGGTGGAACGGTTGTTCGCCTCGGATCTGGCCTTCCTACAGGACTTCTACCGGCGGATCAACGCGGAGGGGCACAGCCGCGCGGCGGTCACCTGCCCGCACTGCGCATCGGACTTCGAGGTGGACCTCGCCGGTGGTCGCCCGGGGGAATCGTGACGTACGCGGCCGACCGGCTCTACGAGGAGGTCGCGTACGTCGCCTACCACTTCCACTGGTCCCGGGACGAGATCCTCGACCTTCGGCACGACGAGCGACGGCGCTACGTCACGGAGATCGCCGCCATCAACAACCGCGTCAACGAGGGGCGGTGACCGACGATGGGCGTACCCGACCTGCTCCGGCGGTGGCGTGGACCGGTCCGGTCCACCGTGGACCTGACCCCGGAGCCGGCTCCAGGACCGAGCCGGGACACCGTCGATCCGGGCTGGCGGGGTGTGCCACCGATGGCCGGTCTGGCCACCGGTGCCGAGGTGTCACTCAGCGACCCGGTCGGATTCCGGGGCCGGCTGGCCACCTGGCATAACCCCGCCCTCCGGAGCCCACTGGCGCACCTGGTCAGCCCGGACGCGCCGAGCGGGGTGGCGTACGACCTGCTCCGTCCGCTGCCACCGGCGGCGGTGATGGCCCGGCCCGTTCTGCCGGTGCGTCGCGGGCCCGACCTGGGACCACCGACCTCCCCGTCCCCCGGTGAACCGCCCGGCTCCGACGTCCGTCCGACAGCCGGGGCCGGAGGTGCACTCCCGACCGGTGCCGCCACGACGCCACCCGCCGGGGTGACGCCGGCACGTTCCTCCCCCGCTCGTCGGACCGGTACGCCGTTGACGGTCGCACGGGTCGCCGCCGCGCCTCGGCGACTGCCCGCTGTCTCGCCCGACGTCACCGGTCACCCCTTTCGGCCGCCGGCCGCCGCCGCCCGGACCGGGGCGGACCCCGGCGGCTCCCTCGCGAACCCCGACGGTTCCGGCAACGCCTCGTCGGCGGCGTCCCGGGTGACGTCGCGGCGCAGCACGTCGCCCGTCGCTCCGGGCTCCTCCGCCACGGATCAGCTCCCGCCCCTCCCCCCGCCCGCGCTCGGTCCCGCCACGGCCACCCCGCCGCCGGTCGTCGCGGCTCCGGACCGGCCGACCGGGCGTGGCACGCCGCCCGACGCACCGGCCGTGCCGGTCTCCCGGGCCCGTCGGACCGGCGCCTCGGCGCCGCGACTCGGTCTCGGCGAGCCCATCGTGTTGCCGGCTCCCGACCCGGCCGCTCCGGCCACGGTGCCGACGGCGCTCCGGCCGGCCTCGAACCGCGCCGTGCCCCGGTCGACGCGTCCGGAGCCCGGTGCGGGAGCGTCCGGTGCGGGAGCGTCCGGTGCGGGCGGCAGCGCCGGGGTGCCGCTACAGCGTTCCGGTGTGGAACGAGGCCGCAGCCTGTCGGCGGGCAGCGCGCCCGGCACGTCGGGGCGGAGCGCGCTGTCGGCGGGCAGCGCGCCCGGCACGTCGGGGCGGAGCGGGACCGCGCCGGTCGACCATCCCGGCGTCCCGGCGGGCCCGGGCGGTCCGCCGGCCGACCGGCCAGGGCCGCGGTCCGGACCGACCGTCGGCCTCGGTTCCCCGCTCGGCCCGGAGGCCCGGCCTCGGCTCGTGATCCGGCCCCGACCGCCGGCCACCCCCGAGCCCGCCCCGACCGACCCGCCCGGACCGTCGACCGCGCCGCCCCGCCGCCCCGCCGCCGCGCCCGAACTGCCCGAGCCGTCAGCGGTGCCCGCGCTGCCGGGGACGCGCCCGGCCCCGAGGGACAGCGCGGCCACGGCAGGGTCTGACGCTCCGGGCCGAGCACGCGCCGCCAAGGAGCGGACGGGCGACCGGAACCAGCCGGTGCAACGGTCCGTCGAACCGCATCCCCGGCTGCCGGTCGGCCGGCCGCATCCCGAGGGGCCCACCGGGCAATCCCGCACCCGGCTGCCGGCCCCCCGACCGCAGTCCCCGCCGCCGGGCACCGCCCCGACGCCGCCGGGCACCGGCACGCCAGCGGGCGGTGCCGGTCCGGCCGCGACGCCGTCGGCTCGGGCGGCTCCGTCCCGGGGTGCCGCCGGGACCGGACCGGCCGGCGGACGGCCGAACCTGGTCCCGCTGCTCGGCGGACGGCCTGGACTGCCGATCCTGCGCCGGACCGCCGCGAACCCGACGGCACACCGCGCGGACTCCGGAAGGACGGTGCCCGCCGAGCCGGCTACGGACCGGGACCCGGCAGTACTGGACCGGGCCGCCGCGATCGCCCGCAGCCCGGCCGGACCTGCGGTGCCGATCCGCTGGACCGGACCCCCCGGCAGCAGGTCGGACCCGTCGGCCAGCACCGCCACGACGACCGGCCGAACTTCGGCGACCAGCAGGGAGGTACCCGGCATGGTGGGTCCCGCCGCAGTTTCCGCCGATGCCGGGATCCGGACCGCCCCGGTCCTGGGCCCTCGTCCGACGCAAGCGCTACCACTCCCCCGGTCCGGTGCCGGCCCGGCGCGGCCGGCGACCACCGTCGCCGTGTCGGTGTCTCCGCCGCCCGTTCCGGTTCCGGCTGCCGGGCTCCGGCCGGCACTGGCCGGCACCGCCGGGTCCAGGGGCGGAACGGGTCCTCGGGGTGTCGCCTTCGCCCGAACGGCCGACGCCGCGCTGCCGGTGCAGCGGACCTCCAGCGCCTCCACCGCCGGCAGCACAGCGCCGACGGCACCGACCCGGTCCGGACCGATCGTCCAGAAGCGATCGACGCCGGGCAACCCGCCGACCGCCAGCCGCGCAGCGACCACCGGGGGCAGCGGTGGAACGGCAGGTCCCGACTCGGTGGAAGGTCGCCCGCGCGGCTTTCCGGGCCCGGGACGTGACGAGCGGGACAGCGCCGACCGGTTCCACCATCTCGACCGCCGAGCCCTGGACGAACTCGCCCACCGCCTCGTCGAGCCGATCTCCCGGCTGCTGCGGGCCGAACTCCGGCTGGGCCGTGAACGCACCGGTCGATGGCTGGACGGTGCCCGATGACCAGTACCGATCCGGGTACGAGTGTCCACTTCCGACTCCGCATCGACGGGATCGACCTCGGCGACTGGAACTCGTGCGACGGGCTCGGCTGCGAGGTCGAGGTGGAGCAGCACCAGGAGGGCGGCAACAACGGCTTCGTCTGGCAACTGCCGTCCCGGGTGCGCTACACCAACGTCACCCTCAGCCGGCCGCTGATTCCGGACACGGCCAAGGTCGCCCGCCTGCTCTCCGCCCTACCGCAGGGAATCATCCGGGGCACCGCCCAGATCGCGGCACTGCGCCCCGACCGGGCACTGCTGGTGCAGTGGGGCCTGGCCGACGTCGTGCTGGTCCGCTGGACCGGTCCGTCCTTCCGGCCCGATCTCTCCGAGGCGGCGACGGAGAGTATCGAACTCGCGTACAACGGTTTCCTGGAGGTGGGCTAGGTGCCGCGAGCAGGGTGCCGAACCGGCGCGGCGGTGGCGCCATGACGAGACCGACCGGCAAGGTCTCCGCGTTCCTCCAGCGCTACCAGCCGCCACCGGGCGGCGGCAACCGTCCCGGCGGCCCGCTCGGCGGCCCGATCGCCTTCATGTTCAATCCGAACCAGCTGACCCTGACCAAGTCGGCCGCCTGGATCCCGCACGTGGTCCGCGGCGCGGAGCAGGTCGGTGTTCCGGAGTTCAGCGGCTCGGAGCCGCGCACCCTCGCCCTGACGGTGTTCCTCGACGTGACCGACACGCACGGTCGCACCGTGCAGCAACGGGTCGAGACGCTGCTCTCCTGCTGCACGCCGACCGCGGCCAGCATCGCGGCCAAGGCGCCGTCGCCGCCGTGGGTGAAGTTCACCTGGGGCCAGTTCCAGACCGTCTCGTTCTACTCGTACGCCAGCCAGGTCACCGCGACGTACACCCTCTTCAACAGCTCCGGTACCCCGCTCCGGGCGACCTGCGACCTGAACCTGACCGAGATCAGCGGCAGCAAGCCCGGCCAGAACCCCACCTCCGGCGGTCGCTCCGCCCGCCGGGTGCACCGGGTGGTGGACGGCGACTCGCTGCCGCTGCTGGCCCACCGGGAGTACGGCGACCCGACGGTGTGGCGGGTCATCGCGGAGGCGAACGATCTCGACGATCCGACCCGGCTCCGACCCGGCACCGAGCTGCTGCTGCCCGCCGCCGACGAGTTCCCGCCCATGCTCTCCCGCGACCTCGGCCCACCGGCCGGGACGGTCGCCCCCGCTGGCGAAGGTAGGTAGATCACGTGTCCGAGGGGAACCTCACCAATCTGCTGAAGGTCGGCCTGCCGGTAAAGGGGCTCCCCGATCCCTGGCCGGACGAGTTGGTGTACGGCTCCGTCGACGACGGCTCCGGCGTACCGGCGGTGGCGACCCTGCGCTACCGCGACCCCGGATCCCTGCTGCTGCAGGAAACCGGGATCGCGATCGGCCGCAAGCTCACCGTGGCGGTACGCACCGGGGACGGCAACGGCGAGACGGCGCTGTTCACCGGGGAGGTGGTGACAGTCGAGACGGAGTTCGACGGCACCGGCACCTACACCACGATCCGGGCCATGGACCTGTCGCACCGGCTCATGCGCGGCCGGCGGGTCGCCAGCTACCGCAACCAGAAGGCCTCCGACCTCGCCAGGGACCTCGCCCGGTCCGCCAACCTGCCGATCGGTCGGATAGATCCCACCACAGTGGTCTACGAGGTGGTGTCGCAGCCGAACGTCAGCGACTGGGAGTTCCTCACCATGCTGGCGGCCGACAACGACGCCGAGGTGGCGGTGGTCGACGGCAGGTTCGAGTTCCGCCGTCCGGTCCGCGCCGACGCCGCCCCGGGCCCGCAGACGACCGCCGAGCGCAGCGACTTCGTGGCGGAGGTGGACGGAAACGTGCTCACCATGCGCGCCACCGTCACCTCGGTCGGCCAGTTCACCGACGTGGAGGTGCGGGGCTGGGATCGCCGTACCCGCGAGCCGGTGATCGGGCGCAGCCCGGTCCGTGACAGCGACGAGTTGGGCATCCCGGTGACCGCCGGAGACGTGGCGGCCCGGTTCGGCAGGGCGGAGATGCTTGTCGCCGACGTGCCGTACGAAACCCTGGCCGAGGTCGGTACGGTGTCCCGCGCCCTGGCCGCCCAGGTGGCGGCCGGCCTCGCCGAACTCGAGGTGTCCGTCCGCGGCAACCCTCGGTTGCGGGCCGGCGTGCCGTTCGCGCTGACCGGGGTGGGGCGGCCGTTCGCCGGCAAGTACACCGTGACCACCAGTCGGCACGTGTTCGGCCCGGCACGGTTCTACCAGACCTGGCTGACAGTCAGCAGCGGCCGGGACCGGTCGCTGTCCGGGCTGGCCGCCGGTGAGCTGTCCCCGGCCCGGTCGGCCCGGATGCCGGGACTGGCCATCGGCGTGGTCACCGACGTCAACGCCGCGCTGGACCGCAACCATCCGGAACGCCGGGACCGGGGCTGGGTCAGACTCCGGTTCCCGTGGCTGGACGACAAGTACGAGACCGACTGGGTCCGTACCGTGCAACTGGGTGGGTTCGGCGGCGGCGGGGTCTGCTGCCCCGAGGTCGGCGACGAGGTGCTGGTCGGGTTCGAGCAGGGAATGCTCGACCGGCCGTACGTGGTCGGCGGCTTGTACAACGGCCTCGACCAGCCCTCGCCGCACGACATGCCACTGGTCGACCCGACGAGCGGGACGGTGAACCGGCTCTCGTTCGCCTCCCGGCAGGGTCGGGCAGCCGGCCGCCCGAGCACCGGCAACTGGGTGGAACTGCTCGACGGGCCCACCGTCGCCGCCCCGCAGGGGGTGCGGTTGCGCACCAACAGCGGCACCGACAACCTGCTGCTGCACCTGGACCGGGCCGGCACGTCGGTGGTGGTACGCAGCGACGGCAGTGTGGTGATCGAGGCCAAGACCGAGGTCACCGTCGAGGGGACCCGGGGGGTGTCGGTCGAGTCGGGCGGACCGGTCTCGGTCAGGGGCCGGGGCGTGTCGGTGGACGCCGGAGCCGGCGAGCTGAAACTCACCGGGGCCAGCGTGTCGGTCAGCGGCCGGGTCGTACGGATCAACTGAAGCGCAAGCGTGCTACGGACCGACTGAAGCGCGGCAGCCGCCGGACGTACCCGGGCGGCACCGCACGCCGGGGGTGCAGGTCGTCACCCCGGCCGAGAGGGAGGAGAGCGGCGATGCCACCAGCAGCCCGGATCGGGGACAGGGTCGGCCACGGCGCGCCGACCGGTACCGTCGGACCGCCCGGCGCCGGCGCGCCGGTGCCGACCGGCGGACCCACGCTCGGCGTTTCCAGCGTGCTGATCGGCGGCCTGCCTGCCGCGGTGGTCGGCACGCTCTGCACCTGCCCGATCCCCCCGCCGCACCTGGCTCTCGGCCCGGGCAACGTCGTGCTGCCCGGACCGCCACCGGTACGCGGACAGGTGCTGATCGGCGGCTTCCCCGCCGCCCGGATGGGCGACCGGACCACCTGCTCGGCGACGATCCTGACCGGCGCCGGCAACGTTCTCATCGGGAGCTGAGCGACGTGGCGGAGCAGTTCATCGGCGCCGGTTGGGCCTTCCCGCTCCGGCTGGACGCCGGTGGCGGCATCGCCCTGGTCAACCGGGAGCGGGAGGTCGTCGAAGCGATCCAGCTGATCCTCGGTACCGCGCCCGGCGAGCGGCCGATGCGTCCCGAGTTCGGCTGCGGGGTGCACGACCACGTCTTCGCTCCGGCGGACGAGAACACCGCCGGGCAGATCGCCTTCGAGGTGCGGGCCGCGCTGGACCGCTGGGAGCCGCGGATCGAGGTCACCGACGTGCTCGTGGGCTTCGACGAGGCGGAGGTCGGCACCCTCTACATCGACATCCGCTACCTGGTCCGGGGAACCAACGATCCGCGCAACCTGGTCTTCCCGTTCTACGTGATCCCGTTTCACGACGGACCCGAGGCGGAGGCGACGAACTGATGGCCCTACCCGCGCCCAACCTCGACGACCGCCGCTTCCAGCACCTCGTCGACGACGCCAAGCGCTTCATCCAGCAGCGCTGTCCGGAGTGGACGGACCACAACGTCTCCGACCCGGGGGTCACGCTCATCGAGGCGTTCGCACAGATGACGGACGAGCTGCTGTACCGGTTGAACCGGGTACCGGAGAAGAACTACCTGGCCTTCCTCGACCTGATCGGCGTCCGGCTCTTTCCGCCGACCGCCGCGCGGGCCGACCTCACGTTCTGGCTCGCCGCCCCGCAGGCCGAGGCGGTGCTGCTGCGGGCCGGCACCGAGGCCGGGACGGTCCGTACCGAGACGGAGGAGGCCATCGTCTTCGCCACCACCGCCGATCTGGCGATCGAGCCGTGTGAGCTGGTCCACCTTCGCCTCCACCCCGCCGACGGGCCGGCGGTCGACCGTACCGACCAGGTGTGGGACGGCCGGGACGTCTCCTGTTTCGCCGCCACGCCCACCGTCGGCGACGCCCTGCTGCTCGGCCTGAGTTCGGCGGTACCGTCCTGCGCGGTGGTGCTGCGCCTGGAGAGCCGGGTCGAAGGCATCGGGGTCGACCCCCGGCAACCGCCGCTGCGCTGGGAGGCGTGGAACGGCGCCGACTGGGTGGAGTGCGAGGTCGACCGCGACTCCACCGGTGGTCTCAACCGACCCGGCGACGTGGTGTTGCACGTCCCGGCCGGGCACACCACCTCCACCGTCGGCGGCCAGCACGCCGGCTGGCTGCGGTGCCGGCTGGTGGCCGCCGAGCCCGGCCAGCCGTTCTACTCGGCGTCCCCGACCATCCGGGCCGCGTCGGCCTTCACGATCGGCGGCACGGTCACGGCGGCGCACGCCGAGACGGTGGTCGGCGAGTTCCTCGGCGAGTCCGAGGGGGTGCCGGGGCAACGCTTCCGGGTGCTCCGTCCGCCGGTGGTCCCGGACGACGAGCCGTTCCTGGTCGAGGTCTCCGACGGCACCGGCTGGCAGGAGTGGGTCGAGGTGGACGCGTTCGGCGGGACGGGTCCGGACGAGCGGTGCGTGACGGTGGACCGGACCACCGGCGAGGTGGCGTTCGGCCCCGCCGTTCGCGAACCCGACGGCACGCTCCGCCGGTACGGGGCGGTGCCGCCGAACGGCGCCCGGTTGCGGGTCCGCCGGTACCGCACCGGCGGCGGGCGACGCGGGAACGTGGCTCGGGGCGCGATCTCGACGCTGCGCAGCTCGGTGCCGTACGTGAGCCGGGTGGAGAACCGGGAGGCCGCCGCAGGCGGGGTGGACGGCGAGTCGGTACAGAGCGCCTGCCAGCGTGGTCCGGTGCAGTTGCGGGCCCAGGACCGGGCGGTCACCGCGCGCGACTACGAGCTGATCGCCGGAGAGGCGGTGCCGGCCGCGGCCCGGATCCGCTGCCTGCCCGCCGGGGACGGCGCCGACACCGGCGGGGTACGCGTCCTCGTCGTGCCCGAGGCGGTCGCGGACGCGGGTGACCGACTGCGTTTCGAACAGCTGATCCCGCCCGACGACATGCTCGCGGCCGTCGCCGAGCACCTGGACGCCCGCCGGCCCATCGGGGTACGCCTGGCCGTGGAGCCCCCGTTCTACCAGGGTGTCACCGTCGCGGCCCGGCTGACCGCCCGGCCCGGGTCAGCCGTGGAGCGGCTCCGGACCGCCGCGCTGGACGCGCTCTACGGCTATCTCAACCCGCTGCGTGGCGGGCCGGACGGGTCTGGCTGGCCGTTCGGTCGCCCGGTGCAGTCCGGCGAGCTGTTCGGAGTGCTCCAGCAGCTGCCCGGCGTCGGGTTGGTCGAGGAGGTGCTGCTCTTCTCCGCCGACCCGGTCTCCGGCCGGCGCGGTGCGGCGACGCCCCGGGTCGCCCTCGACCCGCACGCGCTGGTCTTCTCCTACGAGCACCAGGTCCGGGTGGAGGAACGCTGAGACCGGCCCGGCCGGAGAGAGGAGCGTCCCATGCGTGGCGCGGTGCCGGGCCTCGGCACACCACATCCGTTCGGCGGTCGGCTGCCGGCGATCTACGGCAGCGACGAGCTGGCCGCACGGCTGCTCGCCGGCTTCGACGAGGTGCTGGCCCCGGTGCACTCGACGTTGGACAATTTCGCCGCCTATCTGGACCCCCGGCTGGCCCCGGCCGACTTCGTCGACTGGCTCGCC
Source organism: Plantactinospora sp. WMMB782 (assembly GCF_049179135.1). Classification (NCBI taxonomy): domain Bacteria; kingdom Bacillati; phylum Actinomycetota; class Actinomycetes; order Micromonosporales; family Micromonosporaceae; genus Plantactinospora; species Plantactinospora sp. WMMB782. Next base: position 5,531,075 of record NZ_JBMHMC010000007.1, on the reverse strand, counting down.
GGCTGGGTGGCGGCCGAGACGGCGCCGGGGTGGACGGTCCGCCAGCGTCGCGAGGCGGTGGCCAGCGCGGTGGCCCTGCACCGGATACGCGGTACGGCACGGGGCCTGGCCGAACAGGTACGGACGGTCTTCGGGGTACGACCGGAGGTCACCGAGAACGGCGGTACGGCCTGGTCGTCGACACCGGGCGGGCCGCTTCCGGGTACGGCGGCGCCCGCCCTGACGGTGACGGTGCGGGCGCCCGACCCCGACCTGGTCCCGCTGGCCCGGCTGCGGGCTCTGGTGGAGGCCAACCGACCCGCGCACGTGCCCTGCACGGTCCGGGTGGTCGTCGAAGACGACGGGGTACGCGGGGGTGACGACGATGGAACGTTGTGACCGGTGTGCGCCCCCCGAACCCGGCGGCGCCTTCTGCGCGGTCTGCGGATCCTTCCTGGGGTGGGAGCAGACGGCGGACGCGCCGCCTCCGGGCCCGCCGTCGACTCCGCCCCCTGCCGTCCGGCCCTCGACCGGGGCGGTCCCTCCGGCAGTCCCTGCGGCGGACGTGCGGCCAACCGGAGCGACCGGACCACCACCGACGGCGGGCGGGGAGGACCGGGGCCGGCCGGCGGGGGCGGGAACCGCGGCGGAGGTCGGGACGGCGGTGGACCGGCTGGCGGGCTCGGTCGTGGAGGCTGTCCAGCCTGCTCGGCCGCGGGTCCGCCGGCCCGTGGTACGACAACGCCCGTCCGAGCCGGACGAGGGTTCCGGCGACGTCGTCTGCCCGGCCTGTGTAACCGGCAACCCACCCGAACGGAGGTTCTGCCGGCGGTGCGGCGCGGCCCTCGGCGCCGCCCGTTCCGGGCCGTCGGCCCGGGTGTCGTGGTGGCGTCGGCTCGGCCGGTCCCTGCTCCGCGGGGCGCGGTGGTTGGTCCGGCCCCGCTCGGGCGCCTGGGGTCTGGTCCACCGGATCGGCACCCTGCTGCTCGCCGTCGCCCTGCTCGCCGGACTCGGCTACGGTGTCGTCCGGCTCGGCGCCCGGGCCAGCGACGCCGTGCGTGACCGGCTCGCCGATCCGGAACCGGTGAGTCCGGTTTCGGTGCGCGCGTCGAGCCAGGCACGGAACCACGCCGCGGAGTTGGTCGTGGACGGAATCAGCAACACCTACTGGGCACCGGCCGGAACCGGCGCGGGGCACGGCGAGTACGTGGAACTGACCTTCGACGAGCCGATCCGGCTGCTCGACCTGATCATTCATTCCGGTGTGTCGGCCCAGCGCGACGTGTTCCTGCGGCAGGCCCGACCGGCGGAGCTGGAACTGGCCGCCTGGACCGGTCGGACCGGCCCGGCAACCAGCACGTTGCGGCTTGCCGACCAGGCCGGTCCGCAAACCTTCCGCCGGGTCTTCCCCGACGTGGTGCGGATCCGGTTGACCGTTCGCCAGAACTACGGCGGCGCGGCCGACCGCCGTACCGCGATCGCCGAGGTGGAGGTCTTCCGCCGTCCCGGCTGAGGGCGCACGGCCGCTCTCACGCGGCCCAGGCCGGTCCGGGCACCCCGAGCGTCCGCAACACCCGGCCGTAGGCGCTGCGGGTCCGGGCAGCCGCCGCCGCGTCGCCGGAACGCTGATGCGCCTCGGCCAGTATTCGCCAGGCGTCGTCACGGAAGCCGTCGATCTCCAGTCCGCGCCGCGCCGCCGCCACCGCCGCGGCGAGGTGCCCCGCCTCCAGTTCGAGGGCGGCGAGCGCCGCCGCCGACTCCGCCGCCAACGTGCGGTAGCGGTCGCGCTCGGCCACGACCCACTCCACCGGCCCGTCCTCCGGCAGCAGGTCGCCCGTGTAATGGGCGAGGGCCTCCCGCAGGGCGGCCGCCTCGACGCGACGCTGTCCGGTACCGAAGGTCCGGCGCCAGGCCGCGATCGCCTCCTCGAACGAACGCACGTCGCAGAGCGCGGCGCGCGGCAGCGCCAGCCGGTAGGACTCGCCGTCACGCCGGACGAGCGTGGACTGTCCGCGCCGCACGCCTGGCTCGAGGAACGCCCGAAGCGTGGAGACGCCGACGTGCAGGTTGCGAATGCCGGGCCCGACCGGTAGTTCCGGCCAGAGCGCCGCCAGGATGATCTCGCGGTGCACCGGCCTTCCGCCGTGTGCGGCCAGGAAGCGGAGCAGTGCCCGGACCCTCGGCCGTACCGTCGTCCAGTCCAACTGCCGGCCCGGGATCCTCAGCTCGAACCCGCCGAGGCAGCGCACCACGAGCGGCGGACCGGCGTACGTCGACGGCGGTCCGGCCGCCGGCGCCGGCTGCCCGGCCACCCGACTCCGGATCGTCTGCTGAGTCGAACATCCCATCTCGGAACTCCTCCTCCTGGCGACGGTCACGCTCGCGTAGACCCAGCCTGGACCAGCGGGCCGCCGTGGACATCGGTTAGTTGACGTGCACCGGTCCGACCCCGGCGGTAGCCGGACTCCCGGCCCGGCCGCTGACCGGTCACGTCCGGCTGTCACGTCGAGCCGGTCGCCAACCGCGTCGGCAACCTGGCCGACGGACCTGCCGGCGGTGTCGTCCGAGCCTCGGCACCCGCCGGACCGCCCGGTCCGGCGCCGGCTACTCCACGTCAGATGACGGATGTCCCCGGCGGGAGCCATCCGCCGTCGCCCCGACCGGTCGCCACCGGACCGGCCGCCGTGAAGCCCTCTGCCGCCTCGGCACCGGTCGGCGGTGGGTTCCGGGCGTCAGCCTCCACCGTCGGAGACGGTCTCCCGGCGCAACGCCTCACGGGCGATCTCCACCCGGCTCCGTACGCCGAGCTTGCCGAGGACGTGCGAGATGTGGGTCTGCACGGTGCGTCGGGAGAGATACATCTCCCGGGCGATGTCCGGTGTGGACCGCCCCTCGGCGACCAGGGCGGCCACCCGGGTCTCGGTCGGGGTGAGCGCCTCCCAGCCGATCTGTGCGCGCGCCGGCCGGGGACCTCGGACACCCCGACGCACGCCGGCGCGCCGGAGTCGGCCCTCGGCCCGACGGATGTCCCAGAGCGCCCCGAACGCGTCGTACCGGTCGATCACCTCGCCCAGCAGCGTCCTCGCCTCGGCCTGCCGGCCGCCCACGGCGAGCACGGCGGCCAGGTCCTCCAGCGTCCCGGTCAACTCGACAGGTGAACCGACCGACCGGTAGTACGCGACCGCCTCGTGCAGCGGCGCCGGATCCCCGTCGAGCAGGCCGTCGCACCGGCGCACCGCCGCGGCGGCCCGACCCGGCCGGGACTCCGCCTCGGCCTCCGTCCGGCAGGCCCGCAACGCCGCCCGCGCCGCCGCCCGGTCGTCGACCGCCACCGCGAGTCGGACCAGCTCGGGCATCCACTGGTGGAGCAGGGTCATCTCGCCGGGTGCGCGTTCCAGGAGCGCCGCCAGCAGCGACAGCGCCCGCGCCGGCTCCCCCTCCTGCTCGGCCGCGAGCGCGCGGGCGGCCAGCAGGAAGTCACGGTTCTCCCGGTCGGCGACGGTCCGGACGGGAAGCGCGAGACCCGCCCGGAGATGTTCGGCCGCCGCGCCGTTCTCGCCCCGGTGTCCGGCGATGAACGCGGCAACACCGTGCCGGAGCAACGCCGGTCCCCGCTCACGCAGCCCGGAGTAGGTGATACCGGTGGTGTCGCGGTCGACGGTGTCGAGCTCGGCGAGGGCGTCGTCCCACCGACCGAGCCAGTACAGCAACACGGCCGCGGTGAGCGCGGAGACGCCCTGGCCGGATCCGGCGGCCCGCTGAGCCAGGTCGCGGGCTCGGTGCAGGGTCGCCTCCGCCTCCGGCCAGCGATCGAGATTCTGCAGGCTGAAGATCCGGCCGTCGAAGGCGAAGGTCCGCAGGTCGGTGTGCTCCGGTGCGTCGCCCAGCACCATCAGTGCGCGGTCGACGTAACCGAGGGCGGCATCGTGGTCCCGCCGGATCGAGTGCGTCAACCACAGGTCGGTCAACGCGTAGGCGGTGGCGAACGCGTCCCCGGCGTCCTCGCCGACCCGCAGCGCCTGACGCGCGGTGCCGTCGGCGGTGTCCAGGTCGCCGGTACTGGCCCGCTCGAACATCGCCAGCGAGGCCAACAGGCGGGCCCGCCAGACCGCCGGTACGTCCGGACGGCCGAGCGCACTCCGGACGACGTCCACGGCCTCCTCGTTGCGACCCTGGTGGAACAGTGTGCGGGCCAGGATCGAGGACATCTCGGCCCGGTGCTCGGGCCGGGTCGCCGCGGCGAGGGCCTTCCGGGCCCGTTCGGCTGCCTCCGGATGGCGCCCCACACCGAGCAGTACCCGGGCGAGTTCGACGGTCAGCGCGGCCCGATCGGTCCGGTCGAGTTGACTCGCCTCCAACTCCCGCTGCAGGAGTTCCATCGCGATGTCCGGGGCGCGGGCGGACAGTGCCGGTGCCGCCTCCACCACCCAGGTACGCGTCCACTCGTCACCCGGACGGCCGGCCGCCAGCAGTTGCTGGGCCACCCGCAGCGGCTCGGCCCCGGCCGTCACCAGCGCCTTCGCCGCCTCGCAGTGCAGCGCCGCCCGCAGTGCGGCCGGCACGCTGTCGTAGAGGGCCTGCCGGATCAGCGGGTGCCGGAAGGCGAGCTGGTCGCCGACGCCGACGACGATGCCGGCCGCTACCGCGTCCTGCACTCCCTCGGCCAGGTCCGAGGCCGTTCGCCGCAGCAGTGCGGCAAGCTCGGTGACCGCGAACTCGCCGCCGAGCAGGGAGGCGGTGCGCAGCATCTGGGCGGTCGCCACCGCGACCACGCTGAGGCGGTCGCTCAGCGCGGCCGTGAAGGATGCCGGCACCCGCTCGAACGCGTCGTCGGAGAGTTCGCCCTCGGCCAGCGCGGTGCCGGCCGTCTGCTCGCGCGCCAGGGCGTCGAGCAGCTCACGCAGGTACAGCGGGTTGCCCATGGCCCGCCCCAGCAGACGGTTGAGCGCGGGCCCCGGCGGCGTCCCGAGCATTCCGGTTACCAGCGTCCGGACGTCGTCAGCACCGAGCGCGCCGAGCGGGAGCAGGGTGCCGCCACGGCGCAGCGTCGCCGCCCGCAGCGTCTGCACGTCCTGCCGGGCCGGTACCGGACGGGTGGCGCTGACCAGCAGGAGCGGAAGTTCCTCGGCGGCGAGGGCGAGCCGGTGCCACAGCATCAACGACGCTTCGTCCGCCCATTGCAGATCGTCGAGAACCAGCACGGTGGGCGTCTCGGTGGAGAGTTCGTCGACGAGCGCCACGAGCATCTCGGTGGCGGCGTAGGCGACGTCGTCCGCGGCGAACAGCCCGGGTCGGCGCTCCTGGAGGAACTCGGCTATCCGAGCCCGCCGGGGATCCGGTGAGCGCGGCCGCACCTGGAGGCAGTCCAGCATCACCCGCAGCGGAAAACGGTGGGACAACTGGTCTGCGGTGCCCCACAACAGCTCGCGACGCCGAAACCCGCCTCTGGTGAGGCCGGCGGCCACCAGAGAGGACTTGCCGATGCCGGCCTCGCCCTCCACCCAGAGCACCGATCCGCGGCCCTGACGGGTGGCCTCGACGGCCGCGTGCAGTGCCGCCAGCTCCTTCTCCCGGCCGGCCCAGACGGTCGGCAGCTCAACCGGAAACATGACGACGCACGCCCGGAATGGAAGGAGGAGCGACAGTCACGGGGATATGCTAGCCGACGACCCGGGGCATATCTATCAACGGCCATTAATATCCGATCATGTAACAAACAATTGTTACGAGTCGTTCCGGGCCGAAGAATCCGAGGCGGCATCCGGTGTCCTGTACCGTTCGGGAACTCTGTTCGCGCACCCGGCCCGCTCGCACTCGTGATCAAACTGGTCCGCAGGGATGCCGGGTGGAGGTGATTCGGTCGACCACCGCATCGAACTCCCGGCCGGCCGGGTGTGGTCCACACCGCGTCCGGATCGCGGACGTCGACGCGCAGCACGGTGACTCTTTCGGACAGCGGTCGTCGGGCTGGACCGATCCGGCAGGGCTGGCGGGAACGCCGGGACCGTTTCCGCCTCGGTCCGCTCCGCGGCGGCCCCGGTCGGGCGGTACCGGGTCGCGCTGCCGGCGGGTGCCCGGTCCACCTGGAGCCTGCGACTGTTCCCCAGGGGCGCGGACCGTGGTGGGTTGCGGAATCAAGCAACGAATTCTCTGATGATCTTGCGGAATGCAGACATCGTCGTACTCCAGTGCTTGTATCGCTGCGTACCGAGGTCTGTCGGTTCGGGGGAGGGGTCGTACGTGACAGGCAGGAGAGCGGGGGTGCTCGCGATCGGAAGGGCCGTACCGGCGCTGGTTCGCTGGGGGGTCTCGGCGGACGCCGATCTGGTGTACCGATGTCTGCTGACCTTCGGGCCGCAAGCCGCCGGGGAGGTCGCGGCAGAGCTGGGCCTGGGGGTACGGAGGATCCGGACCGCGCTGGACGAGTTGCTGGCTGTCGACATCGTCAAGGTGGAGCGCGAGCCGTCGGGACACGGCGCGGACGCCTCGGTCTGGCGGGCACGGCCCGCGGCTGCGGTGGTGACAACCCTGCGACGTCAGGCGCTCCGGCGCGCCGCGGCGGCTACCGGTTGCGCTGTCGAGCCGACAGAGCGGGTCGCGCTTTCGGCGAGGCATCTGCCGGACCGCGAGTCGCGCCGCCGGCGCATCGCCGAGTTGGCCGCCCTGGAGCGGATCGAGCATCTGTCGATGCAACCCGAGCAGGTCTTCAGCACGGATGAGTTGGCGGTCGGCGCGCCGTTGGATGTCGCGGCCCTGCGTCGCGGGGTGCGGATGCGCACGCTGAGCCGCCCGCCCGCGGACGGTGACCGCTCGGCGCAGCACGCAATCGAGTTCGGCCGGCTCGGCGGCGAGTACCGGGAGGCGGCGCAGCTCCCGCAGAAACTCATGATCTTCGACCGACGCGTGGCACTGCTCGCCGTCGATCCCCTCGACCTGGATCGCGGCACCTGGGAGATCATCGACCACGCCGCGGTCGAATCGCTTGTCAGGCTGTTCACCCGGCACTGGAGCAGCGCGGTGGACCCAAGCCGGAACGGAGTGCCCGCGATCGTGTTGACATCACGCGAGAAAGCAATCGTCGCACTGCTCGCCAAGGGGTATACCGACGCCGCCTCCGCGCAGGAGATCGGCATGTCCACCCGTTCGCTCACCTACACCCTGAGGGCGTTGATGGACCGCCTCGGTGTCGACAACCGCTTCCAGTTGGGTCTCGCGCTCGGCGCACTGAACGTGGCGACGCCATCCGATCCGTCCACACCCACCCACAGCATCGATGGGACAAACCAATGAAATACCTGGCTTTGCTGACCGCCGCGTTCGTCGCGCTCCTGGGCGCCGGTGCACCCGCCGAGGCGGACGACGGATGGCTGCGCGTCCCGTGCCTCTCCGGGGCCATCGAGGAGACGGAGGTCACCGACGGTGACTATCTCACCCTGACCGGATATCTGGACTGCGACGTGCCGGACAGCGCCCTCGGAGCTCGGTGGGGATACGCCGTCTTCATCGGGAGTCTCCCTCACGGCACCCTGAACGACACGGACCTGCGGGCGTACTCCTACGACGGTAGGACGGCGTTCTCCGACAGGATGCGCGTGGACAGGCTGTTGGAGCTGGGAATCTGCGTCGTCACGGACTACGAGGTGCGCATCGCGTGCGTCGAAGTCACCCGGAAGAGCCCGACATCACCGATGCTGGTGTGGCCCACGCCCGTCGACGACGAACTCGTCGACCGGCCGTTCCAACGGCGGGGGGACGGTGCTCCCAACCCGATCTGCGGCCATTGCTAGCGGTACGCGGCCGGGTGGTGGTACCCCGCCCGGCACCGCCGTCAGTTCCGCCCGGTGCTTCTCGACAGGGCACAGGCCAGGGATGCGATCTTCGGGTCGGTGGACCGTAGTCACCCGGGCGGTCACTCGGGAACGAAGAGAGGCCCGGATCATCGACGTGATCCGGGCCTCTGCCCGCGTGGGCGACGACACGCCGCGTGTCTGGTCTGGACTGGCGTGGCCGCACGTGCGATATGCGAGCGGTACGGGATTGGTTGGTCAGCCACCGGCGGGCGCGTGCCGGGCGGCGCGTGGAGCGGCCGTTGGGGGTACTGCGGTGGTGGCCGGCGACACTGGGGGTGGTCGCGGCGGTGATCGGCGGCGGCATCCTCGCAATGTGGCTGCTGGGGGTCTGGTCGCCGATCGCGCCGGGGGCGGCTGATCCGGAGCGTCTGCGGTTGGAGCAGAGTCGGTCCGCGAGAACGACCGCCGGACCACGCGCCGGAAACCCGCCCTGAACGGCTTCGGCCGGACGTCTGCACGCTGGCTCACGAGGACGTCGCGCTACTCCGGGTGGGTCCGGAACCAGTCCAGCATCGACTCGGGCCGGCGCCGGAAGCTCCCCTGCCTCGTCGCAGGTGATCAGCGACGCCCTCCAAGGGTGCGAAGAATCCTTTTCGCCATGACGAGCTGCCGTACGGGCAGCAGAAAGGCCACCTCCCGAGACTGGGAAGTGGCCTGAGCCGCGTGGGCGATACTGGGATCGAACCAGTGACCTCTTCGGTGTGAACGAAGCGCTCTCCCGCTGAGCTAATCGCCCTCAGCGCGGACGACTGTACCTGATCGGTCGGAGTCCGCGCGACTTCGGGGTCAGTGCGTCGCGATGTAGTGCATGAAACCGGCGATCAGATCGATGCCGAAGCTGGCCCGTACCGACAGCCAGACGACCGCCGCGACGAAGACCAGCCCCACCGAACCGAGTACGAACCTGACCAGGAGGGACTGTTCGCGTACCCAACGTGCCCAACTCTGCACGTGCCGACGGGTGAAGTTGAGCAGCCGTCTGGCCCAGTGGAACTCCACCGCCCAGATACCCAGACCGCCGATCACGATCAGCCAGCCCGGACCGGGCAGCGGAATCAACGCGAGACCGAGTGTGACGACGATCGCACCGGCGAGTGCCACGAAAACCTTCAACGCGATCCGGCCGGTCGGATTCGCCCGGATGATCTCCAGGGTCCGGCGCACCCGCTGCCGGCGGGTCTGCGTCACCAACGGCTCCAGCGGCACCTCGGCACCGGCGTCCGTGGGTGCTCCCGTCGCAGGTCCGGGCCGGTCCCCCCGTGGGACGCGCTCGTCTCCCGGCACGTCGTACCTCCGCTCTTCGGCCGCCCCCGCGACGCCGGAGCGGACCCCGGCGCCGGCCCCGTTCGCCCGCCACGTACCCGGCAGGACGGCTTTCTCCATTGAGGATGGATTCGTAGCCATTTCAACCCCCAGTGTGGCCCCGCCCGTCACTCAACAGGACGACTGGACGTTACCGGAGTGAGTCGACGGCTGAACCATCCGGCGCCGGATGGGATCGAGTACCTGGGCAGAACTGGACATCCTACATAAAGATTCGATTTCGATCGGGAGCTAGGAAGCCTCTTCCCACTACTGGGTGATATCAGCGTATGGCGGAGCGTAACCATGAGTAGCAGCTGAGGATGGGAAAGGCGGGACACATACGTCCCGCAGCGGTGCCGGGGGGAGAACGTCCATGAGTGTCATCCGACCGACCACGGTCGAGGTCGAGACGTCGTTAAGGCTCGTTGCACCTGATGCCACGGCTCTGCCGGTGCGCGCCAGCCTGCGCTACGACCCAGCCGACCCGTACGCGGTCCATGTCCTGTTCCATGCGGAATCCGCCGGAGGCGAAGCGGTCAGCTGGTCCTTCGCGCGGGAACTGCTCGTCACCGGCCTCGATGAGCCAGCCGGGATCGGCGACGTCCGGGTCTGGCCCTGGGCCACTCCCCGGGGCGACTTCGTCGCGCTCGCACTCTCATCACCGGACGGTAACGCACTGTTCGAGGTGCCACGTAGCGTCCTGGTCAGGTTCCTGCGCCGGACGTACGTGGTGGTCCCCCGGGGCCGGGAGGGCGACCATCTCGACGTCGACACGGCGGTCAACCGGCTGCTGGCCGGCCGCTGACCGCTGCCGGCGACGGCCTCACCGGCCGGCAGGCCGGTCCGGGAGCGCCACCACGCGCTCCGGAAGCACCACAGGCCGATCGGAACCCACCGCGTCGCGCGGACCACTGCCGAGGTCCGCGCGGCGCGGCGTCTGCACGCGGGTATGTGTCACCAGGTACCTGTCACCAGCTCCGGATCTTGGGTACGGGTCGCGGGTCACACGCGCCTTTCTTTTTTCCACGATTACAGAGAGTGATATCGTCAGCCGTGCGTGGTGATGCCGCCGTCGACCGGAATGACCGCTCCGGTGAGGTATGCCCCGGCCCGCGACGCGAGGTAGATCGCGGCTCCGGCCATGTCGTCGGGCCGGCCGATCCGGCCGAGCGGCACCTGGTGCTCGATCGTCGCCCGGGTCGCCGGGTCGTCGAGCGCGAACGCCATCATCTTGCTCTCGAACGGGCCGGGCGCGATCGCGTTCACCGTGATGTGCTCCTTGGCGAGCTGGTGGGCCAGGCTCCGGGTCAGCATGTGCACCGCCGCCTTGGTGGCCGAGTAGGCGTACACCTCCATCCACGGGACCCGGATGCCGTCGATCGACCCGATGTTGATCACCCGGGCCGGGTCGTCGGCGCTGGCCGAGGTGCGCAGCGCGGGCAGCAGGGCGGTGGTCAGCTGGAAGACCGCCTTGACGTTCACCGCCCACAGCTTGTCGAAGGCACTCTCCGGATAAGCCTCCAGCGGCGCTCCCCAGGTCGCACCGGCATTGTTGACCAGTACGTCCAGGGTCGGCACCCGGGCCAGGACCTCCTCGGCGAGCCGGGCCGCCCCGGCCGCGCTGGAGACGTCCGCCGGGATCGCCTCGCAGCGGCCGAGTTCGGAGAGCTGCGCGGCGACCTCGGCGCACACCTCCGCCTTGCGGGACGAGATGATCACCTGGGCGCCCGCCTCGACGAATCCCCGGGCGATCATCAGGCCGATCCCCCGGGTACCGCCGGTGACCAGTACCGCCTTGTCCCGCACCGAGAACAGCTCTGGCATGCGCACCTCTGAAGGCCGTGGGTCGGCCGGCACCGGAATGCCGACCGACCCGGGTTGGCTTACTGTTCGGTAAGTTAGTCCGGATCGTACCGACCGGACAACTCCCGCCGGCACGACCCCGCCACGGATCCGCTGATCCCGGCGGTCACGGCTCGCTACCGGCGATGCGTACGCCGTCCAGGTAGACCGTGATCCGGGGGTTGGCCGCGTAGTCCGGTCTCGCCGGCCGCCAACTGTGGTCGTCGGTCTCGACGAAGCGGGACCGGTCCGCCCTGGTCAACCGCAACTCGATCGGACCGGTCCTGCCGGCCGCCGCCAGCGTCCCGGCACCCCTGGCGAAGCCGACCTCCAGATAGCTGTCCGCCCCGCGCCTGGGCCTCGGCAGTGTTGTCAGCGTCTGGGTGACGTTCGCGCAGTCGAGCGTGGCCCGCACGCAGGCCGCCTGCACCGTGCCGCGACCGCCGTCCCGGGTGAACCAGTACCGCACCGTCACCCGGGACAGGTCGACCGGCACCCGACCCGGGTTGTCGAGGTCGATCGCCGGCAGGATCCGGGCGTCGGTCGGCGACCGGTCCAGGTTGCGGTGCAACGCGGCCAGCGGCGGCGGGCTGCTCGCCGCACCGACCACGAAGAGGGTCACCGAGTCGGCCGGGAAGGTGTGCGACAGGGTTCCGTCCGGTGCCCCGGCCACCGGCGGCGGCACCAGGATCCGCTGGTCCGCCTCCCGGACGATCGAGGTGAGGTCGGTCGCCCCGTACCGGTACACCTGCGTGGTCTGCGCGGTCCGGCCGCGCAGTGACAGCGAACTGGTCCGCTCCACCCCGCTCTTGTTCACCACCATCACGGTGAGCGCGCCGTCGGAGCGGCGCTCGGCCGCGTACACCGAGAGCTGGTCGGAGTCGGCCGAGGTCGCCCGGACCCCGACGTCGCCGAACCGGCCGCCGGCGCCGTCGTAGTTGCGGTACATCCGGAAGGCGTACGCGCCCGGCTGGGTCGCGCCCGGCGGCGCCCAGAGCGTCGCCAGGTCCAAGCCCTCCCGACCGAAGATCCCGAGTACGTCGGCCTGGGTCAACGCCCCGTTGACGTGGTCCAGCGCCCCCCAGTTGTACTCGGTGATCGCCGTCTTCGTCCCCGGATAGTTCGCGGCCACCAGCTCCTTCATCCGGGGCACCAGCCGCACCTGGGTGTTGATCCAGCTCTCGTCGGTGTAGGTCGGGTCCCAGAGCGCCCGGGTGGAGCGCAACCGCAGCGCGTTGGTGGCCGGGTCGGTGCCGTTGCCGAACGCCACCCCGCTGGCCTGCGGATAGAAGTGCATGTCGAAGTAGTCGAGCACCCGCTGCCCGTGCTCCTCCTCGTACTCGCGCATCTGCTGGAGATACCAGGTGGTGAAGGGCAGCCCGTCCCGGTTCGGCCGGTCCGGCGGGTTCGCCCAGCACCCGGTACGGGAACACTCCTCCTGGTCCATCCCGGAGTGGTCCCACGAGGTCCAACCCCAGCCGACCGGGCCGAGCGTCGCCGCCGACGGGTCGACCTCCTTGATCGCCGCGCCGATCGCGTACGCCTGGTCGCGCAGCTCGGCCGAACTCGCCCCCTCCGGGTGCACGTCCCGGTGCGTGGAGTGCCAGATGTCCGGCTCGTTGTCCAGGTTGTAGAACTTCACCCCGCCCTCGGCCGCCGTGCCGTACTTGCCGGTCAGGTGCCGCAGCCAGTCCCGGACGTACTCCGGGCCGACCTCCACACTTGTGTCGTGCGGGTCGTTGCCGGTGACCAGGGTGCCGTCCGGCCGTACGCCGTTGCCGCAGTCCGGCCGCCACTCGTCGGTACGCTCCTGCGGCCCGTACTTGGCGACCGAGAAACCGCACGAGCCGTCCCGGGCCTTCGGCGCCCACCCGATCAGCGGCACCGTCAGCACGCTGTCGGTCCCGGTGCGCCGGTCCTGCTCGACGAACTCGTCGGTCGAGGAGCCGTCCGGCAGCGCCCCGGGATCGGCGTTCTCCTCGGCGATGTTCTCGAAGAACCAGTCCGAGGCGCGGTTGGTGGTGTCGTAGCGGAAGTGGTAGCGGGTGGTGGCGTTGCCGCCCCAACGGCGTACCGGCAGGGCCAGCTCCTCGGCGAGGGCCTCGTCGGTGAAGTTCATCCCGTAGATGTGCGGGCTGATCGGGTGCCGGTCGGCGGTCACGTCGACCTCGAGAGCCGGACCGGGCTCGGCGAGGGCCGGCGGCGGGGCGGCGACGACTGCCGCACCGCTGGCGGCGAGCGCCGTGCCGGTGACGATGGACAGGAGGGATCTACGACGCATGCGGGATCTCCCGGAACTGCTGATGTCCTCCCCTGACGGGATGGACGGTGGCGGGTTCGGTGTGTCTCGCGTACGCCCGTCGCTGTCTCGCGCGCGGTGGTCTTGGCCCGGACCGGGAGCCAGGCTACCGATCACCCGCCCGCACGGTCAACGTCGTCCGTCGATGTCCGCTCCGCTGTCGGAAGTACGCGGAGGTGTCCGGCAGCCGGTCGCCAGGGGTGCGTGCCAGGCGCTCGGCGGCTAACGTCGCAGGTGATGGTCCGATTCGGTCAGCTTCCGGGTGAGCCCGGCGAGGTGCCGCCCCCGCCCGGTTGGGCCGGCATCCGCACCCTCACCCTGCGCGACTACTTCCTCGACCCGGCCAACCGGGGGCCGCTGCTCGTCGATCGGCACCTGCTGATTCTGGTCACCGTCGGACACGGCACCCAGGAGGTCGACTTCCGGACCTACCCGTGCCGGCCGGGGTCGCTGCTCTGGGTACGGCCCGGCCAGGTCGTCCGGCACGGCGGGCAGAGCGGGCTCGACGCGGTGCTGGTCTGCTGGACCCCGGAGACCATGCGCGAGCTGGGCGTCTTCCCGACCGGCCCGCCGTTCGCCGCCGGTTACTGGCAGCTTGCCGGTGAGGACGAGGACGCGGTGATCAACGAGGTCAGTCAACTGGTGGTCGACTGCCAGCGGCACTCCGGCGACGGCCTCGCCGACGAACTGCTGCGGCACCAACTCGCCGTGCTGCTGCTGCGGCTGGCGCTGCTGCCGCGCGACCCGGCCAGCACCCGGGAGCCGGCCCCGGAGACCGGCCCGCTGCCTGCCGGGTGGGGCGGCACCCCGGACGGTACGGAGTCGACGGGCACCTTCTGGCGGCTGCGGCAGGAGGTCGAGCGCTCGTACCGGCAGACCCGCCGGGTCGAGGAGTACGCCAGTCGACTCGACTGCTCGGTGCGTACCCTGACCCGGGCCTGCCTGGCCGCGACCGGGCGCAGCGCGAAGCAGGTCATCGACGAACGGGTGGCGCTGGAAGCCCGGCGGCTGCTCGCCGCGACCGAGCTGCCGGTGGCCGAGGTCGGCCGCCGGCTCGGCTTTCCGGAGCCCACCAACTTCGGTCGGTTCTTCCAGCGCGAGGTCGGGCACAGCCCCGGCGCCTTCCGGGCCGCCCTGTCCGGCCCCGCCCCGACCACGCGGCCCTGAGTGGACGTTTGCCGAACATCCGTACGGGGAACCTTCGGCCTACCCCGGAAGCAAGCATTGTCTGGAAAGGAGCATGGCCGTGGGTCTGATGTTCCGTAAGCGCAAGAAGTACGGTCCGTTGATTCTCAACTTCACCGAGAACGGCTTCTCCTCCTGGAGTATCAAGATCGGACGCTGGTCCTGGAACTCCCGGGCCCGCGCACACCGGGTCGACCTGCCCGGCCCGCTGTCCTGGAAGCAGGACAAGTCGCGGTCCTGAGGAAGCGGTGACGGACAGGGATGCCGACGGCTTCGTCGGCATCCCTGTTGCATGTCCGGCACGGTCTGCGTCTCCGGCGCGGTCTGCGCCTGTCGGCGCTCTCTGCCTCTCCGCACGGCTGTTCAGGGCGAGAGCGAGGGTGCGACGGTGATGGTGACGTCACCGGCGAGCCGACCCGACTCCGGCTCCCGGCGCACCAGCCCGGCGGAGAGCAGGGCGGTGAGCACCCGACTGGCGTCCGCAGCGCGGTAGACGGTCCGCTCGGCGGTGAACTGCCGCAGCTCGGTGACGGTGGCGGCACCGACCGACCCCAGGCGGGCGAGGAGTTCCCGCCGCAGCGGACCCGGATGCGGGTTCAGCGAGATGTCCAGCAGGTGTCCCGCCGGATCGCCGGGGTCCCGGTAACGCACCCCGGCGTATTCGTCGACCGCCCAGAGCGCGTTCTTGAAGGCGTCCAGCCGCTTGCCGGCGGCGGTGCCGAAGACCAGCACCTCGGCCCCGGCCTCGGCTACCAGCTCCACCTCGGTCACCAGCGGCAGGCCGGCCCCGGTCAGCCGGTGCCGGTAATCCGTCCCGGACCAGACCGGCGGGTCGAGCACCAGCAGCAGCTCCGCGGGACGGCCACCGGCCACCGCCGCGAGGACCTCGGCGGCCGGTCCGGGACCGCCGGTGGCGTCCACCCAGGCGAGGACCGGAGCGCCGTTCGCGGTGGCCGCCCGCAGCGCCACCGGCAGCCGGTCGACACCGCCCGGCACGAGGTGCGCGGTCAGCCCGGCCGGCAACTCCGGCTGCGCCGCCGCGTGGCGTGCCGCGAGATCCGGGTCGTCCGGCCCGAGAGTCAGCGCGGTCGTCCGCCGCCCGCGCAGCAGGTCGGCGAACTCGCCGAAGACCCGCAGCGCGGCGTCCGCGACACCGCCGTCCACCCCGGCGTACGCCTGGACGAAGGTGGCCCGGCGGGACCGGTGCAACGCGGCCGGCGTCCAGGAGTCGAGCTGGCGGACCAGCAGTTCCCGCTTGACGACGCCGATCGGATCCGTGGACATCCTGCGGTTCTACCCTGCCCGGCCGGCCGCTGTCACCCCGCCCTCGTCCGCCGGCAGCGGCGGCCGGCGACCAACAAACCGGCGGTCGGCGGTCGGTCCCCGGACGGAGGCTGTCGAGCTGCCCCGCCTGCGCGCCCAGCAGGTCCGCGACGGTGCCCGGAATGTCGCGCCCCGCCCATGCACCCAGCTCGACAGTCCGCGTCCGACGTATGCCCCGGCCGGCAAGGCGGGCGGGATCCGCCGCTGCCGGATGTCCGAGAAGACGACGAAACTGTCTCCAACTGCCCTCTTGTACTGAACGTCGCCGGCCGAGCACGATGGGGCGTGGCTTCCGGCTTCGGTCAACTCACCCAGCAGGCGAACGCGCTCGTGGCGGCCGGTGACCTGGTCGGAGCCCGGAACCTGCTCGGACCACCGCTGGACGCGGCCGACCCGAGCCCGGCACACGCCTCCGCCGAGTTGGCCGAGGCGGCCGGCCTCCAGGCCCGGATACTCGTGTCGCTCGGCGACCCGCAGGCGGCGCGCGGCTGGGCGGCGTTCGCCTACTCGGCGGCCACCCGGCTGCACGGGGCCGCCGACCCGCGCACGGTCGCGACGGCGGCCACCCTCGCCGCCGTACTGCACCGGGTCGGCAGTCACGCCCGAGCCGCCCGGCTGTACCGGGACGTGATCATCGAACTCACCGCGACCGACGGCCCGGAGTCGCTGCGGGTACTCGCCGCGCACGCCGACCTGGCCACGGTCGAGTACGCCCAGGGCGCGTGCACGCTGGCCCGCAACCGGCTGGAGGACGCCTGGGAGCTGCACCGGGAGGTCTACGGCGACGGGCACCCCGGCGGAATCCGGATGCTGGCCCGGCTCGGCGCCTGGCAGCGCGATTGTGGACTGCTCACCCCGGCGCACGAGCATCTGGCCCTCGCCCTGGAGTTGTGCCGGGAGCACCTGCCGGCCGAGCATCCGCTGGCGGCCCAGGTCGCCGCGCTCGCCAGGGCGGCGGCCGATCCCGACCACGTCTGCACCGACTCCGCGACCGGGCCCGAGGACGACCCGCAGGGCCCGGCCGGCCCGACCGGTGTCCCCCAGTACGCCGAGCCCTGGCGTCCCGAACCACGGCATGCCGCGCAGCCGGAGCACGGCGGCGGGTACCCGCGACAGACACACCAACCGCAGCACGCCGCACCGCAGCATCCGGCCGCACCGCAGTACCCGGCCGGGCCCTACGGTGCCGAGCATCCGGCCGCACCGCAGTACCCGGCCGGGCCCTACGGTGGCGAGCATCCGCCCGACGCCGAACTGCCGCCGCGTGACGAGGTGCCGCTGCTACGCTTCCCGCCGCCCGCGCCGCCTCGACCGACCAGCGGCGGGACCGGTACCGGCGCTCCTCCGGTACCGCCACCCCGGCTGCCGCCGGCACCACTCGTCGAACCACCGCCCCGGTGGGCCACGCCGCCGCCGACCGGAACAGCGATCCCGCCGACCGGTGCGGCTGTCCCGCCACCCCGGAACGGGCTCGGCCGGGCCGGTCCGGGCTCCGCCGCCGGTGCCGCGTCGAGCGGGGAGCCGGACGACGATCCGGAGTACGGCTGGTGGCCACCGGAGGTGGTTCGCCGGATGCCCGACGACGAGGACGGTACGGAGACCGGTCGCCAGCACGGAGCGGCGCCGGCCCAGCCGTGGCGGCCGGAGAGCGATCCCCGCTCCGTTCCGGTCACCGATCCGGGACAGCGGGAACTCGCGGGCGCTCCCGGTGCCGGTCCCGGCGGCTCCGGCGGGGTGGCCGAGCAGCGGCACCTGCCGGCGCGGCGGGGGTCCCGGCTGCCGGTCCGGATCCACCGGCCGGAAGTCGCCGCCCGCCGGCTGCCGACGGTGGTCGTCGCCGGCCTGGTGGTGCTGGTCCTGCTCGGCACGGCTGCCGTGGTGTTCGGGTTCCGACAGACCGGGAACGACGAGCCGGCACCGCCGGATGCCGGGCCGTCCACAGGTGCGCCGGCCGAGACGCCGAGCACGTCACCGCCGGCCTCCCCCGGCACGCCGCCCGGTTCGGTGACCCTGGCCGACAGCCAGCGCAGCGTGACGCTGGGCTGGACCTATCCGAGCGGCGCCACCGGTCCGGTGGTGCTGGCGGGTGGGCGGGCCGGTCAGGAACTCCGGCCGTTCCAGGAACTGCCGGCCGGTTCCACCGGCTACGTGGTCTACGGCCTGGAGACGACGGGGAACTACTGCTTCTCCGTCGCGGTCGTCTATTCCGAGCGGCTGGTCGGCGAGGCCGATCCGGTCTGCACGGCCCGGCCCGGCAGGTCGCCGGCGGCACGCTGAGCCTCGGCCGCCGTCCGCTTCCCCGTCCGGTCCTCGGGGTGGTCCGGCACCCCGACCTGCACCCGGCCCGGGAGCGGGCCCGCATCCTCGGCCCACGCCTCGACAACCGGCAGGCGTACCTCGACGCGTAGTCCGGGTCCGGCGTCGCCGAGGGACACCGTGCCACCCTGGCGGCGGACCAGTTCCCGGACGATGGCCAGGCCGAGGCCGGCACCGCCCGCGTCCCGGGCCCGGGCGTCGTCCAGCCTGGTGAACCGGTCGAAGACCCGGTCCCGGTCGCCGGCCGGGATGCCCGGCCCGTCGTCGGTGACGGTCACCAGGTGGTACGCGACAGCGGCCCGACCGCCACCGGGACCGGAACCGGCACCAGGACCGGGACCGCCACCAGGACCGGGACCGGCCTCCCGAGGTTCCGGGGCGCTACCGGCGGGCCGGGCGGACGCCGCCAGCACCACCTCGCTGCCGGCGTGCCGGAGTGCGTTGTCCAGCAGGTTGCCCAGTACCCGGGTCAACGCGTCCGGTTCGGCAAGTACCCAGCACGGCGACGCCGGTGGCAGCACCCGCAGCGGCGCCGCCGGATAACGCTCGGCGACCTCGGCCAGCAGTTGTGCCAGCTCGACCGGTTCGGCGGCCCGGGGCGGCCCGGCGCCCGCCTCGTCGAACCGGGCGAGCAGCAGCAGGTCGTCGACGAGCCGGCTGAGCCGCTGGATGTCGGCGAGCAGGTCGTCGGCGACCGCCGGCCACTCCGTCGCCGGTCCGAGCCGCTGGGCGACCTCGAGCTGGGTCCGCAGGTTCGCCAGCGGACTGCGCAGCTCGTGCGCGGCGTCGGCGACGAAGGCGCGCTGCCGGGCCCGGGCCGACTCCAGCCGGCCCAGCATCCCGTTCAGGGTCACCGCCAGCCGGTGGATCTCGTCGTGCGAGGCCGGCAGCGGCAGCCGACCGGGCCGGGCTCCGCCGGTGATCTCCTCGGCGCCGGCCCGCAGTGTCTCGACCGGTCGGAGCGTGGCGCCGACCACCCGCCAGGCGACCGCAGTCAGTGCCACCAGGAGCAGCGGGAAGCTGACCAGCAGGATGGTGCGGACCACTGCCACGCTGTGCCGCACGTCCGCCGTGGACTTGGCCACCAGTACCGTCTGCGGATCGTTCGCCGGCCCGGCGGGCACCGCCACCACCCGGACCGGGCCGTCCAGGCCGAGCCGCCGGCCGGGCAGGTAGAACCGGTCCCGCTCCCCGGACTGGAACCGCCGCAGTTCGTCGGGGTAGAGCATCGGGACCAGCCGGTCGGCGTCGATCGACGCGGCCCGGATCCGGCTCTGCCCGTCGAGCACCTGGACGCGTACCTGGCTGCCGGCGACCGGGAGCGGGTCCGGCAGCGCGTTCTGGCCGGCGAGCCGGGCCACCGCCTCGGCGGTCTTCAGCGCCTCGGTGTCGACGGTGCGCTGGAGCGCGTAGCCCAGCGCGCCGAGTAGGACCAGCCCGCCGACGGCGAGACCCGCGGCGAGTCCCGTGGCGCTGATGATGGTGAGCCGGGCCCGCAGGCTCAGGGCCCGCCACGGCCGTCGCCGGCCGGGCCACCCCCGGAGACGGCACCGGCTCACGGGCCGGCGCCGGTGCGTCGCGCCGTGCCTCGCGGGCGGCTCATGTCACCAGCCGGTAGCCGGCTCCCCGGACCGTCTCCAACCGGTCCCGGCCGATCTTGCGGCGCAGGTAGCCGACGTAGACCTCGACGGCGTTCGGCGCGGTACGCAGGCTCGCGTCCCAGACGTGGTCCAGCAACTCCGTCTTGGAGACCACCTCGCCCGCCCGGCGCAGCAGGTACTCCAGCAGCGCGTACTCCCGAGCGGTCAGCTCCACCTCGGTGCCGCCCCGGGTGACCCGGCGGCGGGCCGGATCGAGGCTCAGGTCACCGGCGACCAGCACCACCGGGCGGCGCGGCGCACCGCGGCGGAGCAGGGCGCGCAGCCTGGCCAGCAGCACCACGTAGGAGAACGGCTTGGTCAGGTAGTCGTCGGCGCCGCAGTCCAGCCCGTCGGCCTGGTCGTACTCGCCGTCCTTGGCCGAGAGCATCAGCACCGGCAGCCAGTGCTTCTCCGCGCGTAGCTGGCGCACCACCCGGTAGCCGGAGAGGCCGGGCAGCATCACGTCCAGGATCATGGCGTCGTACCCGCCGTGCCGGGCCAGGTCGAGTCCCTCCGGCCCGGTGCCGGCCACGTCCACCACGAACCCCTCGGCGGCAAGGCCGCGCTGCAACGCCGAGGCCAGCCGGGCCTCGTCCTCCACCACCAGCAACCGCACCGGACAAGCGTGCCATCCCGGCCCGGGGGCGGCCACACCCGGCTGAGTGAGCCGACAGCGGTTCTCAGGTTCTCAGTGGTTTCACAGCGCCCGGGGCGCACGATGGAGGTCAGGAGGTACGAACATGTCGGTTTTCCAAACGCGGCCCGCACTCCGGTGGCTGGTCCCGACCGGGGCGGCTCTGGCGGTCCTCGGCGGAGGTGCGGCGGTGGGCACCTTCGCCTCGGCGGCCGAGCCGAACCTGCCCGAGCGCAGTGCCGCGCAACTCCTCGTCGACCTGCAGACCGCCCACCTGGACGGCCTCTCCGGCACGGTGATCAAACGCGCCGACCTGGGGCTGCCCAGCCTGGCCGGCCTCGGCGCGCAGGGCAGCGCCGAACTCGCCACGCTGGTCTCCGGCACGCACACCCTGCGGGTCTGGCACGCCGGTCCGGACCAGGCCCGGGTCGCGCTGCTCGGCACGCTCGGCGAGACGGATCTCATCCGCAACGGTAGGGACGTCTGGATCTGGGACAGCCAGACGAACAAGGCCGAGCACATCACCCTGGGCGAATCGGCGGCGGCCGGCCGGCCCGGCCATCTTCCGGTGACTCCGCAGGAGGCCGCCGAGCAGGCGTTGGCGGCGGTCGACCCGACCACCCGGGTCAGCGTCGGACGGTCCGCCTCGATCGCCGGCCGGGACGCCTACGAGCTGGTACTCGAACCCCGGGACGCCACCTCGCTGGTGGGCCAGGTCACGATCGCGATCGACGCCGTCGAACACGTGCCGCTGCGGTTCCAGGTCGTGCCGCAGGGCAGCAGCAAGCCGGCTTTCGAGGTGGCGTTCACCCAGGTCGACTTCACCCGCCCGGACCCGGCCCAGTTCGCCTTCAACCCGCCGCCGGGCGCGGTGGCGACCGAGGGCGTCCGGCCGCAGGGCCGACCGGCGTTGCCGAGCGGGGTCGAGCGGCCGACGGTGGTCGGCAGCGGGTGGACGAGCGTACTTGTCGCCAAGGTTCCGCAGCTCGGCGCGGCCGAGGACGCCCGGACCGGTGACGCGGGGACCGACCTGCTGGCTGGGCTGTTGGGCGGACTTCCGGAGGCCAGCGGCGAGTGGGGCCACGGCCGGCTGGTCAGCGGCAAGCTGTTCACCGCCCTGCTCACCGACGACGGCCGGCTGTTGGTCGGCGCGGTGAAGCCGGAGCGGCTCTACGAGGTCGCCCAGAGCACCAGGTGAGCAGCACCAGGTGAGCTGACTGGCGGGCGGGCGTCCCTGTGCAGTGCCGGCAGGGGCGCCCGCCCGACGCTGCGCTCCGCCGTGCGTCTCAGGACACCCGATCACCGCAGCCGTCGGGGGTTCGCGCGGCCGATGGATGCCGGCAGAAAAACGCGCTATCGTTTCTCAGTTCGGAAACAAAAAGAACGGCGAAATGCCGTTCTGCGCAATGCTAACAATGGGGAGACTGGTTTGTCAAAGCCATCCGGTGTTTCGCCCGACCGGCGTCTCGACGAGCCCGACGAGCGTCTCGACGGAGCCGACGGAATCGCCGTCGAACAGCGGTACGTCTCCATGCTCTACGGGCGCCTCGACGAACTGCGCGCCCAGGCCGCCCGCCGGATGCGCGGCGCGCTGCGCAACACCGGCGGCACCCAGCAGGAGCGCTCGCAACGCGACAGCACGGTCCGGATGTACGCCGACCAGATCGACCGGCTCGGCGCGGTGGAACAGGGCCTCTGTTTCGGCCGGCTGGACCTCGACGACGGCACCCGCCGCTACGTCGGCCGGATCGGTATCCGCGACGGCGACGGCGAGTACGAGCCGGCGCTGCTCGACTGGCGTGCCCCGGCGGCCCGGCCGTTCTATCTCGCCACTGCCGCCGACCCGGACGGGGTACGCCGGCGCCGGCACATCCGGACCCGGGACCGCGAGGTGGTCGGGCTCGACGACGAGGTGCTGGACCTGACCGCCGCCGGGCAGGCCGACGACCGGGGCGGGCTGACCGGCGAGGCGGCGCTGCTGGCGGCGGTGAACGCCAGCCGTACCGGGCGGATGACCGACATCGTCCGGACCATCCAGGCCGAACAGGACCGGGTGATCCGGTCCGACCTGGAGGGGGTGCTCGTGGTGCAGGGCGGCCCCGGCACCGGCAAGACGGCGGTGGCACTGCACCGGGCGGCGTACCTGCTCTACACGCACCGGCAGATCCTCTCCACCCGGGGCGTGCTGCTGGTCGGCCCGAACGCCACCTTCCTGCGCTACATCTCGCAGGTGCTGCCGACGCTCGCCGAGACCGGCGTGCTGCTGCGCACCGTCGGTGAACTCTTTCCCGGGATCACCGCCACCCGCGCCGAGCCGGCCGAGGTCGCCGAGCTGAAGGGGCGGCTCGACATGGTCGAGGTGCTGGCCGCCGCGATCCGGGACCGGGAGCGGGTGCCGGACGAGCCGATCGGGATCGACATCGAGCGGGACAGCCTGGTGCTGGAGCCGGCCACCGTCGCCGCCGCCCGGGAGCGGGTCCGCCGCACCGGCCGGCCGCACAACCTGGCCCGGCCGCTCTTCGAGGTCGAGATCGTGCACGCCCTCGCCGACCAGCTCGCCGAGCGGATCGGCGCGGACCCGCTGGGCGGGGAGAACCTGCTCGACGAGGCGGACCTGGCCGAGTTCCGCCGCGAGCTGCGCGCCGAGCCGGAGGTGCAGGCGGTGCTGGACTGGCTCTGGCCGGTGCTCACCCCGCAACAGGTGGTGGCCGGGCTGTTCGCCTCCGAGCAGCGGCTCGCGGTGGCGGCGGCACAGCTCGACGAGGCGGAGCGGGCCGCGCTGCGCCGGGACCCGTGGGGCGGCTGGAGCCCGGCCGACGTGCCGCTGCTGGACGAGGCGGCGGAGCTGCTCGGCGAGGACGACCGGGCGGTCCGGGCCAGGGCCGCGCGGCAGCGCCGGGCCGAGATCGAGTACGCCGAGGGCGTGCTGGAGATCGCCGCCAGCTCGAAGTCGATCGACTTCGAGGACGAGCCCGAGGCCGAGGACGGGATGCTCGACGTCACCGACGTGCTCACCGCGGACCGGCTGGCCGAGCGGCAGGCCGACGAGGACCAGTTGACCACCGCCGAGCGGGCCGCGGCGGACCGGGGCTGGGCCTTCGGGCACGTGATCGTGGACGAGGCGCAGGAACTCTCCCCGATGGCCTGGCGGGTGCTGATGCGCCGCTGCCCGAGCCGCTCGATGACGCTCGTCGGCGACGTGGCCCAGACCGGGGCGCTGGCCGGCGCGTCGTCCTGGTGGCCGGTGCTGGAGCCGTACGTCGGGAACCGCTGGCGGCTGGAGGAGCTGACGGTCAGCTACCGTACGCCGTCGGAGATCCTCGCGGTCGCCGCCAAGGTGCTGGCGGAGATCGACCCGACGCTCACCCCGCCCCGGGCGGTACGCGACACCGGCGAGCAGCCCTGGGACGAGACGGTGGCCGCCGGCGAGCTGGCCGGGCGGCTGGTGGCGGCGATCCGGGCCGAGGCGGCCGGGGTCGGTGCCGGCCGGATCGGGGTGATTGTGCCGGCCGGGCTGGTCGACGAGCTGGGCCGGGCGGTCGGCGAGGCGGAGCCCGAGGTGGCGCTCGGCGCCGATCCGGAGCTGACCAGCCGGGTGGTGCTGCTCACCGTCGCCCAGGCGAAGGGGCTGGAGTTCGACTCCGTGCTGGTGGTCGACCCGGACCGGATCGTCGCCGAGTCCTCGCGTGGACAGAGCGACCTGTACGTCGCGCTGACCCGGGCAACCCAGCGGCTCGGCGTACTCCGGGTCGGCTGACCTCGACTTCTCGCCCTGTTCGCTCGGTCTCCAGAAGCGTCGCCACCAGCGGACAGGGCGGGAAACCGTCATCGACCTATTGATGTTCATCGATTGACGCGGTCTTGTTCGGTAGCGACACTGATCGTAACGCGCCTCCCGCGCGCAGGCGTCCAGCCGTCGATCCGGGAGGACCAGATGAGGATCGTCCACTGCCGGGCCCTGCTCGCCGCGACGACCGCCGCGGCCGTCGTCGTCGGCGGTGGCATCGCCGCCGCCACCTCCGCGCACGCCGCCACCGGATGCCGGGCAACCTACACGATCTCCAGTCAGTGGAACGGTGGCTTCGGCGCCAACGTTGCCGTCACCAACCTCGGCGACCCGATCAGCGGTTGGCAACTGACCTGGTCGTTCACGGCCGGGCAGCAGGTCAACCAGCTCTGGAACGGCACCGTGCGCCAGGCCGGCGCCCAGGTCACCGTCACCAACGTGAGCTGGAACGGTACGCTCGGCACCGGCGCGGGCGCGTCGTTCGGCTTCAACGGGTCGTGGAACAACACCACCAACCCGGTGCCGACCGACTTCGCACTCAACGGCACGCCCTGCACCGGCAGCATCACCCCGTCCGGGACGCCATCCGGTACACCGTCCGGGCCGCCCGGCACCCCGAGCGCCACGCCCACGGCGCCGACCTCGCCCACCCCGTCCGTAACCCCGACCACGCCACCCGGCGGTACGGAGCCGACGATCGTGCCTGACCCGTCATGGACCTGCGGCACACCCGCCGGCATCGTGCCTCCGACCCGCGGCCGGCTCGTCCTGCGCGCCACCGCCCAACTCGGCGCCGTGCACGACGTGGGCGTCACCCAGTACGGCCACCGGCGCCTGCTCGACATCAGGGGCGGCACGTTCACCGGGGAGCGGGTCAGCGGCACCCTGCTCGGCGGTGGACTGGACCTCGAACTCACGCTCGGCAACGGGACCGTCGAGCTCGAACAGATAAACGTCCTGCGCACCAGCGACGGCACCCTCATCTACCTGCGTAGCTGCGGCGTCGCGCCCGCCGGGAACTCCACGGTCCGGATCGTGCCCGACTTCGAGGCACCGAACTCCAGCGCGTACGCCTGGCTGAACAGCGGGACGTTCGCCGGCACCCGGGTGGTGGACACCGCGACGAACACCCTCGAATTCACCGTCTACGACGTCTCCGGAGTCTCCCCGGCCGAGCCGCGAATCCAACTGAGCGACCCCGCCGGCCCGCCCAACCAGTCCTGGACCTGCGCGACGGGCAGCGGGACGAGGGGCGCCACCGTGTTCACCGAGTCCGTCACGCTCGGCTCCAGCCTCACCGTCGGCGCCAGCAAGCGCGGAACCCGCAACATCATCCCGATCACCGGCGGCACGACGAGCGGCCGGGTGACCGGATCGATCCTCTCCGGCGGCGCGGACTACCAGCTCATCGGCTCGAACACCACGCTCGACGCCCGCTACACCCTGCGCACCGACGACCGGGAGTTGATCCTGGTCCGCAACTGCGGGCAGTTCGGCCGGCTGGTGCCGACCTTCGAGGCCCGCGCGGACGGCCCGTACGCCTTCCTGAACGCGAACACCTGGCTGAGTTCCGACCCGGGCTCCGCGCCCGGCGGTGTGAGCATCACCTTCTACGAACGCCGGTGACGGCCGATCCGCTGGCCACACTGGGCGGACCGGCCCGCTCAGTGTGGCCAGTCGGTCGCCAGCCGCTCGTACGCCACCCGCCCGGCGAAGCAGTAGCCGGTGTGGTCCGGCGGGTTGCCGCAGGACCGGCAGGTTCCGCCCTCGACGACGTGCCGCAGGAGCACGGAACGCATCTCGGCGCGCTCGACGCATCCGGGGATCGGCGCTGAGCCGGAGTTGACCGGCACGGGTTGGGTCAACTCACCCTCGGAGAACATCGGCGCCACCCTTCCGTCGCATTCGTGGCCCGCCCGCGACCGGCGCCCGGGGGGCGGGGTGATCCGGCGCGGGCGGACCGGGGCCGGTGTGCCGCCCCCGCACCCAGTGCCACGAGCGACACGACCCGGATGGAGCATAATCAGACTGGTCTAGCTACGTCTAGATACGTAGAAGCTCGAAGCGCATCGTGTGAAGACTCGTAGCGTCAGCGCATGGAGGTCGGCCCGGACGACGAGATCGACAGCGCTGCGCCACTCGCGCCATATCGGCAACTGGCCGCGATTCTGGCTGCCCAGATCCGACGCGGTGACTGGAAGCCCGACCGGGCGATCCCGAGCGAGGCACAGCTGGTCCAGCGGTACGGGATCGCCCGGGCAACCGTCCGGCGGGCGATCGCGCTCCTCGTCGACGAAGGTGTCCTCTACGTCGTCCCGCAGCGCGGCACCTACGTCAAGCGCGCCGACTAGAACACCGGGCTACTTGTCGGTGAAGTCGCCGACCTGGGCCGCCTGGCCCGAGGCGTCACTTGTCGAGCCGGACGCCGGGGTGTTCGTCCCGCCGGTGGTCGCGTCCCCGGTGGTGGTCGGCGCGACGTTGCCACCCGGAGGTCGGGGGCGCCGCCGGACGCTGGCCGGTCCGGCCTTCCGGCCGCCGGTCGTGGTGGCCACCCCCCGGTTCCGGGTCGGGCCGCCGTCGCGCAGCACGTCCGGATCGCGCGCCCGGTCCGCCGGGTCCTCGATGTCGATCTCGTGCGCCGCCCGCCCCTCGTCGACCGGCAGGCTGACCTCCTCGACGGCGCCCGGAGCGTACTCGGCACGACCCATCCGGTCCTCGGCCCGCCGCACCGACCGCCGCCGTTCGTCCTCTCCGGGCACGTCCATCACCTCGCCGACTCGTCGTTGTCCCGGGGTGTCCCCGATGCCCGGGTCGGCAAACCAGGGCGGCTGAACGGTCGGCCGGCCCGGTTTTCCCGGGTGGAGCAGCCGTTTGTGGCCTACCCGGCCGGGTAGCCAGCGGGTGCCACCGGCGCGGCGTCGCCGTGACCGGGGCGGTCGGAAGAGAACTCATCGAATCCGAGGAGGAAAAGATGAGCACGCAGACCCCGTCCAGGCAGCCGATGGGCCAGCAGGTGACGGACATGCAGTCGGCACCGACCCGGGAGATGGGTGCCCAGAACATCTCCAACCAGCAGATACAGCAGACCCTGTCGGAGATGCAGCGCCGGATGGACGAACCGACCCGCCGGAATCCGGGCAACGAGACCAAGCCCGCCTGGCTGAGTACCGAGTTCTACATCTATCTGGCGGCGGTCGGCTTCACCTTGCTGGCCGCAGACCTGGTCGGCACGGACGCGACCGGCGTCGACCCGTTCCGGGCGCAGCAGGCGTGGTTCTTCATCACCCTGATGACCATCGCCTACCTGGGTAGCCGTGGTCTGGCGAAGCTGGGTAACGCCTGGCGGCACGGCAGAAGGTGACGATGCTCCGGGCGCCGCGGCGGTAGGACGCGGTAGATCACCGACGCGTGGCGTGACCGGAGTGTCCCGAAGCAGTGGCGACTTGCCACGGGGGGTCGCGGTCCCCGCCGGAAACGGCGGGGACCGCGGCCCTTTCCGTCACGCGGTCCGTTCGCGGCGGCCCGTTCGAAGCCGGGGCCGACCTCACTCCTCGCCGAAGTCGCCCTCGAAGGAGTCCTCCAGCATCTCACCGGCGATCATGCCGCCGGCCATCCCGAGCGCGGCACCGGCAACCATCCCGCCCATGCCGTGCCCGCCGTGGTGGCCGCCGTGCTTGCCGGGGTGCCCGTAGTGGTGCCCGCCCCCGCCGTACCGGCCGTAGCTCTCCACCGTCTGGGCCAGCCAGCCCTCGACCCGCTGCCGCCAGTCGACCTGGTCGACGCCGACGTGCTCGGCCGTGTACCGCCCGACGGTGTCCTGCCCGCCGCTGAACATCCCGCCGCGCTTGTCGCACTCGATGACGACGTCCACGCCGTGCTGGTTGGTGACGAAGGTCAGCTCGACCTCGCGGATGGCGTGCGCGTACTGCGGGGCGGCGAAGAACTCGATCTCCTGGTAGAACGGCAGCGTCTGCTGCACGCCGTAGATGTGCCCGCGCTCCAGGTCGGCGCTCTTGAACCGGAAGCCGAGCTGGGCGAACGCCTCCAGGATCTTCTCGTGCACCGGCAGCGGGTGCACGGCGATCGCGTCCAGGTCACCCTTGTCCACCGCCCGCGCCACCGCCAGCTCGGTGCGCAACCCCATCGTCATGCCGCGCAGCCGCTGGCCGTAGACGTCGGTGATCGGCGTCTCCCACGGCATCGGAAGCTGGAACGGGATGGAGAGTTCCTGCTTGGCCTCCAGCCGCATGGCGCCGCTGACCGGGAGCCGGTAGAACTCCATGGTGCCGGCGTACTCGCTGTCCCCGCCCTCCATCTCGACCCGGGTGACCAGGGCGACGGTGACCTGCTCGATGTCGGCCGCGGCCTCCCCGCCCTGGAGGTTGACCTGTCCGTCGAGCATCAGGCCGGGCCGGGTGTTCGGATTGGTCAGCACGGTGTCCACGCTCGGACCGCCGACGCCGAGGGCGCTCAACATCTTCTTGAAGACCATAGAGAAACTCCTGTTTACGGCGGATGGGTGCCGCGGGTGTCGGCCGGCATTCCATGGTGGAGCGGCACGCCACCGGTGACCCTATGCACCGTAGCTGTGAGGTGGCTGTGAGCGCCGGCTGATCGTCGGACCGGACGACCGGCCGGGGCCGGGTGGACTACGACGTAAGCTTCCGATCATGCGCGTGGGTATCGTGATCCTGCCCGACCAGCGGTGGTCCGTGGCCGGGCGCCGGTGGCGCCAGGCCGAGCAGTGGGGCTTCGACCACGCCTGGACGTACGACCACCTGGGCTGGCGCGACCTGGTGGACGGGCCGTGGTTCGAGTCGACCGGCACGTTGACCGCCGCCGCCACGGTCACCTCCCGGATCCGGCTCGGCACCCTTGTCGCCTCGCCGAACTTCCGGCACCCGGTGCACTTCGCCCGCCAGGTCACCACCCTGGACGACGTCTCCGGCGGCCGGCTGCTGCTCGGGCTCGGTGCCGGCGGGACCGGGTTCGACTCGGCGGTGCTCGGTGCCGAGACGCTCTCCCCCCGGCAACGGGCCGACCGGTTCACCGAGTTCACCGAACTGCTCGACCTGCTGCTCCGGCGCGACGGGGTCAGCTGGCGGGGCGACTACTACGCGGCGGTCGACGCGCGGAGCAACCCGGGCTGCGTCCAGACACCCCGGGTTCCGTTCGTGGTCGCCGCCAACGGGCCGCGCACGCTGCGCCTCGCCGCCCGGTACGGCCAGGGTTGGGTGACCACCGGCATCCGGGACGGTGACGACGACCAGGCGGCGTGGTGGCGCTCGGTCGCCGACCTCGCCGGCCGGATGGACGAGACCCTCGCCGCCGCCGGCCGTGATCCCGGAACCCTGGACCGCTATCTCTCCCTCGACTCGGCGCCGGTCTTCTCGCTCTCCAGCGCCGCGCACTTCACCGACGCGGTCGGCCGCGCCGCCGAACTGGGCTTCACCGACGTCGTCACGCACTGGCCGCGCGAGTCGAGCTGGTATGCCGGGGACGAGGCGGTGCTGGCCGAGGTCGCCACCGAGGTGCTGCCCCGGCTCCCGGGCCGGAACTGAGGCTGCCGCCGGCCGGTCCGGCGGTTGCCGGGCAGGGCGGG
Organism: Plantactinospora sp. WMMB782; assembly: GCF_049179135.1. NCBI lineage: Bacteria > Bacillati > Actinomycetota > Actinomycetes > Micromonosporales > Micromonosporaceae > Plantactinospora > Plantactinospora sp. WMMB782. The sequence goes on along the minus strand of NZ_JBMHMC010000007.1, from coordinate 5,501,313 downwards.
AAGCTGCCCCAGGTCGGTCCGGCGGTGGCTGGGGGTGGGGTTGTCGTCGTCCCGGCCGACCGGCGACGACCCCGGGTAGTCCCCGGCGGGCACGGCGAAGGGCCGGGCCCGCTGCGCGGACCCGGCCCGGAGACGCCGGCGACTCAGCTGGCGGTGCAGCTCAGCGACGGCGCACTGTTGGTGCCGTTCCAGGTCCCGAGGAACCCGAACGCGGTACTCGCCCCGGCGCCGAGGCTGCCGTTGTAGGACACGTTCCGGGCGGTCACGCTCGATCCGCTGCTGCTGAGCGTGACGTTCCAGGACTGGTTGACCTGCTGCCCGTTGCCGAACGTCCAGCTGACGGTCCAGCCGCTGATCGCCGTACTGCCGGCGGTCACCCGGACCTCGGCCTGGAAGCCGCCCTGCCACTGTCCGGTGACGGCGTAGCTGGCGGTGCAGCCCCGGGTGCCGGCGGGCGGGGTGCTGGTCGGCGGGCGGGTGGTCGGCGGAGTGGTCGGCGGGCGGGTGGTCGGCGGGGTCGTCGGCGGCCGGGTGGTCGGGCTGCCGCCGCCGTAGACCGTCGCCTCCCGGGCGGTCTGTCGGATGCCGTTCGCCCCGTTGAAGATCCGCTCACCCCACGAGGTCAACTGGTCGACGTCGAAGTTCGTCACCATGTCGAGGTATTCGACGCCGCCCCCGTTGCCACTCCACGACCAGCCGATGTAGCCGATCCCGTTCTGCTGGGCGTACGACATGATGGTGTCCTCGTCCGGGTTGCCGTCCGAGTGGTTGTGCCCGAACTCGCCCACCACGATCGGCAGGTTGGCGCTGCGGAACCGGCCGAGGTAGTCGGTGATCTCGGCGGCGGTGTCGAAGACGCCGTACATGTGGATCGAGAAGACGGTGTTCCGGTCGGGGTCGGCGTTGAACACGCTCTGCGCGTTGTCCCGCATGACGAAACGCCAGTCCTGGCCCCAGTTCGGCGCGTCGACCATGATCGTGTGGTCGAAGCCGGCGTCGCGCAGCCGGGTGATCGCGTTGCGGGTGGCTGTCGGCCAGGTGGCACTGACCGTCTCGTTGTTGCCGAACGGCTCGTTGCCGATGTTCAGGATGACGTAGTTCTCCTGGCCGGCGAGGGCACTCTGGATGCTGATCCAGTAGCTGACCGCCTGGTCGAGGGTGATCGCCGCGCCCTCCTCGCCGTACCCGGTGGTGTCGTGCACCTCCAGCACGCAGATCAGCCGGTTGGCCTTGCACAGCGAGATGACGTTCGCGACGTCGCTGGCGCTGTTCTGGGTCCACCGGCCGCCGCTGCTGAGCACCACCCGTACGGTGTTCGCACCGAGGGATTTGATGTCGGCGAATGAACCGGTTTGGTTGGTGTACCAGGTGTGCGCGTGGCTGACGCCGCGCATGATGAACTCGTTGCCGCGGGCGTCGAGGAGTCGTCCGCCGCTTACCGTGAAGCCGGCGGCGGCCTGTGCCGGCGGCGCCACCACGAACAGCGTGACAGCGGCGGCGGCGACGAGCGCGAACAGCGCCGATGCCACGGCGTGGATTCGTCTTTTCATGACCTACCTCAGGGAGGACCCCGGGGGACGGGGACAGAAGTGAAGGACCGGCAACTGCTGCCCGACAGTTGCCACCCGACTTCCCTGCGGCGGCACGGATCAGGGTAGGCCGATGAACCGGTTAACGCAACCGGTTCAGTAGTGTCCTGGGACCCCTCGCCGGCAGACCGGCCCGGGGTCACCAGGCGGCGGGCTTGCCCGGGGTGTAGAGCCAGGTCTGGAAGAAGCCGTCGAGCTGCCGCCGACTCACCCGCTCCGCGAGCCGGACGAGGTCGGCCGTCGTCACCGTGTCGTTCCGGTTCGCCGCGTACCAGGCCCGGAGCAGGGCGAAGAAGGCCCGGTCGCCGATCTTCGTACGCAGCGCGTGCAGCGTCATCGCGCCCCTGGTGTAGACCGAGCCGGCGAAGAGGTTGGTGGCACCCGGGTCGCCGGGCGGCGGGTTCCAGAAGCTCGCCGTCTCCGGCCGGGCGTAGAAGCTGTCGAAGCGCGCCTGTGCGGTACGCCCGCCGGTGTGCTCCTCCCACAGCCACTCGGCGTAGCTGGCGAAGCCCTCGTTCAGCCAGATCTCCTGCCAGCGCGCCGGGCTGACGCTGTTGCCGTACCACTGGTGGGCCAGTTCGTGCGCCACCGTGCCCTCGCTCGGTGGGCCGGAGTAGATCGGCCGGGTCTGCGTCTCCAGGGCGTACCCGGCGTCTTCGTCGTCGTCGACGATCGCCCCGTAGGAGGTGAACGGGTACCGGCCGAACAGGTCGGTGAAGTACTCGATCATCTCCCGGGTCCGGGCCAGCCCGTCGGCGGCCTCCGGCCCGAGGTCCCGGTCGATCGCGTCGATGATCGGCAGCCCGCGCGGGCCGGTGCTGCGGCGCAGGTCGTAGTCGCCGACCGAGGCGGTGGAGAGGTAGCTCGCCATCGGGTCGCGGGCGCGCCAGACGAACGTCGTCCAGCCGTTCCTGGTGCGCTGCCCGACGAGTTCGCCGTTGGCGACCGCCGTCTTGCCGGCCGGCACGGTGAGCCGGAAGTCGTAGCTGGCCTTGTCGGTCGGATGGTCGTTCACCGGATACCAGGTGGCGGCGCCGTCGGGCTCGTTGGCCACGAAGGAGCCGTCCGGGGTGGAGACCCAGCCGTAGAGGGCACCCTCGACGTCGGTCGGCCGGCCGGTGGTGCCGTCGTACCGGACCACCACGGTGAACCGCTCGCCGCGGGACAGGCCGTGCTTCGGCGAGATCCGCAGCTCCTGACCGTCCCGGTCGAACCGGGCGGCCCGGCCGTCGACGGTCACCGCGCGCACCTCGAAGCCGCGCAGGTCCAGGTTGAACCGGGAGAGCCGGGCGGTGGACCGGGCGGAGATCGTGGCAATGCCCGCGAACGCCCGGGTGGTCGGCTCGTAGCGGATGTCGAGTCCGTAGTGGAGCACGTCGTAGCCGCCGTTGCCGGCGGCCGGGAAGTAGCCGTCGCCGACGCCCGGAGCGCCCTGCGTGCCGGCACCGCCGGAGCCGTGCCCATGGCCGTGCTCCTGCCCGTTGCCGCTGGCCGACGCGGGTGCGACGCCGAGCGAGAGCGTGACGGTCGTCGCCACCAGCGCGGCACCGACCCGCCGACAGATCACCATGGTCGGTCAGGTTAATACGGCCGCTGACCGGGCGGAAGGACCGGACGGCGGGCGACGCCCGGGTGGTGCGGTGACCGAACCACCACGGACGCCGTCATCCCCACCACAAGGATGATGCACCGGCGATCCTTAACCGGTTAAGAGCAACCGTACCCCCGCCGTCGGTAGACAGTCAAGGACGTCACTGCATTCCACGGCCGGATTCCACGGCGCTCCACGGGATTCCACGGCCGGATTCCGGACCGGACGGGGATGGTTGCCCGGCTTCACCGGCTTTACCGGGTTTACCTACGCCAGGCGGGGTAGACAACCAGCCGGGGTGGGAAAACCAGAATCGCCACGACGGAGGAGGTCCGGGCATGGTCGGGGTGGGCTACACGCTGATGTGTGAACAGACCGGTCCGAAGGAACTGGTCGAGTACGCGGTCCGGGCCGAACAGGCCGGCTTCGACTACCTGGTCATCTCGGACCACTACTACCCCTGGCTCGCCGCGCAGGGCCACTCACCCTACGCCTGGTCGGTGCTCGGCGCGGTCGCGCACGCCACCTCGCGGATCAAGCTGATGACCTACGTGACCTGCCCGATCCGGCGCTACCACCCGGCCGTGGTGGCACAGAAGGCGGCCACGATCGGGGTGATGTCGGACGGCCGGTTCACCCTCTCGCTCGGCGCCGGGGAGAACCTCAGCGAGCACGTGGTGGGCGCCTGGCCCTACGTGCACCAGCGGCACGAGATGCTGGAGGAGGCGTTGCAGATCATCCGGCCGCTGCTCGACGGTGACAACCTCTCCTACTCCGGCAACCACTTCGAGGTGCCCGAGGCGTACCTCTGGGACCGGCCGGCCGAGCGCGTCCCGATCGCCGTCGCGGCCTCCGGGCCGCACTCGATCGAGCTGGTCACCGAGTACGCCGACGCGCTCGCCCTCGACGTGCCGGACGCCGCGGTGGTCAAGATGTACGACGAGCGCGGCGGCGCCGGCAAACCCCGTTACGGGCAGGCGGCGGTCTGCTACGGGCCGGACGCCGACGAGTGCCGCAAGACCGCGCACGAGCTGTGGCGGTGGGCCGCACTGAACTGGTCGGTCAAGGCCGAGCTGCCCGGACCCGAGTCCTTCGTCAGCGCCAGCGAGGCGGTCCGGCCCGAGGACGTGGCGGAACTCGTACCCTGCGGCCCGGACCTGGACGCGCACGTCGAGGCGTACCGGAAGTACGTCGACGCCGGGTTCACCGACGTGGCGGTCGTGCAGGTCGGCGCCGACAGCCAGCCGATGTTCCTGCACTGGGCCGAGCGGGAGCTGCTGCCCCGGCTCCGGGAGCTCTGAGCCGAATGCGTTTCGGTCGCGTCGAGGTACGCCCGCTCGGTGGTGGACCGGGCTGCCTGCTGATGATCCTGATCTCGATAGTCGGCTCGATCGTGCTGACCGTACTTGTCAACCTGGCCCTCAACTGATCGTCCAGCCGCCACCTACCGACGGTCACCCGCCCGGGGGCGGCCCGGCGTGTCGGGCATTCCTCCCGGCCGCCCGGGTCAGCTGTCCCTGGCTCGGCCCCGGCCGGTGCACGAGGCTCGGCCTCGGGCAGTCGTTCGGCTGTCGCGCGGCGACGCGGCGGAGACGAGTATGCGGTTCAGAATCCTGGGTCCCCTGTCGGTCGAGATCGCCGGTGCCCCGCTCCGGATCCGGAGCGCCCGGGTCTCGGCCCTGCTGGCGACCCTGCTCCTGGAGGCCAACCGGACGGTGCCGACCGAGCGTCTGATCGAGGCGGTGTGGGGCTGGCACGCTCCGGCGACGGCCCGGTCCCAGTTGACGATCGTGGTGTCCCAGCTCCGCCGGCTGCTCGCCAGGACCGGCGTGCCGCGCCCGGTGGTGTTCACCGAGAGCGCCGGCTACCGGCTCGCCGCGACCGCCGACGAACTCGACGTACTGCTGTTCGAGCGGTACGTCGCCGACGCCGACCGGGCGGCCTCCACCGGCCGACCCGTCGACGCGGTCGGCCGGTACCGCTCCGCCCTCGACCTGTGGCGCGGGCCGGTGCTCGCCGGCGTGCAGGGCCAACTGGTCAGCACGGCCGGCACCCTGCTGACCGAGCGGCGGGCCGCGGTCCGGGCCCGCTGCATCGACCTCGAACTCGCCCTCGGCCGGCACGCCGACCTGGTCACCGAACTGGTCGGACTGGCCGCCGCCGACCCGTTCAACGAACGCTTCCGGGAGAACCTGGTACTCGCGTTATACCGCTGCGGCCGGGTCACCGAGGCGCTGGCCGCGTACCAGGACTACCGGCAGCGGCTGGCCGACGAGGTCGGCATCGAGCCCGGTCCGCGACTGGCGGCACTGCACCGCCAGATCCTCAACCGCGACCCCGTCCTCGACCCGCCGACCACGCAACCGACCCCGACCCGCGCGGACGTGGTGCCGACCCGCGCAGACATGGCGCCCACCCGCGCGGACGCGGTACCCACCCGCACAGACGCGATGCCGACCCACGCAGACGCGATGCCGACCCACGCAGACGTGGTGCCGGCCCACGCGGACGTGGTGCCGACCCAGCCGGAGGCGGTGCCGGAGGAGCTGTCCGCAGTGCCGGCCGGGGGCGGTGGTACCGAGTCGAACCGGCCGGGGCGCCGCCCCGGCGGTCCACCGGCCCGCCGCCGCATCGCCGGCCGACCGACGCGTCGATCGGGTGGGACGCCGCGACGACCGGCCGGGCAACCGGGCGGCCCGGCCCGCCGTCGGCCCAGTGGCCGGGACGGTACGGCCGGGCAGCCGTCCGAGCACTGCGGCGAGCCGCCCGCCCCGCTTCCAGCGGGGGACGGACAGGCGGGCGACGGGCTGCCGGGCAGGCCGTGGCAACTACCGTCGGCGGTGGCCGACTTCGTCGGGCGGGAACTGGAGCTGGCCCGGATCCGAGCCGCGCTCGGCGGCGACAGCGGCCGAGCCGGACCTGCGCTGGTGGTGGTCGCCGGGATGCCCGGGGTCGGCAAGACGGCACTGGCGATCCGGGCGGGCTGGGACGTCGGCCCGGATCACCCGGACGGCTGCCTCTACGCCGAACTCGTCGACGACCGGGGCAGCCCGGTGGACCCGTACGAGGTGCTCGGCGGCTTTCTCCGCGCCCTCGGCGTACCCGAGGGATCGGTTCCGGTCGGGCGTTCCGAGCGGCGCGACCTCTACCGGTCGGTGGTGGCACAGCGCCGGCTCCTGGTGCTGCTCGACGGCGCCGTCGACGAAAGCCAGGTACGCCCGCTGCTGCCCACCGGCCCGGCCTCGGCAACGCTTGTCACCGCCCGGCACCCGCTGACCGGACTGGACGGCGCGCACCTGCTCCCCCTCGACGTGCTGCCGGTCGAGCCGGCGGTCCGGCTGCTCACCGCGATGCTGCCGGACCGGGTCGCCGACGATCTTCCGGCCGCGCACCGGGTGGTCCAGTTCTGCGACCGGCTTCCGTCGGCGATCCGGGTCACCGGAAGTCGGCTCGCGGCCGGCCGGGACGGGTCGCTGGGCCAGGCCGCCGAACGGCTCGCCGACGGCCCGCGCCGGCTCGACGGGCTCGTCGACGGCTCCCGGGACGTACGCCGGGGGCTGACCGAGGCGTACCGGCGGCTGGCAACCGGGTCGGCGACCCTGCTGCGGCGGCTCGGCACGCTGCCCGTGGCCGAGTTCCCGGGCTGGCTCGCCGTCCCGCTGCTGGACACCGATCAGGACAGCGCCGAGCAGGCACTCGCCGAGCTGGCCGACGCCGGGCTGGTGCGTGCCGTCCCGGACCGCCGCACCGGGCTGCCCCGTTACCGGATGCCCGAACTGGTCCGGCTGTACGCCCAGGAGCGGGTGGCGGTCGACGATCCCCCGCCGACCCGGGGCACGGCACACCGCCGGGCGTACTGGTGGCTGCTGGACCTGGCGCTGCGCGCCGACGGCCAACTGCCGGACCAGGTCTTCCCGGCCGGCGCACTGGGCCTGCCGGAGGGGTTCGGACCGTACGCCGGGATCCTGCGTGCCGTCGACGCCGACCCGCTGGGCTGGCTCACCGCCGAACGCCACCTGGTGGTCGGCGCCGCCGGACAGGCCGCCGCGCTCGGCGACACCGAACTGGCCTGGCGGCTCGCCGTGGCCCCGACCAACTTCCTGCGTCAGCGCCGGCTCACCGGGCTCTGGCAGCGTGCCGTCGACCACGGCCGGCGCGCGCTGCGGGGTCACGGCGGTAGCGACCGTGCCCGAGCCCTGCTCTCCCTGGGCAACGCCCTGCTGCTGCTCTCCCGGGCGGAGTCCGCGGCCGCCTGGACGTCCGCGCGGACCGCTCGGCAGCTCTTCGACGAGTTGGGTGACCGGGACCGGGCGGCGGCCTGTGCGACCGCCCAGTGGCTCGCCGAGCAGCACAACGCCCCCGTCGGCAGCCCGGTCGAGGAGCGGCTCGTCGTCCCGTGCGGGACCGACGAGCCGGCCGCTTCGGCCCGGAGCCGGACCCGGGGAACCCTGCGCGGTGTGATCCGGCGGATCGGTGTGCCGCCGAGGGCGACTCCCGTCCTCTGTGCCGCCGACCAGCCGGAGCCACCGCGCCGGGCTGCGCCGTCCGGGACGTGGACGGCGTCGGGCACCGCCAGCCTGGCCACACCGCGCCGGACCCCGGTCCAGCGGCCGTCGGAGGTGGTGACGGTGTTACCGGGCAGGTTCCGTCCGCCGGATCCCGCCCTCCCCCGCGGCGCCTGACTCCGGGCACACCCCACACACCACACCCACACCCACACCCGCACCTGTCGCCGGGTCAGCACCGACAGGTGGTGCCACCGGCGCAGGGTACGGTCGACCCGCCGACTCCGGTCCGCCAGGCGCCGATCCCGACAGCTCCGGCCGGGGCGCCCATCGGCTGTCCTGTCCCCGGATAGCCCGACTCCGTCGCCGGATCGGGGTGGAACAGCCGTGCACCGCCGAGGCGGAGCCGGAGCAGGAAGGACAGTCGGCCGGCCGGATCGGCGCCACCCGTGGCCGTCCACCACCGCCCGTCCGACCGATCCGCGCCCCCGACGTGCCGGACCTCTGTCGCCCACCACCGCGCGGCCAGCGCCTCGGCCCAGGCGGCGTACCGGACATCGCCGGTAGCTCGGGCCAGGTCGAGCAGGAACTCCCCGTCAGCGGGGGCCGCCGATCCGGCCCCGGATCGGACTCCGGCCGGCCCGATCTGATCGACCCCGACACTGCCGCTCGCGCCCACGAGGGGTGCCACGCCGCCGCTCCGGTGCCGGATCCAGCTGCTCGTCACGACCGCATGCGCGGCTGCCACCGCCGCTGCCCGGTATCGGGAGTCGCCGGTGTGGACGTACACGCGGCACAGGAAGGAGCCGATTCCGGCCGCGTCGCCGGACCAGGACCGCTGTCCGGGGCCGGCGTCGGACGACGGGTTCGGCCAGCACAGGGTCCCGTCGACGGTCTCGGCCGCGTCCAGCAGCGTCTCCGCGCAGCGGACCGCCGCGGCTGCCAGGTCCCGCCGCCCGAGCAGGTGTCCGGCGGCCAGCAGGAACGCGCCGATTCCCGCGGTACCCCCCGCCAGGTCGTACGTCCGCAGTCCGGCGCGTACCGAGTCGAAGGACGGGGGTACCGTCCAGACCATCGCGCCGCCCGGATCGACGGTGTCGAGCAGTTGTCGGGCCACTGCCGTGATCCGTTCCCGCAGGACGGGAAGATAGGTGTGCCGCCACAGGTGCAGCAGGCCGCTGCCGAGACCGGCGAGCCCGTACCCGAGCCCCGGGTCCGGCCAACGCACCGGCTGCCGGAGCGCCAGCTCCACGGCCCGGTCCACCAGATGCGGCCGGCCGAGCAGCCGGCCGGCGTCACAGAGTGCCCAGACCGTCGCGGCGGAGCCGGCCGCGAGTCCGGGCAGGCGCTGCCAGCCGCCGTCGGACGAACACAGCAGCCGGTCCAGCAGCAGGTCGAGTACCTGGCTCACCCGGGCCGGTCCCTCGGGCCCGCCGGCCACCGATCCGGCGACGACCAGCCGGGTCAACGCCGCCACCGACCGGGCGGCGTCGGCGCCTGCCGGATCGGAGGCGCCCTGTCGACCGGGACCCGGTCCTGCCCAGACCTGGCCCGCGCGTTCCAGCCGGCCGGACAGGTGGGCGCCGGTAGGCCGGCCCCGGGCGTCCGCCCAGCTACCGGAGACGTCACTCGCGTCCGAAGTGGATCCGTGTTCCCGGCTCGGGTCCAGTCGCCGGACCGCTTCCTCGACCAGGCCCGACCAGGCCGGTTCCGACAGCGTCGCAATCGCCTCCGGCGGCATCGCCAGGGGCCCTGGCAGCGTTTCCACCGCCTCCAGCGGCCTCACCGTCAGCCCCGCACGCCCGTCCGGACCAGCGCACGGACAGTCGCCCGCAGCAGCGTGCGCGCAGTCGTCCGAGCCAGCGTACGCGCAGTCGTCCGAGCCAGCGTGCGCGCAGTCGTCCGAGCCGGCCTGCTTCTCCCGCCCGGCCCCGACCTGCGGGCCGACGTCCGGATCGGGGTGCGGGACGGCGGCGCGCTTGGCGGTCGTCGCCGGTCGGCCCGGGGCCGGGCCGTCGGCGGCCTCGGCGCAGAGCGCGACCACCTCGTCCAGCCCGATCCGGTCGGCGGGCTCGACCCGGACCAGCCCGCTGACGATCCGGCGCAACAGCGCCGGAACCGGTGGTCCGCCGAAAGAAGGCTCCAGCAGCGCCGCCACCATCTCCTCGGGGGACCGTACCGGCGGCTCGCCGGGCCCGGCAGGTGAGCCGGCGAACACCGTGACCGCGTCCGCCGGCCAGACCCGACCGGCGAGCCACAGCGCCAGCACGCCGAGGCTGAACAGATCTGCCGCCGGGTCCGGCGTGGCGCCGTGCCACTGCTCCGGCGCCACGAACCCGGCCTCGCCGAAGTGCCGCAGGTCGAGGTACGACCAGTCGTCCCGCCCGCCGGTACGCAACGCGGCCAGTTCCAGGTCCACCAGCCGGAGTTCCCCGTCCGGCAACAGCAGTACGTTCTCCGGTGCCAGGTCCCGCAGCACGACGCCGACCGCGTGCACCGACCCGACCAGCCGGGCCAACCGGTCGAGCAGGTGGTTCCAGCCGAACCGGCCCGCCCCGGCCCCCGGAAGGGCTGCACCGGCCGTCGACGGGTCCGACGGATCGGCCGACAACGGCTGCCCGGCGAGCAGTTCCTCGACCAGGAACCGATGGTCGCCCTGCACGAACTCGCGGAGAGGCCGAGGCGTCACACCGAGCGGGAGCAGGTGCCGCAGAACCCGCGCCTCGTGCCCGAGCAGGTCCCGGACGTCCCGGTCGGACGCGTCCGCCCCGACGTACGGCCGGGCCTCCTTGATCAGGACGTCCACCCCGGTACGCAGGTCCCGGCCACGGTAGACACCGCCCTTGTTCGCCTGCCGGATCGCGCCGGTGACCGCGTACCTGCCGCCGATCAGTACCTCGGCCGGTCCGGCCGGGCCGACAGGCTCCCACGTCCCTGTCGACCCGGCCGCCCCCGTTGACCCGGCCGCCCCCGCAGGCCCGACCGGGCCCCCCGACCCGGCCGGTCCCCCCGACCGCGCGACTCCCCCGAGCCGCACGTCCACCCCCGACCGCGCGACTCCCCCGGGCCGCACGTCCACCCCCGACCGCGCGACTCCCCCGGGCCGCACGCGCTCCCCCGGCCGTGCCGGGCCCCCCGACCCGGCCGGACCCTCCTGCTCGGTCGAACCCCCCGACCGAACAGGTACCCCGGGCCCGGCCGGGCCCCCCGGTCCGCCCCCCACGGACCCGGCCGTCCCCGCCGCACCGGTATCCGGGTCGGCGGCGGACGTCCCCAAGACCTGCATCGACGCGATCGACCAGTTCGACGCCGTCGGACCGGTCGGCCACGCCGGCGCCCCTGATGCCGGTGCGGCCGACCGCTCCGGTACCGGGCCGAACGGCAACTCGACCCAGGCGGGTGGCCGGAAGACCGGCTCGCAGCGGTCCTCGACAAGGTTGCCGTCCGGGTCGACCAGACAGCGCCGGTACCGGCCGTCGTTGTCCCGCACGCCGAACTCGCCGAAGGCGCCGTACCGGTAGTGCACCACCCCGCCGGACCGGTACGCCCGGTCGGAGAGGATCGCCGGGCCCCCCTGGCCGGCCGTCACCTCGTCGAGCCGTCCCGCCAGTTCCCGGAAGAGCTCGTCGCCTGCCGGATAGACGGTGAGGAACTTTCCGGCCCCGGCCCGTGGCGCCCGGGGGCCGTTGAGTTCGGCCAGCCCGGCGGCGGTCGCGACGAAGGCGAACGCGGTACCCGACTCGACAAGCACGGGTACGCACGCGGCGAGCACCTCCGGAGCGTTCGACGGCGTCGCCGAGACGTGCAGCTTCCAACCCTGCATCCGGGCAACCGCCAACGGCGGAGCGACAACGGTCCGACCGGCCCGGTGCTGGACCGTCCAGCCGGTCAGGCTGATCAGGTCGAGCAGTTCGGCCACCAGGTCGGCCGGCTCCCGCTGCCCGACCGGCACCGCCTGCCCGGACCGTGCCGGGTGCCCGGACGACGAGGGATGGCCGGACCACGCGGGGCGGCCGGATGACGTCGTCCGGCCGAGCCAGGACGGGTGACCGGGCTGCGGCAGGTGACCGGACGACGGCCCGCGACCGGCCGGAGGCCGGGTCCGTCCGCGCAGCGGCACGGCGAGGCCGGGATCCCGGCTCGCGGCGGCCGACGACTCGGACGTCATAGGTCTCCCCAGGTAGCGGTTGACGAAGCGCCGGCCGTGGTGAGTGGCGACTGGCACCGCCGACGAGAGTGCCGGTCCGGCGCATCGTCCGGGCATCGACCCGATATCGAGTACCTCCGGCCGGCGGCCGCCGCCACTTCCGGCCGGGAACCGCCGCGCTCCGGTCGGGTAGCCGTCGAAGATCGGGTCGGTTACCGGACCGTACGGAGACAGACCAGATTTTCCCGAGTGGACTGGGACACCGGTCCCGGGCCCACGGGACGCCCGACGGGCCATGATGCTGAGCCGACGGACCGATCCGCCCCGTTGAACAGCGGGCCTAGGCTGCGGAGGGAAACGTCGCCCACCAGCGCGAAGACCGTCGAGATTGGATTACGAGGGGAGTGTCATGACCGCTAAGCCGATTCGCCCGGTTCACCCTACGGAGATCGAACCGATCGTTCTCGCCAGCGACAACAGCTTCGCGCACGCCTACGGCAGCGTCGCCGAGTTACTGAGTGAGAAGGACATCGGCGCCAAGGCCCAGGGCGGCCTGGAGTTCTTCGACAAGGCGGGCCGCCGACTGGCGCCGGTGTTCAACCACGAGTGGGCGTTGGAAGGGCTGGTTCCGACGCTCGAGGATCCCGACCCGGAGCTGATCCAGGGCCGGCTCCAGGCCGTCGTCCAGCATGTCGGGGACTACATCCGCCGGAATCCCGAGCTCGTCGCGGACTCCGGGCTGACCGTCGACGAGGCGATCGCCGCCCTGCCGCAGATCGGCGGCGGCACGCTGGCCGAGGACGCGGCGCACTTCCCGGGCGGCGACTCGCCGTCCGGCGGCGTCAGGCTGATGACGCAGGGCGGGTGGTTCCACAACTCGCTGCACGCCGCCGGTTGGACACACTGAAGTACCTGATCAGACAGGGGTCATAGGGGTGACGTCCACGAAGGACACCAGGCGGTGGCCCGCACGTCGGGTCGCCGCGCTGGTCGGGGCAGCCGTAGTCGTCGCGCTCGCGGTGACCGGGCAGGTGATCAACGCTGGCGGCACCACGCTCGTACTGACCGGCGAAACCGCGGTGATCGCGGTGGCATTCACCGCCATGGGCGCGTTGACTCTGGTAGGCGTACCCGGGCATCTCGTGGGCCGGCTTATGCTCGCCGCCGGGGGGGCGGCGAGCATGGCTGCGCTCGCGGAGAGTTGGGGAAACTGGTTGCCCGCCGCCTGGCTCAGCCAGTGGGCCTGGTGGCCGCCGTACGGACTGATCTTCCTTGCCCTGTTGGTCTTCCCCGACGGCCGGTTGCCGTCCCGGCGGTGGCGGCCCGTCGCCGTGCTGATGGCCGTCGCCATCGCCGTCGCCTCGCTGGCCTACGCGGTAGCTGCGCTGGACGATCCACAGAGTTTGGTCAGTGTCGCGGAAGCGGCTCCTACCCAGCGGGCACGCACGCTCGTCCTGGTCGGGCTCATCAGCATCGGAATCACCCTGCTCGGGCTGGTGGCGACCCTCTTCTCGCTGGTGCTGCGCTGGCGGCGGGCCGACGGTGAGACCCGGGCGCAGTTGGCCTGCCTGCTGGGTAGCGCGATCCTGCTGTTGCTCGGCCTCGTGCTGGAGGCCATCGACCTGCCCGGATCTTGGGTGATCATGGTCGTCGCGCTCCCGGTCGGAATGGCCGTCGCGGTGCTGCGCTACCGGCTGTACGGGCTCGACCAGGTGATCAACCGGACCATCGTCTGGCTGGTGATGAGCCTGCTGGTGGTCGCCGCCTTCGTCGGACTGATCACGCTGCTGCGGGACCTGCTGATGGCGGGCAGCACCTCGAACGCCTCGCTGGTGGCGACCGGCCTGATCGCGGTCGCCTTCGAGCCGGCCCGCGGCCGGGTGCAGCGGGGGGTCAACCGGCTGCTCTACGGCGACCGGGACGACCCGTACCAGGTGATGGCGCGGCTCGGCGACCTGCTCGGCCGTACCGTCGAGCCGGGCGCGGTGCTGCCGCAGCTCACCGACACGATCGCGCGGTCGCTGCGGGTGCCGCACGTCGCGGTCGAGGTCGAGGGGCGGGAGGGGCCCCGGGTCCTCGCCGCGCACGGCAGCGCGAACACGCCGGTAGAGGCGTTCGACATGGTCACCCGGGGGGAGCGGGTCGGTCGGCTGCTGGTGGCGAACCGGAGCGCGGCGAGCCGGTTCACCCCGGTCGAGCGGCGCCTGCTGGGCGACCTGGCGACGCAGGCGGCGGTGGCCGCCGACAGCGTCCGGCTCATCCACGACCTCCAGGACTCCCGGGAACGGCTGATCACCGCCCGGGAGGAGGAGCGTCGCCGGCTGCGCCGCGACCTGCACGACGGTCTCGGCCCGACCCTGGCCGGGATGGCCATGCAGGTCCGGGCGGCGCACAAGCTGGTCGCCGGGCAGCCGCGCACCGGCCGGATCCTGGACGCGCTCAGCGCGGACCTGCAGACCTGCACCGCCGAGGTACGCCAGCTCGTCGACCAACTCCGGCCGCCCGCGCTGGACCGGGGACTGGCCGCCGCGCTGCGCAACGAGTGCACCCGGTTCGACAGTCCGACCCTCTCGGTCCGGTTGCACGTCGACGGCAATCTCCAGGGGCTGCCGGCCGCGATCGAGGTGGCGGCGTACCGGATCGTCGCGGAGGCGCTGAACAACGTGACCCGGCACTCCCAGGCCACCACCTGCCGGGTGAACGTGCAGCGGGACCGGGCGCTGACCGTGGAGATCGTGGACGACGGGGTCGGGCTCGGGCCACGCCGGCCCGGCGGGGTCGGCCTCGACTCGATGCGGGAACGGGCCACCGAACTCGGCGGCGAGTTCGACATCACGCCGGCGAGTCCACACGGTACGTCGATCCGGGTGCGTCTGCCGTTCCAGCCGACCGTCCCGGACCAGGCGACCGGCACGCCGTCCCGGGACGGTCACCTCAGTTCCGACCGGGCGGCCACCGACACACCCGCCGCGGATGACGCCGACGGTGTCCGTACGGGCAGCGAGACCGGTACGGGTCCGGAGTCGGGCGGTCCGGACGGGTGCTGGGGGGTGGCCCATCGGGCGCTCGACCCCGACCCGGAGGCGGAGTTGCCGCAGCCGCGCGGCGCGGCGGCCCAGCCCGCCACCACCGCCCCACCGACCGGCGTCAGCCAGACTCCGGACAGCGACGCGGGGCGGATCGGCTAGCCCGCTACGCTGAACCCGCGATGCGCAGTCCGGCTCCGCGGTGCCATTTCGCCGGCCGCCGACTGCGCACAGGACGCGGCGTGCGGGCAGAGGCGGCGACGAGCATGGTGCACGGTGGACGGATCCTCATCGTCGACGACCACCCGGTGGTGCGCCGAGGGCTGCGCACCATGCTCGAAGGCGAGTCGTGGGTCAGCGAGGTCTTCGAGGCGGCGACCACCGCCGAGGCGATCAGCACGGCCGTCGGCGAGCGGATCGAGGTGATCGCGATGGACGTGACGCTGCCGGACGGTGACGGTGTCGACGCCACCGCGCGGATCATCCAGTCCCGCCCGGAGACCAAGGTACTGATGCTGACCATGGCCAACGACGAGGAGATCGTGGCTCGGGCGCTGCGGGCCGGCGCCCGGGGCTACGTGCTCAAGGACACGGATCCGGACGCCGTCATCGACGCGCTGCGCACCGTCGCCCAGGGCGGGGTGGTGCTGGGTCCGGGCATCGGGCCGTCGGTACTCACCGCGATGCACCGGGGGCCGGCCGAGCTGCCCGCCCCGTTCAACCAGCTCACTGCCAGGGAGCGGGACATTCTCGGCCGGCTCGCCTTCGGAGACACCAACGCCAAGATCGCGCGACACTTCGGGCTCAGCGAGAAGACGGTACGCAACCAGCTCTCCGCCATCTTCGCGAAGCTCGGTGTCGCCGACCGGGTCCAGGCGGCGCTGCTCGCCCGCGACGTCGGACTCGGCACCTGAACCGTTCCGCCGTTCCGCCCGGTCGGCCCAGTCACAGGTCGAGGTCGACGACCAGCGGGTAGTGGTCGGAGGCGGACTCGGCCGCTCCGCCGGTCACCACCCGGGGCGGCCGGGCCAACCGGGCGAGCGGCGGCGTGCCGAGCAGATAGTCGAGTCGCATCCCGGTGAACTCGACCCCGCCACCGGCGCTGGTCGGCACGGTGTCCGGCGGCTCCACCCGCCCCGCCGGCCCGGCGCCGCCCGCCGGCCCGGCAGCACGGTCGCCGGCCGGCGGCTCCAGGTCGGGGCTCGCCGCCGAGAAGAGGTCCACGAAACCCGCCCGGTAGAGCGCGGCGACCGCCCTGGTGTCCACGGTCACCCCGTCCGGCATCAGGTGCCGCCCCCGGTACTCCGGTGGCAGCCGGCTGATCCGCTCGGCGTGCCGGCCGTCCGGGTCGAGCGTGTTCAGGTCGCCCATCAGCAGGACCAACCGCTCCGGCAGCGACCCGCGGTCCGGCCGACCGCCGTCCCGCATTCCCCGATGGCCGCGCCGGGTTCCGCCGGCCGCGCCGACCAGCCAGCCGGCCTCGCGCAGCCGGCGCCGCCCGGAGTACGGGTGCAGGTGCGTGCCCAGCACGGTCAGCGGCCCCCGTTCGGTGGCCAGCACGATCCGCTGTGCCCCGTGGTGGAACGGGCGGCGCACCGGTGCGACCCGGAGCGGCTCGACCGGCGGGCGGACGAGTACGGCCACCGGCTGCCCGAACCAGCCGCCGGTCAGGTACGCCCGCATCCCCAGCCGCCCGGCGACCGCGTCGAGCCGCCGGCTGTCCCGGCGCAGTCCGCGAAGTTCCTGCAACGCCAGCACGTCCGGCCGCTGGTCGGCGACCACCTGGAGTACCCGGTCCAGCCGGCTCGGGTCGCCGCCGTCCAGCCCGCCGTTCTTGATGTTGTACGTCATCGCCCGCACCCGGCACCCACCCCGTCCGGTCCACGTGAAGCTCATCCGCCGGTGGGGGTGTGTCTGGTCTCGGCCACCCCCCGGCGGACGTGCGTCTGGTCGTCAGTCCGGGCGTGCCGCTCGGGCCAGTTCGTCGTCGAGACTCGACAGCCCGGCCGGCGAGCTGGGCACCTTTTCCCGCTCCGCCGTCCGCGCACCGCCGTCCGTGTTGTCCGGCACCCCCGGATCCGCGTCGCCACCGTCCCGGCGCCGCTCGTCCCGCCCGGCAGCGCCCCGTTCCGCCGGGCCACCGTCGGAGAGATCCTCGTTGGGGCGTACCACGAGCCAGAGTAGGCCGATCCAGAGCGTGGTGAGCAGCATCGCTCCGGCGAAGTCGCTCGGGTGGTGCATCCCCCGGTACATCCGGGAGGTGGCCACCAGCAGCGGCATGACGACCGCGGCCAGTACGGTCAGCCAGCGCCACCAGCGGTCGGTACGCGGCATCACCAGCAGGGCGATCGCCACCCACAGGCACATCGTGGCCGCGATGTGCCCGGACGGGAAGGACGCGGTCGGCAACTGGCCGTCCAGGTGCTCGACCGGCGGGCGGGGCCGGTCCACCGCGCGGGCCGTGGCGAGGAAGAGGGTCAGTTCGCCGAACATCGTCAGCGCGAGGAAGAGCACCGGACGCCAGCGCCGCCACCAGGCCAGCACCAGCGGGCAGAAGACCAGCGAGACGAGCAGGATGGCGTGCGTGTCACCGGCCTTGCTGGCCAGGTAGCTGAGGTGGTTGAGCGTCTCGGTCCGGTGCGCGGCGAACCAGGCCGGCACCTCCCGGTCGAGGGTCTCGACGAAGGTCCCGCCGAGGCGGTAACTGACCAGCATGCCGAAGCCGTAGAGCGCGCCGAAGACGAGTACCCAGCCGGTGAGCACCTCCGCGACGGCCGCCCGGGGATGGTTCAGCACGTGGTCCTCGGCCGGCGCCGGGGTGATCTCCCGACCCGCCTCCGGCTCCAGCCCCTCGCCGAGCGGCCGGACCGGGCGGCCCCGCTCGCGCCGCCACAGCCGGAAGGCGTACGCGGTGACGCCGAGCCAGGCGATGCCGAGCAGCCAGCCGGCGAGTACGTCGGTCAGGTAGTGCACGCCGAGCGCGACCCGGGTAACCCCGACCGCCAACACCAGGGCGATCACCAGGCCGATCGCCAGCTTGCGCCACCGGGGCCGCATCGCCGGCAGGAAGACCAGCAGCAGGGCACCGTAGGCGACCATCGACCCGAGGGCGTGCCCGCTGGGGAAGCTGTTGCCCGGCGCCGAGGCGACCGGGATGTCGACCACCGGCCGGAGCCGGCCCACCAGTTCCTTCATCGACGGGTCGAGCACCAGGGCGCCGAGACCGGTGACGATCAGATATACGGCCAGCCGGCCCTGCCGACGGATCAGCAGGCCCAGCACCGCGATGGTGACCAGCCAGATCATGATCGGCCGCCCACCCAGCGAGGAGATCGCCTCCAGCACGGTGACCAGGCCGCCGTTGGCCGAGACCAGCTCGTTGAACCAGGCCGCCGTCTCGTGGTCGGCCCGGTGCAGCGGGCTCCAGTGCACCCTCACCAGCAACAGGAGGATTCCGAACCCGGCTCCGGTACCGGCGACCAGCGCCCATCCGGCCAGGCTCCGTTCGGCAAAATGCCCGAGAGGTCGCCGCAACACTTCGCTCACGGTGGCCACGCCAGGCTCCCTTCTCGATCCTGGCCTGCCGGTACCCGGCACGCGGCCGGCGTACACCCGTCAGCGCTCGCGCGGCTCCCCGCCCGAGCCGACGACGTTGGCGGCCGGAGTGTCGGCGGCGGCGGCCGGAGTGTCGGCGGCGGCCGGCCCGGCACCGTCCGGCCCCGCGCCGGCCCGGTCCTCGGCGATGCGCGGGCCGGGTACGCCCGGACCGAAGGTCACCGCCGGATCGATGTCCATGATGTTCAGTTGCCCGGGGTCGGTCCGGTCGGGCTCCCAGCGATCCGGTTCGGCCGGCTCGTGGTCGCCGATGCGCAGTGCCTCCAGCTGGGCGGCGAAGGCCAACCCGCCGAAGAGCGCGATCCCGGTCAGGTTGGCCCAGAGCAGCAGCGCCATCATCCCGGTCAGCGCACCGTAGGTGGCGCCGAAGGCGTCGCTGTAGGACACGTACCCGGCAAGCAGCACACTGGCCAGCCACCACAGCGCGATGCTGAACCCGGCGCCGAAGAGCAGCCAGGACAGACCCGGCTGCCGGCGGCGGGGCGCGTGCCGGAACAGCACCGCCACCGCGAAGACGGTCAGCCCGAGGCTCAACGGCCAGCGCAGTACGGCCCAGGTGAGGCCGACCGACGGCCCCCACCAGTCGTAGTGCCGTTCCATCGAGCGGCCCATCTCGCCGCCGCCGACCAGGATGAAGAAGCCGGCCAGTGCGGGCGCCCCGGCGGTGAGCGCCAGGACGGCGGACCGGAGGTACTTCCACAGTGCCGGCCGGTCCCGCTCCACCCCGTAGATCCGGTTCGCCCCGCGCTCCACCTGGGCCATCGTGGTGGTCAGCGCGAACAGGCCGGTGAGCAGGCCGAGGGCCAGGGCAAGCTCGCCGGCGTCCTCGGTCTGCTCCGTGTCGACAAGCAACTCCTTGACCATCTGGTCGCTGGCGCCCGGCGTCAGCGCGATCACGGTGTCGGCGACGACCAGGCCGCCCTCGTCCGCACCCAGGTTACTGATCAGACCGGCCAGCGCGATCATGAACGGCACCACGGCGAGACAGAGTTGCAGGGCCAGGGCGCGGGCGTGGCTGAACGCGTCGCCGTACCGGAACCGGATGAAGGCGTCCCGGACCAGGTGCCAGCCGCCGTGCCGGCGCAGGGTGTGCCAGGCGTCGTCGGCGGAGAGCTCGTCGTCCGGCATGCACCGGGTCTCGGGTACCAGCCGGGTGCTGCTCACCGCGCCTCCTCCACCCGCCGCTCACCCCGCTCGGCGACCGCGTCGGCGTCCTTGGACAGGTCCGGCTCGCTCTCCGGCCTCGGCACGCAGAGCCAGAGCGCGTCGGGGCGTACCGACACCTTCAGGGAGCGGCCGGCGGGGATGACGTCCCCGTCGAGTTCGCGCGGCTGGGCGCGGTTGCTGGTGATGGTGACCCGGCGGCCCCGCAGCACCTCCATCCTGGGCACCCGGTGGCGTCGCCGCAGCACCGCCCAGCCGAGCGAGAGCCAGTGGTTGAGGGTCCGGGGGGTCAGCACCGCCACGTCCAGGTAGCCGTCGTCCGGCTCGGCGTCGGCGAGCAGGCGTACCCCGCCCTGCAGCCGCCCGACGTTGGCGACCAGAACCGTCCGGGCCCGGCGGCGCCGGGGCGGCTGGTCGTCGATCCGGATCGACACCCGCATCGGCCGGTCCCGCAGGTGCCGCAGCGCTCCCATCACGTACGCGGGCCAGCCGACCCGGGCCTTGGTGGTCTCGGAGGTGGCTTCGAGCATCTTGGCGTCGAAGCCCATCCCGGCCATCACCGTGAAGTACTGGTCGCCGCAGGAGCCGACGTCGATCCGCCGCCGGCCCTGCTCGATCGCCACCTCCAGGCCGGCGGCCAGGTCGTTGGAGATTCCGAGGTTGGCGGCGAGCAGGTTGCCGGTGCCCGACGGCAGGATCGCCATCGCCGCCTCGGTGCCGACCAGGGCACCGACACAGGACATCACCGTGCCGTCGCCGCCGCAGACGAAGACCACCTCGGCGCCGGCCTCGATCGCCTGCCTGGCCTGCCCCTGACCGGGGTCGTCGACCGTGGTGGTGTACCAGTCCGGTTCCGGCCAGCCGGCGGCGGCCAGTGTCTCGGTGACGGTCCGGCGCAGCCCGTCGAGGTCGTCCTGTTTCGCCGGGTTGACCACCACCGCCGACCGGGGGCCGGCCGGACCGCCGGACCGGGAACCCGCCGTCCGGGAATCGGCCGGCACGCCGGCCGGCGCGTCGTCCGTGCTCTGCTCGTCCGCCTTCACGGCCGCCAGTGTGCAGCAGCTTGCCGCCCGGAGCGACCCGGACCGGCGTGAGGTTTTCCGCACGCCGGGCAGGTTTCGGCGGTCAGCCCGGCCGGCCGGCGCCGGTCAGGCGGCCTCGCGGAAGGTGTCGAGGGTGCGGCGGCGAAGCTCGGCCGGGTCGAGGCCGGCCTCGGCGAGCAGCAGCGCGGCCAGGCCGTTCCCCTCCCGGAGCAGCCCGAGCAGGATGTGCTCGGCACCGATCTCCCGGTGCCGGAGCTGGATCGCCTCGCGCAGGGCCAGCTCAAGCACCTTTCTGGCCCGGGGCGAGAACCGGCCGGAGAACTCCCAGCCGCCGAAGAGCCTGCGTCGGGCCGACGGGGGCGACGGTGCCTCCAGGGCTCCCTCGCCGAACGACTCCTCCAGCCTGGCCCGGACCGCCGCCAGGTCGATGCCGATCGCGCGCAGCGCCTCGGCGTCGCGCTCGCCGAACTCCTCGGTGTCCCGGTCGATCCTCCGGTCGATCGCCTCGGTCACCCGTGCGGCGTCCAGGCCGGCCCGGTGCAGCAGCCCGGCGACCGAACTGCGCTGCTCGTCGAGGAGGGCGAGCAGCAGGTGCTCGGTGCCGACGTTGCGGTGCCCCAGCCGCTCCCGCGCCAGCACGGCCCCCCGGACCACGTCCCGGGCCTGCACCGTGAACCGCTCGAACATCATGCCCCTCCCTGGGTACGCGCCGACGCCCGGCCGGCGTGCTTCTTGTGTACTCCCTGCCTGCTGACTTCCAGCGCGTCGGCGATTTCCTGCCAGGACCAGCCCTGCCGCCGGGCGTTGTCGACCTGGACGATCTCCAGGCGCTCCAACAGCCGGCGCAGGGCCACCACCGCACGCAGCCCGACCCGTGGGTCGGTGCTGCCGGCCGCCGCCGCCAGATCCGTTGCCTGACTCATGCTGTCAACATAGGTTGACATGGCCCAACTGTCAACCCAAGTTGACATCATCCGGCGAGAGCACCGGGGATCGAGTGGTGCGGCGATTGTCGAGTGGCGCGGCGTCCACCCGTTTGAGTTCGGTCCAGCCGGTCCAGCCTCGCTGCCTGAGCAACTCGATCAGCCGACGGGCCGGCGGCACGCTGTCGAACACCAGCGCGTCCATCAGTTTGACCAGCGGTGGCTCGATGCCCGTGTCGTCGACGTAGTCCTCGCCCAGCTCGTCGGCCATCCGGGTGAGGTAGGCAGCCAGTTCGTCGGCCAACTCGACCAGCCGCGGGTCGTCCTCGGCACGGTCGAGTGCCCGACCGAGGGTGAGATAGAAGTCGACGAGCCGCGGGTCGGCGAGCTGCTCACGCTTGCGTGCCATCCACTCCGGGACCCGCTCGGGTGAGCGCGCGGCCAGCGGGATCCAGCCGTCGCGCTCAACCTGAACGATCCGCTCGTCGACCCCGAGCGCCCGCAACCGGTCGAGATAGTCGACCACCATCGGCGGAAGTACCAGGTTCTCCCCGGAGGTGAGCCGGGCGATCCGCTCCCGGCGCCGCTGCCGCTGCCGGATCTCCGCCCGTAACCGCTTGTCGATCTCGGCGACAGCCGCCCGGAACTCCTCCTCGCCGGCCTGGAGCAGCTCCCGTACCCGGGTGAGCGGAACCCCCGCCTCGGCGAGGGTCCGGATTTTGATCAGCTCGACCATGGCGGTGGCGTCGTACCTGCGGTAGCCGGAGTGGTCCCGCTCCGGCTCCGGCAGCAGGCCCCTGGCGTGATAGTGCCGAACCGCGCGCACCGTCACGCCGGCATAGAACGCCAGTTCACCAATGGTCAACATCACGTCAGTCTGCTACGCGCCGGGCAAGAAGCCGGCTCGGCCGGCTACACCTCGGGTCCCGCGGATGATCTGGGCGATCTCCGGGGCGTGGGTGAAGGCGAGCCGGTGGTCGGCCTCGAGCCAGAACGTGGCGACGTGCGGCTGCTCGCGGACGAGCCGCTCGACTCCGGCACGCCAGTTCTGGTTGAGACGCGGCGCCGGTCCCTCGCCGCCGTCGCCGGCCATCGAGGTCGACATGATCATGCTGATCGGCCGGTCGATCGTCCGGTACCGGTCCAGGATTCCGGACCGGACCACGTCGACCTCGACGTTGAGGTCGAAAATCTCCTGGGCGGTGAGCAACACCCGACGGGCGGCGTCCCGCCCGGACCCCTGCTGCGCGGCCAGCTCCTCCCACATCGCGAGAAAGTCCGCCGCGTCCGCCTCGGTGACGAACGGTTCGGGCACCGGGTTCGCCCCGTCGACGAGAACAAGCTCGGCGACGGTGCCAGGATGCTCGGAGGCGTAGTGCACGGCCAGGTCCGCACCCAGTGAATAGCCCACAAGCACGGGCGTCGAGGGCAGGTCGAGGCGGTCCAGCTCCGCCATCACGGCAACGAGATCACCGAGGAAAGCCTCGAAGGAGTACCGGTCGGCGGCGGAGGTGTGGCCGTGGCCGCGCAGGTCGAAGGTCAGCACGTCGTGGTCGTGCCGCAGCAACCCGGTCAGCTCGCGCAGGTCTGCCTGGGTCGAGTTCAACCCGGGGCACAGAACCAGCGGTCGTCCCCGACCGCCCCGGGAGACCGGGATCGTGACGCCGGCGTGCCGGATCGTGAACTGCCGTACCGCCCGGTCGCCTCTTGCGGCCCGCTCCCTGCCGTCGCCGTGCCCGCCGTGCGACCTGCGCGATCCGGCCAGCTCCGCAGCACTTGTTCCGTCGGTCATGCCACCATGCTCGAAGGTTGACCCTGGGTCAGGGTCAACCCGCCTCCGCCACCCGCCAGGGCGCGGCGTCTGGCACCATCGGCACGATGCCGGCCACCCGCCACTCCCGCCACCACCAGGTCTCGACCTGGCTCACCGCCCGCGACGACGCCGAGCTGGCGGCGATGCTGGCCGGCGCGCCCACCGTCGCCGTGGGCGTGGGCGGCGGCTGCGTCAGGCTCGACGTCGAGGGCGTGCCGGTGTTCGCCAAACGGATTCCGATCAGCGACCGGGAACTGGCCAGCCCGCACAGCACGGCGAACCTCTTCGACCTGCCGACCTACTGCCAGTACGGCATCGGCGGACCCACCTTCAACGTCTGGCGCGAGTTGGCCGCCAACCTCGTCGTCAGCGAGGCGGTCCTGGCCGGCGAGACGGAATCCTTCCCGCTGCTCCACCACTGGCGGGTGCTACCCGGCCGACCGCCGACAGCCGCCGAGCACCTCGACGTCGATGCGGTGCTCGCCCGGGTCGGTGGCGCTCCGGCTGCGGGTACCCGGCTCGCCGAACTGGCCGCCGCGACCCACAGTCTCGTGCTCTTTCTCGAACACGTTGGCTTTGCACTGCCCGAGTGGCTGAACGAGGACCCGGTCGGCAGAATCGAGACCGCCGAGCGGCAGATTTCGGAGACAGTGGCCTTCCTACGCGACCACGAACTGCTGCACATGGACGGGCATCTCGGCAACATGCGGTCGGACGGTGATCGGATCCACCTCGTCGACTTCGGCCTGGCCACCTCACCCCGGTTCGATCTCTCCGAGCCCGAACGCGGCTTCGTCGCCCGGCACGCCGGCCACGATGCCGGATACGCCGCGATGGTACTGGTGAACTGGCTCGTCACCACTGTCGGCGGGGTGCCGACTCCGGTCAGCGGCGGCCCTGTCGCCCGCAACGAGTACGTGCGTCGGTGTGCCGGCGGTGACATCCCGGCCGACGTACCCACGGTGGCAGCGGGGATCCTCGCCCGGCACGCTCCGGCAGCGGCCAGGATGAACGAGTTCTACTGGCGGTTGTTCGACGGCGACGTGCACGCCGAATATCCCGGTTCCTGAACGAGGACCCGGTCGGTCGACCCACGCTCGCTGCCGGGCTGGACGGCCGGGGTTCGGCGCCGAACCCGCGGGGTATAGGACACGCGTTCGAGAAAGAGGAGATGAGCATCGTGGCCGAACGCAACCCGGAGAAGGACCCCGAGCAGTGGGTGACCGGCGACGAGCCGCCGACCGGACCGCAGGAGTCGTACCTGGGCACCCTCGCCCGGGAGGCCGGTCGGGACGTACCGGACGACCTGACCAAGGCGGAGGCGTCGCAGCTCATCGACGAGCTGCGGGAGCAGACCGGTCGCGGCGGCCAGGGCTGAGCCGCACCCCGGTGGTTCCGGAGCAGGTGGCCGCCCCGCCGTCCGGCGGGGCGGCCGTCCGGCAGGTACCCTCGGCCGGTGTTCTCGCCCCAAGGCCCCTCCCTGCGTGAACTCTGCGTCCAGGCGCTCTCCTCGGTGGAGCGCGGTTACGACCTGCTGGCTCCCAAGTTCGACCACACGCCCTTCCGCACCCCGGAACGGATCCTCGGGGCGACCACCCGGGCGCTGGCCGAACTCGGACCGTTCGACGACGGGCTGGACGTGTGCTGCGGCACCGGCGCGGGCATGCGGGTGCTCGGTCCCCTGTGCCGAGGACGGACCACCGGCGTCGACTTCAGCGCCGGCATGCTTGCGCAGGCCCGCAGCGCACACCCGGACGCCACCTGGGTACGCGCCGACGCCCGCGCCCTGCCCTTCGTCGACGCCTTCGACCTCGCGGTCAGCTTCGGGGCGTTCGGGCACTTCCTGCCCGACGAACGGCCGGCATTCTTCGAGGGGGTGTACCGGGCCCTGCGGCCCGGCGGGCTCTTCGCCTTCGCGATCGGCACGCCGCCACCCGCCACCTCGGCCTGGCACTGGGCCACGCTCGGATTCGACCTGGTGATGCGGGTCCGCAACGCCGTGTGGCGCCCACCCTTCGTCATGTACTACCGCATCACCCCGCTGCCCGCCCTCCGTGCCGACCTGACGGCGGCCGGCTTCGCCGCGACGACCGAACCGCTGACCGACCTGGGCAGCCATCGGGACGGCAGCCCGGGCTACTGGCTCGTCCTGGCCCGCAAGCCGGCCGTCGCGACCTGAACGCACGCACCGACAAGTCGGGCCGGGCGGACCGGTTCAGGAGACGGCGGCGCGGAAGGCGGTGGCCCGCAGCCGCAGCGCGGCCAGGTCACCGCCCTGGGGCGCGGTGCCGAGCAGCGCCTCGGAGGCGCCGACCGCCAGCGCACCCGCCGCCAGGTATTCCGGAGCGGACTCGACGTCCACCCCGCCGAACGGCACGAACGGGACGTCCGGGAACGGCTCCCGGAGCGCCCGCAGATAGGCCGGGCCGCCGAGCGAGGCGGGAAAGAGTTTCACCGCCGCCGCGCCGGCCAGGCTGGCCGCGACGACCTCGGTCGGGGTCAGCGCGCCGACCAGGACCGGCAGGCCGAGCC
The DNA here is from genome assembly GCF_049179135.1 of Plantactinospora sp. WMMB782. Classification (NCBI taxonomy): domain Bacteria; kingdom Bacillati; phylum Actinomycetota; class Actinomycetes; order Micromonosporales; family Micromonosporaceae; genus Plantactinospora; species Plantactinospora sp. WMMB782. The sequence continues at coordinate 5,475,365 of NZ_JBMHMC010000007.1, read as the reverse complement.
GGACCGCCTCGGCGACCGCCGGGACCAGTCCGGGCGTCACCACGAAGGAGGCGCCCGCCTGTTCCGCCTGCACCACGTCGGCCTCGGTGAGCACCGTACCGGCGCCGAGCGGCGCGTCCGGCCCCAACGCCGCCCGGGCCCGGACGAGTACCCCGGCCTCGTCGCGGGAGGTCAGCGACACCTCGACCAGCGCGATTCCGGCCTCCGCCAGTGCCAGTACGCTGGCCAGCGCCGCATCCGGGTCGTCGCCCCGCACCACGGCGAGCAGCCGGTGTCGGCGCAGCACTTCCGGCAGGTTCACCGTCCCATCGTCGCAGTCGGAGTCCGGCCCGCGCGGCACAACGGGACCGGGACGAGCCGGCACCCGGCGATCCGGCGACGGGTCGGCCGGGATTCGCATATCGCACCGGGCCGGTCGGCGATCCTGCTAACCTCCCCGCCATGCACCGTAGCCCTGTGACGGGTCCCGACCGGATGCCCGCCGAGGGCGACGTGAGCCGCAGCTACCCGGTCGGCGCCCACCGGCTCAGTGTCGCCGGAGGCAGCCGGGTGGGCCAGCGCTACTCGGCGAACTTCGACGTACTGCACGTCGATCCGGTGCTGCCGTTCGTGGCGGTGGCCGACGGGATGGGCGAGGGCCGGGGCAGCACGGCCGCCGGTGGCACCACCATGGAGACGATGGTCGCCGGGGTACGCGTGGCAGCGCCGCAGATCGGTCCCGACCAGTTGCGGGCCGCGATGGCGCAGGCACAGTCCCGGGTCCGGGCGGCCGGTGCCGAACTCGGCGAACTGACCGGCTGTACCTTCACCGGCCTGGTCGTCGTACCGCCGGCCGGCGGGGCTGACGACGCCGGACGGGTTCCGGCACCCGGCGAAGGGCTCCCCGAGGCGGCCTACCCGGGCGGGTCCGGCGCCGCCGACCAGGTGCTCCGGGTGCGGCGTACCGCACCGGTCGCCCGAACGGCACCGGGCAGCGCGCCGGCCGGGCCGGCACCGGGCAGCGCGCCGGCCGGGACGGCACCGGGCAGCGCGCCGGCCGGGACGGGCGGGACGGGCGAACTCACCGGCTGGATCGTGCAGATCGGCGACTCCCGGGCGTACCGGCTGCGGGACGGGCTGCTCGAACTGCTCACCGTGGACCACACCGCGGCCTGGCTCGGTGCCGTCTACGGCTGGTATCCGGCGGACTCGCCGGCGGCGGCGGCCGCCCGCTACCAGCTCACCCGCTACGTGGGCCATCCGGCGATGCCCGAACCGGATCTGCTCAACGTCTCGTTGCGCCCCGGCGACGTCTACTGCCTCTGCACGGACGGGGTCGCCGAACAGCTCGACTACCAGCGGCTCTCCGGACGGCTCGGCGCGGCCGGCAACCTCCTCGAGACGGTCCGGGGCGTACTCGCCGACACCCTGGTCGCGGGCGGTCGGGACAACGCCACGATCGCCGTACTGCGGGTCGAGCCCTGACCGACCCTCCCGGTACGGCCGTGCTGGCCGAATCCGGCGACGGCCGCCGCCCGGCCCGGATACTCTCGGCTGGTGCGAGGGACACGGCAGGTGACCGACGCCGGGCCGGTGACCAGGTGATCGCGGGGCGACGGTGACCGCCCCGCCGGACGCGCTGGTCGTGGTCGGGATCGACGGCTCCCGGACGAGCATGACGGCGATCCGGTTGGCGGCCCGGGAGGCGGTCCTGCACTCCCGCCCGCTGCGCCTCGTGCACACCTTCAACTGGGTGGCGGACCCGTCGGAGCCGATGCCGGAGGAGCCGCGCCGTCCCGCCGAGGAACTGCTGTCCCGGGCCGCCGCCCTGGCGTCGCAGGCGCAGCCGGGACTCGACATCTCCTGCGCGCTCATCGAGGGACCGGTGATCACCACCCTGCTCCGCGAGTCGGGTTCCGCCGCGCTGCTGGTGATCGGCGACGGCGGGCTGGGGATCGATCCCGACGTGACGGCGTCCTCGGCGGCCACCGCCGTGCAGATCGCGGCGCGGGCCGGCTGCACCGTGCTGGTCGCCCGGCAGCAACTGCCGTCGGTCGGGCCGGTACTGGTCGGCGTGGACGGCTCGGCCAGCTCGCTGAGCGCGCTCGACTACGCCTTCGACACCGCCGCGCGGCACTGCACCGATCTGATGGTGGTGCAGGTCTGCGATCCGGACGGTACGGACGGCGGGCCGCCGCCCGAGGTGGTCGAGCAACTCGCCGAGGCGGTCGCGCCGTGGCAGCGGAAGTACCCCTCGGTCCGGGTCGACCAGCAGGTCCGGACCGGCGATCCGGAGTCGGCGCTGGCCCAGGAGACCCGCCGGGCCGAACTGGTGGTGGTCAGCGCGCGCGGTGACGAACCGTGGCGGGGCATGCTCGGCTCGGTCAGCCAGGCGATGCTCTACCACTCGGCCTCCCCGGTGGCCGTGGTACGCAACGCGCACGGCCTCTACGTCCAGGCGTGAGCCGGTGAGCGTACCGGAGCCGCGGCCCCGACTGGCCGACGAGGAGCTGGGCCGGATCGACGCGTACTGGCGGGCCGCCAACTATCTCAGCGTCGGGCAGCTCTATCTGCTGGCCAACCCGCTGCTGCGTGAGCCGCTGCGGCCGGAGCACGTCAAGCCTCGGCTGCTCGGCCACTGGGGGACGGATCCGGGGCTGAACCTGGTCTACGTACACCTGAACCGGGTGATCGTGGCCCGCGACCTGGCCGCGATGCTGGTGACCGGCCCCGGGCACGGTGCTCCGGCCATCATCGCGAACACCTGGCTGGAGGGGACCTTCACCGAGTTGTACCCGTCGGTGGGCCGGGACGAGGCCGGGATGGCCCGGCTGTTCCGGCAGTTCTCCTTTCCCGGCGGGCTGCCGAGCCACGTCGCGGCCGAGGTGCCGGGTTCGATCCACGAGGGCGGCGAGTTGGGGTACTCGCTCGCACACGCCTACGGTGCGGCGTTCGACAACCCGGACCTGCTTGTCGCGTGCGTGGTCGGCGACGGCGAGGCGGAGACCGGGCCACTGGCCGCCAGCTGGTTCTCCACGATGTTCGTCGATCCGGCCCGGGACGGGGCGGTGCTGCCGATCCTGCACCTCAACGGCTACAAGATCGCCAATCCGACGGTGCTGGCCCGGATGCCCGAGGAGGACCTGCTCGGCATGCTGCGCGGCTACGGCTACCAGCCGTACGTGGTGGCCGGGGAGGAGCCGGCCCGGGTGCACCGGGACCTGGCGGCCGGGCTGGACCGGGCGCTTGACGAGATCACCGAGATCCAGCGGCGGGCCCGCCGGGGTGGGCCGGTGCAGCGGCCGCGCTGGCCGATGCTGGTGCTGCGTACCCCGAAGGGCTGGACCGGGCCGGCCGAGGTGGACGGCGAGCAGGTCGCCGGAACGTGGCGGTCCCACCAGATCCCGCTGGCCGGGGTACGCGACGATCCGGACCACCTGGCCCAGCTGGAGCGCTGGCTGCGGTCGTACCGGCCGGAGGAGCTGTTCGACGCGGACGGCGCGCCGCTACCGGCGCTGGCCGCCCTGGCTCCGCGCGGCGACCGGCGGATGAGCGCGAACCCGCACACCAACGGCGGCGGCCTACTCCGTGACCTGGTACTGCCCGACTTCCGGCGGCACGCCGTCGGGGTGGACCGGCCGGGCAGCCCGTCGACCGGGGCGACCGGGGTGCTCGGCGGCTGGCTCCGGGACGTTCTCGCCGCCAACCGGGACCGGTTCCGGCTGTTCGGCCCCGACGAGGTGGACTCGAACGGGCTGGCCCCGGTCTTCGAGGTCACCGACCGGGCCTTCCTGGGCGCGACCGGCCCCGGCGACGAGCACCTCTCCCCCGGCGGTCGGGTGCTGGAGGTGCTCTCCGAGCACCTGTGCCAGGGCTGGCTTGAGGGCTACCTGCTGACCGGCCGGCACGGCGTCTTCACCAGTTACGAGGCGTTCACCCACATCGTCGACTCGATGGTCAACCAGCACGCCAAGTGGCTGAAGACCACCCGGGACATCCCGTGGCGGCGCCCGGTCGCCTCACTCAACTACCTGCTCTCCAGCCACGTCTGGCGGCAGGACCACAACGGCTTCTCGCACCAGGACCCGGGCTTCATCGACCACGTCACGAACAAGAAGGCGGAGATCGTCCGGGTCTACCTGCCACCGGACGCCAACACCCTGCTCTGCATCATGGACCACTGCCTGCGCAGCAGGCACCTCGTCAACGTGGTGATCTCCGGCAAGCAGGCCGCCCCGAACTGGCTGCCGATGGCGCAGGCGGAGCTGCACTGCCGGCGCGGACTGGGCATCTGGGACTGGGCCAGCAACGACGCCGGTGCCGAGCCGGACGTGGTGCTCGGTTGTGCCGGCGACGTACCGACGCTGGAGACCCTGGCCGCCGTCGACCTGCTCCGCCACCACCTGCCCGAGCTGCGGGTGCGGGTGGTGAACGTCGTCGACCTGATGCGGCTGCAACCCGAGAGCGTGCACCCGCACGGGCTGGCCGAGCCACAGTTCGACGCCCTCTTCACCCGGGACCGGCCAGTGATCTTCGCCTACCACGGCTATCCGTCGCTGATCCACCGGCTCACCTACCGCCGGGCCAACCATCCGAACCTGCACGTCCGGGGTTATCGGGAGGAGGGCACCACCACCACGCCGTTCGACATGGTGATGATGAACGACCTCGACCGGTTCCACCTGGTCATGGACGTCGTCGACCGGGTTCCCGGGCTGGCCGTCCGGGCCGCCCACCTGCGGCAGGCGATGGCCGACGCCCGGCAGGAGTGCCGTGACCACACCCGCCGCTGCGGCGAGGACCATCCGATGGTCGCGAAGTGGCGGTGGCCGGGCTGACCCGGAGCACCCGGTGTACCGACCCGAGTACCCGTTCGCCGGGGACGAAGCCGAAGTCCCGCGAGTCGCAGCTCTCACGGGGGTTGTCGCCGAGCACCACGAAATGGCCGGTCGGAACCCGGGGCCGGGCGTCACCGGCCGCCGGCGGCAGCGTGGCCGGCACCGGGTCCCCCGGGCCGGCGACGGCGCGTTTCACGATCCATCGGCGCTCGCGTCCAGGTGCGGCACCGTCGGGAAGCGGCGGGGTGTCCCAGGTGCCGTCGACCGGATCCTCGACGACGACCATCTGACCGATCCGCAACGCGGCGGGCGGAACGCGGCGGACCAGTACCCGGTCTCCCGGTCCCAGCGTCGGCAGCATGGACCGGCCGTCCACGGTGACGAGTACCCACCCGCGTCGGAGCCAGATCACCAGGGCGCCCAGCGCCAGGCCGACCGATGCGGCAAACATCGCCGAGGCCATCGTCCACCGCCTCTCTCAGCCCGCCACCGGCTGGTATCCGGCGGCTTGGAGGTTGAACAGCCGGGCGTACTCGCCCTGGGCCGCCATCAGCTCGTCGTGGTTGCCCTGCTCGGCGACCGCACCGTCGCGGAGCACGACGATGCGGTCGGCGTCCCGGACCGTGCCGAGCCGGTGTGAGATCAGCAGCGTGGTCCGGCCCTCCCGGAGCCCACGCAGCCGCTGCTGCAGGTCCGCTTCCGCCTCCGCGTCCAGGCCGGCGCTCGGCTCGTCCAGGATCAGCAGGTCCCGGTCGGCCCGGAGGAAGGATCGGGCGAGCGCGAGGCGTTGCCACTGACCACCGGAGAGCAGCACACCGGTGGCCGCGTCGTCGCGGTCGGCCGGGTCGGCGAAGATCCTGGTCAGCTGGGTCGCATAGCCGTGCGGCAGTGCGGTCAGGGCGTCGTGCACACCGGCCCACCTGGCTGCGGTGACGATCCGTTCCGGGTCGTCGAGAGTGCTGACGTCGCCGACGCCGATGTTCTCGGCAGCGGAGAGGTCGTAGGACATGAAGTCCTGGAAGGTCGCCCCGATCCGGTCACGGAGCCCGCTGACGTCCAGCTCGCGATAGTCGACACCGTCCCAGAGCACGCTGCCGCGGACGGGGTCGTAGAACCGGACGAGCAGCTTGACCAGCGTACTCTTGCCGGCGCCGTTGAGCCCGACGACCGCGACAGTGCGGCCACGCGGGATGGTCAGGTCGACGCCGCGCAACACCCACGGGTGCCCGTCGGCGTAGCGGAACCAGACGTCGCGCAACTCGACGCGACCGTGCAGTGGCCGCACCGGCATCGGGTCGGCGGGCAGGGCCAGGTCCGGGGTGCAGGTCAGCACCTCCCGGTAGTGGGTGAACCGCAGCAGCCCCTCATGGGCTATGGCCAACCGGCTGATCCCGTTCGCGACAGCCCCCTGTATGCCGGCCACGGCGGCGATGAAGATCGTCACGTCACCGACGCTCAACCGGCCACCACGGGCGGCCAGAATCGCCCAGACCAGCCCGACTCCGGCGACGACGGCCCCCACTACCGCCAAGCCGATCTGGACGAAGAGCTCCCGGCGGTCCATCCGGCGGTTCGCCGCGTTCAGCGCCCGGAGTTCCGTGAGCATCCGTTGGCCGAACAGGCCGCCGAGGTCGAACAGCCGAATCTCCTTGGCGGCGGCGAGGCCGGTGAGCAGCTCCGCGTAGAAGAACTGACGCCGCTCGGTCGGGCTGAGCTGCCACATCAACTCGGCCCGCCGCCGCGACAGCCGCAGTTCGGCGTGCGCGGTGGGCAGCACCGCGAGCGCGAGGAGTCCGACCATCCACGGATTGAGCAGCGCCAGGGTGCCCGCGAAGCCGGCGATGGTGACGACCCCGCGCAGCAGCTCCAGAGCACTGCCGGTGACGGCGATCGGGCTGTGCCGGCCCGCATCGTCGGCGAGGTTGAGGTGGTCGCGGAAGGCGGGGTCCTCCAGCCGGCCGAGGCCGGGAAGCCGGTTCACCGCCGCGTAGAGGTCGGCCTGGGCACGCACCGCGACCGCCCGCCGCCAGTCGGACTCCACCCGCCCGAGCAGGTGCGGCAGGGTGGCCACGGCCACGCCGGTCAGGGCGAGCCCGAGGCCCAGCCCGATCACCGTCCCCAGCCGGCCGCTGTCCGGGCCGGCGAGCCGGTCCACCAACAGTTTGGTGAGTACGCCCGCCAGGACCGGGACCACACCGGCGGCGATCGCGAGGAGTGCCTGCGCCACGGCCGCACCCGGCGAAGCCCGGTAGGCCAGACCGACGGCCGCAGTGATCAGTCGGAGATCCGCCTTCCGCCGGGTGTGTCCCGACGTCATGCAGGTACCGGCATGGGAAGCTGCGTCCAGCCGCTGCCGCTGCGCCGTACGGTGCCGGTCGAGTCGAGCAGGCACCAGCACGGGAAGGCGCGCGCCTGGAAAGCCGCCGCCAGGCCACCGTCGACGCCGTCGAGCACCACCCGCGCCACGCCGGTCAGCCGGCCCGCCATCTCGGACACCTCCGGCCCGTCACCGGTCACGACGGCGAGTACCTGATCGCGCCCGCCAGGGAACTCGGCCGCCTGGGTGGCGAACCGGGGCAGCGCATCGGTGCACGCCGGACAGTTCGGGGAGAAGAAGGTGACGAGCACGTCGCCGCTGAGGTCCCCCCGGCGGACCGGCCTGTCGTCGGTGTCGGCTGCGACGAAGTCGCCGGGCGTCTGTCCGGCCTCGATGATGCCGTTGTCCGCATGGGACGCATGGTTGGCCAGCAGCTCGGTGTGTTCCCGCAACCGCCGGACGACGGCCAGGGTGAGCAGCAGGTTCAGGGTGCCCAGCGCGCATGCCAGGACCACGGCGGTGACGAGATACGGCATAGGTGCTCTCCTACTTCCGACTTGGCCGATCCACCCGGTCGGCGACACGCTGGCGCGGTGGCGCGGCCGGCGACGGGCCGGCTGGCCTCGCCGCCGGACGCGCCCGGCTGGTACCACCTGTTGCTGTCCGCCTCAGCAGAAGTGGGTCGTCGGCTCGCAGCTCAAGCAGGCGCAGTTGCTGTTGGAGAAGCAGCGGCAGACGTACTCGATGCCGCCCATGCACTTGATCCGCTGGACGATGTAGCCGCAGTCGCGGGCAGCAGCGTCAACCTGCGGCACGAAGAGTGCGAGCATCCGGTCGCCCAACTTGTTCATGGCTCTCACCATTCGATTCACCTCCTCCTATCGCTCCGATGTGGCAGTCATTGTGGATCGTCCGGTTGGATATCGACTGGACGTGGATTGGATGATCTCAACGTCAGAGCTCGATTACGACTAGTAGCGACTACGGGGGTTGCTGTGGGTTCGAGCAAAGAGTCGGAAAAGCTGCGATTGTGCCTGTTGGGCCGGGTACGGCTGTGGCGGGGCGAGGTCGAACTGCCGACCGGCCCACCGCAGCGACGGGCCGTGCTGAGTCTGCTCGCGCTGGCCGAGGGGCAGTCGGTCGGCCGGGACGAGCTGACGGACGCCCTGTGGCCGGCCGGGTCGCCGAGCAGCGCCACGAATGTCATCCAGACGCATGTGAAACATCTGCGTCGGGTGCTGGAGCCGAGCCGACCGACCCGGATGGCGAGCCTGCTGCTGCCGTCGGTGGGCACCGGATACCGGTTGGCGACGTGGTTGATCGCGATCGACGTCATCCAGTTCAGAGCGCTGATCGCCGAGGCCCGCACGGCGCGGGCTCGCGACGACCACATGAGACTGTGGCACCTGGTCGAGCAGGCGTTGCGGCTGTGGCAGCCGCCGCTGGCCGACGTACCGGTGCTCGCCGGGCATCCGCGGGCGGCGTCCCTGTGCGCGGAGGCGCAGCTGGCGCTCTCCTGGCAGGTCGCCACCGCGATCCGGCAGGGACGCGTCGAGGAGGTGCTGGCCCTGGCACGCGAACAGGCCGAGGGCCGTCCGCTGGACGAGCAGGCCCAGGCCCACCTCATCCGGTGCTACAGCGCCCTCGGCTGGCGGGCGGAAGCCTTCGACGTCTTCGACACCACACGTCGGCGCCTGATGGCGGAGCTGGGTGTGGCGCCGGGGTCGGTACTGATCGAGGCCCATCGGGAGTTGCTCGTGTAGCCCGGATCGCCGCCCGCCCCGGTTGTCCCTATCGGAGTGGCCTGAACAGCGAGACGATGTCCTCGGCCGCCGTCACCAGCGTGCCGAGGACCACTCCGGTGACCCCGGCGAGCAGCACGTAGGGCGGCTCGACCACGCCCTCGGTCGTCATCGCGGCCAGCCCGAGGACCGCGACACAGACCAGCGTGCCGTTGCGCACGAGGTGAGGCCAGCCGAGTGGCGTGCTGGAAACCCCGAAGCATCGACACGGAGTCCGGTTGCCCCGCGCCATCGCCAAGCCGATCACGACGCTGAACGCGCCGAGCAGGCACGCCGCCAGTGCGAAGCCGAGGGCTCCCACCGCACGGACCGGTACGAGCAACAGCACGGCGACGAGGACCTCGACCGTCACCGTCGCGGTCGCCGCCGGCCGTACCGCGGCATCCGGCAGCTGCCGCAGCTCGCGCAACGACTGGACGAAACCTGGCCAGGCCGCCCTGCCGAAGACCTTGTTGGCGACGGCCACGACGAACACTGCCGCGAGGAGAGCCCGGCAGACCACCTCCAGAAACCTCACGACCGGCAAACCTACTGGCTCCGCCGTCGTGCGCCAACCGCTGCTGCGGTGTCCAGACGGCGGCCTCACGACGGCACCAGACCGGGATGATGACGTGCGGTGGGCACGAACCGGGCCCGGCCGTCCCGCAACGCCCGCTCGGCCCGGTGGCACGGCGGCGGGCGGAACGGCTCGCCCCGTCCGCAGCGGCGCCAGGAGTTCAGTACGATCACCAACGGCGATGCCGGTACGCACACCGGCAGGCGGGTGTTCGACGTGTGAGGCGGTGCGGCGTGGAAGGCGGTGCCGAGGGAGCAGGTCCTGTGACGCGTTCGGCGGACGAGATCCTGGACATCGTCGACGAGCGGGACCGGGTGGTCGGGCAGGCCCCGCGCGGCGAGGCGTACGCCCGGCGGCTGCGGCACCGGGCCGTCTTCGTGCTCGCCCGCGACCCGGCGGGCCGGATCTTCGTGCACCGCCGCACCGCGCAGAAGCTCGTCTTCCCGTCGCACTACGACATGTTCGTCGGTGGTGTGGTCGGCGCCGGCGAGAGTTACGACGAGGCGGCGCGGCGGGAGGCCGAGGAGGAGTTGGGCGTCACCGGGCTGCCCGCGCCGACGCCGCTGTTCCGGTTCCTTTACGAGACACCTGAGCACACCTGGTGGTCCGCCGTCTACGAGGTGCGTTGCTCCTACCCGGTCAACCCCCAGGTCGAGGAGGTTGCCTGGCACGCCTTTCTCACCGACGAGGAGGTGGCGCGACGGCTGCCCGAGTGGGAGTGGGTGCCGGACGGGCTGGCCGCGTACCACCGGCTGCTGGAGTGGCGACGGCGCTAGGCAGGCAGCGGAGCTAGTGTCGTCGGTCGGCCCGGTCCGCCCGGTCGGAGACGTTCGCGCAAGCCACGGCGTACCGTTCGCGGATCGCCGGAACGGCGTCCGCCTCGTACGTCTCGACCTGCCCGGCCGTCCACGACGGCGGTCGCTGCTCACCCGACAACACCCAGGCCGCCTGCCGGGCGGCGCCGTCGGCGACGTATTCCCGCAGGGGTGGGACGAGCACGGGGCGGCCGAAGATCGTGGGTGCGACCCGGCGTACCGCCGCCGAGCGGGCACCGCCGCCGACCAGGATGACCCGGTTGGCCGTCGTGCCCTGCGCGATCAGCGCGTCCAGCCCGTCGGCGAGGGCGCACAGCATGCCCTCCACCGCCGCGCGGGCCAGGTGCGCGGGAGTGGAGGTCCGCAGGATCAGGCCGTGCAGGGCTCCGGTGGCGTGCGGGCGGTTCGGTGTCCGCTCACCCTCCAGATAGGGCACCAGGACCAGCCCGTCGGCACCCGCCGGGGCGGACAACGCCAGCGCGGACAACTCGGCGTGGTCGACCCGCAGCATGGTCGCGGCGGCGTCCAGCACCCGGGCGGCGTTGAGCGTACAGACCAGTGGCAGGAAGCGGCCGGTCGTGTCGGCGAACCCGGCCACGATCCCGCTCGGGTCGGCCGCCGGCACGTCGGCCACGGTGAACACCGTGCCGGAGGTGCCGATCGACACGATCACGTCGCCCGGCTCGGCTCCGACACCCAGCGCCGCCCCGGCGCTGTCGCCGGCACCGGGGCCCAGCGGCGCGCCGGTGCGCAGGTGTCCGGCACGACCGGTCGGCCCGAGCACCTGCGGCAGCAGGATGTCGTCCCGACCGAACGCCAATCGGATCAGGTCAGAACGGTATTCACCGGTCGCGGCTGACCAGTATCCGGTCCCGCTGGCGTCGCTGCGGTCGGTGCGGAGCGCGTCCAGTCCCGGTGCGCCAGCCAGTCGCCAGGTCAGCCAGTCGTGCGGCAGACAGACGGCGGCCGTGCGGGCGGCGTTCTCCGGCTCTGCCGACGCCAGCCAGCGCAGCTTGCTGACGGTGAAGCTGGCCACCGGCACCAGGCCGACCGCCTCCGCCCAGGCTCGCCGTCCGGTCTCGCCACCGCCGAGGTCGGAGATCAGGTCGGCGGCGGCGCCGGCCGAGCGGGTGTCGTTCCACAGCACGGCGTCCCGGATCACCGCGCCAGCCGCGTCCAGGCAGACCATGCCCTGCTGCTGTCCGGCGATCGAGGCGGCGGCCACGTCGTCCAGCCCACCAGCCTGGGCGACCGCGTCGGAGAGCGCGGCCTCCCACGCCGATGGCGGCACGCTCGTGCCGGCGGGGTGCGGTGCCCGACCCTCGCGCACCAGCTTCCCGGTCTCGGCGTCGCGGATGACGACTTTGCACGACTGGGTCGACGAGTCGACCCCGGCGACGAGGGGCACCGGTCCTCCCGGGGGCTGTCGGGTACGGCTGGCGCCGCCGACCATGGCAGGGCCGAAGACCTGCCCGCACAGCTATTTGTTTATTGGCTGAATTATTTGGGCCACGGCGTGGCGATGTCAAGGCCGTGCACCAACCGGACCGGTAAGACGGACTCCCGGGTGGAGGTGCGGGCCGCCCTCCCCCACCCTGTACCGAGGGAGGGACGGCCCGGCGCGGTCAGTTCAGTTGAACGATCTGGATCAGGTTGCCGCAGGTGTCGTCGAAGACGGCCGTGGTCACCGGACCCATCTCCGCCGGCTCCTGGGTGAACTGGACACCCAGGCCGCGTAGCCGCTCGTACTCCGCGCGGACGTCGTCGACAGCGAACTGGGTGTACGGGATGCCGTCGTTCACCAGCGCCTCCTTCCACGGCTTGGCCGCGGGGTGGCCGTCCGGTTCGAGCAGCAGCTCACAGCCGTCGGGGTTGTCCGGCGAGACGACGGTGAGCCAGCGCGCCCCGCCGGCCGGGACGTCCGTCTTCTTCACGAAGCCGAGTTTCTCGGTGTAGAACTTCAACGCCTCCTCCTGGTTGCTGACGAGGACGCTGGTAACGGTGATGCGCATCATTTCTCCTTGGTCTCACGCTTGAGCCATCGATCGGTCAGGCGTTCGAGGGGCCCGGTTTCGAGGTGGTGGAACTTGTAGCGACCCTCCCGGCGGCTGGTGACCAGCCCTGCCCCGATCAGCACCTCCAGGTGCTGCGAGGTGGCCTGTCGGGAGGAGGTGAGCTGGTATTTCATGCTCAGCCGGGTACAGATCTCGAACAGCGTCTGCCCGTCGCGTTCCGCCAGCTCGTCGAGGATCTTCCGACGGGTCGGGTCGGCCAGGGCCTTGAACACGTCGACCTCCCTGGCCACACGCTCGGGTCCGGCGGTATCACTCACCCCGCGATGATAGGCAAGTAACCACTTGCCTATCAAGTCCGGTCGGCCCGTGGCCCGAGGTAGCGGACGCGAACCCGCGACGCGGTCGCAGGTCAGAGCTGCGGTGCGGCGTGCGGGGCACCCTTGAGTTCGTGGAAGCCGGGCACACCGGCCACCAGCAGGGTGCCGTCCCAGAGCCGCCCGGCCTGCTCACCGGTCGGAATGCGGGAGATCACCGGGCCGAAGAAGGCGACCCGGGCACCGTCGGCACCGGTCGCCGCGATGATCGGTGTGCCGACATGCCGGCCGACCAGACCGATCGCCTCGGCGTGCGAGGCGCGCACCGCGTCGTCGTACGCCGTCGACATGCCGGCCTCGGCCAACTCGCGCGGCAGGCCGGCGGTGGCCAGCGCGACGTGCAGGTCGCCGAGCCAGTCCCCGTCACCCCGGGCGGTCGTCCACATCGCCGTGTAGAGCCGGGCCATCGCCGCCGGGCCGTGTTCCTGCCGCGCCGCCGCGCAGATCCGCACCGGGACCCAGAGGTAACCCTCCGGGTCGCCCTCGGGGTCGTCGTCGCGCCCCTCGTTGAGCACCGACAGGCTCATCAGGTGCCAGCGCGGCTCGACCGGCCGGACCTTCGCCACCTCCAGCAGCCAGCGCGAGGTCGTCCAGGTGTACGGGCAGGAGGGGTCGAACCAGAAGTCCGCGACCATCGCCCGCGCCGTCACGTCCGCCTCCCCCATGTCGTCGGAGCCTAGTTCAACGGGGTCCCGCAGGAGGTGCGGCCGGGGCGCGGGGTCTCGCTGACGGTATTAGCTGGGGTTACCGGCGGCGCCGAGGTAGCCCGTGGAGGATCTGACCGGCGATGAGCGCGGGGTGCGTGTCGGGCATCGCCTGTAACGCACGGGTCAGGTGTCCGGCGAGGTACACCAGCAGCCCCAGCCGGTCGCTCTCGAAGTCGACCAGCAGGGCCAGCCGGGCGGGCACGCAGGGCCACGGGTCACAACAGGTCTCGCAGCGGTAGGCCCGCCCCGGGGTGTGCCGACCGGGCTCGCGACGTCTCTGGGCGAGCCGTCGCGTGTGGCGGATCCAACGCTCCTGCGGCCCGATCACGACTCACATCCGGGCGTCGTGCCGCAACCGGTGCCGCTGCGCAGGGGTCAGGTTGCCCGCCCGGCCGTTCGAGAGTCGAGGCACCGTCCCGGGCCAGCGGTTCCATGCCAGACGCTGGTTGGTCGGCCGGGGCCATCCTTCCGGGTCGCGCGGCACGGCCGCCGACTCGCGGGCGATCGCCGCGCCGGTCGCGGCTTCGCGAACCGCCCGGCGGAACTCGGCTCGGGTCAACTTCTGGCACGGGCGCCGGTCGGTAGGGCATCGGGACCGGAGCGAAAGAGTCCGGGCACACCCATCGGAATCCGCACCGGCAGTACCGCCAGAGCCGGCGCCAGTCCCGACGGTGCGTCGGGCGCGGGCGGTGAAACACTCTCATGGCTTCTGTCTCCCGTCGGCGTAGTGGAACGGGGACGGCACCATGGGTTGCCGCCCCGGTGCCGGCCCCGTAGGCAGCCCCGGCCCGTCCTGGGTGAACTTCGGGTGTGTCCGAGCAGGAGCGCTTGCTTCCACCCTGTACCCAAACCGCCTACGCTCGGGAGTCGTACCCGTGCCGCAACAAACGTGCGGCAACCGGAGTGAAGATGAGGACAGGACCAGAGCTACGGCAGGCGCGACGAACGGCGGACCTCACACTTGCCGAGGTCGCGCGCCTCGGTGGGCTGTCCGCAAGCCATCTGTCCCGGATCGAGGCAGGCGAACGTCCGGTTACGCCGGCCACCGTCGACCTCTATCAGCGAGCGGTCCGGCGGGCGCTCGGCGAGGCGTCGTGGCCTACCGTTGACGACGTGAGACGCAAAGACCTCTTCGCGCTGGCAGGCGCTGCCGTCGCCGGTGCCGTGGCTGGCACCTCGTCGGTGGATGACCTGGACGGATGCGCTCAGTGGATCGCGTGGGAGATCTGGCTCGGAGACGGGCACGAGCTGCACCAGAGCCTGATACCAGCGGCCCTGCGGCCCGGTACGGCCCAGCTCGTCCAGCGGCGCCAACTCGTCCGCACCCCGGCCGGCGCCGTCCGCTTCGCTCACCCGGGCCTGCTCGACTTCCATCTGGCCTGCCGGGTGTTCGGCGATATCGCGGCCGGTGCGAGCGGTCGGCTTGAGACCACCCGGGCCGAGAGCGCATCCGAGAACCTACGCACCATGGCCGGACTCCTGGCTGGCGCCGACCCGATCACTACGACAGCAGAGAGGTCCCGATGATCCTCGTCTCCGTCCAACCTGGACAGGAAGTCATGGCAACGCTGACGGCCGAGCTTCGGTCACGTGGCGTGGTGAACGGCGCGATCGTGTCGCTGATCGGCGCCGTCGAGGGCTGCGCGATCTCGACGATGGCCGCCGACGACTACGCGAAGGACATCGTCACGGAATACGGCGAGCCGATGGAGCTGACCGGAACCGGCGAGGTGCAGGACGGTGCGGTGCACGTCCACGTCGTACTCGGCCGCCAGGGTGACGAAGCGAAGGCCGGACACCTGCACTGGGGCAGGGTTCAGCACTTCTTCGTCAACGCCTATGTCATGCCACTCTGACGATCGCCCGGCGATTGACCCGGTCCGGATACCGGCCGCCCGGGCAGGGCGTCTGCCCTGCCCGCGGCGACGGTGGCGAGGCGGATACCTGAGTCGAGCGGTCAGGCGACGAACCGCACCTCCGGAAAGGCAGTACTCGGGCCCTCCAGTAGGCGCTGCCGCCGGTGGCGTAGATGCAGGTCGAAGAACGCGAGCGGGTACGCCTGCTGGATCCGCACCGCCTGGAACGGGGCGAGGGTGCCGATCCAGCCGGCGAGGTCCTCGTCGCTCATCCCCGTGATCGCCGCCAGTTGCGGGATCAGCCACTGGTGGTCGCAGTACGTCCCGTGGGCCGCGCCGTCGGCGTGCACCTGGAGCCGCCACCCGTGCAGAAGCGGCCAGAACTCGGCGACGCCGGACTCCTCGGCGCCCGGGGTGAACGCCGCCGTCATCAGCATGAACGGCCGGTCGAGGTCGGCGGCCGGCGGTTGGGACAGCATGGGGCCGTCGAAGCTGAGCCCGGCCCGCACTCGCCGGTCGACGTTCATCGCCAGGGCGGTCGCGGTCGCGCCCTTCGACCAGCCGTACATGCCGATCCGACGGAGGTCGAGCACGGCACCCAGGCCGGCCGGTAGCGGGCGGCGCTCGACGTCGGGGTTGCGGCCGGCAGCGAGATCCTCGACGCGGTCGAGAACGAACCGGATGTCACGTACGTAATCCCATGGCGTGACCGACACGTCGTCGGCGGGGACGCTGGTCCGGCCGTCGGGAAATTCGCTGAACGAGTCGTACGGGTGGTCCACGGTGAGCACGACGTAGCCGTGACTGGCGAGTTCCTGCACCACAATTGTCGTTTCGGAACGGTGCCCGCCGGCGCCGTGGGAGAAGACGACCACGGGCAGCCGGTTGGCCGTTCGGAGTAGCGGTGCCCCCTCGTGACCGGCGGTGCGCGGCGCACTCGCGACATCGGCGCCGAAGTCGGCGGACTCGAGCAGCGCACGCATCGGCGCGGCGGGCATCCACGGTGCGACCGGATGACGCCGGGCGTCCCGACCGGCGGGATACCAGATGCTGACCATGAATTCGCGGTGGTGACCGGTAGGGGCGACGGGATCTGGGCGGGACGTGTCAACGAGGTGCAGTGACACGGTGCCGACCGGGTGCGGCCCGGTGGGTGCGGGCAGCGTGAGCCGTGCCGGGGCCGCCCAGCCGCGACCGGCGTCGAGCGGCACGGCGACCGCGGCAGCGAGCGCGGTGCTGAGTAGGTGTCGGCGGGTCAGTGAGGTGGTCATCGGTCCTCCGAGGCAATCGTGGATTCGACCCGCACGATGAGCAGCTTCAGTCGCCGGATCTCGTCGGCCAGCGCGGTGGTGCCGGCGGCGGTGAGGGTGATCCAGGTCCGGCCGCGCCGGCCCTCGTAACCCTTCTCCACCTCGATCAGGCCACCCCCTTCCAGCACGCTGAGATGTTTGGAGAGGTTCCCGGCGGTCAGGTCCAACTGGTTGCGCAGGTAGCCGAACTCGACGCGGCGCGCTTCGTGCGCGATGGTGAGGATGCCGAGCCGGACCCGCTGGTGCACGACGTCATCCAGCCCGAGGACCGGATGGGTGGCAACCGGGTCGGGGATGTCGGTCACGGCGTTCGCCGGTGACGTCGGTCGGCGAGCGCGAAGCCGGCCGCGCCCAGCAGCAGCACGATGCCGACGACGAGTTGGGGCACCGCCATTCCGGCCCGGACTCCGAAGTGGGGCGGGCCGAAGCCGTCGTTCATCGGCAGCACCAGCAGCACCAACGTCAGGTAGCCGACGGTGAACAGCAGCAGAGCGGTGTTGCGCTCCAGCCAGGCCAGCACCAGCATCGTCACCCCGATCATGCCCCACGGCATGACCAGCCGATCCAGCACCAGGAGCCAGTACGGGAGCGGCATGTCCGGGTACGGGTGGCTCCGGAAGTACAGGTCCACCGCCAGCCACGCGGCGGGGAACACGAGGGTCGTCACGGCGCCGGTGATCGCGTACGGCAGCACCCGCGCGCCCAGCCCTCGCGCCCGGGCGGCGCGCAGGTAGCAGACGGCGATGGTCGCGTACGCCAGCACTGTCGCGGGCGGCCAGTAGTACAGCATGCCCCGGCGCGCGAACACGCAACTGCCGTCCGGGTTGCAGTCCACCCTCATGGCGAGCCAGTCGAACGGAATTCCGATGAGCGTCACCGCCGCCAGCACCAGCAGCGCCGCCCAGGTCATCCGTTGGTCGAGACGCACGCGATGGGCGAGGGCACGCACGTCGGACAGCAGTCGGCGGGGGTCACCGCCGGCAGGTACCGATTCAGCGGTCATGCCAATAGGTTTCCATAACAAACCTATTGGCGCCAGTGCAGAACTCGCTGACTCCTGAGTTGACCTGTCCAGGGATGCTCCGACGGCGGACCAAGCCGTAGTCGTGCCGGGAGCGGGCCGCCCGGCGCGTCCGGCATCGTTACCCGGCCGGACGGCACGCGCCGATGCTGACGGTCAGCCCGGCGGTTGACCCGGGCCGGAGACCGGCCGCCCGGCCGGGGCGTACGTCGGGCGGGCCGGTCCGGGCGGCGGACCCGGCAGCGGCGGGACGAAGCCGGCCGGTGCCACCGGAGCCGCCGCGACGACGTTCCGGCCGACCTGGAAACCCACCGCGCCGAGCATCGTCGTCAGGCTGCCGATCGCCGTCACGATGGCCAGCGTCTGCACCCCGTCCGCCTCGTACTGGCAGTTCGGGTCGTACGCCTCGCCTGGGGTCGGCATGCAGATCTCGATTGCCCAGGCGACCAGGATCGGCGCGACGACCAGGCCGACGAAGGAGAGCAGCAGCAGCACGATGAAGACTGGGTGAGGACCGGCGCGTCGCATGATCGCGAAGTGTAGGTGATCAGACGGGGACGCGTGGCCCGCCAGGTCAACGCGGGTCCAGGCGGTCGGCGTTCGGGCCGACGAGCCACTCCGTCTCCTCGCACTCGGCGATGAAGTCGGTCGGAAATCCGGCGGTGAAGCCGACGGCCGTCGCCAGTCGCCGCACCGCCTCGGCCGGCAACGTCAGCGCGACCGCGCCGAGATTCTCCGCGACCTGCCGCACGCTGCTGGCCCCGAAGATGGGGTGGACGTTACGGGATCCGGATCTGGTCCAGGCGAGGGCAACCTGTGCCGGGGTGGCGTCCAGTTCGGCCGCGACCTCCCGGACCGCCTCGACGGCGGCCCGGGCCCGTGCGGTGGGCGGGTCGGACCGTCCGGCCAGCAGGCCGTGCGCCAGCGGGGACCAGGTCGCCACGGTCATGCCGTACGCCTGCGCCATCGGCAGCAGTTCCCGTTCGATGTCCCGCTCCAGCAGGTTGTACGGCACCTGGAGGCCGACGAACGGGGTCCAGCCGCGCCACTCCGCGAGGGTGTTGGCCCGGCTGACCACCCAGGCCGGGGCGTCGGAGATGCCGACGTAGAGCACCTTGCCGGTCCGGACGGCGTCGTCAAGCGCCCGCATGGTCTCCTCGACCGGGGTGTGCCGGTCCCACACGTGCACCCAGTAGAGGTCGATGTGGTCGGTGCGCAGCCGGCGCAGGCTGGTCTCCAGGGACAGCCGGAGGTTCTTCCGGTGGTTGCCGTACCCGTTCGGGTCGGTGCGGTCCCGCGACGCGGTGTACTTGGTGGCCAGCACCACCCGGTCCCGCCGGCCGGTCAGCAACTCGCCGAGTACACGCTCGCTCTCCCCGCCGGAGTAGTTGACCGCCGTGTCGACGACGTTGCCACCCCCGTCGAGGTACGCGTCGAGAATGTCCCGGGCGACCGGCATCGGGACGGCACCGTCCCGCTCCGCGCCGAAGCCCATCGCGCCGAGGAAGAGTTCGGAGACGCGCAGGCCGCTCTGGCCCAGTAGTCGATAGCCCAAGATGTTCCCTTCGCCGTGGCTGGATGCCGCCCACCCTGCCGGCTGCCGGCGCCGGAAGGGAGGCCCTGCGAGGGCCAGCTTCCGACACCCGGCCCGCACGCGGGTCCGGGGTGGGAGCCGGGACCGCGCATCGCTGGCGGAACGCCCACGGCCGGCGCCGGGAATACACTCCTCGCCATGGTTGCCGTCGACGAGGGCGAATTCGTGCTGCTGAACGACCTCCCCGTCGAGGACGCGACCCTGGACCTGCCGGGCACCTCGATGGTCGCCGGTGAGCTGGCGAACCTCATCTACGGTTCGCGCGGCAGTACCCCCTTCGTGTTGGCGGTGGACGGCCGGTGGGGGACCGGCAAGAGCACGTTGATGAGGCAGCTCTCCGAGATCCTGGCCCGGCGGCCGGACGTGGAGACCGTGTGGTTCAACGCCTGGACCGCGAGCGGGGTGAGCGCGCTGACCGGCATGCTCAAGCTGGTGCTCGGCCGGCTCGACCGCAATGTGGTGCGGCGCGCTTTCCGGCGGCTGCGCGACAACGAGGTGCTGGGCGGCTCGCTCCGGATCGGCGCGGGGGTCGCCGCGTCGTTCTTCCGGCTCGACCGTGCCCTCGACCAACTCTGGGCGCAGATGTCGGTGGACGCCCGCGCCCGGGAGCAGGCCCGCGACCTGCTGGCGACGGCGCTGGGTAGCTGGATCGACGAGCAGACCGGGCAGCCCAGGCACACCATCGTGGTCTTCGTCGACGATCTGGACCGCTGCGGCGAGGCCACCGCGATCGAGATCTGCGAGGCGATCAAGCTCTATCTCGACCTTCCCGGCATCGCCTTCGTGCTCGGCTGTGATCTGGCGGTGCTCTCCCGCATCTCGTTGCCGGCCGCCGAGTCGGGCGGCCACGTCCGGGAGTACCTGGAGAAGATCGTCCAGGTCAACTACCAGATACCGGTGGCCGCCGAGGCGACCGTCACGACCATGATCCGGGGGTACGCCCAGCGGTCGCGCACCGCACATCTGCTTACCGAGCCGCTGGTCGCACTGATCGGCCGGCAGTGTGCGGGCAACCCGCGCCGGGTGAAGCGGCTGATCAACAGTTTCGTGGCCGAGTACCAGCTCGACCCACGCTGGCGGGAGTTCGGCGCCGACGGCCTGCTGAAGTCGGTGCTACTGCAGCATCTCTATCCCGACCTCTACCGGGAGATCCTGACCACCGGCGGCGACGTCCTCGGCGGGCTGCTGGCATACCGGGCGGCCCGGGACTGGCTGTTGACCCATGGCCGGGTGCCGACGGGCGAGGACCTCCAGGCCGGCCGGCAACTGCTGGTGGCCTACGGCATTTCGCAGCCGTCCGCGCAGGACCCGGCGGATGTGTGGGAGCGGGCGGTCGGACAGTTCGAAGGGCGGGTGCCCGAGGCGTGGCGGCTGCTCGCCGGCAACGAGGACTGCCGGATGCTGGTCCGGGATCTCGGTCCGGAGCCGGAACGGCTGCGGCTGCAACACCGGCTGCGCCGGCGCCCGCTGAGCACCGCCCCCACCCCGGTCGAGCCGCCGGCCGCCGACGAGGCCCGGTACGAGGGGCTGCGGCTGCTCTGGATCGACGCCTCCCCGGCCGGCAACGAGCCGATGATCGACGGCCTGACGGCCCGGGGTGCCCAGGTGCGGACGAGTACGGACACCCGGCAGGCGCTCGAGATCCTGCCGCTGTTCCAGCCGAACGCCGTGATCTCGGACATCAGCCGCGGTGGGGAGGAGCGGGCCGGCTTCGAGGGACTGCGGGTGCTGCGCCAGGCTGGCTACGCCGGTCCGGCTCTGTTTTTCACCTCCCGGGTGGACGACGACCGACGGCGGCTGGCGGCCGCGGTCGACGCCGCGATAACCGCCTCGGCCGGCCGGGTCGGCGAGTGGGCCCAGGCCCAGGCGGCGGTCGCGGCACAGCCTGGGCCGGTGGACGACCGGGCGCGTGGCCGCAAATAACGATCGACCGGGATAATTCTGTCCACTTCGACCGATCGACCCGGACTGATCCGCCCGGAGTGTTGACGCGTCGGTAGCAGGTCTGCAACATTACGACGACACCACGCAAGTTCCGGGTCAAGAGTTGCCGCATAGCGCTCTATCGCTCGGAATTTCTGGACAGGCGTTCTCTGTGCTCCTTCCCCGGCTGCCTCGGGGATCGGCCCTCGGCGGGGTCGTGGCGGCAGTGGAGAGGCGGACGGACTGCGCCACCGCCCGCCTTCGGCGGCGGGCGGCAGCCGGGCCAGCCGCCGACCAGGCCCGGCCGCTCGCAGCACCCCAGTCGGTTCCGACGAGCGCCAGGGGAACACGATGAGACGACTACCACCACTACCGCGCCAGCTCGCGGCGACGCTCGCCGCCGGCCTGCTCGTGGCCGCCGGATCCCTCTTCCCGACCGCGGCCGCCGCCCGCCCCGACGCCGGACCCGCGCCCCGGGTCGCGGTCGCCGCCAGCATCAGCGCCAGCAGCTCGCACCCGGAGTATCCGGCCGGCAACGCGGGCGACGGCAACCCGGCGACCTACTGGGAGAGCGCCAACAACGCGTTTCCACAGTGGATCCAGGCGGACCTCGGCTCGGCCACCGAGGTGAACCGGCTGGTACTCAAGCTGCCGCCCGGCTGGGGCACCCGGACCCAGACCCTCTCGGTGCAGAACAGCGCCAACGGCTCGACGTTCAGCACCCTCGTCGCCGCCACCGGATACACCTTCGACCCGGCCGGCGGCAACACCGTCACCGTCGACCTGCCGACCACGAACACCCGCTACCTGCGGCTGCACATCACCGCCAACAACGGCTGGCCCGCCGGGCAACTCGGCGAGTTCGAGGTGCACGGCCCCACCGGCGGCCCGGACAGCCAGGCCCCGAGCGCACCGACCAACCTGGCCTACACCCAGCCGGCCAGCGGACAGATCCGGCTGACCTGGAACGCCGCCAGCGACAACGTCGGCGTCACCGGCTACGACGTCTACGCCAACGGCACGCTGCGGGCCAACCTCGGCAACGTGCTCACCTACACCGACAGCCAACCGGCCGGCGCCACGGTCTCCTACCACGTCCGGGCCCGGGACGCCGCCGGGAACGTGTCGGCGAACAGCAACACGGTGACCCGCAACGGCACCGGCAACCCGCCGACCGGGACCAACCTGGCGCTCGGCAAGCCGATCACCGCCTCGTCGACGGTGCACACCTTCGTGGCCGCCAACGCCAACGACGACAACGTCTCGACGTACTGGGAAGGAGCCGGAGGGGCGTACCCGAGCGTGCTCACCGTGCGGCTCGGCGCGAACGCCACGGTCAGCTCGGTGGTGGTCCGGCTGAATCCGGACCCCGCCTGGGGGCAGCGCAACCAGACCATCCAGGTGCTCGGCCGCGAGCAGAGCGGATCGTCGTTCGGCAGCCTGTCGACGGCCACCTCGTACAGTTTCAACCCGGCCAGCGGGAACAGCGTCACCATCCCGGTCAGCGGAAACGTGGCCGACGTCCGGCTCTCGATCACCGCGAACAGCGGGGCGCCGGCCGGCCAGGTCGCCGAGTTCCAGGTCTTCGGGGTGCCGGCGCCGAACCCGGACCTGACGGTCACCGCCGCCACCTGGAGCCCGGCCGCGCCGGTCGAGACGACCGCGATCACCGTCTCGGCCACCGTCCGCAACGCCGGCACCGCCGCCTCCGGCGCGACGAACGTCAACTTCTACCTGGGTACGACCCTGGTCGGCACCGCCGCCGTCGGCGGGCTCGCCGCCGGGGCCAGCAGCACCGTCACCGCGAACGCCGGGCCACGCAACGCCGGCAGCTACCAGTTGACCGCCAAGGTCGACGAGGCGAACGCGGTCGTCGAGCAGAGCGAGACGAACAACAGTCACACCAACCCGGCCGCGCTGACCGTCGCCCCGGTGGCCAGCTCGGACCTGGTCGCCGTGCCGAGTTGGTCGCCGAGCACCCCCGCCAACGGCCAGCAGGTCACCTTCTCGGTGGCGATCCGCAACCAGGGCAGCACCGCCTCGGCCGGCGGAGCGCACGGCATCACCGTCACCCTGCTCAACGCCAGCGGCGGCACGGTGCGCACGCTGACCGGCTCCTACACCGGCACCATCGCGGCCGGGGCCGGCACCGCGCCGGTCAACCTCGGCAGCTGGACGGCGGCGAACGGCCGGTACACCGTCCGCACGGTGCTGGCGGCGGACGCCAACGAACTGCCGGTGAAGCAGGGCAACAACACCAGCGACACCCCGTTCTTCGTCGGGCGCGGCGCCAACCTGGGGTACGAGATGTACGAGGCCGAGGACGGCACCCTCGGCGGCGGCGCGACGGTGGTCGGCCCGAACCGGACCGTCGGCGACCTCGCCGGTGAGGCGTCCGGGCGACGTGCGGTGACCCTGAACAGCACCGGCGCCTACGTCGAGTGGACCACCCGGGCTCCGACCAACACCCTGGTCACCCGCTTCTCGATCCCGGACTCGGCGGGCGGCGGCGGGATCGACTCGACGCTGAACATCTACGTCGACGGCACCTTCCACAAGGCGATCGAGCTGACCAGCCGGTACGCCTGGCTCTACGGCAACGAGGCGAGCCCGAACAACTCGCCCGGCTCCGGCGGACCCCGGCACGTCTACGACGAGGCGAACGTGCTGCTCAACTCGTCTGTCCCGGCCGGCAGCCGGATCAGGTTGCAGAAGGACCCGGCCAACAGCACCAGGTACGCGATCGACTTCGTCAACACCGAGCAGGTCGCACCGCGGGCGAACCCGGACCCGGCCCGCTACGCCACCCCGGCCGGTACCGGTCACCAGGACGTGCAGAACGCGCTGGACCGGGTCCGGATGGACACCACCGGCAACCTGGTCGGCGTCTACCTGCCGGCCGGCACCTACAGCACCGCGCAGAAGTTCCAGGTGTACGGCAAGGCGGTGAAGGTGGTCGGCGCCGGCATGTGGTACACCCGGTTCGCCACCCCGCCCGGCCAGGAGAACACGGACGCCGGTTTCCGGGTCGAGAGTACGGCGAACGGCTCCTCCTTCGAGCACCTCGCCTTCTTCGGCAACTACACCTCCCGGATCGACGGTCCCGGCAAGGTCTGGGGCGAGTTGCAGAACGTGTCGAACCTGACCTTCGACAACGTCTGGGTCGAGCACACCGTCTGCATGTTCTGGGGGGTGCACGTCAGCAACGTCACCATCAAGAACTCGCGGATCCGCAACACCTTCGCCGACGCGGTCAACATGACGAACGGCAGTACCAACAACCTGGTCAGCAACGTCGAGGGACGCGGAAACGGGGACGACGCGTTCGCGCTCTTCTCCGCGACCGACTCGGGTGGCGGGGCGAACACAGGCAACGTCTTCGAGAACCTGACGGCCACGCTGACCTGGCGGGCCGCCGGTGTCGCGGTGTACGGCGGACAGAACAACACCTTCCGTAACATGTACATCGCCGACCAGCTCGTCTACTCCGGGATCACCATCAGCTCACTCGACTTCGGCTATCCGTTCGTCGGGTTCGGGCCGGGGCTCACCCGGGTGGAGAACGCCTCGATAGTCCGCTCCGGCGGGCATTTCTGGGGCGCCCAGACGTTCCCCGGAATCTGGGTCTTCTCCGCGTCGAAGGAGATGCGCGGAATCCGGGTCAGCGACGTCGACATCGTGGATCCGACCTACCACGGCATCATGTTCCAGACCAAGTACAACGGCAGCAGTCCGGAGAATCCGGTGACCGACACCGTCTTCACGGACATCTCGATCAGCGGGGCGCAGCGCAGCGGCGACGCGTACGACGCGAAGTCCGGCTTCGGGATCTGGGCCAACGAGATGCCGGAGCCGGGCCAGGGGCCGGCGGTCGGCTCGGCGGTCTTCAACAACCTCCGGATGAGCAACAACCACCAGAACATCCGGAACACCACGTCCACCTTCACCATCACCGTCAACCCGTAACCGGGCCAACGTGGGTGCCGCCGGCAGCATCACCTGCCGGCGGCACCCCGACGGCATGTCCACTACAGCGGCAGCGGATCCACGTCGCAGTCGATCCGAACCTGCCGGATCACGTCGATCGTGGCCGGGTGCCGGTCCCCGAGCACCTGGCGCAGTCGCGTCATCGTGTCGGCGAGCAGCTCGTCCGCCTCCCGCACCCGGCGCAGCGCCCGCAGGTCCATCGCCACGTTGGCGCTACAGCCCAGGCTGACCGGATGGTTGACGCCCAACACGTGGTCCAACCGCACAAGCGTCTCGACGTCGCACTCGTAGGCGGCCTGGAAGCTGTGCAACGCGTACAGGTCGCTGGCGAGATTCGTGGCACAGGCCAGGCTCACCGGGTGCTCCTCACCCAGGCTCTCCCGCAGACCCGCACACACCTCACGGTCGTGCTCCAGCGCCAGCTCGGCATCACCTCGCGCCCGGTGGACCACCGCCAGGTTACTCCGCACCGCGAGCGTGTACGCGTGCTGCGGACCGAACATCCGGTCGTAACGTTCCAGCGTCTCCGCGCACATCGCCAGGGCGGCCTGGAGATCACCCGCGTACCGGAGGTCGATCGCCACGTTCACCGCCGCCGCGACCGTCTCCGGATGGTCGCCGTCGTAACGCCGCCGGTACTTTTCGTAGATCTCCCGGCCCAGGATCGACGCCCCGGCGTGGTCCCCGGCCTTGCGCCGGGCGACCGCCAGGCTCCGCCCGGTGCGTAGCGTGGCCGGCGCGTTCGGACCGAAGACGGCCAGGTGCCTGGCGTACAGCTCCTCGTGCTGCCGGTGTGCCTCCAGATAGGCCCCGGACTCCCGCAGGTCGATCAGCAGGCAGTGCTGCGTGTTGAGCGTGGTCTCGTCGTCCGACCCCAGGACCACGGCCTGCCGGACCAGGGTGTCCCGGTCGAGTTCCGCGGCACGGCCGAACTCACCGGTGAGCCGCAGGCCCAGCCCCAGCCGGTGCGCACAGGCGAGCGTCACCGGATCGTCGGCACCGAACTCCCGGCAGGCGACCTCGAACGTCCGCTCGTCCAGGTCCCGGGCGGCGAAGAACTGCCCACTGGTACGCAGGTCCAGGGCCACCATGCTGGTGGCGTCGATCGTCCCCTCGTTCTCGTCACCCAGCGTCGAACGGTACAGCTCCAGGGTCCGCCGGTTCAGCTCCCGGGCCTCGGCGTACCTGCCGTTGGTCCATCGGGTCCAGCCGAGCCACTTCGCCAGTCTTAGGGCGCGCGGGTCGGCCTCGCCCTGCCGGCGTACCCACAGCTCGTGCGCCTCCTGCGCCAGCCTCTCGCTACCGACGTGGTCGCCCCAGTGGTGCAGGAACTGCACCATGCCGAGGACGAGGTCCTGGACCCGGGGGTCGGTGGACTCCACCGCGCGGGACTCCACGACGTGCGGCCGGAGCGCGTGGTAGGTGTCCCAACGCTCACGGCGCGCCGGAGCGTTCGGGTTGCCGGCGGCCAGCAGCGTGTGTGCGCCCCGCCAGAAGAGCGCGCGTTCCTCGTCGTCCATCGCGCCGATCAGCACCGCCTGGATCAGTCGGTGGATCTGCAGGGTGTTCCGGCGGTGGTCGATCCGGGCGAGGGCGTAACGCTGGATGTCCCGGATCGACCGGCTGAGGAGGATAGCGTCACCCAGGATCGCGTCCAGGACCGGCGTGACGGGTGCGGTGGGCCGGCCGACGAGCAGGTCACGCGAGATCGGTGCCGGCGCGAAGAACGAGCAGACCTGCAACAACTGGAAGGCCCCATCGTTGACCTCGCGCAGCTTCTCGAGCGAGAGCTTCCACGCCGCCGCCACCGATCGCCGGTCGTCGAGCGACGAGGAGTCGTCGAGCAGCTCCATGTGCTTGTCCCGCAACAATTCGAGGTACTCGTCCACCGGCATGCCGGTGGCCGCCCGCCACGCCGCGGCCTGCTCGACGGCGAGTGGCAGATCGCCCAACGCCTCGGCGAGCCGGTCGGTGTCGGCGTCGGACAGGTCGGGATTGCGCATCCGCAGGAAGGTCCGGCTCTCGTCGCGGCTGAAGACGTCGACCTCGATCGCCTGGCCGAGCCACGCCCACTCCGGGTTCCGGGAGGTGACCAGGATCTTGCCGGCCCCGCCGGTCGGGAAGTACCGCGAGACGTCGGTCGGCGACTCGGCGTTGTCGAAGACCAGCAGCCAGCTGGCGTAGGGCACCTGGCCGGTGCTGAGCGCCGCACGGACGGCGGGTACCGCCCGGTTGGCCTCGGGACCGACATCGAGGTCCAGGCGCTGGGCGAGTTCGGTGAGCGAGGCCAGGATCTGCCCGTCCTG
Organism: Plantactinospora sp. WMMB782; assembly: GCF_049179135.1. Classification (NCBI taxonomy): domain Bacteria; kingdom Bacillati; phylum Actinomycetota; class Actinomycetes; order Micromonosporales; family Micromonosporaceae; genus Plantactinospora; species Plantactinospora sp. WMMB782. The sequence continues at coordinate 5,447,965 of NZ_JBMHMC010000007.1, read as the reverse complement.
CTCGGCCGGCACCCACCAGATCAGGTCGTAGTCGCCGCTGTGCTGGTGCACGTACTCGATGGCGAGCTGGGTCTTGCCGATGCCGCCCATGCCGTGCAGGGCCTGCGGCAGTACCGCCGTCTGCCGGACGGTCTGGAGCTGGTGGTGCAGGTGGTCGAGCAGGTCCTCGCGGCCGGTGAAGTTCGGATTCCGCTGCGGTACGTCGCCCCAGACCTTCGGCAACCGCACGGCGGCGACCGGGGCGACATCGGTGACCTTGTCGTTCGGGCCGACGGAGGGGGCACCGCCGGTGGACATCGCCGGAGCGTCGAGGCGGTGGGTCGGGAGGTCGGGCAGGTCTTCGTAGTCGTCCCAGTACGATCGGTCCCGAATGGCCGACCGAGCCGGTCTGGGCGGTCGCCGGGGCCATGCCCTCCCGCCCGGCTCTCCGGTCCCGGCTTCTTCGCCGCCGGCGTCCGGATCGGTGCCCATGACGCCAGGATCCGCGTCGGTGGCCCAGGCTTCCCCGTCGACGACCTTCCCGTCGTCGGCGCGGGACTCGATGTCGGCCGGCTCGCCCCGGGCGCCGACGGGCTCGTCGGTCGCACCGTCAGGCGGCTCCACCACCGCCTGGTCGGCGGGCACGTCGGACCGACCAGCGGGCACGTCGGACGACCGGTGGACCGGCTGCCGAGATCGGCGGAGCGTGTCCATCTGCGCCAGCACTTCGAGGAGTTCCGCCTGCCGCCACACCCAACTCGACAACTCGGCGGCGGTCGGCCCGTCGAGTCCGGCCGCGACGGTGTCGACCAGAACCAGTGCCGGCGGCAGGCGCCCCCGACCGTGCGACTGGCCGGCGAGCTGATCGAAGACCTGGGACAGCGACCCGGACGCCTCCCCGCCCGGTGCCAGCTCCCGCACCGCCGGGCGCCACCAGCCCGGCTCCGGCACTGCACCCTCCGCCCTGGCCAACAGATCGTGAATGCGCAGTACCTCGCCTTTCGGCAGTCGGCTGCGCAGCGGGGCCGACTCGACCAACTCTCGTACGTGCCGGCTGGCGGGTGTGTCGGGAGCCATCGTCCACAGCGCGGCCAGCAACGCCCGAAGACCGCCGGGATGTGTCAGACACGCCATCACGATCTGCACGACGTGCGACCGGACCTGCGGACTCTCCGCTACGTCGGGGAAGCCGGCGACATCGCGCCGGACAAGGTTGACGAGCAGCCGCCGGTCCGGAAGTGCCTCGGCGAACCGCACCTGGACCAATGCGTCGACGAGGGCGTTCCGCAACTTCGTGTAGGGGTCTTCCTGGCTCGAGCCCTGCGCCACGCGCTCCCCCAACACCTGTCCAACAACGGCCGGGACCGGTCAGCCCCCATGATGCACCGTCGTGGCGAGCGCGGACAATTGACCGATAAGCGCGCGATGACCGTAGGACGATCGCGGGTCGGCCACACCGAGCCGGCCTTCTGCAGGGGACAGCGTCGGCGTGCGCCTTCCCGTTACCGGGACTCACCGGTCCAGCAGGCGGAGATATCTCACTCGTTCCGGCCCGTCCACCACTTGCCCGGCGCCCCGACCGCACCTAGCGTAGGGCGGCGATCACGTGGACGGGGGACGGACCGGTGCGGATCGGAATGCGACGAGAACGCACGGTACGGCCAGGCGCTGCGGGACGGGCTCCGGCAACCTGTCACGACGTCCGGACGGCACCCCGGACGGACGGGACCGGAGCACCCCGCAGCGGAGCCGGAACGTGCCGAGCGAGCTGACCGAGCTGGTCCGGTCCGCGCAGGATGGCGACGAGGAGGCGTTCCGGCTGCTCTACCGGGAACTCCAACCCGGACTGCTGCGCTACCTCACCGTGCTCGTGGGTGCGGACGCCGAGGACGTCGCGTCGGAGACCTGGTTGCAGATCTCCCGTGACCTGGACAGCTTCGCGGGCGGGCCGGGCTTCCGGGCCTGGGCCACCCGGGTCGCCCGCAACCGGGCCCTGGACCACCTGCGGCACCAGCGTCGCCGGCCGAGCGTTCCGGTACCGGTCGAGGCGCTCTCCGAGCTGCCCGCCGCCGAGGACACCGCCGAGCGGGCCACCGAGGGACTGGCCACCGACAGCGCCGTGGCGCTGATCGCCACGCTGCCCCGGACCGAGGCGGAGGCGGTGCTGCTGCGCGCCGTGATGGGACTGGACGCCGAGAGCACCGCGCGGGTACTCGGCAAGCGGCCCGGAGCGGTACGCACCGCCGCACACCGTGGGTTGCGCCGGCTGGCGCAGCTGCTGGCCGAGGAGGGCGCGGGCGGGCCGGCACCGGACGGAGCTGCGACGGGGTCCGCACCACTTGCCGGGGTACCGTCCGGAGAAGACGTCGAGGCGGGACGGGGACGCCGTTGAGCGGCATGTGGATGGTCTTCCGCCGGACGGACGGGCTCGATCCGGAGACCGCCGAGCGGCTGCTCGACGCCTCCGCCGGGAACGTCACCGGTGCCGCGCAGCCGGAGCACGCCGGAAACGTCACCGGTGCCTGGCACTCGACGGGTGACCGGGCCGATCCGCTGGCCGAACTGTTGGCGGCGGCGTCGGCACCGGCCCGTCCGGCGGAGTTGGCCGGCGAGCAGGCGGCACTGGCCGGCTTCCGTACCGCTCGGCAGTCACCGGTGCCGTCCGGCAGGGCGACCAAGGAGTTGCCCGGCACGGGTCGGGAGGCCGCCACCGGCACGGACCGAGAGGTACCCGGTCGCGCGGGCCGGAAGGCTCGCCGTGCCGCGGCGACGCGGCAGCACCGCAGCGGCCCGCGCCGCCTGACGGTCGGGGCCGGTGGTTGGGTGGTGGTCGTCCTCGCCACGGTCACCGCCGGTGCGGCACTGGCCACCGACATCCCCCCGCTGGGCGGGCCGGAGACGCCGCCCAGCCGGCCGAGCACCGGCGCACCGGCACCGGTGCCGCCGCCCGACATCGCGCCGCCGACGGCCGTACCCGGCAAGGCCCCGTCGCCGAGCCTGCCGGCCCGGACCGGACAGGCCACGCCGCCCCCCTCGGTCTTCGGGCAGTGCCGCGGCTACCTGGCTCGGGGCGGTGCGGACAGTGACTCTCCGGCGAACCGCTCACCGTCCAAAGCGCTGCTGGACGCGGCCGGCGGCCGGGCCGAGATAGAGGGCTACTGCCGGCGCCTGCTCGCCGCGGACGAGCCCGAGAAGAACCGCAAGCCTGAGGATCGTAAGCCCGACGGCCAGAAGCCCGACAAGAACCGCAACCCCGACCGGCATCGCAAGCCGGAGAAGACCCGCAAGCCCGACGCGAACGCGAAGCCCGACGCGAACGCGAAGCCCGACGCGAACGCGAAGCCCGACGCGAACGCGAAGCCCGGCCCCTCGGAGGCGGTCGACGTGGCCTTGGCGGCGGAACAGGCTCGGGATCCGGAGAAGAGCGGGCGGACGGAGCGAATCGGCGAGCCAGGCTGAGCGGGCAGCCCGACCGGTGGCGACGAGCGGGACTAGCCCACGGTCGACCCGGTCGACCCGGTCGACCCGGGCTCGGCTCGGTGGCCACCCGGCTGGCCTGTCGGGCCAGAAAGCCCGGCGTCCGGCGTACCGGAGGCGTCCGGCTCGTGGCCGCCGGTGTAGGCCCAGTCCGGCAGCGCCTCGCGGGCGGCCAGCCACTCCTCCGGCACGCCGATCGCGCCGGGCCGCTCACCGAGCCCGGTGTAGGCCGCCACCACACCGCCGACGATCGCCCCGGTCGTGTCGACGTCACCACCGGCGAGCACGCAGGCGGTGATCGCGGCCGGATAGTCCGCCAGGTGGGTCGCGGCCACCCAGAGGGTGAACGGAACGGTGTCCTGGGCGGTCACCCGCGACCCGTTACCCAGCTCGTACGCCGCCTCCTCCACCGTCACCGCCGTGCCGGTGAGCAGTCGGCGGGCCCGCTCGACGCCCCGGCGCACCTGCCCGTCGACCAGGTACGGCTCCAGCCGGTCCAGCAGAGCCGCCCCGGACGGGCGTACCCCGGTCAGCCGGGCCTGCCCGGCGAACGCGGCGGCGACCGCGACCAGGATCGCCCCGGCGATCCCCTCCGGATGGGCGTGGGTCACCTCCGCCGACCGGATCGCCAACTCGGCGGCCCGGCGTGGCCGGTCGGCGTGGTAGGCACCGACCGGGGCGACCCGCATCGCGGCGCCGTTGCCGCAGGAGCCCTCCCCACCGAACGCCTCCCGGGTCGCCTGCCGCCACGGCACGCCGTCCCTGATCTGGTGCAGGATCACCACCGCGCCGGCACCGTATCCCCGGTACGGCTCGCAGCGCTCGGCGAACGTGACGGCGAGCCGGTCCGGCCCGATCTCGCCGTGTTCGGCGAGTTCGGCCACCACCGAGCAGGCCATGTGGGTGTCGTCGGTCCACTCCCAGGGGCCGGCGGGCGGCCGTCCGGCCGCGAGTTCGGCCGGTGACCGGCCGACCATGAAGAACTGGGCGCCGAGGGCGTCGCCCACGGAGAGCCCGTGCAGGCTGTCGTAGCAGAGGTCGAGCCGGGCCGGCTCGTGCAGCACGAATGACATCACCCGCGATCATGCCTCAACCGGGTCCGCGCCCGCCTCCCCCGCCCGGCCGTCCGGCGGCCGACCTGCCCGCCGAGGGATGCGGCCGACCTGCCCGTCGACGGGATTCAGTCGCCGGTCAGCGGGCGGATCGCGTCGGCGACCCGGGCCGGCAGCGTCGGGTCGCAGCTCCGGTGGTGGGTCTCGACGGCCGTGTCCACGAACTTGATCGCATGCTCGTCCCCGGAGTGCACCGCCCGGTTCCACGCCTCGTCGAACCGCAGGCCGGGGTGTGGGTCCGGAAGTGGGCGGGGCTCGGCCGGCGCGTAGGCGGCGGTGACCGCGGCCGTGGCGGCCCAGGCGGCGGCGAGGCTCGGCCGCCAGAGCTCCGTCGGCAACGCGGGCAGGGTGCGCAGCACCGCGTTCGGGGCGGTGGCCGCGTGCACCAGCATGACCGGGCTGGCGTAGCCGTGGCTTTCGTACCGGACGACGGCGGCGTCGACGATTGCCGCCAGCCGGGTCGGGACGGCCGTGCCGGGATCTCCGGGGACGGCTCCGGCAGCCTCCGGCCATCCGGTCGCTCCGGCGAGTTGGGCGAGCCGGGCCCGGATCCCGAACCGCTGGTCGGGAACTCGGGGCACCCGGTCGAGTGCGGTCCTCGGGTCGGTGGCCGGATAACGACCGGCGCCGGGCGGGGCGAGTGGCTGCCACCGTGCCGCCCAGTAGCCGAGCGCGGCACCGAGTTCGGCGATCCTGGGCGGTGTCTCGGCAGCCCGCAGAGCGCGTACGGCGTGCCCGACCCGGATCACCCCGTGGGTTGCTCCGGCGGCGATCCCGGGCAGCAGCCGGGGCCACCAGCGGACCAGCACCGCCGACCAGGGTTCGTCGGCCAGTTCGCGGGCGAAGTAGTCCAGCCAGTCGCCGGTCCGGGTGGGGTCGCCGAGCGGGTCCCGCCACTGCGCGGCCGGGATCGGTGAGATTCCCCGTGGTCGCTCGGTCAGCCGATCGGCGTAGCGGTCCAGCCAGCGGTGTACCCGTGCCCCGTACCCGTGCCGGGCCAGGGCCTCCGCGGCCATCGGGGCGTGGTTGGACAACCAGCCGTCACGCTCGGGACCGGTCGGCTGGAGACGCTCGTACGCCTCGTCGATGATGGAGTCTGACATGGTCACCAGGTTGCGAGTTGAACCTCGCTTCATGTCAACCCATCGACGCCACCGGCTCGGGCGCGCCAGGGGTCGGGTGTCGCCGGGGTCGACCGGTGGCGGGCAGGACCAGCGGCGGGCGGCGGCCGGTCAGCGCCGGCAGGGCCGGAGCGGGGTGCTGGTCCGGGCCGACCTGGTGGAGCCGTCCCGGAACCTCACCGTCGCGGTGACCGCGATGGTGCCGCCCGCCGAGTTGCGCGGCTCGGCCCGGAACGGTCCCAGTCCGGCCAGCCAGGTGCCCCGGTCGTTGCCGACGGTGCGGGCGGACCCGCTGCCGTCGAACGGCACCGGGGTGTTCACCCGGTATCGCAGCGACACCGCCGAGACGTTGGCGCCGGCACCCACCCGCACCTGGACCAGCCCGAAGGTGGGGCTGCCGCAGCCCTCCTGGTGCAGGCCACCGGAGTTCTGCGACTGCCCGAACCCGCCGGTCACCCTGGCCGTCGCCGTGGTCTGCTCGGCCATCGTGCGGGCCCGGCGGGTCGTCGTGGTGTTGGCCGGCGGCCGGGTGGCGCGGGCTGCGGTGGGTTTCGGCGTGGGCGTCCCGGTCGGCGTCGGGCTCGCCTCGGTCGGGGTCGGGACGGCCGTGCCGGAGTCGGCGCCCGGCACTCCCTCCGACCACTGTGGACGCTGATCGCCGTTGCCGGCACAGGCCGTGCCGAGCGCCAGCACCGCCGCGCACGCCACGCCGAGCGCGACGCCTGATCGGGTACGCCGAAAGTCGAGGACAGTCACCATGATCCCATCGGTCGCGTCGACCCCGTTTCCACCGCATCAGCCGGTCTTGACCGTAGTACCATCCCTCGATGTCGCCAAATCCACACCGGAAAGTGGGACAAGTCAGCACTTGACCCCCTCTGGTGGCGAACCCGTCAGTCCGCTACGGCCGCCACAGCACCAGCTCGATCTCCCCGGTCCGCTCGGCGAACCGCCCGCCCGGCGAGGCGGTACGCAGCACCCGCCGCAGGTCGCCCTCGAAGTCCGGCAGCCGGTCGGCGAAGAGGTGCGGGGCGGACGACGACAGCGAGAAGACCCCCGCCACCACCTCGTCCTCGGTCCGCTCCCGCACGATGCCGCCGCCGACGGCCAGCCGGTGCGGACCGTGGTAGCCGGCAGCGCGCATCACCTCCTCCTCGCCACCCGCCGTGCCGCCGGGCAGCGTCCCCCGACCCGCCCGGCGGACCGGGCCGAGATAGCGGGCCACCAGTGCGGTGATCTCGTCGTGCGGCGGGCGGGGGAACGGCAGCGGGTCGACGCCGTCCACTCCCCGGTGCGTGGTGGCGCCCACGTGCACCCAGACCCCGTCACCGCCGAGCATCGGGCGTACCGCGCGGGCGACCAGGGGGCGGTCGAGCCAGTGGAACGACTGCGCGAAGGTGACGACCCGGAAGGTGCCGAGGCCGGCCGGCAGTTCCTCGGCCCGCAGCCGCTGCCAGCGCACGTTGCCGATCCCGGCCTCCCGGGCCGCCTGCCCGGCCCGGCGCAGCATGTCCCGGTCGGCGTCGATCCCGACCACCGCCGCGAAGAGCGGCGCGAGCAGCAGGGTCAGCGAGCCCGGTCCGCAACCCACGTCGAGCAGCCGGCCACGGCCGTCCAGCCGGAGTTCGGTGGCGAGGGTGTCGGCGACCTCCGCCGGGTACGGCATCCGGCCGACGGCGTAGTGGTCCGCGCTACCGGCGTAGAGCGTCTCGTCCCACCGGAAGGCGGGCTGGCCGCTTCCGTCGCGTACCCGGGGGTCGTCCGGCATGGCCACACCCTATTGTCCAGCCGGCCCCGTGTTCAGCCGGCCGCTCCGTCCGTCCGGACCGGGGCCGGCGGCCGGCGGGCGAACGGTGGTGCGTGCTCGGGGCGTACGCCGATGCCGATCAGGTAGGCCGGACCGAGGGATGCGAACGGGAAGCGCCGCAGCACGGCGAGTACCGCCCGGGGCGGCCCGGCCCGGCGCCCGTCGAGGATCGGTGCGACCAGGCCCCGGTGCATGAGCCGCTGCAACCGTTGCACCAGGATCGTCGGCAGCAGTCGCCGGGTGCGTACGCCGGCCAGGTCCGCCTCGGTCACCGTGCCGCGCCGCAGCGGCTCGGCGAGCAGGGTGGCGGCGGCCACCGCGTCCTGGACGGCGAGGTTGATCCCGACCCCGCCGATCGGGGACATCGCGTGCGCGGCGTCGCCGAGGCAGAGCAGGCCGGGCACGTGCCAGCGGTCGAGCCGGTTCAGCCGTACGTCGAGGTGCTTGACGTCGTCCATCGAGCTGATCGCGTCGACCCGGTCGGCGAAGTCGGGAGCCAGTTCCGCGACGTCCCGGCGGAACCGCTCGACACCGTCGGCCCGGAGCCTGGCGTCGCCGCCCTTGCGGGCGATGTAGGCGATCTGGAGGTAGCCCTCCCGGGGAACGACCACGGCGACCCGGCCCGGCCCGATCCGTGGGGTGAGCCCGGCCGGGTCGTCGTGCGGGTGGCGGGGCAGCCGGAACCACCAGGCGTCGATCTGCACCGGGAACTCCCGGACCGGCAGGTTCGCCTGGGTCCGGGCGATCGACCACCGGCCGTCGCAGGCCACGGTCAGGTCGGCGCGCAGCTCACCGGTCCCGCCGTCCGGCCGCCGGTAGCGTACGCCCCGGACCTGGCCGTCCTCGCGGACCAGCTCGGTCACCTCGGTGCTCATCCGCAGCGTGAACGACGGCTCGGCCGCCCCCGCCTCGGCGAGCAGGTTGAGCAGGTCCCACTGCGGCACCATCGCGACGTACGGATAGCGGGTCCGCAACCGACGGAAGTCGGCGATGACGATCTGCTGCCCCGGCGCCACCGGGAAGGCGACCTCGTCCAGCCGGCTCTGCGGCAGGGCGGCGAACCGCTCCCCGAGGCCGAGTTCGTCGAGGAGCCGCAGGGTCGACGGGTGCACCGTGTCGCCCCGGAAGTCGCGCAGGAAGTCGCCGTGTTTCTCCAGCACGGTCACCTCGACGCCGGCTCGGGCCAGCAGCAGGCCGAGCACCATGCCGGCCGGTCCACCGCCGACGACGACGCAGGTCGTACGCTCGTCCACCGCGACCACCATATTCAACAGTTGATGAATTGTGCGTCCACGGTACGCCCGGGACAGGCGCGATCGCAACCGCCCCGCACTGTCGGGCGGCGCCGCCGGCACACCGCGGCCGCCGCGCCGCCGACGTTGACGGGTCGGAGTCGTCACGCTACGTTCGTTCTCAGAACAGACGTACGCAACACGAACGATCGCACCCGCCTGCCGTCACCCGCACCGTCCAGTGCGGAGACGACCGGCGAAGGAGACTGGGGACGGATGGCTGAGATCGTCTCGTTGGCCGAAGGTGTGGCCGAGTTGGTCGACGACGGCGACAGCGTCGCGCTGGAGGGCTTCACCCACCTGATCCCGTTCGCCGCCGGACACGAGATCGTCCGGCAGCGGCGGCGCGACCTGGAGCTGGTCCGGATGACCCCGGACGTCGTCTACGACCAGCTCATCGGGATGGGCTGCGCCCGGCGGCTGGTCTTCTCCTGGGGCGGCAACCCCGGCGTCGGCTCGCTGCACCGGTTCCGGGACGCCGTCGAACGCGGCTGGCCGAAACCGCTGGAGATCGAGGAGCACAGCCACGCCGGGATGGCCAACCGCTACGTGGCGGGAGCGTCCGGGCTGCCGTTCGCGGTGCTGCGCGGCTACACCGGCACCGATCTGCCCCGGCACACCGCCACCGTCAAGCCGATCACCTGCCCGTTCACCGGCGAGGTGCTGACCGCCGTACCGGCACTGAACCCCGACGTCGCGATCGTGCACGCCCAGCGCGCCGACCGGGCCGGCAACGTGCAGATGTGGGGCATCACCGGCGTGCAGAAGGAGGCGGTGCTCGCCGCCCGGCGGTCACTTGTCACCGTCGAGGAGATCGTCGACTCGCTGGAGCCGGTGCCCAGCCAGGTGCTCCTGCCGACCTGGGCGGTCAGCGCGGTGGCACTCGCCCCCGGCGGTGCGCACCCCTCCTACGCGCACGGCTACTCCGTCCGGGACAACGCCTTCTACCAGGCATGGGACGCGATCAGCCGGGACCGGGACAGCTTCACCACCTGGATGCGCGAGCACGTCCTCGAAGCCGGGACGAAAGCATGAACGCGCGCGGCAACGGGCACGGGAGGTGGCAGCGTTGACGACGACGGAGTGGACCGCCGACGAGATGATGACCGTCGCGGCGGCCCGGCAACTGCGGGACGGCACGGCGTGCTTCGTCGGCATCGGCCTGCCGAGCACCGCCGCCAACCTCGCCCGCGCGACACACGCCCCGCGGCTCGTCCTCGTCTACGAGTCCGGGTGCCTCGGCGCCAAGCCCGACCGGCTGCCACTCTCCATCGGCGACGGCATCCTGGCCGACACCGCCGACACGGTGGTCAGCGTGCCGGAGGTCTTCAACTACTGGCTCCAGCCGGGCCGCATCGACGTCGGGTTCCTCGGCGGTGCGCAGCTCGACCGGTACGCCAACATCAACACCACCGCCATCGGCGACGACTACCGCGACCCGCGGGTACGACTGCCCGGCGCCGGCGGCGCCCCCGAGATCGCCGCCTCCTGCCGCGAGGTGGTCGTCGTCATGCGGCAGAGTCCGCGTACCTTCGTCGAGCGGGTCGACTTCGTCACCTCCTTCGGCCACGGCACCGGTCCCGGCGAGCGGCAGCGGCTCGGGCTGCGTGGCGCCGGGCCGCAGGTGGTGATCACCGATCTGGGGATTCTCCGGCCCGACCCGGCCAGCCGGGAGCTCGTGCTCACCGAACTGCACCCGGGCGCGACGGTCGAGCAGGCCCGCGCGGCGACCGGCTGGCCGCTGCGGGTCGCCGACGACCTGCGTACCGGCGCACCGCCGACCGGCCCCGAACTCACGGTGCTGCGCGCCCTCAAGGCCGCCACCCGCGACGCCGGGGCGGTCGGGTAGGTCCCGGCCGGTGCCCGCTGACGGGCGGCCTGGTAGAAACGGGCGATGACCCGCACCGTCGCGACAAACACCCGAGTCGACCGCGCCGCACTGCTCGACTTCCTCCGGCCCCGGCACCGGGCCGTCCTGATGACGACCCGCCCGGACGGGCGCCCGCAGTCCTCGCCGGTGACCTGCGGCGTCGACCGGGAGGGCCGGATCGTCGTCTCGACCTACCCGGAGCGGGCGAAGGCGACGAACGCCCGCCGGAATCCCCTGGTCTCGGTCTGCGTGCTCTCCGACGACTGGAACGGCCCGTGGGTCCAGGTCGACGGCACCGCCGAGGTACTCGACCTGCCGGAGGCGCTGGAGCCGCTCGTCGAGTACTTCCGGTGCATCTCCGGCGAGCACCCGGACTGGGACGAGTACCGCGAGGCCATGCGCCGGCAGGGCAAGTCGCTGATCCGGATCACCGTCGACGGTTGGGGACCGGTCGCCACCGGCGGCTTCCCCGCCCGCCTCGCCGACTGACCGGACACCTGCCCGGTCGGTGGCGAACAGTCAGTCGAGGTAGAGGCAGAAGGGATGACCGGCGGGGTCGAGGTGCACGAGTACGTCCGCCTGGGGTTGGAACTCGGCCCGGGTCGCCCCGCACTCGACGGCGTGCGCGGCGGCGCTCGCCAGGTCGGCGACCCGGATCTCCAGGTGCATCATCATCTGCTGGTCACCGGGGCCGGCCGGCCAGGTCGGCCGGGCGTACGGCGACTCGGTCTGGAAGGCCAGCCCCACTCCCCCGGCCGGATCGCGCATCAACACCCAGTCCGGTTCCTCCTCGGTGATCTCCCAGCCGAGCAGCCGCTGGTAGAAGCGCGCCAGCTCGCCCGGATCCGGCGCGCTCAGGTTGACTGTGGTCAGGGTCAGGGCGGCGCCGTCGAGCATGATGCAAACCTCCGGGTGCTGGTCGGAGCGGCCACGCGGGCACGCGTCCGGGAATCCTAGCGGCGCGGGGCTACGGGCCGAAGGCGGTGAGGAAGCGGTCCCGGAAGTCGCTCATCCGCCAGACCGGGGTGTCCGGCCCCGGCTTCAGCCCGTCCTGCCAGTTCCAGCCGGAGATCCGGTCCAGCACGGCCGGGTCCTTGGCGACGATCGTCACCGGTACGTCGTGGCCGGCGTTCTCCCCGGTGACCAGGGGGGCGGGTTGGTGGTCACCGAGGAAGACGAACACCAGGTCGTCGTCGCCGTACCGCTCCAGGTAGGAGACGATGGTGTTCAGCGAGTACTCGACCGCGCGACCGTACTGGACCCGTACCCTGGCGCTGTCCCGCCACCCCTCGTCGGAGGAGTCGCCGGTCTCCGCCATCGGCCCGAAGACCGACCCGTCGCCGAGCTGGTCCCAGCCGATGAGTTCCGGGATCGGATTCCAGGGCGCGTGGCTGGACACCAGCGGAATCGTCGCCATCACCGGCGGGTGCCCCGGCGCGGCGTGTTCGCGCTGCTCGAAGACCGACAGCGTGTACTGGTCCGGCATCTGGGCCCAGCTGAACTGCGGGCCGCGGTAGCCGAGCTCCTTGGAGGCGTGCACCTCGTCGTAGCCGAAGAACCGCCCCTCCGGCCAGGTCTGGGTGATTCCCGGCATCACCCCGACGGTGCGCCAGTCGGCCCGCTGGAAGGCCCGGTTGAGGGTCATCCGGTCGCTCGCGACGAGATGCGTGTAGCGCTGCTGGTTGTTGATCCAGAGGCCGGAGAGCATCGTGGCGTGCGCCAGCCAGCTGCCGCCGCCGGTCGTCGGCGAGGTGAGCCAGCCGCTGCGGGCCGCGTAGCCGGCGGTGCGCAGCCGGGCGTAGCCGTTGTCGAGGGTGGCGCCGACCCCCGGTGCGATGGCCGGATCCTCGATCGCCGAGCGGCCGTAACTCTCGACGAAGGCGAGGACCACGTCCCTGCCCCGCAACGAGGTGAGCAACCGGTCGCCCGGGACGTCCCGGAACGCGTCGACCCGGGCCTCCGCCGCGAAGACCTCCTGGTCACGGAGGGCGGCCTGCACCTGGAGCACCCGGTCATAGCTCAGGGTACTGACCGGCACGTCCGGCAGGATCTGCACGCCGAACAGGGCGCAGACGACGCAGGCGGCCCCGAGCGCCGAGACGGTGTGCGTCGCCGCGCGACGGTGTCCGACGACCAGGCGGGTCAGCCGGAGCACCGAGAGCGTCATCAGAACCAGCAGGCCGACCGCGAGCAGCCCGGCGGCCACCATCGCGACGACGGCGCCGGTCCGGCCGTACGACTCCGCCAGGTAGTCCGCGCCGGCCCCGAAGGAGACCCAGTCGAAGACCGGGTTGAACGGTCGGGCCAGTACCGCGAAGAAGCCCATGTCGACGACCTTCACGATGGCCAGCAGCCCGAGGGCCACCCCGACCGGTACCGCCACCACCCGGCGTCCCCAGGCCGGCAGGAGGAGCACCAGGGCGACCACCAGCAGGGCCTCCACCGGAAGGCGCAGGAACGCGCCTGGGGTGAGCAGGGTCAGCTGGTTCGGCGCGAGCAGGGCGAAGACGACGAGCAACAGGGCCAGGATGCTGCTCAGCCAGGCCACCCCGGTCCGGAACCGGCCGGGTCGGCGACCGGCACCACCGCCGTCCTCCGCCGCGCCGTCGACCGCGACCTCGGCACCGCCGGCCCCCGGACTGTCGTCGTCGACCGCTCCCGGGGTCGTGTCAGCGCTTCCCGCCGGTGTTTCAGCTGTTGTCGCGGGTGTTTCAGTCGTTGCCGCAGGTGCGTCAGTCGTTGCCGCAGGTGTGTCAGTGGGTCCGGCGGGTGCCTCGGTGGCGGTCCGGCGGCGCGTGAAAACCGACAATCCAAAGGCCCTTTCCTGTGAAGCCTGGTGACGCCCGCTCGCCACTGGGAGGGACCGCCCCCGCCGACCCGCAGGTCGCCGGAGGTCGGCGACGCCGGCACCGTCCGGCCGGCGCAGGCCGGTCGAGACGCCGACCCGGCCGGGCACCGTGCCGCCGCCGTGATCCGGGCGCCACGTTAACACTGTCGGGTCGAGCGGACCCCGGCCACCGCCCGGGCAGCTCGGCTGAGCCCTACGCCGTGGCGCCGTCGTCATCCGCCGCCGGCACCCGCCATCGGCACCCGACACCGTCCCGGCGTCGTCACCCGGCGGTGAGTTCCTCGGTGTACGCGGCGACCGGCGTGCCGTCCGCCCGGTAGGCGGTGAGCCGGCCGTGCGACAGGTTCGCGGAGCGGAACGAGAAGAGCAGCTGCCCCGGATAGACCTCCAGCAGCGGGATCGTCCGGGCGGCACCCCCGGGCGCGGACTGGTATTCGAGTCTCGCCACCACGGCCGGGTCGACGACGCCGTTGACGCGTACCTTCGTCTTCTCGGCGGTGACCCCGAAGGTGACCGGCGCACCCGCGCCGAACGCGGCGCACCCGGCCGCGCTGCGGCAGACGAAGAAGTAGCGCGGGTTGTGCACGTCGGACATCGCGTACGCCTTGAAGGTCGGATCCGCCCCCGCCGGCAGCGGCTGTACGGCGAAGAAGGCCACCCCGGCCACGGCGGCAGTCGCCACCCGCAGCCAGCCCCGGACCGTGTCGGTACGCCGACCGGCGGCGACCGTCGCCACCGTGACCCCGCCGAACCCGACCAGGCAGAGCGTGACGACGGCCAGCGAGCGGGAGTTCTCGAAGAGGAACTGGAGTCCCTGCGTCGTCGAGACCGCACCGAGCAACGCGCCCAGCGACAGCACCATCACGACCAGCAGGGCGGCTCCGGCCACCCGCCGGGCGACCCCGTACGCCCCGACCAGCAGCATCGCGGCGAGCACCGGCCAGATCTGGTGGTGGGTCCAGGAGACCGGCGAGACGGCGACCGTGGCGCAGCCGACGAGTACGGCCGCGTGCGCCGGCTGGCCGGCGCACTCCAGTTGGCGGGCCCGCAGCAGCGCGATCCCGCCGATGACCAGCACCAGGCTGAGCCAGAGCAGCGGGAAGGTCGCGCCGTCGACGCCGATCCGCAGCAGCATGCCGTGCAGGGACTGGTTGCCGAGCGAGGCGAGGTTGCCGACCCGGGAGGTGTTCAGGAACGTCCCGGTCCAGAAGGTCACGCTCTCCGCCGGCAGCACGGCCGCGCCGGCCAGCCCGCAGAGCAGGAAGGCCGCGAGGGCACGCCCGGCGTCCCGGAAGCGGCGGGCCAGCAGGAAGTAGAGCACGAAGAGCAGCGGGGTGAGCTTGATCGCGGCGGCGACGCCGACGAGTATGCCCCGGTAGCGGGCCGGGGTCAGCCGCATCCCGTCGACCAGCGCTAGCAGTACGACGAAGACGCTCACCTGGCCGAACCGCAGGTTGCTCTGTGCCGGCGCGGAGAGCAGCAGGGCGACCGCGGTCGCCGCCACCACCAGCGGCCGGCGGTGCCGGTCCGGTGCGACGGCGCTGCCCACGGCGACGGCGATGGCGGCGACCGCCGCGCAGGTGAGCACGAGCCAGCCGAGCTGGAGTGTCCCCTCGGGCAGCAGGCCGATCGGCGAGAGGACCAGGGCGGCGAAGGGCGGATAGGTGAACGGCCCGCCGTTCTCGGCGACGAACTCGTAGAGCGGCCCGCCCGCGTGCAGGTGGCGGATCGCCCCGTAGTAGATGTGCAGGTCCGACAGGCGCTCCCACGCGGGGCGGCGCAGCACCAGCACCGAGGAGACCACCGCCACCACGCCGTAGACAATCCAGAGTGCGGCCGGAGCGACCCGGATGCGCACCGTCGACGTCTCGGTGTGGGAGGTCGCCATCCGCCGAGTGTAGACAGTCGGACCACCCGAAGATCGATCGATGCCGTACCTTGCAGAAGCTCGTACGCCACGGTTTTCCGATCGATCGACATGGGGGCACGCGATGGCAGCTTCGGTATCCCGGCGCGGTTTTCTGGCCACCGGTGGTGGGGTGGCGCTCGGCGCCCTGGCGGCGACCGGCGCGGCCCCGGCCGGCGCGGCCGCCCGGGGCGCGGCGGCGGCCCCGGTCGCCGCGTCGGCGTTGCCCAGCTCGCGCAGGTTCGACCTGACGGACTCCTCCGACCCGCTGTTCCGGGAGAAGCCGCTGCGCAACGCCACCGTCATGCAGTCCATGGCCTTCGACAACGTCAACCGACGGATCTACACCGCACAGGTGATCCAGGGCGGGATCCAGCTGGCCGAGCCGGCGGCGCTCAACGGCGCGGCCCGGGACGCCGCCGGGGACCTCTGCGTCACCCAGCTCGACTTCTCCGGCAACCAGCTCGGCCAGATGTACCTGCTCGGTTTCGGGCACGGGGTGTCGATCGGCGCCGAGCCGTCGGGCGGCTCGGCATACCTCTGGGCCGAAGTGGATCCACCGGCCAGCGACAGCGCCCGGGGCACCCGGATCGCCCGGTTCCCGTTCGTCGACCGCGCGGTGGTCACCAGATCCTCCCCGATCGAGAAGCACACCCCGGTGGCCGGCGCCGTGAACGTCACGGTGTCGGTCGACTGGGCCTACAAGCTGCTCGTCACGCGGTATTCGCTGGGCGGGCAGTGGCGGATCTCGGCGTACGACCTGACGGCGTTCAAGGCTGGCTCGTACACGCCGCTGGCCACGGTGAACCAGCCGGCCGTGGTCGCCGACGGGCGGCCGTTCCAGGGGTACACCAGTTTCGGCCGGTACCTCTATCTGATCGAGGGCAGCGGGTACGGCAGCTACGACTCGACCGAGGCGAACCGGGGCAACACCTGGATCACGAGCGTCGACCTCGGCACCGGCAGCCAGGTGCAGCGGGAGTGGACCCAGGCCGGTTACACGCTCCCGGTCCGGGAGCCGGAGGGCATGGGCGTGCAGCTGACCGACCCGGCGGACCTGGACTCCGCCCGGCTCTGTTTCGGCTTCGCCTCCCGGGCGGCGCCGAACCGGCTGGCCAGCATCTACTACAAGGACCTGCTGGTTTGACCGAACCCGGCGCCGCGACACGCCCGCCGTCGCCCGGACACGCCGTGCCGTTTGTCGGACACGCCGTACCGGCCGGTTTCTGTCGGTGCCGCTCGGCATACTGCCGCCGGACATCGACGGCGCAGGTCCGAACGGAGGAAACGACCATGGCAACATTGTTGGCGATCGGCACCGGCAAGGGCCTCTTCCTGGCCACCAGCGGGGACGGACGCAAGAGCTGGGAGGTCAGCGGGCCGCATTTCGCGATGACCGGGGTCTACTCGGTGGCCGTGGACAAGCGGCGGGGCACTCCACGGTTGCTCGCCGGGGTGACCAGTTCGCACTTCGGGCCGAGCGTGGCGACAAGTGACGACCTCGGCGCCAGCTGGCAGGAGCCGGCGGGGCCACCTGTCGCCTTCCCGGACGGCGCCGGGGCCAGCCTGGAGCGGGTCTGGCAGCTCACCCCCGGCCCGGTCGGCGAGCCGGACCTGGTCTACGCCGGCACCCAGCCGTCGGCACTGTTCCGGTCGGTCGACGGCGGGCTCACGTACGAGCTGGTCCGCCCGCTCTGGGACCATCCGCACCGCGAGCAGTGGGCGGGCGGGTTCGGCGGGCAGGCGATCCACACGGTGCTGCCGCACCCGGCCGACCCGGCGCAGGTCCTGGTCGCCATGTCGACAGGTGGCGTCTACCGCACCGGTGACGCGGGGGCGAGCTGGCGCCCGCAGAACACCGGCATCCGCGCCTACTTCCTGCCCGACGAGTGGCCCGAGTTCGGGCAGTGTGTGCACAAGGTGGCCCGGGACGCGGCCGACCCCGACCGGCTCTACGCGCAGAACCACCACGGCGTCTACCGGTCCACCGACGGTGGGGTGAGCTGGCAGTCGATCGCCGAGGGCCTGCCCAGCGACTTCGGCTTCCCGATGGTCGCCCACCCGCACCGGGGCGACACCATCTACACCTTCCCGCTGGTCGCGGACGGGGAACGCTTTCCCGTCGACCGGCGCTGCCGGGTCTTCCGTTCCAGCGACGCCGGTGACAGCTGGCAGCCGCTGACCGAGGGTCTGCCGACCGCGCCCTACTACCCGGCGGTGCTGCGCGACGCGATGTGCGTCGACGACGCCGACCCGGCCGGGGTCTACTTCGGCACCCGCTCCGGCGAGGTCTACGCCAGCCGCGACGAGGGCGACTCGTGGTCGCTGGTCGCCGCCCACCTGCCCGACGTGCTCTGCGTCCGGGCGGCGGAGGTCTGAGCCGGATGGTCACCGTGATCGTGCCGGCCGCGCTGCGTGGCGAGACGTCCGGGGCCGGCCGGCTCGACATCGCCGCGTCCGGCACCCTCCGAGCCGTGTTCGACGAGGTGGCCGCCGGGTGGCCGCGGCTGATCCGGCGGATCCGGGACGAGCAGGGCGAGTTGCGTCGGTACGTCAACGTCTACGTCGACGGCGAGGACTGCCGACAGACCGGCGGCCTCGACACGGCGGTGCCGGACGGCGCCGAGGTCCAGGTCATCCCCTCCGTCGCGGGCGGCTGACCCTCGACGGCTCCGCTCCGGGCCCGGCGGCGCTGCTCCCGCCCCCGGGGTAGCTCCGGGCCCGGGTGGCGTTGCTCCCGGCCCGGGTGGCGTTGTCCGCAACTCGGGGTGCGAAGGGGCGCGGCTGCGCCTACCGTGGAAATGGTCAACGTTTCCGTGCTGTTGGCCGGCGGTTTGTCGTCCTCGGCCGGGGACGGGCGTGGGATGGGACGGCGGGCCGGCCGGGTCGCCGACCCGGTATGTGATCCACTCTCCGTGGGGTCCCCGCACGTGTCGCTCGTCGTCTTCGTTGTGGAGGCTGCCCATGTCCGACTGGCGTTCGCGCGCCCTCCGTCCCGCGAAGCGGGCCCTGCGCCGCTCGCAGGACCGCTATCCGCAGTCTCCCCCGGAGCTGTCGATGGATCCGCGGGCGGCCGAGGAGGGCAGCGCGCCGCCACCGGCCGAGGAGAGTGTGGTCACCTCGGCGATCTACCGGGACGGCCAGCGGATCGACGGACCACCGAACCTCGCGGAGACCTGTCGACGGCTGCGGGAACATCCCGGGACGATGGCCTGGATCGGCCTGTACCGGCCGACCGAGGGGCAACTGCTCACCGTGGCCGAGGAGTTCGGGCTGCACGAGCTGGCCGTCGAGGACGCGATCGTGGCGCACCAGCGGCCCAAGCTCGAACGGTACGGTGACACCCTCTTCGTGGTGCTCCGGGCCGCCCGCTACCTCGACGAGGCCGAGGAGGTGGACTTCGGCGAGGTGCACGTCTTCGTCGGGGCCAACTTCGTGCTGACCGTACGCCACGGGCAGGCTCCGGACCTGACCGCCGTACGACGGCGGATGGAGAACGATCCAGACCTGCTGCGACGCGGCCCGGAGGCGGTGCTCTACGCGGTCCTGGACAGCGTGGTCGACGGGTACGCGCCGGTGGTCGGCGGGTTGCAGAACGACATCGACGAGATCGAGACCGAGGTCTTCCGCGGTGACCCCCGGGTGAGCCGGCGGATCTACGAACTCTCCCGGGAGGTGATCGAGTTCCAGCGGGCCACCCGGCCACTGCTGGACATCCTCCAGGGGCTCGAGGGCGGCTTCGAGAAGTACGGCACCGACGAGGAGTTGCGGCGTTACCTGGGCGACGTGGCCGACCACGCCACCACCGCCGCCGAGCGGGTGAACGAGTTCCGGCAGATCCTGGCGGACATCCTCGCCCTGAACGCCACGCTGGTGTCCCAGTCGCAGAACGAGGAGGTCAAGAACCTCACCGTGGCCAGCTACACGCAGAACGAGGAGATCAAGAAGATCTCCGCCTGGGCCGCGATCCTCTTCGCGCCGACCCTGATCGGCACGGTGTACGGGATGAACTTCGACTACATCCCCGAGCTGCACTGGGTCTTCGGCTATCCGTTCGCGCTCTTCCTGATGCTGGTGGTCTGCACGACGCTCTACGTGATCTTCAAGCGCCGCGACTGGCTCTGACCGGACGGCCGAACGGCCGGACTCACCCGGGTGACCGGACGCCGGTGCGGGCCGCGTATCGGTCAGAGCCAGTTGTTCCGCCGGAAGCCTCGGTGCATCGCCGCCGCCAGGACCAGCATCACCACCAGCACCACCCAGAAGCCCTGGGCCGCCTTCGATCCGGGGATGAACTCGAAGTTCATCCCGTAAATGCCGGCGATGAAGGTCTGCACGGCGAAGATCGCCGCCCACGCCGCGATCTTGCGCATGTCGTTGTTCTGGTCCACCGAGACCTGGGCCAGCCGCGCCTGGAGAATCGAGTTGAGCAGGTCGTCGTAGCCGGTCACCCGCTCCACCGTCCGGGAGAGCACACCGTGCAGGTCCCGGAAGTACCGGATCACGGGTCGGGGCAGTTCCCGGTCGTCGAGCAGCGCGCCGAACGGCCGCTGCAACGGCGCCACCGCCCGCCTGAACTCCATCAGCTCCCGCTTGAGCTGGTAGATGTGCGCGATCCGGTCCCGGGCGGTCCGCGGGGCGAACACCTGCTCCTCCACCGCGTCGATGTCGGCCTCCACGGCGCCGGCCACCTCGACGTACGAGCCGACGATCCGCTCGCAGACCGCGTAGGCGACCGCCCAGGGACCGAGGGCCAGTAGGGCGGGCCGGGCCTCCAGGTCGGCCCGGACCGGCCGGAGTGCTCCGGGTGCGCCGTGCCGGACGGTGACCACGAAACGGGGGCCGACGAAGACGGTCACCGAGCCGGTCTCCACCACTTCGGAGGTCTCGGTCAGTTCGGAGTGCTCGACGTACCGCGACGTGCGCAGCACTATCACCGTCACCTTGTCGTACCGCTCCACCGCCGGCCGGTGCTCCGGGTTGAGCGCGTGCCCGGCCACCAGGTCGTCGAGGCCGAACGTCCGGGCGACCGGCGCGAAGTCCGCCTCCTGCGGATCGTGCAGTCCCAGCCAGACGAACCCCCGGCCGCGCCGCGCCGCCGCCAGCGCCGCGTCGTGGTCGGCCGGGCCCGGCAGCCGGCGGCCGTCGAGGTAGGCCGCACAGTCCACGATCCGGTCGGTCCGCCGGCCAGGCGGTGCCGGGGCGTGCCCGGCGGAAAGGCCGTCCGGGTCGAGCATCCGGGCGAGCGCCCGGCGGACCGGTGCCACCCACCTGGTCCGGGTACCCTCCGCCGCCGCGTCCTGTCCGTGCCCCAGCATTCCCGGTTGCCCCTTTCGCGCGCCATCGCTGGCGTGCATGGAACCACCCGGCGGCCACCGGGACGCGGTCGGGCTATCCTCGGTGGTCAGGCGGCGCCGTCAGGCGACCGCCCCGGACGAGAGCGTGCCGTACCCGGCCCCGCAAAGACGGCGCGCAGAAACCCATGACTGCCGTAGACATCATCGAGATCGTCGGTTCGCTGCTGATCCTGTCGGCCTTCGCCGCCGCCCAGACCCGCCGGCTCTCCCCGCACTCCGTCCGCTATCTGCTGCTGAACATCGTCGGCTCGACCGTGCTGGCGGTGATCGCCCTGCTGCACCAGTCGTGGGGCTTCCTGCTCCTGGAGGCGAGCTGGGCGGTCATCTCCGCCGTCTCGCTGGCTCGGCTGCTCCACCGGGACCGGCACGGCGGAGAGCCGGCGCGACGGTTTGCCGCCGCGGAGGGCGGGAAGAGCTAGCGGGCGCCGCTTCGCCGCACCGGGGACAGGCGCCGGTTCGTCGGGAGGGGGCAGGATGACAAACGCCGTACCCGACCCGTCGGCGGTGTCGATCGGCCTCGACACCGCCGCGCACGTCGGGATCTCCGTGGCCGACCTGGACCGCTCGGTCGCGTTCTACCGGGCGCTCACCGGGCTGGACCCGGTGGTCCGGGACGAGGGCATGCACGGGGCCGGGTTCGCCCGTTCCCAGGGGCTGCTCCGGACGCGGCTGCGCTACGCCACCTTCCGGCTGCGCAACCTCGGCATCGACCTGATCCAGTTCGAGGATCCGGCCGGCGTACCGGCGGAGGTGGCCGCGAACCGCCCCGGTGCGATGCACCTCTGTTTCGAGGTGGCCGACCTGCCCGCGGTCTACCAGCGGATGCTGGCGGCCGGGGTGGCGTTCCTCGGGCCGCCGTACACGTTCGACACCGCCGAGGTGTCGCCGCCGGAGGCCGCCGGCACCCAGGTCGCGTACTTCAACGACCCGGACGGCACCAACCTGGAGATCATCGCCCCGAGGGGCGGCTTCGCCCGCTCGGAGTGAGCAGCGGCCGGAACCGGCGGCGCCCCGGCCGGACGCGGCACCGGGCGGGCGGCGCCCCGGTTCAGCCGTCGCCCCAGACCTCCTCGGCGGTCTCCACGATCAGCCGCAGCTTCGCCACCTGCTCCTCCTGGGTCAGCGCGTTCCCCTCGACAGTCGAGGAGAAGCCGCACTGCGGCGAGAGGCAGAGCTGCTCCAGCGGCACGTACCGGGCCGCCTCGTCGATCCGGCGCTTGAGCGCGTCCTTGCTCTCCAGTTCGCCGCGCTTCGTGGTGACCAGGCCGAGCACCACCTTCTTGCCGGGCGGGACGAAGCGCAGTGGCGCGAAGTCACCGGAGCGCTCGTCGTCGTACTCCAGGAAGAAGCCGTCGACGTCGAGCTGGCCGAAGAGCGCCTCGGCGACGAAGTCGTAGCCGCCCTCGGCGGCCCAGGAGGACCGGAAGTTGCCCCGGCACATGTGTGTGGTCACCGACAGGCCCGCCGGCCGGTCGGCAAGCGCGGCGTTTATCTGCCGGATGTAGCGCTCGTGCTGGTGCTCCGGGTCGCCGCCCTGGGCGGCCACCAGGTCCCGCTGCCGGGGGTCGTTCAGGTACGCCAGGCTGGTGTCGTCGAACTGGAGGTAGCTGCAGCCCAGCTCGGCGAGCCGGCGAACCTGTTCGGCGTAGGCGGCGCTCAGGTCGACCCAGAACTGGTCCAGGTCGGGATAGACGGCGGTGTCGACGGCGGCCCGGCCGCCCCGGTAGTGCACCATGCTCGGCGACGGGATGGTCAGCTTCGGGGTGGCGGTGCTGACCTGCTGGGCGAGGAACGAGAACGCGTCGCCGAAGATGGTGTCGGTCAGCTTCACCCGGTCGTGCACCCGCAGCGCCGCGGACTGGAACTCCAACTTTCCGGATTCGTTGAAGAACTGCACGGTCAACTTCTCGTCGGCCGGGTCGATCCCGCCGAGCTGGTAGATGAAGTCCATGTGCCAGGAGGTACGCCGGAACTCGCCGTCGGTGGCGGTGCGCAGCCCGATGCTCTCCTGTAGGCGTACCACCTCGCGGATCGCGTCGTCCTCGACGGCGCGCAGCTCTTCGGCGGAGATCTTCCCGGCGGCCCGGTCCGACCGGGCGGTCAGCAGCCGCGCGGGGCGCAGCAGGCTGCCGACGTGGTCGGCGCGGAACGGCGGGCGGGACGGTGCGGCCATGGTGGTCCCCTCTGTTCCCGGATATGCGGCATTGATGATCTTAGAGAAAATACCGCCGACCCGGGTCGTTCGACAGCTCAGGAGGCGGGTCCGGGGCCGCTCTGTGCCCAGATGGTACTCATTTCCTTCATCGCCTGCTCCATGAGCCGCACCATCGCGGCCCTGGCCCGCTCGCCGTCGTGCCGCTGGATCGCCTGGGCGACGTCGGCGTGCAGTTGCAGCGCCTCCTCGTGCGGGAAGTGCGGCATCAGGTGGTAGTGGTAGCGGCCGGCCAGCACCTCGGCGACCAGCTCGTGCAGCTTGACGAACATCTCGTTGCCGGAGTCGACGAGCACCTGCCGGTGGAACTCGATGTCCAGCCGGAGGAACTCGGCCTCGTCACCGGCTTTTCCGGCCGCCCACATCTTGGCGGCAAGGCCGACCAGCTCGCTCGCCTCCTGCGGGGTGGCCCGCTCGGCCGCGAGTGCGGCGGCCTGCGGCTCGACCGCCGTGCGCAGCTCGGTGATCGAGCGGAGTTGGGCTATCCGGCCGGCCGAGGCGAGCCGCCAGCGGATCACCTGGGGGTCGAAGACGTTCCAGTCGGCGGCGGTGCGGATCTGGGTGCCGACCCGGCGGCGCGACTCGACCAGCCCCATCGAGGCGAGCACCCGGAGCACCTCCCGGACCACCGAACGGGAGACGGCGTACCGCTCGACCAGGTCGTCGATGTAGAGCACCGAGCCGGGGGCGAGCTGGCCGGCACAGACGGCCGTGCCCAACTCGTCGAGCAGCCGGGCGTGCAACCCGGAATCGCCGGGGTCGAGCCGGACAGACGCGACCTCTGGTGACGGCATGGCCATAAATAAAGCCTATCAGTGAGTAGCCTGGTCTTGCTTAAGTCAGCTTTATCGGCCTAGCATCCGGCATTAGGCGGATGTAGAAGTCCGCGGCGGCGCCCAACGGCGGGTGGCCGCGACGGAAGGGGAGATGGACGTGTTACGTCGCTCGGTAATCGGAACATCTCTGGCCGTGGTTGCTGCCCTCGGCCTGTCCGCCTGCGGAGGGGGCGACGACGGCGGCGGGTCGGACACGCTGCGCGTGACGCTCGTTAACCACGTCTGGACGGAGAACATCAAGCAGGCCCTGCCGGAGTTCGAGCGGCAGTCCGGGCTGAAGGTCGAGGTCACCCAGCTCGGCGAGGACCAGCTCTCCGACCAGTACAACGTCAAGCTGAACGCCGGCTCCCGCGACATCGACGTGATGATGTACCGGCCGTTGCAGGAGGGGAAGCTCTTCGCCAAGAACGGCTACCTCGCCGACCTGACCGACAGGGCCAAGGAGGACTCGGCGTTCGAGTACGCCGACTTCCAGGACTCGCCGGTGCAGGCCACCAGCTACGAGGAGAAGCTGGTCGGCGTCCCGATCATCACCGAGCAGGAGGTCCTCTACTACCGTAAGGACCTGCTGGAGAAGTCCGGCTTCACCGCACCGCCGAAGACCCTGGACGAGCTGAAGACCATGGCCGCCAAGGTCGAGGCCGACAACCCCGGCACCGCCGGCTTCGTGGCCCGGACCGGCAAGGCCGCGGCGGTCACCCAGTTCTCCAGCTTCCTGTACAGCTTCGGCGGCGACTTCGTCGACGGGGGCGGCAAGGCCAGCGTCAACACCGAGGCGGCCAAGCAGGCGTACGCGTACTACGGCGGGCTGCTCCGCGAGCACGGCCCGGAGAACATCAGCACCGACATGAGCTGGTCCGAGGCGATGGCGATCTTCACCCAGGGCAAGGCGGCCTTCTACACCGAGGCGAACTCGCTCTACAAGAACGCCACCGACCCGGCCAAGTCCAAGGTCTCCGACACCGTCGGGTTCGCGCCGTTCCCGGCCGGTCCGGCCGGCTCCAAGCCGTACAACGTCCCGTCCTGGGCGCTCGGCGTCAACGAGAGCTCGGAGAACCAGGCCAACGCCTGGAAGTTCATCCAGTGGGCGGCCGGCAAGGAGCAGACGCTGGCGCAGCAGAAGGGCGGCGTACCCAGTGCCCGCACCTCGGTCTGGGCCAACCCGGAGGGGACCGCGACCTACCCGAAGGACCTCGCGGACGCCATCAAGGTCAGCACCGAGAACGGCGTCGGGCACGACCGGCCACTGGTGGTGAAGGTCGCCGAGTCCCGGGAGATCGTCGGCCAGCCGATCGTGGACGCGATCACCGGCAAGGACGTGGCCGGCTCGGCCGACACCGCGAACGAGGCGTTCCAGAAGCTCCTCGACGACGAGAAGTAGGCCAGCGCGCGGGGTGACGGGACGATCCGTCACCCCGCGCCGCTTCCTCGGGGCGAAACCCGTCATCCCGCGTCGTTCCCTCCGCCGAAACCGGAGTCCACCCCATGGCATCCCTGGCATCCCCCCAGGCGTCCGGCGAACTGACCGGCTGGACCCGCTGGGCGAACAACCACCGCAAGTGGCTCTTCGCGGCACCGGCCATGACCTTCGTCGGTGCGCTGATCATCTTCCCGCTGGCCTGGACGATCTACCTCAGCCTCACCGACGCCGAGGGATCGGTCCGGGCGGAGTCCGAGTTCATCGGCTTCGCGAACTACCTCGAGGTGCTCACCGACACCGACCGGTTCTGGCCGGCGGTGCTGCGTACCGTCGCCTTCACCGGGGCCGCGCTCCTCTTCGAGATGGTCCTCGGGATGGCGGTGGCGCTGCTGCTCTGGCGGCCCTTCCGCGGCGAGCGGTGGGTCCGGGTGGCGATCCTGCTGCCCCTGGTCGCCACCCCGGTCGCGGTCGGCATGATGTGGCGGCTCATCTTCGACCCGAACATCGGGATGGCCAACCAGATCCTCGGCTGGGTCGGGATCGGCCCGCAGCCCTGGCTGGCCGGCCAGCACAGCGCGCTGCCGACCACCATCTTCATCGACATCTGGCAGTGGACCCCGATGGTGGTGCTGATCCTGCTGGCCGGGCTGACCGCGCTGTCGAACGAGCCGGACGAGGCGGCCCGGGTGGACGGGGCGAACGCCTGGCAGCGGTTCCGGCACGTCACCCTGCCGCTGCTGATGCCGACGGTGATCGTGGCGATCCTGCTGCGCGGCATCGACGCGCTGAAGACCTTCGACATCCTGTACGCCACCAAGGGGCGCGGCGGCGGCTCGTTCCACGAGGTCGAGACGCTGAACGTGTACGCGTACGGGCTGAGCTTCGACTACAACGACTACGGCATCTCGTCGACCGTGCTGATCATCTTCTTCCTGATCATCATCGGCTCGATGTGGGCGCTGACGTCCCGCCGGAAGAAGGGCGCACTCTGATGGCCCGACGCAGACGCCGCACCCCGTACCAGGTCTTCCGGGCGGTGGCCCTGGCCGTGGTGGTGGTCTCGCTTATCGCCCCGCTGCTCTGGATGGTCGCCGCCTCGTTCAAGACCAACGTCGACATCTACGACTCCGGCAAGGCGTTCGCCTTCACGCCGGTGCTGGAGAACTACACGAAGGTCCTCGACCAGGCGAACTACCTGAAGTTCATCGGCAACAGTCTCTGGGTGGCGCTCGCGGCCACCGTGCTGTCGCTGATCCTCGGCGTGCCGGCCGCGTACTCGATGAGCCGGTTCAACATGCGCAAGTCGGCGCTTGTGGTGTTGATGGCCCGGGTGATCCCCGGCGTCTCGTTGCTGGTGCCGTGGTACTACGTCTTCTCCAACCTGCGGCTGGTCGGCGGCTTCACGGTGCTGATCCTGAGCCACATGTTCGTCTCGCTGCCGCTCGTCGTCTACATCCTGATGGGCTTCTTCGACGGGCTGCCGGAGGAGTTGGAGGAGTCCGGTCAGGTCGACGGGCTCACCCCGATCGGGGCGTTCCGGCGGATCACCCTGCCGCTCTCCGCGCCCGGCATCGCCACCGCCGGCATCCTCTCCTTCATCTTCTCCTGGAACAACTTCATGTTCGCCCTGGTGCTCTCCGGCGCCGACACCAAGACCCTGCCGGTGGCGATCTTCGATTTCGTCGGGTACGCCAGCATCGACTGGGGCGGCCTGATGGCCGCGTCCACAGTGGTCACCCTGCCGATCATGCTCATCGCGCTCTTCGTGCAGAAGTACGTCGTCTCCGGCCTCACCGCCGGGGCGACCAAGGGCTGAGGGCGGCGGCAACGTGACAGAGATGGCGAGCCGGGCGGGCGTGACAGCGACGGCGAGGCGGGCGGCGTGACCAAGATCGAACGGGTCGAGACCTTCCTCGTGCCGCCCCGGTGGCTCTTCGTCCGGATCGAGACGTCCGACGGGATCGTCGGCTGGGGCGAGGCGACCTGCGAGGGCCGGTCCGAGACGGTACGCACCGCCGTGCACCAGCTCAGCGAGGTGCTGGTCGGCCAGGACGCGCTGCGGATCGAGGACCACTGGCAGGTGATGACCAAGGGCTCGTTCTACCGGGGCGGGCCGATCCTGGCCAGTGCCGTCGCCGGGCTCGACCAGGCGCTCTGGGACATCGCCGGCAAGCACTTCGACGCCCCGGTGCACCAGTTGCTCGGCGGCCCGGTCCGGGACCGGGTCCGGGTGTACGGCTGGGTCGGCGGCGACGAGCCCGGCGAGGTCGCCGAGCACATCGCCGCCCAGGTGGCGGCCGGGCTCACCGCGGTCAAGATGAACGCCTCCGGCCGGATGAGCCCGGTCGCCTCGGTCGCCGAACTCGACGGGGTGGTCCGGCGGGTCGCCGCCGCCCGGGAGGTGCTCGGCGAGCACCGGGACGTCGCGGTGGACTTCCACGGCCGGTTCAGCCTGGCCAACGCCCGCCGGGTCGCCCCGCTGCTGGAGCCGTTCCGGCCGTTCTTCCTGGAGGAGCCGGTCGTACCGGAGAACTCGCACCTGCTCGGCGAGTTCGTCCGGTCGACGAGCACCCCGGTCTCCACCGGCGAGCGGCTCTACAGCCGGCAGGAGTTCCTGCCGGCGCTGCAGGCCGGCATCGCGGTGGCCCAACCGGACCTGTCGCACGCCGGCGGGATCACCGAGGTCCGTAAGATCGCGGCACTGGCCGAGGTGTACGACGTACAGCTCGCGCCACACTGCCCGCTCGGACCGCTCGCGCTGGCCGCCTGCCTCCAGGTCGGCTTCGCGACGCCGAACTACCTGATCCAGGAGCAGAGCATCGGGATCCACTACAACGCCGACGCCGAGGTGCTCGACTACGTGCTGGACCGCACGCCGTTCGGGTTCGCCGACGGGCACATCCCCCGGCTGACCGGCCCCGGCCTCGGCATCCAGATCGACGAGAACGCGGTACGCCGGGCGGACCAGCGCGGGCACAGCTGGCGCGGGCCCGTCTGGCGGCACCCCGACGGCTCCTTCGCGGAGTGGTGAGCCGACCCGCCGGCCCGCCGCTCCCGCCTTCCATCCCAGCGCAGAAAGGCAAGTCGTGAAGATCGTCGCCGCGGACGTGAACGTCACCAGCCCGGACCGCAACTTCGTCACACTCAAGATCACCACAGACGAGGGGATCACCGGGCTCGGCGACGGCACCCTGAACGGGCGGGAACTCTCCGTCGCCTCCTACCTGACCGACCACGTCGTACCGCTGCTGATCGGGCGGGACCCGCACCGGATCGAGGACACCTGGCAGTTCCTCTACCGGTCGGCGTACTGGCGGCGCGGGCCGGTGACCATGGCCGCGATCGCCGCCGTCGACGTGGCGCTCTGGGACATCAAGGCGAAGGCCGCCGGGATGCCGCTCTACCAGCTCCTCGGCGGCGCCTCCCGGACCGGCATCATGGCCTACGGGCACGCCTCCGGGCGGGACGTCCCGGAGCTGTTCGACTCGATCCGGCACCACCTGGAACTCGGCTTCCGGTCGATCCGGGTGCAGACCTCGGTCCCCGGCATCGAGGCGGTCTACGGGGTCGCCGCCCAGACCAGCGTGGACGGCAAGCGCTACGACTACGAGCCGGCCCAGCGCACCGCACTGCCGGTCGAGGAGGACTGGGACACCCGGGCCTACCTGCGACACCTGCCCACGGTCTTCGAGGCGGTCCGGGGCGAGTTCGGCCCCGAGCTGCCGCTGCTGCACGACGGGCACCACCGGATGACCCCGATCCAGGCCGCCAAGCTCGGCAAGGCGCTGGAGCCGTACGACCTGTTCTGGCTGGAGGACTGCACCCCGGCCGAGAACCAGGAGGCGCTGCGGCTGGTCCGGCAGCACACCACCACCCCGCTGGCGATCGGCGAGGTCTTCAACACCGTCTGGGACTACCAGACGCTGATCCGCGAGCAGCTCATCGACTACGTCCGGTCCGCCGTCACGCACACCGGCGGGATCACCGCGATGCGCAAGCTGCTGGACTTCGCCGCGCAGTACCAGATCAAGTCCGGGATTCACGGGCCGACCGACATCTCGCCGGTCGGGATGGCCGCCGCGCTCCACCTGGACCTGGCTATCCACAACTTCGGCATCCAGGAGTACATGAAGCACGGTCCGCTCACCGACGAGGTGTTCCGGCAGTCGTTCACCTTCACCGACGGCTACCTGCATCCGGGTGAGCAGCCGGGCCTCGGGGTCGAGCTGGACGAGGAGGCGGCGGCGCGGTTCCCGTACCAGCCGGCCTACCTGCCGTTCAACCGGCTCAAGGACGGCACCGTCCATGACTGGTGAGGCCGGCACCGGCCGGTCGCCGGCCGGCACCGACCCGAGCCCGGCGGGCGACACCGGCCCGGCTCCGGTGGGCGGCACCGGCGGGCCGGAGCGGTCCACCCGGCACGTGGTGGTGATGGGTGTCTCCGGGTCGGGCAAGACCACCGTGGCCAAGGGGATCGGTGCGGCGACCGGGCTGACCTTCGCCGAGGCGGACGAGTTCCATCCGGAGTCCAACGTGGCGCTGATGCGGGCCGGAACGCCGCTCGGCGACGGCCACCGCTGGCCCTGGCTGCGCGAACTCGCCGGCTGGATGGCCGAACGTGCCGCCGAGGGGATCTCCACCGTACTGGCCTGCTCGGCGCTGCGCCGCTCCTACCGGGACGTACTCCGGCAGGGGCCGCCGAGCGTCGACTTCGTCTTCCTGGACGGCTCGGCCGAGGTGATCCGGGAGCGGCTCTCCCGGCGGGCCGGGCACTACATGCCGGCCAGCCTGCTCGACTCGCAGATCGCCACGCTGGAGCGGCCGGGACCGGACGAGCGGGTGCACATCCTCGACATCGCCGCGACTCCGGAGGAGCTGGTCGAGGCCGCGGTCGAGAGTCTCGCCCTGCCGCACCTGGAGGCCGGCCGGGAGGGAGGGCCGCCCGCCCTGCCCTGACCCTGCGGGTGCACCGGGTCGCTACGCTGCCGCAGCAGTCGGATCGATCGAGGAGGGCGCCTTGTTCGGGATCGTGCGGCCGTGCCGGCACCGGATGTGCGGGAAGCTGCACGCCGCCTGGCTGGGCCACCTCTGCGGACTCTGCCTGACCCTGCGGGACGAGCACGGGCACCGGGCCCGGCTGGCCACCAACTACGACGGCCTGCTGGTCTCCGTACTCCTGGAGGCGCAGCGCCCCGCCGAGTACCGGTCAGCGGCGCCGTGTGCCCTGCGCGGCTTCCGGTCCGCCCCGGTGCTCGCCCCGACCGATCCCGGCGCCCGGCTGGCCGCCGCGGTCTCGCTGGTCCTCGCCGCCGGCAAGACCCGGGACCACGTCATCGACCGGGACGGCGCACTGCGGGTGCCCGCCCTCGCCGGGGTCGCCGGCCGGCTGGCCGACGGGTGGGCGGCGGCCGGCGCCCGGACCGGCGCCGGGGTCGGCTTCGACACCGGTGTGCTGTGGGACGCTGTCGCCCGGCAGTCGGCACTGGAGTCGGCGGTGGTCCCCGGCGGTTCGGTACTTGTCGCCACCGAGCCGACCGAGACCGCCGTGGCGGCCGCCTTCGCACACACCGCGACGCTGGCGGGCCGGCCCGGCAACGCCGTCGGGCTGGCCGAGCTCGGCCGGTACTTCGGCCGGATCGCCCACCTGCTCGACGCGGTCACCGACCGCGCCGACGACGCGGCAAGGGGCGCGTTCAACCCGTTGCTGGCCAGCGGCACGGATCTGGCGCAGGCGCGCCGGCTCTGCGCGGACGCGCACCACGGCCTGCGGCTGGCCCTGGCCGACCTGGAGCTGCGGGACCGGAGGCTGGTCCGGGCGCTGCTCGACCGCGAGGTCGGCGACGCCATCGAGCGGACCTTCGCACTGGCGGGCGCGTCGGAAGCCGGCGGGACACCCCTGGCGGCGTCCGGTGGCAGCGGCGACGCCTCGCGCCATGGCCCGGACCGCGGGCACGGGCTACCGATCGTCCCGCACGCTCACACCGCTCAGCCGGCCGGGCAGCCCGGCGAGGCTGCGGCGACGAGGCCGGACGGCTGCGGCGGAGCGATGGTGACCGGCGGCGCCTGCGTCCTCACCACCTGCACCTGCGGGCTGTGGCAGCCGCGCTGGAGCAGACGCCGGCGCGAAGGCTGCGGAGACCGCTGCTGGTGCACCCGGCACTGCGACTGCAACTGCTGCGACTGCTGCGACTGCAGCTGACTCCGGCGCCGGACCGGACTTCGACCTGAACCTGAGCGCCCCGGCCCGCCGGGGTGGCGCAGGCCGGATCCGCACCGGGGTCCCGACGCCGGTGCGGATCCGGTCTCCGCCAAGGGGCGGGAGCGGCCACGTCAGCTCACGGTGATCGCTCCGCTTCCGGAGCGGACACAGGCCACCGTCCGGTTCGCCGTCGCCGCGGCACCCGCCAGGCACTGCCCGAGCACCGCGTGCCCGGCCGCGTTCGGATGCCAGGACTCCTGGCAGGTCTGGAAGTAGGTCACGCAGGCGTTGGCGATCCGCTGAATGGCGATCTTGTCATAGCCGGAGAGGCTGGTCACCGGGGTTCCGGTGGGGCCGTCCTGCAGCCGGATCGGGGTGGCGAGCGCACCGGTCGGGCTGGCGCCGGTCTCGCAGAGCCGGGCACCGTCGAAGGCCCGCTGCACGTTCAGGTAGACCAGATCGTCGCCGGGGAACTCGGCGCGCATGGTGCCGTGCACCGACCGCACCAGGGTGCCGAGACCGGTGGAGAAGAGGTGCCCGGCGGCCAGGCTGGCCCGGTGTACGGGGCAGCCGGCGGCGTACCGCTCGGCGCCGAGGGCCCGGAACTTGTCCCGGCTGTCGTCCCGGTTGTCCTCCTCGTGGAACCGGGACTCGAAGTCGAACGGCAGCGGGTTGGTGTAGTCCTGGAAGACGATCCGGTGCTGCCCGTCGGCGTCGACCTGGTCCAGTGTGGTCAGCAGTTGCCGTACCGCGTCGGTGGTCTCGGCGGTCGCCGCCGCGAACTCGGCCTGGGTGCCGAGGTCGTCACCGGCGCACGGCGCCTGCTCGACCGGCCCACCCAGGTACGCCCAGAACTCCCACCAGCCGGTCCAGGCGTCCGCGATGAACCGGTTGGCGCAGTCGGAGGCGACGTCGCCGAAGGTGAACGAGCTGTTGTTGGAGCCGAGCCCGAGCAGTACCAGGTCGATGTCGTGGGTCTGCGCCACCGCCCGGAGCTGGTCGAGCTGCGCCGCCACCGTACGTCCCTTGGCCCGGCCGGCCGAGGCGTTGGCGATGTCGTACGGCTGGCCGCCCGAGCAGGCGAGGTTGAACCGGGCCGAGATGCCGGGCAGGCTCGCCCGGTGCAGCGAGGCGTTCGCGGACCGGTGGCAGAAGAACGCGTTGCTGTTCGGCGCGGACCAGCCGGGGAAGCTCTGCGCGGTGCCGCCCGCGTCCACCACCGGCTGGTAGGCGCCGGCACCCTCGCCGCTGACGAAACTGTCGCCGAGCGCGACAGCGGCCGTCGGCAGCGCGGCGCCGGCCGTACCGGTTGTGCTGACGACGGCCGACAGCGTGCCGGTCACGGCGAGGGTGATCGCCAGTGCCGCGGCGGACGCGGGTCGACGGAACCCGAACATCTCCGACCCCCAAGAACGTCTGATCGAAATATCGAAGCCTCTTCGCGTCCGGGCATCAGATCATGCGGCCGGATGGGGGTCAACGGATGGCACGGATCCTGGCCGGCATCCGCTTTCCGCCGGCCGGCGACCTGGACCGACAACCTCTTTCCGCAGGCCGGGAGCCTCACCAGACGGTGCGCCCGGCCCTGCCGCCGGAGCTGCCCGCCCGTGCCCGGCAGGCGTGCAGCACCTCCGGGCGCAGCAGGTGACCGACGCCGGCGAACTGTGCACGGTCGACCTACCGGTCGCCGCGCCACCGCGCCGCCGCGCAGCCGAACAGTCCCGCCCGCTGCGCCGGTCGTGCCCGTCGAAGCCCCGGATCCACCACGCGGGTAAGCATGTTCGTGGCTCGTTGCGGTCGGGTTGAGTCCGCCGACCGCACGTCGACGGCGCACCGTGCCGGCAGCCCGGGATCGAGTGGGCACCGCGACGACCCGCCGCCCGCACGGGATCGCCGCCCGCACGGGATCGCGGCGTGCCGTGGATCCGGCCGACGCGGGAGCGCCGCGTGCCGTGGATCCGGCGCACGCCGATCGCTCCGCGAACCGCCAGTCGATCACCGTCAGGTGACGTTTCGCACCCGACCGGGCGGGAATGCGATCATCGGCGCCCCTGTTGCACCGCCCCGAGAGCCGGTCACACCGTTCCGACCGGCGGAAGGTCTTGGAGGACGACATGGCGACGGCCGTGGAATTCGGGTTGGACAGCTTCGGCGACGTCACCGCCGACGCCGAGGGCAACCCCGTGCCGTACGCCCAGGTTATCCGCAACGTGGTCGAGGAGGCGGTACTCGCCGACCGGCTCGGCGTCGACGCCTTCGGGCTCGGCGAGCACCACCGGGACGACTACGCGGTGTCGGCTCCGGAGATCGTGCTGGCCGCGATCGCCGCCCGGACCGAGCGGATCCGGCTCGGTACCGCGGTCACGGTGCTCAGTTCCGACGATCCGGTACGCGTCTACGAGCGGTTCGCCACCCTCGACGCGCTGGCCCGGGGTCGGGCGGAGATCACTCTCGGCCGTGGCTCGTTCACCGAGTCGTTCCCGCTCTTCGGCTACGACCTGACCGACTACGACCGGCTCTTCGAGGAGAAGACCGAGCTGATGTCGCAGCTGCTCACCGAGGACGCGGTCAGCTGGCAGGGCAGCGTACGCGCGCCGCTGACCAGGCAGCAGGTCTATCCGAAGACGGAGTCGGGGCGGATCCGTACCTGGATCGGTGTCGGCGGCAGTCCCGAGTCGGTGGTCCGCGCCGCCCGGTACGGCTTTCCGCTGGTGCTGGCCGTGATCGGTGGCGACCCGGCCCGGTTCGCCCCGTACGTGCAGCTCTACCACCGGGCGCTCGCCGAGTTCGGCAGGGAGCCGCTGCCGGTCGCGGTACACGCGCCCGGTTTCGTCGGCGAGACCGACCAGGAGGCGGCCGACCTGCTCTGGCCGCACGTGCGGGTGCTGTTCAACCGGATCGGCGCCGAACGCGGTTGGCCGCCGATGACCCGGGGCCGGTTCGACGCCGACATCGCCGGCGGCGCCTGGCACGTCGGCTCGGCGGAGACGGTGGCGCAGAAGATCGCCCGTACCGTCCAGGTCCTCGGCGTGCAGCGCTTCGACCTGAAGTACTCCGCCGGCACGCTGGCACACGAGCTGCTGATCGGGAACATCGAGCGGTACGGCACCGAGGTCGTTCCCCGGGTCCGGGAACTCCTCGCCGGCGGCACCGCCTCGACGAGCTGACGACTTCGCGAGCCGAGCCCTTCGGCGTGCGGTGGACATCGGCACCGGAACCGAGGCCGGAGCTGTCGGATTCCTGGCAGCGGCGAGCCGAACAAAACCCGTGCGGCGGCCGGACTAACCGGATGACAGCACCATCCGTCAGACCGGAGGTCCACCATGCACATACCAGCTCGTCTCTCCGTCGCCGGCCTGGGCATCCTGCTCACCGGCCTCGTCGTCACCCCGGTCGCTCCGGCCGGGGCGGTGCCGGCAGCCTCGGCCTCGTCGACCGTCGCCGGCGCACCGGGCCGGGCTGCCACACCGCTCCGGGCCGCCGCACCCGCAGACGGCGGCAGCGGGCTCGGGGCGGTCGTCGGGGTACGCACCGGACGCGTCGCGTTCCGGCCCGTGCTCACCGTCGACGGCATCGGCCCGTACCGGATCGGGGTCTCCACCCGGACCGGCCTGCTCGCTCGGGGGCTGGTCACGAACATCGAGGAAGAGCAGACCTGCAACGGCTTCTACTCCGGCGAGGCGACCGGACGGTACGCCGGAATCCTGCTGCTCAGGTTCCAGGGCAACCGGCTGGTCCTGCTCTCCACCACCGATCCGACGATCCGGACCAGGGTCGGCGGGCGGGTCGGCATGACGCTGGCCGACCTGGAGCAGCGGTACGGCCCGCTCGGTGCCATCGAGTACGGCAAGTGGACGCTGCGCGCGTACGTGGTGTCCAGCGGCGGCCGGATCATCGCCTTCTTCGAGGACCCCTACACCCCGTACGTCTACCGGATCGCCAGCGGCGAACGGGACCGGGTGCTCGCCTCCTTCGTCGGCGGCGACGACCAGTGCTGACGTACGCCGGTCCCGGCTGAGTCCGCCCGATGAGCGGCCCGCACCCCTCGGATGCCTCCTCGGGGTGCGGGCCGTTCATCGCTCCCGACCTACCCGCCGACCACGGGCAGCCTCTCCGTGATGCCCTCGGCGCGGCGGTACCGCATGCCCGGTGTGCCCCTGCCAGCCGTACCGTCCGGATGGTCCGAAGCGCGGCCCGGCTGGCGCCTCGCGGTACCCTGAGCCGGTGACCAGCGCTTCCGGCCTGGTGACCCACGACCGCCACCGGCCGCCCACGTGAACCCGCCGCAGCGGATCGGCCCGTACCGCGTCGAGCGGCTACTGGGCTTCGGTTCGTTCGCCACCGTCTGGCTGGGCCACGACCCTGCCCTCGACGCCCGGGTGGCGATAAAGGTGCTGGCCGAGAACTGGAGCCACGACCTGCGGGTCCGGGAACGCTTCCTGGACGAGGCCCGCCTGCTGTGGCGGCTCGACCACCGGCGGCTCGTCCGGGTGCACTCGGTCGGCGAGTTGCCGGACGGCCGGCCGTACCTCGTGATGGCCTGGGCCGAGGGCGGCAGCCTGCGGGACCGGCTGGCGGCCGGGCCACTGCCGGTCGGGCGGGCGCTCCGGGTGCTGCGCGAGATCGCCGCCGGGGTGGCCGTGCTGCACGCCAACGGCATCGTGCACCGGGACCTGACCCCCGGCAACGTCCTGTTCGACCCGTGCCCCGCCGTCGGCGCAACGGATGCCAGCGCCACGACGTCGGATACCCTGCCGGCGGGCGGTGCGTCGGACGACGCCGGGACCGACGAGTCGGTGCTCATCGCCGACCTCGGGCTGGCCAAGGCCCTCGCCGCAGCGTCGGGGCTGACCGCTCGGGCCGGTACGCCCGGCTACATGGCGCCGGAACAGGACTCCCCGGCGGCGCTTGTCGACGCCCGGGCCGACGTCTTCGGGCTCGGCCGCCTCGGCACGACACTGCTCGGCACGACACCGCTCGACGCGACACCGCTCGACGCGACACCGCTCGACGCGACGATGTCCCCCGGGCCGCCGAGGCCGGACGAGCGCGCCGACGGGCCGGCCGGGTCACCGGCGCTGCGCCCCGGCGTACCTGCGGGGATCGCGGCCGTGCTCCGCCGGGCGACGGCGCGGTCCCCGGCGGAGCGCTACCCGGACGCCGCCGCCTTCGCCGCCGCGTTGGACCTGGCCACCGGCACCGGTCCGACCGGCGCGACCGACAAACCCCTTCCGGTACGCCGGGCGCGTCGCCACCCGCTCCGCGCCGCCACCCTGCTCGGGGCCGCCGCACTCGCCCTCACCGCGTTCACCGTCACCGCCTTCGCCGCCCTCGGGCCGGGCTGGTCGGGAAGGGACAGCCGGATCGGCACCGACTCGACCGGCCGGATCACCGTCGCCCTGCCGGAGGGCTGGCGGGCCACCGGTTCGGGCTGGATCGGGCAGCGCGGGCCGGACGGCGACCTGGAGCCGGCGCTGGTGATGGCGCCGGATCCGGAGCGCTGGCCGACCGACCCGGCGATGCCGGGCGCGTTCCTCGGGCTCTCCCGCGGTCTGGCCGAGCGGCACGACCCGGCGGGTTACCTCACCGAGCGTCCGCACGCCGACTGCGTCCCGGCCCCGGTACGCACCGTGCGGCGCGGGTCCGTCGAATGGCACGTCGCCGCGTTCACCGCCTGCCGCACCGGCAAGCCGGTGATCGTGGAGGCCGCCGGGCTCGCCCCGGACTCCGCCGGCCTGCTGTACGTGCAGATCACGCCCCCGGCGAACGCCTCGGCGGACTTCGTCGACACACTCCTGGCCGGAATCCGGGTACGTCCCTGAGCCGGGCGGCTCACTCGACCACCAGCACGGTGATGGTGTGGCTGCCGCCCGTCTCGAACGCGATCTCCACCTCGACGGTGCCCGGCCGCAGCATCCGGCAGTCGACCACGCCGCCCTCGTAGTGCTGGGCGACCTTCTCCGTCGGCGTCGCCGCGACGGTCCCGGGGCCGACGTTCTGGACTCGCAGGATCGCGGCCACCGTCAGGCAGAGCGCCCTGGGCAGCGCCGCGCTGTCCGACCCGTCCACGGTGAAGATGACCGCCGGCAGGCAGGCCGGAGAGAGTTCGACCGTCGGCGTGGCCCGGGGCGGCGGACGGGTGCGGGTGCGTGGCGGCGTGCCGGCGACGACGGCCGGGGTGCTGGGTGCCGGCGTGGCCACCGGTCGGGGCGGGCCGGCGCTGCCGGTGGGGCTCGCGCCGGCACTACCGGCCGGGGTGGGCGTCGGCCACCGTGCGGGCAGCGGGGCGACCGGAGCCGACCCGCAGCCGGTCATCGCCGTCGTCCCGAGCAGTAGCGCCGGGACGACGAGCCAGCGCCGAAGCGTGCTGGCGGCCGGCTGTCGCACCGGATCAGACCTGTGCGTCGGTGAGCCGGGCCCGCAGCCGCTGCCGCCCCTGGTGGATCCGGGACTTCACGGTGCCCTCGGCGAGCCCCAGCAGTACCGAGATCTCCCGGTACGGCAGCCCGAGCACGTCCCGAAGCGCCACCGGCTCGGCGTACTCGGGGCCGATCGCCTCCAGCGCGTCGAGCAGGTCGAGCCGGGTCCCGGCGACCACGCTGGTCCGGCGCGGGTCGGGGGTTTCCGGCAACGGCACGCCCTGCCCCTCGGTGGCGAACCGCCGACGCAGGGCCGCGTACGTCGAACGGGCCCGGTTGGCCGCGACCCGGTGCAGCCAGGTCCGGAAGGCGGACCGCCCGTCGAATCCGGTGATCCCCCGGGCCACCGCCAGCAGGGTGTCCTGGCAGGCCTCCTCGGCGTCCTCCCTGTTGGGCAGGAAACGCGCGGACATCCGCAGTACGTCGGGGCGTACCGCGACCAGCAGGCGGTCCAGGGCGTCCCGGTCGCCTGCGGCGGCGGCCCGGGCCAGCCCGTCGAGATCGGTGACGCCGGAGGGCACGTGCCGAGTCTAGGAAGCCATGTCCAGCACGGGCGGGTGGAGGAACTTCCGTCAGCCGGCCGGCCCGGGTCGGCTCCGGCCGAAGACGGACCAGGGTCCAGCCGACGCGGATCAGGTCCAGCCCACGCCGGATCAGTTTCGGCCGACGGCGCCGATGGTGACCAGGTAGTCGTCGATCGACGCCGGTCCGACCAGGGCGACCCGGCACCAGTCGACGAGCAACAGGTCAGCCTCGCGCATCGTCAACTCCAGCGCGGCCACCAGTTCTGGCTGTGGCTCCCCCGCCGCCCCCGGTTCGGTCCGCACGGCCAGTACGGCCAGCGCGTCGCCGTCGGTGAGGCCGTACAGCAGTACCCGACCGACGCTCACCGCGAACGAGCTGGGCACGATCCCCCGCAGGCCACGGAATCCGATCCCGCCGCGGTTGCGGGCGTCCGACGGCAGCCGGCCGAGCAGCCGGCGCCGAGACACCGGCCGGGACAGTGGGTTGACCGGGTTGCTCCGGACGTGCAGGTTCCGGAAGCCGTACACCCGGCCCTGCTCGTCGCGCCGGGCGTGCTGCTCGTAGCTGTGGCGTACCGCCCGGAGCTCGGCCTGCACCTCCTCGCCGAGATCGGCGCTGACCAGCTCCACCTGCCGCCAGTCGTCCTCGTGCAGTTCGAGCCGGTCGGCGCCGGCCGGTGCGGGGGCGACCGCCGGCAGGCTGGCGCAGAGCGTCGGCAGCGAGTACAGGATGTCGCCGGGCGGGGCCGACTCGATCCGGCGCAGGGTCAGGGTGAGGACGCCGGTGGCGGCGAACTGCGCCGCCGTCGGCGGCTCGGCCCCCTGCACCGACCAGGTGTCGCCGGCCAGTTCGAGGGTGGTCGCCGACTGGAAGCTGCCCGGAAGCTGCTCGACGGGCAGTTCACTGCGGCCGATCTGGGCGCCGGTGTCGGCGTCGAGAAAGGCGACCCGCACCAGGTTCTTCGACATGGCGGGGACCCTATCCGTATGCCGATCTTGCTCGGTCGCAGGCCCTCGGCGGGATGTCCGGGCCGGACGTCGCTGGCCGCGGCACGGTGGTCCGCCGCCGCACCGGACCACCTCAACGTCCGGGCTCTCGGGTCCGGTCCGGCGGGCGGGTGGTCCGAATAGCGGACACTATTGCTCTCTCGTTGAACAAACGTGTCAGACTCGGTGGCTGCCGCCGGGAGTGCGGCGGGACATGGCGGGCCAGGACGGCGAAGGAGGCCGGCAGATGGGTTCGATCGAGGCGACCGACGCAGCCCCGGGCGGAGCGGACGACCGCGTGCACGACCTGGTCGCCGAGTGCGGCCGGCGGGCCCGCGCCGCGGCGGCGCGTCTGGCCGAGGCACCCGACCCGGTGATCGACTCCGCGCTGACGGCGATGTCCGATCGCCTGGTGGCCGCCGAGCGCGAGATCCTCACGGCCAACCAGCGGGACGTCGAGGCGGCCGGCACCGCCGGGATGAGTTCGGCGTTGCAGGACCGGCTCCGGCTCGACCCGGCCCGGCTCAAGGGCATGGCCGACCAACTCCGGTTGCTCGCCGAGGCGCCCTTCCCGGCCCGGGAGACGCCGCTGCGGTCACTGCCCGGCGGGCTGCGGCTGACCGAGCGCCGCCGCCCGGTCGGGGTGATCGGAGCGAACTTCGAGGCCCGGCCGAACGTGACCGTCGACGTGGCCTCGCAACTGGTGAAGTCCCGCAACGCCGGCGTACTGCG
Source organism: Plantactinospora sp. WMMB782 (assembly GCF_049179135.1). Classification (NCBI taxonomy): domain Bacteria; kingdom Bacillati; phylum Actinomycetota; class Actinomycetes; order Micromonosporales; family Micromonosporaceae; genus Plantactinospora; species Plantactinospora sp. WMMB782. Next base: position 5,407,867 of record NZ_JBMHMC010000007.1, on the reverse strand, counting down.
CACCGGCTCGGCCGCGCTCACCTCGGCGGAGGCGCTGCACCGGCACGTCATCGCGCCGGGACTGCGCGACGTCGGGCTCGACCCGGACGCGATCCAACTGCTGCCGGACTCCAGCCGGGCCAGCGCGGTCGCCCTGGTCCGGCAGACCGACCTGATCCCGCTGGTGATCCTCCGGGGCAGTGGTGACGCCACCCGTTCGCTGGGCGCCGAGGCGGCCCGGCACGGCGTCCGTACCCTGGCACACGCCGACGGCGGCGGGGTGTGCTACGTCGACGCCGCCGCCGACCTGGATCGGGCCACCGCACTGCTGGTCGCCGGCCTGGACCGGCTGGGCGTGTGCAACCGGGTCAACCTGCTGCTGGTGCACCGGGACGTCGCCAGGGAGGCGCTGCCCCGCTTCGAGGCGGCCCTGGCCGAGCTGGGCGTACGCACCTCGCTGCCGCCGTACGACCACCCGGTCGGCTACGAGTGGGCGCTGGACAGTGGCCGGGAGGCGACCGTGACCGTCGCCGAGGTGGCCGACCTGGCCGAGGCGGTGACGATCGCCAACACCGAGACGTCGGGACTCGCCGCGACGATCGTGACCGAGGATCCGGCCGCCGCCGAACGGTTCATCGCCAACTCGATCGGCACCGGCGTCTTCTGGAACGCGTCGACCCGGCTACTGGACGGCTTCAAGCTGCATGGCGTACCGGAAACCGGGATCAACGTGGACCACGTGCCGGGGCCGCGCGGCCCGGTCACCTTCCAGGACCTCTACCTGCGGCAGTACGTCGTCGTCCCGGCGGACGTGCCCGGCGGCGCCCGGGGCTGACCGGCTGACCGCCGGCGGCGGGGAATCGCCCACCCGGCGCCGGCTGACCGGCGCGCGCCACACCGGCAGGTAAGCCGCCGGGCGGGCCCGCTCGGACATCCCGTCTTCGGCCGGCGGGCGGCCGCGGCGACCGAAAGTCCCTGGTCGAGCCGCGTTACGGGGTGGCGCCGGACGGGCTCAGTTCGGGCTGGCCCGGACCCGTACCGCTGGCCGGGCCCGTCATGAAGCGCCGGCTCAGCCGCCGGTACGGGCGACTGCGCAGCGCCAGCCCCGTCGCGACCAGCCCGACGATTCCGGTCAGCACGAACACCAGGGCGAGGCCACGGTCGGCTCCGGTGCCGAACCAGCCGCCGATCGTCCGGGCGCCCGCCCCGTCCGTCATGAACGGGATGAAGGCGAACTGGGCGATCGGCGAGATCAGGAACGCCGTCAGTGGCGAGGCGGCCTGCTCGACGCTCTGCGCGAAGCCGAAGACCCGGCCCTGCCGCTCGTACGGCACCACCTTCTGCAGGATCGTCTGCTCGGCTGCCTCGGCGTACGGCACGGCCAGCATGTAGAGGTACAGCCCGACGGTGAGCAGGATGATCGACGAACGCAGCGTGAAGAGCGTGGTGACCGTCCAGAGCAGCACGTTGACCAGCAGCAGCAGCCGGACCGGGTTGCTGCTCAGGCCGGTACGTGCGATGAGCAGCCCGCCGACGATGAAGCCCGTACTCAGCAGTCCCCAGAGCAGGCCCCAGGTCTGCACCGAGACCAGCGACAGCCCGTACGCGTCCATCAGCGCCATGAAGACGCCACCCAGGAAGTTGTTGAACGCCGAGAAGAGGATCAGCGCGGTCAGCCCCGGCACCTCGCCGACCACCCGGATGGTGCCGCGCAGGTCCACCCGCCGCTTCGAGGCGCCCGCCGGCTCGGCCGTGGCCACCGGATCGCCGGATCCCGACGACACGGCCGTGCCCGTGGCCAGCGGCTCACCGGACACCGACGCCGTGGCCAGCGGCTCGCCGGACCGCGCAGGTACCGTGCTGACCAGCGGCTCACCGGGGACCGTCGGCTCGGCGGCCGGGGCCGGAGCGGCCGGCCGGTCCGGCAGCGGGACGGCCGCCAGGTGCAGCACGGCGAGGGCGACCACGACGAGGGCCAGGACCAGCACCCAGAGCATCCCGCCCGCCGCCACCAGCACCCCGCTGATCACCGACGTCACCAGGAAGCTCACCCCGGTGGTGCTGCCGACCAGACCGTTTGCCCGGTCCCTGGTCTCCTCCTCGATCAACGCGGTGACCAGGGTCGGCAGCGCGATGGTCCGGATGTTCCCGGCGATCACCCCGACCATCACCAGCACGACGAGCGTCCACAGTGGCACGCTCGTCGGGTCGGCGAACGACCGGCGCGGGGCGAGCTGGTAGACGACCAGGGCCACCGCGTAGAGCGCGAACGAGACCAGCGCCGACGCCTGCATCACCGTCTTCTTCCGGTGGTGGTCGACCAGGCTGCCGAACCAGATGCCGGTCAGCGCGGTCAGCACGAGGAAGATCCCGGAGATCAGGCCGGTGGCGAAGACCGAGCGGGTCTCCAGGTAGACGTAGAAGGTGATCGCGAACCAGACGGTGTAGTTGACCACCGACACCAGCAGCGTGTTGCCCAGTACCTGGAAGAAGGTCTTCCGGTCCCCGCGGATCGCGTTCATGCCGACGACCCTACGACCTGAACTTAGCTTGATGTCGAAGGGTTTCCGGACCGCCCCGGCGCCGCACCGGGCCACGACCGAGGGCCGCGTCCGCGCAGGGCCGGCCCGGACGCCTACCAAAGAGTGACGGATGCGGGAAGACGGGCAGTCCGGGGCGTCCGCTCGTAGCGTGGAGATCATGGCAACCCACGCCCGGATCAGCACCCCGTTCGGTGCCCGGAGCACTGCCGCCGAGGTCCTCGACGGCGTCGACCTCACCGGTCGCCGGATGATCGTCACCGGCGGCGCCTCCGGCATCGGTGCGGCAGCTGTCCGCGCCCTGGCCGGAGCGGGAGCGGCGGTCACCGTCGCCGCCCGGGATCCGGTGCAGGCCGAACCGCTGGTGGCGGAGTTCGCCGCGCCGGGTCCGGGCAGCGTCCGGGCAGCCGCCTGCGATCTGGCCGACCTGACCTCGGTCGAGGCGTTCGTCGACGTCTGGGACGGTCCGGTGCACGCGCTGGTCGCCAACGCGGGCGTGATGGCCATCCCGACCCGACAGCTCAGCGCGGAGGGTTGGGAACTCCAACTGGCCACCAACTACCTCGGGCACTTCGCCCTCGCCTGCGGCCTGCACGACAGCCTCCGCGCCGCCGGTTCGGCCCGGGTCGTGCTGGTCAGCTCCGGAGCGCACCTGCGGGAAGCGTTCGACTTCGCCGACCCGCAGTTCGAGCGACAGCCGTACGACCGTTGGGCGGCGTACGGGCGGTCGAAGGTCGCCGGGGTCCTGCTGGCCGTGGGTATCGCCCGGCACTGGGCGGCGGACGGGATCACCGCCAACGCCCTCAACCCCGGCTTCATCACGACCAACCTGCAACGTCACATGGACGACGAGACGCTGCGCGCGTTCGGGGCGATGGACGAGGCGGGCAACCGCATCGAGCAGCCCTACTACAAGACGCCCGCACAGGGCGCGGCGACGACCGTGCTGCTGGCCGCGTCGCCGCTGGTCGAAGGGGTCACCGGGCGGTACTTCGACGACAACCAGGAGGCCGAGGTGGTGGCCGGCGGACCGGAGGCCACCGGAGGGGTCGCGGCGCACGCCGTCGACCCGGCCGCCGCGGATCGCCTCTGGGCGTACGCGACCGAGGCCCTGACGTCCCGCCGGAAGACGGCGTAGCCGGCCGACGGCCACGTGCGGAGGGTTACACCGTGACCAGGCGGGTCGCGCCCGACCGCCGCAGTACGGTGAATCCGTGCCCACCGAAGACGTGCTCACCAGCGCAGATCTGACCGAGCTGCGGCGCTCCGCGCTCGGCACGGCCGACCCGCTGGGCATCGCGGCCGAGCTGGCCGAGGCGGTCGAGCAGGGGCGACTCGCCGATCCGGAGGACGCCGGCCGGGCGCTGACCCTGGCCGCCGAGATCGCCGAGACCAGGGCCCGACTCGACGCCGCCCAGCGGTACGCGGACCGCGCTGTCGACGCGTACCGGCACAGCTCCGAGCCCGACGCCGGCTTCGCCCGGGCACTGCACGCCCGGATCCTGTTCCGGACCGGCCGGGACGACGAGGCGCTCGCCGAACTCACCGCCCTGCGCCCACTGCTGGACTCCGAGCCGGACGCGGCCGCGTACCTGAGCGCCGCCCTGGAGGTCGGCGGCCGGACCGGGCTGGCCGAGCAGTGGCTGACCGAGGCGGTGCAGAGTGCGCTGCGCGACCGGGGCACTCCGGCGCCGGGCGCCACCGAGGTCGCCGGCACCGCCGAACCGACCGGGCAGGATGCCTCCGGACTCCTCTTCTTCCTGCTGCAACAGCGCCACCGGGTACGCCGGGAACTGGACCTGCCGCACGACCAGCACGACAACCTGGCCGACCGGTTGGAGAACGAGCTGTTCCGCAGCGCGACAACGGCGGATGCCGACCCGGGTCCGGAAGCCCGGTTGTTCCTGCCGGAGGGCGAGTTCGACGCCCTGCTGTCGCGCTGGCCCGACCTGGCCGAGGCGGTTGGTGGGGACTGGTCCGAGCATCGGGCCCGGGTCCAGCGCGAACTGGTCCGGCTGGCCGACTCGGGCCGGTTCGGGCTCGGCCCGCTGCGCGGCTCGACCGGGCAACTGGCCGGGTACGCGGAGCGCACCGGCGTGGACCCGACCGCCGGACCGGCCCGGACCGGCTACGCGGCGGAGCTGGTCGGGCAGGGTACGCAGCTGCCCTGGCCACCGGAGCGGAACGAGGCGTGCTGGTGCGGCTCGGGCAGCAAGTACAAGAAGTGCTGCCTGCCGCGTGCCCGCGCCAGGTCCGCCGGCTGAGCCACCCGATCGAGGTCCGGCGGCTCCCCGGGCCGACCGCCGGATCGCCGCCGCTCCTGCCGCCTGCCGCCGCTCCGACCGCCTGCCGCCGCCCCGCTGATCCGGGGCGGGTCGGGCCGAATCGGGTCGGGCCGGCGTCCGTTCGGACCGGCGTCCGTTCGGGTCGGCGTCCGTTCGGGTCGGCGTCCGTTCGGACCGGCGTCCGTTCGGTCGGCGTCCGTTCGGACCGGCGTCCGTTCCGAGCCGGAACCGGAGTGTCGGCGGCTGTCGACGGTCAGGGTCGGCGCAGTCCGGCGAGGAGGACCTCGACCATCCGGCGGGCGTCGTACCGGGGGTCCCGGTCGGCGCCGATGCAGAGGTTGCCGACGGCACGCATCAGTTCGAGGGCTTCGATGTCCGTGCGGATCTCGCCGGCGGTGCCGGCGGCGTCGAGCAGGTCGGCGCAGACAGGTGTCAGGCGGTCGAGGAAGTACCCGTGCAGGGTCACGAAGGTGGCGTCGTCGGACTGTAGCGCCTCGGCGAGGCCGTGCTTGGTGACCAGGAAGTCGACGAAGAGGTCGATCCACCGGGTCAGGGCGCTGTGCGGCACCTCGTCGCTGGCCAGCAGCGCCCGGCCCGCCTCGACGCATGCCTCGACCTGGTGCCGGTAGACGGCGACCACGAGATCGGCCCGGGTCGGGAAGTGGCGGTAGATCGTACCGACCCCGACGCCCGCCCTGGCCGCGATGTCCCGTACCGGAGCGTCGACGCCGGAGGCGACGAAGGCCGCGGCGGCTGCTTCGAGCAGGGTCTCCTCGTTGCGCCGGGCGTCGACCCGCTTGCGACGGCCCGGCGTCGCCGCCCCGCCGCCGCCGGACGATGCCGGTCCGCTGCCGGACGATGCCGCCCCGCCGCCGTCGGACGATGCCGGTCCGCTGCGCTTGTCAGCCATGTGCTGCCATCCCACCCTGGTGTCGCCTCCGTCACTCGTGCCGCTCCGTAGCCACCTTGCTAAACGGAACGGCGTTCCGTATGTTGGAAACGGAACACTGATCCGCTAGTTCATGGTGCCAGAGGAGTGACAACGATGCAGCATCCCCACGAAGTGGCCAGCCCGGTCGTCTCGGTGCGACCGGTGACCCTCGCGGCCCCCGGCCGGGGCGACGACCTGCGGATACGGGTCTCCGCCCCGGCCACCGGCGACCGCCTGCCGGTCGTCGTCTTCTCGCACGGTTTCGGCGGTTCGCTGGACAGCTACGCCCCGCTGGTCGACTACTGGGCCGCCCACGGCTTCGTGGTCGTCCAGCCCACCCACCTCGACTCGCGAACCCTGGCGATCACGCCCGAGGACCCCCGCCATCCGGAGATCTGGCGCATCCGGGTCGAGGACCTGCGTGGAGTTCTCGACCAACTGGACCGCGTCGAGGCCGCCCTCCCCGGCCTCGCCGGCCGCCTCGACCCCGGCCGGATCGCCGCCGCCGGACACTCCTGGGGCGCCCAGAGCGCCAGCATGCTGCTCGGGGCGCGGGTCCTCGACGCCCGGGGCGTTCCGGGCGAGGACATGTCCGACCCCCGGATCAGGGCCGGCGTGCTGCTGGCGCTGACCGGAAGCGGCGGCGCCGACCTGACGCCGTTCGCCGCCGAGCACTTTCCCTTCATGAATCCGGACTTCACGGCGATGGCCACCCCGGCCCTGGTGGTCGCTGGCGAGAAGGACCAGTCCGCGCTCACCGTCCGGGGGCCGGAGTGGTTCACCGATCCGTACTTCCTGAGCCCCGGGCCCAAGAGCCTGCTCACCCTGCACGGGGCGGAGCACTCGCTGGGCGGGATTCCCGGCTACGAGTCGGCAGAGACCACCGATGGGAGTCCGGAGCGGGTCGCCCTGATCCAGCGGCTCACCCTGGCCTACCTGCGCAGTGCACTCGACCCTACGGACTCCTCCTGGTCGACGGCGAGCGCCGAACTGGCGGCGGGCGGCGATCCGTCGGGCCGGCTCGAATCGAAGTGACGCTCCAGGCGCAGGTCCGGCGGTCCGTCCAAGGTCGTGGGCGGACCGCCGGGCCACTGCTGACCGCTGGACCGATGGGCCACTGCTGACCGCTGGACCGATGGGCCGTTGCCGGACCGGCCTGGCGCCCGGGTGCCGGAAGGGGTTGACACGGGCCACCGCAGGCAGGATATTCAACTTATCGGTTAATTAACCGAGCGGTTGAGAGGTGGATCGCGTGGACCGGCTGAGCGAGGTGTTCGGCGCTCTTGCCGACCCGACCCGGAGGGCGATCCTGGCCCGGCTGGCGCAGGGGGAGGCGACGGTCAACCAGATCGCCGAGCCCTTCCCGATCAGCCTCCAGGCCGTCTCCAAGCACCTGAAGGTGCTGGAACGGGCCGGGCTGGTCAGTCGGGGCAGGGCGGCGCAGTGGCGACCGTGCCGGCTCGATCCGGAGCCGCTGCGCGAGGTGGCCGACTGGGTCGCCGACTACCAACGGTTCTGGGAGCAGCGCTACGACCGGCTCGGCGATTACCTGCAACGGCTACAGCGGGACGACACCGCGACCGAGGAGGAGTGAGATGGGCGACGACCTGACGGTGACCCTGCCGTCCGACCTGGAGATCAAGATGGTGCGCGTCTTCGACGCACCCCGCGCGCTCGTCTTCGAGGCGCACACCAACTGCGAGCACCTCAAGCACTGGTGGGGCCGGGGCAATCCGCTCGACTGCGAGCTGGACTTCCGCCCGGGTGGCGGCTACCGGTTCGTCGAGCACGCTCCCGACGGGGAGTACGCGTTCCGCGGCGAATACCGGGAGATCCACCCGCCGGAGCGGATCGTGCAGACCTTCGAGTTCGAGGGCATGCCCGGGCACGTCTGCGTGGAGACGCTGGAGTTGACCGAGGAGGACGGCCGGACGACGGTCACCACCGTCACCCGCTTCGACACCCGACAGGAGCGCGACGGCATGATCGCCTCCGGGATGGCGGACGGGGCCCGCCAGTCGTACCAGGCGCTGGCGACGTACCTGACGAAGCTCGGCTGAGCGGCGGGGGCAGCAGATGCGGGAACTGACGGTCGACCTGTTCAGCACCGTCGACGGCTGGTTACGGGGTCGCGACTCCCCCGCCTTCTTCGGCTACGATGGCCCCGACCTGCGGGCCTGGATCGACGAGCAGTCCGATCGTCCACAGGTGATGCTGATGGGCGCCAACACCTACCGGGCCTTGGTGGAGATGGGCGGCGGTCAACCCTCCGATCCGCTGGCCCGGCTGCCCAAGATGGTCTTCTCGAAGTCGTTGCGCCCGCCGCTCGCCTGGCCCGGCACCTCCCTGGTGGCCGAGGCCGTCGAGGTGGCCGTACCCGCGCTGAAGGACGCCCCCGGCGACCCGCTCCGGGTGATCGGCAGCCGTTCGCTGGTCCGCAGCCTGTTCCGGCTCGGGCTGGTGGACCGGCTCCGCCTGATGGTCTTCCCGCAGGTGCTCGGCGAGAGCGGCGAGGAGCGGATGCTGGCCGGACTTCCCGACCTGGATCTCCGGCTCGCCGCGACCGAGGTGTTCGACAAGCGGCTCGTCCTGCTCGACTACAGGCTCGACCGGGCCCCGGAGCCGGCCGGGTAGCGCCCGGCGCCGGGCCGGCCCTGGGGCAGGCTGCGGCGCACCCAGCAGGTTGACCAGGGCGACGGATGCTCACCGTCCGGACGCGCGCCGGCCGGGCACCGTGACGGGCGGGGTCGACAGCGGCGGGGTCGACAGCGGCGGCCGGGTCGGACCGCGCAGCACCCGCAGCGCCACCCTCGGATGCGCCAGCGCCGCCGGCGGCCGGACCAGGTGCTGCACGTCGGTGAGCACCCGCAGCACGTACGGGTCGCGGTCGGCCACGTCGGAGGCGCGGTCCAGGTACCAGTACGAGAGCCGGCCCCGGCGCCCCGGCGGGACCGTACCGGCGGCGGAGAACCGCAGGTCCGTACCGGTGGCGATGGTCCACGCGGTGGCGCTGCACCCGGCCACCGCCGCCTGGGCGGTCCGGCCGAGCCGACCCCGGTGCGCCCGCAGGTGCTCGCCGACCACCACCGCGGTCTGCGCGGCGACGCTCATCCCCTGGCCGTAGACCGGGTTGAAGGCGCAGGCGGCGTCCCCGACCACCAGGAAACCCTCCGGCCAGCGCGACATCGACTCGTAGTGCCGGCGGTGGTTGCCGGTACGCCGGAAGCCGTGGATCGGCCCGTCCGGCTCGGCGTGCCGGATCGCCTCGTAGATCAGCGGACTGCGCAGGTTGCGGGTGAACTCCAGAAAGCCCGCCTCGTCGGTCGGCGGGGTCTGGTCGCCGAACCCGCCGAGCGTGACCATCCAGCAGCCGTTCTCGATCGGATAGAGCACTCCGCCCCGGGAGACCTGCGGCGGCTTCGGCATCACCATGATGTTCTTCCAGCCGTCGGCGACCCCGGGGGCCAGCCGGTAACGCCGGCTCGCGTAGCCCAGCCCGGCGTCGATCCGGGTCTCCTCCGGCCGTCCGTAGCCCAGTTCGGCCAGCCAGCCCGGCGAGCGCGAGCCGCGTCCGCTGGCGTCCACCACCAGGTCGGCGGCACAGGGTTGGATCTCGGATCCGCGGTCACGGGCCCGCAACCGGACTCCGGCGACCGAGTCGCCGTCCTCCCCGGGCAGTAGTCCGACCACCTCGCGGGCGGTCTCGAAGCGGATCCGCGGGTCGGCGGCGAGTCGCTGCCGGATGGTCCAGTCCAGCAGTTCCCGGCTGGCCCCGACCAGGGTGTGGGTGGCCGGGAAGCGTTCGCGCCAGCCGTACGGGCTCAACGACAGCAGGTCGGTCGGAGCGGCCACCGGTACCGCCCCCCGGTCGTACAGCTCGGCCATCAGGCCGGGGAAGAGCCGGTCCAGGGCCCGCTGCCCGGAGGTGACGAGCACGTGCAGGTGCCGCGCCTGCGGGATGCCCGTGCGCAGTTGCGGTCCGTCCGGAAACCGGTCCCGGTCGAGTACGGTCACCCGCTCGACGAAGTCGGCCAGCGCACGTGCGATGCAGAGACCGGCGAAACTCCCGCCGACGACCACGGCAGAACGGGGCTGGGACAGTGGCGAAGGCATACCTCCATCCTTACCGACACCGGCGCCCACCAGCCCAAACCGATTGATCCGACGTGCCGGACAGTCAGCATCACGACTCTCCGGCGCGCCGGCGTGCATCGCGGTCGGGCCGGCGTGCATCGCGGTCGGGCCGGCGTCATGGCGGGACGGAGCGGAGGAGTCGCCTGCGGCGCCGCCCGACCCGGCTCATTCCAGGTGCAGGGTGGCGGATGCCTGCTCGGCGGCGGAGGTCACCGGCTCGACGTAGAGCAGCCCGGCGCGGTGCCGCAGGTACCGGCCGGGGAAGTTCTGCGCCTCCAGCGAGATCGCGGCACCGCTGGCCAGCCCGGCCCGGCGCAGGAAGCTGGCGTCGGCGCGGAACTGCGCCGAACCGTCGTCGCGCTCGACGTGCACCTCGTAGTTGCGGTGCCGCAGGTAGTAGCCCGGGAAGTTGGTCGACTCCAGCGACACCGTGCCGGAGCCGGACAGGCCGGTCACGATCCGGAACTGCGAGTCGGCCAGCGGCGTGACGTCGGCGTCGACCCGGACCCGGTAGTCGTAGGGCCGCAGGTACGTGTCGGCGAGGTCGTGCGGACGCAGCCGGACCGGGGTCGCGCCGTCCGGCACCGGGATGCCCAGGTTCGGGGTGCCGTCGGCGTTCCAGTACAGCTTCTGGATCCGGGTACGCCGGTTGGGGTCGTTCAGCGGGTCGCCGTTGATGTCCCGGTAGTTGCGGTCGTGGTAGACGAGGATGTCGCTCTGGCCGTCCTCGGAGACGGTGAACGAGTTGTGTCCGGGGCCGTACTGGCCGGTGGCGGCGGAGCTGGCGAAGACCGGGGTCGGGCTCTTGGTCCAGGAGGACGCGTTGAGCAGGTTCGCGTTCGCCGGGGCGGTGAGCATCCCGAGGCAGTAGTTGGCGTCGGTGGCGCTGGCCGAGTAGGTCAGGAAGATCCGGCCGTTGCGCTGGATCACCGACGGCCCCTCGGCGACCCGGTAGCCCCGGGTTTCCCAGTCGTACGTCGGCACGGTCAGCCGGGTCACCGTGCCGGTGATCTGCCACGGGTTGCTGCCCATCCGGGCCAGGTAGAGGTTGGAGTTGGTGGAGATTCCCGGTTCGGACTGGGCCCAGACCAGATAGCGGACGCCGTTCGCCACGAATGTCGACGCGTCGAGGCTGAAGGTGTCCCACGGGGTGCTGATCCGGCCGCGCTCGGTCCACGATCCGGTCAGCGGGTTGGCACTGGCGTTCTCCAGTACGTACATCCGGATCCGCCAGATGTCGTCGGTGCGCCCGGCGGCGAAGTAGACGTACCAGCGGCCGTTGACGAAGTGGATCTCGGGCGCCCAGATGTGTGCGCCCATCTCGCCGCTGGTGTGCCGGCGCCAGATCGTCGTCTCGGCGGCGCTGGCCAGGCCCTGCAACGTGGTCGCCCGGCGGAGCACGATCCGGTCGTACTGCGGCACGGTGGCGGTGAAGTAGTAGTAGCCGTCGGTGTGCCGGAAGATGTGCGGGTCGGCGCGCTGGTTCACCAGCGGGTTGGTGTAGCTCACCGCCGGTGCGGCGGCGGCCGGGGCTCCCGGCAGCAGCCCGGCCAGCAGCGCGAGCACGGTGGCCAGTACGGCGATCAGCGGCCCGGAGCCGGTCGACCGGAGCGGGCGGCGCGTCCTGCGCGGATTCGGCTTCATGATCTGTGACCTTTCGTCGAGTCCGGCGGAGGCACCCGCTGTCGTTCCGGGTGTCACGCAGGTCAGTGTTATCGCTAACATCGATGACAGTCAAGGAATCGCCCCGCACAGGCGCACCCCCGGTCAGCCGCAGGACCGTCGTCCCACGGCACCCGCGGCCCGGAACCGTCCACCGGACGGACCGACGGAAGGACACCCCATGGAAGCCCCCGCTTCCCCGCCCCCGACGGCACCGAGCCGGACCCGGCTCGCCCGTTCCACCACAGTGCTCGCGGTCGCCGCCACGCTCGTCGGCGCCGCCGTCGCCCTACCGGTCCGGTCGGCCTCGGCCGCGACCGTCGACCCGAACGCCTGGTACGTCCTGGTGTCCCGGCACAGCGGCAAGGCCCTGGACGTCTACGAACGGTCCACCGCCGACGGTGGCCGGATCGTGCAGTGGGCCCGCAACGACGGCGCCTGGCAGCAGTGGCAGTTCGTCGACTCAGGATCCGGTTACCACCGGCTGCGCTCCCGGCACAGCGGCAAGGTCCTCGACATCCGGGACTCCTCCACGGCCGACGGCGCGGAGGTGGTCCAGTGGGCCGACCGGAACAGCGCCAACCAGCAGTTCCGGCTCGCCGACTCGGACGGCGGGCACGTCCGGCTGATCAACCGGAACAGCAACAAGGCCCTGGACGTCTGGGAGTGGTCCACCGCCGACGGCGGCCGGATCAGCCAGTACGCCGACTCCGGCGGCGCCAACCAGCAGTGGCAGCTGGTCCGGGTCGGCCCGGGCGGCACCCCGGGTCCGACCCCCACCGGCGGTCCGGGCACTCCCCCGGCCGGATATCCGGCGCCGATGCGGGTGACCGGGGACGTCGGGGTGCACGACCCGACCGTGCTCCGCCGCCCCGGCGGGGACTACCTGGTCGCGCACACCGGAGACAACGTCGCGTTGAAGACCTCGACGGACCGGGTGGCGTTCCGCAACGCCGGGTCGGTCTTCCCGAACGGCGCCCCGTGGACCACCGGCTACACCGGTGGCAGCCGCAACCTCTGGGCGCCGGACATCTCGTACCGGAACAACCAGTACTACCTCTACTACTCCGCCTCCACCTTCGGCTCGAACCGGTCGGCGATCTTCCTGGCCACCAGCTCGACCGGCAACTCGGGCAGCTGGACCGACCGGGGGTTGGTGATCGAGTCGGGTACCTCGGACGACTTCAACGCGATCGACCCGAACCTGGTCGTGGACGACCAGGGCCGCTGGTGGCTGGCGTTCGGGTCGTTCTGGTCCGGGCTGAAGATGGTCGCCCTGGATCCGGCCACCGGCAAGCGCGCGGACGGCACGATCCGGAGCATCGCCGGCCGGGGCGGCGGCGCGATCGAGGCGCCGACCCTGGTCAGGCGGGGCGGCTACTACTACCTGTACGTCTCCTTCGACCGCTGCTGCCAGGGCGCCGCCAGCACCTACCGGGTGATGGTCGGCCGCTCGACAAGCGTGACCGGGCCGTTCGTCGACCGGAACGGCACCGCGCTCACCTCCGGCGGCGGCACCCAGGTGCTCGCCGGCCACGGCAGCGTGCACGGGCCGGGCCACCAGACGGTGCTCACCGACGGGGACGGCGACTTCCTCGTCTACCACTACTACGCCGACAACGGCACGGCGCTGCTCGGCATCAACCGGCTCGGCTACGACTCGGCCGGCTGGCCGTTCCTGTACTGAGCAGCTCCACCGCCTCCGCAGAAGCAGCGCGACACCGGTGAGGAAGGGCCCCGCGTACCTCGTGGCGTTCGGCGACAGCGCGGGGCCCCTCCTCACAGCTCGACGCTGAGCGTCGCCGCGCCCGGCTGGTCGAGCCGGAACGTCGCGGTACGCCCGCCGGCCGACACCTCGTACTCGCCGAGGAAGCCGGTGAACCCGACCCGGCCCCGCTCGTCGGTGCCGAGGGGCGTCGGGGCGAACCACCACTCGTCCCGGACCAGCGCGCGCAGGGCGTGGTAGGACGGTTTCGGCGTGCCGTCGGCCCGGACGAAGCCGCCCGGCGCGCCGAGCCAGCCGCCGTCCACCATGCCCCAGTAGGTGCTGGCCCGCACCGACGGATGCGACAGCAGGGTCCTGTAGTGCCGGACCACCTCGTCGGCCTGCCGCTCCTCCCCCTCCGGGGTGCTCGGCCACTCCGGGATCTGGTAGTCGTTCAGGTCCACGATGTCCGCCGGCATGAGGTGGCCGGAGAGCAGGGTCGTCTCGGTGAAGTGGATCGGCAGGCCGTACCGGGCGAACCGGTCGATGATGCCGAGCGTCTTCTCCTCACCCCAGTAGCCCTGGTGCATGTGGCTCTGCAGGCCGAGTGCGTCGATCCGGATCCCCGCCTCCAGCACCCCCTCGATCAGGCACTCGTAGGCGGCGGACATGTCGAAGTCGTTGAGCAGCAGGGTGGCCCGGGGGTTCGCCTCGCGTGCCGCGTCGAAGACCATCCGGACCAGCGGGATGCGTCCCAGCTCCCGGCAGATCCGGGTCAGACCGTTGTCGTACCTGTCGAAGATCGGCATGATCACGACCTCGTTGACCACGTCCCAGGTGTCGATCAGCCCGGCGAAGTCGGTCACCTCCCGGCGGATCCGGTCCAGCTGAGCCTCGGTGATCTCCGCGTTGGAGAGCCCGGTCAACCACTGTGCGCTCTCGGTGTGCCAGGCCAGCGGATGGCCCTTGACCAGGCAGCCCCGGTCGGTGAACCAGCGTGCCGCCGCCCGGAGGCGCCGGGTGTCCGGCCGGCCGCGCTCGGGCTCGAACCAGCCCCAGTAGAACGGCAGGGTGGCGAAGTTGAACAGGTCGAGCCAGAGCTCGGCCATCCGTTCCGACCGGGCGGCGGCACTGCCGGCCGCCGCCTCCGATCCGGACTCCGACGCGAGAGCCTCCGGGGCGACGGCCTCCGGGGCGACCTGTGCGACGGCGTCCTCCGGCTCGCCGGCGGCGTGCGGGACGGAGTCGAGGCCGGTGCAGCCGAAGAGGAAGGCGTGGTCGCGCTGCGCGACCACCACCTCCTGACCGCTGAGCGGAGCACCTCCACTGGTCAGGGTGAGGGTGGCGGTCGCGGTCCGGTGCTGCCGGATCAGGGAGTCGGACGACATCGAAGATCCTCCATCGGTGGGGGCACTGCGGTCGGCCAACCGTACGCCCCGGCGCCGGCATACGATCAGTGCGCGATCTGTCCGCATGTGCAAATGCACGTGCATCTGCACTTGCGCCACGAAGTCGCCGGCCGGCAGAATTGCTTGATGTCGATGCGGGGCAAGCAGCTGACCGGAACGCGGACGCGGCGCCCGACCGGGCCGCACGGGCCGTCGGCGGCGGTCGCCATCCTGCTGCTCGGGACGGAGTTGCTGCTGATCAGCCTCTCGATCTGCGCCGCCGTGCTGGATCAGTCGGCCCTGGCCGTGATGGCCGGCACCGCTGCGGTCACGCTGGCCGGGGAGATCGTGCGCCGCTACCTGACGCCGCCGACGGGCGGACGCTCCGGGTTGGACGGCACGACGGACCAGGAGCCGGAGGCACCCGCACCGCCACCCGGGACCCACACCTGAAGGACATCCCGGTCGTCCATCCCGGCCCGCCCCCGGACCGACGGAGTCGAGGCGACCGCCGCGACCCGGCACCTGGCACCGCGCCCGAGCCGCCGGACCGGGCCGCCGGACCGAGCCGTCGCCCGGATCGCCTGACCGCCGGAAGCCACACCCGCGCGGCGAGGCGATGCCGCCCGGAGCTGCTGCGATGATTCGAAGGCCGGTGACGGTTCCGTCCCCTTCGTACGGCTGCCACCCATTTGATTGACAATCCATAGATGGGCATGTATCAAGGTGACACTCTTCGAAGACCAGCATCCGCGGCCCCGGTCGAGGAATTCCCCACGCCAGCCAGATCTCCAACCTGAGCCAACGGGGAGGACCCAGTGACCGGATCGAACCGACACGCCATGGACCGACGGGCGGTGCTGCGTCTGGGCGCGGGGCTCGGCGCCGGAGCCTTCCTCGCCGGTTGCAGCGTGCAGACCGGGAACGGCGGCGACGACGACGGCTCCAGTTACCCGGAGCGCTCGGTCGAGCTGATCGTGCCGTTCGCCCCGGGTGGCAGCACCGATCTGATCGCCCGGACCCTCGGGAAGGCGATCGAGAAGCCGCTCGGCCGGTCCATGGCGATCATCAACCGGGACGGCGCCGCCGCCGCCGTCGGCACCAGGGAGGTCGCCTCGGCCGAGGCCGACGGCTACAAGATCGGTTTTCCGCCCAGCTCGCTGTTCACCCTCACCCCGCAACTCGGCAAGGGCGCTGCCACCGTCTCGCTGGACGAGCTGCGGGTGGTGATCGGACTGACCGTCGAGAACATCGTGCTGGTCGCACACCGGGACTCCCCGTTCAGGACCATCGACGACGTCATCGCCCTGAAGGGGAGCGGGCGGCGGATCACGTACGGCCATTCCGGGGTGGGCACCGGGGCGTACTTCGCACAGACCGCCTTCTACAAGCTCGCCGGGCTCGACGCCACCGACGTACCGTTCGGTGGTGGCGGTCCGGCGGTCACGGCGGTGCTCGGCAAGCAGGTGGACATCGGTGCCTCCCAGCCGGCCGAGTCGATGCGGCTGGTGCAGTCCGGTGAGCTGCGCTGGCTCGGGGTGTTCAGCCAGCGGCGCAGCCCCTCGCTGCCCGACCTGCCGACCGCCCTGGAGAAGGGCTTCGACCTGACCGTCGACCAGGCCCGGTTCATCGCCGGACCGAAGTCGATGCCCGACGGTGCGGTGACCGCGCTACAGGAGGCGTTCCGGGAGGCGGTCAAGGCACCAGAGTACGACGACTTCCTGAAGAAGAACTTCATCGACCGTTTCGAGGTCGACGGCGCTGAGGTGACGAACAAGATCAGGGGTGACTTCGACCGGTACAAGGCGCTTATCGACCGGTTCGGGCTGGCACCGAAGTGAGCCGGAGCGACCCCGGCTCGGCCTCCCCACCCGACGGCCGGGCCGAGCCGGGCCCGGCGGCACCCTGCGGATCGGGCCCGGCGCTACCCGGCGGGTCAGGGCCGGCGTCCGAGGGCGGGCTGGTGATACCGGTGGAGGGCGAGCCGGGGCTGCCTGGCGACGACATACCGCCGGCCGGGCCGCTCGGCCAGCTCGTCGCGGGCGTGCTGCCGGTCGCGCTGGGCCTGGTCGCGCTCGGGTACTCGGTCACGCTCACCCTCGGCACCCCAGCCGAGGCCGGGCCCGGACTGTGGCCGGCGCTGGCCAGCCTGCTGCTGCTCGGCGCCGGAGGATGGTCACTGCTCTTCGAGCGGAAGGCGGGGACGGTCGAACGGTTCGGCCGGAGCGGGCTCGGGATCGTCGTCGGGGTGGTCAGCCTGGTCGGTTACGTGCTGCTGATCGGCCGGATCGGCTTCGAGATCTCCACCCTGCTGGTGATGGCCTGCTGGCTCAGGCTGCTCGGCCGGGAGTCCTGGCTGGTCACCGCCGTGGTCAGCAGCGCCACCACGGCCGCGCTCTACCTCCTGTTCGTCGTGCTACTGGACGTGAAGCTCCCGAGATTGGTCTTCTGAGTGGACTTCCTCGACCCCGTGCTGGCCGGCTTCGAGGTGGTCTTCACCCCGGCGAACCTGCTCTACGTGCTGGCCGGCGTGGTGATCGGCATGGTCATCGGGGTACTGCCCGGACTCGGGCCGGTCGCCACGATCGCCCTGCTGCTGCCGATCACCTACGAGATACCGGCCGAGTCGGCGATCATCATGCTCGCCGGCATCTACTACGGCGCCATGTACGGCGGCACCATCACCTCGGTGCTGCTGCGGCTGCCCGGCGAGGCGGCCACGGTCATCACCACGATCGACGGCTACCAGATGGCCCGGCAGGGGCGGGCCGGATCGGCGCTCGGCATCGCCGCGATCGGGTCCTTCATCGGCGGCACCGTGAGCATCGTCGGGCTGACCCTGGTGGCCCCGCTGCTGGCCCGCTTCTCGCTCGGCTTCGGACCGCCGGAGAACGCCGTACTGGCCGCGATGGGGATCCTGCTGGTCGCCACCCTCGGGACGGTCTCGACGGCGAAGAGCCTGGTCGCGGCCGGGCTCGGGCTGCTGCTCGCCGCGGCCGGGCCGGATCCGCTGTTCGCCTCGCTCCGGTTCACCTTCGGCAACATCAACCTGGCCGACGGCGTCGACTTCGTCGCCCTGGCGATGGGGCTCTTCGGGCTCGGCGAGATCCTCTACCTGCTCGAACACCGGGCCCGGAACCGGCTGCCGAAGCCCCGGGTCAGCAACGCCTGGCCGTCCCGGCAGGACTGGCGGCAGTCCCGGGGAGCGATCGGGCGCGGCTCGGTGGTCGGCTTCTTCATCGGCCTGCTTCCCGGCGGCGGCGGGGTGCTGTCGTCGATGGCCGCGTACGCCCTGGAGAAGCGCCGCAGCCGGACGCCGGAACGGTTCGGCCGGGGTGCGATCGAGGGTGTCGCCGGCCCGGAGACCGCGAACAACGCGGCGGCGACCTCCTCGTTCATCCCGCTGCTGACGCTCGGCATTCCGACCAACCCGGTGATGGCGCTGATCTTCGGCGCGCTGCTGCTCCAGGGCATCCCGCCCGGCCCCCGCCTGATCGACGAGAACCCGGAGGTCTTCTGGGGCGTCGTCGACTCGATGTACGTCGGCAACGTCTTCCTGCTGATCCTCAGCGTCCCGCTGGTCGGCGTATTTGTCCGGCTGGTCTCGGTCCGGGACAGCATCCTGGCCCCGATCGTGGTGACCGTGACGATGCTGGGGGTCTACACCGTCAACAACAGCACCTTCGACATGCTGCTGGTGATCTTCTTCGGGGTCGTCGGGTACCTGATGAAGAAGACCGGCTTCGAGCCCGGGCCGCTGGTGCTGGCGTTCGTGCTGGGCAGCCTGCTGGAGACGGCGTTCCGGCAGTCGATGCGGATCTTCGACGGCGATCCGACCGGCTTCCTGACCCGGCCGATCTCCGGCACCCTCTTCGCGGTCGGCGTGCTGGTCCTGCTCGTACCGGTCGGCGTCCGGCTGCTCCGGCGACGCCGCCCGGCGACGGGAAAGCCCGCCCGGGACACGGCGACCGCAGAGCCGGCCCGGGACACGGCGACCGCAGAGCCGGCCCGGGACACGGCGACCGAGGACGTGCTGGCACCAGAACAGCGGACGCCGGCAGAGGACAACGGGGCGACCGATGGCAGATCGCCGTGAGCCGGTGCCCGCGGTGGCCCGGACTGCGCCGGCCGGGCCACCGCGGACGCTCATCTACCTCGGTGTGAACTCCACCCAGTTCAGGTTCACCAGGCCGGTGGTCGGGCCACCGGTGACCGGTTGGAAGACCAGGTAGAGCCGGTGCCCGCCGGCCGGCTGCTCCACCGGCAGGGTCTGGCTCGACCAGGCGTTGTTGCCGGCCGTGGCGTTCAGCGTGGCGGTGCCGGCCAGCGGACCGGTCGGCGAGTCGAGCCGCAGCTCGACGGTGGCCCGGGGCGTACCGGCGGTGGCGGCCGAGCCGCCGGAGTAGCGGAAGGTGACCGCACTCGCGTCACCCAGGTTGATCGGGTCGAACGCGATCGCGTCACCCGCGTCGATCCCGTTGACGTGCTGGCCCCCACCGGTGTCGCTGGTGTTGGCGATCGTCACGTTCTGCTTCACCTGGGCGAACTCGGCCTGCTGCCGGGGCACCTGGATGACGACCTGCCCCACCGTGGTCAGCGCCGGCTGGCCGCCGCCGCCGAGGTCGGTGTAGGAGGCGCTGATGCCGCCGTACAGATAGCCGCCGGCATGGTCGGCGCCGTCGGCCGGGGACTGGAGGATCCCGGTGCAGCCGGTGGTCGAGCCGTGCTCGTGGCCGTGGGTGTCGTGTCCGAGTACGAAGCTCACGGTCACCCGGGAGCAGTCGACGGTGCCGTCCTCCGGGTCGGTGACCGTCACCGTGTACGGGACCGGGTCACCCCAGTCGAAGAAGGAACCCGCGATCGGGCTGGTCACCGTCACCGTCGGGGCGGTGTTGCCGACCGTGATCGTCCGGGTCAGCACCCCCGTCTTGCCGCTGGAGTCGGTGACCGTGAGCCGCGCCGTGTACGTCCCGTTCGCGGTGTACGTGTGCGACGTGCTCGGGTCGGCCGAGTCGACCGTACCGTCGCTGGTGAAGTCCCAGGCGTACGAGATGGACTCGCCCGGGTCCGGGTCGTACGAGCCGACGGCCGAGAAGTCGACGGTCAGCGGGGCCTGCCCGGAGGTGGGGCTGGCGTTCAGCACCGCCACCGGCGACCGCTTGCCCTTCACGTAACGGATCACCGAGAGCTGGGCGTCCGGGTTGGCGGTGAAGAAGCCGTCGCCGTACTCCAGCAGGTAGAGGCTGCCGTCCGGGCCGAACTCCAACTCCATCGGGTTGTCGAAGACGAAGCCGGGGAGCAGTTGCTCGACGCCGACCAGGTTGCCCCGGCCGTCGGTGCGCATCATGAAGATCTTGTCCCGGGTGAACTCGCCGAACGCCACGGCGTCGTGGTAGTACTCCGGGAACTTCGTCTCCGAGGTCGACTCCGGGTCGTAGGAGTAGATGGGTCCGCCGTGCGGGCCGACCCCGCCGGTCCCGATCACCGGCCACCTGAAGTCGCAGGTCGTCGGCGGCGTCTCCAGGTACGCCCCGGGGCACGGGGTACGCGCCTCGTAGGTGTACCGGAACTGCGGGTCCTGCACGGGCGGCAGCACCGTCCGGCCGGTGTTCCGGGGCGAGTCGTTCACCGGGGCGCCGCAGTTGAACGGCTGCCCCGAGGTGCGGGTGGCGAAGTCGTAGTCGACGTACGGCAGGTCCGGCGAGTAGCAGTACGGCCAGCCGTAGTTGCCGGCTTTGTTGGTGGTGAACCAGCGTCCGGTCCCCTCCGGCCCGCGTGCCGGGTTGGCGGTGCGGCTGTCCGGGGAGTAGTCGCCGACGTAGACCCGGCCGGCGGCGTCCACGTCGAACCGGAACGGGTTGCGCAGCCCCATCAGGAAGATCTCGGGTCGGGTCTTGTCGTCGTGGTCCTGCGCCTCCGGGAAGAGGTTCCCGTTCGGGATCGTGTACGTCCCGTTCGGCCGTACCCTGATCCGCAGCAGCTTGCCGCGCAGGTCGTTGGTGTTGCCGGAGGAGCGCTGGGCGTCGTAGCCCGGTCCCTGGGTCGGTGACTCGTTGATCGGGGCGAAGCCGTCCGAGCCGCCGGCGTTGGTGTCGTCACCGGTGATCAGATAGAGGTTGCCCCGGCCGTCGAACTTCACCTTGCCGGCGACGTGGCAACAGATGCCCCGGTCCACGTCCACCCGCAGGATCTGCTGCTCCGTGCTCATGTCCAGGTGCGGGTTCTCGCCGTCGACGAACTTGACCCGGGAGAGCTGGTTGTAGCCCCTGAACTTGTCCCAGACCGTCGGGTCGGTGCTGGTGGCCGGCGCGTCGCCCTCGTTGACGCCGGGCGTGGCCGGGTTGTCGACCGGCGTGTTCAGCGGCGGCGCGTAGTAGAGGTAGACCCACCTGTTGCTGGCGAAGTCCGGGTCGATCGCGACGGTCTGCAACCCGTCCTCGTCGTGGCTGTAGACCGGGATCGTGTTGATCACCGGGCTGGCGCCGCTGGCCGGGTCGTAGAGTCGCACCTGGCCGCCCCGGGTGTTGTGCAGCACCCGGCCGTCCGGGAGTACGGCCAGCGACATCGGCTCGCCGGGCTCGTCGTTGAGGGTCACCTTCTCGTAGTTGCCGATGATCGTGGCCCCGCAGTCGCCCTCGACCACCCCGGCCGCCCACTGGATGCCGCCGAGCAGGTGCCGGGTGAACGGCTTCGACCGGTAGGTTTCGATGGAGTGGCCGAGTCCGGTGTACCAGGAGCGACCGCCCTGGTAGTCCTTGCACCAGGCGACCGGGTGGTCGAAGCCCATGCCGCCGCCGGCGAAGCTGCGCTCGTCGGCGGTGGCGAGCACGTGCGAGACGCCCCGGACGTTCGCGGAGAAGTTGTACCACTCCTCGGTCAGGGTCAGCGTGCGCGGCACGGTCTCGGTGGACGGGTGCGCGCGGTCGGCCACCTCGACGTTGCCGGGTTCGACCGGGGAGGCGTCGGTGGCCTTCGCCCCGAGCAGGCTCTGGTAGAACGCCCAGTCCGGCTCGGTCTCGGCCGCCGCGTGCACCCCGGCGTAGCCGCCGCCGGCCTTCACGTAGGACTCGAACGCGGCCTCCTGGGCGGCGTTCAGGATGTCACCGGTGGTGTTGAGGAAGACCACCGCACGGTACTTCCCGAGGTTCTGCTCGGTGAACGCCGCCGCGTCCTGGCTGACGGTGACCCCGAACCCGTGCTCCCTGCCCAGCTCGCGGATCGTCCGGACACCGTCGGAGATGGACGCCCGCCGGACCCCGGCGGTCTTGGTGAAGACGAGCACCTGGTAGTCGCGCGGTGCCCGGACGTCGGAGCGGAGCGTGGCCGGGCCGTTCTCCCGGGCCACCAGGGTCTCGGCGGGAACGGCGCCGATGCCCGGTCCCGGGTCCGGCACGGCCGCGGCCGGTGCCTGGAGCGTCAGCGGGGCGATCGTCGCGGTCGCCGCCAGCACGGTAAGCCAGCGGCGCATGGTTCTCTGCATGGTTCCTCCGTTGGGCACACGGGCACACACGGTCCTGGTCACGGAAGGTGGGTGGGGCGCGCGCCGCCGCACCCCACCCGGAAGGTCACCGCCGGTAGATGGTCAGCTCCGACATGTTGGTGTAGCTGAGCGCCGCGAAGTCGAGCGACTGGCCGGGGTTGGCCGCGCCGCCGGGCGCGGTGTCCTGCTCCCAGTTCGCGTGCCGGAACTCCGGGTCGCCGATGGTCTGGAAGAACTGCTGGAAGTTGATGTCGCCCTCGC
Organism: Plantactinospora sp. WMMB782; assembly: GCF_049179135.1. NCBI lineage: Bacteria > Bacillati > Actinomycetota > Actinomycetes > Micromonosporales > Micromonosporaceae > Plantactinospora > Plantactinospora sp. WMMB782. The sequence goes on along the minus strand of NZ_JBMHMC010000007.1, from coordinate 5,385,502 downwards.
CGAGCGGGACCATCTCGTAGCCGTTGGCGAGCGCGCTGTTCCGGTTGCCGTCCTTGGCGTGGAAGAGCGGGAACCGCTTGCTCTGCCCGACGACGTTGAGGATCGGGTCGAACAGGTCCGTCTTCTCCCGCCCCCACCGGTCGACGTACTTCTGGTGCTTGAAGCGGGCCACGTAGGCCCAGTAGATGTCGAGTTCGAAGAAGACGTACCGGGGGTCGGTCTTCCGGAAGAAGTACTCCAGCCGGCGGGTGCCGGAGGAGCGGGTCGGCCGGCCGCTCGCGTCCAGCGGGCCGGAGTCGAGCAGGAACGAGTACGCGGCGTCGTGGTTGTGCGTGTAGAGCCGCAGTCCGCGCCGCCGGGCCTGCCGGCCGAGTTCGTTCCACACGTCCGCCGCCGCGTCCCAGTCGGCGGGGTACGCCGAGTTCGTCGGGTCGCTGCCGGTGCCGATGTTCTGCATGCCGAGGGTCTCGGCGATATCCATCTGCTGCTCGAAGGTGGCCGGGTTGATCGAGGTGTGCGTGCCGTTGGCGACCAGCCCGTTGTCGTCCAGGATCTTGCGGATCTCGGCCGGGGTGATCTGTCGGCCCAGGATCTCGGTGCTCTGGTTGTATCCGGCGAACTCCACCTCCTGGTAGCCGAGTTCGGCGATCCGGGCGAGCACCCGCTCGAAGCCGTACGGCACGCCGCTGTCGTCCGGGGCGGCGGAGATCCGGTCCCGGACGCTGTAGAGGATGATGCCCCGGCGGCGGGGCGGGATCAGCGGTTCGGCCCGGAGCTGTCCGTGCGCGACCGCGGGGGCGTCGGTGCCGAGCACGTTGGCGCCGACCGCGCTCAGTGCGGCGGCCGCGCCGGCCGAGGCGGCCAGGATGCCGCGTCGGGTGAGCCGGCGTCGCTGCGCCGGGTCCATCGGTTCGCCCTGCGTCTTCCCCATTTCCTGCACCTTCCCGGGCGGCGATACCTCCACCACCCATGCTTGGATCGATTCAACAGGTCCTCGGTGCGCAACCCGGACAGCTCGCCGGGTGCCGCGTGAAGTGGTCGACGATGGGGCGCGCTCACGTGCCACGCGTGGCGCGCGGGGATCTGCGTCGCGGCCGTGGCGGGGCCGGACACCTGCCTCGTTCCCGCTCCGGGTGGCCGCCCGGGGCGGGATTATGACGATCGCTGGTCGTCTCTGTTACGAATAGACACACGCTAGAGGCTGCGCGGCGAGAAGAAAAGAGCAGAGCTCGGCAACTTTGGTCGCTGTCTACAAAAGTTCGTTGCTTGTGGCGGAAAGTAACTGTCGAGTGTGGTCGAACCGGCCGTCTCCGCTTCGACGGCGAGCAGAGCGCTCGGAGCCGGGTTCTCAGAAGTAGGTGCGCAGCAGATCGACCACGACGTGCCCGTCGTCGACCACCGGGAGTACCCGCCACCTGTCGAAGGCGCTGCACGGGTGGGAGATGCCGAAGCAGACCAGGTCGCCCGGGTCCAGCTCGACGCCGGGCGGCACCGCCAGATAGCCGTGGTGGTCGTTTAGCCGGCTGACCGCCAGCCCGCGGCCGGGCCGCAGCTCGCCGCCACGCCGCCGGACCAGCAGCGGCACCGGCAGGCCCTCGTCGTACGGGGCGTCCCGCTTGCCCATCCCGACGATCGCCAGCCCCGGCTCCGGAGTGGAGGTGACCTGCGCCCAGAGTTCCAGGGCCGGGTCGAGAAAGCCCTGGCCGGCGATCCGCCGGAACGGCGTGTGCTCGGCGTAGAAGCCGTGGTCGTGCGTGACGTAGGCGCCGCTGCGCAGCACCACCCGCAGGTCGTACCCGGGCAGCCAGTCGCCGCCGAGCACCTCGGCCACCAGGTCGAACCAGGCACTGCCACCCGCACTGACCAGCACCTCCGGGCCGACCAGCCCACGCCGGGCCAGCTCGGTCGCCGCCGCCCGGAGCCGCCGCAGGTACGCCGAGACCGCCGCGCCGTCCGGCAACCCGCCCTCGTAGCCGGCGACACCGTGCAGGCGTACCCGGGTGGCGGCGGCGACCGCCTCGGCGACCTCGACCACCTGCTCGACGCTGCGGCAGCCGGCCCGGCCACCGGGGAAGCCGAGTTCGACGAGTACCCGCAGCGGGACGCCGGCCGGCTCCTCGGCCAGTGCCGCCTCGGCCGCAGCGACGCCGGCGACCGAGTCGACGAAGAAGTACGCCTCGAAGCCCCGGTCGGCCTCGCGGGCCAGCCAGCGCAGCGGCGCCGGGTCGAGCAGCTCGTTGGCGAGCAGCACCCGGGGCACGCCGAGGGCGCGGGCGACGAGCACCTGGTTGGCGGTGGCCATCGTGATCGCCCAGGCACCGGCGGAGAGCTGGGCGCCGAGCAGCGAGGGGGCCATCGTGGTCTTGCCGTGCGGGGCGAACAAAAAGCCGTGCCGGGCACAGAAGTCGGCCATCGTGCCGACGTTGTGCGCGACGGCGGAGCGCCGGACGGCCAGCACCGGCCAGCTGACGGCCCCGCCGAAGAGGGAGTGTCCGGCGGCCGCGAACGCCGCGTCCGGGACCGGCCCGTCGGGCTGCCAGAACCCCTTGGCCCGCCAGTCGAGCGCGGCTCCGTCGAGGTGGTGGTGCACCGGCTCGCTCCCCCGTACCGCTCCGGACGTGGCTCACTGTCGGCTGCCCAGCCTACCGAGGTCGGGTACGCCGGCTCATCCGCCCGCACCGCACGGTCCAAGATCGGGTCTGCGACTTGATCATCCAATCTGGAACAATGCTGGCCGGGTCCGGCGCCGTGCCGGGCCGATCGTCTGATTGGAGCATCCGTGCCGGTTACCGCCGACCTCGCCAAGCTGGTCGACAAGGACTACCAGGACAAGAGCGTCGCCGAACTCGTCGACGCCCCGGTCGCCGCCCTGGCCGGGGTCAGCGAGCGCGCCGCGACCCACCTGAAGGAGGCGCTGGGCATCAAGACCATCGGCGACCTCGGCCGCAGCCAGTACTTCCGGACCGCCAGCGCGCTTGTCGCGCTCGCCGACGACAAGTAGGCGGCACAGCCGGCCGGCGGCGCCCAGGGCACGCCGGCCGGCTGCTGCGCCGCTCCCCTGCATGCTGACCAACCGTCAACTTCCGTACCAGTGGAAAGGCAGAACCTCTTGTCGATACCTCGAACCGTGCCCGGCTCGTCGCCGACTCCGGCACCCACCACGAGTTCCCGCCGCTCGATGATCCGTGGCGGCGGTCTCGCCATGGCCGGTCTGGTGGGCGTCACCGGCGCCGCGGCGGTGGACCCGGCGCCAGCGTCGGCCGCCGCCGTCGGGCCGTGGGAGTACGTCGCGCCCGGCGGCTCCATCCAGGCGGCGATAAACGCCGGCGCCACGGCCATCCAGCTCGGCGCCGGCAGGTACACAATCGCCGCGCCGATCGTGCCGACCCGGGGCTGCATGCTCCGTGGCGTGGGCCGGCTCACCGAGATCGTCGCCTCGTCGACGATGACCGCCATGATCGAGATCGGCCAGGGCCGGGCCACCGACGGCGTCTACGTCGGAGACCTCGTCCTGGACTGCCAGCAGCGGGCCAGCACCGGGATCGACGTGCACATCGTCGGCACCGACGGCAACTACAAGGGCGAGCCGGACTCCATGTGCCGGCTGGACAACATGTGGATCTACAACCCGGTCCGGGACGGTGTCGCCTACCGGGGCACGGACACCCAGGCCACGGTCTCCAGCCGGCTCCGGGTGCGCGGCGCCGGCCAGTACGGCTTCATGATCGACGCGCCGGACAACTGGTGGCACGCCTGCGAGGCGACCACCCGCGACTCCACCGGGGCGAACGCCGGCTTCTACGTCGGCGCCAACGCCGCCAACAATTTCTTCCAGGTGTGCAAATCGTGGTACACGAGGGGCTACGGCTGGCACGTCCGGGCGAACCGGAACAAGTTCGTCGGGTGTGAGGCCCAGGACACCAGACTGCACGGCTGGTACGTCGAGTGGGACCGGAACACCTTCGTGGGTTGTGTCGCCGACACCGCCGCGATGTACGACGTCCAGGGCACCGCCGACACCGCGGACGGGTTCTACGTCGTCGACGGCGCCGCCACCTCGATGGTCGGTTGCCAGGCGTTCGACCGGAAGCCCGGCGGCCGGGCCGCGCAGCAGCGTTACGGCTTCAACGTGCCGGCCACGATGGTCAGCGGCGGACGGCTCGTCGCGGCGACCGGATGGGACAACACCACCGGGCTGATCCGGCAGCGGTAGGGCGACCGACCGCCGGACCTTCCCGGCGGTACGTCCGGTTGCGAGCGGGCGTCCGGGCTGGTTGATTGAGGCCAGCCCGGACGCTCCGCGTCGAACTCGCCATCCGGGAGGTGGGGTGGAGGTCTTTCTGAGCTGGTCCGGCCCGGAGGCCCATCAGTTGGCGCTGCTGCTGCGCAGGTGGTTGCCACAGGTGATCAACGAACTCGCCCCCTGGGTCTCCTCGGAGGACATCTCGAAGGGTGAGTTGTGGGACCGGGTGCTCACCGAGAAACTCGGCGGCCACCAGGGGATCATCTGCGTGAGCCGCCGCAACATGAATTCGGCCTGGCTGAACTTCGAGGCCGGCGCCCTGGCCAAGTCGGTGGGACAGTCGGCGGTCCGTCCCCTGCTGCTTGACCTCGCGGCGACGGAGTTACAGGGACCGCTCGCCCGCTTCCAGCTCACCCGGGCGGACGACCGGGCCGAGATGCGCCGGCTGCTCGACTCGCTGAACCGGAGCTGCTCGCGGCCGATCCCGGACAACCTGCTCGGCGAGACGTTCGGCAACGCCTGGCAGAGCTACCACGACGGCCTACGGCAGATCCTCGACGCCGGCACCGCTCCCGAGGTGGCGCCCCGGGGCGCCGACGACATGATTACCGAGGTGCTCGAACTGGTCCGGGACATCCACCGGACCGCCGTGACCGGCGTCGGGTCGGCCCACCCGGAGGACGAACGGCTGCCCCGGATCGAGTTCGGCGGCGAGTCCCGGGATGGCTGACCAGGCGGCTCCGGCGGCGAGTCCCGGGCGGCTTGACCCACCCTGCGTCGGTCAGACGCCGTGCAACCGGAGGTACGCCTCGACGCCGACGCCGCTGTCCCGCAGCCAGTCGGCGAGCCCGGCGAGCCGGGCGGGGCTGTTCTCCAGCGGCGCCGCGATCCGCGCCGCGTCCTCGGCACCGAGCCCGGAGAGTCGGCTCCGCAGGTAGTAGAGGCTCTCCTGCTCGGTGAAGCTGCCGATCTCGACGACCGACCCTCCGGTCCAGGTCGTGCTCCGGGTGGTGACCAGCACGTGCCCCGGTCCCGCCGGCAGGTAGGGCTCGGTCCCGGCCCGGTCGCCGGCCCGGTCCAGCACCAGCAGCCACCGGGAGTACGGCTCGCCATTCCGCAGCGCGTCGATCGCCGCTTTCACCCGCTCGTTCGGGTCGGCACGCATGGGCGTCGTCACGCCGAGTCGCTCGGCGAGCAGCGCCAGCGATGCCGCGATCCCGTACGGCTGCCCGGCGGCAATCCACCAGACCACGTCGTAGTCGGGGCCGAACCGGTGCACGTACTCCAGCGCCACCTCGGTCTTACCCAGCTCCTCGGCACCGGTCAGCACTTGCGGCACCGTCGAGCCGCCGTGCACCAGGCCGGCCCGGAGCGCGTCGAGCGCGGCCTGCCTGCCGACGAAGTGTGGATTCCGGGGTGGCGCCTCGAAGATCGCCGGCTGGCGAAGCGGATAGCGCGGTCCGTCCGCCCGGGTCGTAGCCGCTGCCCGCACCGGGTCCCCGGTCTCACCTGAGGCCCCCGGCCGACCGGAGTCGGCGGGAGTGTCGGGGTCGGTGGGCGCCGCCGGGACCGTGCTCGACAGCGGGCCGACCGAGGTGAGCAGCAGCGCCCGCGCCTGCTCCGCCGAGTCGATGGTCAACTCGACCGGTGCGCGCCCGTCGAACGGCGGGGCGAGCACCACGCCGTCGATCCGCACCGGCAGCAGGAACCGCGAGCCGGCCTCCTCGGCCGCGTCGGCCGCCTGCCACAACTGCCCGGCTGCCGGGCAGGCCAGGAAGGCGACCGAGAGCAGCGGGACGACCCGACCGACCCCGGCCAGCATGGCGCGCATCCCGTCGAAGTCCCGGAAGAGCGGGTCGACCGGCAGCCGCACCACGTCCAGTCCGGCATCGCGCAACTGCGCCGCCACCCACTCCCCCCACACCTGGTCGGCGACCGCGTGGCAGAGCAGCAGGGTGGGCGACTCGGCCGGGGTGGGACGCTCGAACTCGCGCAACCAGCGCAGCCGCGCCTCCTCGTCCATCGCCGGCAGCCCGCTGACCCGGCCGTCGGTCAGTACCCCGGTCAACCGCTCGTACGCGGCCAGCAGCGAGTCCGGCTGGTCCGGCGGGTCGCCGAACGGGGCCAGGATCTCCTCGTGCGCGTAGTCAGGGACGTACGGGATTTCGACCGTCTCCCAGTACCTGCCGAGTTCGTCCGGCGGCAACTCCTGCATGAACGGCCCCAGCAGCAACCGGGCGTACGCCCGGCTGACCGCCACCTTCGCGGCCGTACTCCGCTCCACCCGCATCGGCACCGGCACGATCCGGACGGGGTGCGGACCGCGGTGGTTGGCGACGTACCGGGCCACCAGCACCGCGCCCTCGATGCTCTGGGCGTTCATCGCGAAGCAGTTGACCAGCACGTCGGGCATCAGCACGGTGCAGATTCCGGCGGTGTCGCTGAGTCCGGTACGGCTGTCGATCAGCACCACGTCGTAGTTGTCCAGCATGTCGCGGCGCAGCGCCGACAGGAACGCCCCGCCGCCCTTGCGGGTGTAGAAGTCGTCCCAGTCGAAGGTGCTGATCGTCTGCGAGTAGCTGCCGTCCTGCACCCCGGCCGGCAGGAAGTCGATGCCTCCGTCGCCGGGGAACGCCCAGTCGAGCGAGACCGCGTAGTCCAGGACGTGCGCGTGTTCGCTGATCCGGTGCTGCACCGCCGGATCGACCACCGACACGCCGGCCGTCGACGACCCCGCCGGTGCTGTCGCCGACGAACCGGCGAAGAGTGTGATCATGTCGATGACGCCGCGCGAGTGGCGCAGTTTCTTGTCCAGCAGGAACGGGTGGAAGTACCGGTGCAGGCCCGGCGCCTCCAGGTCCCAGTCGACGGCCAGCACCCGCAGCCCGTTGCCGGCCAACACCCAGGCGGTGTTCGCCACCGCCATGGACCGCCCGGTACCGCCCTTGTAGGAGTAGAAGGTGATGATCTGCGGCGGTACCCCAGTCGGCTCACTGGGTCGGGAACTCGACTCGGCCATCGTCGCCGGCCTCAGGGGCCTTCGACGATCGGTCGCTGGCCACCGGCGTACCGGAATTCCTGGTCCACGCCGAGCACCCGGTTCCGGGCCACCTCCAGCACCACCTCCAGGTCGGCTTCGAAGGCCGGCCGGCTGAGGATGCTGGGCCGGAACAGCACGTCGTCGCCGAGCACCAGTTGCCGGGCGAAGATGCTGCGCAGCGAGTCGGAGAGCTCGCGGGCGTGCGCCTGGGTCTCCGGGTCCTGGTGGCTGCGTGGGACCAGGACGGCCAACACCTGGCCGGGGTCGTCCGCCCGGTCGGCGAAGCTGACCAGGACCTGCCGGCACGCCGGGACCCGGGTGGCCCACGGGTCGACGACCAGCACGGTTATCGCGCTCTCCGGCCGCTGCTCGGAGACCTCTCCGACGTGGTCGTCGCCGGGTTCGATTCTGTCCAGCAGTGGTTCGAACCGGCGACGCACGGCAACACTCTGGGCGATCCTGCCGATCGGCTCGGTCGTCTCCGGCCCGTACGGCGCCCAGTCCAGTGCGGACGACCCGTACCCGCCGAGGCGCTGCCGGAGCGACGCCGCCTGCTCCCGGTCCGGGGCCACGACGACGAACCTGACCGGACCGACGTCTGCCGGTCCCCTTCGCCTGCCCAGTAGGCCCCGACCCTGCGGCGGCCCGGCCTCGGCGCCGAGCACCGTGCCCGGCACCCTGGCGCCGAGCACCGGGGGCGGCGGTTCGACGTCCCCTCCCGGTGGCCCGTCGTGGAACGCGCTCGGCACCTGGTGGAAGTCGACCCGGTGCGGCCCACGGGGCAGCGGTTTGCCGGTCGACACCTCGGCGATCCGCTTGGCGAGGAAGTAGAGGAACTCGCGGTAGCCGTCCTGGTTGCGGGAGAGCCGCATGAGCTGGCGCAGCCCGTCCCGGACGTACGCCTCGGGCAGCCTCGCCTCGAAGTACTGGTACTGGGCGACCGCCGGCGGCACCACCCGGGGTGGCAGCCACAGGATCGGGAAAAGCGCCCCCGGCGGCGCGCCGTGGTGGCGCTGGTGCTCGACCATCCGGTCGGTGAAGATCTGCCACTCCCTGCCGCATACCTCGCTGCGGAGATAACGCGGGGAGAGCAGGGCCACGAAGGTCTGGGCCTCGGCGAGCGCACCCGTCAACTGCGGCGACCAGGGTGCGCCGAGTTGGATGCCGCGTGTGTCGACGAATCCGACCGTCTCGTCACGCGGCAGTCCGAGGAGCAGCCGGAGTTCGTCGGAGAGGTCCAGGAAGAACCGCTCGACATAGGGGTCGTCGTCGCTGCGGGCGTAGCTCAAGAAGAAGACCAGCACACGCCCTCCCATCCGCGACACCGCGCGGCAGGCAGCGAGTATATCGACCCGGCACGGATCCGGGCCGGACGCGCCACGGTGGCACGTCCGGCCCGGAGTCCGGTCCCGCGGGTCACCGGACCGCTATGCCGGCGCCGCCAGGCCGAGCCGGGCAGAACCCGGCACCGGCGCACCGGTCCGGGCGGTGCCCTTCGGTGGCTGCGCCGTCACCAGGTGCCGGGCGTACGCCTCGGTGGTGAAGAAGGCCGGCAACTCCTCGCCGAGCGCCGTCCGCACCAGGATCCCGGCCGCTCTGCTCGTCCGCTCCCGGTCCGCGACCGGCCGCTCCGCGTGCAGCTTCGCGACCTCCTCGACCAGGATCGACCGGACCAGTTCCTCGGTCACCCGGCCGCCCTCGGCCAGCGGCGTCGCGTGGTGCAGCCACTGCCACAGCTGGCAGCGGGCGATCTCGGCGGTGGCCGCGTCCTCCATCAGGTCGAAGATGGCCGCCGCGCCGGTGCCGCCGAGCCAGGCGTCGAAGTAGCGCAGTGCCACCGCGACGTTGCCGCGCAGTCCGGCTGCGGTGACCCGGCCCGGGGTGCGGTCCACCGAGAGCAGGTCGTCCGCGCCGACGGTCACCTCGGGGCGGAGTCGGTCGAGCTGGTGCGGCCGGTCGCCGAGGACGGCGTCGAAGGCGTCCCGGCAGACCGGGACCAGCCCGGGGTGGGCCACCCAGGAGCCGTCGAACCCGTCGGCCGCCTCCCGCTCCTTGTCCGCCCGGACCCTGCCGAGCGCTACCGCGTTGACCTCCGGGTCCCGGCTCGGGATGAAGGCCGCCATCCCACCGATCGCGTGCGCGCCGCGCCGGTGGCAGGTCCGGACCAGCAGTTCGGTGTACGCCCGCATGAACGGCACCGTCATCGTCACGTCACCCCGGTCCGGCAGTACGAAGTCGTCCCGCCAGCCGAAGTTCTTGACCATGCTGAAGATGTAGTCCCAGCGTCCGGCGTTCAGCCCGGCGCAGTGCTCGCGGAGTTCGTAGAGGATCTCGTCCATCTCGAACGCGGCGGTGACGGTCTCGACCAGCACGGTGGCCCGGATGCTGCCCTGCGGGATGCCGAGCCAGTTCTGCGCGAACCGGAAGACGTCGTTCCAGAGCCGGGCCTCGCGGTGGCTCTCCAGCTTCGGCAGGTAGAAGTACGGGCCGCTGCCGGCGTCGAGCTGCCGCTGCGCGCAGTGCAGGAAGTAGAGCCCGAAGTCGACGAGGGTGGCCGAGATGGCCCGCCCGTCGACCACGATGTGCTTCTCCACCAGGTGCCAGCCGCGCGGCCGGACCACGATTGTGGCGAGGTCGTCGCCGAGGGCGTAACGCTTGCCGCCGGGGGCGGTGAAGTCGATCCGCCGGTCGATCGCGTCGAGCAGGTTGAGCTGGCCGCCGATCACGTTCTCCCAGGTCGGTGCGAGCGCGTCCTCGAAGTCGGCCAGCCAGACCCGGGCGCCGGAGTTGAGCGCGTTCACCGTCATCTTGCGGTCGGTCGGGCCGGTGATCTCGACCCGCCGGTCGAGCAGGCCGGGTGCCGGCGGCGCCACCCGCCAGGTCGGGTCGGCCCGGATCGCCTCGGTCTCCGGCAGGAAGCCGGGAAGCTGGCCGTCGGCGTAGCGGGCGCGGCGGGCCCGCCGGGTGTCCAGCAGGGCCACCCGGCGGGCCGCGAACTCGCTGTCGAGCGCGACCAGGAAGTCCAGCGCCTTGGGGCTGAGGATCTCGTCGTACCGCTCGCGGAGCGGACCGGTGACAACTATCCGCATCAGAACTGCTCCTCCTCGGTCGAACCGCGCAGCGCGGTGGTCTCGGCGGCCGGGTTCAGCACCGTGCTGACCAGGTCGAAGTAGCCGGTGCCGACCTCCCGCTGGTGCTTGACGGCGGTGTAGCCGTACGCCTCGGCGGCGAACTCGCGCTCCTGCAACGACACGTACGCCGGCATCCCGTCGGTGGCGTAGCCCCGGGCCAGGTCGAACATCGAGTAGTTCAGGGCGTGGAACCCGGCCAGGGTGATGAACTGGAAGCGGTAGCCCATGTGCCCGAGTTCCCGCTGGAACTTGGCGATGGTGGCGTCGTCGAGGTGCCTGCGCCAGTTGAACGACGGCGAGCAGTTGTACGCCAGCAGCTGGTCCGGGTACACCGCCTTGATCTCCTCGGCGAACCGGCGGGCCACCTCCAGGTCCGGGGTGCTGGTCTCCATCCAGAGCAGGTCGGCGTGCGGGGCGTAGGCGAGTCCCCGGGCGACGCAGGCGTCCAGCCCGTTGCGGACCCGGTAGAAGCCCTCGGCGGTCCGCTCCCCGGTGACGAACGGCTGGTCCCGCTCGTCGACGTCGGTGGTGAGCAGCGTCGCCGCCTGGGCGTCGGTACGCGCGATGATCACCGACGGCACTCCGGCCACGTCGGCGGCGAGCCGGGCGGCGTTCAGGGTCCGGACGTGCTGCCCGGTCGGCACCAGTACCTTGCCGCCGAGGTGGCCACACTTCTTCTCCGAGGCGAGTTGGTCCTCCCAGTGCACCCCGGCCGCCCCGGCGGTGATCATCGCGGTCATCAGCTCGTAAGCGTTCAATGGTCCGCCGAAGCCGGCCTCGGCGTCGGCGACGATCGGGGCGAGCCAGTCGATGCCGCCGTCGTCGCCTCCGGTGCGGCCCTCGGCGGTCTCGATCTGCCCGGCGCGCAGCAGCGCGTTGTTGATCCGGCGCACCACCGCCGGCACCGAGTTGGCCGGATAGAGGCTCTGATCCGGGTAGGTCTGCCCGGCGAGGTTGGCGTCGGCGGCGACCTGCCAGCCGGAGAGGTAGATGGCCTTCAGTCCGGCCCGGACCATCTGCACGGCCTGGTTGCCGGTGAGCGCACCGAGCGCGGGGACGAAGTCCTCCCGGTGCAGCAGCTCCCAGAGCCGCCGGGCGCCCCGGTCGGCGAGGGTGTGCTGTTCCTGTACGACGCCGCGCAGCCGGACGACCTCGTCCGCGCCGTAGGTCCGCTCGACGCCCCGCCACCGGGGGTCGGTGGCCCATTCGGTACGCAACCGCTCTGCCGGCGTGCTCATGGAATTCTCCTCCGAGGGTTCGGGTCGACAAGTCGATTACTCGCCGTCCATCAGGACATGTCGAAACTGTGGCACGGTGGCCGCAGGCGGGTCGAGATACGGAAACAGCCAACTATTGAAAAGTCGCAGCGCCATTCTGCGAAGTTGCTAATTGACTACTTCACAGCTGTGTTAATGTGACGGGACGCATCGCGGAGGGAGGCGCCGTGACCAAGACGTTCGCGGGTGCGCGGCTGCGCCGGCTGCGCGAGGAGCACGGCATCAACCAGATCGAGCTGGCCCGGCAGCTCGCCATCTCGCCCAGCTATCTCAACCAGATCGAGCACGACTCCCGCCCACTGACCGTCCCGGTGCTGATCCGGATCACCGAGGTCTTCGGCGTCGACACCGCCTACTTCGCGCCGCACGACACACCCCGGCTGGTCGCCGAGCTGCGCGAGGCGCTGCCGACCCGGGCCAGCCTGCCCGACCTCACCGAGCTGGCCGGCAAGCTGCCCGAGGTGGCGGAGGCGGTGATCGACCTCTACCGGCGTTACCGGCAGGTCGACGACCAGCTCGCCGAGATGGCCGGCGACCGGGACCTGGTGCCCGGCCGCAGCCCGCACGACCAGGTGAGCGACTTCTTCTACCGGCGGCAGAACTACGTCCCGGAGCTGGACGAGGCGGCCGAGGCGCTGGCCGCGCAGATCGGAATCCGCCGGGGCGAGACCCGGGCCGCGCTTACCGACCGGCTGGCCGGCCGGCACGGTGTCCGGATCGTCCGGCAGGATCCGGACTCGCTCGCCGGTGACCTGCACCGCTACCGGCCGCAGACCCGCACCCTGCACCTGTCGACGTCGCTGCGCTCGGGCCAGCGGGCGATCCGGATGGGCGCCCAGATCGCGTTGCTGGAATTCGCCGACGTCATCGACGAAATCATCGAGGAGGAAAGCGTCCCCGACCTCCAGACCCAGATTCTCATGCGGGTCGGATTGGCGAACTATTTCGCCGCCGCGCTTATTCTGCCGTACCGTGAATTCCTCACCGCGGCCGAGACGATGCGCTACGACATCGAGCTGCTGACCGACCACTTCGCGATGGGCTGGGAGAGCGTCTGCCACCGGCTGAGCACCCTGCAACGGCCGAGGGCGCGCGGGGTGCCGTTCTCGTTCGTCCGGGTGGACCGGGCCGGCAACATGTCCAAGCGGCAGTCCGCGACCGGTTTCCCGTTCTCCCGCTCCGGCGGGACCTGTCCACTCTGGAACGTCTACGAGGCGTTCGGCGCACCGGGCCGGGTGATGACCCAGGTCGCGTCGATGCCCGACGGCCAGCGTTACCTCTGGATCGCCCGCACCGTCACCCGGCACCACGGCGGCTACGGCCAGCCCGGCAAGACCTTCGCGATCGGGCTGGGCTGTGAGACCCGGCACGCCGGCCGGCTCGTCTATTCCGCCGGGATGGACCTGCACGCCACCGAGGCGGCCACCCCGATCGGGCCGGGCTGTAAGACCTGTGCGCGGATGACCTGCCCGCAACGGGCCGCCCAGCCGATCGGCCGGCAACTCGACCTGGACGAGAACCGCAGCACCTTCATCCCGTACCCGCTCGTGGAGCAGGACAGCTAGTCCACAGGGGACACCCTGCGGATTCGCAGAGAACTCCGCAGCGCAACGGATCGGCGCCCGACTGTGACGGAGTCGCGCGGCTTCGGTCGCATGCTCGACAGAAGGTGGACGGTCCCGGCAACGCTGCGGACTCTTGGCCCTAAGTCGACCGAGACCGGCATGGTGCACCGGAGCCGAGGCGGCTGGTCCGCGCCGATCGCGGACGTCCACGGGGGATCCAGACTCGACGTACGCACGTTCCGTCGTCGTGCCTACGTACGTGTCACGCGCCTTCCTCCCCCGTGCGCCGAACCGGGTCCGGGTGCCGGTCACCACGAGGGAGGAACGACTGATGAAACGGCACATGCGGGAGGACTACCTCGTCGAGGGCGAGGGCCTGCTCAGCTTCGACGAGAACCACGAACCGACCACCCGCCGCCCCTCCACCACCGCCGAGCTGCGCAAGTTCCGGTTCTCCCGGCTCGGGCCGGAGGGTCGGGCGCTCTCCGAGCAGACCCGTACGGCCCTCGCCGAGGCGATGGTCGCCGGGGCGAACGCCGACTCCGCCGACCCGGCCGGCTACACGTACCTCGGTCAGTTCGTCGACCACGACCTGACCATGGACAACACGGCAGCCGCGCTGGGCGAGGACGTCTCCGTCGAGGAGCTGCTCCAGGGCCGCTCCCCGGCGCTGGACCTGGACTCGCTCTACGGCCGGGGCCCGGAGGACCGGCACGACCGGGTCTTCTACGCGGCTGACGGCGTACACCTGAAGACCGGGACCACGGCGGCGGTCGCCGGGGCGGACCCGGTGGTCAACCAGGACCGGGACGGCTTCGACCTGCCCCGCTCGGGGCTGGGTTCGACCAAGCGGGAGCGGCGGGCGGCGCTGATCCCGGACGCCCGCAACGACGAGAACCTGGTGGTCGCGCAGACCCACCTGGCGTTCATCCGGTTCCACAACCGGGTGGTCGACCAGCTGGCCGAGGGCGGGCTGGCCGGGCGGGCACTGTTCCGGGCGGCCCGCTCGGTGGTGGTGAAGCACTACCAGTGGCTGCTGGTGCACGACTTCCTGCCCCGGATCGTCTCGCCCGACGTGGTCGACGACGTCTTCAGCCGGGGCCGGAGGTTCTTCGAGGTCTCCCCCGGCTACGGCTCCCGGCGGCGGGACCGGGCCGTGCAGCCGGGCGACCGGCCGACGATGCCGATCGAGTTCTCCGTCGCGGCCTACCGGCTCGGACACAGCATGATCCGCGCCGTGTACGACTGGAACCGCGTCTTCAACACCTCCGACCACCCCGACGTGCTGGCGCCCGGCACCCTGGAACTGCTCTTCCAGTTCTCCGGGACCAGCGGCATCCTCTCCCCGGACGGCACCGTCGCCGACCCGGAGTCGGGGTCGTTCGAGCGGCTGCCCACCAACTGGATCGCCGACTTCCGCCGGCTCTACGACTTCACCGAGGCCGGCCGGGACGACCTCGTCGCGGTCGTCAGGCGGGACGAGAACGACCCGGGACAGCGGCAGCTCAACCTCACCCAGCGGATCGACACCCGGCTGGTGGACCCGCTGCGCAACCTGCCGCTCGGCGCGTTCGGCGGCCAGGACGCCCCGCCGGCGATCGAGCTGAACCTGGCCTTCCGCAACCTGACCCGGGCGGTGATGGTGCGGCTGGCCAGCGGGCAGCAGATGGCCCAGCTCCTCGACCTGGTGCCGCTGAAGGCGGACGAGATCCTGGGCGGGCTGGACGGTGCCGTGCTGGACGGCCTGAGCGACGAGCAGCGGACCGAACTGGCCGGCAACACACCGCTGTGGTTCTACGTGCTGCGCGAGGCGGAGTTCAACGGCGGCCGGTTGGACGGCGTCGGTGCACGGATCGTCGCCGAGGTCTTCCACCGGGCGATCGAGGGCAGCCGCATCTCGATCCTGCGCGACCCGACCTGGCGGCCGACACTCGGCCCGGACGACCGGACGTTCCGGATGGTCGACCTGCTGCTCCACGCCTTCGAGGGCCGGGCCGAACTGCTCAACCCGGTCGGCTGAGCCGAGCCGTACCCCGGACTCGACGTCCCCGCCGGACCCCCCCGGGGACGTCGAGCGGCCCGCCGACAATGGGCGCCGGGTCGTGCTCGGTCGGCCGGTGACCTGGACACCAGGTGCGTTACCGAGGTCGCGTAACGCATCTGGTGTCCAGGTGAGCACGAGTCGGGCGGGCGACAGCCCGGCCCGGGGGCTCAGGCAGCGGGCAGGGCGGTGGGGTCAGGGAGCGGGCAGGGCGGGGGGGCAGGTCGAACGGCGGGAAGAGTCCGGGGTCGTGGTACGCGACGATCTCGGTGATCTGGTCGCCGTCGTACGGGTTCGAACGGCAGGTCTACCAGTTGCCGGCGCGGCGGTCCCGCCAGGCACGCCCGTCCGGGTCGTAGACCAGCCGGTACGCCGGCACCGCCCAGAGCCGCTGGTACCACGGCAGCCGGCTCGTCTCGTGCGGGACGAGCCGCCCCGGTGGCCGGGGACCCTGCCGGCCGCCCGCGTGCCAGTCCCGCAGGGCGTTGGCGGCGGCCTCGACCGCGTCCACCACCGACGCCGGGTCGAGCAGGTCCCCGTCGTCGCCGGGCGCCCGGTCCAGGTGCTCGC
Source organism: Plantactinospora sp. WMMB782 (assembly GCF_049179135.1). NCBI lineage: Bacteria > Bacillati > Actinomycetota > Actinomycetes > Micromonosporales > Micromonosporaceae > Plantactinospora > Plantactinospora sp. WMMB782. The sequence continues at coordinate 5,369,635 of NZ_JBMHMC010000007.1, read as the reverse complement.
GGAGCAGGGCCAGCCGCAGGTCCCGGGGGAAGCGTCGGGCCCCGTCCCCGAGACCGGCCGGGTCGCGCGGCTCCCGCTCGTCGGGGGTGTCGTCGAGGACGGCGCAGGAGAGTTCGCTGTCGTGGGTCCAGGAACGCCTGTTGAAGTTGTCGCTGCCGACGCTGCACCAGACGTCGTCCACCACACAGACCTTGGCGTGCACGTAGACGGGGGTGCCGGCGTGGTTCTCCACGTCGTACACGTGCACCCGGTCGGCGGCGGCCGCCCGGCAGAGCGCGATGGCCTGCTCCCGGCCGACCTGGTTGGGTGGCAGCGCGAGCCGGCCGTCCACGTCCGGATGTCGGGGCACGACGGCGATCAGGTGCAGGTCGGGGTTGTCGCGCAGCGCGTCGGCGAAGAGCTTCGCCACCTCCCGGGACCAGAGGTACTGGTCCTCCAGGTAGACCAGCCGGCGGGCCCGCTTGATCGCCTTGGTGTAGCCCCGGGCGACCGTCTGCTCGCCGAGCCTGGCGAACTGGTAGGCCGGGCGCATCGCCGGATAGGTGCGCAGCACCTGGATCCGGTGCGGTCCGCAGGGCGGCGGGTCGGGCGGTCGCGGCGGCAGCCGGTCGGCGTGCAGGTCGGCGCCGCGCAGCCTGTCGCGCACCGTGCTGATCGGCCCGTACTGGTCCAACGGCGCCGGGTCGGTCCAGCGTTCCCGGAAAGTCAGGTCGAGCGCGCCGACCACCGGGCCGCGCAGCGCGAGCTGCACGTCGTGCCAGGGCGGATGCTCACCGTACGCCTTCGCCATCCGGACCGCCTGCGGGTCGCCGCGATGGTCGGAGTCGTCGCGCCGGCTGTGACACAGGTCGATCCCGCCGGCGAACGCGATGTCCCGCTCCGGCCGCCCCGGATGGCGGAGTACGACGATCTTCTGGTGGTGCGAGCCGCCGCGCCGGACCCGGTGGTCGAGGAGAACCTCGCCACCGGCCTCGCTGACCTCCTCGCCGAGGTTCCGGTTCTCCTCCTCGCTGTAGGCGAACCGGTCGAGGTGGGAGCGCCAGATCAGGCCCTTCACGACCACGCCCCGCCGGGCGGCGCCGGCCAGCAGTTCGGCGATGGTCGGGCCGCCGTCGCGGAGCCGCTCGTCCGGGTCGCCCCGCCAGTCGGTGAAGAAGACGTGGTCACCCTCCTCGAGGGCCTCGACCTCGGTGGCGAGCCGGTCGAAGTAGGCGGCGCCGTGTACCAGCGGCTCGGCCAGGTTGCCCTCGGTCCAGACGGGCAGGTCGGAGTCGGGATTGTCCCGCTCCGCCCCACTGAGAAACCAGTCCTGAACAGGCACACTGCACCTTCCGGTAGGCGATCACCCCACCGTAGGACGGGTGTCGCCGCCGTGCACCCCGTACGCGCCGTTCAGGTCTGCCGTCCGCCCGGCCCGGCCGGCGGGCGCGAGGCCGCGGTATGCCTGGCTCCACCGGGGATCCGCCGGCTACCCGTAGTGACCGGATCCGGGGTCCGCTGGTGTGCTCACACCATTCGTCCGAGTAGCCCGGCGGGTCGGTTCAGCCGGGCGGCCGACCCGATCGGAGCACCCGTGAGCACAGCGACACGGATCACCTCGCCGGCACCCCGACGCCGCCGTCCGGCGGACCTGGTGGCCCGGCGTCCACTGGCCGCGTACTTCACGATGTCGTACGCGCTGACCTGGCTGGCGTGGACCCCCTACATCCTCTCCGAGACCGGGCTCGGGGTCCTGCCGCTGCGCTTCCCCGAGGTGCTCGGCAGTTCCCAGACGCTCGGCCTGCTGCCCGGCGCCTACCTGGGCCCGGTCACGTCGGCGTTCGTGGTGACCGCCGTGGCCGGCGGGCGGCCGGCACTGCGCCGCTGGGCGGGCCGCCTGGTCCGGTGGCGGATCGGCGTCGGCTGGTACCTGTGGGTGCTGTCCGTGGTGCCCGTCGTCGCCGTCGTCGCCACCCTGCCGCTGGCCGGCGCCTGGACCGACCTGCGGCTGCCCGCCGGCACCGTCCTCGTCGGCTACCTGCCGATGCTGGTCCTCCAGTTCCTCACGACCGGCGTCGCCGAGGAACCCGGCTGGCGGGACTTCGCGCAGCCCCGCCTCCAGGCCCGGTACGGCCCGCTCGGCGGCTCGCTCGTCCTCGGGCCGCTCTGGGGCGCCTGGCACCTGCCGCTGTTCTTCAGCGAGTGGGCCGGCTGGCCGAACGTGAACTGGCTGATGGCGGCCGAGTTCGTCGGCGCCGCCGTACTGCTCAGCATCGTGATGACGTGGCTGTTCAACCGCACCGGCGAGAGCCTGCCGCTGGTGATGCTCTTCCACGCGAACATCAACACTGTCTCCTCGCTGCTCTGGCCGGCGATGTTCCCGTCGCTGGACGCGTTCGGCGACTCGCTGCACGCCCTCGCGATCGGTGCGGGTGGTGGGGCGGTTCTGCTGCTCGTCGTGACGCGCGGTCGCCTCGGCTACCGCCCCGATGCCGGAGCACCGGCCGCCGGGGGTCCGGCCGACCTGCCGGACCCCCCTGACCGAGGCTCGGTCAGCTCGTCAGCGGCAGGACGAGCCGGCTCGGCGAGAGCTGCACGGTGACCCCGGCGGCGGCCGGGTCGGTGGTCAGGTACTCGCCGTGGTTGGCGACCAGCACCAGCCCGATCCGGCTGCCGGCCGGGAAGACGTAGTCCTTCGGTTCCAGCCGGATCGTCACCGTGTACGCGGTGCCCGGCGTCAGCGGCGTACCGGTCGTCAGCGAGCTGCGGTTCTTGGCGTCGATCGCGCCCCGGCTCACCACCCGGGTCGGCACCCCGTCGGTGTAGTGCACGAGCAGCGCGGTCAGCGGCGTACTCGTCGAGGTGGCGGTGAACCGGACCTCGGCGTTACCCGCTCCGGCCAGTCGACGGGCGGTGCCCAGTGCCGGGGCGAGGTAGACCAGCCGGTTCGGCTTGGCGGTCTCCGGCTGGCTGGTCATCGCGTACTCGAGCTGGCCCCGGCTGTCGGTGAACGACTGGCTGGCCGTCGGGCCGGGCGAGGTCAGCAGGGTGCCGGCGGCGCCGCTGCCCGGCCCGCCCAGGTAGTAGTTGGTCGAGGCGACCGTCCCGGGCCAGCTCGGGTAGGTGTTCGTGGTGCCGCCCGGCCGCTTCACGGTGGCCTGCGGCTCGCTCATGATCCCGTTGTCGATGCCGTAGAGCCAGTGGTCCATCCAGCGGCCGACGGTGTCCCGCCCCACCAGGTCACTGCCGAACGGGTCGGTGTGCGCGCCGTCGTGCAGCCACAGCTTGCGCGGCACCCCCTGGGCGGCGATCGCGTCCCAGTACCGGCCGAAGTGGGTGGTCTTGGTGTTGTTGTCCTGCTGGCCGTGCACCAGGAAGACCGAGGCGTCCACCGAGGCCGCCCCGTCCCGGTAGTCGCGCTGCTGCCAGAAGGCGTTCATGTCGGCGGTGGCGTCGTCGGCCGCGTCGCCGAGCGCGGTGTAGCGGGCCTCGCACTCGGCGTCGTGCGCGGGCGAGGAGACGTACCGGGCCAGGGACTCGGGGTACCGGCTGCCGAAGCCGCCGTAGGCGATGCCCTGGGCGCGGGCGTAGTCGTACCAGGCGGAGATGGCGGCGATCGGGACGATCGTCTCCAGCCCGTCGATGCCGGTCTCGGCGACCCCGATCGGCAGGGTGCCGGCGTACGAGACACCGATCATGCCGACCGCTCCGGTGCTCCAGTCGGCGACTGCCGGCGTACCGTCGGCGTAGCTGGCCGTGGTGCGGCCGTTCAGCCAGTCGATCACGGCGCTGGCGCTGCGGACGTCCTCCGGGCCGCCGATGGTGGCACAGCCGTCCGATCCGGCGGTGCCCTGCATGTCGACCTCGACGACGGCGTAGCCGCGCGGCACGAAGTAGTTGTCGTACCAGGCGGTGAAGTGCGCCGGGATGATGAGGTCGCCGCGGGCCCTGGCCGTGCTGTCCCCGAAGTACGGGCTGGCGTGCATCACCGTCGCCACCTGGAGCCCGGCCCCGGTCTCCTCGGGCCGGATCACCTGAGCGGCGATCCGGTCGGTCGCCCCGTCTCCGTCACTGTCCATTCCGGAGCTGACGTACACGGTCTCCTGGATCGCCGCGTCCCGGGCGAAGACAGGCTGGGTGGCACCGTCCTCGATCACCAGGCCGGGTGGGGCGGCGGCGGCCGGTCCCGTGCCGACCAGCGCACCTCCCGCCACCATCGCCCCGGCCAGCAGGACGGCGGCGAAGAATCTGGGCACGCTCGTGCCAACGCGATGACGCATGGTTCCTCCCCCGTTCGGACACCTGGCGCCACGATATCGACTCGGAGCGATCTGACGGAAGTCGATGCGGCAGTCCCTGTGCGGGAGCCGACACCCGCTGCCGCGCCCGTCCCGTCCGCTCCGTGCGGAAAGGTCCGGCCCGCTCCGCGCCGAAAGGTCCGGCCAGGTCCGTGCCGAAAGGTCCGGCCAGGTCCGTGCGGGAGGATTCGGCCGAATCAGCGTGGGCGCCTCCGGCCGGTCCGCGAGGTCACGTCCTGTCCGGACCCGAGGGCGGGTCCGGCCGGCTGTCGACGATGGCGGCGTCGTGCTGGTAGATCCAGGCGATCGCCCCGAACGACCAGTCCGTCCCGCCGCTGGCCATCCGGGCGTCGCGTTCCCGCTGCCCGGGTCCGTCGGGCAGATGGAACCGGATCTTGTTCTCGGCCGACAGCGCCTGCATCCGCGAGGTCCGGGGCAGGCGGGCGTGTTCGTAGCGGACCAGCGCCGCCGACGGGTCCGGGCCGGCCTCCAGCAGGCAAGTGGTCAGCGCCGCGCCGTCCTCGATCGCCTGCGCGGCGCCCTGGGCCAGGAACGGCAGCATCGGGTGGCAGGCGTCGCCGAGTAGCGTGACCCGCCCGACCGACCAACGCGGCAGCGGCGCCCGGTCGAACAGTGCCCAGACGTACGTCTCGTCCACCGCCGCGAGGATCTCGCGCACCTGCGGATGCCAGTCCGGGTACGCGGCCAGCGCCTCGGCCAGGTCGCCGCGGTCCGTCCAGGACTCCCGGGTCCAGGCGTCCCGTTCCACCACCGCGACGAAGTTGACCAGCCGGCGTCCACTGACGAAGTAGTGCACGAAGTGCCGCCCCGGCCCCATCCAGACCTGCCCGGAAACCTCCAGGTCGAGATGGCGCAGCCGGTGCGCCGGCACCAGCCCCCGGTACGCGACGCAGCCGGTGAACCGGGCCGCCTCGGCACCGAACAGTTCCCGCCGGACCGCCGAGTGGATGCCGTCGGCACCGACCAGCACGTCACACTCCACCCGGCTGCCGTCCGCGAAGGAGGCCGTCACCAGCTGACCGTGGTCGGTCAGCCCGGTGAAGCGGCGGCCGAGGTGCAGCCGATCGGCCGGTACCGCCCGGGCCAGTGCGCCCAGCAGGTCGGCGCGGTGCATCTGGTAGTACGGGTAGCCGAACGTCTCCTCCAGCGGTGTGCCGAGCGGGGCGCGCAGCAGGGTGTGACCGTCCGCCCAGCGGCGCTGGTGCAGTGCGACCGGCCGTACGCCGGTCCGGGCGAGTTCGTCGGCGAGGCCGAGTCGGTGCAGGATCCGGGAAGCGTTCGGGCTGACCTGAACGCCCGCGCCGATCTCGGTCAGCGTCGGCGCCTGCTCGTAGACCTGCACGTCGAAGCCGGCCCTTAGCAGTGACAGGGCGGCGCTGAGCCCGCCGATGCCCGCACCGACGACGGCGACCCGCAGGCCGTCCGGTGTGGAGGTGGACGGTTCCGCCCGACCCGTGGCCGAGCCGTCGGCGTACCCCATCCGGTCAATATATCGACGCGGGCCCGACTGCCCGGCGTGCGGCGGTCAGCGGCGTCGGCGGCCGCGGTTCTCGTGCTGGTGCAGCTCTTCGACGACCTGGCAGGCGTTGTGCATCGGGTCGAGCCGGTCGGCGTGGATCGCCACCCGTTGCAGCAGTTCCTTGAAGGCCGCCTCGTCCCGGCCGAGTACCCGGAGGATGTCGGCTTCGACGGCGGCCAGGGCGGCCTGCCGGTCGTGCCAGAGCGTCTTGCCGGCGTCGGTGGCGACCACCCGGCGGCTGCGCCGGTCGGCCGGGTCGGGCTGCCGGGAGACCAGCCCGGCGGTTTCCAGATCGTCGATCAGGTAGGTCAGGACGGTCCGGTCGATGCCCAGTTGGGCGGCCATCGCGCCCTGGTTGGTCGCCAGGTTCTGGCTCGCCGAGGCGACGACCTGGTAGCCGCGCGGACCGCCGGGCACGTCCTTGACGATTTCCTCGGCGGCGCGGAGGTAGCGCCGCATGATCACACCGAGCGCCCAGCCGAAGTCGTCCTTGAGCAACTCCGCCGCGATCCGCCCGCCGCCCTCCTCGGTGGGGGCGGCGGATGGCGCGGGAACTGCGGTGTCGGACACGTGACCAGCATACCCGTCAGAAAGATCATCGCAGGCGAGATCTTCTGTATACAAGAATTGTTTGCTTGAAGATAATCTAGATCACAGTTATGCTGCATTACCGTCGATCGGTGAGTACGTTGGTCGCGCTTGCAGAACTTCTCTGGGAGGTAACAGTGAGTCTCTTCCGACTCGACGCCAGCATCCGGGGCGAGCAGTCAGTCAGCCGTGCCGTGGCCGACACCGCCGAGGCGGCGTGGCGGCGTACCCACCCGTCCGGGGTGATCGTCCGGCGCGACCTGGCCGCCACGCCGGTACCCGCGGACGCCTGGCCCACGGCGGTCGGCGCCGGATTCGTCCCGGCCGACCAGCGCACCGAGGCACAGACGCGGGCCGCCGCCCTCGCCGCGAGCTACGTCGACGAACTGATCGCGGCCGACACGTACCTGTTCGCCGTGCCGCTCTACAACTACGGGCCGTCCCAGCACGTCAAGGCCTGGATCGACATGCTGCTCATCGACCCCCGGTTGGCTCCGGGCCAGACGTCACCGCTGCGCGGCCGGCCGGCGGCGCTGATCGTCACCCGGGGCGGCGGCTACGGCCCGGGTACTCCCCGGGAGGGCTGGGACCACGCGACGCCGTACTACCGACGGGTCTTCGCCGACCTCCTCGAACTGGACCTGCACGTCAGCGAGGTCGAGCTGACCCTGGCCGAGGTCACCCCGGCGATGGAGCCGTTGCGGGACCTGGCCCGGCAGAGCCTGGAGGCCGGCCACACCTCGGCCGGCAAGCACGGCGAACTGCTGGCCCAGCACGCGCTGGGCAGGGTGGCCTCCTGAGCGGCGGCGGCGTGACCTGAGCCGGACGGAGCCGCCCGACCGCGGCGGGGCGGCCTGGACCGCGGCGGGGTGACCTGGCTGGGGTGGGGCGGCTGCGTAGGCTTGCTTGTCGTGCTGATCCTGCTGCCTCCGTCGGAGGGGAAGACGCCGCCCCGCTCCGGCCGGCCGGTGAACCTCGACGCGCTGTCCCACGGCGCACTCCAGCCGGGCCGGGAACGCGTCCTCGACGCGCTCGGCGCGCTCTGCACGGATCCGGACCGGGATCGGGCCCGGGAGGTCCTCGGGCTGAGCCCGGGGCAGGACGCGGAACTGGACCACAACGCCCGGCTGCGTACCTCCCCGGCCCAACCGGCGGCGAAGGTCTACAGCGGCGTGCTCTATGACGCCCTCGACCTCGGCACCCTGCCCGCGCCGGGCCGCGCCCGCGCCCGGCGCCGGATACTCGTCTTCTCCGGGCTCTGGGGCGTGGTCCGGACCGACGACCGGATCCCGGCGTACCGCTGCCCGGTCGGGGTGCGACTGCCCGGGGTGGGTGGGCTGGCGGCGTACTGGCGAGCGCTGCTCGACCCGGCGCTCACCGAGGCGGCCGGCGGCGGGCCCGTGCTCGACCTCCGCTCCAGCGGGTACGCGGCGATGTGGCGACCCACCGGCAGGCTCGCCGAGCGCACCGTTACGGTCCGGGTACTGCACGAACAGCTGGTCGGCGGCGAGGTCCGGCGTTCCGTGGTGAGCCACTTCAACAAGGCCAGCAAGGGGCGGCTGGTCCGTGACCTGCTGCTGGCCGGCCCGGCGCCCCGATCAGCGGGCAGCCTCGTCGAGGCGCTGCGCGACCTGAAGTACACAGTCGAGGAGCAGCCGGCGGTCTCCGGCCGCCCCCGCCAGTTCGACCTGGTGGTCACCGAACTGTGAACCCGGCCGACGACCGGCAGGCCCGTCGGCCGGGGCGACCGACGATCCGTCGGCGACACCAGCGGTCGACGCGGGCGGGCTAAGATCGGCTCTCCGTTCGCAGCCCTCGAATCCACTGTCGGGAGTGGTCGTGACCCAGCAGGACTCCGCGTCGTCCGGTATCGACACCACACAGATGAGCCACGCCCGTGCGTACGACTACGTGCTCGGCGGCAAGGACAACTTCGAGGTGGACCGGGAGGCCGCCAAGCAGGTGATCGCGCTCGCTCCGGACCTGCCCGCCCTGGGCAGGGCACAGCGACGGTTCCTGCTCCGGGTCACCCAGATGTGCGCCCGGGAGGGCATCACGCAGTTCCTGGACATCGGCGCCGGCATCCCCACCGCGCCGAACGTGCACGAGAGCGCCCGGGCCGTCGTCCCGGACGCCCGGGTGGTCTATGTGGACAGCGATCCGATCGTCTTCGTGCACAACCAGGCGCTGCTCTCCCCCGACGACAACGTCAGCTCGATCCAGGCGGACGTCCGGCGGCCGGACGAGATCCTCGACGACCCCGAGGTGCAGCGGCTGATCAATTTCGACGAACCGGTGCTGCTGCTCTTCATCGGCCTGTTCCACCTGGTCACCGACGCCGAGGACCCGGCGGCGCTGATCGCCCGGTTCCGCGAGCGGATGGCACCGGGCAGCTACATCTGCATCTCCCAGTTCTGCGTCGACGGCAGCGACCCGGCGGCCAAGGCGAAGCTCGAGGAGATCTCGGTGAACTCCCCGGCGCCGATGACCTTCCGGCGGCGGGACGACATCGAACGGTTCTTCGAGGGTTTCGAGCTGCTCTCCCCCGGCGTCGTCGACGTGCAGCAGTGGTGGCCGGACGAGACCGCCCCGCCGACCATGCTCAAGGTCGCCGCCGGGGTCGCCCGGAAGCTGTAGGCCGGCCCGCCCGCCCCCAACCGGCCCGCCCCAATCGGCGCAGGGCATGCCCGCGCAGGGCATGCCCGCGCGGGGCAGGCCGACGCGGGGTGGAGACGGTCATCGTGAGTGCGCGGCGAGGTCGGTCAGCACCTCCAGCATGGCCGTGACCGCCGGCGCCCGGAACTGCGGCCGGGGCGTGACCGCGTAGAGCCGGCGGCTCGGCAGCACCGGGGTGGTCGGGCGCAGTACCAGGTCACGGCGTATCGCCACGGCGGCCAGGGTCGGCATCAGCATCACGCCGACCCCGGCCGCCACCAACGCCTGCTTGCCGCTCCAGTCGTCGCACCAGAACCCGATCCGGGGTTCGGCACCGAGCGCCTGGGCCAGGGGTGCCACCGGACCGAGACAGTCGGGATGGGCGCCGTCGATCCAGGTCTCGCCGCTCAGGTCGGCCAGCTTGATCCGGCGACGCCGGGCCAGCGGGTGCTGGGCCGGCAGGACGACCTGGAGTACCTCGTCGAGCAGGGGCACCAGTTCGACGTCCTCGACGTCCGCCCGGGGCAGGTCGGCACCGAGCGGGGCCTCCCGGGCGGCCCGCGGCTCGTCGTACAGGTGCCAGTCGGTGAGCAGGGCCAGGTCGATCCGGCCGTCCCGTACCGACGGCAGCAACGCCGCCTGCTCCAGTTGCCGCAGGCTGAGCGCCACACCCGGATGCAGCCGCCCGAACCGGCGGACCGCCTCGGGCACGAAGTGCGTGTTGACGCTCGGGAACGCCGCCATCCGGAGTTCGCCGGACTCGAGTTGCGCGAAGGTGGCGAGCCGGGCCTCCAGGTCGCGCAGCCGGCTGAGGCTGTCCCGGGCGAGTTCGATCGCCACCGCACCGGCCGGGGTCGGCCGGACACCCCGGGCGTCCCGGCTGAACAGCCGTACGCCGAGCCGCCGTTCCAGGCCGGCGACCTGGCGCGAGACGGCGGGCTGGGTCAGCGAGAGCGCGGTCGCCGCGGCGGAGAACGAGCCCCGCTCACCGACCGCGACGAGCACCTGCAGGGACCACGGGTCAAGCATGTGTGGAGCTTATGTCAGACCCTACCGATCCGCAGTTGTGCGCATAACACTTCCGGCCCACGCTTGACCGGTGAGTCAGATCAGCACGGCAGGCGCGAGCCAGCGGGACGCCGGCGTGGTCACCGCCGCCCAACTCACCGACCAGGTGGCCTTTCTCTCCGACTGGCTGCCCCCGGCGCCGGCCCGGGTCCTCGACGCGGGCTGCGGGCGTGGCGACCTCGCCCGCGCCCTCGCCCGGGACGGTTACGCCGTCCTCGGCGTGGACGTCGACCCGCTGGCCGTCGGGGCCGCCGCCACACGGGGGGTGGCGGCCCTGGTGGCCGACCTGGCCGACTACCGGGACGAACATCTCTTCGACGCGGTTGTCTGTTCGCTCTCCCTGCACCACATGCGCGATCTCGCCGGAGCGGTCCGGCGGGCGTGGTCACTGCTGCGACCGGGCGGGATCCTGGTGGTCGACGAGTTCGCCTGGGAGCGGGCGGACGCCGGCACCGCCGCCTGGTACCACGACACCGCCGCGCTGCTCGCCGCCGCCGGGCGCCCCGGACCGGAACCCGACGTCACACCTGTCGCGACGCCCCACGACCACTGGGTGCGGCGGCACCGGGACGAGCAGCGCATGCATCCGGGCGAGGCGATCGTCGACGAGATCGCCAGGCACTTCGACATCCGGGAGACCGTCCGGGTGCCCTACCTGCACCGATACCTCAGCCAGCGGCTCGACGACGACGCCGACGGGCTGGCCACGTTCACCGTGTTACGACAGATCGAGCGCCTGCGGGTGGCCGACGGGAGCCTTACCGCGGTGGGCCTGCGGCTACTCGCCCAGGCCCGCACGGAAGGGAACTGAGATGCACATCGTCAACACCGACCAGGCCGAGGCGTGGAACGGGCCGGAGGCCGCCAACTGGGCCGCGCAGACCGACCGGGACGACCCGGTGAACGGTGCGCTCACCGAGAGTCTGCTCGCCGCCGCCGCGATCGAGCCGGGGGATCGGGTACTCGACATCGGCTGCGGCACCGGCGACACGACCCGACGGGCCGCCCGACGGGCCGCCCCTGGCCACGTGCTCGGCGTCGACCTCTCGGCACTGCTGCTCGACCGCGCCCGGGTCGCCGCGAGCACCGCCGGCCTGCACAACGTCGAGTTCGCCCAGGGCGACGTGCAGGTGCACCCGTTTCCCGGCCACGGTTTCGACGTCGCGATCAGCCAGTTCGGCATCATGTTCTTCGCCGACCCGGTCGCGGCGTTCAGCAACGTCCACTATGCGCTACGGCCCGGTGGGCGGCTGGCATTCGTCTGCCCCCGCGCCATGACCGAGAACCCCTGGTACGTCGCACCGATGTCCGCGCTGCACGGCCGGCGCGACTCCGGCCCGCGCGACTCCGGCCGGCTGCCCGACTCGGCGATGTTCTCGCTTGCCGATCCGGACCGGTTGACGAACGTGCTGAGCCGGGCCGGCTTCACCGACGTACGGCCCCGGCCGGTCGACGCCCCGATGGCGTTCGGCGCCGACGTACACGAGGCGGCCCAAGGGTTCCTCGGCTCGGGCCCGGTACTGGCCGTCCTGCAACAGCCGGACGGGCCGAGCGTCGAGGAGGCCCGGGAGATCCTGATCGAGGTGCTGCGCCCGTACGAGGGGCCGGACGGGGTACGCATCCCCGGCGCCTCCTGGCTGGTCACCGCCCATCGCCCGTAGCATCCTGTCCACTGGTCACCAACGGTGGACAGGCTGACCGCCACGCGGAGGGGCAACGGGAGATGAGCAACCAGGTCGTCTGCGACATCTCGATCTCCGTCGACGGATTCGTCGCCAGTCCGGGGCAGAGTCGGGAGCAGCCGCTCGGCAGTGGCCCGGCTTTTCGGCGGCTTGGCTTCACCGCCGCCCGCTCGCGCCGGATGGAGCGGACGAACAGGGGACCAGGCGGAGGGGCCGGGTTCTCCGGTGGATTGCCATTCCCCGTCGATCAGGACCCAGTCGCGGATCTCGTGGACCGGTGTGTAGGGCAGGGGTTTGCACGGGCGGTGGTGCGTCTGAGGTAGGTCCTGGCGGTCACGACGCTGCTTGCCACAGCGGCCGCGATCACGGCCGCCTCGGCGTAGCCGTACGAGTGAGGGGACCCTCCCCACAGGAAGGGTCCCCTCACGTTGCACCCACGCCCACAAGACCGCGAAGGCCCCTGCGACGAGGGCTTCCTCTTGGGCTAGACCTTCTTGCCGTGGGCCTGTCGCTCTCTCAGCGCTGCATCAATAATCAGCAGAACACCACCGAGCATGCCGACTCCGAGCGGCAAGCAGAATAGCGGCACCGGTCCAACTTCCATGTCTACAGTTAGGAGAGCGACTGTTAATGCACCTCCGGTCACCGCGAGGATCCTGGCGATGCGGTTCACTCTTCCATCTCGCTCTCCTTCAGTAGTGCGGACTAGCCGCGGGGGCAACCGACCTGCCCCTGCGACTGTCCCTGCGGTGCGGGCGAGAACGGCGGCGGTACGCTGGTGAAGTAGACGAAGTACTTGCCGCACTTGCCACCAGCGTACATCGCAGCAAAGTACGAGGCGTTTAGACCAAGAGCAACCCCGAGCGCGCCACAGATGATCTGTCCGGCCGCCGGTATCCAGCCACAACCGGCGAGGATCGAGCCCCCAGCCCCTGCGCCGCCGGTCGCGATAGCGATCGTCTCGTTTCGGTTGAAAATGATCTCGCCGCCGAACCAGCGGTAGTTCCACGTCGGGTCGGCCACGATCGGGTAGGTGTAGCTTCTCTCCGTGTGGTCAACCACCTGGACTAGGTTGGCGCCACGCATCTCGTAGTGCGTGGGGACACGGACCCCCTTGGCGTCGACCGCCCAGGGGGGGGAGAGATCGCAAGTCCGAGCGTCTCGTCCGCGCTGAGTATGGCACCAGCACCGGGGACCTCGGAGCTGCTGGACGCCCCGGTCACACCGGCCCACTCTCGATCGCGGAACACTCGGTCCGTCCTGTCGCGGCCATCCGTCGGCGCCTCGGCGCTACCGGGTCGGGCAGCCAACCCGGTACGCGGACGACCTCGTGGGACCGGCCGGAGTGCCGAGCGGGTTGGCCAGGTCCAGTCGTGAGTCGGCGCCGGACGGGTCGGCGCCGGAAAGCCGGCCCGGCCCGCCCGGCGCCCGTACTGCCGGGCGATGCCTACCAGGCGCCCGCCGTCGGCCGGTCGTCGCGTGGCGGCTCCACCGGACTCGGCCGCCAAAGCGGCTGCCCGGCGCTGGATTCCTCGTCCCGCTGGGCCGGGGCAGGCGCTTCGGCCGCCTCTTCAGTCCCGGAGGCGGTCTGCTCCGCGGGCTCGGCGGCGGTCTGCTCCGCGGGCTCGGCGGCGGTCTGCTCCGCAGGCTCGGCGGCATACGTCGGCTGCGCGGGCTCGGGGACGTGCGTCGGCTCCGCAGGCTCGGCGGCGGTCGGCGTGGTGGAGCTGGACACCTGGGCCGGATCCACCGGGCTCGGCGCCCACGCCGGCTGCACCGGGTGGGAGGTCTCCGTCGGTTCCTCGGCGGGGCCGGACCCGACGGCAGGCGCGACCGCGGGTGCAGCGAGAGGCGCGACGGCCGCAGCGGTCACCGCCGGGACGACAGCCGGAGACGACCAGGCCCCGGTGCTGGTCACCGGTTCGGTCGCCGCCGCATGCTTCGGGCTCTCCGCTGGCGTCGGAGTGGTCCGCTCCGGCTGTGGCGTGGCGTCGCCCTGCGCGGACTTCTCCTCCTCGTCCTCGGAATTCCCGGCCGGTCCGTCCTCCTCGTCCGCCGCTTCTCCCTCGGCGGTTACCCTGTCCTTCTCCTCATCGTCCTCGGCCTCGTCGCCCTCTCCGTCTCCCCCCTTCTCCTCAGCTTCCTCGTCGCTCTCTTCCTCGTCGCTCTCTTCCTCGCCGTCCTCGGCCTCGTCGCTTTCCTCCTCGTCCCTTTCCTCCTCGTCCTCTGCCAGGTCTTCCTCATCGTCTTCGTCTTCGTCCGCAACGGCGGCGGCAGCGGCCTGCGGATCGTGCCAGGAGAACTCGATCTCGACAGAGATCTCGCTGCCCTCGCGCTCGATTTCCAGTTCACAGTGGACCCGCTCACCGACCGTGACCGAGCCGGCGGCGCCGTAGTAGACCTTCCCGCCGGACTCCAGCTGACTGGCCAGCAGGCGCAGCCAGCCGGCCAGGTCTTCTCGCGCCACCATCCGCTCGTCCTCGTAGATTTCCATGGCCGACATGCTCGCACTGCACCAAGGATCTGCCACGCCTGGGTGGGCCGCATGTTGGTGACCGCGAAAACGGCCAGAACCCTGCTATGGGACCGCTTCGAGGCGCAGGAAGGACACAGCGGGCATCGGAAGCGGGAACTCGACGCTGCAGGTGCCGTCGTCGGCGGCCACCATCTGCTCCGGCTGGTACTCGTCCAGCCTGTCGCGGCTGTGCAGCGCCTCCCACTGCTCCGCCGTCGGCCAGTCGCCGCCGCCGAGTTCCTGCCAGACCCGGGCGATGTTCGAGTGCTCGGCGTCGAGCCGCCAGTGGCGTACCCGATAGGAGCCGGCGGTCAGGCCACGGACCTCGACCCGGACGGTACGGTCCAGCCGGGCTTCCCCGCCGGCCTTGGACTGGTCGAGGGTGCCGTTCCAGGCCAGCACCGTCACCGCGCCGTCGTCGCCGCACGCGGCCCACGCCTCGACCAGACTCTCCGCGCCGTCCCCGGTCAGCGTCGCCGGCAACTCCCGCTCGCCGAGCCGGTCGGCCAGGGCGAGCGCCCAGAACCGCGGCTTGCGCAGGTTGCCGACGGTGAGCAGCCCGAAGCCGCCGTGGAAGAGCCGGGGCGGTCGGCCCAGTTCCTCGAAGTGGTCGGAGGCGACCCAGTAGGCGAGCGCGTCCACCCGGTCGGCCGCCGAACGCATGCCGCGCAGCAGGAAGGCGGCGGCGAAGACGTCGTCGCTGACCGGGTTGAAATGGGTCGGCGTGACCCCCCACTCGGTCCAGAGGATGCCGAGGTCCGGGCGCCCGTGCCGGGCACAGACCGGGCGGAAGTCGAGCGGCGGGGCGCCGTAGGTGTGCGTGGAGACGAAGTCGACCGGCGCACCGGAGGTGTCGACGTGGTCCAGCAGTTCACCCACCCAGCCGGCGGCGGCCGAGGAGGGGCCGCCGACCGTGAACCCCGGGTCGACGTCCCGGACCGCGCTCGCGGTCACGTCGTAGAGGCGCATGAACTCGGCCCGGGTACCGGACCAGAACACCTCCAGGTTCGCCTCGTTCCACACCTCGAACGGCCAGTGCCGCACCTCCTCGCGGCCATAGCGCTCGACCAGGTGGCCGACCAGGGCCCGGATCAGGTCGGCCCAGCGCTGCCAGTCCCGCGGCGGGGAGACGATCGCGCCGTACGCGAAGACGGTCTTGGTCGGGTCGCTGGCCAGGTCCCGGGGCATGAACGACAGCTCGACCACGGGACGCAGGCCGAGGCCGAGCAGCCGGTCGTAGACCTCGTCCACCCGGCTGAAGTCGTACACCGGCTCGCCGTCGACCTCCCGGTAGACGCCGAGGTCGTCGCAGAGGATGGCGTGCGCGCGGACGCTGTCGACGTGCAGTTCGGTACGCATGACGCGCAGTGCCTCGGCGAGTTCCGAGCCGATCGGCCGCCCGCCGGTCGTCTCGGTGCTGAGCAGGTGACTCAGGTGCTCGGAGCCGATCATCGGGCGCCACGGCCGGTGCAGTGGCCGGGTCGGGCCGGCCGCCTCCACCATCACTCGCACCAGCGGATCGGCTCCGGCACCGCCACCCCGGTCATCGGCACCCACGCCCCCGGCCGCGCCGTCGAGAGCCGTCCCGTTGAGCGCGGTTCCGTGCAGGGCCGCCGCCCGGACCGGCGCCGACAGTGCGCCGGGCTGGTCGACGTCGCGCAGCGCCGCCACCGCGTACTCGTAGGCGTGGCCGGGGTCGCCGGTGGTGTCCGCGTACGGCGGATGCGGCACCGCCAGCACGTCGCCACCGTGATGGTCCAGCGGTGTCAGCGGGGCGTCCCCGGCCGACCGGTACACCTGGTAGCCGACCGCATCCGGCACCGGCGTCCAGTCGAGGGTGACCTGTCCCCGACCCGGACGCGCCACCAGGGCGGACGGAGCGTCGAGGGTCGACGGCCCACCGCCGGCCCGGCGCCGCCCGATCCGTCCCTGCCAGTCCGTCCGGGCCCGCTCCGCGTTCTCGGCGCTCGTCGTCTGCTCGCTCATCCTCGCGTGATCCTCCGTGTGGCTGGTCTGCCGTCTCTGCTGCGGCCGGGTCGGCTGCCACCGAACCGCGTTCGGCCACTGCCGGGCCGGGTTCGGTGGCAGCCGGGCCGGGTTCGGCCACTGCCGGGCCGGGTCGGCTACTGCCGGGGCGGTACGGAGAACTCCTCCATCCGCATCACCGGCCGGAGCAGCCGCTCCGCCCCGCCCCGGGTGAACTGCCGGCGCAGCACGTCGTTGCCGAGCAGGTTGCCCAGGGAGCCCAGCACCATCCCCTGGTCGAGTGCGAGATACCGCTCGGCGACGGTGCCGCTGCGCACCGCCACCGAGTCGTAGAAGCCGCCGGGGCCGTAGACGTCGAACTCGCGGCGCAGCTTCGCCAGTTCGGCCTGGGCTGCGGCCGGTGCGTACGGCAGGGCCAGCACCACCGCGTGCGGGGTGACCACGCCGTCGCCGTACACCGCCGGTTCGGGCTGGGCGGGACGGTCGGGACAGCCGGCGAACCCGTAGTCGACGCTGGTCCGCTCCTGGTCACTCGGGTAACCGGGACCGTCCAGCCCCATCGCGTCCACCCCGTACTCGCGGTAGCCGCCGGCCGGGTCGGAGGCGGGTGAGAAGCCCCAGTGGCCGTACTTCGCGTCGTCGAGGCCGTGTGCGATCTGGCCGCGTACGTAGACCGGGTGGTTGCGTCCCCAGCTCTTCGGCCCCCACCGGGTCTCGGGTACGAACATGTCCGGCATGAACACCTCGAACATGTCCCCGCCCCAGGAGGGTACGAACTGAAGTCCCCGGTAGCGGTAGGCGCCCTCGAAGACCGGCACCCCGGCGTACTCCCGCCAGCCGCCGACCGGCTTCATCTCCTGCCAGGACCAGTCGCAGGTGTCCGGGAAGGTGCGCCAGGGGCCGAAGTAGTGTGCCGGCGGCACCTGGCCACGGGCGATCGCGACATAGCTGATCATGCGGGTCTCGCTGTTGAAGGCGCCGTAGGTGTGGCAGGTGTAGTGCACGTCCGGACCACGGCCCCGGTAGTTGCCGGGCAGCGAGCAGCCGGGCGGCGGCTCGACCCAGAAGCCGCCGCGCATCAGTCCGACCGGCACGTCTGCGCCGCGCGCCTGGCTGTCGTAGTAGAAGCCGAAGTCCATCGCCTCCAGCAGCGGGTCGGACCTGCGGCGCAGTTGCGGCAGCGCGTTGTGCACCACCATCAGCGCCGCGGCCAGCCAGGCGTTGTCCACACTGGAGGCGAACGGGTACACCGGCGTGCCGTCGACCGGCCAGGTGCGCAGCAGTTCCAGGGTCGCCGGGTCGTACCAGTTGAAGAACATCCCGGAGTCGGCGTGCCGGTCGAGCCGGGCCAGCGAGTCCAGGGCGGTCTCCACCCGCCGGACCAGCTCCCGCTCGCCGATCAGCTTCAGCTCACGGGCCGCCACGGCCGACCAGATGTACGAGCCGATGTTCGTCGGCGAGGTGTACTTCGACCGGCTGCCCGGGGCCAGGTCCCCGTCGATGTTGTCGGCGGGCAGTCCGGTACCCGGGTCGGTCATCGCCACCATGGACCGCCAGGTGTCGGCGGCCAGGCGCAGCGCGCCGGCCCGGTCGACGCCGGCCGGTGCGGGGTGGGCCGGCGGGGCGGCCGGGGCGGCGCCGGCCGGGATGGTCAGCGCCAGGGCGAGGGTCGCCGTCAGGGCGACCCGGAGGGGACGGATCATGGTTACCTCCGGAGGTACGTCACTTCAGTCCGGTGGTCGCGATGCCGCGCACGAAGTGCCGCTGCAACACGAGGAAGACGATCACGACGGGCAGCACCACCACCGCCGAGCCGGCGAGCAGCAACCCGAACTTGGTCTGGTTCTGCCCGACGCTGTAGAGCGCCAGCGCGACCGGCAGGGTGTATTTGTCCTCGGTGGTGGCCACCACGAGTGGCCAGATGAAGCTGTTCCAGTGCGCGAGGAAGGTGAGGATGCCGAGCGCGGCAAGCGCCGGCCGGCAGAGCGGCAGCACGATCCGGACGAAGATCCGCAGCTCGCTCGCGCCGTCGACCCGGGCCGACTCGACCAGTTCGTCGGGGATGGAGAACATGAACTGGCGCATCAGGAACGCGCCCAGCGCGCCGGCCAGGAACGGCAGCACAAGCGCGGCGTAGGTGTTTGTCAGCCCCAGGTTGGCGACCAGCACGAAGAGCGGCACGAAGGTCACCATGCTGGGCACCATCACCGCGCTGAGGACCAGCCCGAACAGCGCCCGGCGGCCCGGGAAGCGCAGCTTGGTCAGCGCGTAGCCGACGGCCGAACAGAAGACCAGGTTGCCGGCCGTGACCAGGGTGGCGACCAGGGCCGAGTTGAAGAAGTACGTCGGGAAGTCCAGCCGACCGAACAGCTCCCGGTAGTTGTCCAGGGTGAACTGTTCCGGCCACCAGGTCGCCGGAACGAGCCGGATCTCCGCCTCCGACTTGAACGACGAGATCAGCATCCAGAGGAACGGGCCGACCATAGCGAGCAGGCCCGCCACCAACACCACGTGCAGCACGACCGTGGCCACCCGGTCCCGGCGCCGTCGTACCGGCCGGCGCGCACCGTCGCCCGCGAGCGGCGGTACGGTCACCGGCGGGCGTGGACCCGTCACCGGGGCACTCACCTCGACACCTCCTCGGAGGAGCGGAGCAGCCGGAACCAGAGGATCGACAGCAGCACGATGGCAACGAAGAGCACGTAGCTCATCGCCGACGCGTAGCCGTAGTTGCCGAACCCGAACTGGTTGTAGATGTGGTACGAGACCGAGAGCGTCGAGTTGAGCGGACCACCCCGGGTCATCACCAGCGGCTCCTCGAAGAACTGGAGGTAGCCGATGGTCCCGATCACCCCGACGAAGAGCAGCGTCGGGCGCAGCGACGGCAGGGTCACGTAACGGAACTGCTGCCAGCCGCTGGCCCCGTCGATCCGGGCCGCCTCGTAGAGGTGCTGCGGGATCGCCTGCAACCCGGCAAGGAAGATCACCATCTGGTAGCCGAGGTTGCGCCAGGCCGCCATCACGATCAGCGACGGCAGGGCCAGGTCGGTCCGGCCCAGCCAGTTCGGCCCGTCGAGCCCGACCAGCCGGAGCAGGTTGTCGACGAGCCCCGAGTCGGGTTGCAGCAGGAACCGCCAGACCACGGCCACCGCCACGATGCTCGTCACCACCGGCAGGTAGTAGCCGACCCGGAACACCGTGCGCAGCCGGGTCAGCCCCGAGTTGAGTCCGAGCGCCGCCGCCAACCCGGCCACCATGGTCAGCGGTACACCGAGCAGTACGAAGATCGCGGTGTTCACGGCGGCCCGGACGAACAGCTCGTCGTCGAGGAGCCGGGCGTAGTTGCGCAGCCCGACGACGTTCACCGCGAACGGGCTGCGCACGTCGGCGCTGCGCAGGTCGGTGAAGCTCATCAGCAGCGAGGCGAGCACCGGACCGGCCAGGAAGACCAGGAACAGCGCGGTGAACGGCAGGGCGAAGCTCCAGCCGGCCACCGCCCGGCGCAGCCGCGGCCCACCGCGTCCGCGCCGGGTGCCCGCCCCGGGGCGCCGGGTGCCCGGGTCGGTGGACCGGGTGCCCGCCTCGGGGGCGACGGCGGTCATCTCAGGCCCCGGTGCCGATCGAGGTGGCCCGCTGCTGCATCGCCCTGGCGGCGTCCTCCGGCGTCGCGCCGGCCTTGGCCATCTTCTCCACCTCGCCGTCGATCGCCGCGGCGATCTGCTCCCAGGTGGGGATCGCCGGTGGCGACTTGGCGTCCTCCAGCTGCCTGCCGAAGGTGGAGAGCAGCGGGTCGCCGCGCAGCGCCGGGTCGTCCCAGCCCTGCTGCACCGCCGGCAGGTCGCTGGTGGTCTGGTACCACTTCGTCTGCACCTCGGGCCGGCTCAGGTAGGCGACGAACTTCCACGCCCCGTCCCGGTTCTTCGCGTCCTTGAAGACCGCCAGGTCGCCGCCGCCGACGAAGGAGGTCGCCGACTGCCGGCCGGGCATCGGCCAGAGCTGGAACTTGCCCTCGCCACCCTGCTCCTTGAGTACCCCGATGTGCCAGGGTCCGGAGGGGAAGGCGCCGATCTCGCCCTTCAGGAAGGCCGGTTCGAGCGCGCCCTGGGCGAGGTCCTTCGGCGCCAGCCCCTCGGCGAAGAACGACCGGTAGTACGCGTACGCCTCGACGGCCTGCGGGCTGTCCAGGGTGAAGGTGCCGTCGGTGGCCACGTCGCCGCCGTTGGACCAGACGAACGGCATGACGGTCTGCCAGGTGCCGATGGCCGAGCCCGGCGGTTGCAGGTTGACACCCCACTTGGCACCGCCCCGGGTCTTCAGCGCGGTGACCGCGGACTTGAACTCCTCCCAGGTCTTCGGCGGCGCGGTGATCCCGGCCCGGGTGGCGACGGCGGAGTTGACGTAGAAGAGCCGGGTCTCGACGTACCACGGCACGCCGTAGGAGGTCCCGTCGACGACCGTGGTGTCCCAGGCGCCGGCGAAGAAGTCCTCCTTCCTGATCAGGTCGGTCGGTGTCGGGTCCAGGCCGCCGGTCTTGGCGAACTCGCCCATCCAGGTGGTGCCGATCAGGCTGAGGTCGGGAGTCTGCTTCCCGGCGATGGCGGTGGCCAACTTGTCGTGCGCGCCGTCCCAGGGGATCGGCGTCACCGTCACCTTGGCGTCCGGGTTCTCCCGCATGAAGTCCTGGGCGAGTACGGAGAGCTTCTCCCCCTCGGTGCCCATCGCCCAGACCGTGATGTCACCGGTCGCCTTCCCCTCGCCGACCGGTGCCGCCGCCTCCCCGCCACCGCCGCCGTCCCGGCCGCAACCGGTCACCGCGAGCATCGCCGCGAGTGCCACGACGGCACCCGCCCGTCTCCATGTCGTCATCTCGAACCTTTCGTCTCGGCGTCGTGTCGTTCCGGCGTCCTGTCGTGCCGCGTCACGTCGTCCCGGCGTCATGTGGACCGCAGCTCGAACGCACGACGAGCCTGGTCGGGAGTACGTCTCGGCGGACCGGGGCCTGGCTGCCGGCCATCCGGTCCTGCAACCAGCGGGCCGCCGTCGCGCCCAACTCGCGCATCGGCTGGTGCACCGTGGTGAGCCCGGCGTAGCGGGCCGCCATCACGTCGTCCCAGCCGGTCACCGCGACGTCGGTGGGCACGGCCAGTCCCAGTTCGGCGGCGGCGGCCAGGGCGCCGAGCGCGACCTCGTCGTTGGCGCAGACCAGCGCCTGCGGCCGGGACGGTCCGGCGAGTACCCGCCGGGCGGCGCGCTGGCCGGCGTCCACGTCGAAGGCGCACCGCACCGGCGCCCGGGGCGGGGTGTGCCCGGCCGCCGACAGCGCGGCCCGGAACGCCGCGTACCGGTCGGTCACGTCCGGTGAGGAGTCCGGGTCGCCCAGGTAGGCGAACCGCCGGTAGCCGTGCCCGAGCAGGTGCTCGACCACCAGCCTGGCGCTGCTGTCGTTGTCGGCGGTGACGGTGTCCAGGTTGCCGACCGCGCCCCTGGCCAGCAGCACGGTCGGCACCCCGGTCCCGGCCACCCGCGCGATCACCTCGTCGGCGACCGTCCGGCCCATCACCACCATCCCGTCCACCCGGCGGGCCAGTTCGAGCACCTTGCGTTCCGGGTCCGGCCGGGCGTGCGTGGCCAGGATGAGCACGCTGTTGCCGAGTTCGGCGGCGACCTCCTCGTAGCCGAGCACCACCTCCGAGTAGTACGGGCCGGACAGGTCGGGGAAGACGATGCCGTTCGCGGCGTGCCGTCCCTCGGCCAGGGACTGACCCAGCCGGTTGGGTCGGAACTGCAACTCCTCGACCGCCGCCAGCACCCGGCGGCGGGTCTCCGGCGCGACGTAGTCGGTGCCGCGCAGTGCCCGGGACACGGTGGCGATGGAGACGCCGACCCGTTGGGCGACCTCGTAGATCGTCGCCTGTCGCCGGTCCTGCACCGCCATCGCCAACTCCCAGCAATTCGGACTAAATCCTCCCGGAAGCGCTTACAGGACTGGCACTGACGAACCGTTTCCGGAAGCGCTTACAGAGGCCCAGCCTGGACCCGCCGGCCACCGCTGTCAAGCCGGGCGGCGGCCGGATCGCGGCGGGTCCGGGTGCCCGGCGGAGGGGGCGGGCGCTGCCCCTTGCGAGCCGGGCGGCCGGGTTCGTGATAGGCAGTGCCGAGGACCGCAGTGCCGAGGACCGCAGTGCCGAAGACCGCACAGGCAGTGCCGAGAACCGCGACCGGATCGTTCACCGCCGGAGGGCCGGTGGCGTGGATGCCAGGCAGGAGACGAGAACGTGGGTGCCAGGCAGGAGACGGGTACATGACGGGTCAGCGGATCGGCCTGGTGGTGCACCAGGGCCGGGCGGCGGCGGTGGCGGCGGCCGGGACCGTCCGGCGCTGGGCGGCCGACCACTCGGTCGGGGTCAGCGACATCGACGTCTGGGGGGCCGCCTCGGCAGACCGGCGGCGCAACGCCGGGGACGAGGCGGAGGCCGCCGGCCATCCGGCGCTGGTGGTGACGATCGGTGGCGACGGGACCTTCCTGCGCGGCGCGCGGATCGCCGCCAAGGACGGGGTGCCGGTGCTCGGCATCAACGTCGGCCGGGTGGGCTTCCTGACCGAGATCGAACCCACCGAGATCGACACCGCGCTGGACGCCTTCTTCTCCGACCGGGTACAGCTCGACGAGCGGCTGATGCTGACCCTCTGCGCCTCCCGGCCGATGGAGATCCCCGGCGGGATGGAGGCGCTGCTGCGCTACGGGCGCGGCCCGCTGCTCCCACCGCCCCCGCCGCTGCCGCTCACCGTCGAACCTGTCGACCAGCCGGGGGTGGCGCTGGACGTCACCGCGCTCAACGACATCGTCTTCGAGAAACTGGCCCGGGACCGGCAGGCCAGTCTCGGGGTCTACCTGGACCAGACGCTCTTCGCGTCCTACTCGGCCGACGCCCTGGTGGTGGCCAGCCCGACCGGCTCGACCGCCTACAACTTCGCCGCCGGCGGCCCGGTCCTCTCCCCCAGGCTCGCCGCGCTGGTCCTCACCCCGGTCGCCCCGCACATGGTCTTCAACCGCAGTCTGGTGATGGCCGCCGACGAGCCGGTAACGGTACGCGTTCTCGACCGGTCCGGGCAGGTCGCGGTGAGCGTCGACGGGCAGCTCCGGGGCGTACTCGATCCCGGTGACTGGTTGACGGTGCTGCCGGCGGGCGAGCCGGCCCGCCTGGTACGGCTGCGCCCGTCCCGGTTCTACTCCCGATTGCGGGAGCGGTTCTCCCTGGCCGACGCGCCGGCCGCGGTGGCCGACAGCCGGCGCCCCGACCAGGCCGACGGTTGACCCCTGCTCCCCGGTGCCGTCAGGAGCCTCGGTGCACGAAGCCGGCGGCAAGGACGAGATAGCTGCTGGCGGTCCAGGTGTAGGCGCGGTCCCGCAGGCCGGCGCCGGTCTCGGCGTCGAAGTTCTCGGCGAAGCCGGACTTCTCGCAGAGCACCCGGAAGCGGTGGCTGATCTCGTCGGCGAGCCCGGTGTGCCCGGCCCGGCGCAGGCCGTCCTCGACCAGGACCGTCGACGGTGCCCAGATCGGGCCGCGCCAGTAACCGTCGGGGACGTAGTGCGGGGAGTCGACGGGTTCGGTGGCCAGGCCGTGCGCGGTCAGGTGGGTCTCGATCCGGCGGGCGAGCGCCGTGCCGACCTCGGCGGGCAGGTCGTCGCCGAGCACGATCGCCAGCAGGTCGAGCAGGCTGGTGCTGGCCCGGCGTTCGCCGGTCGCCGGGCTGCGCGCGTCGAACCGGTCACCGGTCCAGAGCTGGTCGAGCATCGCGGCCCGGATCCGGTCCGCCTGCCCGGCCCAGCGCCGGGCCTCGGGCCGGCCGAGTTCGGTGGCCAGGTCGGCCAGGCAGCGCAGTTGCACGACCAGGAAGGTCGCCAGGTCGGCGCTCTGTACGACCCGGTCGCCGTCGAAGGTGGTGGCGTTGTCCCAGCCGCTGTCGTTGCCGTGCTGGTAGTGCGGCAGCTCGTGGCCGGGCACCCGGCGTGCCTCCAGCCAGAACCCGGTCCAGCGGGCCAGCCGCTCGTACGTCCGGATCAGCTCGGCCCGGTCCACCGGCCGGCCCAGGCGCCGCCGCAGGTGCCGCAGGGCCCAGCCGTGGATGGGCGGCTTGACGAAGTTGTAGAGCACCTCGGAGTGGGTCACCGAGTCCGGCAGCGCCCCGCTCGGGTCCTGGTGGTCGAAGGGGAGCTGGAACTGGTGCCAGGCCAGCTCCGGCTCGCCGGCGGCCAGTGCGATGGCGTTGAAGCAGTGGTCCCAGCTCCAGACCTTGTCCATCCAGTGCTTCGACATCAGCACCGCCGGACGGGTGACGAAACCGGCGGGCGCGACGGTGGCCGACCACAGCACGTAGGCGGCCAGTTCGGCCGCCGGAGTCTGCGGGGTACGCCACGGCGCGACCGCGTCGACGAACCCGGCGAACGCCGCGGCCGTCGCCCGGTGCAGGTCGTCGAACGGGACGTCGGTGCTGTACGGGCGGCGGGCGGCCTGGTACTCCTCGATCGCGATCTCCCACGGCTGCCCGGCGGGCAGGGTCAGGTGCCGCTCGGCGGTGCCCAGCGCCGAGACTCCGCCGGACCGCTCCAGCTCACCCGCGAGCAGGGTGAGCCGGTAGCGGCGGCCGGTCTCGTACGAGGTGAACACGTGGGAACCGTCGACCGGGTCGCGGTAGAGGTAGATGCCACTGAACGGGGTGAGCGTGGCCGGCGCGGCGGCGATCCGCATGCCGAGCCCGTCGCCGCGCAGCCGGACGGTGTCCGGGCTCTGGTACGCCAGCTCGACGCGACCGGTGCCGTGCCGCCAGCTGAGCAGGCTCGGCGTGGCGACGACCGTGACGTCCGGGCGCGACGGGGTGAACCGGAGTACGACGTGCATGCCGGTCTGGTGCGAGACCAGGTGCAGGTCCTCGGCATAGGTGTGCTCGGCCACCACCGGTGAGACGTTGAGCCAGGATCCGCGACAGCTGAACGGAATGTCCTGGATGGAGAACATAGGCGGCAGCTCACTTTCTCGGTTCTCGACGCTTCTCGGTTCTCGACGGCTTGCTCAGTCCTTGACGGCGCCGGCGGTCACGCCGGCCGCGACATAACGCTGGGCGAGCACCAGCAGGATGGTGGCCGGGATCGAGGCGACCACGGCGGTGGCCATGATGGCGTTCCACTGCTGGTTGTTGTTGCCGATGTACCGGTAGATGCCGAGCGTGATCGGCTGGTACTCGCCGGCACCGGCCAGGGTGGAGGCGAAGACGAAGTCCGACCACGCCCAGAGGAAGGCGAAGAGCGACACGGTGACGACGGCGTTGCGGCTGACCGGCAGCACGACCGACCAGAAGGTGCGCAGCCGGCCGGCACCGTCGACCACGGCGGCCTGGATCAGCTCCTCGGGGATGCCGGACATGAAGGCGGTGCAGACGAGCACGGCGAACGGCACCGCGATCGTCGAGTCGGCGAGGATCAGGCCGGGGACCGAGTTGAGCACGCCGAGGTTGAGGTAGATGGCGTAGAAGCCCATCGCCATGATGATCCCGGGGATCATCTGCGCGGTCAGCAACACGAAGCCGAGTACGCCGCCGCCGACCGGGCGCAGTTTGGCCAGCGCGTAGCCGGCCGGGGCGGCCAGCAGCACGGTCAGCACCACCGTGCCGAGCCCGACCAGCAGGCTCGTGCCGAGGTACGGCAACTGCTGGTCGAGAACCGCCCGGTAGCCCTCCAGCGTGCCGTCGGTCGGGAACAGGTGTGGCGGCGAGGCCCGCATGTCCTGGTCGCGGGTGAACGACACGTTGACCATCCAGTAGACCGGGAAGAGCATCACGGCCGTCAGGAAGAGCCCGAGGACCGTCTTCGCCACCCGCCTCATGCCGGCTGCCTCCGCTGGATGCGGATGTAGACGAGTCCGAAGACCAGCGCCAGCACTATCAGCAGGTTGCCGACGGCCGCGCCGGGCCCGAAGGCGGGCAGCACGTTGCCGAAGCCGAGCCGGTAGGACCAGGTGGCGAAGGTGGTGGAGGAGTCGGTCGGGCCGCCCCTGGTCATGATCCAGATGATGTCGAAGACCTTGAGCGTGTAGATCAGCCCGAGCAGCAGCGTGATCGCCGACACCGGCCGCAACAGTGGAAAGGTGATCCGCCGGAACCGCTGCCACCCGTTCGCCCCGTCCAGGGCCGCCGCCTCGTAGAGCCCGCCGGGGACGGCCTGGAGGCCGCTGTAGAGCACCACGAGGTTGAACGGGATGCCGATCCAGACGTTCGCGATGATCACCGAGGCCAGCGACCAGTCCGGCGAGGTGAGCCAGTTGACCGGGCCGACCCCGACCGCGCCCAGGGCGGCGTTGACCAGGCCGGCGTCGCTGTTGAGCAGCCACGACCAGGTGGAGGCCGAGACGATCAGGGGCAACAGCCACGGTACGAGGAACAGCGCCCGCAGCGTCCGGGACAGTGGGAAGTGCTGGTGGAAGAAGACCGCGAGGGCCATCCCGATGGTGAACTGGAACAGCAGCGAGGCGCCGGTGAAGACGACCGTGTGCAGCAGTGCCGGGCCGAAGGTCTGGTCGGACAGGATCCGTTGGTAGTTGTCCAGTCCGGCGAACGGCGCACCGCCCTGCACGAACGACCGCACCGTGTACTCGCGCAGGCTCAGCTCGACGTTGCGACAGAGCGGGTACGCGTAGAACGCCAGCAGGTAAAGAGTCACCGGGGCGAGGAACGCCCACGCCGCCCACCGGCCACCGTCGGGCCGTCGGCGGCCGGGGACCTTCCGCTGTCGGCGGCTGGTCATCGGCTACCTCGTCGCGGCGGCGGCGGTCGACTGCGCCCTGGCCAGCGCCTCCTGCGGAGTCTTCGACCCGCTGAGCGCGGCCTGCACCGCCGTCCAGAGCGGCTCGGAGATCTTCGGGTACCTGGTGCCGAGGTCGTCGCCGGTCCGCCCCCTGGCTGCCTGCACCGCCTCGGCCCAGACCTTCAGCTTCGGGTCGGCGGCGACCTGCCTGTCCCGGACGGCCGCGACCGGCGCGATGTACGACAGCGTGGTGTCGGTGGTCAGCAGGTTGTCCCCGCTGGTCAGGCAGGACACCAACTTCTGCGAGGTGGCGTACCGCGCCGGGTCGCCCTGCACCGGGACGGAGACGAACTCGCCGCCGGTGGGTGCCGGCGCGGTGCCGCCGGCACTGGCCGGGATCGGGATGATGCCGTACTCGAAGTCGAGCTTCTCCGCGTTGGCCAGCTGCCAGGTGCCGTTCTCGCCGAACGCGTAGTCCCCGCTGGCGAACTCCTGCCAGCTGGTGGTCTGGGTGTTGTTGATTACCGAGTTCGGCGCGTACCCCTGCTTGCGCCAGTCGGTCCAGAGTGCCAGCGCGGAGACCGCCTGCGGCGAGTCGAGCGCGGTCAGTTGCGCTCCGGAGCCCCAGAACCAGGGCAGGAACTGGAAGCTGCCCTCCTCGGTGCCGATGGCGGAGAAGGTGATGCCCTTCTTCCCGGCCGCCTTCACCTTGGCCAGGGCCGCGGTCAGCGACGGCCAGTCCCGGACCGTCGCGACGTCCACCCCGGCGGTGCCGAGCAGGTCCTTGTTGTAGTAGAGGGCGAGGGTGTTCGCGCCGATCGGGACGCCATAGGTCTTTCCGCCGCTCTGGCCGGCGCCGAGCAGGTTGGGGTCCATCGCCGAGGTGTCGAGCCCGTTCTCCTCGGTCGTGGTGAGCGCGCCCGCCTCGGCCAGCGTGGAGATCACCGGGTTGTCGATGATCAGCACGTCCGGCGAGTTGTCCTGCTGTGCGGCCAGCAGCGCCTTGTTGGTCAGGTCGGTGGTGTCGTAGCCGGTGCGCTCGACCGTGACCCCGGCCGAGCTGCCGCAGCTCTGCAACAGCTTCGTCCAGGCCGAGTCGTCGCCGAACTGCGGGTACGGGTCCCAGATCGTGTAGCTGCCGCCGGCCCCCTCGGTCGAACCGCCGTCGCCCGCGGTCGAGCAGGCGGCCGGGCCACCCGCGATCGCGAGGGCGAGCAGCGCCGCGCCCAGGGTGCGGTTCCTGCTGGCTGATGTCTTCATGAGCTGCTGCGCTCTGTCTTCATGAGCTGCGCTCCCAGATCGCTGGTCTGCGTGGCCGGATCGACTCGCAGAACCGATTCGCCGAATCGGTTCGCCGAAGATAGGCCCATCCCGAGGACGGGGTCAAGGGCCCAGGCCCAGTCCGTAGAAACGGCGGTTTCACGGTATTGACACACCGTTGACACCTCGACTACCCGAGTTCTACGCTGCCAGCGAACCGATTCGCTGCCCGGCCGGCCCGGCCCGGGGCGAACGTCCCCGATAGGGTCGGGCAGCCCGGGTGTCGACGCGACGCGGAGAACCGATTCGTGGGGGTGCGATGAACATCGGCGAGATCGCCCGCCGGGCGGGAGTGTCCCGCAGCACCGTCTCGTACGCGCTCAGCGGCAAGCGGCACGTCTCCGAGCCGACCCTGCAACGCATCCGGGCCGTCATCGACGAGCTGGACTACCGGCCGAACGCCGCCGCCCGCAGCCTGCGGGAAGGCCGCACCCGCACCATCGGGCTGGTCATCCCCCCGGCCAGCCTGCGACTGACCGAGATGCAGCTCGGCTTCGTCGCCAGCGTCGTGGAGGCCGCCGCCCGGGTCGACCTCGACGTGCTGCTCTCGCCGTCCGGCGGCGACCACGACCGCTCCTTCGAGCGGATCATCAGCGGGCGCCGCGTCGACGGCGTGATCCTGATGGAGATCCGCCTCGAGGACGACCGGGTCACCCGCCTCCGGCAGACCGGCCTGCCCTTCGTCACGATCGGACACACCGCACGACCGGACGGCACCTGCTGGGTCGACCTCGACTACGCGACCCTGGTCGCCAGGTGCGTGCACCACCTCGCCGACCTCGGCCACCGGCACGTCGCCCTGGTCAACCGCTCCGCCGAGCTGGTCGCCGCCGGCTACGGGCCGGCCCAACGGGCGCTTGCCGGCTTCACCGAGGCGATCGGCCAGCGCGGGCTGACCGGCGTCGACCTGTGCTGTGCCGACGACGCGGCCGGCGGCGAGGCGTGCCTCGAACAGCTACGCGACGGGCATCCGGCGGTCACCGCCGTCGTCACCATCAACGAGGCGGCGCTGCCCGGCATCCAGCGCGCCCTCGAACGGGCCGGCGTCGTGGTCCCCCGCGACCTCTCCATCGCCGGTGTCGCCGCACCGCACTGGGCGGAGGACTTCCGTCCCCCGCTGACCGCCGCCGACGTGCCCACCGAGATGGGCACCCGCGCCGTCGACCTGCTCCTGGAACGCATCGCCACCCCCGAGGCCCCACCGCGGCACCTGTTGCTCACTCCACCTATCTCGCTGCGCGCCAGCACCGGGCCGGCACCCACCCGGTAGCCCTCCGGACCGGTCACCGGGACGAGCCACGAGCTCGCCCCGCGATCTCCGCTGCCCGTCCCCCAGCCAAGGAGTCCTCCGTGAACAGAGCCACGCTGCTCGGCGCACTCACCGCCGCGCTGCTCACCGCCATCTCCCTGACCGCCGTCGCCACCCCCGCCCAGGCCGGCGACGAGTCCATCACCGTCGACTTCTCCGTCGCCGGTGGTTCCCCCAGCTACCGCGCCTCGGGCTGGATCTACGGCATGACCGAGAACGCGTCCGGACCGGCCGACCACTTCTACCGCGACGTCAAGTTCCGCTACATGCGGGCCGGCGGCGCCCAACTCGGCCAGCCGGGCGGCTGGGTCGCCGGCAGCTACGACCGCAGGTGGAACTCGACCCTCGCCCAGGCCCGGCGCACGATCGCGCTCGGCGGCCAGTTCGTCATCCTGCCGCACGACCTGTGGGGCGCCGACGGGTACGGCATCTCCCGCTTCCCCGGCGACAACGGCAACTGGGCCGACTACGACGCCTTCTTCACCCGGCTGATCGGCGACGTCCGGGCCGCCGGGATCACCGTGCAGTGGGACATCTGGAACGAGCCGAACCTGAACATCTTCTGGAACCGCTCGCAGGCGCAGTACTTCGAGTTGTGGCGGCGCACCTACCAACGGCTGCGCGCCGAACTCCCCGGCCACCTGATCGTCGGTCCGAGCTGCGCCTGCGTGCCGTCGACCGGCGGCTGGTGGGTGCAGTACCTCGACTTCGTCCGGGCCAACAACCTCGTGCCGGACATCTTCAGCTGGCACAGCCTGCCCGGTGACCCGGTCGCCAACGTCAACACCGCCAACGCGACCCTCGACGCCCGCAGCATCCCGCACCCCCGCCCGTACCAGATCAACGAGTACGGCTCGCCCAGCGAGCAGAACCCCGGCGACGGCTCCTGGTACATCGCCCGGCTGGAACGCGCCGGTGCCGACGGGCTGCGCGCGAACTGGGCCAGCACCTCGAACCTGCACAACGACCTCGGCAACCTGCTGGTGCACAACTCCGCCGGGCAACACCAGCCCAAGGGCGAATGGTGGGTCTACCGCTTCTACGGCTCGCAGACCGGCACGATCGTCTCCGTCACGCCCAGCCCGGCCTACGACGCCTTCGCCACCAAGGCGACCGGGGTCGCCAGGATCCTGGTCGGTGGCGGCGGCACCACCGGCAACATCGCCGTCAACCTGCGACGCCTCGACACCACCAGCGGCATCGTGCAGAACAACCAGGTACGGGTCCTCGCCCAGCGCATCCCGTACAACGGCGGTGGCGCCGTCCAGGGGCCGGTCACCGTCGCGAACACCGTCGTGACGCTCTCCGGCAACGCCACCACGGTCAACCTGCCGCACACGAACGCCGACGACACGTTCACGATCACCCTGCTGCCGCCCTCGGAGGGTGGTTTCCAGACGGTCGCGGTCGCCCAACACTCCCAGCAGTGCCTCGACAACAGCAACCTGAGCACCGCGGACGGCAACCAGCAGCAGCAGTTCGCCTGTGAGGGCGGCGACCAGCAGCTCTGGAACTTCCGGCCGGTCCCCGGAGTCGCCAACACCTTCACCGTGCTCAACCAGCAGTCCGGCAAGTGCCTCGACGTGAACGCGGCGTCCACGGCCAACGGTGCCGCCGTCCAGCAGTGGACCTGTGACAGCGCGGCGCAGCACCAGCAGTTCACGCTCCGGAAGGTGACGTACGGCGGCAACGACGGCCACGACTACCAACTCGTCGCCCGGCACAGCGGGAAGTGCGTCGACGTCAGCAGCATCTCCACGGCGCCGCGGGCCCTCGTCCACCAGTGGA
The DNA here is from genome assembly GCF_049179135.1 of Plantactinospora sp. WMMB782. Taxonomy (NCBI): domain Bacteria; kingdom Bacillati; phylum Actinomycetota; class Actinomycetes; order Micromonosporales; family Micromonosporaceae; genus Plantactinospora; species Plantactinospora sp. WMMB782. Next base: position 5,338,109 of record NZ_JBMHMC010000007.1, on the reverse strand, counting down.
CCTGCAACCCCGCGGGCCAGGGCAGCCCGCTCAACCAGACCTGGCGGCTCTGGGGCCGCTGACACACCCGGGGGGGCGCTGACACCCGCACCGCCGGCTGCCACCCCTGCCGCAGCACCAGGCAGGGTGGCGGCCCGGCGGTCCCCGACGATCCGCCTGCCACCTCGGCGACGACCCGCAGCACCCTGCCGGGCGAGCGCCGCCGGAACGCCGAGCCTGGCGGCTGAGCGGTCCCGGGACCTGCCGGCTAGTAGCGGCCCGGGTCACCGCCGTTCGGGGAGTAGACCGGCGGCGCGTTCTCGTGGTGGTGCGACTGCTGCGCGGACTGCTGGGGCTCGAACAGGTTCATCACCGGCTCCGGCTGCTCGGTCCGCCGAGGTTGCTCGAACTGCTCGTGCCGCTCGAACTGCTCGTGCCGCTCGAACTGCTCGGCCCGCTGGGGCTGCTCGAACCCCTCGTGCCGCTGGGGCTGCTCGAATCGATCGGACCCGCCGAACTGCTCGGGCTGTTCGGGCCGCTCGGGCTGCTGCTCGGAGCGTTCGTGCTGCCCGTGCTGCCCGAACTGTTCGTGCTGGCCGGGCTGCTCGTGCTGCCCGAACTGCTCCGGCTGGCCGGGCTGCTCCGGCTGGTCGGACTGCTCGATCGGCTCCGCCAGCACCTCGGCCGGTCCCCGGTTCGCCTCCTGGCGCACCGCCACCATCTGGTACTCGCCGGTCTCGCCGGTAATCGCGGCCGCCGCCAGCACCGCCGCGGCGGCCCGGTCGGCCAGCCGCTTCGCCTCGCGCTGCGTCCGGGCCCGCACCTCGGCCGCCTGCCGCTCCGCCGTCTCCGCCGCCCGGCGGGCCTCGTCCAGCCGGTTCAGCTCGGCGGTCAGGTCCTGGCGGACCTCACCGAGCCGCTGCTGCAACTGGGCGAACTCCTGCTCGGCGGTGACGCCCTCCTGGCGGGACTGCGCCAGCCGCTGCTGCGCGGTCTCCTGCGCGGACAGCAGCTGGCTGAGCGACTGCTGCCGGGTCTCGATCTCCTCGGCCAGCGCGGCAAGCTGCTGCTGGTGCGTGCTGGCCTGCTCGTCCGCCCGCCGCCGCAGCTCGGTGACGTACTGCTGGGCCTCGGCGCGGAGGTTCGCGTTCTCCTCCTCCACCTGCTTCTGCGACCGGGTCAGCTCCGCCTCGGTGGCGCTGCGCAGCTCGGTCAGCTCGCGCTCCACGTTGGCCTGCCACTGGCTCAGCTCCTGCTGGGTACGCGTCCGGGCCGCCTCGATCTCCTGCTGGATCTGGTTGCGCGCCGACTCCAGCATCGACTCCGCCTGCGCCTGGGCCCGCTCGACCTGCTGGGCGCTGCGCTCGCTGATCCGCTGCGCCTCCTGCTCGGCGCGTTCCCGGCTGGCCTCACCCTCGGCGGTCAGCTTCTCGGCCTGCTCGCGGGCGTCGGCGAGGACCCGTTCCGCCTCGCTCTGGTGCTCGGTCGCCCGCTGGGCGGCGGCGTCGACGATCGCCCCGGCCTGCTTCTCGGCCAGCGCGATGATCTGGTCGACCATCGGGCCGAGGTCCCGGAACGAGGCCCGGTCCACCTGCGGCGGCCGTTCCCGCAACTCGGTCAGCTCGGCCTGCACCTGCTGGAGATGGACGGTCAGGCCCTGGATGTGGCTGAACGCCTGCTCGCGTTCGGCGATCAGTTTCGACAACTCGTTCGCCGTCTGCGCCACGTACTGCTCCACCTGCCGCTTGTCGAAGCCGCGCAGCGTGGTCTCGAAGCTGGGTCGCGAAGTCTTGTCCTCGTGCAGGTCGAACAGCTCCTGGCTCTGGGACATGCGCCATCCTCCATACGGTCGCGAGCCCGGTGCCGGCGTCCGGGGCACACGCCGCAGGGGTAGGGCTCAACCGGCGGAGCATACACCTGCCGGTGACCGGCGGGGCACCCCACCGGCCGGCTACCGGACCGGCCGGCGGGGCGTGCGGCTCAGAGTCCGGCGGCGTGCGCGGCCGGGGTACCGCCGACGACGGGCAGCACGATGTGGCTGGTCTTCAACGCCACGTCGACGCCTGCCCGGTTCGGGTCGGCCTGACTGGAGTACTGCGGGTAACTACCGACCACGATCACGCCGATCCGGTGCCCCGGCGCGAAGACGTAGTCCTCGGGCAGCAGCGGGAACTCGAAGTTGTAGAGCTTGCCCGGGACCAGCGGGGTCGCCCGGCGGATCGACTGCCGGTTCTGTGCGTCCAGGATGCCCTTGGTGACCAGTTCCAGGTCGGCGGTGGCGACCCGCTTCCGGGTCTGCTTGTAGCAGCCGTCGTCGGTCGGACTGGTCTCACCCCAGCAGTCCTGGGTCTCCAGGGTGACGATGCCCTCCCCGGGGGCCCGGTGCGCGACCCGTTCGGCGGTGCCGTAGTCGACCAGGATCACCCCGAGGTTGGTGTCGGTGGCGTCGGCCGCCGCCCGCACCCTCAGCACCGGGGTGCCGGAGATGTGCAGCGGGGCCCGCAACGGTTCGGAGAGGTACGCCAGCCGGTTCGGCGTGACGGTGTCCGGGTTGCCGACCATCGCGTCCTGGCGCTGGGCCGGGTCGTCGGCGAAGCTCTGCACCGCCTGCTTCCGCACCGGCACCAGCTGAAGGCCGCCCGCGCCGCCGGTGCCCGGCTGGAGGAAGACCTCGGTCTCGGTCATCCCCGGCACCGGCCAGTCGGCGTGCGTCTCCCAGACGTCGGCGGAGCGCTCCAGGTCGACCCGGGGCTCGTCCATGATCCCGTTCGGCACCTGGTGCAGCCAGTGGTCGAACCAGCGGTGCAGGGTCGCCACCCAGACCGCCCGGCGCGAGTCGAACGGGTCGACGTGCCCCTCCTGGGAGAGCCAGAGCTTGCGTGGCACGTCGTGCGCGGCGAGTTCGTACCAGAACTTGCTGAAGTGGTCCGGCCGGACGTTGTCGTCGTTCAGGCCGTGATAGAGCAGCACGCTCGCCCTGATCCGGTCGACCCGGCCGACGTAGCTGCGCTCGGCCCAGAACGCCGAGTAGTCACCCGTCTCGTCGCCGTCGGCGGCACCCAGCGCGTCCCGGACCGGCTTGCAGTACTCCCGCCGGTCCGGGTTGGTCACCGTGTTGGCCAGCGACGACACGTAGCTGTTGCCTCGGGTGACCACCCCGTTGCTGCGGGTGTAGGCGTAGTACTCGGCCGGGCCGCTGATCGGCACGATGGTGGTCAGCCCGCGGACGCCGGTCACCGCCGTCGCCATCGCCAGCGAGCCGTCGTACGACTTGCCGACCATCCCGGTACGGCCGTTGTGCCAGTCGGCCCGGACCACCTGGCCGGCGGCGTTTCGGGCGGTGGCCCGGCCGTTCAGCCAGTCGATCGCCTGCCTGGCGCTGAGGTTGTCCGGGCTGCCGTTGGTGGTCGGGCAGCCGGTGGAGTTGTTGGTGCCGACCATGTCCAGCAGGATCACGGCGTAGCCGCGCGGCACGAAGTAGTTGTCGTAGAAGAGCGGCCATCTGTCGAGCAGGCCGTCGCCGTCCAGGTCGGCCTTGCACTCGGACTCGTTGCCCCGGCAGACGGTCGAGTAGTACGGGCTGGCGTCCATCACGACCGGCACCTTGAGCCCGTCGGCCGTCGCCTTCGGCCGCATCACGTCGAAGGCGATCACGTCGCGCAGCCCGTCGCGGTCGCTGTCGAAGGTGGCGGCGACGAAGAGCCGCTCCCTGATCGCGTCCGCGTAGCCGAACACCGGCTGGGTCACGCCGTCGCCCACCACGATCGACGGTCCCGGCCGGGCCGACGCCGGTGCCGCGACACCGAGCACCGCCACCGCCGGCAGCACCGCGAGCGCGGTACGCCAGATCCTGCTGGTCCGACCCATACCCACTCCTCTTTCGCCGGTCAGGGGCGTGCGTAGGCTACGGTCGGCGACACCGATCGAACAACGTGCATCTGTCGGAACCTGCCCGCCCCCGCTCCGACGGCACGCACAACGATCCCGCCGCACGCGGAACCGCCGCGACGGGCGGCGGTGTGCGGTGTGCGGCGGCGCCTGGCCGGCCGGGCAGAATGGCGGCCGTGGGACGGCACGGCGGATCGGGGCGGGCGGCGGGCTTCCGGGTGGTGCCGGGCGCCGCCGACAGCGACGTGATCCTGCACGTCCCGCACGCCGCCCGGCTGGTCCCGCCGGAGGTACGCGCGAAGCTGCTCCTCGACGACGCCGCGCTCGCCGCCGAACTGGCCCGGATGACCGACGCGCACACCGACCTGCTCGCCGACCTGGCCGCCCGCACCGCCCGGCGTACGCCGTGGACGTTCGTGAACCTGCTCTCCCGGCTGGTGGTCGACCCGGAGCGCTTCCCGGACGGGCGGGAGTCGATGCGCTCGGTCGGGATGGCCGCCGTCTACACCCGGACCAGTGACGGTGCCGTGCTGCGTGCCGACGACCCGGTCGAGGAGGCGCACCTGCTCGACCGCTGGTACCACCCGTACGCGCGGGCGGTCACCGACCTCGTCGACGCCCGGCTGGCCGTACGCGGCCGGGTGACCGTGCTGGACGTGCACTCCTACCCGAGCCGGCGGCTGCCGTACGAGATCGGCGGCACCGGACGCCCGCCGGTCTGCCTCGGCACCGATCCGGTGCACACCCCGGACTGGCTGCGGGAGGCGGGCCGGGCGGCCTTCGCCGGCTGTGGCGGGACCGGTCTCGACACGCCCTTCGCCGGCTGTTACGTACCGCTGCGGCACTACGGCCGGGACCGCCGGGTGACCGCCCTGATGGTGGAGATCCGCCGGGACGGCTACCTGGTCGAACCGGACGGCCCGCCGACCGACGGGCTGGCCGTGCTGGCCGGCGCACTGGCCACCCTGGTCGACTCGGTCGACGCCGCCGCCGACGACCGCACCGGCTGACCGGAGTCCGCCGGACGACCGGAGTCCGCCGGACGACCGGAATCCGCCGGACGACCGGAGTCCACCGGGCGACCGGAATCCGCCGGGCGACCCGAGTCCGCCGGGCGACCGGGGACGGCGCCCTGGCCCGGCTGACCGGTGTCGTCCGGCCCCTCGGGCTCCGGTAGGGCGACTCCGTCTCCGGCCGGTGCGAACGGCACGGCGGCCGGCACGACGGCCGGGTTCGGCCTGGCCCGGATCAGCAGCGCCGCGACCACGGCGGCGGCGATCCCACCGGCCACCCCGACCAGCGCGGTGCCGGACATCGCCTCGACGAATGCCTCCCTGGCCAGCCGGGCCAGCGTGCCGTCCCCGGTCGCGGCGGCGATCCGCAGGGCGTCCCCGATCGACTCCCGGGCCGGCCCGGTGACCTCGGCCGGCATCGCCGACCGGTAGACGGCGGCCAGTACGCTGCCCAGCACCGCGACGGAGAGCGCCGCGCCGAGCTGCTGCACGGTGTCGTTGACCGCCGAGCCGACGCCGGCCCGTTCCGGCGGCAGCGCGGCGAGCAGGGTGCCGACCGCGGCCGGTCCGCTGATCCCGCTGCCCGCCCCGATCAGCACCAGCGCGGCGGCCAGCGTGGGATAGCCGTCGGCCGGCCCGATCGAGGCGAGCACCCCGAAGCCGGCGGCCATCAGCGACAGCCCGGTGGCGATGGTGACCCGGGCGCCGAACCGCCTGTCGACGAGTACCCCGAGGCCGTTGCAGACCAGCACGGTGGCCAGCATCGGCACGAAGGCCAGGCCGGCGCGCATCGGCCCGTACCCGAGGACGAACTGGAGGTACTGGGTCAGCGCCAGCAGTACGCCACCGGCCGAGAGCGAGAGCAGCACGATGGAGAGGCTGGCCCCGCCGAAGTTGCGGTCCCGGAACAGCGACATCGGCAGCATCGGCTGGGCGACCCGGCGCTCCCAGAGCACGAAGGCGACGAGCAGCACGGCGGCGCCGACCAGCCCGCCGACGGTCGACGCAGCCGACCAGCCGTCCTTGGCCGACGAGATGACCGACCAGACCAGCGCGGTCATCCCGGCGGTGCAGAGCAGCGCGCCGAGCACGTCGGGCCGGCTGGCCGGACCGCGCGACTCGGGGATGACCGCCAGCGCGGCGACGACGCCGAGTACGGCGATCGGGACGTTGAGCAGGAAGACCGATCCCCACCAGAAGTGCTGCAACAGCAGGCCGCCCAGGGTCGGGCCGCCCAGCGCGCCGAGCACCAGCACCGAACTCCAGATCGCGATCGCCTTCTTCCGCTCGCCCTCGTCGAAGACCGTGGTGAGGATCGAGAGGGTGCCGGGCATCAGGAAGGCGGCGCCGACCCCCATCAGGGCGCGGGCCGCGACGAGTTGGCCGGGCGTCCGGCAGAGCGTGGCCAGTACCGAGGCGCCGCCGAAGACGACCAGACCGATGACCAGGCCGCGTCGCCGGCCGTACCGGTCGGAGAGGCTGCCGGCGGTGAGCAGCAGGCCGGCGAAGACCAGGATGTACGCGTCGATGATCCACTGGATCTGCGCGGCGCTCGCCCCGAGGTCGCGGATCAACGCCGGGATGGCGATGTTCAGCACCATGTTGTCGATCACGACCACCAGCAGGCTCACGCAGAGCACGCCGAGGATCCACCAGCGGCGCGGATGCGGGCTCGCGCCGGGGTTGCCGGCGGGATTGCCCGCGCGGCTGGCGCCGGGGTTGCCGGCGGGCGTGGATGTGGGCATCGAAGCCTCCGCTCGTACAGCGTTCGAGAATGCTCGCACACCGTACCAGTCGTCTCGAACGATGTGCGAGGCCGGTTAGACTGGCCCGGTCGAAAGGACCCCGGATGCCACCGAAGTCGGACCCGTTCACCAGCTCGGTGTGGCTGCGCCCACCCCGGGCCAGCCGAGGTGAGGCGCCGACGCTGAGCCGCGAGCAGATCGTCCGGGCCGCGATCGAGCTGCTGGACGCCGAGGGACCGACCGGCCTGAGCATGCGCCGGCTCGGCACCCGACTCGGCTCCGGCGCCACCTCGGTCTACTGGTACGTGACGAACAAGGACGAACTGCTCGAACTCGCCGTCGACGAGGTGATGGGCGAGGTCTACGTACCCGAGGTCGGCGACACCGGCTGGCGGATCGGCGCGTCGGTGCTGACCACCACCACCCGGGAGATGCTGCTCCGCCACCCGTGGGTGATCGCCCTGCTCGGGGTGCGCCCGAACCTCGGCCCGAACGCGCTGCGGATCGGCGAACGCACTGTGGCACTGCTCGGCGGGGCCGGCTTCACCGGACTGGAACTGTCGCACGCGAGCGCGCTGCTGACCTCGTACGCGATCGGCTCCGCCACCACCATCGCGGCGATGGTCACCACCGTCCGCAGGTCCGGCCGGTCACTTCAGGAGATCGTGACGAACCTGGAACCGCAGGTGGAGCGGATCGCCCGCGACCACCCGCACTACGACAGGTGGCGGCAGGAGGTCGGGTCGGCCGCGTACGAGCCGGAACGGGTCTGGGACGAGAGCTTCACCTTCGGTTTGGAGCGGCTCCTCGACGGCCTGGAGAGCTGGCTGGACCGGCCGGACGACTGAGGCGCGGACGCTGCCAGGGCGGACGCTTCGAAGCCGGCAACTCGGGAATAACCGCCCGATGCTGGGCTTCCTACCCGCTACGCCCTGGCCGCTCGGCCTGAGCGTCGGGGTCTTCGCCGTCGCCGGCCTGGTCACGATCCTCGGCAGCATCCGGCTGGTGGCCCTCGGCGACGCCCTGGCGGACCGGACCGGCTGGGGCGAGGCGGTCTTCGGGGTGGTCTTCTTCGGCGTCGCGACAGGGCTCTCCGGAATCGTGATGACGGCGGTCACCGCCGCCGGCGACCACCCACAGCTCGGCTACAGCAACGCCGTCGGCGGGATCGCCGCCCAGACCACCGCGGTCGCGGTCGCCGACGCCTTCCACCGCCGGGTCAACCTGGAACACGCCGCCGCCTCCTCCTCGAACCTGCTCTTCTGCTGCCTGCTGATCACCCTGCTCACCCTCGCGCTGCTCGGCAGCTACACCCCGGACGTCACGGTGCTCGGCATCCACCCGATCTCGGTGGTGATCGTCGCCTGCTACCTCGGCGGGCTCCGGCTGATCCGGACCGCCGGCACCACACCGATGTGGCAGGCGGTCGGCACCACCGAGACCGAACCCGACGTACCGCAGGAGCACGGCGCCCTGGACGAGCGGGGCACGGCCGCGCTGTGGGTGCGGTTCGTCCTGGTCGGCGCCGTCGTCGCGGCCAGCGGCTGGGCGGTGTCGCTGGCCGCGGAGAGCGTCGTCGAGACCACCGGCCTGACAGCCGGGTTCACCGGCGGGGTACTGCTCGGCATCGTGAACGGGCTGCCGGAGACCGTCACCGCGATCGCCGCCGTGCGCCGGGGGGCGGTGACCCTGGCCGTCGCCGCCGTCCTGGGCGGGAACATCCTCGACGTGATCACCCTGGTGGTCGGCGACGTCGCGTACCGGCAGGGCTCGATCTACCACGCCGCCGGCAACGACGACCTCTTCATCACCACCACCGGGCTGTTCATGACCGCGATCCTGCTCGCCGGGCTGCTCGTCCGGCAGACCTGCGGTTGGGGGCGGCTCGGTTTCGAGGGCGTACTGCTGCTGGCCACCTACCTCGGGATGACCACCGTGCTGGCCACCTGAGCCGTACCCGGCCGGTGCCGACCAGCTAGGTTTGGGACCCCACGACAGGCCGGAGACGACGAGGAGGCCGGGAGTTTCGGTGGACGGCTACGGGTTACAGGTGGCGTTGGTTCTCTTCCTGGTCCTGGTCAACGCGGCGTTCTCGGGCAGCGAGATGGCACTGGTGTCGCTGCGGGAGAGCCAGGTGCAGCGGCTGGAGCGGCAGTCGCGCGGCGGGCAGGTGCTGGCGAAGCTGGCCCGCGACCCGAACCGCTTCCTGGCCACCATCCAGATCTTCATCACCCTGGCCAACTTCCTCGCCTCCGCCGCCGCCGCGGTCTCGCTGGCCGCACCCCTGGTGCCGCTGCTCGACTTCCTCGGCTCGGCCGCCCAACCCGCCTCGGTGGTGCTGGTGACGATCCTGCTGACCTTCGTCAGCCTGGTCCTCGGCGAGCTGGCCCCGAAGCGGATCGCGATGCAGCGGGCCGAGGGCTGGGCGCTGGTGGTGGCCCGGCCGCTCGACGTACTCGCCGCACTCTCCCGCCCGGCGGTCTGGCTGCTCAGCAGATCCACGAACGTCGTGGTCCGGCTCACCGGCGCCGACCCGGAGGGCGGCCCGGAGGAGGTGAGCGCCGAGGAGTTGCGGGAGATGGTGACGGCCCAGCGCGGGCTCACCGCCGAACACCGCACAATCATCAGCGGGGCGTTCGAGATCGCCGACCGGATCCTGCGGGAGATCCTGGTACCACGCGGGCAGGTGGTCACGCTGCACGCCGAACTGCCCACCGGCACGGCCCGGCGGCAGCTCGCCGAGTCCGGCCACAGCCGCGCCCCGGTCGTCACCCGGGGCGGCCTCGACGACGTGGTCGGCGTAGTACACCTGCGGGACCTTCTCGACGACAACGCCCAGGTGCGCGACCGGATGGCTCCGGCGCTGTTCCTGCCGGAGACGCTCGGGGTCACCGACGCGCTGCGGCAGATGCGCCAGCAGCGCCAGCAGTTCGCGGTGGTGGTGGACGAGCGGGGCGCCAACGACGGCATCGTGACGATGGAGGACCTGATCGAGGAGATCGTCGGGGAGATCTACGACGAGACGGACCGCGACGTCCAGGCCGTGGTCCGGCAACCCGACGGGACACTCCTGGTCGCCGGCACCTTCCCGATCCACGACCTGCCCGACATCGGGCTCGAACTCGACGAGCCCGACGACGGCGACTACACCACCGTCGCCGGGCTGGTCCTGGCCCGCCTCGGGCACATCCCGACCGCGTCCGGCGAGACCGTCGAACTGCCCGCCTTCACCGCGCAGGTCGCCGAGATCGACAGACACGCCATCACCAAGGTCCGGCTCCGCCCCCGCTCGGAGCGGACCTCCGACGACGAGGCGGTGGCGGACCCGGCCGGCGCCGCCGGCTGAGCGCAGGGCCGGCCCGCGCCGAAGGGCCGGCCGGGGGCGGGCGTCCGGACCGGGGGCGGGCGTCCGGGCCGGGGGCGGGCGTCCGGGCCGGGGGCGGGCGTCCGGGCCGGGGGCGGGCGTCCGGGCCGAGGGCGGTTCCGCCGATCCGGGTACGGGCGCCGCTGACCGCCGCGGCCACACCACTGGCCGCACGGGCCGTACCGGCGGGAGCCGATCCGCGCGCGACGCTCTAGCGTGGAGCGACGCGTCCGCTACGGGAACTTCGAGGTAGGCCACGTGACGAAGGAAGCGCTGTCCCCGCACCGCGCCCTGTCGGGCGGGCTCGACACCGGAGTTCCGCACTCCGCCCGGATCTGGAACTACTGGATGGGCGGCAAGGACAACTTCGCCGCCGACCGGGAGGCCGGAGAGGCGTACCGGCGACAGTTTCCCGGCATCGTCCCGCTGGCCAGGCAGTCCCGGCGTTTCCTGATCCGGGCGGTGCACCACCTGGCGACCGAGGCAGGGGTCCGCAACTTCCTCGACATCGGCACCGGCCTGCCGACCCTGGAGAACACCCACCAGGTCGCCCAGCGGGCCGCGCCGGAGTCCCGGATCGTCTACGTCGACAACGACCCGCTGGTGCTGACACACGCCCGTGCCCTGCTCAGCAACACCACCCCGGAAGGGGTCACCGACTACGTCGACGCGGACCTACACGATCCCGACCAGATCATCGCCGACGCCCGGAACATCCTGAACTTCACCCAACCGATCGCGGTCATGTTCATGGGGGTGCTCGGGCACGTCGCAGACCACGCCGAGGCGGAGTCCATAGTGGCCCGGGTGATGGCGGCCGTACCCAGCGGCAGTTATCTGGTGCTCTGGGACGGCACAGACACCACCGAGGGGTTCGACGAGGCCCAGCAGGGCTACGACGACACCGGCGCCGTCCCGTACGTGCTGCGGAGTGCGGCCCAGATCGAACGCTGCTTCGCCGGCCTCACCCTGCTGGAGCCGGGGATCGTCTCCATCTCCCGCTGGCGCCCGGAGGACCCCGACGCGGAACCGGTGGACGGCTACGGCGGCGTCGGACACAAGCCCTGACGGCCATCGGGGCGGCGGCCGTTTTCGCCCGGGCAACGGCCGCCGGTCCGACCCCGAGGGACGTCAGGAGGCGCCCGGTGGTCCGAAGGTGGTCAGGAACCGGTCCCGGAAGGTGTCCATCCGCCAGACCGGCGCCTGCCGGTCCGGCCTGAGGCCCTCCTGCCAGCCCCACCCGGAGATCCTTTCCAGCACCGCCGGATCGTGCGCGACGACCGTGACCGGGACGTCCCGGCCGGCACCCGCACCGGTGATCATCGGCGAGGGCTGGTGGTCTCCGAGGAAGACCACCACCGTGTCGTCGTCGCCGTACTCCTGCACATAGGAGATGACGCTGGTCAGCGAGTACTCGATCGACCGGCGGTACTCGGTCCGCATCCTGGTCTGGTCGCTCCAGAGCGCGCTCTTCGACTGGCCCTGCCTCGCCATCGGCTCGAAGATCGCCCCGTCCCCGAGTTCGTCCCAGTCGACGAACCGGGGAATCGGCGTCCACGGCGCGTGACTCGACACGAGGGTGATCCCGGCCATCAGCGGGGGCCCGTCCGGCGTACCGTGTTCGTACCGCTCGAACGCCGCCAGGACGTACTGGTCCGGCATCGTGGCCCAGCTGAACCTCGGGCCCCGGTAGCCGAGCTGCCGCGAGTCGTAGATTTTCTCGTAGTCGTACAGCTCCCCCTCCGGCCAGGCCCGGGTCACCCCCGGCATGATGCCGACGGTCCGCCAGTTCGCCCGGCGGAAGGCACCGGTGAGGGTCAGCCGGTCCGAGGTGACGATGTTGCGGTAGCGCTCGTTGCTGTCGATCCAGAGCCCGGACAGCAGGGTGGAGTGGGCCAGCCAACTGCCGCTGCCCACCGTGGGCGAGGTGAGGAAGGCGCTGCGCGAGGCGAAGCCGGCGGCGGCCAGGCGCCGCGTACCGGCATCGAGGACCGCGCCGACCTGTGGGGCGAACCGCGGGTCCTCGATCGCGTCCCGTCCGTAGCTCTCCACGAAGACCAGCAGCACGTCCTTGCCGCGCAGGCCGGTCAGCAACCGGTCGCCGGGGACGTTCCGGAAGGCGTCCACACCGGCCTGCCGGGCGAACTCCTGCTGGCTCCGCAGGCCGTCGCGGATCTGGTGCGCGCGTCCGTGCGCCAGGCCGACCGTGTTGCGCGCCGCCACCGGTACGCCGGGCACGATCTGCACGCCGAGCACGGCACAGGCGAGCCAGGCTGCACCGAGCGCCAGCACGGTACGTCTCGCCGCGACGTCGTGCCTGGCCGCCAGTCGGGTCAGCCGGAGCACCGCCAGCGTCGTCAGCACGAGTACCGCGACGACGAGCAGTGCGGCCAGCACCGCCGCGCCGATCGCCCCGATCCGGCCGACCGAGTCGGTGAGGAACGAGATCGCGTCGTCCAGCAGGATCCAGTCGAGGACCGGGTCGAACTGCCGGGCGAGTACGGCGTAGAAGCCCATGTCCACGACCTTGAGCAGCATCAGCAGGCCGATGCCGACACCACCGAGCACGGCGGCCACCCGTCGCGCCCCCGGCCGCAGTGCCAGCACGAGCACGATGCCGAGGAGTGCCTCCACCGGGATGCGCGCGAGCGTGCCGAGGGTGAACTGGTCCGGCCGGTTCGGCGCGGTCAGGGCGAGCAGCACCAGCAGGGCAGCCAGGACCGTCGTCGCCCGCGTGCGGAGCCGGCGGAGGGCCGGACGCCGCACCCGGCCGGCCGGGGCATCCGTCGCATCACCAGCGGACGGGGTGTCGACACCCGACGGTGCGTCCGTCGCGTCACCAGCCGACGGGGTGTCACCACCCGAGGGTGCGTCCGTCGCGTCACCACCGGACGTGGTGTCGCCAGCGTCGTCGCCGGCCGGACCGTCGTCGCGGGCCGGGGTGGCGGTGGGATCGGCGGCGGCGGGCCGCGCGTCGGTTGGCTGGTCCTCGGGGTGCGCGTCCGGTGGCGGACCGTGCTTCCTGGCCGTCCGTTCCTGATCCGGCCCCAGTGGCGAACGCGTGAAGAGTGACAACCCGAGGATCCTCTCCTGGAGGCCGTACCGGCACGGCGGAACACGCCCACGACAGCGCGACCGCTCGTGAGCTAGAACGGGTTTTCCGGGCCGACGGTTCAAATCCGCTGCGGGCCCGCCGGAGGCCGGGCGGGCGGACCAGCCCCAACAACGTGCCCGAGCAGCCCGGCCGGCCGCCTTCGCCGGCGGTTGCGTGTTCCCGCAACAAATCACCTTGATGATCTTGCTGGGTCGGGACACCGATGCCGTCCTGTGTTTTCATCGCGACGTACCGATTCCCAGGGGGAGGGAGTTGTCCATGACGGGCAGGGGCACGGAAGCGCCGGCCGTCGGGCGGGCGGTGCCGATGCCGGTCGGCTGGGGCGTCTCCGCCGACGCCTACCGGTCGTCCCGGCACGCGACCGGGTTCGCCCGGCTCGGTGGCAGGTACCGCGAGGCGTCACGGCTGCCGCACAAGCTGACGATCTTCGGCAGTCGGGTCGCGCTGGTCGCCGTCGACCCGAACAACCTGCACCGAGGCACCTGGAAGATCGTCGAACCCGCGGCGGTCGAGTCGTTCGTCTCGCTGTTCGTCCGCCGCTGGACGGACGCGACGGATCCGCGCCGGAACGGAGTACCCGAGGTCGTGCTCACACCACGAGAGAAGGCACTCGTCGCGCTGCTCGCCGAGGGGCATACCGACACCAGCGCCGCCAGGGAACTCGGCATGTCCACCCGCTCGGTCACCTACGCGCTGCGGGCCCTGATGGACCGGCTCGGTGTGGAGAACCGCTTCCAGCTCGGCCTCGCCCTCGGCGCGATGCAGGCGGCGAGCCCGCCCAGGAACAGCCCGCCCGTCGAGGGAGAAGACCGATGAGACGCCTGACCGCGCTGCTGGTCGCCGCCGTTGCCAGCTCGCTCGCCGCCAGCACGCTCGCCACCGGCCCGGCCACGGCGGCCGACCCGCTGGTCTGGGAACGGATCGCCTGCACCTCCGGCAGCATCGGGACAGCGGCCCTGGACGAGACCAAGGAGGGCGACTTCCTCGCCCTCGCCGGCCGACTCGACTGCGTCCAGGAGAAGACCGGAGCCACCTTCGGGTACGCCGTCTACGAGCCGGGCTTCGCGCAGGGCCTCGTCTACATGTCGCACCTGCGGCCGTACGCGACCGTCGGGGCCAGCCCGTTCTCGGAGCGGAAGCGGCTGCCGTCGGGCACGGTGGACTTCGCCATCTGCGTGGTCACCGACTACCTGGTCCGGATCGAGTGCGTCCGGGTGGTGTGGGACCAGCTGGACCACCGGCTCGAAGTGCGCCCACTGGACCCAGAGGACCCGCTGGTCGCCCGGACGGTCCGGCTCGTCCCGCCGGACTGGGGGCCCCGGCCGGTCTGCGGGCACTGCTGGTAGCTGACAACGGTTTCCATCGATCGGGGGGTGGATGGTGAACGGTGTACTGGAGATCGGACTGCTCGGGCCGGTCCGGGTGCTCGTGGACGGCCGGCCGGTGAGCGTTGCCGCGCCTCGCCGGCAGGTGACGCTCGGCGCGCTCGCGCTCACTCCGGGGCGGAGCGTCAGCATCAGCGTGCTGGCCCGGTACCTGTGGGGCGAGGACGTTCCGGAGCTGGCCCGGCGGGCACTCTCGACGATCGTCACCCGGCTCCGGCACGACCTCGGCACGGACGTGATCGCCAGCGGCACCGGCGGCTACACCCTGGACCTGCCCCGGGACACCGTCGACGTGTACCGCTTCCGCGCTCTCGCCGGCGCCGCACGGTCGGCCCGACCGGCGGACGAGTTGCGGCTGCTCGACGCGGCACTCGCCTGCTGGCGGGGCAGGCCGCTGCAGGACGTCGCCTCCGAGTGGCTGGTCGCGGAGCACGCACCCGGGCTGACCGAGGAGTGGTACGCGGTGACCGAGCGCCGGATCGACCTGCTGCTCGCCGCCGGAGGGCACGGCGACCTGCTGCCCCAACTGCGTGACCTGACCGCCCGGGAACCGTTGCGGGAGTCGATGTGGGGACGGCTGATGGTGGCGCTCTACCGCGCCGGCCGGCAGGCGGAGGCGCTGGAGACCTACCAGTCGGTGCGGGAGGTGCTGGTGGACCAGCTCGGCGTCGGGCCCAGCGAGGAGCTGCGCAGCCTGCACCGGGCGGTGCTCACCAACGACCCGGCGATCGCCGCCCCGGTGACGGTCACCCGCCCGCTGCGACCGGTCCGCCGGGTACGCGACCGGGCACGGCTGCGCCCCCGGCGGTGACCCGGCCCCCGCACGGGTCACCGAGGTCCTCCGGCGGCGACGCGGGTGACAGCCGGCGCTGTGACACAACGGTGACACGACCCGTACCGGGTCCGCACCCGGGGGACCCATCCTGGCCTGGTGCATCCGCTACCACCGTCCCCGTTCGGGGCACCACCGTCCCCGTTCGGGGCACCGCCGTCCCCGTTCGGGGCACCACCGCGCCCGTTCGGGGCACCACCGCGCCCACCTGGCCGTTCCGGCGGTCCGCCTTCGGAGCGACCCGACGGGCCGACATCGGAACGACCCGACGGGCCGACATCGGAACGACCTGACGGTCCGCGACGATCCGACGGTCCGCCGCCGGGCCGTCGGCTGCGCGCTGCCGCGCTCGGGTGCCTGCTCGCGTTCGTGCTCACCGCGGTCGGCTTCGTCGGCACTCCCGCCGGGCAGCGGCTCGACGGGTGGCTGTTGCCCCGGGCCGAGCGCGGCGGCGGTTACGAGCAGCCGACCGACCTGGTCGAGCCCGCGCGTACCGTGCTGGCCTGGTTCGGGGACCCGGCCGTACTGGGTCTGCTGCTCGGCGGAGTACTGCTGCTGGGTGTGCTGGGCCGGCGGGCCTGGGCCGGGGCGGCCGGGGTCTGTCTGGTCGGCGCCGCCGTGACCGGTGCGGGACTCGGCAAGCAGCTGCTCCTCCGGCCGGACTTCGCCGTGCCGAGCTCGACGGCGCACAACAGCTTCCCCAGCGGCCACGTGGCAGCGGCGATGGCGCTGCTGCTCGCCGTCCTGCTCGTGCTGCCCGCCCCGGCCCGCTGGTGGTGCGCGGTTCCGGGAACGGCCGGGGTCTGCGTCGTCGCCGCGGCCACGATGATCGCGGGTTGGCACCGGTTCAGCGACGTACTCGGCGGCGTGCTGCTGGCGACGATGCTGTGCTGCCTGGTCGCCGCCGTGCTGGCCCGTCCCCGCCCGGATGCCGGCGCGGCTCCGGCCGCCGTTCCGCTCGGGTTGTTCGGCCTGCCCGGGCTGTTCGGGCTGCTCGGGCTGCTCGGCGGTGTGCCGCTGCTGGGGTTGCTGGTCGGGGAAGCAGCACTTTCCCGGGAACCCGGATCGGGCGGCGTCGGCGGCGGGCTCCCCGTCGTGATCACGGCTACCTGCGCCCTCGTCGTCATGATCGTCGCCGCCGTCCTGCTGCTGGCGCGGTCGACGGAATTCGGCGGCCCGGAACGGGTGCGGAACCGGACAACACGGCAGGACAGGGCCGATCGGTACCACAACTCATGATCGACTGGGCGACTTGGGATGGAATGCAATAGTTGGTGGCATGTCTCGGGTGCTGTTGATCGAGGACCATCAGACCGTGCGCGACGGCCTCCAACTGGCGCTGACCCGCCAGGGCCACGCCGTACACGCCGTGGCCAGCGGCGAGCAGGGGCTGGCCCGGCTGCGCACCGACGACGCCGACGTCGTCGTACTCGACCTCATGCTGCCCGGGATGGACGGCTTCGAGGTCTGCCGCCGGATCCGGGCCGGCGGTGATCTGCCGATCATCATGCTGACCGCCCGGAACGACGACATCGACGTGGTGGCCGGCCTGGAGGCCGGCGCCGACGACTACGTGGTCAAACCGGTCCAGCCCCGGGTGTTGGAAGCGCGGATCCGCGCGGTGCTGCGGCGGACCGGCGGCGAGTCCCGGCGGTCGGCCACCGAACCCACGGTCCGGCGGTACGGCGCGCTGACCGTCGACCGGGCGGCGCTGGTGGTCAGCAAGGCCGGCGTGCCGATCCCGCTCGCCCCGACCGAACTCCGGCTACTCCTCGAACTCTCCGGCACGCCGGGCCGGGTGCTGAGCCGGCAGCAACTGCTGGAGGCGGTCTGGGAGCACGGCTACCTCGGCGACTCGCGGCTGGTCGACGCCTGTGTGCAGCGGTTGCGGGCGAAGATAGAGGATGACCCGGCCGCACCGGTCTACGTGCAGACCGTCCGTGGCTTCGGCTACCGGTTCGGCCCGCTGTGACCCGCACCCGACAGGTGGTACGGCCAGGCCGGTGCGCCGGCCGGCCGACCGGGCCGACGTCCCTCTCCCGGCCGGATCGGCCACGCTGGACGGCCGGCCTACGGGTCCGGTTGCTGCTCGCCTTCGCCTCGCTCGGCCTGACCAGCACGGCGGTGGTGGCCGGGGCCAGCTACGTGCAGGCCCGGGACGTCATCCTGCGACAGGCCCAGGACGCGGCGGTCGTCACGTTGACCGAACAGATCGCCCAGCTCCCCCCGATCCGGAACCTGCCGCCGGGCCAGGCGGAACTGGACGCGATCGGAGCCGAGCTGTCCGACCGCGACGACACGGCGATCGCGGCCTACCAGGGTCGGAGTTCCCGGCACGACGAGGTGTCGGCGATGGTCCCGGCAGAGCTGCGGACGGCGGTACGCGACGGGCGGGTCGTCTGGCAGCGGCAGACCGAGCAGGGCCACCCGTACCTGGTGATCGGCACCCAACTGACTGTCGACCAGTCCGGGGGTACGCCGCGACCGTCCGGACTGGAGATCTACCGCCTGCACAGCCTGGTGGCCGAGCAGCGCAGCATCGACCGGCTCGCCACCTCGGCATGGCTGACCGGCGGGCTGTCGCTGGCCCTCGCCGTGCTGCTCGCGCTCCTCGCCGCCCGGGGCGTGCTGCGGCCGGTCCGGGAACTCGGCGAGGCGGCCCGGCGGCTCGGTGACGGCGACCTGACCACCCGGCTGGCCGTGACCGGCTCCGACGAGCTCGCCGGGGTCGCACGTACCTTCAACCACACCGCCGAGCGGCTGGAACGGCAGGTCGGCGAGTTGCGCCGGATGGAGGCGGATGCCCGGCGCTTCGTGGCCGACGTCTCGCACGAGCTGCGTACGCCGCTGGCCGCGATGACGGCCGTCGCCGACGTGCTGGCGGAGGAGGCGCCCCGGCTGCCCGGCGACGCCGGACAGGCCGCCCGGCTCGTCAGCCAGGAGACCCAGAGCCTGACCCGGCTGGTCGACGACCTGATCGAGGTGTCCAGGTTCGACAACGGCACGGCGGCGCTCGCCCTGGACGAGGTCGACGTGGCGGCGGCGGTACAGGCGACGCTGCGCGCCCGGGGCTGGACCGGGCAGGTGGTGACCGACGTGTCACCGGGCACGCGGGCCCGACTCGACCCCCGTCGGCTGGACGTGATCCTGGCGAACCTGGTCGGCAACGCGCTGCGGCACGGCGCTCCGCCCGTGACGGTACGGCTGCGCGGCGAGCCGGACTGGATCGTGCTGTCCGTCACCGACCGTGGGCCGGGCCTGGACCCGCTGGTGTCGCCACGCGTCTTCGACCGGTTCTACAAGGCGGACAGTGCCCGGAGCCGCTCCGAGGGCAGCGGTCTCGGCCTCGCCATCGCCCGGGAGAACGCCCGACTGCACCGGGCCGGTGCGCACCGGGGCAGCCTGCTGGCCATAAACGACCCGGCCGGCGGGGCGGTGTTCACCCTCCGCCTGCCGCGCCGCTGCACCGACCGGCCGCAGCCGTCCGACGGCCGACCCGCGTCCGACACCCGACCCGCGCCCCACGGGGGACGTCCGTGACCGGCATCCGGCGCCAGTCGCCCGCCGCCGGCGCCCGGCAGCACTCGACCACCGCCGGCACCCGGCAGCACTCGACCACCGCCGGCACCCGGCAGCACTCGACCACCGCCGGCACCCGGCAGCACTCGACCACCGCCGGCGCCCGGTGGCACTCGACCACCGCCGGCACCCGGCGGCGGTCGGCCGTCGCCGGCATCGCGCTGCTGGCGATCCTCGCCGGGTGCGGCGTACGGCCGACCGGCGTCATCACCGGCGGGCCCGCGCCGTCCGTGCCGGACCATGGGATCGGGCTCTTCTTCGTGGTGGAGCACCGGATCACGCTGCTGCTGCGACCGGCGACGCCGCCGGGAACGGTCGACGACGTGCTGGCGCTGCTGCTCGCCGGCCCGGACCGGACGGAACAGGAGCAGGGCTACCGCACCGAGATCCCCGCCGACACCGGGCTGGCCGCGGCCACCACCTCCGACCCCTCGGGCACGACGGTGCGGCTCGACACCGACGTGACCGCGTTGTCGGCCCCGGCGGTCGACCAGATCGTCTGCACGGTCCTGTACGCCCTCCCGGGCGCCGGGCCGGCGGACCGCACCGACCTGGTCATCCTGAGCGGCCCGGACGGGCGCCGGGCACCGCAGGGGAACCCGCCGGAGTGCCCGGGCGGGCTGGAGACCGCGCGGCCGGCAGGGCCGGGGGCATAGCCGCGTCCTCCCCCGCCCGGTGGCGCCCGCGGCGGCGACCGACCGGACGCGCCGCCGGCAGCTCGAACAGCCAGCCGGCCCGCAGCGCCAGGAGTCCCCGGTGCAGGGCCAGGGTGACGGCGAGCAGGGCCGCGGTGAGCAACACCGGATAGCCCAGCGCCACCGCCAGTTGCCCGGACCGGCCCAGCCCGGAGAGCGGGCCGAGCAGTACCCGGTCGGCGAGCGCCAGCAGCGGCAGGTGCATGACGTACACCGGCAGGGTCCGCCGGCCGAGGGCGGCGAGCGGGCCGCCGACGCGCCGCCACCGGGCCACCCGGGCGGCGGCGGTGAGGCCGAAGGCCACCGCCGCGACCGAGACCAGCAGCCACACCCCTGGCCAGGTCGCCGCGCCGGCCCAGGTCATGCCGACCAGCGCGGCCAGGTACCCGGCGGCGCCGAGCAGCAGGCGACGCCGGGTCGCCGTCGCCACCCAGCGGGACAGGTACGGCCGCAGGTGCAGGCCGCCGAGGAAGAACACCAGGTTCTGGTAGACCCCGCCCCGGTTGCCCGGCGTGGCGATCAGTCCGGCCGCGGCGGCGGCGGAGAGACCGGCCGAGACGGCGAGCAGCACCGGCGCGGGAATCCGCCGGGCGGCCTTGGCCACCGCGAAGTAGAGCGCGAGGGCGTAGAGGTACCAGAGGTTGGACGGGGTGACGGTGAGTTCGGCCACCAGGTCGCCGACCGAGTTGGCCCGGTCGGTCGGGAAATCCGGTGCGGCGGCGAGCAGCGCGGTGTGGATCGCCAGCCAACCGGCGTACAGGTAGAGGAAGCGGACGATCCGTGACCGGCCGACCTGCCGCCAGGGCCGGTCGAGGGCGTTCGCGGCGAAGAGCCCGGAGATGGCGAAGAAGAGCGGCATCCGCAGCGGCAGCAACTGTTCGCCCAGCATGCCCCACGCGCCCGGCAGCGGTATCCCGAGATGCCACTCGATCCGCAGGTAGTGCTTGACGATGACGTGCCAGAGCACCACGAGGACGATGCAGGCGCCCTTTGCGACGTCGGCCCAGCGCTCCCGGGACGCCGGAGTCGCCGGAGTCGCCGGCAGGGTGCCTGGTCGGGTCGTCGGGTACGGCTCGGAAGTCACCCGAGCGAAGGTGCCAGCGCGATGTCCGGAGGCGGTCCGGCTACCGTCACCGCCGGGTAACAACGCCCCGGCCCGCGAGACCGGGCCGGGGCGCTCGGGTCAGCGGGGCGTCTCGCCGAGGTCGCGGATGATCCGGTCCAGGATCTGGAAGGTCTCCTTGATCGGTGCGGCCTCGACGAAGAGCCGGTTCACCGCCTCGAAGTAGCGGTCGACGTCCTCCCGCTTGTCGAGGTAGAGCGCGCTTGTCAACTGTTCGATGTAGACGAGGTCGGCCAGCTCCTGCTGCGGGAAACGCAGGATGGTGAAGGCGCCACCGGCCGCGGCGTGCCCACCGGCGGCGAGCGGGATCACCTGGAGCTTGACGTTCGGCATCTTGGTGACGATGGTGATCAACGCTTCGAGCTGGTCCCGCATCACCTGCGCCCCGCCGACCGGGCGGCGCAACGCGGCCTCGTCCACCACCGCCCAGAGCAGGGGCGGATCCGGGCGGCTGAGCACCTGCTGCCGCTGGATGCGCAGGCTCACCCGGCGGGCGACCTCGTCGTCCCGGGCCGAGCCGTGGCCGAGGCGTACCACCGCGCGGGCGTAGTCCTCGGTCTGGAGCAGCCCCGGAACGAACTGGACCTCGTAGGTCCGGATCAGCGCCGCGGTCGCCTCCAGCCCCAGATAACGTTGGAACCAGTTCGGCGTGACATCGCTGTACGGATGCCACCAGCTCGACGTGTTGGCCTCGCGTACCCGCTCCAGCAGCGTCGCCCGCTCCCGCTCGTCGTGTACGCCGTAGAGGGACAGCAGGTCGAGTACGTCACGCTCCTTGAAGCCGACCCTGCCCAGCTCCATCCGGCTGATCTTCGACTCCGAGGCGCGGATAGGCTCGGCCGCTTCCGCCCTGGTCAGTCCCCGTTCTTCGCGCAGTCGTCGTAGTTGGGCTCCCACCAGGATCCGTACGGCCATCGGACCGTCACCGGCTCCGTCCTGCTGTCCTGATCCGCTCACCCCACACCTCCGGGTTGCTTCCCGACGACAAGCATGCCATTCGCTCTTGATCGGAGCTACCGCCCGGACACCCTCGGCGATGACCGCAGCGACGATCCCGGACCCGGGTCACGGGCGCGTCCAGGCGATCTTCCGCAGGCCACAGCCGCTGCGGGCCTGGGCAATCGCCGGCCACCGCCGTCGGACGACGCGATCAAAATTTGTCCGAGCAGGTGGCCGGCACCCGGCGGGCCGGTCACACACGGTTACACAGTAGGCACGATCTTGCCACCGGCGTGCGCGGACTCGACGAGTGCGACCGGGTAGCCGCGGTCGGGTCTCTCGACGAGGCACAGCACCGTGTCCGGGACGGCCGTGTCCCGGGGCTCCGGCGGTAGGCCAGAATGTCCGGCGTGGGGGTACCGGGCGCGCAGTTCCTGCGGATGGTGGCGAGGCTGGCCGAGGTCGAGCACGCCCAGGCGCGGGACTACACCTCGTTCAGCGTCCGGGGCGTCCGCTTCGGCTACCACTGGCCGCGCACCAGCACGGTCGGGCTGAAGCAGACGCTGTCGGAACAGGCGGCGCTGGTCGCCGAGCGGCCGGACGTCTTCGAGGTGCAGTTCACCGCCGGCGGCTTCGGCTGGGTCGTCGTGCACCTGCCCCGGATCGACCTCGACGAACTCGCCGAACTGGTCTACGAGGCGTGGTCCCTCTCCGCGCCGGAGGAACTCGTCGACGCGCACCCGCACGTCCCGACCCCGAGGTGATGGGCCCGGCCCGGGACCCGGATCAGGGTTCTGGCTGAACCGCCGCTCGGTGTCGACCATGCTCACCATCGTCCCCGGCCCAGGCGGCGCTCCGGGCGCTCCCGCCGCCCGGCGGCCCGGGCCGGGCCGCCCCGGTCGGCGGTCTTGTAGGTCACCACCGGCACCGTCGTGGCGGCCGGGGTGGCCAGCCCGTGCGCGACCAGGTCCGCGATCACCTGCTCGATCCGCTTGTACGCCGTCGGCGCCTCCTCGAAGAGCAGCTGCCGGTCCCCGCAGACCACGAGCGAGCCCACCGGGGTACGCCGCAGCTCCTCGACGGTGTGCTTCACCCGCCCCCGGCGCAGCGCGTCGGCCCGGGACATCTTCCGGCCGGCACCGTGCGCGACCGAGAAGTTGGCCCGCGGGCCGGCGTGCGCGGCCACCAGATAGGAGCAGGTGCCCCGGGTGCCGGCGATCAGCACGTCCCGGCCGTCGCCCGGGGCGGCACCCTTGCGGTGCAGGTACGTCCCGTCGCGGCACTCGACGAGGTTGTGGCACTCGTCGACGATCGGCTCGGCCGGGCCGGCGCCCAGCGCGTGCAGCACCCGGGCGGCCAGCAGCCGGCGGTTGAGCGATCCCCAGCGGACGGCTTCGTCGTGCCGCCGCAGGTAGTCGGCCGGATCGGCGGCCGGTCCGGCACCGTACCGCTCGGTGTGTTCCCGCAGGATCCGCTCGCCCAGCCCCCGGGAGCCGCTGTGCACGATCAGCACCAGGTCGTCGGCGGCGAGCCCGAGCCGGTCGGTGTGGCCCGGGTCGAGGACGGTGGAGATCCGGGCCAGTTCGACGAAGTGGTTGCCCCGGCCCACCGTCCCGAGCCCGTCGAGATGGCCGGCCGGGATCCCGCCGTCCAGCACGCCCCAGGCCGGGTCGTCGGCGTCCCGCTCCGGGTCCAGGGCGACGTCGAGGTCCGGGAAGCGGCGGGCGAGCTGCTCGGGTACGACCCGCTTCAGGTCGACCGGGAAGACCGCGATGCCGCAGCCGATGTCGGAGCCGACCAGGAACGGGTACAGCACGGTCGAGGTCATGGCGGCGCCGATCGGGGCGCCCTTGCCGGGGTGCAGGTCCGGCATGCCGGCGACCGAGACCATGCCGTCCAGGGCGGCCACCTGGTGACACTGGTCGACGGCGTCGGACTCGATCCAACTGCGGGCGGAGGCGAAGACGGTGACGGCGGCGGGCCCGGTGTCCGGAACGGACTCGGGCCGGGACGTCTGCTGCGACAAGGAGACTCACTCCTGGAGAGGGGGTACGGACTTCACGGCACTACGGCCCTGCCACCGGCGCGCGACGGCGCTGCTGCGGTGCGGGCTCGACTGGGGCGGAGCCGGTCAGTACGTCATGTCCGTAACCCTGCGGCAGCCCGGCGCGTACGGCAACCGAATTCCACCCGGCGCACCGGATGCGCCCCGTGCTGCCGCCGTCGCCCCGGCTCAGCTCGCCGCCGCCCGCGCCCCCTTCCACTCCTCGACCCCGGTGTACGGGACCGGGGCGGGCCGCTGCACGGTGCTGGTCAGCTCGATCCGCCGTCCCTCCTCGGCCGAGTGGAGCAGCGCGGTCATCACCTCGAGCACGTGCAGCGCGAACTCGCCACCGGCCCGTGGTGGACGCTGCGGATCGGCCCTGATCTGGTCGACCAGGCCCACCCCCCGGGAGGCGTCGGCGTAGCCCGCCCGAGCCGGCACCGGATCCCACCGTCCGTCCAGCGGCAGGATCCGCACCTGGCCGTCGAACCGGTTCGGGTCCGGCACGGCGAGGCTGGCGTCCTCGCCGTGCACCTCGATCGGCGCGGCCGTCGTCGCGACGCCGTCGAAACTCGTCGTGATGGTGGAGAGGGCACCGCCGGTGTGTTCGAGTACCCCGGAGACGTGGCTGTCCACCCGCACCGGGATCGGCTGGCCGCTGCGCGGACCGGTCCGGATGACCCGTTCGGTGCGCAGCCGGGCGGCGGCGCCGACCACCGCGCGTACCGGCCCGAGCAGGTGGACGAGGGCGGAGATGTAGTACGGCCCCATGTCCAGCAGTGGACCGCCGCCGGGGGCGTAGTAGAAGTCCGGGTCCGGATGCCAGCGCTCGTGCCCCGGGGTGACCATCACGGCCAGGGCGGAGAGCGGGCGCCCGAGAAGGCCCTCGTCGATCACCGCGCGGGCGGTCTGGATGCCGGTGCCCAGCACGGTGTCCGGCGCGCAGCCGAGGCGGACGCCGGCCGAGGTGGCCCGGTCGACGATCGAGCGGCCCTCCGGGAAGGTGACGCCGAGCGGCTTCTCGACGTACACGTTCCGGCCGGCGTCGATCGCGGCGAGCGAGATCTCGGCGTGCGCCGCCGGGATCGTCAGGTTCAGCACCGTCCGCACGTCGGGATGGTCGAGCAGCCGCTCGACGCTCACCGCCTCGGTGCCGGGCAGTTCGGCGGCGACCGCCGCCGACCGGGCGGGGTCGAGGTCGGCGACCGCGGCGATCCGCAGCTCGGGATGGTCGGCGAGCGTCTCCAGGTACGCCCGGGAGATGACCCCGAGACCTACTATGCCGACGCCGTGCGGGTCGCCCACAACATTCCCCTCTCGATGACGGTACGCACGTTCGGGTGCTCCAGCACGTCGAGGCTGTGTCCCGGGGTCGTCACGACGATCCGTCCGGCGCCCCAGAGCCGGGTCCAGATCGCCGGGCAGGTGACCGGCCGGTGCCACGGGTGCCACGGCTGGGTCGGGTGGGTGGTGGTGGCCAGTACGTCGTTCAGGTCGTCGTGCAACACCCAGTACTGCTCGGTGACCAGCTCGAAGTCCTCGATCCCGGCGGTGATCGGATGTTCCCGGCCCTGCTGGGTGATGTGCACCGTGTGCGGCAGGAAGTTGTCCTCCTCGCCGCCGTGCCGCTCGCACGGCTCCTTGCCCGGGTGGGTCGCGAACTGGCCGCCCACCAGGTGCAGATAGTCCGAGGAGGCCCGGAACGAGTCCGCGATGCCGCCGTGCCAGCCGGTGAAGCCGGTGCCCGCGACGACGGCGGCGGTGAGCCCTGCCAGCTGCTCACGGGTGATCTCCCACATCGTCACGCACTGCACGACGAGGTCGGTCGCGGCCAGCTCGGCGGCGTCGGCGTAGACCTCCGTCGACTCCTCGACCCGGACCGCGTAGCCGTTGCGTTCGAGGAACGGAATGAACAACTCCGTCGCCGGGACGGGCTGGTGTCCCTCCCAGCCGCCGCGAACCACAAGTGCCCTGCGCTGCGCCACGCTCACTCCCTCTTCCGTTGTCCGACCCGTCGCCGCGGGGCAGACCGGTACCGCCTTCGCGGCGGCGTGCCGCCGACGCCCGACCCTGTCGATCATTGAAACCGTAACCCGCCCGACTGCCGGAGGTCACGGTGGTCCAGGCCCTTTGTCGCGCTTCGGCAGTCGCGGCCCGGCAGTCGTGCTCCGGCGGCCGACCGACGGGTCGGCGGCCGGTGTCCCGGTCCGGAGCCGTCCGTGCTCAGGAGGCGTCCGTGGTCAGTCGGGTGGAGCGCAGGATACGCAGTGCGCGCGGGAAGTCGCGCAGCCGCCCGGCCATCAGGTCGAAGGCGTTGTCGACGGTACGCAGCGGCACGTTCCGGCTGGCCAGCACCTCACCGAGCCAGACGGCGAACTCGGCGAAGAGCGTGGCGTCGTCGACGTACACGGCGGCGGCGAGAGTGTCCACGATGTAGCCGAGGTCGGCGACGGTCGCGTCGAGCTGGGTCGGGGTGTACCGGGCGGTGTCCGGGATGCCGGCGACACAGAGGTCGATCAGCTCTACCCGGGCGGCGACCAGTCCGGCGTACTCGGTGTCGTCGACCTCGACGGTCGGGGCCGCGCCCCAGGCCGGCAGGGTGACCTCGGCGAGCGCGGTCGACGCGCCCCGGGCGTCGCGGACCCACGGTACGCCGAGTCGGGCCGCCCACCGGCCGTCCGAGCCGAACCCCCGGCCGCCGACCAGCACCGGTACGTCCGCGCGCCGGCACGCCTGGACGAACCGGGCGGCGTGCGGCAGCCGCATCGGCAGCGAGCAACCGATCGCCACCGCCCTGGGATCGTGCCGGTGCAGGTAGGAGACGAGGTGCGCGGCCGGGACGCTGGCGCCGAGGAAGGTCACGTCCCAGCCGTCCAGGCGGAGCACCTCGGCGACCAGCCGGGCCGGGAGCGCGTGCCATTCGCCGTCCATGCAGGCGACCACCACCCGGTCCCGGTGCGGCTGCCGGCGTACCGTCGCGGAGACCGCCGCGATCACCCGTTCGCTGACGTGGGTGGCGGCGTGTTCCTGGGCCACGCTCCACTCGTTGCGCTGCCACCACTCGCCGACCTGCGCCTGTGCCGGTGCGACGAGCGAGAGCAGCACGTCCTGCGGGTCGACACCGTCGGTGAGCAGATCCAGCGCCAGGTCGATCGCACCGTGCTCGTCGGCCTCGTCGAGGCAGCGCAGGTACGCCGGGTAGGCGTTCTCCAGCGGCCGACCGAGTACGGCGGTCACGGGACCACCCGCAGGTGCCGGGACGGCGTGCCGGGCGGTACCGCCCGGACGGCGAAGACCGCGATGTCGTCGTGGTTGCGCCCGCCGAGCCAGTCGCTGACCACCTGTTCGACCCGCTCCGCCAGGGCGGGTGCCGGCATCCGGTGGCAGCCGCGCAGCGCCTCGACCAGCCGGCTCATGCCGAACTGCTCGCCCCGGATCCCGCCGCGCGCCTCGGTCACACCGTCGCTGACCAGCAGGCAGGTCTCGCCCTGGCCGAGCTGCACCGGGAGCGAGGCGATCCGCGGGTCGGGGACCACGCCGACTAGCATGCCGCGCAGTTCGACGGTTTCGACAGTGCCGTCGGCGCGCAGCACCAGCGGTGGCAGGTGGCCGCCGCTGGCCAGGGTCAGCGAGAGACCGCCGGAGGGCGCGGGGTGGGCGCGGCCGAGCACCATTGTGGCGAACCGGCCGTTGCCGTGCGCCCGGCTGGTCTCCAGTACCGAGGCGTTGAGCAGCGACATCAGCCGCGCGGGGTCGGACTCGATCCGGCGCAGCGCCTGGATGCCCTGGCGGATCTGCCCGGTGAAGACCGCCGCGTCGACGCCCTTGCCGGAGACGTCGCCGAGGAAGAAGAGGGCGCCGCCGTCGGGCTGGGCGTGCGCGCCGTAGAAGTCGCCGCCGATCCGCAGCGAACTCTGCGCGGGCCGGTAGGCCGCACCCCACTGCACGCCCGACACGGGTGGCGGGTCCACCGGGGCGAGGCTCGCCTGGAGCGTGTCGGCGACCTCGGCCTGGTCGTGGTAGAGCACCGCCGCGTCGAGTGCCGCGCCGGCCCGCCCCGCGAAGCCGCGCAGCAGTTCGAGATCGTGACCGTCGGGCTCGGCACGGTCGCGTACCACCAGCAGGGCCCCGGTCGGTGCGACCCGGCCCGGTAACGGCAGCACCCGGACCGACACCGCCGCTGGGTCGCGGCCGCCGAGCCAGCCCACGTCGGCGAGCTGGTCGGCCAGCCAGTCGGCCTCGGACGGCTCGCCGCCCTGCCACGCCTCCTCGACGGCGGGCGGCAGTTGACCGGCGGTGAGCAGGCCGCCGTCGACCGTGTGCCGCTCGCCGTCGTCGGCCAGCACCGCCCGCCACCACCGGGCCCGGCCGCGGCGCGGCGTCAGCACCACGACCGCGACGTCACCGAGCCGGGGTACGGCCAGCCGGGCGGCGGCCCGGGCCGCCCGGTCCTCGTGCAGCGGGTTGCCCAGCAGTTGACTGGCGGTCTCCAGGAACCTGGCCCGCCCCCGCTCGGCCAGCAGCGCGTCGGAGCGGGCGACGGCGTCGGTCACGTCCTCGACGTAGAAGACGGTGCTCGCCATCCCGCCGATGCTGACGTTCACCTGTCGGCACCGCACCCGCCGATCGGTGAGGGTCTGCTCGCCGACGACCAGCGGCGGTACGCCACAGCCGGCGAACGTGCGGCCCAGCACGAGTCCGGGCAGCAGCGCGGCGGCGGGCTCGCTGATCCCGAGGACGACTCCGGAGGCGTCGCACACCACCACGCCCTCCCGGAAGTTGTCGACGACTTCGTCACCGAAAGTCGAAGGAGTCGACACGGAGGGTGGGGGCATCGGTTTCGCGCCCAACCCGTCCGGCGTCGCCCGGGAAACCTGGCGACCGCCCGACTCCCAACCGGCGAGATTGGCGGTGTTCACGTGGGTGGAGTGCTCCTGACCGTCTGCCCTGCGTACCCCCACCCTACGCGGTTAGTTGTCATCCGGCATTTATCGGCCGACCCGGCCCGGACCTGTGCGGCGAGCCGGCGTCGTCCCGGCGGGCAGCGCGACGGACGGTGCCCTACAGTTGAAGCCGGGTTCGACGACGTGGGAGGTGACGAGTTGGATCAGACGAGACCCGCGCCGTTTCCGCTGATGATCGACCTCAACCAGGGCGAACACGCCGTCGTGGAGGTCGGCGGCGATCTGGATTTCCCCTGCGCCGAACTGCTGCGCGGCACGCTGGCCTCGGCGCTGGACGCCGGACCGGCGACCCTGACCATCGACGTCGAACGGCTGACCTTCATCGACAGCACCGGCCTGGCCGTGCTGGTGTACGCCTGGAGCCGTGGTCGCGAGTCGGGCATACCGGTCACGGTGCGCTCGATCCCGCCGTTCCTGTCGTCGACCCTGGACATCACCGGCCTCACCGAACTGATGGACCGCGCCGCCGAGCGCCCCGAGGTCACGGACGCGGCCGCGACCGCCTGACCGTCCCGCCGCCTGACCGTCTGACCGGCCGACCACCTCGCCCTGACCGGCTGGCTGGCCGCCTGACCGGCCGGCCGCCTCGCGCCGCCGGGCCACCCGGCAGCGCAGACTGTAGAGCTGGGCGCACAGGCGGGGTGCGACAATTCCGACATCAGGTCAGTACCGCTCCGGGAGCACCAGCGGGGCAGCTCGACAGTCTCGCGAACGAGTACCGTCGCTCGCCACCGGTCGCGTACCGGCCCGGACCCGCCCGGCGGCGGCGGTGCAGGGCTCCTACCGGCCGCCCCTCGGCCGCGCGGCCGGCGACCCGCCGTTCAGGTGCAGGGTGAGCTGTCCCGTCGGCAGCTCGGCGAGGAACGCCGAGGGGTCGACGAGCTGGTCCAGGTGGCGTACGCCCGGTGTGGTCTCCCCGAGGAAGATCCGGCGGGCGACGTAGGCCGCGACGATTCCGGTGGCCCGGCACTCCTGCCGTCCGGTCGCGGCGCAGCAGACCCGCCGGCCGTCGGCGTCGGTGGCCGTGACGTGCAGCGCGAACCGGTCGCTGCCGGTGTGCAGCCGGGACAGGGCGGTGCTGAGTAGCGGCTCCGCTCCGAGCCGCCCGAGCAGGGCGAAGAGGCCCGCTGACCGGAGCGCGAAGACCAGGCCGGTCAGTGCGGGCGAGTCGAAGCAGATCCTGGTGGCGACCGGCACACCGAGCGTCCCGGCCAGGGTGTACTGGTCGGAGAAGGGGAACCAGTAGGTGCTCCGGTCACCGAACCCGGGCAGCGGGGCCCGGGTACGCACCGGAAAGCCGTGCGGCGGCCGGACCGGCTGGCCGAGCTGGGCGACGGTCCACCTGACCGAGTCGGGACCGTGGTCCCCGGCGGCGCCCAGCAGAATGCCGATCTCCACCCGCCGC
The DNA here is from genome assembly GCF_049179135.1 of Plantactinospora sp. WMMB782. Lineage (NCBI taxonomy): Bacteria > Bacillati > Actinomycetota > Actinomycetes > Micromonosporales > Micromonosporaceae > Plantactinospora > Plantactinospora sp. WMMB782. Next base: position 5,308,039 of record NZ_JBMHMC010000007.1, on the reverse strand, counting down.
GCGTCCGGCAGCCGGTCGACGCAATACCGGGCCAGCACGTTCGTCAACCCCGGAGCGAGTCCGACACTCAGCGCGGCGGTCGCGCCGCTGGCCGTCGCGACTGGATCGAGCCGGCCGATCCCCGCCAGTACCGGCCGGGAGGCGCTGACGTCGAGGTAGTGGATCCCGCGCCGCAGGCACTCCTGGGCCAGGGTCTCGTTGCCGCGCTCGACGCACATCACCACCAGGCCGGTCCCCCGCAGCATCCGGTGCACCTGGTCCGGCACCCCGACGTCGACGGCTTCGGCGCGCAGCGCGGTCGGGACCCGTGCGACGAGTTCCCGGGCCCGCCGGAGGTCCCGGCCCGCCACCACCACCCGGTCCGGGAACCACTGCCCGAGCGCCTCCGCCGTGACCCGCCCGACGGCACCGTACCCGCCGACCACCACGATGCGCCCGGTGGTGTCGCGGCCCTGCCGCCGGTTCACGTCTTCCGCCGGGGGCGGCGGAGCAGGGCCAGCCCCAGGGCGATCGCGACCAGCAGGGTCAGGATCCCGGTGCCCTGGAAGAAGATGTCGTCGGAGATCACCGCGTCGCTGCCGGCCGGATAGAGCCGCTGCACCAGGTCGGCGCTGCCGGTCTGGCGCAGCAGCACGTAGAGCGTGTGGTTGTAGCCGCCCTCGTAGCAGCCGAGCCACAGCACCCAGAAGACGACCAGCACGCCCGGGTACGTCCGGGCCGCCCACCGGCGCCGCGCACCCAGCCGACCGAGCCAGACGGTGCCGGCGAAGACGGCGGTGAAGACGATCGCCAGGACCGTGCGCGCCGGTGTGCCGAAGGCGACGCCGCCGTAGACGTGGTGCGCGACGGTGACCGCCCACAGCGCGGTGAGCAGCGTCGCGGTCACTTCGGGACGCCGTACCGGTTGATTCGTCATTGATCCGCTCTCCTTCGTCCGTCCCCAGTCTGGGTACCGGTCGAGGACACGACCAATGCATATCTGGGAGAGCAGCCATGTCTAGGGAACATAGCTACGTGCACGGATCGACAGAGTGCGGTCTCCGACAGACCGCGCCGGGGTGTCGGGCCCCCTCACCCGACACCCCGGCCGCACCGCCCCCGGACCGGTTCCTAGCGCATCACCCGCACGCCGAGGGCCTCGTCGAACAGGTCGGCGACGCTGAACGCGGAGACCGTCGCCCCGTTCACCTGGGCGTTGCCCACGTGCGTGCCGTACGCCACCGTGCCGACGAACCAGGGGCCGCCGCTGTCGCCGACCTGGGTGATGTTGTCCCGCACCGCCACCTGCCGGTGCGAGGTGCCCCGCCGGTCGGTGATCGACACGTCCAGGTCGGCGATGAACGAGCAGCGCCGCAGGCCCGTGCTCTGGCCGAACACGCACGCCTGGTCACCGATCAACATGTCGGCCAGCCGCCGTACCCCGGTGACGTTCCGGGTCTCCGTCGACCCGGCGACGAAGTCGTCCGTCACCGGAACGTCGGAGGTCGACCACTCCACGTCGCCGAAGTCGCCGAGATGCTCGTCGAAGAGGTTCAGCGGATGCCGGGCGCCGTTGTGCACGGCCTGGCTGTTGTTGCAGTGCGCGGCGGTGGTGACCCCGACGAAGCCGCCCGGACTCACCGAGAAACCGGTGGTGCAGAGCAGTCCGGCGCCGGGACGGGTGGTGGGCATCCCGCCGAACAGGCTGGTGTGCCGCTGGTTGGCCGGTCCCTCGACCACGTCGAGATCGAGCCCGGCCCGCAACGACGCGGGCAGCGCCGCACTGATCGACGCGGACGTGCTCGCCACGCCCCGGAGCGCGGTGCCGGGTTTCGCCGTGACGGTCGCCCGGACCTGCCCGGAGGTGATGTCGGCGGCGGTGGTGACCGACGTGTAGCCCATCGCCTTCAGCTGCCCGTGCACCGCCCTGGACCGGTCGGCCAGCTCCCCGGCCGAGTACGGCTGCCGGTCGACGATCCGGATCGGCAGCCCGGAGGCGGCCACCAGGGTACGGACGAACTCCGGCGCCACGCCCTTGACGAGGAACGTCGGCGCCTCGCCCGGCCGCTCGGGCAGCACCCCGCCGACGTACGTCTCCGGCAGCCGTTCCGCGAGCGTACGGTGCAGTGGGCGTACCTTCTCGGCCAGCTCGTGCCGGGCACGCACCTGGGCCGACGTCCACCCGCGGTCCTCCGCCAGCGTCGCGAGGTCCGCCGCCAGCGCCTGCGTCTCGTCCTGCCGGGTCACCCCGACCGGATCCGGCTGCTGCGGCGCGGCCGGCCCGGCGAAGGCCGGCACCGGCTGCCCGGACGCAGAGACCAACCCCAGCACCACCGCGGCGGCCACTGCCATGCCGGCTCTCGATCTCATCGTCGGATCCTCCCTGGCTCGGGTACACACACGACATTCCCGTTGCCTGAAAGGTAGGCCGGGCGGCATCGGCCGAGCGGGCCGGCTGGACGCCGTTGGACACCGTTGGACACGGCCGGCGCCGAGGGCGTCCGGGTAGGGAGAGCCCCGCCTTCGAGAGGCGGGGCAGCCGTAGTGCTTTCCGACGGTCGCGGAACACACACTTACCTCGGGTTCCCGACGCCTCTTTCCCGACGTTTCTTTCCCGACGCCCCGACCGACGGTGTCCGGGCGGTCCTATCCAGCACCGGAGGAACGATGTCGCACTCGGAGAACGGCCGGGTCAGCCGGCGGGCGTTGCTCGGTGGCGCCGCGGTCGCCGTACTCGGAGCCGGGCTGGCCCCACCGGCAGCCGCCCGCGCCGGCGGTCCTGGCCGGCCGCCGCACCCCCGTTCGGTGCACGCCGTGGCGTCCCGGCTGGACCGTGCCCTGGTCGAGCTGCGTCGGGACATCCACCGGCACCCCGAGACGGCGGGTGCGGAGCGGCGCACCGCCGCGCTGGTGGCGGGACGGCTCCGCGCGGCCGGCCTCGACGTGCGGACCGGTGTCGGCGGGCACGGCGTGGTGGGCGTGCTCACCGGCGCGCACCCCGGCCGGACGGTCGCCTACCGGGCGGACATGGACGCGGTGGCGCCGGCCGACCAGTTCGGCGGCGGCACCACCGCCGCGCACCTCTGTGGACACGACCTGCACACCACCGTCGGGGTGGGTGTCGCGGAGGTCCTGGCGCTGCTGCGCGGCCGGCTCAGCGGCTCGGTGGTGTTCGTCTTCCAGCCCGCCGAGGAGACGCTGAGCGGCGCCGCCGCGATGCTCGACGCCGACCTGTTCGGCCGGACCCGTCCGGCCGAGATCCATGCGCTGCACTGCGGTCCGTTCCCGGTCGGCCGGTTCCTGGTCACCGGGGGCAGCGGGCTCCCCGGCCAGGATCGTGGCGTAGTGACGCTGTCGGGCCCGGACGCGACCCGGCGCGGGCAGCGGCTCGCCGCCGAGGTCAACGCCCTCGGTACGGTGTCGCCGCCCGCCACGCCGGCCGACCTCGAACAGCTGGTGGCGGACATCCAGCGTCCGGACGGGCCGCTGGCGGAGTTCGTCTTCATGCGTGCCGAACCGCCCGGTGCGGGTGACCCGGTCGAGATCCCGCTCGCCTACCGCTGCTGGCCGGAGCAGCGCTACACCGCGATCCGCGACGACATCCGCCGGCTGGCGTCGGCGTACGGCGGATCGGTGGACTTCCCCGCCGACCCGTTCCCGGCAATGGTCTGCCCACGGCGGGAGGCGCAGGCACTGCGCGGCTACCTGCACCGGACCGTCGGCCGGGCCCGGGTGGGGACGCTGCACGCCCCGGTGCCGTTCAACGGTGAGGACTTCGCGCTCTTCCTCGACCGGCTCCCCGGCACCTACACCTTCCTCGGCGTCCGTGCTCCCGGCGCCGGCATCGAAACCGCGTCCCCGCACTTCGGCACCTTCGACCCGGACGAGCGGGCCATCGGGTACGGGGTGCGCGCGATGGCCGGCTGGCTGGCCTCCCGCACCTAGGAACCAATCGGCACGGCGGTGACCTGGGTGGCCAGGTCGAGATCGGTGCTGCGCGGCGGCCGTGCCCATGTGGACGGTCGACCGGCGCACGCCGACGCGTCGATCTCTTTTGTCACCACGAACAAAAGTCCGCTGGATTCTGCCGAAAGATCTAGACATCGCGACGTCAAGCCCGTTAATGTCCAACAACATCAACATGTTTCATCGAGGTAACCGGCGACGCGGTTAGCTCGACGTCTGAGAGTCACGGCCTGGCCGGGGGAGCCACGCTCTCCGGTCGGCGTGCCCCGCAGACCGTGGCGCCGTCGTCCACGCCACCCCCGCATGACGTCGGCCGGCTCGGCCGGCGGCACACGTCATGGTCCGACCCACCCCCGACGTCCATCAGCGCATCCGATCTCAGACCCGTCTGTCCACACGCCAGCCTCGGCATGGCGGCAACCGCAGCACCGGGCCCGTCCGCGCGGACCAGGCAGGTGTGCGGTCCGCCGTCATGCCCTCCGTCGATCCACACGCGGTCCCGACGGGTCGTCGGCGTCCACAAGACTCGCGAAAGGTGTGTTCGACATGCCAGCTCTACCTGTGCGGTGCGGCCCGCCGCGACGCGCGCGGCTGCTCTCCAGGCTCGGACCGGGCCGCCCCGGCCGACCGGTCCGGATGCTCGCGGCGGTCGCCGTGCTGCTCGCCGGTTCCGGGCTCCTCACCGCCCCGGCCGTGGCCCGTCCGGCGGGCGACGGACCGGGCACGGGCAGCCGCCAGGCGCAGGCCCAGGTACTCACCTGGACGGCCGGCGACAGCACCCAGGCGTACGTCTCCGCGCCCACCACCGCCGTCGCCGGGCCGGCGACCCTGGTCTTCGAGAACAGTGTGGCGACCGGCAACACCACCGGCATGCAGCACACCCTCACCTTCGACACCGGCAACCCGGAGTACAACCAGGACGTCGACGTCAACATCCTGGCCGACCCGTTCGACAGCAACCAGGGCCGCTGGACCGTCGACGTCGTGCTCAGCCCCGGCACCTACCGGTACTTCTGCGCGATTCCCGGGCACGGCACGATGAACGGCCTGCTCGTGGTGACCGGCGGCGGCGAGGACACCACCCCGCCAACGGTGACCGCCGAGGTGAGCGGTGAACAGGACGAGGACGGGGCGTACGTCGGCGCCGCCACGGTCACCCTCGCCGCCACCGACACCGGATCGGGGGTCGGCCGGGTCGAGTACTCGCTGGACGGCGGCCCGTACGGCACCTACTCCGCCCCGGTCACGGTCAGCGCCGCCGGAGAGCACACGGTCACCTACCGGGCCACCGACGTCGCCGGCAACACCTCCACACCCGGTTCGGTCACGTTCACCGTCGCCGCCCCAGACGACCCGGACACCACCGCGCCGACCGTCACCGCCGCCGTCACCGGCGAACAGGACGACGACGGCGGCTACGTCGGCACGGCCACCGTCACCCTCACCGCCACCGACACCGAATCCGGCGTCGAGCGCGTCGAGTACTCGCTGGACGGTGCCGAGTACGCCACCTACACCGCACCGGTCACGGTGAGCACCGCCGGGCAGCACACGGTCACCTACCGGGCCACCGACGTCGCCGGCAACACCTCGCCGGTCCAGTCCAGCACCTTCCGGGTCGTCGCGCCGTCCGATCCCGACACCACCGCGCCGACGGTCACCGCCGCCGTCACCGGCGAACAGGACGACGACGGCGCCTACGTCGGGATGGCCACCGTCACCCTGACCGCCACCGACACCGGCTCCGGCGTCGACCGGACCGAGTACTCGCTGAACGGTGGCTCGTACGCCGCGTACACCGCGCCGGTGATGGTGCACCAGCCGGGCCGGCACACGGTCAGCTACCGGGCCACCGACAAGGCCGGCAACACCTCCACGCCGCAGTCCGTGACGTTCGAGGTGGCCGACACCTCCAGCCCGGACACCACGGCACCCACCGTGACCGGCGCCGTCACCGGTGACCGCGACGAGAACGGCGGCTACCTGGGTGCCGCCACGGTCACCGTGGACGCCACCGACAGCGAGTCCGGAGTGGACCGGATCGAGTACTCGCTCGACGGCCGGGCGTACGCGGCGTACACGGCGCCGGTGACCGTGAACACGGTCGGCGAGCACACGGTCGCCTACCGGGCCACCGACAAGGCGGGCAACACCTCGGCACCGCAGTCGGTCACCTTCCGGGTGGTCGAGCGGCCGGGTGACACCACCGCGCCGACCGTGGCCGCCACGGTTGCCGGCAACCGGGACGGCGACGGCGCCTACGTCGGCGCGGCGACCGTGACGGTGAACGCCACCGACGCCGGATCGGGAGTCGAACTCGTCGAGTTCTCCCTGGACGGGCAGCCGTACGCCGAGTACACCGCCCCGGTGACGGTCAACCAGCCGGGTGCGCACACCGTCACCTACCGGGCCACCGACGTCGCCGGCAACACCTCCACACCCGGGTCGGTCTCGTTCACCGTGACCGCCACCGGAAACCCGGACACCACCGCACCGACGGTGGCCGCCGCACTCACCGGACAGCAGGACGCGAACTGGGCGTACGTCGGCAGCGCCACCCTGATGCTCACCGCCACCGACACCGGCTCCGGGGTCCTCCGCGTCGAGTACGCCCTCGACGGCCGGGGCTACGTCGTCTACACCGGCCCGCTGACGGTGAACACCCCAGGCGCGCACACGGTCAGCTACCGGGCCACCGACCGGGCCGGGAACGTCTCCGGAACCGCCTCGACCACCTTCACGGTGGTGCCGAGCGGTCCGCCGGCCCCGTCCTGCCGGGTCACCGACACCCGGCCGACGGTCTGGCTCGGCACCCTGAACAGCGACGTGCCGAACCGGGTCGTCGAGGGCCGCTGCTCGATAAACGACCTGATCCTCGACGAGCGGACCTGGCCGGACCACGCCGCCTTCGTGGAGCACGTCCGGGGGGTCGCCGAGCACCTGCACCACCGGGGGAAGATCCTGCTCAAGGAGCAGAACGCCCTGGTCCGCACGGCCCGGGAGTCCGGCGTCGGCAGGACCGAGGCGAAGCAGGGCTACCAGCCACTGCTGGACCGCACCGCCGCCTCGTTCAAGCTCTGGGAGCAGGTCGGCCCGGGTGGCTTCCGGCGCAACGCCGACGGCTCGATCACCAGTAGGCCGGTCGACGGCCTCGGCATGCTCTGGTTCCCGGTGCGCAGCTACGGCGACTTCTCGCTCAAGCTCCAGTGGCGGGACGACGCCCCCGGCGACGGGCGGGCCAACAGCGGCGTCCTCGTCCGCTTCCCACAGGTGCACCAGCACCCGCAGGAGTCCCGGCCCGAGTGGGTGGCCATCAAGTACGGCCACGAGTTGCAGATCCTCGACCGGACCGACGGCGACGCGTACAAGAGCGGGTCGGTGTACGGCTTCGACCGGGTCGACCTGGCCGGTGCGGGGGTCACCCCGAAGGGCAGCTGGAACGACTACGAGATCCGGGTCGTCGGCCAGCACTACTCGGTGTTCCGCAACGGCGAGCTGATCAACGAGTACGTGAACGTCCCGGACGCCGTCTTCGACCCGCCCCGGGCGGACGACCCGGGCGGCGCCGGCCGGCAGAACGCGACCGGCTACGTCGGCCTGCAGAACCACGGCGCCGCCGACCTGGTCAGCTTCCGCAACGTCAGGATCGCCCCGCTGACCCCGTGACGCCGGAGGCCGTCTCCCCCGCCCAGCCGAGCGATTGGACAGAACCTTGGACAAGGAAACGAAGGACATCGGCGAGGTCGTGCTCGCCCCGCCCGACGGCGGGGCGGAGCACCGGCCCGCGCCGCCGGCCCGGCTGCTCGGCACCAGCACCGGTCGGGCCCTGCTGGTGGCGGCAGTCATGCTGGCCACGCTCGTCGGTGTGGGCGGGCTGGCGCTGGGCGGCGGCACCGGCCGGCCGGCCGCCGGCCCGGCGCAGCGCCCGGTCGAGGCGGCCGCCGCGGCCCGCTCGGCGGAGCGGCCGGAGGGCTGTGTCGCCCCGGACCGCCGGCTGAACCTGTACGCGGTCGAGCTGCCCCGGGACCCGGCGACCAACCAGGTCCGGCTCGGCTACGGCCTCACCCCGCAGACGGCCTCCTACCCGGGGCCGACGATGGAGATGATCGAGGGAGAGTGCCTGGCGATCACCCTGCACAACCAGGTGCCGGCCGCCACCCTGGAGGCACTGCGCACTGATCCCGAGCACCCGGTCGGGGTCTCGCTGCACGTGCACGGGGTCAAGTACACCCAGCAGTCCGACGGCACGGTGCACAGCAACTCCTTCGTGCCGCCGGGCGCCTCGCGGACGTACTTCTGGTTCGCCAAACCGCGCACCGGTGCCTCGCAGGGCACGGCCGGCTACTGGTGGTACCACGACCACGTGGTCGGCGGGCCGCACGGCACCCAGGGCCTGCGCTCCGGGCTCTTCGGTGGCCTGGTGGTACGCCGGCAGGGCGACCCGCGCCCGGACCGGACCTACGTGACCGTCTTCGGCGACCGGCAGACCATCAACCTGCGGCGCAGCGCCGACGCGGACACCTGCGACCCGGTCGACCCGGTGCCCGGACCGACCTGCCTGGTGGCGAAGCTCGGCGAGCGGGTCGAGTTCATCGTGATCGGGATCGGCGACGACATGCACACGTTCCACGTGCACGGGCACTCCTGGGCGGACACCCGGACCGGGCTGGCCGAGGGCAGCAAGGCACTTGTCGACTCGATCCCGATCATCGACAACAAGACGCTCGGCCCGGGTGACAGCTTCGGCGTGCAGATCGTCGCGGGCGACTCGGTCGGACCGGGCCACTGGATGCTGCACTGCCACATGCAGTTCCACTCCGACCTGGGCATGTCGACGACGCTGCACGTGCTCGACGAGAACGGGCAGATGCCGCCGCACGCCGGCGGTCACGCCCCGGCCGCACCCGCCGGGGGCGCTGCCGCGCCGGCCGGCGGACACGCCAACCACAGGTGAACCGCGCCCGGTCACACCGGCACCGGACATCCCAGCCATCAGCCATCGCTAGGACTCTTCGTACCCCCTCTGGAGGAGGAGAAATGGCTCACAGACGCCATTTGCGCCGCGCGGTCGCGCTGGCCTCGGGCGCCTTACTCGCGCTCGGCCTGCTGACCGTCCCGGCCGCGCCGGCCGCCGCGGCCCCCGATCCGGGCGTCGGCGGCGTCGCGCCGGCCTGGAGCGGCGGGTCGGTGAACGTGCTGGTCTTCCACGGCCCGGCCGACTCCCAGGACGACCCGGTCGGCAAGGCGGTCAGCGCGATCCGCAAGCTCGGCAACGAGCACGGCTTCACCGTGCACGCCTCGGCCGACCCGACCGTCTTCACTGCCGACAACCTGGACCGCTACCGCAGCGTGGTCTTCCTGTCCGCGAACGGGGTGACGCTGAACGACGCCCAGGAGGCGGCGTTCCAGGCGTACGTCAAGGGCGGCGGCGGATTCGTCGGCATCCACGACGCCGCCCGCGCCATGCCCGCCTCCGAGTGGTTCACCGGCCTGATCGGCACCCGCCCGGCGGCCAGCCTGCCGAACGCGGAGAAGATCGAGAGCGTCACCGCCAGCGGCAACAACCCGCCGAACGAGATCGTCGAGAACCTCATCGACGGCAAGACCGGCACGAAGTGGCTGACCCGCACCCCGACCGGGTGGGTGGTGGCCAGGCTCGCCGAGCCGAAGGCGATCGCGCAGTACGCACTGACCTCCGCGAACGACTTCACCGGCCGCGACCCGAGGGACTGGACCCTACAGGGCTCGGCCGACGGGGAGACCTGGACCGACCTGGACCGCCGGACCGGGGAGACCTTCTCCGGCCGGTTCCAGACCAAGCAGTACTCGTTCACCAACACCCAGGCGTACGAGTACTACCGGCTGAACATCACCGCGAACAGCGGTGAGCCGCTGATCCAGCTCGCCGAGCTGTGGCTGATCGGCCCGGACGCCGGACCGGCACCGGAGAGCCGGGTGCAGGAGGCGGTGGTCGACGTGGTCGACCGGCAGCACCCGGCGAACAAGGGCCTGCCACTGAACTGGACCCGCTCCGATCAGTGGATGAACTGGGACCCGAGCCCGGTCGGCCGGGTGCACACGGTCGCCCAGGTCAGGGAGACCAGCTACGACGCCGGGCTGGCCGGCAACGGCGCCTTCCACCCGATCTCCTGGTGCCGGGACTACGACGGCGGCCGGTCGTTCTACACCGGCATGGGCCGGACCGAGGCCAGCTACACCAGCGACACCCGGTTCCGGAGCCACCTGCTCGGCGCGCTCCAGTGGACCACCGGCCTGGTCCGCGGCGACTGCAAGGCGACGATCGGCGCGAACTACAGGATCGAGCGGTTGACCGCCGCCAACCAGTCCGGCCAGCTCGACCAGATCGGCGAGCCGCACGGCCTGACCATCGCCGGCGAGGGCCGGGTCTTCTACATCGGCAAGGCCGCCTGCCCGAGCGGGCCGGTCGCCGACTGGGCCGACCCGAACGTGGGGCTGGGCTGCGGCACCATCCACCAGTGGGACCCGAAGACCAAGCAGGTCAAGCTGCTCACCACGCTGAAGGTGATGGGCAACCGGGGCAGCGGCAGCGAGCTGGTGAAGAACGAGGAGGGCCTGGTCGGCATCACCCTCGACCCGAAGTTCGCCGAGAACGGCTGGATCTACGTCTACTGGATGCCGCACGAGTCGATCGACCGGGAACGCCGGGTCGGCCAGCGTACGGTCTCCCGGTTCAGCTACGACCACTCCGCCCAGTCGATCGACCAGGGCACCCGCAAGGACCTGCTGCACTGGGACACCCAGATCCACAGCTGCTGCCACGCCGGTGGCGGGATGACCTTCGACGAGTCCGGCAACCTCTACATCGGCACCGGGGACAGCAACTCCTCCGGCGGTTCGGACGGCTACTCCGGGAACAACTGGACCCAGGAGTACGCCGGGATCTCGTTCCAGGACGCCCGGCGTACCTCCGGGAACACGAACGACCTGAACGGCAAGATCCTGCGCATCCACCCGGAGCCGGACGGCAGCTACACCGTGCCGGACGGCAACCTCTTCACCGGCCAGGAGCAGGGCGGCGGCAAGACCCGGCCGGAGATCTACGTGATGGGGGTCCGGAACATCGCCCGGATCGCCTGGGATCCGGTCAACGACTGGCTCACCGCCGCCTGGGTCGGCCCGGACGCCGGTGCCCCGAGTCCGGAACTCGGCCCGGCGAAGTACGAGACGGCGACGATCATCACCTCCGCCGGCAACCACGGCTGGCCGTACTGCATGGGCAACCGGCAGCCGTACCGGGACCGCAGCAACACCGACGCCACCGTGCTGACCGGCTGGTACGACTGTGACAACCCGAAGAACGAGTCGCCGCGCAACACCGGGCTGGTGAACCTGCCGCCGGTGCGGGACAACATGATCTGGTACTCGCCGCAGGGTGGCGGGCCGGTCTTCCCGAAGCGGGACGACGGCAGCGGGCTGCCGACGTACGAGCCGGACGACGTGCGGCTGACCCAGCCGTACCTGACCGGCGGTGGGCAGGCCGTGATGGACGGCCCGACCTACCAGCGGGAGAAGGTCGACGTGCACAGCGGCGTCGCCTGGCCGGAGTACTGGGACGACAAGTGGTTCATCGGCGACCAGTCGAACGGCAACAACCGGATCGCCGTCACCGTCGACCCGGCCACGGTCCCGCACGCCGGGCCGCCGGCCTTCGCCGAGGACGTCCGGGCGATCATCCAACCGGGCACCGGCGCCAACCAGCTGGACTCCTGGATGGACGCCAAGTTCGGGCCGGACGGTGCGCTCTACCTGCTCGACTACGGCCGGGGCTTCTTCAGCCTGCACGCCAACCAGAAGCTGCTCCGGGTCACCTACCAGGGCGGTCAGGCCACCCCGAACCCGAGCCTGGCCACGGCCCGGTCGGTCACGCCGAGCCAGCCCCGGACGATCGGCTTCTCCGCCGCGAGTGTCGGCGGGGTGGCCTGGGAGTGGGACTTCGGCGACGGCAGCAAGGTCTCCCGGCAGGCCCACCCGACCCACACCTACAAGCGGTACGGCACCTTCACCGCGACGCTGAAGGTGACGTACGCCGACGGCGAGGTGGTGACCGGGAAGGTCGAGGTGAACGCCGGCTGTGCCGCCGCGGACGCCCGGCCGACGGTCTGGATGCTGGACACCGACACCGGGGTGCCGAACCGGCAGACCGGTGGCGGCTGCACGATAAACGACCTGGTCGACGACGAGACCAGCTGGCCGAACCGGGCCTCGTTCCTCACCCACCTCGACGAGGTACTCGCCGAACTGACCGCCGCGCACGTGATCGACAACCGCGAGCTGCGGGCGTTGCGCCAGGCCGGCCGGCAGTCTCCGATCGGCGCCACCGGCGGCTACCAGCCGATCTTCGACGGTTCGGCGAAGTCGCTCGCCGGCTGGCGCCAGGCGCCCAGCGGGTCGTTCGGGCTGCGACCCGACGGCTCCATCCGCAGCGCCGGCGGGCTGGGCATGCTCTGGTACGCCGACCAGCAGTTCGCCGACTACTCGATCCGGGTGCAGTTCCGGGACGTCTCGCCGGAGAACGTCCGGGCCAACAGCGGCATCTTCGTCCGGTTCCCGGACCCGAGGACGCCACTGGAGCAGCGCCCGCCGGGCAGTTGCGGCACGGTGGGCTCGGCCCGTACCTCGCCGGCCTGGGTCGCGATCTACTGCGGCCACGAGATCCAGATCTACGACGGCGAGACCGGCGAGCCGCAGAAGACCGGCTCGGTGTACAACTTCGCCCCGAACCCGCTGGACAAGGCCGGGGTGACCCCGAAGAACCAGTGGAACGACTACGAGGTACGGGTGGTCGGCCAGCACTACACGATCAGCCGCAACGGTGCGGTGATCGCCGAGTTCGACAACACCCCGGGCAAGCAGTCGTCCCGGCAGGGCGACCCGCCGACCGACCTGCGGCAGTTCCTCAGCGGTTTCGTCGGGTTGCAGAACCACGGCACCAACGACCTGATCGAGTTCCGCAACGTCCGGGTACGCCAACTCTGATCCCCTGAGCCCCTGATCTCATGATCTGCGGATCTCCCGATCTGTGGATCTCCTGGTCCCGGAGCGTTCGGCCCGCCTGGCGAGCCGAGCGCTCCGGGACTTTTTCGTGCCCTGTCCCGGGCGGGTGTCACATCCGGGATGGCGGTGGTGCTTCCTAGGTGTGGAGCATGATGTGCAGGTCGTCGGGGGTGCGGCGAGCGTGCCGCCCGGCGTCGTCGCCGCGCTGCCGTACGCCGGTGGTGGCCGGGCGGCCGGGCGAGCCGGACGGAAGGATGCCGTGGCCGTGTCGACTTCCCCGGGCCGGAGTTCCGTCCGTCCCGACCTCGAACAGGTCTTCCGGGCCGCCTACCCACGGGTGGTCGCGGTCGCCGCCCGGGTGCTCGGCTCCGGCGACCAGGCCGAGGACGTGGCCCAGGAGGTGTTCCTGAGCTTCGGGCGTTCCTCGGTGCCGGCGGCCGAGGCGGTCGGCTGGTTGTGCGTCGCCGCGGCGCACACCGCGCTGAACCATCTGCGCACCGGCCGGCGCCGCGCCTTCCGCGAGGAGGCCGCCGGTGCCGGCGCCGCCGTCAGCCCCGACGTCGCCGACGAGGTCGTGACCCTCGACGAGCGCCGCCGGGTGCGGGCGGCGCTGGCCCGGCTGCCCCGCAAGCAGGCGGTGGCCCTGGTGCTGCGGCACAGCGGCCTCAGCTACGCCGAGGTGGCGGCCGCGCTCGCACTCTCCCCCGGCAGCGTGGGCACCACCGTGCGCCGCGCCGAGTCCGCCCTACGCGAGGAGTTGAACCGTGATGCGTCACCCGAGTGACGGCACGCTGCGCCGGCTCGTGGACGAGCCCGCCGGTGTCAGCGACGCCGACCGCGCACACGTCGCGGGGTGCCCGCGCTGCCGGACCGGACTGGCGGCCGCCCGCGAGGACGCCAGGTTCGCCGGCACGGCGTTGCGCGTCGAGGTCACCGGCGACGTCGAGGCCGGCTGGCAGCGGCTGTCCGGCGCGGTCGCCGCCGACGGTCCCTACCGGGTGGCGACCGTGCCGGCCCGGGTTCCCCGGTGGCGCACGGCGCTGCGCAACCCGGTGATCGCCGGGATCGCCGCCGTAGCGGTGCTCACCGGTGCCACCACCGCCGCCGCCGCGAACTGGTTCCCGATCTTCCGGACCGAACGGGTCGCACCGGTCACGGTGACCCAGGCCGACCTGCTCAAGCTGCCCGACCTCTCCGCCTTCGGCGAGGTCGAGCGGACGTCGGTGCCGAACATCCGACCGGTCGCCGACGCCGCCGCCGCGCAGCGGGCGACCGGGCTCTCCGCCCCCCGGGTGGACCGGCTGCCCCGGGGCGTCCGCGGGGAACCGACCTTCCACGTCGGGGACCGGGTAAGCGCGACGTTCACCTTCTCGGCCGAGAAGGCGGCGCAGACCGCCAGGGCCGCCGGCGAACCGCTGCCGCCACCGCCGCCGGGGCTCGACGGCAGCCCCTTCCGGCTCACCGCCGGCCCTGGCGTGGCCGCGGTCTGGGGACAGGACCGGGGGGTACCCGCCATGATCGTCGGCCGTGCCGTCGCCCCGACCGGCTACTCCGCAGGCATACCGTTCGAGACCGCCCGGGACTACCTGCTCTCGATGCCCGGCCTGCCGAAGGACGTCGCGGCCCAACTACGCGGCTTCGTCGGGGACGGTACGACCCTGCCGCTGATCGTGCACGCCGACCGGGAGACGACCTTCGCCACCGAGGTCGGTGGTGCGCCGGCCACCGTGCTGGCCAGCCGGGACGGCACGCTCACGGCGGTGTTCTGGGTACGGGACGGCATCGTCAACGCGGTGGCCGGCTCGCTCAGCGCCGACGAGGTGCTGTCGGTGGCCCGGGGGCTGCGGTGGGACCGGTGACCGCCCGCCCCACCGCCCGACCGGACGGGACCCCCTTACCGGGCCCGGACGGGACCCCCTCCCCCGGGCCGGCGGAGCGGCTCGACACCGACCTGCCCCCGTCCCCGGCGGTGTGGTGCTCGGGCCTGCGCAAGCGGTACCGGCGCCGTACCGCGGTCGACGACGTCTCCTTCACCGTCGGCCGGGGCGAGGTGCTCGGCCTGCTCGGGCCGAACGGAGCCGGCAAGACCACCGTGATCAAGATGCTGCTCGGCCTGGTCCGGCCGGACGCCGGGGAGGTGCTGCTGCTCGGTCGGCCGGGCCGGGACCCCCGGTCCCGGTCCCGGGTCGGCTACCTGCCGGAACTCTTCCGGTACCAGCCGTGGCTCTCCGCCGCCGAGGTGCTGGCCCTGCACGTGCGGCTGGCCGGCGTCGGCGTGCCGGAGGAGGAGCGCCGGGAAGTCCTCGACCTGGTCGGCCTCGCCGACCGCGCCGGCGACCGGGTGGGTGGCTTCTCCAAGGGCATGCAGCAGCGGCTCGGGCTGGCCGTCGCGCTGGTGGCCCGCCCGGAACTCGTCGTGCTGGACGAGCCGACCAGCGCCCTCGACCCGGTGGGCCGGGTCGACGTGCGGGACCTGCTGCTCTCGCTCAGGGCCCGCGGGGTCGCCGTACTGCTCAACTCGCACCTCATCGGCGAGGTCGAGCGGGTCTGCGACCGGGTGGTGATCCTCGACCGGGGCCGGGTCGCCGCCTCCGGCACCCTCCCGGAACTGCTCGGCCAGCGGGAACTGCGGCTCCGGCTGGACGGGGTCGACGACGCGGCCCTGGCCCGGCTGGCCGCCGCCGGCCCGGTCAGCCGGGACGGGGACAGCTACGCGCTCGCCCTGCCCGCCGAACAGGACGCCGCAGTCGTACCCGAACTGGTGGCCGACCTGGTCCGGCTCGGCGTACGGGTACATGCCGTCGAGCCGGGGCGGATCAGCCTCGAACAGCGGCTGCTCGACATCCTCCGTACCGCACCCGCCGAGGAGCGCGAATGACCGCCCGTACCGTCCTCACCGTCGCCACCCTGACCGTCCGGGAGGCCGCCCGGCGGCGGGTACTGCTGGCGCTCGGCGTGCTGACCCTGGTGCTGCTCTCGGTGAGCGCCTACGGCTTCTCCCGGATCGACGCCACGTTCGGCGGGCTCACCAGCGGGGAGGCCCGGCTGGTGGCCTCGCTCGTGCTCAACCTGGTGATGTTCGGCCTGAGTCTGATCGCCGCGCTCGGTACGGCGTTCCTCGCCGGCCCCACCCTCTCCGGCGAGACCGAGAGCGGGATCGCGCTGGCGGTGCTGGCCCGGCCGGTCCGCCGCCCGGCGGTGCTGCTGGGCAAGTGGCTCGGCCTGGTGGTCTTCGGCAGCGGGTTCGTGGCCGTGGCCGGGCTCGCCCAGCTCCTCGTCGTCCGGGTGACCACCGGTTACTGGCCACCGGAGCCGCTGACCGGGCTGGCCCTGCTCGCCGCGCAGGCCGCGGTGCTGCTCACCCTCGCCCTGCTGCTCTCCACCGCCGTCTCGCCGATGGCGTCCGGCGTCGTCGCGGTCGGCCTCTTCGGCGCCACCTGGATCGGCGGGGTCGTCGGCGCGTTCGGGGAGGCGCTCGGCAACGAGAGCGTGACCCGGATCGGCACCGTCTCCCGGATGCTGCTGCCGACCGACGGACTGTGGCGCGGTGCCATGAACGCCTTCCAGGACCCGACCCTGCTGGTGCAGTTCCAGGAGGCGTTCAAGGGACATCCGTTCCTGAGCGCGGCGGGGCTCACCCCCGGCTATCTGGGCTGGGCCGGCCTCTGGGTGGCGATCGTCCTCGGCCTCGCCGCCGTCTCCTTCCAGCGCAAGAACCTGTGACCGCCCGCCGACGGTCGTTCAGCCCAGGTCCCGGTCCCTGCCGTCCTTGATCTTCCTGGTGTCGCGGAGTTCCACGAACGGCTCCTCGTCGGCGGGGTGCCCGCCGGCGATGGCCCGGCCCCGGTGCAGCTCGGCGTCGAACTCGGCGCCGAGCAGGACCGCCAGATTGGAGATCCAGAGCCAGACGAAGAAGATGATGACGCCGCCGAGCGTGCCGTAGGTCTTGTTGTAGTTGTTGAAGTTGGCCACGTAGAACGCGAACCCGGCCGAGGCCACGATCCAGAGCAGTACGGCCAGCAGCCCGCCGGGAGTGATCCACCGGAAGCCGCCCTGCCGGGCGTTGGGCGCGGCCCAGTAGAGGATGGCGAACATCAGGCTGACCAGCACCAGCAGGATCGGCCACTTGGCGATGTTCCAGACGGTGACCACCGTCGAACCCAGGCCGAGCGCGTCACCGGCCCACTCGGCGAGCCTGCCGGTGAAGACGACGGTCAGCGCGCTGACCGCCAGCAGGGTGCCGACGACCACCGTCACGGCGAGCCGGATCGGCAGGGTCTTCCAGAGCGGACGCCCCTCGGGTACGTCGTAGATGGCGTTGGATGCGCGCATGAACGCGGCGACGTACCCGGAGGCGGACCAGAGCGCGACGACCAGACCGACGACGGCGAACAATCCGGCGGCACCCTGCGCCTCGGCGAGGTTGCGCGCCCCGGATGTCAGGATCTCGCCCACCGGGCCGGGCGCTACCCGGCCGATGTCGTCGATAAGCGGTTGGATCACCGAGTCGCCGATCAGGCCGAGCACCGAGACCAGGACCAGCAGGCCGGGGAAGATCGACAGTACGGCGTAGTAGGTGAGCGCGGCGGCCCAGTCGGTCAGGCTGTCCTCGCCGAACTCGCGTACGGTGCGCCGGAGCACGCCCCGCCAGCCCCGGGCACCGAGCTTGCCGGGCGCGTCCGGGGCACCGCCGGCACCGTGCGAGCCCGCTTCCGCCGCCGACGGATCGTCCCCGCCACGGATCGGTCCGGCATCGGCATCGGTGGTCCGGTCGTCGTGGTGTCCACGCTCGGTGACGTTGTCCGCCATGGCGGAGCCTGCCTCTCAGGTCATGTCGGCCGGCTGCGGGTGCGCGGGACCTCGGTGATCCGTCGCCTCGTGCTGCCGGGGCGCCCGGGACGGTTCAGCGGCGGCGGGGCGTCGCCGCCGGGACCCACCGCCGCCAGCCACGGGACCGGGCTCGGGCCGCGCGGTGGCGGCGTACCAGCAGTGCGGCGGCGCCGGCCGCGGCGAGCCCGGCCAGCGCCCCGGCGTACGGCACCGGCCGCTGCCGCACCTCGCCGACGGCCCGCCGGGTGGCCTCGGTGGCCCGGTCCGCGCCGCGCCGGGTGGCCTCGGTGGCCCGCTCGGTGCCCAGCCGGCCGAGGTGCCTGGCGCGCACGGTGGCGACCTGGGCGGTCGTCGCCGTCCGATCCCGCCACCGGACGGCCCGGCCCCTTACCTCGGCGGCCTTCTCCCTGGCCCTGGTCTTCACGTCGGCCCGCCGCGCCAGCTGCTGCACCGTGCCGCCCAGTTCGGCCCGGGTACGGGCGATGTCGGCCCGGATCGCGTCCGGCCCGTCCGCCGACGGCACCGCCGGCACGCTGCCGGTGCTGCCCTGGCTCGGGCTGGTGCCGGGGGTACGCGCGGCGGCGTTCCCGGTGGTGATGCTCATCGGTGTGCCCTCTCCTTCAGCTCGTCGATGTCGGCCCGGACGCTGCGGACCGCCTCCTCCGGCACCGGAGGACCGGCCTGCCGCAGTCGCCCTCGGCCCAGCAGGGCCAGCCCGGCCGCGCAGGCGAAGAGCAGAACGGAGACGAGCAACGCGGCCAGCCAGCCGGGCATCACCTCGGCCAGCCCGAGGACGACGGCGGCCAGCAGGGCCGCCACCCCGTACATGGCGACCAGCCCGCCGCTGCCGAGCAACCCGGCGCCGACGCCGGCCCGCTTGCCCTTCTCGGTCATCTCCGCCCTGGCCAGGGCCAACTCGTCCCTGACCAGCCGGGAGACCTGCTCGGCGGCCCGGTGGACCAGCTCGGCGGTCGACGCCGGCGTGTGCCCGGTCGAGCCGTCCGGGGTGACATCGCTCATCTCGCCCGCTCCTTCCCTCCTGGAAACGGTTATGCCCCGCCGGGCTCCCGGCCGAAACGCCTGACCGGGGGTGGAAAGCCGTCCGAATTGGCGGCGGTCGGACCGCGACGATCCGGCACCGACCGGGTATGTACCTCCCGCACGGACCGAGGCAGCCGCAGAGAGATTGGCCAGTACTCACAAATGCCCATAAATTCGGCTCGGCACGGCCATCCGTTACGCTCGGCGCTCATGACCGGCATCTCCAGCGGCCCGCCAGGCTGCGCCGAAGGGCGGGGCCGCGTGTCGGCGGCCCGGCACCACCCGCTCGACCGTCACCTGCCGGCCAGCCGGACGTACCGGAACCTGGCGTACCCGAGCACCGGAGCCGGGCTGCCCCCGGCGTCCCGCCCGGCAGCCGCCGGCCGGACCCGTACCGGGCCGAACCGGTGAGCACCGCCGAGTCCCCGTCACCGGCGGCGGCCGGCGTCGACGTCTTCGGCGTCGACACCGAGATCGGCCGCGACCTCGCCGGGGTCGACTGGGCGGCGACGCCGCTCGGCCCGCCGGCGGACTGGCCGCAGAGCCTCCAGACGGCGGTGAGCATCGTCCTGTCGTCGCGGTTCTCGATGTGGATGGCCTGGGGTCCGGAGCTGACGTTCTTCTGCAACGCCGCCTACCGCCGGGACACGCTGGGTCGCAAGTACCCGTGGGCGCTGGGCCGGCCGGCCAGCGAGGTGTGGGCGGAGATCTGGGACGACATCGGCCCCCGGATCTCCACTGTGCTGAGCACCGGGCAGGCGACCTGGGACGAGGCGCTACTGCTGTTCCTGGAGCGGTCCGGATATCCGGAGGAGACCTACCACACGTTCTCCTACAGTCCGCTGCGCGACGACGCCGGCGGGCTCGTCGGGATGTTGTGCGTGGTCAGCGAGGACACCGAGCGGGTCGTCGGTGAGCGGCGGATGGCCACGCTGCGGGACCTCGGCTCCGATCCCAGCGTGGTCCGCACCGAGCAGGAGATGCTTACCTTCGCCAGCCAGCAGCTCGACCGCAACCTGCGGGACCTCCCGTTCACCCTGACCTACCTGTTCGAGGAGGGCGACCAGGCGCGGCTGGCCGGCGCCACCGGCCTGCCACCCGGCCACCCGGCCGCCCCGGCGACGGTCCGGATCGACGATCCGGACACCCTCTGGCCGGCATCCGCCCTGGCCGGCGGCGAGTCGGTACTCGTGACACTCGACGGCCCGCTCTCGTCCGGCCTGCCGACCGGGGACTGGTCGGAGCCACCCACCCGGGCCCTGCTGGTGCCGCTGCTGCGCCAGGGCGGTGGCCCGTACGGCTTCCTGGTCGCCGCGCTGAACCGCTACCGGCCCTTCGACGACGGCTACCGCGGCTTCGTCGAACTGACCGCCGGGCACGTCGCGGCGGGGATCGCCAGCGCCCGCAGCTACCAGGCCCAGCAGCGGCGGGCCGAGGAGCTGGCCGAGCTGGACCGGGCCAAGACGGCCTTCTTCTCCAACGTCAGCCACGAGTTCCGCACCCCGCTGACCCTGATCATGGGTCCGCTGGCGGAACTCCGCACCCGGCTCGCCGACACCGACGAGCGGGTACGCGAGGAACTGGACGTCATCCACCGCAACGGCCTGCGGCTGGGCAAGCTGGTCAACACGCTGCTGGACTTCTCCCGGATCGAGGCCGGCCGGATGCAGGCCCGGTACGAGCCGGTGGACCTGGCCGCCGCGACCGCCGAACTCGCCAGCGTCTTCCGCTCCGCCATCGAGCGGGCCGGCCTCGCGTTCGAAGTGGACTGCGCAGCACTTCCGGAGCCGGTGCACGTCGACCGGGGCATGTGGGAGAAGGTGATCCTCAACCTGCTCAGCAACGCGTTGAAGTTCACCTTCTCCGGCGCCATCCGGGTCACGCTCCGGGCGGTGGACGGCCAGGCGGTAATAAGCGTCGCCGACACCGGGGTCGGGGTACCGGCCGAGGAGATGCCGCGGCTGTTCGAACGGTTCCACCGGATAGAGAACTCCCGGGCACGTTCGAACGAGGGCAGCGGGATCGGCCTGGCGCTGGTCAAGGAACTCGTCGCCCTGCACGGCGGCACCATCACCGCCAGCAGCACCGTCGGCGAGGGCACCCGGTTCACCATCTGGCTGCCGTTCGGCACCGCCCACCTGCCCGCCGACGCCCTCGCCTCCGCCGCCGACACCGCGACCGTCTCGGCCACCGCGGAACCGTTCGTGCAGGAGGCCCTGCGCTGGCTGCCCACCGGCGGCCGGGACGGCGGAGCCACCCCGCCGGCCGGCGGTCCCGTCGACTCCGGCGGGGTGGGCGGCACGCAACTGCCGGTCGGCGGCGCTCCGGCCCGGGTGCTGGTGGCGGACGACAACGAGGATATGCGCGAGTACCTGGCCCGGCTGCTCCGCTCCGCCGGGCACCAGGTGCGCACCGTCGGCGACGGGCAGGAGGCGTTGGAGTCGGTCCGTGGGGAGGTACCGGACCTGGTGGTCAGTGACGTGATGATGCCCCGCACGGACGGGTTGCGGCTGGTGGCCGCGCTGCGCGCCGAACCG
This sequence comes from Plantactinospora sp. WMMB782, assembly GCF_049179135.1. NCBI lineage: Bacteria > Bacillati > Actinomycetota > Actinomycetes > Micromonosporales > Micromonosporaceae > Plantactinospora > Plantactinospora sp. WMMB782. The sequence goes on along the minus strand of NZ_JBMHMC010000007.1, from coordinate 5,286,650 downwards.
CGTACCGCAGGTGTCCCGGTGCTGCTGCTGTCGGCCCGGGCCGGGCAGGAGGCAGCCATCGAGGGGCTGGAGGCGGGCGCCGACGACTACCTGGTCAAGCCCTTCTCCGCCGCCGAACTGGTGGCCAGGGTACGGGCGAACGTCGAACTGGCCCGGCTGCGCAACCACCACGCCCGCTGGCGTACCGCCCTGGTCGACTCGCTCCAGGAGGCGTTCTTCGTCTGCGACGAGACCGGCGCGGTCATCGAGATCAACAGCGCCTTCACCGACATCCTCGGCTACGGCCCGGAGCAGCTGCCCTATCCGCCGAACCCGCCGTGGTGGCCCGACCGGGTGACCTCACCGGAGGCCCATCAGCAGGCCGCCGACGCGTTCGGCACCCTCGTCGGGCAGTCGCAGGGCACGTACACGATCCCGGTCACCCACCGGGACGGGCACCGGCTGTGGGTGGCAGCGGCCTTCAACCAGGTCCAGGATCCCGGCAGCGGACAGCGGGTGATCGTCGGCACCTTCCGCGACGTCACCGCCGAGCACTACGCCGTGCAGCGAGACACCGCGCTGGCCGCGCTGAGCCTGCGGCTGTCGCAGGCGGAGGACCTCGCCGACGCCCTGCACGGCGCCCTCGACGAGATGCGGGCACTGTGGCAGGCGCCGTACGCGCTGGCGGCCGTCTTCGGCGGCTCCACCGGCCCGGCGCTGACGGCCACCGACCCGCTGCTGCGCTGGGACGGCCTGCCCGGAGAGCGCCGTCAGGCGCTCGTCGCGCTGCGCGACCGGCCGCCGCTCACCCCCGAGGTCCGGCCGGGAGCCGGGGCCGGGATAGCCCTGGAGCATCCGGACGGCACGATGGTCGTCTGGATCGAGCTGGGTGACGAGCGCCCGTTCACCGACCACGACCAGACGCTGCTGGCACTGCTCGGCGGCCACCTCAACCAGGGGCTGCGCCGGGTGCACCAGATCGACCAGCAGCGCGAGACGGGCCTCGCCCTGCAACGCGCCATCCTCGGTCCCGCCCAGCTGCCCACCGGGTTCGCGGTGCGCTACGAGCCGGCGACCCGGCCGCTCAAGGTCGGCGGGGACTGGTACGACACCGTCGAACTTCCGGACGGGCGGATCGGCATCGTCGTCGGCGACTGCGTCGGGCACGGGCTGCGGGCCGCCACCGTGATGGGTCAGCTGCGCAGCGCCTGCCGGGCCCTGCTGCTCCAGGACGCGAGCCCGGCACAGACGCTCACCGCCCTGGACCGGTTCGCCGCGCTGCTTCCCGGCGCCGCCTGCGCCACCGTGCTGTGCGGGGTGCTCGACCCGGCGACCGGACACCTGCGGTACGCCAGCGCGGGTCACCCGCCGGCGATCGTCGTCCATCCCGACGGCGGCACCCGGCTGCTCGACCAGGGCCGGTCGATGCCGCTCGCGGTCCACCGCACCGGCGAGCGGATCGAGGCCGAGTACGTCGTGCCGGCCCGCGCCACAGTCATGCTCTACACCGACGGGTTGGTCGAACGCCGCCGGCAACTGCTGACCGCCGGCATCGACCTGGCCGTCACGGCACTCCAGGAGGGACGCCGCTCCCCCATCGAGGACCTCGCCAGCGACGTGATGGAGCGACTCGCCCCGAGCGGCGGCTACGACGACGACGTCGCCCTGCTCCTCTACCGCCATCCCAGTCCGCTGGAACTGGAGTTCCCGGCCGAGGCGACCCGGCTCGCCCCGGTCCGCGCGGCGCTGCGCAACTGGCTCGACCGCTGCGGCCTGGACGCCAACACGGCACACAACGTGCTGGTGGCGGTGGGTGAGGCGTGCGCCAACGCGGTCGAGCACGGGCACCGGCACTCCTCCGACGGCTGGATCCGGCTGCGGGCTGCGGCGACCGCCGGCGAACTGCACCTGACCGTCACCGACAACGGCCGTTGGAAGGAGCCGCGCCCGGCGGAGAACACCCACCGTGGCCGGGGCTTCATGCTGATGCGGGCCCTCATGCACAAGATCACCGTCAGCACCGGGACGACCGGCACCACGGTCGACATGCAGGCAAGGATCGCCCGATGACCGCCACCGCACTGACGATCACCACGGACCGCCGGGCGGACGGGACTCCGGTGTTGACGGCCGTCGGCGAGATCGACATGAGCAACGCCGACTCGTTCGCCGCCGCCCTCGCCGACGCCGTCACCGGTGCCGACGGTACGCCCCTGCTGGTGGACCTCACCGCCGTGGAGTACCTCGACAGCGCCGGCCTGGCCACCCTCTTCGGGCACGCCGAACAGATCCGGCTGGTGGTCAATCCGCTGCTGGGGCCGGTGCTGACCATCTCCGGCCTGACCGACCTGACCAGCGTGCGAGGTCTCTGACCCGGGTACGGCTGCCGGGAGCGGTCGACCGGGTACCAGGGTCTGCTCCGGTACGTCCGAGCTGCCCGTCGACCGGGCCGGCGGTACGGTGGCGGGTGGCCGACGAAGTCCACCTCCCGCGATCCGTCGGGCGGCCGTCCCGGCGCCGGACCGATGGAAACGCGGCCGACGGAAAGCTGGACCGATGGAAGCGGCGCCCGACGGAAAGCCGGCAGCGATGCCCGACGAATCCGATCTCGAACTGGCCGAGGCGACCACCCGGCTGCTGACCCTGCTGTCCGACGCACCGGACCTGAACGCGTTCCTGGACACGGTGGTGGTCCTCTGCGCCCGGGTGGTGACACCGGCCGTCGCCTGCGGGATAACCCTGCGCCGGGACGGCCAGCCGATCACGGTGGCCGCCAGCGACCCGCTCGCCGCCCAGATCGACGAGATCCAGTACGGCACCGACCAGGGTCCCTGCCTGGACAGCCTGCGCGGCGGGATCCTGCTACAGGTCGACGACCTGACCGAGGACGACCGGTGGGGCAGCTACCGGACCCACGCGATCGCGCACGGGGTGGTCAGTTCGCTCTCCATCCCGCTGATGGTCGACGACCGCTGCCTGGCGGCGCTCAACCTCTACTCCGGTCAGCCGTTCGGGTTCACCCCGACGGCCCGTAGGTACGCCGAGGCGTTCGGCGCGCAGTGCGCGGCGGCACTGGGCCTGATGCTCCGCCAGGTCCAGCAGGCCCAGGTCGAGCGGCAGCTCACCGAGGCCATCGCCTCGCGGAGCGTAATCGACCACGCCGTCGGCATCGTGATGGCGCAGCAGCGTTGCACCGCGAGTGCCGCCTTCAAGCTGCTCCGGCAGGCGTCACAGCACCGCAACCAGAAGTTGCGCGACGTCGCCGCCGGCATCATCGTCAGGGTCACCGGCGAACCCCCCGAACCACCCGTCGGCTTCCGGCCGCCGAGCTGAGTCCCATCCCCGGCCGGGCCGTCAGGCCGCCGGGTGCAGCACCGCGCGCAGGCAGCCGTCCTGCTTCTTCTCGAACATCTCGTAGCCGCGCACGCCCTCGGAGAGCGGCAGCGGATGCGTGCTGAGGTAGCCGGGATCGATCTCGCCGTCGGCCAGCCGCCGCAACAGCATCGGGATGTACCGCTGGGCGTGCATCTGACCCATCCGCAGCACGAGTGCCTTGTTCATCGCGGCACCGAGCGGGAACTTGTCCACGAAGCCGCCGAAGACGCCGACGATGCTCACCGTGCCGCCCTTGCGACAGGCCATGATCGCCTGCCGTACCGCCGTGGGCCGGTCGGTCTGTAGGCGTACGGCCTGCTTGACCCGGTCGTAGGCGTAGGTCGGGCCGACGTCGTGGGCCTCCATTCCGACCGCCTCGACGCAGGCGTCCGGTCCCCGGCCGCCAGTCATCTCCCGCAGCGCCGCGAGCACGTCGACCTGGCTGTAGTCGATGGTCTCCACGCCGAGCCGGTCGGCGGCGACCCGGAGCCGATCGGGCAACCGGTCGATCACGACCACCCGTTCGGCACCGAGCAGCTGGGCGGAGCGGGCCGCCATCTGGCCCACCCCACCGGCGCCCCAGACCGCGACCACCTCGCCGCCACGCAGGTCGCAGAAGTCGGCGGCCATCCAGCCGGTGGGCATGGCGTCGGAGGCGAAGACCACGGCGTCGTCCGGAACCCCCTCGGGAACCGGGAAGGCACCGACGTCGGCGAAGGGCACCCGGACGTACTCGGCGTGGCTGCCGGCGAACCCGCCCGCGGCGTGCGAGTAGCCGATGATTCCGGCCGGCGCGTGTCCCCACAGGGTCTCGGTGAAGTTCGGCTGCGGATTGGAGTTGTCGCAGAGCGAGTACTGGCCGGTGCGGCAGTACCAGCAGCCGCCGCAGGCCAGTACCGAACCGACGACCACCCGGTCACCGACCTTGTGCCTGTCGACCCCCGGCCCGACCTCGACGACCTCGCCCATGAACTCGTGGCCGAGGATGTCGCCCTCCCGCATCGCCGGCAGGTAGCCGTTGATCAGGTGCAGGTCGGAACCGCAGACGCTGCTCGCCCGCACCCGGACGATCACGTCCCCCGGACCCTGGACGGTCGGGTCCGGCACCTCCTGCACGCCCAGTTTCCCGACACCCTCCCAGCACAGCGCCTTCACGGCCGTCCTCCCGTCGACAGCTTCTCCCGGACGGCCCGGGTGGTCCGCTCCGCGACGCCCTCCCGGCCCGACGGTTCGGACATGGTGGAGACCACCTCGCCGGCCTCGATCACGGACTTGGCCCGGCGCAGCAGCGTACGGAGCACCTGGTCGGGGTCGCTGCCGCGGAGTACCGCCACGCGGTGTCCGAGCCGGCTGTCCGGATAACGCAGCTCCACCCGCAGCTCGGTGCCCCGACCGCCGGGCGCGGACGCCAGTTCGAGCCGCCCCTCGTGCGCCGTCGGCCCCTCCGTGATCCGCCAGGTGAACGGGCCGGTCCCGGACTCCGCCTCCACCTCGACGGTCCAGCCGGCCGCCCCGCCCGGATCACGGAGCGTCAAGTGCCGCCCGCCGTGACGTTCCTCGATCGCGACCGGACAATCGAGCATCGTCGGAAGGCGTTCCGGATCCCGGCACGCCTGGAGGATCGACTCCGGCGACCGGTCCACGGTGACCGCGCGCAGCGTCCGGTAACCGCCGTTCCGGCGCACCGGCGGCGACTCCCTGCGCCGCCGGGCGAGCAGGGTTGCGCCCGCGCCGACCGCCGCCGCCAACACCAGCCATCCGCCGACCTTGCGAGCCATGACACTCCTTCCACGGCACCGAGCCCGATCCTCGTCCGGCCCGCACCCGATCACCCACCTGAACGCCCGGCGGGTCCTGCCCGCCGCGATCCGCCCTACCCGCCGAGTTGATGGACAAACCGGCTCGGGCAGGTCCCCGCCCGCCGGCCGGGACAGCGGGTCCTCCGGCGGGGCCGGCCGCCCGGCCGGATGGGTCAACCGGCCAGCAGCGGCGACAGCCCGCAGGCCTGGAGGACCCGGACCACCAGCGCGGATGCCCCGGTTATCCGGTACGGCCGGCCGGCGGCCCGGCTGGCCTCGTAGCCGGCGAGCAGCGCGGCCACCCCGGCGGCGTCGACAAGCGGTACTCCGCCGAGGTCGACCTCGATGCCGCCCGTCCCGCTCCCCTCGACCGTCTCCAGCAGCGCGTACCGGAGCTGGCCGGCGGTGTCGACATCCACCTCGCCGTCGACCCGGATCCGGACGACGTCCTTCCGGACCTGCCTGCGCAGCCACAGCGACGGCGGCCAGCCGTCCGGCTGCTGACCGCGCCAGGCGGGCGTCTCGTCGGTGAGCATCGCCACCCGCAGCCAGGCCAGCGTCCGGGACAGCAGCCGGGAGACGTGCATCTGGGAGATACCGAAGCGTTGCGCGATCTCCGCCTGCGTCTTGTTCCCGTAGAAGCGCAGGTTGACGATCTGCCGTTCCCGCCTCGGCAGCCGGGCGAGCAGCCGGCGCACGGTGACCCGCTCGTCGACGGCGTCCAGGGCGCCGTCCGACTCGCCGAGCTGCTCGGCCAGCGTGCCACCGGTGTCGTCGCCGCTGCGCAGCGGCGCGTCCAGCGACGCGGGACGGTATCCGAGGTTCGAGCGGCGGACCAGCCGGATGTCCCCGACCGGGACCCCGACCTCCCGGGCCAGTTCCGCCTCGGTCGGTGCCCGAGCCAGCCGCTGGGTCAGCGCGGCCGTGCCCCTGCGGGCCTCCTGGGAGAGTTCCTGTAGCTGACGGGGCACGTGCACACCCCAGGTCCGGTCCCGGAAGTGCCGCTTCAACTCGCCCACCACGGTGGCGGCGACGTACGCGCTGAACGGCCCCCGCGCCGGGTCGAACCGTCCGATCGCCAGCATCAGCCCCAGACTCGCGGACTGTTGCAGGTCCTCAAGCGGCTCGCCCCGCTGCCGGTACATCCGGGCCAGACCGTGCACGAACGGCAACGCCTGGCGGACCAGTTCCTCGGACGCCGCCGAGCGCTGCGCCGGCGAGCCGTGCGCGACGATGTCGGCGTACCGCAGGGCGGCCGCGTCGAGCCGGCTCCGGTCCTCGGACTGGCGCGCCGAACCGGCACCCGACCTGGCGAAGGACTGCACTACCATTCTCGGCCTCCTGGCGGCCACGACTGTGGCCTGGTCACGGTCCCGTGACGGCCACGGGACGCCTCGCGCACCGCCCCAGGTGTGGCCAGCCCACCGCCGTGTGGGGGTCTTCGGCACGGCGCGGGTGGCCCCGGGCGGGCTTCCAGCGGATTCAGTGGGTGTCGGCGGCGAGCCCGAGCAGGGCCGTCACACCGGTGAGCTCCAACACCCGGCGGACGAACGGCCGGGGGTTCACCACCACCAGCCGGCGGCCGAGCCGCTCGGCGTCGGCGACTCCGAACAGCAGGGTTCGGATCCCGGACGAATCGCAGAAATCCAGCTGCGACAGGTCCACCACCAACGTGCCGAACGGGTGTCCGAGCGTCCGGTCGACCGTCCGACGCAGCAACTCGGCGGTGTCCATGTCGAGGTCACCGACCAGTCGCATGCGGAGGACCCCGTTCCGGTCGGGGGCCACGGCGATGCGCAGTGCCGGGACGCCGTCGGGTCCGGAGTCCGCGGCGGCACCGGCCGGTACGGTGTCCGTGCCGGCCGCCGCCGTCCCGTTCCCGGCTGGTCCGGACCAACCCGGCCTTCCGCCTGGCCCAGGCGAACTCGACTCGTCGCCGCGTCCGAGCGGACCCGGCTTTCCGTCTCGTTCGGACGAACTCGGCGCGCCGGTCGCACCTGGCGGAGCGTAACCAGGATCGGACGCAGAGCTGACTGGTCGCTGTTCGATCGACATGGCGCCTCCGGTTTTCCGGCAGGGACGCTCGCCTGCCGCCTGAGGCGGCACGACGAGATGAGTGGGCGCCTGTCTTGACCCGAGCCAAGAGTACCCGGCGGCGTGCCGGTCCGCTCGGGTGCCGCGTGTGAGCTCTGCACGGCCGGATGTGGGAGCCGGCAGCGGGCGCTGATGCCGCCCTTGCCCGGCGCCGGGACCCGGCCGGGTGCCGGGCCGTGATCAGCGGGATAATCGACCGATGGACGACCCGGTACGGTCGGAGACCGAGCAGGTCGACGACCAGTTGGTCGTCCGCCTCTTCGGGCACCTCGACTCGGCCTCGGTCGCCGCCGTCCGGCACGACCTGCTCGGCTGTCTGGCGGAGCAGCCGGCCGCCCTGGTGGTCGACCTGACCGCGCTGACCGTCGGGCAGCCGGCGTCCTTCGACGTCTTCGTCGCCGTGGCGCGGCAGGCGACCGTGTGGCCGGGAACCCCACTGAGATTCTGCGGCACGGACACCGCCACGTCGGCACTACTGGCCAGCGACCCGTCCGGCGGACCAGAGGTCTTCCACTCGATCGACCGGGCCCTGGCGGCGGGGGTGGCGGCACCGCGTCAGACGGTCAGCGAGCTGCTGCTGCCGGCCCGGGGTGCCGCCCGGCGAGCCCGGGACATGGTCACCGAGGCGTGCCTGCGGTGGGGCCCGGCGGAACTGGTGGGGCCGGCCAGCCTGGTCGCGTCGGAACTCGTCGGAAATGCGGTGGCGCACGCCGGCACGCTTGTCGAGCTGCGTGTCTCGATGCGCTCCGAGCTGATGATCGGGGTACGTGACGGCAGCGCGGTCGAGCCGAGGCTGGCAGCCGTTCCGGTCTCGGCCGCGCAGATCGGGCGGGGTCTGCTGCTCGTCGACACGATCGCCCGCCGGTGGGGCAGCATTCCCGTCGCGGGCGGCAAGGTGGTGTGGGCGGCACTCGGCGTCGACGGCGGCTAGTCGCAGACGCCGGTGCGGCCGGCCCGCACGGGGCCGGCCGCACCGGGGCGACGTCCGCTCGTCGCTGCCGGCCGGACCGGTCGAGGCCGCCCGGCACGGCGAGGCAAGGTGCTCAGCGCCGCCTTCCGGTGAGCAGGCCGAGCCCGATCATGCCGAGCCCGAGGCCGAGGTGCAGCCAGTCGTCGGCGGCGTTGAGCGGGACGAAGTTCGCCGGGCTGTCGTGGCTGATCACCAGCCCGTACAGCCAGAGCACCAGGTAGACGGCACCGCCGCCGACGAGGAAGTTGCGCGCCCCGGCCACGCTGCGGGCCAGGACCAGACCCAGCGCACCGAAGAGCAGGTGCACGATGTTGTGCAGCACCGACACCTGGAAGACGCCGAGCAGCTCGGCGTCGGAGGTGTGCCCGGCGAACCTCATTCCGTCGAGGCCGGTGGTCAGGCCGGGGATGAAACCTGCCACCCCGACCAGTAGGAACACCACACTGACCACGACCGCCGCCGTACGGCCCGGCGTGCTGCGGTCGGCCCTACCGGCGGTGTCCGTCGTGGACCTGCTTACCATGTCGCACCTCCCGATATTGACGTTCTTCCGCTCTGTTCCCACTCGACTCAGTCCCGCAGCGCTGCCTGGATCGCCGTGCGCACCCGGTCGACCACAGCGGTCGGCGGACCGAGGAGCAGGTTGGCCGTCGCCGACTCGATCCCCGGATGCGGCCTGGTGGGCGCCACCGCCTCGGCGGCCCGGACCGCCCCGGCGAGGACGGCCAGCCGCTGCGCGGAATGGGCCGCCCGCAGTTGCGGGAACTCGTACCGCTCCTCCCGGGTGGCGTGCTCGAGGACCACCTTCCGGAGCCGGTCCAGCCTGGGGGCGAAGTCCGGGGCGTCGGTACCCGCCTCGACGAGTTCCCTGAGCAGTTCCTTGGCCTCCCGCTCCTCGGCCAGCCGGGCGTCGACGACCGCCTGACCACTGTCGATGCTGGTCCGGGCCAGCGGGTGCACGATCTCCTCCTCGGCGGTCTCGTGCACGGCCAGCAGTTCGACCAGCTCCTGCCAGCTCTCCCGCCTCGGCGCGCCGTCCGCGGAGCGGACGGCCCGGAACAGCTCCTCGATCCGGGCATGCTGGGCGAGCAGCAGGTCGACCACGTCGGGTTCGGCGGCCGGGTCGGCACCGGCACCGGCGCTCACCGGTCGTCCCCGGCCGGCTGGCGCAGCGACTCGACCGGGTGCGGGCCCTCGGTCTCGATCCGGTACTCGCCACCGAACCGCTCCCGGTGCATCTCGACCACCCGCTCGCTGGCCGGTTCCGCACCACCGTGGATCTGCTCCTGGAGCTTCTCGAACCGCTCGTGCGCGTCCCGGACGTACCCCGCGCCAAGGGTGGTCAGGTCGATCTGGGTGCCGAGCAGGTGCCGCAGGTACTCCTTGTTCGGCTCGAACGTCACCGGCACCGGTAACTCGGCGGCGACCACCTCCTCGGGCTCCCGCCCGTCGAAGCGCCGCATCAGGTCGCAGGCGACCCGCAACTGCTCCAGCTCCATGTTCAGGTGCAGCTCCCAGATCGCCTTCACCCTCGGGTCCGGCTCCTGGGTCATGAAGGAGTGGTAGAGGTACACCTCGTTGTACTCGTGGTTGACCAGGCGTTCCCACCAGGTCTCGCCCGGGTCCACCAGGGACTCGTAGTGGGTGACGTGCTCCTGCTCGATCATGCCGATCTCGAGGTAGAGCTGGCGGGCGATCGGCTCCATGTACTGCGGGCCGACGTTCATGTAGAAGTTCATCGTCTGCTGCTCCGCCGACATGACCGTCAGGGCGTGCAGTTTCGACAGCGGGTGCACCTTCTCGCGGTCGTACGGGTCGCGGACGTTGTCGTACGGATGCCGGTGGTGGAACTTCGTCGGCCGGCCGGGCATCACCTCGGTCAGCCCGTCGACCACCTTCTCCGCCCTGCGCCGCTCCACCATCTCGAAGAGGTTGGCGTACCGGTACAGGTGGTCGAAGTCCTCCAGCACGCCGAACTCGTACGCCTGGGTCAGGTACGGGTCCGGTTCCATCCGGGCGATCCAGGCCGTCAGGTCGACCGCCACCTGCTCGTACGCGATGGTGGTCTCCAGGGTGCTGGCGATCGGCGGCAGCAGCCAGTTGACCACCTTCTGCTGCTGCGCCTCGATGTACCGGATGTAGGCGAGCTGCCGCTTCACCTCCGGGTCCGGACAGGTGCGCGCCAGGTGATGGTTGAAGAGCACCGCCTCCACCTCGATGCCGTTCATCACGATCACCCGGCACCGGGTGTACGGGTCGACGTCGTCCGGGTCGAGCGGCTCGACGTCGAGTTCCCGCCAGTTGCGTAGCTGGTCGTCGAGCGCGATGCCCCGCTGGGTGAGTGGGTTGAAGGTCATGGCCACCTCGTCCTGGGTCGGTGTGTCGCGCCGGCCCGTACCCCGGATCCGCCCCACAAACCTCCAGTTTCGATATTTCCTTCCCTTCCGGCCGGCAATGCCAGCCGTCGTCACAGTCCGGCAGGCGGCGACCGGCGAGGGTGCCGATGTCGGACCGCGCCGACCACTTCGCGACCGTCCCGGCCGGAGGCGTGCCGCCCGGTCCGTGGCGGCCGGCGCCCAAGCCCGGCGGCAGCACCTCGGTGAAGTCCTCCGGCCGGTGGACCGACCGGGCCGGAACTCACAACAGGCCGGCGTTGCCGGCCACGGCAGCGGCCTCCGTCCGGCTGGAGACGCGCAGCTTGCGCAGCAGCGCGGCGGTCAGCCGCTTCACCGTACGTTCGGAGAAGTTCAGCTCTTCGGCGATTTCCACCGTCCGGCAACCCTTGGCAATAAGCTGCAGAAGACGGCGTTCCTCGTCGTCGAGTACGGCCGTCGCCGGCAGGCCGGTGTGCACCGGGCGGAGCAGGGCGGCGAGCAGGCCGGTGGGCAGCACCGCCCAGCCGTCCAGGATCGCCAACAGCGGTGGCAGCAACTCCTCGGGCTCGCTGCTCTTGGGCAGGTAGCCCTCGGCACCGGCCCGCAGCGCCTGCACCATGAGGCCGGTCTCGTCGAGGCCGGAGATCGCGACGATCCGCACCCTCGGCGCGGTACGCCGGATGGCGGAGATGGCCCGGATCCCGCCCGGTGCCGGCATGTGCAGGTCGACCAGGGCCAGGTCGGGCACGCACTGCCGCACGGTGCTGGCGGCGGCGGAGGCGTCACCGGTCGAACCGACCACCCGGGCCCGCCCCTGGGTGCTGGCGGGCAGCAGGAGTTCGAGGCCGCGGACGAAGAGAGGATGGTCATCGACAAGTACCAGGCGCAGGGTGGCGGATCCGGACACGCGGCGGCGTTTCCCGATTCGGACCCGTTCATGCCCTGGAAGTCGGAGACCGCACGCCGGGCCGCTATCCGGACGATCCGCCGCCGGCGGCTGCCCGAGGTCCCGGCACCCGGTCCTTCGCTGCGCCGTCTCGGCAGGCTACTCACCGCCCGCCTGTCCCAGCTGGTCACCGGTAGGTTACTCGCCGCCCGCCTGTCCCAGCTGGTCACCGGCGGGGGCAGGTACCCGGGGCAGCCGGCCGCCGGAGGTCGGCTGGCGGAGCTGGTTGGTTCGGGCCGGACGGCCGCAGTTCCCGGTCCGGCCGCGCCCGCCGGTCCGCCGCTGCTGCTGCGGACGTTCTGCCACGAACTGCGCTCGCCGATCGAGTCGTTGCGCGCGCTCACCCGGGCCCTCGCCGAGGAGCCGGCGCGACTGAGCGCGGACGAGCGCCGGGAGGTGGCCGAACTCGCCCAGGAGCAGGTGGCGCACCTGGCCTGCCTGTGGCGGCGGACGACGTCGGTACTGCAGAGCCTGGCCGAGCCGGTCGACCGGCCGGTACCGCTGAGCCAGGTCCTGCCGGTGGCGCTCGCGGCCGGGACACCGCACCGGTTGACGGTCCGGCTGTCCCACGGTGCCGGCGACCGGCTGGTCCCGGCGCACCGGGTCCGCCAGATCCTGGTGAACCTGGTGGACAACGCCCTGCGGCACGGCCCCGCCGACGGGCGGGTGCGGGTCTCGGCCTCGGTGTGCGCCGGGCGGCTGGTCCTGGTCGTGGCCGACGAGGGCCGGTCCTGCCGCGCCGTGCTGGCCGCGCTCCACCGGTCGGCGCCGCCACCCGGACTCTCCGGGCTCGGCCTCTGGATCGTGCGGCAACTGGTCGCCGCCGAGGGCGGCACGATCACCGCGCTACGCACCACCCGTGGCCTCGCGGTACGGGTGGACCTGCCCGCGACCCGGCGCCGCCGCTCCGCCGCAGGCGCCGCTGCCGATACCGCCGCAGGCACCATCCCCGATACCGCCGCAGGCACCATCCCCGGCGCGGCCGCAGGCTCCGCCGCCGGCACGCCCTTCGGGGTCGCTGGTCGGCCCGCCGGGGCCGCCGGCTGACCCCGTCGGGCCAGCCCGGCGGGTAGCCACGCACGGTAGTCACTTCCAGCAGGAGGACACCGTGTTCAGTCATGTGAAGGACCTGCAGTTCGAGGCCAAGCCGGACGCTCCGGACGCCGCCTTCGCCCGGCGCCTACAGGAGGTGCTCGGCGGCAAGTGGGGCGAGATGACGGTCGCCACCCAGTACCTCTACCAGGGCTGGAGCTGCCGGCTGCCCGGCAAGTACAAGGATCTGCTGCTCGACGTCGGCACCGAGGAGATGGGGCACGTCGAGATGATCTGCACCATGATCGCCCGCCTGTTGGACAGCGCCCCGCTGTCCCTGCAGGAGGCGGCCGCCGAGGACAACCCGATGCTGACAGCCATCTACGCCGGGTCGAACCCGGCACACTTCATCCACTCCGGCGGCGGTCCGCTGCCGGTGGACAGCGCCGGGGTGCCCTGGAACGGCAGCTACATCACCGCCAGCGGCAACCTGCTGGCCGATTTTCACCTCAACGTCACCGCCGAGTCGCAGGGCCGACTCCAGGTCGCCCGGCTGTTCCACATGACCGACGACCCGGGAGTCAAGCAGATGCTGCGGTTCCTGCTGGCCCGGGACACCATGCACCAGAACATGTGGCTCGCCGCGATCGAGCAGCTCAAGGAGGACGGCCTGGAGGAGATGCCGGTCCCGGAGGCGTTCCCCGACGCCGAGCAGGAGAACCGGTTCGCCTACCAGTACATCGACTTCTCCGCCGGTGAGGAGGCGGCCGAGGGACGGTGGGCCGCCGGTCCGAGCCCGGACGGCAAGGGCGAGTTCAGCTACCAGGCGGCGCCGACGGCGCACGCGCCGGCTCCGGTACTGCCGCCGGGCGACCCGCGCCTGCACGGAACACCGCCGCCGGCCGGAACCTGACGGGCCGGAAGCGGATCCCGTCCCGTCCCGCCGCGCCGGTCCGTCAGCACGACGGCGGACCGGCGTGGCCCGCCCGGAAGGCCATTGTGATGACCGAACTACTGGTCCGCCCGTTGGCGGACGCGTTCATGCAGGTCGGCGTCTACGTCGCGGTAATGGTCGCGCTCTTCGGCTGGCTGCGCTGGCGGTACGGCGACCGGGTCACCGACCAGCTCACCCGCCGTCCCCGACTCGGCCCGCTGGTAGGCGCGCTGCTCGGGGTCAGTCCCGGCTGCGGCGGCGCCATCATCCTGATGCCGCTCTACGCGCGCGGCAAGGTCTCCTTCGGTACCGTCGTGGCCGCCCTCGCCTCGACAATGGGCGACTCGTCCTGGGTGGTCATCGCCGCGAACCCCGAGTTCGCCCTCAGGATCCACGCGCTGCTCTTCGCCGTGGGACTGGCCACCGGCTACGCCGTCGACCTGCTCGGCATCGATCCGGCCAGCGCCGTGCGGAGCCGGCTACCGAGGTTGCCCTGGCGCCGGAGCGGCCGTGTCCCCGCGGCGTTCGACCCGAGCCGGCCGGGGTACGACCCGAGCCAGCCGGCGGGCGCGACGGTGCCGGGTAGGGCCGCCCTCGCCGGTGCCGGCAACCGGGCCCCGGCGCAGTCCGGCGCGGGCGGCCGGGCCAGCACCGTGGCCAGCCATCCGGCGTCCGCGCCGGCATCCCCTGGCTCGCTCTCCCGGACGCCGTCATCCCCGGCCACGGCCCCGGCGACCCTGGGCGCGACGGTGCTGCCCGGGCGTCCGGCCCGGATGTCCCTGGTGTTCTGGGGGCTCACCACGCCGGCATTCCTGCTGTCGGTACCGGTCGTCTTCCACGCCGTCGACCCACGACGGCTGACCACCGCGCTCGGCGGAGTCGATCCCTATCTCGCTCTCGGCTGCGCCGGAACGCTTGTCGCGCTGCTCGTCTTCGCCGCCGGACGGGGCCGCTTCGCCGACGACACGGTCAGCACCGCCACCCCGGCGAGCCGGCGGGAGGCGATGCGGCACAGCGCACACGAGGCCTCGTTCATCACCGTCTGGGTCGCGTTCGCCTATCTCGGCTGGCAGGTTCTCAGCACCGTCACCGGATTCGACGGCTCCCAACTCGCCTTCGCCGGAGTGGCCGGAGTACTCGTCGGAGCGCTGATCGGTCTCGTCCCGGGCTGCGCCGTCCAGATCGTCTTCACCGGCATCTTCGTCAGCGGCGGCCTGCCCATGACGACACTCGTGGCCAACGCCATCAGTCAGGACGGGGATGCCCTGATCCCACTCGCGGCACTGCGCCGCCGCGCCGCCGCGACGGCAACCGTGATCACCACGATTCCGGCCATCCTGGTCGGCCTGGCACTGCTGGCGCTGCTCGGCTGAACGGGAGGGCGAGCCCGGCAACCGGGACGCCGGGCGGACCGGGTGAGCACATGGACCGCGCGGTGGCGGGAAACCAGCGCTGACGACACCGACCGGAGGAGGACGGAAACGTGACAGCAGGCGTGAAGCAGGATGTTCTGGACCTGCTGACCGAGCAGCACCGACAGATCAAGACGCTGTTCGGCCAGCTCGGCCGGGCCGAGGGTGCGCAGAAGCGGGAGCTGTTCGAGGAGCTGGTCCGGTTGCTCGCCGTACACGAGAGCGCGGAGGAGATCGTGGTACACCCGACCGCGCGGCGCCGGATCGATCGGGGCGACTCGGTGACCGGGCAGCTCCGCCACGAGGAGGACGGGGCCAAGCACGAACTGGCCGCCCTCTACGACCTCGGCGTCGACCACCCCGACTTCGACCGGCGGTTGGCGACGTTCGCCGAGGCGGTGTCCGCGCACGCCACCCGGGAGGAGACCGAGGAGTTCCCGTCGCTGCGCCGCAGCCTCTCCGCGGCCCAGCTCGGCCGGATGGCCGGTGCGCTGCGCGCGGCCGAGGCGATGGCACCGACCCGGCCGCACCCGCACACCGGCGAGTCAGCCCAGGCGAATCTGCTGGCCGGTCCGCCCCTGGCGATCTTCGACCGCATGCGCGACGCGGTACGCGACTGGCGCGAACGGCAACAGGGCGAGGACTGACCGGGCGGGCGCGCACGGCAACAGCGCGAGAGACCGACGGGTACGCGCGGACGGCAGCACGGCGAGGACCGACCGGGCAGGTGCCAGCGGCAACGGTCGGCCCCGGGAATTCGTGGGCCCTACCCCCGGACCCGGTCGTCGCTGCCGGCCCGCCGGTTGCCGGCGCTCCTGCGGTTGCCGGGACTCCTCCGGTTGCCGGTGCGCCAGCTGGTGACGGCGGTCGCCGGACGAGGGCGCAGGTCACGTCCGACCGCACACGGCGGCCGCCCCGGCTCCCACTCGGACAGCATTCCGGTGAGAGCCAGGACATGCGTCACGGACGGTGAGATGTCGCGGAGGAAGAGTTCGCCGTGCCCCTCGCGGACGATGTCCCGCACCCGCAGCAGTGCGGTGATCCCGTGGGCGGAGAAGAAGGTGACCCCGGACAGTTCGAGGACCACCCGGTCGGGCCGGCTGTCCGCCACCCGCCCGATCAGGTCCACGAGACTGCCGGCACTGCTCATGTCGACCTCGCCCGAGGCAGTGACCACAGTGGTCGTGCCCGCCCGGACCAGGTCGAGTGACATTATCGGCGCACCGGGCAGGTCGCCCGCGGCACCGGTCGCGCCGCTTCCGGGCGTGGTCGTACGGTTCTCGGGCGTGGTCGTACGGTTCTCGATCGACATGGCGCCTCCGGTCGTTTGGCGGAAACCGCCCATCCGTCCGGTGGTGCGAGGATGGCAAAGGCGATCCGGGCGCGCGTCCTGACCCATGGGACACGTCGATCACCGTCGGGCGGTCCGCCAGGTCGCGGTTGTTGAGCACCAGCACCACGAACCGGGGATCCGCCCGGTCCCGCCAGCGGGCGGCGACGGTGATCAGCTCGTTGAGCCCGTTCATCTGCGGGGTGTACGCCGCCTGCACGAACTTGGGCGCAGACGTCGCCGAAGAGCCGTACCAGGTCGATCTCCTGCCGGTAGGCGCTGCCCAGTACCGTCGACATCTGCTGGCCGACGATCGCCACCACCGGCTTGGAGTCCAGTTTCGCGTCGTAGAGGCCGTTGAGCAGGTGCACCGCCCCGGGGCCCTGCGTCGACAGGCACACCCCGATCCCGCCGGTGTACTTCGCGTGCCCGACGGCCATGAACGCCGCCGCCTCCTCGTGCCGGGCCTGCACGAACGGTGTACCGGCCCGGCGCAGCGCACCCAGCACCCCGTCGACGCCGTCACCGGAGTAGCCGAAGACCCGGCGGTTGCGCGCCGTCCGCGACACGGCCGCCGTACGCCGACACGGCCGCCGTCCGCCGACCCGCCGATGTCCGCCGAAGCGGCCGGGTGCCGGATTCAGCCGGTCGTGTCGGCCGGGCGGCGGTGCCGGTAGTGGTGCAGGATCAAGGCGGCGGCACAGCCGAGGGTGCCGAGACCGAATCCGACGCCGACCAGCGGCGACAGGTCGCTCATCGAGGTGATCCCGTTGGCGGAGGCGCTGAGGATCAGCAGCGCCCACAGCAGCGGACGCAGCACCCCCCGACCCGCCGCCCGATGGGCCGGCAAGCCGGCACGGGCCGCCGGAGACCCGGTTCCGACTGCCGAAGGGTCGGCTCCGGAGACCCGAAGATCATTTCCGGGTACCGGAAGACCGGTTGCCGGTGCCGGCGGGGCTGGGCGGGGCGCGGCCGGGACGTCGTAGGGGTCGGACATGACCACTCCTTGCGGTGTCGTCGAGTTCATGTGACAAACGCTAGGAACGCCCGCGCCGGGCGACGATCCCACCAGCACGCCGACCGGGGTACAGCAGGCTGTACTTCTCGGCCCGCGTCCTCGCCGACCCGCTGCCCGGTGGCCTAGGGTCTGGCCGGGAGGTGGAATGACGACCCACGGTTCGGCCGGCGGGCGCGCGGACTCCGGGCGGGGCTACCTGCGGGACCGGGCGCGTCTCGCCGTCGACGCCCTGGAGCACCTGGTGGGCGGGCTGGGCACCGCGCTGCTGGCGCTGGCCGGGCTGAGCTACCTGCTGGCGGTCGCGCTGGCCTGCCTCAGCGGTGTCGGGTTGCTGCTGGTGCCGTCGGCGCTGCGCGCGGTGCGGGCGGTCGCCGACCGGGAACGGGCCCGGCTGTCCCGGTGGGGCCCGGAGATCATCGGTCCGGCGCCGGTGCCGGCCGCGACACGCGCCGCCCTGCGCGACCCCGCCGTGCGGCGGGAGGCCGGCTGGCTGGCGATCCACGCCACAGGCGGTTTCGTCATCGGCCTGGTCGGTCTCGGCCTGCCCCTCTACGCGGTGCAGAGCCTGACCTTCCCGTTGTGGTTCTGGCTGCTGCCGCCCGAGGCCGGCGGTCCCGGCCCGGTGTACTGGCGGATCGACGGGCTGGCCGACGCGCTGGCCGTCGGGTTGACGGGGATCGGCTGGCTCACCGTCGTCGTCGGGCTCGGGCCGGGGATGGCGCGGCTACAGGCGTGGCCCGGACGGCGCCTGCTCGCGCCGTCCCCCGGCACGGACCTGTCGCTGCGGGTTGCGGAGCTGACCGCCACCCGGGCGGCGGCGCTGGACGCCCACGCGGTCGAGCTGCGCCGGATCGAACGTTCGCTGCACGACGGCACCCAGAACCGGCTGGTCGCGGTCACCGTCCTGCTCGGCGCCGCCCGGCGGGCACTGGCCCGGGACCCGGTGCTCGCCGACGACGTGCTGGCCCGGGCCCAGGACGCCGCCGAGCAGGCACTTGCCGAACTGCGCGGCGTCGTACGCGGCATCCTCCCGCCGGTACTCGCCGACCGGGGGCTCGCCGGTGCGCTCGGTGGACTCGCCGCCAACTGCGGCGTGCCCTGCCGGGTCGACGTCGACCTGCCCGGTCGGTGTGCCGCCTCGGTCGAGGCCACCGCCTACTTCGCGGTGGCCGAGGCGCTGACCAACGTGACCCGGCACAGCGGGGCGACCGCCGCCACCGTCGACGTGCGCCGGGCCGGCGACCGGCTGCTGCTGCGCGTCGCCGACGACGGCCACGGCGGCGCCGAGGAGCGCGACGGTTCCGGGCTCGCCGGCATCCGCCGGCGGGTCGAGGCGTACGACGGCCGGTTCCGGCTGACCAGCCCGTCCGGCGGGCCGACGACGATGGAGGTCGAACTGCCGTGCGGATCGTGATCGCCGAGGACGACGCGCTGCTGCGCGAGGGGCTGGCGCTGCTGTTGCGGGCCGAGTCGCTCGACGTCGTGGCCACCACCGACACACCGGGCGCGTTCCTCGCGGCCGTGGACGCGTACACCCCGGACGTGGCAATCGTCGACGTCCGGATGCCGCCGACGCACACCGACGAGGGGATCGTCGCCGCGGTCGAGGCCCGGCGCCGCCAGCCGGGCCTCGCCGTGCTGGTGCTGTCCGCGTACGTCGAGCAGACCTTCGCGACCGAACTGCTCGCCGGCGGCACCGAACGGCTCGGTTACCTGCTGAAGGAACGTGTCGGCCGGGTCGAGGAATTCCTCTCCGCGCTGCACCGGGTCGCCGGGGGCGGCACCGCCTTCGATCCCGAGGTGGTCGGCCAACTGCTGTCGCGCAGCCGGCCCGACAGCACGCTGAGCCGGCTGAGCCCCCGGGAACGCGACGTGCTCGCGCTGATGGCCGAAGGGTTGGGCAACGGCGCCATCGCCGAGCGGCTGTTCGTCACCGAGGGCGCCGTACACAAGCACATCCGCAGCATCTTCGCCAAGCTGGACCTGCCGCCCGACGACCGGGCGGACCGGCGGGTCACCGCAGTTCTACGCTTCCTGGACGACACCCAGTTGTAGCCCGCCGTCCCCGGGGTTCGGTTCGGCGCCGGGTGCGGGTCCCCGGCTCAGCGCCGTGCACCGTTCGAGCTCAGCGCCGTGCCCCGCCGCCGACCGAGCGCAGCGCGAGCTGGCGAGGCGCCTGGGTCGGATCGAAGACCGGGCGGCGGTCGATCCGGGCCCGGACCTCGTCCGAGCCGAACCGGTAGTCGATCCGGCGCACCGCCTCGGCCCAGTCCGTCCTGCTCCGGATGCCGCGCAGCGTCTCCACCACGAAGGGATCGTGCCAGCGACTCCGGGCGCGTTCCCAGAGCACGAACGGGTCCTCGGCCAACAGGCTGCCGACGGTCCCCTCGTAGATGGGCATCGCGCGTACCTCGCCGTCCGGCTCGACCTCGAGCGGGCGGAAGTCGGGATGGCTGGCGATGTAGTCGGGGTGCATCTGCACACCGAAGTTGTCCGTGGTGGTGACCTTGACCGAGGGCGGGGCCGCCTGCTGGAGCCGCTGCCTGGTCCCCTCGTCGACCAGGGCCGCGACCTGCTCGTCGCTGAGCATCTCGTGTTCGCCGTACGAGACCCGGCTGGCCAGCCCGGTCGGCACCACCGCACCGAACGCCAGGTCGGTCAGGTGTGGGAAGCGCGGCGCGACGGAGGAGCACAGCTCGTCGAGCTGGTGGTAGTTGCTGCGCACCACCACGTTGTCGATGCCGAACCGCAGCGGGGACTCCCCCGCCGCGATCCGCCGGGCGCTCTCCGCGTCCAGCAGCGCCAGCGCGGCCATCGCCCGGTCGAAGGAACCGGCCCGGCCACGGATCCGGTCGTGCACCTCGGCGGTCGCACCGTCCACGCTGACCACGATCCGGCTGACACTGCCGGCCAGCCGCCGGACGGTCTCCTCCGGCACCGACCAGCCGCTGGTGTAGAGGAAGACCCGTACGCCGGCCGCGGCGAACCGTTCCACCACCTCCACGATGCGCGGCACGGTAAGCGGCTCACCACCGCACAGTGTGATCATGATCGGCCGGAAGGTGATGAGGGCGTCCGCCACCCTGAGCATCTCCTCGTGGCTGAGGTTCTGCGGGCGTCGCCGGCCGGACTCGGTGTAGCAGTGCGAGCAGCGCAGTGGACAGGCGAAGGTGACGTCCCAGATGAGGACGTTCGGTGCTGCGTCGACATTCATGAGACGGGTCTCCCGGACGGGTCGGCAGTGCGGTCGCCGGAACCGTACGGGCGGCGGACCGTCCCCGGCATCGGCGACGGGTACGCAAGAGCCGCGGTCGGGTACGCAGCCGCGACGTGCCGGTCGCACCGGCGTACCGGTCGGGTCTCGGTGGTCGCGCCGGCGCGGTTGCGTACCGGCTACCGATTCCCCGCCGCGCCCGGACACCTAGCGTTCTGGCGTGGCGGCCGCCACGGTCCGCCGCCCGTCGCCAGCCAAGGAGGTGGATCATGCGCGCTTACCCGCCGGTCGACGCCCTGTAAGGGGAACGTGCCTGATGGCGGTGGTCACCCCGGCGGGGTGACCACCGCGGCACCACGCGCCCTGCCCGGCAACCGCCGCGCCACCGCCGGCCGACCCGCCCCGGCAGCCGACGAGCCCGCGCCGGACGACCGGAACCGTCTACCTCGCCAAGGAGGGTGTCCCTCGTGTCGACCGCACCGCCCGCCGGCCTGAGTCGCCGCCCCGGCAGCGTCCTGGCGCTCGTCCGCGAGCTGCCGCGCGTGCACGCCCCGCTCACCGTGCTGCTCGGCGGGCTCGTCGCCGGACAGGTCGCCGGCGTCGTACTGCTGCCTCTGGCGATCGGCCGGCTGGTCACGGCGCTGACCGGCGACGGCGGCCCGGCAGCGGCCGAGCAGGCGTGGACCGGGCTCACCCTCCTCGCGTCGGCGCTGGTCCTGGACATCGCCCTGGAGCCGATCCGTGCGATGGTCACCGCGCGGCTGGCCACCGCCGTCGACGGCAGTCTGGCCCAACGCACCGTCGAGGGCGCGCTGCGCCCGGCCGGGATCGCGCACCTGGACGACCCCGGGGTCGCCGACCGGATCGAGCAGGCCCGCGGGGTCGGGATCGGCGCGCACGCTCCCGGGCAGGCCGTCAACGCGCTGGCCGCCCTGGTGCCGCTCCGGCTCACCGGGTTGGCCTCCGCGATCCTGCTGGGCTGGGCCGGGCAGTGGTGGATGCCCGTCGTACTCGGTGCCGCCTGGATCGTCGCCGGCCGCTGGCAGGAGAAGGAGATGGCCCGCGCCGTCGCCGCCAACACCGCCCGTACGGTCCAGCTGCGGCACGCCGCGTACCTGCGGGACCTCGCGGTGACCGCGCCGGCAGCCAAGGAGGTACGGCTGTTCGGCCTGCACCAGTGGCTCGCCGAGCGCTTCACCCGGCAGTGGTGGGACGGCATCGTGGAGATGCGCCGGATGAGCACCGACGGTCGGCGGCACCTGGCGGCCAGCGGACTGCTGCTGGCGGCACACCTGGTCGTGGTGGTGCCACTGGCATACGGGGCCGGCACCGGCGACCCGCCGGTCGGCCAGCTGACCGTCGCCCTCCAGGCGCTGCTGGGCCTGTTCGCCCTCGGGTTCACCGGTGACCTGCAACGGCGGTTGCACCTGGCCAGTGCGGCGGTGCCACCGGCGCTGGCCGTGAGCGCACTCGGCACCCCGGCCCACCCCGACGACGACCGGACCCGCGACGACCGGGCGCACGACGACCGGACCCGCGAGAAGCGGGCGCACGACGACCGGACCCGCGAGAAGCGGGCGCACGACGACCGGACCCGCGAGAAGCGGGCGCACGGCCGGAGACGCGGTGGAGCGGACGCGAGCGGGCTACCCCGCCGCGAGATCCGCTTCGCGGGAGTCTCCTTCGGTTATCCCGGCGACCGCCGCCCGGTCCTGGACGCTCTCGACCTCGTCATCCCGGCCGGGTCCTCGCTGGCGCTGGTCGGCGACAACGGCGCCGGCAAGAGCACCGTCACCAAGCTGCTGGCCGGGCTGTACCGGCCGGACGCCGGCCGGATCCAGCTGGACGGTCGGGACCTGCACGACCACGACCTGGCGAGCTGGCGCCGGCAACTGGCAGTGGTGCTCCAGGACTTCGGCCGGTACCCGTTCTCGGTGCGCGACAACATCGCCTTCGGCGCGGTCGAGGCGCCGGCCGACCAGGAGGCCGTGGTCGAGGCGGCCCGTCTCGGCGGCTTCCTCGGCGTCGAGCAGGGCCTGGCCGACGGCTGGGACACACCGCTGGGCAACGCCTACAAGGGCGGGACGGAGCTGTCCGGCGGGCAGTGGCAGCGGCTGGCGCTGAGCCGGGCACTCTACGCGGTGCGGCACGGTGCCCGGGTCCTCGTGCTGGACGAGCCCACCGCACACCTGGACATCGAGGCGGAGTACGAGCTCTACGCCCGGTTCCTGGAGATCACCGCCGGGATCACCACGATCCTGGTGTCACACCGGTTCGCCACCGTCCGGCTCGCCGAGCGGATCGCCGTACTGCGGGACGGCCGGGTCGGCGAGTACGGCAGCCACGACGAACTGCTGGCCGCCGACGGCCGGTACGCCCAGATGTTCCGGGTGCAGTCCGCGCCCTTCACCGACCCCGCGGGAGGCCGTCGTGGTTAGCTGGCTGGGCGCCGCCCGCCTGGTGGTGGGTGTCGCGGTCCGGGCGGATCCGCGCCGCGCGGTGGCGGTGCTGGTACTCATCCCACTGTTCAACATCGTCGCGGCGGCGCAGGCGCTCGGGCTGCGTGCCATGGTGGACGGCGCGGCCGGCCGCCAGGTCGCCGGGGCGCTGACCGGCGGGCTGGTCCTCGTCGGCGTCACCGTCTTCGTGCACCAGGCGAGCGCGGTCGCCACCGACCTGCGGCAGGTGCTCCAGCAGCGGGTCGGACTGGAGTTCGACCGCCGCCTGATGCGGCTCTGCTCCGGACCCGCCCACCTCGACCACTACCACGATCCGGAGTTCCTGGACACCGCCGAGCTGGTCCGCCAGCGCCGGACCGAGTTCGGCGGGGCGTTCGCGGCGTTGGTGGAGAACGCCGGCCTGTTGGCCCGGTTCGTCGGCGCGGTGACCCTGATGGCGTTCGTCAGTCCGCTGCTGGCCCTGCTGCCGTTGGCGATCGTGCCGCTGGCGCTGGCGATCCGCTGGCAGGCGAACGCCGTCGCCGCTGCCGAGGTGGCCGGTGCCGAGGCCGACCGGCAGCGTGCCGCCCTGCTCACCCTGGCCACCGAGCCGGCCGCCGCGGCCGAGGTCCGGCTGTACCGGCTGGGCGGCGAGATCGCCACCCGGCACCGGGCGGCCTTCGCGGTCTCGGCGCGACGCCGGGAGGCGGCCCGGACCCGGGGCGCCGTGGCGGTGGCCGCCGGTTGGCTGCTGTTCTGCGTCGCGCTGGTGGCCGGGCTCTACCTCGTCACCCGGTCCGTCCTCGCCGGCACCGCCTCGGCCGGCGAGGCCGTGCTGGTCCTGCTGCTCGGTACCCGGCTGGTCGGCGCCACCACCGGACTGAGCTGGCTGATCGGGTGGCTGCGCCGCTCGCTGCACACCGTCGCCCTCTACCAGCGTCTGGCCGGACATCAGCAGGACGGCGCGACCGGCAGACGCATCCCGACCGCGGCCCAACCCGACGACGCGACCGACAGACACGTACCGACCGCTGCCCAGCACGACGCCGCGACCGGCGGGCGGAGCGCGGAGCTGCCCGAGCGCGGTGACCTCGTCCTCGACGGCGTCAGCTTCCGGTACCCGGGCGAGCCGGCACCCGCGCTGGGCCCGATCGACCTGCGGCTGCCGGCCGGCGCCACCGTCGCCGTCGTCGGCGACAACGGTGCCGGCAAGTCGACCCTGGTCGCGCTGCTGGCCGGGCTCTACCCGCCGTCGACCGGGCGGATCAGCTTCGGCGGACGGGACCTGGCAGCGGTGGACCCGGACGTGTGGCGGGGCCGGATCACCGCCGTCTTCCAGGACTTCTGCCGGTTCGAGCTGCTGGCCCGGGAGACGGTCGGGGTCGGCCGGCTCGACGCGATCGACGACCGGGCGGCGGTGGGCAGCGCGCTGGCGGACGCGGGCGCGACCGGCATCGTGGCCGAGCTGCCCGCCGGGCTGGACAGCCGGCTCGGCCGGACCTTCCCGGACGGTACCGACCTGTCGTCCGGGCAGTGGCAGAAGCTCGCGCTCGCCCGGGGGCGGATGCGGACCTCGCCGGCGCTTGTGCTGCTCGACGAGCCGGCGGCCAGTCTCGACCCGGACAGTGAGGCGGAACTGCTGCACAGGTATCTCGCGCCGGCCCGGTCGGGCGCCGCCGCCCCGATCACGCTCGTCGTGTCGCACCGGCTGAGCACGGTACGCGACGCCGACCTGATCGTGGTCCTGCACGAGGGCCGGATCGTCGAGTACGGCACACACGCCGAACTGGTCGGGCAGGCCGGCCGCTACGCGCAGCTGTACGCCCTGCACGCCGCCGCGTACGCCGGCGAGCCGGCGGTGGTGCCGGCCCCGGCGACGCACCGGGACGAGGTGCCGGCCGCCTCGGGTCAGCCCAGGTAGCCCTCCGGGTCGGCCGGTGACTCCCCGACGCCCTCGACCGCTCGACTGAACCAGTCGGCCCGCAGTTCCCGACGGGAACCGATGCCGAGTTTCCGGTACACCCGGGCCAGATGGCTCTCCACGGTCCGCACCGACACGACCAGCCGGGTGGCGATCTCCCGGGTGGGCAGGCCGGCGGCGGCCAGGGCCGCGACCTCGTTCTCCCTGGCCGTGAGGGTCGGCGACGCCAGGTTCGGTGCGGGCAGGCCGAGCGCGGTGCGGAGCCGGCCGGCCAGCGCGACGGCCGCGGCGTAGTCCTGGTTCCGGCCGGGCGAGACCCGGGTGGCGGCCTCGGCCAACCGGCACGCCCGCCGGGGCAGCCCCATCGCGGCGAGCCGGTTGGCCTGGTCGAGCAGGCCCGCGCGGTCGCGCCGGAGCAGCGCCAGTTCGCCGCGCGCCTCGCTCACCAGCCGTCCCGCCTCGACCACCGGCAGGCAGTCGGTTATCCGGGCGGCCAGCCCGGGTGGATGGTCGGCGGGCGGCAACCTCGCCGTCCAGGTGAGGTACTGCAACTCGACGCTGCGGCAACCGGCCGCCCGGGCCGCGGCCGCCGCCTCGTCGAAACACCGGCCGGCGGACCGGGTGTCGCCCCGGGCGGCGGCCACCGCACCGGCTGCCCACGGCCCGAGGCCCGGCAGCACCGCAAGCCGGTCCGGCGGATCCGTCTCCAGCACCCGCTGCGCGTCGTCCGGCCGCCCGGCTCCGGCGAGCGCCACGGCGAGCCAGGCGGACGCCTCCGAGCGGAACGGCCGGAACCCTTCCGCCTGTTGCGCCAGCGCTTCGCGCAACGGTTCGACCGCGGCGGGGTACTCGGCGCGGAGCAGCCGTGCGTACCCGACCAGCAGCGGCCAGTCGACCGCCCGCAGCCGGGTCCCCGGGATCGTTCCCGGCGGCCTCGGCCAGCGCCCGAGGACCGGGTCGGTGAGCGGCGGCGGGGCGCTCCCGTCCCGCCAGAGCCCGATCAGGGACACTGCCGCCGCCGCCAGACCCGCCGGCTCCGCACCCCGGCCGCCGCCGGTGCCCGCCGGCACCGCCGCTGCGGCGGCGGCCGCCTCGTCGGTACGGCCGAGCAGGGCCAGCGCCACCGTCCGGACGATCCGGCACCGTGGTACGGCACAGCCGCCGGCCGGTCCGCGCCCGGGCGTCCGGTCCAGCACGCCGTCGGCGACCCGGAGCGCCTCGGCCGGACGCTGGCCGAGCAGCAGCACCAGCGCGTCGGCGCCGTCGACGACGTCGACCGCCTCGGGGGTGGCGAGCGCGGCGACGGCGCGCAGCGCCCGCAGGTCGGCATGGGCCGCCGCCGGGTCACGCTCGGCCGCGCACCGGTGCAGGGCGAGTGCCGTCGAGAGCAGCACGCGTCCGGTGGCCGACCGGTCGGACGCGGTCGCCTGGTGCAGTACCGACTGCGCCTCGCGGCCGGTGCCGAGCTCGGCGAGCGCGTCGGCGAGTACGACGGTGGCCCGGGCGGACCGGTCCGGCGTGGCGCGGGCCAGCCGCAGTGCCTGTTCAGGACTGTGCGGGAGTAGCCGTCGGGCGGCCTCGGCCAGCACGGCGGCGCTGACCGGCGCGCTGCCGGCGGCGAGTTGCCAGCGGGCCAGCGTCACCGGGTCCGGGCCCGTTCCGCCGACCTCGCGGGCCGTCTCGACGAGCGCCGCCGCGACCCGGCGCCGGCGGGCCGGTGACACCTGGGCCCAGACGACCGCCTGGAGCAGCGGGTGGGCGAACCCGACCCGGACCCCGTCCTCGGTGTCCGTCGTGCGCAACAGGCCCAGGTCCTCCAGTTCCTCGACGGCGTCCGGCGCGACCCGGTCGATCAGCTCGATCGGCAGCTCGTCGCTGACGGCGACCGCGGCCAGCGCGTCCCGGTGGATCGGGGTGAGCCGGTTCGGTTCGGGCAGGAACAGCTCGACCAGGTGCGGCGGCACGCTGAGCGGACCGCGCCACCACCACAGTCCCCGCTCCCGGACCAGCCGACCGCTGGCGGTGCCGTGCCGGACCAGTTCGGTGGCGAGTCGCGGGTTGCCGCCGGTCCACTGGTAGACCAGCTGCACGGTGGTGGTGGCGACCGGGTGCCCGAGCATCGCCCGCATCAGGGCCGCCGTCTCCGCCAGGTCCAGCGGTGGCAGGTCGATCCGGCGCAGGTGCCGGTCCTTCCAGAGCGCCACGACCGCGTCCGGGGTGGCCAGGTCCGTCCGGGCGGTGACCATCAGCCGGACGTGCCCGTCGTGGGCGAGGCTGAGCAGGGTACTCGCCGACCGGTCGTCCATCCACTGCGCGTCCTCCACCACCAGCAGCGGCGTGCGGGACTGTCCACGCCGGACCAGCTCGGCACGGATCCGGGTCGGCATCAGGGCCGGGTCCCCGACGACCGGGAACAGCTGGCAGAACGGCCCGAACGGAATCGGCCGACCCGCCTCGGTGGCGGTGGTACGGGTCACCGCGTACCGATCGGTCGACAGTTGCCGGGTCACGAGTTCGACGAGTGTGGTACGCCCGGTCCCGCGCTCCCCCACCAGCACCGCCCCCCGGTCGGTGGTCACCGCGGTGAGGATCTGCTGTACCAGCTCGGTTCGTGCGACCAGCGGCGTCCGGATGCGGTCCACGGATTGCCCCCTCCCTGCCGCGGACACCGACATCTGCGCGGATGTCGAGGAGTGCCGTCCGGAATGCGGTACGGCTAAGTCAGCTGGCAACACCTCCCGGACGTTCCGGTGCTCTTCCGACGGCGTACGGGAGTGGCGGTCGGGCCGGTGGTGTCGCCGGACCGACGCGTGCCCTCCGGCCGGCCACGCGGGATTGCCGCATTCGAATCTCTTGCCAGCGTCACGGGAAACTCACAGTGTCGTCGGATTCGGCCGACGATGCCAGGCGCGACTGGACCGCGACTGAACGTAGGCTGGACAAACCGGCACACCGGCCCGGTGCGGAGTTCGTGCAGGGTAGCCGGCGGTCCGCGCCCCGGACCCGGTGCCGCACGCGATCCCTCCCCCCGGTGGATCGACTGGTCGAGGACAGATCTGCGGCCGGGCAGGAACCGGCCGGATCCGCCGATGTGTGTCGGGCGCGCCCGGACCGGTCCTGTGGTCCGGTGGCACGGCTGGGCCGCGACCAGTTTCCAGGATTGGTGCCCGCCCGCCGCACCGTCCGGAATTCCGGCCGCGGATGCTGGCGTGCGTGCTGTCCGGCGCCGGGAAAGCGTAACGTCCTTCCTGACTATTGGGATGCTGTCTGTCGGATACCCACCGGCGCCAGCCGGGAGCCAGCGCGCTACCCGGGGGCGGCGGGGGTAGGAGACGCGCCGCTGGCGGTCGCCCGGGCCGCCCACTCCTCGTCGGCGGCCCGCTTCCGGGCCAGCCCGTCCCGGCCGTCGTAGCGGAGGAACGCCGGCAGTGCCGCCGCCAGCGCCACCGTGCCGACCACGCAGAGCAGGCCACCGGAGACGATCGATCCGCCGATGCCGAGGTAGCGGGCGGCGACGCCGGAGCGGAGCTGGCCGAGCAGCGGCCCGGTGAGGTAGGAGAGCATCTCGATGCCGGCCAGCCGGCCACGCAGGTGGTCGGGGATGGTCTGGTTCCAGATGGTCATCCGGAAGATGCCGGAGACCATGTCGGCCGCGCCGGCGAACGCGAGGAAGAGCAGCGCCAGCCAGAGCCAGTCACTCAGGCCGAAGCCGACGATCCCGACGCCCCACAGCCCGGCGGCGAGCACCACCATCAGGCCGTGCCGGTGCACCCGACCGGTCCAGCCGGAGGTCACCGTCGCCAGCAGGGAACCCGCGGCGGGCGCCGCGTAGAGCAACCCGAGCACGGCCGGGCCGCCGAGCTTGCCCGCCATGAACGGGTAGAGCGCCTGCGGCATGCCGAAGAACATGGCGTTGATGTCCACCAGGTAGGTGCCGAGCAGCTCCGGCCGGCTCCGCGCGTAACGCAGGCCGGTCAGCACCGAGCGCAGTGACGGGCGTTCGGCGGCCGGCGGGGGCGGAACGGCCCTGATCAGGTAGAGGCAGACCAGTGAGAACGCGAACGTGCCGAGGTCTATCGCGTACACCCACGGCATGCCTACCGAGGCGATCAGCACTCCGGCGACGGCGGGGCCGCCGAGCTGGGCGACCTGCATCCGCAGCGCGTTGAGCGCGCTGGCCGCCGGGATCTCGTCCAGGGTGACGATGCGCGGGGTGAGCCCTTCGAGCGCCGGGCGCGCGATGCCGTCGATCGCGGCGGTCAGCGCGGCGACCAGGTAGAGCAGCCAGAGGTGTGGCTGGTCGAAGAGCGAGTTGACCAGGAGTACGCCGGCGAGCGCGGTGAACCCGACCTCCGCGCCCAGCACCAGGGCGCGGCGGTCGAGGTAGTCGGCCAGGGCGCCGCCGACGAACGCCATCACCAGCAGGGGTACGAGTTCGCAGACGCCGAGCAGGCCGACCAGCAGCGGGTCGTCGGTGAGCGCGTACACCTGGAACGGGATCGTCACGTAGGTGATGAACGAGCCGAACCCCGAGACACCGCTGGCGGCGAAGAGCAGCCGGAAGTCCCGCGAGGTGCGTAACGGAGTGACGTCGAGCGCCATCCGGCGGAGCAGGCGGTTCACGACCGGTGATGGTGCCGCAGGGGTCCCGGGGTGTCGATCGGGTTTCCCGGCCGATGGATCAGCTGTACGACACCGAGAAGCTGTTAGTGGTGAAGTTCAGCCCGCCCGCCGAGGAGGTGATCTCGTAGCCGAACTGGACGTCACCGACCAGGACGTCGCCGTACCAGCCGGCGTTGCGGATCCAGTTCAGCACGGCGCGGATGTCGACGGTTCCCGAGTTGGTGTTGCCGGTGCGGATGAACGAGAAGACCTCGTTGGCGCCGTTGGAGCCGCGGTAGACCTGCCAGGTGTGTCCACCGACCGACGCGGTGGTCTGCAACGAGCCGAGCGGACCGACCGGGCCGGTCTTGTTCATCCACAGCATGATCTCGTACGCGTGGTTGTCGGCCCAGATGTCGTACGTGCTCGCGTACGCCCCACCGTTCGGTACGGTGACGTTGAAGCTGCTGGTGAGGCTGCCGATCGCGCTCAGGTTCCGGTTGACGTTCCGGGTGGCGTTCGGATAGGACTTCACCCCGCCGGTGTTCGGGTGGTTCGCGGTGACGCCCCAGTTGCTGTAGGAGTTGGCCCAGATGGTCTGGCTTCCCGCGCCGCTGCCCCAGATGTTGTTGTAGAGCGTGTAACCGCCGTTGGTCCAGGTCCCCCACTGCTCGGAGGAGCGCCAGGCGACCGCGCCGGGCTGCGAGGGGGTGGGCGCGGGAGTGCTGGTGGGCGGCTGTGTCGTGCCGGGTGCGCCGGTACAGGGCACCCCGTTGAGGCTGAACGAGGTGGGCGGGGAGTTCGTCCCGGTCCAGCTGCCGTTGAAGCCGGGGGTGACGGTGGCGTTGGTACCCAGTGCGGCGTTCCAGGACGCGTTGGTCACCGTCACCCTGGCACCACTCTGGCTGAACTCGCCACCCCAGCCCTGGGTGACGGTCTGGCCGCTCGGGAAGGTCCACTCCAGCCGCCACCCGTTGAGCGGGTCGCCGAGGTTGGTAAGGGCGACGTTGGCGCTGAAGCCGCCGGACCACTGGTTGACCGTGTAGTTCACCCGGCAGCCGGTGGCGGCGCTTGCCGGCGCGGTCGACACCACCGTCAGGCCGATGCCCAGCAGCGGCGTGGTGGCCAGCGCGAGGCCGGCACGGAGCCGGCGTCGTGGGTTCCCGGGCGAGCGGGTGGATCTCATCTGCGCCTCCTGGTCCTCTCGGGTCGCACCAACCGGCGACGGCCTCAGGAAGTTAGTTTGGTAATCCAACTAACTTCATCCTGCCACCCTTCGGGCGATTGCGACAACCGTCGATGGACCCGAGTCGCCGACCGGGTCTAGCCCATCGACCTGGCCCCGTCGATGGCCTCCCGGATGATGTCGGCATGCCCGGCGTGCTGCGCCGTCTCGCCGATCACGTGCTGGAGGACCCGTCGCGCGCTCCACCGGGTACCCGGCGCGAACCACGGGGCGGCCGGCAGCTCGTGACCGGCATCGAGGTCGGGCAGCGTACGCACCAGCTCGTCGGTGCGCCGCGCGATCTCCTCGTACTCCGCCAGTATGCCGGCCAGGGTCTCCCCGGGCAGCATGCGGAAGCTGGCCGCGTGCTGCGCGTGGGCGGCGGGGTCGTCAGCGGCCGGCATCCCCGACGGTCCCTCCACGATGAACCGGGCCCACTGGCGCTCCATCGCCGCGACGTGCTTGATCAGGCCGCCGACACAGAGTTCGCTGGTTGTGCTGCGGGTGGCGGCCTGCTCGTCGTCGAGCTCGCGGGCGGTGAACCGCAGGAAGAACCGCGCCTTGCCCAGGGCATCCAGCAGGTCGGCCCGCTCGCCGGTCAGGTTGTGCTCGATCGTCGTCACCATGGTCGTCATTCCTGCCTCGAAGTCACCTCGTCGAACTGTCACCTCACACGTTAGAGCCAATAGCGGCCAGTTCCTGGCCGCTATGCGCAGGGTCCCGAGAATCTGCCGACGAGCAGCACCGGATCGACCGCGGGCAGCCGGCCCGTTGACACCTCGCCGGCAGACTGTCGAGCTGGGTGCACAGACGGGGCGCGATCCGGACATTCACCAGATCGGCGGAGTGCGGACCGGGCAGGGCCACGGGATCAGCGGAGCACGCCGGGTGACCTGTCCTGATGCGTGCCGGGAGCCGTCGGGAGCCGGTCCGACCCACCTCGCACCGGCTCCCGACGCCCGCGCCACGGCGCCGACCGGTCCGACGCTCGACTGTAGGCCATCATGTGATCGCTAACATGCTCGTGACAGAATTTGCCACGGCGTCGAACGGAACCAGGTTGACCCGCCACGCGGATATACGGGATATTGCCAGACCTCTTTGAGGTATTCAAGTGCGTGCATCAATCTCCGGGCCTGCACCCGTCCCGGAACGGACAGGAAAGCGCTTTCGAATGCGACTTTCCAGGACCGGCGACGGCAACGCTTTTCACCGCTCCGGATCGCCTCGGCGGCTGGCAGGAATCTCACAATGGTTTTCTGTTATCGGCGAGACCACCGGAGAGTCGGGCTGGCGCCGGGCGCCGGTACGCAGGGAGAAGACCGACGAGGGAGCCGGGCCGGCGACGGCTCGACGGCCGGCGACGGGGTCACCCGGCCTGCGGCGGCCGGGGCCGGAACGAGGCGTCGGCGCGGAATCCGGGATCGTCTGTCGACCGGTCCACCCACAACTGGAAGTTCCGGTGCCGCAGGAACCAGCCGGGATAGTTGGACGACTCGAGCGACACGGAGCCCGGGGCCGTCCCCTCCCGTACGCAGAACGTCGCGTCCTGCCGGAACAGCGGGGTGCCGATGTCCTCGCTCAACCGCACCCGCCAGGACAGATGGCGCAGATAACGCCCGTCCTCGGCCCGGAAGGAGACGCACGTGTCGTCGGCCAGACCGGGGACGGCCTGGAACGTCGCCCGCTGCCGGGCGGCCGGATCGCTTTCGGCGCCGACCCTGGTCAGCGCCCCGAGGCCACCGTCGCCGGTCGTCAGGAAGAGTCCGACCTGGTTGACCGACTCCATCGACACGTTCCCCAGCGGCAGCCGGGGCAGTGCGGTGCCCGACGGCGCGGCGCCGGTCGGCTCCGGGCGAAGCGGGACCCGCGCGGTCGCGGGCGGCGCCGACCTGGGCGGGACGACGCTCGGAGCCGTCGAGGGGGCGACCGGGGGTGTCCTGGTCGGGGCGGCCACGGCCGGCGGCGGCGGGGACGGCGACGACGACCAGGGCGCGGTGCCGACCGTGGCACCGGCCACGACCGTGCCGGCGGCGACCACGGTCACGATGGGATGGCTCACGATCATCTGGCCGAGCTGGCTGAACAGCCCCGCCTTGAGGCCCGCACCGACCGCTCCGGAACCGCCGATCCCGCCGGCCCCGGCAGCCACCGTCGTGACACCGCCGAGCGCGGTGCCCGCCACCGTGCCCTTACCGGTCAGCGACACCGCCAGCGCCGCC
Source organism: Plantactinospora sp. WMMB782 (assembly GCF_049179135.1). NCBI lineage: Bacteria > Bacillati > Actinomycetota > Actinomycetes > Micromonosporales > Micromonosporaceae > Plantactinospora > Plantactinospora sp. WMMB782. Next base: position 5,253,764 of record NZ_JBMHMC010000007.1, on the reverse strand, counting down.
GGAACGGGGAGCAGCACGAGACCCACGAGCAGGCGTTCCGGTGCGACCAGGCCGTCGGCGTGCCGTAGGCAGATCGGGCAGGACCGGACGTGCCGGCTGATCCGCTTGCGCCACAGTGGACTCGGCTCGCCGGTCCAGTCGGCCAGCACCTCGGCGAGACGGTCGCAGCCCGGTCTGGCGTCCATCGCGGCGACCAGCGTCCGGCTCAGTTCCAGCTGCTGGCGCATCCGCTGGACGCGTACGCCGGCGTGCGCAGTACCGACGCCGAGCGACGCCGCCAGCTCCGCCCTGCTCAGCCCGCCGTCGACCTCCAGCCACCAGAGCGAGAGCAGCGCCCGGTCCTCGGGGTCGAGCCAACGACTGGCACGTACCACCTGCCGGCGCTGGTCGGACAGGTCCAGGCGGAGCAGCGTCTGGTCTTCGATCCCGGCCGCCTCGTCCGGCTCGCCGATCACCTCGTCCAGGTCGGCCACGCGCTCCGCGGCAACCTGCTGCCGCTGTAGCTGCGAGCTGACCTGCCGCAGGGTGATCGCCACCAGCCAGGGCCGGAAGCTCTCCGGCTCCCGCAGCCCGCGCAGCTCCCGCAGGGCACGCAGCATCGTCTCCTGCACGACGTCGTCCACGTCCGGATGGCCGCTCAGCGCCCTGCGCACGATGGTGTACACCACCGGCAGATACGCCATCGTGAGCTCGTCGAGCGCCTGCCGGTCACCGGCCTGCGCGGCGACGACCAGGCTCGTCTCGTTCCTACGGGTAGCTCGCATGTCCCATCGCTGTCCCAGTTGCCCGCACGGTCGTCACAGCAGCCCGGACGGCACTGGGCCCGGTCGGCGCCACCGGCCGCGGGACGCCCCGGGCGGACGGCGAGGCGGTACCGACCGCGCCACGCGCCGAGCCTGCCCGAGCCGAGCGCCGACGGTGTGGTGGTTGACTGTGGTGGACGTCGGCGTCCCAGTCAAGAAGCAGCCGCGAATTCGGCGGCGACCGCTCGGGGGCCCGACTGGGCGACAGAATCGCGACAATGGGGCGGTCAGCCGCGATCGCCGCGACGGATATCGCACGTTGTCACCGTTCCGGTCGCCGCGAAGAACGGCGGGCGACACACACCTACGGGATGCGCGACACGCTTATCAGCCGCCCGACAATCCTCCTCTTGTGAGCGTCCTCGACCAGCGGCAATGTTATCGCTCACTCGGGCGGCCACCGGTCGGCAGGGATGTGTGACAGGTCCGGGGCTGTCGCCAGCCGGGCGCGAAGGCCCTGATCATGCCGAGCGTCCCCCGGAAATGGGTGTCCATCTCGCGCCGGACGGCGGCCGGGTCACCGGTGACGAGGTTGGTGACGGTGTGCAGGCCGGCATTGTCGACCAGCAGCGTGACGTCCGGGGCGGCGACGGCAGCGGGTCCCGACCCGCATCAGATGCAAGTACTGTGACGGGGGTCATCGCGGCATGCAGGCTCCGCCCGGGTAATGCTGCCGCATGTTCGAGGGTTTCGCCGACGAGCGGATCGACGTCGGAGAGGTGCGACTCCGGGTCCGGTACGCCGGGCAGGGACAGCCGGTGCTGCTCGTGCACGGCCATCCGCGTACCGGATCGACCTGGCACCGGGTCGCGCCGCAGCTGGTGGACCGGGGGTTCGCGGTCGTCTGTCCGGACATGCGCGGCTACGGGCAGTCAAGCAAGGCACCGGTGCTTCCGGACCACTCCCAGCAGTCCAAACGCGCGGTGGCCGGTGACCTGGTCCGGCTGATGGCCGCGTTGGGTCACCCGACGTTCGCCACTGTCGGGCACGACCGCGGCTGCTACGTGGCGCTGCGCCTGGCCCTGGACCATCCCGACGCGGTCAGCCGGCTGGTGGTGATGGACGGCGTACCCATCAGCGAGGCCCTGGCCAGGTGTGATGCCGCCTTCGCCCGGGACTGGTACCACTGGTTTTTCTTCGCCCAGCCGGACAAGCCGGAACGGGCTATCGCCGCCGATCCCGACGCCTGGTACGGCAGCGCCCGGCCGGAGACCATGGGGGTGGAGAACCATCGGGAACTCCGGCAGGCGATCCACGACGAGGCCACGGTGCGGGCGATGCTGGAGGACTACCGGGCCGGCCTCGGCGTCGACCGGGAACACGAGGAGGCCGACCGGCGGGCCGGTCGGGCCGTCGAGTGTCCGACACTCTTCCTCTGGTCGACCCGGGACGACATGGAAGCCCTCTACGGCGACCCGCTCGCCGTCTGGCGGCCCTGGGCGCGGGACCTGCGCGGCGAGCCGGTCGAGTCCGGACACCACGTCGCCGAGGAGAACCCGGACGACCTGGTGGCGGCGCTGCACCGGTTCCTCGGCTGACAACCGTCGACGCCGGACCGTGCCCGCTACGGCTCGCGCCCTGTCCCCCGCCGTGCCTCGTCACCGCGCTCGCCGCGGCCCTGTGCCGAGGACCGGTCCCGGCGCAGCACGAACCGGTCGGTCAGGTAGGTGGCGGCCCAGAGGAGCAGCCCGATGACGAGCAGTACGCCGGCCACCCGGTAGTCCTCGACGGCCCGGCCGGAGAACGGGCTGACCAGGTAGGCGCAGGCGAGCGCACCGATCACCGGGATGGCGGTGGGCGCCCGGAAGTGCGCGTGCTCCACCGGGTCGCGCCGCAGCACCAGTACGGCGACGTTGACGATGGTGAAGACGCTGAGCAGCAGCAGCGACGTCGTACCGCCCAGCGCGGCCAGGTCGGCGAACCAGATCAGTCCGAAGGCCACGAGCGTGGTGAAGACGATGCCGGCCCACGGCGTACGCCTGGTCCGGTGCACCCGGCCGAGGATCCGGGGCAGTACGCCCTCGTTCGCCATGCCGTAGAGCAACCGGCTGGCCATCATCATGTTGATCAGGGCGGAGTTCGCCACGGCGAACATGGTGACGAAGGCGAAGACGGTGAGCGGAAAGGCCGGTGCCCCGGCCGCGACGACCTTCAGCAACGGAGCGTCGCCCTCGCCGAGTTCCTCGGGTGGCACCAGCGCGACCGACGAGATCGACACCAGGATGTAGACCACCCCGGTGATGCAGAGCCCGGTCAGCATGACCTTCGGGAAGATCCGGGCCGGGTCCCTGGTCTCCTCGGCCATGTTCACCGAGTCCTCGAAGCCGACCATGGCGAAGAACGCCAGCGCGGTGGCCGCGGTGACCGCGAGGAATCCGCTCTCGCCCGGTGGCGAGTCGAACTCCAACAGCCGGGACATGTCCCCGTCGCCGCCGCCCAGCGCCCAGGCGCCGATGAAGATGACGATGAGCAGCCCGGTCAGCTCGACGCAGGTCAGCACCACGTTCAGCTTCACGCTCTCGGCGACGCCCCGGAAGTTCACCAGGGCGATCAGCGTCATGAAGGCGATGGCCACCGCCGTGAGCCCGAGACCCTCGCCGACCGACAGGTCGAACGCCTCGACGAAGTTGCTGGCGAACGCCTTCGACGCGCTGGACGCGGAGGTGAGGCCCGAGCACATCACGGTGAAGGTGACCATGAAGGTCAGCAGGTGGATGCCGAACGCCTTGTGCGTGTACAACGCCGCACCCGCCGCCCGGGGATACTTCGTCACCAGTTCCAGATAGCTGAACGCGGTGAGCAGGGCGACCACGAACGCCACCAGGAAGGGCAGCCAGACCGCTCCGCCCACCTCGGCGGCGACCTTACCGGTGAGCGCGTAGATCCCGGTGCCGAGGATGTCGCCGACCACGAACAGCAGCAGCAGGCCGGGGCCAATCACCCGGTTGAGGGTCGGTTCACCTGCCCTGCCGGTCTCCTCGGTCGTCCCGGCGTCCGCCACGGCCCCTCCCCTCGACGTCCGCGGCCGAGATGACGACCCGGTGCGCGGCGTGGTAACTCTCGTCGATGCGCAGAGCCACACGGTATTCGATGAATCGCGCCGGCGCCGTGCGGAGGCGGTCTTGTCCGCGGGCCCGGCGCGGCCCAGCATTGACCCGGGGCGTCGGGTGCGGGTCGGGACCCGCTGCCGTCGCCGAGCCCCGTCATCGGAGGACGACATGCACATCGTGCTAGGAGCCAATCCCGAGGCCGATCAGCCGTGGGTCGCGGACGCCGTCGCAGACCTGGTCCGGCAGAGCGGTGGGTCGGTCGCCGTGGTCGCCGTCGACGAGGTGGAACTCGAACGCCTGACCGCGGTGCCGCGCAGTGTCTTCGTCGAGCGGGCGGAACAGGCCGCTTCGGCTGCCGTGCGGCGGTTGGCCGCCGTCGGGATCGAGGCGAGTCAGACGGTACGCTCCGGCCGGCCGCTGCAACAGATCCTGCAGTTCGCCGACGAGGAGCAGGCGGACCTGATCGTGGTGGGGTCGAGCACCCGGCCGGCGGTGGCCGCACGACTGCTCGGCAGCCTGCCGCTGGCGCTGATCAGGAAGTCGCCCCGGCCGGTCCTGGTGGTCACCCACCCACGGGATCCGCACTGACGGTCCGCGGCGATCCGGTTGCCATCCCGGCCGGCTGGGTAGGAGGGCGTGGTCCGCCCGAACAGGCGGCCGGTCAAAGCGGAGGTGGAGGGCATGACCCAGCGGTCCGACGGAACGGCCGACGCGGAGCGGCAGGAGCACGAGGAGGCGGTCACGACCGACTCGGCCGGGCGGCAGCCGACCGGCGACGACCCGGCTGTCGAGGATCCCGGCGACAGCACCGGGCAGGTGCTCGGGCGGAGCGTGCCCATCCGGCGGGATGTCGCGCAGGCCCCTCCCGGCTCACCGGAGACCGGCGCGGTACGCAACGCGGACGGCAGCCCGAGCGCGGAGAAGCCGTACACCTGACCCCTCCGACCGGGCGCTCGCCGCCCGCACCGGCCGCTGGCTTGGGCCGGGGCAGGACGGGTAAGTGCGGCGGGTCAGCGGGGGCGATCCGACGGAGCAGGTATGGGCGGGCGAAACGCCAGGAACGAGGTCTACCGCGGTATCCGGGCCTCGATCCGCAACAACGGGCAGGCGTACGGCTACTCCGTCTCAATCACCGGCAGCTTCGGGCTTCTCACGACGACGACCGGTACGCCCAGCGGGATCGAGATCATGCTCTTCGGCTTCGGAGCCGCCGCCGCGTTCAGCCTCCTGGAGATCCTCGCCACCAGGGACTTCCACCGGTCCCTGGAGGAAGAATCCGTGATCGTCAGCGCATTCGGCGTCGCGCTGAGCTTCCTGTCCGTCGGCATCACCCTCGGAGTCGCCTGGCTGATCGGCGAACTGCTGCCCGGACCGGAGGCATGGCCGGTGGCCGGGGCGCTCGCCTCGGCGATCTACCTGCTGCTGGCGGGGGTGCAACTGGCCGTCGCGGAGTCCGCCTCCCGAGCGCGGCGGGGGAAGACCCGGGACTGAGGTACCGCACCGATCCGGACTCCGCAGCGCCCCGGGTCCGGTCCTGACACGGCGGGAAAGGGTTACCAGGACGCCGGGGTGTCGTACCAGTGCCACCCGGTGTGCAGGCCGCGCCGCATCCGGCCGGGAACCTTGACACAGGACGCTGCGTTCACCGACCGTTTCCGGCAGCCGCCGTGCACCTGCGCGGCAGCCGGTTGGTCGTACACGGGGGTGGCGAAGCATGCTGTTCGTCCGATCGGGACTGGTCCTGCGTGGCGTCGGCACCATCGGCGGAGGCGTCGCGTTGTTGCTGGTGGTCACCACCACCGGGACGGCCCTGGCCGGTGCCCAGGCCCCGGTGGTCCGCTCGGACGTCGCCGCGTCGAGCGTGTGGAGCGGACAGCGCTTGATCGGCAACGCCGGCTTCGAGGACGACGCCTCTGCCGTCCGTTGGTCGGCGAGCGGTCCGGCCAGCGCCGTCTCCGTGGTCGGCTCACCAGTGCGCAGCGGTGGACGCGCCGCCCGGATCGTGGACACCTCGACGAGCGGAGGCGTCAGCCTGCGCAGTGATCCGCTGACGACCATCCCCGGCGAGGAGGTGACCGCCAGCGGCTGGGCGCAGCGTACGTCCGGGGCCGGCGGATGGTTGTACCTGGAGTTCTGGCGGGCCGGCGGAAGCCGGATCAGCGCGACGGTGGTTCCGGTGCCCGGCGCGAGCGGTTGGCAACGGGTCAGCGCCAACGGGGTCGCCCCGGACGAGGCGACCACGCTCACCGTGCTCCTCTACAGTGCCCAGGCCGAGCAGAGCACGACGGTGTGGGACGACGTGACCGTCGCGAGCGCGGGACCGGTCCGGTCCCGGATCCCCGGCGCCGGTTTCGAGGAGGTCCGGGAGAACCCGGGGCCGACACAGTGGACGGCCGCCGCCCCCGGCGGCTCGGCGACCGTCGTGGCCTCGGGAGCCAGGACCGGAAAACGCGCCCTGCGGATCACCGACAACTCGACGAGCGAACCGGTGTCGGCCCTCAGCCGGCAGGTGCCGGTCGCCGCCGGCACGACAGTCACCGCCAGCGCCTGGGCACGCCGGGACAGCGGCACCGCCGGGGTGCTGTACCTCGAGTACCGCCGCGCCGACGGCAGCCGGATCGAACCGCCTGTCACCGCCTCGGGCGGCGCCGTCAGCGGATGGCAGCGGGTCAGGGTCTCGGCGGCGGCACCCTCCGGGGCGGTCGGCCTCACCGTGCGCCTCTACAGCCTGGCGGCGGCGACCGGCACCACCACCTGGGACGATGTGGAACTGCGGACGAGCGCCGACCCCGGTTACGCCGAGTCGGTCGGCACCGGCACCGTGCTCTTCGTCGGTGACCAGCGGGTCGAGTCCTACCAGGGTGTCACCCGGATGATCCATCCCGGGACGAAGACCGGCGACCCGGCGCTGGCCGGCACCGGCACCGGGGTCGTCCTCGCCGGCGGCACCTGGGACGCCAACCCGCGCGTCTCCGGCACGGTGCTGCCCGCGCCGGACGGTTCCGGCTACCGGATGTGGTACACCGCCGCCGACGCCAACGGTAGATGCGGGTACTGCACCGGTTACGCCGAGAGCGCCGACGGCCTCCGGTGGAACCGGAACGTGGCCAGTGGGCCGGTGCACACCTTCGCCCCGTCGGGGGTGGTGGAGAACCCGAACTACGCCCCCGGCCGGCCGCGCTACTTCATGTTGCACGCGCACGGGCCGGGTGCCCCGGTCGACCGCCACTACTACGCCGCCCAGTCCACCGACGGCATCAACTGGGTTCCGATGAACTCCGGCAATCCGGTGCTGCCCGGCTGGGACGTGGCGAACGTGTCGTACGACCCTGCCACGGCCCGGTTCGTCGCCATGACCAAGCAGTACCCGGTCGCCTACGCCGCATCGACCCGACCGGCCGGTCCCCGCACGGTCTGGGTCTCCACAAGCACGAACTTCGTGACCTGGACGCCACCCCGGCCGTCGTTCGCCACCGACCCGGGCGACGACGACGCCATCACCGACGCGGGTAGGTCCGGCAGCACACCCTGGGCCGAGGTCTACGGCATGCCAGCGGTCCGCTACGGCGAGCAGTACCTGGGGTTGCCGTGGATTTTCGACATCGTCGACAGCCCCTCACCACTGGCCGACCCCGGCCCGGACAAGGGACGGCAACACATCGGCCTGGCCGCCTCCGATGACCTGCTCGTCTGGAGCCGACCGGTGCGGGGCAGGCTGGTCCAGCCGGGCATCTCGGGTGCCTGGGACTGGGGGTACCAGCTGACCGCGAGCACGCTGCTCACCGTCGGCGACCAGGTGCGGCTCTATTACTCGGCGTTCGCCGGCGAGCACAGCTGTGCCGGGGCGGACGTGCCGGCCCGCTGCGGCGTGCCCATGGGGCGGTCCCGAGTCGGCCTGGCGACCTGGCAGCGCGATCGATTCGTCTCGTTCCGGGCACAGGCCGGGGGCGGCACGGTCACCACGAGGACCCTGAGCCCGGCCGGTGCCGCGCTGGCGGTGAACGTGGCCCCGGCCGGCGGAGCGCTGCGGGTCGAGGTGCTCGACGCGGCCGGCGTACCGGTGCCCGGTCACACCCTCGCCGACTCGACCCCGATCACCGCGAACAGCCTGGCCGCCCGCGTCTCCTGGGGGACGACCAGCACGCTGCCGACCGGGATCGGGCCGCTGCGGCTGCGCTTCCACCTCTCCGCCGGAGACCTCTACGCCTACACGATCAGCTGACAGCCACCGCCACAGCCCGGCAACCGACACCGGAGACCCACGGCCAGCTCGGCGGCAGGTCCGGCTACGACCAGAAGACACGGCGTGCCCGGTGGCGGACCGCGACGCTCAGCGGTTCCCGCTCCTCGGCCCGGCTGCGCGCGTTCCCCGTCGGCAGCCGGCTGGTGGTCGACGACCGGAGCGAAGGGGCTCTCTGCTCGATGAGGTCCTGCCCGACGGCAAACGTTCTCGATCCGGCCTCGGGGTCGGTGTACCGCGCTCTGACGGGCAGTCTCGTCACCGTCGACGCCGACATCGTGGTCACCGAGACCAACGGCGACGGAGCTGGCGCCGGAACCTCGAACTACCGCGCATACGTGATCAGGTGACCTGCCCGCGGCTCGGCGACCAGGTGCGCGGACCGGACCACTCCGTAGCCGTCTGCGAGGCCCGGTCGGATTCAGTGCCGGACGGCGTGACGGCCCAGCGCCGGACAACGGTCTTGGCCGTCGCCGCAGCCCTGCTGACGGGCGCGTGGTCGCGGTAGCGTGCTCGGTCTCGATCTGCACGAACTAGGAATTTTCTGCAAACTCGTGAAAATCAGGCGAAGCGCACCGCCGACGAGTCACACTGGTCGCACGGATCGAACGGGGACCGGTTCACGTGCCACCGGATGACGACCGCACCGCGCACCGGCGAGTCAGCGAGCGGCTCGACCGGCGGCTGGACCGAGCCATGGGGATCCTGGCGGTGGTCTTCCTCGTCGTCGTGCTGGTCGAGCCGTTCAGCCGGGACCGAACGCTGTCCCTGGTGCTGTCGGTCCTCGGATATCTGCTCTGGGCGGCCTTCGTGGCCGAGTTCGCCTTCCGCTGGTGGGTCGCGGCGGACCGTCGCCGGTTCCTCCGGCGGAACTGGTGGCGCCTGATCATCCTCGCGGTGCCGTTCCTCCGGCTCTTCGCGCTCCTGCGGGTACTCCGGGTCGCCGGTTTCGCGCAGCTGCTCAGCTCCGCCGTACGAGGCTCGCGGTCGGCCACCCACCTGCTGTCCGGACGGCTCATCCGGCTCGGTGCGTTCACCGCCATCGTCATCCTCGTCGGCACCCACCTGACCTATTTCTCCGGCGGCCACCCGTCCTACCCACGGGCGCTGCACGACGTCGCACTCACCACCATCGCCGGGCAACCCCTGAATGCCAGCAGCGGAGTCGGCCAGGTCATCGAGGTCTGCCTGGCCGCCTACTCGGTACTCGTCTTCGCCACCCTGGCCGGAAGCATCGGCGCGTTCTTCCTCGACGAGGACCGGGAGGAAGACGACCGTCGGGAGGAACCGACAGGCCGTTCCGGTTCCCGCCCGGCGGCCTCCGGACCGGGTCCGGCGGACAGCGCCGGTTCCTCGTCCGGTACGGGCCCCTGACGGGCGCCAGGAGCAACCGACGGGCCGGAGGCTTAAACCGGCCGTCCAAGGGGACTCCCTCGGGTGGCCCGTCCACAGACCCGTGCCAGCCGTGCCGCGTCGATCCGCGACAGCTTCTGGCTGATTCCCGCCTGCTTCACAGCCGGATCGGTCCTGCTGGCGATCGCCCTGTCGACGCTGGAACTGCGGCTCGTCGTACCGTTGGATGTCATCCTGCCCAGTGAATCCGCAGGTGCGCGGGCACTGCTGTCGGCGATCATCACCGCGATGATCTCCTTCACCGCCCTGGTCTTCTCGATCACCATGGTCGCCCTGCAGCTGACAGCGAGTCAGTACTCTCCCCGGGTTCTGCGCACCTTCCTGCAGGACCGCGTCATCCAGATCGCTCTGGGGCTGTTCATCGCCACGTTCCTGTTCGCCATCGTCGTCCTCGCCGCCCTGCCGGACACGGCGCGTGTCCCGGAGCTCTCCCTGGCCACCAGCCTGCTGCTGGTGCTGGCCAGCAGCAGCGTGTTCGTGTGGTACCTGCACCACGTGACCACGATCATGCGGGTGTCGCACATCATCGCCGCCATCGGCGCCCAGACCCGGCGCAGCCTGCAGGCCGACACGGACGCCGCACCGCCGGCCGACCCGGCCGCGCCGGCCGGGCCGCCGGCTCAGGTGCTCTCCGCCGGCACCGGCGGGCTGGTCACCGACGTTGACCTCGCACGGCTCGCCGCCAGGGCTGCCCTGCACGACTGCCTCGTGGTCGTGCTGCCCACCCCCGGGGACTTCGTCGCCGCCGGCCAGCCACTCCTGACCGTGTATCCCGCCGGAACCACCGCACCACGGCCGCTGCCCACGGACATCGCCGACGAAGTGGTGAGCCTCGCCCCCGAGCGCAGCCCGGGCCAGGACATCGGCTTCGGCTTCCGACAGCTCGCCGACATCGCCGAACGCGCTCTCTCTCCCGGCGTCAACGACCTGACCACGGCCGTCCGCGCCACGCAGGAGTCCCACGACCTGCTGCGCCGTCTCGCCACCCGCCCCGACCGACCCCGAACGGCGGTGGACGACCAGGGGCGGCTCCGCGCGCTCGCGCCCCGGCAGACCTTCGACAGCTTCCTCGCGGTGGCTGTCGACGACGTCGCGCACGCCGGCCGAGACCAGCCGCGGATCACCAGCCTGCTGCGGAGGATGCTGACCGACCTCGCCACGGTCGCCGCGGAGCAGCACCGGACCGCGATAGATCGACGCCGGAGAGCGCTCGGCGGCGACGGCCACCTCCGCTGAGCGCAGAGCTAGGGTCGACAGCGGTCGTCCCCGGCGGAAGGAGCACCCGACCATGATCCTGCCGAAGGTTCGGGACCTTCGCTTCGTCACGCTCCGGCGCGGTGGGAGCCTCACCGACCCGGATCATCATCTGCTCGCGCTCTGGGCGGCGGCCTGCGCCGAGCATGTCCTGCACCTGTTCGAGTCGGTTCGACCTGACGATCCGCGACCCCGTGCGGCGATCGAACACGCCCGCGCCTGGGTGCGGGGCGAGGTCGGGATGATGCAGGCCCGCGCGGCGGGCGGTCATGCGATGGGCGCGGCCAGAGATCTGCGTGGCGCGGCCCGGCACGCCGCGTACGCCGCCGGCCAGGCGGGAGTCGTCGCCCACGTCGCCGCACACGAACTCGGCGCCGCCGCCTACGCGATCAAGGCCGTGCGTGCTGCGGCGCCGGAAGGCGAGCGGGATGCCGCGGGCCGGCGGGAGTGCCGATGGCAGCGGGACCAGCTCCCGGCGGCGATCCGCGACCTCGTCCTCGACGACCAGCGGCTGCGCAACGACATCTGCTGGTCGGTCTTCGACTGCTGACCGGGTGTAGGGCAGCGGCACACCTGCACCGGCACCCGCAGCGGCAGCGGGCGACCCGGACCGCACCCGCCCGCTGCCGGGCCGGTGCTCGGCCGCCGCGCCCCGTCACGGTGCGAGCGATCCCCGGAACAGGTCGACGAGCACGTCGTTGGCGTTCGCCGGGTCCACGGGGTTCGGGTACTCGTCGTGGTAGATGCCGAACCCGCCGTCACCCCGGTAGGAGTGGTAGGTCCACGAGATCCCACGGGTGGCGAGCAGGTCGAGCATGTCGGCCACCCACCGCGCGCCGCCCCGGTCGAACGAGTCCCGGACGGTGCCGAACTCGCCGAGGTAGAGCGGCACGTCGTGGGCCCGGGCCCAGCTGGCGTACCTGTCGAGTTCGGCGGCGAGCAGCGCCTTCTCCCGGCCGATCACCGGCACGGAGCTGGTGAGGAACTCGAGCCGGCCGAGCGACGTCGAGCCGGCCGCGCTGTCCTGCCCCCGGGCCCAGTACGTGAGTTCGTAGGTGTGTCCGGCCCGCACCCGGAACCAGTACGCGTCCGAGGAGAGGGACGCGTCGGTGTTGGTCCCGGAGATCCCGACGGAACGGGTGCCCGCGTGGCCGTCCGGCCCGACGACCCGGGTGCCGGTGGCCTGCGGGGTGCTCTGGTCGAGCCACAGGTGCCAGGAGGCCGGATCCTCCAGCTCCCCCTTCGCCAGCTGCCGCACGAGGTCGCCCTGCGGGTCGTACTCGCGCACCTCGAAGTCGTCGAAGTACACAGTGCCGGCGTTGCGCTGCGACATGAAGGTGGGCCGCCCGACGTGCCAGGTCGGGTCGGTGACCGTGTAGCGCACCCGGTACGCCGTCCAGGGTGTGCTGCCGTCCGGGACGCGCAGCGCGCCGGCCGGCGGGGTGCCGTCGAAGGTCCAGTGTCGCCAGCTGAGGTGGTCCCAGGAGACGCTTATCGCCGACGGGTCCGGATACGAGGTCGGGGCCTGGCAGCACGGCATCCAGGACGCGAACTGGTGGGTGAACTCGATCGGCCGGTAGGTGTGGAACTCGTAGAGGATGTTCGGGTCGTCGACCGGGAAGAAGCCGAGGTCCGCGTCCTGCACCGGCTGGTAGGCGCCGCTGCCGTCGGCGTTACTGCCGTTCAGGCGCTCGACGGTGACGACGTGCCAGGGGTCGACCTCGCGGATGGCCCGGACGAGACGGTTGGCGAGCTGGACCCACTGCACCTTTTCACCGGCGGTGACCGGTTCGTTGAGCAGGTCGTAGCCGAGCACGACCGGCTCGGCGCGGTAACGCCGGGCGATCTCCCGCCACAGCGCGGTCAGCCGGTCCTGGTTGCGGAGGTCGTTCCAGAGCGCGACACCCCTACCCAGCGACTGGAAACCACCCTGCGGGACGTGCATGTTGAGCTGCAGGCGGATGCCGTACCTCCGGGCCCAGGCGACGTTCTGGTCGATCCACCGGAAACCGGCCTCCTTCCACACGCCGGGGTTGGCGTCGTCCTCGAACGTCCGGTAGTTCAGGTAGAACCGGACGAGGTTCATCCCCATGGCCCGTACCCGCCGGTAGTCGACCTCGCCGTGGTGCGCGGTGGGCAACTCCACGTCCGACCAGACGGCATTGCCGAAGGCGACCCCGCGCAGCGCGACCGGCCGGCCCGCATCGTCGACGATCTGCTGGCCGGCGGCGCGCAGGATGCCGGACGGGCGACCGCCGCCGCCGACGTCGCCGTCAGCAGCGGCCGGCCGCACCGGGCTGGTGAGCGCGGCCACCAGGACCAGCGCGCCCAGCGACGTGCGCAGCGTCCGGGACCGCCTGCTCATCCGGTACCTTCCGAGGTGGGCGGGGGCGCCGCCGGCCGGTCAGAGGGTCAGGTTCTTCTGCTGGACGGTCCACTGGGTGTTGCGGCACAGGCCGCAGTCGCTGCCGACGAAGGTCTGGCCGGCGGTGCGGTCGCCGAGCAGGCGCCACTTGAGGTAGAGCACCGCGACCCGGCCGAATTCGCCACCGTTGGTCTGGCTGTACGTCCCGCCGTGCCCGACGGGCAGGTTGCCCATGAAGGCAGGAAGGCCGCTCGGCAGCTTGCCCCAGTCGTCCATCGCGTTCGGGTAGGCGATGTCACTGGGACCACCGATGATGTACGCGATGGGCTTCGTCAGCCGGCGCAGCTGGAAGTCGTTGTTGTCGTCCAGCAGGCCGCTGCTGAAGATCATGGTCGTACTGACCCGGGCGTCGTTGGAGACCTCGTACGCCTCCAGTCCGCCGCAGGAGAAGCCGGCCACCGCGATCTTCGTGGTGTCGATCCGGCCCTGGTACCAGCTGCCCTGTCGGCTGTTCTCGGCGACGGCCCAGTTCATCGCCTGGGTCAGCAGCGCGGCGGTCGTGCTGCCGGAACCGTTCGGACGGCCGCTGGAGATCGCCAGGAAGCCGTGTGACGCGATCTCGCGCAGGAAGGGCAACGCGGACGTCCCGTTGGCCGAGCAGCCGCCGTTGCCCCATACGAAGACGGGTAGCGGCGTCGCCGGGAAGCTCGCCGGCCGGTAGATGGTGTGGTTGGTCAGGCCGCTCGACGTCTCGTAGCCCGCCGGGTAGGGGCCGGATCCGCCGACCGAGCTGACCGGCGGCGGGGTGGGCCCGCTCGGCGGCGGCGTGGAAGTGCTCGGCGGCGGCGTCGGGCTGCCGGGCGGCGACGTCGGGCTGCCGGGCGGCGACGGGGACGGTGAGGACGGGCTGACCGTGCCCGTACACAGGGTGCCGTTGAGGGTGAAGCTGCCGGGCCTCGGATTGCTGCCGTTCCACGCACCGTTGAAGCCGAACGAGACGGTGCCGCCGGTGGCGATCGTGCCGTTGTAGGAGGCGTTCGTGACGGTGACCTGTGATCCGGACTGGCTGACGGAACCGTTCCACAGCTGCGTGACGGTCTGTCCGGCACTGAACGACCAGCTCAGGTTCCAGCTGGTGAGCCGGTCGCCGAGGTTGGTGATGGTGACCGCCGCGGTGAAGCCGCCGTTCCACGAACTGGGGATCGTGTAGTCGACGCCGCAGCCGGGTGCGGCCTGGGCGGCGGTCGTGCCCAACAGGCCGGCTGCGGCGACCGTGGCGAGACCGACAGTGCTGGCGAGTACGACGCGGGGCAGCCGGTCGCGGGGCGGTGCCATCCTGTTCCTCCAGGGACGGTGGGGTGGCGCCAGGACGCGGAGCGCCGGTGTCACCGTCAGCTTGATCGCGACCAGATTCACTGTCAAGTGAAGTTCATCGATTGATTGCCCACTTCGGGCCGTCGATCCGCCAGTGCCCCCACCGACGCCACCCGCCGACGCCGGTACGGAAGACTGGCGGGCATGGCTGACTTGGGCGATCCGAAGACCGCGCTGCACCACTACCTCCAGGGACTGCGCGAGGACCTGGTCTGGAAACTCGACGGGCTCAGCGAACGCGAAGCCAGAATGCCGCGCACCGCGACCGGCAACAACCTCCTCGGACTCCTCAAGCACTGCCTCAATGTCGAGGCCGGCTACTTCGGGCCCACCTTCGGGCGCGAGTTCCCGACGCCCGAGGAACTGGTTTCCATGCAGGCGTACGAGGAGGACCCGCAGGCCGACTGGTACGCACGGGAGGACGAGACGAAGGACGGGCTGATCGACCTGTACCACCGGGTCGCGACCTTCGCGGACCAGACGATCGAACAGCTACCGCTGGACGCGCCGGGGCGGGTGCCGTGGTGGCGACCCGGCGGGCAGGAGGTGACGCTGCACAGGATCATCGTGCACGTGATCTGCGACCTGGCCCGGCACGCCGGCCACGCCGACATCATGCGCGAGCGGCACGACTCGGCGATCGGCCTGCGCCGGGAGAACACCAACATCCCCCAGGACCACGACTGGCCGGCGTACGTCGACAAGCTGACGAAGCTGGCCGACCGCTTCGGATAGTCACCGGCCGGCCGGTCCGCCGATGATCCGACTCCCCCGCCCGGCCGCGCCCCGTTCCCGCCGGGATGCGGGAGCGGGGCGGAGCGGTGGTTGCCGATCAGGTTCGACCGGGCGGCGGGGTGCGGATGCCGCCCCGACGGTCCTCAGGCATGCAGGGTGGGCCGGTAGACGAGCTGCTGGGTCCGACCGTCCAGGGTCCGGCTGTCGACAAGCTCCAGGTCGAAGTCGGCCGCCCCCTGGAAGACCGGCTCCGTCCCGGTCTGACCGGTGATCACCGGGAAGATCGTCACCTGCACGAAGTCGACCAGACCGGCGGCCATCAGTGCCCGGTTCAACGACAGGCTGCCGTGTGACCGCAGCGGCACCCCGGACTCCTTCTTCAGCCGGGCGACGACGTCGACGGCGTCACCGCTGGCGACTGTCGCGTCCGGCCAGTCGAGGGGACCCTCCAGGGTGCTCGACACCACCGTCGCCGGGAGCTCCCTCATCCGGGTCACCCAGGCGTCCCGGACCTCGGAGTCCTCGGTGCTCGCGGCAAGCATCCGGGCGAACACCCGGTACGTCTGCGCCCCGAAGACCATCCGCTGTTCCTCGCTGTACAGGGCGAGGCGGTGTTCGAGCAGCTCGGGACCCTGCTTGCCCCAGTATCCGCCCCAGTCGCCGCTTGTGGTGCCGAAGCCGTCGAGGCTGGCGAAGACGTCGAAGGTGTAGGTGGTGGTCATTGTTCGCTCCTTGTCCGGTTGAGTTCGGCACGGCGGCTCCGCAGGAAGGCACGCTCGGTCTCGTTGGTCGCCAGTGCCATCGCCTGGTCGTAGGCGGCTCGGGCCTCCGCGTCGCGGCCGAGCCGGGCCAACAGTTCGGCCCGGGTCGCGGGCAGCCGGTGGTAGCCCGGCAGGTCCACCTGCTCCAACGCGGCGAGGGCCACCGCCGGCCCGTGCACCTCGGCGACGGCGACCGCACGGTTGAGTGCGACGACCGGGGTCGGCGCGAGCGCGAGAAGCTGGTCGTAGAGCGCCAGGACCTGCGACCAGTCGGTGGTGCTGCCGTCGGTGTGCACCGCGCTGATCGCCGCCTGGATCTGGTACGGGCCGGGGCGGTTGCGCCGCAGGCAACGGCGGACCAGGTCGTGGCCCTCCGCGACCAGTGCCCGGTTCCACAACGACCGGTCCTGGTCGGCGAGCAGGACCAGTTCGCCGGCCCGGTCGAGCCGGGCCGGGCGGCGCGCCTCGGTCAGCAGCAGCAGCGCGAGCAGGCCGAGTACCTCGGGCTCGTCGGGCATCAACGCGGCGAGTTCGCGGGCCAGCCGGATCGCCTCGGCACAGAGGTCCGCGTCGATGAGCGGTCCGGCGGTGGCGGTGTAACCCTCGTTGAACATCAGGTAGAGCACGGTGAGCACGGGCGGCAGCCGGTCCGGCAGTTCGTGTTCGGCCGGTACCCGGTAGGGGATGCCGGCGTCGCGGATCTTCTTCTTGGCACGCACGATCCGCTGCGCGACGGTCGCCTCCTGGGTCAGGTAGGCCCGGGCGATCTGCGGTACCTCGAGACCGCCGAGCAGGCGCAGCGTGAGGGCGGTCCGCGCGTCCGGCGCGAGTGCCGGGTGGCAGCAGGTGAAGATGAGTCGCAGCTGGTCGTCCTTCACCGGTCCCACCTCCTGGGGCTCGTCGGGTTGCTGCAGCAGCAGGGCCTGGGCGTGCCGGGCCTGGCGGGTCGACTCCCGGCGGAGCCGGTCGACGGCCCGGTTGCGTGCGGTGGTCACGATCCAGGCGCCGGGGTTCGGCGGCGGGGTCTGCCACTTCTGCAACGCCGTGGTGAAGGCGTCCTGGACCGCCTCCTCGGCGAGGTTGATGTCGCCGAGGAGGCGGGTCAGGGTGGCGACGCAGCGGCCGTACTCCGCGCGGTAGATGCTTGCCAGGTCCGTCACTTCGACGACTCGGGGCTCAGGCTTCGGACAGGTCGTCAAAGGGCCGCACCTCGATCGGCCCGCAGACCGCCGCGCACTTCTCGGCCCAGGCCAACGCCTGGTCCAGGTCCGTGCACTTGATCACCCAGAATCCGGCGATGTGCTCCTTGGTCTCGGCGAACGGCCCGTCGCTCATCGTGGTGGTGCCGTTGTCGACCCGTACGACGGTGGCACTCTCCGGCGTGCGGAGTCCGCCGGCGAAGACCCAGGCGCCCGACGCCTGCATCTCCTCGTTGATCCGGTCGGTCTCCCTGAACATGGTCTGCATCTCCTCCTCGGACGGCTCCGGCGCGCCCTCGACGAAGTGCACGGACAGCAGGTACTGCTTCATGACGGTCCTCCGGTGGTTCGGTGTCGGGATGACAGCAGGTCGGGCGGTCAGGCGGCCAGGCGGCGCGCGACAGCGGGGATCACGATCGCGGCCGCGACCAGGTGGGTGAGCATCAGCAGTGCCTTGGTGGCGACGCCGGCGTCAACGATCACGTCCGGCACCAGCGACAGGACGGTCAAGATTACGGTCGTGCGGACGAACGTACGCCGCGGACGCCGGGCGAACCGGGACAGTAGCGCGGCGATCACCACGCCGACCAGCGAGAAGATCGCGGTCAGTACGCCGAAGCCCGTGGCCGGGATCGGGGCGCCGCCGACGTCGGGGCTGATCCCCGCCGCGTAGCCGGCGGCGGCGACGGCCATGGTGGCGACGCTCGCGGCAGCCGTGGCGACGAGACCGGTCCGGATCAGCCGACCGACGGTCGGAGTGCTGACGCGGGTGGTGGTGTCCAGGGTCGTGCTCATTTCTTTCCTCCGGTGGGCTGTGGACCGGCTCGGTGCCGGGCTCTCACCAGGGCTACGAAAACGACCGGGCCCGATCGACAACCTCACCCAGAATTTTTTCGAGAAGATTCGACTCCGCTCCACCGCCCGCCCAGCCACCGGGGCATAGCGGACGAATACTGACGATACGCCCTCACGCGGAGCCGAACCGTCGAGCGGACAGCCCGGCGCGCAGGCCGACGTGGCACTCAAGACGCGGACGACGGCGACGCGGACGACGGCGACGCGGACGACGGCAGCGGCGACGCGGACGGCGAGTCGTGGTGGTCCCGGCCGGCGTCGGCGGCGGCGAGCCTAGCCCGGAGCCCTTCCGCGTCGGGATGGTCGAGCTCGCCGAGGATCACCAGTGCCCGCCGCCACGCGGTCCGCGCCGCGCCCGGCCGACCCGCGAGCTGGTGGGTGTCGCCGAGATGGGTGAGCGTGCTCGCTTCCGGGTAGCGCGCGCCGAGGGCCCGTAGCCGGACGACCGCCTGACGGAAGCAGCTGACGGCGCGCGGGTAGTCACCGAGATGGTGGTACGCGTAGCCGAGGCTGTCCAGCGTGGCCGCCTCGCCGCCACGGTCGTCGAGTCCGCGGAGCAGGGTGAGGGCCTCCTGGCAGGCGGTGACGGCCTGGGCGTGGTCGCCGAGATGGACCTGGAACCATCCGACCGCGTTGAGGGCGGAGGCCTGACCGTGCCGGTGGTCCGCCCTGCGGTACAGCGCGAGGGCCTGCCGGGTGTGGTCGAGGGCGACGGCGTACCGGCCCTGCCGTTCGCCGAGGTAGGCGAGGAGGTGCTGGTCATGAGCCTGCGCGGTGAGGTCACCGGTGCCGGTGTCGAGGGCGAGGGCGCGTTCGAGGTGGGTGCGGGCGTCGGCGTGCCGACCGGTCTCGATGTACGGGCGGGCCAGGATCCGGTGCGCGACGGCCGACGCGCGCGGGTCGGCGAGCCGTCCGGCGGCCAGCGTCGCCGCGCCGCCGACGGCGAGCTGTTCGGGCCAGCGCCGGCTGTGTTCGAGGTACCCGGTCAGGATCCAGGCGAGCTGCCAGGCGTGCCTGTCGTACCCGGCGGTGCCGGCGTGCTCCACCGCCGCGAGCAGCACCGGAAGTTCGGCGGCGAGCCAGTCCCGGGCCGCGGTCGGGTCGCCGAGCGGTTCCGGCGCGACGCCCGGCCGGGGCGGTTCGAGGGTGACCGCGTCCCGGTTCGGGTGCAGCAGCCGGTCGGCGACGGCGGCGGTGTGCAGGTAGTGGTCGAGGATGCGGCCGGTCGCGGCCTCGCGGTCCGGCACGGACTCCAGGATGCCGCCCAGGTGGGTGGCGTAGCCGCGCAGCAGGTCGTGGCAGGCGTACCGGCCGGGCGCGGGTTCGCTGAGCAGGTTGGCGCGGGTCAGTCCGGCCAGCAGCGGCGGCACCTCCGGCAACGGCAGTGCGGCGAGACTGGCGACGGCGGGCGCGGTGGTGTCCGGACCGGGATGCAGGCCCAGCAGCCGGAACGTCCGCGCCACGGCCGGGGCCAGCGCCCGGTACGACCAGGCGAACACCGCGTGCACGTCGGTGCCCGGATCGCCGGTGTCGAGCAGCCCGAGCGGGTACCTGCCGTCGCGGAGCTGTTCGGCCAGCTCGGCCAGTGGCACCCGGCGGGTCGCGGCGTGCGCGGCGACGATCGCCAGTGGCAGCGGCAGCCGGGCGCAACGGGTGATGATCTCGTCCACCGCGTGCGGTTCGGCGGCGATCCGCGCACCGCCGAGCCGGCGGGCCAGCAACTGCCTCGCCTCGTCGCGGCCGAGCAGGTCGACGGTGACGGGTTGGGCGCCCTCGGCGGCGACCAGGCCGGTGAGCGGATCGCGGCTGGTGACCAGGACCAGGCAGCCGGCGGCACCGGGCAGCAACGGCCGGACCTGCGCGCCGTCGCGGGCGTTGTCCAGCAGGATCAGCAGTCGCCGACCGGCGAGTTCGCTCCGGTACACCGCGGCCAGCGCGTCCGGCTCCGGTGGGATCCGCCGGAGCGGCACTCCGAGAGCGTCGAGGAAGCGGCGGATCGCCTCACCCGGCTCCATCGCCGGCTCGGTCGGCCCGAAGCCGCGCAGGTCGACGTAGAGCTGCCCGTCCGGGAAGCGGTCGGCGACCCGGTGCGCCCAGTACACGGCGAGGGTCGTCTTGCCCACGCCCGCGGTACCGCCGATCGCCGAGATCAGCGCGGTGTTCGCGGTGGCGGCCTCGTCCAGCAGCGCGTCCAGCGCGGCGAGCGGGCCGGCCCGTCCGGCGAAGTGCCGGGTGACGGCCGGCAACTGCCGGGGTACCGGCAGCTGTCGCGTCCGGGGTGCCGGCCGGTACGGTGCCGGTGGCCGCTGCCGCGCGGCCTGCTGCAACGCGTGGTCCACCAGGGCGTACCTCGGGCGCCAGAACTCCTCGATCCCGGTGGCCACCGACAGCCGGTCCAGCCGGCCGTGCTCCTGGGCGTACTGGCGGCAGCCGTCGACGACGCCCCGGACGACCTCCCAGTCGGGCAGCCGTCCGATCCGGCCGTTGAAGATCGACCCCACCTGGCTCTTGCCCAGCCGTACCCGTGCGGCCAGGCCGCGCAGGCTCGGGCCGCCCGCCTGGAGCCGGAGCAGCCGCAGGTCGTCGCAGAGTTGCCGCAGCAGCAGGCGGCCGTCGTCAGCGGTCACCCGGTGATTCCCGGTCCAGCCCGGCGCTGCGCGATCCCCGGCGCTGTCCGGCACTGTCCAGCGCATCGGACGGCTACACCGTCGCTACCTGCCACGTCGGCCCCGGTCGTCCGCACCTGTCCGCACCACCCGCCGCCCACGCTATCCATTGAGGAGGATGCCCTCAAGCACCCGATGCGGAGTATCCCGCGAAAGGACGGTCGCGCGTTGATTGCTACCGGAAGACTGCGGCGAATCACGGCCACCCTCGGCCTGCTGGCGACTACCACCGTGGCGGCGGTCTCCGTCGCGCCGCCGCCGGCCCTGGCCGACGGCACCCGGATCG
The DNA here is from genome assembly GCF_049179135.1 of Plantactinospora sp. WMMB782. NCBI lineage: Bacteria > Bacillati > Actinomycetota > Actinomycetes > Micromonosporales > Micromonosporaceae > Plantactinospora > Plantactinospora sp. WMMB782. The sequence continues at coordinate 5,232,763 of NZ_JBMHMC010000007.1, read as the reverse complement.
TCAGCGGAAGCACGACCTGCACGTCCGGGATCCCCCCGGTCGGGCCCTACGTGAGCCTGGGCGTCGGCGGTTGGCCCGGCTCACCCGGCTCCGGATGGCTTCCGGTGGACACCGTCTCCCCGTTCGACCCCAGCTCCTCGACCAGATTGTGGACCAAGGCGATCCCGGCCACCGCCACCACGATCGCGCTCGACGTGCGGTGCTACCAGAGCTGGAGCGAGTACTACGGGTACGTCTTCTTCCCGGAGGGGACCTGGCAGGGGTCGTACCACAGCCTGACCCCGGGCACCTCGGCGGTCAGCTCGACCTGGTCCTGCGCCCGCCAGCCGGTCGCCCCCGGTCCCTGGGTCCGCACCTGCAACCTGACCTCGATGTCGACCGGCTGACAGGTCGCGACCTGTCGGCCGGAGGCCCGCAGGCCGTGGGGGTCACGGCTTCCCCGCCGGGCGGAGCCGGTTCGCGTGGCGGGGAAGCCAGCCGCGCGAACCGGCCACCACCCGGCGGGGAAGCCGGGCCGGCGTCAGGTGCGGGACAGGGCGCGGTCGGCCACGAAGGACTGCAGGCCGAACTGGCGGGCCCGGCGCCCGGCGAAGTCGGCCAGCCCCGGGCTGTCGGCGTAGTCGAGGCTGTAGAGGTCGAGTTCCAGTTGCAGCAGCTGCTCGGCGATCTGGGCGTGGAACTCCAGCACGTCCGGCGGCCACGGGGCGTAGTAGCCGTCCTCGGTCCACCGGGCCGAGAACGACTCGAAGACGATCCCGTCGACGATCTCGGCCAGCCGGGGCAGCATGCCGAAGCCCCGGTTGGCCAGCAGGTACGCCGGGTTCGCCTCCTCGCGTACCGCCGCGACCAGGGTGAGCAGGTGCGGCACGTCCTCGGGATAGGTCAGCTCGACGTTGAGGGTGTCCAGGAAGAGCCCGGCGAAGCCCCGGGCGATCGCCTCCTTCGCCGCCCCGACGACGTGCGCCACCCAGAGCGGGTGGTCGACGTGGACGAACGCGCCGCCCCAGTCCGGGTTGCGCTCCTGGCGCTGCCAGGGCGCCGGCGGGCCCTGGTCCTCCGACAGCGAGAGGTAACCGAGGGTCTGGACGTTCCGCTCTGCCAGGTAGCGCAGCTCGGCGGGCTGGTAGAAGTCCGGCTGCAGCACCACCCGCAGATATCCGCTGAGCTCGTCCAGCCGCCCGTCACCGTAGTAGAAGCAGATCGGGCGGCGGCTCATCGCGGCCACCCGTGCTCGCGGTACCAGGAGAACGTGCCGCGTACCCCCTCCTCCAGGCTGACGGTGGGTTCGTAGCCGGTCAGCTCGCGCAGCCGGGACAGGTCCGGGCAGCGGCGGGCGACCGAACCCGGCGGTGCCGCCTGCGCCTCGATGGCGGGACTCACCCCGGCCACCCGCAGGACGAGTTTGGCCAGGTCACCGATGTTCGTCTCCTCGCGGTCGTTGCCGATGTGCACGATCTGCCCGCTGGCGGCCGGGGTTGCCATCAACCGCAGCATGGCCTCGACCGCGTCGTCGACGTGGCAGAACGCCCGGAACTGGTCGGCGCCGGGCACCGGGAACGGGTCGACCCCGCGGATGGCGCGCAGGGACATCTCCGGGACGACGTGGTCGGCGCCCATCCGTGGCCCGTACACGTTGTGGAAGCGGCCGACCACCGTCTCGAAGCCCCGGGCGCGGGCCGTGTGCAGGAAGGCGGCCTCGCCGAGCAGCTTGCTCACCGCGTACGCGAACCGGGGCTCGGTGATGTCGGAGATCATGGCCGGCACGGTCTCGGACGTCGGCACCGGGACCACCCCGGCCGTCACGCCGCCGGCGTACACCTCGCTGGTGGAGGCGAAGAAGACCCGCTCGCCGGGGCTGACCCAGTCGAGCAGGTGCAGCGCGGCGAGGGTGTTGACCCGGACCACCCGGGCCGGGTCCTGCTGCACGTTGCGGACGCCGACGACGGCGGCGAGCAGGTAGACCTGGTCCCAACCCGACGGCAGGGCGGCCCAGGTCGCCGCCGCGGTCAGGTCCCCGGAGACCACCCGCACCGCCGGGTCGTTCCGGAGGCGGTCGAGGTCGGCGTCGTCCCGGCCGCGCGAGAAGTCGTCCACGATCGTCACCTGGTGACCGTCGTCCACCAGGCGGCGGGCGAGGTGCAGGCCGATGAAGCCGGCCCCGCCGAGCAGCAGCGCCCTCATGCCGGCACCACCCCTCCGGCGGAAGCCGCCGGGGCGGCCGGAGCGACGGAAGCGGGCGACCCGGCCGACGCGGCGGGAACGGGCGACGCGCCGGCGGGGGCCGGTGCCGGGGCGCCCGGTTCGGGGGCCGGCGGCAGGTAGCCGAGGCCCGCGTAACGGATGCCGGCACCGGTCACCGCGTCGGCGTCCAGCACCCGCCAGGAGTCGTAGACGAAGGCCGGTCGGACCGTGTCGAGTACCTCCGAGATCCGGATCGCCCGGTAGTCCGGGTGGTCGTTGATGATCAGTACGCCGTCGACGTCGGTGAACGCCTTGTCCAGGCTGATCGGCTCGCCGCCGTACTGCCGGATCACGTCGTCGGTGACCATCGGGTCGTGCCCGAGCACGACGACCCCGGCGGCGGAGAAGACCCGCATCATGGTGGCGATCGGGGTGCCCCGCATGTCGTCGGTGGGCGGCCAGCCCTTGTACGCCCAGCCGAGCACCGCCAGCCGGCTGCCCAGACTGCCGCCACGCGCCTCGGCGAGCATCCGGACCACCGTCTCCCCCACGTGGATCGGCAGGTACTCGTTGAGCTCCCGGGCCTTGCCGACCAGGAACGGCCGCCGGTCCCCGGCGCTGTCGATCATGATGTACGGGTCCTTGGAGAGGCAGCCGCCGCCGACGTACCCGGGCTTCGCGAGGTCCGGACGCGGATAGTCGACGTTCGCCGCCCTGATCACCTCCAGCGGGTCGAGTCCGTGCCGCTCGGCGATCAGCGCGATCTCGTTGCCGAAGGAGTAGATCAGGTCGGTGTGGCAGTTGTTGGAGAGCTTGACCAGCTCGGCGGTCTCCAGCCCGCTGACCGGCACGATCGTCTGGGCCAGCCCGGTGAAGAACTCGACCCCGGCGGCCAGGCTCTCGGCGTCCAGGCCGCCGACCACCTGGGGCAGCTCGACGAGTTCGCGCAGCGCCTGGCCCTGGATGGTCCGTTCCGGTGCCATCACCAGCCGGACCCGGTCGCCCCAGGCAGCCCGCAGTTCGGGCAGCACCACCCGGCGGCTGGCGCCGACCGGCACGGTGCTGCGGACCACGACCAGGGTGTCCGGACGGCAGGTGGCGGCGACCGCGCGGGCGGCCGCGGCCAGGTTCGCCAGGTTCGGCCGGCGGGTGATGTCGTCGACCGGCGTCGACACGCTTATCACCGCCACGTCGACGGTGTCCCGGGGCAGTTCGGCACCCACCTGGATGTCGCGGCCGATCCGGGCGGCGAAGATCTCCTCGACGCCGGGCTCGAAGATGTGCGGCCGCCCCCGGGACAGCGCCCCCAGAACCGTCGGCGACACGTCCGCGCCGTACACCGGGAAGCCCTTGTCGGCGAGCGCCGCGGTAAGTGTGAGCCCCACGTAGCCCATCCCCACGACCCCGACTTTGCAGCCCATGCTGTTTCCTTTCCGTGCCACGGATGTCCTGTTCGAAAGGGCGGCGGTCCGCTGGGCGGACCGTCCGATGTCCGGCGCTCGCGGTCGCGACGGTGCGACCGCGCCGAAGGGGTACGACTCAGCCGCAGGGGGCGGTGAGCCGGTCGAGTTCCCGGACGGTGACCGTGCCGGCGAACCGTTCCGCGCGATAGCGGGCGCAGACCGCCCGCACGTGGTCGGCCCGTACGGCGTAGTCGACGGCGAGCACGAACTTGCCCGCGTCCCGCAGCGCCCGGGTGTGTGCCAGGTTCTCCGCACACCAGTCCCGGGTGCACGGCTCGTCCATGGCGAGGTAGAACAGTTCCTCCATCGCGATGCCGTCGATGGCGGCGGTGTAACCCCGCTGCCTACGCAGTTCCGGGGAGTTCTGCGGGACGATCAGGAAGCCGGGCCGGCGGGCCTTGGCGTACCTGCTGATCCGGACGACCAGGGCGGCCATCTCGACGGCGAGCCGCGCCCGGTCACGGCCCTGGGCCGCGTCGAGGGAGATCTCCTCGTACGCCAGCGGCGTGTCCAGGTAGACCCCGTCGAAGCCGGCCCGCAGCGCCCGGTCCACCCGGGGCCGTACGACCCGCTCCCACCAGCGGCCGTCCCAGTAGTGCACGAAGTACTCGCCGGGCCAGTCCGGCCACTCGTTGGCCAACAGGTCGGGGGCGTCGCGCCGGAGCACCGGGTACTCCGGGCGGAAGTCCTCGATGCTGCCGATCTCGAAGTACGCCAGCACCCGCTTGCCACTGCGGCGCAGCGCGCCGATCTCGGCCCGGGTGAAGTAGCCGGTGTGTGCGTCCCGGGCCAGGTCGACGACGGCGAGCTGGTACCGGCCCCGGGTCAGCGCGTCGAGACCGCCGCCGGAGTACCCCTGGAGCTGGTACGCCCAGTTGGTGATGGTCCGGGGTGCGGGCGGCCTGGCCGCGCCGGGTGTGCCGGTGGCCGGTCGGCTCGGCCGTGGCGTGGGGCTGGCACTCGGCGCCGCGCGGCCACCGCCCGGTCCGGTTGCCGTGCCGGTGGCCTCTGCCGGCGCCGACGTCGGTGCGGGACCGGACCGGCCGGCGACCAGTGCCCAGCCGGCGGCCACCGCCAGCACCGTCACCCCGGCGAGGCCGGCCACGAGCCACCGCCGTCGTCGCCGGCCGGCCACCAGCCACCGCCGGCCGGTCACCAGCCACCGGCGTCGCCGCCCCGGGCCGGGCCACCGGCGCCGGCCGGCGGCGGCGCGCGCCGCCTCGCCCGGCCGGCCGCCCGGGTTCCGCTGGCTCACCTCGGCTCCCCGGCGGTCCAGATGTCCTTCACCGACGTCGCCAGGTCGCGCACCGGCGACCAGCCCAGCTCGTGGGCCGCCCGGCTGACGTCGGCCCTGATCCAGCCGACCGCCGTCGAGCGCGGCGGCCCGGCGCCGACCTCCCGGATCCGGCCGTGGTAGCCGGCAGTGGCGGCCAGCAGCTCGACCGCCTCCCGCGCGGTGACCGACCGGCCGCTGCCCGCGTTGAAGACCCGGTGCCGCAGCTCGGGCGCGAGCAGCAGGGCGACGATCAGCGCGGCGAGGTCCCGCACGTCGACGAAGTCCCGGTACGCCGAGAGCGGCCCGAGGGTGAGCTCCGGAGCACCGTCGGCCAGTGCGGCGCGGATCCGGGCGGCGGCCCGGCCCAGCAGGTTCTCCTCGGACATGCCGGGGCCGATCGGGTTGAAGACCCGCACCGACACCGCGTCGGCCTGCCCGGATTCCCCGGCGAGCTGGAACAGCCGGGTCCCGGCCAGGTGGCTGAGGCCGTACTCGCTGACCGGGTGCGCCGGATCGGTCTCGGCGACCGAGGCACCGGACGGCACGACGCCGTACTCGCCGGCCGAGCCCAGCCGGACCAGCCGGGCCCGCGGCGCCGCCGTGCCGACGGCTTCGAGCAGCTTCGCCGCGACGAGCGTGTTCGCCCTGAGTAGCCCGGTGGCGGAACCGGTGAGCGCGCCGACACAGTTGACCACCGCGTCCGGGGCGACCTCGCGCAGCTTTTCCACCAGCAGCTCCGGTGCGCCGTCGAGCAGGTCGTAGGTCGTCCGGTCCGGACAGATCACCTCGGTGATCCTCGGGTCCGACTCCAGCGCGGCACGGGTGTGCCGGCCGATGAAGCCGGAGGCTCCGAAGAGGAGTACCCGGGTCACCCGCGCTCCCCCGAGCGCACGGCCTCGACCCGCTCGCCGACGGCGGACCCCGAACCGACCGGCGCCGGCACGGCAGACCCCGAACCGACCGGCGCCGGGACGGCAGACCCGGGCACCGCCGGACCGGGTTCCGGACGGCCCGGCAGCAGCAGCGGTTTGAGCTGCGCGAACGTCAGGTTCGCCTCGTCGTAGTCCTCCGGCCGGCCGATGTCCAGCCAGAAGCCGTCGAACGGGTACGTCGCCGGGTGCTCGCCGGCCGCGAGCAGGTCCAGCACCAACTGGTCGAAGCCGAGCGGAAGTCCCGGCGGGTACGGCCCGAGCGTCTTCCGCGACATCCCGTACACCCCCATGCTGACCGGGTAGCGCAGCGCCGGCTTCTCCCGGAACCCGACGATCCGGCCGGCGTCCACGTCCAGCACCCCGAAGTCGATCTGGTGCACCCGCTCGGAGGTCGCCAGCGTCAGCCCGGCGCCGGAGACCCGGTGGGTGTGCAGCAGGTCGGCGTAGTCCAGGTCGGTGAGGATGTCTCCGTTCATCACCAGGAACTCGTCGGGCAGCCGGTCCTTCAGCGCGAAGAGCGGGCCGACGGTGGAGAGCGGGCGGTCCTCCTCCACGTAGTCGATGTCGAGCCCCCACCGGCGGCCGTCCCCCACGAACGCCTGGATCAACGGGCCGAGATAGTTGATCGCCAGGGTCACCGAGGTGAACCCGCGCGACGCGAGCTGGTCGAGCACGATCTGCAGGATCGAGTGGCTGTCGCCGATCGGCATCAGGGGTTTGGGTAGCGTCGTCGTATACGGCCGCAACCGCACTCCCTTGCCGCCTGCGAGAATCACCGCGTGCAACCTGACCTCCCCATAGGCCGAGTGAACTACCGGTAGTGCCGGACCTGCCCGATCACCGGAAGCAGACCGAGCGCGAACAACGCCTGGAGCAGCACGACGCTGCCCAGGTAGAGCGAGGTGTCGACGAGCGCGGAGCCGTCCTGCCCGAGCAGCGGAGCGGCACCGAGCAGCGCGCCGCCCCCGACGTGCAGGGCCACCACGAGCGCGATGGACAGGCACAGCCAGCCGTACCGCCCCCGGCCGGTCAGCAGGAACGCCAGGTAGTAGGCGCCGGCGAGCGCGACGTGCGCGACAGTCATCACCGTGCCGGCCGCCGACAGCATCCCCGCGTGGGCGAGGCCGGCCAGCAGTGCCGCCCCGAGCACCGCCGGCACCGCGAGGCAGGCCGCGACGTCCCGGCCGACCGTGCGCCAGACCTCGGCGACGAACTCGTCCGGCCGGCGCGCCCGCCGGGTCGACGCGATCGCCACCGCCGGGAACCGGCTGGTCCGCCACTCCACGAATCCCATCGAGAGGAACAGCGGCACGGCACCCAGCACGACGTCCAACCGGTCCAGGTACGGCGCCTGCGCGTGGAAGAGCAGCCCGGCCGAGCAGAGCCCGTAGCCGGCGACGCCGAGCAGCACGGACGCCTCCGGCCAGAGCGGGTGCCGGGGCGCCGGTTCCTCGGCCCCGGGCCGGGCGGCCCAGAGGGCGGCGGCGAGCGTCGCGAGTACGCAGACCGCCGCCGCCGTCACCGCCGAGCGGCGCAACATCGGACCGCCGACGACCAGGTAGGCCAGGCCGGACAGCAGGGCGGGAAGCATCGCCACGGCCAGCCACGACTCGCGCCGGTAGAAGACCAGCAGCGTACTGGCCATCTGGTAGGCGAGCTGGCAGACCATCATCACCGCCAGCGGCAGGCCGTGGTACGGCAGCATCGCCGCGCCGAGGAGTACGCCGAGCAGTGGACCGGTGAGCGCCGCCATCCGGAGTACCCGGCTCGCCGAGCCCGGCCGGCGCAGGCCGAGCAGCCGGTACGCCGAGTACGCGGCCACGCCCGACCAGACCCAGCCGAGCGTTCCGGCCATGACCAGTCCGAGTACCAGGCCCGGCCGTCCGACGACGGCCAGCACGGCCGGGAACGCCGCACCCGGCAGCAGGTAGAGCGGCCCGTGTGCGATCGTGCGCAGGGCGTCCCACCGGTGCGGGCCGGTCGCCGCCGGGGGGCCCGCCTGGTCGTCGACCGGTGACGGCGGCCCCATCCGCCAGAACACCTCGGAGGCGAGCCGGAAGACGTCCGGGTAGCCGTACTCGACCTGCGACGTCCGGTCGGTGTGCCCGTCGGCCTCCAGCGCGGCGGCGACCTGCAACGCGTCGACCGCCCGGCCCAGCCGGGGCCGGACCCGCTCGACCAGGTCGTCGACCGGGTCGGTGGAGATCCTCGGCAGCAGGATCGTGCGTTCGGTCTCGCCCGGCTGGTCGGCATCCTGCTCCGGCACCGCCTCGGCGGTCACCGTGCCGCCGCGCTGCCGGGCCGGCTCGGCGTCGTCGTCCGGGGAGGGCGGCACGCTCTGGTCGCCGGGCGTCATCGCGGCTCGCCGACGAGTCGCGGAGTCTCGTCCGTCGGATCGTCGACCTGGCCCGCCGGTGCCGCCCGGCGCAGCCGGCCGGACGGGTCCGGCGCACGCCGCGGCACCTTCGCCGCGTTGGACCGGCCGGGCTCCTCCGGGTCGCGCTGCCGGGGTATCCGGGTGTTGACGGCGGCCACCCCGGGCTGGATCTTGTGGTCCGGCACCCTGACCCGGCCCTGGGCCCGGCCGCGCGGCTGGATCTGCGGCACCGACACCGTCGGTCGCGCGACGAGCCCCTCGTAGATGTCGCGGTACGCCTGGATCGAGCGCCGCAGCGTGAACCGCTCCAGCACCCGGGACCGGGCGACCGCGCCGAGCCGCAGCCGCAACTCCCGGTCGCGCAGCAGCTTCACGCAGGCGGCGGCGACGGCGGGCACGTCCCGGGGCGCGACGACGATCCCGGTGTCGCCGACCGCCTCGGCGACACCGCCGACGTTCGTGCAGACGGTCGGGCGCCCGCACGCCATCGCCTCCACCACCGTGTACGGGAAGCCCTCGGAGATGCTGGTGAGCGCGACCAGGTTGCCGGCGTGGTACGCCTCGACCGCGCTGCCGACCCGCCCCTCCAGGGTGGCGTGCCCGGTCAGCCCGAGTTCGTCGATCAGGGCCTGGCAGCTGGCGTGGTAGACCTGGTTGGCGGCCGGCGTACCGCCGAAGACGCGCAGCCGGGCGTTCGGGATCTCCGCGCGGACCAGCGCGAACGCCCGGATCAGCGTGTGCAGGTCCTTCAGCGGGTCGATGCGGCCCATGAACGAGATGGTCGGCGTCTCCGGTTCGCCGGCCGCCGGTGGGAACTCGTCCGGGTCGACGCCGTTGTACATCGTCCACATCCGCTCGGGGTCGGCCCCGTTGTGCAACTGCCAGCGCCGGTTGTACTGCGAGTGCGGCGCCAGCGCGTGGCTGATCAGGTAGGCCGCACCGGCCAGCGAGCGGAAGAAGCTCAGCACCAGCACCCGCACCGGGTGCGGCGCCTTGTCGTGCAGGTACGAGATGTAGCGTTCGCGCAGGTAGATGCCGTGCTCGGAGAGGACCAGCGGGGTTCCGTGTGCCCAGGTCGCCGCCATTGCGACGAGCATCGCGAGGCCGTTCATCGAGGAGTGCACGATGTCGGCCCGGACCGGCGGCGCGCTGAGCGGCCGCATCATGTGCGAGATGAGCCAGGCCGCCTCGAGCGCGTCGGCGACGGTGAGCGCGGGCCCGGCCTCGTCGACCCGCAGCGAGCGCCAGGCGTCCAGCATCATCCCCAGGGCCTGGTTGGAGAGCAGGCCCGCGCTCAGGTCACCGCCGTCGGCGGCGTACTCGAACATGCCGCGCAGGGCGAGCAGGAAGGTGCTCCGGTTGACCGCGCCCGCCTGGGAGCGGGTCGACTCCAGCGGGGTGACGAGCGCACGCAGGAACACCTCGTAGGACTCGACGAACCCGATGCCGGGTCGGCCCGCCCGGACCGGCAACCCCCGCTGGGGGCGGCGGCCCGGCGGCCGTCCGCCCCACAGCGGTATCGAGTGCACCCGGTCCAGGTTCGCCGGCCGGTCGAACACCGGCTGCTCGGTCCCGTCCACGGTGAGTGCCACGACCTCCCAGCGGTGGTCCGGCATGCCCCGGATGAGCTGCTCGCACCAGACGCTCACGCCGCCCATGGCGTACGGGTACGTGCCTTCCGAGACCAGTGCGATCCTCACCGAGTGCTCCCGTTGGAGTTGCGCGTCACCGGATGTCCCGCTCCGTCGTCAGGAGCGGGGGGCGGCGTCGAACGTCACGGCGGTGTTGGCCGTGAGGGTCACCGGGACGGTGACGTCGGTGCCGTAGCTGGTGGCGCCCGCGGTGGCCGCGGTCACCCCGCCCAGTTGGACCGTGCCGGCGGCCGGCGAGGTCACCGTGATGGTGCCGGTGCTCCGGTCGTAGACCGCGCCGACCCCGGCGTCGAGCGCGGCGAAGTGCGCCGTCCGCGCCCGGCCGTAGCCGGCGATGTCCACCCACGACGAGTTCAGCAGGGGCACCGAGTAGTAGGAGTCGTACTTGGTCAGCACCGCGTCCACCCAGTCGGTGAGCAGGGTGTCCCCGGCCCCGTAGTCGCGCACGTTGGCGATGTGGAAGGTGTGCGCGTAGATCGAGCCGGACGCCACGTGCTGGAGCGCCATCCCGGCCTCGTAGTCCAGCAGCTGGGCGTAGGTGCGGTCGGAGGGCCAGTACGGGAAGTGTCCGTTCGGGCCGTAGAAGGAGTTGTAGAAGACCGTCTGTTCGGCCGGGGTGGTGGTGTGGTAGGCGATGTTCGTCGGCCAGGCCGGCACCATCAGGATGCTCGGCTCCAGCGGGTGCACGATGCCGGCGTTGAAGTTCGCCGGCTTGTGGCTGGCGAACGACATGTTGCCCACCACGGTGGTGACGCCGAGGTCCTCCGCGGCCTGTAGCAGCGCCGGATTCGACCCTTCGAGCCCGTGGTCGGTCGGCGGGCCGGTGTCGTTCTCCGGGTCGTCGTTGTAGACGCCGAGGCCGGAGTACTCGGGGGTCTTCAGCACGCTGTCCGGTGCGTTCAGCCCGATCGCGTTGCCCGCGGTCCGGTTGTCGTTGATCTCGGCGTACGAGGTGGCGTAGTTCGTCGCGTTCAGCTCGGGGTGGTTCAGCGTGTGGTTGATCCACCGGAAGTTGCCCTTGAGGCACTTGGTGGTGGCGGTCAGCGTGCTGGCGTCGCCGTTGGGGCTGCACGTGCTGCCGGCGAACGGGTCGATGTCGGCGCCGTTGTACGCGATGTTGAAGGTGAACCCGGCCGCCAGCGGGTGCGCGGTGCGCAGCGCGGTCTGCTGCGCGTCGAGGTTCACCGTGTCGTGTCCGCTGACCTGGAATCCGGGGGTGTACTCGACGGTCCCGTTCTCCAGGTAGTGGTCGGAGGTGTTGAACCAGTCGTCGATGTCGACGTTCAGGTGGTGCTTCTGCTCGCCGAAGTACAGCCCCTTGGTCGCCCACCGGACCAGGCCGTAGACCAGCAGGTCGGAGTGGAGCAGGAACTGGTTCGAGGTGAACGTCAGCGCGATCCGCTCCCGGCCGTCGGTGGAGGTGGTGCGCACGCCGAGCACGTCGGAGCCGTTCGTCAGCAGGGCCTCGGCGGAGCAGCCGGGCCGGATGGCGGTGCGGTAGACGTACGACTGGGTCAGGGGGATCTGGGCGGCGCTGTCGAGGTAGTCGAAGACCGCGGCGCCGCCGCTGGTCAGCGAGGCCGGCAGGGGCGTGTCGCCGATCCCGCCCTCGCTGACGCCGGTCAGGCAGTGGTCCTCGGGCCAGGTGCCGTAGCTGGTGTACAGGGATGCCTGCCGGACCCCGAAGTTCCGCTCGTAAGCCCAGAGGGTGTTCCACTCGGTGCTGGTCAGCCCGCTGAGGTAGCTGCCGCCGGACTCGTAGAGCAGCATGCTGTTGGTGAGCAGGATCGCGTTGTAGTTGCCGACCCCGTCGGGCCGGACCAGCGTGCTCGGCGAGAGCGGGTCGGTGGCGGAGTAGAGGACGTCGTAGGAGGCACCGAGCCGGTCGAGGGTGGTGGTGAGGGTGGGTACGCCGAAGTCGTCGGTGTTCGTCGCCACGATCAGCGCCCGGAGCGCGACCTGGTCGTTGAGCCCCTGGACGCCGAGTCCACGGCTCTGGGCGGCCGTCTTGGACCGGTCGACCCGGACGGTGCCGGACTTCCTGGGCAGCGGGCCGGGGCGGGCCGGCTTCGGGCTCGCGACCTCGCCGAAGCCGGGAACGGAGGGCGGCTGGGCTGGCGTGGTCGTCGGTCGGGCGAACCCGGGAGTCTGGCCGCCGAGGACGACCGCGAGCGCGGTCACCCCGGCGAGGGCGAGTCGTGTCAAACGCTGGCGACTAGGCCCGGTGTGGACCATGTACTGACCTCCGATGAGGAGAAGACCGGGAAGCAGTCCATCGAGGACTATTTAGGTGCCAGCGAAGGCTATCAATGACGGCTGCACTCACCAAGAATTGCGGGTGTCGTCTCTCCAATTGACGCCCACGCGCCCGAATGCTAAAGCCACGCCTTTTTCGAAGGTCGCTTGCTGCGATATGTCCCAGTAGGAGTTTGAGCGCCTTTCGAGAGCTTCAACCGCAACTATTCAGATCCGCACGACCGACAGAATGCGCCTGACCTGCCCTTATTGGACGGCCAGCGAAAGATGATCCAGTTCGGGAGCCCAGTTTGGTTGGATTTTTCCCACCCGCGGGGCCCACATTACAATTGTTAATTGGCGATCAAGCTATGGCCTGCAAAACCTCATCCGTTCGCAGGGCTGCCGATAACCATCAGTTCCGCGATATGCGCTGTCCAGCGTTCGCCGTCACGCGGCGGTTCCGACATATTGAGCCGTTGGGGCCGGGGATCGCGACGTCGTGCGTGCCGGGAGGCGGACCAGCTGGCCCGAGCTACCGCCCTGGCCGGGCGGTAGCTCGCACTGGCACAGCCGTCACCTCTACCGGGTCTACCTGAGCCCTCCGACGGAGAGTCCGCCGCGCCAGTACCGCTGGAGGCTGAAGAACGCGATGACGAGCGGGATCACCGACACCAGCGCGCCGAGGATGATCAGGCTCCACAGCGAGGTACTGCCCGCGTTGTTCGCGGAGGCGACCCCCTGCCAGAGCCCGAGCCCGACCGTGACCGGGAAGAGGCGGTTGTCGGAGAGCATGGCCAGCGGCAGGAAGTAGTTGTTCCAGGACGCCACCGCCGACAGCAGCAGCACCGTCACCACCGCCGGGCGCATCAGCGGTAGGGCGATCTGGAGGAACGTACGCACCTCACCGGCGCCGTCGACCCGGGCGGCGTCCAGGATCTCGTCGGGCACCGCGTCGCGGGCGTACACGTGCATCAGGTAGACCCCGAACGGATTGAGCAGGGAGGGCAGGATGACCGCCCAGATCGTGTTCGTCAGGCCGAGCCGGGAGAACATGATGAAGGTCGGGATGACCAGGGCCGTCGCGGGCACCATGAGCGCGCCGAGCACGACCGCGAAGCTGAAGCGTCGGGCCGCGAACCGGTACTTCGCGAACCCGTAGCCGGCCATCACGGCCAGCAGCGTGGCGCCGACCCCACCGGCGATCGCGTAGAGGGTGGAGTTGAGGATCCACCTGCCGTAGATGCCGCCGTCGTAGCTGAACAGTTGCCGGAGGTTGCCGAGGTAGTCGACCTGGTCGGCGAACCACAGGGTGTTGCCGCCGCCGAAGAGGCCGGGGGCGTCCTTGGAACTGTTGACGATCACCCACCAGAACGGCACCAGGAAGTAGACCACCAGGAAGCCGAGGAGCAGCTGTAGCGGCAGGTAGCGCTGCGGCCGGCGGTGTGCGGTGGAGCTGTTGCGGTCGGACATCAGAGGAAGCTCCTCCGCTTGCGGGTGAAGAACAGGAAGGCGTACACGCAGACGAAGACGACCCCGCCGAGGGCGAACGAGATCGCCGACCCGTAGTTGAAGTTGGCCAGCGAGAAGGCCTGCTGGTACGCGTACATGTTGGGGGTGAAGTCGGCTCCGATCGTCCCGGCGGCGAGATAGCGGAGGATCTGCGGCTCGTTGAAGAACTGGAGCGTGCCGATGAGCGAGAAGACCAGGATCAGGATCAGCGCCGGAGCGATGAGCGGGATCTTGATCCGGACCGCGACCTGCCACCGTCCGGCGCCGTCCATCCGGGCGGCCTCGTAGAGCGTCGGGTCGATGCCCTGGAGCGCCGCGTACAGGATGATCATGTAATAGCCGGCCCACTGCCAGGTGACGATGTTGAGCAGGCCGTAGAAGATCAGGTTGCTGCTGAGGAAGTCGGGCGCGGTCGCCCCGAACAGCCCGAAGACGTCGGAGAACGGCCCGAAACTCCTGCTGTAGAGGAAGCCCCACATCACCGCCCCGATCACCGTCGGGATCGCGTAGGGCAGGAAGACCATGAGGCGGGAGAAGCGCGTGAACAGGGACGTCACCGCGTCGAGGATGAGGGCCATCGCGAGCGCGAGCACGATCTGCAGCGGAATGGCGACCAGCGCGAAGCGGATGACGAACCACGACCCGGACAGGAAGCTCGGGTCGGTGAACGCCTTCACGTAGTTGTCGAGGAAGACGAAGCTGGTGCCGCCGATCAGCTTCTTCTGGAAGAGACTGAGATAGAGCGCGTACCCCAGCGGCGCGATGAGGAAGGCGAGGAAGACGATTGCGAACGGTCCGACGAAGAACCACCCCATCAGGTGCTCACGGAGGTGTGCCTTGCCGCGGATCTTCTGCGTCTTCTCTTCGGCGCGTGGTGCGCGCTCTTCGGTCAGGAGGGTCATCTTGGGCTCCGGGACGTGGACGCTGCGGGTCGGGGGTGGGCCGGCCGGGGACGGCGCGGCCCACCCGGTCGGTCACTGAACGGTGAAACCCTGCTCCTTGGCGTACTTCGCCACGTCCTCCTGGAGCCGGTCGGCGGCCTGGGATCCGCTGACCGAGCCCTTGTGGATCTCACTCACCTGCTTCGTCATGGCGTCGAAGTAGTACTGGCCGAACGGGCTGTAGACCATGCCCTGGTAGGCGTTCGCGGCGGGCACGTACACCTCCTTGTTCGCCTGCTGGCCGTTGAAGAACGCCACCTTCAACTCCATGAACGCCGGGTCGTTGAGCGCCGTGAGGTTCAGCGGAAAGATGATCTGGTTGGTCCAGCCGTCGGTGAGCGACTCCTTGTCGGCGTAGAGGCCGTAGGCCGCCTTCGCCGCCAACTCCGGCTTCTTCGACTGGCGGGTCACCGAGAAGGCCGAACCGCCCCAGTTCACCTGGACCGGATTGTTCAGGTCCCACTGCGGCAGCGGGGCCACCGCGAACTTGCCGGTGTCCTGGCCCTTGCCGACGCCGGCCCCGGTGAGATAGCCGGGCGCCCAGGCCGCCGAGACGTACGTCGCGTACTGCCCGTTGATCACCCCGGAGATGTACTCCGGGGTGAACTGGTCCTGCTTGCCGACCAGGCCCTTGCGGACCAGGCCGCCCCAGTATTCGAGCACGTCCTTGGAGGCCTGGTCGTTCAGCTTCACGCCGATCGACTTCGGCTGCGCCGGGTCGTAGCTGAACGGCGTGGCGCCCTTCTGGATCTGGAGGGCCATCGTGAGCGCCGACACGTTCGCACCGAAGTCGCCGAAGAGCGGACCGCCGGCATCCTTCACCTTCTGCGCCGCCTGCTCGTACTCGGCCCAGGTCTTCGGCGGCGTGATGCCGTACTTGTCGAAGATGTCCTTCCGGTAGATCATCGCGAGCGGACCGCCGTCGACCGGTACGCCGTAGACCGCGTCACCGATCGACACGTCCTTCCACGCGCCCTCGCCGTAGTTCGCCTTGACCGCGTCGAAGCCGTACTTCTTGATGTCGACGAGGGCGTCCTGGATCTGGAAGGTCGGGATCCGGTCCATCTCGATCATGACGACGTCGGGTGCCCCGGTGCCGGCCGAGATGGCCGTCTGGAACTTGTCGTACTGGTCGTTGCCCTGGCCGACGTTCGTCCAGCAGACCTGCACCTCGCTGCTCTGCTTGTTGAAGTTGTCGACCACGAGCTGCATGTTCGGGTACCAGCCCCACATCGTGACGACCGGCAGCTCCTTCTTGGTGATGGTGTTCGTGCAGTTGCTCGCGTCATTGCCGCCGCCGGCGTCCGAGGAACAGGCGACGAGGCCACTCGCGGCCGCGAGCACGGCTGCGGTGACGAATATGCGTTTCGTCTTCATTGACGTGACTTCCCTTCGGGATCACCGCGCCCGGGTTCGGGCGCCGTCGCTGAGGGCCGGCGGCGGCCGGGGTGGAGCGTCCACCGCCGGTCCGCCGTCCGGCCGTCCCGCGCTGATGCGCGACAAACTCCCGCGGGCCGGCGGAGCGTCACCGGGGCGGAGAACTTCCGCCGTCCCGGTGACGACGCCGGCAGCGGGCCCTGACTAGCGCCTGAACAGCCGCGGCGCCAGGTCGATGAGGTTCTTCTGCCACACGTCCCAACCGTGCGGCCCGGGGGTGACCCCGTCGAACTCGTAACGGATACCGAGGTCGTCCAACGTGGTCAGCGAGGCCATGAAGGACGGGTACACGAAGTCGGTCCGGTCGCCGACGTACAGCCGCAGCATCCTGGTGCCGGCGTTTATCGCCGCGGCGTCGACGCCCGCGCCGCTGCCGAAGCCGGCCGAGAACGCCGCGACGTACGCGAACTCGCCCGGATGCGCCTTGAGCACCCCGAACGCGTGCCCACCGCCCATCGACAGCCCGGCGATCGCCTGTTGGGCCGGGTCGGCCGAGATGTGGTAGCGGGCGCGGGCCGCCGGCACGATGTTCCCCAGCAGCTCCTGGTTGAAGTTCGAGACGTTCCCGTTGCCCATCACGACCACCATGGGCACCAGGTCGCCGTCGAGGAACTGGTGGTCGAGGATCTGCTTGGCCCGCCCCATCTCCAGCCAGTCCGTGTAGCTCTGGCCGCCGCCGTGCTGGAGGTAGAGGACGGGGTACGGCTGCGCGCGCTCCGGGTCGTAGCCGGGCGGCGTCCACACCAGGGCGGTCCGGTCCTGGTTCACCACCGTGCTCCGGTAGGTCATGCTGGTGACCTCGCCGCCCTGCCCGGCCGGTACGTCGGTGAGCAGCCGGGCCTGCCGCCCCGGAACGAGGAAGGTGCTCCACATCGGCTCGGTGGTCACCTTCGTCGGGTTGGACACGTCCTTGACCGGCACCCGGTCCACGATCAACCGGTAGTAGTAGAACCACGGGTCCAGCGGACCCACGGTGGCCCGCCACCGGTCGCCGTCCCGGGACAGCGGAACGCGCAGCCAGCTTCCGCCGGGCGCCACGTTCGCCCACACCGTGACGTGCTGGGCGTCGGCGAACTCCGTCGTGGTCTCGAAGGTGACGAAACCGTCCCTGGTCACGAAGGGCGTCGGGGTGGTGCCGGCCGGCGGCGGTGTGAACTCCCGCCGCAACGGCAGGTGGCCGTCGCTCGGGCCGTGGTCGGACACCCTGCGGAACAGCCGCGGAACGAAGTCGACGAGATTCTCCTGCCAGGTGGTCCAGTTCGCGCCGCCGTCCGGGTTGACGCCGTCGAACTCGTACCTGACACCGGCCCGGTCGAGCAGCTTCGTCAACCGGTAGGTGGCGTTGTGCCCGGGGTCGGTGACGTTTCCGGTGTAGAGCCGCAGCAGCCTGAGGTTACGGTTGGCCGCCGCGGCACCCTTCCGGTCGACGTCCCGGGTCAGTGGGCCCGAGAAGGAGCCGACGTAGCCGTACCGGGTCGGGTGGGTGAATGCGGCCCGCAGCGCCTGGGTGCCGCCCTCGGAAATGCCGGCGATCGCCTGGTGCGCCGGGTCCCGGTGCACGCGGTAGTTGTCGGCCACCGCCCTGCCGAGGTCCCTCAGCTCCCGGTCGTCGCCCGACCCGCTGCCGTCGCCGATCACCACCACCATCGGCTCCATGGCATCCGCTGCCGACAGGTTGTCGAGGATCTGCCTGGTCCGACCGAGGTCGAGCCAGTCGGTCGCGGCCGCGCCGTCGGCGGACCGCAGGAACAGCACCGGATAACGTCCGGCGCCCTTGGCCCGGTAGCCCGGAGGCGTCCACACCAGGGCCGTCCGCTCCTCCCGGCCACTCGAATAGGTGAGCGGCGCAACCGCACCGCCCGTTCCCGGTGGCGCGTCGGCCAACAGGCGCGCCGACTCGCCGGGGACGAAGAAGGTGCTCAGCAGCGGCTCGGACGCCACCCGGGTGCCGTTCGTCGGATCCTTGAGACTCTTGGTGTCGTCGCCGGTGACCTGGTATCGGTACAGCCCTGGTTCGAGTGGGCCGAGAACTCCCGACCACGCGTCACCGCGGCGGGTCAACCCGAATTCCGCCCAGGTGGCGGAGGGGCCGAAGTTGCCCTCGATAACGACCTGCGACACCTGGCCGACCTGTTCCTGGAGATAGGCCGCCGGAACGGTGAACGAGGCGTACCGGTCCGCGGAAACGTCCAGCCACGGGGTGTCCGCCGCCGCCGGTTGCGGTGCGACCAGGGCCGCCGCGATCGCCAGAAGTCCGGCGGCGAAGGCCGCCGACAGTCGACGCGCGCCCGTACGGTGCAGGCGCCCATGATAAGGTGCTGTCGTCACGCTCCACTCCTTTCGTGCGTTGGCACGGATCCGAACCGTTGCCAGCTCAACTCATCGGTGGATATCGCCGAGGTTTCTGCGGCTCCCCTCCTTCCGGCTACGCCACTTACGCGTTCGGCCCGACTGTGCGGGTCCGCCCAGATCTCGTCGCCACCGGGCGTGGTTTCACAGATCCGGGATACTCTTCGGTGCCGCGGTCGTTCCGCGGACCTGGAGACTGGTCGGCAGCACTATCTGGCGCGGGCCCTCCCAATCACCGATCACCAGGGACTTCAGCATGCGCGCCGCCTCGTACCCGAGTTGGCACATCGATTGGTCCACTGTGGTCAGCGCCGGTTCGGCCAGCGCCGACTCCGGGATGTTGTCGAAGCCGACGACCGACAGATCGCCGGGGACGGCCAGCCCCAGTTGTCTCGCGACCTCCAGGACCTTCAGGGCCATCCCGTCACTGGCCGCGAAGATCGCCGTCGGCGGGTCGGCCCGTTCCAGCAGGTCCCGCGCCAGCGGAGCCGCGGACTCGGGATTGAAACTTCCCCGACAGACAAGTGTCGGATCGACTGGTACGCCGGCCGCGGCCAGCGCTTTCCGGTAGCCCTCCTCCCGCGACCAGGCGGCCGCCAGCCTGGACCGGCCCGCGATGAACCCGATGCGCCGATGGCCGAGGCGCAGCAGGTGTTCGACCGCGGTGATGGCGCCCGAGAGGTTGTCCGCGGTCACCGACGGCGTCGTCGAGTCCCTCGCCGGATCGATGGCCACGACCGGGGTACGACTCGTCACCCCGGCCCAGGGGGTGACGACGATGCACCCGTCGGTGAGCGTGCCGGACAGCCTGTTCAGGTGCCGTTGCTCCCAACCCTCCGAGTAGGTCTCGTAGAGGTCGCTGTTGGCGTAGACGATCAGGTCGAAGCCCGAGCGGCCGAGCGCCCGCATCACGCCCTTGAGCACCTCGGCGGTGTAGGACTGGAAACTGTGGGTCACCAGGCCCAGCACGTTCGTGCGGCTGCGGCGCAGGCTGCTGGCGACCAGGCTCGACTCGTAGCCGAGCCGCTCGATCGCCGAACGGACCTGGGCCGTGGTGCTGGCACTGACGCCGTAGTGCCCGTTGACAACCCTCGACACGGTGGCGGTGGAGACGCCCGCCGCACGAGCGACGTCACTCATGGTGATTGGCGCGCTGCCCTCGACCATGTCGCCTCTCGGACTGCAATCGTTATCGGTTACGTTTCCAAGGTGTTGCCAAGGTAGTTCACGAAGATCACGAGGACAAGAGTCCGCACAGCCCGACCTTGGCGGCACGTCCCAACCGGCGGTTTCCGCAGGCCACACCCGCCTGCGTGGCACGTGTGGATCACGCAGCCGGACGGACCGGGCGGAGGTGCGGTCGCGGCGGGCCGTGGACGGGGTGGCCGCGACGGAGTGCCGGCCGGTCAGGCAGGACCGGTGACCAGCGGGTCGTGGACCCGACCGAGGAACAGCGGTACGCCGGTGAACCGGTCGTGGATGACGTACAGGAACGGCCGGTCGACGAAGAACTGCGGCCCCTGCGGGATCGACGGCGGCCGGACGATGACGGCCGAGGCGGCTGCCGCCTCGGTGCCCTTCTCGTCCACCGCGATGAACGTCTCGTGCACCACGTCGTCGATGCGCAGGGCCGGTTCGGTGCTCATCGCGGCGAAGTCGGCGCGCGAACTGAACGCGGTGGGCATACCGAGGCCACTCAGCAGGGCACCCAGTTCGGCCGGCAGCCGGAACGTCCACCGGGGCAGGCGCAACTGGACGTCGGTGAAGCGGAACCCGGTCAACAGCGCGGCCAGCCACGTCGCGTCGAGACCCGCCTCGACCGCGGCGAGGTCGGCCCGGGTCGGCATGACGATGGCCATGGCCAGCCCGCCGCCCGCGTACGGCACGTCGACCGCACGCCACCCGTCCCCCTCGAGGTAGCCCATCGGGTCGAACGGCCCGCGCATCATCGGCACGTCGACGACGCTGCCGTCGTCCCGGGTGAACGGTGCCGGCGCCGTGGCCGTCGCGCCGAACGGATACGTCCAGGCCGCCTTCAGGTAGGTCGTGTTCGTCAGCATCAGACTGGTGTCGGGACTGACGACGCCGGACCGCAACAGCTCCGGGATCTTCGCGTTGGTCCGGTCGGAGACCCAGGTGTTGATCTCCTGACGGGCCGCCTCCGTCGCGTTCCGGAAGTCGACCGGGTGCGGCGCGGCACCGTAGTAGCCGGCCAGGGTGTCCCGGAACCCGGATCGCACGCCCAGGTCGAGCCGGGTCCACAGGGCGTTGGCGGTGGTCAGCCGGGGCTGCTTGATGCCGTCGCCGTCCCGGTAGCGGGTGGCGAGCATCTGGTCGACGGTGTTCAGCCCGGCGTCGAGCGCGCTGGGGCGCGGATGCGGCGCGTGCAGCACGGCATCCATCTCGTCCGCGGTGGTCGAGCCGGCGCCCGCCCTGGTCATCGCGAGCGCGATCCCGACCGAGTACGGCGCGCACACCACGTTGCCGCCCGGCCGGGTCGACGCCAGCGTGCGGTAGAGGTCGGCCGTGAAGCCGCGCACCGCGGTCGCACCGGCCTGCGCCGTGGCCGGATCCGGCGGTACGCGCACCGGATCGGTCGACGTGGACGATCCGCCGAGCGGACGGGAAGCTCCGGGGCCGGCGGTGAGGGCTGCGGCCGTGAGCGGCAACGCCCGCAGTACGGATCGACGCGAGACCATGTCCCGACGGTAGAACAGTCCTACCCGGACACGCCAGGTCGAGGTGCTGAATTGATTGAAGTTCAACAATACTTATCTGTGCATGGTTGTGGACGGTCGCGCACGGCTGTGCACGGTCGCTCACACCTGTGGTCGGTCGCGCACAGCCAGCCGGACCGCGAGTGGACCTCGACGTCCCAGCGCCCACACGGCGAGCGCGCAGCAGCAGAGCGACACCCCCGCGAGCGTCACCGCCGGCCAGCCGGCCGCGGCCCAGAGCACGGTCGCGGTGCCGGAGCCCACCGCACCGCCCAGGAAGTTGGCGGTGCCCAGCGCCGTGTTGAGCCGGCTGCGCGCCTCGGCCGAGATGGCGAACAGTCGCGCCCGGTTCAGCAGGGCCTGCCCCTGTACGGCGATGTCGACCATGATGATCACGACGACGACCAGTACGACGGACCGGCCGACGAACGCCGCGCCGACGAAGGCGCCGAGCGCCAGTAACCAGGCCGCGCCGGTGGCCGGAACCGACCAACCGCGGTCGTGCAGCCGACCGGCGTGCTGGACGACCAGGGCGCCAGCCAGGCCGGCCAACCCGAACAACCCGATCACCGACCCCGGGTATCCGAACGGCGGTCCGCTGAGCAGGAACGTCAACGCCGTCTAGAACAACGAGAACACGGCGAATCCGATGGCCGCGAGAACCAGCGTCCAACGGACCGCCCGCTCACGTACGACCACCACGCCGACCGAGCCGATCAGCGCCGGGTACGACATCCTCGTCCGCGGTGCCAGCGGCGGGATCGCGCGGTGCAGCAGGACCGCGAGCAGCACCGCGACGACCGCGGCGAGGACGAATATCGCACGCCATCCGGCGGCACCGGCGACGAGTCCACTTATGGTGCGGGAGGCGAGGATGCCGGTGAGGGTCCCGGACCCGACGGCGCCGACGACCCGGCCCCGGTGGGCGTCGCCGGCCAGATCCCCGGCCAGCGGAGTGAGAACCTGCCCGGAAACCGTCGTCACGCCGAGCGCGCCGAGGGCGAGGAGAAGCAGCCCGATCGACGGCGCGAACGCGCACAGCAGCAGCGCGGCGGCCGAGGCCGACAGCAGCACCGGGACGAACCGTCGGCGGTCGAGGACATCGCCGAGCGGGACCAGCAGGAGTACGCCGAGGGCGTACCCGACCTGGGTCGCGGTGACGAGCCAGCCGGCCGTCCCGGTGCCGACACGCAGGTCGGCCGCGATGAACCCGAGGATCGGCTGCGCCCAGTACAGGTTGCCGATCGCCGCTCCCGCCGCGACCGCGAACAGGAAGGTCAGCCGGGGGCTCAGCTCCGGCAGCGGTGCCACCCGGGGTGCTGCCACCCTGTCACGTTAGGGCGCGCAAGCAAGCAAGGTGCCGAGAGGACGGACGACCCACGGCGCCGGGGCCGCCGTGCGGGCATGCCTGGTATCAACTCGTCCGCGGGTCAGGTACGACCCGCGAGCGGGTCAGGTACAAATGGACGGGTGCTCATGCGCTTCGACCTTCTCGGTCCGCTGGTGGTCCGGCGTGCGGGCCGGCCGGTTCCGCTGGGCTCGGTGAAGCAGCGCCTGCTGCTGGCCGCCCTGCTGATGCGCCCGAACGAGGTCGTCGGCACCGACGAGCTGGCCGCGGTGTTGTGGGTCGACGAGTCACCGCCGTCGGCGGCGGCCAACCTGCGCACCTACGTGCGGGGATTGCGGCGGTCACTGGGCGGCGGCGAGTCGTGGCCGGGGATCTCCGCCGCGGCCGGTGGCTACCGGCTCCGGGTGGAGCCCGACGAGCGGGATCTGGACCGGTTCGACGCGGCCGCGGCCCGGGGCCGGGACGCCCTGGCCGCCGGCGACGCGGTCCGGGCCGAGGGTGAACTCTCCACCGCCGTCGCCATGTGGCGTGGGGCGGCGCTGTCCGACCTGCCGGCACCTCCCCTGCTGGCCCGGCGGGTCCGGCAACTGGAGGAGCGCCGGATGGTCGCCGAGGAGGACCTGGCCGAGGCGATGCTGGCGCTCGGCTCCTCGGCCGAGGTGGTCCAGCGGCTCCGCGCCCTGGTCGACAGGCACCCACTGCGGCAGCGCGCGTGGGGCCAGCTCATGCTCGGTCTGTACCGCATCGGCGACGTGGCCGCCGCACTCGACGCCTTCCGGCAGGCCCGGGAGGTACTCGCCGAGCAGACCGGTCTGGACCCGGCGCCGCAGCTCACCCGGCTGCACGACGACATCCTGCACCACCGCCCGCACCTGGCCGCCGGGTCGGCCACCGGCCCGAGCCGGTCGGTGCCCGGGGTCGCACCGCGCGACCCGCTCAGCGGCCGACCCGAGCAACTGCCGCTCGCGGTCTCCGGATTCGTCGGCCGCGGCGCCGAACTCGCCAGCCTCGACGCACTCCTCGACACGGCGGCGCGGGGGCCGACGACGGTGGCCATCTCCGCGTTGTCCGGCATGGCCGGGGTCGGCAAGACCGCCCTGACCCTGCACTGGGCACACCGGGTGGCCGGGCACTTCCCCGACGGCCAGCTCTACGCGAACCTCCGCGGCTACGACGACGCCGACCTGGTGTCCCCGGCCGACGCCCTGCTCGGCTTCCTCGAGGCGCTCGGCGTGCCGCACGACCGGATCCCGGCCAGCGTGGCGGCCCGGACCGGGCTCTACCGCGGGCTGTTGGCCTCCCGCCGGATGCTCGTGATCCTCGACAACGCCCGCGACTCCGCCCAGGTACGTCCCCTGCTGCCCGGTGCCGGCAGCTGCGTGGTGGTGGTCACCAGCCGGGACCAGCTCGGCGGTTTGGTCGCCGCCGAGTGCGCCGTGCCGCTGACGCTTGACGTACTCACCCCCGACGAGTCGATGAGCCTGCTCGCCAGCCGGCTCGGTGCCAACCGACTCGGCGCCGAGCCAGCCGCGGCCGCCGGCATCATCGCCGCCACCGGCCGGCTACCCCTCGCCCTGTCGATGGTGGCGGCCCGCATCGCCACGCACCCCTCGTTCCCGCTCGACGCCTTCGCCGCCGAACTGCACGGGGCCGAGGCGAGACTCGACGCCCTGGCCAACGGGGACGCCCGGCGTGTCTTCTCGTGGTCGTACCTGGCGCTCCGCGGCGACTCGGCACGACTGTTCAGGCTGCTGGGGTTGCATCCCGGTCCCGACCTGACCGCCGACGCCGCCGCGGCCCTCGCCGGAGTGCCGGTACCGGCCGTCGTACCAGCGCTGCGCGAGCTGACCCGGCTCCACCTGCTGACCGAACACGTGCCGGGCCGGTACGCCTTCCACGATCTCCTGCGCGGCTACGCGGCCGAACTCGCTGACTCGTCGGAGCACGCCGACGAGCAGGTGGCCACCAGGCACCGGTTGTACGACCACTACCTGCACAACGCCTATCCCGCCGCCCTGTTGCTCCAGCCGCAGTGGGCGCCCATCGACCCGGTGCCACGGCTGCCGACCTACGCGGGCCGGCCCGCGACCGCGCACGACGGCGCGCTCGCCTGGTTCGCGGCGGAGCAGCACGTGCTGTTCCGCCTGGTAGGCCAGGCCGCCGAGACGGGATTCGAGGCGTACGCCTGGCAGCTCGCCTGGACGCTCAACACCTTCCTCGCCCCGCGCGGTCTCTGGCAGGAGCAGCTCGCCACCCAGCAGGTCGGGCTGGTGGCCGCGGAGAAGATCGACGACGTCGCCGGGCAGGCCGCGACCAACCGGCTGCTGGCCCGCGCGTTCACCCGGCTCGGTCAGTACGACACCGCCGAGTACCGGCTCCGGTGCGCACTCGAACTGCACGAACGCCTCGGTGATCCGACCGGCCAGGCGCAGACCCTGCACAACTACTGCGAGCTCTGCTACCTGTGCGGCCGGCTGGACGAGGCACTCACGCACGGTCGCGAGGCGCTGCGGCTCTACCGGTTGGCCGGCAACGGCGCCGGGGAGGCCCGGACACTCAACGCGATCGGCTGGCTGCACGCCAGCAGCGGCGACTACGCCCAGGCCATCGCAAGCTGCACCGAGGCGCTCGCCCAGCAGCGGCGCAGCGGCGACCGTAACGGCCAGGCGGCGACGCTGGACAGTCTCGGCTTCGCGTACGACCGCCTCGGCGAGCCCGACCGGGCGGTGAGCTGTTACGAGCAGGCGGTCCAGCTCTTCCGCGACTCCGCGGACCGGTACCACGAGGCCGAGACCCTCATCCGGCTCGGCGAGACCCGGGAGGCGTTGACCGACCTGCCCGGGGCGGCGGCCGCATGGCGGCGGGCGGCGCAGATCTACGACGAGCTGGGCGATCCGGCCGCCGAGGAGACCCGCCGCCGTCTGGAACGCACCGGTTGATCCTCCGGCCGGCCCGTGCACGGGCGGGTCACCGACCGCGCTGTACGCGAGTTGTGCCCGGGATGTACGCACCCCACCGTACGGTTTCGCAGTCCGCACCGCCCCCGTTGGTAACTGGAGGATCTTCACTCATGCGTAAATCCATCGTGGCCACCGCGACGGCGCTGAGCGCTGTCGCGACGGGTCTCGCCGTGGCCGGAGTCGTCGGGCCCGTCGGGCCGGCGACCGCGGCGCTCAGCGACGTTCCGGCGGACTGCGGTGTCTCCACGGCGGCGTACCGATCCGACGGTCAGCGGCTCAGCTACGCCTACCGGGACAGGACGACCAGCACCAGTGCCTACCTCGACGACAATCTCGGCTGGGTGCCGTCGGCGCACCAGCAGATCGGCGGCGCCGGCGACGACACCTTCTTCCGCAGCACCGAGTACGCCGCGCACCCGACCGACGGCTGGGTCTACAAGGTGAGCCGGCAGGGCCAGCTGGTCGACGGCAGCTGGGAGATCACGGCGCAGACCGCCAGCCGGCTCAAGAGCGGGTTCGCCGACACCCGCGTCCTCGCCACGGCGTCGCCGTACCTCTACCGGGTGGCGGGTACGTCGCTCTACCGCTACACCGAAACCTACGTGGACGACGTGTTCACCCTGTCGTCGCCGGTGAAGCTGGCCGGCACCGGCTGGGACACCGTCAACACGCTCACCTACGAGCGCAGCGAGGGCACCGGCAGTGCCGCCGTGGACGTGCTGATCGGCACCAAGACCAACGGGCAGCTCAAGGAGTGGCGGATCAACCGGGCCACCCCGACGACGATCAGCTCGAAGGTGTTGCGGTCGAGCGGCTGGGCGGGCTTCACCAGCCTCAGCACGGGCTACTGCTCCGCGCACCCCGACGGCCGGGCGCTGCTCGGGATCAAGGCCACCGGCGCAGCCTCCGTGCACTTCGACGCGAACGCGAAGGACGGAGTCGGCACCGACATCAACGGCGGCTCCCTCGGCTCGCTCGGCTGGACCGCCAAGGCCTACGGTCAGTAGGGCGTAGACGCCGTAGAGCCTACGACCGGTGGCGGAAGGCGCCCGCCGAGTCCGTCCCGACACTGTCGGGCCCACGGACCCGTCGGGCGCTTCCGATCCGATGCCGTCCCGGCCACTAGTCGAAGACCTCGAACCGGTTCAGGAATACGCCGGTCTCGTCGGAGAGGACGGCGGCCTCCAGTTCGAGCAGCGGGATCGCGTCGTTCCCGCTGTCGTCCTGTTCGACGAACGGCCTGCCGACGTACGGGTTCCTGCTGGTGCCGGTGAGGTCGGGGGCGTACCGCCAGTGCGCGCCGCGGTGGCGCCTGGCGATCTCGCCGACGTACCAGATCACTCCCTGGACAAAAGTCGTCGTCCACCGGTTCTCGCAGCGCCTTCCTGGTCGGGATCCGACGTCGCACGATCTGTTCCAGAGTCGGCAACGACTCCGGGCTGAAGTCCAGGTCGGCGGCCCGGCCGGTGGCCGCGGCCCACTCGGGAAACTTCTGTGCCCGGCTGACCAGCCAGTTCGTCAGCCACGGGTCCGACGCGAGCATCGGCCCGAGCCGTTCGAGCCAGTCGTCGAGCCCGGCCCCGTCCACGTCGTGCCTGAGCGACACGGTAGCGACGAGTCCTCGCACGATCGTCGCGGGCCGCCCCGGGCTGAGCGGCTGTCCCGGCCGTCCCGGTGGACCGGAAAATCCGCCGCTTGCCGTCAACGTTTCCGCCCCCGACAGGGTCGTGTTGGGTAGCCGACGGAGATGGAGAGCAGATGGCATCGGACGACGACGGCGGCTTCCGGGAGTTCGTCGAAGCCCGTTACCCGGACCTGCTGCGGGTGGCCTACCACCTGACCGGGTCGGCGGACGATGCGGAGGACCTCGTCCAGGGCGCCCTGGTGAAGGTGCTACGCCGGTGGCGGCGGGTCGACGAGCCGATGGCGTACCTGCGGCGGGTCATGGTCAACCAGCACATCACCGGGTGGCGTCGCCACCGGGCCCGGGAGGTGCTTACCGCCCTGCTGCCGGAACGGCAGGTCCGGGACGTGGCGGACCGGGTCACCGAACGGGAGGCGCTCTGGCAGGCGATGCGGACGCTGGCGCCGCGGACCAGGGCGGTGATCGTACTCCGGTATGTCGCCGACCTGCCCGAGGCGGAGGTCGCCGAGACCCTGGGCTGCTCGGTCGGCTCGGTGAAGAGCCGCGCCTCCCGGGGACTGGCCCGGCTGCGGGCGGCCCTGGAAACCCAACCACGATCGGCCGCGTCCGGCGCCGTGACACCGACGAGGGGGCACCATGCGTTCTGACGAGCGGATCGGCCAGATCCTGACCGAGCTGGCCGAGGACCTGCGACCGCGGCCCGACCCGTACGGCCGGGTGCTCGCCCGGCGACGGCGGGGCAGACGGCGGGCACTCACCGCGACCCTGTGCGCGGTCGCCCTGCTGGCCGCCGTCGGGGTCGGCGTCAGCTCTCTCCGGCCGGGTGGCGGGGCCGTTCCGGAACCGGCGGCCAGCCGGGAGGCCGGAGCGGCGATGCTGGCCTGGGCGGACCGGCTGGCCCGGTCCGAACCACGCGGCCGAATCGGCGCCGACCAGGGGTACGTGACCGCCCTGGCCGACGCCCTGCTGGCCGATGCACAGGCCGGTCGGCTGCCGAGGCTGACCACGCCGGTCCGGGAGGTACGGGTGTTGTTCGTCGACGACGTGGGCCCGCACCGGATCGCGTTCGCCGCGTTCGTGCTCAGCCGACGTGACGCCCGGGGCTGGCCGAACGCCCGGGCCTGGATGGTGGCGGACAAGGGTTCCGGTCCGCAGGAGCTGGCCCGTACCGCCGTCGACGGGTTCGGCGACGGGTTGGAGCCGTACGACAGCCTGACCGTCGGGTCCCTCGACGAGCCGGAGCAGCTCGGCTACGTCGGCATCGCTCCGGATGGCTGCGAGTTCACCACCGCCGCGATGCCCGTGCCGCAGGTCTGGACGCCGGAACCGACCGGCTCCTACCTGCTCCGCCCGCCGGGCACGCTGCGGCCACAGTGGTTCCAGGTGAGCTGCGCGGGTGAGGTGCGGAAGCGGCTGCCCGGCCCCGGTTCGTGGGCGCCCGAGGGTGTGACGGACGCCCAGTTCGACGCCGCGGTGGCGCAGGCAAGGGGTCGGTCGCAGCCGACCGAGTCCCGCCGCGCGGTCAACACCGCGGCCGGCGGCTGGGGATACACCGTGACCGAACTGCCGACGGTGCTCTGGAGCGGCGAGACGACCGGCACGGGTGTCGGATTCGACGGACTGGCCACGGTGCTCACCGCACCGGCCGTCGACGGCGGATGGCTGGGCGAGGTGGCGGTCACGTACCACGGGCAACGGGCCGACGGGACCGTGGGGACGGCGAGTCAGTTCCTGACCCGTACCGACCCGGCGGCACCGGACCGGCTGCTGGCGATCCCGATCGGCCCGCTCGACGGCGCGCCCAGCCCACCGAGCCACCCAGTGCTGGTGGTCGTGCCCGTCGGTGCCGTGCAGGTGCGCGCGCTGCTCGGCGACCGTCCGGTGGCCCAGGGACAGGTGCGGGACTCCGCTCTGGTGCTGACGGTGCCGGCCACCGAGAACCTGCTCCTGCAAGCACTGGACCGGACGGGCGCGGTGCTCGGGACCGACCGGGTCGTCGAGCGCGTCGGAGCCGGCTATCAGCTCGACTCCTGGGACGTGGACTGACCGGAACGTCCGGGTCCGGCCGGCGTTCCGGGGGGGATCACCACCGTGGCCAGGCGCAGTGGATGTGCGTGGCGTGGTCGGCGTCGTCTCCCGGCCCCAGCACCTCGGTCGCACCGTAGGCCCGGCAGGCGTCCTTGAACGCCTGGTTGAA
The DNA here is from genome assembly GCF_049179135.1 of Plantactinospora sp. WMMB782. NCBI lineage: Bacteria > Bacillati > Actinomycetota > Actinomycetes > Micromonosporales > Micromonosporaceae > Plantactinospora > Plantactinospora sp. WMMB782. The sequence continues at coordinate 5,203,541 of NZ_JBMHMC010000007.1, read as the reverse complement.
CGGATTGCTCGGGTTCACCCTGGCGCCGTTGATGGTGTCGACGTCGAACGCCTTGCCGACGTAGTGCCGGGAGGTCGCTCTGCCCCAGCATCCCGACCAACGCGACCGCCGATGCCAGTACCCCGGCCGTCAACCGCCGACGGCGTGGTCTGACCGAGCCTCGTCGGCGGGATCCCACCGGCCTCCGCCCGGCACGGTCGATCCCGTATCCCGGACCGGCGGGCGCGGCCAGCCCGGACGTCGGGGCCGGCGACGGAGCGACCGCCGGGCATCCCCTCCGGGATCGGCAGCTCGTCCCGGGTTCTGCCTGTTCCTGTCATGTTTCCCTCCATCGGCGAGGCAGCTGTGCGGCCACGCTTTCAATCCGGGCTGAAGGGCAACTGGACGCTGGTTGGACGCGCCCGGCCGGTACGGTTCCGGTCTCGGTGCCGGTCTCGGTGCCGGGTTCCGCCCCGGAGGCTCGCGGCCCGCTCGATTTCACAGCCCCGGTGCGGCGCCGCGGGTAACGGACCGAGTTGTGTCGCCGGGCGCGGAGCGGCGCAGCGCCGACCGCGCCGTCGTGAGGTGGCCGCGGGTACCGCCGCCGGCCGGTGATCCCTACGGTGAGCCGGGGCGACCCCGATCGGTCAGGGCTGCCAGACCATCGTCTGCTGGTGCAGTGGCCTGCCGCCCCGCCTGGCACCGGGGACCGGCGGAGTCGGACCGTGTCGGGTGAAGCCGACGCGTTCGAAGAACCGCACCGCGCGGGTGTTCTCGGCCAGGGTCTGCAGATAGCACCCGGGTGAACCGGTCTCGACGAGCCGGTCGAGCCATCGCCGCATCAGGCCGTCGGCGGCACCGGTCCCCCGTGCCCGGGGCGTCACGTTTATGTGCAGATGGGCCGGCCAACGGGCATCGTCGAAGCCGCCTGCGGTCGGCTCTCGCCGGACGGCGGCCGTCGCCATGTCGACCATGCCACGGGCGAGGAAGGCCGCGGACCTGGGCCGGAATACCAGCCGATACTTCGCGATCGCCCGCTCCATGCGCTCTCGTTCGCTGGGAAAGGTCGAGCTGTCCAGGCACCCCGCCAGGTAGCCGACGACCTGGCCCTCCGCGACGGCCAGGAACAGCGAGTCCGGTTCCTGGCTCATGTACGGCTCCAGGTACATGGCCGCCTCCGACTCCTGGTGCCCCCAGAGCAGGGCAGCCGGCGACCCCTGTCCCGCCCGGCCGAAAAGCTCACGCAGGGCGGCACGGTCGGTCTCCGCGAAGCTACGGATTTCCGTGATCATCGTGCGCCATTCCCCGAAACCCTCCCCCAGCCGACCCGACCAGTCTGCCACGCCCCTGACCAGGGGATTCCGGAGAGGCAACTGTGCCGACGGGCGGTGCGTTCGCACCCTGACCCCCGGCCGCGTGCCTCGAACCCGAGGCGGTGTGCCCGGATTGCGCCGATCTGGCTCCCGCTATCGATCGGCTGACCCAGCTCCGCACGGAGGAGAAGGTCAGGACGATAGCCGCGAACGCGCAGCGGGGTGCAGGACCGGCTGGGGCGGCCGTTCCTGCTGGAGAACATCAGCTACTACCTCGACCTGCCCGGCGGCATGACGGAGGCCGAGTTCATCACCGCCGTCCTGGACCGCTGCGACTGCGGCCTGCTGCTCGACCTGAACAACGTGGTGGTCAACGCGACGAACCACGGGTTCGACCCCTACCACTTCCTCGACGCGCTGCCGCTCGACCGTGTCGTCCAGGTGCACCTGGCGGGCAACCTGGGCCAGGGTGGCGTACCACTCGTCGACGGCCACGACGCCCCGGTGGGAGACGACGTGTTCGCACTGCTCGAACACCTGGAGCGCCGCCAGCACGTCCGGGCCGCCATGATCGAGCGGGACGGAGACTTCCCCGACGACTTCACCGAACTCGTCGACGAGCTGGACCGGGCCCGGGCGGGCGGCCGGCGACCTACCGCGCGGCACCACCCACTACCTGCTGCACGCCACGAGCCGCTCCGGGCTGGTGCGGACGTACCGGCTGCCGTCGAGGCTGGCGGACCTGCTCGCCGCCTGCGACGGCGTCCGGACGACCAGTGCGGTCGCGCACCGGGCCGGGCTGGACACCGAAACCGCCGAACGCGGCCTACGCGGCATGGTGGCCAAGGGTTTCCTGGGCGGACTGGACGCCAGCGGCTCCGGAAGGGTCTAGGTGGGGCGCGTCCAGGTGGACCGTCGCAAGGTCGCCATGCATGATGACGCACTCGCAGAGGCTCCTACCCGATCGGCTGGTCAAGGCTCAGGGTCGGGCGGTGCCCGCCGTGGCGTACGCGTCGGCTTGCAGCCGGTACAGGGTGGCATAGTCGCCGTTGGCCGCCATCAGCTCGTCGTGGCGGCCGCACTCGACGAGCCGGCCGTCGGCGAGGACGAGAATCAGGTCCGCCGTGCGCACCGTCGAGAAGCGGTGCGAGACGAGCAGGGTAATGCCGCCCGTTTCGGCCGCCGAGCGCTTCGCCATCCTGGTGAAGTGCAGGTAGAGATCGTATTCGGCCTGTGGGTCGAGGGCGGCGGTGGGCTCGTCCAGTACGGTCAGCAGTGGAGCCGGGCGCATCAGGGCACGCGCGAGTGCCAGCTTCTGCCACTGGCCGACGGACGGTTCGACACCCTGCAGGGTCGCACCGAGCAGGGTGTCCAGGCCGTGCGGAAGGCCGGCGACGACGGCGTCCGCCCCCGCGTCGGTCACCGCCGCCGCCACGGCCCGCCGGTCGTGCAGGCACTCCAGGTGGCCGACACCCACGGTCTCCCGGGCACGGAACTGAAACCTTGCGAAGTCCTGGAGCACACCGGACATCCGGGCACGCCAGCGCTCCGGATCGATCGCACACAGTGGTTGGTCGTCGAGGCGGATCTCCCCACCGGTCGGCTGGTACATCCCGGTGAGAAGTTTGACGAGCGTGCTCTTGCCAGCGCCGTTGGCGCCGACGAGCGCGACGGTGCTGCCGGCCGCGAGCCGCACGTTGACGTCGCGGAGCGTGTCGACGACGGCGCCCGGATACCGAAAACACACACCATCGAGGGTGATGCCCCTGGCGAGAGCGTCCGGGGCGGGACGGACACCCCCTGGCTGCGCCTCCGCGTACTCGTGCAGCCAGTGGTAGTGGTCCAGGATGCGCCCCGCCTCCGCGACCCGGGTGGTACTCCAGACCACGATCCCGATCTGGAACTGCAGGTAGGTGGCGAGCGAGACGACGAGTACCACGTCGCCAACGGACGCCTGGCCGCGCCGGACCAGGCTGGCGGAGAAGAGCAGGGCGCCAAGATAGCCGGCGGCGAAGCAGCTCCAGCCGAGTACCCGCCAGGCGAGAGCCTTGAGCCGCCCGATCGCCTCGATCCTGACGATCTCCCGCCACAGCTCGTCTGCGCGCCGACCGATCTCCCGCGCCGAGCCGGCGACCAGCAGCTCCTTGGCGGGCTCCGGCCGCACGCAGAGCTGGTGCAGCTGTCGCTCGCGGCGGCGTCGCTCGGCACAGGCGTCCTGCGCGGCGGCCGTCGCCCGGACGGCCCACCGGCCGGCCAGCAGCGGCGGCACGGCCAGCAGTGCCAGCAGCGCCACCACCGGGCTCACACCGGCAAGCAGCAGGACGCTGGAGAGCAGGCTGATCGAGGCGGCCAGCGTTCCGGCGACCGACCACGGCAGCGTGGCCAGCGCCCAGGTGCCGGTACGTAGCCGCTCCAACCGGTCCAGGAATTCCCGGCTCTCCAGATGGGCAACCGTCGGGATGCGCGCGCCGGCGGCGAGGACCTCCTCGGCCAGGGTCACGTCCACCCGCTGCATCAGGTACACCCGCAGCGGTCCGACGAGTGCCCCGGAGCCGAACTGGACGGTGTACGCCAGCGCACCGACCGCCACCGCCACCGCCACCCCCAGCGCGGCACCGTGCACGTTGTCGACGAGCCAGCGCTGGCTCAGCGCGACGCCGGCCACGGTCGTCGACTCGGCCAGGAAGCAGCCGGCCAACAGCCACGTCGCCCGGCGGTCGGCGCGGCCGGTCAGCACCATCACGTGGCCCAGAAACCGCAGGAAGCGGACGCTCCTGCGGTTCGTGTCCGTCCTCATGCCGACTCCCCGCGAGCCGGGTCACCGAACCGCGCGGCCTGCAAGCTGAACAACCGGTGGTAGTCCCCGCGAAGGGCCATCAGGTCGTCGTGCCCGCCGGACTCCGTTATCCGGCCGTCGCGCAGCAGCAGGATCCGGTCGGCCGGACGCACCGTGGAGAGCCGGTGTGAGATCAGTACCGTGGTGGCGCGGTGCCGCACGGCGTCCACCACCCGCGCGTGGAAGGCCGCCTCCAACTCGACGTCCAGGTGCGCGGTGGGCTCGTCCAGCAGCAGCAGGCGACGGCCGTGGGCGACGGCGAATAGCGCCCGCGCGATGGCGATCCGCTGCCACTGTCCGCCCGACAGGTCCACGCCGTGCGCGCCTTCCCGCCACAGCGACGTCTCCAGGCCGTTCGGCAGCCGGCGGACGAGATCCTCGGCGTCGGCCAGGCGCGCGGCGTCCACGATCCCCTGGATGTCGTCGACCGCCTCGGGCGCGGACAGTGCGATGTTGTCGGCCGCGGTGGCCGGATACCGCACGAAGTCCTGGAACACCGCGGCGAGCCGCCCCTGCCAGCCGCCGGTGTCCAGGTCACGCAGGTCGGTTCCGTCGACCGTGATCCGGCCACTGGTCGGCTGGTACAACCCGGCCAGCAGCTTGACCAGGGTCGTCTTGCCGGCGCCGTTGACCCCCACCACCGCCACCGCCTCCCCGGGGCGGAGGGTGAACGTGACGCCCCGCAGCACCGCCGATCCGGCGTCTGCCGGGTACCCGAAACACACCTCGTCGAAGCAGATCACCGGCGGCCGGCCTGGCCGCCCGCCGGTCGGTCCTGGCGGCGACGGGTGGGCCCGGCCGACGGCGGTCGCCGGGGAGCGACTCTCGAGGGCCGCCAGGGCACGAACCGCACCCAGCCCGTACTCGACGTCGAACGCCTCGGCCTCCACCCTGCTCAAGGCGTAGACGGCCCAGGCTGCCACCAGGTACCGCATCATCTCGGCGACGCTTATGGCGTCCGCGGCGGCGGCGACCGCCGGTGCCCCGACGGTCACCGCCGCGGCGACGACGGTGACCGCGATGGTCGGTGTCTGCCGGCGGGCGATCCGCACCGCCGCCCGCCAGTGGGGTCCGTCGGCGTGTATCGCGGCCGCCCGCCGGCGAGCCAGCACCCAGTCGGCGAGGCCGAACAGTCGCAGTTCCGCCGGCACCGCCGGGCCGGCGAGATCGGACCAGTAACCGACCCGGCGCTCCTGGCCGGCCTGACCGTCGCGGACCGCCGCCGCCGCGGCGAACAGCCGGCGGTTGCGCCGTCTCGACAGGCACGCGGTGACGAACAGCAGGACCGCCAACCAGACCGAGAACCTGGCGACCACCGCACCGGCGAGAGCGGCGGCCACGAACTGGAACACCAGTGCCAGCTGGCCGGTCGCGGCCGTCCCCGGCGAGCGCACCCGGCCGAATCCGCGCCCGTCGTCGCTGCTGCGGCTGGCGTCGTCCTGGAAGCTCACGCTCTCCAGGGATTCGATCGGCTGTGTACGGGCGACACCACGCACCCGGTTCCGGACGAGGCCGTCGATCCTGCGGCTGAGCACCGTCGCCACGAGATCGAGGAGCTCGCCGATCGCCGCCCCGGCGAGCACCAGGCCGGCGAGCGCACCTACGAACCAGGCGACCCGCTCAGGGTCGTCGTGTGCCAGAGCGTCCACCAACCCGCCGGTGGAGAGCGCGGTCAAGGCCGGCACGCAGGCGAATACGACGCTCAGCACCACGACGCCGGCCGTGAACGCCCGGCCGCCGGAGGGCAGCAGGCGCAGCAACCCGGCCCGCTCCCGTGTGTCATGGACGCTGGCCACCAACCATCGCATCATCGCGGCCATCGGCTACCGCGCCCTTGTCGGCGACACGGCCGTCTCGACCAGCGACGCTTCCAGTTCCAGCAGGAAGCGTGGCATGTCGACCCGGCTCATGACCCGGGTGTCGGCGCCGAGACGAAGCTGTAGCCCGCCGGGTGCGGAATGCACCACCACGCAGAACCGGCAGTGGTGCCACGCGGCAGGTTCGAGCCAGGTCAGGTCACTTTCGTCCACCGTGCGGACCCCTGGCCGCCGCGGTGGCTGGAGCGGCCCGGCGACCTCGACCGTGGTCCGGACGTCGTTGAAGCAGCAGTACGGGTTGACGTCCACACCCCGGGCCAGGCGGACCTCGGTCAGCCCGCGGCGCACCGACACCTCGTCGTAGTAGGCGTGCCGGTAGGCGTCCAGGGCCACCGGGTGGTAGGTCGCAACCAACCGGTCCAGGTCCGGGTCGTCCGTGAGGTCCATGACGAACAGGCCGAACTGCGTCAGCGGGGCCACCATGTCCCGCAGACCCGGCCGGAACCTGTTGTCGACGAAGAGCTGCATTGCGGTCAACCGATGTCCGGTCCACCGCCCGACCAGCCGGGTGGCGGCGACGAGCAGCACCGTCGAGGTACTGACGTGGTGACGCGCCGCGATGACGGCGCTGGCATCGGCCGCGGCCGGGGAGACCAGGGCCAGCCGGTGGAACGGCGGCGTGCCGGCGGATCCGGTGGGCTCGAACATGGTCGGAGGGATGCGCCGGTAACGATCGCGCCAGTAGCGCAGGGCGCGGATGGTGGACCGGCCGTCGGCGTGCTGCCGCCTCGCGAGATCGACCGGTTGCAGGCCGGGTGCTCCCGGCAGCGCGCCACGCAGCAGCAGCAGCCGCAGGTCGCGGAGCAGCACGTCACACCCGTGGCTGTCGGCTGCCAGATGGTTGATCACGAGCACCACGCGGCGTACCTGACCGTCGGTGACGATGGCGCCCAACCGCAGCGGCAGCTCACGGAGGGAATCGAACCGGCGCTCGGCCAGCCGCCCGCGGCACTCCGTCGCCGCGGCGGACTCGTTCCCGCCGGACTCGACCACGGTGAGCGGCAGCCGGCCCCTGTCGGCCACCACCTGATACGGCTCGCCGTCGCGCAGCTCAACCGTGGAGCGCAGTGACTCGTGCCGGCGGACCAGCGCGCGCACCGCCTGGACGACGTCGTCGAGGCTGGCGCTGGCCCGGCGCGGCACGACGAGCTCGCGGTCGAGGTTGTAGAAGGCATTCGTGGCCGCCTGGGCGACGACCTCCCAGATCATCCGCTGGCCCCAGGTGAGCGGCCCGCTGCGCTGGCCGTACCCGTCGAACTCGATGAACGAATCCACGCCGGCCCGCCTACTCGTCGTCGAGGTGGGCGCCCCGGGCACGCAGCGCCACGGCGATCGCATCCACACTGTCCAGCGTGCCGGGCTGGGTGCCGATGTCGAACTCCACGCCGAACCTCGCCTCGATGGCGTCGATGAGCCGCAGGAAGCCGAGCGAGGAGACCCCCAGAGCGTTCAGCGTCTCTTCCGCTCGAAGCGCCTGCGACGCCGGGACCTCGCCGTCCGTCGCGGCCTCGACCAGGCTGGCCAGCTCCCGGCGAAGCACGTCGCCGGTCACCGGCCCGCCCCCGCCGTGACCCTGGCCCGGGCGACGAGGGCCGCGATGTCCGTGATCGTGGGAGCCGCGTAGAAGGCCTCCAGCGGCACCTCGACGCCGAGGGTCCGCTCGATCTGGTTGGTGATCCAGACAATCGTCAACGAGTGACCCCCCAGGTCGAACAGGTCGTCGTCCGGCCGCACCTGGTCGATCTGCAACGCCGCCTGCCAGATCGCCTGCAACTGCTCCACGACGCTCGGCTCGGCGTCCTCCGCCGCCCCGCCGGTATCCGCCTCCGGCGGGCGGACACCGGGTCGGTCCGGAGGCGGTGGCAGCGCCGCCCGGTCCAGCTTCCCGTTCCGGGTCGTCGGAAGCCGGTCCAGCGTCACCCATTCGGCCGGCACCATGACGGCCGGCAGTACCTCACCGAGGTATCGGCGCAGTTGCGCCGGCTCGGGCGCGGCGGTCTTTCCGGCTGGTACCAGGTAGCCCACCAGCCGCGGCTGCTGGTCCGCCGTGTGGTGCAGGCGCACCGCCGCCTGAGCCACCTGCGGATGCTCGAGCAGGCGTGCCTCGATCTCGCCGAGTTCCACCCGGTGTCCACGCACCTTCACCTGGTCGTCGAGGCGTCCCAGGAAGGCCACCTGGCCGTCCGGCAGCCACCTGACGCGGTCCCCGGTGCGATACAGCCGCGCGCCGGGCGGGCCGTAGGGATCCGGCAGGAAACGCTCCTCGGTCAGGTCGGGGCGGCGCAGGTAACCCTGGGCGACGCCAGCGCCTCCGATGTACAGCTCGCCCGCCACCCCGGCCGGCACGAGGCGCCGCCCGGGATCACAGACGTAGACCCGCGTGTTGGCGATCGGCCGCCCGATGGTCACCGACCCGACCGGCTCGGTCACCTCCGACATCATGGACCAGACGGTGGTCTCCGTCGGGCCGTACACATTGAACAGTCGTTGTACGCGAGGCCGGAGTACCCGGGCCAGCGCCGGCGGTAGCGCCTCTCCCCCGCTGAGCGCCACCACCGGTTCCCGGTCCGCGACGGACTCCGCCGGGCCGCCGTCGAGCAGCATGCGCCAGCCCGACGGCGTCGCCTGGACGTACCTGATCCGGTGGCGGCGGATCAGGTCCCACAATGCCGCCGGGTCCCGTGCCTGCGACTCGGCCGCGATGACGATCGGCGCGCCCACCGTCAGCGGCAGGAACAGCTCCAGCGCCGCGATGTCGAACGACAGCGACGTGTGGGCGAGCCATGCCCCGTCAGGGCCGGCCCCGAGAGTGTCACGCATCGCGAGTAACAGGTTGGCGAGGGCCGAGTGCGGCACGGACACGCCCTTCGGCTCCCCCGTCGATCCCGAGGTGTAGATGACGTAGGCGGTGTCGTGTGGCGCGGGCCGGGTCGCCTCGGTGCTGTCGTGCCGGCACCCGGCCAGGTCGGGACCGTCGACGGCGACGATCGCGCGAGCCGGTCCGAGGTCGGCGACGAGATTGGTCGTGGTGAGCACGACCGCCGGGTCGGCGTGGGCCACGATCGCGCGGACCCGCCGGGGCGGAAGCCCAGGGTCGATGGGCAGGTAGGCCGCTCCGGCCTTCGCCGCTGCCAGGACCGCCACCGGCGTCCGCCAGGACCGTTCGAGGAAGACACCGACAAGGTCGCCCCGGCCCACCCCCATGCCGCGCAGCCGGCCGGTCAGCTCGTCCACCGCGGCCGCCAGCTCGGCGTAGCCCAACCGGCGCTCGTCGGCCTGCACCGCCGGTGCGTACGGGCGCGCACGGACCTGGTAGTCGAAGAGGCTCACCACTGTCGCGTCCGAAGGGTACGTACGCGCGGTGTCGTTCCACTCCACGAGCATCCGCCGCCGCTCCTCCGCGCTGGGTGGCGGTAGCTGCGCGACAGGCAGATGCGGGTCCTCCCGCACGGTGCGGAGCAGCCCGCGCAGGTCGGGCACGAAACGCGCGAGCGCCGCCCGGTCGACCGCCCCGGGGCTGTACTCGAGGCTGCCGGTGATGGTGCTGCCGTGGTCGACAAGCAGGATACGCAGCGCGTTGCGGGCGACACCGTTGAAGACCTTCCAGTCCACCGTGGCGACGAGCCCGGCGAACTCGGGATCACTCGGTTGTTGGCGGTAGCTGACGGTGACGGGGGCCAGGGCCGTACGGGGCCGAAGTCCGGGTACGGCACTGGAGACCGGCGTCTGTCGGAACCGGTACACCTCGTGCAGCCGGCGCCGCGTCTCCCGGGCGTAGCCGGAGAACGTGGCACCGTCGGCGGCGGGCGCGCTCACCGGCAACGAGTTGACGAACGCGCCGATCGTGCGAGCGGTGAGCGCGGTGCGGGTGGACAGGTCGACCGCCACCACCGGGGCCGGGTCGCCGTAGCGGTGCAGGAGCGCCTGTAAGGCCGTGAACAGCAGCTCGAAACGGGTGATGCCGAGCTGGTGGGCGGTCTCCTCGACGTCACGGACCGTTTCCTCGGCCAGCTCGAAATGCTGAACCTCGCCGGGTTCCGCGGTGACCGGCACGTGCGCCAGACCGGGAAGGCACGGCGGGCCGGGCTCGGACCATCGTGCCGTCCAGTAGTCGACGGCCTGCGCGTGGCGGGCCGCCGTCTGCTCCCGTCCGGCGGTGTGCATGCCGACAGCGGGCGGAGGCAACGGACCCGGCCCGGCGGAGCCGGGCACCACGACGGCGTTGTAGATCGCGGCGAGTTCCGACACGAGGATGTCCTTCGACATCCCGTCGAACACCAGGTGGTGCCCGACCACGAGCAGCACGGCTCGCCGGGGGCCGTCGGTGGCGAGCACGAACCGGGCCAGCGGGCCGTGGCGCAGGTCGAACGGGCGGGTCATCTCCCGTTGCAGGAGTCCGTCGGAGAGTTCGGCGTCGACCACCCGCACCGGGCTGGCCGCCGGCACGAGACAGGGCTCGCCGGCACCGTCCTCGGCCACCGCCATACCGAGAATCCCGTGCCGGGCGACCGCGGCGGCGCACGCCTCGCCGAGCGCCGGGCGGTCGACCGGGCCGGCGAAAGTTATCGTCAACGGTACGTGGAACAGCGTCCCCGCGATCCCCATCCGCTCGGTCAGCCAGATGCCGCGCTGTATGTCGGACAGCGGTACCGTTTTCAACGCGCCCCCTTCGTGGCCACCGGCCGGAGCACGGTTGCCAACAGTTCGCTCTTGACGACCTTGCCCCCGGCGTTGCGCGGCAGCCGGTCGGCCAGGGCCACCCGGGACGGCAGCTCGTGATCGGCCAGCCGGCCGCTGAGGAAGGCGCGCACCGCGGCGAGGTCGAGCCGCGTCGCACCGTCCGCCCGGCGCGGCACGATCACCGCAGCCACCGAGGCGCCGAGCACGGGATGCGGTACGCCGACGACGGCGGTCTCGAGTACCTCCGGATGCTCGTGGAGCGCCGCCTCGACCTCGAGCGTCGAGACCTTGTGCGCCCCGCACTTGATCACGTCCTGGTGGCGGTCGACCAGGTACAGGTAGCCGTCGCCGTCCAACCTTCCCACGTCACCGGTGCGGACCCACCCGTCGCGGAAGGTCCGCCGGGACGCGGCTTCGTCGCCGAGGTAGCTGCGCGGGTGCGGCGAGCGCAGCCACACCTCGCCGACCGTGCCGGCGGGTACCGCCGCGCCGTGGGAGTCAACGATCATCACCTGGCCCCCGGCGGCTCGACCCAGGGCCGTCGGCCGGCTGGCGTCGAAGATCATGCTGATCTGTGCGGGGCTCGCCTCCGTGGAGGTGTAGTAGTTGACGAGCACGGCGTTGGTAAATGCGCTGACCAGTTCGTTGGCCACGGCGGGGGGCAGGGCGGCGGCGGTCGAGCCGACCAAGCGGATCCGCGATGTGTCGCACCGATCCAGGACGCCCGCCCGCAGCAGCTCGATCGCCATTGCCGGTACCAGGAACAGCGAGCCGACGCCGCAGCCGTCGAGCAGTCGCGCGAACCGTGCGGGCGTGAACCGCGGCAACGTCAGCGCGCTGGGATGGGCGTCGAGCGCGTTGAAGAGCATGACCTGGCCCGCGTTGGTCCCGATCGGGAACGCGTGCAGGAACCGCTCCGAGTGTGCCAACCGCCGCCGACGCGGATCGGTGGCCGCGCCGAACGTGAGGTTGGCATGGCTGGCGCCGACCGCCTTCGGCCTGCCGGTGGTGCCCGACGTGTACATGATCTGCGCAAGATCGCCGGGTCGGGTCTCGACGCCAGGCCGGTCGTCGACCGGGGCGGCCTCGATCTCGGCCAAGGTGGGTGTGGGCAGGTCCAGTCCTGCTGGCAGGCGCGGGTCACCGCCCCCGTGCAGCAGGGCGATCGGTGCGCAGTGCTCCAGCACGTACCGGAAGGCGTGCGACCCCATCCCGCTCAGGCACGGAACGGCGACACCACCCGCCCGCTGGACCGCGCAGTAGGCGACCGCGAACCCGGTCCAGTCCCGATTGTCGAACCTGAGCACCACCCGGTCGCCACGACGCAGCCCGCGCGCCAACAGGCCGGCCGCCACCGTGGACGCCCGCCGGTCCCACTCGCCGAACGAGAGACTGGCGACCCCGTAGGTCTCCAGAGCCGTGCGGGAGGGCTCCTGCCTGGCCCGCGCGGCCAGCAGCTGGGGCATCGTCCGAGGCGGGGCGGACCCCCGGGTGGTCACGTTGACGTCCCGCTCGGCGGGGTAGCGACGCACCCGGGCGTGTGGTTTTCCATCCCGAGCTTCCACCCCCCGATCGACGATTACCCGACCCTCTCAGCGGGTCGACCAGGAGAGCACGTCGCCAGAAGTGGGGACTACGGCCGCATCCGATAATCGCGATCCTTGACGGAAGGTACCAACGCTCGCCGTCTGACTTCAATTCGCGGAGTCCACCTTGACGATAACCCACAAAGCTCCAGAAAAATGGAGCGTCGGCGACACGATCGCGATGGCGGCACTCGCCTCGTTCGGTGTCGACTACGTTCCCTGGAATGCCTATTCGATGCGGCCGGCGGCACTGGCCACCGTGGTCAACGAGATGGAATCCCGGCAGCGGAAATCGGTGGTCGAAATCGGCGCCGGCGCGTCGACGGTGTACCTCGCCCACGCGGTCGCCCGAAACGGTGGCCGGCTGGTCAGCATCGAGCACGATCCCGTGTTCGGTGAATACGTGAGGGGCGTCATCGCACGAAACGGCCTCGCTTCCGTCGCCCGCGTCGAGGTCGTCCCGTTGGCGCCGTTGCCAGCCGGGTTACTCGAGGAAAGCCAGGAATGGGAACTTCCCGACCGGTGGTACGACGTGGAGCGGGTCCGTCTCGCCTGCCCTCCACGGATCGACACGCTGGTCGTGGACGGGCCGCCCGCCTTCGGCGACCTGAACGCGTTGTGCCGCGATCCTGCCGTGCCGGCTCTGGTCGACCAGCTGGCACCGTCGTACTCGCTGTTCCTCGACGACATCGACCGGCCCGCGGACGAGGAAACGGCCCGGCGTTGGGAACGCCGGCTGGGCATCACCATCAATCTGATCGAACGCATCTCGCTGGCCGTCGGCACACCTGACGAGGGGTTGATGCTGACGTTCTGAGGCCCGGGGCCGGTTACCGCCCGCCAACCGCATGCGCCTCGCCCACGAAGGGGTCGTCACAGCCTTCATCGGACCTGGCCATCGCCGTACCGTCACCCGGCCCGAGCGCGGACCCGGCCCCGGCACGGCCGGTTTCGGGTCCGTGGTCGAAGGTGCGGCGGACGTACGAGAGATCGGCGAGCAGGCGGTCGGAGGTGATCCGGTGATCGCCGCTCCGCGTAGGCCGGCGCACCGGCAGCGAGCCCGTGTCGGACCAGCGGAGCGAGCCGTCGTCTGCCACATAGCTACGGGTCCGGCCGCGGTTGTCGGGATGCAGGCAGTAGGGAACGTCAAGGTAGCCGCGGTCGAAGGCGAGCAACAGGGCCCGTCCGATGTCGGGAGCCAGGTTGAGCACGGCAGCGACCAGGTCCCGCGCTTCCTCGTACGTGGCGGAGTCCGCATCCGGTTCGGCGGGAACGACCTTGGTGGGTACGAACGAACCGGCGTACCGCAGCGCGGCCACGTTCTCCACCACCGTGGGTATGCCTCTGGACTCGGCCGCCGTCTTGACGATGAGTCGCTCCGAACCGCTGTAGACGGCCAGCCGCGCGGACTGACCCAGGAGTCGGAACGCCCCCCTGCTCGTTGTCGGATACAACCCCATGTAGGTGTAGACGACGACGTGCCAGTCGGTTACCGGTAGCAGCTCGGCGCAGAGGCGACGCAACGCCGCGACCGCCTCCAGGTCCTGGGCCAGCTGGGTCTGCTGCGCATAGCTCACCGAGACACTGCGCATCCCGTGCTGGCAGAAGAACAGCGCCTCCAGCACGCTGACCGCTACCAGGAGGCTGGGCGGGCAGAGTTGACCCAGCAGACAACCGCCGAAGGTCTCCAGGTGCGGTTCGGCTCCCCATTCCCGCAACGCCGTGAAGCGGCGCACGCAGTCCGCCCAGTTGCGCACGGACTCCGCCAGCGGGGTACGGCTGTACGGCAGGCAGTACGACACGGGGCCGCCCTCGCTCGCGGTCAGGCCCGCCGCGACGAGCGCGTCGAAGATCTTCCGGGGCGCCGCCGAGCCGTGTCTGACCTGCACAGGAAAGTCGGGACCGAGGATCCCGGCCAGCATTGCCCTGGTGATGGCGGGGTCGATGCTGGTGATCGGATACCCGTTGAGCGGTTGGCCGGTCTCCAGCGCCCGCGCGACCGCCGCGAGATCCCCGACACGCGTATAACTGTCCAGGGTGATGGTGCCGACGGTGGCGGCCCCGGCCCGCCGGGTCGCGGCCAGGCCGGCCCGCATCGCCGACGGCTCGCTGAATCCCATCCGCGGCTGCACCAGCAGCATGCCCCGATCCGCCGCGTCGCGGACGAACGCACCGAGGTCGACCGGTGGCCCGCCGAACTCCGGCCGACGCGCGAGCGGGGTCACCGCTCCGCCTCGATACTCGACATGGCGTCGGCCGTCGCGAGGAATTTGCGGAACTCGGCGATGCTGCCGTCGACGAAGACGGCGTCGAAACCTGCCGCCATCAGCCTGTCGGTGTACACCTCGGGGCGGTCGGCAGACAGACCGAGTTTGCCGCCGATGACGATCGGAGTGGTGGCAAGTCGCGCGCACCTCCGCAACAGCCGGATCACCCGTAGTCCGTCACACTGTCCGTGCCCGTTGACACTGCTCATCACGATCATCGCCGGTTCGAGGCGCTGGCATTCGGCGACCAGCAGATCGTCCGGTACGCAGGGGCCGAGGTTGACCACATCGTAGCCCAGTTCCTCGATGAGCAGCTGGAGGTAGACCAGGTTCCAGGTGTGCGAGTCCGAGGCGAGTCCGGTCACCACGACGCGAGGACGATCGGGTGCGGTCAGGTCGGTGTGACCTGTCAACGCACAGCCCCGCGCTCAACCGTGGATCGCCCGGTCGGGCCTTCGGGGACGGCAGTCCCGGCCGCACCGACCGACCGCCGCCGCGCCAGCACCGCGAGTAGCCGGGACTGCTCGTTGCGCGCGAGCATCAACCCCTCGTCGACACCCATGCCCGGCTTTGCCAGCTGCACGTCCGGCCTGCTCGCGAGCGCGACATGGACGGAGACACGGGCGGAGACCTCCGTCTCCGCACAGCTCCCACCGAGCATCACGCCAACTCCCGCACGCCTGCAGTGCAGCACGGCCAGCAGGCTGTCCTCGACGCTGCCCAGGTCGGGCATCTTGACCTGGAACATGTGCCCCGCCCCGGCCGCGACGAAGGCGCGAATGTCCTCGAGGGTGTTGCACCACTCGTCGGCGACCACGACGACCCCGCTCCCCCGGTGCCGCAGGATCCCGCACAAGCGCGCCAGTCCGTCGATCTGACGCTGCCGGCCGCCGAGGTCGACGGGTGACTCGACGAGCAACCTGTGCGGTCCGGCGATCCGCTCCAGCCGCAGCAGGTAGTCGGCAACCGCCTCGAGGTCGCCCGCGAAGGCCAGGCCGGCCGTGCCGTACAGATCCAGATGCAGGTCGGGCCGATAGTGCGGCCCGCCGAGACGTGCGATCCGGGAGACCAGCCACTCGACGTACCCCACGAGCGCCTCGCCCGCCGGACCGAATTTCTCGACGCTGTTGATAAGGCCGTGCGGCAGTGCGTCGACCTCTTTCAGGATCATCTTGTCGGCGCCGCCGTGGCGGTCGTCGCCGGACTGCGCGTAGATCGGCACCGGCCCGGTCGGCAGTGCCAGGTCGTATTCGTCGCAGAGCACCTCGCACATCGTGCGCCGCCCGGCTGCGGCAACCGCGGCCAGCCAGGCCTGGCTCAGGCCGTACCGCAGCGCGACGCTGTCCGCCCCGGCGGCCAGGAGCCGGGTGAGCCCGCTGCGGAATCCCTTGACCGGCATGCCGAGCAGGGCGGAGCGCAGCTCCGTCCCGACCTGTGCGCCGGCCTCTTCGGCGTGCAGCTCGCGGCCGCCGGCCGCGACGTACTGGACGGCGGCCGCGTCACCCCAGACCACCGTGCCGTCGTCGAGACACAGCCCGATCGCGAGGGCGCGCGCGGGATCCCGGATTGCCGCGAGGCCGGGGGTTACCGGCGGCCCAGGGTAGTGCTGGCCATCGCGACCCGCGCCCCGCCGTATCGCCGCCAGGTCGTCGTGGAAGAACCCGCCAGCGACCGGTGTCACAATGACGTCGGCGATGTTCATCGGCACCGTCCAACTCTCGAACAGGGAAAGCCGGCTTTCTGATCCTCCGCCGTGCGCGTGCCGGCCGTGACCGGGCGGGTGGGGATCGTCGACGAGCCCGTCGCTCGTCGCTGCGTCATCTGCTCGGGGAGCGCTGCGGGTAACGCCTCAGGCGGCACCGGCGGCGTCCCGGTGATTCGCCGTCGCGGCCTGGATCTGCCCGGTGAGCGCCGCCGGCGTCGGCGCCCGGAAGACCGTGGCGAGGGTGACGCGGATCCCGCAGGCCGTGCTGATGGCGGCGGCCAGTTGAGCGGCCTGGAGCGACGAGGCGCCGCTGAGGAAGAAGTTGGCGTCGGGATCCTGCGGTGCTGAGCCGAGCGTTCGCCGCCACGCTTCGACGACCCGCTCGTCGACGGCGTCGACCGGCGGCTCGGCAGGACCGCCTGGCGACCGTCGGGGGTGCCGCCCCACCTCGATCGGTACCGTGGGGTCGGCGGTCATCCCGACGCCGCCCGCGACCAGCGAGGATAGGTCGAGCTTCCCGTTGGGCGTCTGTGGCAGCTCGTCCATGACCACGAACTGGCTGGGCACACAGTAGCCGGGCAGCCGGGCCCGGCAGTGCTGCCACAGCGACGCGACGAGGTCTGGCCGGTCGTCAGCGGCGACGTACGCGGCGAGATGCCCGTCCCCGGTCGGGTCGCCCCGCAGCACGACGACGGCGGCCCGCACCCCCTGGTACTCCTCCAGGCAGTGCTCGACCTCCGCCGGCTCGATCCGGTGAGCCCGGAGCTTGATCTGCCGGTCGGACCGGCCGAGGAGTTCGATACGGCCATCCGGGAGGATCCGGGCCCGGTCGCCGGTACGGTAGTAGCGGCCCAGCACCGGATGCGTCGGGAACCGCTCGGCCGTGAGCTCCGGTTGCCGCAGGTAGCCGTCGGCGACACCGGCGCCCGCCAGGCACAGCTCTCCGGCAACCTCGACGGCGCGGGGTTTGCCCCGCTCGTCGAGGACGTATGCCTGGGTGTTGGCGATCGGCCGTCCGACCGTGATCCGGTCCGGGTCCTCGTCAGCGACAGACGCCAGCGTGGACCAGATCGTGGTCTCGGTGGGGCCGTAGGCGTTGTATGCGCGACAACCGGCCGCGACGAACGCCCGTGCGAGCTTCGGGGTCAGCGGCTCGCCGCCGCAGATCGCCGTCCGCGACGCGAGTCGCCGACCAGCGGCCGGCAGGATCAGGCGCCAGATGGTCGGGGTGGCCTGGATGACAGTGACCCCGGACCGATCGAGCAGATCGACGAGCTGGTCCGGTTGCATGCGCATCGCGTCCGCGACGACGACGCGACCCCCGACGGCCAGCGGGAGGAACAGCTCCAGCGCCGAGATGTCGAACGCGAACGTGGTCAGCCACGCCACCGTCGTCGTGCGGTCGGCCCCGACGAGGTCCATCCAGAACCGCACGACGTTGGCCAGGTTCGCGTGGGTCAGCCGAACGCCCTTCGGCCGGCCGGTGGATCCGGAGGTGTAGATCAGGTACGCGACGGCCGCCGGGTCGAAGTCGTCGGACAGCGCGGCTGCGGACGCGCCGCGAACGCGGCCGACGCGCAGTGCCGTTCTGCCGGCGTACAGCGCGGCGAGGACGTCGTCACGCTCTCCCGGCTGCTCCTCGGGCGACCGGTGATTCGTGTCGACGATGAACTCGCATCCGGCGTCGTCGAGCTGATAACGCAGGCGCTCCGCCGGATGCTCCGGGTCGAGCGGCAGGTAGGCGGCGCCGGCCGCCCAGATCCCGAGAACGGCGGCCGCCAACTCCGGCCCGCGTGGCCCCATCAGGGCCACCACCTGCCCGACTCCCGCGCCGGCCTCCCGCAGCGCCCGCTCCACCGCCCCGGCCGCTCCGATCAGCTCCCGGTAGCTGACCTCACCGCCGTCGTAGCAGATCGCGACCGCCTCCGGGTTTCGTCGCGCGGCGCCGAGAATCAACTCCGGAACCGTGGCCGGAGGGTCCCAGTGGCGGGCGGTGTCGTTCATCCGCCCGAGCAACTCGATCTCGGTGCGGGTCCGCAGATCGAGGTCTCCGACAGGTAGGCCGGGGCAGGCTCGCGCCTGCTCCAGGGTGAGGCGGACGCGGTCGAGCAGCCGCTCGGCGAACTCCCGGTCGTGGACCTCCGCGCTGTACGCGACGCGCATCACCAGGTGTGCTCCAGGGAGCGGCTCGACGATGAGTTCCAGATCGAACCGGCTCAGTCCGGTGTGCACCTGTCGCAGCGGGCGGTCGGCCGGGTCGTATTCCTCGACAGACATCCCGGGTGGCAGCGGTGGCAGGGGATGGTAGTTGAACAGGTGGCGCAGTGGTCCACCGCGCCACCACATCGGGTCGTCGACCGCTGCCACCTCCGACGCGAGCGCCTCGAACGGTGCGTCGGCATGGTTCATCGCCGACAACAGGTCGACGCTGACCCGCTTGGCCAACTCGTCGAACGTGGACTCCGGCGAGACCCGGACGCGCATCGGTAGCATGGCCACGCCGTACCCGACCCGGGGGACGTCCGCCACACCGCTGGCCATGACGCCGACCAGCAGGTCGTCGGCGGCGCCTTCGAACCGCAGGGCCAGCAGGTACGCCGTGAGCAGCACGGCGGCGTCCGTGACGCGACCGCGCCGACGGAGCTCGGCGACCGTGTCGCGGGTGTGCCCCGGCAGGATCACCGCCACCTCGTCCCCGACGAACGTGGGCGGCGCGGCGTACGGTCGGGCGGCGTCGAGGACCATTCCCGTGTTCCGGATCCCCCGGAGGCGTTCCCGCCAGAAACGCAGCGACTCCGCGCTGGGGAGCGTCGGCGGCGGAGGCGGCGCGGGCGGCCGGTGCGGTGGTTCACCGGTCTCGGCCAGGCAGAAGTACCCTCCGATCAGCTCGTCGTGCAGAATTGTCACACTCGTCGAGTCGACGACCAGGTGGTGCGCGGCGAGGCAGTACCACTGCTGCCCCGAGTCGGTCTGGAACAGTCCCAGCCGGATCAGGGGCGCCCGGTCGAGATCGAACGGAGCCGCCGCGTAGCGCCGGAGCGCCGCCGGCAGCTCCGGTTCGGCAACGTCGAAAACCTCCAACGCCACCGCGACCTCGTCGGCGGCACAGATCTCGCGCACGGGCGGGCCGGTGTCCCCGGCACGGAAGCGGCTCCGCAAGACGTCGTGCCGGCGCACCAGCCAACGGAACGACTCGTTCATCGGCCACCAACGCGACGGGGTCGGAGCCCTCAGCTGCACCGCGATGTTCGCGACGCCGAGATCCGGCGCGAGCTGGTGCAGGAGCCAGAGTGACTGCTCGCCCGGGGAGAGCGCCGCCGTCGATGTGGTCATCGTCCCAGCCAAGCAGCAGTGCCGGCGTCGGGCCTGTCGCGTGATCCAGCGACATGATCACGGCTCGGTGGACGTAACGCGAACCTGTGACAGGTCGGCGACGCGCCGCACTGCTTTGCTCGATGCGTGAGGACAGACACATGACGTCTGGGGTACGCACGAGCGACCCCGTGGAGTCCGGGCGGCCCGGCGCGGCTTCCCCGGAGGCCACCGCGCCCCGCGAGGAGAGCTCCGGGAGTCCACGGGACGTCGAGCTGTCCCCGAAGGAGCGGGCGCAGTGGATGCTGCACCAGCTGGTGCCGGGCCGGGGCGTGTGCAACCTCTCCGCCGCGGTCGAGGTCGACCGGCCGCTCCGGTGGTGGCCGCTCCAGGAGGCACTGAATCACCTGGTACGCCGCCACCCCGCGCTACGGATCGCGGTTCGCTCGGACGCTTCGGCCCTGCGCAAGCGGTTTCTGCCCGAGGACCAGGAAGTCCCACTCACCGTCGAGACGGCGACGGAGGACACCCTCGGCACGTCGCTCGTGGAGTTGGCGAGCGGGCCGTTCGACCTGGACGGCGGGATCCTGGTCCGGGCCCATCTGATCACCGTCGCCGACACTGGCGGCTGTGTGGTGAGCCTGGTACTGCACCATCTCGTCGGCGACCTGGTCACGTTGATCGTGCTGACCCGCGAGCTGTCGCGCCTGTACGACAGCTTCGCCGAGACCGGACAGCCGACGCCGGACCTGTCCGGACCGGTTCCCGCCCGCCTCGAACCGCCCCCCGACCCGGGCGCGCTCGAGTACTGGACGAGGCACCTGGACGGGGTCGACTCCACCGCGATGGCCATGGCCGGAGCTCGCCCCGTCGAAGGGCGTCCCACGTTCTCGGGTGGCCGGGTCGAGCGTGACCTGCCGGCCGCGGCCGTGGCCGCCGTGGCCCGGATCCGGGAACGCACCCGGATGACCCAGAACGTGGTGTTGATGACCGCCTTCTATCTCACCCTGGCCCGGCACGGAGCCGGCCCGGATCTGGTGATCGGGGTACCGGTGAGCGGGCGTACCGAGGATCGCGGCGAAGCCGTCGGCTTCCACAACGTCACCCTGCCGGTCAGGGTGTCCGTCGACGACCAGATGACCGTCGACGCACTGCTCAGACGGGTGGCCGTCGCGTTCCTCGAAGGCGTCGGGCATCGCAGCGTGTCCTTCGAGGCGGTACGGGACAGGCTGCCGGGGCGGTCCGGCGACTGGCGGGTCCCGTTGTTCCGCCACATGTTCAACTACCGGTCGGACCCGTCCGGGCACCAGGGTTCCACCGACGGGGCGCCGCTGGAGATGGCGGGCCGACCGGCCCGCCGGATCCTCGTCTCGAACGCGTTCAGCCGGCTCGACCTGGAGCTGTGCGTGTACCCGTCCGAATCGAAGATCTCCGTCGAGGTGGTCTACAGCGACGAGATCCACGACGCGGCGTTCGTGCGGCGCTGGATGGACCGCTACGAGGCGATCGTGCGCGAGATGGCCGATCGGCTCGACGAACCGGTCGGGGCGGTGTCCGGGTGGAGCCCCGCCGAACGGGCCGAGCAGGGTGGCGCCAGCGCAGGCGCCATGACACCGCCCGACCGGCACCTGCTGACAGTGATCCGTGAACGGGCCGAGGCGCTTCCCCTGGCACCGGCACTCCGGTGTTCCGGCCGGACGGTCAGCTACCGTGAGCTGGTCGCCACCGCCGACCTGGTGCGGCGTCGTCTGATGGATCTGGGGGTCGGTCGAGGCGACATCGTCGCGCTGCACGCCACCCGGGGACCGTCGTTGGCCGCGGCGACGCTCGGCGTGTGGGCGGCCGGCGCCGCGTACCTGCCGCTCGACCCCGCGCACCCCGCGACGCGGCTGGCCGACCAGATCGCCGACGCCGGTGCGGCGGCGGTCATCGCCGACGCCGCCCCGGACCCGGCCTGCCTCGTGGGCCGGCCGTGGCTTCCGCTGCCGGACGTGGTGCGGACGGCTGCGGCGGTTCAGGCGCCGACCGGTTCCGGGCTGGGCGAATGGCCGTCCCCGGAACTCGACAGTCCCGCCTACGTCATCTACACCTCCGGTTCGACCGGCAAGCCCAAGGGCGTCGTGGTCTCGCACGCGAACCTCGCGAACGTCGTGTTCGACTTCGTCGACCGGCTCCGGTTCGGTCCGGAGGACCGGATGCTGTGGCTGACCACGATGTCGTTCGACATCGCGGGCCTGGAGCTCTTCCTGCCGCTTGCCGCCGGGGGGACCGTCGTGGTGGGCTCGGACGTCGACCGGATGGATCCGGACCGCCTGCTCGACCTGATCGTCGACCAGGACGTGACGGTGGCACAGGCGACCCCCACCACCTGGCGACACGTCGGCGGCCGGCTGCGCGGCCAGCTCGACGGCCGCCGGGTGCTGTGCGGCGGCGAGCCGCTGAGCCCGGCCCTCGCGGAGCTGCTGCTGTCCGACGGCTGCCGGCTGTTCAACGTGTACGGGCCGACCGAGACCACGATCTGGTCCACCGCCGTCGAGCTGACCTCACCGGTGCCGAACCCCGTGCCGATCGGGTCCCCGATCGCGAACACGACGGTGCGCCTGCTCACTCCGGAAGGTCGCCCGGTGCTGCCCGGGGTACCGGGCGAGGTGTGCATCGGCGGGGCCGGGGTCGCGCGGGGCTACCACGGGTTGCCGGAGCTGACCGCCCAGCGGTTCTGCGTAGCGCCGGGCTTCGGCCGGTACTACCGCACCGGCGACCTCGCCCGGCTCACCGGGTCCGGGTTGGTCTTTCTCGGCCGGCTGGACCGGCAGGTGAAGGTCCGCGGACACCGGGTGGAACCGGTCGAGGTGGAGGCCGTGCTGGAGGAGCACCCGGCCGTGCGGACCGCCGCGGTCATCACGGAGCCCGACAGCGCCGGGCACCTGCGCCTGGTCGCAGCGATCGTGGCGGAACCAGCCGTCGAGGTGCAGTCCGGCGAGCTGCTGCGTGATCATGTCGCGGACCGGCTGCCGGCGGGCGCGGTTCCCGGCCGGTACGTCTTTCTCCCGGAACTGCCGCTGACCGGGAACGGCAAGGTCGATCACCGGGAGCTGGCCGCACGACTCGGTCGGCTGAGCGGGTCGGTGGAGCTGCCCGCCGACCCCCGGCTGCGCTCGCTGGTGCGGCTGTGGCGCGAGGCGCTCGGCGACGACCGGCTCGGCGCCGACGCGGACTTCTTCCTCAACGGCGGCCACTCGCTGCTCGCCGTGAACCTGGCAGCCCAGATCAGCGCCTTGTTCGGCGTACGGATCGAGTTCGACACGATCTTCGATACACCCTCGCCGGAGCGGCTGCTGCCCCGGCTCAGAACAGAAGGTGAGACTCGATGAGCGCGCGCGACTGGTATGTGCCGCTGAGCGGATCGGTCCGCGAATCCCGGCCCGACACCCTGCCCCGACTCTTCGTCTTCCCGCACTCCGGCGCGGGCTACGCGCGCTACAGCGAGTTCACGAAGGCCGTCGCGCCGGACCTCGACGTGTGGGCCGCCAATCTTCCCGGCCGGCAGGCCCGGCTGGACGAGCCGCCCATGGCGGACCTGTCCGCGCTCGTCGAGGAGCTCGCCGAGCGGTTGCCCAGGCACGCGACCGCACGCTACGGGCTGTTCGGGTACTGCGGCGGCGCGCTACTGGCGTTCCTCGTCGCGAGGGCGCTGCGCGATCGCGGTATGCCGCCCCCCGCAGCTCTGATCATCGCGTCGTACGAGGCGCCGGACATCGGGTTCGGGCTGCTCACCCGACGCCTCGCGACAATGCCGAGCGATCGCCTGTGGAAGTGGCTGATCGAGGAGGGGGGACTCTCACGGGAGCTGGCGGAGGAGGAGCGGCTCCGCAGGGCGGTCGAGCCGGCGGTCCGGGCGGACTTCTCGCTGCTCGCCCGGTACCGGTACAGACCGGCGCCTCCGCTCGAGACGCCGGTGACGGTGTGCTTCGGCGCGGGCGAGGACAGCCCGCGGGGAGCCTGGCTCGGTTGGCGGCGGCAGAGCGTTGCCCCGCTACGGCTCCGGGCGCTGTCCAGCGGCCACTGGTTACTCGACCAGGCGGTCGACGAACTCGCGAAGGTCGTCGTCGAGGCATTCGAGGAGACGCCGTGAGCGCGGGTCGGATGACCGAGGACGACCTGCGCCGACTACTCGACGAGATCGTCCGGGATGCGACCGGGGTTCGGGTCCCGCTCGACGACAACTTCTTCGACGCGGGCCTGACCTCGGAGTCGCTGGCCAGAGTCCATCACGCGCTGACGACCCGGCTCGGGCGGGAGCTGCCGATCGAGGCGCTGTTCAGGTATCCCAACCGCCGACTGCTGGCGCAGCATCTTGTCAGCGGCGCCGACGAGGCGAGCGGGTCGGTCCGCGGAGGCACACCCGATGGTCGGGGGCGGGCCGGCTCCGGCGCGCCGTCCGTCGCGCAGGCGCGTCGCGATCTGCGTGCGCGAATCCGAAACCGGGGAAGGTGACGTCGTGACGGCAGGTGCTCTCGAACCGATCGCCGTGGTGGGACTGGCATGCCGGATGCCCGGCGCGGTCGACGAGGAGCAGTTCTGGCAGAACCTCGCCGCCGGCGAGGAGTCGATCGAGTTCGACATCCCGGAGACGGTGCTCCACGAGGCCGGCGTCAGCGACGAGGAGCTGGCCAACCCGGACTACGTACGGGCCGCGTCCACCCTGTCCGACTTCGATCTGTTCGACGCCGGGCTGTTCCGGATGACGCGCCGCGAGGCCGAGATCTGCGACCCGCAGATCCGGCTGTTCCTGGAGACCTCCCACAGCGCGCTGGAGAACGCCGGCTACGACCCCTTCGACACCCCGGACAGCGTCGGAGTGTTCGGATCGGTCGGCGCGAGCGACTACCTCGCCTACTACGTGCGGCAGCGCCCCGACGTGATCGAATCGGCGCGGATGCTCGCGATGACCCTCAACCGGTCCGACTACCTCGCGACCCTGACGGCGTACAAGCTCAACCTGCGCGGGCCGGCGATGACCGTGCTCTGTGCCTGCTCCAGCTCACTGGTCTCGATCCACGTCGCCTGCCAGTCACTCAGGCTCGGTGAGTGCGACACCGCCCTCGCCGGTGGGTCGCACATCGGGTACCCGCCGCGACGCGGTCATCTGTGGACGCCGGGCGGCGTGTCCACGCATGACGGCCACTGCCGGCCGTTCGACGCCGACGCCACCGGGACGATCTTCGGCAGTGGAGTCGGCGTCGTCGTGCTCAAGCGCCTCGACGACGCGCTGTCCGACGGCGACAACGTCCGGGCGGTGGTCCTGGGCAGTGCGGTGAACAACGACGGTTCCCAGAAGGTGAGCTTCAGCGCGCCGTCGGTCTCCGGCCAGGTCGCCGCGATCACCGAGGCGATGGTGCTCGCGGGGGTGGCACCCACCGATGTCGGCTTCGTCGAGGCGCACGCCACCGGTACGGTGCTGGGCGACCCGGTCGAGGTGGCTGCGTTGACCGAGGCGTACACCAGTCTCAGCGAGGAACCGTTGCCCACCGGGTACTGCGCCCTCGGCTCGGTCAAGGGCAACATCGGCCACATGGACGATGTCGCCGGAGTCGCGGCATTCATCAAGACGGTCCTCGCCCTGGAGCGGGAAGCGATCCCCGGCACGGTCAACTTGAAGAACCCCAACCCTCGCCTCAATATCGAGCGGACGCCGTTCAAGCTCAACACCCGGCTCCAGCCGTGGCCCCGGTCGGACCGGCGCCGATTGGCGGGAGTGACCTCGCTGGGCATGGGTGGGACGAACGCGCACGTCGTCCTGGCAGAGGGGCCGGTACCCGTGCACGCGATCGAGGACGGACGCCTTCGCCTGGTTCCCTGGTCCGCCCGTAGCGAGGCGACCGAGCGCCAGCTGCGGGAACGCCTGTCGCTGTTCTTCGGCGGCCCCGGCCAGGGATGCTTCACCGACGCCGTCGGGACGCTCCAGCACGGTCGAACGGCGCATCCGGTACGCGCGGCGCTGGTGTGTGACTCCGCCGAAGCGGCCCGCGCCGGCCTGGCTGGGGAGCGAGGCGCGCCCGCCGTCATCACGGGTCAGGCGGTCGACGACTGCCGGGTGGCATATCTGCTGCCCGGCCAGGGCTCTCAGCACGTCCGGATGGCACATGGCCTCTACGGGACGGTCCGGGCGTTCACGGTGTCGATGGACGAGTGCCTCGAACTGTTCGAGGAGCGGGGCGTGCCGCTGTACAAGATCTGGAGCGAGACGACGGGCGAGGCGGAATTCGCCGATCCGGGCACCGCCCAGCCGCTGCTGTTCTCGGTGGAGTACGCGCTGGCCGAGATGTGGCGGCAGTGGGGAGTGCAGCCAGCGGCGGTGCTCGGCCACAGCCTCGGGGAACTGACGGCCGCCGCGGTGGCCCGGGTGTTCAGTCTCCCGGATGCCGTCGCCCTGGTCGCTGCGAGGGCCGCCGCGATGGCCGAGTTTCCGGTCCCCGGGAGCATGCTCGCCGTCGGCTGTGCCGAGCCCGACGTACTGCCGTACCTCGACGAGCCGCTCGTGCTGGCAGCGGTCAACGCCGAGCGCCAGGTGGTCGTCTCCGGTCCGGACGCCGAGCTGCGGGTGCTCGCGGATCGCCTGGGATCGAACGGGATCGCGACCCGGATGGTTTCGGCCGGAGCCGCCTTCCACCACCCCGGCTACGCCCGCGCCGCCGCCGCGTGGGCGGAGGCGTTCCGTGGAGTCAACGCCGAGCCCCCGCGGGTGCCGTTCTACTCGGCGCTCACCGGTGCCCGCGTGGAGGCCGATCGGCTCGCCGACCCGGAGCACTGGACCGGTCAGCTGGCCGCGCCGGTCAGGTTCCACGACGCTCTGGGTGCGCTGCTCGACTCGCGGCCGGATGCCCTGCTGGAGGTCGGTCCCCGCCGGGTGCTCAGCGATCTGGCCAGGAAGCACCCTCGGCGCGACGGAACGACCCGTACCGTCGCGAGCCTGCGCGACGGCCAGGACGACCACGCCGACGTGCTGGCAGCGCTGGGCCGGCTCTGGGTGGCCGGCGCGGAGGTCAACTGGACCGCGACCGGCCAGCTGGAACCGATGGTCCGGGTGACGATGCCGGGCTACCCCTACGACCGCAGCCGGTACTGGGTGGACCGGCCTCCGCTCGGGCGAGCCTGGCCAGAACCGGCCGCGCCGCGGCCGAATGCCACGGAACCGCCACTCCAGGTGGCGGATGCGCCGGCCGCGCCGGTGACACCTGTGGCACAGGAGGCCGCTGTCACGACACCCTTCACGGAGATCGGGTGGGTGGAGACGGTGCGGCCCCGACCGGACCGGCGTGAACGGTCCGAGCGGCGCGCGCTGGTCCTGCTGCCCGATGATCCGGCTGCCGCGTCGATGGTGCTGCTCGCGGTGCAGCGGGCCGGACTGCAGCCGGTACGCGTCCGGCGTGGTACGTCCTTCTCCGGCGGGCCGGTCGAGTTCCGGGTACGTCCGGGCGAACTCGACGACCTGGACCGCGTACTGGGGGTGCTCCGCGCGGCGGACACCCTGCCTGACGTGGTCATCCATGCGCTGGACGCCGGGGAGACGACGGCGGGCGGCGACACGACGGGCGCCGCGGTGACCGGTGACGGCGGTAGCAACAGCCTGGGCCGGGCAGCGGCCCGGCTCGGCTCCGGCTTCGCCGAGCTGCTCGCCACCTGCCGGCTGGTGCTGACATCCGGTCACTGGTCGGCCCCGCCCCGGTTGACCGTTGTGGCGAGCCGCTCGACCGACGTGTCTGGCGCAGATCCCGTCCAGCTGGATCGGGCCGCGCTGCACGGGCTGGTCCGCACCGTCCGTGCCGAGGACCCCGGCCTGCGCGTGAACGCGATCGACGTCGATCCACTCACGGCTCCGGGCGTGCTCGCCGACGAGCTTGCCGCACGGCCGCAGGCACCGCTCGTCGCTCTGCGCGGGCTGCGGCGGTGGGTCGCGGTGGAGCGACCGTTGCCGCTCCCGACCGAGGCCGGCGCGCTGCTGCGGGAACGTGGTGTCTATCTGATCACCGGTGGGCTCGGCGGTCTCGGTCTCGAGATGGCCAAGGGGCTCGCCGCCTCGGGTCTGCGACCGACGCTGGCACTGCTGAGCCGGCGGGCCGTCGACCAGACGCACGCCGCGGTCCTGGACGAGGTTCGGGCGCTGGGCGCCGACGTGGTGACGTACGCCTGCGACGTCACGGACGGCGCAGCGGTCGAGCGCGTCGTCACCGAGGTGACCGCCCGTTACGGTCCGGTCAACGGGTTGTTCCATCTCGCCGGGGTACCCGGTGACCGGATGACGGCGTTCCGGGAACCCGCCGACGCGCTTGCGGTGCTGGCGCCGAAGACGATCGGTACCGCTTGTCTGGAACGGGTCCTCGGCGGACGGCCGGGGCTCGACTTCGCCGTGTTCTTCTCGAGCCGGGCGGCAGCCGAGGGCCTGGTGGGAGGCGGCGACTACGCGGTGGCCAACGCCTTCCTCGACGCCGCCGCGCGGACGACGTCCCTCGCGGGCGGCCGGGTACTCAGCGTCGGCTGGCCCGTGTGGCGCGGAACGGGCATGGCGGTCCGGAGCGGCGTCGACATCAGCGGGCTCGGCCGGAGCGTGCGCGAGCTGTCCGACGGCCGACCGGAGACCGGAGACGCTCCCCCCGCGGCCGTCTCCGGCGCCGCCGGCCCGGCAGCCTCGCCTGCCGATCCGGTCGTGGTGTGGGAGCGCGAGATGAGTCCCGCGACGGACTGGGTACTCGACGAACACCGGATGGACCGGACGCCCCTGCTGGTGGGGACGGCGTATCTCGACCTAATCGTCCGGGTGTTTCGGGAGCGGGCAGGCGACGCCGCCGAGCCCGCTGTCGAGATCACGGACGTGTTGTTCCGCGCGCCCTTCCTCGACCAGCGGCGGCGGCTGCTCAGGCTCACGTTCCGACCGGCGGGTGACCGGTACGACGTCGTCGTCGACTCCCGCCTCGCGGGCGAGGCGGGTCCGTGGACCGTCCACGTGACGGCGCAGATCCGTGGACACTCCGGCGCGGCCGGCGCAGTGGCGCTCGGTGAGCTGCGGGATCGCTTCGTCGCGACGAGCCAGCCGACGCCGGGGCTGGCGTCCAGCGGCGGAACATTCGTGATTGTCACCGGGCCGAGATGGCGGAACATCCCGCAGTCGTGGACGGTGGGTTCGGAAAGCTTGCTGAGGGTGGAGTTGCGTCCGGCGTACCGGCCGGAGCTCGACCAGCATGCTCTGCACCCGGCGATGATGGACACCGTGACGGCGGCGGTTCGCGGTCCCGGGCAGGCGTCCTCGATACCGTTCATGTACCAGCGGCTGGTCGTGCACTCCGACCTGCCTGCACAGTTCTACGCCCACGTCAAGCGGGATGTCGCGGCTCCCGTGAGCACCCCGACCGGTGACGTCGACCTGATCGCCGACGACGGGACCCTCCTGGCGACCGTCGAGGGCTTCACGATGATGATGATCGATGATGATCAGGTGAAGGAGGCCGCCCGGAGTTCGGAGCCGGTCCGGGTGTCAGAGCCGGTTCGCGACATCGACGGGTTGGATCCGGAGACCGGTGTCGAGCTGATGCTGGGCCTGCTGGAAAGCGGAGTGACCGGGACGGTCCTGGTTCGACCATTTGCGGCAGGGCGGCCGGTGCCGCTGCCGGAGCGAGCCCCGGGCGACGAAGCATCGGTGCCCGCACCGCCGGCGACCGGATTCATCCCGGTCGGGGGTGCGCCCGCCGACGTTCCGCCTGCCCGGGGCGTGCTCGCCGACGTCCGGCCGGTGGGGGCGACCAACCCGGGCGACCCGGGGCATCGGGGGCCGTCCCCGGCCGGCCACGACGCCACGCCGCCGATGGCGCGGCCGTTGGAGGAGCGGGTGGGCGCGCTGTGGCGGCGGGCCCTCGGCACCGACGAGGTACTCGCCGATCAGGACTTCTTCGACGCGGGCGGCAACTCGCTGACGGCCGTGGAGCTGATGGCACGGATCCGCAGCGAGTTCGGGGTCCAACTCAACATCGGGTTGTTGCTGGAGACGAGGACGTTCGCCGAACTGGTTGAAGCGGTCCGCGAGCGAAGCGAGTCGTGAGGAGGAGTCCTCGGATCGACACCTGACCAACCGGGACGGCCTTGCCAGGGCCGTCCCGGCACATCCTCGCCGGTGCCGAACCCGGCGGCCCGTCGTGCGGGCCGTGTCCCGCAATCCCGAAGTGCGCCTCGCCGCAGGGCAGTCACGGCAAACTCGACCTGTGGGTCGGTACGCCGCTACAGCCCGTCGGCGAGGCGCCGGTAATCGGTCTTCCCCCGCTCGGTCAGGGGCAGCCGGTCGATCTTCCGCGTCCTGACCATCGCGGGCGAGATGCCGTGTGCCCGACAGGCGTGCGCCACCCGGGACGCGAGCCCGGCGTCGATGCCCTGGTGGAACACCACGATCCCGCCGCCGGTCTCGACGACGGCGACCTGCCCGTCGCCGGTGACGGTCTCTTCGAACTCGTCCAGACTGAGCCGGCGGCCACCGATCTTGCTGATGCGCTTCAGCCGGCCCCGCAGGTACAGGTATCCGTCGTCGAGGCACCCGAGGTCACCGGTGTGGAGCACGCCGCCCGACACATCGCCGAGCACGAGGTCCCGCCGCGATCCGGCGTATCCCAGCATGACGTTCGGGCCCTCGTAGACGACCTCGCCGATCCCGCTCCGACCCGTTCCGTCCGAGGTCCCGGCGATGCGGAACCGTCCGCCCGGCACTGCTCCGCCGACCGAGCCGATCCGCTGCGGAACGGCAACCAGATCCACGCACGCCATTCTCGCCGTCGCCTCCGTCTGCCCGTACATGGCGAAGAAGCTGGCGTCGGCAGCCGCCGCCAGACCGACGAAGCGGCGCGCGAGTTCGGGCGGCATCGCATCGCCCGACTGGGTCGCGATGCGCATACCCGTCGGCCATTCCCCGTCCAGGACTTCCCAGACCGCACGGTACGTGCTCGGCACGGCGGCGAAGAATGTCGATGCCGTCTCGACGAACATCCGCCAGAACGGTCGCGTACTCGGTGACATTTCCGACAGGACGACGCTCGCGCCGACGGCCAGATGGCTGTTCAGGACCGACAGTCCGTAGCCGTAGTGCAGAGGCAGCGCGGTGACGGCCCGATCGCTCTCCCGCATGCCGAGCGCCTGGACGATACTCGAGGCGTTGCTCCGCAGGTTTCCGGCGGACAGGCGGACCGCCCTCGGCGTGCCGGTGCTTCCCGACGTCAACAGCAGTAGCGCCAGATCCGGATGCGGCTCGTACTCGCCGGGCGTCCGCCTGATGAACGTCGTGGCCCCGAACGGCGCCGATGCCTCGTGTCGGTAGCCCGGCAACGGGCCGGCGGACCAGGTGCGTGCCGGGTGGACCACGATCTCCGGTTGGAAGGCGTCGACGAGGCGCGTCAGCGCCTCGTCGCCCACCAGGGGATCTGCGAGGAGGACCGCGTTGCCGGCCGCCAGGACGGCCAGATAGCACGAGACGGCCGCGAGGTCGGCGCCGCCCATGACCAGAACGAGGGACTTCCGCGAGCCGGCCCGGAAGATGGCCTCCCAATCGTCGATGAGTCTGCGCAACTCTGCATAAGTCACAGCCTCACGCCGGGACGACACGAGCGCGATCGCGTTCGGTTCACCACCCAGCAGCATCGATCACCTCCGGTCGCGTTGTTTCCGTTCCACGACGGCGGTCAGGGCACGAATCGTTCCGGCATCGAAAACGTCCTCCGGCGCCAACTGGATATCATACTTATCGCAGATTTTCGTGCTGAGTTCGAGGGCCAGTAACGAGGTCCGCCCCAGGTCCACCATGTGGTCGGTCATGCCGACCCTCGGTAGTTCGAGGAGATCCTGCACAAAATTCCGCAGGTCCTCTTCGAGAGGTGTGGCCGGGTCGACGAACCGTGACACCTGGGGTTCGGCCAGGCTCGACATCTCGCGTACGACGCCGTCGCCATCGGCCGATCCGTCCATGTCCAGCGGCAGTTGGGGGAGAAAACCGACGACGACCGGCACCTCGTCGCGCCCCAGCACCGACCAGACCCGCTCGCGAAGCTCCAGCGCGCTCGCATAACGCGTGGGCACGACGGCGACAAGCAGTTCGCGACGACCGCCCGGGTCCACGAAGAACGCCGCGTACCTATCCACTCCTGGATGATTCTTCAACACGACGTGGATATGATCGTACATATCCACGTCCAGCGCCTCCAGCATAGCCAACCCGATCCCTTCTCGAGCCACCCGGACCACTGAAAGCGGAACACGGTACCTCCGCGCTCGGCGCTTCGGCGGACGGTTGGACAGCCACCACGAACAGGGGCCACCTCACTCAGATAGGATTCATAACGTTTCCCAGCAGAGCAGCCCTGGTCAGCTCGGCCTTGTTGCCGGCACCGAGTTTGGCGCGGATCCGTTTCACGTAGGTGTCGACGGTGTGCTGGCTGATGCCCAGACGGGTGGCGATCTGCCCGTGGGTCAATCCCCGGGATATCTGCCGCAGCACCTGCTCCTCCCGCTCGGACAGTTGCTGGCAGCGCGCATCGGTACGCTCCCCCGCCGATACGCCGTCCTCGCCGTTGCGGGTGGCTGGCGAATTCGCGGTCACCGCCTTCACGGCATTCAGCAACACCTCGCCGGGCACCTGTTTACTGACCACCATCGCGACACCGACCCGCAGGTACCGAGCGGAACTCACCGAGTCACAGGAGGCGAGGACCAGCACCGACACCGTCCGGGCAAGCTGTGCGACATATTCCAGCTCATCCTGTGGCGACAGCACATCCGGATCGATCAGGACGGCGTCAGCCAGCCAGGACACCTGCTTGCCGGGCGACGTCCCGGCGCTCAACACTTTGATCCCACCACCCGAAAGGATCTGCATCAGACCAGTCAAGAATATCGGTGAACCAGCAATGACATCGACTCGTATCAACATGCCACCCCCGAATGGCGCCGTGACCAGTGTTCAACTACTTCCGCGAGTCAAGATGAGAACGAATTTTCCGAGCACCTTTAGGAAGATAGGTCTCCAGCCATCAATGCGAGCACACCTAAATTGACTTGGATCCACCCCCGAAACGTCCAACAAAAGGGTAATGATCAATTAATCTAGCATATGAACCCCGGAGACGAGTACCCACTTTTGGGGACACATGATCACAAAGCTGGGCCCGACGCCCGCGCAACACCGCTGGTCGGAGCGGCGCCACACCACTCGCCGACCCCGACGCCTCGCCCCGGCGCCGTTCCCCTGGTGACCACGATCTGTGGGATGCATTCGCGGCGGAGCCCACCGCCGGCCTTTCCAGGAGGACCGTCGGTGACGGGGCGGACACGGCAGTTGCGTCGTCACATGTTTACGCGACGCGCCTTGCGGCCGGCGCCCCTGCTTGACTCCAAGCTATGACCGTGTCGACGGCGGCCTGGCCGTCCGCCCTGATCAACGGTGCCAATGCCGCGATCCGGCCGGCGTCCCGGCCTGTCCTCCACCGATGACCGTGAGAAGGCCGCTCGTGGTAGCGGTCGACCTCGACGATGTCTGCGCCGACCGTCTTGGCATGATCGCCGACCTAATCCGGGCGCAGGGCGGACGGGTACGCCATCGTCAGCCCGCCGATTGGGACCTGCGCGACTGGGGGGTGGGGAGCAAGGAGTTGTTCGACCGGCTGCACTACACGGCGTTCGTGCGGCAGCCGGGCTACCGGACCATGGCCGCCCTTCCGGACAGCATCGGGGCGCTGCGAGCGTTGAGCGCGCGGGGCCACCGCATCCGGATCGTGACCGGCCGGCTCTGGACCGCGCAGGTGATCCGGCAGGCCGTGGCCGACACCGCCGTCTGGCTCGACCGGCACCAGGTCCCGGCCGACGACGTCGTGTTCGTCACCGACAAGACCGCGATCGCAGCGGATGTGTTCGTCGAGGACGCTCCTCACTTCGTGACTGCGCTCCGAGCGGCCGGACGGTCCGTCATCACGGTCGACACCCGCTACAACCGGCATCTCCCCGGTCCGCGGGCCAGCTCGTGGTCGCAGGTGCTGCGTCTGGTCGACGAGTTCAGTCCGCCCGCCCGACCGTCACGTCCGGCAGCTCGTACCTGACCGCGCCGACCGTGAACTTGTACCGCTCGACGCCGCGCCCCAGCTCGAACGCGCTACAGCCGCGCTCGGCCGCCTCCCGGGCGCACTCGGCCAGCAACAGGCGCCCCGGGCCGTACCGCGCGAGCGGCGGCGCGAAGGCGCACAACGGATACCAGAGGCGCCGCCCCACCAGCAGTTGCAGCGCGGCGGCGGCGACGACCGCTCCGGCCCGCAGCCGGGCGACCCGTAGCACGCCCGCGAGCAGCGGTTCGCGGGCCAGTTCCCGGAGAAAGGTCAACAGCTGATCACCCCTGACATGTTCGGCCAGCTCTCCGTACCGGCCGCGGGCCCGCCACGACGCCTCGCGCAGCCGCCAGAGTTCCTCGGCCGCCGTCACCACGTCACCGGGGTGGGTGACGAGGTCGAACCCGACGCTTCCGTGGTCACGTTCCAACGCGCGCCGCTCGGCCCGGATCCGCTTGCGGCGGCTGCTGGGAAGTGTCGCGAAGATCCGGTCCCAACCTCCGGTGAGATCGAGCCGGGCACCGGGATCGAGCCCCGTTACCCGCAACCGTCGGGGAGCGACGACACCGCGCAGCGCGGCGAGATCCGCCGACGCGAGGGTCGGGAGGTCGAGTCCGGTGCAGTCGCCGCGGCTGCCCAGCAGATCCGTCGCGGCGCCCCACAACGCCGGAAGTCCACCGTCGACGGCCAGTCCGGCCGCCTCGTCGTGCAGGTCGTACCCGGCGAAGCGGACCGTCCCGTCGGGGAAGCGCACCAGCGGCAGGATGCCGGTCAGGCGGTGCCGTGCGTCCCTGGCGGTGACTGCCCGCCACCGCAGGCCGGTCCGGTGCCGCTGGCGCCACCAGCTCAGTACCCATCCCGGGTGGTTGTACGGCGACGCCGCGGCGGCCGAGCGGCACAGCGACAGCCACTCCGGCGCCGTCGACGCCAGTTCCCGGTACCCGGTGAGCACGTCAACTCGCACCACGCCGTGTCCCTTCCCGCGCCACCCCGGCGACCCTCAGCGAGCGAGAGGTCCTGATGAACCCACCAGATCCCCAACCGTCGACTGCCGGCGACCCGCGACGGTGCTCGGCCGTCGTCGACGAAAGAGCTGTCGACGTCGACGAGAGCGCGGTCAGCGTCGACGAGAGCGCGGTGAGCATCGTGCCGATCTCGCACGCGCAGGGGCGTGCGCCGCTGTTCTTCTTCACCAACCCGCCGACCGCCGCCACCGTCGCCGCCGGCCTGTCACGACCGGTGTACGCGGTACCGCCGATCGGCATCGAGACCGCCACCCGGCTGGTCGACACGGCGACGCGGGCCGGGGAGATACTGGGACCCGCTCTCGCCCGCTGCCAGCCCGACGGCCCGCTGTACCTGCTGGGACACTGTTCCCACGGCATCATGGCGCTCGAGGCCGCCCAGTGGCTGAACCGCAACGGTCGCCAGGTGCGCTTCCTCGGGCTGGTCGACACCGTGCACCCCGGCCTCTTCGCCCGCCGACTGCCGTCCCTCGCATCGGTGATCGACCGGACGCTGCACGCCCATCCGGCCGTCGCCGCCGCCGCGGCCGCCCTGGACGAGCGGTGGCAGCACCGCGACCTCACCGCCACTGCCGTGCTGGCCGAACTGCGACCGGCGCTGCGGACCGCAGTGTTCGCCGGGCTCGACAGCGCCGGCCTGGTCGCCCCCCAGTTGCGGGAGGAACTGCTGGCCGGTCGGGAGGCGTTCCTGCACCTGACGCTCACGGCCTGGCGGCACCTGCCGACGCCGTATCCCGGCCCGCTCGGGTACGTGTACAACACCGTCGGACTGAACACCGCGGGGCTGGGTCTGCGGTCCCTGCTGGCCTCGGTCGACCGCTGGCGGGATACGGCGGGCCCGGGGTTCGAGGCGGTCGTCGTCGACGCGGCGGGGATGGCCGACCCGCACGACGACCTTCCCGGCCACCCCGACGTGCTCGGGTACCTGGCCCGGCGGGCGTGCTGACCGGCCGCCACCGCTGCCGGCCCGCCGACAGATGGTATCGGGGGAATCACCGGCGGGTCACGAGGTGTCCCCCGATGGCCAGCAGGTCCAGGTCGGTGTCGAGCAGCAGCGACACCGACTCGCGCGGGTGATTGGCCAGCGGCATGCCGGCGGTGTTCAGGGAGGTGTTGACGACCAGCGGCACCCCGGCCTCGACCGCGAACGCCGCGAGCAGCTGGGCGAACAGCGGGTTGTCGGCGCGCTCGACGGCCTGCGGGCGGGCCGAGCCGTCGACGTGGACGACGGCCGGGATCCGGGACCGGACCTCGGGGCGCACCTGGGCCGCCATGATCATGAACGGGTTGGGGGTGCCGACGAAGTAGCTGTCGAACTGGTCGGCCAGCACGCTCGGCGCCAGCGGCCGCCACATCTCCCGCCGTTTGAGATGGTTCAGCCGCACGAGCGTCGCCCGGGTGCGCGGGTCCCCCAGCAGGCTCCGCGCGCCGAGTGCCCGTGGCCCCACCTCGGCCCGCCCCTGGTGCCAGCCGACGATCGCGCCGCCGGCGATCGCCGCGGCCACCCGGCCGGTCAATCCCGCGGGAGACAGCCGCTGCGAGGCCAGCCCGAACTCCGCGAGCACCTTCGCGATCTCGTCGTCGTCGTAGGCCGGACCCCAGTACGCGTGGCGCATCGGCTCCGGCCGGAACCGTCGCGGATCGCTGCGGAAGCTCACCTCGAGGGCGGCGCCGAGCGCCACACCCGCGTCGTGCGCCATCGGCTGCACGTACACCCGCTCGAACGGCGTGTCCGCGGCCAGCCTGCCGTTGGCGGTGCAGTTGAGTCCGACGCCACCGGCGACGACCAGGTTCGCCGATCCGGTCCGCTCGTGCAGGTCGGCCGCCAGACCCAGCAGGGTCTCCTCCACCGCCCGTTGCACCGACGCGGCGAAGTCAGCGTAGGCCATGGTCTCTTCGCGCAGCCCGGCGAAGTGTGGAAAGCACTGCTGGGTGAAGTACCGCAACAGCTGCTCCGTGCGTTCCGGAGGCAGGTCGCGGCCGCTCGTGGTGGCCGGGGGAACACCGGTCCACCGCGGCCCGTCCGGAGTGTGCCGCAGCGCCACGTCGTGCACCGGACTGCCGTACGAGGCAAGGCCCATCAGCTTGCCGGCGTTCCCGTCCTTGCTGTACAGACCCGCGTACTGGGTGGCGATCCGGTAGTAGAGGCCGAGCGAGTGCTCGATCGGGTACGAGTCGAGCACCGTTATGCCCTCCGGTGTGCCGTATGCGAGGGTCGTAGCGCGGTCCTCGCCGCGGTTGTCCACCACGAGGATCGCCGCCTCCTCGAAGCCGCTGGGCCAGTAGGCGCTGGCGGCATGCGCGAGGTGGTGCCGCACCGGTACCAGGGGCGGGCGTGGCGCCGCGCCGAACACCGACGTCGGCAGCAGCCGGTCGGGGTCGTCCAGCGGCAGATCCACCCGCCGCCGGGCCGGTTCCATTCCCAGCCACTCCCCGAGAAGGTCCAGGTCGCTTCCGAGCCCGATCGCGTGCAGGTCGCCCAGCTCGACACCGGCCGACTCCAGGCACCACGCCAGCGCCTCGACAGGTGGCTGGTCGATCGCGCGCTTGCGCCGGGAGAACCGCTCCTGCTCCACCGCAGCGACGATCGTCCCGTTGCGGAGCAGGACCGCCGAGGAGTCGTGCGCGCCATGGTTGAGACCGGCGACCAGAAGGTCACCGGGCGTTCCACCGCTACCGGGCATTGAGCCACCTCCGCTGTGTCTGATCGGGTACGGGCCGACGGAGGCCCGCCACCGGCGGCGGATCGGGGACCGCCGGATGCTCGTCAGCGCCGCCGTCGGCGGTCCACAGCAGCTCGGCACCGGGCCACCGGCGCCGGGCATGTCGCAGCAGGTCGCGCCGCCAGCCGCCGTCGGGCCACAGCATCCCCAGCTGGGAGCGGTAGCACGCGATGGCGGCGAACTTGCGTGCCAGGTGGTGAACTCCGACGGGTGGCAGCGCGGGTGACCGGTCGGCCACCGCCGCCACCGGCTCCCAGATCCCGTACGGCAGGTCCTCCCAGAGCAGCAGGGCCACCGGGGCACCGGCTGTCGTCAGACCGGCCGCCACCCGCACCGCGGCCGCCCTCGTGATCAGGTGATCGACGTGGCCGCCGTACCCGGCGCAGGTCCACACCTGGCATGGCGCCAGGGCCGCGGTCAGCCTCGTCAGGTCGCCGACGAGCCGCTCGCCGAGGTCCCGCTCGGCGCGCGGATCGGCGTCGAACATCGCCTGCCCGTGACGGCACAGCCACCGGTCACCGACGCGGCGGTACACCGCATCGGCAAAGTCGAGATGCCGGTACTGCGCGCCGAGAGTCCGCACCGCCCGCGCGTCCTCGCCGCGCCGGACCGCCGCCGCGTCCGGAGGAAGGCCACAACTGCGGTGGAACTCCTCGGCGACCGGTGACAGCGTGCCGGCCGGCTGAGCCGCGAACACCGTACAGACGACCACCCGAGTCCCCGCGTCGACGCTTGCCGCGATGGTGGCGCCGGCCGAGAGCACCGCGTCGTCGAGGTGTGGCGACACCACCAGGATCGTCGCGTCCCGCGCGGACGACGTCTCCGGCGGCGATGTCACGACGTCGTCACCGCCGCATCGGCGGCCACGGAGGTCCACAGCGCGAGCACTCCGTTGGCAGCCTCGTCCCACGTCGGCAGTGCGCCGCGGGCAGCCGCTGTGCGCAGCCGTACCCGGTCACGCAGGGCGCGGTCGCGACAGAGCGCGGTCACCGCGGCCGCGAACTCGTCCGCGCGATCGGCGACGACGACCGCGTCCCGGACGGCGCCCGGCAGTCCCTCCACCCCGACGGAGGTGGAGACGATCGCGCAGCCGGCCCGGACCGCCTCGACCATCTTCACCTTCACACCGCCGCCGATCCGCAGCGGGCACACGACGACGTCGACCCGCGGCCAGAAGGTGGTGACATCGTCGACCCATCCGAGCGGCACGGTCCGCTCCGGCACGCCTCCGGCGAAGAGTCCCTCCATACCCGCGCCGGCCAACAGCAGTTCAGCCTCCGGCAACTGCGAGAGCACCCGCGGGAACACGTCGGCGACCAGCCAGTGCACGGCGTCGAGATTCGGCCCGTACCCGAAGTTGGCGAGAAAGCCGATCCGCGGTACGCGCCGCCCGTCGACCGACGGCACCGTGTCCCGCGGCGGCGCCGTGTCCAGCCGCTGTGGCTGGTCCAGCGGCACGTGATCGGCGCCGTTCGGCAGCAGGTGGACGGCCGCCGTCGGTACCCGCTGCCGGATCCGGTCGCGGTCCTCGGCGGACAACGCGATAACGGTCCGGACCTGCCGCCACACCGACTCCTCCTGGCGTCGAAGGGTGGGCAGGTCCGCCAGCAGGGCCGCGGCCTGCGGATGGCCGAGCGCGGCCCGCTGGGTGAGCAGATGGGACTCCACGTTGTGCTCGGCAACCACTGTCCTGTCCCGCCACGCCGCGGGAACCAGGTGGACCAGGTAGTGGCCTTCGACGTGGACCACGTCGAAGGGGCACGCGGACGTGGCCGCGCGCAGCCGTTCGCGAGCCGCCGCCGAGTCCCGCGTCGGGTAACTGCGCCTCGCCGCCTCGTCGGCGAACACCAGGATCCGCCGGCCCGGCACGTCCGACGCGCTCCGCCGGTCCAGCACCGGGGTCCGGGAGACCGCCCAGACGTCCAGCTCGGTCCGGTCCCCCAGCCGCTGGACCAGTTCCGCGTCGCGCCGGCGCCCACCGCTCGTCGTCGGCCATGGTGCGTGGTGCGTCAGGTACAACACCCGGATGTGCCGCTCCGGCACGACATCAACCTCAGTCACCGTCAGCTCCGACAGCCATCTCGACGACTCCTACCGCAGCGCCGGGAGCAGCTCGGCCGGCATCCCGAACAAGCGGGCGAGTTCGGCGGCGGCGGTTCGCACTGACTCCCTGCCCCGCGCGATCCGGTACGCCCGGGGCAGCGCCTCGATCATGTACTCGACCTGCCGGTCGCTGAGCATCGGATATATCGGCAAGTTGACCAGGCGGTGGAACCAGACGTCCTCGGTCACCGGACAGTCGCCGAGGCCGCTGCCCCCGAGCCGCCACTCCGGCAGCAGGTGCGCGGGAAAGTACCGCAGCTGCATCTCGATCCCGAGGGCGGCAAGGGCCCGGACGAACTCGTCGCGCTCGACGTCACGGTCGTCGAGGAGCAGCGCGTAGAGGTGATGGCTGGAGACCGAATCGGCCGGAACGCGCTGGGTCGAGGCCCAGCCGAGGCTACCGACGGCGGCGTCGAGCCGTTCAGCGATCTCCCGACGCCGGCCGTTGAACTCCTCGACCCGCGAGAGCTGCACGCCACCGGCCGCGCACGCGGGTTCGCCGAGCGACCCGTTGAAGCCGCTCCCCCGGAGGTTGACGCACTCGGCGGTGTATGCGTTCTTCTCGTGCCGCAGGATCCCGTCCGTCGGCGCGAGATGGCTGTCGAGGGGCGTCCCGGCGGCACCGCCATGATCAAGGTCACGAAAGTCGCAGTACGGTTCCAGGGAACGGAGCTGCTCGATGGCGACGAGCAGGGTCGGCGACGGGTCCCGCACGCAGATCGCACCCCCCTGACCAAGGGTGGTGAGGTTCTTCGACGAGCCGAAGCTGAAGCACCCGAGGCCCCAGGTGCCCGCCATGCGGCCAGCGCTGTGCGCGCCGAGGGCGTGTGCGGCGTCCTCGACGACGGGGATCCCGTGCCGTTGCGCGATCTCGGCGATCGCCGCCACCCCGGCCGGGTTGCCGCCGTAGTGGGTGACGAACACCGCCCTGGTCGCGGGGCCGATCTGCGCGGCGACGGAATCCGGGTCCAGGTTGAGGGTGCCCGGGTCGATGTCGGCGAACCGGACCCGGACGCCGATGCCCAGCAACGGCGCTACGGTCGCCTGGTAGGTCAGCGACGACGCCACGACCTCGTCGCCCGGCCGCAGGTCCAGCGTCTGGGTGGCCAGCCAGAGCGCGTACGTGCAGTTCGGTGTCGTCGCGACGCACCCGGCGTCGAGGTAATCCCGGAGTTGCTCCTCGAACCGGTCCCGGACCGGTCCACCGGCGAGCCGGTTGCCGCTGGTGAGCACGGCGGCGACCGCCGCCGTCTCGGCTTCTCCCTGGGGCGCGCCGAGCATCGGGTAGGGAACGGCCAGCGCTGTCGAGAGCGTCACGTCCGCCGGCACCTCTCCTTCTGTGGTGGCCCTCCGACCACGGCAATGCTGAGAGTCTTTGCCGTTCGGGGAGCCGCTGACCAGTAGCCGGAATTGGCCACAGCCCACCGGCCGCATCCGGCCCCTGCCCGGTGGTGGCGGCTTCCGAGCACCTATACTCCGGAGGTGGGCACCGATTCACCGGACTCCGTCGCTCGGGCACGAAGGGGTGGCGGCAAGCGGGACCGGCGGGGTGCGGCACCGAAGACCCAGGGCGGCGCCCGGCAGCGGGCACGCCGATCCGGCCCGGACCCGCAGGAGCAGCCCCGGCCAGGAGTGACCCGGATGTTCGCGGCCGTAGTGCCCGGTCTGGCCGCCCTCGTCGCGCGGGACCTGAGGCGGCTGCCCGGGATCACCGTCACCCAGCTCGGCTTCGACGGACGCTCCGATCTCGTGCTGTTCGACGTCGAGCGCGGTCATCGCGACGCGCTCTGGTCGCTACGGACCGTGGAGGACCTGTTCGTCGAGGTCGGGCAGGCTGTCCGGGCCGGTGGCGACCGACCGCGCTGGATCGCCGAGCGGCTCTGGCGTCCGGAGCGCGTCGAGAAGGCGCTGTCGGTGTGGTCCGCGGAGGTCCGTCCCCTTGCGGGATCGATGACCTTCCGCGTGATCTCCCGGGTCCTGCAGGAGAAGTCGTTCCTGCGGACCGACCTTCGCCGGGCGATCACCGAGGCGGTCGCCGCCGGCCGGCCGAAGTGGCGTTTCGCCGACCCGTCGCAGCTCGAGGTGTGGGTCAGCGAGTACCAGCCGGGCCGGCTGGTGGCCGGACTCCGGCTCTCCGACGCCTCGCTGCGCCAGCACGCCGGCCGCGAGGTCGAGCGCTCCGGCGCGCTGCGACCCACCGTCGCCGCGCAGATGGTGCTCCTGGCCGGGCAACCGGACGGTGTCCTGCTCGATCCGTGCTGCGGTTCCGGGACGATTCTCAGCGAGGCCGGCGCGACGGGCTGGCGCCAGGTCATGGGGGGCGACATCGACCCGGCCGCCGTGGAGATCGCGAGGAGCAACGCCCCCACGGCCGATGTCCGCCAGCACGATGTCCGGCATCTCGACCTGCCGGACGCGGCCGTTGCCGCGGTGGTCTCGAACCTCCCGTTCGGCCGGCAGTTCGACGTCGAGGGATCGATGTCGGCGTGGCTCACCGCCGCTCTCGCGGAGATGGCCCGGGTGACCCGGCCGGGCGGCCGGGTCGTACTCCTCGCCCCGGACATCCCCGGTCATGCGATACCGGCGCGGCTCCGCCCGCACGACAGGCGCGAGCTGCGGTTGCTCGGAACCAGAACGACGTTGTGGGTGTTCGAGCGGCTCACCGACAGGTAGCGGCGCCTCGTCGCCCGTCGCGGACGGCGCTGCCGGACACGGGGCCCGTGCCGTGAGGGCGTCTGTTGGCGACCATCGGCACAGGTGGACCGCATGGTGTGCGGGACCCGGCGGTCGCCGCCGGGTCCGCAACCCCGCGCCGGGTCGCGGCACCGCCGTCACGGCTTCCGGGGACGTGACACCGGAAACGGGCACTGCGGAGAATATGGTCACGCGGAGCCGGCGACACCCTTTCACCTCGGCTTCGACAATCTGCCGGCCCCCTCCGGCGACCGGGCCTCCACCCCCCGGCGAGACGAGGTGACGCGCGATGACGGTGGCGAGGGAGCGACAGAACCGGATCGAAGCCGACGTCGTCATCGTGGGAGCCGGCCCAGTGGGTCTCGCTCTGGCGTCCAGGCTCGCCGACACCGGCCGGCGTGTCGCGGTGCTCGACAGCGGCGGGCCGATCCCGGCGCCCGACCATGATCTCGGCACCGGGACGATCGACGGCCACATCCCGTACTTCGACCTCGCCGAGTGCCGGCCGCGCGGCCTCGGCGGCAGCACCGGGC
This sequence comes from Plantactinospora sp. WMMB782, assembly GCF_049179135.1. Lineage (NCBI taxonomy): Bacteria > Bacillati > Actinomycetota > Actinomycetes > Micromonosporales > Micromonosporaceae > Plantactinospora > Plantactinospora sp. WMMB782. The sequence continues at coordinate 5,160,788 of NZ_JBMHMC010000007.1, read as the reverse complement.
TGTGGGGCGGCTGGTGTGAAGAGCTCGACGAGATCGATTTCGAGCCACGGCCGGAACTCGTCGACGACCGGATCGCCACCGGCTGGTGCCTGACCCGTAAGGACCTCGATCCCTACTACCGTGACGCGCGCGCCTTCTGTGGCATCCCGGACGTGGTGCCCGCACGTGACTGGCTCCGCGCGGGTGAGGTGTGTGTCCGCGACTGCCCGTTCGAGCTGCGCAGCTTCCCGGTACTCGGCCCTCGCCGGCCTGGGTACCGTGGCTGGGACCCGTGCGCGGACGAGCGCGTGGACCTGCTGCTGGGGGCGACCGTCACCCGAGTGGTCACCACCGACCGCGGAGACGCCGTGGACCACCTGCTCGTGCGGACGGCCGACCACGAACTGGTGGTGACGGGGCGTGCGGTGGTGCTGGCTGTCGGCGGGATCGAAACGGCCCGGCTGCTGCTGTCCAGCTCGAGCGCGGCGTGGCCGACCGGCATCGGCAACGGCAACGACCTGGTCGGGCGGTGCTTCATGGAGCACCCCCATATCGACGCCGTGCGGCTGCACGGCGACCCGGCGGCGCTCGACATCGAGTTCTTCCTCGAACGGGTGGGCGGGGTCACCGTCGACGGCGAGCGGATGGCGACCGCCGGTGCTCTCGTGCTGTCCGCTGCCGCATCGCGGGCGGCGGGAGTCGGCCGGATACAGCTGTTCATCGAGATGGCCGGTGATCATGCGAAACATCCACTGCCACGGCTACGGAACGGGCGGCGGGTGTCGGCCAGGTACGCCGCCCCGGGACCGCGGGAGCTGGCCGTCATCTCCTCGACCGAGCAGGTGCCCAACCGCGACAGCCGCATCACGCTGAGCTCGGACGTCGACCGGTACGGCGTGCCGCTACCAATCCTGAACTGGAGGCTCACCAGGACCGACCACCGCACCGCGATGTTCGGTATCGAGGCGGCCGGGCGACTGCTGCGGGAACTCGGCGCGACGAACGTGCGGCGCCGGCTGCCCCGCGACCGGTGGCCGCTGGACACCTTGGGCGGCCCCCATCACCTCGGTACGGCCCGGATGGCCGACTCCCCCGCCGACGGTGTCGTCGACGGCGACTGCCGGGTGCACGGCGTGACCAACCTCTACATCACCGGCGGCGCGGTGTTTCCGAGATCGGGTTACGCGCCACCGACCCTGACGATGATCGCGCTCGCGCTGCGGCTCGGAGACCATCTCTCGCCAGCCCCGGCGGGGCGGTGAGGGCACGGCTACCTGGCCCCCGCCCGCCTCACCGAACGGATCTCCTGGTAGAACTCCGTCACGCGCTGCCCCATGACCTCCACGGCGTACCGTTCCCGAGCTCGCCGCCGGGCCGGCCCGATGAACTGAGCTCGCGCGTCCAGCAGCTGGCGCAGACCCGCGTGCGCCCCGGCACGATCGCCGGGCGCCACGAGGGTCCCGACCGCACCGCCGGCAAGCAGCTCCGGCACGCCGCCGACGGCCGAAGCCAGCACGGGAACACCGCTGTGCATCGCCTCGATCACCACCCGGGACGTCGTTTCCGTGTCGGAGAGCAGCACCAGCGCATCCGTCGCGGCGTAGACGACGCCGACGTCGCGCACCAGGCCGGCGAAGGTCACCGCATCGGTGATACCGAGCGTCTCGGCCTGCCGGTGCAGGTGCGGACCGAGCCCACCCGCACCGGCGACGAGCGCGTGGACCGGCAGGCCGGCCGCCCGCGCGTCGGCGACCAGCGTCAGCACCCGGTCCGGCCGCTTCTCCGGGGAGAGACGTCCGACGTACGCGATCAGCAACGCTTCCGGCGGCACCCCCAACCGGTGACGGGCCTCCTGCCGCCCGACCAGCTCCGGCTCGCTGACCCCGTTGGGGATGTACCTGACCGGACCGGCGGGGCGCCAGCCCCGAACCCGCCCCGCCAGCCCGTCGGCGCAGACGATGACCCCGTCCGCCAGTCGGGTGCAGCCGGCGTCGAGCAGGGTCTTGGCTCGGTGCCAGCGGGTGTCCTCGACTATGCCGTGCTGGGTGAAGGCGAGCGCCCGCTCCCGGAACAGGTCGGCGCGTGCCAGCCGAACGACCGCCGCCCAGTAGTCGGCGTCGTATCCGTGGGCATGGACGATGTCCGGCCGGCGGGCCGCCATCTCCGCGGCCAGTACCCGGAGGGCGGCGTGCCACCGCATCCCTGACGCCGAGACGACCGGAACGCCGACGTCTCGCAGGCGGTTCGCGAACTCGGCCGACCCTCGCTCCACCACGACCGGCCTGAGGCCGGCGCGCAGCTGGTACCGAGCGAGATCCAGCACGTGCATGTCCGCCCCGCCGACCTCGCCGGGCGGTTCCGGAACCAGGACATGCAACACGTTGAGCGACATGATCACCCTGTGTTCTCGACGGCGGCTCGTCCGGCCGGTACGGCTGCCCCGTCACTCGCCGGTTCGGCTAGCCACCGCAGCGTCCCGGCGTCGAGAGGCAGCCTTGCCGCACGCAGCGACGTATCCAGCTCGGTGACCGAGCGCGGGCCGATGACCGCCCAGGTGGCAGGCTGGTGGAGCAGCCAGGCGAGGGCAACGGTCTCCGGGCGTTCGCCGCACCGGCGTGCGAGTTCACGGCAACGGCCACGGCGCGCCCGGTTCGGCGCGCTGTCGAACGGGTCGCCGCCGCCGGGGGTCGGCGGCTCCGTCGCGCCGGTGAAGAACCCTCTGGCGTGGGCGGCCCACGCCAGCAACGTCAACTCGTGCCGCGCGGCCACCGCCTGCACCGCGTCGTCGGTGTGTAGCGCACCCGGCCACAGCGGTGTGGTCGGCGCCGCGAGACTCCGCTGATAGCTGACCAGCGGCCGGTGGCCGTACCCGGCGAGCTCGTCGACGAGCTGTTCCAGACGGCTGGCGGGCCAGTTCGAGACGCCGATCCGGTGGGTGTGACCGTCCCGGACGAGACCGGCGAGGGACTCGGCCACCTCGGGCACGGCACGTTCGGGTTCGTCCCGGTGGAGCAGCACAGCCTCGACGCAGGCGACGCCGAGGCGCTCGCACGACTCGGTCAGCTCGCGCCGGAGGCGCGCCGCGCTCAGGTCGACGGCCCCGTTCGCCGGATGTCCAATCTTGTCGGCGACCGCGAGAACCGCAGGATTTGCCCGCATCCACTCGCCGATCACCCGCTCGGAACGACCGTCGGCGTAGCAGTGCGCGGTGTCCACCAGGCGGCCGCCGGACTCGGCGAAACGGTCCAGGCGTTGGAAGGACAGCCTGCGGGGCTCCTCGCCGAAACGTCCCCCGAGCACGATCCGCAGAGCCCGCGCCGACGGGTCCCACCGCCCCGCGGTGCTCCCGGTGCCGCTCCCCGCGGTGCTCCCGGTGCCGCTCCCCGCGGTGCTCCCGGTGCCGCTGTCAGCCGTCACCGGCGGGGACCCCGTCAACCGGCACCCGACCGAGCGGCATTCGATCGGTCGGTACCGGCTCGTTCCGGGTCACCTGGTCGGGCCAGCGGGCGCGGTCGAACCCGTGCTGGAAGAGGAAACCGATCACCAACCGGTTGAGCCCGACCCCGCAGCACCCACTCCACAACGGGCCCCCGTCCTCCCTGCCGATGTCGAAACTGGCGAGGTGGTGGTCGCCCTCGACGGTGCAGCCACCGATCTCGTCGAAGTCCTGCGCGGTGACGACGCCTGGCGTACGTTCGGACCGCACCCGCAGTTCGAGATCGACCACCGGCACCTCGTCGCCCGTGGCAGCCGCCTCCCTGCGGCGGTCGATCTCCTCGATCGGCATGCACGGCTCCCCGACGACGGTCTGTACCGACAGCCCGAGCTCGCCCATCAGGCACACCACCGAGTCGCGTACCGCGTTGCGGATCCTTACTGCCTGCTCCGGCGCCGCGATCCAGACATGCTCGATCCTCATGAACTCCCGAGCCCGGAACGCACCGTCCAGGTCGGCATCGTCCTCGCGTCGCCACGTCCAGCCACCGAGCGTCTCCACCGCCATCAGTGGGAGGCGCTCCGCCGGCAGACGGCGACCGCGCAGCACGTGGTAGAGCGAGAGGCACTGGACCGGGTCGAGCACCTTTTCGTCCTGTGCCCGCCACACCAGATCCGGCTTGTACTGGCTCAGCCTGAAGTCGTCGATCGCACGGGCCGGGATCAGCCGCGGGAAGAGGTACTCGCGGAAGCCGAGCGCCGCGGCCCGCGCGAGCAATATCCGTTGCAGACCGCGCAGCAGCTCCGTCCACTCAGGGCCGTAGATGTACTGCCCGGGCGCGAACGGCAGTAGCCAGCCCCGACGCACCGCCTCGGCGGTGATGTCGCCGCCCGCAGCCGGAGCGTCGACAATGCTCTCGTGAATCACTTCGGACAGCTTCATCGCACGTCGCTCCTACGGTCGCGGCCGCGATCCGTACCCCGCACGACGGACCTGGCCGTGAGCGTCCACACGCTCACCGGACCCAGCATGACCGCTGGCGAGCCCGGCGGCGGGCCTGGGGCGGTCACATGTTTCGGCTACTGGCCCACACCCAGGACCTGCAATAGCCTTCGATGGGTGGCCGTGGCGGTCGACGGCTGAGGAAGTGGTACCGCTGGAAGTGGTACCACTGTGGGGGTGGTACCCGACGGGCGGGTACGAGCGCCGGACGGACGAGCATGCGCACGCCCCCGGCAGATGCCCGCTCCCCTGCCGCGCAGCCCTCCTGCGACCTTGCACCGGCGCCATCTGACAGCTAGATCATTTGGTGTCGTCCTCAGGTCGGTCGGGCTCGGACAGCGACTCGGAGCCGCTGGCGAGCAGCTCATCGGTCCGGGCCCGCTGCGTCTGCAGCCACCTGGCGAGGGTCACTCCCGTTCCTGCTCGGCCTCGATCTCGTCCGCGACCCCGATGGGCTGGACGACGATTTCCTCGCGTTCACCATGGTGCCCGCCGTGGTCGCGCTGGCGGTTGATCCGCGCCGTCGCCGCACCACGAGCACCGAGCGCCCCGGACCGCGGCCGCGCCACGTCCCTGACTGCGAGCTGCTCGGTAGCGTCGATAACACGATCTTGGTAGCGTCTTGCATATATCGGCGATACCAAATATAGTGGTATCATCCCTACCAGGACATGAGGAGCATTGTTTCGATGTCTGTCGTCCTCGTCACCGGAGCCGCCACCGGAATCGGCGGCCTGGTCGCTCGCGCCCTGGCCCACGCCGGTCACACCGGCTACCCGAGCGTGCGGGACGTCGACGGTGGCAATGCCGCACACGCGGCCGAGTTGCGGGCAAACGCCCTGGAGTCCGGCGCCGACCTACACGTCGTCGGATTGGACGTGACCGCACAGGACTCCGCCGACGCGGCCGTACGCAGCGTCGAAGAACGACACGGCCGTCTCGACGCGCTGATCAACAATGCCGTCGGCGCACACCGGGGCAACCGTGTGGTGGGCAAGGCCACCATGGACGCCCTCGCCGTCACGACCGCCTACCAGGCCAACGCGTTCGGCATCGGGACGGTCATCGTCATCCCGGGCGCCATCACCGAGGGCACCGGCACCTGACGTGTCACAACCGGAGGAGGCCAACATGCTCACCGACAACCGGAGCCGGGTAGCCGTCGTCACCGGAGGATCCTGCGGTATCGGCCGCGCCGTCGCGCTGAGGCTCGCCGCGGACGGCCAGGACGTGGTCGTCTGTTACGCCCGCAACGAGACGGAGGCGGAGGCCACGGCGGCGGCGATCAGGACCACCGGCGGTCGCGCCGTGACAGCCCAGGTGGACGTGGCCGACGAGAACGGGGTAAGGGCACTGTTCGACACCGCGGAGCGGTCGTTCGGCCGCGTGGACGTCGTCGTGAACGCGGCGGGCGTCATGATCCTCCGGCCGGTCGCCCACCTTGACCTCGACGAGTTCGACCGGATGCAGCGCACCAACCTCCGTGGCACCTTCGTCGTCGCCCGCGAGGCCATCCGGCGGCTGTGTCCGGGCGGCGCGATCATCAATTTCGCTACCTCGCTCACCCGGCTCAACCTGCCCAGCTACGCCGCGTACGCGGCAAGTAAGGCAGCCGTGGGTGCCCTCAGCCCCATTCTGGCCAAGGAACTGCGCGGCCGGAACATCACCGTCAACGCCGTCGCTCCTGGGCCCACTGCGACCGCCCTGTTTCTCGAGGGCAAGAGCGACGACCTCATCCAGAGCATCGCGAAGCAGAACCCGATGGAACGGCTCGGCCGCCCGGACGACATCGCCGAAGTGGTGTCCCTGCTCGCCGGCCACGGCCGATGGATCAACGGGCAGACCATCTTCGTCAACGGCGGCGCCGCCTGACGAACGTGAGCGGGCTGCCCACGCTGGTCGCGGCCAGCGCCGTCAGGCGGCCGCAGCCCGCACCTGCCGGCACCGCAGCGGCGATCCGCCGCACTGCGTCGGATGACAAGACCTCACGAAGGAGGCAAAGCAATGTCCCATCGACCGCTTCGACGTGCCGCGACGGGCCCTAGCCTGATCGCAGCGCTCGCCCTGACGGCCTGCTCACCGGATCACCAGCCGACGACCAACACCGGCGACGGGCAGCCGGGCGCCGCGCGCGGTGGCGGCCCGGTCGCGACGCTCGGCGAACCCGCCGAGATCGCGGGCGGCCTCGACACCCCGTGGGGACTGACCTTCCTCCCCGATGGATCCGCGCTGGTGTCGCAGCGGATCAGCGGTGACATCGTCCGAGTCCCGGCTGGTGGCGGCACGCCACAGACAGTCGGCGCGGTACCCGGGGTGGTCGCCAGCTCCGAGGGCGGCCTGCTCGGTATCGCCGCCTCCCACGGCTTCGCCGCCGACCGAACGGTCTACGCCTCGGTTTCCGGTGCCCGGGAGAACGCCATCGTCGCCCTGAGGATCGCCGACGACTTCCGGTCGCTGCGGCGGGACCGAATACTGCTCGACGGCGTCCAAACCGCTGACCGCCACCACGGCGGACGCGTCGTCATCGGCCCGGACGGCAATCTGTGGATCGGCACCGGCGACGCGTTCGAGCCGGCGAACGCCGCCGACGACTCCACACTCAACGGCAAGATCCTGCGGATCCGCCCGGACGGCTCCATACCGCGGGACAACCCCTCGCCCGACTCCCCGATCTACTCTTCCGGGCACCGCAACGTCCAGGGGATCGCCTTCGGGTCCGACGGCACGGCATACGGATCCGAACTGGGCCACCGCACCTGGGACGAGGTGAACGTACTCCGACCGGGGCAGGATTACGGCTGGCCGGAAACCGAGGGTGTGGAGGGCAGTACCGGAGTGCCGCCGATCTTCACCGTGCACCCCGACGACGCCTCGCCTTCGGGCGTCGCCTACGCCGCCGGATCACTCTGGATCGGCGCGCTCGGCGGTCAACGTCTCTGGCAACTACCGGTCGCCGGCAACGCCCTGACCGGAGACGCGGTCGCACACTTCGAAGGCGACTACGGACGCATCCGTACCGTCGAGGTGGCCCCCGACGGGGCACTCTGGCTGGTCACCTCCAATACCGACCGCGCCACCTGGGGCGGAACCGACGCGCGCCCGGGTGACGACCGCATCCTGCGCGTCGAGGTGCGGCCTGGCTGAGCGCGGATGCCCGGCCCAACGGACCAGCGGTGTCGGTCGGTACGAACCCATCTCCGCCCGTGTGGCACGACCACGATCCCGGCGAACTCTGCGGCTCGTCGGCAGAAGGAGGCGACGGCCGATGTACATTACGGCCATGCCGGCCAAGGCCCCCCGTGAACGCATCATCGAGGCCACGGCGAGGTTACTCTCCGAGGGCGGACGTGACGCCGTCTCCACCCGCGCCGTCTGCGCGGCGGCCCGGGTGCAGGCACCGGCCATCTACCGGCTGTTCGGCGACATGCGGGGTCTGCTCGACGCCGTCGGCAGCCACGGTCTCGTGACCTACCTGGCCCAGAAGACCGCGATCACGGAGAGCGACGATCCTGTCGAGGATCTCCGCGCCGGATGGGACCTCCACGTCGAGTTCGGCCTCGCGCAGCCGGCGTTCTACGCCCTCATCTTCGGCGACGTGCGTCCCGGCCACGAACCCCCGGCCGCGGGGCAGGCCGCCGCCGTCCTCGCCCATCGGGTCAACCGCATCGCCCAGGCCGGCCGGCTGCGCGTCACCGAGGAACGCGCCGCCCAGCTCGTCCACTCCACCGGCAAGGGCGTGACGCTCACGCTCATCGCCACCCCACCGGAGAAACGCGACCTGGCGCTTTCCGCGATCGCCCGCGAGTCGATCCTGGCCGCCATCACCACCGACACAGTTGCCGAGGTCGCCCCCACCGGTCTGCTCAACGCCGCAGTCTCGCTACAGGCGCACCTCGACGAGGCTACCGTCCTTACCGAAGGTGAACGCCGGTTGCTCGGCGAATGGTTACACCGCATCGGCAGGCACTGAGTCACCGCCCCGGGCCAGCATCCGACGTAGCCTCCGTAACCTCTCCGGGCCGCCGACGGCCTGGTTCACGCCCGCTCGGTCGTCGTCCGCGACCGGCTCGACACCACGCTTCCACACCCCGGCGTACGCCGCCCCGTCCGCCGCGAACGGTTTCGACAACCGCAGCCCCACGTCAGAGGAGTGGCCATGTCCCCCGGCTCGACGCCGATTCTGCTCCTGCACGGCTCCTGGCACGCCGCCTGGTGCTGGAACGAGGTCATCGCCCACCTCGTGCCGTACGACCGTCAGACCCTGGCGGTCGACATGGTCGGGCACGGGATGCGCGCCCGACGGCCCGAGTGCCTGACCATGCGTCCGTTCGACCCGGATCGACTGGCCACCGAGGTATCTCCGGTAATGGACGTGGACCTCGACCGGGCGACCGAGCTGCTGGTCCGCCAGATCGAACGGCTCGGCCGGGGCAGCCGGGTCACCGTGCTGGCGCACAGCATGGGCGGTGTCGTCCTGACCCGGGCGGCGCAGCAGGTTCCCGAGCTGGTGGCACACGCGGTGTACCTGGCCGCGGTCATGCCCGCCTCTGGCGAGGCCGCCGACCGGTACTTCGCGCTGCCGGAGAACGCGGACGCGCTGGTCCTGTCCGCCCTGCGGGGCGATCCCGCCGTGACCGGAGCGCTGCGGCTCGACCTCGCCTCGAACGACCCCGTCTATCGCCAGCAGCTTCGCGAAGCGTTCTACGGCGACATCGCCCCGGTCGTCGCCGACGCCGCCCTGGGACTGCTGAGCCCGGACGCCCCGGTAGGCATGATGCGCGGCACCACCCGGCTGACGCGCGACGGCTGGGGCTCCGTTCCCCGCACGTACGTCGTCTGCACGCGGGACATGGCGATCCGCCCGGCCCTCCAACGCCGGTTCGTCGCGGAAGCCGACGCGGCCTTCCCGGAAAACCCCACCTCCGTCGTGATGCTGGACTCCTCACACGCGCCGTTCCTGTCCATGCCCGGGGAGATAGCGAAGATCCTCGGAGAGCTGGACTGAGCCGGACGTCCGTCGGGGCACGCATCCGGAGTTGCCCCTGCCTGCCGGGTAGCCGTCCCAAAGCCTCGCACGGCGCCACCTTGCCCGGGTTAGATCATTTGGTGTCGTCCTCAGGTCGGCCGGGCTCAGGCGGCGGCTCGGAGCCGTTCGCGGTCTCCACGGCCGTCGGAGTGGCCCGCGGGGGTGCCGGCGCACGGGGAGCGGGCAGCACCGGGTCGACCGGCGACCCCACCGGCACCGTCGCCGGCGGAAACGCCATCAGCTGGACCACGACCACCAGGCCGGGAAGCATGACCGACAGGAGGGCGGCGGCGATGAACACGCCTGGCGGGACACCGTCCAGCCAGTAGCTCCGGTCGACAGCGGTCAACAGACCGAAGATGAGGGCACAGCTGAGGACGTAGGAGATCCCGAGGTAGGCCGCGTGGCGCACCGCGCGATGCGCCCCGTAGCCAGGTCGGGGAGCGAACGCGTGCCCGATGACGACGACCGCGACCAGTACCGACCATGCCCGGACCAGCCAGTCGAGCCAGGGGTAGGTGCCCTCGGGTCGGACATCCCGCAGGTAGTCGTGCGCGGTAACCGTCAACTGTCCGACTGTCACCAGGGACAGGCCGTACGCGACCACCCGAATGAGCCGGAGCGGGGACTCGAACTCGCTGCGCCCGGCGATCAGCCACGCCAGGCCGGTGAACAGGGTGAGCGAGCCGACCCCGAGCATCCCGGCCGCCACCGTCGTCTGGGTCCAGACCCGGGGGCAGGTCCGTTCACCGGCGATGACACCGAAGAAGAAACTGTCCAGGGCGAACGTGACCAGGCCGGCGATGAACATGGTCAGCGCTTCGGCCGACGGCCGTCTCGGCGTCCCCCTGTCTATCAGCATTACTATGCCGGCGAAGACGAGACCGGCGACCACGCCGGCCAGCTGGGAGTGTGCCCCGGCCGAGCCGAGCGGGTTCCAGTCGACCGACTCGCACGCCTCACCCACCGGGACCTCGTTCAGGCCCTCGACGGTCGAACCACGCCCCCGACGCCATCGGCACGTGTTCCACTGTAGGGGCCGGAGGCCAGGATCTCCGGACACCTGACCGCCGGTCCCGGGGGCACGACAGTCGCCTCTCCGGCGACGGTCAGCCGGGCGGTTCCAGGTCCGCCAGCACACCGAAGTGGTCGCTGGCCCAGACGCCTCCCACGGGCTGGTCCAACACCACGGCGCACCCGGTCACGCCGAGCGTCGGCCCCCACTGATCGGCTCGGACGAAGACATAGTCGATACGTCGGCCGATCTCGAATCGGATCTGGCCACTTGCCCGGAGCGGGTTCTCCGCGGTGAAGGTCTGGCCGTTCTCGATCCCGTGGACGTCCTCCCAGGCATCCCGGTAGGCGACGCTGAGTCCGTCCAGGGACTGCCGTCCGGACCAGAAACGGATCATCGACGACTCCGGCCCGCTGTCGAGGTCGCCGGCCAGCACCACGTGCGCCGGTGCTTCAAGAGCCACGGCATCCTCCACCAGTTGAGCGACGATTCGAGCCTGGAGCTCTCGCTCGTACGTCAGGTGGAACTGCCACGACGGCTTGAAGTGCACCAGCAACGTGCGGCCGTAGGGCTCCGGCACCTGGACGTCGACCAGGGCGACGCTGCCGATCCACGGCTCTGCCGCGTCGACCCGGGTGGTGACGTGCAGGAGCCGCTGGCGCAGGTTTGTCATCGGCCAACGACTGGCGATCGAGGCTCCCACCCCGTCTGCCGTGCGACCGATCTGGTGCACGATTTCGTATCCGTGCCCCAGCAGATCGACGACCTGGTCGTATTCTTCCTGAACCACGGTCTCCTGGAAGACCGCGACATCGGGTTCGAGTCTCCGCAGTTCGGCCGCGATGACCGTACGTCGCGAGGGCCAGTCGCCGCGAACGCCCCAGAGGTTGTAGGTCAGTACCCGCATCGGGCGGACGTTCCCGCTCGCCCTTCCGGGCAAACTGGAGTACGGGCGCGGAAGACAGTTCGTTCGGCAGCTGGCCCACGCACCCGAGGCGGGCGTACGGCCGGCGCGTCACCGCCTCGACGACGGGCCGCCGACACGCACGCGCGACGGCCAACCCCCCGGTTCGCGCGGTGCACGGCCCGGTGCGGCTCTGTCGCGGGTCGATTCGCAGCCCTGCCGGAGGTGGGACAACTCCGACCGGACGGGTCTGGCGCACCGTCTCCATGATCAGGTAGAACATGGCGACGCCAAGCCGCACCGCGACGTTACGGGGAATCGATGACACCTGCGCTGGAGATCAACGGATTGACCAAACGGTTCGGCGAGAAGCTTGCCGTCGACGAGATCCACCTGAGCGTGCCGCGGGGCTCCTTCTACGGGCTGGTGGGGCAGAACGGCGCCGGCAAGACCACCACCATCTCGATGGCCGTCGGCCTGCTGCGGCCCGACCGCGGCACCGCCCGCATCTTCGGCGCCGACGTCTGGTCCGCCGTCGACGAGGCCAAGGCGCTGGTCGGGGTACTGCCGGACGGGCTCGCCATGCCGGAGCGGCTGACCGGTCGCGAGGTGCTCACGTTCCTCGGCCTGCTGCGTGGGATGCCGCGCGACGAGGTGCTGCGCCGGGCCGACGAGTTGCTCGACGTGCTCGAGCTGTCCGGAGCCGGCGGCACGTTGGTCATCGAATACTCGACCGGCATGCGCAAGAAGATCGGCCTGGCGACCGCGCTGCTGCACGCGCCCCGGCTGCTGGTGCTCGACGAACCGTTCGAGGCGGTCGACCCGGTCTCCGCCGCCACGATCAAGACGATCCTGCGCGGCTTCGTCCGCAGTGGTGGGTCCATCGTGCTCTCCAGCCACGTGATGGCGCTGGTCGAGCAGCTCTGTGACCACGTCGCCGTGGTCGACGCCGGGCGGGTGGCGGCGGCGGGCACGCTCGACGAGGTACGCGGGTCGCGGTCGCTGGAGGACACCTTCGTCGCCCTGGTCGGCGGCGAGGACGTCGGGATCAGGGAGCTGTCGTGGCTGTCGCGTTGACGATGGCCGCGATGAAGGTCGCGGCGCTGCGCCATGCCCTGCGCGGGGAACGGGCCCAGACCGCCGGCCTCGGTGCGGTACTGGGAATCCTGTTTGCCGGCGGCACGATCTACCTCGCGGTCCGCGACCTGGATCTCCTCGCCGCCGCGTACGCGGTCTGGTTGCTGGGCTGGCTGCTCGGCCCGGTCTTCATGGGCGGCGGTGACGAGACGCTCCGCCCGGAGTACTTCGCCCTGCTGGGCCTGCCGTCGCGGCGTCTCGCGGTCGGACTGCTGGCGGCGGCGTTCGTCGGGCTGCCGCCGCTGGTCAGCCTCACCGCGCTGCTCGGGCTGGTCGTCGCCGGTGCGCGGCTCGGCCCGGTCGCGGCACTCGTCGCGGTTCCCGCGATGCTGCTCCAGTTGGCCGTCTTCGTGCTGCTGTCCAAGGTGGCTGTCGGGCTGGTCGGGCTGGCGCTGCGCAGCCGGCTGGGCGCGATCGGCACCGGCCTGCTCAACGGCGCGATCCTGGCCGGGCTCGGACAGATCTGGGTCGTCTTCCTGGCCCTCGGGCAGACCGGGGTGCCGCCGGCCGTCCGCTACCTGCCGTCCGGCTGGGGGCTGCTGGCGGTGCGCGGGGCCTGGTGGGCCTTCGGCGCGCTGGCCGGGCTTATCGTGCTGCTGCTGTTCGCGTGGGCGGCGTTGCTCCGACGGCGGGTCGGGGTATCCCGGGCGTCCGGCCGGCCGCGGCGGCCCTTCCGCGCCCGTACCGCCGACGGGGCGATCGTGGCGAAGGAGCTGCGTACGTCGTCGCGTGACCTGGTGCGCACCTACCATTTCACGTTCGCGTTCACCTACGGCGTCTGCTTCGCCGCCAGCCCGCTGCTGGTGGGGTGGGACGGGATGCTGCCGTACGCGGGTCCGGTCTTCGTCGTGATGGCGGCCGCGATGGCGGCAAACGTCTACGGCACCGACGGTACGGCGCTGTGGTTGACGCTGATGACGCCCGGCGCCTCGGACGTACGCGGGCGGCAGCTTGCCTGGCTGGCGACGCACGCCCCGGTGGCGGTGCTGCTGACGGTGGTGTGCACGGCGATCACGGGTGGCCCGTGGCCGCTGGCCCTCGCCCTGCTGCCCGCGCTGCTCGGCGGTGCGGCGGGCCTGGTCCCGCTGATCTCCGTCTACGGTCTGGTGCCGGGCACCGACCCGCACAGGCGGGCGAACAATCCCCTGCGGACCAGCGAGGACGAGGGAGGTCTGACCGGCCAGGCGTACCTGACACTCGCCCTGGTCGCCGCGACCGGCCTGCCGGCCGGTTACCTGGCGATCCGGTTCGGCTGGGCCGGGGTGGTCGTCGGGGTCGTGACGGGCGTGCTCTGCTGGTGGGGCCTCGGGCGGCTGGCCGCGGTCCGGCTGCGGGAGCGCGGGCCGGAACTGCTGTCCACCATGCGGACCGGCCGCCCGGCCGGCGGCGGCGGGACGATGCGGTCGCGGTTCGCGGAGCTTTCCAAACCGCGCAAGGCGGTGGCGTGGTGGTGCTTCGGCTTCGCGGCGATCCCGCTGATTCCCCAGGGCATCCTGGCCACGGTGTTCGTGAGCCGTGGCACGCTGCGGCACAGCTGGTTCCTCGCCACCTACCTGCCGCCCGGCCTGCGCTACCCGGTGGCACTGGCGTTCGTCGTCCTCGGTCTCGCGATGTACGCGGTCGGCACGTGGATCGTCCTACCGCCCCGACGGGCCGCGACCACGGAATAGCCTGGTCGGCCGGCGGGTGGCAGTCCCCCACCGGCCGACGGAGGCCCTAGACCCGCTGGAGTTGGAATCGCTGGTTGGCGCCGGTGGAAGGGGTCCACTGGGAGATGCGTGCGCCGTCGGCTGTCGACGCCTGCCACACGTCCATGGCGAGGCCGCTCTGCCGGTTGACCAGCCTGACCACCCCACCGCCCTGGTCCTCGACCCGCCACTGCTGGCTGGCGGCGCCACTGTCGGGCTGCTGGGTGATGTCGGCGCCGGTGCTGGTGCCGGCGACCTGGAGGACCATACCGCTGTGCCGGGACCGGATCCGGTGGTAGCCGCCGTCCGAGGCGAGGAACTCGAACTGCTGGTTGAGACCGCTGCCGCTCTGCCACTGGATCAGCTGCGCACCGGCGGCGGTGGACGCACCGTTGATGTCGGCGGCCTTGCCGCTGTGCTGGGCCAGCAGCCGGTAGTACACGCCGTTCTCCACCGGCCCGGACCGCTCCGCGGACGCACGGTAGGTGTGGCCGGCCTGGCCGGCGAACTGGACGAGATCGGTCTCCAGCCGCGTCGGCTGGACCTGGACGCCGCTCGTCTCGTCGCGCAGTTCGAACGTGCCGGCGAAGACCCGGCTCCGCACCCGGACGGTGCCGGCACGGTCGGGAGTGACCGTGAGCTCGGTCCGGCTGCCGCTCCAGCTGGCGCCGACGGTGTATCCGCCTCGGCCGCGCAGGCCGGTGACGCTGCCGGTTGACCAGGCCGACGGCAGCGCCGGCAGCACGTGCAACTCGTCGTTGTGGCTGTGCAGCAACATCTCGGCGATCCCCGAGGTGGCCCCGAAGTTCCCGTCGATCTGGAACGGCGGATGCAGGTCGAACATGTTCGGTGCGAGCCGGTCCGTGCGTACCAGATCCCGGACGAGTTTGTGCGCGCGGGCGCCGTCCTCCAGCCGGGCCCAGAAGTTGATTTTCCAGGCCAGCGACCAGCCGGTTCCGTCGTCGCCGCGCAACTCCAGCGTCTGCCGCGCGGCCTGGTGCAGCTGCGGCGTGCCCCGCCTGGTGATCTGGTTGCTCGGATGCAGGCCGTACAGGTGGGAGACGTGCCGGTGGGTACGCTCGATCTCCACCCAGTCGGCGAGCCACTCCTGCACGTTGCCGCGCGAGCCGACCCGGGTCGGCGCCAGCCGGTCCCGGGCGGTGAGCACCTGGGTACGGAAGCTGGCGTCCACCCCGAGGACCTCGCTGGCCCGTGCGCAACCGTTGAACAGGTCCCGCAGGATCTGGTTGTCCATCGTCGGGCCCGCGCACACGCTGGCGTTGGCGTGGTGTGGCAGCTCCGGGGAGTTCGAGGGGTTGGTGACCAGGTATCCGAGCGTCGGATGGGCGACGAGGGTGTCGAGGAAGAACTGGGCGGCCCCCTTCATCGCCGGATAGTTGGCGCGCAGGAAGTCGGCGTTCCCGGTGAACCGGTAGTGATCCCAGATCAACGTGGCCAGCCAGGCGCCGCCGGTCTGCCACATGCCCCACAGGGCCCCGTCGACCACCGACGCGCCCCGCCACCCGTCGGTGTTGTGGTGCGCCACCCAGCCGCCGGCGCCGTACTGCACCGACGCCACCCGGGCACCGGTCACGGTCAGGTCTCTGATCATGTCGAAGACCGGCAGGAAGCACTCCGCCAGGTTGGTGGTGTCGGCGGGCCAGTAGTTCATCGGCAGGTTCGCGTTGATCGTGTACTTCGAATCCCAGGACGGGGACAACGAGTCGTTCCAGATGCCCTGTAGATTCGCCGGCTGGGTGCCCGGTCGTGAGGAGGAGATCAGCAGGTACCGGCCGAACTGGAACAGCAGCGCCGAGAACTGCGGGTCGTTCACGCTCGCGTGCTGCGCGATCCGCACGTCCGTCGTCTGGTCCGCCGCCGACGTGCGACCCAGGTCGATCGTCACCCGGTTGAACAGCGCCTGGTAGTCGGCGACGTGCCGGGCCCGCAGCTGGTCGAAGCCGACACCGCGGGCGGCGTTGAGATGGTTACGCGCGATGGCCTGGTAGTCGCCGTTGACGGTGCGGTAGTTGACGTAGCTGGTGCCGATTGACACCAGCAGCGTCACGCTGGTGGCGCCGCTCACCCGCAGGGTGCCACCCGAGCTGGTCACGGTGCCGCCGGTCGCCACGGCGTGCGCCATCGCCAGGAACCGGACCTGCCCGTTGAGGCCCTCCATGTTGCCGGAGATCCCGTCCAGGCCGATCGTCGCGCCGTCCGGGCTCGACACGGTCGTCCGTTGCGGACTGTCGAAGGTGGCGGTGAAGGTGACCGAGTTGGCCCGGTCGGCGGTCAGCCGGACCACGATCACCTGGTCCGGCGCGCTGGCGAACACCTCCCGCTGATACCGCACCCCGTTCAGGACGTACGTCGTCGAGGCGATCGCCGAGGTCAGGTCCAGCGTCCGGTTGTGCTGCGACGCCCCGCTGGCCGACCCGAACGCCAGCCGGAGGTTGCCCACCGTCTGGTACGCCAGCTGCCCCACGGGCCTGCTCAGCATCGTCTGGTTGATCAGGTCCTGGGCCGAGGTCCACTGGTCGGCGAAGACCCGCCGCCGGATCTCCGCGAGGTTGGCCGCCCCGGCGGGATTGCTGGAGTCGTGCGGCCCACCGGCCCAGACCGTGTCCTCGTTGAGCTGCAGCCGCTCGGTGTCGACGTTCCCGAACACCATCGCACCCAACCGACCGTTGCCGATCGGCAGCGCCCGCAGCCAGTCCGTGCCCGCGCCCTCGTCGTACCACAGCGCCATGTCACCCGCCGCCAGCACCTGCGGCGGCGCCACCGCGCCGGCCTTGGCCGTCGCGGTCCAGCCGGTCGGCATGAGTGCGGCTCCCGCGCCGGCCGCAGCGGCGGTGAGCAGTTTTCTTCGTGTCGTTTCTGTCATGGTGGTGTCTCCAGGTGGCGAGCGGTGGCGGTGCGAAGGGTTTCAGCGCTGGTCGGTACCGCCGGAACGGCTCCGGATCACCGATCGGGTCCCGTCGGCAGTGGTGATCGGGCCGGTTCCCGGCCCGGTGCCGGCCGCCGGGAGGACCGCCGCGGCTGTCGCCGCCAGCGCGCTTGGTGCCGTGGGACGGTCATACATCTGGTCGTCAGCTTTCGGCTCGAACGGGGGGCAAGGGGCTACCCGGGTGCCGCGGCGGCCACCGCAACCCCCGGGTACGCCACGCGGCCCGGCGCCGTCCGGTGCGCGCGATCCATCTGCGTCAGACGTCATACGTTAGGTCTCTCGATAGGGCCTAGTCAATACATTCGCTGGTCGCCGCAGCCGAGGTGGGCGGCCCGCGCTGTCCAGGGCACGCACTCGTCAAGACGTGCGTCGCCGGCAGCGACCGGTTCCGACGAACGCGACAAGCACCACGGAGCAGAGACGATATAGATCCGATGTATGTGGCCCTCCGCAGCGCACCGCGCCCAGCGCGCCACCTCGACCCTCCTCGAGTCCTCCGGGCTCGAACGGCGGAGACGGCGAGACGGCGACGCCGCCCAGCGGCGCCGACCCATTGACGGTTTCCTATCGAAGTCCTAACGTATGACGTCTGACGTCGGCGCGTCACCGGGACACCGTAACCGGGAGGAACTTCCTGTGGCCCGACCGTCCACGAGCTGCCACCGGAAACGGGCGCTGTGCGCTACGGAAAGTCTCTCTCGGCTGGTTCCACTGTCGACCACCGGAGCTCTGCACCACAGCCGGCCGGACCTCGTCACCGGAGGGAATCCATGAACGCGAGAAGTAGAAGCCGTCGCCTCATGGGCGCGGGGATCTCGTTGACTCTCCTCAGCACCGGGATCGGAATCGTCTCCACCGCACCGCCGGCGACAGCCGCCCTCGAGGGACCGTGCGACATCTACGCCTCGGGCGGTACGCCCTGCGTGGCCGCGCACAGCACCACCCGGGCACTGTACGGCGGCTACAGCGGCCCCCTCTACCAGGTTCGACGCTCCTCGGACAGCGCCACGCGGGACATCGGTGTGCGCAGCGTCGGTGGTTATGCCGACGCCGCCGCCCAGGACTCGTTCTGCGCCAACACGACCTGCCTCATCACGATCATCTACGACCAGTCCGGCCGGAACAACCGCCTCACCCAGGCACCACCCGGTCACTTCGTCGGCCCCGCCCCCGGCGGGTGGGACAACCTCGCCGACGCGAAGGCCGCGCCGGTCACCGTCGGCGGCCAGCAGGCGTACGGCGTCTACATCGCGCCCGGCACCGGCTACCGCAACAACAACACCAACGGTGTCGCGACCGGTGACCAGCCAGAGGGAATCTACGCGGTCGTCGACGGCACCCATTACAACCAGTGGTGCTGCTTCGACTACGGCAACGCCCAGACGAACAACCTGGCAGACGAGCGCGCCATCATGGAGACCGTCTACTTCGGCGCCAACAAGCAGTGGGGCTACGGCGCGGGCAGCGGCCCCTGGATCATGGCCGACCTGGAGTGGGGGCTCTTCTCCGGGGTGAACGCCGGCTACAACAACATCGCGTCCATCAACCACCGCTTCGTCACCGCCATGGTCAAGGGCGAGCCGAACCACTGGGCGATCCGGGGCGGCAACGCCCAGTCGGGCGGCCTGACCACCTACTTCGACGGGCCACGCCCTGCCGGCTACCACCCGATGAAGAAGGAGGGGGCCATCCTGCTCGGGATCGGCGGCGACAACAGCATCACCGGGCGCGGCACCTTCTTCGAGGGCGTGCTGACCGCCGGCTACCCGTCGGAGGCCACCGACAACGCCGTACAGGCCAACATCACCGCCGCCGGATACGCCCCGGCAGCCGGCGGCAGCCCGCGACAGAACGTGCAACTCCTGGGCGGCCAGTCCGGCCGCTGCGTCGACGTGCCCAACGCCAGCACGGCGAACGGCACCCAGGTACAACTCTGGGACTGCATCGGCAACAGCACCGCCCAGCGCTGGAGCCACACCGCCAGCCGGCAACTCCAGGTCTACGGCAACAAATGCCTCGACGCCAACGGCGCCGGCACCGGCAACGGCACCCAGGCGATCATCTGGGACTGCCACGGGGGCACCAACCAACAGTGGAACTTCAACGCCGACGGCACCATCACCGGCGTACAGTCCGGACTCTGCCTCGACGCGAACGGCGCCGCGACCGCGAACGGCACCAAACTCATCCTCTGGGCCTGCAACGGCGGCGCCAACCAACGATGGACCCCGCGTAGCTGAACCGGAACAGCGACAACCCCCGCCGCTGAACACCCGAGTCGAGCCGGAGATCTCCGCGCATCGACGTACTCGTCACCTCGACCCACAGTCGGACCTCATCCTCAAGGGGAACGCGCCATGCACGAATCCCGACCCAAACGGCTACTGGTCCGGGCAGTGGCCTGTGCGGTGGCCGCCGTCGGCGTCGCATCGATCACCGCGCTCGGCGGCGCCCCGCCGGCGGCCGCCGAGACCAGCCAGTTCCGTGGCGTCAACTGGGCGCGGCTCGGTGACAACTTCCACGCAGGGCCACTGGTCCTGCACGGGCTGAACAGCTACGACAGCTACAGCACGGTCGTGGCCAAGGCGACCGCCGTGTACACCGGCTTCCAGAACAATCTCGGTGCCAACACCGTGCGGCTTCCGATCAACACGTTCAGCGTGGGTACGAGTTGGTGGAACGCCTATACCGGCGCGATCGACGCCGCCACGGCGAAGGGTCTCAAGGTCGTGCTCTCCTACTGGGACGACGGCGTCGCCGCCAGCGGTGGCCGCATCGTCAACCCGACCGCCTTCGACAACATGTGGAACACGGTGATCGCCAGGTACGGCAGCAACGACCTGGTCTACTTCGAGCCGATGAACGAGCCGGGCGGGCACAGCGCCGCCGACTGGGCGAACGTGGTCAACAACTGGATCAGCGCCCGCCCCTCGATCCCGCGGGGCCGCATCTTCGTCAGCGGCGCAGGGTTGAACACCGACATCAGGTCGATGTGCGCCGACCGCCGGTTCGACGGGACGATCCTGTCACTGCACCACTACACGTTCTTCAGCGGCGCCAAGACGTACGACCAGTGGGTGTCGTTCCTGCGGGACGCGATCGGCTCCTGCGCCGAGCGCACGGTCATCGACGAGTTCGGCGCACCGATGGACACCGGCC
Organism: Plantactinospora sp. WMMB782; assembly: GCF_049179135.1. Taxonomy (NCBI): domain Bacteria; kingdom Bacillati; phylum Actinomycetota; class Actinomycetes; order Micromonosporales; family Micromonosporaceae; genus Plantactinospora; species Plantactinospora sp. WMMB782. Next base: position 5,140,495 of record NZ_JBMHMC010000007.1, on the reverse strand, counting down.
TGAACTACCACGACGCCGCCAGCACCGACAACTTCGTGCGCTACTTCCGGGCGACGACCACGGTCCTCCGGGAACTGCGGATGGGATCCGTCTACTGGCCGGGCCTGGGCGGCAAGGTCACCGCCGGCCAGAGCGACGACTGGTACGCGATGCAGAAGCTGCACGGAACCGGCACCGCCCTCACCCTCAGCACGCCGAACGCCAGCGGGCTCGACCGCCTCCGGTACGGCTGGGGACTGGGCGACGGCCCCACACCGACGCCGACTCCGGCTCCGACGAGCCTGCTGCGCAACGTCGGCACCGGACGGTGCCTGGACATCCCGGGCGCCACGACGGCCAACACCCAGGTCCAGGTCACCACCTGCGCCGACTCGGCCGCCCAACGGTGGACCCGGACGGCAGGCGGTCAGCTCACCGCCCTCGGCGGGCAGAAGTGCCTGGACGCCTACAACGCCGGAACCACAAACGGCACCGTGGTCGGCACCTACACCTGCAACGGCGGCGCCAACCAGCGATGGACGGTCAACACCGACGGCACCATCCGCGGCGCCCAGTCCGGGTTGTGCCTGGACGTCAACACCAGCACGTCCAAGGTCCAGCTCTGGGCCTGCTGGGGCGGCGACAACCAGAAGTGGCAGACGCAGACCCCGTGATCCTCCGTGGCGGCCCCGCCCGGGCCCGGGCCGGGTCGACGACGCTCCGGTGCGCTGACCAGCGCACCGGAGCGATCGCCGGCCGAACTGGACTAGATTGACGCACTTGGATGTGCAGGGTATGTTACCGATCACAACCAACCGGGTGGCGGTGCTCGGAACGGACCACGTCATGCCGTAGTGCCTGGGCAACACGCAGAGCAAGGCGTCCTGTCGCAACCGACCTACCCGGCCGGAAAGCCGGCATCCGCTCCGCTGGACCACGTACCCGAAGCCGACCGTTGCCGCCCGTCTCAGCGCGAGGAGTTGAGGCAATGGCAGGCACATTCCAGCAGAGTTGGCGGGCACGCCGCACCGGTCTACGCCGCCGTCTGGCAGTGATCGGCACCCTCGTCCTGGCAGCGACGACGGTGCTGACCGGAGCCCAGCCGGCAACGGCGGCGGCGACCCCGTGGCTCACCGTGTCGGACGGTTTCGTCTCGATCCGGGTTCCGGCCGCCGACCTGGAAAGCGCGCTCGGCACGGTGTCGAGCGTCGTCGTCGAAGCGGACTTCGGTCCGTCCTTCGCCGTCGCGGACCTGGGCCTCGGACGTTCCGGGGACGCCTGGACCTCGGTCATCGGCCCGCTGCGGCCGGGCCTGTACCACTACCGGATCCGGGCCGACGGCAGCAAACTGCTCAAGGACCCGACCAACGCGAGCACGGTCACCTCGGACCCGACCTGGAGCACGTTCCTCGTCGCGGGTGACTCCGCGAGCCTGCTCGCGGACGTGCCCGCCGGTCAGGGCGGCACCCTCGGCACCGTCAGCTACCTGTCCGGGTCGCGGCAGGCGCGGTCCGCCACCGTGTGGACCCCACCCGGCTACGAGGCGCGCCGGAGCCGCCCCTACCCGGTGCTCTACCTCCAGCAGGGCGCGGACGGCAGCCGTACCGACTGGCTCGACCTCGGACGCGCCAAGCAGATTCTCGACAACCTCGCCGTGCAGCGGCGGATCGAACCCATGGTGGTCGTGCTGGGTGACGGCGACGCCCCCGACTTCCGACAGGAGCTACGCGCCCTCGCGCGGGCGGTCCGGCGCGGGTACAACATCGCCGACGACCCCGCGCGCCGGGCACTCGCGGGTGCCTCGGCCGGCGGGACCCAGGTGCTGCACTCCGCCCTCACCCATCCCGGCGAGTTCGGCTACGTGGGCTCGTTCGCCGGCCCGCTGACCGACGACCACCTCCGGATCGACAGCCGGGCCGTCAACGCCGGAACCCGGCTGCTGCGGCTCTACACCGGCAACATGACCGACCCCGCGTACAACCCGACCTACCGGACGCTGCGCAAGCTGGACCGGTCCGGGGTCCGGCACGACTTCGACGGGGTGAACCCGGACGACGGCCACACCTGGAACGCCTGGCGGGAGAATCTGGCGGACTTCCTGCCACGGTTGTTCCGGCCGGCGCACCACCACCGTCCGTCCGTCGGCCACCTGCCGCTGGGCCGGGAGTTCGCGACGCCGGCTCCGGGCAGCACGCCGACGCCGTGGCTCACCCGGGACGCCAACGGAGACACCTTCGTCACCGTCGAGACGGGCAGCGAGTTCGCGAACGCGGGCCGGGTGACCCTGTGGGGCAACTGGGCGCCGGGCGGAAGCTGGGTCGACGTCCCGCTCACCCGCGCCGGGGACCGGTGGCGGGGGACGGTGGGTCCGCTGAAGCCCTGGTTCTACTACTACAAGTTCATCGTGGACCTGGTGTCGAAGAAGGACACCGCGAACCCGACCCGCGTCACCACGGAACCGACCTGGAGCACGTTCCTCGCCCCGGGCCGGGCCGCCCGTCCGCTTACCGACGTGCCCGCCGGTCGGGGCGGCACGCTCACGACCCTGACCTACTCCAGCACCGTGGTCGGGGCCGAACGCAGCGCGTACGTCTGGACACCGCCCGGCTACGATCCCGCCCGCACGCAGCCGTACCCGGTGCTGTACCTGCAACACGGCGGCGGCCAGAACTACACCGACTGGGTGGAGATGGGCCGCGCCAAGCAGATCCTCGACAACGGCTTCCGCGACGGGAAGCTGGTGCCGATGGTGGTGGTGATGGGCAACGGCAACGTGCCGGACTTCGGGAGGGAGTTGCTGGACAACATCGTCCCGGCCACCCGGGCGGCGTACCACGTCTCGGACGACCCGGCGCGGCAGGCCCTCGCCGGCCTGTCGATGGGCGGGTTCCAGTCGCTGGACATCCTCAGGACGCATCCCGGTGAGTTCGCGTACGTCGGCGCGTTCTCCGCAGGAGTGTTCAACTCCACCGGCTTCGACGTCGCGGCCGTCAACGACGGCACCAAGATGCTGCGGATGTACACCGGCAACGTGACGGACTTCGTCTACCCACTCGTGCTCTCCACGATGGCGACCTTCGACAACCTCGGGATCCGGTACGAATTCGCCGGGGTGACCCCGGGCCCGCACGGCTGGGACGCCTGGCAGAAGAATCTCATCGACTTCGCACCGCGGCTGTTCCAGCCCGACCGGGGCTGACGGGGCAACATTCCGGGGCGCCGGCAGGCGCCCCGGAATGCGTGGCGGCCGTCGCCGGGCCGGGCGCCGATGATCGGGCCGACCAGACCGGCCCAGGTGTGGAAGTGACCCTCGTCCGGCGAGCCCTTCCAGAGGCTCCACAGATCTTCCTGCACCACGCTGAGGACCTGCGCCAAGGTCGCGTCGACGCCGCTACGCGTCCGACCTCCTCAGCAGCGCGGGTCGTTCCGCACCGCCAGGAGCGGCAGGCCAGCCGCGTACCGCCGGAAGAAGCCGGCGGTCGGAGTGTCCGCCGTCGCGACGGCGTCCGGGGTGCCTTCCGCGACCACCACGCCCCCGTGCGGCCCGGCTCCGGGCCCGAGGTCGATCACCCAGTCCGCCGACGCGGCGACGGGGATGTCATGTTCGGCCACGACGACGGTGTTGCCCGAGTCGAGCAACACATCGAGTGCGTCCACCACCCGCTGGATGTCCGACGGGTGCAGGCCCGAGACCGGTTCGTCGAGAACGACGAGGCCGGCTCTGCGGCTCGCGGCACCGCGCTGGATCGCGGATGCCAGCTTCAGACGCTGCGCCTCACCGCCGGACAACTCGGTGGCGCTCTGTCCGAGTTGGAGATAGCCGAGCCCGACCCGCTCCAGTGCCCCCAGGGTCTCGGCGAGCTGCCGGGGCTCGGAGAACCGCTGCACGGCTTCGGCGACGGTCAGGGCCAGCACCTCGTCGATGGCCAACCCGTCGTACCTGATGTCCAGAGCCTCCGGTCTGTAGCGGCGACCCTCGCACGCGTCGCAGACCACCCACACATCCGGCAGAAAGTGCATGTCGACCAGTTTGCGACCATAACCGGTGCAGCTCTCGCAGCGACCGCCGCCCGCGGTGTTGAAGCTGAACCAGGAGGCGTCGACCCCGCGCCCGCGCGCGACGTCGGTAGCGGCGAACAGCTTGCGGACGATGTCGAACGCCTTGCTGTACGTGGCCGGGTTGGACCGGGGCGTTCGCCCGAGCGGTTCCTGGTCGACGACGGCGACCCAACTGAACCCCTCGACGCCGGTGACCTCCCGCACCGTGTCCGCCACCGTCCCGTTCAGAGCGGCCTGCACACCCGATCCGAGCGCACCGAGCAAGCTGCTCTTGCCGCTGCCGCTCACCCCGGTCAGGCAGGTGAGCCGATTGGCCGGGAAACTCACCAAATCCGCGGTCACGTTGTGCGTACGCAGGCCGTGCAGCTTCACCCAGCCGGTGTCATCCCCTGCCGGGCGGCGGGTCCGGTGTAGCCGCGGCCCCTTACCGGCCAGATAACGCCCCGTCAACGACCTCGGGTGGACGGCCACGTCGGCGGGAGGCCCCGACACGAGGACCTCCCCGCCGAAACGGCCCGCACCGGGCCCCAGGTCGATCACCCAGTCGGCTCGGGCGATCAGCTCAGGGTCGTGCTCGACGAGGAGTACCGTGTTGCCGGCCTCGCGCAGCTCCAGCGCGATGTCGAGCAGGTGCGCCTTGTCCGCCGGATGCAGCCCGGTCCCGGGCTCGTCCAGGACGAAGATGATGCCGCTCAGCTCGGTGCTGAGCTGCGCGGCGAGCCGGGTCCGCTGCAACTCGCCCGCGGACAGCGTGGCCGCGCTCCGGGACAGCTGGAGGTGGGCCAGGCCGAGCCGGTCAAGGATTCCCAACCTGCGGCCCAGGTCATGCAGCAGCGGCTCACCCACCTCGCGCTGCCGGGCGCTCAGGTCGTCCGCCACGCGATCCGCCCAACCGCGCACCTCCCGTACTTCCACCTCGAGCAGGTCGGGGTACGTCAGCCCGCCCAGCCGCACGGAGCGGGCCACCTGGTCGTACCCGCTGCCCCCGCAGGTGCCGCAGGGCTGCTTGCGCATGTACGGCAGGTAGCGTTGCCTGGCGCTGGACGTCTGGGCGTTCACGAACACCCGCTCCACCTCGGCGAGCGCGCCCCGCAGCGGCTGGCTCGACGTGTAGGTCAACTGGACGGTCTCATTCCTGTTCGACATGTCGACGGTCGCCTCGATCTTCTCGTCGCCCGTGCCGTACAACACGCAGCGACGGAACTCCTCGGGCAGCGACCGCCACGACCGGCCGAGGTCCACGCCCCGCTTCTCGGCAAGCGCCGGTACGAACGCGTGCTCCCCCGACCGCCACTTCGCGTACCACGGCGAGGCCCCCTCGAAGAGAGGTAGCTCCGGGTGGGTGATGACCAGGTCCTCCTGCGCCTGCCAGTGTCCGCCCACCCCGTGGCACTTCACACAGCCCCCTTCCGCTGTGTTGCGGTCGAAGTGAGCGGTGGTCAGCCCGCCCCCGACCGCCGCCGCCGTGCCGACCCCCGGAAGACGCGAGTACAGCAGCCCCAGGTGTCCGTCGATGCCGGTGATCGTCGCGACCGTGGAACGGGGGTTGCGGTTCAGGCGGCGCTGGTCGACCGTGAGGGTCGCACCGAGTCCGAGGATGCGGTCGACCTTCGGCCGGTTGCGCTGGGTGATGTACTGCCGTACGAACGGCGAGAGCCCTTCGAGATAGCGCAACTGAGCTTCGTTGTGCAGGGTGTCGATGGCCAGCGAGGTCTTGCCGCTGCCACTCACTCCGGTGAAGGCGACGAGCTGTCCCTTGGGGATACTCACGGACACGTCCCGCAAGTTGTTGGTACGAGCCCCCACCACGTCGATCGTCTCGGCTCCCGTACCCGCGACGTCCCGTACGAATGCAGTCAACCTTCGTCCACCCTCCCGCAACGCGGCATGGCCCGGGCGCAGCGGCCCACCACCCGTGCCGAACACATCGATCACGCCACTACCCGACCGGCCGTCATCAGCGGCGCGGTCACTGCACCAGACCTCTCGGCCCGTCGCCCGGCCCCGGTGCGGCGTACTGCGGATCAGGTCTCGGAATCCGCAGTGAGCTTCGCGGTGTCGGAGGCGGCCGGTGGTAGACCACGTCGTAGTCCCGGTCGGAGAAGTCATGGAGTCGGTCCACCCCGGCGTCGACGCCGGCCCGACGAACCCCATCCTCGATCCAAATCCTGACGTCTAGTGTCAGATATCCTCGTCCATTCTGCGGACGCCACCGGAACGCCGCGGCAGGGGCGAGCGCCTATTGGCCGCCCACCCCTGCCGCGGCCTACTGGCCGCCACCTCCTGCGCGACCGGCCACGCACATGGTGTCCAGCAGTACGCCGAACGCCACCGCGAGTCCCAACTGCGCCGCGAAGACCAACGGCAGCGATCCCAGCGCCGCGAAGGTACCGGCCAGCACCAGACCCGCCGGGGGGTCATCCGCCGGCGATCAGCGCGGCCGTCCGGACGGCCGCCCGGCCGCAGCGCTCGATCTCCTCACTCGTCATCCGGCTGGCCGGCGCCGAGATGGCGATGCCCGCCTGCACGTGACCCGGGTCCTGCGGGATGCGGGCGCCGACCGCCACGATGTCCGGGTCGCTCTCGGTACGGGCCAGGGCGAAGCCGGTCTCGCGGACCGCGACCAGCGCCTGCTCGAGCTCTGTCCGGGTGGAGAGCGAGTCGTCGGTCATCACCGTCAGTTGCTCCTCGGGATAGATCGCGCGCAGTTCCCGGGATGACAGTGCCGCGAGGATGGCCTTGCCGGCGGAGGTGCAGTGCGCCGGCCGGCGCAGCCCGATCCGGCCGCCGACCCGGAGTGCCCGTGGCGTCTCGATCGCGTCGACGAACCGGACGCTGTCGCCTTCGAGCACGACGAGGTTCACCGTCTCGCCGATCTCGTCGCACAGCGCCTGCATGTGCGGCCGGGCCCGGGTGCGGATGTCGAGGCTGCGGATGGCTTTCAGGCCGATGGTCAGCAGTGCCTCACCCGTGCGGTAGGTGCGGGTCGCCGGGTCGCGCCGGAGGAATCCGTGGTGGTCGAGCATGGCGAGCAGCCGGTGCGCGGTCGACCGGGCCACGCCGAGTTCCGCCGCGCAGTCCATCACCCGCAACTCGTCGCGATCACGCAGCAGCAGCAACAGTCGGAGGACGTTGCTGACCGACTCGATCGGATAGGCGGGACCCTCGCGCGCCTTCTCGTCCTGCGTCACACAGCTCTCCGTTCCGTTGCCGCGACGTCCGCTCCAGGTCCGCGACGGCGGCGTCCGAGGCCCGCGAGGTGGTGAAACGTCCTCGGCCGGTCTTGACGGGCACGCCGACCGTATGGTCGCATGTTGTGTATAGCAGAACTCAGTTCTGCTAGCAAGAATTTGGAAGGAGCGGCAAGTGGTCCTCGAAGACGGTCCCGGTCGATTCGCGGCGCGATCCGCCATCGACATGCACGTGCACGTGACCGAGGGCACCGGCGAGGCCGGCCGGGACGCGGTCAGCCGCTCGTTCCAGCAGGCGGCGGCGTCGTACTTCGGCAGCGACGCGCAGACCACCGTCGACGCCATCGCCGACTACTACCGGGGCATCGACATCTCCTGCGTGGTGTTCGCGGTCGACAGCGAGAGCGCGACCGGCCGCACACCGGTGTCGAGCGAGGAGATCGCCGAACTCGCGGCCGCACACGCCGACGTGATGATCCCGTTCGGCAGCGTCGACCCGTGGCGCGGCGAGGTCGCCCGGCGGTCGATCCGGCGGCTCGTCGAGCAGTACGGCGTGAAGGGCTTCAAGTTCCACCCCTCGACCCAGGGATTCGCGCCGAACGACACCCGGTTCTACCCGCTGTACGAGGTGATCGAGTCGGCCGGCCTGCCCGTCGTGTTCCACACCGGACAGACCGGCATCGGGGCGAGGATGCGCGGCGGTGGCGGCATCCGGCTGAAGTACTCCAACCCGATGCTGCTCGACGACGTGGCCGCCGACTTCCCGGACCTGACGATCATCATGGCGCATCCCTCGGTGCCGTGGCAGGACGAGGGGCTCGCCGTCGCCCTGCACAAGCAGAACGTGTACATGGACCTGTCCGGCTGGTCGCCCAGGTACTTCGAGCCGAAGCTCGTCACGTACCTGAAGCGGATGCTGACCGACAAGGTGATGTTCGGCAGCGACTACCCGCTGATCACGCCACAGCGGTGGCTGGACGACTTTGCCGGCCTCGGCGTCGACGAGGCGACCACCCGCAAGGTGGTCAGGGAGAACGCGCTGCGGGTGCTCGGCCTCGCGGCGGGCAGCCCGAACCACGACGCCGTGGGCAGCCCGGACCAGGACGCCGTGGACAGCCCGGACCAGGAGGACGCCGTGGGCAGCCCGGACCAGGAACAGCCCAACCACCGACAGTGAGGACATGACCAGATGGGTCGTTTGGACAACGTGACAGTCATGGTGACCGGCGGCGGCAGCGGCATCGGCCGGGCCGGCGCGACAGCCATGGCCGCCGAGGGCGCCCGGGTCGCGGTACTCGACATCGACGGCAAGCTCGCGGAGGAGGTGGCCGGCGAGATCACCGGCGCCGGCGCCGAGGCGCGCGCCTGGCGGGCCGACATCACCTCGCCGGCGGAGATGGCGGCGGCCGTCGACGGCGCCCGGGACTGGGCCGGCAGCGTGGACGTGCTGTTCCACTCCGCCGGCATCGTCGCGCCGGCCATGCTCAAGGACATGACCGTGGAGTCCTTCGAACGGGTCGTCTCGGTGAACCTGACCGGCGCGTTCGTCTGCCTCAAAGCGGTCCTGCCGCACTGGATCGAGGCCGGACGCGGCAAGTTCATCGGGGTGACCTCCCCGGCCGGCGTACGCGGCCAGGTCGGCGGCGGCAACTACGCGGCGGCCAAGGGCGGCGTGATCGCGCTGGTCAAGACGGCCGCGGTCGAGCTGGCCCGGTACGGGATCACCGCAAACGCCCTGCTGCCGATCGCGGCGACCGCGATGTCGGCGAAGGTACGCGAGGACCCGAAACTGGAGGAACGGTTCCTCGGCATGATCCCGCTGCGCCGGTGGGCCTCCCCCGAGGACATCGCACCGAGCGTGGTCTACCTCGCCTCGTCCGACTCGGACTACATGACCGGCAGCATCCTCTCCGTCGACGGCGGACGGACGATCTAGGCATGTCCGGCACGCCGTTCACCTGGACCGTCGCCCGGCAGTTCGGCTGGGTGGCGAGCCGGCACCCCGACTCGACAGCCCTGGTCGACGACGCTGGCGTTCAGTCGTACCGGACGCTGGCCCGCCGGGTCGAGGCGCTCGCCGGCCACCTCGGCACGGCGGTCGGCGGCGGCCGGGTCGGCATCTACGTGTCGAACCGGCGGGAGTGGGCGGAGACGTTCCTCGCCGGGCAGCTCGCCGGGGTCGGCGTGGTGCCGGTGAACGAGCGGTACCAGAGCCAGGAACTGCGGCACATCGTCGAGGACGCGGAGATCGAGCTGCTGGTGTCGGACCTCGCCGGGCATCGCGGCGACGTGCTGGCCGGCCTACGCGGCGACGTCGGGATCCTCGCGGTCGGCCCGGACTACGAGCGGGCGCTGACCCGGTCGCCGGGCCCGGCGGCACGCCGGGACAACCCGGAGTCGTCGGTGCTCTACACCTCCGGCACCACCGCACTGCCCAAGGGCGTGTGGCTGAGCCAGGCCAACCAGGCGCTGGGCACCTGGCTCGGCCCGTCGGTGCTGCTCGGCCTGACCGCCGCCGACACAGTCCTGATCACCACCCCACTGGCGCACCGGGTCGGCCAGGTCCGGCTGCTCGGCGGAATCCTCACCGGCTGCCGCACGGTGTTGTGCGCCGACGCCCGCCCCGGCACGTTCGTGGACGCGGTGGAACGGCACCGGGCCACGGTCACCGGCATGGTGCCGACCATCGCCCGGGACATCGCCGTCTCCGGCCGGGCCGGTGACCGGCTCGCCTCGCTGCGGGTGTTCAGCGTCACCGGCGAGGCGATGACCGCAGACCTGCGCGAGACGGTGGCCCGGATGCTGCCGGACACCGAACTGTGGACGTTCTTCGCGTCGACCGAGACCGGGCTGGCCACGGCGTTGCCGCCGACCGAGTTCACCCGCCGGCCCGACTCGTCGGGCCGGTCACTGCCCGGCGTCGAGGTCGCGGTGCTCTCCCCGACCGGCACCGCCGTACCGGTCGGCGAGGGCGAGATCCTGGTGCGTTCCGGGCCACCCGGCAGCTTCGCCGTCTCCGGCGGATACGTCGGGCAGGCCGCCGGCGGCGCCTTCGTCGACCAGGCCGGGTGGTTCCACACCGGCGACACCGGCCGGCTCGACGAGGACGGCTGGCTGGCGGTGACCGGCCGGAGCAAGGACATGATCCTCTCCGGCGGGTTCAACATCGCCGCCCAGGAGGTGGAGGGCATCCTGCGCCAGCACCCCGCGGTGCGGGACGCCGCCGTGACCGGCGAACCGGACGAGCGGTTCGGCGAGCGGGTCGTCGCCTGGATCGTCACCGACCCGGCGTACGGGCGCGAGGTCAGCGGCGACGAACTGCGGGACTTCACCGCGAGCCGGGTCGCGTCGTTCAAGAAGCCGCGCGTCGTCCGCTTCGTGCCCGAACTGCCGCGCACCGCCACCGGCAAGGTGGCCAAGTGGCAACTGCCCGGCAGCGGGACCGCGCCGTGACCGGGCACGAGGAGTTCCGCCGGCAGGTCCGGGCCTGGCTGGCCGGCAACGTGCCGGCCGACGGTCTGCCGGACCCCGACACCGACGCCGGGTTCCGGGCACATCGGGACTGGGAACGGCGGCTGTACGACGCCGGCTACAGCGGGATCAGTTGGCCGGTCGAGTACGGCGGGCGCGGCGGCGACGTCCTGCACGAGGCGATCTTCGCCGAGGAGTACGAACGCGCCGCCGGCCCGGTGCGGATCACCCGGCCGGTGCAGCGGTTCCTCGGCCCCACCCTGATCCACTACGGCTCGGCCGAACAGCACCACAGCTGGCTGCCCGCGATGCTGCGCGCCGACGACATCTGGTGCCAGGGCTTCTCCGAGCCGGACGCCGGCAGTGACCTGGCCGGGGTGCGTACCCGGGCACGGTGCGACGGTACCCGGTACGTCGTCGACGGCCAGAAGACCTGGACGACGTACGGGCGGTTCGCGGACTGGATGTTCACGCTGGTCCGTACCGGTGAGCCGGGCGGCCGGCACCGTGGCCTGAGCTGTCTGGTGATCGACCTGCACAGCCCGGGGGTGCGGGTGCGCCCGGTGCGGCAACTGCACGGGCAGACCGGCTTCGCCGAGGTCTTCTTCGACTCGGTGGCGGTGCCGGCGGGCAACCTGGTCGGGCCACGGGACGAGGGCTGGCGGGTGGCGTTGACGCTGCTGTCGTTCGAACGGGGCCCGGACGCCGGTGCCCCGGAACGCACCCGGCGGCGACTCGACGCGCTCGCCGGCGACGTCCGGGAGGCGGGTGCCGCGCCCGGCGTGGTCCGCGAGCTCGGCGACGGGTACGCCCGGCTGGCGGCCCTGCGGGCGTACGTCCACCGGCGGGTCGGCACACGCCTGCACGGCGAGCCGGTCGGCGCGGAGTCGAGCCTGGTGAAGCTCTTCTCGGCCCGGCTCGACACCGACATCGTGCAGCTCGGCGTCGACCTGTTCGGCGACGAACGGCTCGCCGAGCGGGCGCCCGAGTTCCTCGACTACTGGCATTCCCGGGCGGGCTCCGTCTACGGCGGTACCACCGAGATCCAACGCAACGTCGTCGCCGACCGGATTCTCGGGCTGCCCCGATGAGGCGATCGTCGGTGGCGGCCCTGTCCGAGCCTGTCCGCGGTCCGGGGGCGATGCCGGGAAGTCGGGGTCCGGTAGGAACGGCGCGGGCGCCGGCCGGCCCGGCGCGACGGGGGTCCGGCTGCTCGGGGTGGGTACCGTGCGGGACCTGACTCTGGTGGCGGCCCGGCTGCTCGTGCCGACCGCCGAACAGCGCCAGCTCGCCGCCGCTGCCGCCACCGCGTTCGCCCGGTCGAACCCCGACGCGACGCGCACGGGCCTGTCCAGCACGGACCCGGCCAGCACGGACCCGGCCAGCACGGACCCGGCGCCTTCCGGCGATGCGGGTACCGGTGAGGGGCCGGACGCCGGTTCCGTCGGTGGATTCGACCGGGCCCGGTGGGCGGAGTTGGCCGGTACGGACCTGCTCGGCGCGGCGGTGCCGGAAGACCGCGGCGGGCTCGGACTTTCCGTGCCCGATCTCGTGGTGCTGACCGAACAGGCCGGCCGGGCGTTGCTGCCCGGCCCGGTCGTCGAGACGATCTGGGTCACCGCGCCCGCCCTCGCGGCGCTCGGCCGGCGGTGGGCACCGGCGCTGGCCGCGATGCTCCGGGCCGACCTGGTCGGTTCGGCGGTCGACGGTACGTTGCGCGGCCCGGACCTCGATGTCGCCTCGTACGTCGTGGTGCCGGGCGGCGGAGCCGACCGACTGTTCGGCGCCGACGGGATCGGTGGGGTCGCCCGGGTGCCCACCCAGGACCGGGCGGAGCGGTCCTTCCGGCTGACCGGCATCGGTGCGACCCACCACCGAGCGGCGCCGGCCGCCACCGGCACTGCGGGACCTGACGGCGACGGCGTCACCGGCACCCCAGGGCTGGACGGCGACGGCACCCCAGGGCTGGACGGCGACGGCGTCACCGGGCTGGACGGCGGCAGCGTCACCGGTCCGGACGGCGGTGCTCTGTCCACGCGCCAGGTGCTGCCGCTGGTGGACGGGCTGGGTGCGCTCGACCGTGGCCGGCTCGGCGCGGCCGCCTACCTGCTCGGCGTGGCGGACGGGCTGCTGGCGCAGGGTGTCGGGTACGCCCGGCTGCGTGAGCAGTTCGGTCAGCCGATCGGCGCGTTCCAGGCGGTCCGGCACCGGCTGGTCGACGCGTACGTCGAGCTGGAGTTCGCCCGTAGCGCGGTATGGAGTGCCGCCTGCGACGTGGCGACTGGCGATCCGGCCGCCCCGGTGGCGATCACCTGCGCGAGTGTGGCCGCGAAGCGGGCCTTCGCCGAGGTCGACCGGCACTGCCTCCAGGTGCACGGCGGCATCGGGTTCACCTGGGAGCACCCGTTGCACGGCTGGCTCAAGCGTGGCGCCACCTTCGCCGGACGGTACGGGCTGCGCCGCGACCTGGAGACCGACCTCGGCGAACTGCTGCTCGCCGAGGTCGCGGGCCGGCCACCCGGGCAACCACCGCGCCCACACATCTGAGAAAGGAACAGCGTGATCAACAAAGCCAGGGCCGGGCACCGCTATCCGAGTTACCGGTACGAGGTGAGCCGCGTCAAGATCGAGGAGTACGCCGCGGCCACCGGTTACCGGTTGCCGGTGGAGCCCGGCGCGACGCCTGTCGCCCCGAACATGTTCGCCGCCTGTTTCACCGTGATGTACGGGGCGCGACTGCTCCGGGAGGACCCCGAGCTGGGCGGGTCGGGGCCGGTCGTGCACGCCGGACAGGACTACGACTTCCACCGTCGGGTCGTCAGCGGTGACGTCGTCGAGTGCGTCCCGCACGTGTTGGAGATCCTCGACCGTGGCCGGCACACCTATCTCACCCTGGCGATCGACTGTGTCGACGCGACCTCGGGTGCACCGGTGGTGACCAGCCGGCAGACGATCGTCTACCTGAACGCGGCTCCCGCCACCGAGGAGGAGACCAGATGACCGCGAGCCCTACGCTTGTCGTCGGCGCCACGATGCCGCGCCACGAGCAGCGGATCGAACAGCTCGACCTGATCCGGTACGCCGGGGCGAGCGGTGACTTCAACCGGCTGCACTGGGACAGCGGGTACGCCGCGACGGCCAGCCCGACGTCCGGGGTGATCGTGCACGGCATGCTGAACATCGCGGTGTTGCTGCGGGTGGTCGGCGACTGGGTGGGTGGCGACGACCGGATCGCCTCGACCTCGGTGAGCATGCGCGCACCGTGCCCGGTCGGCGCGCTCGTCTCGTTCCAGGCCCGGGTGGTGGAGGTCGACGAGCAGGCCGGTCGGGCGGTGCTCGCGGTCGGCGCCGAACTGCCGGACGGTGCCCCGGTCGTCGACGCCAAACGGTCCAGGGTCACCGTCCGGCTCGGCTGAAACCGCGTCACCGACCTGCTCGGCCGAGTCACCGTCCGGCTCGGCCGACCGCGTCACCGTCCGGCTCGGCCGACCGCGTCACCGTCCGGCTCGGCCGACCGCGTCACCGTCCGGCTCGGCCGACCGCCGCTGCGGCGGCCTCGGGGCGGGGTGGGGCGGGATCGGTGCCCCGCCCGCCCCGCCTTGCCGGCATCACCAGGCTGAGTACCGTGGCCAGGGCGCAGACGCCCACGCCGACGGCGAACCCGACCGTGTACCCGGTTTCGGTCGGTAACGCCCGCCCCCGATCGGTGTACGCGTCGAGGATCACCGCGCTCACCGCGCTGCCGACCGAGTAACCGATGCTGCGCAGCACCTGGTTGAAGCTCGTCGCGCTGCCGGTTTCGGTGGCCGGGACGGCGCCGACCAGCAGCCCCAGGACGGCGGCGAAGGTGATGCCGACGCTGACGCCGGCCAGGCCCATCCCGGCGAAAGGCTGCCACAACTGGTCCCGGCGCACCAGCAGCAGGGCGGTCGCGGCGAGGAACACGAGTGTGCCGACGGTGATCGTGCGGATCGCACCGATCCGTCCGCGCAGCGCCGGGGTGAGCCGGTTGCCCAGTACGCTGCCGACCGAGAACGGGGTCAGGACGAGCCCGGCGACCACCACCGACGCGCCGAAGCCGTACCCGGTGGTCGTCGGTGTCTGGACGAACCTGATGACCAGCGACATCAGCAGGTAGATGCCGACCCCGGTGAGCAGGGTGGCGAGGTCGGCGGTCAGTACCGTCCGGTCGCGCAGCAGCCGCAGGTCGACCAGCGGGTACGGGCAGCGCAGTTGGTGCAGCACCCAGAGCGGGAAGACGGCGGCGGCTCCGGCCAACAGCCCGAGCACCGGCGCGGACGACCAGCCCCACCGCTCGCCCTGACCGAGCCCGATCAGCAGCAGAACAAGTGCGCAACTGAGTGTGGCGGTGCCGAGCAGGTCGAACCGGCGGCGCGCGCTGGCCGCGGGGCTGGGGACGACCAGCCAGGCGAGGACGAGCGCGGCGGCACTCATGCCGGCGCCGAACCAGAACCCGGCGTGCAGGCCGAAGTGGTCGGTGATCAGGCCGGTGACCGGGTAGCCGAGGCCCACACCGGTGACGGTGACCACCGACAGTGCGGCGATCGTGGTGCCGGCCCGCGCGACCGGCAGGTGCTCCCGGGCGACGGCGATGACCAGCGGGACCAGCCCGAGACCGACACCCTGCAGCGCCCGCCCGGCGAGGAGTTGGCCGAGCTGCGTGGCGGTGGCGGTGAGCAGGCCGCCGGTGAGGGTGAGCCCGAGGCAGCCGAGGATGACCTGGCGGCGCCGCCGGCCGTCGCCGAGCCGGCCCATCGCCGGGGTGGCGACCGCGCCGGCGAGCAGCGCGACGGTGAGCGACCACTGGGCGGTGCCGACCGGGACGGCGAAGACCTGCGCGACGGTGGGCACCAGCTGCGCGCCGAGGCTGCTGATGATGGCGGTGACCAGCCCGATGGCGACCAGGGCGCCGGGCAGCACGGCGAGGTGCCGCCGGGACAGCGGTCCCCGGCCGCCCCACGGCGCCCGGGGCACGGGGACCCTCACAGCTCGGCGCGCAGCAGCTCGGTGACCGCGGTCTGGGCCTGCTCCAGCGCCGGGGCGATCTGCCGGGCGGCGTCGGCCGTGGGCATCCGACTGGTCGGCACGGCGACGGCCAGCGCGGCCAGTGGCGCCCCGATGAGGTCGCGTACGGCGGTGCCGACGGCGCTGATGCCCTTCTCGCCCTCCTCGATGTTGACGGCGTACCCGGCCGCCCGGATGTCGGCGAGTTCCGTCTCCAGCTGCTCCCAGGTCTGGATCGACGACTGGGTACGGCTCTCCAGGGTGCGGTCGGGATAGCGGCGGAGCAGTTCGGTGCTCGGCAGCGCGGCGAGGATCGCCTTGCCGCCGGCGGTGCAGTGCGCGGGCAGCATCAGCCCGGTCCGGCTGCCGACCCGGACCGACCGGGGACTCTCGACGCAGTCCATGAACCGGACGTTCTGCCCTTCGAGCAGGAGCAGCGAGACGGTCTCCTGGGTCTGCTCGCGCAGTTGTTCGAGGATCGGTCGGGCCACCCGGCGGATGTCGATGCGTCCGATGGCGGCCAGTCCGATTTCGTTCAGCGCGGGACCGGGCCGGTAGACGCCGTTCGGTTTGTCCTGCATGACGAAGCCGCGGGCACGCAGGGCGGAGAGCAGGCGGTGTGCCGTGGACCGGGCGACGGCCAGTTCCTCGGCCGCCTCGGCGACGCGCAGCACCCGACGCTCGCCGATGAGCTGCAACAGGTGCAGTGCGTTGTCGACGGACGACAGTCCGCCATCGCTGGAGGTGCGCGGCGACGGCGGCGCGGTGTCGCCGGGAGGGCGGCCGGGGTTACCCCGTCGGATCGGCAGCGAATTCGACATGACGGAAGAGTTAACCAGACTCTTCTGCTCTGCGGAAGTTGTCTCTAGGGTGGCGACATGAGCGTCTCGCCTGGAGGAACCCGACTCCCCGTCGCCGTCGTGGGCGGTGGCCCGGTCGGAATGACGGCGGCAGTGGCCCTCGCGCAGCAGAACATCCCGGTGGTGCTCGTGGAGGCGGAGCCGGTCCCGAAGACGGACTGGCGCGCGTCGACGTTCCACCCGCCGACCCTGGAACTGCTCCGCGAGCTCGGGGTCGTCGACCAGATGCGCGCCGAGGGGCTGGCCGTGCCCCGCTACCAGTTCCGGGACCGCCGCGCCGGACTGGTCGCCGAGTTCGACTTCGGTCTGCTGCGGGACGAGACGGCGTACCCGTACCGGTTGCAGCTCAACCAGCAGCACCTGGTGCGGATGCTGGCGGCGCGGCTGGCCACGCTGCCCGCCGCGGACCTGCGGTTCGGGTGCCGGGCCGTCGCCGTCGAGCCGGAGCGCGACGGCGCGACCCTGACCGTCGAGACCGCCGGTGGCACCGAACGGCTGCGCTGCGCCTACCTGGTCGGCGCGGACGGGGCCAGCAGCACGGTACGCGGGCTGCTGGACATCCCCTTCGACGGCTTCACCTACCCCGAGCGGTTCCTCATCGTGAGCACCTCGGTGGACTTCCGCGCGTTGCTGCCCGACATCGCCGACGTCAACTACATCGCCGACCCCGAGGAGTGGCTGTTCCTGCTCCGGACCCCCGAGTCCTGGCGTGCGGTCTATCCGGTGCCGGCCGGGCAGAGCCGGGAGCAGGCCACCGACCCGGACGAGATGCAGGCGCACCTACAGGGCATCGCCGCCCACCCGCCGGGCTACCCGATCGAGGACCACCAGCTCTACAACGTGCACCAGCGGGTGGCGTCCACCTTCCGGCGCGGCGACTGCCTGCTGATCGGCGACGCGGCGCACATCAACAGCCCACTCGGCGGGGTCGGGCTCAACAGCGGCATCCACGACGCGATGGACCTGACCCGGCGGCTGGTCCGGATCCTGCGGCACGGCGCCGACCCGGGCCCGGAGCTGGACGCCTTCGCCGAGCTGCGCCGCCGGGTCGCCGTCGAGTACGTGCAGGCCGACACCCGGCGCAACACCGAGCGGCTCAACGAGCGCGACGAGGCCAGGCGGCAGGCGCACCACGACGAGCTGCGGTCGACAGCCGCCGACCCGGCCCGGGCGCGTGCCTGGTGCCGGCGGGCGTCCCTGCTGGAGTCCGTGCAGCAGTTCGGCATCGGCGACCCACCGGCCGCACCGGGCCGCCCCCCGGCCACCGACGACCGGCCCGGCGTGGAGATGCCGGCGACCGGGGCGGCACGGCCCAGCGCCGAAGTGCCGGCGACCGGCGCGGTGACGCCGTGAACCGGAGAAACCGTGAGCCGGCCGGAGCTGGGCGCCACCGACGAGCAGAGGAGAGGACACCATGACCGTTGAGCAGTCCGCACCCGTTGCCCCGACACCCGTTGCCCCGACCGTGGAGCCGGAGCTGGCCGCGCTCTACGCCGACCTGGCGGCGGTGCACCTGCACCCGCTGTGGACGATCACCAAGCAGCTGCTGACCCCGACTCCACAACCCCGATCGGTGCCGTGGCTCTGGTCGGCGGGGGTGCTCGCCCCGCTCGCCGACCGGGCGCTGCGGCTCGTACCGGTGGAGCGGGGCGGCGAGCGCCGGGTGCTGAGTTTCGGCAACCCCGGGCTCGGTGGCCTGCCGTACGCGGCGGGCACGCTGTGGGGAGCCGTCCAGTGTCTCGGTCCCGGGGAGACCGCCCCGGCGCACCGGCACTCCCCCGGCGCGATCCGGTTCGTGCTGGAGGGCAGCGGCGTCTGGACCACCGTCGACGGCGACCCGTGTGACATGTCACCCGGAGACCTCGTCCTCACTCCGGGCTGGAACTGGCACGAGCACACCAGCAACGGCAGCTCCCGGATGCTCTGGTTCGACGGGCTCGACCTGCCGATGGTGGAGGCGTTGGACGCCGTCTTCTTCGAGCCCTATCCGCAGGACCGGCAGCCGGACAGCGCCGAGCACAACCTCTCCGAGGCCCGGTACGCCGGAGCGGGACAGCGGCACGTCGAGGGGGCCGTCGGCACCGCGCTCGACCCTCGGCACTCGCCACTGCTGGTCTACCGCTGGACGGACACCGACGCCGAGCTGACCCGGCTCGCCGCGGCCCGGGACACCCCGATGGTCAGCCTGGAGTTCGTCAACCCGAACACCGGCGCGAGCGTGCTTCCGACGCTGAGCTGCGGCATGCACCGGATCGCACCGGGCCGGCGGACCGAGCCGGTACGGCGGACCGGGAACACGATCTTCGTGGTCTACCGGGGCAGTGGCAGCTCGGTCGTCGACGGCGTGCGGTTCGACTGGTCGGCGGGTGACGTCCTCGTCGCCCCGTCCTGGTCCGCCGTCGAGCACCTGGCGGAGGAGACCGCCGACCTGTTCAGCCTCGGCGACGCGCCCGTGCTGCGGGCGCTGAACCTCTACCGCGAGCAGGTGCTCGACGGTCCCCAGGACGTGCAGCGGGTCTTCGAGCCCGAGCGTGTGCCGTGACCCGCACCGGGAGGAAGAGCGGATGAGACTGGCGATATTCGACGACAACCGCCTGGGGGCGGTGGTGGCCGGCGGCGTCGTCGACGTCACCGACGCGCTGCCCTGGGCGTACGACCCGGATCCGTTGACCGCCGGATGGTGGCGGCGGCTGTGCGGCGAATTCGACCGGGTCCGGGACCGGCTGGCGGCTGCCGCCCGGGACGGTGAGCCGGTGCCGCTGGACCGGGTGCGGCTGCGTGCCCCGGTGCTCAACCCGTCCAAGCTGCTCGCGGCGGCGTCGAACTACGCCGACCATGTCGCGGAGATGCACGGGGTGCAGGAGCGCACGCTGGGCCGCGTCGAGCACTGGATGATGGACTTCGACGTGTTCCTCAAGTCGCCGTCCTCGGTGGTCGGCCCGGCCGACGAGATCGTGCTGCCGCCCGCCGTGGTCCAGGCCGGGCACGAGGTGCACCACGAGTCCGAGCTGGTCGTGGTGATCGGGCGCGGCGGTCGGGACATTCCGGAATCCGTGGCCCTGGAGCACGTATTCGGCTACGCGATCGGGCTGGACATCACGGTACGTAGTGACGGCGACCGATCGCGGCGCAAGAGCTACGACACGTTCAGCCCGATCGGCCCGTGGATAACCACCGGTGACGAGGCCGGCGATCCGGCCGATTTCACCATCGAGCTGACCTGCTCCGGTCAGCCCCGCCAGAAGGTCGACACCGCCGCCCTGATCACCCCGGTTCCGGCCATCATCGCGTACGCCTCGTCGGTGATGACCCTGGTCCCGGGCGATGTGATCTTCACCGGCGCACCACCCGGCGTCGGTCCGATCGTGGCCGGTGACGTACTCGACACCTCGATCAGCCGGCTCGGCGAAATGCGTATACGGGTCAAATAGCACAAATTTCCGGACCATTAATTCCGTGTTAAGGAATCGTTGCCCCAAAGAGTTCCACACACTGGACAGTCCCGAGAAGCCCTGCTTACCGTACGTCAACCGGACGACTGGTGATCACGACAGCGGACGGGCCGACCACGGCGGCGCCGGAGGGTCCCCGACTTCCACCACCCACGCCACACCGCATCGTCAACTCCACCGGAGGCTCCCATGCGAAAGATCGTTTCCGTCGTCGTCGCCACGGCGACGACAGTCGTGTTCGCCGCCGGCTGTGGCGGTGGCGACGACAGCGGCGGCGGCCTCACGAACGTCAAGGTCGGCATCGTGCCGTTCTCGCCCAACGCCGTCCTGTTCCACGCGATGGACGGCGGCATCTTCGAAAAGCACGGCCTCAAGGTCACCACCGTCTCCGCCGCCGCGCCCACCCCGATCGTCGCGGCCATGGTCAGCGGCCAGCAGCAGTTCGGCTTCGTCACCACCCCGGTGCTGTTGAACGTCAACGCCGAGGGCACCGCCGTCAAGTGCGTCAGCCCGGTCGACGGCCAGGTCAGCAAGGACCGCGACGCCAGCGGCCTGGTCGCCTCCGCCAACAGCGGCATCACCGATCTCAAGGGGCTCACCGGCAAGAAGGTGGCGGTCGTCCAGCTCTCCAGCATCAACCTGATCGGCGCGAAGAAGCTCGCCGAGGAGGCCGGGGCGACCGGCGTCGAGTGGGTCGCCATCCCGTTCCCACAGATGCCCCAGGCCCTGGCCGACGGCCGGGTGGACGCCGCGGTCATCACCGCCCCGTACCTGGACACGGCCGTGGCGGCCGGGGCGAAGACGCTCGCCTACCCCAGCTCGCAGCTGTGGCCGGAGGGCACCATCTACTGCTACGCCGCCACCGACAGGTACCTCCAGGAGCACCCGGACGTCGCCAGGAAGTTCCACGACGCGATGACCGAGGCGATCCAGTACGGCAAGGACCACGAGTCCGAGATCAAGAAGACCCTGGAGACGTACCTGAAGCTGTCGCCGGAGGAGGCGCAGAAGCAGGTCCTACCCACCAACTACGTACCCGAGATCAACGTGCCGTCCATCGCCGACATCCAGGACGTGATGGCACAGCAGGGCTCGGTCAAGAAGAAGGTCGACCCCGCCGACCTCGTCTGGACCCCACAGAGCTGAACCTGCCGGCGATCCTCACCGACCCGGCGGAAGTGGAGGGCAAGCCATGAGTCAACTGGTCAGCACGGACCGGGCCGGCGTCGTCGTCGCCGGTCGGGCGGTGGCCTCGGAGTTCCAGCCGGTGCACAACCCGGCCCGTACGGACGAGATCGTCGGCGAGGTCGCCGTCGGCACCCCGGAACACGTCGAACAGGCCGTCACGGCGGCGTCGGCAGCCTTCCGCACCTGGTCGGCGACCCCGGCGCCGCGCCGCGCCGCGCTGCTGCTGGCGGCGGCGGACGAACTCGCCGGCCACGTCGACGAGTTGGCCACCCTGCTCACCCGGGAGCAGGGCAAGGTGCGCTGGGAGTCGGTGATCGACGTCGGTGGGGCCAGCAAGATCCTGCGGTACTACACCGGCCTGGCCGACCGGCTCGCCGCCGACGAGCTGTTCCGGCAGGACGAACGCGGCACCGTACACCTCGGCCGTCGGCCGGTCGGCGTCACCGGCATCGTCGTCCCCTGGAACAGCCCGGTCTACCTGGCGTTCCTCGGCCTGGCGCCGGCCCTGCTGGCCGGCAACACGGTGGTCGTCAAGCCCTCCGAGTACGCCCCGCTCGCGCTCGGCCGGGTGCTGGACGTGCTGGGCCGGCACCTGCCGCCCGGTGTGGTGAACACCGTGCCGGGCGGGGCCGAGGCCGGCTCCGCCCTGGTGGCGCACCCCCGGGTCCGCAAGGTGTTCTTCACCGGCAGCACCGCGACCGGGCAACAGGTGATGCGGGGCGCCGCCGGCAACCTGAAGAACCTCAGCCTCGAACTCGGCGGCAACGACCCGGCGATCGTGCTGCCCAGCGCCCGGATCGACGACCGGCTCGTCGACGAACTCGTCCGCGCCGTGTTCACGCTCAGCGGCCAGATCTGCTTCGACGTCAAGCGGATCTACGTGCACCGGTCGCGGTACGCCGACTTCGTCGAGCGGTACGTCGACGCGGTCGACCGCATCGTGGTCGGCGACGGGCTCGACCCGGCCAGCACGATCGGCCCGGTCAACAACCGGCCGCAGTTCGAGCGGATCCAGGGCCTGATCGAGCGGACCCGGGCGTCGGGTGCCACGGTGCGTACCGTCGCCACGAAGCTCGACCCGGCCGGCTGGGACAACGGCCTGTTCCTGCTCCCCTCGGTGGTCACCGACGTCGAACCGGGCGCCGAGATCGTCGGCTGCGAACAGTTCGGCCCGGTCGTGCCGGTGCTGCCGTACGACACCGACGAGCAGGTGGTCGCGCTCGCCAACGACACCGAATTCGGCCTGAGCGCCTCGGTCTGGGGCGAGGACCGGGAGCACGCGCTGGCCGTGGCCCGGCAGCTGGAGTGCGGCAGCGTGTTCCTCAACGTGCACCGGCTGGGCGCCTCAGACATGACGATGCCGTTCGGTGGCTTCAAGGGCAGCGGGATCGGCCGGGGCCACGGGATGTACTCGCTGGACGCGTGCACCGAGTTGCAGGTCATCGCCGACTACGTCGACGTGTCGGGGTTCCCCGGCCCGGCGCCGAGCCGAGGACCGGGGAGGTAACCAGGATGCGGCTACTGGACGCCAGGTGGTTCCGGCTGCTGGCGAAGCTCGCCGTCTTCGCCGTCGCGCTCGGCGCGTGGCAGGTGCTGACCACCACCGGAGTGCTCTCCACCGACTCGTTCCCGACGATGGTCGACACGCTCACCGAACTGGGCCGTCAGCTCGGCGGGTCGGAGTTGTGGCTCGCGGTCGGGCAGACCCTCCGGGGCTGGGCGCTCGGCCTGCTGATCGGCGGTTCGCTGGCGATCGTCACCGGCACGCTGCTCGGCCTGAACGGCTTCGCCTACCGCAGCGTGATCCCGGTGATCGAGTTCCTCAAGACCGTACCGGCGATCGCGATCCTGCCGCTGGCCGTCGTCGTGTTCGGTCCGACGCCGGAGATGAAGGTGTTCATCGTCGCGTTCGGGATCTTCTGGCCGTTGACGATCCAGGCCATCTACGGCGCGCGGGCGGTGGACCCGGTGGTCCGGGACACCGCCACCGCCATGCAGCTGCGCGGCGTACGCCGGTTCACGACGGTGACCCTGCCCAGCGCCGCGCCGTTCCTGGCGACCGGAATCCGGGTCGCCGCGGCGGTGGGCCTGATCCTCGCGGTCATCGCCGAGCTGATCGGTGGCTCCACCGGGTTGGGCCTGAGCATCCTGACCGCCGAGAACGCCGGCCCGAGCCAGCTGCCCGTGATGTACGCGTTCATCCTCGTCACCGGCCTCACCGGTGTCGTCGTCACCGCGCTCTTCACCGCGATCGAACGGCGGTTGCTGCACTGGCACGAGAGCCAGCGCAACGCCGCAGGGAAGGCGGCCTGACATGACGACCAGCCAACGGCCCGACATGACGACCAGCCAGCGACCGGAACTCGTGGCCCCGGCCCGGTCCGGCCCACCGTCGGCCTCCCCGGCCGCCGTCGGCACGCCCGGCCCCGGACCGGCGGCCACCGAGACGGTGGACGGGCGACGCACCGGACGGTCCCCGGGCAGGTCGGCGGCGCGCCGGGTCTGGAACGTCCTGTCCCGGGTGTGGTTCTTCACCGCCGCCCTCGTGCTGTGGTGGGTGCTGTCGGCCGACAGCACCTCGACGTTCTTCCCGCCGTTGCGCGACATCGTGACCCGGCTGTACGAGCTGTGGATCGTCGGTGACACCAGGCGGATGCTCTGGCCCAGCCTGACCCACTTCGTCATCGGGTACGGCACCGCCGGGGTGCTGGGAGTGCTGCTCGGGGCGCTGCTGTGGCGGTTCCGCCGGACCAACGACGCCGTCTCGCCGCTGTTGTACTTCGTCTACGTCATCCCGGCCCCGGCGATCCTGCCGGCGGTCATCGCGGTGATGGGCATCGAGTCCGGGATGAAGATCACCATCATCGTCCTGGCGGCGATCTGGCCCACCCTGCTGAACACCGTCGACGGGATGCGCGGCATCGACCCGATCAAGCTGGACACCGCGAAGGTGCTGCACATGTCGGCGCTGCGTACCGTCCGCTCGGTGGTGCTGCCCGGCGCACTGCCACAGATCATGGCCGGTCTGCGGCACAGCCTGCAGATCTCCGTGATCATGATGGTGGTCAGCGAGCTGGTCGCGTCCACCTCGGGCATCGGCTTCTTCATCCTCGACGCCCAGCAGCGGTTCGCGTTCACCGACATGTGGACCGGCATCGTCGTGCTGGCCCTGATCGGAAGTGCCCTGACGTTCCTGTTCATCGCCGTCGAGCGGGTCGTGCTCGGCTGGTACATCGGCGCCCGCGCCGTCGAAGAGAAGGGGTGAGGAGATGTCGCAACCGGAGGTGACCACGGGCGGTGGCGCCGTCACCGACCAGCCCGTACTGGCGATCCAGGACCTGCGGAAGGTCTACAACCCCGGGCGCCCCGACGAGCGTGAGGCGGTCGCGCGGGTCTCGTTCGAGGTCTGCCGGGGAGACTTCGTCTGCGTGGTGGGACCCAGCGGGGCCGGCAAGACCACCCTGCTGCGCTGCCTCAGCGGCCTGCTGCCGGCCAGTTCCGGCGAGGTGCTGTTCGAGGGTACGCCGCTGCGCCGGGTTCCCGACCGGCTCAGCGTGGTCTTCCAGGACTACAGCCGTTCACTGTTCCCCTGGCTGACGGTGCCGGCCAACGTCGCCGTACCGCTCAAGGTCGCCGGCCACGACCGGCGGCGCCGCCAGCAGCGGGTCGACGAGGTGCTGCACGCGGTCGGGCTCGACGACGTCGGCCGGCGGTACCCGTGGCAGCTCTCCGGCGGCATGCAGCAGCGGGTCGCGATCGCCCGCGCGCTGGTGCAGCGGCCGGACCTGATCCTGATGGACGAACCGTTCGCCTCGGTCGACGCGCAGACCCGCTTCGACCTGGAGGACCTGATCCTGCGGGTACGCAACGAGTACGACATCACTGTCGTCCTGGTCACCCACGACATCGACGAGGCGGTCTATCTCGCCGACCGGGTGGTGGTGCTGTCCAGACCGCCGAGCGTGGTCAAGGAGATCGTCGACATTCCGCTGGACCGGCCGCGCAACCAGCTCAGCACCCGGTCCAGCGAACTCTTCGGCCAACTGCGCCGGCACCTGCTCGAACTGGTGACCGGATGACGAGGGCGCACGGCACGCCGGCGGGTCGTCAGATGACGACGGCGCCCGGAACACCGGCCGGTGACCGGACGACGGCGCACGGAACGCCGGCGGTGCCGCGGGCGGTGGCCGACGTCCTGCTCGACGTGCTCCGGGCCTGGGACGTCCGGCACATCTTCACCTGCCCCGGCAGCACCGAGGCCGCCGTCCTCGACGCGCTGGTGGTCCGGGACGATCTCGACCTGGTGCTGACCACCCAGGAGGGGGTCACGGTCTCCATCGCCGACGGACTCTCCCGGGCCACCCGGCGCCCCAGCGTGGCCTACCTGCACGCGAACGTCGGCCTGACCAACGGGCTGAGCAACCTGTACGCCGCGCAACTCGCCTATTCCCCGGTCGTCGTGCTCAACGGGTTGAAGGCCAGCTCGATCCAGGCGCGCGGCGGGTTCACCACCGGCCGGCGGATGCGGGAGCTGGTCCACCAGTACGTCAAGTCCGACTGGCAGTCGCTCACCGCCGACGCCATTCCGGAGGACGTCAACCGGGCGTTCCGGACCGCGGTGACCGAGCCGGCCGGCCCGGTCTGGGTCGGGCTCAGCCAGGACCTGACCGAGCAGGAGACCAGCGCGGCAGTTCCGTCGGTCGACGGATTCCGGTTCGACTCGCGGACCGCGCCGGCACCGGCCGGGCTGGCCGAGGCCGCCAAACTGCTCGCCGAGGCGCAGCGACCGGTGCTGGTCGCCGGCAGCGAACTGGCCCGGGTCGGCGCGATCGACGCCCTCGTGCGGCTGAGCGAGAAACTCGGCCTACCGGTGCTGCACGAGGACCGCCGTGGGCTGGAACGACCCGGCTTCCCCACCGACCATCCGCACTTCCACGGGCAGTACACCCCGCAGCACCCGCTGGTCGGCGAGGCGGACCTGCTGGTGTTCCTCGGCGCGCGGCTGTTCAACGAGTTCGAGCCGCCCCGGGTTCCCCAGCTTCCGCCGGGTGCCCGGGTCGTGCACAGCCACACCGACCCGCAGCACGTCGCCGCGATCCACGGCGTGGACGTCGGGCTGGTCGGCGACCAGCGGCTGCTGGTCGAGGCGCTGCTGGCAGGCGTCCCGCTGCCGGCGCGGCCCCGACCCGTGCCGCCGTCCCCGCCGGAGCCGGCGCCCAGTCGCGGCGGCGCCGGCGGCCGGCCCCGAGCCGCCGAGGTGGTGGACGTGCTGACCGACGCGTTGCGCGGGGCGGCCCTCGTCGGCGACGCCACCACGGCCGGCGGAGTGTTGCAGCAGCGGGCCGAGCAGCGCGGTGGCGACGACTACTTCGTCTCCACCTCCGGTTCGCTCGGCTGGGGAATGGGGGCGGCGCTGGGCGTCAAGCTCGGCCTGCCGCACCGGCGGGTGGCGGCGGTCCTCGGCGACGGCGTGTTCCAGTTCGGGATGCCGGCACTGTGGACGGCCGCCCACCGCAACATCCCGGTCAGCTACGTGGTGCTCAACAACGAGCGGTACGCCGCCGTCGGGGCCGCGCTGCGCCGGTTCGGCGGGCACGCCGTGCACCGTGACCGGTGGCCGGGCACCGACATCGCCGGCCCGAACATCGCCGAGATCAGCAGCGGCTTCGGCGTGCCCGGCCAGCGCGTCGACTCGCTGCGCGACCTGCGGGAACGCCTCGACGCGGCCGGCCGGGTCGAGCACCCCACGCTGATCGAGGTGATGACCGCCACCGACGAGTTCTGACCGTCGTGGCCGTCGAGTGCCGACCGTTGTCCGCACCGTTCCTGCCGCGGTCCGTTCGAAGCCGAGGCCGTGGCCCGTTTCGAAGTTCTGACCGTCGTCCGTTCGACCGGGGAGTGACATGTCGTATCGCGCAGCCGGCGAGGTCGCCGTCGTCGGTGCCGGAATCGGCGGGCTGGTGCTCGCCCTGGAACTGCACGACGCCGGGATTCCCTGCCGGATCTACGAGGCGGTGCCGGAGATCCGGCCGCTCGGCGTGGGCATCAACATTCTGCCGCACGCCACCCGGATCCTGGCCCGGCTCGGCCTGACCGACGCGCTGGCCCGGGTCGCGGTGACCACCCGGGAGTCGGTGTTCTTCAACCGGTTCGGCCAACTCATCCACCGGGAGCCGGCCGGCCGGTACGCGGGAAACGAGCACCCGCAGTTCTCCGTCCACCGGGGCGACCTGCAACAGGTGCTGCTCGACGCGGTACGCGAGCGGCTGGGCCCGGACGCGGTCCGGCTCGACCACCGCTGCACCGGGGTCAGCCAGGACCGGGGCGGCGTACGCCTGCACGTCCAACGGTCCAGCGACCGTACTCCGCTGCCCGACGTGCCGGCGGCGGTGGCGGTCGGCTGCGACGGCATCCACTCGGCCGTCCGGGCCCAACTGCACCCCGGGGAGGGCGAACCGCGCTACAGCGGGGTCAACATGTGGCGCGGGGTGACCGTGGCGCCGCCGGTGCTGACCGGGGCCAGCATGATCCGGGCCGGCTGGCTCAGCCACGGCAAACTTGTCGTCTATCCGATCCGCCGCGACGTCGACGGGCACGGCAACCAGCTCGTCAACTGGGTGGCCGAGCTGGAGACCCCCCGGCACAGCCGACGCGACTGGGGGCGCCGCGGCCGGATCGAGGATTTCGTCGGCGCCTTCGCCGACTGGCATTTCGACTGGCTGGACGTGCCGGCGCTGTTGCGCGGCACCGAGCAGGTGCTCGAATACCCGATGGTCGACCAGGATCCGCTTCCCCGGTGGACGTTCGGGCGGGTGACGTTGTTGGGTGACGCCGCCCATCCGATGGTGCCGCGCGGCTCCAACGGTGCCGGTCAGGCGATCCTCGACGCCGCCGCGTTGCGCCGCTGCCTGTGCGCCGACGACGATCCGGAGCGGGCGCTGCGGGCGTACGAGGAAGAGCGGCTGCCGGCCACCGCGCGGGTCGTGCACACCAACCGGAGTACCCCACCGGACATCATCCTCCGCGAGGTCTGGGCACGCACCGGCGACCGGCCGTTCGCGCGCGTCGAGGATGTCATCGGCCCGGATGAGCTGGCGGCCATCTCGCGGCGCTACGCCGAGGCCACCGGCCACACCTCAGGAAGGACAGGCAGTTGACCACGACCGACCCCCGGCCGGTGCGGATCGTCCCGACGGACGGTCCCGGCCAGCCGGACCGTACGCCCGAACTCGACGACCTCTACCTCGGCTTCGAGGCCGAGTCGCTGGTCCCGCTCTGGACCGAGATCGGTGACCTGATGCCGCCGCAACCGCGCTCGAAGGCGCTGCCGCACGCGTGGCGGTGGCGCCACCTGCTGCCGCTGGCGCAGCGGGCCGGTGAACTCGTCCCGGTGGGGCGCGGCGGTGAGCGTCGGGCGATCGCCCTGGCGAATCCGGGACTCGGTGGGGCGCCGTACGCCACCCCGACCCTGTGGGCCGCGATCCAGTACCTCGGGTCGCGGGAGGACGCGCCGGTGCACCGGCACACCCAGAACGCCTTCCGGTTCGTGGTGGAGGGCGAAGGGGTGTGGACGGTGGTCGACGGCGACCCGGTGGCGATGCGCCGTGGCGACTTCCTGCTCACCCCCGGCTGGCGGTTCCACGGGCACCACAACCAGAGCGACGCGCCGATGGCCTGGCTCGACGGGCTCGACATCCCGTTCGTGCACCTGACCGAGTCGGCGTTCTTCGAGTTCGGCCCGGACACGGTGCAGGACCGCAGCGCCCCCGCCCGGTCCCGGTCCGAAAAGCTGTGGGCACACCCGGGGATCGCCCCGGTCTCGCTGGCCGGTCGGCCGACGCCGAGTTCACCGATCGCCGCGTACCGCTGGGAGTTCACCGACCGCGCGCTGCGCGACCAGTTGGAGCTGGCCGACGACGGGCATCCCGGGGTGCTCGGGCCGGGCCACGCGGCGGTGCGGTTCACCAACCCGACCAACGGCGGCGACGTGATGCCGACGATCCGGGCGGAAATGCACCGGCTCCGCCCCGGCACCCGCACCCGGACCCGCCGGGAGGTCGGTTCCTCGGTGTACCAGGTCTTCACCGGCACCGGGCAGGTCCGGGTCGGCGACCGGGAGTGGACGGTCGAGCGTGGCGACCTGTTCGTGGTGCCGTCCTGGCAGCCGCTGACCGTCGGCTCGGAGACCGGCGTCGACCTGTTCCGGTTCGCCGACGCCCCGATCTTCGAACGGTTGCACCAGTACCGGCAACAGACCGACGACGACCTGGAAGGAGCCGGCCGGTGAGACTGGCGACGCTGCGTACCCCCGGTGGCAACCGCGCGGTGCGGGTGGACCCGGACGGCTGTGTCGACCTCGGCGCGGCCGACGTGGGCGAGCTGCTCGGCCGGGACGGCTGGGCCGGCATCGCCACGGCGGCGACCGGGCCGACGTACCCGCGCGACGGGGCGGAGTTCGCGCCGCTGGTACCGCGCCCCGGAAAAATCATCTGCGTCGGGCTCAACTACCGGAACCACATCCTGGAGATGGGGCGCCAGCTGCCCGACTTCCCGACCCTGTTCACCAAGTATCCCGAGGCGCTGGTGGGTGCCGGCGACCCGATCACCCTGCCGGCCGAGTCGCAGGCCGTCGACTGGGAGGCCGAACTGGCCGTCGTCGTCGGCGCCCCGGTCCGGCGCGCCACCGAGGAGGAGGCGACGGCGGCGATCGCGGGCTTCAGTGTGCTCAACGACGTGACCGCGCGGGACTGGCAGTACCGGACCACGCAGTGGTTGCCGGGCAAGACGTTCGAGGCGACCACGCCGTTCGGGCCGGTCCTGGTCACCCCCGACGAGCTGCCCGGCGGCGTACGTCCGACGCTGACGATGACCGCCTCGGTGGACGGCGAGGAGATGCAGCGCGCCGACACCGGGGACCTGGTCTTTCCGCCGGTCGACCTGGTCCGGTACGCCTCGACGCTGCTCACCCTGCGGCCCGGTGACGTGATCGCCACCGGCACCCCCGGCGGAGTCGGGCACGCCCGCAAACCGCCCCGGTATCTTACCGACGGGGCGCGGATGGTGACCGAGATCGCCGGCATCGGCCGGCTCGACAACGAGGCGGTGCGATGAGCGACGAAGTGCGGACCTGGCTGGCCGACGGGACCCGGCTGTTCCTGTCCGGTCTGGACAAGCTGACCGACGCCGAGTTCGACGCGCCCACCGGGTTGCCCGGCTGGACCCGGCGACACCTGGTGGCGCACGTGCACCACAACGCCGAGGCGCTGCGCCGGCTGGTCCGCTGGGCGCGCACCGGCGAGGAGACCCGGATGTACCTCGACCGGGCCCACCGCGACGCCGAGATCGAGCAGAGCGCTCGGCTGCCGGTACCCCGGTTGCGCGAACTCGTCCGTACCTCGGCCGCCGACCTCGCCGCCGACCTCGCCGGGTTACCGGCGCCGGCCTGGCACAACGAGGTCGTCACGGCGCAGGGACGTACCGTACCGGCCAGCGAGATCCCCTGGATGCGGGTCCGCGAGGTCACGGTGCACGCGGTGGACCTCGATGCCGGGATCGGCTTCGATGACCTGCCCGACGAGTTGAACCTGGCCCTCGCCCTCGACGTGCTGCGCAGGCGCTCGGCCAACGGTGAGGCCGCCGGACTGGTCGGCTGGCTGACCGGGCGGGCCGCCGAGCCGCCGACGATGGGGTCCTGGCTCTGAGCGGTCAGCAGTCGAGCGTGCGGCCGGGCCGGGCCACTTCCAGCCGGCCCCGGTATACGCGAGCAGCAGATCCGCGTGCCGGCCGCAAACCGGGCCAGGTTGGGCTCTGGGCCGCCGTCGCCGGTGTACACGACGCTGCCGCCGCCTTCGTCGAGCCGGGACCGCGACGTTGCCGAAGCCGGGTTCTCGAACGGCACAGGACGGCGATCAGCCGTTGATCCACGCCAGCTGAGGCTCTCCCCCCGGCCGCCTCGCCGGGCGGCGGCCGCACCCGCCTACCCTGCGGCGGTCGGTTCCAGATCGTCGGCCGCCATCCGCAACCACTCACGCCGGATCTCGCTGACCGCCGCCCGGTCGAGGGCGGCGAGTACGGTCATCGACTGCGGCCAGTCGCCATGGCTGAGCGCCTGGGCCATCAGGCGCCGAGCGGTGTCGGGGAGACCATGCCGGGTCGCGGTGCCGGCTGCCTCGTTCAGGACGCGAGCCTGGTCGGCCGGGTCGCCCAGCGCCGGCACCAGTCGCTCGAGCGAGGCGAGCACGACGTGGAACTGATCCGGTCCCCGGCACCAGCGCAGCAGGTCAGCCAGGGCCCCGGCCCGCTCGTCCGGTAGCCCGACGAGCATGGCGAGGCGTTGCCCGGGTTCCAGCATCCCGATCTCACCCAGCACCCTGGCCAGGGTTGCGTGGGCGCGCGCCCGTGCCGTTCGCTCGCTGATTGTCGCCACCTGTCGCTTCAACTCGGTCAGGACGTTTTCCACCGCGTCGGCGTCATGACCGGCGGGGATCCCACGCAGCAACGCGGCGAGCGCGCCTACCCGCTCGAACGGGTCGTCGATCCGGGCGGTGAAACGGCAGGCCCGCGCCAGGTCGCCGGAGGCGGCAAGGGCACGGGCCGCCGCGCTGAGCAGCCGGGTACGCACTCGCCGGTCGCTGATCCGCTGCGGAATCTGCTCGACCGCGTCGAGCGCGCCGCGGGCGATCGCCAGCCGCTCCGACACGAAACCCGGAATGGGGATCTCGGCCTGCAGCCGCTCGGCCTGCTCCAGCGCCCCCGCCGCGATCAGCGCCTCCAGGAGCCCCACCAGAACGGTGCCGCGCTTGGTCAGCTCGACGATCTCCCATGCGGTCGCCCGCGCCTCGTCGACCAGCGCGTCAACGGCGCCGGTGTCGCCGCGTCCCGCCGCCGCGCACGCCATCGCGGTCAAGGCCTGGACCCGGTGCTCCCCGAGGCCGATGTCGAGCACCAGCCGGCGGGCCCGGTCCAGGTCGTCCGCCCGCACCGCCGCCTCCACCACCAGCACCATGGCCCGGGACCGCTCGAACGGGTCGACGATGTCGGTGGCGAGGCTCTCGGCGCGGGCGAGGTTGCCGGCCCGGGCCGCCGACTGGGTGAGAGTGTGCATCAGGCGGGACCGGGTGAACGGGTCGTCGATCGACTCGGCGAACAGGTCGGCGGCAGCGGTGTCCCCGGTGGCGTCGAGGGCCTGGACGACGGCGATCCGCTCCCGGGTGTGACGCCGTTCGTCGCGGATCTCGCGGGCCACCTCCTCGGCCTGCTGCGCCGCCTCGGCGGCCCATCGCACGGCGTCGTCGTCCGGCGGTGGGCCGTCCTCGGCATTCGGCGTGAGAAGCCTCTCGGCCAGCGCGGTGAGGGCGTTGGCATGGCGCAGGCGGTCGGTCAGCAGGGGTGCGACGGCCTCGAAACTGTGGCGGTCGCCGAAATGCACCGCCTGGTCGATCACCACGGTCAATGCCTGAGCCCGCTCGGCACGGCCGATCGACCCGACGTACTCCGCCGCGGCCGGCAGGAGCCGGCGGGTCTGGGCGAGCCGGCGTACCAGGGCGACCCCGAGTTGGTCGCGCAGCTGCGGGTCGTCGATGGCCTGGATGACGGCGACCGCCTCCGACACGTCGCCGTGCTGCAGCAGGTTGTCGACGGTGGCGCGGAGCGCAGCGGCGCGTGCCGCCCGGTCGGCGCCGACCGGCGGCACCACGGGCGCCGGTGCGGGGCTCGTCGGTGCCGGCCGGGGGGCCACTGGTGCCGGTTGGCGCGGTGCCGCGGCGGCCTGCCGGGTCGCCAGGCGCAACGCGGTGGTCCGCTGCGTCGTACCGGTGATCCGGAGGGCGATCCGTTCCGCCGCCCGTCGGTCCCCCCGGTCCGCCGCGGACTGGGCGAGCACCAGGAGAGCCTGGTCGCGGTCGGCGAAGTCCGCCAGCAGCGGCAGAACCGTCTCGACGCCGTACGAAGTGATCAGTTCCTTGGCGACGGCGAGCAGGAAGCGTTCCCGGTCGTCGGGGTCGGCCAGCTCTACGACGAGTGCCCGGGCGCGGGGAACGTTGCCGGACGCGGCGACGAGCCGGAGCAGCGGTAGTAGGGCCGTCCGACGCGCCAACGGATTCTCCATCGCCCGGACGAAGGATTCGGCGTCGTCCGGGCGGCCCAGATCCCGCGCGAGTTGGGCGAGGGAGGAGAGCATCCGGTCCCGGACGGCCGGCGCGGTGGTGGTGGCAGCGAGGTCGAGAGCGCGGGCCGTGTCGCCGAGCCGCAGGGCCTCCTTCGCCTCCGCGTAGGACGCTGTCGCGGCGGAGCCCTCGATCGTTGCGATCGGGACCTCCCACTCCAGCGTCACCCGGTGCCGGGCGGCGGCCTCGCGGAGCCCTGCCATGGCCACGTACCGGCGGCGGGCGCTGCCGATGCGCGACGCCAGCGCGTACGACTGGCTCCAGTCGCCCCGGTCCCGCGCCGACTGACTGAGAAGCTCGAAGACCTGGTCCCGCGCGACCGGGTCGGTCACGTCGGCGAAGAGCTCCACCGCCTCGTCGAGCCGTCCTGCGCGCAACGCGTCCTTGACGACGGGGATCCGCTCGGCCAGGTTCTGGTCGACGGACCAGGCCGTCCCGCCGGTGGACTGCAATCGCAACGGGCCGTCGGTGAGCCGGGTCAGCTCCTCCTCGAACCGGTCGATGACGGCGGTCAGGATCTCCGCCTGCTCCATCGCCGCCCGGGCCACCGCGCGCAGCAGGCGTACCCGTCGGAGCGCGTCGCCGATCCTGGTCGCCGCATCGTACGCCAGCTCAAGGTGTCCCCCGTCCATGGCGGACTGGACGAGGTTCACCAGCTGCTCGTCGACGCGAGGCGCGGCGGGCTCGGCCGCATCGTCACCGCGCAGGGCCGCATCGTCACCGTGCAGGGCCGCATCGTCGGTGTGCAGGGCCGCAGCCTCCAGGAGGGCGGCCAGCGCCTCGGCGCGCAGCAGCGGGTCGTCGATCTCGGCACAGAACGCCCGGGCCTGCACCAGGTCGCCGGCCACGAGACCGTCCCGGACCGCCCGGAGGACCAGGTGCCGGGCGACGATCGGATCCCGGACGTCCCGGTAGATCCCACCCAGGTGCTGCCAGTCCCGTCGGTGCACCGCCGACTGCGCCAGTCGCAGCAGGGCCGTGTCCCGCTCGTACGGATCCTCGATCGCGACCGCGTTCTGCCAACTGACCAGAACGGCGGGGCGGGTGGCGGTGCGGTACCGGGCCGTCATCCGCGCCTGAGTGCTCAGAAATCGGGCGCGCAGGGCATCGTCGCGGATCTTGGTCCCGAGCCGTTCGGCGACGTCGAACTGCTTGCGCTTGCGGAGCTCCTGGCCGACCCGGAACAGCGTCTTGTCCCGATGGACCGGATCGGTAAGGTGATCGGCGGCGGCCAGCGCGACGTCGACGTCGCCCATGACGCCGGCCGTGCGGACCAGGTCGGTGAAGACCGCCCGGTCGGGTTCGTCCTCCGGGACCGAGCGCGCGATCGCGAGGGCGTCGGCCGGGTAACCGATGAGTGCCATGACCCGGACCCGCGCCCCGAACCCGCCGGCGACCTCGACCAGACGCCTGGCCTCCTCGGTGTGTCCCTGCGCCACGGCGAGCCGCCCCAGGCCGACCATGAGCCGTACCCGCTGGTCCTGGTCGTCAACGCCCACCGCCAGCCGCCGGGCCAGCGGATGGTCACCCCGGTCGGCGGTGAAGCGGGCGAACTCGGTGAGAATCAGGTACCGATCGGCCGGTTCCGACAGTCCGGCGACCACGGCGACGGCGGCGTCCCCGTCGCCGCGCCGCAGCGCCGACCAGGCTTCCCCAGCGGCGAGCCGGAGCGCCGGATCAGAGCTGTCAAGGACGATCGGGCGTGCCGGGAGGCTCTGCGGCAGTGGCTGTCGCACCGTGCTCGCCGCCGCCGGCGACGGTACGACCGGCTCGGCAACCGGCCGATCCGCCGGCTCGCCCGCCCGGTCGGCCGCTTCCTCGCCCGGATAGCCCGCAGGCCCCAACTCCGTGGGGCGCTCCGGTTGCTCCACCGTGGGGCGACTCCCGTCGTCGGCGGCGGACGGGATCTCTCCCGGCGGGCCGGCCTTCGCACCGTCGTCATGCAAGGCCGGCAGCTCGTCGTCCGACGGACCGACCAGCACTTCCTCCTCCGAGGCTCCGACCCCGGCGTTCGGTGCCGGAGCGGTCTCGGCCCGCCGCAGCGTTCGGGTGCGTACGCGCCGGTCGAGGATCAGCTCCGCATCCGCCCGGAAGCGCTCCGCGTCGCCGTCCTGCCAGGCCCGCACCGCCAGCGCGGCGCGGATCTGGTCCCGGGCGGCCGGATCGGTGACGCGGTCGAGGAGCCACTCGGCGCGCACCCGATCGCCGCTGACGGCGGCGCTGCGTGCGATCGACGCGATCCTGGTGACGGCGGCGGCCTCGTCCAACACACGGTTGACGAAGCGCGCCGCGAGGGCCAGCTCGCCGCGGTCCTGGGCCGAGTGGGCCAGGGTGAGCCACGCCTGGTCCCGGGCCGACTCCTGGTCGATGCCGCCGACGAGGGTGTCCACGGCAAGCAGGTCGCCGTGGACCGCCGCGGCCTTCGCCACCAGGATCGCGGCCTCGGCCCGCAGCGCCGGATCGGCGAGTTCGAGCGTCATCGCCATCGCCCGGCGCAGATCACCGATCATGGTGGTGGCCCGAATCCGCTCCAGCGACAGCGTGATCCGTTCCACGATCCGCTCGGCGGCCTCCACGTTTCCCTCGGCCATCAGGTCCCGGGCGGTGGCGGCGAGGGTACGGGCCCGCAGCCATTCGTCCTCGATGCCGAGCGCCAACTCCTCGGCACGCGCGTAGTCGCCGGCGTCGCGCGCCTCCTTGGCGGCGACGGCCAGCTCTCGCAGCGGCGGCGCGGGTTCCGGTACGACGGTGGGCGAGTCGAGGATCCGGCGCAGGTGCCGGGGAAGGACCACCCGCGGCCGGGACGGCTGCTCCGCCGGCGCCGCCCCGTCGCCGCCCGCCGCCGGCGCGGTGTCGGTCGGCTCGGCCGGATCCACCGGCTCAGCCCGATCGGGTTCCGTAATTTCCGGCTCCGGCTCGACCATTGTCGGCTCGGTCACCCTGGGCGAGCGGGCGGCCAGCAGCGCCAGAGCTCGGGTCGGCTCGGCGGGGCGAGCGGCCGCGATGCTGAGCATTTCAGCCGTGGCCGCGTCGCCGTGCCTGCGGGCGTACCCGGCGAGCATCGCGTACGCCTGTGCCCGGCCGAACCGGTCGACGATGTCGCCGGCCATCCGGATCGCCTGCGGCAGGTCCCCTCGCTCCGCAACCGTGTACGCCACGGCGGCCATCGCCTGACCCCGCCGCGTCGGGTCGTTGATGCTGCCAGCGAGCGACTCGGCCCGGTGGAGTTGGCCGAGCGCGGCCCAGAGCGCCGGCAGCCGGGTCGGCACGTTCGCGTTGCTGGCGGTCAGCAGGTCGTGGTGAACCGCGAGTCGCCCGCTGCGTGCCAGGTCGGGGGCGGGTGAGGCGACGAGGAGGCGGTGCGCCGCCTGAATCTCGGCCAGTGCCAGCGCGTCCCCGCCGGTACGTGCCCGCATCAACCGGTGCCGACCACTGTCCCCGGCCAGCAGGTCGAGCCGGTCGAGGTCGCCGCGGTCCTCCAGCAGTCGCGGGTAGCCGCGCAGCAGGTATGTCGGGGTGGCCGCCGGCCAGCCGTCCCCCTGGTAACGGGCGGCCCAGGCGTGCAGGGCGGCTCGGTGGCGGTCCAGGGTACGGGCTCCCAGGTGGTCCACGGTGGCAGCCAGCAGCGTCGCGTGGCCGAAAAGGTAGAGCTGCCGCTGCCGTTCGGCCACAGCCCAGCGGTCGGTACGGGTGCGCAGCAGCCGGGCCACCCGCTCGTCGAGAAGATGCTCGATCACGTACGGCGACTGCTCGGTCAGCTCCTCCAGGTCGAGGGGGCTGAGCCCGCCGCCGCTGGTGGCGAGGAGGCCGAGGACGTCGCGTTGCAGGTCGTCGCCGTCGAGCAGCAGTCGCCTGAGTTCCCGGTGCGCCCGCCGCTCGACCTCCTTGGCGTGCGGCGACCCCTTGAGGACGCGCACCCGGCAGCCGACGAGCGGATGATCGGGATATCGGTCCAGCAGATCGTCGGGGAGCGGCGTGTGTGGCCGCCCCGAAACGACGAGGCGCACCCAGGTGCCGGGACGACGGGGCAGCAGGGCGGCGATGCTCGCCAGTTCCCGCCCGCTCCGGCGGCTCTGGTCCTCGTCCAGACCGTCCACGACCAGCACCAGACGCCGGCGGGTACGGGCGGCGCGGGCAGCCGCCGAATCCAGCACGGTGCGGAAGAGCTGCGAGAGCATGGTGCCGCCCAGGCCGCCCGGCTGGTCGTCCCCGACGAGCGGCAGGAGCTGGCTCAGCATGGTGGTGACGAAGGCGGCGCTGTCCCGCTCCTCGTCGACCGTGCCGTTGACGAAGAACGAGACGACGTCGCAGTCGGCGGGCGGATGGAGCACGAACCAGGCGAGCAGGGCGGACTTGCCGGCCCACGGGTCGCCCTGCCACCAGACGTACGGCTCGTCACCGGCGCAGAACGCAGCCAGCTCGGCCAGCTCCTCCTCACGGTCGAGCAGGACGTCGGGAGCGCGCTCGCGGACGTTTGTCTCATGAGCCGACGGGGGCGGAAACGGACTGACGGCTGACTGGTAGACCAGTGTGTTGATGCTGTGTGCGGCGATCGAACGGTTGGTGGCCGTGGTGCTGACCGAAGCGTGGGGTGACGCTTCGACCGGATCGGGCCTCACCGGTGCGGCGGGGCGGGGTGTGGCACCTGGCTCGACGGCCGGGTCGTGGATGCCACCGACGGGGGAGCCGGGAGCTAGCTCGAGGGCTGTCCCGGCCGGGAAGGGTCCAGGTGGACACCGCCAAAGTCAACATTCCCCATCGTCATCGCGGCGGCGCTGCCCCGGTCGGCGACGACGACGGCGTCTCCGCCGACCACGATGGACGACTCGGCCGCCGGGCTGGCCAACGCCGCCGCGGTCACCAGCTTCTGCAGCTCACCCGCTGCCTCGGGGTGGTCCTCCAGCAGGTCGGCAAGGCGGCCCCGCCACTGCGAGGCGATCTCGTCCCGGGCCGCCTCCAGCTCGGCGCCGGAGCGACCAACCAGCTCGTTCTCGACCCGCTCCAGGCGGCGTTGCGCCACCGCCGTGCGTTCGGCGTCGCCCCGACCGAACAGCCGCGCGAATCCGGTCTTGACTCCGTCCCAGGCATCGGTGGCAACGGCGGTGACCAGCGCGGTCGCGCCCGCCGTGGCGAGCGTCATCCAGTCAGGTTCCACGGTCAGCGTCCTCTCCGACGTGTTGTCGTGATGCGCCGGACAACGGTCCGGCCGGGATCAGTCGCGTCCGGCCACGATGGACGGCCG
Source organism: Plantactinospora sp. WMMB782 (assembly GCF_049179135.1). Taxonomy (NCBI): domain Bacteria; kingdom Bacillati; phylum Actinomycetota; class Actinomycetes; order Micromonosporales; family Micromonosporaceae; genus Plantactinospora; species Plantactinospora sp. WMMB782. Next base: position 5,101,864 of record NZ_JBMHMC010000007.1, on the reverse strand, counting down.
CTCGTCGTCAGGTCATCCAATGTAGGCGTGATCGTGAACAAAGAAATCATCTGACGGGAATCCGTCACAGCCTGTCCGGCTCGCCGGCCAGCGGCCGCACCCCGGGCGCGAGCAGTTCCCCGCACGCCGCCGATACCGACAGCTGCTCACGCTGCCATAATCGCTGGTCAGACGAGCTCGGTCCATCTGTTTGGGTCGGTGACGCCGGCGGGGCGGATGTCGTTGATGATGCGTTGAGACCTCGGGGACCAGGAGGATGCGGGCGTCCGTAGGAGCACGGGCCGCGGGCACCACGGCGGCGCCGGCTCTAATCCTGGCCTCAGGTCGATCGGGAAGAGTAGGCGGCAAAGTACCGACTGGAGGGGGCGGGCCGGCGTGCGAATCATGATCGCGGATGATGACGCGGCCATCCGGGAGTCGCTGGAGCGAGTGCTCCAGGTCGAGGGATATGACACCAGCAGCGTCGCCAACGGCCTCGCTGTGCTCGACGTGGTCGGTGCGGCCGGCGGTGACGCGCTGGATCTGCTGATCCTCGACGTGATGATGCCCCGCCTCGGCGGGTTGGAGACCTGCCGGCGGTTGCGGGCCGCGGGCCGGGGTCTGCCGGTGCTGATGCTGACCGCCCGTGACCAGGTCTCCGACCGGGTCGCGGGGCTGGACGCGGGCGCCGACGACTACCTGCCCAAGCCGTTCGCCACCGAGGAGTTGCTGGCCCGGGTGCGGGCCCTGCTGCGCCGGCGCACGCCGACCGACGGGGAGCCGCAGATCCTGTCGTTCGCCGATGTCCGGCTCGATCCCGACAGGTTCGAGGCGTGGCGGGGCGGGCGGCCGCTGCGCCTGACACGGACCGAGTTCTCCCTCCTAGAGGTCCTCGTGCGCAACGCGACCCGGGTGTTGACCCGCGACGCGCTGTTCGAGGCGATCTGGGGCTTCGACATGAGCGCCACCGCCAACAACCTTCAGGTGTACGTGAGCTACCTGCGCCGCAAGATGGAGGCCGAGGGTGAGCCGCGATTGATCTACACGCTGCGCGGCCTGGGATACACGTTGCGGGAGACTCCTCCGTGAGCAGGCACGCCGGCCGGAACCCGCGCCGGCTGACCCGCTGGTGGCGCCGGCGGTCCCTGCGGACCAGGCTGACGGTGATCGCGGCGACGGCCATCGCGGTCAGCGTGTTCGTGTCCTTCCAGGTGGCCAGCGAGCTACTGGACTTGGAGCTGCGGAACACCGCCGAGAATCAGCTACGCGCCGACTCCCGCATCCTGGCGACGGACGCGGAGCGCGCCGGTCTGGCGCAGGTCCAGCTACCGCCGTACTCCGGATCCGGTCGGCTGGTGCGGGTCATCCTGCCCGACGGCTCGACCCGGACCCCGGCCGGCCAACCCGCGCTGCCCCCCGTCAGCGAGCGCGCCGGGCGCGTGGCGCAGGGCGGACAGGCCGACCTGATGGAGTCGAACGGCAGCGACGAGGACGGCTACCGCATCTACACGCTGCGGGCGGGCGACGGCGCGGTCCAGGTGGCCCGCGTCACCGACGACAGCCCGATCAACCAGTTCGGGTTTGGCATGTTGGTGATCGGGCTGCTCTGCGTGGTCGGCGGCGCCCTTGTCGGGCGGACTGTGGCGCGGACCGGGCTGGCACCGATCGACCGGCTGACCGCCGCCGCGGTACGTGTCGCGCACACCCGGGATCTCGACGCCGACATCCCGGATGAGGGCGGTGGGGAGATCCGACGACTGATCCAGGCGATCAACGGCATGCTCGCCGCGCTCCGGGACTCCCGGCGGGCCCAGCGGCTGCTCGCCGAGGACGCCGCCCACGAGCTCAAGACCCCGCTCACCAGCCTGCGCCTCAACGTCGAACTGCTGATCCGGCTCGACCGGCGCGGCACCCTCGACACCGCCCTCCCGGCGGAGGGCCGGACCCGGCTGCTCAATGATCTTGGCGCCCAGGTGGCCGAGTTGAGCACTCTTGCCGCCGAGCTGACCGACCTGGCGCGCGGTGACGTCAGCGACGAGAGCACCGAGCTGCTCGACCTCGCCGACGTGGTGGTGGCCGCCGCGACCCGGGCGCGTTCCCGCGTGCCCGACATCGAGGTCGCGCTCGACCTCACGTCCGTCTGGGTGAGCGGCCGTTCCGCTGCGCTCCAGCGGGCGGTGCTCAACCTCGTCGACAACGCCGGCAAGTGGTCCCCCCCGGACCAGCCGATCCAGGTCCGGCTCCGTGCCGAGGGCACGTCGGCGGTGCTCGAGGTCGACGACGCCGGGCCGGGCATCGACGCCGCCGACGTACCGCGGGTGTTCGACCGGTTCTACCGTGCCGACAGTGCCCGGGCGTTGCCGGGATCCGGTCTTGGGCTGTCGATCGTGCAGCGGGTCGTCGACGCCCACGGCGGCCGGACCACGGTCGGCCGCTCCGCACGCGGTGGCGCGCTGCTCCGGGTCGACCTTCCGACCGCGGCACCGACCGCCCGGATCGCGCGGCGCACCGCCGGGGAGGACACCTCGGCGTGCTGACCCGCCCGGCGGCGCAGCGCCGGACAACGCCCCACCCGGCGGCACGGCGCCGGACAACGCCCCACCCGGCGGCACGGCGCCGGACAACGCCCCACCCGGCGGCACGGCGCCGGACAACGCCCCACCCGGCGGCACGGCGCCGGACAACGCCCCACCCGGCGGCACGGCGCCGGACAAGGGCCCGCCACCGGGCAGGACACCACGGTGTGCCGCCTCCGGCCCGGCGCATGGCGCAGGACCGGAGGGCGGCGACCGCCGGGCCCATGAAGAGATCCGGGACGGGACCCAGCCCGTCCCGGATCTCGTCCGTGCCGCCCCGCTCACCGTTGCAGCGCGAGCTCCTCGTCGTCGGCGAGCGAGTGCCGCCCCTGCGGCGGCTCCGCCGTCGGACGGGACAGCCGGCTCGGCCACCACATTCGCCGGCCGATCAGCAGGGTGAGGGCAGGCACCAGGACCGACCGCACCAGCAGGGCGTCGAGCAGCACGCCGAAGGCGACCAGGAACCCGACCTCGATCAGCATCACCAGCGGAAGCGAGACGAGGACCGCGAACGTGGCCGCCAGGACCAGGCCCGCCGAGGTGATGACGCCACCGGTGGCCGACAGGGCTTTGAGCATGCCCTCTCTGGTGCCGAGACGCACGGTCTCCTCCCGGGCCCGGCTGGTCAGGAAGATGTTGTAGTCGACGCCGAGCGCCACCAGGAACAGGAATGCCAGCAGCGGCACCGAATAGTCGACACCCTTGAACCCGAGGATCGTGTCGAAGACGAACACGCTGCCGCCGAAGGCCGCCGCGAACGAGACGACCACGGTGGCCATCAGGACCAGCGGGGCAACGATCGCGCGCAGCAGCAGTCCGAGGACGATCAGGACGACGACGAGCACCAGCGGAATCACCAACTTCTCGTCACGGCTGGTGGTCACCTCGGTATCGAGGTTCTCCGCACTCGGCCCGCCGACGATCGCCTCCGCCCCGCTCACCGCGTGCACGGCGGTACGCACCCGCTTGATCGTGTCGTACTCCGCGGCGGTGTCCGGCGCGTCGGTCGGGAACACGGAGATGTCGGCCCAGCCTCCGCTGGTCTCACCCGGAATGGCCACCGCCACACCGCGAGTGCCCTCGACGACGTCGAGCACCCGGTCCTGGTACGCCGGCCGTGTGTAGATCGTCATCGGCTGGCCGCCGAGCTCCGGGAAGTGCTGGCGGAGAACGGTGAAACCGGTGACCGACTCCGGCGCGGACACGAACTGGTCCTGCTCCCGCAGTGCGCCGGTGTTGCCCGCCAGGCCGATGGCGAGCACGCCGAGGACTCCGAGCGAGCCGAGCGTCGCCACCCACCGGCGGCGGCTGATGGCGGTGCCGAGCCGTCCCCACAGCCCCGGCTTCTCCTGCACGGCCGTGCTGAACCGCGGGATGGCCGGCCAGAAGATCCGCCTGCCGAGCACCACGAGCACCGCCGGGAACAGCGTCAGCATGGCCACCAGCGCGCACAGGATGCCGGCCGCGCCGATCGGGCCCAACCCGCTGGTGCTGTTCAGGTCCGCGACGAGCAGGCAGAGCAGGCCGGCGACCACGGTGGCCGCGGACGCGACAATGGCCGGCGCCGCGCCGCGTAGCGCGTGGACCATCGCGACCCGGACGTTCTCGTGGTGGTGCAGAGTCTCCCGATATCGGGCGATGAGCAGCAGCGCGTAGTCCGTGCCGACGCCGAACACCAGGATCGTCAGCAGCGCCGAGTTCTGGTTGTTGACCACGATGCCGAAGCCCTTGACGAGCAGGTAGACGGTCGCCATCGCGGTCAGTGCGGCCGCGCCCACGGCCACCAGCGGGATGAACCACAACACCGGGCTGCGGTAGGTGAGGATGAGCAGGAGCGTGACGACGATGACGGTGGTGAGGAAGACCTGCAGGTCGATGCCGTCGAAGACGGCGTCCATGTCGCCGTCGATCGCGGCCGGGCCGGTCACCTCGAGTTCCAGGCCGGCGGGGCGGTCCTTCGCGGCGTCACGCAACGGGCCGACGAGGTCCTCCGGTGCGCCGTAGGTCGTACTCACGTCGAGGGTGAACATCATCGCCTTGCCGTCGGTGGAGCGGCTCGTCGGTGGGCCCTCGTCGTCCTCGTCGGCCGGGGCCGCCACCTTCGGCGGGTACCGCTTGGCAAGGGTTTCGTAGTGGCGCTCGACCGTCGCGCGGTCGGCGTCGGTCAAGCTGCCGGCGCGGTGGTACACGAAGACGAACGTGTTGTCCTCACCGCCGGGGAGACTGTCCTCCAGCACCGCCACCTTGGTCGACTCGGCGCTGGCCGGCAGGGTGTCCACGGCGCTGTCGGTGGTGACCGAGCTCAACTTCCCGCTCAACGGCACCATGACCGCCGCCAGCGCCACCCACAACCCGATCACCAACCACGGCACCCACCGGCCCGCCAACCGACCGGGCGGCGCTTCCCTGAGCGGCGCTGCGTTGACTGACATCAATAGCCTCCTGACGGGTTGCATCGCTTGTCTCAGGCCGACTTCGTACCGAGTGAATCTGAGACGAGCGTTAATCCGGTGATCAGGCCGGTTGGCAGGGCCCAGGCGACACAGCCGTCGGACCGGACGAGCAACGCGACACGGCTCAGGTGCGGGTGTCGAACGGCGCTCCGGGACTGGTACCGCGGTACCACCTCCTCCCGAGGATCACGACCGCGGTACGACGAGACATGACGGAATCGGTCCTAGCGTTCGGGCTATGAGGAAACCTGACAGTCCACGGTCGAAGCTCGCGGCGGGCGCCATGACGCTTGTGACAGCGCTCGCTGCTGTCGCCGCCTGCGGGTCGGACGCCGACAACGGTTCGGCGCCCCCAGCGACCGGCCCGCACAGCGCGCACGCGAGCGGGTCGTCGACTGCTCCACCGCAGCCGCTGCGCGCCGGCGAGCGGTTCCTGGACCTGAAGATGGCCGAGGCCTACACGCCCACGCCGCCGGAGGGCGGCGCGGACGAGTACCGGTGCCAGGTGCTCGATCCGGGCCTGACCAAGGGGGCGTTCCTGACCGGGACCCAGTTCACGCCGGAGAACGTCGCCATCGCGCACCACGCCATCGTGTACGCGGTGCCGCCGGGCGGCGCTGCCGCGGTGCGCGAGCAGGACGCGAAGACCCCCGGGCTCGGCTGGCAGTGTTTCGGGGGGACCGGCGTGCCCGGCGCCGAGGTGGAAGAGGGGGACGCGGCGTGGGTGGACACCTGGGCGCCGGGTGCCACGGAGACGCTGCTCGACCAGGACGCCGGCTACAAGTTGGAGCCGGGCAGCCTGGTCGTCCTGCAGATCCACTACAACCTGCTCGCGACCGACGGCAAGCCGACCGGGTCGGACCGCTCGGCGGTGCGGCTGCGGCTGACGGACGGCACGCCGCATACCCGGGAACTCGAGACGTGGTCGCTCGACGCGCCGACCGACCTGCCCTGCGCCGCCGAGGAGTCGGGTCCGCTCTGTGACCGGGCGGCCTCGATCGCGGACGTGACGAAGCGGTTCGGGCCGGAGGTCGGCGAGATGGCGGACCGTCAGGTGGAGGAGTGCAACCCGGACGGCGTGCCGAAGCCCGGTGACACCCAGTCCTGCGATCACGAGGTGGAGGAGCCGACGACGCTGTTCGCCGGTTTCGGCCACATGCACATGCTCGGGCGGGCCTTGAAGGTCGAACTCAACCCGGGCACACCGAAGGCCAAGGTCGTGCTGGACGTGCCGCAGTTCGACTTCGACAACCAGCGGCTGATGAAGCTGCCGTCGCCGGTGGAGGTCGGTCCGGGGGACACGCTGCGGGTGACGTGTACGCACGACGCGGGGCTGCGCAAACGAGTGCCGCAGCTGAAGAAGCTGCCGCCGCGCTACGTTGTGTGGGGCGACGGCACCGGCGACGAGATGTGCATCGGCATCATGGTGGTCTCCCCCCGCAAGTCCTGACGAGGCGTCGAACGTGTGTGAGCTCACCGAGGTCGACGAGCCGAATGGCGGCGCTGAGCTCACACACGTCCGCACTGGACGGGCGGTAACGTGGGTGGACCCGGCGGCGGAGCGGCTGGGAACTACGGTCGCGCCCTCGACGGACCCGCGAGATGAAGTGCTAGACCGGCCGGGTGAGTCTCAGGTTGTAGGCGAGGATGACGGCCTGGATCCGGTCCCGTGCGCCGATTTTGGCGAGGACCCGCCCGACGTGGGTCTTCACCGTCGACTCCGACAGCGTGAACCGTTGCGCGATCTCGGCGTTGGTGAGGCCGTGGCCGATGGCGACGAGGACCTCGCGCTCGCGGTCGGTCAGGAATTCCAGCCGGGGATCCTCCCGCACGGGCCCGCAGAGGTCATCGTCGAGCTGGTCGGCGAACGCGTCGAGCAGCCGCCGAGTCAGCGCCGGCGCGATCACCGGGTCCCCGGCGGCGACGGCCCGGATGCCGGCGAGCAGTTCCTCCGGGCGGATGTCCTTGAGCAGGAAGCCGCTCGCCCCGGCCCGCAGCGCGGCGAACGCGTACCGGTCCGAGTCGAACGTCGTCAGCACCAGGACCCGCGAACGCCCACCGGCAGCGACGATGCGCCGGGTGGCCTCGATCCCGTCGACGCCCGGCATGCGGATGTCCATCAGCACCACGTCGGGACGCAGCTCGGTGATCCGACGGACGGCCTCGGCGCCGTTCTCGGCCTCGCCGACGATCTCGGTGTCGGGGGTGTTCTCCAGCAGCATGCGAAAGCCGAAGCGCTGCAGCGGCTGGGCGTCCGCCACGAGTACAGAGATCATGAATGGCTTGCCTTTCAGGGTCGCGGCCGTTCGGTACGGGGCCGGCGCCGACCGTGCCGCCGTGCGGCGCGGCGCGTTCGGCCATGCCGACGAGGCCGAGACCCGCGTCGCCCGGCGATGCCTACTTCATACTGAGCGATCCTGAGACGACTGTTAAAGCGGCGTCCAGGTCGTTGGCCGAGGGCGCGGGTTCGTCGGCGGGCCGCTGCGTGCACGCGCAGCCCTCTGCGACCTCGCGCTCGACAAGATCGAAATCAACAGCTGGGTTTGAACCAGTGACCTCTTCCGTGTCAAGGAACGATTCACAACCCTTTGACCAGCACGAACACAACCACCCTGTGCGGCTCGGGCGACGATTAGCGCAGTTCACCCGGATTGAACGCCGTTCAGCGTGTTTGGAAGCGCCTCGCTGCTCCCAATCTGCTCCCCAACAGCGCGATCTTCAGCCCAGCACCAGTGTCCTATCTGGACATCGGAGACGCTCTAGCGTTGATCAGCATCTGTGCTGGAGCGCGTTCAATCAGGGCTCGAGCATCCTCTGCCCGCCCACCTAGGCGCGCTGCTTCCCGGATCTGGTCAGCAGACATCAGCGATGCAGTACGAACGGCTTCATCTACCCCGCGCGTGTCACCTCTGTCCAGCATGCGGAGATACCAACGAACCGCCTGCACCCGATCCACCGGTCCACCAATGCCGTCTCGAAATGATGAAGCTAGAGCATGCATGGCCGGAACCGAACCCGCCTCCGCGCCCCGGAGATTCCAATCTCGGGCCTTGCTCATGGGAGCCGTCGGCGGCAAGGTAGCCGGCAAACACCGCCGCACCCGCCCCCAACCCCAACCCACCTGCCAGCTGAAACATCGCCCTGGCCCGGGCCTCATCCGCCTCCACAAGTTCTCCCTTGCGGAACAGCACGCCGAGATTGTAGGCGGCGAACCCGTCCCCATCCTGCGCCGCAGACGTCAAGAGGGTCACCGCCCGGTCAATTTCACGTTTCTCACCACTGCCGAGGAGCATGAAGCCAAGGCCTCTACGCCCGGCAGTATCCCTTGCTCCGCCGCCATCTCAAAATAGCGGCGCGCCTCTGCCGGACGCTTGAGCTGTTCGGCGAACAGGCCTCCAGCCAGCGCTTGTGCGTGCATCGCCTTCGTCAGCCAGGGTCAGCAGTTCCGGAAGGCGTCGCTGCATCTCGGCACGAGCGGCAAGGTCGCCACTCGTCATGCGCCGATGGACAGCCTCGATTTCGGCGACCCGTGAATCCTTCGACCTCGCAGCCATCGGCTCTCTCCCCAACCCTCTCATCGGCCTACTTGCCGAATACGTACAACCCACTAGCTAGGGCCTCTGATCATAACCGGGACTGCGTAGATTTCCGTGTTTGACCTGGGTGTGGTCTTGGACAGGACGTTGATCCTGTCCGGGAAGGACCACGTCATGGCAGACAAGAAGAACGTTGCTCACCTACCGCAGCCGACGGCGGCGGAAATGGAGTTCGCCCAGCAATTGGTGGAGCGGGCCAAGGCCGACGGGGTGTCTCTGGTCGGGCCCGGTGGACTCCTCGCGGGATCACCCGCAGTGTCCTGGAATCGGCACTGGACGCCGAGCTCGGTGCTCATCTCGACGAGGCCGGTGTCGATGAGGCGACCGGTCGGCGGACGAACATCCGCAACGGTCACGGAGCGAAGACCGTCCAGACCGAGGTCGGACCGGTGCGCATCCAGGTCCCGCCCGTCCGCACTGCGCAAGATGAACCCACGGTGCCCGCCGCCGACGGTATCGCACGGTCCGGAAAGTAGATCAACCAGCGCTGCCCGACCCAGACGACGATCAAATGATCAACGAGTACCACCCAGCAGCTTGACACGATCTTCAAAGATTTGATCAATCCGTCGTGCTCGTTCTGGCACACTACACGCCACTCATCGATCCCCTGGCAAACCAAAACCGCACGTCAGCCTACGGCCGATTTCGGAACGGCACAAGCCTACCCTTGACGTTCTCGGCCGGTATCGAAAAAAGATGTGATGTATTGGTTCGGGGAAAGCCCGCTATCACGGAGCAGCGAATAGACCTCGTCACCTGATTGCGGTTGCCCATCACCGATCAAATAGCATTGAGCAAGGCCCAGGTAACGAAGCGTGTCGACGTCTTCCGCATATTCAATAGCCTCATCTTCAGCTAACTGTAAAGCTACTTCGAACGAGCTCGCTTCCCACAACGTTATTCGTTCTTCATAAGTGCCCGCCTCCCATTCGAAGACACACCGTACAGAATACCAGGACATTACCCCTCCTACGAGGATTTTTCCGGAACAGTACCGCACCGGACAGCCCGCGGCATGGGACAAACAAGACCGGGTTCACTCCTATGCCGCCGAGAGCGTGTCACAGGCCGTGGCCTACCGGGTCCTCAGCTTCCGATGCTGTCCCACCGGTACTGAGGAGACGGTCCAGACGGGCCGGACGTCACACCGCCGCCATCGGATACCCAATCGCAGCGATGTCCTCTTCCAGCCTGGCAACGGTTGTCTCTGGGTTGAGTGCCTGTACCACGACGTCGGTGAGCGGGCGGTGCGCGACGACGTGCTCGACCGCCGCCGGATCCAGTTCGATCTCGTAGTAGTCCTCGGCGAACGTGACGTACCGGTCGACGATGTCGTCGAGCAGGATCTTGAGCAGCCCAGAACCGTCTGGGGCATCGCCGTCGTACGGCCCCTCAAGCGGTGGAAAAATGATGCCTTCGCCGGCGTACCAGCGGTCGTCACCGGCGAGCCGCCACAGTACGGCGGTGGCGAGGAACTGTCCCTCCCCGTCGCCGAACGCTGGTTCCTCGATGTGCTGACGGAACACCAACGGAATGCCCTTGAGCAGCCCAGGCCACAGCTCGCGGTCCGGACCGCGAAAGGGCGTCATCGGCGACTCGTGGTCGAACACACGGATGAACGCACCCTCGGCGGTGAACACGACTGCCCACTCATCGCCGCTGTCGTTGCTCATCAGCGCCGCCTCGTCGTCACCCCACGCGCGGGTGTAGGCGTAGTAGGACCCACCGCCATCGAGGATGCACTCCAGCACGGCGAGTGCCTTGCAGCGGTCCCGCAGCATGCCGATGGAAGGCAGCCTGGCGGCGATATCGTACACAGTCACCTCGGTAACCTACCTACGCCGAGACAGCACCAACATCGTCGTACCTCCAGGCGTCCGCAAGACTTCACGGCGATGCGCGCTCATGCCGCGTCGTGCGCGCTGACCGGTCGTCGCTGGTGGTAGTGGGTGATCGTCGTCCGCGTCGTCGGCAGCCTGATATGGCGACGTCGCGCGGTAGCTGCCGCTTGGGGGTAGGGAGAACGTGCCGGGATGGGCCAGGTCTCGATGGCGCGGGCGTTGGCAGGTGTGGGGCTGACGGAAATCGGTGGTGTGCGGTGCGGTCGGACTGCTATCCAGTTCTGGTGAGTGCTGTTGAGCCGTAGTCTGCATACCGACCCGTACCCGATACGTGCCGCTCGCCGGGCTGGTGCATCCGTGCCCGTACGGGTCTGCCCGCCCCGCCGTGGGTTCGTACATCCGGCCGGTCCGGCCGATGTCGTTCGGGTCCTGACCTTCTTCGGGCCGGCTGCGGCGTACGGCCTTCGCGGTATCGAGCTGCGGCAGCAACCGGCGGCCGGCACCGGTATGGCCGTCGCGGCGCTGCGCGTTCCGGGGATCGTGCTGCTGTTCGAGCAGCCCGCGACGCCGTGGGAATTGTCCGGCCGGCTCACCGATGCGGCGATGGCGCGCCTGCAGCGCGCGGGTGCCCGGGTCGCGACCGGTCACGCCGGCACCCGGGTCGACTGGCCCGATACCACGCTGCGCGACTTCATGCTCTTCGACGGCCTCATGCACGAGATCGGCCACCACATGATTCAGCACGCGGCTCACAAGCGGCGCACCCGCGTCATGCGCACCGTGGACCACGAACGCCGCGCGGACGCGTACGCGATGCGAGCGCGGCACGCCTGGTCAACGCAGCGATGAGCCCGCCTGCCCGGCTGGTCGGTGACGGCGTGGAGAACCCCGCCAACGCGGAGGCGCTTGCCGAGGCCGCGCGGATGTTTGCGGTACCTTGCGGTTTCCGCGACAGCCGCGGCCTCGCCGCGCACCTTCCGGACCTGTCCACCGTGACCACCGCCGCGCTGCTCGGCGGCGCGGACCCGCTCATCGCCGTGGATAACACACCAGGGGCGGAGTCGGTGTACCGTGCTGGGCCGCTGCGCGGGAGGGCGTCCATCGTGGTCGGCAACGAGCGCCGCGGCATCCGGCCGGACGTCCTGCGCGCCGCGGCGAGAACGGTGCAGATCCCGATGCCGGGACGCGGCGTGAACACCCTCAACGTGGCCACCGCGGCCGCCGTCGCCCTCTACTACCTGCTCGACGCGCACGGCCGCCGCCAGGCACGCGCCCCGCGCCCGGAGTCGCACCGCCCGACCCTGTTGCTCGCCGCACCACGCGACCACGTCGAGGCCGGCAGTTCACTGCGTTCGGCGGCCGCGTTCGGCTGGCAGACCGTCATGGCCGACGACCGCGAGAAGGTGTGGTTCGGCACGCCGCGTCCGATCCGCGCCGAGGCCCGAGCCGCCGCGCGCAGCCACCGCAACCCGCTGCGCGTCGTACCCGCCGGCGACGCCTGGTCGTCGCGGGCCGGCAGCCGGGTCATCGTCTGCGCACCGGACGTCGACGGGCCGCCCCTGCACCACGCCAAGCTGACCGGCAGCAGCACCGTGCTCGTCATCCCAGACGGCGACGGCTGGGAACCACCGCCGGACGCCGAGTTCGCCCGCGTCACCGTGCCGGGCGAACCCGGCCGCTACCGCCTCGTCACCGGCATCGTCCTCGCCGAGACCGCCCGCCAACTCGGCACCCGAACCGTCACAGCACGCCGCCCACCACGCCGCGGCCTGTCATACAGCAGCATGCTCGGCCACACCGCCCTGCCGAACACTGACCTGGTCCACCCATGGGAACTCACCGCGTACTGAACACGATCACACCCCAGCGCAGCTCAGCCCACGTCCACCCGCCAGTCAGTATCCGGATCTGCCGGTGATCGTGTGCGGCCGGCGTCAGGTGCGGCGTGGCGGGCAGGACGATTCCAGGCCGGCAACCGATTGCCGGGGCGGGTTCGTAGCGGCGGTCCGGGAGCAGTTCGACCAACGTCGACTCCTCTATCTCCCACCCGGCCGGGGTGGTGAACACCGGGTACGTCACCACCTCACCCGTCTGCGGTAGGACGGCATGGACGGCGGCACCACCGCCCAGGTGGCGCCGCTGTCGCTGTCGTATACCGACAACCGGGCAATCTCGTCGTACCGGCAGAGGTAGACCACGACTTCCAGGACGTCACCAGTGCGGTGCAGCGCGACCGTCGGCCGGCGTTCCGGACCGCACCCGGGTCACGGTGCCGAGGAGCAGAAACGCAGCCAGCAGTACTCTCGCGCGTCGCCCACTCATCAGAGTCCGAACCTTCGAGACCTTCCATGCGGGGCGTCCGGAGTCCAGGCACGGAGTAGCCCCTGCTGTTCGACAACTCGGGTCCCGGCTACGCGGCCTGCTCATACTCGTTGATCAGCCGGTGAACCCTTTCCGCGTCGTAATCGGATGGCACAGGCGTGTATCGAAGTCGGTGCCAGGGCTTGAGTTGGCGTGAGGAGCGGCCCGGCCTTCCAGGCCCGGGGCATGCTTTCGCGTGTCGGTGGATCGCGATGCAGCGAGGTCTCCGGTAGATGGTTCAGCGAGCAAGCAGAACTTGACACCGGAGACCTCGTAGACACCCTAGCGGTGACGAGGCGGTTCGACCTGACCGCCGCCCAGTGGACGGTGCTGCGCCGCTGCTACTGGTACGGAACCGACCAGGCCGACTGCCGACGTGAAGCCGACGGGAGGGGATCAACGGGTCCGGCAATGGATGCATGCGTGTGAAATGCATCATACAGGACGATCCTTTCGACCAATCTATGCTCACCTATAAGCTGACACAAAGTAGGTGAGCGATTACGTGGAGCTAGCACGTAACCGCTGCCTCAATGTGAGCAATCACAAGGAGGACTTGTGGCACCAGCCTGGAAGCGACACGGCCTCGCCGCGACGGTGGCGATGCTCCTCACCATCGGGGCGGCATCGTGGTCACCAGTCGCATCCGCCAACCCTGCCCGCGCTAGCGCCCCTGCCCCTGCCCCTGCCCCTGGCGGGATGTTGACACCTCCGGCAGCACCCGGATCCACACCGACCCCCAGCTGCGCGAGCATCCAGGGCCGACTCACCGACCTGCGTGCCCAGGGCGTCATGCGCACTCTCTGTGTGGGAACGTCGACGAAGTCAACCACTGGGCCGAGTGTCAGCCTCGCCGCCGTTCCGGACTGGTGCACGGGAACGACGAACACCTGGCGCTGGAACCGCTTCGAGCACTGCGTCATCATCGAGAACTACGTGTCGATGGTCGACGTGGTCACCGGCGCGCAGATCGGCCGGACCGAGTTCACGCTGGGGCACCTGATCCGGGCGAATCGGGACAGCCTCCGGTTCACTGAGGAGATCTCCATACGGCGCGGCGAGTCGTACGGCGTCATGGAAAATGACGACGAGATGACAGCCCGAATGATTTCCTACTGCGCGACCGGCTGCAGTCGGGAACTGGACAGCGATTGGATTCCCTGGGACTACGAAGAGTCGGTAGAACTCGGCAATTCCTACGACTCGAACGTCGGTGACGGACAGATCGCGCTGTCGCGCATCACCTACGAGTTCTGGGTCGACCACGAGGACGCTGTGGGCGACGACGGCTGGCCGATGACCTACTCCAGCGGTGATGTGCGCTGCGACCGGGTCCCGTACCGCACGACCGCTGGGTGCGTCACCGGGTTCCACGTCCCTACCCTGTCGCACGCCGGCCTCGGGTCCATCACCCAGCACGTGATCTCCGCTCAGTCGGCGGGCAAGCCCGGACGCCCAAATCAGAGTACGTTGACCTACGATGAGGACGACGCACGGTCAATCCAGCGCCGCGCGGCCGCCTGCGCCTCCTTCACTCCCGCGCGACCAGGCGAGGAGTGCGACGAATACCCGTTCGCGCACACCACCCAGGGCGGGTCGAATTCCAGCACCGCGTCGGTCCCGTCCAGCGAGCAACGCGCCCAGGGTGGCAAGTTCAGCAGCTTCATCCAAAATCTGCGGGTGCTCAGCGGCGAGGGCTTCTACGTCGACCCATACGCAAACAGTCACTACTGACAAGGACACTATGGCCCGGCATCACGGATCTGTGTACGCCTACAAGCACCAGTACTACCTCAGCGAGGAAGGCCAAGACCCGTATCCGCCGTACCTCGGAGATCCCAACGGTCTTGTCTATCTCGCCGAGGGCGGCGGCATCCAGATCCTGACCGGCGCCAACACCGGGATGATCAATCTCACCGTCGACCTGCTCGACGCCGCACCACCTATGGCGGCCGCCGGCTGGGATGAAATCGTGGAGGTGAGCTATACCAGCCAGCAGGGAAGAGCCCTCGTTCTCGGATGGCCGGCGAAGCCCGTCAACGGACTACCTCCGGTCTCAGCCGGCGGCCCCGGCCACTACCGCATCCGGTTCCACGCGCGCCACCGCGACGACGCCCGCAATCTCGACCCACTCACCGTGGTGGAGGAGCACTACATCGCCGCATGGCCCGCCCGACGTGGCCCGGTAGAACTACACAAGCTCAGTGACGAGTTCGGCCAGCGCTACCGGGAATCGGGACTCTGAAGAAGACTCTGACCTGTCACACCAGCTCCCATGCCTGTTTGCCAACGGTGTTTGCGAGACACACTGCTAAACGTAGGCGAGCTTGACCACTTCCGACTCTGGGAAGAGGTCACCGCTGCGGCACGAGCCGGGCGGTGACCTCTACCGAGTCTCGGAAAGAGTCATGCCTCTCCGTTGCGCCTGACCAGAGCCTTGATCAAACGACCACCCTGATCTGCACCTTCGAATCGAAGGCGTCGGAGATCATCTCGACGGCTGCTCCCACATCTGCTCCCGATGAAACGTTCAGCAGGTCAACCGCTCGTTACCCACGACTCCCCCGCACCTCGCTCTGTCAGGGACGATAGACAGCGGTTGAGGTCTGTTCAGCGCCGTTGTGAGCAGTTGTGTCAAGGAACGACCCGCAATCCTCTGACCAGCAGGGATACAAGTGCCCCTGGTAGGTGCGGGGCGGATTAGAGCAGCTCAGATGGGTTGGGCGCGCTTCGGCGCCGTTGGGAGCGCCCTGTACGGTGCCATTACCTGTCGCACCTGCTGTGAGCTGGGCTTCGTGAGTTTGAGGCATCTTCCTGGTCATGGTGTTTCGATTGATCTATCTGGTCGCGATTCGCAGGTTCGACGCCCTGCTGCGCGCGGCCTATAGCGACAACGTCGTGCTCGCGGAACTGCTGGCCCTTCGCCATGAGGTCGCGGTGCTACGCCGTCAGGTCCACGGCCGACCAAGACTGTCCTGACCAGACCGGGCGATCCTGTCTGCGCTGGCCCGGCGGCTGCCCCACGCGGTCCGCGCCCACCGGATCGTGACCCCGGCGACCCTGCTGGCCTGGCACCGCCGGCTGGTCCAATGCCGCTGGACCTACCCCCACCGTGGCGGCCGACCGCCCGTCAGCGACGAGATCCGCGGCCTCATCTACCGGATGGCCCGGGACAACCCCCGCTGGGGACATAACAGAATCCAGGGCGAATTGCTCGGACTGGGCTACCACGTCGGCCTCGGCACCATCCGCCGAATCCTCACCGGTGGCCACCTCGGCCCCGCACCCCGCGACACCGACACCTCCCCTGGCGGACATTCCTGCGTACCCAGGCCACCGGACTGCTGGCCGCCGACTTCTTCCACGTCGATACCGTGTCGCTGCGCCGCTGTACGTACTGGTCGTCATGGAGATCGCCACCCGACGGGTCCACTTGCTCGGCGTGACCGACCGCCCGACCCAGGCGTGGGCGACCCAGCAGGCCCGCAACCTGCTCATGAACCTCGGCGAACGGGCCAACGACTTCCGGTTTCTGATCTGCGACCGCGACACCAAGTACGGCGCATCGTTCGACGCCGTACTCGCCGACGAGGGCGTACAGGTGGTGAAGACGCCGCCGCGCACGCCGAGGGCGAACTGTTTCGTGGAGCGGTGGGGTCGCAGCATGCGTGAGGAGTACACCGACTACGTCCTGCTCTACGGTGAGCGACATGCCAGGGTGGTACTGACCGAGTACATCCGACACTTCAACGATCACCGTCCGCACCAAGGGCGCGGACAGGTACCACCCAACCGTGAGCCGGGCACCGTGATACCGATCGACGGCGTCGTCCGACGCCGACGACGGCTCGGCGGGGTCATCAACGAGTACCACCGGGCCGCTTAACGGATCCACGAACTCGCAGGTCAGCAAACAGAAATCTGGTTTTGGCACCCTACAGCTCGCCGCCAACCGCTAGTCCAGGTTGGCCAACTCGCCCTGAATGCGCCGGCATCCCCAGGCGGGGTTGTCCCGGGCCAGCCGCAGCACCAACTGGCGCACCTCCGCCGTGACAGGTGGGCGACCCCGCCGCCGTCTCGGGTAGGTCCACCGCCGCGCGATCAGACTGCGGTGCCAGCGCAACAACGTGGCCGGGGTGACGAAGAACGCCGGCCACCGCGCCCGCGGCAGCAGCCTCGACAGGCCGGCCAGCACCGCCCGGTCGGCCGGTTCCAGATCCGGACGGCGCACCTGCCGACGCAGTATCGCGACCTGGTGCCGCAGCACAAGCACCCCAACCGCGTTGCCGTGCCCGCCACGGACCAACAGGATGACCAACCGCAGTGTCTGACGAAGAACCAGGCAGCCAAACGACATGACCATGACCGACAACATGACACCATTCGTCGATCCCACGGCGGACAAAGTCGCACGTCAGCGCCCACGGCCGAGTTTCCGAACGGTACAGGTCGGGTAGCCGATCTTCCAGAGCGTCAATGGCCTGCTACTCAAGGAGCGCCGACAGCGCAGCGGTCGTTCGGCATGTGCTGATCCGGCGCCCCAGGTAATCGCGCAAGCCGCAGCAAAATCGAAAACCGCGCTATGGGCTTTTCCCTTTCGCGGTGGCGTCCGTGGCCGTTGGTCTGTTCCGGCTGCTGCGTATCCCACGCAAGCTCCGCGACCAGGACGTCGTGCGGATCACCCGGTCGGCCGATGCGCTGTTGACTGTCCGGCACGGGATCGTCGGCCGCGACTACATCGTGCGAGGGCATGGCCGGCTCCGCAACCGTGGGAAGGAGCGCACCGGCAGCCTGCTACGGCTGCTGGGGCGTGCACTCGACGACCCGACTGCGTCCGTGGTGTTGTTGCAGGGTCAGACCGGCTCGGGCAAGACGACGGCGTTGCGGCGATGGGGCTGTACCAGGATGCCACGGGAGAAGCGCGCACACGGCGGTGTCGTGCTGCCCGTCTACGTCGACCTGAGCCGGTTCGCGGCCACGAACCGCCCGATCGACGCCGATACCTACCGCGAGCATATCGCCGAACTACTGGGACGCGACGACCGGTTCCTGCGTGGCAAGGTCATGGAATTCCTGCAGGAGAGACGCGACCACATCCGGTGGATCTTCCTGTTCGACGCCTTCGACGAGTTGCCGGAGCTCGCCGGGGCCGAGAATGTGAAACCGGTTATCGAGCGGCACCTCAACGCGATCCGCAGTCTCGTCGAGACCGCGCCGAACCTGCATGCGGTCATCGCCGCGCGCGACTTCGCCGGAGCCGACGCGCGACGTATCTGGCCGCTCGTTGACGTCCTGCCACTCCCGGTCGGCAGCCAGCGCGCTCTGGTCCGGCGGTTCGGGCTCGATGCGAACGACACGCGTTGGCTAACCGGGCTGATCGACGGCAACACGGACCTCCGGCTGCTGTCAGAGAACCCGCTGCTACTCACTCTACTGTGCTCGTTCGTCAGCGACGTGGGCACCAAAATCTACCACCGGTCACCGTGACCGCCATGCTCGAGCGCGCGATCCGGGCCCGGCTCGCTGCGGCGCTGCAACGGGAGACCGGCGGGACCCAACACGAGGACAGCCTGCGTGACACCGCCTACCTGGAGTGGCGGCGGATTGCTGAGGGTCTGTCGAGCGAGGAGGCCGCGGCGGCGTGTGGTGTGTCGCAGCCGGTGGGCTTTCGGTGGTTCCGTCAGGGTGGCGGTATGTCGCCTTTGTCGCTTGCTCCGTTGTCGGGCCGGTATCTGTCCTTCGCTGAGCGTGAGGAGATCGCCCTACTCAAAGCGGAGGGTAAAGGCGTGCGAGAGATCGGCCAGGCGGTAGGTCGTGATGCGTCGACCATCTCGCGGGACCTGCGCCGCAACGCCGCGACGCGGGGCGGTCGCATCGACTATCGGGCCGTGACGGCGCAGTGGCATGCCGAGCGCCGTGACCGACGTCCGAAGAGCGCCAAGCTCGCAGCGAATGAGCGGCTGCGTGACTACGTGCAAGACCGGCTCGCCGGCGCGATAACCGACGGCGAGGGCCGACCGATCCCGGGTCCGAACGTCCCGTGAGAAGGGCGCCGGCATGGGCGGCGCGCGGATCGGCGGTGGGGCATGGCGTGGAGTCCGGAGCAGATCAGCAGGCGGCTGCGGTTGGACTTCCCGGATGATGAGTCGATGCGGATTTCGCACGAGGCGATCTACCAGGCACTCTACGTCCAAGGTCGAGGCGCGTTGCGCCGGGAGTTGACGGCGTGTCTGCGGACCGGCCGCGCGTTACGGGTGCCGCAGGCGCGCACCCGCCGCCGCGGCAAGCACTTCGTCAGTCCGGAGGTGATGATCAGCCAACGGCCTCCTGAGGTCGCCGACCGGGCAGTACCCGGGCACTGGGAAGGTGACCTGATCATCGGACTCGAACGGTCCGCGATCGGCACGCTGGTCGAGCGCACCACCCGGTTCACCATGCTGCTGCACCTGCCCCGCATGGAAGGACACGGCCAGCAGCCCACGGTGAAGAACGGCCCACCGCTGGCCGGGCACGGCGCCGCAGCGGTCCGCGACGCGATCGCGGAACAGATCACCACCCTGCCCGAGCAGCTACGACGCTCGCTGACCTGGGACCAGGGCGCCGAGATGGCTCAACACCTCCAACTGCTACTGGACACCGGCCTCGACATCTACTTCTGCGACCCGCACAGCCCCTGGCAGCGCGGCACCAACGAGAACACCAACGGACTGCTACGCCAGTACTTCCCGAAGGGCACAGACCTATCACGACACACCGTCAGCGACCTCGACGCCATCGCCGCCGCCCTCAACAACCGCCCCCGCAAAACGCTGGAGTGGAAGACTCCCGCAGAAGCCCTGGCCGCATACCTAGAATCAGCCCAAGTAGCCAGTGTTGCAACGACCTCTTGAACCTAAGCAGTACACGTCGTTCCGGTTCACCACCCACCTGCTCGATGCCGGTATCGACGCCTCGATCGGCAGCGTCGGTGACGCCCTGGACAACGCGTTGATGGAATCCAGCATCGGCCTCTACAAGACCGAACTGATCGAACCCCGAGGTCCGTGGCGCAGCCTCGCCCAGGTCGAACTCGCCACCGCCGAGTGGTCGACTGGTACAACAACCAGCGCCTGCACTCCGCCATCGGGCACGTCCCACCGGCCGAATACGAATCGACGTTCCACGCTCAACCCCAGCCCCGCGAGGTGGTTGGAGCCAACAGCTGAGGTCTCCACAGAACCCGGGACGGTTCACCCGACCCTTCGGCAGCTCGGACGCCGACGACGCCCGACGCAGATCACAGACGGTGACACCCTCGACCCGGCGACGCGCGAAAAGCGGCAGATCCGTGCACATGCTGGTCTTCGATTCGAGGTCCGCACGAGGGCAGAATGTGCGCGTGTCCTTGAATCCGCAAGGCTGGTCGGACAATCATCTCCGTCGGCCAGCGGACTTGGCCAGCGACCTACCGCTTCGCCGGCGCGGAGTACGTGACTGATGGCCTAGCCACGTGGTGGTCGCCCGGAGCTCGGGAACCACTGCCGTGCTCGTGGCTGACGGCGCAGATGCGGTCGTCGGTACCGGGAACATCGACCTACGCCTCGAGTGGCCTCTGGGCGGCTACGGCCGGTCCGGGCATGATTCCGGGCGGCGGGGGTAGGACTCGATCATGCTTGAGTCGTTCCGGCTGCACGCCAGCGGGGCCGATCTGGCCGACCTGCGGGCCCGTCTGCGCGCGACCCGCTGGTCGGACGCACCTGAGGCCGCCGGCTGGTCATTGGGGGTCGATCTCAGCTACCTGCGGGATCTCGTCGGATACTGGGCCGAGGAGTTCGACTGGCCGGCCCAGGAGGAGGCGCTGGCCCGGTTGCCGCGCTTCCGGTCCACCGTCCACGGGCTGGGCATAGCGTTCTTGCATGCCCGGGCCGTCGCGCCGGGTGGACCTGCGTTGCCGCTGATCCTCTGCCACGGCTGGCCGGACTCTTCCTGGCGCTACGAGAAGGTGCTGCCGCTGCTGACCGATCCCGGGGCGCACGGTGGTGACCCGGCCGATGCGTTCGACGTAGTCGTGCCGGACATGCCGGGGTTCGGGCACTCGGACCGCCCGGCCGGCGCGCCGCTGGACTCCGTCGCGGTGGCCGGGCTGTTCGCCGAGCTGATGACCGTGGCCGGCTACCCGACGTTCGGGGTGGCCGGCGGCGACATCGGCAGCTCGGTCAGCCGCTACCTCGCCCTCGACCACGCCGACCGGGTGGTGGCCGTGCACCGCATGGAGGCCAGCCTCCCGGTCGACGTCGGGGCGGACTACACGCCTGAGGAACGCGCGTACCTGGACACTGCAGCCGAGTGGAAGGCCGCCGAGGGCGCGTACGCCGATCTGCACCGCACCAAACCGCAGACCGCGGCCGTCGGGCTGACCGACTCGCCGGCTGGTTTGGCCGCCTGGACCGTCGAGAAGCTGCGCTCGTGGAGCGACTGCGGCGGCGACGTCGAGCGCAGCTTCACCCGGGACGAGATCTGCGGGCTGCTCACCCGCTACTGGCTGACCGGGACCATCGGCTCGTCGATGCGCATGTACGCGGCCAACGCCGCCATCCCGATCGAGCAGCACGCGCGCCGGGTCGAGGTGCCGTCCGGTTTCGCGCTGTTCCCTGGTGACACGCTGCATCCGCCGCGCCGCTGGCTCGAACGGTTCGCGAACGTCGTGCGGGTCACCAAGATGCCCCGGGGCGGCCACTTCGCCCCGTTCGAGGAGCCCGAGCTGTACGCGCGGGAACTGCGCGACTTCTTCCGCCCCTACCGCGCCGCCGTCGACGCAAACCAGCGGCCAGCCCGGTAGAACATGACCCGGCCGAAGTAGGGTGGCCTCGCCCTGGTCGGTCATCCGGCGTTCACCACGCCGCCGCAGCCTATTGCACACTCGCTCATCGGCAGATCCGGACATCGATCGCTATGGGAACCACTCACGGAGCGCGACGGCTCGGGCCGCTGGTCACCGAGGTAGGGCAGCATGCGGGCGTACCGATTTTGATCATGGCACGGTGATCGATTTTCCGCGTTGGCAGCGTCGTGGGCGTCAGCCGGTGTGAGATTTGATCGGAGGTCGCCGCCGTCGTGGACGGGTCGTCAAGTGCAGTGGTGGCGCGGGCCGCGTGTTCGGTCACGTACAGGATGTTCCTGCGGCAGGACGGCTGTGCTACCAGACCTCGCAACCGTCGAGCCGGGATGAAGGCGGCGAGCCGGGCCACCATCAGCGGTTGTACCGCAGCCGACAGTCGGATCGAGTTCAACAGACCGAAGTTCGGTGAGTACCCGGCAACAACACGCCCGGCGCGTCGGTCAGCAGCTCATGGATTCCCGCGACCGGGCGTACACCGTGGCCGGTTGCTACGCCCGCGCGCACCGACACCAGCTGAAGTTCGGCCACCCCATGCTGAGAGACGGAGCAGGGCGTTCCCTCGCCGTCCAGGTTAAGCGCGTAGCAGTCGTAATCAGCGGCCGTTCCGCTGGTGTACCGCCGGGTTGTTGTGAGCCGGTCGTCGTAGCCTCATCGAGGTACCCCACCCAGCCCCCGGCCCGTCGGCGTGGCCCGCTGTGCGGAGTCACGTCAGAGGGCCGCGCGGTGCGCCAGCACCAAGTCGGCGGCCCAAGGCTGCGCGTTCGGCGACCAACCGCGCAGCCGGGCGGCAACCAGCAACAGGCTCCATGTCCAGACGGACAGTGGTTGCACGAACGACGGCGTCACCGCACCGTCGAACGCGATCTGCCGGACGCCGTCGGCGGTGGCAAGGAGCCTGCGGCCGTACCAGCGTCGCTCTGCCACGTGGGCTCCACACCGCCAGTGGACCATCGTCGGGGGCCTGCCCGACCTCGACCGCGCCCTGCGTCCGGGCAGGGTCGGCATTCGGGTACCGGCGTACTGCGGGGCGAACCAGGAACTGGAGCAGCGCGAGCGGCGCTCGAGGTCGGCGTCGTCGCGCTGCGCCTCGTCCGACGCCTCCACCACAGGCTGGGGGACCCCCTCCGTGGGCATCATCCATCGCTCGGGTTCAGAGGACCGCTGTGGGCACATCTAGATGATCATGTGCTCCCAGTTTGCTCCCACCGTAAGGAGCAGTAACAAAACGACCCGTTACCGATGATCTGGTAACGAGCCGTTGACCTGCTTATATAGCTGGTGGGCGATACTGGGTTTGAACCAGTGACCTCTTCCGTGTCAAGGAAGCGCGCTCCCACTGCGCCAATCGCCCTCGCTTGTAGCCGAGGTGGAGACGGGATTTGAACCCGTGTACACGGCTTTGCAGGCCGTTGCCTCGCCTCTCGGCCACTCCACCGAGGTAGCCCCCGACATGTGGCGGCATCTCCGAGCGGACGACGGGACTCGAACCCGCGACCCTCACCTTGGCAAGGTGATGCGCTACCAACTGCGCTACGTCCGCTTGTCTTCCGGCGTTTCCCGGTGACGGATGAGAACTTTAGCCGAGCCCGCGAACAGATGCCAACTCGGGGGGCCGCCCGGCGGGTCAGCAGGCCAGGAGCGCGGCCCGCGCCACCCCTCCTACAGCATCCTAGGAACCTGGAAAGTAGGGAGGGACGGCGCGGGGCGAACGGGACGGGTGGCTCCGGCGGTGGCCGGTTACTTCGCGGCGTTCAGGTCGTCCAGGGCCTTGCTGGCGCCGCGGTGCAGGGGTACCGGGTCGGTCTTCCGGGCGGTGTCCAGACTGATTTCCCTGGCCGCCGCGTTGGCCTGCTCCAGCTGGGGTTTCCGGTCGAAGAGCGCCTTGGTCAGCACGCAGACCAGGTTGGCGTCGAGGTCGTCCTTCACCAGCAGGACGTTCGGCACCACGATGGTCCTGACCTCGGCCGGTGTGCCGTAGGTGGCGGCCGGGATCGTGCCCTCCTCGTACACCGGGTTGATCTTCTTCAGTTCGGCCAGCAGGGGCGTGATGTCCAGGAAGGCGACCTGCCCCTTGGCGGTGGTGAGCAGATCGGTGATGCCGGGGGTGGGCAGTCCACCCGACCAGAACAGCGCGTCGATCGAGCCGTCCTTCATCCCGTCCACGGTCTTGGCCAGGTCCAGCCGCTGCGCCTGGACGTCCTTGGCCGGGTCGAGTCCGGCCGCCTGGAGCAGGCGGTTCGCGATGACCTCCGTACCCGACTTCGGCGACCCGGTCGAGACCCGTTTGCCCCGCATGTCGGCCACCGAGCTGATCCCGGCACCGTTGCGCACGATCACCTGGGTGTAGTTGGTGTGGATCCGGGCCAGCGCCTGCACCGGCTGCCGCTGCCCGTCGAAGCTGCCGGTTCCCTGCACCGCGTCGGCGGCGGTGTCGGCGAGCGAGAACGCCACCGCGTACGTGCCGGCGACGAGCTGCTGGATGTTCTGCACCGAGGCACCGGTCTCGGCGGCGGTCGCCTTCACCCTGCTGCCCGGAGCGTTGGAGACCTGCTCGGCGTACGCGTTCCCGAGCGCGAAGTAGACCCCTGTCGCGTTGCCGGTGGCGATCCCGATCCGGGTCTCCGTACCCACCTCGCAGCTGACCTCGCCACCCGCGTCGGTACTCGCCGTGTCCTGCCGGCCGCCGCAGCCGGCCAGCCCGGTCAGGCCCAGCCCGGTGGCGACGACCGCCGCCAGGATCCTCTTCGTACGCCTCATCTGGCATCCTCTCCCACACTCGAATCGATATCGGGGCTGTCCAGGCTGACGCCACCGCCCGCCCGACCGGCATCCCCGGCGCTGGGTTCCCGGTCCCGGCGTCGGCGGGCGAGTGCCGTCAGCACGGCGGCGACGGCCAGCCCGGCGCCGACCGCGATCGACACCGGGTGCAGGTAGAGCAGCAGCAGCCCGGCGAGGGCGCCGAGCACCCGCTCGACAGTTCCGGCCGGTCCGACGCCGAGCACCCAGCCGCCGGTCGCCACCGCCAGCGCCGCCACGCCGAGACAGCCGACCAGTCCGGCCCAGAGCACCTCGACCGGTGAGCCGCGGCCGAGCAGATACTCCCCCGGCCCGGTCAGCACGAAGGCGATCGGGGCGAGGAAGGCCGGCAGGGCGTACTTGAGCGCCTGCCACATGGTCGGTACGGTCCGGCCGCCGGTGATCGCCGCCGCGCCAACCGCCGCCAGTGCGGTCGGCGGGGTCACCTCGGAGAGCACCGAGTAGTAGAAGACGAACATCGCCGCGGCCGGGGCCGGTACGCCGAGCGCCAGCAGGGCCGGCCCGATGATCACCCAGCCGATGATGAACGAGGCGGTGACCGGTACGGCGAGCCCGAGCAGCGAGAGCGCCACCGCGGCGAGGAGGACGGTGAGCGCGAGTACCACCGTGGGGTTGTCGGTTACCGCCTCGGCGGCCCGGACCAGCAGCGAGGCGAACTGGGCGCCGAGCCCGGTCTTGGTGGTGGTGGCGGTGATGATGCCGGCCGCGCCGCAGACCGCCGCGACCGGGAGCACCCCGCGGACCCCGGCGGAGAGCGCGGTGTAGAGCCGCCCCGGGGTCAGCCGGTGCCGCCGGTCGAGGAAGCTGAGCAGCACCGCGAGCCCGGTGGCGTAGACGACCGCCCGGGTGGCGCTCAGCCCGACCGCAAGCAGCACGACGATGACCAGCAGCGAGGAGAAGTGGTAGCCGAACCGGGCCAGCAGTGGCCAGGCGGACTCGGTGGCCACCTCGACCGGGCGTACCTTGAACCGGCGGGCGTCGATCTCGACGGCGAGCAGGATGCCGAGGTAGTAGAGCAGGGTCGGGATCACCGCCCAGCCGAGCACGGTCAGGTAGGAGACCTCGAGGTACTCGGCGACGATGAAGGCCGCCGCGCCCAGGGTGGGCGGCGAGAGGATCGCGCCGACCCCGGCCGCCGCCAGCATCCCGCCGGCGTGTTCGGCGGGGTAGCCGGCGCGGCGCAGGATCGGCCAGGTGACCGCGCCGACGCTCACCGCCGTCGCGGTGCCGGAGCCGGAGACGGTGCCGAGCAGGAAGCCGGAGGCGACGGCGGTCCGGCCGGCGGCGCTGCGGGAGCGCCGGAACGCGGCCACCGACAGGTCGACGAAGAACCGGCCCGCGCCGGAGAGGTCGAGCACCGCGCCGTAGATCGTGAACAGCACGATGTAGGTGGCGGCGACGTCCAGCGGGGTGCCGTAGAAGCCGCTGCCGGAGTTGTAGAGCGCGTCGACGATCTGTCCGAAGTCGAGGCCGGCGTGCGCGATCGCCCAGCTCTGCGGCAGCAGCCCGCCGTAGTAGCCGTAGCCGAGGAAGAGCAGGCAGACCACCGGCAGGATCCAACCGGTGGTGCGTCGGCACGCCTCGACCAGCAGGACCAGCAGCAGCGCGCCCATCACCACGTCGACCGGGGCGAGCAGGCCCTGCCGGTCGAGGAAGGCGTCGTAACCGCCGCCGGCGTCGCCGATCGCCAGCGGCAGCACCGGATAGAGGCAGACCACCAGGGCCAGCCCGGCCAGCAGCCAGTCCGGCACCGTCGGCAGGTCCCGCCGCGCCGCACCCGGAGCATCCGGATCGGGTACCCGACCAGCGGCGCCCGCCGGCAGTCCGCGTGCCGCCCCGTCCGGCAGTCGGCGTGCCAGCGCGTCCGGCAGTCCGCGTGCCGCCCCGTCCGGCAGTTGGCGTGCCAGCGCGTCCGGCAGGCGGCGTGCCACCCCGTCCGGCAGGTGCAGGCCGGACCGGTAGCCGAGGAAGACCAGTGGCAGTACGCCGGTGAGGAAGACGATCAGATAGAACTGGCTGCCCTGGGCCAGCGGCCGGAAGACCTGCCAGAGCACCAGCAGCGCGACGGCGAAGGCGACGGCCGCCACCGCTGTCTCGACCGGTCCACTCAGCTGCCGGGCCGGCCGCTCCTCGTCGTCGTAGGTCACCGCGGCGGCGACGTCCGGGGCGGCCAGGGCGGGCGGCCCGGCCCGCCCGGTCGGGGCACCTCCCGGCGCCGGCCCAGCTCCGGCGGATGTCGGCGGAGGGACTTCGGCCACACCGTCTGGCATGAGCGGACCCTACTACGCGGTACCGACGGTTGCCGATCTTTCGTTGCCCCGCGATCAGCCTCCTCGTGCGGCAGTGCTGCGGCGATGGCCGGCGTACCGGTACCGGCGCGTGCGGCTTCTGATGCGCTAGTGGACAGTCTGACCCGCAAGTAACTTATCCGTCGTGTTGATAGCTTATTGTCTTCGCCGGAATGGGCTAACGTAACCGCGTGACGAGACGTGCGGCAGAGGTGCGCCTGGATGCGCTACTACGCACCGCCTGCGACGTGATCGCGACGCGGGGGCTGGCCAACACGCGTACGGCGGACGTGGCCCAGGCCGCCGGGGTGAGCCAGGCGTTGGTCTTCTACCACTTCGCCACGAAGGAGCGGCTGGTCGCCCAGGCGTTCGCGTACGCCGCCGAGCAGGACCTGGCCCGGGTCGAGGCGGTACTCCGCTCCCCCACCACCCCGCTGGCCAAGCTGAAGAAGCTGCTCCGCCTCTACGCCCCGCCGGGCCGGTCCCGGTCCTGGGCGATGTGGATCGACGGCTGGTCGGAGTCGCTGCGCACCCCCGAGCTGGAGAAGGTGTCGCGGCGGCTGGACCTGCGCCGCCGGGAGGGTCTCGGTGAGGTGATCGCGGCCGGGGTGGCCGACGGGGTGTTCAGCTGCGACGACCCGGCCGGGGCCGCGTGGCGGATCAACGCCCTGATCGACGGGCTCGCCGTGCAGCTCGCGGTGCACGACCGGGTGATACCCCGCCGGCAGCTCACCGAGTGGGTCCGGCTCTCGGTCGCCCGCGAGCTCGGGCTGCTCCCCGCCCAACTGGACTGAGGAGGGCCGGCCGTCCGGGCCGAGGCCCCCGGCGGTCCCGGCCCAGCCCGCGCTTCGGCGGCGGA
Source organism: Plantactinospora sp. WMMB782 (assembly GCF_049179135.1). Lineage (NCBI taxonomy): Bacteria > Bacillati > Actinomycetota > Actinomycetes > Micromonosporales > Micromonosporaceae > Plantactinospora > Plantactinospora sp. WMMB782. Next base: position 5,074,213 of record NZ_JBMHMC010000007.1, on the reverse strand, counting down.
CGGGCGCGGCGCCGGGCAGAATCACAGCATGGACTTGCTGACGACGTACCGGCGGACGGTGACGGACTTCGCCGACCGGGCGGGCGAGGTCGGGCCGGACCGGTGGGACGCGGCCACCCCCTGTGCCGACTGGGACGTGCGAACTCTGCTGAACCACGTGGTCGGGGAGGAGCGCTGGTCGGTGCCGCTCTTCGGCGGCGCGTCGCTGGCCGAGGTCGGCGACCGGTTCTCCGGTGACCTGCTCGGCGACGACCCGGCCGGCTCGGCCCGGGACGCGGCCGAGCAGGCGTGCCGGGCGGTTTCCGAGCCGGGCGTACTGGACCGCACGGTGGAGTTGTCGGCCGGGCCGACGCCGGGTCGGGAGTACCTGTACCAGTTGCTGGCCGAGCATCTGGTGCACGGCTGGGACCTGGCGGTCGCCATCGGTGTCGAGCCCCGGCTCGATCCGGCCGGGGTGGACGAGTGTGCCCGCTGGTTCGCCGAGCACACCTCGATGTACCGGGACAGCGGGCTGACCGCGCCGGACGTACCGGTGCCGCCGGGGGCGAGCGCGCAGGACCGGCTGGTCGCGGCGTTCGGCCGGGATCCGGGATGGCGTCCGGGGTCCTGATCGACAACGATCCACCCATTGAATCGGTTCATATCTGATCGGACGATCGGCCGACCCGCACCGACCCGAAGCTGGTCACCGAAGCCTCTGTTGAGTCGCCGAAGCCGCCGTTGACAGGCCCCGCTCCCCGGCGGTACCTTCGGGCGGCTTGTTGAATGGTTTCATCACACCGCCTCGCCCCCGGCGTCCGCACCCCGCCCGGCGCGGGCGTGGCCGCCAGGAGCCGATGGGAAAGTCGACGATGACAACTGGGACCCTGCGCAGGCCGCCGCCCCGGCCCGCCGCGCCGGACGGCACCGCCGCCGGAGCCCGGCCCCGATACCGGCGCCACCGGCCCGGGATCGCGTACCTCTTCCTCTCTCCCTGGGTGCTCGGGGCGCTGCTGCTGACGGTGGGCCCGATGCTCGCCTCGCTCTACCTCTCCTTCACCGACTACGACCTGTTCACCTCGCCGGAGTGGGTAGGGCTGGAGAACTACCGGCGGCTCTTCGCCGACGACGCGCGGTTCCTCGCCTCGGCCAGGGTCACCGCGACGTACGTGCTGATCTCCGTACCGCTGAAGCTGGCCGCCGCCCTCGCCGTCGCCCTCCTGCTGAACCGCAGGCGGCGCGGACAGGGTTTCTACCGGTCGGCCTTCTACGCCCCGTCGCTGCTCGGCACCGGGGTGGCGATCGCGCTGGTCTGGCGGGCGATGTTCACCGACGCCGGTGTTGTCGACTCGGTCACCGGCAGCTTCGGCTGGGACACCGGCGGCTGGATCAACGAGCCGGACTACGCGCTCTATGTGCTGATCATCCTGGCCGTCTGGCAGTTCGGCGCCCCGATGGTGATCTTCCTGGCCGGGCTCAAGCAGATCCCGACCGAACTGTACGACGCGGCCGCCGTCGACGGCTCCGGCACCTGGCGAACCTTCCGCTCGGTGACCCTGCCGATGCTCTCCCCGATCATCCTGTTCAACCTGGTACTGGAGACGATCCACGCCTTCCAGGCGTTCACCCCGGCGTTCATCGTCAGCGGTGGCCGGGGCGGACCGAGCAACTCGACACTGTTCTACACGCTCTACCTCTACGAGCGCGGCTTCTCGCAGTTCCGGATGGGCTACGCCTCGGCGATGGCCTGGCTGCTGCTGCTCGTCATCGCGATCGTCACGGCACTGTTCTTCGGCACCTCGCGCCGCTGGGTGTTCTACTCGGGGGAGGACCGGTGAGCATCCGGCTGCGCACCGTCGGCTGGCACGCGCTGATCATCGGTGTACTGGCCCTGCTGCTGTATCCGGTGGTGTGGCTGCTGTCCACCTCGGTCAAGCCGACCGACGAGATCCTCTCCAGCCTGAGCCTGCTGCCGAGCCGGCTGGCACCGGAGAACTACTCCGCCGCCCTGGACGGGATCGCCGGGATCGGCGTCTGGCGGTTCTTCACCAACTCGGTGATCGTGGCGGTCGGCGCCGTGCTCGGCAACCTGGTCTCCTGCGCCCTGGCCGCGTACGCCTTCGCCCGGCTGCGCTTCAGACTGCGCGGGCCGCTGTTCGCGTTCACCCTGCTGACCATCATGCTGCCGTACCACGTGGTGCTGATCCCGCAGTACACGATCTTCCAGCAGCTCGACCTGGTCGGCACCTTCGTACCGCTGATCCTGCCCAAGCTGCTCGCCACCGACGCGTTCTTCGTCTTCCTGATGGTGCAGTTCATCCGGGGCCTGCCCCGGGAGCTGGACGACGCGGCCGAGATCGACGGCTGCGGCCCGGTGCTCACCTTCCGGTACGTGATCCTGCCGCTGCTCAAGCCGGCCCTGGTCACCACGGCGATCTTCACCTTCATCTGGACCTGGAACGACTTCTTCAGCCAGCTCGTCTACCTCAACGACCCGGAGTCCTACACCCTGCCGCTGGCGCTGCGGCTCTTCATCGACCAGACCAGCGAGTCGGCGTTCGGCCCGATGTTCGCGATGTCGGTGCTGAGCATCGTCCCGGTGCTGCTCTTCTTCCTCGCCTTCCAGCGCTATCTGGTGGAGGGGATCGCGACGTCCGGCCTGAAGGGCTGACCCGGCCCGGCCGGGCCGGCGCCGGTCAGCCGGCGAGGACCGGCGCCAGCCGCACGATCTCGTCGCGGGTCAACCAGCCGTCCGCGACCACGATCCGGTGCCGGCGCCGGACGGTGCTGCCGGCCGGCACCGGCAGGGTCCGCGCGAAGGCGAGCGCGACGCAGACCCCGGGATAGATCCCGGTCCGCACGAACCAGTGGTCACCGTCGGCCAGGCCGGCGAAGACCAGCGTGTACCGCCGGCCGTCGGCCGCCGCACCGGCCAGCGCGAGCCACGGCTCGGTACTGCCGTTGACCCGCTCCTCCCCCTCGGCAGCCGGACTGAACGCCCGGTGCCGGCCCGGGGCGACCCGCCAGAAGAACCCGCCGTAGCCGGCGCCGTCCGGCCGGCCGTTGGTGGCCGGGCTGCCGAGCACGACGTCCCGGTCGGCCGGCGCGGTCAGGGCGTAGCCGAAGTCGAGCAGCCAGGCGTCGTCCCGGCCGGTCAGCCCGGTGGCAGCCACCCGGCGCTCCTCGGTGAGCAGGGTGGCGCCGGACGGATCCAGCCAGCACAGCCGCTCCGCGAACCCGTCGTCGCGCCTGCCGGAAGCCGCACCATCGGGTGCCGGGCCGCCGAGCGCTGGACCACCGGAAGTCGTGCCGCCGGGAGTCGTGCCGCCGGGAGTCGTGCCGGCCGGGGCGTCGGGGAGCCAGTCGTCGTGCACGATCCGGCCGTGGTCGTCCCGCCAGGTGTAGCCGACGTCCCGCAGGTAGGTCCTGCCGCCCCAGAGGTTGCTGCCGGAGACGTCCTGCATGGCGACCGAGACCCCGAGGTGCCAGCGGTGGTCCTCGGGCAGCGTGTCGGTCAGCACGGCCCCGCCGAGGGTACGCACCGGATGCAGGTACGGCCGGCGTCCCCAGCGCGGGTCGACGAACGGGTCGTCGAGGACGTACTCCGCCACGGTCTCGCCACGCACTCGTAGCCGTACCCCGGTCAGGTCCTCGCCCATGCTCGCCGTCCTCGGTCCGTCGCTGGCGTCGACCCGGTGCCGTCGGGCGGCACCGGGCGGGAAAGCGCTTCCACTGATCCGAAAGGGTACCGACGGTGGCGCCCGCGGGAAACGGCGCTGCGCCGCCCGTCCGCCGACCCGCCACTGCCGACCGGCGCGTCGTCGCACCGGCCCTTCAGCGCCGACCGCCCGGCGGCTGCCTGATGGCGCGACTGTCGAGCTGCCCCGCCTGTGCACCCGTCCGGGGGATCGCGAGCGGGCCCGAGTGTCCCGTCCGTGCACCCAGCTCGACAGTCGGCGCTCGAGACATCCACCGGCGGCGGGCGTGGCCGACCGGATCGGACGGCCGAACCGGACCGCACGGCCGCACCGGACCGCACGGCCGAACCGGACCGCACGGCCGCACCGAACCCCGCACAGCCGGGCGGCGAGGTGCGCCCGGCGTGGTGCGCCGGAGGGTTACTGTCGGTCGCACGCGGATCCTCGCCAGCCGGCGGCCTGCCCCGCGAGCGCGGTCGGCTCTTGCCGGCGGGCGCAAACCGCCAGGTTAACCTTGGCACGTTTCAGCCCGACGGACCGGGCTGCGGGAGGAGACGGCGGTGCCGGGACCAGCGGTGAGCATCCGCGACGTGGCCAGCCAGGCGGGAGTGTCGGTGGGCACGGTCTCCAACGTGCTCAACCGGCCGGACATCGTGGCGGCGTCGACCCGCAACCGGGTACTCGCCGCGATCAGCGAGCTGGGGTTCGTGCCGAACGACGCCGCCCGGCAGTTGCGCCGGGGCCGGGGACGCACTCTCGGCCTGGTGGTGCTGGACGTGGCGAACCCGTTCTTCACAGATGTCGCCAAGGGAGTGGAGGACGCCACCGGCGCGGCCGGGATGGCGGTGATCTTCTGCAACAGCGACGGTGACCCGACCAAGGAGAGCAGATACCTGGACCTGCTGGAGGAGCAGCGGGTCCAGGGGGTGCTGATCACCCCGGTCGACGACGCCAACGAGCGGTTGGTCCGGCTCCGGGACCGGGGCGTGCTCGTGGTGCTGCTGGACCGCCGCTCCACCCGGCCGGACGTCTGCTCGGTGGCGGTCGACGACCGGCTCGGCGGCGAACTCGCGATGCGGCACCTGGTCGAGGCCGGGCACCGGCGGATCGCCTTCGTCGGCGGGCCGTGGCGGCTGGAGCAGGTGCGGGACCGCTACCACGGTGCCGTGCACGCGCTGCGCGAGGCGGGGCTGGCCGAGGCGGAGACCCTGCGCCGGTTCGACACGCCGAGCCCGACCGTGGCGGCCGGCCGGGACGCCGCGTCCAGGATTCTCGGGCTGCCCCGGTCCACCCGGGCCACCGCGGTCTTCTGCGCCAACGACCTGCTCGCGCTCGGCGTACTCCAGGAACTCACCCGGCAGCAGGTGCGGGTGCCGGAGGACATCGCGCTGGTGGGCTACGACGACATCGATTTCGCCGCCGCCGCGGCGGTGCCGCTCTCCTCGGTACGTCAGCCGCGGCAGCGGCTCGGGCAGACGGCGGCGCAGTTGATGCTGGACGAGGCGAACGACCCGGAGAACCACGAGCACAGACAGGTGGTCTTCGAACCGGAACTCGTCGTCCGGGAGTCCAGCCGGTATTCCCGGACTCCTCCCGGCTGAGCGTTCCGGTTTCTTGACAGTTCGGTGAGGGCGCTCGTATGTTGTCTGCGAGTTGTTGAAACGGTTCATTTGTTGGGAGGCCCGCCGATGCGGCGCGTGTGCTTCGTCCTCCGGGTCCGACCCGACCGGCTTGCCGAATACCGCGAACGGCACGCGGCCGTCTGGCCCGGGATACTCCGGGCGCTGCGCGCGGCCGGGTGGCACGACTACAGCCTCTTCCTGCACGACGACGGGCTGCTGGTCGGGCACTTCCGCACCGAGGACCTGGCCGCCTCGCTCGCCGCGATGGAGGCCACCGAGGTCAACGCCCGGTGGCAGGCCGAGATGGCCCCCTTCTTCGTCGGCCTGGCCGGCCGCCGCCCGGACGAGGGCTTCGTGGTCCTCGACGAGATCTTCAACCTGGACGCGCAACTCGCCGCACTGGACGACACGGAGGCCTGACATGACCGAGACCGACGTCCGGGCGGCGCTGCGGGCGCAACGGATCGAGGTGCCCTCCTGGGCGTACGGGAACTCGGGCACCCGGTTCAAGGTGTTCGCCCAGCCCGGGGTGCCGCGCAACCCCGAAGAGAAGATCGCCGACGCGGCACAGGTGCACGCCTGCACCGGAGTCGCCCCCGTGGTCTCGCTGCACATCCCCTGGGACCGGGTCGACGACTTCGGCAAGCTGGCGTCGTACGCGGCCGAGCGGGGGGTGCGGATCGGCACCATCAACGCGAACGTCTTCCAGGACGACGACTACCGGCTGGGCAGCGTCACCAACCCCGACCCGCGGATCCGGCGCAAGGCCCTCGGCCATCTGCTGGAGTGCGTCGACATCATGGACGCCACCGGCTCCCGGGACCTGAAGCTGTGGTTCTCCGACGGCACCAACTATCCGGGCCAGGACGACATCCGGGCCCGACAGGACCGGCTCGCCGAGGCACTGGCCGCCACCTACGCCCGGCTCGGCCCCGACCAGCGGATGCTGCTGGAGTACAAGTTCTTCGAGCCGGCGTTCTATCTGACCGACGTACCGGACTGGGGCACCGCGTACGCGCACTGCCTCAGGCTGGGCGAGCGGGCCCAGGTGGTGATCGACACCGGCCACCACGCCCCCGGCACGAACATCGAGTTCATCGTCGCCTTCCTGCTCCGGGAGGGAAAGCTCGGCGCCTTCGACTTCAACTCCCGGTTCTACGCCGACGACGACCTGATGGTCGGCGCCGCCGACCCGTTCCAGCTCTTCCGGATCATGCACGAGATCGTCCGGGCCGACGCGCTGCGCGCCGACTCCGGGGTCAACTTCATGCTCGACCAGTGCCACAACATCGAGCCGAAGATCCCGGCGCAGATCCGCTCGGTGATGAACGTGCAGGAGGCGACCGCCAAGGCGCTGCTCGTCGACGCCGGGGCCCTGGCCGCCGCGCAGGCCGCCGGGGACGTACTCGGTGCCAACCGGGTGCTGATGGACGCCTACGACACCGACGTACGGCCGCTGCTGGCCAGCGTGCGCGAGGAGCTGGGCCTCGACCCGGACCCGATGGCCGCGTACGCCCGCTCCGGTTACGCCCAGCGGATCGCCGCCGAGCGGGTCGGCGGGCAGCAGGCCGGTTGGGGGGCCTGAGGCGTGCGCACCGGACAGACCCACCCGGAGGTCGCCACGCTGCTGGCGCGCGGGCACCGGCTCGGCGCCGACCGGCGCAACACCAACTACGGCGGCGGGAACACCTCGGCGAAGGCGACCGGCACCGACCCTGTCACCGGCGGCCCGGTCGAGCTGCTCTGGGTCAAGGGCTCCGGCGGGGACATCGGCACGCTCACCGAGGCGGGCCTGGCGGTGCTCCGGCTGGACCGGCTGCGCTCGCTCGTCGACGTCTACCCCGGGGTGCACCGCGAGGACGAGATGGTCGCCGCCTTCGACTACTGCCTGCACGGCCGGGGCGGGGCGGCGCCGTCGATCGACACCGCGATGCACGGCCTGGTCGACGCGGCACACGTCGACCACCTGCACCCGGACGCCGGGATCGCGCTGGCCACCGCCGCCGACGGCCCCGAGCTGACCCGGCGCTGCTTCGGCGACCGGGTGCTCTGGGTGCCGTGGCGCCGGCCCGGCTTCCAGCTCGGCCTGGACATCGCCGCCATCGCCCGGGACAACCCGCAGGCGATCGGCGTGATCCTCGGCGGGCACGGGATCACCGCCTGGGGCGCCACAAGCGCCGAGTGCGAGGCCCGGTCGCTGGAGATCATCGAAACCGCCACCCGGTTCCTGGCCGAACACGGCCGGCCGGAGCCGCTCGGCCCGGTACTCGACGGGTACCGGCCGTTGCCGGCGGAACAGCGGCGGGACCGGGCCGCCGCGCTGGCCCCGACACTGCGCGGGCTGGCCAGCACGGACAGCCGGCGGCACGGGCGGTTCCAGGTCGGACACTTCACCGACGACGCGGACGTGCTGGACTTCCTCGCCCGCACCGAGCACCCCAGGCTGGCCGCGCTCGGCACCTCCTGCCCGGACCACTTCCTGCGGACCAAGGTCCGGCCGCTGGTGCTGGACCTGCCGCCGGACGCGCCGCTGCCGGACGTACTGGACCGGCTGCGGGAGCTGCACGAGGCGTACCGGAAGGACTACCGGGCCTACTACCAGCGGTACGCCGGGCCGGACTCGCCGCCGATCCGGGGTGCCGACCCGGCGATCGTGCTGGTGCCCGGGATCGGGATGTTCAGCTTCGGCCGGGACAGGCAGACCGCCCGGGTGGCCGCCGAGTACTACCGCAACGCGATACACGTGATGCGCGGCGCGGAGGCGGTCTCGACGTACGCCCCGATCGACGAGGCGGAGAAGTTCCGGATCGAGTACTGGCAGCTCGAGGAGGCGAAGCTGCGCCGGATGCCGGAGCCGAAGGCACTCGCCGGCCGGGTCGCGCTGGTCACCGGCGGCGGTTCCGGGATCGGCGCGGCGATCGCCCGGCGACTCGCCGCCGAGGGCGCCTGCGTGGTGGTGGCCGACCGGAACGTCCAGGGTGCCGCCTCGGTGGCCGACGGGATCGGCAGCGCCGACCGGGCGATCGCGGTCTCGGTGGACGTCACGGAGGCGGCCGGGGTGGAGGCGGCGTTCGCCGAGGCCGCGCTCGCGTTCGGCGGGGTCGACCTGGTGGTGAACAACGCCGGGCTCTCCATCTCGAAGTCGCTGCTGGAGACGACGGAGGCGGACTGGGACGTCCAGCACGACGTGCTGGCCAAAGGCTCCTTCCTGGTCTCCCGGGCCGCCGCCCGGCTGATGCTGGCCCAGGACCTCGGCGGGGACCTGGTCTACGTCTCCAGCAAGAACTCGGTGTTCGCCGGCCCGAACAACATCGCGTACGGCGCGGCAAAGGCCGACCAGGCACACCAGGTGCGCCTGCTCGCCGCCGAACTCGGCGAGCACGGCATCCGGGTCAACGGCGTCAACCCGGACGGCGTGGTACGCGGCTCCGGGATCTTCGCCAGCGGCTGGGGAGCCCAGCGCGCCGCCGTGTACGGGGTGCCGGAGGAGGAACTCGGCGCGTACTACGCCCGGCGTACCCTGCTGAAGCGGGAGGTGCTGCCGGAGCACGTCGCGAACGCGGTCTTCGCACTGACCGGCGGCGAACTGTCGCACACCACCGGACTGCACGTACCTGTCGACTCCGGCGTGGCCGCGGCCTTCCTTCGATGACCGACCCGACCTCCCCGACCCGCTCGACCGCCGTCGCGGCGGTCGACCTCGGGGCGGCGAGTGGCCGGGTGATGCTCGCCGAGGTCGCCCGGGACGGGGTGACGCTCAGCGAAGTGCACCGGTTCGGCAACGGGCCGGTCCGGTTGCTCGACACCCTGCACTGGGACGTGCTGCGGCTGCACGCCGAGACGCTGACCGGGCTGCGGGCGGCCCTGCACCGCCGGCCCGACCTGGCCAGCGTCGGCATCGACTCGTGGGCGGTGGACTACGGCCTGCTGGACTCGACCGGCGCGCTCGTCGGCAACCCGGTGCACTACCGGGACCGGCGCACCGACGGGGTGCCGGAGTCGGTGGTGGCCGCGCTCGGCGCCGACCACCTCTACCGGACGACCGGGCTGCAACTGCTGCCGTTCAACACGCTCTTCCAGCTCACCGCCGAGCTGGGCACCCCGGCGCTGGACCGGGCGCGGACGTTGCTGCTCGTGCCGGACCTGCTCGGCTACTGGCTGACCGGCCAGATCGGCAGCGAGGTGACGAACGCCTCGACCACGCAACTGCTGGACGTGCGTACCCGGGAATGGTCGACCGACCTGATCGGCCGGGCGAAGCTGCCGGCCCGGCTGTTCGGGCCGCTGCGCCGGCCGGGTGACCGGGTCGGCGAGCTGCGGCCGGAGGTACGGGAGGCGGTCGGCACCGACCGGCCGGTACCGGTGACCGCGGTCGGCTCGCACGACACCGCCTCGGCGGTCGTCGCGGTACCGGCCGAGCACGAGAGGTTCGCCTACGTCTCCTGTGGCACCTGGTCCCTGGTCGGCGTCGAGTTGCCGGTGCCGGTGCTGACCGAGCAGAGCCGGGCGGCCAACTTCAGCAACGAGGCCGGGGTGGACGGCACGGTCCGCTACCTGCGCAACGTGATGGGGCTCTGGCTGCTCCAGGAGTCGCTGCGGGTGTGGCGGGCGCAGGGGGTGGCCGACGACCTTACCGGGCTGCTCGCCGCCGCCGCCCGGCAGCCGTCGCTGGCCGCCGTGGTCGACCCGGACGACCCGGAGTTCCTGCCGCCGGGCGACATGCCGGCCAGGATCGCCCGGGTCTGCGCGCGGCGCGGCGAGCCGGTGCCGGACGGGCCGGCGGCGGTGACCCGGTGCATCCTGGACAGTCTCGCCCTCGCCCACCGGGTGGCGGTACGCCAGGCGCAACGGCTGTCCGGCCGGGACGTCGAGGTGGTGCACGTCGTCGGCGGCGGTGCCCGGAACGAGCTGCTCTGCCAGCTCACCGCCGACGCCTGTGGGCTGCCGGTGGTGGCCGGGCCGGTGGAGGCGACCGCGCTGGGCAACGCGCTGGTGCAGGCCCGGGCGCTCGGCGTACTCGACGGCGGGCTGGCGGAGCTGCGGGCGTTGCTGCGGCGCACCGGATCGACCCGGGCCTACCGGCCGCGTGCCGGTGGCGAGGCCGCCTGGCGGGCGGCGGCGGAGCGGGCCGGCCTGGCCGACGGCTAGTTTCTCCGCCGGCGGTCCTCGGCGGTCCTCGATCGTCGCCGCCCGTGCGGTGCAGGGAGCCCTGGAGAAGCTCGAAGGACCTTCATGAAGGACAAAGCACGTCTATTTCGGTCTTTATCTGTTAAGAAGGGGCTAACTGGACGGACGATCGGCCGGAGGTAGAGAGATGAAGACGCGGCCACGGCCAACCTCCGGGACGGCTGCCGTCCGACCGTCCGGGCAGCGGGCGGACCTCACCGGACTGCGCGCCCTGGCGGTCGGTTCCCTGCTGCTCGGTGCCACCGGCATCGGCATCGTCCCGGGTGGCTTCGTCGGCGTCGACGTCTTCCTCGTGGTCTCCGGTTTCCTGGTCACCGCCGCGCTACTCGGCGACCGGCGGCGGATCGGCCGGGTCGACCTGGTCGGCTTCCTCGCCCGGCGGGTCCGGCACGCACTGCCGGCCGGCACCCTGGTCCTCGCCGCGTCGCTGCCGCTGGCGCTCGCCTGCCTACCCCGGGACCGCTGGTCGGCGGCCGGCTGGGACGTGCTGGTCGGTGCCGGCCAGCTGCTGAACTGGCGACTCGCCGCGCAGGACGCCCAGGCGATGGTCCCGGACGCGGACAGCAGTCTGCTGGCCCACCTCTGGGCGGTCGGGGTCGCCGCGCAGTTCGTGCTGGTCTGGGCGCTGCTGGTGGCCGGCGTGACAGCGCTGGCGATACGCCGCCGACGGCCGCTGGGCAGTGGTCCGCTACTGCTCGTCGCCGGCCTGCTCGGGGGCGGCTCGTTCGCCTGGTCGGTCTGGTACACCACCGCCGAGCCGGGACGCGCCTTCCTGGTCACCACCACCCGGTTCTGGGAGCCGGCCGTCGGTGCCGCGCTCGCCCTGCTCGGAGCGCGGCTCGCCGGACTGCCCCGCTGGCTCGGCGCCCCGCTCGGCTGGGCCGGACTGGCCGCCGTCGTGACCGCCGTCCTCATCCTGCGGCCCGGGTCGGAGTTCCCCGGCTTCCTCGCCCTGCTCCCCGTGCTCGGCACGGCCGCGATAATCGCCAGCGGCGCTACCGGCCGCCCGGCCGCCACCGGCGGCAGCGGCCCGGACGGCAGGCCGGCAACGGTACGGTCGGCAACGGTACGGTCGGCAACGGTACGGCCGGGCACGCTGGGCCGGCTGCTCGGAGCCGCGCCGCTGCGCGCGGCCGGCGCGGTCAGCCATCCGCTCTACCTCTGGTACTGGCCGCTGCTGGTCGCCGCGCACGCCCGGTTCGGCGAGCTGCGTCCGGTGGCCGAGGTCGGGGTACTCGGCGGGGCGGTACTGCTCGCCGTCCTGACCCACCGGTACGTCGAGATCCCGGCCCGGACCGGCGTACCGAACCACTGGCCGCCGGGGCAGGTGCTGCGGATCGGCACGCTGCTGCCGGCCGTCGGCGTGGTCGCCGGGCTGCTGTTCCAGCTCACCGTCTGGCCACCCGTCCAGCCGGCCCCGCCGCCCGGGGCGTCCGGGGTGGCGCTGCCCGCACCGGCGCCGTCGGCCTCCTCGGGTGCCGCCGCACTGGGCCGCTCGCCGGCGACCAGCCGGGCGGGCCTGCCGGTCGACCGGGTACCGTCGGTCGACCCGAAGCCGGCCGAGGCCCGAGCGGACCTGCCCGACGTGTACCCGCACGGCTGCTTCCCCCCGGCGACCAGCGCCGAGGCCCGGGCCTGCCTGTACGGCGACCGGACCTCCTCGTTCACCGTCGCGCTGGTCGGGGACACCCACGCGGCCAACTGGGTACCGGCGCTCCAGGCGGTCGCGGTGGCGAAACGCTGGCGGCTGGTCACCTACCTGAAGGCGAGCTGTCCCTTCCTCCGGCTGGAGGTGTCGACCAGGACCGAGGCGCAGCGGAGCGCCTGTGCCGGGTGGTACCACAACGTGCACGCCGCCCTCACCGGGCCGGAACGGCCGCAGCTGCTGCTCACCACCAGTTCCCGGTACCGGCCATGGGTCGACGACCGGGCCCTGACCGGTAAGTCCGCCCACGACGCACTGGTCAGGGCCATGCGCCGGACCTGGTCCGAGCTGGCCTCGGCCCGGGTGCTCACGGTGGTGCTCCGGGACACCCCGATGCTCCCGGCCGACAACCCGAGGTGCGTGTCGGCCAACCCGGACAGGTTGACCCGGTGCGCACCGCAACGGCGGCCCGCGTTGTCGGCCAGCGCCGGGGAGGCGCAGCTCGCGGCGCTGGACGACCTCCCCGAGGTCGGCCTGATCGACCTGACCGGGGCGGTCTGCCCGGCCGCACGCTGCGCCCCGGTCATCGGCGGGGTACTCGTCTACCGGGACAACCAGCACCTCACCGCCACCTACGCCGCGACGCTCGCGCCCCGGCTGCACACCGCCCTCGACCGGATCGTCGCGTCGACCTCGCCCTGACCGCCGCTCCGCCTGCTCGTCGCCCCGCCGTCCTGATCACCACTCCCTCCTGATCACCACCCCCTGGTCGTTCCGCCCGGGGCGACGCGGGGACGTCTCAGCGGGAGACGCAGAACTCGTTGCCCTCCGGGTCGGCGAGGGTCGCCCAGCCGTGCGGGCCCTGCCGGCCGTGGTGCAGGAACGTCGCACCCCGGGCCACCAGCGCCTCGACCACCGGGGTGAGGTCGGCGGACCCGGTGCGGACGTCGAGATGCATCCGGTTCTTCACCGTCTTCGGCTCCGGCACGAGCTGGAACAGCACCCGGGGCGCCCGCCCCGTACCCTCCGGATGCCGGATCGCCGCCCCCGCCTTCCAGACCAGGATCCCCCGGTGCCGGTGGGTGTCGTCCTCGGTCGCGTGCCCCTCGTCGACCATCCGGCGGATGAACGCCTCGTCGGAGGGCTCCACCTGCCAGCCGAGCGTCTCGGCCCACCAGTCGGCGAGGGCGTGCGGGTCGGCGCTGTCCTGGGTCACCTGGAACTCGTACGTCATCGCCGTCACCTTCCGGCCCGGTAGAGGTCACGGAGCAGGCTGATCTCGGCGCCATGGTGGATGGTCTCGCGGTTGACGTGCAGCACCAGGGCGGCCAGCGGGTACCCGGCGTACGGCCCCTCGGCCGGGCCGCACGGCCGGGCCAGCCCCGCCGCACCGAGCCCGCGTACGCCGTCCCGCCAGGTCACGTACGCCGTGTCGAGCTGGCGCAGCGCCGCACCGGCGGTGCCGGCGAACTCGAAGCTGTCGTAGTCGACCGGCGGTGCCCCGAAGTGCGCCGCGCTGCGCTGCCCGAACACTCCGACCACCAGGTGTCCCAGCCGCCAGGCGATCGTGGTGACCGGTGGCGGCACCGGCGCGGGCATCGCGTACTCGATGACGTACCGGCCGGCGCCGTGCGCGCTGGCCGGCTCGACCTCGCCGCGCGGTCGTACGCCCCAGCCGCCGCCGGCCGGCTCCCAGTGGTATTCGTCGTCGGTCAGCCCGTCGAGCCGGGGGCGCAACTGGTGTTGCCAGTGCCAGTCCAGCTGGTCGACGAGTTGTCCGGTCCAGTCGATGTCCATGGCTGGCAGGCTAGCCCCGATTGCGGACAGGATCGGTCCTGGTTTGCTGGCAGACTCGCCGACATGCTGGAAACTTCGGCACGGCTGCTGCGGCTGCTCGCCATCCTGCCGACCCGGACGGAGTGGACCGGCCCGGAGCTGGCGCAACGGCTGGGCGTGACGGTGCGTACCCTGCGCCGGGACATGGTCCGGCTGCGCGACCTCGGCTACCCGGTCCGGGCCACCCCCGGTGTCGCCGGCGGCTACCGGCTCGGCGCGGGCTCGACGCTGCCACCGCTGCTGCTCGACGACGACGAGGCGGTGGCGGTGGTGCTGAGCCTGCGTACCGCGGCCAGCCAGAGCGTGACCGGGATCGCCGAGACCTCGCTGCGCGCGTTGGTCAAGCTGGAGCGGATCCTGCCGGCCCGGCTGCGCCGGCGCACCGCCGCGCTGCGGCGCAGCACCGTCGGGCTGGCCGGCACCGAACCCACAGTCGACCCCGACCTGCTGACCGTGCTCGCCGAGGCGTGCCAGAACCAGGAGCGGCTCGGCTTCGGGTACACCGGCCGGGACGGCACGGCGGGCCAGCGCCGGGTCGAGCCGCACCGGCTGGTGCACACCGGCCGCCGCTGGTATCTGGTCGCCCGGGACACCGACCGGAACGGCTGGCGGACGTTCCGGGTGGACCGGATCGGCACGATCGGACCGGCCGGACCGCGGTTCACCCCGGTCGATCCGCCCGATGCGGCGACCTTCGTCGCGGAATCGGTCGGGGCGGCACCGTACCGGTTCCGTGCCCGGGTCCTGGTGCACGCCCCGGCCCCGGTGGTCGCCGGGCTGGTTCCGCCGACCGCCGGGCTGGTCGAGGCGGTGGACCGGGAGAGCTGCCTGCTGCGCACCGGGGCGGACTCGCTCGGCTTCCTGGCCCTGCATCTCGCCCTGCTCGGCCCCGAGTTCACCGTCCTCGAACCGGCCGAACTAGCCGACGAACTCGGCGTACTGGCCGGCCGGCTGGACCGGGCACATGCCCGGTCCAGCCCCGGAGCGGAGCCGCGACCCCGGGCCGGCACCCGCCGGCACCCCCTATGCCCCTAACCCGGCAGGGGTTTCCACACCCACCCGGTTGGGGCGAGAACGGGGTGTCGTCCCCGATGTCCGGTACGTCGGCAGGCCCGTACGGTCGACGCCAGATCTGGAACGACATGCCCAGATCATCCCGCCCAACTCTGAGGAGATCGTCACCGTGGAATCGGCACCGACCGTGGAGACCCCCGCCCCGGCTCCGGCCCCCGCCCCGGCCCCCGCCACCGAGTCGGCTCCGGCCGTGGAAACGACCCAGACCCTGCACGAGTTCGTGGTCAGCCTGATGACCGACGTGGACCTGCGCGCGGCGTACGAACTCGACCCGACCGGCACGCTGGAGAGCGTCGGGCTCTGTGACGTGGTTCCCGGCGACGTCGCGGACGTCATCCCGCTGGTCGTCGACTCCGTACCGCTGGCCGGGCTGACCGACCTCGGCGCGGTGGAGAGCCTCGGCCTCGGCTCGGTCAGCCTCAGCCCGACCAGCGTCGTCGGCCAGGTGCAGACCGTCGCCAACCAGTTCACCGCCGGTGTCTACAGCACCGACGTCGACGTCGACCTGGCCGGCCTGGGTGCCGTCAGCGTGGACCCGAACGGCGTCGAGGTCGGCGTCAGCTCCACCCTGCCGGTGCTGGGCCTGGACAACGGCCTGAGCGTGGACCTGTCCGGTGTGCACGACCTGGCCGACAGCCTCGACTCGGCGGTGCTCGGCACCGCGGGCGGCGTCGACACCGTCGACGGTGTGCTCGGCACCGCCGACTTCGCCGCCACCACCGTGACCTCCACGGTCGCGGGCACCACCGGCCTGGTCGGGACCGGCGACCTGGGCAGCGTGACGGACCTGACCAACGTCACCGACCTGGCCGACCTGGGCACCATCACCGACCTGGGCAACGTGGCGGATCTCGGCAACGTGACCGACCTGGGCAACGTCGCCGACCTGGACGGCACCGTGGGCAGCGTCACCGGCACGGTCAGCGGGGTCACCGGGACCGTCGACGGCACGCTCGGCACCGTCGGCCTGGACGGCGTGACCGACACCGTCGGCGGCGTGACCGACGTGACCGGGACGGTCGGCGTCACCGGCGCCGTCGAGAGCACCGTGGGCAGCGTGACCGGGCTGGTCGGCGGCACCGCCGACCTGGGCGGCACCACCGACCTGCTCACTGACGGCCTGCTCTGAGCCGTAACCGCACAGTGACGGCGGTGCCCGGACCAGGAAGCGGCTGGTCCGGGCACCGCCGTCGGCAGTTCGGCCGTCGTCGGGCAGCTCGCCGCCGTCGGGCAGGGGGCCGTCGGTGGGCAGGTCGGTCGGCCCCGACCGCAGGACCGACCGTCCGGTGTGGCCGCGACCGACCGAGGACAGCCTGTTACCGACGCTCAGCCGAGCTGGCTCTTGGCCTCGTCGATGACCCGCTTCGCGCCCTCGGCAGCCGGGATCCGGCCGAAGATGACCTCGTCGTAGATCCGCTGGAACTCGGCCTTCACCGCGCCGCCACCCTTGGGCTGCGGCGGCGGGGTCGGCAGCAGCTTGTCGACGACCGACTGCTCGAACTCGTAGACCAGCTTGTCGTTCGGGGACAGGCTGGGTGCGATCGCGTCCCGCACCTTGGCGTTGGCCGGCATGCCCCGGGAGACCGCCAGCACCTTGCCGGCCTCGACGTCGTTGACCAGGAAGTCGACGAGCATCGTCGCCTCCTTCGGGTGCTCGCTACGCTGGGCCACGCTGTAGGCCATCGACATCGCCGCGATCATCCCCCGCTTCGGGGTGTCGCTCGGCATCGGCGCGAGAGCCAGCGGCGCGCCGTACGCGCTGACCATGCCGGTGAAGCCGGAGTCGTAGTTGACCTCGGCGGTGACGCCCTTCTTGATCAGCGAGGAGTTCTGCACCGAGCCGTCGAGCTGGGTGGTGAGCGCCGGCGGGGCCAACGCACCGGCGGCCCGCATCTGGCCGGTCATCGTCCAGAACTGGGTCAGTTCCGCCTCGGTGAAGCCGAGCTTGCCGTCGTCGGTGTAGATGGCTTTGTCCCGCTGGCGCAGCCAGATGTCGAACCAGTCGATGGCGAAGCCGAAGTCGCCAAAGCCGGCGACCTTGCCGCCGCTGGACTCGTTGAGCTTCTGCCCGGCCGTCTGGAGGTCGGCCCAGCTCCACTCGGGGCTCGGCGCCGGCACGCCGGCCCGCTGCCAGAGCGCCGGGTCGTAGACGACACCCTGGGTGTTCTGCGCGATCGGCACCGCGTAGGTCTCGTCGCCGACCTTGCCGGCCGGCAGCAGCGTCGGGGTGATGTCACCGACCTTCAGGGTGCCGTCCTCGATGTACTCGGTGAGGTCGCGCAGCGCGTTCCGGTCGGCGTACTCCCGCAGGTAGGCACGGTCCATCTGGACCACGTCGGGTGCGTCGCCACCGGCGATCTGGGTGGAGAGCTTCTGGAAGTACGCGTCGAAGGCGCCGAACGAGGTGTTCACCTTGATGTTCGGGTACTTCTTCTCGAACAGGTCGATGGCCTGCTCGGTCACCTCGGCCCGGTCCTCGTTGCCCCACCAGGTGAAGTCGAGGGTGACCGGGCCGTCCGAGGCGTCGTTCCCGCCACAGGCGGCGATCGGCAGGACCAGCAGGGCCGTCGCGGCGAGAGCTGCCGCCCTTCCGGCTCGGCGGGCCCGTCGGATGTGCACCATGGACATTCTCCTTCCAAGGGCGACCGGCGGTGCGGTGCTGCGGACGTCGGAGCAGGAAACCGCTTGCCCGAGCGGGCGCAGGGATGCCTGGGCGGGCAGCGGCGCGTCCTGGCTCGACGCCTGCCGGGTCGCGGGGCGGTAGTTGACGGTGGCGGGTCGTGCGGTACGGCAACGAGACGATCGATACGGCAATGAAACGATCCAACAGCACCGGACGCTAGGTGTGACGCCGGTCGCTTGTCAAGCGGGGTCACCGCGACGAGGAGCGACCGGGCCTGCGAGAACGTCGGGGAACGCAGCGGTCGCGCCGAACCGTTACCCGAACGGGACCTGTCCCGTGTCGGTACCCGACGCTTCCTTGCCCCGGACCGGACTATCCCCCGCCGAGCCGCGCGCCCGGATCCCGACGTGAGCTCAGCGCTTCTGTACGAACTTGACCTGGTGGCCGTCGGGATCGCGGACCCATGCATAGTGGAGCCGTCCGTCCGGCGAGTCCATCGGGGCCACGACGCTCGTCGCGCCTGCCGTCATGGCCTGGCGGTAGAACGCGCCGGAGTCTTCGCACCACAGCACGAGCTCGGTCGACGGGCTGCTGTCAGGATCCACGCCGAGACCCACAAGCGCGTTGGCGACCGGCGCCGACGTCAGGCCTATCCGGAGCCAGCAGCCTCGACCTCGACATGCCCAAGACGATGGGTTTGCTGACGCGTTCATCGCGACGAGCCGGGCCGCGCAGGCCACCCATGCACAGGAGAAGCTCGCGGCCTTGCGGAACGGGGTGCTCAACACCCTGAGCTCGGACGCGCCGACCCTCGACGAGCAGACCCGGTCCTTCCGGCTGGTCGATCAGTTCAGTCCGGCGGGGCCTCGACGTACCGGGGTCACCAGTCGGAGTAGTGGCGGGCGGCGCTGTCCCGGCGGCGTACCGCCTCGGGGTCGCCCCGCCGGACCGCCGGCCGGCTCCGCCGCGACGGCGACGCCGACGCCGTCGCCGGCTCCGGCAAACGGTTGCGGAAGTGCAGCCGGAGCAGCAGGCCGGCGCCGAGGAAGAGCAGCAGGGCACCGAAGCCGAAGCCGAGCTGGGTCAGCCCGGCACCGCCCCGGCCGGCGGCAGCGGCCGGCTCGCCTCCACCCGAGCCGCCGTCGGCCGCCCCGGTGGAGCCATCCGCTCCCTCCGCGAGCACCGGTGCGTCGCCGTCGACCGGTTCGGTCGGGCGCACCGCCTCGGTGGGGGTGGGTCGGGCCTGCTCGGACGGGGTCGGCGCACGGCGCCGGGACGCCGGCCCGCCGCTGCGCCCGCTGACCACCTCGCGGGTGGCGCTGGCCCGGTCGAGCAGCCGGGACTGGGCGTCGAACGCCTCGACCGTCAACTCGATCCGCCCGTCCGTCACCGCCGCGTCGACAGCCAGCCGGTACTGCGCGGTGACCGTGCGGTTCCGGCACAGCGTGCCGGGGTCCAGTTCCCGGTCGGTGAGCCGGGCTCCGCCGTTCGCACCCCGGACCTCCATTCCGACGACGCCGTTCTGCTCGATCCGGTCGATCCCGACCTGGTCGAGCCGCAGGCCGTCCGCCCGCAGCACCAGCGACCAGCGGACCTTGCGGCAGCCGTCGTCCCGGCTGGTGGAGATCACCGCGGTGATCGTCTCGGCGCCGGCGCCGGCGACGAACCGTCCGGGTAGCCGGGTCAGCGAGGTCTCGAAGCCGGGCGCCGCCTCGGCCGACGGCACCGGCAGCAGGACCCAACCCGTCGTGGCACAGACCACCGTGAACCCGAGCCGGATCGCGAGCCGCCGCACCGTCACCACCACCCCATTCGCGCCGATCCCGACCTGATCAACGGTATGGGGCCGGTTGACCGGACGGAAGACTGGCGTATCAGCACCATCCAGTAATGAAAAGGGCACTTTTGACGCGGTGTACTGAACCAGTTACGAACCCGTCGCGACACGCCCGAGCGCGGGTATCGGGACCGGGCCGGCGCTGCCGAGCCGGTCGGGAACCGGCACAATCGGCGGTTGTGTCCGAGAGCCCTGCCGAGTTCGTCCGAACGTACGCCCAACTGACCCCCGTGTCGGCGGTGCCGGAGATCCGGCTGCACCAGGCGGCCGAACCGATCGGCCTGTGGGAGCTGACCGAGGGCGAGTTCCGCAGCGAGCAGCCGCCACCGTTCTGGGCCTTCGCCTGGGCCGGCGGTCAGGCGCTGGCCCGCTATCTGCTCGACCACCCGGAGACGGTCGCCGGGCGGCGGGTGCTGGACCTCGCCTGCGGTTCGGGGCTGGTGGCGATCGCCGCCGCCCGAGCCGGTGCCGCAGCCGTGCGAGCCGTCGACGTCGACCGGATGGCGGTGGCCGCCGTAGGGGTGAACGCCGAGGCCAACGGGGTGGCGGTGGCCGGCGAAGTCGGCGACGTACTGGACGGCGACGCCGGGAACGCCGAGGTGGTACTGGCCGGCGACGTCTTCTACAGCCAGGCGATGGCGAACCGGATGCTGCGGTTCCTGCTCCGGGCCAGCCGGGCCGGCGCCCGGGTGCTGGTCGGCGACCCGGAGCGGGCGTACCTGCCACGGGAGCGGTTCCGGCCGCTGGCCGGATACGACATCCCGGTCACCGTCGCCCTGGAGAGCGTCAGCGTGAAGCACAGCCGGGTCTGGGAACTGAGCGGGTCCGGGCGCTGACGAGCGGGTCCGGGAGCTGACGAAGGTCACCCCGGCGACCGGCGGCACCGGCCGGCGGGACAGCACTGGTTAGCGTGGTCGGGTGCTGTTCCGTAGCTGGCAGGAGCCGGTCGAGCGAAGCTGGCCGGACCTGGTCGCCGTGCCGGACCACCTCGGCGTCGAGCATCTGGTGGTGACCCGGCACGAGTTGGTGCGCCGGGTACTCGCCGACCCGGAGACGTTCCGCCCGGACAACGCGCTGGACGCGATGACCCCGATCCCGGTCGGCGCGCTGCGGATCCTCGCCCGGCACGGCTTCCGGCTGCCGGCGACGCTTGCCAACAACGGTGGGCCGAGCCATCCGCAGATCCGGGGCACCGTGGCCGGGGCGCTGCATCCGCACCGGGTCGCCGCCCAACGGCCGTGGCTGACCACCGTCGTGCGGGAGCGGGTCGGCCGGCTGCGCGGCACCCTCGACGCCGGGCATCCCGTCGACCTGTACGCGGAACTCGCCGCCGACCTGCCGCTGCTGGTGCTGGCCCGGCTGGTGGAGCTGCCGGAGGCACCCGCCGAGGTGGTCAAGGAGTTCACCCGGGCCGCCCTGGAACTGTTCTGGGCCCCGGTCGACCCGGACCGGCAGCGGGTACTCGCCGAGGTGGTGGGTCGGTTCCACGCCGTACTGCGGGAGTTCGCCGCCACCGGCGCCGGGCTGGCCGGTGAGCTGCGTTCCGCCGGGCACCCGCCGGACGTGGTGATCGGGGCGCTGTTCTTCCTGCTGGTCGCCGGGCAGGAGACCACCTCGCAGTTCCTCACCCTGCTGCTGCACCGGCTCACCGGCACCCCGGAGGTGCTCGCCGGCCTGCGCGCCGGCACGGTCGAGGTGGCGGACGTGGTCGAGGAGGGGCTGCGGCTGGACCCGCCGATCGTCACCTGGCGTCGGGTGGCCGCCCGGGACACCGAGCTGGCCGGCACCGCCGTACCGGCGGGAAGCAGCCTGGTGCTCTGGCTGGCCCGCGCCGGCCGGGACCCGGCGGTGGTGGCCGCCCCGGAGCGGTTCCTGCCGGGGCAGCGCGGCTCCCGCCGGCACCTGGCGTTCGGGGCCGGCGCACACCGATGCGTCGGCGCGCAGCTCTCCCGGCTGGAGGCTGCGGTGGTGGTGGCCGAGACGGCTGCGCTGCTGGCCGACGTGACAGTGCTGCGCGCACCCTGGTGCCCGGACAACCTGTCGTTCCGGATGCCGGACGCACTTGTCGTGACGCGCCGGCCAGGCAGGCCGGGTGAGGTCCGCCGCGACGGCCCGGACCGACCGTCCGCTGACGGTCCCGGCCGCTGACGATCCCGGCCGCTGACGATCCCGGCCGCTGACGATCCCGGCCGCTGGCGGTTCCGGCCGCTGACGGTTCCGGCCGGTCAGGTCCGGTCGCGCCGGCCGTCGATGTCGATCCCGCGCAGGTACAGCAGCACGATGAGCACGCCGCCCAGCACCAGGCTGATGTCGGCGACGTTCCCGACGAAGAAGCCGGCGTAGTCGATGAAGTCGACCACGTGTCCCCGGGCGAACCCGGGCTCCCGGAACAGCCGGTCCAGCAGGTGGGTGGTGGCGCCGCCGAGCACCAGGCCGAGGGCGATCGCCCAGGCCCGGTTGCGGACCTTCCAGGCGGCCCGGGTGATCGCCAGCACCGCGACGGCGGCGATGATCGTGAAGACCCAGGTGACGCCGGTGCCGATCGAGAACGCCGCCCCCGGGTTGTAGAGCAACCGCAGGCTGAGCAGGTCGCCGAGGACCGGTACGACACCGCCGTCGGAGAGTGCGGCCACCGCCAGGTATTTGGTGACCTGGTCCACCAGCACGATCACGACGGCCAGGGTGAGCACCTGCGGGTACCACCGCACGGCGCCGACGGCGCGGCCCGTTTCCGGCATCGAGGAACCCGCCTCGACGTGCTGCATGACGAAGACCTCCAGCGCCGACGGCTGCCCGGACGGCACCCAGCCTACGTCGCCGGCTGGCCCGGAGCACCAGCCGGCATTCCCGACGAAAGTCGACCCCGCCGGCCATCCATCGTCCGCTGTGTGACCGCCGTCCGGATTCCTAGCCTCGCTGCGGAACTGCTGCGAGCACCGGAAGGATCCATGATCACGTTAACCGAACTGACCAAGCGCTTCGGCGCGACCACGGCGGTCGACCGGCTCTCGCTGTCGATCATGCCAGGCCGGGTCACCGGCTTCCTCGGGCCGAACGGCGCCGGCAAGTCCACCACGATCCGGATGATCCTCGGCCTGGACCGCCCCGACTCGGGTAGCGCGCTGATCGGCGGCCGGTCGTACCGGAGCTTCCGGCACCCGTTGCGGGAGGTCGGCGCACTGCTCGACGCCCGGGCGGTGCATCCCGGCCGGACCGCCCGGGCCCACCTGACCGCGATGGCCCGGAGCAACGGCATCCCGGTACGCCGGGTCGACGAGGTTCTCGGCAGCGTCGGCCTGACCGAGGTGGCCGGAAAGCGGACCGGCACCCTCTCGCTGGGCATGAGCCAGCGGCTGGGCATCGCCGGAGCGCTGCTCGGTGACCCGGGGGTGCTGATCTTCGACGAGCCGGTGAACGGGCTGGACCCGGACGGGGTGCGCTGGATCCGCGAACTGATGCGGTCGCTCGCCGGGCACGGGCGGACGGTCTTCGTCTCCAGCCACCTGATGAGCGAGGTACAACTCACCGCCGACCAGCTCGTGGTGATCGGCCGGGGACGGCTGCTCGCCGACGCGCCCGTCGCCGAGGTGATCGCGGGCAGTTCGCGGGCCACGGTCCGGGTGGTCAGCCCCGAGCCCGGCGCCCTGGCCCGGCTCCGGGACGGGCTGCTCGGCCGGCACGCCAGGGTCGAGCGGGTCGGCAACGACGAGCTGGTGGTCACCGGGAGCAGCGTCGCCCAGGTCGGTGACCTGGCCCACGAACTCCGGGTACGGCTGCACGGGCTGAGCGCCGAGGCGGCCTCCCTCGAACAGGCCTACCTCGAACTCACCGGCGGCGACGTGCAGTTCGCCGCCCCGGCACCCGCCAACGGCGACCTCGGCCACCCCGACGGTGCCTCGCGCACCGCCGGCGTCCGGTCCGGGGCACAGGATCGGGAAGAGGCACGATGAGCAGCGGTACCCTTCCGCAGACCGGCCGGCAGACCACCGGCCACCCGCCGACCGGCGGTGGACTTCCGGGCGCGATCGCCAGCGAGTGGACGAAACTCTGGTCGGTGCGGTCCATCTGGTGGTGCCTGCTCGCAAGCATGCTGCTGATGGCCGCCACGGCCGGGCAACTCGCGATCTACGTGGCGAACGGCAACACCGACGACGATCCGACCAACGACCGGGGCGTACTCGCGGTCGGCCGGATCGCCGTCGACGCCGTCGAGCTGACCCAGTTCGCGGTGATCGCACTCGCCCTGCTCGCCATCACCAGCGAGTACGGCACCGGCACGATCCGGACCACCCTGCAGTGGATCCCGTCCCGGGCCCGGCTGCTGCTCGCCAAGAGCACGGTGGTCGCCGGGGTCACCTTCGGCATCGGCGTCCTGCTCGGCGGGCTCGGTGCCGCCGTCGCCGCTCCGGTGCTCGGCGAGTGGGGCCGGTTCGACCTGGGCGGGACCGTGCGGGACAGCCTCGGGCTGGCCGGGTACCTGGCGCTGATCAGCCTCTGCACCCTCGGACTCGGCGCCGCGCTGCGCAGCGCGGTAGGCACCCTCGTCACGGTCTTCCTGCTGCTCGCGATCGTGCCGACCACGCTGCGGCTGCCCGACATCGGAGCCCTGAACGCGATCGCCGACGCGCTGCCCGGCAGCGCCGGCCTGCACTTCCTGCGCGGCGAGACCGATGCCTATCCGCCGGCCGTCGGGCTGGTGATCGTCGTCTGTTGGGCGGTCGCGGCCCTGCTCGCCGGGCTCGTCGTGCTGCGTCGCCGGGACGCCTGAACCGGGGCGGGGCGCTCACCGGGAGCGCCCCGCCCCGGACGGCTCAGTCCGGCAGGCCCGCCTCGTACGCGATGATCGCCGCCTGCACCCGGTTGCGTACCCCGAGCCGGGTGAAGATGCTGCTCAGATAGCTTTTCACCGTTCCCTCGACCAGGAACAGCCGCTGGCCGATCTCGGCGTTGGAGAGCCCGGCACCGACAAGCGCCAGCACCTCCCGTTCCCGCTCGGTGAGCCCCTCGATCCGCTCCCGGGCGGCCGGTGCCCGGGCCAGCAGCCCGCCGCCGAGCTCGATCACCCGGCGCGCCACCTCCGGCGACAGGTACGCCGCACCGTCCGCCACGGCCCGCACCCCGGCGATCAGCTCCCGGGGGTCGCCGGACTTGAGCAGGAAGCCGCTCATCCCCTCACCGAGTGCCCGGGCGATGTAGTCGTCCTCGCCGAACGTGGTCAGCATGACCACCCCGGTCTCCGGTACCAGCCGGCGGATCTCCACCCCGGCGGCCAGCCCGTCGAGTCGGGGCATCCGGATGTCCAGCAGCGCCACCCGGGGCCGGTGGGCCCGGACCAGTTCGACCGCGTCGCGCCCGTCGGCGGCCTCGGCCACCACCTCGATCTCCGGGTCGGCGGCGAGGATCGCCCGGACCCCGGCCCGGATCATCGCCTCGTCGTCGGCCAGCAGGACGGGGATCACGGCACTCCTCTCGATAACTGTCGGTCTGGCTCGGCCGGGTCAGTCGCCGAGGTGGTCCTTGAGCACCAGCCGCCCGTGCAGGAAACAGACCTGGTAGACCGCCTCGCGGGACGGGAAGGCCCCGTCGGAGTAGAACTCGCAGGTGGCGCCGCTCGGCACCGACCTGCCGGCGTCGGGCGGCGCGTCGACCTGCCGGTCCGGCAGCAGGTCGCGCAGCTCGGCCCGGTCCTGGCCGACCCGGAGCTGCGCGTACCGGTCGGAGTCGAGCACCGTCCCGAACGTCGCGATCGGGTAGTAGGCGAGTACCAGCAGGGCGCCGATCGCCACCGGGACGGTGACCGCGGCCAGCAGGCTGCGCCGGACCCGCTGCCGGGCCGAACGCAGCCGGTGCGCGGTGGCCACCCCGGGCGGCCCGTACGGCGGCACGGTCGCCTCCGCCGGTGCCCCCCACTCCGGGTCCGCCGTCCCGGCCGGTCGCTCCGGGTCCGCCGTCCGGGCCGGTGCGGCCGGGCCGCTGACCGGGCGGGGGGCGGCCGGCAGTTCGGCGTACACCTCGAAGCCGGTGCCGTCCGGGCCGGCCCGCAGGGTGCCGCCGGCTAGGCGTACCCGCTCGCCGAGCCCGACCAGGCCGGAGCCGGCGCCCCGGATCCCGGGCAGCGGCCCGGCCGGCCGGCCGTTGCCGACCCGCACCGAGATCCGGTCGGCGGTGCGGCGCACCCTCACCGTCACCGCTGCCCCGGGCGCGTGCCGGGTGGCGTTGGTGAGCCCCTCCTGCACCACCGAGCAGACCGCCTGGCGCACCATCGGCGGTACGCCGGCATCCGGTGCACCGGGCGTGCCGTCCTCCTGGACCAGCAGGCGTACCGCCATCCCGGCGGCCCGGGCCCGCTCGACCAGGTCCTCGACCCGCTCCCCCGCCGGTCGGGTCGGCGCCGGCTCGCCGTCTTCGCGCAGTACGCCGATGACCTGGCGGAGCCGGTCGGTGGCCGACGCCACGCTGGTCCGCAGCTCACCGGCGGCCCGTCGGTGCCGCTCGTCGAGGTCGGCCGCCATCTCCAGGGCACCGGCGCGCAGCGCGATCAGGCTCAGGTCGTGGCCGAGCGAGTCGTGCATGTCCTGGGCGATCCGGGCCCGCTCGCGCAGCCGGATCCGTTCGGCGGCGCTGCGCTGCTCCCGCTCCAGCAGGTCGGCCTGCTCCCAGCCGGCCAGCACCAGCGCCCGGTGCTGCCGGTGGTAACGACCGACCAGCCAGGGCAGGACCCCGCCGAACAGCAGCGTGCTGGCCAGCAGGAACCACACCTCGGCGGCGGTACCGAGCAGGCCGAGGTTGATCACCGTGCCACCGAGGCCGATCCCGGCGAAGACGGCGGTGGCCGGGCCGGAGCGACGCTCACGCAGCCCGACGAGATAGCTCAGCACGGGAATGGCGAACATGAAGTTGCCGTCCCAGGCGGTCGGCAGCACCACCAGGACGAGGCCGAGCAGCGGCGCCCGCCGGCTGGCCAGCACCGCCAGCCCGGTGACCAGCAGCGACCCGACCAGCCGGGCGGGATACCAGGGCCCGTGCGGCGGGGTGAGCAGCGCCAACGTCACCGGGGCCGAGATGACGCCCCAGAGGGTCAGGTCGAGCAGCAGGTCACGCCGGCGCGGGCGGCGCCGGAGCCGTACGTCGCGGAGCCCGGCCATCACCCGGCCAGGCTACAAGCCCCGGCACCCGCCGGTTACCGCCGAAAGTAAGCAACCGCCCGTGCGGTGCCGGGTGCTGGCGCGATGGTGGCGAGCTGCTGCCGGGTCGGTGGCCGGGACGCTGGCGCGAGGTGCCGGGATGCCGGCGCGACGGTCGGACCGTCAACTGACGTCTTCGGCCCAGGCCCGCCAGTCGTCGAGTACGCCGTAGAGCGCCGGGGTGAGCCAGCCCGGGGCGGAGCGGCGGAACACCCCGGGTTCGAGAGTGCCCGCCCCGTCCGGCAGCGCGCCGACCATGTTGGGGACCAGGTCCCGCAGGTTGGCCCAGTGCACCAGCTCGGGCTCGGCCGGCCAGGCGCCGAGCACCACACCGCAGGGCACCGCCCGCCGGTCCAGCGCCTCCAGGGTGAGCGCGGTGTGGTTCAGCGTGCCGAGCCCGGCCCGGGTGACCACCACCGCCGGGGCGCCGATCGACACCGCCAGGTCGGCCAGGGTCCACGCCTCGCCGGACGGGCGCAGCCCCATCGGGACCAGCAGCCCGCCGGCGCCCTCGACGAGTACCAGGTCGTGTTTTTCCGCGTCGGCCCTGATCTCGTCGGCGACCGCGTACAGCTCCAGCGGCTCGGCCTGGGCGACCCGGGCCGCCGCCAGCGGTGCCAGCGGATCGGGGTAGCTGACCAGGGTGCGTGCGGTCATCGGCGCGGCGAGCCGGTTCACGGTGTCGACGTCGGATTCCGCGCCGGTCGCCGTACCGGTCTGTCCGGGTTTGATGACCGCGACCCGCAGGCCGGCGGCCTGGGCGGCGGCGGTGACGGCAGCGGTGACCACCGTCTTGCCCACGTCGGTGTCGGTGCCGGTGACCAGGATCGGCCCCCGCCACGCCAGGCCGGTCACGACGCGTCTCCGGTCGCGGTCCCGCTCACGACACGCCTGGCGGTCCTGGTCACGGCGCACACTCCACGATCACCTCGATGGCCCGGTCGAAGTCGGCCCGGTCGACGCCGACGTTGATGGTCAGCCGCAGCCGCGAGCGGTTGTCCGGGGTCGACGGCGGCCGGAAGCAGCCGACCGCGACTCCCCGGTCACGGCAGTCGGCCGCCCAGGCCACCGCGGTCTCCGGGCCGGGCGCGGTCACCGAGACCACCCCGGCGGCCGGTGCGGAGACCTCCAACCCGGCCGCGCCGAGCCGGCGGGTCACCGTGCCGGCCCGGTCGGCCAGCTCGGCCCGGAGCGCGTCGCCGGAGCGGGCCAGCCCGGCTGCGGCGAGCACCCCGGCCACCACCGCCGGGGGCGGGGCGGTGTCGTAGATGAAGGTCCGCCCGGTGTCGATCAGGTGCCGGACGAGTTCGGCCGGCCCGGCCACCACCCCGCCGGCACCGCCGAGCGCCTTGGAGAGCGTCGCGGTGACCACCACGTCCGGCTCGCCGGCCAGTTCGGCGTGGGCCACCGCGCCCGCACCGGCCGGCCCGAGTACGCCGAGGGCGTGCGCGTCGTCGACAAGCAGCAGGGCGCCGTACCGGCGGGCCACGGCGTGCAGTTCGGCGAGCGGGGCGAGGTCGCCGTCGACCGAGAAGACCGACTCGGTGACCACCACCGCCGGCCGGCCCGGCGCACCGGCCAGCGCGGCCGAGACGGCGGGGACGTCCAGGTGTGGGGTGACCCGGGTCTCGGCGCCGGAGAGCTTGCAGCCGTCGATCAGCGAGGCGTGGTTGTGCGCGTCGGAGACCAGCAGGGTGCGGGGCTGCACCAGGGCGCGTACCGCCCCGAGGTTGGCGAGGTAGCCGGAGGAGTAGACCAGGGCCCGCCCGGTGCCGAGCCAGTCGGCCAGACAGGACTCCAGCGCGTGGTGGGCCTCGGTGGAGCCGCGTACCAGCCGGGAGCCGGTGGCGCCCAGCCCGTACCCGGCCAGCGCGTCGGCCGCGGCGGCGACCACCGCCGGATGCCGGGCGAGCCCCAGGTAGTCGTTGCCGGCGAGGTCGACCAGGTCCTCGGTGCTGCTTCTCGGCCGCAGCCGCCGGGTGAGCCCGGCCTTGGCGCGCAGCCGCGCCCGCCGGTCCAGCCCGTCCAGCCAGCTTGGCACCGCCACTCCCCACACTGGTCAGCGTCCGCCCCCGGGCGCTGTCGGAAACCCGATCGCCGCAGGCCGCACGGCTTCCGGCCCGGGGCACCCTCGGCGCGCATCCGCCCCGGGTCGGCCGGTCCGCGGCGCCGCCCCGCACCACAGCCCTCGACCGGCGAAACACCCCCGACCGGCGAAAATACCACCCGGAGCGGTCCGGCGGCGGCTCGCCGGGCCGGGAGAACCGGCGGCCGATCCGCCGGTCGCGCGGCCGGTCGGCCGGGCCCGGGGTGTCCGGGCGGCCCGGCCGGGTGGCCCACATCGACCGACGGTGCGCTTGTAGGGTACGACCCATGCCAGAAATCCTCGACCGGGCCCGTACCCAGGTACTCGACGGCGGTGTCGGTCTCGACGAGGCCGGCGTGCTCGCCGTGCTGCGGCTGCCCGACGAGCACCTCTCGGCGGCGCTCCAGCTCGCCCACGAGGTGCGGATGCGCTGGTGCGGCCCGGAGGTCGAGGTCGAGGGGATCGTGTCGCTGAAGACCGGCGGCTGCCCGGAGGACTGCCACTTCTGCTCGCAGTCCGGGCTGTTCGCCTCGCCGGTCCGGTCGGTCTGGTTGGACATCCCGTCCCTGGTCGAGGCGGCGAGGCAGACCGCCGCCACCGGGGCCACCGAGTTCTGCATCGTCGCCGCCGTCCGGGGCCCGGACGAGCGGCTGATGAGGCAGATGCGCGAGGGTGTCGCGGCGATCCGGGCCGAGGTGGACATCCAGGTGGCCGCCTCGCTCGGGATGCTGACCCAGGCCCAGGTCGACGAGCTGGTCGCCATGGGTGTGCACCGGTACAACCACAACCTGGAGACCTGCCGCTCCTTCTTCCCGAACGTGGTCAGCACGCACAGCTGGGAGGAGCGCTGGGAGACGCTGCGGATGGTCCGCGCCTCCGGCATGGAGGTCTGCTGCGGCGGCATCCTCGGGCTGGGCGAGACGGTCGAGCAGCGCGCCGAGTTCGCCGGGCAGCTGGCCGAGCTGGATCCGCACGAGGTGCCGCTGAACTTCCTCAACCCCCGGCCGGGTACCCCGCTGGGCGAGCAGCCGGTGGTCGCGCCACGCGACGCGCTGCGGGCCATCGCCGCGTTCCGGCTGGCCATGCCGCGCACCATCCTGCGGTACGCGGGCGGCCGGGAGATCACCCTCGGCGACCTCGGTACCCGGGACGGCCTGCTCGGCGGGATCAACGCGGTGATCGTCGGCAACTACCTGACCACGTTGGGCCGTCCGGCCGACGAGGACCTGGCACTGCTGGACGAGCTGAAGATGCCGGTCAAGGCGCTCTCGGCCACGCTGTGACCCGGTGACCCGGTGACTTCCGACAACTGGTGCGACAGGTGCGGTGAAGCCGCCACCGGCGGGGGTCACGACGCCTGCCGGGTGGCCCGGACGCTGGAGCCGCCGCGCTACTGCCCGCACTGCCGGCGCCGGATGAAGGTGCAGGTGCTGCCCGGGGGTTGGTCGGCAACCTGCGTCGAGCACGGCGGGACGGCTTCCACCCGCTGAACGCCGCGGCGCCTCGATCACCGACACCACCACGCACCCGTACCGGGGCGGATCGATCGGTGCGGCCGTCCGGAACGCGGACCTTGCTCGGCCCGCCGGTTGCGGCGGACCTTGCTCGGCCCGCCGCTCGCGGCGTAAGGTAAGTAATCCTTACTTACCTTCGAGGATGCGGTCCCACCTTGACCAGCAGCGTGCCAGCCATGCCCCGAAAGGGGTCCCCGGCCCTGATGCGAGTGATCAACGCAGCCGGCGTGATCCGGGAGCTTCGCGCCAGGGGGC
Organism: Plantactinospora sp. WMMB782; assembly: GCF_049179135.1. NCBI lineage: Bacteria > Bacillati > Actinomycetota > Actinomycetes > Micromonosporales > Micromonosporaceae > Plantactinospora > Plantactinospora sp. WMMB782. The sequence continues at coordinate 5,043,673 of NZ_JBMHMC010000007.1, read as the reverse complement.
CGATGACCCGGGCGGATCTCGTCCGCGTGACCGGCCTGTCGAAACCCACCGTCACGAGCGTCGTCGCACACCTGGAGAGCCTCGGATGCATCGGTCTGGTCCCACCCGACGCGCGGGCGGTCCCGGCCCGGGCCCCCGTCTACGAATACCGCGCCGACCGCGGCCAGGTCCTCGGGATCGACATCGGCGCCGGCAAGACCCTGCTGATCCTCGCCGACCTCTCGGGCAGGACACTCGCCTCCACCAGGTTGGCGACCCTGGCGGCCGCGCCCGACCAGCCCGAGCGGTTCTTCGGCACGGTCCGGAGCGCGACCGACGCCCTGCTGGACCAGGCCGCGCCGCAGACCCGCAACCTGATGGCCGTCGTGGCGGGGACACCCGGTGTCGTCTCCCCTGACGGCGTCGTCACGATGGCACCCCAGTTGCCGGGCTGGGACGGCCTGCACCTCGTCGAGCGGCTGCGTGCCGCGTTCGACTGCCTCGTCGTCGCCGAGACCGAAGCCACCCTCTCCCTGGAGGCCGAGCGATCCGGCGGCGTCGCGCAGGGCGTCGAGGACGCGCTCTTCGTGCACCTGGGCATCGGCATCGGGGCCGGCCTGCTGCTCGACGGGCGCGTGCACCGCGGTGCGCACGGCGGTGCCGGGGAGATCGGCCAGATGCCGTACCGGCAGTCGTCCTCCGGGCGTGAGCCGGATGTCGTCCCGCTCGAGGCCGTGGCCGGTGGCGGGGCCATCCGGCTCAGCGGACGCGCGGCGGCCGGTACGGCCGAGGGCGCTGCCATTCTCGAACTCGCCGGCGGGGACGTCGACCGGGTCGAGGCGGCGACCGTCTTCGCCGCCTGCCGCGCCGGTGACCCGGTGGCCCGAGCCGTCGTCGACGCGGCCGTCGACGCGCTGGCCTGGGGAATCGCCACGATCGGAAGTGCGGTCGACCCCCGTACGGTCATCCTGGGCGGCGGCATGTCGCGCTCCGCCGACCTCTTCCTCGACCGGCTCGCCGACCGGGTACGCGAGTGGGCCCCGTTCAGCCCCGAGTGGGCCGTCTCGAACCTCGGCGACGAAGCCGTCGCCCTCGGCGCCGTCAACCACGCGGCGAACCTCGTCGAGCAGGAGTTGGTCCGTGCGCTGAGCAACTGAGAGTCCGACCGGACAGGTGGACAGGAGAGGGGACGGTGCCGTGCGCGTACTGGCTGTTGCCGCGCATCCGGACGACCTGGAGCAGTTGTGCGGCGGCACTCTGGCAAGGTTCGCCGCCGAGGGCCACGAGGTGACGATGTGCCACGTCTCGCGCGGCGACCGTGGCTCGTACGTCAACACGATGGAGGAGATCGCGGCGATCAGGTTCGCCGAGGCCGGGCGGGCGGCTGCGATCATCGGCGCGACCCACGTCACCATGGGCGTCTCCGACGGGGAGGTCAACGCGGCCGATCCCGCCCAGCGGGCGCAGGCGGTCGAGATCGTCCGGCGGGCCAGGCCCGACCTGCTCCTCACCCACCACCCGCACGACTACATGCCCGACCATGTCGAGACCGGGCGGCTGTTCGAGGAAGCCAGTTTCATCGCGACCCTTCCGCTGTACGAGACGGCCGCCCCACACCACCCGGTCGTGCCGGCTGTGTACTACATGGACACCCTCGCCAGTGTGAACTTCGTGCCCACCGAGTACGTCGACGTCTCGTCGGTGATCCAGCTGAAGCTCGACGCGCTCGCCGAGCACCGCAGCCAGGTGGAGTGGCTTCGGGACCACGACGGCGTCGACGTGATCGAGCAGACCCGCACCCTCACCGCGGCCCGCGGCTACCAGTGCGGCGTCGCCTACGCCGAGGGCTTCCTCCCGTCACTTCGCTGGCTGCGCCCCCGCACCGTACGGATGCTCCCGTGAACAGCCGGGCCACCACCAGAAAGGACCGACCGGTGACTGTCGACTTCTCTCCCGGGCTCGCCTCGATCAGCACGTTCCGGGACGCCGAGGCGTGTGCGCGGGCCCGCCGGATTCCCCGGTCACGGATCACCGAACATCCGAATCCCGACTTCCGGATCAGGGTGATCGAGAGTCCGTCCGAGTTCTACCAGGCCTTCGCGGCCGACCTCGTCGGCGAGATCAGGCGCAGCCGGGACGCCGGGCAGGGCCTGGTGCTGATCCTGCCGGTCGGCCCGGTGCCCCAGTTCGAGATCGCCGCCCGCCAGATCAACCGGGAGCGCCTCAGCCTCGCGCACGTGACGACCTTCAACATGGACGAGTACGCGGACTCCTCGGGCACCACCGCCCCGATCACCTGGGCGGGGTCGTTCCAGCGTGCGATGTGGGATTCGTTCTTCTCCCGGATCGACGAGGAGCTCCGGCCGCCCGAGACCCAGATCCACTTCCCCACCAGCGAGATCGTCGCCGACTACAGCACGATGGTCGAGGACGCCGGAGGCGCGGACGTCGTCTACGGCGGGATCGGCTGGGGCGGGCACATCGCCTTCTGGGAACCACACCTCGCGGACGAGTTCCGGGACGACCCGGCCGGCTACCGCGCCGCGGGCGCCCGGACCGTCGAACTGCATCCCATCACGATCATGCAGAACGCCCTGCACTCGTTCGGCGGCGACTGGTCCTGGGTGCCACCGTTCGCCTGCACGATCGGGCCGAGGGAGATCCTCGGCGCCCGCCGCCGGAGCTTCTGGCTCGACGGGGATCTCGGCAACGGTTACTCGTGGCAGCGGTTCATCGCCCGACTCGTCGCCCACGGGCCGGTCACCGAATACGTTCCGGGGAGTCTGCTCCAGGAGGCCGGTGCCGACTACACCCTCCTCGGCAGCGTCGCCGACGATCTCGTCATCTCGATGGCCTGAGCGGAGCCGTACCCGGGACCTGCCGACCCAGTTAGGTGTGAAGGAGCGCGTCGCGTGGCCGCCGGAATCATCCCCCGTCCCGAGTCAGTCACCGAACTTCCGACGGCGTTCCGGATCGACGCCGGGACCGTGATCGGGGCCTCGGCGGAATGCCGCAGGACCGCCGAGTTGCTCGCCGCGAGGTTGCGGGCCTCGACCGGCCACCCCGTTCCGGTCGTGGTCGGGCCGGCCGCCGACAGTGCCGCCATCTCGCTGTCGACCTCGCCCGGGTTGGCGGAGTCCGCGTACACGGTCGTGGTCGAGGAGTCGGGCGTACGACTGACCGGGGGCGACCCGGCGGGTGCGTTCCACGCGACGCAGACCTTCCTCCAGCTGTGCCCGCCCCAGGTGTTCCGGCGGGTGCCCCTGGCCGGCGTCGACTGGACCATCGGCGGGATACGCGTCGCCGACCGTCCCCGCTTCGGCTGGCGCGGCATGCTCGTCGACGTGGCGCGGCACTTCTTCGGCCGCGACGCGATCTTCAAGCTCGTCGACGCGCTCGCCCTGCACCACATGAACGTGCTGCACCTGCACCTGACCGACGACCAGGGTTGGCGCGTACAGATCGACCGCTATCCGGAACTCACCCGGGTCGGCTCCTGGCGGGAGTGCTCCACGGCCGACAGTCAGTACATCCGCCCCGATGGTGCCGAGCCGGTACGCGACCACGCTCCGCACAACGGGTACTTCACGAAGGAGGATCTCCGCGAGATCGTCGCGTACGCCGCGGACCGTTTCGTCACCGTCGTTCCGGAGATCGACCTACCCGGCCACTCGCAGGCGGCGATCGCCGCCCATCCCGAGCTCGGCAACCTCTCCCAGCCGCTCGACGTCTGGACGGACTGGGGTGTCAGCAGGCACGTGCTCAACGTCGAGGAGTCGACGATGCGCTTCTACGAGCACGTGCTCGACGAGGTACTCGAGATCTTCCCCGGCCCGTTCGTGCACATCGGCGGCGACGAGGTCCCGACGGACGAGTGGCGGGCGAGTGCCGCGGCCCAGGCCCGGATCCGCCAGCTCGGGCTGCACGACGAGTCCGAGTTGCAGGGCTGGGTGACGGACCGGTTCGCGACCTTCCTGGAGAAACGTGGGCGACGGGCCGTCGGATGGGACGAGATCCTCGACCACCGCATCCCGGTGCGAACGGTCGTCATGTCGTGGCGCGGCACGGCGGGCGGGATCGCGGCCGCGCGGGCGGGTCACGACGTCGTGATGACCCCCGACAACCCGACGTACCTCTACCACCCGCAGACGGAGGACCGTGGCGAGCAACCGCTCGCCGCGGAGCCCCCGGTCACCCTCCGGCAGGTCTACGGGTACGACCCGATTCCGCCCGGCCTTCCGCCGGCGGACCGGGCGCGGATCCTCGGTGCGCAGTGCCAGATGTGGACCGAGTTCGTGGTGTCGGAGCGTCAGATGCACCAACTCGTTTTCCCGCGCTTCTGCGCCTTCGCCGAGGCGGTGTGGCGGACGGGACCGGGAGACTTCGACGACTTCTCGGACCGGCTCGCGGGGCACGCCGCGCGGCTGCACGCCCTGGATATCGACGGCTTCGAGCGGCGACCGTCGCCGAGGCCGGCCGGGCCGACGGGGTCCCGGCCGGCGCCCTGATCGCGGCCACCCGTCGCCGGAAGTGTCGGTCGGTCGAGTGTCCACACCAGAAGGAGTGACCTTGAGAATCGAGCGATCCTCAACCGTCGTGGCCGCCGCGCTCGCCGTGTCGCTCACGCTCGCGGGCTGCTCGTCGCCCGCCGGCAGCGACGACCGGAGCATCACCGTCTGGTCGATGAACGGCGATCTCTCGAAGGCCACGCTCGACGCGATAAACGAGAGGTTCACCGCCCGGACCGGAGTCACGGTCGACCTCCAGATCCAGCAGTGGGACAACATCATCACGAAGATCACCACAGCTCTGGCCACGGCGGACGCACCTGACGTGCTCGACCTCGGGAACACCCAGGTGCCCATCTACGCCGCCAACGGCGGACTGGCCGACCTCACGGGATACCGGGCGGACCTCCAGCAGGGTCGGACCTGGCTCGCCGGGCTGGAGGAGCCGGCGACCCAGGACGGACGCCTCTACGGCGTTCCGTCGTTCGCCGGGAACCGCACCGTCATCTACAACAGGACGATCTGGGCCGGTGCCGGTGTGACCGAGCCGCCGAGCACCTTCGAGGAGCTGACCGAGGCGCTGGACGCGGTGCGGGCCGCCAGGCCCGATCCCGGCTTCTCGCCGTTCTACTACCCGGGCCGGTACGCCTTCGGCCCGCTCGGCTTCGTCTGGGACGCCGGTGGCGAGATCGCGACCGTGGCGGACGGGGCCTGGAAGGCGGGATTCTCCTCGCCCGAGGCCCAGCGCGGGCTGGTCGAGTTCAGGGACTTCCAGAACAGGTACTCGACGCCGTCGTCGCAGAGCGCGCACGTGGACAGCCCGGAGCAGTCCCAGATCTTCGCCGACGGTCTGGCCAGCGCGATCCTCGGCGTCAGCTCCGACATCGACAAGATCAAGGCGGCCAATCCGAAGCTCAAGGACGCGGACCTCGGCACCTTCCCGTTTCCGGGGACCTCCGGCCGGAACCAGCCCGTCATGCTCGGCGGTTCGGTCTGGGGCGTCTCCGCCGCCAGCCGGAAGCTCGACCGGGCCGTCGAATGGATCAGGATCGCGACGAGCCCCGAGATCCAGGCCGAGTACGTCTACGCCAACGACCTGTGGATCCCGAACAACACCGCGGCGGTCACCGCGGCGCTCGAGTCGGGCACGATGTCGCCGCTGATCGCCGGCTTCTTCAGGGCGGCGACCAACTCCAAGGCGACTCCGTCGGCGGCGAACTGGGCGACGATCGAGAACGACCAGTCGCTGCCGAACTTCTTCAGCACCGTCGCCTCCGGCGCGAAGTCGCCCGAGCAGGCCGCGCGGGAGTTCGACGACCACATCGAGTCGGTACTCAACGACTAGGCGGTCACCGTGCAGACCCAGCTGACCACCGGCCGCCCCACCCCGCCCGTCCCGGGCGGGCGGCGCCGCGACCGTGGCGACCACCTCACGTCTCGGCGCGAGACCGTTCGGGACCGGCTGACCCCGCTCTGGCTCCTCTCGCCGGCCATGATCGTGATCGGCACGCTCACGATCGTCCCCGTCCTGCTGCTCGTGGCGAGTTCGTTCACCGACTACGACCAGCGGTCGCTGTTCACCGGCGCCTTCGACCTCGTCGGCCTCCGGCAGTACCTGGAGGTGTTCTCCGACGCCGAGTTCTGGTGGGCGACGATCCTGACGGTCGCCTTCACGGTGGCGATGGTGGCCGCCACGATCATCGTCGGGATGGCGGTGGCCCAGCTGCTGACCCGATGCTCCCGCCCGGTGCGACACGTGGTCACCGTCGTACTCGTGCTGGCCTGGGCGATGCCGAACGTCGCGTCGTCCGTCGTCTGGACCTGGCTGTTCCAGCCGGGGTACGGCGTCGTCAACTGGCTGCTCGAGCAGCTCGTCGTGTTCGGCGACACCAGCTACCTGGACTGGCGGCAGTCACCGGTCCTCGCGTTCCTCAGCGTCTGGCTGCTGGTCGTCTGGCAGGCCGTGCCGTTCGTCGCACTCACCCTCTACGCCGCGCAGACCCAGATCCCCGCCGAGCTGCTCGAGGCCGCCCGGCTCGACGGGGCGGGCGAATGGCGGATGTACCGGTCGATCGTGCTCCGCATCCTCCGCCCCACGCTGCTGCTGCTCGTGGTCCTGTCGACGATCTGGGACTTCAACGTCTTCAACCAGATCTGGCTCGTCACCCAGGGCGGGCCGGACGGCGCGACGACGACGCTCGGCGTCTACACCTACCGGACCGCGTTCGTGAGTTTCGGCATCGGCAAGGGGGCGGCGATCTCCACGGTCACGACCGTTCTGCTGCTGATCCTGACGATGATCTACGTACGCCGACTGGTGCGTTCCGGGGAGGAGCTGTGAGCAGGGTGGCGGCACGACGACCCGCAACCGGCGCCGGGCGTCGTCGGCGCGGATCGCGTCGGCGGGCCGACGCCGTCGGCCTGCTCTTCGCGCTCGTCTGGGTGTTCCCGGTCTACTGGATGATCAACACCGCGTTCAAACCGCGATCCGAGGCGCTGAGCCGGACCCCGGCCTTCGTGCCCGCGCATCCGACCGCCGAGAACTTCGTCGCGGTGCTCACCCAGCCGGTCTTCCTCGCCAACCTACGGAACAGCCTGATCGTGGTCAGCGGGTCCGTCCTGCTCTCCCTCGCCCTCGGCCTCTTCGCCGCCACCGCGCTCGCCCGGTTCCGGTTCCGCGGCCGACGCGTCGTCATGACCACGATCCTGGTGATCCAGATGCTTCCCGCGACCGCCCTGCTGATCCCGACCTTCCTGGTGTTCAACTCGCTCGGCCTGCTCGGTACCTACGCCGGGCTCATCCTCAGCTATGTCGCGTCGGTGCTGCCGATCACGATCTGGCTGCTCCGCGGATTCCTGCTGGCGATTCCGAAGGAGGTCGAGGAGGCCGCGATGGTGGACGGCGCGAGCGACTGGCGGATCATCTGGCGCATCCTGTTCCCGCTGGTGACCCCGGGGATCGTCGCGACGAGCGTCTTCGCGTTCGTCTCCGCCTGGAACGACTTCATCGTCGCCTACACGTTCACCAAGGACCAGTCGAGGTACACCCTGCCGGTGTGGCTCGCGTCGTTCGCGACCCAGCAGACCGGCATCGACTACTCCGGTCTGATGGCCGCGTCCGCACTGTTCTCGGTACCCGTCATGGTGTTCTTCCTGATCGTGCAGCGCAACCTCGTGCGCGGAGTCGCCGCGGGTGCGGTGAAGGGATGACCACGGCCTCGTCGGGCTATCCTCCGGCGCCTTCCCGTTCGGCGAGCAGCAGCAGGTCGGTGAGGACGAAGCCGGGCAGCGGCAGCGCCTCGGCGTGCCCGGCACCGGTCAGCAGGAAGGTGCCGCCGATCTCGTCCGGCTGCCAACCGTGCCCGAGAGCGTGGTCGATCACCGCCCGGACGTGCTTCGGCTCCGGGTACGCGCCGTCGGTGGCCGCCGGGTCGCCCCAGGCCGAGCGGGGCGCCGGGGAGAGCAGGTCCACCTGGAGCGCCCGGCTGTTCTTGCCGGCGCCCCAGACGCGTACCCGGACGCACCGGCGCCAGCCCTCGCCGGTCCGGACCCGGTCGATCCGGGCCGTCCAGGTGAACTGCCGGTCGTGTGCGTGCAGCCGGCGCAGTCTGGACCTCAACGATGGTCATCCTCTCGGCGATTTCGGGCCGCCCCGGCGCGGCTACCACCCCGGCGGCGGCCCGTCCGCTTGACTTGCCGAGAGTACGGCGTCCACCGGTCCGGGGAGCCGCGCAGCCGGTGATCGGTCGGGGCAGGTCCGGCGCCGGTCGCCGGGCGCGGCCGGCGGGTCTGCGAAGCTGCGGGGCAGACCCGCCGGCTCCGGCCGGGAACCCGCCGTAGGTCCAGTCGCCCGCGCGGCCCGGACGTACGGCGGGTCGGCCGGTCAGCCGCCGGTCGGCGCGGGCAACAGGTCCTGGTGCCGGACGGTGTAGTCACCCCGGACGACCGGCGCGAACGGGCCGGGCCCCAGGCAGGTGCCGACGTCCGCCCGGCCCCAGGTCCCGTCCTCGTCCTGTTCCGCGTTCACCACCGACCAGGAGAACCCCACCCGGTCGGGGCCGCCGTGCCGGCCCGCGTCGTAGACGCTGAAGCCGAGACGTCGGCCGAGTTCGTCCCGTGCCAGCTCGTCGGCCTCGGTGACGACGGCCGTCAGGACCGCCACGCCGGGCCCGGTCGCCAGGCAGTCGACCCGGGCCACCATCCGCACCGTGACGTCCTGCTCGGCCACCCGGTGCGCGATGCGCACGGTTCCGGACGCGTCGGTGGGCAGGCCCCCCGGCAGGTCCGGCATCGGCCGGCTGTACGGCCTACCGACGGCGTCGAAGGTGAACGTCCGGACGTCACTGTCCGGCCAGTACGTCAGCCGGACGTCCGCCGATCCCGTCACCCGCGCCGTCGGTCCGGGCCGGAACTCGGGTACGGGTACCCGGGTTCCGGCCCCGCCGGCTGCGGGTGCGGCAGACGCCTGCGACCCGGTCAGCACGATGACGACCGCTGCCGCCGCCGCACCGATCCGATAGCTTGTCGTGCTCATCCTCTCCCCCTTCACCGACCGCCCGTCCGGACGTTCCGGAGTTCCACGATCCGCACCCGGGTGCTCCGGCACCTCCCTCTCCGGAGCCAGGCCGGTCCCCTTCCGGGGTGGCTCCGGCCACCGGCACCGGCCACTTCCGACGCGGCATCGTCCACCCGGGAGCCCGGGCCGGTGCCGATGACCGCTCTCGACCACGAATAAAGTGAAACGCCCTAAACAATCATCAGAGTGGACAAAAGAAGTGGGATAGAGCGCTCTCACAGGCTCTCGGATATTGACGTCGTCTTATGTTCGCGGGAAGGATCGGGCTGGCGCGCACCCGAACCGTTCTGGAGGCACGACAATGCGTTCGCACTCGCGATCCCGAACACCACTGATAACTCTGCTCACCGGCCTGCTCGTCGTCTCGCTGCTGCCCCCCGGCGCCGCGTCCGCGGCGCCCGGCGGAGCCACCGACTCCGCCGCCGCCAACTCCGCCGTCGGATCGGGCTGGCACGGCGGCCGGCCCGACTACCGCAACCCGAGGCTGCCGATCGACCGGCGGGTCGCCGACCTGCTCGGCCGGATGACCCTGGCGGAGAAGGTCGGCCAGATGGCCCAGGCCGAGCGGGCGGCGGTGGACGCCGACCCGACACTTGTCGCCCAGTGGAACCTCGGCTCACTGCTCTCCGGCGGCGGCTCGCTGCCCACCCCGAACACCCCGGAAGCCTGGCTGTCGATGGTCAACAACTTCCAGCGGCAGGCGCTGACCACCCGGCTGGGCATCCCGATCATCTACGGCGTCGACGCCGTGCACGGGCACAACAACGTCTACGGCGCCACCGTCTTTCCGCACAACATCGGCCTGGGCGCCACCCGCAACCCGCAACTCGTCCGGCAGATCGGCAAGGCCACCGGCGAGGAGGTGAGGGCCACCGGCATCCCGTGGAACTTCGCCCCCTGCCTCTGCGTCTCCCGGGACGAGCGCTGGGGCCGGGCGTACGAGGCGTTCAGCGAGGAGCCGGGGCTGGTCGGCGAGATGAGCAGCTACGTCGACGGGCTGCGCGACGCCGGGGTGCTGGCCACCGTCAAGCACTACGCCGGAGACGGCGACACCGTGTACGACCAGGCCGTTGCCGACGCGAACGAGAGCCTGCCACCCGGCTCCCAGCGGTACACGATCGACCAGGGCGTCACCGTGACCACCCGGGCCGAGTTCGCCCGGACCAACCTCGCGCCGTTCTGGACCGCGCTGCGCCGGCACGACGTGGACAGCGTGATGCCCTCCTTCTCCAGCGTGGACTGGATCGAGGACGGCGTCGGCAACCCGGTCAAGATGCACGCACACAAGGAACTGCTCACCGACGTACTCAAGGGCGCGCAGCGGTTCAAGGGCTTCGTCATCTCGGACTGGGAGGGCATCCACCAGATTCCCGACCCGGACGAGCCGACCGTGGCCGGGCTGACCGCGCACAAGGTACGGACCGCGGTGAACGCCGGCATCGACATGGCCATGGTGCCGAACAACGCCAAGCTCTTCATCGACCTGCTGCTCGCCGAGGTGCGGGCCGGCCGGGTCAGCCAGGCCCGGATCGACGACGCGGTACGCCGGATCCTGCGGGCCAAGTTCGAGATCGGCCTCTTCGAGCGCCCGTACGCCTCCGCCGACGACCTCGACGAGGTGGGCAGCCGGGAGCACCGGGCGCTGGCCCGACGGGCGGTCGCCGAGTCGCAGGTGCTGCTGAAGAACAGCAACCGGGCGCTGCCGCTACGCAAGGACGCCAAGATCTACGTCGCCGGGCGGAACGCCGACGACATCGGCAACCAGTCGGGCGGCTGGACGATCACCTGGCAGGGCGCCTCCGGCGACATCATCCCGGGCACCACGATCCTGGAGGGCATCCGCGAGGTGGCGCCACGGGCGAAGGTCACCTACAGCGCGGACGGCTCCGCCCCGACCGCCGGCTCGGACGTCGCGGTCGTGGTGGTCGGCGAGACGCCGTACACCGAGGGTTTCGGGGACGTCGGCGGGCCGGAGTGCGGCTGGTGCACCACCCCGCAGCAGGAGGAGAAGTCGCTCTCCCTCCAGCCGGGCGACAAGGCGGTCGTCGACAGGGTCTGCGGGGCGATCGACACCTGCGTGGTCCTCGTCGTCTCCGGCCGGCCGCAGGTGCTCACCGACCAGCTCGGCCAGATGGACGCGCTCGTCGCCTCCTGGCTGCCGGGCAGCGAGGGTGCCGGCGTCGCCGACGTCCTCTTCGGCCGGCGCCCGTTCACCGGCCGGCTCTCGGTGACCTGGCCGCGCAGCGAGGCGCAGGTGCCGATCAACATCGGTGACCGGAACTACCGCCCGCTCTTCCCGTACGGGTACGGCCTGCGTACCCGCTGAAAGTCCGGCCAGCCGGGGCGTGCCGCCGGTACCCGTGACCCGGGTACCGGCGGCACGCCCCGCCGTACTGGCGGCGCGCACCGCCCCCACGCTGGCCCACCGTCCGGCGGGCTGCCGGGCATTACCAGGACCACCTGGTTGAATACCGGGCCATGGAAATCTGGGCAGTCCTCGCCGTCGGTCTCCTCCTGCTCGTGCTGCTCCTGTTCGGGTCCTCCTCGGCGAGCCAACGCCAGCGGGAGACAGCCGCCCGACTGCGGCGGGTCGAACGGAAGCTCGACCTCGTGCTGGACCATCTCGGGTTGGTCGACCCCGAGGCGGTGCCGTCCGAGGTGGTGGAACACCTCCGGAAGGGACAGCGGATCGCGGCGGTCCGGGCGTACCGGCAGGCGACCGGCGAGAGCCTGCTGGAGGCGAAGCAGGCGGTCGACCGGATCGCCGAGCAGCGCGGGCTCTGACCGGGCGCCCCGGGCCGCCACCGGAGGCCGGGCCGCCGCCTGAGGATCGTCGGACCGGCCGGGTAGGGTCCGGCCCGTGACGCCTATCGACTGGTCCGGGGTACGCGACCAGGTGACCGCGCTGGCCGGTACGCCGGACGGCAGGGTCTTCGGCGCCGACGGTCACGGGTTCCGGCTCGAACCACCGCTCGACCCCAGCGAGCTGGCACAGCTGGAGGAGCAGCTCGGCGTGCAGCTGCCGGGCGACTACCGGCGTTTCCTGCTGGAGGTGGGCCGGGGCGGGGCCGGACCGTTCTACGGGCTGTTCCCGCCGCGCCGGGTGGCCGGCCGCTGGTGCTGGGTGGGCGACGGCGCCGAACTCACCGGGTTGGACACCCTCGCCGAGCCGTTCCCGCACACCGCCGCCGGCAACCCGGCGACCGACCTGCCGGAGCCGCCGGACGAGTCGGAGTTCGGCACCGACGAGGAGTTCACCGCCGCCGAGACCGCCTACTGGGCGCATTACGAGCGGGTGATGTACGACCCGGAGCACAGCGTCGGCGCCGTCTATTTGTGCCACCTCGGTTGTGCGTACCGGCACATGCTCGTGGTCAGCGGCCCGGAGCGGGGCTCGATGTGGGCCGACGACAGCGCCTCCGACGGAGGCTTCAGCCCGCTGGCCGGGCCGCACGGCGAGCGGATCGGCTTCGCCCGGTGGTATCTCGACTGGTTGGACGAGGCGACCGCCAAGGCGACCGAGCCGCTGCCAGGATAGCCGTGGCACCGGACGGCGGACGCCGCACCGCTGCCGGAACGGCTCACGGTCGACACCGGACGCTCGCGCAGCACCCGCTGCCGGAACAGGCCGGGGCGACACCGGACCGGGGCCGTCGGGCAGCCTGCTGGTACCGCCCGACGGCCCCGGCGGAGGGACCGGCCGAGGGACGGATCAGCCGGTCGCGCAGGCCGCGCCGTTCAGCGTGAACGACGCGGGCCGGGGGTTGCTGCCGGTGTGCGTGCCGTTGAAGCCGAAGCTGGTCGAGGCGCCCGGGGCGAGCGTCCCGTTGTAACCGAGGTTGGTGGCGGTCACCGCCGTGCCGGACTGGGTCACGGTGGCCGACCAGGCCTGGGTGATCCGCTGCCCGGCCGCGAAGGAGAAGGCGAGCGTCCAGCCGTTCACAGTGCTCGTCCCGGTGTTGGTGACTGTGATGGTGCCGCTGAACCCGCTGCTCCAGTCATTGCTGGTGTAGCCGATCCGGCAGCCACCGGCCGGCGCGCCGGGCGTGGTCACCGAGACCGGTGCCGACGCCGCCGAGACGTTGCCGGCCGCGTCCACCGCGACCACGTAGAACTGGTACGTGGCGCCGGCCGTCAGGCCGGTGACCGCGAAGGTGGAAGTGGTCGGCGAGCCGAGCAGGGCATCGGTGGCGCCGGCCTCGCGGTAGACCCGGTAACCGGTGACGCCGACGTCGTCGGTCGGCGCGGTCCAGCTCAGGGTGGCCCCGGTCGACGTCACCGCCGAGGCGGTCGGGGTGCCGGGCGTACCCGGTGGGGTGGTGTCGCCGGTCCCGGTCGGACGGGTGGTCACCGAGACCGGCGCGGACGCCGTCGAGCGGTTGCCGGCGGCGTCCTTTGCCACCACGTAGAACTGGTACGTCGTTTCGGCCGCCAACCCGGTCACCGCGTACGTCGGGGTGGCCGCCGAGCCGAGCAGCACGTCGGTGGCGCCGTTCTCCCGGTACACGTCGTAGCCGGTCACCCCGACGTTGTCGGTGGCGGCGGTCCAGGTGAGGGTGGCTCCGGTCGTGGTCACCGCCGAGGCGGTCGGGGTGCCGGGCGTACCCGGCGCGGTGGTGTCCGGCGCGGACGGTGCCGGTTCGGCCCCCCAGATCAGCGAGCCGCCCTCATAGAGCGCCACCTTCGGGTTGGGTCCGGCGCTGGCCTGGTACGACGGGTCGTTGCTCGGATCCCAGGTGCCGCCCTCCGGTACGCCGATCTTGAACTGCACCTCCATCCGGTGCGCCGACTGTCCGGCCGGGGCGATGGTGTGCCCGGAGCAGTCGACCTCGACGTACCAGATGTCGCCGGAGAGTTGCCGGGCCTCGGTCGGCGCCGGGCAGCCCTGGGTGTAGCCGCTCGTCACCTGGATCGCGCTGGTCCCCTCGGGCCGGAAGTAGTACCGGAACGCGGAGTCGGTGAGCGCCCGGGCCGGGAAGGCGGACCTGTTGTAGACGATCGCCTTGATGCCGGTGGCCCTCGGCTCGGCCTGCATCACCGTGGTCTCCACGGTGATCTCGTCGATGTCCGGTCGCTCGGTCGGCGGGAAGCTCGCCGACGGCGTGCCGCCGTACTCGGAGACCAGCCGGGCCAGCGCGGAGGTGAGCCCGGCGTTGTAGTCGGTGGCGACCTCGTTCATCACGTAGTCGCTCCGGCTGTCGGTGTACGCGTCGTTCGGCGAGGACGGCCCGCCGACAAGTGCGCCGTAGAGCGTGTGCCGGGTCGCCTCCGGCACCTGCATGCTGTCCCACCAGGAACCGTGCGCGGTGCGGTGGTGCGGGTTCTTCGGCGGGTTGGCACCGAAGCCGATCATGTAGCTGGAGTTGCGCGGGTTGTCGCCGAGGGCATAGTCGATCTGCCGCACCGCGAAGTCGTGGTAGCGGGCCTTCCGGGTGGCGTCGGTGGTCTTGTCGCTGTAGACGAGTGCCGCGAACGCGGTGTTGGCGGCATACCGCAGCGCGCCCCAGGTGTCCAGCACCGCCATCCCGCCCGGGGAGGTACGCACCTTCTCCCCGTTCACCCCGACCGTCCAGTAGTCGAGCCAGCGGTTGGCGTCGTCGACGTACTTCTGCTTGCCCGTCAGGTTGGCCAGCAGCACGTACGCCCCGAACTGCTTGTTGTCCCAGGCCACCGTCCACTTGTACATCCGGGTGCTGGACTGCTGCTCGGTGCCGAGCCGGTCGTACTCGGTCTCCGCCTTGGTCAGGTAGCTGGCGTCCCCGGTGGCCCGGTAGAGCCAGATCGCACCCCAGACCAGCTCGTCCTGGTAGCCGCTCCACGACTTGTAGAAGTTCGTCACGTCGGTGATGCACTCGTGGTACGCCCGGCGCACCGTGTCGGCGAAGCTGTAGAGCTGCCGGGCGTGCGTCAGCAGCCGGTCCGCGTAGGCCGGGTCGGTGGGACGGAACACCATCGAGGAGGCGGCCATCGCCGCCGCCGTCTCCCCGGCCAGGTCCGAGCCCCCACAACTGGCATCGATCTTGTACGCCGGCCGCGCCATCGGCAGCACCTCGGCCGGTCCCCACCACTTGTGGTCGTCGTCGCCCTTGCCGACCTGCCCGTAGAGCACGTTCGCCGACGGGTGCGCCCTGATGAAGTAGTCGTTGACGAAGCGCAGGTTGTTCAGCAGGTGCGGCAGCTGGCCGGAGGCCTGGTAGCCGGCCCGGTACTCCACCGCACCCCAGGCCAGCATGGTGGTGCTGAACGCCATCGGGAAGCCGAACTTGACGTGGTCGCCGGCGTCGTACCAGCCGCCGGTGAGGTCCAGCCGCACGTCGGAGCCGTCGGTCAGGGCCGAGTCGCCGCGCCAGGAGACCCGGTTCCAGTCGGGCAGCGGACCGGACTGCTGGGCCTCGTAGAAGTAGAGCGACTTCTGCAGCGCCTCGGCGTAGTTGAAGGCCGGCGCCGCCGCCGTGGCCGAGCCGGTCCCCACCGCCGACCCGGCCCTGGCCACCGTGCCGCTGCCGGGGGCCGGGGCGGCGGTCGCCGGGGCGATGCCGGTCAGCACCAGGGCGGCGGCGCTCAGCGCCGCCGCGCCGGCCACCGCCACCGAGCGGAGGTACCAGCGGCCCGGCCGCTGGCCGCGGTCGGGCCGCTGCCGGCCGTCTGGTCGCTGCCGACCGTCGAGGCGTTGCCGGGCGCCTGGCTTGGGCCGGGGACCGGGCCGGGGACGTTGCCCGTTCGGCCGGGCCGGGGCAATGCGGTCGCGCACTAGAATTGCTCCTGTCCGTGGAGCCGCGCGCGGCGACGCGTAGCGGAGGACACGAGGGGCGGATGTGGGCGCATCCGCCCCTCTCCCTGCGCGGTGCACGACGCGGGTGCTGGGCCTGGGAATTTCTACTGCGGTGTGGTGCCGGTGCGAGGGAGGGTGGATCTCGGTCCGTCGGAGCCCCGGGAGCGCTCCCATGGATGTCCAACAATGTAACTGCGCCATTGCCGGTTTGTGAAGGACCCAAACCGGCGACACCTCGATCACGATCGGGCACGGGTGCCGGCGGACGGGCGGCAGCACCGGCTCCGGCGCGCATGGCGAAGGGGCCCCTCCGGCCGTCCTACCGGAGGGACCCCTCCCTTCTCGCCCCAGTCAGGCGGTTCCGGGGCCCGGCCCCGAACCAGGACCGGACCGCCGGGTCTGTGCCACGCCGCTACGCCTCGGCGGCGGCGGGAGTCTCTGAATCGGACGTGACGGCGCCGCGAGCCCCGGCATCGGGAGTCCCGGCGACGGAAGCCCGCCCCGTCGAAGCCCCGGCGACGGAAGCTCCCACCGTCGAGGCCCCGGCCGTCGACACCGGAGCCGTCGAAGCCCCGGGGGCGGGGACCACGGTGGCGGAACCGCCGGCGGTCTGCCGGTCGTGCAGCGGCACGGTCACGGTCCACCGGCCACCGTCCCGGTCGATCGTCCGCGGCCGGCACAGCCGGTCCAGGATGCGCAGCATCCCCACGTTGTCGGCCCGGGTGTGCGCCAGCAGCGCGGCGTAGCCGGCCCGGGTGCCGTACCCGACCAGGCGGCGCAGGAGTGCCGTGCCGAGACCCCGACGCTGCCAGCCGTCCTCGACCAGCAGGGCGAGCTCGGCCAGCACCCCCTCGGCGGACAGGTTCGCCATCCCCACCACCCGCTCCGGCGTGCCGTCCGCACTCTCGGCCAGCGCCAGCAGGGTCACCCCGTGTGCCGGGGAGAGCAACCGGCGCAGCCGCTCCGGCGTCGCCCCGCCCCGCCCCGGATAACGCCGGCCCAGGGTCCGCGCCGAGCAGCGTGCCTGCATCGCCAGCAGCCCCGGCAGGTCGGCCGGCACCGCCGGGCGTACGGTCAGCTCGGCCCCGTCCGGCAACACCAGGGTCACCCGGTCGGCGGCCTGCCGGGCCAGCACGCCGGCCAGGTCCACCAGCGCCTGCGCACGGGCGTACTCGGCCGGGGTGAAGCTCGGCGCCGTCCGGAGCACCTCGAAGGAGCCGCCGTACGGGTCGGGCAGTCGCATCGTCCCGGCGTCGTGCCCCGGACCGGCGGGGCCGCCGGCCACCGGCCGCCAGGTGACCGAGTCCGCGTTGAGCAGGCCGCGCAGCGACTCACCGAGAGCGTCCGGGTCACGCACCAGTCGGCTGGCCAGCCCGAGCGCCCGGGTCGGCTGGTCGGCCAACCCCTGCGCCTCGCTGCGGGCCACCCAACAGTTCCGGCCCCGCCCGCGCTCCACCGCGGCGACCAGGTCGTCCGAGGTCAACTCGGCCGGCGCGTCCACCAGGAAGTCGTCGACGGCCCCCGCCTCGGTCGTGTGCACCTGGACGGTGAGGATGTTCACCCCGCGCAGCGCCAGGCTGGCGGTGAGCACGGAGAGGAACCCCGGCCGGTCGGCCACGGTCGCCCTGATCCGCCACAGTGTCATCGCAACTCCTTCCCGCTTCCAGCCTGCCCGCCCGCTGTTGCCGCCCGGTTGCTCAGCGGTGACGGGTCGTGATCGCCGGCAGTCGCCCGACCGCCGGTGCGGGCCCGGGCGGACCGACCGGCGCCACCGCGGAGCCGGCCGCCATCCGGGCCGGTGTCGTGGCCGGACCGACCGGCGCCACGGCGGAGCCCGCCGTGATCCCGGCCGGCGCCATCGTCGCGGCCGTCTCCGGCCCCATCGCCGGACCGGACCTCGCGGGCGCCGTCGGCCCGGCCAGCATCGCCGTGGAGCCCCCCGGCACCACCACCGGCGGCATCGGCACCACCGGGGACGACCCGCCCGCCACCGGCCCGGCCGCCGTCTCCCCCGCGGGCGGCGCGCTGACCAGGTCGAGCCGGTCGCCGAGAATCGTCGCGGCGGCGCGGACCAGTTGGGCGATCCGGTCCACCTCGGTGACGTGGAAGCCGGCCGCCTTCAGCCCCTCGCCGTCCACCCGGGCGAGCATCAGCACCAGTCCGGCCCGGCCGAACGGCGCGACCGCGTAGTGGGTGCCCACCGGTCCGTTCAGCGCCCGGGCCCGCAACGGGGTCACCTCCGGCAACTCCAGCGGGCTCGGTGCCCGCCAGCTCGCGTACGCCACGGCGGGTGCGCCGCTGCCCCGTACCGTCCCGGCGCCCATCCCGGTGCGCGCGGCCCAGTCCGCCGGCACCACGGCCGCCGCGGCCCAGTCGGCGGCGAGCAGCCCGGGTACGGCGTCGACCAGGGTGCCCAGCCCGTCCGCCGGGTTCGCGGCGATCTGGGCGAGCAGCTCGGCGTCCTGACCGCCGCCGGTCGGCGAGCCGATCGCCCGCCACATGCCGTTCACGCGTACTCCGGGGATGGCGCCGAGCCCGGCGCAGAGCCGGTCGACCCGGGAGGCGCCCGGCCAGACCACCGTGAAGTCGTCCACCGCCCGGCCACCCAGCCGCTCCAGCACCACCACCTGGACGATGTCGGCACCCGCGACGCCCAGCGTGCGAGCGACCTGCCCGAGCGTTCCGGGTCGATCCGGCAGGGTCACCCGAACCCTCAGCAACATGTCCGTCCCCTCCGTCGGCGGACCGGCGCGCGTTCCGCCGGCGAACTGTCAACCAGGCTGCCCGATGACCATTTCGCCCCTGTTGCCGCGCCATGTCCCCACCGCAACAACCCGTGTTCACCCCGAAGACGTACGGTGCGCGCGGGTGACCAGGCCAGCCGGCCCGGCCCGACTTCCAGCCAGGGCTTGACCGCACGGCCGACGATGTCATCAACTGTCCGGATGACCGATCCGCCGGCCACCGCCGTCCGGCCGGAACCTCCCGCCCCGTCCGGGCTCGACCTCGACCGGCTGGCCGGCCATCTCGCGGCGCACCGCCCCGACCTGCTGGCCGGCCCGCTCCGGGCGGAAGTGCTCGCCGGCGGCCGGTCCAACCTCACCTACCTGGTCCGGTCCGGGGACCGCGAGTTCGTGCTGCGCCGGCCGCCGCTGGGGCACGTGCTGGCCACCGCGCACGACATGGGCCGGGAGTTCCGGGTGATCTCCGCGCTCGCCCCGACCGGCGTGCCGGTGCCGGCCGCCCTGCTGCACTGTGCCGACGAGGCGGTGCTCGGGGCGCCGTTCTACCTGATGGAGCGGGTGCCCGGGGTGGTGTTCCGCAGCCGCGACCAGACCGATCCGCTGACCTCCGCCCAGCGCCGCGCGCTCGCGCTGGTCATGATGGACGTGCTGGCGGAGCTGCACACCGTCGACCCGGCCGCCGTCGGGCTGGCCGACTTCGGCCGCCCGGAAGGCTTCCTAGCCCGGCAGGTGCGCCGCTGGGGCGGGCAGCTCGACCGGTCCCGCAGCCGGCCGCTGCCCGGCATCGACGAGCTGCGCCGATGGCTGGCCGCCACCGCGCCGGACGGGGCCAACAGCGGGCGGATCGTGCACGGCGACTACCGGCTGGACAACCTGGTCGCCGAGTGCGGTCCCGTTCCGGGCGACGGCCCGGCGAGCCCGCCGGTGACGGTCCGGGCGGTACTCGACTGGGAGATGGCCACCCTCGGCGACCCGCTCGCCGACCTCGGGCTGCTGCTGACCTACTGGGAGGTGCTCGGCAACTCGGAGGTGGCCGAGGGCAACCCGGTGGCGGACGGGCTCGGCCCGCGTGCCGGCTTTCCGTCCGGCGCCGAGCTGCTCGACCGGTACGCGTCCCGCAGCGACGTCGACGTCGGCCCGTTGGACTGGCACGTGGCGTTGGGCTGCTTCAAGCTCGCCGTCATCTGCGAGGGCATCCACTACCGGCACACCCTTGGGCAGACCGTCGGCGACGGGTTCGACCGGATCGGGGCCCTGGTCCACCCGCTGGTCGCCTACGGCCTGACCGCATTCCGCCGGAACTGACCCGGCCCACCGCCGCATCGCCGGACGTCCCGCCGAGCGCACCTGTCGAGGAGTACCGATGGACTTCGGGTTCGACCCGCGCACCGCCGAGCTGCACGAGGCGCTGCACGACTTCCTGACCGACCGGATCCTGCCGGCCGAGCCCGTCTACGCCGAGCAGGTCGCCGCGGCCGCGGAGAGCGGCACCGACCGGTGGAGCCGGCCGCCGATCATGGCAGAGCTGAAGGCCGAGGCCCGGCGCCGGGGGCTGTGGAACCTCTTCCTGCCCCATCCGGAGTACGGCGCCGGGCTCGGCAACCTCCAGTACGCCCCGCTGGCCGAACTGACCGGCCGCAGTCCGCAGCTGGCCCCGGAGGCCCTCAACTGCGCCGCACCGGACACCGGCAACATGGAACTGCTCGCCGACTTCGGCAGCCCGGCCCAGCGGGAGCGCTGGCTGCGCCCGCTGCTCGACGGCGAGCTGCGCTCGGCGTTCTGCATGACCGAGCCGGAGGTCGCCTCCTCGGACGCGACGAACATCGCCACCACCATCGAGCCGGACGGCGACGGGTACGTGGTCACCGGACGGAAGTGGTGGTCGACCGGGGCGATGGACCCGCGCTGCGGGATCTTCGTGGTGCTGGGCAGGACCGACCCGTCGGCCCCCCGGCACCGGCAGCACAGCATGGTGTTGGTGCCCCGGGACACTCCCGGGGTGACGGTGCACCGGGGCCTGACCGTCTTCGGCTACTCCGACGGCGCGCACGGCGGGCACGCCGAGGTGAGCTTCGACGGCGTACGGGTGCCGGCGGACCATCTGATCGGCGCTCCCGGCGACGGCTTCGCGATCGCACAGGCGCGGCTCGGTCCGGGCCGGATCCACCACTGCATGCGCCTGGTCGGGATGGCCGAGCGCGCCCTCGAACTGCTCTGCCGGCGGGTCGCCGAGCGGGTCGCGTTCGGCCGGCCGCTTGCCGAGCAGGGTGTGGTGCGGGAGTGGATCGCCGAGTCCCGGGTACGGATCGAGCAGGCCCGGCTGCTGGTGCTGAAGACCGCCTGGCTGATGGACACCGTCGGCAACAAGGGCGCGCACACCGAGATCCAGGCGATCAAGATCGCTACTCCGGCGATGGCCGAGTGGGTGATCGACAAGGCGATCCAGGCGCACGGCGGCGCAGGGGTCAGCCAGGACACGCCGCTGGCCACGCTCTGGGCCGGCGCCCGTACCCTCCGGCTGGCCGACGGCCCGGACGAGGTGCACCGGGCCGCGCTGGCCCGCCGCGAGCTGCGCCGCTGGACCGGCGGCTGAGCCGCCGCGCCACCCGGCGTCGTCCAGCGCGCACGGCCAAGACGTCACCTCGCCGGACCACCGCCGGGCGGGGCGCTCGGCCACGACGCATCTGGCCGGACAGGCGACCGGTGCGGGCGGCGGGGACCTCCTGGCTGGCGGCCCGCAGGTCGCGGTCCGGGCTGGGCGGCCGACCCGGAATCCCGGCGGGCCCCGGGCTCAGCCGGACTGGCGGTGCACCAGGTGGGTGTCGAGCAGCACGTACGGCACGTCGCGCTCCTCCCGCCGGATCCGCGAGACGAGCAGCCGGGCCATCTGCCGCCCCATCTCCTCCATCGGCTGGAAGACGGTGGTCAGCGGCGGCTCGGTCTGCCGGGCGATCGGGGCGTCCTCGAAGCCGACCACCGCCACGTCCTCGGGGACCCGCCGGCCCGCCTCGCGCAGCGCCCGCAGCGCCCCGCAGGCCATCAGGTCGGAGGCGACGAAGACCGCGTCGAGTTCGGGACAGCTGTCCAGCAGCCGGCGCATCGCCGCCGCGCCACTCGTCTCGCTGAAGTCGCCGTACGCGATCATGCCCTCGCTGACCAGGCCGCCGCTGTCGCGGACCGCCTCCCGGTAGCCGGTCAGCCGGGCCACGCCGACGCCCATGTCCTGTGGACCGGCGATCGTCGCCACCCGCTTGCGGCCCTGCCCGACGAGGTGTTCGACCGCCTGCCGGGCGCCACCGGCGTTGTCCACGTCGACGAAGTACGCCCCGGACGGGTCGCCGAGCATCCTGGCCGGCCGGCCGCCGAGCACGGTCGGCAGCTCGCGCTGCTCCAGCAGGGTGGGCAGCGGGTCGGCGTCGTGCAGCGAGAGCAGCAGCACGCCGTCGACGTGCTGGTTGGTCAGGTGGTGCTCGACCCGTTCCCGCTCGGCCGGCGACTGTGCCATCGCCAACCAGAGCTGCATCGGGGTCTCCAGCAGCGCGGAGCTGATCCCGCGCACGATGCCGGCGAAGAACGGCTCGCCGAAGACCCGCTCCTCCGACTCGGAGACCACCAGGGCCACCGAGTCGGTCCGCTGGGTGACCAGGGCCCGGGCCGCCCGGTTCGGCACGTAGCCCAGCTCGGCGATGGCCCGCTGCACCGCCGCCCGGGCCTCCGGGCTCACCTGGGGTGATCCGTTGACGACGCGGGACACGGTGCCCCGCCCCACTCCGGCGCGGGCGGCGACCGCGTCCAGGGTGGGCCGCCCGAGCGAGCGGGTGCGCTGGGTTGTCATCGTCTGTCCCTCCGACGTCGGATGTCCGGCACCGACCCGCTGCGGGTCGGTGCCGGGCACCCCCAATACTGGCTGACCACGCCTATTGAACCCTCTTCGACCTGGACAGCGCCTCGCCTGCGTCCCGACCTTCACTCAGGGGCATGCCGGACCGCGAGCAGAGGTCGAAGGTTCATTGTGCGGCCAAACCGTTACGTCGGATGACCTCGGAGTACCACCTGGCGCTCGACTTGGGGATCCGGCGCTGGGTTTCGTAGTCGACGTAGACCATGCCGAAGCGCTTGGTGTAACCCCACGCCCACTCGTAGTTGTCAAGCAGTGACCAGGCGAAGTAGCCGCGCAGCGGCACCCCCGCATTGATCGCGGCGTGGCAGGCCCGCAGGTGCGCGTCGAAGTAGCCGAGCCGGTCCACGTCGTCGATCCGGTCGTCCACCACCTCGTCGACGAACGCGGAGCCGTTCTCGGTGATGTAGAGCGGCAGTTCCGGATATTCCCGGTACACCCGCTCCAGGGTCTCGACCAGCCCTGGTGCGTCGATCTCCCAGTCCATGTCGGTCACCGGGACACCCCGGGTGACGAACCGGACCTGCTCGCTGCCGGGCCAGGTCGACGGGGCCCGCCAGTACGGCTCCGGCTCGACGCCCTCGATCGGGGCGGCGACCACGTGCCGGCTGTAGTAGTTGATGCCGAGGAACGTCATCGGGGTGGAGATGGTCGCGAGGTCGCCCTCCCGGACGTGCCCGAAGTCGGTCACCGCGGCCAGGTCGGCGACCACGTCGGTCGGGTAGCTGCCGCGCAGCACCGGGTCCAGGAAGATCCGGTTGGCCAGCCCGTCGATCCGGCGGGCCGCGTCGGCGTCGCCGGCCGAGGAGGTCTGCGGGGAGACCGCGTACAGGTTGAGGGTCACCCCGACCTCGGCCTGCGGCCGGGCCGCCCGGATGGCCTGGGTGGCCAGGCCGTGCCCGAGCATCAGGTGGTGCGCCGCCCGGACCGCCTCCCTCGGGTTGGTCCGCCCGGGCGCGTGCCCGCCGGAGCCGTAGCCGAGGAAGGCCGAGCACCAGGGCTCGTTGAGGGTGATCCAGTGGTTGACCCGGTCGCCGAGGGCGGCGACGGTCAGCTCGGCGTACTCGGCGAACCGGGCGGCGGTGTCCCGGTTCGGCCAGCCGCCGGCGTCCTCGATCGCCTGCGGCAGGTCCCAGTGGTAGAGCGTGATCCACGGCTCGATGCCGTGCTCCAGCAGCTCGTCGGTGAGTCGCCGGTAGAAGTCCAGCCCCTCGGAGTTGCCGGACCCGTGCCCGTCGGGCTGGATCCGGGGCCAGGCGACCGAGAGCCGGTACGCCTTCAGCCCCAGCTCGGCCATCAGCTTCACGTCGTCGCGGTAGCGGTGGTAGTGGTCGCAGGCGACGTCCCCGGTGTGCCCCTGCAGGACCCGGCCGGGGGTGTGGCTGAAGGTGTCCCAGATCGATGCGCTTCGACCGCCCTCGTGCACCGCCCCCTCGATCTGGTACGCCGCGGTCGCCGCGCCCCAGACGAAGCCGGCGGGAAAGTCCACGGCTCCGCCTCCCTCGAGCAGTTGCGTGGACTGTGGGCTCGCGGAGTTGCTCACGACTTGACGGCGCCTTCCATGATGCCGCCGATGATCTGGCGGCCGAAGATGATGAACACGATCAGCAGCGGCAGGGTCGCCAGTGCGGTACCGGCGAACAGGGCTACATAATCCGTCTGGTACGGGCCGGACGAAAGGATCTTCAACGAGTACTGCACGGTCGGCGTGTCGGGGGTGAGCACGACGAACGGCCAGAGGAACTCGTTCCAGGTCTGCATGAAGGTCAGCAGGCCGAGTACGGCCGCCGCCGGGCGCAGTGCCGGGAGGACGACGTTCCAGTAGACCCGCCAGGTGGAGCAGCCGTCGAGCCGGGCTGCCTCGATCAACTCGTCGCTGATCGCCGAGGTCGCGTACTGACGCATCATGAAGACCCCGAAGCCCTGCACCAGGAACGGCACGATGACCGCCTGGAGGGTGCCGGTCCAGCCCAGCTCCACCATCATCAGGTAGAGCGGGATGATGCCGAGCTGGGTCGGCACCATCATGGTCAGGATGATCACCAGCAGCAGGGCGTTGCTGCCCCGGAACTTGAGCTTGGCGAAGGCGAAGCCGGCCAGGGTGGAGAAGAAGATCACCGAGATGGTCACCACCGAGGAGACCACCGCCGAGTTGATCAGGCCGTAGACGAACGAGGCGTCCTCGTTGGCCAGCATCCGGTCGATGTTCTCGAAGAGCTTGCCACCCGGGGTCGGCGGCATCTCGTAGACGGCGCCGTTGTCCCGCGAGGCGATGATGAACGACCAGACGATCGGGAAGATCGAGAGCACCGAGCCGATGATCAGCGCGAGGTAGGTCAGCGGGCTGGCCTGCCAGAGCTGGGCACCGGGCGCCCCACGGCGGCGACGGCGGCGGGCCGGCGCCGGGTCGGGGGTCACCGTCCGGGGCAGGGTCTGGATGGTGGTCACTTCTGCTCCCCCTTGACCGAGCGGCGGACCATCGCGAAGTTGATCAGCGCGAAGATGACGATCATCAGGAAGAGCAGCCAGGACATCGCGGCACCGGAGCCGTACTCGAAGTTGCCGGTGAAGGTGCGCTCGTAGATGTACATCGCCAGCGTCTGGAACTCGTTGGAGGCGCCGCCCCGGATCATGCCGAAGCCGTACATCAGGGGCTCGGTGAAGATCTGCAGGCCGCCGATGGTGGAGATGATGATCGTGAAGAGGATGGTGGGCCGGATCAGCGGGACGGTGATCTTCCAGAACTGCCGCCAGCTGGAGGCGCCGTCCAGGGCCGCCGACTCGTAGAGGTCCTTCGGGATGGCCTGCATCGCACCCAGGTAGATCAGCGCGTTGTAGCCGGTCCACCGCCAGTCGACCATGAAGGCGACCGCGAACCAGGAGGCGTAGCGGCTGTCCCGCCAGGCGACCGGGTCGAAGCCGACGGTGCCGAGCAGCCAGTTCACCAGGCCGTACCGGTCGGCGAAGATCAGCGCGAAGATGATGCCGACGGCGGCCACCGAGGTGATGTTGGGGATCAGGATGCCCATCCGGAACAGCGTGCGGGCCCGCATCTGCCGGTTCAGCAGGTTGGCCAGCATCAGCGCCACCACGAGCTGCGGCACGGTGCTGAGCACGAACATGCCGAACGTGTTGTAGGCGGCGTTCCAGAACTGGGAGTCGTCCATCAGGACCCGGTAGTTCTCCAGCCCGACGTACTCCTTGCTGCCACTGAGCAGGTCGTACTCGAAGAGGGAGACGTAGACCGTGTAGAGGACCGGGAAGAGGCCGAAGATCCCGAAGAGGATGAAGAACGGGGCGACGTAGAGGTACGGCGAGTACTTGATGTCCCAGCGACCGAGGCGGTACGACCGCCGGCGGTGCGACGGTTCCGGGGTGGGTGGCGTGGCAGCGTGCCGTGGTGTTGCCGCGCCGACAGCAGTGCTCATTGCGGGGTCCTTCCGGGGAGGTGGACCGGCCGGTGACCTCGCGGCGGTGCCCACACCCAGCGCGGGTGTGGGCACCGCGCCGGGCCCACGGGCTCCTCACCCGTGGGCACGGCAGGTCACCGGTCGACTAGCTGGTCGCCTTCTTGGCCTCGTCCATCGCCTTCTTCCAGGCGGCGTCCGAGCTGAGCTGGCCGCGCTCGGCTGCCTGCATCTGCGGCTCGACGATGGTCTCCCAGACCTGCTGGTGCTTGGCACCGAGGAAGACCGGCTTCATGTTCTTGACGCTCTCGCCGAAGATCTGGCCGGTCGGGGCGCCGCTGAAGTACTCGCTCGTCTTGTCCTTGAAGGCCGGGTCCTCGAGGCCGGCGATGTCCGACGGCATCGCACCGGCCTCCTTGAACGCCGCCAGGTGACCCTCCTTGCTGGTCAGGTACTTGGCCAGCTGGAACGCCTCCTTCGGGTGCTTGGTCTGCGCCGGCACCGCGAGGTAGGAGCCGCCCCAGTTGCCGCCACCGCCGGGGATCTTGGCGATGTCCCACTTGCCGGAGTTCGCCGGGCCGGACCGCTGCGCGATGACGCCCTCGGTCATCCAGGCCGGGCAGGGGATGGTGGCGAACGCCGAGTTCTTGAAGGCGGCGTCCCAGTCGGCGCTCCAGCGCTGCGCCTTGGCGGTCAGGCCGTCGGCCGCCATCTGCAGGCCCATGTCCCAGGTCTGCTTGACGATCGGGTTGGTGTCACCGATGAACTTGTTGTCCTTGTCGAAGAAGAACGTCTCGGAGTTCTGCATGACGTGCGGCTGCATCAGGCTGGTCGCGCT
The DNA here is from genome assembly GCF_049179135.1 of Plantactinospora sp. WMMB782. NCBI lineage: Bacteria > Bacillati > Actinomycetota > Actinomycetes > Micromonosporales > Micromonosporaceae > Plantactinospora > Plantactinospora sp. WMMB782. The sequence goes on along the minus strand of NZ_JBMHMC010000007.1, from coordinate 5,016,951 downwards.
GTCCAGCCAGGCGGCCTTGACCTTGCCGCTGGCCTTGAACTCCTTGCCCAGCGCGATGTAGTCCTGCCAGGTGCTGATCCGCTGCGAGACCTGCTCGCGGTCGGTCGGCAGGCCGGCCTGCTCGAACAGGTCCTTGCGGTAGCACATGGCCAGGCCGCCGACGTCGGTGCCGAGCCCGATCAGCTTGCTGCCGTCCGGCGTCAGGGCGTTGTTCCACTTCCACTCCGGGAAGTTGGACTTCAGCTCGTCGGCCCCGAGTTCCAGCAGGTTGGCGAACTTGTCGTGGTTCTGCACGTAACCCAGCAGGACACCCTCTTCGAGCCCGACCACGTCGCCCGCGCCGCTGCCCGCGGCGAGCCACTGCACCAGCTTCGGCTGGAAGTCGCGCAACTCGCCCATCTTCTGGTGCTCGACCTTGATGTTCGGGTTGGCGGCCTCGAAGTCCTTGATCGCCTGGTCGTAGCCGAAGTTCTGGAAGGTCTGCAGGACCAGCTTGACCTGTCCCCCTTCGCCGGAGGACCCCTCGTTGTCGCTCTTGCTGCACGCCGTGCTGCCGAGAGCCACGCCCGCGGCGAGCGCGGCGACCGCGACGGTGCGGAGCCGGCGCCTGATGACGCTCATCCCTGACCCCTCTCAGGTGGGTTAACTCGTGTTGTGGTGGCGGAGATTTCGTGTGTCCGACGGTGCTGCTGGTGCGTTCCCGGTGTGGGAAGGTGCGTATGTCCACCCGCCGGGTGGCGCCGGGCTGATGGCTCGGCGCCGTGCGTTGGGGATTCGGTTCGACGCCTCGACGGGGCTGCTGTGGCTTGGGCCACAGACCCCCGGGAGCGCTCCCATGAGATTGCCGGGACGTTTCGGGGGTGTCAATGGGCATCTGGGAGCGTTCCCATTTCGTTACCGTCGGCGCCGGGTCACTCACCCGCAAAGCGGGCGTTATCCCCGAGGTAACGCGGAAGCTGACCGGCGGGTAACCGGACCGGCCGCCGCGCGGGCCCGCGGCAGGACGGGTTCCGCACCCGGCGTCGGGCAGGGTCCCGGTCCGGAACCCCGGAGTTCACTGTGGAGCGTCCATGCAATGGAACGGTCCAGCGGTGACGTGGTGCGGCTGGAACGGTGCAGCGGTGGAGTGGCGGTGCCGGACCGGGTCAGCTGAGCCAGCGGGCCAGGGTGCTGGCCCGGCCGGGGTCGAAACCCGACGGCTCGAAGGGCCGGCCGAGCCAGGCCCGCAACGAGTCGTGCTCCGGATGCCCCGGATCGGCCATCGCGGCGAGGAACTGCCGGTAGCCGAACGGGCCGCCGACGTCCTCGGGCGGGCAGGCCCCCTCCCCGGCGGAACAGACCGGATAGCGCTCCTCCGGATCGGCGCCGAAGACGTCCTCGACGGTCACGTCGTGCTCCCACCAGTCGCCGAAGTCGTAGGTGTAGAGGAACCGGCCGCCCTTGGTCGCCACCGCGTCCAGCCGGGTGTCCAGCTCGTCCCGGAGCGTCAACTCCCCCTCGGGGTCCGGTACGCCGTACTGGACCCCGTCGATGTCGAACGAGTGCAGGTGGCAGTTCTGCCAGCCCAGTACGGACTGGAAGACCCGGTGCACCCGGTCCAGGGTGTAGCCGCCCGGCACCAGCACCCGCCGCCAGACCGGCGGTGTGACGTCGGCGAGCGACACCTTGAGCTGGAAGATCTGACGGCGCATCGTCTCCCACCCTCTCGGCATAGGCTTACCGGCATGATCTGCCGAGCCTGCCGGGAGGACAGACACGACGAGTGCCGGGGCCGCAACTGGTGCGACTGCCAGCACCGTACCCCCGCACCCGTCCCTCCGGTCACCGGTCCGGCCAGCGAATGAGCGGGAATGTCGGAATCACCCGGCTCCGGCCTGCCCCGACGACGACCCCGCTGGACGAGCCGGCACTTGTCGCGCTCTATCCGCGCGCCGACCGGCCACACCTGCGGATGAACTTCGTGACGAGCGTCGACGGTGCGGTGGAACTGGACGGGCACTCCGCCGGGCTCTCCAGCGGACCGGACAAGCGGGTCTTCGGACTGCTCCGGATGCTCTGCGACGTACTGCTGGTCGGCGCCGGGACGCTGCGGCACGAGGGGTACCGGGGGCTTCGGCTGGACGAGCGACGCCGGGCGTGGCGGCGGGAGCACGGGCTGGCCGAGTACCCGACGCTTGTGGTGGTCTCCCGGACGCTGCGCCTCGACCCGGAGTCGGCGGCCTTCGCGGACGCCCCGGTCCGGCCGGTCGTGCTCACGACCGAGCGGGCCGAGGCCCCGGCCGGGCTCGCCGACGCCGCCGAGCTGCTGCGCCGGGGCGAGGAGCAGGTCGACCTGGCCGCCGGCCTGGCCGAGCTGCACCGCCGGGGACAGCACCAACTGCTCTGCGAGGGCGGGCCGCACCTGTTCGGTTCGCTCACCGCCGCCGGCCTGGTCGACGAGGTCTGCCTGACCGTGGCGCCGATGCTCACCGGTCCGGGCGCCGGCCGGATCACCGCCGGACCCACCACCAGGCCGCACGGGATGTCGCTGCGGCACGTGCTCGCCGCCGGGGACGAGCTGCTGCTCCGGTACGTCCGGGAGTGAGCCGACGCGGTGGTGCCCCGGCCCGTCGCCCGGGGCTCCACCGCACAGCACCTACCGTCGGGCGGCGTTCCAGCCGACCAGCTCGGCCGGACGGTTGGTGATGATCCCGTCCACTCCCAGGTCGTCGAGCTGCCGCCAGCCGGCCGGGGTGTCGACCGTCCAGACCATCAGCGCGATCCCGGCCCGGTGCAGTCCGGCGACGACCGCCGGCCGGGTGAGCAGCGCCGCGGCCGACGGGTTGTAGCTGGCCAGCCCGAGGTCGGCGGCGACCGCCACCGGGTCGGCGTCCAGCGTGCTGCGGAGCAGCCCGAGCGGCAGCTCCGGGGCGAGTTCGCGGGCGTACCGCAGCACGTCGACCTCGAAGCTCTGCACAAGTACCCGGTCGGCCATCTGCTGCTCGCGGACCACCGAGACGATCCGGGCGACCTCGGCCCGGCTGTGCGCGCCCTTGATCTCCAGTACCAGCCGGCCGCCCCGGGTCCGCAGGTCCGCCAGCTGCTCGGCCAGGGTCGGCATCCGGACCCCGGCGTAGTGCGGGGCGAACCAGGAGCCGGCGTCCAGCGCCCTGAGCCGGCTGCTGGTCAGCGCGCGGACCGCCCCGGTGCCGTCGGTGGTGCGGTCCACCGTCGCGTCGTGCAGCACGAACGGCACACCGTCGCTGCTCGGCTGCACGTCGTTCTCGATCCAGTCGGCGCCGCCGCGCCGGGCGATCTCCTGGGCGACCAGGGTGTTCTCCGGCGCCGCCGCCGAGGCGCCCCGGTGTGCGATCACCGCGACCGGGCTGCCCGGCGGCCGGAGCAGGGCGCTCGGGGCCAGCTCGGTGATCCGCACGTCGTCGAAGGAGACGGTGGCACCGTTGACGAGGAGCGCCTGCCCGGCGCCGCCCGAGCGGCGCAGGCTGCCGGTCCGGAGCAGTTCCCGGCCGTCGAAGGACCACCGGGCCTGGCTGCCGTGCACCTCGATCGCCACCCGGACGTCCCGGCCGGTGCCGGCGGCGGTCGGCGCGGCGGCGGTGTCCGTGACGTTCCAGGCGTTCCCGGTGGTGCGCTCGGCGAACTCCAGCCCGTTGGCCGCGGTGGTGCCGCTGCGCATGGTGGCGATCCACCACGGCGTCGCCCCGGTGGCGGGTACGTCGAGGCCGAGCGCGGCCCAGCGGGTGCTGGCGGTCACGGACTCGAAGCGTACGGTCGCCTCGAACCGGAAGTGCTCCAGGTACGCCCCAAATGTGATCTTGTTGTTCTGCCCGGAGCCGGTCGACGTGCCGTACAGCCGGCCGTTCCGCACCTGCCAACCGCCGTCCACCGCCCGCCAGCCGGCCGGCAGCGCGGCACCGTCGAAGTTCTCCGCCACGTGCACCCGGCCCGGCTCGGCGGCGGCCGGTCCCGGCTCGACGGTGGCGGCGGCTCCGGCGCCGACGGTGACGGCCAGCAGCAGCGCGACGGCGGACGCCGGGACACGCCGACCGCCTCGGATGCTGTCCCGCCCCGGCGGGGTGCCCGGACTCCGGCGGCTGCCGGCACTCCGGCGGAGACGGTGCCGCGCCGCGCACGGCGTGTTGCCTCCGGCTCGTGCCGGATCGAGGGTCATCATGGCGACCGAGGCTAACCGGACACCGGGAGCGGCCCACCAAGATCAGGTTAACGTGTCGCAAACCAGCCGGGTACGCCCGAGCACGGGACGAAGCCGGCAGCCGCCCGGCGGTTTCCGCACCGTCAGCCCGCTCGCCGGACCGGGCACCGCCGCGCCGCGTGGCACGGTGTCGTACTGGTGAGGCAGGATGCGACTCGTGTGTCTTGACCAGATTCCCACCCTGACCGGGGCGACACGGGCCGGTGCGACACGGATCGGGGTGACACGGTGACCGACAGTCAACCAGAGGGTCCGGGCGCAGTGGTCGGCCGGGTGCTCGGCACCGCCGACGCCACCCCGTTGCAGTTCTGGACCGCCGTCAACCCCGGCAGCTACCTCCAGCTCGACGACGTGGTGGTGACCCGTCGCGAGCTGCCCGACCGGGAGCCGGTCACCATCGCCGGGGTGGTCACCCAGGTCCGGGCCCGGCACGAGGGCGCGCAGTTCGACTCCGACGTCTTCGCCATCGCCGACGGCACCCTGCCGGCGATGGTGCAGGAGGCTGCCGAGATCACCACCACCCGGGTCGACCCGGAGCTCTACGTGCCGCCGTCGCCAGGTGCCGTGGTGCACCGGGCCGAGGGCGAGGCCCGGTCGGCGGCGCTGCACTTCGACCGGATGGAGCGCCGGGTGCCGATGGGGATCGGCCGGGACGGCGTGCCGGTCTTCCTCAACGCCGACTTCCTGGACGGCTCGCGCGGCGCGCACGTCTCGATCTCCGGCATCTCCGGGGTGGCCACCAAGACCAGCTTCGCCACCTTCCTGCTCTACTCGGTGTTCCGCTCCGGTGTGCTCGGCGGCGACGCGGTGAACGCCAAGGCGCTGATCTTCAACGTCAAGGGCGAGGACCTGCTCTTCCTCGACCACCCGAACAGCCGGCTCGACGCCGCCACCACCGAGACGTACGCGAAGCTGGGGCTCGACGCGGGCGCGTTCCCGGACGTCCGGGTCTACGCACCGCCCCGGGCCGGTGACTCCTCCGGCACCCCGGACGTGAGCAGCCGGCTCGCCGGGGTGGACAGCTTCTACTGGACGCTCACCGAGTTCTGCGCCGACCGGCTGCTGCCGTACGTCTTCGCCGACGCCGACGACGAGCGCCAGCAGTACACGATGGTGGTGCACTCGGTCGCCGCCCACCTGGCCCGGTACGCCCAGCCCGCCGACGGCGGTGTCAGCGTCGACGGGGTGCGGATCCACTCCTACCCCGACCTGGTCGACCACGTCGTCGAGCAGCTCACCGACGACGAGACCCGGTCGGAGTGGGCCGGCAGCGCGGTGAGCATGGGCACCGTCAACGCCTTCGCGCGGCGGCTGATCGGCAGCAAGAAGGACCTGGCCAGACTCATCAGGGGCGATCTGGCCACCCGCCGGCCGCACAGCGTGAACACCGCCGAGAGCGCCCAGCTGACAGTGGTCGACCTGCACAATTTGCCGGACCGGGCGCAGCGGTTCGTGGTCGGGGTGACCCTGAAGACCGAGTTCGAGCGCAAGGAGAAGGCCGGCACCGCCAAGCCGCTGCTCTTCGTCGTCCTCGACGAGCTGAACAAGTACGCCCCGCGGGAGGGGTCGTCGCCGATCAAGGAGGTGCTGCTGGACATCGCCGAGCGGGGCCGCTCGCTCGGGGTGATCCTGATCGGGGCGCAGCAGACCGCCAGCGAGGTCGAGCGGCGGATCGTCACCAACTCGGCGATCCGGGTGGTCGGCCGGCTCGACCCGGCCGAGGCGTCCCGCCCGGAGTACGGCTTCCTCCCCGCCGCACAGCGGCAGCGGGCGCTGCTGGCCAAGCCCGGCACCATGTTCGTCAACCAGCCGGACATCCCGGTGCCGCTCTGCCTGGACTTCCCCTTCCCGGCCTGGGCGACCCGGGTCTCCGAGGCCGGCACCGCGCCCACCGGGACACTCCGGTCGATCACCCAGGCAGCCGACCCGTTCGCGGTGGTCGGCTCCCGGGCCGGCACCCTCTCCGACGACGACATCCCCTTCTAGACAGTTACGGGTGAGGCGTGAAGATCCTGCACACCTCCGACTGGCACGTCGGCAAGGTCCTCAAGGGACAGTCCCGGACCGGCGAGCACCGGGACGTCCTCGCCCAGCTGGTCGAGGTCGCCCAGGCCGAGTCCCCCGACCTGGTGATCGTCGCCGGTGACCTCTACGACACCGCCGCGCCGACCCCGGAGGCGACCCGGCTGGTCACCCGGGCACTCTCCGCGCTGCGCCGCACCGGCGCACAGGTGGTGGCGATCGGCGGCAACCACGACAACGGCCCGGCGCTGGACGCGCTGCGCCCGTGGGCCGACGCGGCCGGGGTGGCACTGCGGGGCAGCGTGCGGGACAACCCGGCCGAACACGTCATCGACGGCACGACCGCCGACGGCGAGGCGTGGCGGCTGGTCGCCCTGCCGTTCCTCTCCCAGCGGTACGCGGTCCGCGCCGTCGAGATGTACGAGCTGACCGCCGCCGAGGCGGTGCAGACGTACGCCGACCACGTCGGCCGGGTGCTCGGACGGCTGACCGAGAGCTTCGACTCCGCCGACCGGGTGCACCTGGTCACCGGCCACCTGACAGTGGTCGGTGCGCGCACCGGCGGCGGCGAGCGGGAGGCGCACACGGTGCTCAACTACGCCGTACCTGCCTCGGTCTTCCCGGGCAACGCGCACTACGTGGCACTGGGGCACCTGCACCGGGCGCAGCAGGTGCTCGGCCCGTGCCACATCCGCTACAGCGGCAGCCCGCTGCCGATCGACTTCGGCGAGGAGGAGAACCGCCCCTCGGTGAGCATCGTCGAGGTCGGCACCCGGACGGCCGCTCGGGTCCGGGAGGTGCCGATCACGGCGGCGGCGCCGCTGCGCACCGTACGCGGCACCCTGGCCGAGCTGGCGACTGTCGACGACCCGACGGCGTGGCTGCGGGTCTACGTCCGGGAGGCGCCGAGAGCCGGGCTGCGTGAGGAGGTGCAGGAGCTGCTGCCCCGGGCGCTGGAGGTGCGGATCGACCCGGAGATGCTGCCCGACACCGGCGCGACCCGGGCCGCCCGGCGCGCCGGCCGCTCCCCCCGGGAGCTGTTCGGCGACTACCTGACCAGCCGGGGCGAGGCCGACGACGGGGTACGCGAACTCTTCGACGAACTCTACGACGAGGCGAGCAGATCGTGACCGACGAGGCCAGCCAGATCGTGACCGACGAGGCCAGCCAGATCGCGACCGAGGAGGCCAGCAAGTGATGGACGAGGAGGCGACCCGATAGTGCGTCCGCTCCGGCTCGACCTGGCCGGCTTCACCGCCTTCCGGGACGCCACCACAGTCGACTTCACCGACGCGGACTTCTTCGCCCTGGTCGGGCCGACCGGCTCGGGCAAGTCCAGCGTGCTCGACGCGATCTGCTTCGCGCTCTACGGCACGGTGCCGCGCTGGGGTGGCGCCCGGGGCATCGCGAACGCGCTGGCACCCTCGGCGAACGAGGCCCGGGTCCGGCTGGTCTTCGAGTCCGCCGGGGCGCGGTACGTGGCGACCCGGGTGGTGCGCCGGGACAGCCGGGGCAACGTCAAGACCGGCAACGCCGGGCTGCAACTGATGCCGCCCGGGTTCGACGTGACGAAGCTGGACACCGGGCTGAGTCCGGAGGATCTCGGCGAGGTGGTCGCCGGTACCCCGGCCGAGATGGACGACGCGGTACTGGAGGCGGTCGGGCTGCCGTACGAGCAGTTCACCAGCTGCGTACTGCTGCCGCAGGGGCAGTTCGCCGACTTCCTGCACGCCAAGCCGGCCACCCGGCAGCAGATCCTGGTCAACCTGCTCGGCCTCGGCGTCTACGAGCAGGTGCAGAAGCTCGCCACCGCCCGGGCCGGCCGGGCGGACGCCGCGCTGGACGCGGTGGACCGGATGCGGCACGGGCTCGGCGAGGTCGACGACGAGGCGCTGGCCGGGGCTGCCGCCCGGGTCGACGCGATGCGGGAGCTGGCCGCCGGGCTGGACGCGGCCGTACCCGAACTCCGGGCCGCCCGCGCCGCCGCGACGGACGCGGAGGCGGCGCTGGCCGGGCTGGACGCCGAACTCGCCGAACTGGCCCGGGTCCGCCCGCCCGGCGACCTCGGCACCGTCGCCGAGGCGCTGGCGCTGGCCCGGACCGGGGCGACCGAGGCCAACACGGCGGTGACCGTCGCCGAGGAGCGCGAGGAGAAGCTCCGGGGCGAGCTGGCCGGTGCCGGCGACCCGGCGGCACTGCGGCTGCTCCAGCAGGCGCACGCCGACCGGAAGCGGGTCGCCGACGAGGCCGCGACCCTGGCCGACGCGCTGGCCGGCGCCGATGCCGACCACACCGCGGCGGTGGCCGCGCTGGACCAAGCCCGCGCGCAGGCGCAGCGGGCCGGTGCGGAGCTGGAGGCGGCCCGGACCGCCTACCAGGAGGCGCAGACCGCCGACCGAGCCGCCGCGCTCCGCGCCCACCTGCATCCCGGGGCGCCCTGCCCGGTCTGCACCCAGCCGGTGACCGAGGTGCCGCAGCTGCCGGCCGGCTCGGCGGTGGCCGCCGCCAAGCAGGCCGGCGAGGCCGCCCGCTCCGCCGCCGACGCCGCCGACCGGCTGGTCGGCCAGCGGGACGCGGCCGCCCGGGAGCTGGAACGCACCCTGCACCAGGCGCGGGCCCGGCACGAACAGCTCACCGGCCGGCTCGCCGAACTCGACGCCCAGCTCGCCGACTCCCCCGGTCCGGCCGCACTGCGCCGGGAACTCGACCGGATCGCCGGACTGCGCCGCGACCTCGAGGCGGCCGGCGGGACGGTCCGGTCCGCCCGGGAGGCGGCCCGGCGGGCCCAGGCCGGCGTGACCGCGGCCGAGCAGCGGCTGCGCGGCGCATGGCACGACTTCGACGCCGCCCGGGACGGGCTGGCCCGGCTCGGCCCGCCGGCCGCCGACCGGACGGACGTGACCGCGGCCTGGGCCGGGCTCGCCGACTGGGCCGCCCGGGCCACCGACGAGCGGCGGGCGGGACGGGCCGACGCCGCCTCGGCGGTGACCGACGCACACGCCGTCGTCGACGCGGTCGCCGAGCGGATCGCCGGCCTCTTCACCGCCGTCGGGCTGGACCGGCCGGGCACGGACGCCGACCCGGTACGGCTGGCGGTGGTCGCCGTCGAGCGGGCCGACGCCGAGCACCGGCGGCTGGTCGAGCGCCGGGAGCAGCTTCGGGAACTGACCGAGCAGCGGGCCGGGCACGAGCGGGAGTCCCGGGTCGCCAAGGCGCTGGCCGGTCACCTACGGGCGAACAACTTCGAGCGCTGGCTGCTGGCCGAGGCGCTCGACATGCTCGTCGACGGCGCCTCCCGGATCCTGCGCGAACTGACCGGCGGGCAATACGACCTGGCGCACGACAAGGGCGAGTTCTTCGTCGTCGACCACCACGACGCCGGACTGCGCCGGGCGGTCCGGACGCTCTCCGGCGGCGAGACCTTCCAGGCGTCGCTGGCGCTGGCGCTGGCCCTCTCCGAACAGCTCGCCGGGCTCTCCACCACCACCGCCAGCCTGGAGTCGATCGTCCTCGACGAGGGCTTCGGCACCCTCGACGCGGCCACCCTGGACACCGTCGCCGCCACCCTGGAAAATCTCGCCGCCCGGGGCGACCGGATGGTCGGGGTGGTCACCCACGTGCCGGCGCTGGCCGAGCGGATCCCGGTCCGGTTCGAGGTACGCAAGGACGCCCGCAGCTCCCGGGTGGAACGGACCGGCCGGTGAGCACCCGGCTCTTCGTCGACGCCTGGGACCCCGCCTACGGCGCCTCGTTCGAGGCGGCCGGCGGCCCGGCGGCACCGTCCAGCGCACAGGTGCGGACCGACGTGGAGCTGCCCGCCGACGAGTGGCGGCCGATCGCCGCCCCGGACACCGTCGAGCCGCCGGACGTGGTGCTGCTGGTCGACGGGGTACGCCGGATCGACGCCAGCGTCTGGACCGAGGAGCCGGACGGCAGCTCCTTCCCCGGGCTGGCCGCCTCGTACGCCGCCGGGGTGGTCCGCTGCGACCTGCGCCGGGGCGCCGCCGAGCTGGCCGGCGCCGAGGTGGAGCGGGGGCTCTTCACCGCCAGCCCGTCGGCACAGGACGTGGTCGCCGGGCAGATCCGGTACGCCGTACACCGGTTGAGCGGGACCGGGGAGCTGAGCAAGTTGCCGGCGGCGGTCCAGGGGCCGCTGACCGCGCTGGAGGTGAAGGTCTCCGGTGCGGTCCGGGACGACGGCGACCTGCTGGTGGTGGACGGCCCGCTGCGCAGCCGGCGGCAACTGCCGCGCACCATCGGCTACATCAAGACCCAGCACAGCCAGTACCTGGACGGCCGGCACACCGCGCTGGTCACCGGGCTGGCCGCCCGGGAACGCTCCCCGGTCTTCCGGCTCGGCACCGCCTGGGGCGGCTACTCGTGGTATCTGCGGCTGCCCGGCTCGGGGCGCGGACCGTGGGCCGGAATCGTCCGGGTCGAGTGCTCGGCCGAGCTGGCCGAACGGCAGGCGATCGAGCTGGCCGACCTCTCCCTGGCCACGCTGCCGAAATTCGCCTCCACCCCCTACAAGGACCCCCGGGCACCGCAGAACCTGATCCCGATCGCCGGGCTGGAGCGCCGGCTGCGGGCCCGGCTCGGCGACGGCCGGCTGCTGCACCGTGCCCTCACCCTGGCCACCAGCCGAGCCGCCACCGGCCTCCCCCACTGACCCGCCGGCCTTCTCCGGTGACCCGTCACCGACCTCCCTCGCTGACCCGCCACCGGCCGCACGGTGATCCGCCACCGCTTCCGGCCGACCCGCCCGACCTGGTCGGGCGGGTCGGCGGGGATACTTCACCGGTGGGGCGGAAGAGGCGGACCGACGCGCTGGCGGTCAAGGTGGCGACCGGGCTGGCGGAACTGCGCCCGGACCCGGACCGGCCCGACTCGTACACCCTGCTCGTCGACGGGGCACCGCAGTCGCACGTCGACCTCGCCGACCCGACCCACCTGGAGTTCGAGTACGTCCGCCGGATCGCCATCGTGCTCGACCTCGTCGCGCCGTCCGGCGAGCCGCTGCGGGTACTGCACCTGGGCGGTGGCGCGCTGACCCTGCCCCGGTACCTCTCGGCCACCCGGCCCGGCTCGACGCAGCGGGTGGTGGAGATCGACGCCGGCCTGGTCGACCTGGTCCGGGAGAAGCTGCCCTGGCCGGCGGACCCTCGACTGCGGGTCCGGATCGGCGACGCCCGGGAGGTGCTCGGCACGGCCCGGGACGGCAGTTACGACATCGTGGTCGCCGACGTCTTCGCCGGGGCCCGCACCCCGGCGCACCTCTCCTCGGTGGAGTTCGCCGCCGAGGCGGCCCGGGTGTTGCGCCCCGGCGGCGTGTACGTGGTCAACGTGGCCGACGGCCCGCCGCTGCGGTACGCCCGTTCCCAGGTCGCCACCGTCCGGGCCGTACTTTCCGAGGTCTGCCTGATCGCCGACTCGGCGGTGCTGCGCGGCCGCCGGTACGGCAACCTGGTGCTCGCCGCCAGCCGGGCCGAGCTGCCGGTGCCGGAGCTGCTCCGGCGCGCCGCCGGAGACTGGTTTCCCGGCCGGGTGCTGGCCGGCGCCGACCTGGACCGGTTCGCCGACGGCGCCCGGGTGGTCGCCGACGCCGCGGCCCGATCCTCCACACCGCCGCCGCCGGGCAGCTTCAACATCGCCATCTAGTCGGGCCGCCAGCCTCCTTCGACACCGCCGTCGACCGGGGATCCGGCATCCCTTCGACATCGCCATCTAGTCGGACATCGGCGGATGAACCGTCACCGGGCGGCCGCCGCCCGCACAACTTCTCCGAGCTGCGTTGATCCGGCCCGACCCGGAATCCGTACATCCGGGCGGCGGGATCGATCCGGGCCTCGGGTGTGGGGCCGGGTACGCGCGCCTTCGACGCGGAGGTATGGCTGGGATGCAGGCGGTAGCCGGCGGATGGTATGGCGACACGGTCATGCCGGGGCGAATGTGCGCCACCTCGCAACGCCGGTCAATTCGGCACCGGAAAAGTCTCGACGCGCGGCCGAACGGACGGAATGATGGGCCGGTGACACCGCGACCGGCTGCCGGCCGCCACAATTCGACCCCCGCCGAGACGAGGCACTCCGACGAACTCGTTCGAGTGCTCTACGAGGAACATGCCAAACCTCTGCTGATGTTCGTCCTGCGACTGACCGGCGGTGACCGGCAGCGCGCCGAGGACGTGGTCCAGGAAACCCTGTTGCGCGCCTGGCGCAACGCACACCGGCTCGGCACCCACGGCCAGACGTCGTTGCGTCCCTGGTTGGTCACCGTCGCCCGACGGATCGTGATCGACGACCACCGCAGCGAACAGGCCCGGCCCGCCGAGACGTACGACCGCGATCTCGAAGGATTCTCCGAGTCGGACGACACGGACCGGGTGCTGCGGATGATGACCATCACGGACGCCCTGCGCACGTTGAGCCAGCCGCACCGGGAGGTGCTGGTCGCGACGTACTTCCGGGGACGCACCGTCCCGGAGGCGGCCGAGGAGCTGGGGCTGCCGCTCGGCACCGCCAAGTCCCGGGTCTACTACGCGCTCCGGGCGCTCCGGGCGGCCCTGCTGGAGCGGGGGGTGACCGAGTGAGCGCCGAGATCCACTGGGACGTCGCGTCGTACGCCCTCGGCGTCCTGGACGAGCGGGACACCGTGCGTTTCGAGGAGCACCTGGCGAGCTGCCCGCAGTGCGGGCTGGAGCTGGAGTCGCTGTTGCCGGTGGTGGACATGCTGGGCGAGGTCGACGGCCGCGACCTGATGACCGCCGAGCGCGCCGAGTCCGACGGGCTGCTGTTCGAGCGGGTCGCGGCGGCGGTCGGCGCGGACCGGCGGCGGGCCCGCAGCCGGCGGCTCTACAGCCTCGCCGCCGGGGTGGTGCTGGTGGCGATGCTGACCGGCCTGGCGCTGTTCGCCGGGACCCGGTTCGCCGACCCGGGTACGACCACCGCCCAACCGCCGCGGACCGGCACGTCCGCCAGCCCGGGAGCCGGCGGCCGGCCCACCCCGGCCGGCGAGCGGTTCACCGCCACCGACCCGGCCAGCGGGGTGAAGATGGAGGTGGTCCTCGGCTCGACGGCCTGGGGCACCCGGATCTGGTACTCGCTGAGCGGGCTGTCCGGGCCGAAGAGGTGCCGGCTGGTGCTGCTGCACAAGAACGGGCAGACCGAGGCGCTGTCCAGCTGGAAGGTGCCCAAGAACGGGTACGGCACGGCGGCCCAGCCCAACCCGCTGATGCTGGAGACGGCCACCTTCGCCGGTCAGGACGACATCGACCGGATCCAGGTGCAGGTGATCGACGACGACGGTACGACCGAGCCGCTGGTGACGGTGCCGGCCTGACCACGCCGGCCGGTGGTCACCGGTAGTGGGCCCCACCCCTGCTGCCGCACTGCTGCGGCTGTTGGCCCGGCGCCGCCGGACACGCATTGTTCCGGCTGCGCCACTCCTCGAACAATTGTGCGCCGAAAATCGGCTCGCGGGTCGACCCGTCGACGTTGCGACGGTGCCCGCAAACGGCGGGCGGCCGGACGGCTTCTGATTTGTACGTGCCGCACGGCGGGGAAGTTCAACGTTTCGCTGTGAAATTGTCCACTGCAAATAGGCTCATCCGGGCGGCCGGGCCGGCCGTACTTCCCGGCAACCTGTCCAGCGAAGGAGGGGACGTGGCACCGACGAAGCGCACCGGCGTCGTCCTGGTCGGCGCGGCCCTGGCCGCGATGACGGCCTGCGCACCAGCGGGAACCACCCCGAACACAAGTGTCGCCGACAACGCGCAGCCGGCGGCGAACGCGGCCGCCGAGCCGACCGCCGAACCCAGCGCCGTGCCGACCCCGGTCGAGGTGGCCGATGTGGACGTGACCGCCGGCCTGGTCGGCAAGCGGGTCCCCCGGATGGGTCAGGTGGTCACCGACGACAAGGGCTTCGTGCTCTACCGCTTCGACCGGGACTCGGCGAAGCCGCCGAAGACGACCTGTGCCGGCGAGTGCGCCCGGCTCTGGCCGCCGGCGCTCACCAACAGCAGGCCGGAACTCAAGGGCGTCGCCGCGGACAGGGTCGGTACGGTCGCCCGCCCCGACGGCACCAGGCAGATCACCATCGGCGGCTGGCCGGTGTACCGCTACATCGGCGACAAGAGGCCCGGGCAGTGGAAGGGCCAGGGCGTCGGCGGTACCTGGTTCGTGGTGACCCCGACCGGCACCAAGAACCTGAGCTGCCTGCCGACCGGTACGCCGAAGCCGGTCGCCCCGCCGCCGGCCGACGGGGAGGAAGAGGAGCAGGCTCCGCTGAGTTACTGAACGTTCCGCCACGGATGTTGTCCCCACAGCCGCGGCGGCCGGTCGTTGCCAGGGTGGGCGCGGTCGGTCGCCGCCGTGATTCCGGACGCGACGCGCGGCAACCGTCGCTGTCCGGCTGTGACGCCGGCCCTGCTCGGGGTCGGCGTCGCGGCCTGTCCGGCCCGGCCTCGACCAGCCACTGTGGACGACAACGGCAGGGCGTTGCGTGCTCCGGCGACCACTGCGACGCCCCCGCCGATGGTTCGCCCCCGGAAACATAATTTCCTTTTAAGTGGACCTCAAGAGTCTCCTATCTTCGCTACTCCGGTTTGACTCCCAGGCAACGCATTCCGTACGGTTTTTTTCGCACCGTTACCGGCTGAATATTCGGAAAGGCAGGAAGATGGAGACGATATACGGGTTGCCACCTGGCGACTACGATCGTCCGTCCACTTCGCCGTTTTCCGTGGCCAGCGCCGCGCCCGGTGACCCCCGCCGGGCCGACGGCGCGCCGATCGCCGGCTTCCGGGCCCGCCGCAGCGCCGGCCCGCCCAGCATCCCGATCCGGCCGGCCGCCCCCGTGGCCCCGGCATCACCGACCCTGGTCCCGCTGAGTTCCGACCTCGCTGACCGAACCCTCTAAGGAAGAGGTGGCACCACGTGAAGAACACCCCCGTCCGCTCCTCACGGCGGCGCTCGAACAAACCACCACGCAACAAGCGCCTGATCGCCGTGCTGGCCACGCTGGGCGTGTTCGGCGCGATCGTCACCGTGACCCAGGTTTCGAACGCCGGCACCTGGAACCGGTTCGGCCGGCCCACGGCGTCCAAGCCCTGCCCGACCGCCCCGGCACCGGCGACCAGCGCCCCGGGTGCGGCGAACCCGTCCGCCTCGGCGATCGCGGAGGGTCCTGGCACGGCGGCCAAGCCGCAGACCCGGTCGTACCACGACCACGGTGCCGTCCAGCACCCCGGTGACGGGCAGGAGCCGGGCACCCTGGCGCAGCGTGGTCGCCCCGGCGGCGGCGCGAACTGCACCCCGAGCCCGGGCACCGGTGGCAGCCCCGCGCCCGGCAACCCGGCCGCGCTCGAACCGCTCGGCGCCGACTGCTCCGACAGCGACCTCCAGGGGCACGACGGCTTCCAGAACGGGCCGCGCTGCGTCGGCACCGCGTTCGGCGAGGTCGGCGCGCCGGAGCAGAACCCCAGCCTGCTGATCACCCGGGCGCCGAACTCGGTCCGGGTCAACCAGCAGTTCACGCTCCAGGTCAGCACCCGCAACCTGGTCCGGGACCGGTTCCTGCCGGCCGCGCAGGGCGGCTACTACAAGGAGAGCTCGTTCCTCACCGACGAGGGTCTGGTCCGCGGCCACTTCCACTCCGCCTGCCGGATGCTGACCAGCACCCGTAACGCGCCGGACCCGGCGCCGGTGCCGGCCTTCTTCGTGGCCACCGAGGACGGCAACGGCGGCGCGCAGCCGGACACCGTCACGGTGACCGTGCCGGGCCTGACCCAGCGGGGTCTCGCGCAGTGCGCGATCTGGGCCGGCGACGGCTCGCACCGGATCCCGATGATGACCCGCGCCAACCAGGTGCCGGCCTTCGACGTGGTGCGGATCACCGTCCGGTGATCCCGGCCGGCCGAAGGGCCGGCCCGCCACAGGCCGGACGGCACCGGAACGCGCACGGGCGTTCCGGTGCCGTCCTGTCATATCCGCCGACGCTCCCGTCCCCGCCGTCAGCCGCCTATGCTGCCCGTCCCCGCCGTCAGCCGCCTATGCTGCCCGTTCGCGCCGTCCGGCAGACGTCCCGGTCCGGGCGGCGGACGGCCTGCCGTCGGCCGGCTTCCGGTCGGGCGTGGCAGAGTGTCCGGGTGACCGACACCGGGCCGAGCGCGAGCCGGCTGCTGCGCCCGCCCGAGCCCTACCAGTTCGGCGGCTCGCTCCGGTCGCTGGCGATGGGGGCGCACGACCCCTGCGCCCGGTTCGTCGGCGACACCTTCTGGTGGGCCACCCGTACCCCGGACGGGCCGGGGACGTTGGCGCTACGCCGGGTCGGAGGTGACCTGGTCGCCGACTGCTACGGGCCGGGCGGCGGCTGGGTGGCCGACCGGGCCGATGCCGTGGCCGGGCTCCGCGACGACCTGACCGGCTTCGACCGGCTCGCCGCCGGGCACCCGCTGGTGGCCAGGCTGGCCAACCTCCACCGGGGGCTCCGGCTCCCCGCCACCGGGCAGATCTTCCCCCGGCTGCTCCGGGCGGTCCTGGAACAGAAGGTCACCGGCAAGGAGGCGTTCCGGGCGTACTCGGCGACGGTGCGCCGGTTCGGCGTACCTGCCCCCGGGCCGCTGCCCCGGCTCTGGGCCCCGCCGGAACCGAAGGTGATCGCCTCGCAGCCGTACTGGGTGTTCCACCCGTTCGGGGTGGAGCAGCGGCGGGCCGAGACGCTGCGGCGGGCGGCGGTCGAGGCGGACCGGCTGGAACGGTGTGCCGACTCGGCCGAGGCGACCCGCCGGCTCACCGCCATCGCCGGGATCGGCCCGTGGACGGCCGCCGAGGTGGTCCGGGTCGCCTTCGGGGATCCGGACGCGGTGAGCGTCGGCGACTACCACATCCCGAACACGGTGGCCTGGGCGCTGGCCGGGGAGGCTCGCGGCGACGACGCCCGGATGCTGGACCTGCTGGAGCCGTTCCGGGGCCACCGTGCCCGGGTCTGCGTGCTGTTGGAGGCCGGCGGCCACCACGCGCCCCGGTTCGGCCCCCGGATGCCGATCCGCTCCTTCGCCCGGTTCTGACCCACCGGAGACAGGGCGCAGGGTCGAAGCACGGCATCGCGGGTCGAGGCACGGCATCGCGGGTCGAGGCACGGCATCGCGGGTCGAGGCACGGCATCGCGGGTCGAGGCACGGCATCGCGGGTCGAGGCACGGCATCGCGGGTCGAGGCACGGCATCGCGGGTCAGGGCGCGGACAGCCGGCGCAGGGTCGAGGCGCAGCGCCAGGCGTAGCCGCGCTGGAAGAGCGGCAGCAGCGGCCCGGCGGTCCGGGCCAGCACACTGGCGGGCCGGCTGAACGCGGTGAGTGTGAACCAGACCCGGCCGTCGTCGGTGCGCTCGACGAGGAACGCCTCCTCGCCCCGTACCGGGTGGCCGGGAAGGGTGCCGTAGCCGAAGCCGGCCCGGCGGTCGTCGCGTACCGTCCAGACCACCTCGCAGGGTGCGGCCAGCCGGAACCGGCCCAGCCCGAGCCCGGCGGTGACCCTCACCCCTGGCTCGGCCCGGGGCGCGCTGGCGTCGATGCGCACCCCCATGGCCCGGTGCATCCGCCAGCGGAGCACCGCCTCGCCCGCCACCTCGAAGCCGCCGGCCGGCAGGACGGCACGGTACCGCAGGTGCCGGTAACCGGATGGCAGCCGGCCGGTACGGGTGGCGCCGACCTCCGGATAGTTCGGTCCGGGCATCGCCTGGTGCACCTCCCCCAGCGATAGCCGCCCGGTGGCCGGGGGCTACCTGTCGATGGCGTCGCGGCGTGGCGTGCGCAGCCTAACCGCTGGGACAACCGCGCCCCCGGTGCGGCCGGGACCGCGACCCACCTGGTTGCCTGACGGGCGTGTCCACTGAGCTTCCTGCACCGAGCGCCGCCGACACCGCCGGAGACGACACCGACAGCGCCGGAGACGGCATCGACAGCGCCGGAGACGCCGCTGACAGCGCCGGAGGCGGCATCGACACCGCCGGACCGGTCGTCGTCCGGCCGGCCACGGTGGCCGATGCCGGCGAGATCCTGACCGTGCAGCGGGCCGCCTACCTGAGCGAGGCGCAGCGCTACTCGGACCCGTGGTTGCCGCCGCTGTCCGAGACGCTGGCCCAGCTCCGGGGCGTACTGGCGCAGCCGCCCGAGGATGGTGTCGTGCTCGTCGCCCGGCTCGGTACCCGCCTCGTCGGTGCCGTCCGGGTCCGGTTCGAGCACGGCGCCGGGCAGATCGGCACCGGGCAGGTCGGCCGGCTCGCCGTCGCGCCCGACGTGCAGGGGCAGGGCATCGGCAGTCGGCTGCTGCGCGCGGTGGAGGCCGCCAGCCCGCGCCAGGTGCGCCGGTTCGAGCTGTTCACCGGAGCCGACAGCGCGGAGAACCTGCGGCTCTACCGCCGGCACGGGTACCTCGACTACGCGCACCGGGCGCTCGACACCGGCCCGGGGCTGGTTTACCTGGAGAAGTACCGCTGCTGACCGGGACGTCCGGCCCGGGGAACGGTCGGCGGCCGGCGTCGTGCCCGGTCGCCGTCAGTTGGCCACCGAGAGCAGCGCCTCGGCGACCGTGGTACGGCTGTTCAGCACGGTCCGGCCGGTGCGGTGCGTGCTGACCAGGCCGGCGGCCCGGAGCACGGCGAGGTGCTGCGACACGCCCCCGGCGGAGAGCCCGGTGCGCCGGGCCAGCTCGGTGGTGGAGACCGGTGCCCGCATCTCGGCGAGTACCCGGGCCCGGCCCCGGCCGAGCACCGCGGCCAGGCTGTCCGACGACTGCCGGGGCGTCTCCCACAGCGTGGCGATGCCCCGGGCCGGGTACGCCAGCTGTGGCGCCGGCCCCGCGGCGACGCTCAACACCGACGGCCAGACGAAGACCGACGGGATCAGCACCAGCCCGCTCCCGTCCGGCACGTCGGCGGCGGTGCAGTGCTGCTGGGCGATCGCCAGTGTCTCGCCCTCCCAGCGCACCTGCTGGTGCAGGTCGTTGAGGAGTCCGGCGGCCCCGTCGGCGGCGAGCCGGCGGGCCCGGCGGTGCACCTCGGCGTCGAGCAGCAGCCGGATCCGGGCCCAGTCAGGAGCGAGCGCGACCCGCCAGTACCGGGCGATCTCGTCGGCGAGCCGGCGCAGCCCGTCGACCGGATCGGCGTACAGGTCGCGGACCGCCGGGCAGTGCCGGCCGGCATAGGCGTCGAGGTCGGCCCGGATCACCTCGGGCGGAGTGGCCAGGAGCCTGTCGAGTTCGGTGTCCAGGTCCGGGGTCAGCCCCTCGGGAGCCGGGGTGAGGAAGTCGGGCAGATAGTGCGGGCCGGCCGGAATCAGCTGCCAGAGCAGCCCGCCGCCGGAGTCCCCGGGGAACGCGGCGGTGGCCGGGGGGATCAGGCCGGCGTCGGCGAGCCGGGGACGTACCCGGGTCGCCCAGGGCAGGTGCACGGCGTGGTCGCCGGCGTCGCGCAGTACCCGGACGCTCGTCGCGACCTCCCAGAGGCAGGAGACGGCGAACCGGATCCGGGCCAGGGCGCCGCCCGGCAGGCCGATGGAGACCACGACATCCCTCCGCTGCCGCGACCCCGTCGCGGCCGTCCGTCCGCCGCTGCACCTTCGCCCCGGCGGGACCCTCGTTTTAGGCAGGGCTGAAAGAATACGGCGGGCCGGGTGGGCGGCGGAGACTACCCGCATGAGTGATCAACGCAGCCGCGCCGAACTGTTCCGCTCCCTGCACGTTGCGGGGAATCCGGTCGTCCTGGTCAACGCCTGGGACGCGGCCAGCGCCCGGATCGTGGCCGCCGCCGGTGCGCGGGCCGTCGCCACCACCAGCGCCGGGGTGGCGTGGAGCCTCGGCGCCCCGGACGGGGACGCCCTCGGCCGGGAGCTGGCCAGCGAACTCGTCGGGCGGGTCGTCGCCGCGGTGCCGCTGCCGGTCACCGCCGACATCGAGTCCGGTTTCGGAAGTACCCCGGATGAGGTCGCCGGGACCGTCCGCGCGGTACTGGCGACCGGCGCGGTCGGGGTGAACCTGGAGGACGCGGCGCCGGCCGGCGCAGCCGGGTTGCGCGACGTCGCCGACCAGTCCGCCCGGCTGGCCGCCGCCCGGGCCGTCGCGGACGAGGCCGGGGTGCCGCTGTACGTGAACGCCCGCGTCGACACCTTCCTGCGTGGTGCCGGCGGGCTGCCGGAGACCCTGGACCGGGCGGCCGAGTACCTCCGGGCCGGCGCCGACGGCATCTTCGTGCCCGGGGTGGTCGACCCGGACACCGTGACGGCACTTGTCGCCGGCATCCCCGCCCCGGTGAACGTCCTGGTCGGTCCGGGTGCCCCGACCGTCCCCGAGCTGGCCGAACTCGGGGTCGCCCGGGTCAGTCTCGGCTCGGCGGTGGCTGCGGCGGCGTACGCGGTGGTCCGGCGGGCCGCCGTCGAGACGTACGGTTCGGGCGGCTACGACGCCCTCGCCGGTGGCCTGGACTACGGGACGTTGAACGCGCTGATGCGCGGCTGACCACGTGCCGGCGCCACCTGCCGGCCGGTTCGTCGCCGGTGGTCGACCCCGGTCGGGAAGTATCGGCGGTGGATCCGAGGAAATTTTGGGGAACGATAGCGGGATGTCGAACACCGCAGAGGGCAGCAGCAGCGCCGACGGGGGCAGCACCACCGAGGGCGGCAGCGGCGCCAAGGGCAGCTACGTCAACCCGGGTGGCGAGTTCACCCGCGACCAGCGATACATCGCCACCCGGATCACCGCCGACGGGCGGGACGGCTATCCGGTGGAACCCGGCCGCTACCGGCTGGTGGTGAGCCGGGCCTGCCCGTGGGCCAACCGGGTGATCATCGTCCGCCGGCTGCTCGGACTGGAGGACGTACTGTCGATGGGGATCGCCGGGCCGACCCACGACGCCCGGAGCTGGACCTTCGACCTCGACCCGGGCGGGCGTGACCCGGTGCTCGGGATCGAGCGGCTCCAGGAGGCGTTCTTCGCCCGGTTCCCCGGCTACGAGCGTGGGATCACCGTGCCGGCGATCGTCGACGTACCGACCGGGCAGGTGGTGACGAACGACTACGCCCAGATCACCCTGGACCTGTCGACGCAGTGGCGGGAGTACCACCGGTCCGGTGCGCCCGACCTCTATCCGGAGGCGCTGCGGGAGGAGATCGACGAGGTGAACGGCGTCGTCTTCAGCGACGTCAACAACGGGGTGTACCGGTGCGGCTTCGCCGGCAGCCAGCAGGCGTACGAGCGGGCGTACCGGCGGCTCTTCGACCGGCTGGACTGGCTCTCGGCCCGGCTGGAGGGGCAGCGCTACCTGGTCGGCGACACCATCACCGAGGCCGACGTCCGGCTCTTCACCACCCTGGTCCGGTTCGACGCGGTCTACCACGGACACTTCAAGTGCAACCGGCAGAAGCTGACCGAGCAGCCGGTGCTGTGGGCGTACGCCCGGGATCTGTTCGGCACACCCGGGTTCGGCGACACCATCGACTTCGACCACATCAAGCGGCACTACTACGAGGTGCACCGGGACATCAACCCGACCGGGGTCGTACCGCTCGGCCCGGAGTTGGACAACTGGCTGGAGCCGCACGGCCGGGAGGCGCTCGGCGGGCGTCCGTTCGGGGACGGCACCCCGCCGCCACCACCGCGGACCGACGAGACCGTGCCGGCCGGACACACCCCGCTGGCCGGCTGAGCTCTGCCGCACGGATCGGCCCCGCCGGTGTGAAAACGACCGGCGGGGCCGGTCCGTGCCGGCAAACCCGCTCCGGCCGCCTGGGCGGAATGAGAGGCTTGTCGGCGATGGGCGGTCGGCCGGCAGGTGCCGGGCCGGCCCGGCGAGCGGGGGCCGCGTGGCGAGCAAGGAAATGGTGCTGCACCTGGTCGGCCAGGGGCGCGGCTACCAGGAGATCGGCGCGGAGCTGGGCATCCCGGCCGGGCAGGCGTACCTGGTCGGCACCGGCCTGCCGGCCGACGGCGGCGGCACCGTCACCCGGGCGCAGCGGCAGCGGCCCGGCGTCCTGCCGTCCCGCTCCCAGGCCCTGGTGAACCCGCGCGAGGTCAACCCGACCTCGTCGCCCCGGGTGCACCACTGGATGCGGGAGCGGGCCCGCGCCGACGGGCTGGCCCGGCCCGGCCGGTGACCGGTCGAGGACAGGAGGCGCAGGTGCGCGGAGTACCGATCGGCTCGTGGCCGGTCTGGCGCCAGCTCACCGGTCCGGACCGGACCGGCCGGGCCGCCTCGGTGAAATCGCGGCACAGCGCCGACCTGCACGCCCGGACCGCCGACGCCGACCGGGTGGTCAAGTCCGTCTGCCCGTACTGCGCGGTCGGCTGCGCGCAGAACGTCTACGTCTCCGACGAGCGGGTGGTGCAGATCGAGGGCGACCCCGACTCGCCGGTGAGCCGGGGACGGCTCTGCCCGAAGGGCGCCGCCTCGCTGCAACTGACCACCGACCCGGGCCGGCTGTCCAGGGTGCGCTACCGCCCGCCGTACGCCACCGACTGGCAGGACCTCGACCTCGACACCGCGATGGAGATGATCGCCGAGCGGGTGGTCCGGACCCGGCAGCAGACCTGGCAGGAGGAGCACGACGGAGCCCGGGTGGCCCGCACGATGGGGATCGCCAGCCTCGGCGGCGCCACCCTGGACAACGAGGAGAACTACCTGATCAAGAAGCTCTTCACCGCGCTCGGGGTGATCCAGGTGGAGAACCAGGCCCGGGTCTGCCACAGCTCCACCGTGATCGGCCTCGGCACCTCGTTCGGGCGCGGCGGGGCCACCACCTTCATGCAGGACCTCCAGCACGCCGACTGCATCGTGATCGAGGGCTCCAACTTCGCCGAGGCGCACCCGGTCGGCTTCCAGTGGGTGCTGGCGGCCAAGGCCCGGGGCGCCACCGTGATCCACGTCGATCCACGGTTCACCCGGACCAGTGCGCTGGCCGACCTGTACGTGCCGATCCGGGCCGGCACCGACGTCGCCTTCCTCGGCGGGATCATCAACCACGTACTCGCCGAGGGCCGGGACTTCCGGGAGTACGTGCTGGCGTACACGAACGCCGCGACGATCGTCGACGAGCGGTTCCGGGACACCGAGGACCTCGACGGGCTCTTCTCCGGCTTCGACCAGGAAAGCCACACCTACCAGGAGGAGAGCTGGCAGTACGAGGGCGTGCAGCTGGTCTCGGCGACAGGTGAGCGGGACAGGCAGTTCGAGGCCCGGGTGGCGGCCGGACGCGGCCCCCAGGACGGACCGGAGGGCGCGGCGGAGCGTGCCGGGCGCGGCTCGGGCCGGGGCGAGAAGTTCGGCTCCGGCACCGCGGCCCTGGACGGCCAACCCCGCCGCGACCCGACGCTGTCCGACCCGCGCTGTGTCTACCAGATCCTGAAGCGGCACTTCGCCCGCTACACCCCCGAGATGGTCGAACGGATCTGCGGCATCCCGCCGGAGGTCTTCGCCCAGGTCTGCCGGCACCTGGTGGAGAACTCCGGCCCGGAGCGGACCAGCGAGTTCGTCTACGCGGTCGGCTGGACCCAGCACTCCGACGGCTCGCAGTTCATCCGGGCGGCCAGCATCCTGCAACTGCTGCTCGGCAACATCGGCCGGCCCGGCGGCGGCATCCAGGCGCTGCGCGGGCACGCCAGCATCCAGGGCTCGACCGACATTCCGACGCTGTTCAACCTGCTGCCCGGCTACATCCCGATGCCGCACGCGCACCAGACGCAGACGCTTGCCGACTTCATCGTCGCCGACGCCGCCCGCAAGGGGTTCTGGGCGAACATGCGGGCCTACACGGTGAGCCTGCTCAAGGCGTGGTGGGGGGCGGCGGCGACGGCGGAGAACGACTTCTGTTTCGACTACCTGCCCCGGCTGACCGGCAGCCACTCGCACTACGACACCGTCTTCGAGCAACTGAACGGCACCTGCAAGGGCTATTTCCTGCTCGGCGAGAACCCGGCGGTCGGCTCGGCGAACGCCCGGATGCACCGGCTCGGCATGGCCAAGCTGGACTGGCTGGTGGTCCGGGACCTCAGCATGATCGAGAGCGCCACCTGGTGGAAGGACGGGCCGGAGATCGCCTCCGGTGAACTCACCACCGAACGGATCGGCACCGAGGTCTTCGTGCTCCCGGCGGCGGCGCACACCGAGAAGGACGGCAGCTTCACCAACACCAACCGGCTGCTGCAGTGGCACCACCAGGCGGTCGAACCGGCCGACGACCGGCGCAGCGACCTCTGGTTCATGTACCACCTGGGCCGGCTCGTCCGGCAGAAGCTGGCCGGCTCGACCGATCCGAAGGACCGGCCGATCCTCGACCTGACCTGGGACTACCCGACCGTGGGCCGGAGCGCCGAGCCGGACGCCGAGGCGGTACTCGCCGAGATCAACGGCTGGGACGCCGACGGCCGGCCGCTGTCGACGTACACCGAGTTGGCCGAGGACGGGTCGACGGTCTGCGGCTGCTGGATCTACTGCGGGGTGTACTCCGACGGGATCAACCAGGCCGCCCGGCGCAAGCCGGCCGAGGAACAGCACTGGGTCTCCCCGGAGTGGGCCTGGGCCTGGCCGGCGAACCGGCGGCTGCTCTACAACCGGGCCTCAGCCCGGCCGGACGGCCGGCCGTGGAGCGAGCGGAAGAAGTACGTCTGGTGGGACGCCGACGCCGGCCGGTGGACCGGGTACGACGTGCCGGACTTCGAGCCGACCAAGCCACCGGACTACGAGCCGCCCGCCGACGCCAGGGGGATCGCCGCGCTGCGCGGCACCGACGCGTTCATCATGCAGGCCGACGGGCTCGGCTGGCTCTACGCGCCGACAGGTGTGCTGGACGGCCCGCTGCCGGCGCACTACGAGCCGCAGGACTCCCCTGTGGACAATCCGCTCTACGGCCAGCAGCGCAACCCGGCCCGGCTGCTCCGGCCGCACGAGCAGAACAGGTACCACCCGAACGGCTCGCAGCGCGGCGCGCGGACCTTCCCGTACGTCGTCACCACCTACCGGCTCACCGAGCACTTCACGGCCGGCGGGATGAGCCGGTTCACGCCGTACCTGGCGGAGTTGCAGCCGGAGTTCTTCTGCGAGGTCTCCCCCGAGCTGGCCGCCGAACGCGGGCTGGTGCACCGCGGCTGGGCAACGATCGTCACCGCCCGGGGTGCGGTCGAGGCGCGGGTGCTGGTGACCGAGCGGATCGCACCGCTGCGCGTCGACGGCCGGGTGGTGCACCAGATCGGCCTGCCGTTCCACTGGGGACCGAACGGACACAGCCGGGGCGACGCGGCGAACGAGCTCACCTCGATCTCGCTGGACCCGAACTCGCACATCCAGGAGAGCAAGGCGTTCTCCGCCGACATCCGCCCCGGCCGGCGGCCACGCGGCCCGGAGCGGGCGGCGCTGGTCCGGGACTACCAGCGCCGGGCCGGGGTCACCACGTCGACCGGGACCGAGGTGTGACGCCGGTGGCTCCGGACCTGCGCGAGGCGACCGGGGACCGGCGCGATCCGGCCACCGCCGGCGGATATCCGCAGCCACCGGAACGGGTCGGCTTCTTCACCGACACCAGCGTCTGCATCGGCTGCAAGGCGTGCGAGGTGGCCTGCAAGGAGTGGAACGCGGTACCCGAGGACGGGCTGGACTTCACCGGCATGTCGTACGACAACACCGGCCAGCTCGGCGCGAACTCCTGGCGGCACGTCGCCTTCGTCGAGCAGCCCCGCCGGCTCGGCCGGCAGGAGGCCCAGCTCGCCCCGGCCGAGATCCCGGCCGCACTGCGCCGGGCGGCCGGCGGCCGGACCGCCGTCTCGCTCGGGATGCCGGGCTCGGCACCGCCGGACGGGCACGTCGACGCCGTACCCGGGATGGACTTCCGCTGGCTGATGTCGTCGGACGTGTGCAAACACTGCACGCATGCGGCCTGCCTGGACGTCTGCCCGACCGGTTCGCTGTTCCGCACCGAGTTCGGCACCGTGGTGGTGCAGCAGGACATCTGCAACGGCTGCGGCTACTGCGTACCGGCCTGCCCGTACGGGGTGATCGAGAAACGGGAGCAGGACGGCCGGGTCTGGAAGTGCACCCTCTGCTACGACCGGCTCTCGGTCGGCCAGGAACCGGCCTGCGCCAAGAGCTGCCCGACCGACTCGATCCAGTTCGGCGAACTCTCCGAACTGCGGGCCAGGGCCGCCGCCCGGGTCGACGCGCTACAGGTGGCCGGGGTGACCGACGCCCGGCTCTACGGCGCCGACCCGTACGACGGGGTGGGCGGGGCGGGCGCGTTCTTCCTGCTGCTGGACGAGCCCGAGGTGTACGGGTTGCCGCCCGATCCGGTGGTCACCACCAGGGACCTGCCGGCGATGTGGCGCCGGACCGCACTTGTCGCCGCCGGACTGCTCGCCGCCCTGGTCGCCACCGCCCTGCCCGGAGCCCGCCGATGACCCGCACCGCCTTGCCGGGCTCTCCGCCGGCGATCCGCAGCGCCTCGTCCGGCCGACCGCCGACGACCCGCACCGCAGCATTCGGCGGCCCGCCGACGACCCGCACCGCAGCATTCGGCGGCCCGCCGACGACCCGCACCGTTTCACCCGGAGGCCGCCGATGACGCACACCGACGTACGCCTCGATGCCGCGCCGGACCTGCCGGTCGAGCGGGATGCGCTGGTCGGCTCGGCCGGTCGGCCCGGTCGGCGGCAGCGCGGCGAGCGGCTGATGGTGCCTCGGGCCGAGTTCCGGTCCTACTACGGCCGGCCGGTGCTCAAGCCGCCGCCCTGGGAGGCGGCGAACATCGCCGGCTACCTATTCCTGGGCGGACTGGCCGGCGCCTCGTCGACGCTTGCCGCCGCCGCCGAACTCACCGGGCGGCCGAGGCTGGCCGCCGGGCTCAAGGCCGGTGCCGCGGTGGCGCTGGCCGGCTCGCTCTACTCCCTGGTGCACGACCTCGGTCGCCCGGAACGGTTCCTGCACATGCTGCGGGTGGTGAAGGTGACCTCGCCGATGAGCATCGGCTCCTGGCTGCTCGCCGGGTACGGCCCGTTGACGCTTGTCGCCGCCGGCAGCGCGGTGACCGGCCGGCTGCCCCGGCTGGGTCGGCTCGGCACGCTTGGCGCGGCCGTGCTCGGGCCGGCCGTCGCCTCGTACACGGCGACGCTCGTCGCGGACACCGCCGTGCCGGCCTGGCACGAGGCGTACCGGGAACTTCCGGTGCTCTTCGCGGGTTCGGCGGCGGCCTCGGCCGGTGCGCTCGGGCTGCTCGCCGCGCCCGCGTCCGAGGCCGGTCCCGCCCGCCGGGCCGCGCTGCTCGGGGTGGCCGGCGAGCTGGCGGCGGCGTACCGGATGGAACGCCGGCTCGGCATGCTGGCCGAGCCGATGCGCCACGGGCTGGCCGGCGGGCTGCTCCGGGCCGGCAGGCTGCTCGGCGCGGCGGGCGCCCTGGCGGTGGCGGCCGGCGCCGGGCCGACCGGCCGACAACGGCAGCGGTATCGGTATCGGCCGGGCACCGGCGGCCGGGTCGCCACGGTGGCCGGCGGCCGGCTGGCGACGATGGGTGGCGGCCGGCAGGTGACGGTGGGCGGCGCGGTGGCGATGCTCGCCGGTTCGGTCTGCCTCCGGTTCGGCGTCTTCCAGGCCGGCGTGGCGTCGGCGCGCGACCCGAAGTACACGGTGCAGCCGCAGCGGGAACGACTGGCGGCGCGTACCAGCCGGCGCAGGCGGAGCCCGTGAAGGCGGAGACCGTGCAGGCGGAGACCGTGCAGGCGGAGACCGTGCAGGCGGAGACCGTGCAGGCGGAGACCGTGCAGGCGGAGACCGTGCAGGCGGAGACCGTGCAGGCGGAGACCGTGCAGGCGGAGACCGTGCAGGCGGAGACCGTGCAGGTGGTGATCCGGTTCCTGCCGTTCGCCGGCATCGTGCTCGGCACCTGCGCGGCGGCCGTGCTCGCCGGCCGGCGGGCCGGGCCGGCCCGCCGGCGCGGCCGGCGCCGCTGACCGGCACGCCGCGCTCACCCGTCCGGTTCCGGCGCCGAGGGGTCGGCGCCGGCCAGTGCGAACAGTACGGTGCGGACGGCCTGCCGGAGGTCCTGCCGGCTCTGCTCGCTGCCGGGGGGTGGGGCGCTGAGCGAACCGGCCCCGACCAGGCGGTCGAAGAGCAGCCCGTCCACGCAGGCGACGAGGTGGTTGCCGCTGCGCTCCGGGTCGGCCGCACCCGCCTGGGCGAGCAGTGCCCGCGCCTGGGTCCGGGACGCGGTGCCGTAGGCCAGGATCTCCCGCAGCTCGAGGTGGTGGGTGGCCTCCAGCAGGCAGGCGTACCGGGCCAGCGTCCGGGTGCGTCCGGCGGTCAGCCAGTGGTCGAGCACGTTCGCGATCCGGCCGGCGAGCTGGTCGAGTTCCCGGGGCCCGAGCGGTCCACCCCAGGCGGGCGACCCGGCGGGCGGCTCGGCGGGCAGGTCGGTGGCTTCGAGGTCCGCCCGGTCGAGGTCGGCGAGGCGGCGTACCACCGCCTCGACCAGCGCCTTGCGGGTCCGGAAGTACACCGAGGTGGAGCCGAGCGGCAGCCCGGCGCGGGCGTCCACGGCCCGGTGGGTGAGCCCGCGCATGCCGAGTTCCGCCACCAGTTCGATCGCGGCGTCGGTGATGACGGCGAACC
Organism: Plantactinospora sp. WMMB782; assembly: GCF_049179135.1. Classification (NCBI taxonomy): domain Bacteria; kingdom Bacillati; phylum Actinomycetota; class Actinomycetes; order Micromonosporales; family Micromonosporaceae; genus Plantactinospora; species Plantactinospora sp. WMMB782. Next base: position 4,988,084 of record NZ_JBMHMC010000007.1, on the reverse strand, counting down.
GGTCCCGTCCTGCGCTCACCCGGTGCTCCCTCCGATGTCGTTTTCTACGGATGTAGTATGGCCTTCTACAGATGTAGAAGGATCAGTTCTCGGAGGTGGGCGGGATGGATCGGACCGCGGTGGTGGTCGGGGCCGGAATCGGCGGTCTCTGCGCGGCGCTGGCGCTGCGCCGGCAGGGATGGCAGGTGACCGTCCTGGAACGGGCGCCCGCGTTCGGGGCGGTCGGCGCGGGCATCACCCTGCTGTCCAACGCGCTGACCGGGCTGGCGGCGCTCGGCGTCGACGAGCGGATCCGGGCCGCCGGCCGGGTGGAGGCGGCCGGCGGGACCCGGACCGCCGACGGCCGGTGGCTGTCCCGGCTCGACGCCGCCGACCTGGCCGGCCAGCTCGGCACGGAGTCGCTGGGCATCCACCGGGCGACATTGCACGAGATCCTCCGCGCCGCCCTACCCGAGGGCACGGCCGTGCGCACCGGAGCGGAGGTGGTCGAGGTGGTCGCCGGACCACCCGCCGAGGTCAGCTACGTCTCCGACGGCGTCCGCGACACGCTCCGGGCCGACCTGGTGGTCGGGGCGGACGGGCTGCGCAGCGCGGTACGCCGCCGGTTGTGGCCGGACGTCCCCGCTCCGGCGTACGTCGGCACCACCGCCTGGCGGGGCGTCACGGCGGCGCCCTGGACCGGTGAGCTGCTGGTGGCGATCACCTGGGCTCCGGGTGCCGAGTTCGGGATGGTGCCGCTCGGCGACGGCCGGGTCTACTGGTTCGGCGCGGTCAACGCCCCGGAGGGCGGGCGGACGCCGGACGAGTTGCGGGCGGCCCGGGAGCGGTTCGGGTCGTGGCACGCGCCGATCCCGGCGCTGCTGGACGCGACGGATCCGCAGGGAGTGCTGCGCAACGACCTCTACCACCTCGGCACCCCGCTGGGCAGCTACGTGACGGGGGCCGTGGCGCTGCTCGGCGATGCCGCGCACGCCATGACACCCAACCTGGGACAGGGAGCCGCGCAGGCGATCGAGGACGCGGTGGTACTCGGGTCGAGCCTGGCGGACGGCGTCGAGGTGTCGACAGGTCTCGCCCGGTACGACGCGCAGCGCCGCCCGCGCAGTCAGCAGGTGGCCCGCGCCTCCTACCTGGTCGGCCGGTTCGGACAGCAGTTGAGCAATCCGCTGGCCGTTCGGCTACGCAACGTGACGATGCGGCTGACGCCACCCCGGCTCGCACTCCGTTCGATGGCCCGGTACGCGGACTGGCGACCGCCGGCCGAGGCCCGCGGCTGAGTCACCGTCCCAGGCACCTCAATAGCAGAAAAGCCGCGTATCCGGCGCGAGATGAATCGACCATTCACCTACATTCACGCCACCACGGTGCCGTGTTCCGTGCCCGAACGTCCCGATTAGCCGCATAATGCAACACGGACCGCAGGGGCATCCGCCCCAAAGCGGCTAAAAGGAGCGAAAGGCCCGATCGTGAAGCTCACTTTCATTCGCAAGACGGCGCAGTCCCAGGTCAACAACTGCCCGTCGCTGTACCGCACGGACCGTGACACCTTCATCGTGCAGGGCTGGCGCGTCGCCGACCCCGAGGCGCTGGCCCAGCTCGACATCCCGGCGCACGAGACAGCGGTGGAGGTGCCGGCCGACGTACTGGCCGAGATCGCGAAGACGCTGTAGGTACACGCAGCCCCCGATAGACACCGTCGGTTCACGAGGCCCGGCCGGCCGGACGTTCGCGCAGGTCGGCCAGGGTCACCGGGGTACGGGCCAGCAGCAGCCGCTCCAGCGCGGCGACCGTACCCACCTCGCCGAGCACGTCCACCCCGCCCACCTCCCCCCGATAGGCGTACGCCAGCCGGTAGAGGTACCTCCCGGCAAGCCGCTCGACGGTCACCTGCCACCGCCCGCAGCAGGTGCAGACCCAGCCCCGCATCCGGCGAAGATAGCTCTGAGCTGCGAAAACTCCTCACCCGCCGTCCCTCGTGAGCAACTTCTGCGCCCCCTGGGGCGGATGTGACTCCCGGTACGGCCGCAGGGCACCCCGGCCCGTCGCCCATCTGGTTGACTTGGCCGGGTGGAGCTGCCGATCAACCCGCCGGTCGAGCCGATGCTGGCCAGGAGCGTGCCGAAGATCCCCACCGGGCCCGGGATGAGTTACGAGCCGAAGTGGGACGGCTTCCGCTGCATCGTCTTCCGGGACGGCGACGAGGTCGAGCTGGCCAGCCGGGGCGGCAAGACGCTGACCCGGTACTTCCCCGAGGTCGTCGCGCAGGCCCGGACGCAGTTGCCGACCCGCTGCGCGGTCGACGGCGAGCTGGTCGTGATCCGCCGGGACGGCCCGGACGGGGAGCCGAGGCTCGACTTCGAGCTGCTCAGCCAGCGCATCCATCCGGCCGCCTCCCGGGTCAACATGCTGGCCGAGACGACCCCGGCCGACCTGGTCGCCTTCGACCTGCTCGCGGTCGGCGACGAGTCGTTTCTCGACCGGCCCTACCAGGAGCGCCGGGCCCGGCTGGCCGAGGAGTTGCGCGACGTCGTACCCCCGGTGCACGTCACGCAGACCACCACCGACCCGGAGACGGCGGCCCGGTGGTTCGAGATCTTCGAGGGAGCCGGCCTGGACGGGCTGATCGCCAAGCCCGCCGACATCCCGTACGAGCCGGGCAAGCGACTGATGTTCAAGGTCAAGCACACCCGTACCGCCGACGTGGTGGTGGCCGGCTTCCGCTGGCACAAGTCCGGCCCGGTGGTCGGCTCGCTGCTGCTCGGCCTCTACGACGAGGCGGGCACGCTGCACCACGTGGGCGTCTCGGCGTCGTTCACCGCCGCCCGCCGGGTCGAGCTGCTGGACGAGCTGGCACCCTACCGCGAGGGCGTCGAGGAGCACCCCTGGGTGCACGGCGACCACACGGCCGGGCAGCGCATCCCGGGCGGTCCGAGCCGGTGGTCCGGCACCAAGAGCCTGGAGTGGGAGCCGCTGCGGCCGGAGCTGGTGGTCGAGGTCGGTTACGACGCGATGGAGGGGGACAGGTTCCGGCACACCGCCCAGTTCGTCCGCTGGCGGCCCGACCGGGAGCCGGCCTCCTGCGGGTACGACCAACTCGACCGCCCGATCCGGTTCGACGTCGACCAGGTGCTCCGGGGCGACCCGCTCGCCTCCGGCGCGTAGCCTGACCGTCGACACGAACACGGAGGACGTCCCCTTGCCCCGCTCGCACCTTCGCCGACTGCCCCTGGCCGGTCTCCTCGTCGCCGTGCTGCTGGTCGCCGGCTGCACCATCCCGCTGTTCCGGCCGGACGACGAGGGCGAGCGCGGCGGGCCGGCCGCACCGCCGAACGGCGCCGCCGCCGCAAGCTGGAAGCCCTGCCCGGAGGTGCCGCGAAAGCTGGTCGGCCGGGCCGCCTCAGGTATGCGCTACGACTGCGCCACCATCGACGTACCCGCTGACTGGAACACGCCCGGCGGTGCCGGCGCGGGCGGCGACAAGCTGGAGATCTCGCTGCTGCGGATCCGCTCGGCGAAGCAGCAGGACCGGATCGGCTCGCTGCTGGTCAACCCCGGCGGGCCGGGGGGTTCCGGCGTCGACTCGGCGGTCTACCTGTCGTTCGGGGCCAGCTTCGGCGGGCTGCCCGACGAGGTGACCAGGCGTTTCGACATCATCGGCTTCGACCCTCGGGGGGTTTCCCGCTCCTCCCCCGTCAAGTGCGTCTCCGACGCCGACCTGGACAGCACCTTCGGCTTCGAGCCCGATCCGGCCGACCAGGCCGAGTTCGACGAGCTGGTGGCGTTGAACCGCCGGATCGGCGACACCTGCGGCAGCAAATACGGCGAACGCCTGCGGCTGTTCTCCACCGAGCAGGCCGCGCACGACATGGACGCGATCCGCACCGCCGTCGGCGACGAGAAGCTGAGCTACCTCGGCTACTCCTACGGCACCCTGCTCGGCGCGACGTACGCCCAGCTCTTCCCGCGTAACGTCCGGGCGCTGGTGCTGGACGGCGCGGTCGACCCGGAGCAGGACATCGTGGCCGGCTCGGAGAGCCAGGCCAAGGGCTTCGAGCGGGCCTTCACCAACTTCACCACCTGGTGCCGCCAGACGCCGGGCCGCTGCCCGATCGCGCCGGACGCCCGGGGCGCGGTGACCGACGCGCTGGACAAGGCCCGGGTGAATCCGGTACGCGGCGAGGGCGGCCGGGAGGCGACCGCCGGCTGGATCTTCTACGCGGTGATCTCCTCGCTCTACACCGAGTCGGGTTGGCAGAAGCTCGCCGCCGCGATCGACTCGCTCGGCGAGGGCGACCCGAAGGAGGTCTTCGAACTCGCCGACGCGTACGCCGAGCGGGGCGAGGACGGGAGCTACACGAACCTCTTCGACGCGAACCTCGCGGTGAACTGCGCCGACGAGGAGGACCGGGTCGGGGTGGACCGGATCCGGTCGTTGCAGTCGGAGTGGCGCGAGAAGTACCCGCTCTTCGGCGCCCCGCTGGCCGTCGGCATGCTCAGCTGCGAGTTCTGGCCGGGGCAGCGGGACCCGTACCCGACCGGTCCGGCGACCGGCGCCCCGCCGATCGTCGTGGTCGGCACCACCGGCGATCCCGCCACTCCGTACGAGCAGACGCCGAAACTGGCCGAGATGCTCGACGTCGGCGTGGTGCTGACCTGGCAGGGCGAGGGGCACACCGCCTATCCGCAGACCCGCTGCATAACCGACGCCGTCGACGACTACCTGATCGACCTCAGGCCGCCGAGCCCCGGCACCACCTGCCCGGCCCGCTGACCCGATGGCTGAGCTGATCTTCCGAACCGCCCGCCGGGAAGACGTGCCGGCGATCGTCGCGATGCTGCTCGACGACGAGGTGGCCGCGAGCCGGGAGCCCGTGGCGGGCGCGAGCCGGGAGCCGGTGGAGCCGACCGGCGAGGAGGTCGACGCCGCATACTGGGCCGGCTTCGAGGCGGTCGACGCCGATCCACGCAACGAGCTGATCGTCGCCGAACTCGACGGCGAGCCGGTCGGCACCATGCAGCTCACCTTCATCCCCGGAGTGAGCCGGCGCGGCGCCGAACGGATGCAGATCGAGGCCGTCCGGGTCCGCTCCGACCGGCGCGGGGACGGGATCGGGCGGCGGATGATGGCCTGGGCGGTGGAACAGGCCCGGGAACGCGGCTGCCGGCTGGTCCAGTTGACCACCGACAAGCGGCGTACGGACGCGCACCGCTTCTATGCCGGACTCGGCTTCCAGGCCAGTCACGAGGGCATGAAACTGTCGCTCTGACGCGCTTAGCGAATCGCCGCCCCGACCGCAACACCGTTACTCGCCCGATCATGAGCAACCATTGCTCAACCGTTCCTCAACATATCGTCGCGCGGCGGTTCGGTGTTTACAGCCCTGGTCACCACCCCTAGGGTCGGGAGTCCTACCAGGACCGTCCCGTGTGCCAGCGGATCGGACCCGCCGACATCTTCTGTGGGGAGTGAGCGATCGTGGGCGGCATGTCGGAATTCCTGATCACAGAACTGCGGATCTTACGCACGGCACGCGGCATGACTCAGGAGGAGTTCGGAAAGGCGATCAAATATTCGGGGAGTCACGTCTCGTCCGTGGAGACCGGGCAACGTCCGCCGACCGAGGACTATCTCGACATCGTCGATCGGGTCTGCGAGACCGGCGGGTTGTTCAGTCGAATGCTGGCGCGGGTCAACACCCTGGAGATCGTGCACGTCTGGCTCCGCCCGTGGATCGAGATCGAGCGGGACGCGATAGTACTGAAGTCGTACGAGCCGCTCGTGGTGCCGGGACTGCTCCAGACCGAGGAGTACGCGCGGGCGCTGCTGCGCACCGGCACGCTGCCGGAGGCGGACCTGGAGCCGCAGGTGCGGGCCCGGATCGACCGCCAGCAGGTACTCGACCGGGAGAAGCCCCCGCTGGTCTTCGCGGTGCTGGACGAGGCCGTGCTGCGCCGCCCGATCGGCGGCCCGGCGGTGATGCGGGAACAGCTCGATCATCTGTTGGTGATGGCGGAGCGACCGAACGTGAACATCCATATAGTCCCGGCCGCCACCGGGGCGTACGTTGGACTGAACGGTGCGTTCGCGATCGCCACGCTGCCGGACTGCCGGGACCTGGTCTATCTGGACCACCAGCTCCAGGGGCTGGTCTCGGAGCGGCCGGACGATCTCCTGCTCGTCCGGGAGGCGTGGGAGAAGGTGCGCGGCGTTGCCCTGCCCGTGCAGCAGTCCATCGAGTTGATCAGGGAAGTGGCGGAGACATGGACGTAGCAGACGCCCGGTGGCGCAAGTCGACCCGATCCAGCGCCAACGCCGGCAACTGCGTGGAGGTGGCCGGCAACCTGCCCGGCCGGGTACTCGTCCGGGACAGCAAGGACCGGTCCGGGCCGGTGCTGGCCTTCGGCCCGGACGCCTGGCGGTCCTTCCTGGCCGAGGTGCCCCGGGACTGACCCGGCGGGAACATCCTCGTACGCCGTGATACCACCGTGTCATCGTGATGACACGGTGGTATCACCGCCGAACCGAACATCCCCGCCCGCCCGAACCGAACATGCCCGCCCGGGATCGAGCAGGCCCCCGAGCCGCGGATCACTCCGTCGGGCAGCCGCCGGAACCGCCCGGGTAGGTCGACACCCGCCGCTCGGTGACCGCGATGTAGTCGACAAGCGCCTGCCGGGAGCGAGTGAGCGTGTCGATCCGGTCGTCCAGCCCGTGCAGCCGGGCCCGCAACGTGTCCAGCGTTTCGGGGCACGGTTCGAGTTCCGGGGCCGTACCGGTGGCGCAGGGCAACAGGAACCCGATCTCCTGTGTGGAGAGTCCGGCTTCGAGCAGTCTCCTGATCTGGGTGACGGTCACCACGTCGCCGTCGCCGTACTCCCGGTAGCCGCTGCTGGCCCGTGCGGGTTCGAGCAGGCCCTGGGCCTCGTAGTAGCGCAACTGGTGCGTGTTGACCCCGGTCTGCCGGCTCAGTTCCCCGATCAGCACGGTCACGCCTCCTTGACCTTCATACCGGTGTGAACGTTGACGATCCTGCCATGAGCATCGACAAGACCCCCGTGACAGTCGTCGGCCTGGGCCTGATGGGCCGGGCGCTGGCCGGAACGTTCCTGCGCGCCGGCCACCCCACCACCGTGTGGAACCGGACCGCCGCCAGGGCCGACGAACTCGTCGCCGAGGGCGCCCGGCTCGCCGGCTCGCCCGCCGAGGCGGTGGCGGCCAGCCCGCTCGTGATCGTCTGCGTGTCGGACTACGCCGCCGTACGCGAACTCCTCGAACCGCTGGGCGACATCCTCGGTGCACGGGTCCTGGTGAACCTGACCTCGGGTACCTCCGAAGGGGCCCGGCAGACCGCCGAGTGGGTGACCCGGCAGGGCGGCAGCTACCTGGACGGGGCGATCATGGCGGTTCCGCCTGCGATCGGCACGGCCGAGGCCGTCCTCCTCTACAGCGGCCCCCGGGCCACCTTCGACCGGCACGAGCCGACGCTGCGGCTGCTCGGCGCCGGCACGGCGTACCTCGGTGCCGACCACGGGTTGTCGTCGCTGCACGACGTGGCGCTGCTCGGGGCGATGTGGAGCGTGCTGAACAGCTTCCTCCAGGGCGTCGCTCTGGTCGGCACGGCCGGCGTGGACGCCACCGCCTTCGCCGCGTTCGCCGGCCCGCTGATCGGCACGGTACGCGACTGGCTGCCCGACCTGGCCCAGCAGATCGACAAGCGCGACTACACCGCGCGGGACGCGACGATCGGCACCCACCTGGGCGCGATGGAGCACCTGGTGCACGAGAGCGAGTCGCTGGGGGTCGACGCCGGGCTGCCGAGGCTGCTGAGGGCCATGGCCGACCGGGCCGTCGCCGACGGGCACGCCGACAGCGACTACGCGGCGCTGATCGAGCAGTTCCGCAGACCCGGCCGCGTCGACCGGTAAGCCGGCGCGGCGTCGTCCGGTCAATCCTTGCGGTCACGGTCCCGGGACGGCTGGACCCGCTTGGGCTCCCCCGGCATCTTCGGATGGTCCGGCGGGTAGGGCAGGTCACCGGAGCCGTCCCGGTCGTCCCGGTCGGCCCACTCCAGCAGCGGGCTGATGTCCCACGGCGCGTCGTCGATGCCGGCGTGCGGGTCGCCGATCTTCGCGATCCGCTCCGGCACGGTCTTCAGATCGAAGTCGTCCGGCTCCACGTCCGGCAGCTCGTCCCAGGTCACCGGGGTGGAGACGGTGGCCCGGGCGTTGGCCCGCAAGGAATACGCGCAGGCGATCGTCCGGTCCCGGGCCATCTGGTTGTAGTCGACGAAGACCTTCTCGCCGCGCTGCTCCTTCCACCAGGCCGTGGTGACCAGGTCGGGGCGGCGCCGCTCCACCTCCCGGGCAAAGGCGATCACCGCCCGGCGCACCTCGGTGAAGGTCCAGCGGGGCTCGATCCGCAGGTAGACGTGCACGCCCCGGCCGCCGGAGGTCTTCGGCCAGCCGGTCGCGCCCAGCTCGTCGAGGATCGCCCGCACCTCGCCGGCCGCCTCCACCGCGTCGGCGAAGTCGGTGCCCGGCTGCGGGTCGAGGTCGATGCGCAACTCGTCGGGACGGTCGACGTCGTCGCCCCGGACCGGCCAGGGGTGGAAGACCACGGTCCCCATCTGGGCCGCCCAGGCGACGTGCGCCAGGTCGGCCGGGCAGAGCTCGTCGGCACTGCGACCGCTCGGGAACTGGATCCTGGCGGTCCGGATCCAGGGTGGCACGCCCCGGGCCGGCACCCGCTTCTGGTAGAACATCTCCCCCTCGATGCCCTCCGGGAAGCGCTGCAACGCCGTCGGCCGGTTGCCGAGCGCCCGCATGATCCCGTCGCCGACCGCGAGGTAGTAGTCGAACATGTCCTTCTTGGTGAACCCGCGACGGGGGAAGTAGACCCGGTCCGGGCTGCTCAACCGCACCGTGTGCCCGGCCACCTCGACCTCGAGGGGCTTCGCCTTCGCGCTCCCACCAGCCATGCGCCGACCCTATGCCACCGCTCCGACACCCGGGGCCCGACACGGAGACGCCGCCGGGCGGCACGTCCGCTCAGTTCAATGCAGCTCGGCTCAGCGCAGCGCTCGCGACTCCGGCTCCCAACTGCCGTGCCGGTGCGCCTCCCAGACCTGGCAGAGCAACACCAGCTTCTGCTCGAACCGGGGATCACGGTCGAAGAGGCCACCGTCGTACGGGGCGGGCAGCCGCAGCGGAGCCGCGTCGCCGAGATAGACCGCCACGACGGTACGGTCCCGGCGGCGCTCCGCCCGCACGTCGACCACCCGGGACCAGGCCACGGGCGCGCACGTCCGGTACGCCCGGCCGCACAGTCCCGCCTCGTCCAGCCGGACCCGGGTCCGGAGCCGGTCGGCGGTGCCGCAGAGCACACCGAGCGGCAGCGGCGCCAACACGGCGACCCAGCCCAGTTCGCCGAGGTCCCCCTGGCCGGGCAGGGCACCCGCGATCACGATCGCGGCGCCGCTGCCCAGTCCGCCCCAGCGCAGTCCCCGGACCACCGCCTGCCGCCAGGTCAGCCGGAACTCGGCGAGCACCGGCCGGTGCCCGCGACGCCGTCTACTTCCGCCCGGCCAGGTGGCGGTTCGCATGTCCTGTCAACGATCCGGCCGCCGGCCGGTGATTTACCAGTTGTTTCCCGCTGTTTTCGCACGGAGTTCGCGGCACGTCGCCGCCTGACGATCACCGCCGTACCGTAGGGGCATGGCTGACAACGTTCACCGGGACGACCGGGGGAATTCCCTGCCCACGAGCGAGGAGGAGTGGCGGGTCCGGCTCACTCCGGAGGAGTTCAGCGTGCTCCGCCAGGCGGGCACCGAACGGCCCTGGACCGGCGAGTACGTGGACACCAAGACCCCCGGCACCTACCACTGCCGGGCCTGCGGGGCGGAACTCTTCGCCAGCGACACCAAGTTCGACTCGCACTGCGGCTGGCCCAGCTTCGACCGGGCGCTGCCCGGCGCGATCCGCTACCTGGAGGACCGCTCGCTCGGCATGGTCCGGATCGAGGTGCGCTGCGCCAACTGCGACTCCCACCTCGGGCACCGCTTCGACGGCGAGGGCTTCACCCCGACCAACGCCCGGTACTGCATCAACTCGATCTCGATGCGGCTGGACCCGTCGACCACGTAGAATCATCGCATCTGCGGTGAAACGGGGAATACGGGGGAATTCGACATGGCGGGCACCTGCGAGGTCTGCGGCAACGACTACTGGATGGCGTTCGAGGTCCGCACGACCAGCGGGGACGTGCACACCTTCGACTCGTTCGAGTGCGCGGCGCACAAGCTCGCCCCGGTCTGCGAGCACTGCGGCATCCGGATCATGGGGCACGGCGTCGAGGTCTCCGGCCGGTTCTTCTGCTGCGGGCACTGCGCCCGCGCCGTCGAGGGCGAGCGGGGCGCGGAGATCCGCGACGCCGTCGGCGCCCGACCCTCCTGACCGGCCACACAGCCGCGGCCCGCCGCCGGGGTGCCGACGCCACTGGTACGCCCCGCGCCTACCATCGCGGGATGCACCAGTCGCAGACGCCACCGCTGACGGCGGACCCCGCCGGGCGGGAGAAGTTCCGGGTCGCCTCCTTCGCCGACCTCGACACCCGGACCCTGCACGATCTGCTGAAGCTCCGGATCGACGTCTTCGTGGTCGAGCAGGAGGCCGCCTATCCCGAACTCGACGGCCGGGACGTCGAGCCGGGCACCCGGCACCTGTGGTTCAGCCGGGGCGGCCGGCCGATCGCGTACCTGCGACTGCTCGCCGACCCGGGCGGGGTGGAACGGATCGGCCGGGTGGTGGTGGCTCCCGAGGCCCGCGGCGGCGGGTACGCCGGACGGCTGATGACCGAGGCGCTGGCCGTGGTCGGCGCCCGGCCCTGCGTACTCGACGCCCAGGCGCAGCTGGCCGACTTCTACGCCCGCCACGGCTTCACGGTCAGCGGCCCGGAGTACGTCGAGGACGGCATCGCGCACGTGCCCATGCGCCGCGAGCCGACCTGAGCCGACCGGCCGGCACCGTGCTGAGCCGACCGGCCGGCACCGTGCTGAGCCGACCGGCCGGCACCGTGCTGAGCCGACCGGCCGCACCGTCGGCAGTGCCCGACCGGAGCAGGCTACGGCAGCCCGTTCACCAGTTCCCCGACGCTGCGGCGCCGACCGGTGTAGAACGGCACCTCCTCGCGGACGTGCCGGCGGGCCCCGGAGGCGCGCAGGTCGCGCATCAGGTCGACGATCCGGTGCAGTTCGTCGGCCTCGAACGCGAGCAGCCACTCGTAGTCGCCGAGCGCGAACGAGGCGACGGTGTTGGCCCGGACGTCCGGATAGCCCCGGGCCATCATGCCGTGCTCGGCCAGCATCTCCCGGCGCTCGGCGTCGGGCAGCAGATACCACTCGTAGGAGCGGACGAACGGATAGACGCAGATGTAGCTCCGGGCCGGCTCGCCGGCCAGGAACGCCGGGATGTGGCTCTTGTTGAACTCCGCCGGCCGGTGCAACGCCAGCTGCGACCAGACCGGCGCCAGGTGCCGGCCGAGCGCGGTGCGCCGCAGCCGCCCGTACGCATCCTGGAGGGCGTCGCTGGACGAGGAGTGCCACCAGACGAGTACGTCCGCGTCGGCGCGCAGCCCCGAGACGTCGTAGCTGCCCCGCACCACCACGTCCTTGCCGGCCAGCTCCTCGAAGAGCGACTCGACCTCGGCGGCGACCCCGTCCCGGGCCTCCGGCAGCGGCCCGGTCGCCCGGAACACCGACCACATCGTGTAACGGATGCTCTCGTTCAGCTCGCGCAGCCGCGCCGCGTTGCTCTGCTCCACACCGCCCTGCGCCGAAGCCCCGCTCTGTGCACCGTCGCCCTGTTCCGCAGTCATGCCCTCGATACTCCCAGCACTTTGATGATCTCTTCGGCGGCGGTCTCGCCGGAGCGTACGCAGACCGGAATCCCCACCCCGTCGTAGCCGGCGCCGGCCAGCGCCAGGGTCGGGTGCGCGGTCCGCAGCGCCGCCCGGGCCGCCGCCACCCGGTCCAGGTGACCGGGAGCGTACTGCGGCAGCGCGCCGCCCCAGCGTTGCACGTGGCTGTCGACCGGCGCCGGCAGCGCCGCGCCGAGCAGCCCGGACAGCTCCCGGTGCACCGCCGTCACCAACTCGTCGTCGGCGCGTTGCAGCAGGTGCTCCTCGCCGTAGCGGCCGACCGAGGCGCGCAGCAGCACGGTGCCGTCCGGCCGGCGCAGGTGCGCCCACTTGCTGGTGAAGAAGGTGGCCGCCTTGACCAGGGTGCCCTCGGCGGCCGGTACCAGGAAACCGGAGAGGTCGGCCGGGACGGTGCCGGTCGCGGGGACCCGGCCGGCGGTCGGGGCGGCGGCGGCCGACAGGGCCGGTGCCACGGCGCCGGCCGATCCGGTTTCCGCCACCGGGCCGGGCAGGGCCAGGCTGACCAGCGCCACGCTGGCGTAGTCGAGCCGGCCGACGAGCGCGCCGGCCGCCACGTCGACGCCGCCGAGCAGCCGGGCGGCGGGCCGGGCCGGCAGGGCCAGCAGCACCGCGTCGACCTCGACCAGTTCCGGGTCGCGGGTCGGGCCGATCACCAGCCGCCAGCCGCCGGGGACGGGCAGCAGTTCCCGGACCGCCGCGTCCAGCCTGATCCGGGCCCGCGCCGCCTCGGCCACCGCCGCCACCAGCCGGCTCACCCCGCCGTCGACGGTGGCGAAGACGGGGGTACCGACCGGCCGGGGTGCGGCGGCCAGCGCCGCCCGGACCGCCCCGGTCAGGGTCCGTTCGGTGCGTGCCGCGCGGGCCAGCCCCGGCATCGTGGCGGCCAGCGAGAGTTCGTCGGCGCGGCCGGCGTAGACGCCGCCGAGCATCGGGTCGACGAGCCGGTCCACCACCTCGTCGCCGAGCCGGCGCCGGACCAGCTCGCCGACTGTCGGGTCGTCGTCCGGGCCGAGCAGCGGACGGCCCCCGTCGGCGTCCCGCTCCGCCGCCGGCCGGGCCACCGGGGCCACCGCGGCCAGGTCACCGGGTACTCCGACCAGGGTGCCCGGCGGCATCGGCCGCAGCTCACCGGCGATCGCCAGGGCCGCCCGCCCGGTCGCCGGGTGCACCAGCGCGTCGGCCAGCCCCACCCGGCGGGCCAGGGCGACCGCCGCCGAGTCCCCGCCGGCCGGGTCCCGGGTCAGGAACGCCTCGGCGCCGAACTCGACAGTCGATCCGGCCAGTTCTCCGGTACGCAGCTTGCCGCCGAGCGCGCCGGACTGCTCGTACACGGTGATCTCGGTGTCGGCGGGGAGCCGGTCCCGCAGCCGGAGCGCGGCGGCCAGCCCGGTCATCCCGCCGCCGACCACGGCGATCCGGAATCCCCGTGTGGTGTCACTCACCGGCGTGCCCGCCTCCCGCCTCAGCTCGCGGACGCCTCGTGGACCAGGGCGACGACCCGGGTCAGCACGTCCGGGTCGGTCTCCGGCAGCACGCCGTGCCCGAGGTTGAAGACGTGCCCGGGTGCGGCGGCGCCCTCGGCCAGCACCCGGCGCACCTCGGCCCGCACCGCCGGCCAGGGCGCGAAGAGTACCGCCGGGTCGAGGTTGCCCTGCACCGCCCTGTCCGGCCCGATCCGCACGGTGGCCGCGTCCAGCGGGGTACGCCAGTCCACCCCGACCACGTCCGCGCCGGCCTCGCCCATCGCGCCGAGCAGCTCGGCGGTGCCGACCCCGAAGTGGATCCGGGGCACGCCCGCGTCGGCCAGCCCGCGCAGCACTGTCGTCGAGTGCGGCAGCACGAACCGGCGGTAGTCGGCCTCGGAGAGCGCCCCGGCCCAGGAGTCGAAGAGCTGCACCGCCGAGACGCCGGCACCGACCTGCACCCGCAGGAAGGCGAGGGTGATCTCGGCCAGCCGGGCCAGCAGGGCGTGCCAGACGTCCGGGGCGCCGTGCATCAGCGCCTTGGTCCGCAGGTGGTTACGGGACGGGCCGCCCTCGACCAGATAGCTGGCCAGCGTGAAGGGCGCCCCGGCGAAGCCGATCAGCGGGGTGTCGCCGAGCTCGGCGACGAGCAGGCGTACGGCTTCGTCCACAAAGGAGACGTCGGTCGGGTCGATGGGCCGGATCCGCTCGACGTCGTCGAGGGTGCGTACCGGCTCGGCCACCACCGGCCCGGTGCCGGGGACGATGTCCAGGTCAACCCCGGCCGCCGCCACCGGTACGACGATGTCGCTGAACAGGATCGCCGCGTCGACGCCGTGCCGGCGTACCGGCTGGAGGGTGATCTCGGTGACCAGGTCGGGGCGACGGCAGGATTCCAGCATCGGTATCCCGGCCCGCACCTCGCGGTATTCGGGCAGCGAACGCCCGGCCTGCCGCATGAACCAGACCGGGGTGTGCGGCACCGGCTCCCGCCGGCAGGCCCGGACGAACGGCGAATCGGCCGGGCCACCGGTGGCCGGCTGGTCGTCTCGGGCCGCGTTGCCCGCAGTCGTGGTGCTCATCGGCGCAATCGTGCCACGCCACGCGAACCCGGCGACGCCCACCGCCGGGTTTTGTGGCCCGCCGGACGTACCCGCCGGTGCCGTGCCGGACGTACCCGCCGGTGCCGTGCCGGGCCGCGCCGGACTTACCCGTGGTGCGGCCTGCCGGTCGACCGGGGCCGGCTGACCGGCGCGGCGCCCCACCACGGCGCCGACGATCGGCTTAGGCTGCGGATATGGCCTCCCCGATCGTGCAGCCCGAGACCTTCGCCCGCGCGGTGGCCGGGTTGCGGTCGGCGGCGCCGCGTGCCGAGATCGTGCTGGAGGAGGTGGGTGCCCCGCAGCGGCTCGCCCCGTACGCCTTCGCACTGGCCGCCACCGTGCGCCGCGACGGCGAGGAGGTGGCCACCGGACGCCTGATCCTGCTGCACGACCCGGCCGGACACGAGGGCTGGGAGGGGACGCTGCGCCTGGTTACCTACGTCACCGCCGAGCTGGAGATCGACCTCGCCGCCGACCCGCTGCTGCCGGGCGTCGGCTGGACCTGGCTGACCGACGCCCTCCAGGCCCGGGACGCGGCCTACCGGGCGCTCGGCGGCACGGTGACACAGACCATGTCGACCCGGTTCGGCGAGCTGGCCGGCCCGCCGGCTGCCGGTGACATCGAGATCCGCGCCTCCTGGACCCCGACCGACGACGACCTGCGGGCGCACCTGCTGGCCTGGTGCACCCTGCTCGCCTCCACCGCCGGGCTGCCGCCGCCGGGTGTCACCGCGCTGCCGCAGTCCCGGCCGGCCGGCGCCGCCTGAGCCGCCGTCGCCACGTGATTCCGCCGGCGCCGCCTGACCTCGGTGGGCCCGGCCGGGTCGCACCGAAACCGCTGCGTCCCAACCGCTTCACCGATCCCAGCCGCCCCACCCGACCCGACTCGCCGGACCGGCTGCGCGATCACCAACGTGGCGAAGACTAGGGTTGTCAGGTGACCGACGAACCACCCCTGCGCCGTCGGGCCGCGCAACGCCGAGCAGGGGACGAGCCGCACAGCCTTCCGGTGACCGCGCCGGATTCCGAGACAGTGGGGCCCGACCCAACGCCCGGCGGGCCCGTACCGCTTCTCGCCCCTCGCGACGGCACCCCGGCCCCCGTCGAGACACCCGCCGGCCTGGCCGAGCTGGTGTCCCGGTTCGCCGCCGGCACCGGCCCGGTCGCCGTCGACGCCGAACGCGCCTCCGGCTACCGCTACAGCCAGCGGGCCTACCTCGTCCAGCTCCGGCGGGCCGGGGCCGGTACCGTGCTCATCGACCCGCTGCCGCTGGGCGACCTGCACACCCTGGACGAGGCGATCGCGGACACCGAGTGGGTACTGCACGCCGCCAGCCAGGATCTCGCCTGCCTCGCCGACCTCGGGCTGCGCCCCAGACGCCTCTTCGACACCGAGCTGGCCGCCCGGCTCGCCGGTTTCGAACGGGTCGGCCTGGCCGCGCTCACCGAGCAGCTGCTCGGCTTCACCCTGGAGAAGCACCACTCGGCGGCGGACTGGTCCACCCGGCCGCTGCCGGAGTCCTGGCTGACCTACGCCGCGCTGGACGTGGAGATGCTCGTCGAGCTGCGGGACAGGCTCGCGGCCGAGCTGGACCGGCAGGGCAAGGCGCAGTGGGCGGCCGAGGAGTTCGCCGCGCTGGTGGCCTGGGGCACCCAGCCGGCCCGGCAGCGGCCGGACCCGTGGCGGCGGACCTCCGGCATCCACCGGGTGCGGGGGGCACGGGCGCAGGCCCGGGTGCGCTCGCTCTGGTACGCCCGGGACGAGATCGCCGCCCGCCGCGACTCGGCGCCCGGCCGGGTGCTTCCGGACGCCGCGATCATCGCCGCCGCCGAGCTGGACCCGAAGGACGAGCGGACCCTGTTGATGCTGCCCGGCTTCGGCGGCCGTTCGGTACGCCGGCTCGTCCGGACCTGGCTGGACGCCCTCGCCGACGCCCGGCAGTTGCCGGACGACGCGCTGCCGGTGAGTCCGACGATCGACGGCCCGCCCCCGCCGCACCGCTGGGCCGAGCGGGACCCGGTGGCGGCCGGACGGCTGAGCCGGTGCCGGGAGGTGGTGACCCGGATCGCGGCGGCGCACACCCTGCCGCCGGAGAACCTGATCACCCCGGACTCGGTGCGCCGGCTGGCCTGGATCCCGCCCGAGGAGATCACTCCGGAGACGGTCGCCGAGACGCTGCGCGGGTACGGCGCCCGGGGCTGGCAGGTCGGCCTGATCGCCGAGGAGCTGGCGGCGGCCCTGGTCGAGCCGACCGCCTGACCCGCCCGCCCCGGCCCGCCTGGCCGGGGCGGGCCGGACCGGGCCGGGCCGATCCGGGCGGGCCGGGCCGAGCGATCCGGCCAGGTCGGTGGGCAGCCGGGTCGCGTCTGGTGGCCGGGTCGCGTCTGGTGGCCGGGTCGCGTCTGGTGGCCGGGTCGGGTCGGATGGCCGGGTCGCGTCGGGTGGGCGGGCCGCGTCGGGTGGGCGGCGGTCAGCGGCCGTCGGAGCCGTGTGGTTGCAGGTGCCGGGCGGGCCGGCGGAGGCCGAGCAGTTCGTCGCGGATCCGGCACCACCGCACGGCGTCCCGGATGCCGTCGGCTACGGAGTACTCCGGTTTCCAGTCCAGCAGCAGCCGGGACCGGGTACTCCGGGTGAAGGCGCCGGCCCCGTCGCCGGGGCGGGCCGGGGCGTCCCGGGTGCGCACCGGACCGACCGCCTCGGTGAAGGCGGCGACGAGTTCCCGGACGGTGGTGCCGTCCCCGGTGCCGAGGTTCACCGCCTCCACCGAGCGGCTGCCGCCGGCCGGCAGGATCTCGTCGAACCGGCGCAGTGCCTGCACGTGTGCGCGGGCCAGGTCCCAGACGTGCACGTAGTCGCGGACACCCGAGCCGTCCCGGGTGGGCCACTCGGTGCCGGTGATCAGGAACTCGCCGCCCTCGGCCCAGGCGTCGATGAGTCTGCCCAGCGCGTGCGTCGGGCGGGGCAGTTGCAGGCCGGTACGCAGCAGCGGATCGGCGCCGACCGGGTTGAAGTAGCGCAGTGAGAGTGCCCGCAGCCCGGTCGCCTCGGCGGTGTCCGCGAGCACCGTCTCCATCATCGCCTTGGTCCGGGCGTACGGGCTGGCCGGTGCGAGTGGTGAGGTCTCGTCGACCGAGAGGTCGGCGCCGGGCCGGTAGATCGCCGCCGAGGAGCTGAAGACGTAGCGGGTGACCCCGTTGCGGATCACGTGTTCGAGGAGGTCCAGCGACTTGCCGACGTTCTCCCGGTAGTAGCGCAGTGGCTGGCTCACCGACTCGGGCACCACGATCAGCGCCGCCGCGTGCAGCACCGCGCCGATCTCCGGATGCTCGGCGAAGATCCGGTCCAGCAGTGCGCCGTCGGAGATGTCGCCGCGGTAGAAGGTCCGTCCCCGGGTGAACTCGGCCCGGCCGGTGCAGAGGCTGTCCAGGATGACCGGCTCGATGCCCTCGTCCAGGCAGGCGGATGCGACGGTGCTGCCGATGAAGCCGGCACCGCCGGCGATCAGCACCTTCACCCGGCCTCCTGAGATTCGGAAAGTGTGGCTGATTGGGCGCCTTTTTCAGCGTTGCTCGGCATTTAGCTGCTAATAGCAGGATCAGCGGCCACTCAGCCGGACGATATGTGGTCCGGGCCACACGGGGGGTGCGAACGACTTTAGTTACTGGCTAGTAGCATCCGAGGTACCCGCCCAGCCGGGCCCCTGCGGCAAGGAGGCTCCAGTGCCCCGTGAAGTCCGGGACGTCGTCTTCGTCGACGGCGTCCGCACCCCGTTCGGCAAGGCAGGTGGGATGTACGCCCACACCCGCGCCGACGACCTGGTGATCCGCTGCATCCGCGAACTGCTGCGACGCAACCCCGTGCCGCCGGAGCGGGTCGACGAGGTGGCGATCGCCGCCACCACCCAGACCGGCGACCAGGGCCTCACCATCGGCCGTACCGCAGCGCTGCTCGCCGGGCTGCCCAGGACGGTTCCCGGGTACGCCATCGACCGGATGTGTGCCGGGGCGATGACCGCGGTCACCAGCGTGGCCGGCGGGATCGCGATGGGCGCCTACGACGTGGCGATCGCCGGCGGCGTCGAGCACATGGGCCGGCACCCGATGGGCGAGGGCGTGGACCCGAACCCGCGGATCCTGGCCGAGAAGCTCGTCGACCCCTCCGCCCTGGTGATGGGCTCCACCGCCGAGAACCTGCACGACCGGCTCCCGCACATCAGCCGGCAGCGGGCCGACGAGTACGCGCTCGCCTCGCAGGTGAAGACGGCCAAGGCGTACGCCAACGGCAAGCTCCAGCCCGACCTGGTGCCGGTGGCCGTCCGGGACCCGGAGAACGGCTGGGGACTCGCCACCGTCGACGAGGCGCCCCGGGAGACCTCCCTGGAGAAGCTGGCCACCCTGAAGACACCGTTCCGCCCGCACGGCCGGGTCACCGCCGGCAACGCCGCCGGACTCAACGACGGTGCCACCGCCGGCCTGCTCGCCGCCGAGGACGTCGCCCGGGAACTCGGGCTGCCGGTGGCGATGCGGCTGGTGTCGTACGGCTTCGTCGGGGTGGAGCCGGAGGTGATGGGGTACGGCCCGATCCCGTCGACCGAGAAGGCGCTGCGGATCGCCGGCCTCTCCATCGACGACATCGGCCTGTTCGAGCTGAACGAGGCGTTCGCGGTGCAGGTGCTGGCCTTCCTCGACCACTTCGGCATCGCCGACGACGACCCCCGGGTCAACCCGTGGGGCGGGGCGATCGCCATCGGCCACCCGCTCGCCTCCTCCGGGGTACGGCTGATGACGCAGCTCGCCCGGCACTTCGCCGAACACCCCGAGGTGCGGTACGGCATCACCGCCATGTGCATCGGCATCGGCATGGGCGGCACGGTCATCTGGGAGAACCCGGCCTGGGAGGGTGGCGACAAATGACGGTTCCACAGAACCCGAACGAGGTGGTCACCCGGGCGCTGCTGCGCCTGGTGCGGGTGCCTGGGCTGGACCGGCCCGCCGCACTGATCACACTGGACAACGGGCTCGACCACACCAAACCGAACACCTTCGGCCCGGCCGGGCTGTCCAGTCTGGACGATGCGGTCACGGCAGCGCTCGCCGCAGACCCGGCGTTCGTGGCGGTGACCGGCAAGCCGTACATCTTCTGCGTCGGCGCCGACCTGACCGGCCTGCCGCTGCTCTCCGACCGCGACCAGGCCCGCCAGATCGGCCGGCTCGGCCACCGGGTCTTCGGCCGGCTGCGCACCAGCACCGTGCCGACATTCGCCTTCGTCAACGGCGCCGCGATGGGCGGCGGGCTGGAGCTGGCGCTGCACTGCCACTACCGGACCCTCTCCGGCGGCGCGGCTGCGCTGGCCCTGCCCGAGGTCTCCCTCGGGCTGGTGCCCGGCTGGGGCGGCACCCAACTGCTGCCCAACCTGATCGGCATCGCCGGTGCCGCCCAGGTGGTCATCCAGAACCCGCTGATGCAGAACCGGATGCTCAAGCCGAAGCAGGCCGCCGAGCTGGGCATCGCGGACGCACTCTTCGAACCGGCCGACTTCCTGGAGCGCTCGCTCGAATGGGCCGCCCAGGTGGTGCGCGGCGAGGTCCAGGTGTCCCGACCGGAGGTCGACCGGGAGATGTGGGACGGCGTGCTCTACTTCGCCAGGAAGACCCTGGACGAACGGCTGCACGGCGCGGTGCCGTCCGCCTACCGGGCGCTGGAGCTGCTCGAACTGGCCCGCGAGGCGCCGGACGCGCCGGCCGGAGGCGACCCGGACGGACTGCCGAAGGGGATGGCCGCCGAGGTCGAGGCGCTGGCCGACCTGGTGTTCAGCGAGGAGTTGCGCAGCGGGCTCTACTCCTTCGACCTGGTGCAGCGCCGGGCGAAGCGGCCGGCCGGTGCCCCGGACAAGGGGCTGGCCCGGCCGGTGACGAAGGTCGGCATCGTCGGCGCCGGCCTGATGGCCTCGCAGCTCGCGCTGCTGTTCGCCCGCCGGCTCCAGGTCCCGGTGGTGCTCACCGACCTGGACCAGTCCAGGGTGGACAAAGGCGTCGGCTACGTGCACGCCGAGATCGACAAGCTGGTCGGCAAGGGCCGGCTTCCCGAGGGTACGGCCGCCAAGCTGCGCGGCCTGGTCAGCGGCTCGGTCGACAAGGGCGTCTTCGCCGACGCCGACTTCGTGATCGAGGCGGTCTTCGAGGACCTGGCCGTGAAGAAGCAGGTCTGGGCCGAGCTGGAGAAGATCGTTTCCCCGGAGGCGGTGCTGGCCACCAACACCTCCTCGCTCTCGGTGAGCGCGATGGCCGCCGACCTGGAGCACCCGGAACGGGTGGTCGGATTCCACTTCTTCAACCCGGTCGCGGTGCTCCCGCTGCTGGAGATCGTCCGGGGCGAGCGGACCGACGAGGCCACCCTGGCCACCGCCTTCGCGGTCGGCAGGGAGCTGCGCAAGTCCTGCGTACTCGTGGCCGACGCGCCGGCCTTCGTGGTCAACCGGCTGCTGACCCGCTTCCTCGGCGAGATCTTCGCGGCCGTGGACGCCGGCACCCCGCCCGAGGTGGCGGACGCCGCGCTCGACCCGCTCGGCCTGCCGATGCGCCCGCTGGCGCTGCTCCAGCTCGTCGGGCCGGCGGTGGCGTACCACGTCGGCGGGACGCTGCACGCCGCCTTCCCGGACCGGTTCGCGGTGAGCGGGAACCTGCGCCGGATCGCCGAGTCCGGCAAGCCGCTGGTGGTCGACGGTGACGTCAACCCCGAGGTGGCCGGCCTGCTGGAGGTCGGTTCCGCTCCGCTGACCGCCGAGGAGGTACGCCGACGGGCGCTGGACGCGCTCGCCGAAGAGGTCCGGCTGATGCTGGACGAGGGTGTGGTAGCCGAGCCGCAGGACATCGACCTGTGCATGCTGCTCGGCGCCGGCTGGCCGTTCCACCTCGGCGGGATCACGCCCTACCTGGACCGGTCCGGCACCGCCGAGCGGGTCACCGGCCGCCGCTTCCTGGCACCGGGCCTGGCCAGCCTGCCCGGCTGACCGACCGACGATCGCGGTGACCAGGGACCTGTCCCGGCGAGTCGCACGGCGCGCTGTGCGACCTGGTCCCTGATCACCGCGATCTGCCCGGACGCCGGCGGTGAACGCCGACCGGCGGGTCAGCCGGTCCGCAACCGCCAGCCCTCGAGATGGGTCGGTGCGGTGGTGTTCTGCGGGTAGTAGCCCCACTCCTCGCACCGGCCGCCGGTCGCCGGCTGGCCGCTGAGCGAGGTCGTCGTCCGCCACGCCTCCACCGCGTAGCTGACCTGGTACGCCTCCACCCCGTACTCGGCGATCAGCCGGCTGCGCGGCGGAACCGGCACGGCGATGCTCACCCCCCGCTCGGTGACCTGGGTCGCCACGATCTGGGTGCTGATGTTCGTGGTGAAGAAGTCCTGCTGCCCGCTCGCGGTGATGCCCACAGTGGTCTGGATGCTGAAGGTCCGGGACACCCGCGAGGTGATCGTGTAGTTGACCGTGCTGTCCGTGCCGTTGTCGAGCAGTTGGCCGTCACTGACCAGGAACGTCGGCGTGGCGCTGTGCAGGGTGTAGCGGTAGCCCTCCCAGACCCGCCAGCCGCGGCCGTTGGAGATGACCCGCCAACTGGTGATGCTGGCCGGGCACGGGACGATCGCGCCGGCACTGGCGACGCCGGGCGCGACCGCGACCGCCGGTACGGCGAGCCCACCGGCGAGCAGCGAGAGCACCCCCAGCCGGGCCCGCCAGCGCCCTCCGCTCCGCCCCGCGGAGCTGCCGAACTTGACCTTCCAGGTGTTCACGAGACCTCCCGGAGATACCCGACGCGGTTGCGCCGTACGGCTTGGCAACAGTGCTGGTGGCGGAGCGTCGCGGTGCGGCCTGCCCGGCCGGGCGGGGGCGCCGGCCGGGCAGGACTCGAGATTCGCGTACCGGACTGAACCGTCACTGGACGCCGACTGGATTCGTCCCGTCGACAGGACCCGGACACCGACCTTCACGGGTCCCGCACACCGTGCGCACGGTCTGCACGGCAGGCACACGCACGGAAGTGGAGGCCGGCCGGGTCCCAGACGTCGACGACATGCCCTGACGATAGGCCGGCTCGTCGCCGACGGCCTGTCGTGGCCACATGTCCACGCCGTGGCCACCTGCCGTCCCGAGGCCGAATGGCCGGCCGGTCGACCCGTCGTCACGGCCGAGCCGAAGCGGTACGCGGGGTACGACATCGGCGTGATCCCGTTCAGTTAGTCGCCCGCTGCCCACCCCGGCGGTCAACCGCCGCTTGGCCGACTGCCCGGCTGCGGGCCGCCGCCACACACCGCTGCCGGTGCGGAACGGTGTGTGGCGGCCCGGCGACTCAGCCGGTGCGCTCGGCGACGCTGCGCTCCACGCAGAACTCGTTGCCCTCCGGGTCGGCCAGCACCGCCCAGCCGGTGCCGTCCGGCCGCCGATGGTCGGCGGCCAGGGTCGCGCCCAGTCCGAGCAGCCGCTCGACCTCCTCGTCCCGGGTCCGGTCGGCCGGTTGCAGGCAGACATGCAGCCGGCTCGGCCCCGAGTTGCCCTCCGGCACCTGCTGGAAGAAGACCTGCGGGCCGACGCTGTCCGGCGCCAGCAGGGTGATCTCGTCGTCGCCGGGCTGGTCCTCCGGGCGTAGGGACCGGTCCAGCACCGCCGCCCAGAAGCGGGCCAACTCGTACGTGTCGGCGCAGTGGAAACTCACGTTGTGGATGGTGGAACTCACGGATCCTCCGGATGGAAGTGTGCGCCTCGCGGAGGAACGCGGTTCGGTCAGCGGTGGCCGAGGCGAGGCACGGGACAAGACGTGGAAACCATCACCGCACCTCCCTCCCATGATCCGGGCTGACGGCGGCAAGCTTTGCACGAGCGCCACGGGATTGGCAATCCGGTTTCCCGCCGCCCTCCCGCCGCGCCGGGTGGGCACTTCCGGTGGGCGCTCGGACAGCGACGCCAAGCACACGGAAGGCCACCAGGCGGTGAGCGACACGCCGGAAATTCGACCGGTACACCGGCTGGACCGCTCCGGCCGCAAGGATGAACGATCAGGCCGGCTGGTCCGCTGCGGGGGACGGCCCGAGAGGAAGCACGACGACAGGCAAGGAGCGACCGGTGCCCCTCCCACAGCTTCGCCGGGTCCGCTGGGCCGTACGCGCCACCCTGGCCCTCGGGGTGGCCGCCTCGGTGGTCGCCAACATCCTGCACGCCCGCGACAATCCGATCAGCCAGGCGATCGCCGCCTGGCCACCACTGGCGCTGCTGCTCACCGTCGAGTTGATCTCACGGGTGCCGGTGCACCGCCGCTCGCTGGCGTTCGCCCGGATGGCCGCCACCGCCACCATCGCCGGGATCGCCGCCTGGGTGTCGTACTGGCACATGGTCGGGGTGGCCGCCAGGTACGGCGAGACGGGCGCCTCGCCGTACCTGCTGCCACTCTCGGTCGACGGGCTGATCGTGGTAGCCAGCATCTGCCTGGTCGAGCTGGGCGGCCGGATCTCCGCCGCCCAGGCCGCCACGACTGCCGCCCAGGCCGCCACGGCCGGCACGACTGCCGCCCCGGCCAGCACGACTGCCGCCGCCTCGACGGCCACGGTGATCCCGTCGGCCCCGGCGGTGCAGCCCGCCGTCCCGACCGAGCCGGCCGGCCGGCACCCCGACGAGGCCACCGCCACCCCACCCGCCGTCACCGGCCCGGGAACCGCCCGGCCCACCGGCACGACTACCAGCCGACCCGCCGCTGCCGGCCCGGCCCGACCGACCAGCACGGGTGCGGCCCGGCCAGCCAGCCTCGGAACGAGCGGGTCCGGGACACCAGTGCCGGCCCTGACCTCGGCGGCAGCGGGCGGGACGTCCCGGAAGCGCGCCCCGGCCGGCCGGACGGCCAAGCCGGGCAGCCAGGCACGGCCCCGCCGCCCGATCACCGAGACCGCCGCACTGGCCGCCGCGATCCAGGCGGAGCGTCCCGAGGCCAGTGACGCCGACGTGGCGCAGGAACTCGGCATCACCACCGCCCGGCTGCGGGCGATCCGCCGCGAGGTACGCGACCTCGACCTGGTCGCCTGAACGCCGGCAAGGCTCAGTCGGGCACCAGCAAGGCTCAGTCGGGCACCTGCAAGGCTCAGTCGGGCGTCGGGGCCGTACCCGGGCCCGGCTCGGCGAGGCCGGCCGGGGTGCCGGCGGTCGGCTGGGGAGGCGTACCCGAACCGGACAGCCCGGCCGGGGCGACGCGGCCGGCGACCGAGCCGAGCGGGTCGGTGCTGGCCGCGCTCACCGCGTTCGGCGGTGACAGCGGCCGGACCGGCACGGCGACCGGGTTCCCACCGACCGCCGCCGAGGCGGCCACCACCGGAGTGGTCTCGGCCGCCGGCAGCGTCACCGTCACCTCCAGCCCGCCGCCGTCCTGGGCGATCGCGCTCACCGTGCCGCCGTGCGCGTCGCAGACGGCACGGACGATCGACAGGCCCAGCCCGGAGCCACGGGCGCCGGTACGCTCCCGGCCGCCCCGCCGGAACGCCTCGAACAACCCGGGCACGTCCGCCTGCTCCACCTCGAACCCGGTGTTGCCGACCACCAGCCAGGCCTGCTCGGGACCCGAACCGGTCCGCACCCACATCCGGCCGTGCAGGTGGTTGTAGCGCACCGCGTTCTCGATCAGGTTGCCGGCCAGCCGCTCCAGCAGGCCGGGATCGCCGACCACCGGTGCCGGGGCCAGCGCCGTGGAGACCTGGAGCTTCAGCCGGGTGGTCTCGTTACGCACCGCCGAGAGGGCCGCGCTGGCCCCGGTGGCCAGATCGGTCGGCGCCTTCCGGGCCAACCGGCGGCCCGACTGCGCCTCGCTGCGGGCCAGCACCAGCAGCGCGTCGACCAGGTTGTTGGCCCGCTCCGAGGCGTCCCGGACCACCGTGGCCATCCGCCGGTACTCGGCCACGTCCGCCTCGTCGTCGGCCATCGTCACGTCGATCTCGGTACGCATCACCGCCAGCGGGGTACGCAGCTCGTGCGAGGCGTTGGCGACGAACCGCTTCTGCGCCTCGAAGGCGTCGGCGATCCGGTCCAGCATCGCGTCGAAGGTGCCGGCCAGCTCGGCCACCTCGTCGTCCGCCCCGGAGTAGCGGATCCGCTGGTCGAGGGTGGCCTCGCCGAGCCGGCGGGCCGTCGAGGTGACCTGGTGCAGCGGGCGCAGCGCCCGGCCGGCCACCGCGTACGCCCCGGCCACCCCGACAATGCTGATCACCAGCAGCGCCAGCAGCGCCTTGACCAGCAGTTCCCTGGTGGCGGCCCGGGCCATCTCCTGATGCCACTGGATCGCACCGACCGTCCGGCCGTCCGAGAGCACCAGATCGGGGTTCGACCGGAGCTGGATGTCCGGGGCCAGCGCGTCCCGGACCAGCAACCAGGCGAGCAGCACCAGGATCGCACCGGCACCGATCAGCAGGATCCCGTTGAGCAGGGTCAGCCGCAGCCGCAGGGTGGGCCGCACCCGGGGCCGGCGGCGGGTCAGATAGACGGTCATGCGCTCACCTGCCCCGGCAGGTACGGATCGGCCACCCGGTAGCCGGCGCCGACCACCGTCTCGATCAGCGGCGGATCACCGAGTTTCTTCCGCAGGGTCATCACGGTGACCCGGACCGTGGTGGTGAACGGGTCGGTGTTGGCGTCCCAGACCCGTTCCAGGAGTTCCTCGCTGGAGACCACCGCCCCGCGCGCCTTGACCAGTTCCTCCAGTACGCCGAACTCCTTGCGGGTCAGGTCCACCGCCGCACCGCCCCGGGTCGCGACCCGGCGGGCCGGGTCGACCGACAGGTCGGCGACGGTAAGTACCGGCGGGGTGACCGGGGTGGCCCGGCGGCCGAGCGCCTGCACCCGGGCGACCAGCTCGTCGAAGGCGAACGGCTTCGGCAGGTAGTCGTCGGCACCGAGTTGGAGCCCCTCCACCCGGTCGGCGACCGTGCCGCTGGCGGTAAGCATCAGCACCCGGGTCAGGGTGCCGGAGCTGACCAGGTCGGCGCAGATCTGGTCGCCGTGCACGCCGGGCAGGTCCCGGTCCAGCACCAGCACGTCGTACCGGGTGACGAACGCCATCTCGTGCCCGGTCGAGCCGTCGTAGGCGACGTCCACCGCCATGCCCTGTCGGCGCAGCCCCCGGACGATCGCGTCGGCGAGGTTCCGCTCGTCCTCCACCACCAGTACCCGCACCACGACCTCCCCGGCTGCCTGTACGGGACAACCTATCCGCGCCCGACAAGTGACAGCCCGCTGGCGCTCACCCGCTGGTGTCGGCCCGCTGTCGTCCGGGCAGTCGCCACACCCCGATCGAGGCGTCCATCCGCCGGCAGTGCAGCACTGTCGCGCTCAGCCGGCAGTCGCCGGAGACCTCGGACAGCACTGCCAGCAGCCGGGCCCGCCAGGTCGCCGGATCGAACTCCAGCACCCGGGCCCGCCGGTCCGCGCCGTACCGGACGCCGACGAGTCGCGCTCCGCGTGGCGTCAGGTGCCCCATGGCGCCGAGGTCGGCGAGTACCCGTCCGGTGGCCGGGTCCAGCACCGCCAGCGCCCCGTCCGGGCCGGAGCCCTCGGCGGCGACCAGTGCGTCGCCGACCGCCCAGAGCCTGGTCCAGCGCCCGTCCGACCAGCGGGTCGCGCCGGTTCGCGGGTCCCAGACCCGGACCCCCCGCTGGGGACGCAGACTGCACAGATCGGCTCCGCAGGCGACCGGCCCCCGTCCCCTCTGCGGGTCGGTGCGCACGGACCAGCGCCGGTCCAGCTCCGGCAGGCGGTACCCGGTCACCGTGCTCTCGTCGTACACCAGGAACATCCCGGTGGTGACCTCGGCGTCGAAGCGGGGCGGCGAACCGGTGACCGGCACCGGCAGCCGCACCGCCCGGACGACGGCCCCGGTGCCCAGGTCCCGCACCTCGACCAGGCCGGACGGCAGGGCCAGGACCAGCGTCGACGCCCGCGCGGGTGCCGTCGGGTCGGCCGACGTCGCGTCGAAGCGCGGCAACACGCCGTCCGGCACCGGCAGCGACCACCGCACCGCGCCGGAAGCCGGATCCACCGCCTCCAGCCGGCCGGACCCGGCCGGCGCCCCCGGCCGCCCGTCCCCGGCCGTCGTCCAGAGCACCAGGTCGCCACCGTCGCTCGACACCATCAGGATCGCCTGGCGCTCCCAGGCCACGGTGCCGGTCCGCACGTCCAGCACGGTCAGCCGGGCGCTCCGAGCCAGCGACGGTTCCGGGTGGGTCGTCAGCAGCAGTCGGTCACCGAGTACCTGGAGGTCGTCGACCACGTCGGGCGGCGACAGCCGCCAGCGCGGCTCGACCCCGGGCAACCCGTAGGCGACCAGTTCCCGGCCGCCCCGGACGCCCGGACCGGACCTGTCGGGTTCGCTGACGACCAGCCAGTCCCGGCCGGCGAGGACGGTGGCGCCGAGCCGGGCCGGCACCACCGATTCCGGCCACGGCCGTGGGAAGGGATTTCCGGCCGCCACCGTGCCGAGTACGACGATCAACATCGCGCCCAGCAGGAACGGCCGGACCGCCCCGCGCCGCGCCGCCCGACGCCGGTCCGTCCGGTGCGCCGTCGTCCGGTCCGGTCCGGTCGGCTGCCCGCGCGACCCGCCGGCCAAATCCCCGAGCTCGATGGTGGGCATCCTGCTGCTCCTCCCCCGCTCTCCGTTCCGACGCCGCTTTCGCCTCCGGGACTCCCGCTCGCATCCGGGCGCCGCCGTCCGGTGCGCCGCCGTCCGGACGGGGCGGGCGGCGGGCGCCGGTGGGCGCCCGGATGGTCCGGTATGGCCGCCGTGCTGCGCGGGCACGTTCCGGATACACCGGAGCGGGTACCGGCAATTCGGACGCGAAGCCACCTGTACGATGGCGCCTCGTGGCAGTTCCGGTGGTGGACAGTTCTTCGGACGCCGAAGCCAGCTCGACCGAGGTCGGTCGCTCCCGACAGTGGCGGATGCTCCGCCCTCCCGTCCGGATCGACATACTGGCCATCGGAGCGTACGTCCTGCTCGGCGTCTTCGTCTGCGCCAACTACTGGGTCGACGTGAACCACCGGGTGTCGTCGCACCTGCCGACCGACCACAGCTGG
Organism: Plantactinospora sp. WMMB782; assembly: GCF_049179135.1. Lineage (NCBI taxonomy): Bacteria > Bacillati > Actinomycetota > Actinomycetes > Micromonosporales > Micromonosporaceae > Plantactinospora > Plantactinospora sp. WMMB782. The sequence goes on along the minus strand of NZ_JBMHMC010000007.1, from coordinate 4,959,484 downwards.
TTCGAGTGGCTCTTCGCGCACGGCGCGTACTCGGTCCGGCATCTGGAGAACCCGCTCTTCTCCGCCCGGCAGAACGCCCCGGACGGGGTGAACATGATGGCGAACACCTCGCTGCTGGGCGTGACCCTGCCGCTGGCCCCGCTCACCTGGGCGTTCGGCCCGCAGGTGACGTACGCGCTGTATCTCGGCGGGGTGTTGGCGGCGACCGCGGCCACCTCGTACTGGGCGCTCTCCCGGCACCTGGTCCGGTCCCGGGGTGCGGCGTTCGTCGGCGGCGCATTCCTCGGTTTCGCCCCCGGCATCGTGCACCACGCCAACGGGCAGCCGAACTTCGTCTCCAACTTCCTGCTCCCGCTGATCGTCGTGCGGGTGTTCCGGCTCGGCGAGCCGGGTCGCTGGCTGCGCAACGGGCTGGTGCTGGGGCTGCTGGTGGCGTACCAGATCTTCGTGAACGAGGAGATGCTGCTGCTCACCGCGCTGGCCTGCGCGGTGGCCGTGCCCCTCTACGTCGCCTTCCGGTGGTCGCTGATGCGCGGCCGGATCTGGACCCTCCTGCGCGGCCTCGGCGTCGGCGGCGCGCTGGCGCTGCTGCTTGCCGGCTACCCGATCTGGTACCAGTTCAACGGTCCGCAGTCCTACCGGGGCCTACAGGGCGGCGTCTTCCACAACTGGGGCGAGGATCTGCGGGCCTTCGTCACCTACTCCCGGGACACCATCGCCGGCTCGCCGGAGGTGGAGAAGACGATCGGGGTGACCGAGCAGAACACCTGGCTGGGCTGGCCCCTCGTCGGTCTGGTCGTACTCGTCGCGGTGCTGCTCTGGCGGGGCTCCGTCGTCGCCCGGATCGCCGCGCTGCTCGGGGCCGGTTTCGCGCTCGCCTCGCTGGGCCGGCAGATCCGCTACGACGGCCAGCTCACCGAACACGAGGGGCCGTGGCACCTGCTGCCGGAGGACCTGCCACTGGTCGAGATGATGATGCCGACCCGGCTCAGCCTGGTCACGGTCGCCACCGTCGGCATCCTGGTCGCGCTCGCCTGGAACGAGGTCGCCAGGACCCGACCGCGACCGGCGACCGCGAGCACCACCGCGCCGGCCAGCTCGATCGGCACGACGTCGAACGGCACGACACCCGACGGCACGACACCCGACGGCACGACGTCGACCGTCCCGGCCGACACCGTCCCGGCCGACACCGTCGCGGCCAGCGCGTCCGGCAGGACCGACCCGCCCGGCACGACGGCGGCCGGCCGGACCGACCCGGCTCCGGCCAGCACGAACGGCACCGCTCCAGGCCGCCCGGACAGTGCCGGGCCGGTCGCGCGGCGGCTGCGGATCCTGGCGTACGCGGCGATCGTGCTCGCGCTGCTGCCGATCTTCCCGCGCCCGCTGCCGGCCATGCACATCGACCCGCCGCCGACGTTCATCACCTCCGGAGCCTGGCGACCCTACGTACCAGACGGCCGGACCCTGGTGCCGGTGCCGATCCCGAGCAACGTGCACGGCCTGTCCACGCTGCGCTGGAGCGCCCTGACCCAACATGCGTTCCCGATCCCGGCCGGCTACTTCATCGGCCCGGACGCCGACGGCTTCGGGGTCTTCGGAGCGCCGTCCCGGCCGACCAGCCTGCTGATCTACGGAACCATGGACCGGGGCGCCGCACCGCTGATCACCGAGGAGAACCGTCGGCAGGCTGTCGAGGACCTGCGGTTCTGGAAGGCGTCGGTGGTCGTGCTCGGTGACCATCCGGCCGCGCCCGCCCTGCACGTCCTGCTGGCCGGACTGCTCGGCCCGGGACAGCGGGTGGACGACGTCTGGCTCTGGGACGTCCGCCCGCTCGTCGACTGACGTCCGGCCGCCGGCGGTGGCTCAGCCGACGAGAGGGCGGACGTCCCAGACCCAGGCGCCGGAGATGTCCCGGCCCGGCCCGAGCAGCTGGTCCAGGGTCTCCCGGACCGGTACGCCCCGGTGCAGGCCGCCCTGCACCACGATCGCGGCCCGCCAGTGCCGCAGGTCCTCGACCGCCTGCCGCCGTTCGAGGTCACCGATCGGCGGGACCTCGCCGGTGGCCGCCACCCGGTCCAGCAGCACCGCCGTCGGGCGGTCCGGCGCACCCCAGCGCCCCTGCGGATCGTCCGGGCCGGTGGGTCCGATGAAGTAGCCGCCCGGCGTGGTGAAGGCCAGCCCGGTCCGGGCCGACCAGAACATCCCGGCGGTCGCCTCGGCGCCCCGGGTCGGCGGGACCGCCACGAGGGTGCGCCCCGGCGGCACGTACGAGCGCCACTCGCCGGTGGCGACGAAGTCCGGTACCGGCCAGACCGGTCTGGTCTGCAACGGAGTCGGCGTCAGCGGCAGCAGGGCGGCGGCCACCGCCCCGGTCCAGAGCAGCCGGACCGGCACCCGCCCGCCGGCCACCCCCGACCGGGCCGCCGTCGCAGCCCCGGCCGCCGTCGCAGCCCCGGCCGCCGTCGCAGCCCCGGACGATGCCGTCACACCGGCCCCCACCGCCGTACCGGCGCCCGCCGTCCGCCGGAACACCTCGTCGAAGGAGAGCGCCAGCAGGATCGCCAGGGCCGGTACGCAGATCAGCGGGAACCGCGCCGGCACCGCCAGGTCGATCGGCGGCAGCCCGGAGACCAGCCGGTACGGGCCGGGCACGTCCAGGATCTCCCCGTTCAGCCGCAGGTCCTCGCCGAGGGAGAGCGCGGAGAAGACGAGTACGCACAGCGCCAGCGCCCGCACCAACGGTCGGCGCCACAACCAGATCGCCACCACCGTGCAGAGCACGATGAGCGCCAGCCCGAAGAAGGAGTTCTCCTCGGTCAGGTTCGGCGACAGAATTCCCGGTACCGAGTCGTGACCGGTGATCGTCTGCCGGGACGCGGCGGTGAACGACGCCAGGTCCAGCGGGTACGCCTTCGGGTCGAAAGGCAGCCCGCGATAGTGTCCCGGGCCGAAGAACTGGAACCACAGCGGGTACGCCAGCAGCACCACCCCGACCAGCGTGCCGACGCCGAGCCGGCCGAGGAACGCCGGAGCGAGCCGCCGGGCGGTGCGCGGGGCGGCTGCCGCGTAGCCGACGGTGAACAGCCCGCAGGCGAGTACCAGGAAGGCCAGTACCTCCTCGCCGAGGAAGACCTGGTAGCTGACCAGCACGCCGAGCAGTACACCGCGCCGGACCACCCGGTCGGTGCGCGGGTCGAAGACCACCGCCAGGATCGCCGGCACCAGGAACTGGGCGATCATGTGCAGGTGCCCGGTGGCCTGCGAGATCATCCCGGGCGCGAACCCGCAGAACAGGCCGGCGACGGCGGCGCCGAGGCGGGAGCCGACGATCCGGCGGGACAGGAAGAGGTACCAGGCGGTGGCCGTACCCGCCAGCGAGAGGACGACCGCGAGCAGATAGCTGGTCTGCGAGCCGGAGAGCAGGGTCACCGGGGTCAGCGGGACGCCGAGGCCGAGCACCGAGGTGTTCGCCATCAGGTTGATCCCGTCCGGTGCGTTCAACGCGGTGCTGTAGAACGGGTTCTCCAGGTGGGTCACCGCCCGGGCCGCCCGGGCCAGCATCCACTCGAAGAGCATCATGTCGTTGCCGGCGTACGTCATCCGGTCCCGGTGCAGCCACAGCCCGGAGGTGACGTGAACGGCGGTGACCAGGTAGAGCAGCACGGCCGCCGCGTCGACGAGCGGCCCCCGCCGCCGCGCCGCCCAGGCCCGCAGTCCGCCGAACCGGCCGGCGGCGGCGTGCCGGAGGGTCGTCCACCGGCCGACGCCGGGCGTCGACACCGCCGCCGGGACCGCGACGTCGGGCGCGGTCTCGGCGGGTCGCCCCGGCCCGCTCACCCAGCCGTGCGGTCGGTCAGGGCGCGGACGTCCCACAGCCACACGTCACCGGTCCGCCGGGCCGGGCCGGCGAGCTGGTCGACGGTGCTGCGCAGCGCCTCGACGTTGTGCTGCTTCAGCGGCAGCACCAGGATCGCGGCCCGCCAGTGCCGCAGCTCGTCCAGGGCGCGTCGGCGCTGCCGGTCGTCGAGCGTCGCCGGCTGGCCGCTGGTGGCGACCTGGTCCAGCACCGCGCTCAGCCCGCTGGGCCGCCCGCCGAACCGGCCCGGATCACCGGTGTTGCCGTTGCGGGGCGCCAGGAAGTAGCCGCCGGGGATCTTGAAGTCGAGGTTGACGGCGGCGGCCCAGCGCATCCCGTTGGTGTGTCCCATCGCCGGGATCGGCACCGGAACCAGCGTCTGGTCCGGGCCGACGTACGGCCGCCACTGGCCGGAGGTGATGAAGTGCGGCACCGGCGGCCGGCTCACCTCGCGCAGCGGCAGCGGCAGGATCGGCACCAGCGCGATCGCCAGCGCGGCCACCACCACCGCCCGCACCGTCCGGCGGTCGGCGACCTCGGACTTCCAGGCCCGGTCGGTGGCGAGGGCGATCAGCAGCCCGATCACCACCGTGGTGATCAGTCCGAACCGGGTCGGCACCACCGCGTCCAGCAGCGGGGCCTTGACCAGGACGTCCCAGGGTCCCCAGAGGGCGCCCCGGTTCCACCAGGAGATCCGCTCGCCCAGCGACAGGATCGCGAAGAGCAGGCCGGTCACGGCGAGCGCCCGGATCACCACCTCGCGGCGGAGCCAGACCACCACGGCCACGGTCAGCAGCGCCAGGCTCCAGCCGAAGAAGGCGTTCTCCTCGGAGTAGTTCGGGGCGAGGTCGGCGTTGGCCTCCTGGTTGCCGCCGAGCGTGGTGGAGCCGGGTACGAAGAACGCCGCCAGGTCGTTGCCGTAGTCGCGTACCGCGTCGCTGAGTCCGTGGTACGCCTGCCGGCCGGCGAACTGCACGATCAGCGGGTACGCCAGCAGCGCCCCGGCGAGCACGGCGCAGACCGCCAGTCCGGTGCCGAGCGGACGCCACGCCGCCTTCCAGCGGGCCGGTTCCTGCGCCAGCACGGCGAGCAGGAAGACGCCGCAGGCCATCGCGGTGAAGAGCAGGATCTCCTCGTTGATGAACGCCTGGTAGGTGACGAGCAGCGCCAGGATCACGCCGTCGACCACCGGCCGGGTGGAGCGGATCAGCACCAGTACCCGCCAGACGATGAACGGCAGCAGGAACTGCGAGATGATGTTCGGATGCCAGTTGGCGTGCGACAGCAGCGCCGGGGAGAAGCCGCAGAACCAGCCGCCGACGACGGCCGCGACCGGGCTGCCGACCAGGTGCCGGGACAGCACGTAATACCAGGCGGAGGCGGTGCCGGCCAGGCCGAACGTCACAAGCACCACGAAGGAGACCGCCGGGCCGAACAGCAGCGTCACCGGCACCATCGGGATGCCGAGTCCCAGGATGGCGGTGTTGGCCATCAGGTTGACGCCGTCAGGATAGTTCAACCGGTCGGTGAAGAACGGGAACTCGCCGTGCAGCACCACCCGTACGGAGTGGGCGAGGAAGTACTGCACCTGCGCCGGGTCGCTGCTGTAGAGCGCGGCGACCCGGCCGGCCGGGTCGAGCCAGATCTGGCTGGTCACCCAGAAGCCGGCGACCAGGAAGGCCGCGTACACGACGAGGTCGCGGCGCCAGGTGGGCCAGCGGGCCGGTCGGGTGGCCGGACTGCCGGTGTTCCGGTCCGGGGTGCCCGGATCCCGGTCGGCGTCGCCGGAGCGCGGGGCCGGCTCCCGACCGGCCGGTGCGGTTTCCGAACCGGTCTCGGAACGGGTGCCCGAACCCGTCGACTCCGCCGCGCCCCCGTCGGTTCCGGTCGCCGTTCGGCTGCCTGACTCGGGGCCCTCCGGGTCAGGCGTGCTGTGCAGACGTGGCTCGGCAAGCGTCACAGTCGGCGGAGTCTACAGGAGTACCCCTTTGGTCCCAGTTGCCTGGGCGGCGGGTTTCCGCAGGGCGAGTCGCGGTGCCGGAGGCGGTGGTTCCCGATCGGCCGGGCTTTTCCGGGTCACGCCCGAGCCGCGTCCGAGATCTCGTAGGATGTGGCTTCTGTAGACGACTGAGGCGGATCGGGAGCACAGCGGTGGGTTCACTCGCTCGTAGCGGGATCGTCGGCACGGCCCTCACCCTGGCCCTCCTCACCAGCGGGTGCGGCACCGTGCCGAAGGAACCTCCGGTCGCGCTCCGGATCGGCTACGACACACTGGACGGCACTCTCCAGGTGTGGCCCTCGCGGGGTTCCCTGGCCGGTGACGCGACGGCTGCCGCCGCGGTGGCCCGGGCCGTCGACGCATGGCGCTCCCCGGTCGAGGACCGGGTGCACCTGCCCTCCTCCGGCATCCTCTGGCTCGGCGAGGTCGACGGCGGCCGGCTGGCGCTGGTCGCCGCCGACGTGCCCGGCGAGGCGGCGTCGTGGCTGTTGCAGCTGACCGGCGACGGGGCGGACTTCACCGTCGACCGGGCGGTCGAATACAGCGACCCCGGCTACCTGGTCTACTCCGACGTGCTGCCCGTGCAACTGCCCACCGGCCGGCGTTACCTGGTCTCCGCCCGGGTGGACCGGCTGCTCGGGCCGGACCGCCAGCCGCTCGCGGTCACCGACGGCCTGACCGGTCCGGTCGCGCTGCCGTCGTGTGCCGCCCGCACCGTCACCGCCCGGTTGCGCCCCAGCGAGTCGCTGCCGACCGGCAAGTCCGCCGACCGGCTCGTCGACCTGGGCACCGGCGTCGAGGCACCACGCTATCCGCTGCTCGTCGACGGCACCGGCTCCTCCGCCGCCGCCGTGCTGGAGGGTCTGGACACCTGCGCCCTCGCCGCCAAGACCGGTCCGTTCGGCAGCATCCCGCACCGGGTGCACGGCGAGGTCCACTCCGGATCGGTGCCGGCCTCCTGGCCGATCGACCAACTCCGCAGCAAGGAGTTGGCCAAGGTCGAGCTGGCCGGCGCCGGGCCGGAACCGGTCCGGCTCGAACAGCTGAGCTGGCGCACCGACGAGGGGATGATGACGGCGGCCCTGCTCCGGCCGGCCGACGGTCCGCCGGTGGTCTCGGCCGCCGACCGGCTGGAGCCGCTCCAGGCGTACGTCCTGCCGCTGTCCAGCCCCGTCGTGGTGCTGGCCTGGACACCGGACCCGGAGACCACCAGCCTCACGGTGCCGCCGAACACGACCCGCCTGGTCGACCGTCCCGGCCTGGTCGTGGTGCCGAAGCCGGCCGAGCGGGAGACCTTCAGGTTGATCGGCCCGGACAAGACCACCGACCGCTCGGCCGGCGGCAAGTAGGAGAAGTACGGCGGCGCCGACGAGCCCGGTCACCAGGACCGGACCGTCGGCGCCGACTGTGCCGGGTCAGCCCCGGCCGTTGCGTCCCTTCGCCGCCCGGTCGCCGTTCGGGGTGGCCACCCGGACCGGGGCGATCGGCTCGTCGTCGAGCTGGGAGACCCAGCCGGTGACGTCCCGGGCCACGTCCTGGGCGGTCAGTCCGAGGTCGGCGAGGATCTGTGCCCGGCTGCCGTGCGGCTGCCACACCGGCGGTACCCCGAGGTCGCGCACCGGCACCCGGACGTCGGCGTCCCGCAGCGCCTTGGCCAGGGCGTCACCGACCCCACCGGCGCGTACGCCGTCCTCGACGGTCACCACGAGTCGGTGGCTGGCGGCCAGGGTGACCAGTTCGCTCGGCACCGGCCGGACCCAGCGCGGGTCGACCACCGTCACGCCGTAGCCCTGCTCGGCGACCCGGGCGGCCACCTCGACGCCGAGCTGCCCGAACGCGCCGACCGCGACCAGCAGCACGTCGGTACGGGCCGACTCGGCGAGTACGTCCACCCCACCTGCCACCGAGTCGGCGGCGGTGACCCGGCGCAGTGCCGGCAGGTCGGCGACGACGGCACCGGTCGGGAAGCGCAGGATGGTCGGCCCGTCCTCGACGGCGACCGCCTCGCGCAGCTCGGCGCGCAGGGTCGCGGCGTCCCGGGGGGCGGCGATGCGCAGCCCCGGCACCACTCCGAAGACGGACATGTCCCAGATGCCGTAGTGGCTCGGCCCGTCCGGACCGGTGATCCCGGCCCGGTCCAGCACGAACGTCACCGGCAGCCTGTGCATGGCGACGTCGAGCAGCACCTGGTCGAAGGCGCGGTTGAGGAAGGTCGCGTAGACCGCGACCACCGGGTGCAGGCCGCCCATCGCCAGGCCGGCGGCCGAGGTGGCGGCGTGCTGTTCGGCGATGCCGACGTCGTAGACCCGCTCCGGGTACTTGCCGGCCATCGTGGCGATGCCGGTCGGCTCGGCCATCGCGGCGGTGATCCCCACCACGTCCGGCCGCTCGTCGGCGATCGCGACCAACTCGTCGGCGAAGACCTGCGTCCACTTCACCGAGGACGCGGCCAGCATCTTGCCGGTCTCCACGTCGAAGGCGCTCGGGCTGTGCAGGCAGTCGGCGTCGTCCTCCTCGGCCGGCCGGTAGCCCAGCCCCTTGCGGGTCACCGCGTGCACTATCACCGGCCCGCCGAAGCCCTTGGCCCGGCGCAGCGCGGACTCCATCGCCGCCACGTCGTGCCCGTCGACCGGGCCGAAGTACTTGATGCCGAGGTCCTCGAACATCGCCTGCGGCGCGACCGCGTCCTTGATGCCCTTCTTGACCGCGTGCAGCACCTCGTACATCGGCTTGCCGACCAGCGGCGTGGAGCCGAGCGCCTCCTTGACGGTGTCCAGCACCTTCTCGTAGCCGGGGTTGAGCCGCAGCGTCGCCAGGTGGTCGGCCAGGCCGCCGATCGTCGGTGCGTACGACCGGCCGTTGTCGTTGACCACGATGACCAGCGGGTTGCGGGCGGCGGCGATGTTGTTGAGCGCCTCCCAGCACATGCCGCCGGTCAACGCCCCGTCGCCGACCACCGCCACGACGTTGCGCGACTCGCCGCGCAGCGCGTACGCCTTGGCCAGTCCGTCCGCGTAGGAGAGTGCGGTCGAGGCGTGCGAGTTCTCGATGATGTCGTGCTCGCTCTCGGCCCGGCTCGGGTAACCGGAGAGGCCGCCGCGCTGCTTGAGCTGGTCGAAGCCGTCCTGCCGGCCGGTGAGCATCTTGTGCACGTACGCCTGGTGGCCGGTGTCGAACAGGAAGCGGTCCCGGGGCGAGTCGAAGACCCGGTGCATGGCGAGGGTCAGCTCGACGACTCCGAGGTTCGGGCCGAGGTGCCCACCGGTCCGGGAGACCTTCGCGACCAGGAAGTCCCGGATCTCGGCGGCGAGCAGGGTCAGGTCCTCGGCGGACATCCGCTTGACGTCCTGCGGTCCCCGGACCGCACCCAGCAGCCGTCGTCCGTTCGACGTCTCCGACTCCGCCGCGGTCATGCCGTCACCTCGCGCTCGGCAGGGGTATCGGGCCGCACGGCGGTGGGCTGGCTGATTCGCTCCCTACACAGGCTCATAGCCGCAGAGTCTATCGGGGCGGGCCGGACGCGCAGCCGGGCCGCCGAAGCAGGGCCACCGGATCCGGGTGGAGATCGAGGACGACACCCGCCACCGATCATCAGAGTCCCGTTGACCGGACGGTGGACGGTCGCGGACAGTCGACGACCCCGCACCGCGAGTGGTGGGGCGGTGGTCCGCCAAACGAACGAAAAATCGGGCAGATGCCGCCAAGGGCCGTAGCATTGCCGGTAACCCACCCTCCTCGAAGGTTGCGACATGTCGCCTGCTGGCTCCCGCCCCGACCGGTCCACCGGTCGCGCCCGAACCACCCCGACATCCGGCCGGTACGCCGTCGGCCAGTTCCTCGCCGTCGGCATCGTGCTGCTGGTCGCCCTGCCGTTGCTGCCGCTGATCGCGCTTGTCGTCGCCTGGATCCGGCTCCGCGACCGGGCTGCCGCCCGAGCCGCCCGCCGGGATACGGAGGCGGTCCCCACGGCGCCCCGGTCCGCCCTACAGGCCACTCCCTGACAGTCGCACCGCCGAATCCCCGTTGCCCGCCCGGCCGGTGGTCCCGCAGAGTTGCCGGAACCACCGACGAGGGCCGGAAGGCAGATCACGCCGGATCGTCTCGCTGCCGGACCGCAGTTACCTGATCGGCAGCCGCGAGGAGCTGCTCTACGCCCGGGGTGACCTGATCGGCAATCCCGCGCTCGGCATCGTCGACGCGCTCCGCCCGATCGCCGACCGGCTGCCCCCGGTCGACGGGGACGCCGTCGTGGTGCACCACCTGGAGGTCTACGGCGGCAGGGTGACCGCCGCGTCGAAGCACTACACCGGCTCCCGGGCGGTCGGCGCCCGGCTCTTCGACGTGCTGGTGCTGTCGGACTACGCCGAGCTGCTGGAGTGGCCGGCGGAGCGGATCTCGCGCTGGCGTGAGTCGGCCGGCCAGCCGTTCGTCGCCGAGGCCGAACTGCTGGCCCGGGCCGAGGCCGCCGGGCTGTCGACGGTGCCCCGGCTGGACGTGCTGGAGGCGGCGGAGCTGCCTACCGACCTGGAGAAGATTCACCGGCCGCTCGGCGACTACCTGCCGGCGACGACGGTGGCGCTGGACGGTACGCCGGGCCGGGCCGAGGGCATCGTGCTGCGCACGGAGACCCGGTCGGTGATCGCCAAGGCGAGGTTCCAGGACAACGAGCGGACCCTGAAGCGTCGCCGTACGGGCCGCTGAGCGCCATCCGGGTGGCCGGCGGGTCCGGCGGCGGGCCCCGGTTCAGTCCCCGTCCGGCAGCAGCAGTGCCACCAGTTCGACGTGCTGGGTCATCGGGAACAGGTCGTACCCGCGCAGCGTGGCGAGCCGCCAGCCCGCCTGGCGGAAGGTGCGGGCGTCCCGGGCGAACGCCGCCGGGTCGCAGGCCACGTAGGCCACCGCCCGGCTGGTGGCCGCGGCGACCGCCCGGACCACCTCGGCGCCGGCACCGGCGCGCGGCGGGTCCAGCACCACCAGGTCGACCGGCCCGACGATCCGGCGGCGGCGCAGCGCCGGCCCCACCGAGGCCCGGACCACCTCGACCGAGGGCAGGTCGCGCAGGTTGTCCCGGGCGGCCTCGACCGCCGGCCCGGCCGACTCGACCAGGGTGATCCGGCCGGCCGGGCCGACCCGGTCCGCCAGCGCCGCCGCGAACAGTCCGGCACCGCCGTACAGGTCCCAGGCGGACTCGCCGGGCCGGGGCGCCAGCAGGTCCACCACGGCCGCCGCCAGGGTCTCCGCCGCTGCCGGATGTACCTGCCAGAACGCCTCCGGCGGCAGCCGCCAGGTCCGGCCGACCGCCACCTCCCGGACCCGCTCCGGACCACCCACCTGGTCGGTGCCGCCATCCGCCGAGCCACCATGCACGGGGTCGGCACTGCCCTGCCCCGGCACACCACCGCCGCCCGTCGGGCCGTCAGCCTCCCGGTCGGGCCCGCCGCCCGTCGGGCCGCCGGCCGGGGGCACGGCCGCGTCGCCGAGGTCGCCACCGGCGGGCGGGTCGGCGGCGCGCCGGCCGCGTACCGTCACGTCGCCGGCCGAGGAGGCGATCACCTCCACGACGTCGACGTCGGGCCAGCGGCGACCGCTGGCGGCGAGTACCGGCAGTTCCTGGAGGGCCGGGCGGGCGATCCGGCACCTGTCGATCGGGACCACCTCGTGCGAGCGGTGCTTGAGCAGCCCGGCCCGGCCGGCGGCGTCGACGGCGTACCGGACCCGGGAGCGCCAGCCGAGCATCCCGCCGGGCAGCTCGTCGACCCGGACGTCCAACGCGGCCACCTGCTCCGGGGTCAGGCCGGCCAGCCGGCGCAACTGCTCGCGGACCACCTCGGCCTTCCAGTGCCGCTGCGCGGCCGGGGCGACGTGCTGGAGGTCGCAGCCGCCGCACCGGTCCGGCCCCGCCCACGGGCAGGGCGGGACGACCCGGTCCGGCGAGGCGTCGAGTACGGTCACCGCGTCCGCCCGCAGGAAGTCCCGGCGTACCTCGGTGATCTCGGCGACCACCCGCTCCCCCGGCAGCGCGTGCCGGACGAAGACCACCTGCCCGTCCAGCCGGGCCACGCAGTGCCCGCCGTGTGCCACCGGCCCGACGGTCAGCTCGACCCGCTCCGCCTCGCCCGGACCGGTCGACCCCGCACCCGGACCGCTCGACGCCGCCCGGACCCGCTCCCCCGCGCTCATCGCGGACCGGCCGCGTCCCGCCCGGGGGCGGGCGGCGGCTCCTCGAGGTCGGTACCGGCCAGCGGTGGTGGCGGGGCTGCGGCGGCCGCGGTGTTCGACGGTGGGGGCGGCCCGAACAGGCCGCCGACCGGGGCGCCGCCGCGCGGTCCCCGGGCCGGTCCACGGTTGAGGGTGGCGTCGAACCGGTCCAGGTTCTTCCGGGCGGTGGAGGCGAGCTGCCACGGCACGCTTGTCACCATCACCCCGGGTTCGAAGAGCAGCCGTCCCTTGATCCGCAGTGCGCTCTGGTTGTGCAGCAGGTTCTCCCACCAGTGCCCGACGACGTACTCCGGGATGAAGACCGTGACCACGTCGCGCGGCGACTCCCGGCGGGCCGACGCGACGAAGTCGAGGATCGGCCGGGTGATCTCCCGGTACGGTGAGTCGATCACGGTCAGCGGGACGGTGACCCCGTGCCGTTCCCACTCCGCCTGCACCGCCCGGGTGTCCGCCTCGTCGACGTTCACGGTCAGCGCGGTCAGGGTGTCCGGCCGGGTCGCCAGGGCATAGGCGACCGCCCGCAGGGTCGGCTGGTGCACCTTGCTGACCAGCACGATGGCGTGGTTGCGGGCCGGCAGCACCGGGCGGCCCTCGGCCGGGGTCAGCTCGGCGGCGACCCGGTCGTAGTGCCGGCGGATGCCGAGCATCATGGCGTAGATCACCGCCATCGCGGCGATGGCGATCCAGGCGCCGAGCAGGAACTTGGTGACCAGGACGACCACCAGCACCGCCCCGGTCAGCCCCATCCCGAAGGTGTTGATGGCCCGGGACCTGACCATCCTGCGCCGCACCACCGGATCCCGCTCGGTACGCAGCAACCGGTTCCAGTGCCGGATCATCCCGGCCTGGGAGAGCGTGAACGAGACGAAGACGCCGACGATGTAGAGCTGGATCAGCCGGGTCACCTCCGCCTGGAAAGAGACGATCAGCAGGATCGCGGTGAGCGCCAGGAAGACGATGCCGTTGGAGAAGGCCAGCCGGTCGCCCCGGGTGTGCAACTGCCGGGGCAGGTAGCGGTCCTGGGCCAGGATCGAGCCGAGCACCGGGAAGCCGTTGAAGGCGGTGTTGGCGGCCAGGAAGAGGATCAGAGCGGTCGCGCCGGCCACCACGAAGAGGAGTACCCCGCCACCGAAGATCGCCTCGCCGAGCTGCACCGTGACGGTCTTCTGCACGTACCCGACCGGGCCGTCCGCGAGCTGCCGGGCCGGGTTCTCCATGAACTGCAGGCCGGTCAGCCGGGAGAGCCAGATGATCCCCATGATCATGATGATCGCCACCGAGCCGAGCATCAGCAGCGTGGTCGCGGCGTTGCGGCTCTTCGGCGGCTTGAACGCGGGTACGCCGTTGGAGATCGCCTCCACCCCGGTCAGCGCGGCGCAGCCGGAGGAGAAGGCCCGCAGCAGCAGGAAGGCCATCGCGAAGGCGGTCAGGTCGGCGTGCTCGGCGCTGACCACCAACTCGGCGCTCGGCGCCCGGAGGTCGTGGCCGAGTACGAAGATCCGGACCAGTCCGGTGAGGATCATCCCGATGATGACGATCATGAAGCCGTAGGTCGGGATCGCGAACGCCGTGCCGGACTCCCGCAACCCGCGCAGGTTGATCGCGGTCAGCAGGGCCACCGCGGTCACCGCGACCCCGACCCGGTGCTCGGCGACGAACGGCAGCACCGAGCCGAGGTTGGCCACCCCGGAGGAGACCGAGACGGCGACGGTGAGCACGTAGTCGACGAGCAGCGCGCTGGCCACCCCGACACCGAACTTCGGCCCGAGGTTGACCGTGGCCACCTCGTAGTCGCCGCCGCCGGACGGATAGGCGTGCACGTTCTGCCGGTAGCTCGCGACCACGGTGAGCATCACCACCACGACGGCGAGCGCGACCCAGGGCGAGAAGACGTACGCCGACGCGCCGGCGATGGAGAGCGTCAGCAGGATCTCGTCCGGGGCGTACGCCACGCTGGAGAGCGCGTCGGAGGCGAAGACCGGCAGTGCGATGCGCTTCGGCAGCAGCGTGTGCTGCAACTTGTCCGACCGGAACGGTCGACCCAGCAGCAGGCGCTTCACTAGCGAGGTGGGACTGGCCACAACCGCTAAGCGTACGGCCGCCGGATTCGCCCGGACGCCCGGTGCGGCGATCTTCGACGGTGCCGGTGGGACCGCGCTCCGCCGGCCGCGCCGGGGAGGTCGGGCGGCACGGACGGGGAGCCGAATGGCTACGCTCATGGTGACATCACCCCGCCGGTCGGGTTCGGTCCCGCGGTGTCCCGGGAGGACGTACCTTGCACGTCGTGATCATGGGCTGTGGCCGGGTCGGTTCGACCCTGGCGCACAACCTGGAGTCGCGCGGCCACTCGGTGGCCGTCATCGACCAGGACGCGGACGCGTTCCGCCGGCTCGGCCCGGACTTCGGCGGGATCACCGTCACCGGCGCCGGGTTCGACGCCGAGGTGCTCCGGCAGGCCGGTGTCGAGCGGGCGGACGGCTTCGCCGCCGTCTCCAGCGGCGACAACTCGAACATCATCTCGGCCAGGCTGGCCCGCGAGACGTACGGCGTCTCCCGGGTGGTGGCCCGGATCTACGACTCCAAGCGCGCCCAGGTCTACGAGCGGCTCGGCATCCCGACCGTGGCCACCGTCCGGTGGACCGCCGACCGGATCGTCCGGCACCTGGTGCCGGAGGGGCACGTGGAGATCTTCCGCGATCCGACCAGCACCGTGTCGATCATCGAGGTGCCGGTGCACGACCACTGGATCGGCCGGCCGATCCGCGGGCTGGAGGAGGCGACCGGCGCCCGGGTCGGCTATCTGACCCGGTTCGGGATCGCCGCCCTGCCCACCGCGTCGAGCGTGCTCCAGGAGGGCGACCAGGTCTCGATGCTGGTCACCGACGACATCGCCGACCAGGTGACGACGGTGGCCGGCTCACCGCCGGAAGGAGGGCGCTGAGATGCGGGTCGCCATCGCCGGAGCCGGCAACGTCGGGCGCTCCATCGCCCAGGAACTGATCGAGAACGGGCACCAGGTGATGCTCATCGAGCGGAAGCCGAAGATGCTCCGCCCGGAACGCGTACCTGCGGCCGAGTGGGTGCTCGCCGACGCCTGCGAGCTGACCAGCCTGGAAGAGGCCGACCTGGCCAGTTGTGACGTGGTGGTGGCCGCCACCGGCGACGACAAGGTCAACCTGGTGGTCTCGCTGCTGGCCAAGACGGAGTTCGCCGTGGCCCGGGTGGTCGCCCGGGTCAACCGGGCCGAGAACGAGTGGCTCTTCACCGACCAGTGGGGCGTCGACGTGGCGGTCAGCAAGCCGCGGGTGATGGCGGCCCTGGTCGAGGAGGCGGTGACCGTCGGCGACCTGGTGCGGCTGATGACGTTCCGGCAGGGCGAGGCGAACCTGGTCGAGATCACCCTGCCGCCGACCGCCCCGTACGTCGGACACCCGATCCACTCCGTGCCGCTGCCCCGCGACTCGGCGCTGACCGCGATCCTGCGCGGCAAGCGGGTGCTGGTGCCGAGCCCGGACGATCCGCTGGAGGCCGGTGACGAGCTGATCTTCGTCTGCACGGCCGAGGTCGAGGACGAGGTCCGCAAGGTGGTCCTCGGCCCGGACAGCGTCGAACGGACCCGGGGCGGCAGCGTCTAGTAGGTCTCTCGACACCAACCGTCTGAATCCCGGCCGGGTGCCGGCCAGGAATCAGACGCCGGCCAGGCCCTGCGGGCTGTTGTAGGGGATGCCGACCCTGGTGACCTCGTCGAGCGAACCATCCGGCTGGACCGCGTAGCCCACCAGGCTCGCCGCGTTTCCGTAGATCTGGTAGAGGTAGGCGCCGTCGGACGACATCCAGTTGTCGCTCGGGCCGCTGCTGACGGTGCCGTTGAGCGCCCGGAAGTTGCCATCTCCGGGGACCCTCGGGCAGGCCGGGTCCTTCGCGACGACGGGCTTGTCACCGTCGAGTTGGAAGCTGCTCAGGTTGCTGTAGCCGAAGTTGGTGGCGAACACCGTCCGGTGAGACGGACAGCCAGCACAGTTCGGAGGGGCGGCCCGCACTCGTGTCGATCTGTACGAGCGGGCCGACGGTGATCACCCCGGCTGCGTCGATCTTGCCGATGGCAATCCCGTCGCCGACGGCGTATCCGACGACGAAGGTGTCCGGACGGCCGTTCAGGAAGGCGATGTAGAAAGGAGAGCCGCCACCCCCCGTCATGGAACGAGGGCTCACCAAGAACGCCCTCGGCATTGATCGGGAACACGGTCAGACCGTCTGGGTCCGGCGCGTTCGATGCGATCGACTTCGGCTGTCCGCCGTCCCGCATGACTTCGGGCGACGCGCGGTCAGCCGCCGAGCGGGGTCGGTACGCTCGGCACCCGGTTCACCCGTCGGACCGCCCAGATGGTGATCACCAGCAGCAGCGCGTACGGCGGATAGCCGAGCAGCAGCCGGGCGATGCCGAGCGCGGTGTCCTTGTCGGCCAGGTAGAGCCCGGCCTGCACACCCACCTTGGCCAGCCACACCACGCCCCAGAGCACGGTGAGCCGGGTGAAGGTGCGGACCAGTCGGGGATCCTGCCGCCACTCCGACCGGCCACCGGCGGCGATGATCGACCAGATCCAGCCGACGAGCGGCTGCCGGATCACCGCCGAGCCGAGCAGCACCAGCCCGTAGACGATGCCGTAGAGGATGCCGGGCAGGTAGAAATCGCGCTCGTCACCGGTACGCCAGGCGATCATCGCGCCGATGCCGATCCCGACCAGGCCGTTGACGGCATGCCGTACCGGGCGTCGCTGGAAGAGCCGGACGGCCGCGATCAGCACCGCGACCGCCACCGAGGCGATCACCGCCGGACGCAGCTCGGTGATGATGTTGACCGCGACGAAGACGACCACGGGGACGCTGGACTCGACCATTCCCCGCCAGCCGCCGAGCTGCTCGGCCATCTGCTCGGTCAGGCTGGGAAGCGGCTCCTCCTCCTCCGGTTTCCGGCCGGCGGTCGGGTCGCTGCCCGTGCTGTCGGTGCGGGGCTGTCCAGCGGTCATCTGGGTATCTTCCGGTCGCGTCCGGTGCCGCCGCCGTCCGTGCTCACCGCGGCGACTCCAGCTCGTAGTACGGGTTGTAGATGACTTTACGGTCATCGCGTACCGCCATGCGACCGCGCGCGGTCAATTGCCGGCCCGGCTCGATTCCGGCAATGTGCCGGCGGCCCAGCCAGACCAGGGTCACCACGTCGCTGCCGTCGTAGAGGTCCGCCTCCAGGGTGGGCAGGTTCGTCCGGGGGGTGTAGACGACGGTTCGGAGCCGGCCCGAGACCGACACCACCTGTCCCCGGCTGCACTGCCTGGCCGGGGTGCTGCCGCACTCCGCGCTCTCCCGGAGCAGTTCCTCGGCCTCGATCTCGGCCTCGCTCGCGGTCAGCCGTTGCAGGAAACCCCGCCACGAGACCCGGCCCTGGTCGGTGGCCATCTCCCGGTGTCACCCTCCTCGAGGCGCTGTCCCCGGCACGTACCCGACACGACTGGCGGCGCGCCGTCCCGCAAGCGTACGCCGTCGCGACACCGCACACCGCCTGGCGGGCAGCGGCCAGCGGCCGACGGCAAGCGGGCGGCGGCGGGCGGTGGGCGGGCGCCAGCGGGTGGCGGGCGGCGGGCGGCGGGTGTGGGTGGCGGGCGGCGCTGGGTGGGAGGTCAGGAGCCGTCGCGGCGGGGTCGCGGCTCGGCGTGCCGCGGATGCTGCTGGCCGGAGACCGCCCCGTTGACCCCGTTGACCGCGGTGCCGGGCTGGCCGCCGTCCGGCTGCGGCGCGGCCGCATCCCGGGGCAGCCGCAGCGGCAGCGGCTCGCGGACCGGCTTGGCCTCCTGGCCCCGGTCGACCACCAGCCCGTTCAGGCACTCGGTAAGCGGTCCGGCCGCGGCCGGGTCGCTGGCGGCCCGTCCCTGGAAGACGCCCTGGATCATCCAGCGCGGCCCGTCCACACCGACGAACCGCAGGTCGGCGAGGCCACCGTCCGGAGTACGGACCCGGGCCCGCAGCTCGGTGCCGTGCTCGCCGGTCACCTCCTCGGCCGTCACCCCGTCGGCCGCCAGCGAGGTACGGATCTCCTCCCGCCACTCCGGCCAGATGTCGTCGGTACGCGGCGCCGCGAACACCCCCAGCTGGAGCGCGCTCTCGCCGTGCACGAGTACGACCTGCTGGATCACGCCGTCCGGGTTGGCCTGGACGCGCACCTCCACGTCCGGCACGGCGGGGATGTGCAGGCTGCCCAGGTCGAGCCGCTGGACGCCCGAGGGCGCGTCGTGGATGTCGTACGGCCCGTGGCCGGGCCCCTCGGGCTCGGTCGCGGCGGCGAGGTCCTGGGTGTCGGCCGACTGCCGACCGGAGCGCTCGTCGCGGGAGTGGCGCCCGCCGCGTCCTCGGGAGAAGATCATCTTGCTTACCTGCTACCTTCCGTTTCCGGCTGTCGGATGGGCGGATCTCACTCGCATTGTCGGCCACGGCCCACGGTGCCGGCCGACCCGGGCTCCACTTTCCGGCCGTTCACCGGCCACCCGCCTCCTCCACCGCCCGCGCGCTCCCGTCGACCGGCCCGACGAGCCCCGCCGACCCGACCGGTCCGACCCGCTCGGCCGGTCGCACAGGCTCGGCCGGCCCGACCAGCGGCATGGGCTCGGCCGCCCCGTCCAACGCCATCGGCTCGGCCGACTCGACCGGCGGCATCGGCTCGGCCGGCTGGTGTGGCACGCGCGAGGCGGGTGGCACGCGTGATGTGGCCAGGCCGGCGTGCCCGCCGGTCGAGCCGTGCCCGCCCGTACCCCGGACGGAGTCGGGCAGCTCGTCGACGGGCAGGAACTCCGCCCGCTCCACCCGCTGCACCACGAGCTGCGCGATCCGGTCGCCCCGGGAGATCTTCGCCGGGCGGTCCCGGTCGTGGTTCACCAGGTTGACCAGGATCTCGCCCCGGTAACCGGAGTCGACCGTACCGGGCGCGTTCAGCACCGTCACGCCGAGCCGGGCCGCCAGGCCCGACCGGGGGTGGACGAGGCCGACGTACCCGGATGGCAGGGCGAGCGCGACACCGGTGCGGACCAGCCGCCACCGGCCCGGCGGGATCTCCACCTCCTCGGCGGCGACCAGGTCGGCCCCGGCGTCGCCGGGATGGGCGTACGCCGGCAACGGCAGGTCGGGGTCGAGTCGCCGGACGGGTACGGGCACAGGCTGCGTCACGCGCTCACTCTCCTGTCAGGTTCGTCGGTCCACCGGTGCTGCCCCCATCCTGCCGGGTCGACCGGCCGCGCCGGGCCGTACCCTTCCAGCGTGGCCCCGACAAGTTCCGAGCCCTCCGCCGTCGTGCCGGCCCGGTCCGGGTACGCCGAGCGGCTGACCCTGCCCTGGTGGCTCTGGCTGGCCGGGTTCGGCGTCGCCGGGTTGCTGGCCACCGAACTCTGGCTCGGCTCCACCGGGGTACGCGCCTGGCTGCCGTTCGTGGTGCTGTTGCCGCTGGCCGCCGTCGGTCTCGGCTGGCTGGGCCGGATCCGGCTCGCCGTACGCGACGGCGAACTCCTGGTCGACGACGCCCGGCTGCCGGTGCGGTTCGTCGCCGACGCGATCCCGCTGGACGCCGGGGGCCGGCGCGAGGTGCTCGGGGTCGGTGCCGACCCGCTGGCCTTCGTGGTGCAGCGGCCGTGGGTGCCGGGAGCGGTGCAGGTGGTCCTGGCCGACCCGGCCGACCCGACGCCCTACTGGGTGGTCAGCACCCGCCACCCGGTACGCCTGGCCGAGGCGATCCTCGCCGCCCGCGCCCCGAACTGACAGCCGGTCCGGTCAGCCGTCGAGGGCCTTGGGCCCCTGGCGGAGATCTTCCCGGACCCGGTCGCCGAGTCCCCGGGTGGCCCGGCCGTTGAGGAAGCCGGCCACGGCCGCGCCGGTCAGGAACGGTCCGAGTGTGGTCAGGTTGCGGCCGAACCGCCGCAGCAGCCGGTCCCGCAGCTCCTTGCGGGCCGCCGTGCCGAGCACCGCCCCGACCCCCACCCCGGGCAGCAACGGGTTGACTCCGCGCTGGGCCGCCCAGGAACGGACCAGGGTCGCCGCACGCTGGCTGCTGCCGCCGGGCAGCCGCACCCCGTACGCCTCGTGCAGCTCACCGATCAGCTTCAGCTCGATGGCGACCACGGCGACGGTCTCGGCGGTGAGCAGTACCGGTGCCGAGAGCAGGGTCGGGGTGACCACCCACTCCACCGCCGCCACCCCGCCACCGGCCGCGCCGATCCCGGCGGTGGCCCGCACGGCGTTGCGGACCAGTCGCTCGGCCAGGGCGTCCCCGTCGAGCCCGTCGAAGTGCCGGCGCAGCGTCTCCCGGTCCCGTACCGGGATGTGCGGCGCGATCTCCGCCACCGTGTCGGTGAGCCAGCGCAGCGCCGCCCTCGGCTTGAACAGGTTGCCGGGCCGGGCGACCCGCACCTGGTTGACCAGCCGGCCGAGCAGGCGGCGCCGCCGGTTCTGGTTGAGTTCGTCGGCGGTGAGCGCGGCGACCGTCGCACTCAGCTCCTCGTCCGCACCCGGTTGGTCGTCGCGGAGCGCGAGTTCCCGGGCCGACGTGTCGGCCGCCGGGTCGTCCCCGCCGACGGGCGCGGGCGGGTCGGCCGGTACCGGTGACGGCGCATCGGCCCGTCCCGGCGCAGGCTGGTCGGCGGGTACCGGCGAGAACGCGTCGGGCGCCCGGTCGGAGCGGCTCATCATGACCTCCCAGCGCGTGTCCTCGGATGGGCGTGCCAGCACGCGCCTCGAGTCAAGCAGTTACCCGCCAACCCCGCATGTCGAATCACCTGCGGCGACCTCCGGTGCGTGGAGGCCGCCGCTCCCCCCGTCCCGGCAGCTTCACCCCGTACCCGCCGGACCGGCTTCCCCGCCCGGAAACGCCGCTGTCGTCAGCGGGCTGTCAGGCGCACTCACGGCAGATGAGGTCACCGTTGCGCTCCACCGCGAGCTGGCTGCGGTGGTGCACCAGGAAGCAGCGCGCGCAGCGGAACTCGTCCGACTGCATCGGCAGCACCTTGACGGTGAGCTCCTCGTCGGCCAGGTCGGCACCGGGCAGCTCGAAGCTCTCGGCGACCTCGGCCTCGTCGACGTCCACGGCGGCCGACTGTGAGTCGACCCGCCGAGCCTTGAGCTCTTCCAGGCTGTCCTCGCCGAGGTCGACCTCGTCGCGACGCGGGGCGTCGTAGTCGGTGGCCATCGGTCTCACTCTCCCATATCGATATAGTCGCTTCCGGTTGTAACGCCGGAGGACGCTGTTTCGGTTCCCGCTGGCCGGCCTTCTCTTCCGGTCGCCCGACCCGGCGCACGCCCCGGGTCGCGGCCGCCGGGTGGAACTGCCCCGGCGAGCGGGGTACCTTACCCCCCTTCGGGCGAGGCATGTATACCGTCCCTGCGGCATGCATGTACGTCCGAGCGCGCGGAGTTGTTCCCAATGTGACTCAGGCGACACGAAGATAGGGGTACCGGTCGGCCGATCGTCGTCGCCGCGCCGACAAATCTGGCGGATTCAGCACCCGGTCGGACAACCGCCGGGCGCACCGGCATACTCGATAGCCACGGCGGCCCGTGTGGCCGGCCGGTCGGGGTCGTTCCACAAACCAGCTTCGCAGGAGCCAAGCAGATGAGTTTCGCGCGCGTCCGGGCCCTCGTCGTCGTCGGCGTGCTCGCGGTGATCGCCATGGTGTTCGTCGGCATCACCCTCGTCCGCGACACCCAGGCCGGCAAGGAGGTCGCCAGCGACTGCCAGGAAGGCGACAAGCTCGCCGACACCCGGTTGCGACAGTCGAAGGACATCAAGATCAACGTCTACAACGGGACCGACGTCGTCGGCCAGGCCAACACGTTGAAGACCGACTTCCAGAACCGGCAGTTCAAGGTGCTCAAGGCCGGCGACGCACCGAAGAAGGTGAAGGGCATCGACGAGGCCGTGGCGATCCTGCGGTACGGCCCGAAGGGCGTCGGCTCGTACCAGGTGCTCAGGGCGTACTTCCTGAACGAGGCACAGCCGGAGTTCCAGCTCGAGCGCGAGGACGACACGGTGGACGTGATCATCGGCGGCGAGTTCAAGCAACTGGCCACCATCACCGAGGTCAACCAGGCGCTGAGCCAGCGGGACCCGGAGAGCACCCAGCTGCCGCCGCGGACCTGCGCCGACCCCAACCTGCGCTGACCCCGGCTCAGGGCCCGCCGGCCGCGTCGAGCCGGGCCAGGTGGTCGTGCAGCGGGCCGAACAGCGCCGGTGGGGCCGCGATCACCAGGTCCGGTCCCGGTGCGGCACCGGCCAGACCGGCGACCCGGAGCCCGGCCTCGGTGGCGACCAGCCCGCCGGCCGCGTGGTCCCAGAGGTTAAGGCCCTTCTCGTAGTAGCCGTCGACAAGTCCCTCGGCGGCCAGGCAGAGGTCGATCGAGGCGACGCCGAACCGACGGATGTCCCGGACGTGCGGAATCAGCCGGTGCAGCACCCCGGCCTGGTGTTCCCGGCGCGCGGGGTCGTAGCCGAACCCGGTGGCCACCAGCGCCTGGCCGAGGTCGGTCTCGGCCGAGCCGGCCAGCCGCCGGCCGTCCCGGTGGGCACCACCGCCGCGCACCGCCGTCCACTCGTCCCCGGTGGCGGCGTTCCGGACCACCCCGGCGACCACCTCCCCGTCGACCTCGGCGGCCAGCGAGACGGCGTAGTGCGGCAGCCCGTAGAGATAGTTCACGGTGCCGTCGATCGGGTCGAGGATCCACCGTACGCGGCTGTCACCGGCCGGACCGGCGCCGTCGGCGTCGCCGTACTCCTCGCCGAGTACCGCGTCGGCGGGCCGGGTCGCCCGCAGGGTCGCCACCGCCTGCCGCTCCACCGCCCGGTCGGCCGCGGTCACCACGTCGGTCACGGTGCTCTTGGTGCCGATTCCGGACACTCCCTCGGCACGCATCCGGTACGCGGTCTCCGCGGCCTCCCGGGCCACCTCGACCGCGATCTTCAACAGCTCCTCCGGAGCCGGTGCCGTACCACGCATGACGTCCCCTTCCCGCACGCCTGTGACGTGCCGCCCCGGCCGCGAGTATCATCCTTACAAAGTCAAAACGCGCATCGGGTCGGTGGCCCCGGACCACGTCTCCGGCGTGCGGCGCGGGATGATCGCCGCAGACGGCGCTACAATTCACGCCTGCCCACGCGCCACGGACCGCCGAGCACCGGCCGGCCCGGGACACGGGGGTCCCTCAACCACATCGGCCCGACACAACGCACCGCGCTGCGCCGGCCGATCCCGGCCGTGCTCAGCTCATCGCCTCCGGAAGGTCATTCGTGACAGAACCCCGCCACACCGGCGCCGACGTACGCTCGCTCACCGACACCCTGATCGCGCGGGCGCAGACCGCCGGCGGCCAGCTCACGTCGGCCGAGCTGGCGCGTACGGTCGAGTCTGCTGAGGTGACTCCGGCCCAGGCCAAGAAGATCCTGCGTGCGCTCTCCGACGCCGGGGTCACCGTCGTGGTCGACGGCTCGGCGAGTACCCGGCGCCGGGTCGCCGCCGCCCGGTCCGCGACTCCCGCGTCCCGGGCGACCACCGCCAAGGCAACCAAGAAGTCGGCGCAGCCGGCCCCGAAGCAGGCTCCCGCCGCCGAAGAGGCGGCCGGCGCGGTCCGCAAGCCGGCGGCCCGCAAGCCGGCGCTGGCGGCCGACGGCGCGTCGCCGGCCGGTGCCGGCAAACCGGCCGCCAAGGCCACCGAGCCGGCCGCCAAGGCTCCGGCGAAGGCCGGCCGGG
This sequence comes from Plantactinospora sp. WMMB782, assembly GCF_049179135.1. Classification (NCBI taxonomy): domain Bacteria; kingdom Bacillati; phylum Actinomycetota; class Actinomycetes; order Micromonosporales; family Micromonosporaceae; genus Plantactinospora; species Plantactinospora sp. WMMB782. The sequence goes on along the minus strand of NZ_JBMHMC010000007.1, from coordinate 4,935,636 downwards.
CCGCGGGCACCGGCCCGGCCAAGGCCACCAAGGCGGCCAAGGGCGCCACCCCGGCCAAGGCCGGCGAGCCGGACAGCCCGGGCGAGGAGATCGATCCGGAGGAGCTTGCCGCCGAGATCGAGGACGTGGTGGTCGAGGAGCCGGCGGAGCTGGCCAAGGCCGCCGAGGCGGACGCCGCTGACGCCGCGACCGACAACGACTTCGAGTGGGACGACGAGGAGTCCGAGGCGCTCAAGCAGGCGCGCCGGGATGCCGAGCTGACCGCCTCGGCGGACTCGGTCCGGGCCTACCTCAAGCAGATCGGCAAGGTCCCGCTGCTCAACGCCGAGCAGGAGGTGGAGCTGGCCAAGCGGATCGAGGCCGGGCTCTACGCCGCCGAGCGACTGCGGGCCGCCGAGGAGGGCGAGGAGAAGCTCGTCCGGGAGATGCAGCGCGACCTGATGTGGATCTCCCGGGACGGGGAGCGGGCCAAGAACCACCTGCTGGAGGCGAACCTGCGGCTGGTGGTGTCGCTGGCCAAGCGGTACACCGGGCGGGGGATGGCCTTCCTCGACCTGATCCAGGAGGGCAACCTCGGCCTGATCCGCGCCGTCGAGAAGTTCGACTACACCAAGGGCTACAAGTTCTCCACCTACGCCACCTGGTGGATCCGGCAGGCGATCACCCGGGCCATGGCCGACCAGGCCCGCACCATCCGCATCCCGGTGCACATGGTCGAAGTGATCAACAAGCTGGGCCGGATCCAGCGCGAGCTGCTCCAGGACCTGGGCCGCGAGCCCACCCCGGAGGAGCTGGCGAAGGAGATGGACATCACACCCGAAAAGGTGCTGGAGATCCAGCAGTACGCCCGGGAGCCGATCTCGCTCGACCAGACCATCGGTGACGAGGGAGACAGCCAGCTCGGCGACTTCATCGAGGACTCCGAGGCGGTCGTCGCGGTCGACGCGGTCTCCTTCTCGCTGCTCCAGGACCAGCTCCAGCAGGTGCTCCAGACCCTCTCCGAGCGGGAGGCCGGCGTGGTGCGGCTGCGTTTCGGGCTGACCGACGGGCAGCCGCGTACCCTGGACGAGATCGGTCAGGTGTACGGCGTGACCCGGGAGCGGATCCGGCAGATCGAGTCCAAGACGATGTCGAAGCTGCGCCACCCGTCCCGTTCGCAGGTGTTGCGCGATTATCTTGACTGACCCCAAAAGTCAACCAGTCGTGTCCATCTGATCACCACACGTACATCGGGCGGTGGTGATCGGTTGGTTCCCCACTTGTGATCGTTGACGTGGCACCCTGGTAGCACGGCACACTGTCTCTACCACGTGTGACATCGGTCCCCCGGGGGCACACTGGGAAGGGCAGACCCCACAAGGGTGTTGCACGATAGGTGAGCAATGAACGACGAGAGTGTTCATCGGTGACGACCGCAGGAGGAAGGCGATGACCCCGACCCTCACGCCGCCGCCCGAGACGGTGGCTCCCCCAGCCGCCGATGAACGGTGCGACCGCTGTAACGCTGCCGGCAAGCTCCGGATCACCCTCGCGGGTGGGAGCGAGCTGGTGTTCTGTGGACATCACGCGAACAAGTACGCCGAGGATCTCGTGAAGATCACGGTTCGGTACGCGGTTGACCCGGAATTCAGCTGGCGTGGCGCCGATTTGATGGCGAACTGACCCAACCAGGACATAACTGACCGGAGGTGCCCGAAGGGGCGCCTCCGGTCGTCTATCTCAACCCCGACAGGCGGGATTTCCCGGTCAGAGCGTCTGGACGGTGGCGATCCGCTCCTCGAGCTGCTCGATCGTGGCCTGGGCGCTCGGCGGGCCGCCGCAGCGGCGGCGCAGCTCGGCATGGATCTTGCCGTGCGGCAGTCCGGTCCGGTGGTGGTGCGCCGCGACCAGCGCGTTGAGCTGGCGGCGCAGGCTGACCCGCCGTTCCGCCGCGCTCATCGGCCGGCTCTCCGGCCGGGGCGCCGGCACCGGCTCGGCGGTCTTCCGGCGACGCTGGGCGGCCAACTGGTCGGCCTGGCGCTTGCTCAGCAGCACCGCGACCTGGTCGGCGGTGAGCAGGCCGGGCAGGCCGAGATATTCCTCCTCCTCCGGCGTACCCGCCTGGGCGGCGGTGCCGAAGGACGCCCCGTCGAAGATCACCTGGTCGAGTTCGGCGGTCGCGGAGAGCGCCTCGAACCGCTTCTCCAGCTCACCGCTGGCCTGCTCGTTGCGCTGCGCCCGTTCCAGCAGGTCGTCGTCGAGCCCGTCACCGTGCTTCGGCCCGCCGAGCACGTGGTCCCGCTCGACCTCCATCTCGCTGGCCAGCCCGAGCAGGTGCGGCACGCTGGGCAGGAAGACCGACGCCGTCTCGCCCGGCCGGCGGGCCCGGACGAACCGCCCGATCGCCTGGGCGAAGAAGAGCGGGGTGGAAGCGCTTGTCGCGTAGACGCCGACGGCCAGCCTCGGGATGTCGACCCCTTCGGAGACCATCCGCACCGCGACCATCCAGCGTTGCTCGGAGACGGTGAACGCGGCGATCCGGTCCGAGGCCCCCTGGTCGTCCGAGAGCACCACCACCGCCCGCTCCCCGGTGATCCGTTCGATCAGCCGGGCGTACGACCGGGCCGCCTGCTGGTCGGTGGCGATCACCAGACCGGCGGCGTCCGAGACCCCACCGGCCCGGAGCACCTGCAACCGGGCGTCGGCGGCCCGCAACACCTGCGGCATCCAGTCCCCGGCCGGGTCCAGCGCGGTACGCCACGCCTGGGCGATCAGGTCCTGGGTCATCGGCTCACCCAGCCGGGCCGCCAACTCGTCCCCGGCACTCGTCCGCCACCGGGTCTCCCCCGAGTACGCCAGGAAGATCACCGGGCGGACGACGCCGTCGGCGAGTGCGTCGGAGTAGCCGTACACCGAGTCCGCCCGGGAGCGTTGCAGGCCGTCGGGGCCCCGCTCGTAGCTGACGAACGGGATCGGGTTCTCGTCGGAGCGGAACGGCGTACCGGTCAGCATCAGCCGGCGTACGGCCGGCTCGAAGGCGGCCTTGACCCCGTCCCCCCAGGACCGGGAGTCGCCGGCGTGGTGGATCTCGTCCAGGATCACCAGGGTCCGCCGGGTCATCGTCCGGCGGCGGTGCACCTGCGGGGCGATCCCGACCTGCGCGTAGGTGACGACCGCGCCGTGGAAGTCAGCCGAGGAGTGCAGGTCGGCGTTGCGGAACGCCGCGTCGAGCTGGATGCCGACCCGGGCCGCCGCGACCGCCCACTGGGTCTTCAGGTGCTCGGTCGGCGCGACCACGGTGACCGCCTCGACCGTGCCGTCGGCGAGCAGTTCGGCGGCGATCCGCAGCGCGAAGGTGGTCTTGCCGGCCCCGGGGGTGGCGACGGCCAGGAAGTCCTCGGAGCGGCGCCGCAGGTACTCCACCAACGCCTTGCGCTGCCAGGACCGCAGCGCGGGAAACGATTCGAGTACCGGCAGTCGGGCTCCCACGCGGACACTCCCCCTCCGACGGCCAGGTATCCAGGCACACGAAAACGCCTCCGCGACCGGACGAGCGCGAAGGCCGTACCAGCATAACCAGCCGGCCCCACCAGACCCAGGCGACACCGGCGGCGCACCGGCCACGGTTGGCACAGCCGTCGAGGACCTCCGACGATGCCGGGTGGGGGCGCGGCAGCCGGGCCGTCAGCGGCCCTGGTCGGCCGGCTGACCGGTACCGTCGGCGGCCCGTCCGCCGGGTCCGGACCGGCGGCCGGGGTCCCGGGCCGCAGGCGCGGCCGACTCCGTGGCCGAGGCGGGCCGGTCGGCCGGGACCGGGGCGGACCAGCGGCGGCGCAGGGCCACCAGCCGGAGGGCGAAGACGAAGAGCGCCGCCGCCATCAGCGGTCCGGGGCCGGCGAGGTCGACCCGGTGCAGGCCGACGACCGCGACCGCACCGGCCAGGGCCGCCACCGCGTAGATCTCCCGGCGCAGCACGACCGGGATCTCCCCGGTCAGCAGGTCCCGGCCCAGACCGCCGCCGATCCCGGTCAACATGCCGATCATGCAGGCGCCGACCGGGGGGAGGCCGGTGTCCAGCGCGGTCAGGGTACCGGTGACGGTGAAGAGGCCGAGCCCGGCCGCGTCGAGGACCAGCACCGTGGTGCGCAGTCGCGCCAGTTGGGGGTGCAACCAGAAGACCGCCGCGGCGGTGACCGTCGCGGTGACCGCGTACCGCCAGTCGGCGAAGGCCAGTGGCGGCCCGGCGCCGATCACCAGGTCCCGGAAGATGCCGCCGCCGAGTGCGGCGACGAAGCCGACGAATACCACCCCGAACAGGTCCAGCCGCTTCACCACGGCGGCGGAGGCGCCGGAGGCAGCGAAGATCGCCACACCGGTGAGGTCGGCGAGAAGCAGGGCGGCTGCGGCGGTCACCGCAGGATGTTACGCGCTGACGGGCGGCTCCGGCCCGGCTCAGTCGCGCATCGAGTCGTAGATCTCCTTGCACTTCGGGCAGACCGGCGAGCCCGGCTTGGCGGCCTTGGTGACCGGGAACGTCTCACCGCAGAGCGCGATCACGAAGGTCCCCATGACCGCACTCTCGGCGATTCTGTCTTTCCGGACGTAGTGGAACATCTCCGGCCCGGTGTCCGCGTCCTTCAGCTCCGGACGCTCGAGAACCTCAGTGCTCACGGCAGCGATTCCTCCCTCGGTGACCCCGCCAACGGTCAAGTCTGGCAGGTCACTGCCGAGCGGTCCACCGGAACACCCCCCGGCCCCGGACCGTACGGTGGTCAGCCGTGACCGATTATCAGATCCGGTACGGCGCCGAGGTGGCCGAGGCACTGCGCACCGATCGCCCCGTCGTCGCCCTGGAGAGCACCATCGTCTCGCACGGCCTGCCCCGCCCGGACAACCTGCGGGTGGCCCGCGAGATCGAAGCGGCGGTACGCGCCGACGGCGCTGTGCCGGCCACCATCGGAATGGTCGACGGCGATCTCGTGGTCGGCCTCGACGACACCCAGCTGACCCGGCTCGCCTCCGCGGACGGGGTGGCGAAGCTCTCCGTACGCGACCTGGCGCTGGCCGCCGCCACCGGGGCCGACGGGGCGACCACGGTGGCCGCGACAAGTGCGGTCGCGGCGGCGGCCGGGATCCGGGTCTTCGCCACCGGCGGGCTCGGCGGGGTGCACCGGGAGGCGGCGCAGACCTTCGACGAGTCGGCCGACCTGACCGCGCTCTCCCGTACCCCGATCGCGGTGGTCTGCGCCGGGGTGAAGTCGATCCTCGACGTCGGCGCGACGCTGGAACGGCTGGAGACGCTGGGTGTGGCGGTGGTCGGTTACCGCAGCCGCCGGTTCCCCGGCTTCTTCGTCACCGACGGCGGCTTCGACCTGGACTGGTCGGTCGACTCGCCGGAACAGGTGGCCGCGGCGCTCGCTGCCCGGGCCGGGCACGGGGTCACGGCCGGCGCGCTGATCGTGGCCAACCCGCTTCCCGTCGACGAGCAGCTCGACCCGGCCCTGCACGACCGCACCCTGGCCGACGGCCTGACCCGGCTCGCCGCCGACGGGGTGACCGGCAAGGCGGTCACCCCGTTCCTGCTGGCACACTTCCACTCCGCCACCGACGGTGCCAGCCTGGCGGTGAACGTCCGGATCATCCTGCGCAACGCCGCTCTCGCCGCCCGGATCGCCGTGGCCGCCGCCGGCCGGCGATGACGCCCGGAGGTGCGCCTCCGGCTCCGCCGCCGGGCCAGGGTGGGCCGCCGCGCCGGATCGTCGTGGTCGGCGACGTCGTCACCGACGTGCTGGCGGTGCTGGCCGGGCCGGTGGCGCCCGGATCCGACACCTCGGCCGAGATCCGGGTCACCGGGGGCGGCCAGGCCGCCAACACCGCCGCCTGGCTGGCCTGGCAGGGCTGCCCGGTCACCCTGGTCGGCGCCGTCGGCGTGGACGACGCCGGTACCTCCCGGATCGCCGAGCTGACCACGCTGGGCGTGCACTGTGCGGTGCGCCGGTATCCGGACGCTCCGACCGGCACCGTCATCGTGCTGGCCGGCGACGGCGAGCGGACCATGGTCACCCAGCGCGGCGCGAACCTCCGGCTGACCCCGGAGCAGGTCGACGCGGCGCTGGGCGAGGCTGTGGACGCGGGGCATCTGCACCTGTCGGCGTACACCCTGCTGGACGCCGGGTCGCGCCGGGCCGGGCTGGCCGCGCTGGCCGCCGCGCGCGGACGCGGCCTTCCCACGAGCGTCGACGCGGCCTCCGCCGAACCGTTGCGCCGGGTCGGTGCGCCCGCGTTCCTGGCCTGGGTACGCGATGCGGACCTGCTGCTCGCCAACGCGGACGAGGCGGTGGTGCTGGCCGGCGCGGGTACGCCCGCGGCGCAGGCACGGACGCTGACCGGGGTGGCCCGGCACGTGGTGGTGAAGGACGGTGCCGCCGGCGCGGTCTGGGCCGAACGCGGCGGCCCGGTGGTCTCCGTGCCGGCCCGGCGGGTGCCGGTGCGCGACGTGACCGGGGCCGGAGACGCGTTCGCGGCCGGCCTGCTGGCGGCCCGGGTCGGCGGCGCCGGCCCGGCCGAGGCGCTGGACCGGGCGGCCGACCTGGGCGCGGCCGCGGTCGGCACCCTCGGAGCGCGGCCGCCGGCCGGCGGGCCCACCGGCGAGGGTCGACAGCGCTGACAACCGGGCCGATGCCGGTCGGGGGCGAAGGTGATCCGGGGCGACGCCGGACCGGGCAGCGCAGGTCCGAGGCCGTGCCGGCCGGCCCGCCCGCTGCGCCCGGTGCGGGTTCGAGGCCGTGCCGGCCGGCCCGCCCGCTGCGCCCGGTGCAGTGCCGCGGGGTTGCGGCAATTCGGCAACCGGTGCGTGCGGGGTTGGTCACCGGCCGGTTCAGGGTACCGACCGGGGGCGGTCAGCCCGGGATCACGGCTCGGCGTCGATCACCCGGTGCGGGCGTTCCTCGGCGGGCAGCGCCCGGGGCGGCGTCTGGTCGAGATGGTTGCGCCGCATCCGCGCGCCGATCCGGTGCTCCTCCTTCGGCGGGCGGTCGTTCGCGAGCAGCACGGCCAACCAGGGGATCAGCACCATGCCGACGGCACAGAGCGGCAGCCAGAGCCAGAGCAGCGGTGCCTTGGCGCCGACCAGGACGGCGCCGACGACGACACATAGCGCCCGGACCGACATCATCACGAGGTACCGGCGCTGCCGGCTGTGCAACTGGTCGTCCTGGCTGCGTGAGGCGTCGGTGATCAGGATCGGCTGGTACGCCTGACGCTTCACCACGGGCCTCCGGAGGAATGCGGTCGGTCCTCCCCGGAACTTCCCCGTCCCGGGATGCCGTCTCCCATACTCGCACCTTCCACCGTGCGACGACGCGGGGCCGGCCCCCGGACCTGGTTCGTCACGTCACATCCGCGTGTTACCTACGTGGTACGCTCCCTCGGGTGGGCAGCAGGTTCAGCTTCACCGACGAGGCACTGGGAAACCTGAAGGTCCACGACGTCACCCCCGGCGAGGTGTGGGAGGCGCTGCACAGCGCCCGACGGGTCATCCGGCACCTCGGCGACGACGTCATGATCGTCTACGCCATGTCACGGCGCGGACGACGACTGGCCATCCTGCTGGCCGAGGCCGATCAAGTTGACAACGACTGGGACATCCTCTCCGCGCGTGACCTGACCGACATCGAGTCCAAGCGCTACGAGGAGGCGGTCCGGGGGCGCCGGCGATGAGTCCGTCCACCGGACGGGCCCGGAATCGCGCACCAGGAAACCGGGATCGATCACGAGGTCGAGCACGGAGACGAGGAGGAGGCGGTGACGATGCACCGAGACGATGCCGTCAAGCGGTTCCACGCCGAAGACGACGGACTCGCGGATCTGATCGACGACGCGCAGCCGGTCGAACTGCCCACCCCGGACACCGACGTGCCGATGGTCAGCCGCTCCGTACGCCTGCCGTTGGACACCTACGAACGGGTCCGCTCGGCCGCCGAGGCGCGCGGCATCGGGGTGACCACCCTGATGCGGCAGTGGATCGAGGCAGGGCTGGCCGACCTGGACGACTCGGCGACGGTGTCGCTGGCCGACGTACGCCGGGCACTGGCCGCGCTCGCCCACCCGACGGCGGCCTGAAACCGGCCACCAACCGGCCGGCACCCCGCGGCCGGCAACCGGATGCCGACAGACCCGGCTGGACCGGTGGCCGGGCACGCCTGGGAACGGCTGCCGGCCGGCGGGGCGACACCGCGTCCGTCGGCTCAGACCGGCGGCGCGGGCTGCTCGGGCGTCTGTCCCCATGCCCGGCGCAGATCGGACAGGGCCACCCCGAGCAGCACCGCCGCGGTGATGCCGGCGACGGTCAGCAACGGCAACCGGCGGGTCACCGGTACCAGCACCGCGGACGCCGCCAGCAGGACCAGGCCGGCCACCCGGGTCCAGGAGACCCGACCGAACACCTGGAACTCGAAGCCGGCCCGACCGGCCAGGAAGAGCGCTGGACCGCCCAGGATGGCGATCAGCCAGGCGGGCACGATGTGCCCGAACGGGTGGGTGATGGACAGCTCGAAGCCGACCCCGGTGAGCACGATGCCGGCGATCATGACCAGGTGCGTGTACGCGGCGGCCAGGCCGAGCCGCGTCGGATCCCGCGCCTGGATGATCGCGTTCGGTAGTACGTGCCCGGCCCGGTAGAAGTAGATCCGCCAGAGCAGCACCGTGGTCAGCAGCGCCAGCCCGAGCGCGGCGCTCCTGGCCGGGGTGAAGGCGGCCCCCTCGGTGCTGCTGAAACTGATCCCGGTGACCAGGATCAGCTCGCCGAGCGCGATCAACAGGAACTGCTGGTAGCGCTCGGCCAGGTGCTCCCCGGCGAACGGCTGCCCCCCGTAGTGCGCCCGGCCGAGCCGGGGCGTCGGCCAGCCCAGGGTGAAGCCGAGGTAGTCCACGGCGACCGCCACACTCCAGAGCACTCCCCGCAGGGCGTTCTCACCGGCCAGGCCGCCGACGAGCCACGGCAGGGCGGTCACCCCGGCCCAGAAGAGCACCCGGCGCGGCGTACCCGGGTCGCCCGGGACGGACCGGCCCCGCGTGGCCAGCAGGAAGAACCCGACGCGGCCGAACTGGACCGCGAGATACGCACCGGCGAAGATCAGGCCCCGGTCGCCGAACCCCTCCGGCACGGCGACGGCCACCACCATGCTGCACACCACGGTCACCACCACGACGCCCTGCACCGCCAACGTCTCGGGTTCCAGGGTGCTGGTGGCCCAGGCCGTCGACGCCCAGATGAACCAGAGCACCAGGAAGAGCACCAGAGTCTGGCCGGCCTCGGCGAGCAGGATGCGCTGATTGCTGGTGAAGTCCTCGACCAGCCGCTGGGATACCCGGGTCAGCGCGAAGACGAAGACCAGGTCCAGGAAGAGTTCCAGAAAGGTGGCCCGCTGCGAGCTCGCCTCGGTGCGCAGGAGCGGATCGATCGGCGTGTCAGCCATACGGCGTCGGCCCGCCGGTTCGGGGCGGCGGTCCGGGGCGGCGTACCCGGACCAGAGCCCGCGATCCCGGGCCTACGCCGGCCAGAGCCTTCCGGGCCACCGCGTCGCTCCCTGAGTGTCGACGATCTCTTCACTCAACGAGCCAACCCCCGCCGAGGCGCGGCGGGTGCGCCGGCTCAGCCCGGGGCGGCGGCCTTGGCGGCGGCCTTCATCTGCTGTTTGTGCTCGCGTACCTTGGCCAGCGACGACTCGTCCACCACGTCCGCGACGGAACGGTGGACGCCGTCGAGCCCGTAGTCGCCGGCCGCCTCCCGCCAGCCGGGCGGCTGCACGCCGAAGCGTTTGCCGAGCAGAGCCAGGAAGATCTGCCCCTTCTGCCTGCCGAAGCCGGGCAGCCCGGTGATCCGCTTCAGCAGTTCCCGGCCGTCCTCGGCACCGGACCAGAGCCGGCCCGGATCGCCGTCGTACCGCTCGACGAGGGCTCGACACACCTCCTGCACCCGAGCCGCCATGGCCCTGGGGAACCGGTGCAGGGCGGGCCGCTCGGCGAAGATCGCGGTCAGCGCCTCCGGGTCGAAGTCGGCCAACTCGGCCGCGTCCGGGACGTGCCCGAGCCGTTCGACCAACTCGTACGGGCCGGCGAACGCCTTCTCCATGCTGACCTGCTGGTCCAGCACCATCCCGATCAACAGTGCGAGCGGGTCCCGCCGGAGCAGTTCGTTGGCTTCGGCACCGATGGGCAGCGAGAGTGGCATGGTCCGATGATGCCGTAATCGTCGCGTGAGCAGTGCGACGGCGCGTTCATTGGTGACGAGGACATCACACGTTACAGTCATCGCTTCCGATGGACGACGGACGTGTGTCGCGCTCGGGCGACGGCGGATCGGGAGATCTCAGCCCCCATGCACCACGACATGGTCAACCAAGCGTCGAGGAATCGGTGGATCTACCACTTCACACACCTCGACAACGTCGAAGCCGACGTCAGGCGGAGTTCCTGGTACACCAGAGGGTGTCGACGCAGGTGATCAGATGGAACGGGATATACGACGACAGGCGGGGGGAACAGGTCGGCGGGATACTGCGTGATCATCCGCTGGCGGAGCGCATCATCGTCAGACCAGCCTGGTACTACGGATACGGACGGGGGTGGGGAGAATGATCGAGGAAGGTCACGGCAACCTGCTCACTGCCGACGTCGAAGCGCTGGTCAACACCGTCAACACGGCCGGCGTCATGGGCAAAGGCATTGCTCTGCAATTCAAGCGGGCATATCCGGCAAACTTCCACGCGTACCGCGCGGCTTGCGCACGAGGCGAGGTCCGTACGGGTGAGGTCTGGACGTTCGACAACGCCGTCCTGGGTCCTCGGCGTTACATCCTGAACTTCCCCACCAAGCGGCACTGGCGGGCCGCCGCACGTATGGAGGACATCGCGCCCGGCCTCGAATCCCTGGTCCAAGTCGTTCGCGAGCACCGGATCAGGTCGCTCGCCATCCCCGCTCTGGGCTGCGGCAACGGTGGACTGCCGTGGAACGAGGTCCGTCCCCTCATCGAGCAAGCCTGCGCACGAATGCCCGACGTCCGCGCCGTCGTCTTTCCTCCCGAGGGGGCTCCGCCGCCGGGTGCGATGCGAACGCGACGCCCCGCCCCGCCCCGACCTGACCTGACCTGACCTGACCACTCATCGGGCAATGCTGCTGGTCGCAATCGCTCGTCATCTCGACCGTGCCCGACTTCAGGAAGTGCGGGAAGGTATCAGCGAGCTCGAGATCCAGAAGCTTGCCTACTTCCTCCAGTCGCTGGGCGCTCCGCTCAGACTGACGTTCGGGCGTGGGACGTACGGGCCGTATGCGGCCGGGTTGAGCCGCACTCCTCCGACGGCTGATCCCGGGCAGCTGGCCGGTCGGGTGGCGTCCTGGAGCCTTCGCAAGGCTCGTATGTTCACCGACAAGCATGTGCGGATCGCCACTGCTCGCCTTCTGGAGCGGGAGCTTCTTCCGGCGTAGGTGCGGCGGACCAACAGCGTCAGCGGTCTCGCGGAGCGGTTCGTCGGCCACGGCGTCGGAGGGATGGCCGACGGCGGACCACTGTCGCGACTCGCCGGTAATCTGGTGGGACGGCCTGGTTGGCACCTCCCGCCCGTGTGCCGGCAGGAGTCGGGCCGTCGATCCGGATCCTCCCCTGCCGATCGGAGGGACCATGGCGTTGATCCTCGCGGCGACGGCGGGTGCGCTCGTCGCCGTGCTGGCGGTCGGCGTACTCGTGCTGACCGGTAGGGGTGGCGAGGGGCAGCGGCTGGTCCGCTGGTCAGGGCTGGTGATCACGGTGCTGGTGGCGCTCGTCCTCGCACCGCTCACCGTCGACGATTCCGGTGCGGCGGCGGCGCTGGTGCTGCTCGGCGTACCCGTGCTCGCCGCCGCCCTGCCGGCACTGGCCCAGCGGTTCGCGGCACGCCTGGCCGGGTACCTCGACCTGGTCGCCACCGTCGCGATCGGCGGCTGGGGCCTGCTGCTGGCCCTCGGCGGCCTCGGCGTCGCGTTCCTGCCCTCGGCGCTGTTGTTCCTGGCCGGCGCGGTCCGGAGCCTGGCAACCGGTCACCGGGCACCCTCCGGTCCGACGCCCGGCGGCTGACCGCCGGCGGCCGGCGGCCGGCGGACCTAGCAGTACCGGTGCACGTGGGTGGCCCAGTTCCGGTACGGCGCGACGTCGCCGAGAGCCCGTGCGGCGGCGCCGACCGAGAAGAGTCGACTGCCGCTGTAGAGGAACGCCACCGACCCGCTGGAGAGGTTGTAGTGCGCGGATTCGACCCGGTAGCGCCAACCCCAGGCGGCCGGGTCCTGCCGGCCGCAGTCGGATCGCCTGCCCCGGGGATAGCCGTAGCTGGTGCGGTCGTAGAAGCAGAACCAGCCCTGCGGGCAGTCGGCGACGGCGGCCCGGGTGTGCGCGGGACGGGTCAGGGCGACGAGTGGTGGGGCGGCTGCTGGCGACGGTCGTTGTCGTGCACGCTCAGGCCTTTCGAGGGGCGGGTAACGCATCACGGACGTGCTGCGTCACCCGCCGGGTCCAGCGGTTCAGACCACCGTTGAGATCATTCCCCGTCCGGGAGGGTTGCAGCCGATCCGGATGATCTCGAACGACAATTCGGATCATCCCATCAGTGGGCAGCCGAGGCTAGTCCGGAAAAAGCGGAACCTCGGTCGCGATCCGGCGGTAAATCGGTCACCCCCTATGTGTCGTGACAACATTCGCATCGTCAAGAACCTGCCGACCAATCCGAAAATGCTTCGTCTGTTCCTGTGCACGTGCATTCGCAAAACCAGCCAGGGTGACCTGTCGCCATTTGGCTACGTACTGTAGGGTCTCCACGAAACGTGGCCAGTTGGTCACAGGTTCCCGGTTCGGCCTTGCCATGGGTCCAGCGGAATCGGGCGGGGCCTTCCGTTGCAGCGGAAGGCCCCCTTTCAACCCATCAGGCCCCGATTGCCCGAATCTGCGCTGCTGACAGTGAGCCCAGGAGAACTCCCCGGGCCGCACCGCAGCTTCCAACGGCACCCCTGTTTCAGCAACAGCACGATGCATACCATCGACAACGCGAGTACGGCGACGAGCATTATTCCCGCGACGGCGGCGCCGGCAGCGACGCGCCCCCGGTCCGACGATTCCCCACCGGAACCGGAATCCGGGGCCCTCTTTCTTCCAGCCATTGTCGGCCTCTTTGCCTGCGCCAAACAGCGACACCCGACGGTGCACGCCGGCCGGGGTTTCCAATGGTGACGACGAGAGCAGCGTTTACCGGACAGCCCTGGACCGCCCACCGATCACCTCGATTCAGGGATCATGTGCAAGTGAGGAGGATTCGTCAAGACGTACCAGAAATCCGTGCTTGTTCCGATTTACCGACGCATTGTTCTGTGCATCGGAGATGCGGCTCGCACCATCGCGGAAAAACTGCATAGGAGGACGGAAAAAGGCCGCACGCTGCGGCGGCGTCCGACGGAACAACTCCACCGGGATCGGAAGAACCGCGCCGGAAACGGGCTCGCCGGCCGGGCACCGGGTTCCGGGCAGGACGGCTGGCCGGAACGGCGAAAGAACCCGCAGTCTCCACCCGGCACCTGCCCGCCGCTAACCGTCATCCGCCGGTGGCGGTACGTGTCCGAAGGCCCGTGCTCAGTTCCCGACCGCGCGGAGCCCGGCCCGGTTGCCGGGCAGGGAGGCCAGGCCACCGGTCCCGGCGGTGCGGCCGGATGTGCGGGCGAGGCCCGGCGCGCCGCTGAGGATCGTCGATGTTGCCGGGGTGGGCCGGGCCGTGCTGGAATGGTTCATATCGCCGCAGTGCGGGGGCAACCGCACTGGGAACGGCCAGCACGGGAGCACCGCACCGCAGCGCCGGCAGCGCGCCGCCAGCACGTCACAGTCACCCTGCCGGATCCGCGCTGCGTTCGCCGGGCCAGATTCCGACCGACGACGGCAACGCTCCCGCCCAGCCCGGGTCGGCGCGTCCGACGAGATATGCCAACGCAGCAGCAACCCGGCGACGAGAGAAGACACGATCATGAGTACCCGGAACATTTTCGCGGGGTGGTACCGCAACCGCTTCGTGTGGGTGGCGGTCATCCTGCTGGCGGTGTCGGCCGGCACGGTCGTACTGCTGAACACGGCCGGTTCCGACGCCAAGCCGGCGGATCTGCGCGGGCAGATCATGACCCGGCTGCGTACCACCCTGGAGTCTGCCGACCCGGGGCAGCACCAGCACGCCGGCCACAACGTGCAGCAGGCGACCGCCGAGAAGGACGGTAAGAAGCCGGCGATCATCTGCGGCGTCCACGTCTACGGCTTCGAACCGGGCGAGGTCAGCACCCTGGCCGAGGTGAAGACGGTCTACGGCTTCCACCTCTGCGGCGTCGCCGAGCAGAAGCGCCCGTGGGACTGGGCGGTCAAGCTGGCCGGCCCGGTGATCGTGGACATGGCCACCGAACCGCCGGGCATCCAGGTGGTCGAGGCGACCGAGAACGTACGGTTCGTCGACCGGCTGCGGGAGATGTTCCCGGACAAGTACGAGGAACTGGCGCTCAAGGAGTCGCTGGACGAGAACGAGATGGCCAGCCTGCGCCGCCGTTACGACGAGGCGGCGGGGCTCTGACCGCTGACCCGAACGGCACTCGCCCAGGGACCGGCCGGGGGTGACCAGGGACCAGCCGGGATGACCGGGCGGGGACGTGGTATCGCACCCACCCGGTCGTCCGAGGTCCCGCACCGGCACTCGTCGCGGCTTCCGGACTGGCCGGGCGGCCGTGGGTTTCGGCGTGGGCGTTCCGGCCGCGGCGCCACACCTAGAGGCTGAACAACTCGGTCACCCAACCGTTCGGGGCGCCGCCCGGAAGGCTCGCCCAGCCGGTGCCGGTCCACCGGGCGAGATAGTCGGTGGGCGAGCCGAGCGCCTGGGTGAACCCGCCACCGACGACCAGCTCGCCGTAGTGCACGGTGACCGCGTAGACGGTGCTGTTCAGGGTCGTACCGGGTGCGGTGGTGAACGCCGACCACGCGCTGCCGTTCCACCGCGCGACGTGGTTCACCGCGAGCGGACCGGCGTGGGTGAACTCCCCGCCGACCACGAGCGTTCCCTGGTAGACCGCCATGTCCCGGACCGAGCTGGACAGGCCGGTGCCGGACGGCCCGGTCAGCGCCGACCAGGCGTTGCCGTTCCACCGGGCGATGTTGTTCACCTGCACACCGTCCGCGGTGTCGAAGGAGCCCGCCGCGACCAGATCGCCGTTGTAGTTCTCCAGCGACGTGACCGAGCCGTTGAGTTCGCCGGGGTTGATGCCACCGGCCAGCGCCGACCAGGAACTGCCGTCCCACCGGGCGATCCGGCTGGCCGGCAGACCGCCCGCCTCGGTGAAGCCGCCGCCGGCGATCAGGGCACCGTTGTGGACGGTCAGGTCCCAGACGGCGGCGCTGTCCACCCCGGTACCGGACGGTCCGGTCAGGGTGTGCCACTCGGTGCCGTCCCAGCGCGCGATGTGGTTGGCCGGCAGGCCGCCGGCGTTGAGGAACTGGCCGCCGACGATCAGGCTGCCGTTGAAGACCTGGAGGCTGCTGACGAAGTCCAGCAGGTAGCTCATCACACCGGTGCCGGCGGAGCCGGTCAGCGGCTGCCAGTCCGTGCCGTCCCAGCGGGCGATGCCCCGGACGAGCTTCCCGCCCGCGTAGACGAAAGCGCCGCCCGCGATCAGGTCTCCGTTGAAGACCGTCATGGCACTGACCTGGCTGTCGGTTCCGTCGCCGCCAGGGCCGGCGAACGCCGACCAGGTGCCGCCGTCCCACCGGGCGACGTCGTTGGCCGACACGGCACCGGCCTGGTCGAAGGAGCCGCCCACCATCAAGCCCGGGAGCGCGGCGGAGACGCCCGATCGCCAGGCGAAGGCGGATTCGGCACGCAGCGCGGCGAGGTCCTCGGTCAGGATGCGCAGAGGCGGTCCGGAACTGCCGCGTACCTCCATCCGCAACGTCCCCGCCGCCTCCGCCGGGAGCGCCAGATTGAGCAGGTTCACCCCGGCGGAGAGAGCGTGGTCGGCGACCAGCAGCCGGGAGGTGCGCTCCGTGGTGGCCAGGCTGACCCGCAGGTGTACGCCTGCGTCGCCCGTCCAGTCAACCGCCAGCCGGGACCGGTCGGCCCGTTCGGGACCGGGCAGCAACGTGGCCGTCAGGCCGGTCCCGGTCCCGGCTCGGGCCGCCACCGGCACCTGGGCGCCCGCCGCTCGGCCGTGCACCAGCGCGGAGAGGCAGGTCGCCGCCAGTGCCAGCAGCACGGCGGCGCGTCGACGGGTCGTGGCCCCGCGTCGATGACTCATGCTCGGGTTCCCTCCACCAGGTCGGACGGTGCCATTTCGGCACGGGACACGGTGACAGGGGAACCCGCCGCGGTTTGGCTCGGCTCGAAGCGGCACAGCTGATCCCAGATTCCCCCGTGTACGCACCGCCAGCAGCGCGCAGATCGATCCTCCACAATTTCTCGATCGCCTGTCAAGAAATAGCTGGACCTGCCATTCGGAGGCGACCTGACTTTACGTTGACATGAACTGGCCGACCGGAATAACTGCCCACCACGAGTCCGACGAAGAGGTACTGGTCGAGCGACGGGCCCCATTTTCCGAGAAGCACACAGCCGGCTTTTCCCGTACCGGCACCGGGCAGCGTCGCCGCCGTCGCCCCGCGCCCGCCCCCTGCCGGCCCGGTAGGCTTCCCACCTGCCCCGACGACCGGAGTGAACCGTGACGACGCCCAACCGACCCCCGACCGCCGAGCAACTCGACCTGGCGCCACATCCGGAGGGCGGCTGGTTCCGCGAGACCTGGCGCTCGGCACACGCCTTCACCCCCGACGGGTACGCCGGCCCGCGCGCCGCCGCGACCGCGATCTACTTCCTGCTGCAGCCCGGAGAGCGGTCCCGTTGGCACGTCGTCCGCTCGGACGAGCTGTGGCTGTGGCACTCGGGCGGTCCGCTGCGACTCCGGCTCGGCGGCGCGGCCGAGGTGCCGGCGACGACGCCGGCCGAGATCCGGCTCGGCCCGGACGTGGCCGCCGGTGAGCGGCCGCAGGCGGTGGTCCCCGGCGGTGTCTGGCAGTCGGCCGAGCCGGCGGGCGACCAGCCGGTCCTGGTGAGCTGCGTGGTGGCGCCGGGCTTCGACTTCGCCGACTTCCGACTGGACTGACCCTGAACCTGAGGCTGGGCGCGCCCCTGACGCTGGGCCCGACCCTGAGGCTGGGCCCGACCCCGAGCCTGACCCGACCGGCCTGACCCGACCGCCCGCCCGTCGCCTGCACCGAACGGACATGCAGGATTATTCCGCACGTCCGATATCTATCGCCATCTATTGATTGAGCCGGCCGGTCGTGCTCCAATGGAGCATATCGCCGCAGTACGGGGGCAACCGTGCTGCGTGTGTGGGATCCGGGCTAAACCCAGTATCCGGTGACCGGGTGTGACGAGATGCCACCACCACGCCCCGCACGCCCCACCGGAGTCGCCCGACCGCGCCGCCCGACGACGAACTCCCGCCGGCAGCGGTCGAACAGAAGGGATCAACTCGTGAAACTCCTGCGCAGACTGACGGTCGTCGGTGTCACCGCCGTACTGGCCGGCGGACTCCTGGCGGTCATCTCGCCGAACCCGGCCAACGCACACGGTGCGCTGATGGTCCCGGCGAGCCGGACGTACGCCTGCTACCGCGACGGCCTGACCCCGCAGGGCAACATCGTGAACCAGAACCCCGGCTGCGTCGCCGCGGCCAACGTGAGCGGCGTCTCCCCGCTCTACAACTGGTTCAGCGTGCTCCGCTCGGACGGCGCCGGCCGGACCCAGGGCTTCATCCCGGACGGCCAGCTGTGCAGCGGCGGCAACGCCACCTTCCGGGGCTGGGACCTGGCCCGTGCCGACTTCCCGAAGGCGCAGGTCAGCTCGGGCGCCAGCATCGAGTTCCGGTACAGCAACTGGGCCGCACACCCGGGCCGGTTCGACCTGTACGTCACCCGGAACAGCTGGAGCCCCACCCGCCCGCTGGCCTGGAGCGACCTGGAGCCGACGCCGTTCTCCTCCGCCACCAACCCGCCGCAGCGGGGCAACGTGGGCAGCAACGACGGTCACTACTACTGGACCGGCCGGCTGCCGTCCGGCAAGAGCGGCCACCACATCATCTACTCGGTGTGGACCCGGTCCGACAGCACGGAGACCTTCTACGGCTGCTCGGACGTCACGTTCTGACGCACCGACACGCTTGACGCACCGATGCCGCTGACGCACCTGCCGGGGCTGTTGTGACTGCCCTGCCGACGTATCGGTTGGTCCGGCGCGGTCGGCATGGGCGGGCCGCGGGCACATCACCCGCGGCCCGCCACCGGCCACCCTCCCCACCGGCCACCCCCGCCACCGGTACGTCCGGGTGGCACCGGGACGGCACGCTTGTCCCATGACGACCGCAGCCCCGCCCGGCACCTCCTACCACCGGCTGGCCCGCACCGAACGACACCGCTGGTGGCGCCCGCTGCTCGGCAGCCTGCTGGTCCTCGGCGGCACCTTCCTGGTGCTCTGCCTGCTGATCGGGATCGGCACCGCGATCGCCACCGCCACCGGACGTCCGACCGGTCCGGACGGCCTGCCGGCACTGGGCGCGCTCGGCGACCTCGTACTGCTGCTGGCCTCGATCGGCGCCGCCCTGCCGTTCGTACTCCTCGCGGCCCGCTGGGTGCAGGCCCGTCCGGCCGGCACGGTCTCCTCGGTACTCGGCCGGCTGCGCTGGCGCTGGCTCGGCTGGTGTGCCCTGGTCTCCATACCGGCGGTGCTGCTGTTGCTGGCCGGCAGCTTCGGACTGCTCGCCCTGACCGGCAGCGCGGACGGCGACGCCGGGGCCGCCGACACCGGTTGGCCGGGCTGGGCCGGTTTCCTCGGCGCACTGGCCCTGCTGCTCCTACTGGTGCCGTTGCAGGCCGCCGCCGAGGAGTACCTCTTCCGGGGTTGGCTGTTGCAGGCCGTCGGGGCGTTCCTCCGCACACCGTGGCCGGCGGTCGCCCTCCAGGCCCTGCTCTTCGCCTCGGCCCACGGCTGGGGCACCGGATGGGGCTTCGCCGACCTGGCGGTGGCGGGCGGCGTACTCGGCTGGCTGACCATCCGGACCGGCGGCTTGGAGGCGGCGGTCGCGCTGCACGTCGTGAACAACCTGGTCTCGTTCGCCGGCGCGGCGGCCCTGGGACAGCTCGGCAGCGATGAGACGGCCGCGGACGGCCCCTGGGAGATGTTGGTGGTGAGCCTGCTGGTGCACGCCGGGTACGCCGTCGTGGTGCTCCGGCTGGCCCGCCGCCGCCGGTTGCCGACCCGCTCACCCGAGCAACCGGCCCCCGCACCCGGAGATCCGGCGGCGATCGCCGATCCGGCTCCAGCCGGGTCGGCGCCGACGGGCCCGGCACTGACGGGCTTGGCACCGACGGGCCCGGCGCCGATGCCAGCACCAGCGCCGTCAGCTGGGGAAACACCCGGCCGACGGTGAGGTGGGGTCGCCACCACGGACCCCTGACACCCGACGGGATGGTTCCGGACCCTCAACTGCGGGGGTTGCGGCTCGGCCTGTCCCGGCCGGCGGGCAGGATGGACGCCGTGGACGGGAACGAGATGCTGCTGTCCCCGGCTGGGGTGGACCAGGTCCGGACGGCACTGACCAGGGCGGGCTACACGTCGAGCGGCATCGCCGACCGCCTCGGCCCGGCGGCCACCAGCGGCCTGGCCCGCAACGACTTCCGGGCGGCGCTGCGGGCCACCGACGACCGCGACCCGCTCGCCACCCTGATCCGGCTCTTCGTCTGCGCCCAGACCGAGCCGGAGCCGGCGGTACGGGCCGCCTTCGCCCCGCTGCCACTCGCCGAGGCGCTCGCCGGAGGGCTGCTCGAACGGGTCGGCGACGGCTTCCGCCAGGGCATCGACCTGGAGCCGTACGGCGACTCCTGGTGGATTCTCTCCGACGTGCCGGCGAGCGCCCGGCCGGGCCAGCCGCTCGCCGCCGACCACGTGCTCGGGATCGGCGGGGCGACCACCACCCTGGTCGGGGCGACCGTCCGACGGCCGGTCGGCACCGCCCTCGACCTCGGCACCGGCAGCGGTGTGCAGGCTCTGCACCTGGCCGAACACGCCCGCTCGGTGACCGCCACCGATGTCTCCGACCGGTCACTGCGGTTCGCCGCGACCACCGCCGCGCTGAACGGCCACCACTGGGAACTGCTCAAGGGTGACCTGGTCGGTCCGGTGGCCGGCCGCCGCTTCGACCTGGTGGTGAGCAATCCGCCGTTCGTGGTCGGGCCGGGCACCACCACGCACAGCTACCGGGACTCGGGCCGGGTCGGTGACGGGATCGCCGCCGAGCTGGCCGCAGCCGCACCGGGGCTGCTCACCGAGGGCGGCACCATGCAGTACCTGGCCAACTGGCTGCACGTGACCGGGGAGGACTGGGGCGAGCGGGTGGCCGGCTGGTTCGCCGGTACCGGCCTGGACGCCTGGGTCGTCCAACGCGAGGTCGCCGACCCGATGGCGTACGTCGACCTGTGGCTCGCCGACGCCAGCGAGGCGGCCGACCCGCACCGGGTGGCCGCCTGGCTGGACTGGTTCGACGCGCAGAAGGTGGAGGCGGTCGGCTTCGGCGTGGTGAGCCTGCGCCAGGGTGGGCACGCCGACCCGGTGGTACGGGTCGAGGACCTGCGGCAGGCCGTACAGCCGCCGATGGGGGAGCAGATCGCGGCCTGGTTCGACCGGCAGGACTGGCTGCGCAGCCGGGACGACGACGCGCTGCTGGCCACCCGCTTCCGGGCGGTCGACGGGCTGAAACTGCGCCAGGAGGCGTCGATGGGCTCCGACGGCTGGGTGGTGGACCGGCAGGTGCTGGCCCAGTCGCACGGGCTGCGCTGGACCGAGGAGGTGGATCCGCTGGTGCTCGCCCTGGTCGGCGGGGCCAACGGCCAGGTGCCGCTGCGCGAGCAGCTCGCGGTGCTGGCGCTGGCGCACGACGTACCCGCGGAGGATCTTGCCGACGCGGCCGGGCCGATCGTCGCGCACCTGGTGGAACGCGGCGTCCTCGCACCCGTGGCAGACTGACCGCCGTGCGGGCGGTGGTGCAGACGGTCAGCCGGGCCAGCGTGACTGTCGACGGCGAGGTGGTCGGGGCGGTCTCCGACGGGTTGCTGGTGCTGCTCGGGGTGACCCGCTCCGACACCGCGGTCACCGCCTCGACGATGGCCCGCAAGGTGCACGAGCTGCGCATCCTGGACGGCGAGCGGTCCGCCGCCGAGGTCGGGGCACCGCTGCTGGTGGTCAGCCAGTTCACCCTGTACGGCGACGCCCGCAAGGGCCGCCGGCCCAGTTGGGGCGCGGCGGCCCCGGCCGAGCTGGCCGAACCGCTGGTGACCGCGTTCGTCGAGGCGCTGCGGGACCGGGGCGCGAAGGTCGAGACCGGCCGGTTCCAGGCGCACATGCTGGTGGAGAGCGTCAACGTCGGCCCGCGCACCGTGCTCCTGGAGCTGTGAGCCGCCCCGCCCCGGCGGCGTGGAACAGCTCGGAAGAACGCGGAACAGGTCAGAAGAAGAGGCCGCGCTTCTGCATCGACTGGCGCAGCCAGCCGTCGAGCTGACGGACCCAGTCGGTCCGGTCCACCGTGGCGTGGTCGACGACGAACCGGCCGAACGCGTCACGCCCCTCGGTGAAGAGGCCGCCCCGCTTGTCGATCTCCAGCACGATCTGCAACTGCTGCGGTGTGGCCACGAAGGTCAGCTCGAGCTGGTTGATCGCCCGGGCGTACTGCGGGCCGGGGTAGAACTCGATCTCCTGGTAGAACGGCAGGCTCTGCTGTACGCCGTAGATGTGGCCACGCTCGACGTCGGCCCGGCTGAACCGGAAGCCGAGCTGGAGCAGGGCGTCGAGGACCCGCTCCTGGGTCGGCAACGGGTACACCGCCACCGGGTCCAGGTCGCCCTTGTCCACCGCCCGGGCGATCTCCAACTCGGTACGCAGTCCCATGGTCATCCCGTGCAGGTGGTGACCGCTGATCTCGGTCAGCGGCGTCTCCCACGGCACCTCGAAGCGGAACGGGATGTCGTGGCGCTGGCCGCTCTCCAACCGGAACGGGCCGGTCACCCGCTGCCGCTGGAACTCCTGGGTGGTGTTGTACTCACTGTCACCGCTCTCCACCTCGACCCGGGTCACCAGGCCGAGTGCGACGTACTCGACGTCCACCGGGTGGTCGCCGCCGGCAACGTGGATCTGGCCCTCCAGATGACCGCCTGGCCGGCAGTTCGGGTTGCTCAGCACCGTCTCGACCGACGGACCGCCGACACCCATCGCCTGCATCAACCGCTTGAAGACCACCACGTCCTCCATCCGTCGTCGATCTCGATCCCGTCTCGCACGGTAACCGCCATCGGCAAGTACCGCCCGGCACCGCACACCTTCGCGCTGCCGGGCCGAGCCGGGTCCGGTCGACCGGCCGACCGGCCGACCGGCTGACGGCTGACGGCTGACCCGGCCCGACTACCGATTGGTCGTCGGCCGACCGGCCCGGGCAGATGATCTATCGGATCAAGGGCAGGAAACCGGGACGAACCATCCCGGACAGCCTCCCGGTTTCATGCCAACCGGACGCTCTCCTCACCTCGGCTTCACGCCCTACCGGCCAAGCTATGTGTCACCAGCGCGATTGTCCGCTGGGACGCGCCACATTGTCGAAGCGGGGAGGCGACAGATGATGGTCCTGCAGCACAGCGAGAGCCACACTCACCCGGCCGGCGCGGCCGGCGCCGAGAGCGAGCCGGCGGGGGACGGTGGGCAGGTCGTGGTCGACCTCGACGCCACCGACGAGCGCGGCGCCTCGGCGGACCTGGTCCGGGCCTACCTGAACGGTATCGGCCGGACCAAGCTGCTCACCGCCGTCCAGGAGGTGGACCTGGCCCGGCGGATCGAGGCGGGGCTCTACGCCGAGGAGAAGCTGAACACCGACACCCGGGGCGAGTTGCCGGCGGAGCTGCGCGCGGATCTGGAGATCATCGCCGCCCAGGGGCGGGCCGCGAAGAACCACCTGCTGGAGGCGAACCTGCGGCTGGTGGTCAGCATCGCCAAGCGGTACACCGGGCGGGGGATGGCCTTCCTCGACCTGATCCAGGAGGGCAACCTCGGCCTGATCCGCGCCGTCGAGAAGTTCGACTACACCAAGGGCTACAAGTTCTCCACCTACGCCACCTGGTGGATCCGGCAGGCGATCACCCGGGCCATGGCCGACCAGGCCCGCACCATCCGCATCCCGGTGCACATGGTCGAGCAGGTCAACCGGATGGTCCGGACCCGACGCGACCTGGCCACCCAGCTCGGCCGGGAGCCGGGTGTGGCCGAGGTCGCCGCCGCGCTCGGCGTACCGGAGTTCCAGGTCATCGAACTGATCTCGTACGACCGGGAGCCGGTCAGCCTCGACCAGGCGGTCGGCGAGGACGGTGAGAGCGCCCTCGGTGACTTCGTCGCCGCCGTCGACCCCCGGGAGGAGCCCGGTGACGCGGTCTCGGCGGGCATGCTGCGCAACGAGGTGGAGATCGTGCTCGCCACCCTCTCGCACCGCGAGCAGGCCGTGATCCGGCTCCGCTTCGGCCTGGACGACGGCCGGCAGCGCACCCTGGACGAGGTGGGCCGGGAGTTCGGGCTCTCCCGGGAGCGGATCCGGCAGATCGAGAAGGTCACCCTGCTCAAGTTGCGCCACCCGTCCCGGGCCGACCGCCTGGAGGCGTACGCGAGCTGACCCGTACGACGCGCGGAGCCCTCGCCACCTGGTTCGACAGGGGCGAGGGCTCGCGCGTCGGCCGGGCAATGCGGACCGACAGGTCCCGGCGGATCGGGAAACTCAGCCGGGTGAGAGGCTCAGCCGACGGACGCTAGCCGATCGACAGGTCCCGGCGGCGGAAGCCGGCCAGGCCGAGCCCGGTCAGCGCGACCGCGACGGCGAGCAGCACCACAAGCGGCGTGCCGCTCGGGTCGGCGGCCGGCACCGCCGGCAGATGGGTGAACGGCGACAGGTTCAGCACCGGCTGCGGAAGCTCCAGCAGCGCACCGAGCTGGCCCAGCAGCACGCAGAGCAGGAACACCGACCAGGACAGCGCCACCGACAGCCGGGGCAGCAGCCCGAACAGCAGCACCACCAGACCGGCCAGGACCAGTGCCGCCGGTGCCTGCACCAGGCCGGCCACGGTGAGCCGGGCCGTCTCGCCGAGCACGTCGCCGCTGACCAGGCCGTAACCGACCCCGGTACTCGCGCCGGCCAGCGCCAGCAGCACGACCGTGCCGAGCGCGGCCCAGAGCAGGTGGCCGAGCAGCCAGCGGGGCCGGCTGACGGCGGTGGCGAGTACCCCCTCCAGGGTTCCGGCCGCCTCCTCGGACCGCAGCCGGAGTACCGCCTGCACCGCGAAGCCGGCCACCGCGAGCGCGAACATCGCCATCATGGTGCCGAGGAACGCGTCGATCAGCCTGTCGCTGCCGCCGAGTTGGGCGATCAGCTCGCTGGCTGCCTCGTTCTCGCCGACCAGGTCGTCCACCTCGTCGCCGACGGAGCCCATCGACAGTCCCATCACCACGACGCCCACCGTCCAGCCCAGCACCACGCCGCGCTGCAACCGCCAGGCCAGGCCGCTCGGCCGGAGCAGGCCCCGGGCTGCCGTCGCCGGCCCCCGGCGGACCGCCAGCACCCCGCTGCCGAGGTCGCGGTGGGCGGTCAACACGAACGCGCCGCCGACGGCGAGCAGCGCGAACCCGACGGTCAGGGCGAGCACCGGCCAGCGGTTGCCGTCGAACGCCTTGACCTGGTTGGCCCAGCCGAACGGGGAGAGCCAGGACGGCCAGGCGCTGACCACCCGCATCCCGTCGGCGGTGACGGTCCCCCAGGCGTCCCCGGCGGCCCTGAGCAGGAAGGCGAGCCCGACGAAGGCCGCCGCCATGCCGTTCGCGCCGCGCGCCGTACCGGAGAGCTGGGCGGTCACCGCGGCCACCGCCGCGAACGCCACCCCGATGCCGGCGATCGCCGCGCCGAGGGCGAACGAGCCGGCCACCGGCAGGTCGACGGCGACGAGTGCCAGCGCCAGCAGCGCCCCGCTGAGCAGGTTCGCCGCGACCGTGACGAGCAGGGCGGCGGTGAGCGGGGCGTGCCGGCCGACCACCGCCGAGCCGAGCAGCTCCGCCCGGCCGGTCTCCTCGTTCTGCCGGGTGTGCCGGACCACCGCGAAGGTGCTGAGCAACGCGGCGAGCAGGGCCAGCATGGTGTACGACTCGGCGGTGACCACCGACCCGAGGCTCGGCCCCGAGACCGGCCCGTTGAACGCCCGCGCGACCACGCTCGCGGCACTGGTGGTGGCGTAGCCGATCCGGTCGGCCTCGGTGCCGTAGAGGCCGGCGACGCTCTGCGCCACCGCCACGGTGACCCCGGGCACCGCCAGCGCCCAGACCAGCAGCTTCACCCGGTCCCGGCGCAGGGCCAGCCGGGTCAGCCGGGCGGTGCCGGTGAAGGCGCTCATCGGACGGCCGCCGGCACCGCAGGCCGGGCGGTGGTGGCCTCGCCGGCGTCGCCGTAGTGCCGCATGAACAGCTCCTCCAGCGTCGGCGGCGTACTGGTCAGGGTCCGTACCCCGAACCGGGCGAGGTGGGCCAGCACCGGGTCGAGCGTGCCGGCCTCGACCTCGAACCGGGTGGTGTCGCCGGAGACGGTCACCTCGTGCACCCCGGCGAGGTCGGCGAGGCCGTCCACCGGGCGCTCGGTCTGCACCGTCATCGGGGTCCGGGTCAGGTGCCGCAGCTCGGCCAGGGTGCCGGACTCGACGGTACGGCCGGCCCGGATGATGCTGACCCGGTCGCAGAGCGCCTCCACCTCGGACATCACGTGGCTGGAGAGCAGCACGGTCCTGCCGGCGTCGCGCAGTTCGGCGACGTACTCCCGGAACACCGCCTCCATCAACGGGTCCAGCCCCGAGGTCGGCTCGTCGAGGATCAGCAGTTCCACGTCGGAGGCGAACGCGGCCACGATGGCCACCTTCTGCCGGTTGCCCTTGGAGTAGGTCCGGCACTTCTTGGTCGGGTCCAGGTCGAACCGCTGCAACAGCTCGTCCCGGCGGGCCCGGTCCAGGCCGCCGCGCAGCGCGCCGAAGAGGTCGATCGCCTCGCCGCCGGAGAGGTTGGGCCAGAGGTTGACGTCGCCGGGCACGTACGCCAGCCGGCGGTGCAGCGACACGGCGTCCCGCCAGGGATCACCGCCGAGTACCCCGACCTCGCCCGCGTCCTTGCGGAGCAGGCCGAGCAGGATCCGGATGGTGGTGGACTTGCCGGCACCGTTCGGCCCGAGGAACCCGTGCACCTCGCCGGACCGGACGGTCAGGTCCAGCTCGTCCAACGCGCGGGTGGTCCCGAAGGTCTTCACCAGGCCGGCCACCGAGATCGCGGTCATGGCCCTCCCTTGCTAGTCGCCGATTGCCCTGTCAGTTGTCGAATGACCCGTGGACCGTGGGGTGCCCGGCGATGGTCCGCCCACCGCTTCCGACCACCGTCGATCCGCAGAGGTTGTCTCGCCCTCAGTGTACTGACCGATGGTAGGACGACGGTCACAGATGCCTGATCATCGGTCAGTGGCCGGTACGCTGGCCGGATGGACCGTCCGCCCGTGCCAGACACCCGGAGCCGGATCCTGCGTACCGCGCTGGACCTGTTCGGCGCCCAGGGCTACCAGCGCACCTCGCTGCGGCAGATCGCCGAACGGCTCGACCTGACCAAGGCGGGCATCCTCTACCACTTCCCCAGCAAGGAACACCTGCTGGTAGCGCTGGCCGAGCCCCTCGTCTCGGACCTGGAGGCGGCGCTGGACCGGGCGGCCCGGCTGCCCTGGCCGGCGGCCCGCTGGGCGGCGCTCGAGGGCTGGCTCGACACCCTGCTACGACACCGCCGCCCGCTGGGGACGCTCTACCACGACATGACCCTGCTCGCCCGGGGCAGCACGTACGCCCGGATCATGCGCCTCGCCACCCGGGCGTACGACCTGGTCGCCGGTCCGGGTGCGACCCGGGCGGAACGGATCCGGGCCATCCAGGCGACCGGGATGCTCGGCGACCCGATCGTGTTCTTCGCCGAGGTGCCGGACGGGGAACTGCGGGCCGCGCTGCTCGACGGGGCGGTCCGGCTCCTCGCCGAGCCGGCGCCACCGCCCGGCGGGGTTCGGTCGCAGTCGGCCCGGCCGTCGACCCGGAGCGAGCCGGCTCCTCCCGACGGCCCGCCGGGCGGCCGCCGGGACGGCCCCGCCGGAGACCGACAGGACGGCGCCACAGGCGACCGGCAGGACGGCACAGCCCTGGGCCGGCAGGACGGCACAGCCCTGGGCCGGCAGGACGGTCGGGAGAGCGGCCCGGCGGGCCGGGCGGCCGGTCCGGAGCGGGTCCGGCCGGGCCGGCGGCGGCGGGCGGGACGGCCACCCGGACTCGACCCGGAACAGGTACGCACGGCCCGTGCCATGCACGACGCCGGGCTGTACACGGTGGACCAGATCGCGGCCGGGCTGGGCGTCTCCCGGGCCACCCTCTACCGGCACCTGCGGGCCGCCGACCCGGCCCGGCACGTGTCATAACGAGACAGTTTCAAGACTAATTCGAGACGATTTTGCGACAGCCTGGCGAGGGGCGCGTCGGCCGTGGCGCCGCCCGGCTCAGAGCGCCGGATCCTGCGGGTCGAGATCGTGCAGCGGGAAGACCGCCTTGCGGGTCGCCATGATCGCCCGGTCGACCGCGTCCGGCTCGCCGCTCGGCTGCCACGGCTCGTACGAGCCGTCCGCCTCGTCGGTCATCCGCAGCGGCACCTCACGCTCCGGGCGGCGGTCCCTGGCCAGCGCCCGCCAGGCCGGCGGGGTGAGCGCGTCCGGCGCGACCGGCTCGCCGGTGGCCACCGCGAGCAGGTGCGTCCAGGCCCGGGGCACCACCTCGACCAGCGCGTAACCGCCGCCGCCGGTAGCCACCCAGCGGCCCTCGCAGAGCTCGTCGGCCAGCGCCCGCAACGCCAGATAGCTCGCCCGCTGCCCGTCCACGCTCAGCCGCAGGTCCGCCAGCGGATCGAGCCGGTGGCTGTCCGCACCACACTGGGTGACCAGGATCTGCGGCCGGAAGGCGCGCAGCAGCGCCGGGACCGTGGCGTGGAAGCCGCGCAGCCAACCCGCGTCACCGGTACCGGGGGGCAGTGGCAGGTTGACGGCGCTCCCCTCGGCGCCCGGACCTCCGGTCTCGTCGGAGAAGCCCGTGCCCGGAAAGAGGGCCAGCGGCGTCTCGTGCAGGCTGACCGTCAACACCCGGGGATCGGTGTAGAAGACCTCCTGCACGCCGTCACCGTGGTGCACGTCGACGTCCACGTAGGCCACCCGCTCGGCGCCCAGGTCAAGCAGCCGGGCGATGGCCACCGCCGGGTCGTTGTAGACACAGAACCCGGCCGCCCGGCTCGGCATCGCGTGGTGCAGCCCACCGGCCACGTTCACCGCCCGCCGGGCCTCGCCCCGCCAGACCGCCTCGGCCGCCGCCAGGCTCGCCCCGGCCACCAGGGCACTCGCCTCGTGCATCCCGTCGAAGATCGGATTGTCCGGTGTGCCGAGGCCGTACCCGGAGAAGAGCGGGTCACTCGGCGCCGCCCGCACGGCGTCGAGGTAGTCCGGCCGGTGCACCCGGGCCAGGGCCGCGTCGTCGGCCGGGGAGGGCGCGACCAGACGCACGCCGGGGCGGTCCAGCACGCCGAGTTCCCGGGCCAGGGCCACGGTCAGTTCCACCCGTACCGGATCGAGTGGATGGTCGCCCAGGTCGTACGCCAGCAGACTCTCGTCCCAGACCACCACCGTGTCGTCCGACATGTCGCTCATCGTCGCACGGCGCACACCGACGGGCCGTGATCGCGTACCGGAGCGCCGCGCGCCGCCGGTGCGACCGGCAGCCGGTTACGGCCCGGGGTTCGGTCGGCTGCCCCGGCCACCGTCCCGGTCTCCGACCTGCGGCTACCGGCGGGCCGGGGCCGGATCGCCCGGATCGGCGCCGAGCGCGACCGGCCGATCGGGATCGGTGATCCAGTTGCTCCACGAGCCGACGTAGAGGGCCGCCCCGGGACAACCGGCCCGGTGCAGGGCGAGTACCGCCTGCGCGGCGGTCACCCCGGATCCGCAGTACGCGCCGACCCGTACCCCGGGCCGGACGCCCGCCTCGGCGAACCGGGCCCGCAGCGTCTCGGCGGCGGGTAGCCGGCCGTCCGTGCCGACGTAATCGGTGGCCGGCACGTTCACCGCGCCGGGAATGTGTCCGGCGACCGGGTCGACCGGCTCGGTCTCGCCCCGGTAGCGGGCCGCGGCCCGGACGTCGACCAGGACTCCGCCGGCCGCCACCTCGGCCGCCGAGCCGGCGTCCAGCACCGGCATCCCGCCGGGGCGTACCGTCAGGTCCCCCGTGCGGGACGACGGCGGCCCGGTGCTGACCGGCAGCCCCGCCGCCGTCCAGGCCGGGAAGCCGCCGTCGAGTACCCGGACCTCGGCGTGTCCGGCCCAGCGCAGCGTCCACCAGGCCCGGGCCGCCGCCATCCCGTCGCCGCCGTCGTAGACCACCACCGGCTCGCCGGTCCGGACGCCGGCCGCGCGGAGTACCCGCTGCAACGCAGCCGGGTCCGGCAGCGGGTGCCGGCCGCCCTCACCGGGCGGCCCGGACAGCTCGGTGTCCAGGTCGACGAAGACCGCGCCGGGCAGGTGCCCGGCCAGGTAGTCGGTGCGGCCGGGCGGCCCGACGAGCCGCCAGCGGACGTCGAGTACGGTCGGCGGCTCGGCCGAGGCCAGTGCGGCGGCGAGCCCGGTCGGGTCGACGAGAAGGTCATCCGGTACGGACACGGCCTCCAGTCAACACCATCCGGTACACAACCGCCGGTTCGGCGGCACTGAATATCGGTGTCCCGAGGTACCATCGTGACCGGGAGGACCACTGACGTGAACGACCTAGTCGACACCACCTCGGGGTTCGTGTACCTCACCAAGAGTGACCGGGGATGGTGATTAAGATCAACGATCTAGTCGACACCACCGAGATGTATCTCCGCACCATCCTCGAGCTGGAAGAGGAGGGGGTGCCGCCGCTGCGTGCCCGGATCGCCGAGCGGCTGCGCCAGAGTGGTCCGACCGTCAGTCAGACCGTGGCCCGGATGGAGCGCGACGGCCTGCTGACCGTCGAGGACGACCGCCACCTCCAGCTCACCGCGCTCGGCCGGACGCAGGCGATCTCCGTGATGCGCAAGCACCGGCTCGCCGAGCTGCTGCTCGTCAACGTGATCGGGATGCCCTACGAGGAGGCCCACGACGAGGCCTGCCGCTGGGAGCACGTGATGAGCGACTCGGTGGAGAAGAAGGTCTACGAACTGCTCGACCGCCCGACCCGGTCGCCGTACGGCAACCCGATTCCGGGGCTGGAGGCGTTCAGCGCCAATCCGGACGTAATGGTCGAAACAGTCACCGAAGGTGAGCGGAACCTCGCCTTCCCCGGCCTGAGCGGCCCGGTGGTGGTCCGGCGGATCTGCGAGAGCGTCCAGAAGGACGGCGACGTGCTGCGGCAGTTGCACGCCGCCGGCGTCGACCCGGGCGCGATGGTGACCGTGGCCCAGGAGCGGGACGGGGTGACGATCGACCGCTCCGGCGACAAGGTACGCCTGCCCCGGGAGGTCGCCTCCCGGGTCTTCGTCGCCGCGCACTGACCGTCGGCTGACACCGGCGTTCTCAGAGACTGCTGGCGTCGATCTTCTTCGCCAGGTCGATCATCTTCGGTGCGAGGGCGTCGGCCTCGGCCTGCTCCTGCCCGGCCGGGAAGGTGAAGCGGAGGCTGACCAGCCGGCCGTTACCGGTGAGCCAACCCACCTCGATCGCACTTCCGGCACTCTTCGCCGGGGCAGTCGTGCTGCGATAGGCGGCCTTGCCCAGCCCCTTGACGGTCTTGCCGCCGCTCGGCACCACCTCGTCGGTGAAGATCGCGGCGTCGGCCGTGGTCGGCGTCACCGAGAGCGCCAGTTCGGGCCGGGCCTCCGCCTCGCCGCGCAGTACGCAGGTGTCGGTCCTGCCGTGCCGGCTGGCCGCCGCCACCTCGAACCGGGTGCCGATGGCCTCCTCGACCGCCGGATACTCCAACAACCGGCAGGCACCGCCGGCAGCCGACGCCGGCAACCGGACCACCTTCGGGGCCGGCCCGACCGGCTGCGGTGTGTCGGCCTCCTCGGCGCAGCCGGCGAGCACCAGCAGGCCGACACCGATCAGGCAGACTCGTCCGCGCACCTCGCACCTCCCGCCCACCCGGCTCGACCGCCGGGAAGTCCGTCGGACACCGTACGGGTTCGACGCGTCCGGCGAAAGCCCGTGCCGGCAGCCGCCGCACCCCGGCCGGTGGCATCGGCGGCAGCCGACCAGATCGACACCTGGGCAACAGGACCAGATCGACTGCGGACGAGGTGTGGCTGGTTCCCGGGCAGCCGGCTCAGCCGGTCGCGGGGGGTGCCGGGTCGTCCACGTACGGGCAGTGCCGGCAGCCGCGTCCGCAGCAGGTGCCCCGCCGGGCCAGGAAACCGGCGGTGAGCACGAAGAGCCCGGTCGCCGGGTCCCGGTAGCCGGCCTCGCCGGCCGCGAGCGCGGCGGCGTGGGCCGCCAGGATCCGCACCCGGTCCGGATGCGTCGACGGAAGCCGGGACGGATGCGGCTGGTCGAGGGGCCGAGGCGCCAACGGCAGCCGCCGCCCGCCGGTCTGCTCCCCCACCCCGTCCATCGCGTCGACCCTACGACACCCCGACCGACAGCTCACGCCGGCAGCCTGCGGCTATCCGAACCAGGTCATCGCCTGGCCGTGTCCCCGGGTCCAGGCCAGCGGCCGGCCGTCCAGTGCGAGCACGTTGTGGAACCCGTCGCCCGGCTCCGCCGGCAGGCCGTCGTACGGCAGCACCTCCGGCGCCTCGTTGGCGATCCAGTGGCCGGGCAGTCCGCGTACCAGTTCGACGAAGGCCGCCCGGCGCGGTGCCGGCACCTGGTAGAGCACGGCGGTGTGCAAGACCACCAGGGTCGCGCCGGCCGGCGCCCGCGCGGCGAGCGCCGGCAGGTCGTCCACCAGGTCGCCACGAAGCAGCAGCGGTGGGTCGGCCGCCGCTACCGCTGCCGCGGCCCGCAGCCGGGCGCGCCGGTGCGCGTGCTCCGGCCAGATCGTCGCGTCGAGCCAGGCGAGGTCGGCGGGTACGGTCACGTCCAGCGGGTTCAGGTCCAGGCCGGCCCGCCACACCACCTCGGGCAGCCGGTCCGGCGGCTCCGTCCCGGTGAGCGCGCAGTCGAGCACCGGTTCGCCGTCGCCGAGCGGCCGGTCGTCGTAGCGGTAGGCGTAGCGGTCCGGATAGAGGCAGAGCCCGGCCGAGGCGCCGACCTCCAACAGTGCGAGCGGCTGCGGCAGACGCGCGAGCACCGGCAACAGCAGGGCGCAGCGGCCGACCTCGTTGGTCTGGGTGGCCCGGTCGGCGACCTCGGCGGCGATCACCGGCCAGTTCTCCAGCACGTAGTCGTGGAAGGCGCCCGGGTCCTCGACCGGGCCACCGAGCAGGCGTACGACGCCGAAGAGCAGGTTCGGCTGCTGCTTGGCGGGCGGCAGCGTACCGATCAGGTCGAGCAGTTCGTCGTCGCGGGCGACCGCGAGGGAGAGCCGCTCGTAGGCGGGCGAGACACCCCGCGCCTCGCGGGAGCCGAACTCGACATACCGGCTGGCGATCGTCATGTCCCGATGATCGCAGCCGGCCAGGTGGCGGTCCGTCCCTCTCGGGTGTGGCGGGGAGGTGTCCCTGCTCACCCCTCCGGCCCGGTGTGCGGCGCGGCTAACTGACCCGACGCTGGACGCGCCACAGGCCGACCGCCGCCAGTAACGCGCTGGCACCGAGGTAGAGCGCCAGTTCGACCCATTGGAACGGCCAGAACCGCCGGTTGGGTTGGTAGGCGATGTCCACGTGCAGGTCGAGCCTGCCGAGGCACGCCGCGGTGTCACCGAACGTGCCGGTGGCGCCGGTCTTCGGGGCGTTGCTGAAACACGCGTCGAACGCGTCGTCGGAGAGTGGACGGCCGTCCCGCGTCAGGAGCTTGCTGGTGTCGGTGACCCAGGCGTCCGGCACCTCCAGCCCTCCGACGACCGGCCCGCCGGTGATGCTGCCCAGCGACCGGGCCCGGTTGACGACGTCGGCGGTCATCGACACGGTGACCCGCTCGGCCGGCAGGTAGTGCGGTCGCACCAGGTTCGGTACGGCGAACTGCGTCGCGATCACGGTCAGGAACACGATCGCCATCGCCGGTAGGGTGCGGCGCACCAGCAACCCGGTGACGGCGCCGAGGGTGAGGGCGAAGGCCGCGTAGCCGATCGGCACGATACTCCGCGCGCCGAACAGGAGCGCGCTGAACCGGTCGTCGGTCGCCTGGTCCACCGGAGCCGCCGCCCAGGTCAGCAGCGCGCTGAGCGTGCCGGCGACGGCCATGCCGGCAAGGCCGAGCACCGCCAGTTTGATCGCCAGCCAGCGGCGGCGGGGAACACTCTGGTTCCACACGAGCCGATGGGTGCCGTTCTCCAGCTCCCGGGCGAGAAGTGGCGCGCCCCAGAACGCGCCGAGGAACGCGGGTACCAGCCCGGCACCGGCGGCGAGGAACAGCATCGTCTGTGCGTACCGGTTCGGGAGCTGGGAGGGGTCGCGAACGGCGCGGATGTCCACGCCGAGACGCACCAGGTAGATGGCTGCCAGCACGAGCAGGACCACTCCGACGAACGCCTGGGTGCGGAACTGCCGCAGGCTCATCCTGATCATCGCGACACCGCCGTGTCCGCGCGGGGCGTGCGAGCCGCTCCGGCGGCTCGCGACATGTAGGCGAGGACGAGGTCCTCCAGCGTGGCCGGCACGGTATCCGGGGTCGCCGTACGGCTGGCCACCGCTGCGTCGCCCCGGACCACGACGTGGTCGTGTTCGGCCCAGACGACCTCGACGCCTGCGGGCGTCGAGGCCGGACCGTCGGCGATCCTGTGGTGCGAGGCGAGCAGATCCGGTACCGGACCGGCGACCTGGATGCGCGAGTCGCAGAGTACGACGAGGTAGTCGCAGACCTGCTCGACATCGCTCAACAGGTGCGAGGAGAGCACGGCGCTGGCGCCGAGTTCGGCTACGAACTCCACCAGGCTGTGCATGAAACTCCGGCGGGCCAAGGGGTCCAGTGCGGCGGCGGGCTCGTCGAAGATGAGCAGTTCGGGACGCTTGGCGGCGGCGATGGCCAGCGCGAGTTGCGCGCGCTGGCCGCCGGAGAGCCGGCCCGCCTTCTGCGCGGGGTCCAGGCCGACCTCGGCGATCCGCCGCTCGGCCAGCGCCGCGTCCCAGGACGGATTCAGCCAAGCGCCCATCCTGAGGTGCTCGGCGACGCTGAACGACGCGTACACCGGAGTGTCCTGGGCGACGAAGCCGACCCGGGCCAGGTGTGCCGCGTTGGCCGCCGGTCTGGATCCGAGGACTGACAACGTGCCCGAGGTCGGCGAGATCAGCCCGCAGGCCAGTTGCAGGAGCGTGGACTTGCCGGCGCCGTTCGGGCCGACCAGCCCGACGACATGGCCACGCGGAATCCTCAGGTCGCAGTCGGTCAACGCGGTGCGGCGACCGTACCGTTTGGTCAGCCGTTCGGCGTGCAGCACGAGTGGTGTTCGCATGAAGCTATCCTGCGAACGGCGGATGGGCCGGGCATCGGTCCAAAGCAGGGGCCGGTGAGGACGGCGCCCCTACTTTCGGCTGGTTCGGACACCGGTGGCGAGTTCATAGCGTCGTCGGCATGAACACGGCATACCGGAGCGCGGTGAATGTCACGCTGGGACTGGTCTTCGTGGTCGGGGTCGGGCTGACGGCGTACCTGATCGCAGACAGTTGGGGTGGGCTCTACTGGCTGTTCGACTGCCTGGCCGGGGTGGTGGCAGGAGTGCTCGCCCTGCTGCGCGGGCCCCGTCGGAGCTGGCCGGTGGCGGGTGGGCTGGCGGTCGCGGCGGTGGCCGTCGTGGTGGCCCGGATCTTCGATCTGCCGCAGGAGCCGGGACCGGTCACCGCGCTGGCCGTGGCCGTACTCGTCGGATCGGGAATCCGAACCCTGCCCGGACGACGTGCCGCGACCGTCGCGGCGGGCGGATTCGCGATC
This sequence comes from Plantactinospora sp. WMMB782, assembly GCF_049179135.1. Classification (NCBI taxonomy): domain Bacteria; kingdom Bacillati; phylum Actinomycetota; class Actinomycetes; order Micromonosporales; family Micromonosporaceae; genus Plantactinospora; species Plantactinospora sp. WMMB782. The sequence continues at coordinate 4,900,413 of NZ_JBMHMC010000007.1, read as the reverse complement.
GTGCTGGGTACCTGGCTGACGGCGCTCCCGGACGCGGCGGGCTTTACCGTGATGACCCTCGTGAACCTGGCCAGCTGGCTGGTAGCCGTGGCGCTCGGCGTCGCCATGCGGGTGGCCGGGCGGACCTCGTAGCTTGAACAGGGTGAACATCTGGGACCGGCTGTTCGGGGCCACGGCCAGCGCCGCACCGGCCGCCGTATTCGCCGTCGCGATCGGCGTCCAGGCGGTGGCGGTCGCCCAGTCCTGGGGCATCCGGTACTGGCTCGTCGGCGGTGCGGCCGCCGTCGTGGTCTGTGTGCTGGCGCTGGCACGGCGGTGGCAGCGGACGTGGCTGGTGGTCGCCGGTCTCGGCACCGCCGGACTGGCCGTCGCGGCGGCCCGGTTGTTCCACCTTCCGACCGAGCCGGGACCGGCCATGGCGCTGGCGCTCGCCGTCCTCGTCGGGTCGGCGGTGCGGGCGTTGCCTCCCGTACCGGCCGGTTCGCTCGCCGCCGGCGGGTTCGCGGTGGTCGTCGGGGCCTATCTCGCCGCTCGGCCGCACTCCTCGGGCGCGTCGGCGGTCGTGGCGGTCAACGTCGCGGCCTGGCTGGGCGCGGTCACGGTCGGGCTGGCGCTGCGGCTGCTCGACGGCCGCGCGGCGGCCACCGCCGAGAGGGTACGCCGGGACGAACGGCTCGAACTCGCCCGGGAACTACACGACGTGGTGGCCCACCACATCACGGGCATGCTGATCCAGACGCAGGCCACCCAGGTCATCGCCCGGAAGAACCCGGGGCAGGTGACCGAGTCGCTGACCGGGATCGAGACCGCCGGCGCCGAGGCGCTGCGCGCGATGCGCCGGGTGGTCGGGCTGCTGCGCGACACCGAGGACGCGCCACCCGCCTCGGCCGGGCCGGAACAGCTCGGCGCACTCGTCGAGCGCTTCAACCGGCAGGGTCCGCCGGTGCGGCTACGGGTACCCGACGAACGCGCGGCGTGGCCGCCGGAGGTGACCAGCACCGTGTACCGGATCGTCCGGGAGGCGCTGACGAACGTGGCCCGGCACGCGCCGCACGCCAACACCGTCAGCGTCACCGTCGACCAGGATCCCGCCGGCATCAGCGTCGAGGTGATCGACGACGCGCCACCGGGTCCCGCCCGCGCCGCCCACCGCAGTGGCTACGGCCTCGTCGGCATGCGCGAACGCGTCGAGACCCTCGGCGGTACGCTGCGGGCCGGTCCCCGCCCCGGCGCCGGCTGGTCGGTACTGGCCACGCTGCCCACCCGTTCCGAATGGCCGCGATGACCATCCGCGTACTGATCGCCGACGACCAGGCCATGGTCCGGAGCGGCCTGAAGCTCATCCTCGAGGACCAGCCGGACATCGACGTCGTCGCCGAGGCCTCGGACGGCGTCGACGCGATCGCCCGAGCCCGCCGACTGCGCCCCGACGTCTGCCTGGTGGACATCCGGATGCCCCGGCTCGACGGCATCGAGGTGACCCGGGCACTGGCCGGGCCCGGCGTACCGAACCCGCTGCGGGTTATCGTCGTCACCACATTCGACCTCGACGAATACGTGTACGGAGCACTGCGCGGCGGTGCGGCCGGCTTCATCCTCAAGGACGCCGGGCCAGCCCTGCTGGTCGAGGCCGTACGCGCCGCCCACAACGGCGACGCGCTCGTCTCCCCGTCGATCACCGTGCGGCTCCTGCGCCACCTCACCGCACCGGCACCACGACCCGACAGGTCCCTACCGGCTCTGTCGGAACGCGAGATCGAGGTGGTTCGGAAGATCGCCCGCGGTCGCACCAACCTGGAGATCGGAGCCGAACTGTTCATCACCCTCAGTACCGTCAAGAGCCACGTCTCGACCATCCAGACCAAGCTCGGCCTCCGCAACCGCACCGAGATCGCAGTCTGGGCCTACGAGAACCGGATCGTCGAAACCGCATGAAGGCGACGTAGCCGTTCGCGGCACGACAGGGACGGGATCGGGCCTGCGGCCCGATCCCGTCCCTGTACAACATCAACCTGCTACCCGCACCTGCGGAACAGCATCAGACACACTTCGCCGAGTCAGCTGCAACCCGAGGTCGAGCCGCAACCCTCGCAGACGTAGCAACTGCCGGCGGGACGCATCTTCGTGCCGCAGGTGAAACAGAGCGGGGCGTCGGCCGCGGTGCCGAGTACCGCTTCGAGCAGTTCGGTGGAGGAGCCGGCCTGCACCGCCGGGCGGTCCGGCGTCGTGTCGACCGGCTGCTCCGCCGCCGGCTCCGGCTTGGCGGTCTCCACCGGCGCCGAGGCGGCCATCGCGGCGAGGTCAACCCCGCTCTCCGCCTCGGCCTCGGCCCGCAGCTGCGCGGCCCGCTCCTTGGCGGTGAAGATGCCCAGCTCGGACCGGCGCTCGTAGGGCAGGAAGTCCAGCGCCAGCCGGCGGAAGATGTAGTCCATCACCGAGGCGGCCATCCGGATGTCCGGGTCGTCGGTCATCCCGGCCGGCTCGAACCGCATGTTGGTGAACTTGCTGACGTACGTCTCCAGCGGAACGCCGTACTGCAGGCCGATCGAGATGGCCACCGAGAAGGCGTCCATCACCCCGGCCAGCGTCGAGCCCTGCTTCGACATCTTCAGGAAGACCTCGCCGAGTCCGTCGTCCGGGTAGGACGAGGCGGTGAGGTAGCCCTCGGCCCCGCCGACCGAGAACGAGACCGTCTCGGAGGGACGCTTCTTCGGCAGCCGCTTGCGCACCGGCCGGTACTCGACGACCTTCTCGACCGTCTTCTCCACCGCGACCGGCTCGACCGCCTTCTCCGGCTCCTTCTTGGCGGCGGAGAGCGGCTGGCCGACCTTGCAGTTGTCCCGGTAGATCGCCAGCGCCTTCAGGCCGAGCTTCCAGCCCTCGAAGTAGATCTCCTCGACCTCCTCGACGGTCGCCGACTCCGGCATGTTGACCGTCTTGGAGATCGCGCCGGAGATGAACGGCTGCACGGCCGCCATCATCCGGACGTGCCCCATCGGGGCGATCGAGCGCTGGCCCATCGCGCAGTCGAAGACGGCGTAGTGCTCCGGCTTCAGCCCCGGCGCGTCGACCACGTGGCCGTGCTCGGAGATGTGCTCGACGATCGCCTCGACCTGCTCCTCGGGGTAGCCGAGGCTGCGCAGGGCGCGCGGCACGGTCTGGTTGACGATCTGCATCGAGCCGCCGCCGACCAGCTTCTTGAACTTGACGAGCGCGAGGTCCGGCTCGACCCCGGTGGTGTCGCAGTCCATCATCAGGCCGATGGTGCCGGTGGGCGCCAACACACTGGCCTGGGCGTTACGCCAACCGTGCTTGTCGCCGACCTTGTTGCCCTGGGTCCACTGCCTGGTGGCCTCCCGGACGATCTCGGTGGCGACGGCACCGGTCGGCCTGATCGCGTCGTTCGCGGCGGCGTGCTTGCGCATCACCCGCTTGTGCGGCTCGGCGTTGCGGGCGTACCCGTCGTAGGCGCCGACCACGCCGGCCAGCTCGGCCGAACGGCGGTACGCGGTGCCGGTCATCAGCGAGGTGATCGCGGCGGCCACCGACCGTCCGCTCTCCGAGTCGTACGGGTGGCCGGTCGCCATCAGCAGCGCGCCGAGGTTGGCGTACCCGATGCCGAGCTGCCGGTATGCCCGGGTGGTCTCGCCGATCTTCTCGGTCGGGAAGTCGGCGAAGCAGATCGAGATGTCCATCGCGGTGATGACCAGCTCGACCGACCGGACGAACCTGGCGACTTCGAACCCGCCGTCGGCACGGAGGAACTTCATCAGGTTGAGCGAGGCGAGGTTGCACGAGGAGTTGTCCAGGTGCAGGTACTCCGAGCAGGGGTTGGAGGCGGTGATCCGGCCGGTCTCCGGGCAGGTGTGCCAGTCGTTGATGGTGTCGTCGTACTGCAGGCCGGGGTCGGCGCACTCCCAGGCGGCCTGGGAGATGGTCCGGAACAGGCCCTTGGCGTCGATGGTCTCGATCACCGCGCCGTCCAGCCGGCCGCGCAGGTCGAACTTCCCGCTGTCCTGGACCGCCCGCATGAACTCGTCGGAGACCCGAACCGAGTTGTTGGCGTTCTGGTACTGCACGCTGACGATGTCGGAGCCGCCGAGGTCCATGTCGAAGCCGGCGTCCCGCAGCGCGCGGATCTTGTGCTCCTCCCGTGCCTTGGTGAGCACGAACTCCTCGACGTCCGGGTGGTCGACGTCCAGGATGACCATCTTGGCCGCCCGCCGGGTCGCCCCGCCGGACTTGATGGTGCCGGCACTGGCGTCCGCGCCGCGCATGAAGCTGACCGGGCCGGAGGCGGTGCCGCCGCTGGAGAGCAGCTCCTTGGAGGAGCGGATCCGGGAGAGGTTCACCCCGGAACCGGAACCACCCTTGAAGATCAGCCCCTCTTCCTTGTACCAGTCGAGGATCGAGTCCATCGAGTCGTCGACAGCGAGGATGAAACAGTTGTGCACGCGAAGGTTGTCGGAAAGGTACTCCCCCGACTCGGTCTGGATGTCGTAGACCTCCATCGGGCCGAGCCGTTCGATCCGGTCGATCTGCAACCGCTTGGTCGGCTTCGCGGCCCGACCCGGCTTGCCGAACCCCTGCTCCAGCCGGTCCGACTTCCAGACATCGACGAACCCGATTTCGTCGGCGAAGATCTGCCGATCACCGTCGTTCTGAATCCCGAGCGACCAGCAACCGAGACGATCTTCCCGCTTGTCGGCCTTGTAGGAGACCCGGGAGAAGATCCCGAAGCGCAGCAACAGCCGTTGCAGGCCACGGACCAGCTTCTCGGACACCATGTCGACCGCCACCCGGGTGGAGCCTTCCCGCGCCGAGACGTACCCCTCGGCCTGGAAGATGCTCTTCAGGTACGCGGCGACCACCGGCAGCGGTGCCGCGAAGAGGGCGGTCGGCACCTCCATCGCGGTTCCCCGGTCCAGCAGGCCCCACTTGTCGACGAAGGGCCGCAGGTGCTCCCCGTAGAGGCGGGTACGCCGGCAGTCCAGGTTCTCGTCCTGGGTCGCGACCTCGCGCTCGTGTCGGTGTGCTCCCGGGAACACCTCGTCGATCGCGGTCACCACCCAGTCGAGCTCGTAGTCGTTCACCGTGATGGCCTCGATGGTCAGCGACCGGTTCGTGCCATGCGAGTACTGCCCCACGAAGCCGTCCGACTGCATCCATCCGGCCAGCGCCGCCTCGGCGATCTCCCGCAGTTGGATCTCGTCCTCGCCGTGTGCGTCCCGGCGGTGCCACTGGAGCGCGTCGCCGCCGACGAGCGTGCCGGCGGGCACGAACTCACCGCTCTCCTCACCCGTCGACTTCCAGACCAGATGGTCGGCGGTGACATCAAGCGTGTAGCCGGCCTTGGTGTGCAGCCGCAACACGTCCTTCACGCCGTTGGCCTTGACCGCGAGGATCCTGGTCAGCCCGTGGGCGTCGTAGACCTTGGTGCCGACCGCGTTCTCCTCGACGAGCCGGCCGATCGGCACCAGACCGCCGGGGGTACTCACCAGCGAGTCGTAGGGCTGACAGGCACTGACCTGCTGCGGCGACGCCGTACCGACGTTGAACCAGACCGGCGAGTTGAAGCTGAACACCTGGTGCAGCAGCATCCAGGTCAGCTCGTGCGCGAAGACCTCGGCGTCGGCCGGGCTGGCGAAGTAGCCGTGCCGCTCCCCCGCCGCCCGGTACGTCTGCACCACCCGGTCGATGAGCTGCTTGAGCGACCACTCCCGCTCCGGCGTGCCGACCGCACCCCGGAAGTACTTGGTGGTGACGATGTTCGCCGCGTTGACGCTCCACGACTCCGGGAACTCGACGCCCCGCTGCTCGAAGTTGATCGAGCCGTCCCGCCAGTTCGTCATGACGACGTCCCGGCGCTCCCAGGTCACCTCGTCGTACGGGTGCACCCCCTCGGTCGTCCAGACGCGCTCGACCCTCAGGCCGGCCGCCGCCGACGTCGCCCGACCACGTGACCTGCTCGCTGTCACACCTTCCCCCGACATCTCATCCGCCCCCTCACGCACGCACGACTCTTCCCGTCGTACGGCTTCGCTGATCTTTACCCGAAAGAACTAGTCGACCGACTGGCCCTGGCCCGCCGGCTGGACGGCCCCGCCACCGTCCTGCACCGGCCGGCTCCGAGCCACCGCCGCCGCCCGCAGCGAGTCGATCTCCCGCTCGAAGTCGTCGAGCGACTCGAACGACCGGTACACGCTGGCGAAGCGCAGGTAGGCCACCTCGTCCAGCTCGCGCAGTGGGCCCAGGATGGCCAGCCCCACGTCGTGACTCGGGAGTTCGGCCGCGCCCTTGGCCCGGACGGTCTCCTCCACCCGCTGGGCCAGCAGGGCGATCGCGTCGTCGTCGACCGGACGGCCCTGGCACGCCTTGCGCACCCCGCCGATGATCTTCGTCCGGCTGAACGGCTCGGTGACACCGCTCCGCTTGACCACGGCCAGCACGGGCTCCTCGACCGTGGTGAACCGCTTGCCACACTCCGGGCAGGCCCGCCGGCGCCGGATCAGCTGACCGTCGTCGGCCTCCCGCGAGTCGACCACCCGCGAGTCGGCGTGCCGGCAGTACGGACACCGCATCGCCGACCTCCTTCGCACCGCCGGAACCACCCGCCGGAGCACCACCGCGCCCACCGCCGCCCAGCGCGCGGACGACCCGCCCACAGGCAGCCGGCACCGGCGGTCCGACCACGACCGTGGCGCCCGCGATGTCGGGTGGTCCTGAGAGCTGTGGGTAGTGGAACCCCAACTTCTAGGCGACTTACACCCATGTCACTACTACATCTAGGGGTCGACCGTATGTCGCCGAACAGCCGAGGTCAAGTTGAACAGGCGTGGCGCGGCCCGCAAATCTTCCAACCGCGGCACCGGGGACGCGGTTACCGCCTCGCCGGCAGGATCAGCCGCTGACCGGGGTGCACCGTGTGGTCCTCCAGCCCGTTGAGCCGGCGGATCTCGTCGATCACCGCGAACGGCCGCCCGCCGGGCCGGTGCCGCTCGGCCACCGACCAGAGGGTGTCACCGGGCAACACCACCGCGGTCTCCGCCGGCCGGGCCGGGTCGGCCGCCCGGGAGGCCGGCGAGAGGACCGCCGCCAGCCCGGCCACGAGAAGCAGCAGCAGCACCGTCACGACCAGCCGGCCCCGGCGGGTCAGCCGCAACCGGCCGGCACCCCCGGAAGCCCTCGGGTACCCCGTCGGACCCATCGCGACCTCCAAGATCGAACATAAGTTCGAACGAACGGACGTACGATGGTTTATCAGAACAGGCGTTCGATGTCGAGCCGGCGGAAGCGACACGCCGCGCGGAATGTCGTACAGATGTTTGAAACTATGTGATCTCACCTATACGGTTTTGCACATCGACACCGGGACCGCGTGGCACGCGGCACCGGTGCCGAGCCTACGACGCACCACGAGCCGCCAAGGCACCCACCGCCACCAGGAGGACGACGTGTCGACCGACGACCGGACGAGCCGGCAGAAGCCCCAGAAGAGCGGCGCACCGGGCAGCCGGGCCAGCCGACGTACGGCCGCGCCGCGCAGCCGGGAGGGCGGCCCGGCCCTGCGTGCGGTCACTCCGGTGGTGAGCGCCTTCCCCGACCTGGTCTCGGCCGACCTCACCGCCCGGCAGCGGCGCATCCTCGAGTTCATCCGCGACTGGGTGGAGCGCTACGGCTATCCGCCGAGTGTGCGGGAGATCGGCGAGGCGGTCGGCCTGGTCTCTCCGTCGAGCGTCGCTTACCAGCTCAAGGAGCTGGAGCGGAAGGGCTTCCTCCGACGCGACCCCAACCGGCCCCGCGCCGTCGACGTGCGCCCGCCGAGCGAGCTGATCGACGACGAGACCGCCCGCGCCCAGCGCCCCACCCCGGCCTACGTGCCACTGCTCGGTCAGATCGCCGCCGGTGGCCCGATCCTCGCCGAGCAGGCCGTCGAGGACATCTTCCCGCTGCCCCGGGAACTGGTCGGCGAGGGCGAGGTCTTCATGCTCCAGGTCAAGGGCGACTCGATGCTCGACGCGGCGATCTGCGACGGCGACTGGGTGGTCGTCCGCCAGCAGCCCACCGCGAACTCGGGCGAGATCGTCGCGGCGATGCTGGACGGCGAGGCGACGGTCAAGACCTACCGCCGCCGCGACGGGCACGTCTGGCTGATGCCGGCCAACCCGGCCTTCGACCCGATCCCCGGCGACAACGCCACAATCATGGGCCGGGTGGTGGCGGTCCTGCGCCGAATCTGACGCCAGCGGATCAGCGGTAGTCGTAGTCGTCCGGGGGCCTGTTGGAGCGCTGCCGGGGCTGGCCGTACTGGCCGCCCCGGGGCGCTCCGCCACGCGGCCCGGCGCCCTGACCACTGCGCGGCTGGTCGCTCCACTGGTCGTCCGGACCGGGGCGACCACCCCGACCGTTGCCGTTGCCGTAGGTGCCGCCGGAGGGCTGCCCGCCGTAGACACCGCCACCACCGCCACCACCGGCCCGGGGGCGACCGGCCGGGGCGCCGCCGCTGCCGCCGTACACGCCGCCGCCCGAGGGACGGCCGGCGCCGCCCTGGGAGCGTCCGCCACCTCCGCCGCCCTGGGGACGGCCACCGGCACCCTGCGGTCGGCCACCGCCCTGCGGTCGGCCACCGCCCTGCGCACGGCCGCCGCCGCCCTGGGGGCGTCCGCCGCTGCCGCCGTACACGGCGCCGTCGCCGGCCGGCTTCGCGCCGCCGTAGCCAGCACCGCCGGCCGGCTTCGCGCCGTACACGCCGCCGCCCGAGGACCTGCCCCGGCCGGCCGGCTCGTAGTCGTCCGCCGGACGGTCCGAGCGGTAGCCGTCGTCGTACCCGCCGGAGCGCGCCGGCCCCCAGTTCGAGTCGTCGTCGTAGTCCGATCGCCGGCCACCGGGCTGCTCCCGGTCGCCGCCCGGCACCCGACCCCGGCCCGCCCTCGGGTCGACGTCGTCACCGTCCGGCCCGACGGCACCCAGACCGTCGTCCCTCGGCCGCTTGCGAGCCCGCACGATCCCGAAGATGCCGAGCCCGACCAGCAGAGCGCCGAGCACCCCCACCGCCGCGATCAGGTAGGTGATGTCGTCCAGGGTCAGCGAACTGGTCCAGGAACCCGCCGACTTCTTCGTGTCGGCCTCGGATCCGCCGGCGCCCGCCGCCGCCAACTCCTTCGCCGGGGTGTAGCTCAGTACCGTCACCTCCGCGTCCTCGTCGTTGAGCGAGGCGACGTCGGAGACGGTGAGGAAAGTCTTGCCGTCGGGGGTGTAGGCGATCGCCTCGCCGAACGGGTCGGCCAGGGCGGTCATCCGGGGCTTCCCGGTGGTCAGGGTCTTGACCAGGTCGTCATCCTGGACATCCCACTCGAAAGCGTCCGCGTACGTCCGCAGCACCACCCGGCCGCCGTCCGGCGAGCGGGCCGCGCCGGTGACGGTCACCCGGCCCGCCCCGCCGAACGGGTTGGCGGTGGTGGACTTCGGCAGGCTGATCTCACCGGCCTTCGTCAGCGGCACGCCCTCCTCGTTGTTCTTCTCCAGGGCCGCGCTCGGCTTGAAGATCTCCGCCTTGCCGGACGTCTTGGTGATGATCAGCGGTACGTCGTCGGCGCCGATCAGCAGCGCCTCCGCGTCATGCCGCTTGTTACCGGGAAAGGTGAGCCGGTGCAGGACGGGCTTGGACGCCCCGCTGACCGGCATGCTCCAGAGCACGACGCTGGAGCGCCGCTCGGAATCGTTGTCCCCCGTGTCGGCGATCCAGACGGTCTTGCCGTCCGCCGAGAGCGCGAGATCCTCCGGGTCGCGCGGATTGCTCGCGAACTGGACGGCCTTCTTCAGCTTGCACCTGGTGTCCAGCAGGAAGACCCGCTCCCGGGAGGCGTCCTCGCTCCCGTCGTTGACCAGCACGTAACCACTCGACGTAGCGATCATGCCGGAGAGTTCCGTCATCCGCTCGTCGGTGATGGTGCAGACCTTCTTGCCGGCAGCGGCGGAGGCCGCGACAGCTCCGAACCCGAGGCTGGCTCCGAGCAGGCCAAGGGTCAGCCCGAGCAGGCCGGAGGCAACCAGCACCATGGAGAGGACTCGCCGCATCCGCCCAGTGTCGCATGCGGATGCCGCCAACCGGGGAGGCGGCGTGATCGACGCTCCGTCACCGTCCAACGGTACGCGGGGTCATCCCACTACCTCCCCGTACGGGGCCAGCTCCGCGGCGAGCGCCTCGTCCACCCGTACGTGCAGTTTCGTCCCCTCCGGCAGGTGTGCGGTGCCGAGCACCTCGCCCCGGCGGTGCACCCGGGCCACCAGGTCACCCCGGTCGTACGGCAGTACCGCGCGGACCTCGACCGCCGGGCGGGGCAGCCGGGCCTCGATGGCCGCCCGGACGTCCTCGACACCGCCCCCCGTACGCGCCGAGACGAAGACCGCCTCCGGCCACGCCCGCTTCAACCGGAGCAGGGTCTCCTCGTCCGCCGCGTCGGTCTTGTTGACCACCAGCAGCTCGGGGAGCTTGTCGGCGCCGACCTCGGCAAGCACCTCGCGTACCGCCCGGACCTGCTCCTCCGGGTCGGCGTGCGCCCCGTCGACCACGTGCACGACGAGATCGGCGTCGGCCACCTCCTCGAGGGTGGAGCGGAACGCCTCGACGATCTGGTGCGGCAGGTGCCGGACGAAACCGACCGTGTCGGCCAGGGTGTAGATCCGCCCGTCGGCGGCGTACGCCCGGCGGGTCGTCGGGTCCAGCGTGGCGAAGAGAGCGTCCTCGACAAGTACCCCGGCATTGGTCAGCCGGTTGAGCAGGCTGGACTTGCCCGCGTTGGTGTAGCCGGCGATGGCCACCGCCGGTACGTTGTTGCGGACCCGCCGGGCCCGCTTGGTGATCCGGGCCGTCCGCATGTTCTTGATCTCGCGACGGAGCCGGGAGATCCGGATCCGGATCCGCCGCCGGTCGGTCTCCAGCTTGGTCTCACCGGGACCGCGCAGCCCCACCCCGCCGCCGGCGCCGCCACCACGGCCGCTACCACCGGCCTGCCGGGAGAGGCTCTCACCCCAACCACGCAGCCGGGGCAGCAGGTATTCGAGCTGGGCCAGCTCGACCTGCGCCTTGCCTTCCCGGCTCTTGGCGTGCTGGGCGAAGATGTCGAGGATCAGCGCGGTCCGGTCGACGACCTTGACCTTGGTGCGCTGTTCCAGGTTGCGCAACTGGGACGGGGACAGCTCACCGTCGCAGATCACGGTGTCGGCGCCGGAGGCCAGCACCACCGAGCCGAGGTCGTCGACCTTGCCCCGGCCGATGTAGGTGGCCGGGTCCGGCCGGTTGCGCCGCTGGATCAGGCCCTCGAGCACCTGCGAACCGGCGGTCTCGGCGAGCGCGGCCAGCTCGGCGAGGGAGTTCTCCGCCTCGGTCACCGAGCCTTCCGTCCAGACGCCGACCAGGACCACCCGCTCCAGCCGGAGCTGCCGGTATTCGACCTCGGTGACGTCGGCGAGCTCGGTGGAGAGGCCGGCCACCCGGCGGAGCGCCTGGCGGTCCTCCAGTTCCAGCTCGCCCGTGGTGACGTCGTCGCCATCGATGACGATGGCGTCAAGGTCCTCGTCCGCCAGCCGAACGAAGCTTTCCTGGTCTCGCAAGCCGTTCCTCCTGATCTCGTCCTGTCCGTCCAGCCCGTCCGCTCGCCGTCCGGCTGTCACCTTCCGGTGGTCGGCCCGGCCGGTCGGAAGTTGGCGGGTTCCGTACCCGCCACGCGCGCCGGGCGACGTTCGTCGCACTTGTCACGCTCTGCGCGCTGGTCGCAATCAATCGTTACACGCGCGCTCCCCGGACGCACCCGCTATATGCCCGGCTTCCGCCGGGTCGCCCGTGCCTCGCGGCGACGCTCACCCGCCCACCGCCGGAACTCCGCCAGGCACGCGGCCACCCAGCGGCCGAGGACGCGCAGGCTGGGCTGGACGGCGTTCGCGCCGACATGCTCCGCCAGCAGGCAACCCAGCAGGACCGGAACGAGGGCCAGCGCGAGCAGCACCCCCGGCCACCAACCGGTGGCGGCGTACCCGGCGAGCAATCCGACCATTCCGAGCGAGGTGAGCAGGCCCAGGCCGAGTGCCCCGCGCAGTAGTGGCGACACCAGCGGCAGGCACCGCCACGGTGTGCGCCCGCCGTGGCGCAGCAGCCGGCTCCAGAAGACGACCGGGACCACGACGATCAGTGCGGCGGCCACCCGTACCGGTACGGTGGCCGGCTCCGGCAGCACCGCGGCGGTGAGCGGAGCGGCCACGGCGAGCAGGCCGGCGCCGGCGGTCAACCACAGGCTCGGCCCGGCAAGCGCCCGGCGCACCGGCCAGATCATGGCCAGCGGGCCGGTGCCGGCCGGGTCGTCGGCGGCGAGGCCCTTGACGGTACGCATGAAGCCGTCGACCCGCCCCCGGTCGGCGTGCAGGAGCGCCAGCAGGCGGCGACCCTCGACGTTGTCCGGATCGCGCCGCAACGCCGCCCGGACCGCCGCCTCGGCCGCGGCCCAGTCGCCGGCAGCCCGTTCCACGTTGGCCAGGGTCAGCAGCGAGAAGACCGAGTCCGGGTCGCCCGCCAACGCCTGCCGGGCCGCCTCCCGCGCCCGGTCGTACTCCTTTTCGAAGGCGAGCGCGCGGGCCAGCGTCCGGTAGCTCCGGGATTCCTGTGGATCGAGTCGAATCCCCTCGGTGGCGGCCCGCACCGCCGCCTCGCCCCGGGAGAGCGCGAGCAGGCACTCGGCCCGTTCGACGTACGTGTCGGGGTAGTCGGGCGCGACGGCCACGGTGGCGGCGCAGACGGCGAGGGACTCGGCGTACCGCTCGCACATCCGGAGCAGGTATGCGAGCAGGACCAGCAGCTCCGGGTCGTCGGGCGTGGTGACCAGCCCGGCCCGGATCTGCCGCTCGGCGTCGGCGTACCGGCCGGACTCGAGGAGCAGCCGGGCCCGCTGACGCACCTGCGCGACCGGTTTCGATACCTCGGACATCAACACATCTTGCCGGTCCCACCGACGGTCCGCGCGGGGCAGGTCCGAGCACCTGCCCGGACCTCGGAGTCAATCATCTAGTGTGGTGCGGACTCGCCGGGCGTCGGCCGGCCGACGGACGATCCGGCCCGCGGGCGAGAATGTTACGGCGGCAGCGAGGCCGCGGTAGGACGACGGAGGACCACGTGGCGATCACCCGACTGCCGAGTGCCGGTTTCTCGATCACCATCCGGATCAGCGTAACGGCGGACGCCTCGGCCATCGGCCGGCTGACCACCTGCGTCGGCGAGGCCGGTGCGATCGTCACCGCACTCGACGTGGTCGACTCCGACCCCACCACGGTGGTCGTGGACCTCACCTGCGACACCGCCGACGCCACCCACGCCGACCAGGTGGTGAAGGCCCTGACCGCGCTGGACGGGGTGGACGTCCGGAAGGTCTCCGACCGCACCTTCCTGCTGCACCTCGGCGGCAAGATCGAGGTTTCCCCGAAGGTGGCGCTGCGCAACCGGGACGAGCTGTCCCGGGCGTACACCCCGGGTGTGGCGCGGGTCTGCCTGGCCATCGCGGAGAACCCCGCCGACGCGCGGCGGCTCACCATCAAGCGGAACACCGTGGCGGTGGTCACGGACGGCTCGGCCGTACTGGGACTCGGCAACATCGGCCCGGCCGCCGCACTGCCGGTGATGGAGGGCAAGGCCGCGCTCTTCAAGCGGTTCGGCGGGGTGGACGCCTGGCCGGTGGTGCTGGACACCCAGGACCCCGACGAGATCGTCTCGATCGTCCGGGCGATCGCACCGCAGTACGGCGGGATCAACCTGGAGGACATCGCCGCGCCGCGCTGCTTCGAGATCGAGAACCGGTTGCGCGAGATGCTCGACATCCCGGTCTTCCACGACGACCAGCACGGCACGGCGATCGTGGTGCTGGCCGCGCTCACCAACGCGCTCCGGGTGGTCGGCAAGAAGCTCGCGGACGTCCGGGTGGTCGTCTCCGGTGCCGGCGCCGCCGGTACGGCGATCATGAAGTTGCTGCTCCGGCAGGGCGTCGGCGACATCATCGCGTACGACCGCCAGGGTGCCCTGCACCGCGGCCTGGACGGGCTGAACCCGGCCTGGCAGTGGCTCGCCGAGAACACCAACCGGGACGGCTTCTCCGGTGACCTCAGGGCGGCCCTGAACGGCGCGGACGTCTTCATCGGGGTGAGCGCCCCCAACCTGCTCACCGGCGACGACATCGCCGGGATGGCCGCCGGCTCGATCGTCTTCGCGCTGGCCAACCCGGACCCGGAGGTGGACCCCCGGGAGGCGCGCCGGCACGCGGCGGTGGTCGCCACCGGCCGGTCCGACCAGCCCAACCAGATCAACAACGTACTCGCCTTCCCTGGCGTGTTCCGCGGCATGCTCGACGCGCACGCCGAGGAGTTCACCGAGGAGATGGCGATCGCCGCGGCCCGGGCCATCGCGGACGTGGTGGGAGCCGAAAAGATCAATCCCACGGTCATCGTGCCGAGCGTCTTCGACTCCCGGGTGGCCCCGGCGGTGGCCGCCGCGGTGCGGGCCGCCGCGCAGCACCCGACGCCCCCGCCGGCCGCGGATCCCGGGCCGGCCGACCTCCCCGAGATCGCCGCCAAGGAAGCCGCCCCGGCCAGCCCGCTGTCGGGCTGACCTGCTCCGGAGCGGAAGGCGCCGACCTGTTCGGAGTGGGAGCGCTCAGGCGGCGAGCGTGGCCAGGTCGACCTCGCCGTGCGCGACAAGCACAGCCGGGCCGGCCAGCCAGCAGCTCTCGTCACCGACGGTCACCGTCAGCCGGCCGCCGGGCACGTCCACCGCCACCACTCCACCGGTACGCCCGGCGTCGCGCAGCGCCACCGCCGCCACCGCACAGGCGCCGGAGCCGCAGGAGAGCGTCTCGGCCGAGCCGCGCTCGTAGACCCGCATCCGCACGTGCACATCGGCACCGTCGACCGGCTCGGCCGGAGCGACGAACTCGACGTTCACGCCGCTCGGGAAGGCCGCCGGGTCGAAGCCGGGTGCCCGGGTCAGGTCGAGCCCGCCCAGCTCGATGCTTGCCGGCAGTACGCAGACCAGGTGCGGGTTTCCGCAGTCCACGGCGGTACCCGCCAGGGTCAGCCCGCCGAGCGTCGCCACGGCACCCCCGGTGATCCGGGGCGCCCCGAGATCCACCGCGATCTCCCCGGCCGCCACCTCGGCCCGGACCACTCCGGCCCGGGTGGCGATCGGCAGGCTGCCGTCGACCGGCTCGGCCAGCCCGTTCGAGATCAGATATCTGGTGAAGACCCGGACCCCGTTGCCGCACATCTCCGCGACGGAGCCGTCGGAGTTCCGGTAGTCCATGAACCACTCGGCCGCGTCGGCGTACCCGACCGCGTCCGGGTGCTTCGCCGCCCGGACGACCCGCAGTACCCCGTCCGCGCCGATACCGCGACGGCGGTCGCAGAGCGCCGCCACGATCGACGGGGTCAGGTCGAGCTGGCTGTCTGGGTCGGGCAGGAGCACGAAGTCGTTACCGGTGCCGTGGCCCTTGGTGAACCGCACCCGTCCATCATCCCCGAGCGGCCGTCGGCCCCACCGGGCACCCTCGCCCGCCGCCGTCATATCAGCGGGCCCGACCGACTCTTCCACCCCGTCCGTCCCAGCCATCCGGCCCGTCACCACTTCCTCACCGCCGGGCCCGGGCCCGGCGACCCGGCCGGCCACGGCGGGTCAGCCGGCGACGCTGGACCGGCCGGCGAGGACGGGTCGGCGGGTGACACCGGGTCGGCCGGCGGCGGGTCGGCCGGCGGCGGGTCGGCCGGCGGCGGGTCGGCCGGCGGCGGGTCGGCCGGCGGCGGGTCGGCCGGCGGCGGGTCGGCCGGCGGCGGGTCGGCCGGCGGCGGGTCGGCCGGCGGCGGGTCGGCGAGGAGTGCCAGGGCTGCCTCGACCAGGTCGTCCCGGGCGCCGTCCAACCAGTGGATCCGCCGGTCGCGCCGGAACCAGGAACGCTGCCGCCGGACGAAGCGCCGGGTCGCCCGGACCGTGTCGACCCGCGCCTCCGGCTCGGAGATCTCGCCGTCGAGCAGCCGGAGGACCTGCTGGTAGCCGAGCGCCCGGCTGGCGGTCCGCCCCTCCCGCAGGCCCTGCTCCACAAGCGCCCGGGTCTCGTCGACCAGACCGTCGGCCCACATCCGGTCCACCCGTACGGCGATCCGCTCGTCCAGCTCGGCCGTCTCCCGGTCCACTCCGAGCTGCATTACGTCGCCGTAGTACGGCGTCGGGTGCGGCAGCGCGGCGGTGAACGGCGCGCCGGTCAGCTCGATCACCTCCAGCGCCCGCACGATCCGCCGCCCGTTGCCGGGCAGGATGTTCTGCGCCGCCGTCGGATCGGCGGCCCGCAGCCGGGCGTACAGCGGAGCCGGCCCGGACTCGGCGAGTTCCGCCTCCAGCCGGGCCCGGACCAGCGGGTCCGTTCCGGGGAACTCGAACTCGTCGAGCACCGCCCGGACGTAGAGTCCCGAGCCGCCGACCAGCAGCGGTACCCGTCCCCGGGCCAGGATGTCGTCGACCGCCGCCCGGGCCAACGCCTGGTACGCCGCCACGCTGGCCGGTTCGGTCACCGCCCAGATGTCCAACAGGTGGTGCGGTACCCCGGCCCGCTCGGCCGGGGTCAGTTTGGCGGTGCCGACGTCCATCCCACGGTAGAGCTGCATCGAGTCCGCGTTGACCACCTCGCCACCGAGCGCCTCGGCCAGCGCGACGCTCAGCCCGGACTTGCCGGTGGCGGTGGGGCCGACGACTGCGACGACCCGGCCACGCCCGGTCATGCCGACGCTCCGTCCGGCCCAGCGGATGGTGGCGGGGTCGGCGCCGACGGCAGCCAGTTCGCCACGAAGTAGCTGACCCCGTAGGGCGCGGCATAGTAGGTGAGGTCGCCGTGCCAGGGTGACCCGCTGCCGGCGGCGGCGAGTACCTGCCAGGGCGCCCGGCCGGCGACCAGCAGCCGGGTCGCGAGTTCCGGCTCCAGGCCGAGCAGGGCGGAGCAGTCGGCGTCCCGCAGTGCCGCGGCCGTCCGGTCGTCGTAGGGGCGGGCGCGCGGGTCGTCGTACCCCGGGGACCGCTCGCCCCGGCAGGCCGACCCGTCCCCCGACACCAGCAGCGCGACCCGCTCGGTCGGATTCGCGACGAGTTCGGCACCGATCCGCCGGCACTGCTCGACAGTGGCATCGGCGGCGACGACGCGCCCCCGGTGCGGCCCGGTCGCACCCGCCCGGTTCAGCAGCCAGGCCCCGACAAGCAGACTGAGCGGCAACCCGGGCCGGCCGGTCCGGGCCTCGCCGGGTGCCAGCCGTACCTCCCGATCCAGCCCGTACGGCCGCAGGCTGCCGAAGTCGCCGGGCCCGTAGTGGTCGCTCCGCTCCCCCGCTCCCACCAGGACGACGACGTCCGGCCCGGCCGTCAACATCCGGCCGACGGCCTCGACACAGGCCGTACGGAGATCATCCAGCTCACCGGCCGCGGCGGCGGCAAGTTCCGGAACGAGCAGCGGAGGATGTGGGCAGACGGCGGCGGCGACCAGTGGCACGCCCCCACCGTAGCGGGGGAGCGAACCTTACACCCGCAGGGCGGACGATCCGGGTGCGCTCTAGGACACCGTATGGTCACGGTCGACGATAGGCGCTCGACGCGGACCGGGTTGGACCTGTGACAATGCCGGGAGGAACTTCGCTGCGCCGTGGCGGCGACCGCCGGGGACCCCCATCCCCGGCAGCGCCGGGAGAACGAGGATGGGCTCATGAGTGACTGGACTGCCTTTGGACGGGTGGATGCGGACGGGAACGTCTACGTCAAGACGGCCGAGGGTGAGCGGATGGTCGGGTCCTGGCAGGCCGGTGCGCCGGAGGAGGGTCTGGCCCACTTCGCCCGCCGCTTCGCCGACCTGGTCACCGAGGTCGACCTGACCGAGGCCCGACTCAACTCCGGGGCGGCGGACCCGTCCGGATCGCTCGCCACCATCCGGCGGCTGCGGGCCTCGCTCGCCGACGCGCACGTGGTCGGTGACATCGACGCGCTCGCCACCCGGCTGGACCGGCTGGCCACCCTCGCCGAGGGCAAGGCCGGCGAGGCGCGGGCGGCCCGGGAGACCGCGCGGGCCGAGGCGGTGGCCAGGAAGACCGGTCTGGTCGAGGAGGCCGAGAAGCTGGCCGCGGAGTCCACCGGGTGGAAGACCGCGGGCGACCGGCTCAAGGAGATCCTGGAGGAGTGGAAGACCATCCGGGGGGTCGACAAGAAGACCGACGGCGAGCTGTGGAAGCGGTTCGCGGCTGCCCGGGACGGCTTCACCCGGCGCCGTGGGGCGCATTTCGCCACCCTGGACGCCCAGCGCAAGCAGGCTCAGGCGGCCAAGGAGGAGCTGGTGGTCGAGGCCGAGTCGCTGGCCGACTCGACGGACTGGGCCGCCACCGCCAACCGGCTGCGGGAGCTGATGGCCGAGTGGAAGGCCGCGCCGCGTGCCTCGAAGGAGGCCGAGGAGCGGCTCTGGGAACGCTTCCGCGGTGCCCAGGACAGCTTCTTCTCCCGGCGTAGCGAGGTCTTCTCGGCGCGGGACGCGGAGCAGCGCGGCAACCTGGAGCGCAAGCAGGCTCTGCTCGCCGAGGCCGAGGCACTCGACGTCGACGGCGATCCGCGTGGTGCACAGGCGAAGCTGCGGGAGATCCAGGGGCAGTGGCACGAGGCGGGTCGGGTGCCCCGGGAGGCGGCGGCCAATCTGGACCGCCGGCTGCGCGCGGTGGACGAGAAGGTCCGCCAGGCGATGGACTCGGCGTGGCGGCGTACCGAGCCGTCGGCCAACCCGCTGCTCGCGCAGATGCGCGACCAGGTCGCCGAGGCCGAGCAGCGGCTGGCCCGGGCTCAGGCGGCCGGTGACGCGAAGCGGATCCGGGAGGCCGAGCAGGCCCTCGTCGCCAAGCGCCGGTTCCTGGAACTCGCCGAACAGGCCAGCTGACCGAACGGGCCAGCTGACCGTCCACGCAGGACGGGCCGGCTGAGCGCCGCGGACGGGTTGGGTCCGCTGGAGCGGACCGTGGCCGCTGGAGCGGACCGTGGGGACGGACAGCGTCCGCGCCTGAGCGGGTGCACCGTCTCACCGGGCCGCCCGGTACGTCCGGGCGGCCCGCCGCGCTCCGGCCCCCGGTTCGTTCCGGGTGGCCTTCCCGTTACCGCCGCCCGGACGTACCGGGTGGTCTTTCCGTTCCGGGCGTCCGGCCGTCCGGCCATTTACAACCATCGAAGACCGTGATTCCATCTTGAGGAAAGCGCTTGCCTTCGCGGGTCGCCAGAACCGGCCGCCGTACGGAGGTGGCGCGGGCGTGGGAGCCATCGTCTCGAAACACGGCTTGGATCCGCGGCGCGGGTCGGCCGGCCACCGGGCGCCGCCGGGCAACGGCACCCGAGGTGACCGGTGCGGCGCGCGTGCGTCCGAACGAGAAGGAGAGCACGATGCTCGTACGACGGCGCCGGACGGCGCTGATCCTCGGCACTGCCGCCACCACCGCCGCGCTCGCCGGAGCGGGTGTCATCACCGCCGTCTCCGCCTACGCCGCGGTCGGCTGTTCGGTCAGCTACTCGGTCGGCTCACAGTGGCCGGGCGGCTTCAACGGCAACGTCACGATCACCAACCTCGGTGACCCGCTCAACGGCTGGACACTGCGCTGGTCCTACTCGGCCGGCCAGGCGGTGACGCAGGCGTGGAGCGCGAACGTGACGCAGAGCGGCAGCCAGGTCACCGCGACGAACGTCGACTACAACGGCAGTGTCGGCACCAACGCCAGCGTGTCGTTCGGGTTCAACGGCAGCTACTCGGGCTCCAGCAACCCGGCGCCGACCAGTTTCACCGTCAACGGCGTGACCTGCACCGGCAGCACCAACCCGGGTACCCCCGGACCGACCGCGACCACCCGGCCGCCGACCACCCCGCCCACCACCCCGCCGACCAGCGGCCCCACGCTGCCGCCGCAGACCGGGCTGGTCGGCTGGGCCACCCAGAACGGCGGCACCTCCGGCGGCGGCAACGCCGCGGCCACGACGGTGACCAGCGCGTCGGCGCTGACCAGCGCGGTCGGTTCC
This sequence comes from Plantactinospora sp. WMMB782, assembly GCF_049179135.1. NCBI lineage: Bacteria > Bacillati > Actinomycetota > Actinomycetes > Micromonosporales > Micromonosporaceae > Plantactinospora > Plantactinospora sp. WMMB782. The sequence continues at coordinate 4,880,315 of NZ_JBMHMC010000007.1, read as the reverse complement.
AGCAGTGCGGCGGTGATCAGGGTCTCCGGCACCATCTCCTGCTCCGGGATGCTCCGGGTCCGCTCCAACAAGACGATCGTCGGGGTCGGCTCCGGTGCCACCATCTCCGGCTGCGGGCTCAACATAAACGGCGACCGCAACGTCATCATCCGCAACCTCAACTTCCGGGGCTGGGACGACGACGCGATAAACGTGCAGGAGTCGGCGACGAACATCTGGATCGACCACAACAGCTTCACCAGTGGGTACGACGGAGCCGTGGACATCAAGCGCGGCTCGGACTTCGTCACCGTCTCCTGGAACCGGGTCTACGGCCACGACAAGTCGATGCTGCTCGGGCACAGCGACGACAACGCCAGCCAGGACCGCGGTCACCTGCGGGTCAGCTACCACCACAACTGGTTCGACGGGTCCAACCAGCGGCACCCCCGGGTCCGGTTCGGCAACCCGGTGCACGTCTACAACAACTACTACAACAACATCGGCGGCTACGGTGTCGCCTCCACCGAGGGGGCCGGCGTACTCGTCGAGGGCAACTACTTCGAGAACACCGACGACCCGTACCACCTCGGTGAGGGCGACTCGGGGCCGGGCAGCCTGGTCGCCCGGAACAACCACTTCGTGAACTCCGGTGGCGGGCAGACCGGCGGCAGCGTGGCCGGCATCCCGTACTCGTACCAGCTCGACAGCGCCAGCAGCGTGAAGTCGATCGTCACCAGCGGTGCCGGCACCGGCCGCATCGGCCTCTGACACCCGCAGCGGGCAGGGCTGCCGCCGTCGCCCGTCAGGAGGCGGCGGTGGCCCTGCCCGACAGACTCAGCCGTTGCAGGCGGCGGCGGTGGGCAGCGGCGGCGGCACACCGATGGTGGGCAGGCCGAGCGACACCCCACCGGTACGCGGTGCCCGCCCCGCCTCGGCCGCGTCCCCGGCCCGGGTACGCCGGTGGGCCAGCGGCTCCCCGTCGGCGTTCAGGTGGTGCGGTGCCGCGTAGCTGACCGTGGTGTGCACGATGTCGCCGGGCCGGATCCTCCCCTCGTACGAGCCGGCGGCGAAGTGCACCAGCCGGCCGTCCCGGGCCCGCCCGGAGAGCCGTCCGGTCCGCTCGTCCTTGCGGCCCTCGCCGACCGCGACAAGCACCTCGACCGGGCTGCCGACGAGCTTCCGGTTCTCCGCCCAGGTGATCTCCTCGACACAGCTGATCAGCCGCTCGTAGCGCTCCTGGACGACAGGCTTGGGCAACTGGTCCGGCATGGTCGCGGCCGGGGTGCCCGGGCGCTTGGAGTACTGGAAGGTGAACGCCGAGGCGAACCGCGCCTCCCGGACCACGTCCAGGGTGCGTTCGAAGTCGGCCTCGGTCTCGCCCGGGAACCCGACGATGATGTCGGTGGTGATCGCCGCGTCCGGCATCGCCGCCCGGACCTTTTCGATGATCCCGAGATAGCGGTCCGCCCGGTACGACCGGCGCATCGCCCGGAGCACGTCGTCCGAGCCGGACTGCAACGGCATGTGCAGCGAGTGGCAGACGTTTGACGTCTCGGCCATCGCCGCGATCACGTCGTCGGTGAAGTCCTTCGGATGCGGGCTGGTGAACCGGACCCGCTCCAGCCCGTCGACCTCGCCGGTGGCCCGGAGCAGCTTGCCGAACGCCAGCCGGTCGCCGAACTCCACGCCGTACGAGTTCACGTTCTGGCCGAGCAGGGTGACCTCCAGCACACCCTCGGCGACCAGGGCGCGTACCTCGGCCAGGACGTCGCCGGGACGGCGGTCCTTCTCCCGACCACGCAGGGCCGGCACGATGCAGAAGGTGCAGGTGTTGTTGCAGCCCACCGAGATCGACACCCAGCCGGCGTACGTCGACTCGCGCCGGGTCGGCAACGTGGAGGGGAAGACCTCCAGCGACTCGAGGATCTCCACCTCGGCGGCGGTGTTGTGCCGGGCCCGCTCCAGCAGCACCGGCAGCGACCCGATGTTGTGGGTGCCGAAGACCACGTCCACCCAGGGCGCCCGGCGGACGATCTCGCCCCGGTCCTTCTGCGCCAGGCAGCCGCCGACCGCGATCTGCATGCCGGGGTGCTTGTCCTTGACCGGACGCAGGTGCCCGAGATTGCCGTAGAGCCGGTTGTCGGCGTTCTCGCGTACCGCACAGGTGTTGAAGACCACGACGTCCGGATCGTCGGAGTCGGCGGCGCGCACGTAGCCGGCCCGCTCCAGCAGTCCGGAGATCCGCTCGGAGTCGTGCACGTTCATCTGGCAGCCGTAGGTGCGCACCTGATAGGTACGCGGGCTGCCGGGGGCTGCGGTAGTCATGACAGTGACAGAGTATCCGCAGGACCCGGGAAGCCCGATCCCCCGGGACGTCCACCCCTGCCCCGACGGGAAGGTAGCGCCATGTGCCGGAGCATCAAGACCCTTCGCCAGCCGTACGCCGAGGTCGTCACCGAGACGGACATCGAGGCGGCGGCGTTGCAGTACGTCCGCAAGATCTCCGGGTTCCGGGCCCCGGCCGCGCACAACGCGGCGGCTTTCGACGCCGCGGTGGCCGCCGTGGCCGAGGCGACCCGGAACCTGCTCGACCAGCTCGTGGTGAAGGGCGGCACCGGCCGCCCGGCGCCGACCGAGCAGGCCGCAGGCTAGCGACCAGGCCGCCCGGCGCCAACCGACCAGAACGCCCGGCAGGCGAGCGGGCCGCGCCGAGAAGGGCGACCGGGCGACCCCGGGTCGGGGGTCAGGCGGCGGCGAGGGCCGGGATCACCGAGTCCGGGACCCAGCGCGACCGCTGGCAGGGCGACCAGCCGCGGCAGCGCGGGCTGAGCACGGAGCAGAGCCGCTGCTCGGAGAGGACCTCGCCGTCCTCGTTCTCCCGCACCTCGTGGTGCACCGGTCGGATGGTGCCGTCCGCCGCCACCAGCAGGTGCCGTCCGGCGTCGAGGGTGTCGTCCGGCAGCAGGCAGGCCCGGCCCAGCCGCCGGGCGAACGCCGCGACGGCGCCCACCTCCGGCAGCCCCGCCGGCACCCCGTAGCAGTCGACGGAGGTCGGAAAGTCCCCGGGACGGTGCCACACGTCGACAAGCAGCGCGCCGGACGGCACCCGGGCCGGGTCGACCCCGCCGAGCGGCAGCACCGGTACGTCGAGCGCGTCGGCAAGCGCGAGGCGGATCTCCGAGGCGGCGACGCGCCTCTCCGTCCTCCAGTTCCACAGCTCGATCATTGCCGCCTCCTCGCCGTAATCGTTCGTGGCTGGATGCCGGTCCCACCTCGGGCATCCCCCGTCGGGCCGGATCACCCCTGGTGCCTGGGTGTAACGGCCTCACCCACGATGGTGCCGGGCACACCGGGTCGAGAGCGGCTAAGTTACCGGTCTGTGACCATATCCGCCGAAATAGACGAGCCTTGACTACCTATTGTAGTCGGAGCGGCACCTCGTTCCGGTGCGGCCTCGCCGGTGACGCTCACCCAGCGTGGCCTGTGTCGCCGGCCGGTCGGGCACCGGACAGTTCCTCAACCGACCATGCTCCGACCTGGACGGGTGCCGGAGCCGGGCTCCTCGGTCCGACTGGCGACCCGGGGACGACTGCTGAGATCCACGACACGCCCGACACACCATCTGGTGTTGCCCATCTGCCATCACACCCAGATATGGTGTTGCCCGCAGCTGGTTCGGCCGTCCTGACTGGTCGGTCGAGGCAACAGGGAACCCGGTGGAAGTCCGGGACTGCCCCGCAGCGGTGAGTGGGAACGACCGCCGTCAACCAAGCACTGGACCAGCCGGTCCGGGAAGCGACGGCCAGTAGGCGACGCCCCGGCGTCCTGCCCACGAGTCCGAAGACCTGCCAGCGCGCCGTACGCCGACCGGTGTGCGGCGGTCGGAGGCCGCGCGGGACGGCCGACGCCGGAGCCGGACGCGGTTGTCGCCGCGGGCCGGTGGCGTCCTCCCGCGCGCCCGACGACCTCGGGCGAGGCGTGAGGAGAGGGCCATGACGGTCGCGCAGGAGCAGACCGCTGTGCCGGAGCAGGATGCCGTTGGTTCGGGGCAGGCTGCGGGGCGGGAGCAGGTCGTGGTGCCGGAGCAGCGCCGGCAGGTCATGCGGGTCCGCAAGCGGAACGGCGACCTGGAGTCGGTGGACGTCAACAAGATCGTCCGGGCCGTGCAGCGCTGGGTCGACGACCTGGCCGAGGTGGATCCGCTGCGCGTGGCGACCAAGACGATAAGCGGGCTGTACGACGGGGCGACCACCGCCGAACTGGACAGGCTCTCGATCCAGACGGCGGCGGAACTGATCGGCACGGAGCCGCAGTACTCGAAACTGGCGGCCCGGCTGCTGGCCGCGTTCGTGGACAAGGAGGTACGCGGCCAGGGGGTGGCCAGCTTCAGCCAGTCCATCCGGTACGCGCACGGCCTGGGCCTGATCGGCGACGACACGGCCGCGTTCGTGGCCCGCCACGCCCGCAAGCTCGACGACGCCGTCGACCCGGACGGCGACCGGCGGTTCGAGTACTTCGGGCTGCGTACCGTCGCCGACCGTTACCTGCTGCGGCATCCCGAGACCCGGCTGGTGGTGGAGACGCCCCAGCACTGGCTGCTGCGGGTCGCCTGCGGACTGTCCCGGACGCCGGGCGAGGCGATCGGGTTCTACCGGCTGATGTCGTCGCTTGCCTACCTGCCGAGTTCGCCGACGCTGTTCAACTCCGGCACCCGGCACACCCAGATGTCGTCCTGTTTCCTGGTCGACTCGCCGCGCGACGAGCTGGACTCGATCTACGAGCGCTACCACCAGGTGGCGAAGCTGTCCAAGTTCTCCGGTGGCATCGGCATCTCCTGGTCCCGGGTGCGGGGTCGGGGCGCGCTGATCCGGGGCACCAACGGGCGGTCGAACGGAATCGTGCCGTTCCTCAAGACGCTCGACGCCGGGGTGGCGGCGGTGAACCAGGGCGGCCGGCGCAAGGGCGCGGCCTGCGTCTACCTGGAGCCGTGGCACCCGGACATCGAGGAGTTCCTGGAACTGCGGGACAACACCGGCGAGGAGGCCCGGCGTACCCACAATCTCAACCTGGCGAACTGGATCCCGGACGAGTTCATGCGCCGGGTCGAGTCCGACGGCGACTGGTCGCTCATCGACCCGTCCGACGCGCCCGAACTGCCCGACCTGTTCGGGGACGCCTTCGACGAGGCGTACCGGGCGGCCGAGAAGAAGGCCGTGCGGACCGTGCAGGCCCGGGAGCTGTACGGGCGGATGATGCGCACCCTCGCGCAGACCGGCAACGGGTGGATGACGTTCAAGGACGCCTCGAACCGGCTCTCCAACCAGACCGGCGAGCCGGGCAACACCATCCACCTGTCGAATCTCTGCACCGAGATCCTGGAGGTCAACAGCGACACCGAGACCGCGGTCTGCAACCTCGGCTCGGTCAACCTGGCCGCGCACGTCACCGCCGAGGGGGTCGACTGGGCGAAGCTGCGCGACACCGTACGCACGGCCGTGGTGTTCCTGGACCGGGTGATCGACATCAACTACTACCCGGCGGCGCAGGCGGCGGCGTCGAACCCCCGCTGGCGGCCGGTCGGGCTCGGGCTGATGGGCCTGCAGGACGCGTTCTTCACGCTGCGTCTGCCATTCGACTCACCGCAGGCCCGGGAGCTGTCGACCCGGGTCCAGGAGGAGGTCTTCCTTACCGCGTTGGAGACCTCGGCCGGGCTGGCGGAGCGGTTCGGGCCGCATCCGGCGTACCCGCAGACCCGGGCGGCCCGGGGTGAGCTGCACCCGGAGCTGTGGGGTGCGGAGCCGGCCCAGGCCCAGCGGTGGGCCGCGCTGCGGTCGACGATCGCCGCGCACGGCCTGCGCAACTCGCTGCTTGTCGCGATCGCCCCGACGGCGACGATCGCCTCGATCGCCGGCTGCTACGAGTGCATCGAGCCGCAGGTCTCCAACCTGTTCAAGCGCGAGACGATGTCCGGGGAGTTCCTCCAGATCAACACCTATCTGGTACGCGAGCTGAAGGCGCGCGGACTCTGGACGGCGCCGATCCGCGACCAGATCAAGCGGGCCGACGGCTCGGTGCAGGGCATCTCCGAGCTGCCGGCGGAGGTACGGGAACTGTTCCGCACGGCGTGGGAGCTGCCGCAGCGGGCGCTCATCGACCTCGCCGCCGCCCGCGCGCCCTACGTCGACCAGTCGCAGTCGCTGAACCTGTTCATGAGCGCGCCGACCATCGGCAAGCTCTCCTCGATGTACCTGCACGCCTGGAAGTCCGGGCTGAAGACCACCTACTACCTGCGGTCCCGACCCGCCACCCGCATCCAGCAGGCCACCGTCGCCGTCACCCCGGTCGTCAAGCCCCTTGTGACCATGAGTGACGACGAGGCGCTGGCCTGTTCCCTGGAAAACCCCGAGAGCTGCGAGGCATGCCAGTGACCACCACTCCCGATCTCCGTACCAGCACCGACACGAGTGAGCGGCGGATGCTGCTCGACCCGGGAATGGACCTGACGCTGCGGCCGATGCGCTACCCGCAGTTCTTCGACCGGTTCAAGGACGCGATCAGGAACACCTGGACCGTGGAGGAGGTCGACCTGCACTCCGACCTCGCCGACCTGGCCCGACTCTCGCCCGCCGAGCAGCACCTGGTCTCCCGGCTCGTCGCGTTCTTCGCCACCGGGGACACCATCGTGGCCAACAACCTGGTGCTGAACCTCTATCAGCACGTCAACTCCCCGGAGGGCCGGCTCTATCTCTCCCGGCAGCTCTTCGAGGAGGCGGTGCACGTCCAGTTCTACCTGAACCTGCTCGACACGTACGTCCCGGACGAGCGGGAGCGGTTCGCGGCGTTCGCGGCGGTGGAGAACATCCCGTCGATCGCCCGCAAGGCCGAGTTCTGCTTCAGGTGGATCGACTCCATCTTCGAGCTGCGGGAGTTGCGGACCCGCGAGGACCGGCGGGCGTTCCTGCTCAACCTGATCTGCTTCGCCGCCTGCATCGAAGGACTGTTCTTCTACGGCGCCTTCGCGTATGTCTACTTCCTGCGCTCCCGGGGGATGCTGCACGGGCTCGCCTCCGGCACCAACTGGGTGTTCCGGGACGAGTCCATGCACATGGCGTTCGCCTTCGACGTCGTGCAGACCGTACGCGCCGAGGAGCCGGAACTGTTCGACGCCGAGCTGGAGCAGCAGGTGCGGCAGATGCTGGCGGAGGCGGTGGAATGCGAGGTGCAGTTCGCCGAGGACCTGCTCGAACAGGGCGTCTCCGGTATGTCGCTTGCCGACATGCGCGAGTACCTCCAGCACGTCGCCGACCGCCGGCTGGCCGTACTCGGCATCGAGCCGATCTACGGCAGCCGCAACCCGTTCGCGTTCATGGAGTTGCAGGACGTCCAGGAGCTGTCGAACTTCTTCGAGCGGCGGGTCTCGGCCTACCAGGTCGGGGTGACCGGCTCGGTCAGCTTCGACGACGACTTCTGATCGGGGAACGTGTGGCCTGACGAGCACCGCGTGATCTGACGAGGGCCGCTGACCTGTCGAGCCGGACCGGTCGGCGGTCCTCGTCGTAGGATGGCGGTGCTCATTCGCCACGGTCGTACGCCCGGGCGTCGACCCTCTTCACGGTTCAGCCGCGCGGTACGCAGAGGCGCGGCTAGGCCATCGATGTCCAGCAGCGGCGCCGCATCGCGCCCATCGAGCCGGTCACCGCTCGCCGCGCATGAGCTGGTCAAGCTCATCAGACTTGATCCGGATCCGGGGCTTCTTCTTGCCAGTGCCGATCGGCACGGCGCTAAGCCGGCCCGCGTACACGAGGCGGTAGACCGTCGACGCCGACGCGTCGAGCAATGCGGCGGCCGCCTGGACCTTCAGCAGTCGGTGAGCCATGCATCGAAGTTGCATGTTCCTCGCTACCCGGACCGGACACCTTGTCTGAGGTCGCAGCGTCACGATCACTTCGCCGGGCGGTCAACGGACAGCGAGTCCGAATCCGGCTTACATAGTCCCAATAGCGTGCTGCGACCGGCGAATTCCGAGCCCGGAGGGTCGCCCATGACGTCGTCGCCCCGAATCGGGAGCAGCAGCCCGCAGGGAATCGCGTAGGAGGCGCTGGGACCAGGGTGACGCTTCGGTTCTATGACTCGACCGGCCAGGCGTGGGAGCGAGTAGACAACGGTGAGCCGGTGCGGGCAGGTGGTCTGCTCCCCGGTGGCCTCACCGGGCTGTCGTAAGCCGAGGCTCTACGGCAGCGGCAGCACGAGCACGTCCATCGGCGGGATCAGCTTCGGCCGGATCATGCCGTGCTGCTGCCAGCCCATCCGCTCGTAAAGCTGGCGGGCGGGCGCCGCCGGATTGCTCGCCAGGATCGCGTACGGCTCCGGCCGGCCGTCGAGCAGCATTGTCAGCAGCCGCCGACCGACGCCCTGGCCCCGGTACGGCCGGCGCACCATCCACTCCGGGATCGTCAGCTTCGGCACGCCAAGCAGGTGCTCCGGCGGTTCGTCGGCCCGCGGCTCCATCCACTCACCGGCCGGCATCGTGTGCCCATAGGCGGCACCGATAATCCGGTCCCCGTCCATCGCCCGGGCCAGGCTGAACCCGGGTTGCCGGCGCTGTGCACGGAACCAGCGCCGGAACTGGGCGGTGTGCTCCGGCCCCTCCTCGTACGGCGGTTCCGCGTACACCTCGGCGTACAGGCGCTCCAGCTCCATCGAGAGCGGGCGGGCCTGGTCGGCGTCGACCAGTTCATACACCAGGTCAGGCATGGTTGGCAGCCTACCGACCGGGCAGGGCAACCAGCCGGTCCCGAAGATCCTCGGCCTCGACCCGGCGCCGTTCGGTCTCGGGCACGGTCGCGACAACCTGCCGGGCGACCTGGTACAGCAGCGCGTTGTGCTGGTCGACGGGCAGGTCGTCGAGGACGTCGGCGGCGTACCGGAGTCCGTCGGCGACGTGTCCGGACTGGATCAGGCACGACGCGCGGTGCATCTGCAACTGCGCCCGCTCGCGTGCCAGGTCGACCGGGTACAGCTCCAGCGCCCGGTCCTGCGCGGCCATCGCCGCCGTCGTGTCGCCAACGTGCGTGTGCATGTATGACTCGGTGTAGCGCAGCCGGACTTCCGGCCAGCCGAACATCGAGTCCGCGTCGGCGACCACGGCGGCCGGGAGCCGGTCCGTGACGTCGCTGAGCGCCTGGAGTGCGGTAGCCGCTTCTTCAGCGCGGCCAGCGACGGCGAGCGCCTGAGCCCGGCCGGACAGCACTCCGGCGGTTCCCCGGCATGGCCGACCGCTCGCCAGCGTCACCGCCTCGTCGGCCAGGGCGAGGATCTGCGGGATGGGTCGGCGCTCGTAGGTGCCGTTCACGGTTTCCCAGTCCCGGGCCCAGAGCCGGGTATCGAGGTCGCCGGACTGGTCGGACTGCCGCCTGGCGGTGCGCCACCACCGACGGGCCATCGCCACCTGGCCGGTGGAGGCGAGCGCCATCGCCATGACGACCGCGAGCTGCCCGGCGGCCCGGAGTAGGTCGCGGTTGGCGGGTTCGGCCGACAGCATGTGCTGCAGCATGGTTAGGTCCAAGCCGAGCTGCTCGACCAGCAGGGCCGGTGGGGTTGTGTAGAACTCGCGGGCGTAGTCGGTGGCGATCTCGTGCCACTCGTCCGGGCCGGCGCCGATGCCGCTGTCGAGCCCGTGCCGGAGCGCCTCTACCGCGACCGCCGGGGACGACGCGCCGAGCGCCAGCCCCATCAGCACCGTTCGCCGCCGCACGTCGACCCCCGTTCCCGCCATGTTCTCCGTCCGGTGGGCTTCCACGAGCGCGCCGCCGGCACCGACCGTCTGATCGCAGATCTCCGCCCACTCCGGCGAGCAGCGGCGTTCTCCCCGCTCGATCTGCCCGACGTATCCGAAGTCGATTCCGGCGATTTCGGCAAACCGGCGCAGCGACATGCCGCGTTCCTGCCGGAGGCGACGAAGCATCTGCCCGAAGTGTTCCACAGACCCTCCCGGGGTGGTGTGGGCTGCTGTAGGGCCCACGCCGGACCACTGCTCACTGCTCGCGATCACGCTCGGTACCTGTGACCGTACCCACACGGAACAACGAGTGGTATCCCCAGGTCGGCGTGGTGACGGTCGGGCTGTCGGTTACCACCCCGCGTTCCGGCCGGTCCGGGCGGGGTTCCCCGCGCCATGCCCGGACCGGTCCCGCCATCCGCCCACATGAGCGGCGCTCGGAGATCAGTGATCCCGGGCGCCGTGGCGCACCCCCGGAGGTGACCGTGCTTCTGTGGCGTACCCGAGGTTGGATCTGGCGCCGAGCCGCCAGGGTCCACGACTACCGATGGGATCCGCAACTACGTCAGTGGATCCGCGTGCCGGGACCGACCCGATGACGTCCATGTTCGACGGCTGGTCGAGCACCCTCGAAGACCTGACCGCGCGTCGGTTCCTCCACATGCACCGCAACGGCGCCCACTGCTGGCAGTGCGACCCGGGTGGGCAGTGCCGCTTCCTGACCTGGGCCGTCGACTACTTCGCGACGGCTGGTGACCCGGTGCCCGCCCAGGCGACGGAGATCCTCGCCCGCGCCGCGCACCCGGACAAGGTGACACCGGCCGAGCTGCGTCAGGTGGCGCAGGAGATGCGCGGACGGCTCGCCGATGGCTGAGACGACGGTCTGCATGCCGTGCTGGCTGGCCGAGCAGTCGCCGACAACCACGCACGACTGCCGCAGCCGGATCACGACGGGCGCGCCCCGGGGCGGCTGTCTCGTGCTGCTCGCCGCCGTACGCCGCCGGGTCGACCGGACCGGCGCCGGGTCCGGCCTCGGGCGGCTGATATGAGCATGGTCCCGGAGTCCGCACCGGGCCTGGCCGTCGATTGGGCCTGGGCCACGATCACCGCGCACGCCGAGGGTCGGGACTGCAACGGCTGCCGGGGCTCGTGGTGCCCGACCGCCGAGTGGGCGCTCTGGGTCGTCATCACCGACCGGCTCGTTGGCCCGGACCCGGAGCGGCGTCGGCTCGTCACCGTGGTGGCCCGGCAGGTGATGATCGCGCACTGGCCGCGCACGGTCGACGGTTGCCGGCCGTGCGGGCTGGCGGAGTGCGGTCGGGGCCAACTCGCCGGGACCTGGCTCAACGTGGTCGGCGAGGTCGCGGTACCGAATTCGGTCAAGATCCTCTGGTCGACACCGCCGACGGTGCGGGAGCTGCGCCGAATCACCGGCCTGGACTGATCCGGTCCGGTCCGGTCCGGTCCGGTCCGGTCCGGTCCGGTCCGGTCCGTTCTGTTCGGTCCGTCCGGTTGGTCACGTCCCGCAGAACCTCCCGAACGGCGCGGCGCCTACGATCAGGGCTGGAACATCCAGCTGGTCGCGGAGGCGGGCAGGCGCCTGGTGGTCCTCACGGTCTTCAAAACCGATGCGACCGAGCAACTCGGTCGGGCGGGTTCGATTCCCGTACGCCTCCGCCAGCTTTACTCCCCGCACGGACCGCTCGCCCGGTTCGGGTCGCGCCCGAGCAGCGGACCGAGAAGGCGCAACTACCCGCAGTCAGATCGCTTTTACGGGCAGCGAGGATCATTGACCCTGGTGTTATCGCCCCGTGATGAACTCGATTACATTCCAGCACGTCAGGTCCCCTACAGTTGCGTAACCGATTCGGCCTGAATCCGGTGCGACAGCTCATGGGACGAGACAGGTGGGGGCATGACCGAGCGGAGCGAGGCGGGCGAAGTGGCCGGTGCGACGACCGACCGGCCGCTCATCAGGCTTGACGGGGTCAACAAGTGGTTCGGCCCGCTGCACGTGTTGCAGGACGTCAACCTCTCCGTGCACCGGGGCGAGGTCGTCGTGGTCATCGGCCCGTCCGGCTCCGGGAAGTCGACACTGTGCCGGGCGATCAACCGGCTGGAGCCGATCAACTCCGGAACGATCACGTTCGACGGCCAGCCGCTGCCGGCCGAGGGTCGGGCGCTGGCCCGGCTGCGCAGCGAGGTCGGGATGGTCTTCCAGTCGTTCAACCTCTTCGCCCACAAGAGCATCCTGGACAACGTGACCCTCGGCCCGATCAAGGTCCGCAAGGAGAAGCCGGTCGCCGCCCGAGAGCGCGCGATGCAGTTGCTGGAGCGGGTCGGCATCGCGAGCCAGGCGGAGAAGTATCCCGCCCAGCTCTCCGGCGGGCAGCAGCAGCGGGCCGCCATCGCCCGGGCCCTGGCCATGCAGCCGAAGGCGATGCTCTTCGACGAGCCGACAAGCGCGCTGGACCCTGAGATGGTCGGCGAGGTGCTGGAGGTGATGACCTCGCTGGCCAACGACGGCATGACGATGGTCGTGGTCACCCACGAGATGGGTTTCGCCCGGCACGCCGCCAGGCGGGTGATCTTCATGGCCGACGGCCAGCTCGTCGAGGACGCGCCGCCGGACGAGTTCTTCGGCAATCCGCGCAGCGAGCGGGCCAAGGACTTCCTGTCGAAGATCCTGACCCACTAGGTCGAACACCGGCCCCGAGCCTTTAGGTCCAGTGTGGAGCGTCGCTGCGGGCGCCGCTCCGTGAAGAGGAGGAGAAAGATAATGCGTATCGCACGCATGGCGGCGCTTACCGCGATGGCGGCGCTCGCCCTGTCGGCGGCGGCCTGTGGCGAAGAGGGCACGCCGACGCCGAGCGGCGCCGGCAACGGTTCCGACGCCCCGAGCACCGACACCTGCCAGACGTCCGGCACGACCTTCACCCCGGCCTCCAACGTGACGATCACGGGCAGCCCGACCTACGACAAGATCAAGTCGGCCGGCAAGGTCACCGTCGGCGTCAAGTTCGACCAGCCCTTCCTCGGTTACAAGGACGCCCAGGGCACCCGGTGCGGCTTCGACATCGAGATCGCCCAGTACGTCGCGAGCAAGCTCGGCGTCGACCCGGCGAAGATCGAGTACAAGGAGATCCCGTCGGCGAACCGGGAGACCGCGATCAAGGGCGGCGAGGTCGACTACTACGTCGGCACCTACTCGATCACCGACAAGCGGAAGAACGACATCTCCTTCGCCGGCCCGTACTACGTCGCCGGGCAGGCGCTGCTGGTCCGCAAGGACGAGTCGGCGATCACCGGCAAGGACACCCTCAAGGGCAAGAAGGTCTGCTCCGCGACCGGATCGACCCCGATCCAGAAGGTCCGGGACGAGGGCCTGACCGAGCCGGAGAACATCGTCGAGTTCAAGACGTACTCGGAGTGCGTGTCGCAGCTGCTCGACGGCAAGGTGGACGCGCTCACCACCGACGACGCCATCCTCAAGGGCTACGCGGCCCAGGCCGCAGGCGAGCTGAAGGTCGTCGGCGAGCCGTTCAGCACCGAGAAGTATGGCATCGGCCTGCCCAAGGACGACAAGGCGCTGCGGGACTACGTCAACGACCAGATCGAGGCGGCGTTCACCGACGGCACCTGGCAGAAGATCTACGACGGCACGCTGGGCAAGTCCGGCTCCGCGGCGACCCCGCCGACCCTGGAGCGGTACTGACAGTCGGGCAACCGCAACTGATCTGCTGACGACGCCGGGCGGGGAGTCCGCTTCCCGCCCGGCCCGGCGAGAACTGAGAGTGAGGCATGGGCGAGTTCTTCCGCGTGCTGACGGACAACCACAAACTGTTCGTCGACGGGTTCACCACCACCGTCCAACTCTTCCTGATCTCCGCCGTCTTCACCCTCCTGCTCGGCACCCTGCTCGGTGCGATGCGGGTCTCCCCGATCCCCGCGTTGCGCGCGTTCGGGGCGACGTACGTGAACGTGCTGCGCAACACCCCGCTGACGCTGGTCTTCGCCTTCCTCGTCTTCGCGGTGCCGAAGCTCGATGTCAACATCGACTACTTCCCGGCCGCCTGCATCGCCCTCACGCTCTACACCTCCGCGTTCGTCTGCGAGGTGGTCCGCTCCGGCGTGAACACCGTGTCCGCCGGGCAGGCCGAGGCGGCCCGCGCCCTCGGCATGACCTTCGACCAGGTACTCGGGCTGATCGTCCTGCCACAGGCGTTCCGCTCGATGGTCCCGCCGATGATGAGCGTGCTGATCGCGATGCTCAAGAACACCACGATCGCCGCCGGATTCTCCGTGCTGGAGGCCGGCGCCATCCCGGCGTACATGGCCGAGCGGGGTGAACCGCAGTTCGCCGTGCTGCTCTGGATCACGATCGGCTTCCTCATCCTCATCCTTCCGCTGGTCTTCCTGCAGCGGTTCCTCGAGCGCAAGTGGACGGTGGCACGGTGAGCCAGGCGACGGTTCTCTACGACCTTCCCGGGCCGAAGGCACGCCGCCGCAACGGCCTGATCGGGATCCTCACGATCGTCGGCATCGCCGGCCTGATCGCCTTCGTCGGCTACCGGCTCTGGGAGACCGGCCAGTTCGAGGCGCGCAAATGGGAACAGTTCAAGTTCGAGGCCGTCCAGATCGAGCTGCTCAACGGGCTCTGGGCCACCCTCAAGGCGGCCGGCATCGCCGCCGTACTGGCACTGCTCTTCGGCGCCGTGTTCGCCAGCGCCCGGCTCAGCGACAAGTGGATCCTGCGCGCCCCGGCCAGCTTCGTCGTCGAACTCTTCCGAGCCATTCCGCTGCTCATCCTGATCTTCTTCGGCTACTACGTGCCGTTGCAGTACGGCTGGCCGATCGACAAGCTCTGGGCCCTGGTCATCGGGCTGACCCTCTACAACGGCTCGGTGCTGGCCGAGATCTTCCGGGCCGGCCTGAACGCCGTGCCCCGGGGCCAGTCCGAGGGCGCGTACGCGATCGGCCTGCGCAAGAACCAGGTGCTGCGGCTGATCCTGCTGCCCCAGGCGGTCCGCTCGATGCTGCCGGCGATCGTCAGCCAGCTCGTCGTGCTGCTCAAGGACACCGCGCTCGGTTTCATCATCACCTATCCGGAGCTGCTCTACGTCGGCAGGACGATCGGCGGCCGGCTGTCGTTCGGGCTGCCGTACGTGCCGACGTACCTGATCGTCGCCGCCATCTACATCTCCATCTGCGGCCTGCTCTCGCTGCTGGCCTGGTGGTTGCAGAAGCGGATGACGCGTACTCCGAAGACGGCCGCCCCGCTGGTGCAGGCCGGTGACGACGTCGGCAAGCCCGCGAGCGGCACCACCACCGGCACCGTCTGAGACGGAACCAGCCCGCACGCGGGGGCGCTCCGTCGGGGCGATCCAGCCTCCCGCAGGCGGCGCCCGTGGCGGCGATCCAGCAGCCTCCAGGCAGCAGCCTCCAGGTGCGGGTCGCGGCGGACCAGCCCCGCAGGCAGCGCGTGTCGCGGCGGTCGGTCCGGTCAGCGGGCGATCTCGGTGACCCGGGACTCGCGTACCACTGTCACCCGGATCTGACCCGGATAGGTCAGCTCCTCCTCGATCTGCTTGGCCACGTCCCGGGCCAGCACCGCCGCACCGATCTCGTCGACGTCGTCCGGCTTGACCATCACCCGGATCTCCCGGCCGGCCTGCATCGCGAAGACCTTCTCCACCCCGGACTTGCCGGCGGCGATCTCCTCGATCCGTTCCAGCCGCTTGACGTACGCCTCCAGGCTCTCCCGGCGGGCGCCCGGCCGGCCGCCGGAGCAGGCGTCGGACGCCTGGGTCAGCACCGCCTCGATGGTCTGCGGCTGCACCTCGTTGTGGTGCGCCTCGATCGCGTGCACCACCTCCTCGGTCTCGCCGTACTTGCGGGCCAGGTCGGCGCCGATCAGCGCGTGGCTCCCCTCGACCTCGTGGGTGAGCGCCTTGCCGATGTCGTGCAGGAAGGCGGAACGCTTGATCAACGGTATGTCCAGGCGCAGCTCGGCGGCCATGATCCCGGCGATGTGCGCGGTCTCGATCAGGTGCTTGAGCACGTTCTGCCCGTACGACGTCCGGTAGCGCAGCCGGCCGAGCAGACTGACCATCTCCGGGTGGATCTCGGTGATCCCCACCTCGACCAGGGCGTCCTCGGCGGCCCGCTGGCAGAGCCGCTCCACCTCGTGCCTCGCGGTCTCGAAGACCTCCTCGATCCGGTGCGGGTGGATCCGGCCGTCGAGGACCAGCTTCTCCAGGGTCAGCCGGCCGATCTCCCGGCGTACCGGGTCGAAGCAGGAGAGCAGTACCGCCTCGGGGGTGTCGTCGATGATCAGGTTGACCCCGGTGACCGACTCGAAGGCCCGGATGTTGCGCCCCTCGCGGCCGATGATCCGGCCCTTCATCTCGTCGCCGGGCAGGTGCAGCACGCTCACCACGCTCTCGGCGGTCTGCTCGCTTGCCACCCGCTGGATGGCGTCGACCACGATGTGCCGGGCCCGCTGCTCGGCGGTGTTCCGGGCGTCCGACTCGATGTCCCGGACCAGGATCGCCGCCTCCCGCTTCGCCTGGCCCTCGATCGCCTCCACCAGCTCGACCCGGGCGGACTCGGCGGTCAGCCCGGCGATCCGCTCCAGCTCCCGCCTGCGCTGTTCCTCCGCCTCGGCCAGCGCCTTCTCCCGGGCGGCCAGCGCCGCCTTGCGGGCGGCCAGCTCGGCGGCCATCGCGGTCAGCCCGCGCTCCCGCTCGGCGAGCCGCTCGACCTCCTCGGTGTGCAGCCGCTCCCGCTCGTCCATCCGCTGTGCCCGGCGCTCCACCTCGGCCGCCTGTTCCCGGGTGGTGGAGGCGAGCAGCGAGATCTCCCGTTCGCCGCTGCGCCGGGCCGCCGCGCGTACCTGCTCGGCGTCCGCCTCGGCCTGCCGGTGCGCCCGGTCCAGCACGGTGTCGGCCTCGGCACGGGCGGCGTCGAGTACCCGCTGCGCCTCGGCACGGGCCGCGCTGGCCTCTGCCTTCGCGGCGGCGGCGTCGGCTCGGGCGGCAGCCGCGGCCGACTTGGCCGTGTCGACGCTCGACGACGCCTCGTCGGCGGCGGTACGCAGCGCCGCCAGCGACTGCTCCTGCCGGTCCTTCTCGGCGACGAAGGCAGGGTCGTCGGCTGCCGGCGCGGCGGTCACGGTCCCGATCCGGCGCAGCGCACGGGCGCCCAGGCTGATCGCGACGACCACCAGCGCGGCCAATCCGACGATGGCGGCCAGCAGCGCCCATTCGAGGCCACTCATGCCGGCACTCCGCTGCGCCGCGTGCCGCCATGAGGCACATCCGCACTGAACCGGCTGATTCGCTCGCGTAGCTCGGTCATGCCGGCACCCCGGCGTGACTGCACCCGCTACCGATCTTGGCCCGCTCGGTCATGGCCGCCTCCCCTGTGCCGTCCGCGCCGGAGGTCACGTCCATGGGTGAGACGTGCCCCTACGGCTGTCACGACGCCCGACCGAGGCGGCTGGCCGAGGGTACGGCCACCGGGCAGTGCCCCCCGGGGACACCGCCGACGACCGGGTGCTGCTGGTGCTGCGGTCACCGGACCGGCCCGTCCGGTGACCGAATATCTGGCCGGGTGAACCCGGCCGAAGTGATGCCGTACTGTTACGCGATCTATGTTGTGCGCTTAGCCTGCGATGGTCGGGAAAACTCGTCTAAGGCGAGGCTAGGTCGCGATGGGGCATTCGGTCAAGAAACTCATGATCCAGGCCTTCGCCTGACGGAGGGCGACGGCACGCTCACCACTCGCTGTTAGCGGGGCGGGCATAAGGGGGCGAGTCCGAAATCCGACTCCACCGTCGGGGCCGGCGCCGCTCGACTTTCGGTCGTCCCGAGGCCCGACGTTCGGCCGTGCCGAGAGCCCGGCCCTTCGCCTCTGGCTGGCGACCCGAGCTCTGCCGCGGTGCCGGCGCGGTCAACCGGCGCCCAGCGCCACCGCCGCCGCGACCAGTTCCGCGTTGCCGGCCGCCGGTGAGCCGTCCGGCAGGGTACGGATGTCCTCCAGTCCCATCCGGGTGGCGAGCCCGCGCCGGACCGCCTCGGCCAGCACCGCCCAGGTCGCCGGGCCCTCGCCGTGCAGCAACACCGGTGGGGCATCGACGGGGAGCGTGCCGAGGATCGCGGCGGCGTCGGCCAGCGCGTCGGCCGGCTCCGGGCGCATGCACTCGACCAGGACCCGCAGGCAGGGCACCCGCCACCGCCGATAGTCCGCCGCCGCCTCGACCGTCCAGACGCCGGCCTCGACGCCGACACCCCGCTCGTGCAGGGCGCCGGCCACCAGCTCGGCACCGGGCTCGTGCGCGTTCACCGAGGCGAAGTCCGGCAGCACCGTCCAGCCGCGTACCGCCGCCACCCGGGCGGCCGGTTCCGGCTCGATCCAGGCGCCGGTGCTGACCCCGACGGGCAGGCCGGGGCAGGCTCGGCGGATCGCGTCGACCGCCGCCGCGATGTCGGGGCCGGCCAGCGACTCCCGCCCGTCCCGATCCCGGGGGTGGACGTGCACCGCGAGGGCACCGACGAGCCGGCAGCGGGCCGCGTCGGTGGCCAGCTCGGCGGGGGTGATCGGCACGGCGGGGTGCTCGGCACGGCGTACCCCGCCGTTGAGGCATGCCTTCAGCAACACGGGAGGTCCCTAGAGCGCGTCTCGATCGGGTTCCGCGCCGGCTTCGGCCAGCGCGTCCGCATCGATCTGGTCGGCGAACTCGGCCGCCTCGGCGTCCCGGTCGGCCAGCGCGTCCTTCACCGCCCGGATCGCCACCCCGGGCGGGTAGCCCTTCCGGGCCAGCATCCCGACCAGCCGCCGGAAGACCGCCTCCGGCGAGCCGGTGGCGGTACGCAGTTTCCGGTCGACAAGTTGCCGGGCGGTCTGCGCCTCGGTCGACTCGTCCAGCTCGCCGAGTGCCTCGGTGGCGATGTCGGCGTCCACGCCCCGCTGGCGCAACTCGTTGGCGAGTGCCCGGCGGGCCAGCCCCCGACCCTGGTGACGACTGCTCACCCAGGCTCGGGCGAAGGCGGCGTCGTCGATGATGCCGACCTCGTCGTAACGGTCGAGGACCTCGTCCGCCACCTCCGCCGAGATGCCCCGCCGGGCCAGTGCGGCGGCCAGCTCGGCCCGGGTACGCGGGCGTACGGCGAGCTGGCGCAGGCAGATCTCCCGGGCCGCCTCCGCCTCGTCACGCGGCTTCGTCGGCGGCGACTCGGCTGCCCCGTCACCGGCCCCGGATGCTTCGCCGGGCCCGGCGCCCCTGCCGGGCCACCGCCCTGAGCCGGCCCCCTGGCCGGATGCTGCGGCCGGGTCACCGGACCTGCCTCGGCGCGAGCGGCCACTGCCGCCCGTACGGGCCGACGGGGCGGCATCCCACCCCCGGCCCGTACGGGCACCACGTCGTCCTGCCACGTCGATGTGGAGTCAGTCGACGTCAGAAGTCCACCGGCGGCAACTCCGGCCCGCCGGCCGCGTCCGCGCCGGAGGCCACCCCGACACCGAGCTTCTCCAGGATCTTCTTCTCGATCTCGGCGGCCACGTCCGGGTTCTCCCGGAGGAACTCGCGGGCCTTCTCCTTGCCCTGGCCGAGCTGGTCACCGTCGTAGGTGTACCAGGCACCGGACTTGCGGATGATCGACTGCTCGACGCCGACGTCGATCAGCGAGCCCTCCCGGGAGATGCCCTTGCCGTACATGATGTCGAACTCGGCCTGCTTGAACGGGGCCGCGACCTTGTTCTTCACCACCTTGACCCTGGTCCGGTTGCCGACCACGTCGGTGCCGTCCTTGAGGCTCTCGATGCGTCGCACGTCGAGCCGGACCGAGGCGTAGAACTTCAGCGCCCGCCCACCGGTGGTGGTCTCGGGGCTGTTGTGCACCATCACACCGTCAACGAAGTAGTTGTGGTTGCCCTCGACCTCGATGTCGAACCGGTTCATCGATCGGGTCTTCGGCTTGACCCGCACGTCGATGATCCGCGCCGGCACCGGCGTCAACTCCGCCGGCACGAACTCCGGCTGGACGACAGACCCGCCACGGAAGCGCGGAAGCAACTTGGACTCCATTGCCATCGGCACGTACGGCGCAACGATCTCCTGGAACCTGGCAGAGGCCGCAGTGGTGAACTGGATGAACGCGATACGCCGAGCACCCCGGCTCACCAGCTTCACATCCAGCTCGTATGCGTCCCGCAGGTGTTCGACAAGCCTTTCCCGGGTTCCCTCGGCCATCGCCTCGACGCAGATCTCGATCCGCCCCGAGCCACCCTCGGTACGCTGCTGGAGCCCCTTGGACCGCAGCGTGAAGCAGCCGTCGTCCATGTACCACACCGCGAGCGCGAGCGGCGTCAGAACCTTGAGGTAGTCCCAGCTCAGGTGCTTCTTCCCGTCGCCGAGGTAGACCGCCCGACGCAACTCGTCCAGCTCGGGCAGCGGTGTGAAGTCCGCGAAGACCGCTCCCCGGGCGTCGGTCCGACGCGAGTTCGGGATGTTGCCGAGCAGCGACACCTTCCAGTCGAGGTAGCCGGCCTGCTCGGCGCCGTGGCCGAGCCGGAACCGCACCCCGGACCGGTCATGCCGGTTGGGCGAGAGGTTGCCGTCACCCATCAGCGAGCCGAGCACCACCTGCCACTGCTGCTCGCTGAGCCGACGCTGCTCGGCAAGCATCACCCGGTCTCCGGCGATCAGCTCGCCGGCCTCGCGCCAGCCGCCCGGGGTCCGGACGAGGTGGTTGGCGGTGGCGGCGAACTGCGCCCGCCCGTTGCCACCGGACTTGGCGACCGTGAACTGGAGAAACTCCTCGGCCGGTCCGTTGTTGAACCAGTTGACGATCCGCTTGGGCTCCACCCGGTCGGTCTCCGGGTCGTAGGAGAGCACCTCCACGTCCATGCGCTGGTTTACGATCTTGCCGATCTTCTCCTGCGTGCCGTCCGCGAGGGTGACCCTCGTCGAGTAAGACATGCAGCCGAACATGACACCGATCTTTTCCCGGAGCTGGTTGATGAAGATCGCGGTGGTGCCGGTGTGGCTGAGCACACCGGTGATCTTCCGTAGCGCCTGGCTCATCAGCCGGGCCTGGAGGCCGACGTGGCTGTCGCCCATCTCACCCTCGATCTCGGCGCGCGGCACAAGCGCGGCGACCGAGTCAATCACGATGATGTCCAGCGCGCCGGACCGGATCAGCATGTCGGCGATCTCCAGCGCCTGCTCACCGGTGTCGGGCTGGGAGACGAGCATCGCGTCGGTGTCCACGCCCAGCGCCTTCGCGTACTCCGGGTCGAGGGCGTGCTCGGCGTCGATGAACGCGGCGATCCCGCCGGCCTTCTGCGCGTTCGCCACCGCGTGCAGCGCGACGGTGGTCTTACCGCTGCTCTCCGGACCGTAGATCTCGACGACCCGGCCGCGCGGCAGGCCGCCCACCCCGAGCGCCACGTCGAGCGCGATGGAGCTGGTCGGGATCACGGCGGTCTGGATGACCGGCCGCTCCCCCAGCCGCATCACCGAGCCCTTGCCGAACTGCTTGTCGATCTGAGCGAGAGCAAGGTCGAGTGCCTTCTCCCGGTCAGGTCCTGCCGCCATGGTTGCCACCCCTGCCTTCGCCGGCTGCTTCGCTGAGCTTTTCGTCACGCGCACACGCTAGGCGCTCGGTCCGACAGAAAACAGCCGGCTGGCCGCGACCTGTGGACGGGCACCCCGCTGTGGACAATAGCCGAACAGGTGTACGACTCGACACACGACACGCCAAACTACCGTAAGTGCCCAATCGATCACGTGGAGACGTACGTCGATCGACGGATCAGCGTAGCCGAGCCGGCACCCGGTCGGGGTACGCCGCGCAGACCGCCCGCCACACCACCACGGTCTCCTCGCCGGCGTCCAGCGCCTCCCGGACGGTCCGGCCGCCCAACTGCGGCAACACCTGGTCGGCGGCGATGCTGCCGGCGTACGCCGGACCGAACGCCTGCTCCAGCCGCGCCCAGAAGTCTGTCAGCCGCACCGGGAACTCCCCCTCCACCCCGGGCCCGCCGGCCCGGTCGCCTCACCCGTCGGCGCCTACCCGCGGCAGCGCCGTCCGCAACGCTAGCGCCAGCAGCGGCACCACGGCGACCGCCGCCAGCAGGTTGAGCACGGGATAGCCGGCCACCTGGATGACAAACCCGCTCAGCGCACCGGCGAGCGCCCCGGCCAGCCCCATCGTCAGGTCGGAGAGCCCCTGCACCGCCGGGCGCACCTCGACCGGCACCGACTCCGACAGCAGGGTCGAGCCGGCCACCATCGTGCCGGACCAGCCCAGCCCGAGCAGGGTGAGCCCGATCGAGATCCGGACCGTGTCGTGTCCGGCCGTCCCGGCGACCGCGCAGGCGGCGAGGAGCAGGCCGAGTCCGCCGAGGATCACCGCCCGCCGGCCGAGCCGGTCGGTGAGCCAGCCGACCACCGGGGCGAGCGCGAACATCCCGGCGATGTGCAGGCTGAGTACCAGGCCGACCACCCGGAGCAGGTGGGCGTCGGAGTGCCACTCGCCGAGGCGTACCGGGGTCATCACCATCACCCCGACCATCACCAGGTGCCCCGTCGCGACGGCGGAGATGCCGAGCCGGGCGGCCGGCAGGTCCCGGACCACCCGCAGCGCGCCGCGCAGCCCCTCGTCCCGCCGGACCGGCGCTCCGGAGCCCGCAGCACCGTCGGCAGCGGCGCCGGCCTCGGCGGGGATGGGGGCCTCGGCGGGTGTGGGGGCCGCGAGCCGGCGCGCGGTCAGCAGCGGGTCGGGCCGGAGGAACACCAGGAGTACGCCGGCAGCCAGCACGAAGGCCAGCACGCTGAAGACGAACGGGCCGGCCAGCACGGGTACCCCGGTCCAGGCCAGCGACCGGTCGGCCGGCGCTGCCAGGTTCGGGGCGGTGACCGCGCCGATGGTGGTGGCCCAGACGGCGATCGACAGGTGCCGCCCCCGGCGGGTCGGCTCGGCCAGGTCGACGGCGGCGTACCGGGCCTGGAGCCCGGCGGTCGTCCCGCCGCCGAAGAGCACCGCACCGACGAAGAGCAGCGGTACCCACGCAAGCATCGCCGCGACGACGATCAGGACCCCGCCCAGCGCACCGGCCAGGTACGCCACCGCCAGCCCCGACCGCCGCCCCCCGGTACGCATGATCCGGCTCACCGGCACGGCGAGCAGCGCGCCGCCGACCACCGAGGCGCTCTGCACCAGGCCGGAGACCGCGGTGCCGCCGAGCCGGGCACCGAGCAGCACGCCGACGGTCATCCCGATGGTCATTCCGGTGCCGCCGATTATCTGGGTGAGGCAGAGCAGCAGCAGCGTGCGGCGCTGGACCCGGCGTACGTCGAGGGGTGCCGTCCCGGCGGGTCGGCCGTCGACTCCGGTGTGCAGTTCCGTCGTCATGCAGCCCGCTCCCGTCCCCCGTCCGGACCCGCCACCGCCAGGCGCCGGGCGGCGCCCGTCAGCCGCGGCAAGGAGCGGTGGGCGGGGCCATCCTTACCCGCGGATCGAAGCACGCCCACCGGGAACTCTTCAACCCCGATTCGCCGAGGGCGCAACCCGGTCCGGCCGCCGTCACAGCCCCAGACCGCGGCCGATGATCTCCTTCATGATCTCGGTCGTACCGCCGTAGATGGTCTGCACCCGCCCGTCCAGCCAGGCCCGGGCGACCGGGTACTCCAGCATGTAGCCGTAGCCGCCGTGCAGTTGCACGCAGCGGTCGGCGACCCGGTTCTGCAACTCGGTGGTCCACCACTTCACCTTCGCCGCGTCCACCGCGGTCAGCCGGCCGGCGTTGTGTTCGGCGACACAGTGGTTCAGGAAGGTCCGGGCGACGGTGACCTCGGTGGCCAGCTCGGCGAGCAGGAACCTGTTGTGCTGGAACGCCCCGATCGGCTGCCCGAACGCCTCCCGGGACCGGGCGTGTTCCAGGGTGACCGCGAGCAGCCGCTCGGCGGCGACGACCGCCGCGACCGCGATGCCGAGCCGTTCCCGGGGCAGGTTCGCCATCAGGTGCTGGAAGCCCCTGTTCTGCACACCGAGCAGGTTGGCCGCCGGCACCCGGCACCCGTCGAAGAAGAGTTCGGCGGTGTCGTTGGCCTTCAGGCCGACCTTGGCCAGCCGGCGGCCCCGGGTGAACCCGGGGGTGCCGCGCTCGACCACCAGCAGGCTCACCCCGTGCGCGCCGCGCTCCGGTGCGGTCTTCGCCACCACCACGACCAGGTCGGCCAGTTCGCCGTTGGTGATGAAGGTCTTCTGGCCGGTCAGCACGTAGTCGTCGCCGTCCCGGGTCGCGGTGGTGCGGATCCCGGCCAGGTCGGAGCCGGCGCCGGGCTCGCTCATCGCGATCGCGGTGACGGTGTCGCCCGTGCAGAAGCCGGGCAGCCAGCGCGCCCGCTGCGCCTCGGTGGCCAACTCGTTCAGGTACGGCGCCACCACGTCGTTGTGCAGCCCGAACCCGAGCCCGGAGCAGCCACTGGCGACGATCTCCTCGACGAGTACGGCGTTGAACCGGAAGTCGCGCTGGCCACCGCCGCCGTACTCCTCGGGGATGTCCATCCCGAGCAGTCCGGCGGCACCGGCCCGGCGCCACACCTCGCGGTCCACGATGCCGTCGGACTCCCACCGGTCGTGGTGCGGCACCGCCTCGCGGGCCAGGAACGCCCGGCACAGCTCGCGGAAGTCGTCGTGCACGGACTCGTAGAGGTGCTGTTCCATGCCGGTCAGTCTGCCCGGTGACCGTCGGCGGCCCTGACCCTTGCCCCACCTTGACGCCTCGGCCGGCCCGTCGCGCCGTCAATCGGGGTCGGGCTGGCGCTGCGCCGCCGCCGGGTCACGCAGGCTGCCCGCGTCGGCGCGGTCGCGGAGGGCGGGAGCACCACCGCCGCCGGGCCGGCGCCGGTAGTAGCGGGACACCCCGGCGGCGAAACCCGGGACCGGGGCCGGGTTCGCCAGTTCCCAGTCGAGCGTGGCGAGGATCAGATCCGGGTCGTCGGCGCGTCTGGCGACGAGCCGGGCGGCGTGCTCCACGTCGGCATCCGTCGCATAGCCCAACGCCGCCAGTCGGCGATAGAGCTCGACGCCCCAGACGAGTCGTTGCCGGGACACACCCGGCCGGACATGCGCGAAGTAGGAGATCGACATCCGGTCGACATCGCCGCTGCCGCCGTCGGCGTCCACCCAGTGGATCGGGGTGTGCAGCCGGGGGTGCTCGATCTCCAGGAACTCGCAGACGTTGCCGTAGATCCAGTCTCCCCGCGGCACCGGCACCGGGACCTGCCGGCGATGGTCCCAGAAACGCAACTGCGAGTCGGTGCTGTGCACCTGCCAGGTCCAGTGGCCCATGTCCCGGTGGGGTCCGACCCTCACCACCCGGGACCGCCGACCACCGTCTGCCAGCAGTCTCCCGCCGACCGGAATCCGACCTCCGTCGACGTCGACCAGGGCGACCTCGTCGGTTCCCGCCGGCAACGCCGGATACCACTGGAATCGGAGCAGCCGCTCACCCATCGCCATCGGACCGGCGATGGCACCGAACGACAGCCCGAGATGTTCCTCGATCCGCTCCATCGTCTCCAGCGTGAGCAGGTCGAGCACCCGGTGCAGTCGGCGGGCGTCGGCCAGCCACGGTTCGGTGCCGGGAATCGTCAGGTGGTCGCCGTAGAACGTCGGCACGAGGAACGCGAGCGGATGCGACTCGGGAAGCGCCTGATTTATCACCAGGTGGCTGCGCACCTCGCGGAGTGCCACGGCACTCTCGTCGCCGTCCCTGGTGAAACCGTACTGGCCGGTGGAGGTCAGCTCCGCCTCGTCCGGTCGGCCCGCCGTCATCAACCGGGTGAAGTTCCTGGCACAGCTTTCGCGCAGCTCGAGCAGCTCGCGCATCAGGGGATCGTCGCCGAGGCTGTCTAGCCGGAGCCAGCCGAGTTCCGCCAGCGAGCCGACCTGCTCGGCCATCTGCTATCCCTTCACGAGCCAGGATGCCGTGGGTGCGATGTCGAAGGTTGCCTGCGCGCCGGTAACGATACCACCTCGGTCGATCTCCTCCCGGGTGGCGAAATAGATCCCCTCCACTGGCGAATACCTGTGGCGTTCCCTGAGCCGGCGCAACGCCGCCAGTTGCCGCTCGGTCGGCTGCAACTCGTAGATCTCCCCGACGATGAGCTGTTTGAGGCCGGAGTACCGGTCGTACCGCAGCGGCAGGTGGCGGGTGCCCAGGTAGGCGCAGTCCGTGAACGGGAAGTCAGACTGGTCGAGAATCTTTGTCGCGATCAACTCCTCATAGAACTCCCGTGTCGGAAAGAGCTCCCGGTCGCGGCGGGACTCGAACCAGCGCAGCAGCCGGTGCAGGTCCCTGCCGGGAAGGCGGAGGCGCAGGTCGCTCGAGCTGAGCTGGTCACGGGTGAAGCGGCTGTCGGGGCGGGCGTTGAACCGCCGGCTCAGTTCGCTGTCGGATAGCCGGTATTTGAACACCCCGCCAACCGGTTGGTACTGGGTGGTGATCCGGTGCCCTCGCACCAGCAGTTGTGTCTCGTCGACCGGAATGGCGATCAGGTAGGAGATGGAGACCCGCAACTCCCGGCGACGATAGATCGTGCCGGCGAGCAGGGTCGGCCAGAAGTATCGCGGCTCGAAGATCGCGATTCGCGCGACAATGTTGGCCAGGGCTATTCCGGCAATGCCGATCGACACTTCCAGAGCATACGCATCGTCCCGCCGCAGATAGCCGAAAAGCAGCGACGCCGCCAGCACCAGAGTGTTGAAGACGGCCATTACTCCGGCCATCCCTCGACGAAGGCGGTGAGCCGGTCCGCACACCGCCGACGAACGTCGTCGAGACTGGTCGTGGTCTCCAACGTGAACACCGCCGAGGTCGACGCGGCCAGCTCGCCGAGCAGTTTCGGTGAAATGTGATCGCTCATTTCTCGTAGGTTCTTCTCCGACACCCGGTCGCGGCCACGGCGGCGGTTGCGCGCGACCCGCACCTCGACCGGGGCGTGCAGGTATATCAGCAGGGTGCGCCGGGCCAGCGAGGAGTTGCGGGACAGCGCTGCCAGCCACTGCGGGACCAGCGGCACCTCGACAAGGGTCGGCGATGCGTGCGACAGGTCCAGTTGCCGGGTCAGGTCGGCCAGCGCGCGCTCCACCGCCACCTCCCAGGAGCTCAGGATCAACGCGGCGTCGTCGCCGAGCACCGCGCAGCCCACGAGCAGGCCACGCCGGTACATGTCCCGCAGCACGTCGTCGATGCCCAGCTCGAGGACTGCCGAGCGCTGTTGCAGGATCGGCCGCAGGACCTCCCGGACGGAGGTCTTCCCGACGGCCGGCGGACCGGTGACGACGACCAGCGGTTGCCCGGTCACGGCAGCTCGAAGACGAGCCGGGGCCACCGTTGCCGCCACCCCTTGGCGACCACTCGACGCTCGACCAGGGCAACCGTCTCCGGGTCGGTCGCGGTGGGGCGGACGACCAGGGAGAACAGGTCGGAGAGCCCGAACGGTGCCAGTATCTCGACGCCGTCGCGCCATGCCACCCCGAGGGCGGTACAGGTCTCCGGCCACCTGGTGATCGAATCGCCGGTGTCGGCGTACGGCGGATGGCCGTTGCGGCGATGCATCCGGGCCTGGTTCTTCACCGAGAAGTTCTCGGCAGGAAAACGCTCCCGCAGCGCCGCCTCGAACCGGCGGTCCACCGCAGGCTCGGTCAGTCCGGGGTTGAAGTAGACCACGTCGATGTCGTTCAGCTGCACCAGGCCGAGCCGCCCGTGCAACCGGTCCCACACCAGGTTCCGGACGAAGCCAGCGGCCAGCCAGCAGTCCGGCAGATCCAGTTCGCTGACGGCCGTCAGCAGCTTCCGATGACGTTCGTCTCCCAGCACCAGCTCCGCGAGCCGCATTTCGTGCGCGGGTACCTGTGAGGTCAAAGGCGATCCTTCGGACGACCCGGCCGTGGAAGTCTCCGATCAGGATAGTCGGCTCCGGACAGCCCGGATACGGCCGAGAGCGGCACGGCGCTGCCCGGTCCGGCCGGTCCCGCGCACCGTGGCCGCCGGGCGCTGGTGGGCTGATCAGCCGAGGGCGCCGGCCACCACCTTCAGGTCGGCGACCAGACCGGCGTACGCGGCGTCCCGGTCGTCGGCGCGCAGCACCGCGGACGGGTGGATGGTGGCGACCAGCCGGGTCGGTGCGACCGACTCCTGTTGCCCGGACGGCCCGACCGGCACCTTGGCGAAGTCCTGCGGTCGCTGCGCCGACTCGGGCCAGGGCAGGAGTACGCCCCGGGACTGGGTGACCCGGAACGACGGGCCGAGCAGCGCCTTGGCCGCGGTCGCGCCGAGCACCACCACGACCTCGGGGTGCAGCCGGGCGAACTCGGCGACCAGCCAGGGCCGGCAGGCGACGATGTGCACCCGGTCCGGCGTCTTGTGCAGCCGTCGCTTGCCGCGCATCTCGAACCGGAAGTGCTTCACCGCGTTGGTGATGTAGAGCTGGGTCGGGTCGATGCCCGCCTCGTCGACGGCCCGCCGCAGCAGATGCCCGGCCGGCCCGACGAACGGCAGTCCCTTCTGGTCCTCCATGTCGCCGGGCTGCTCGCCGACGAAGACCACCCGGGCGTGCTCGTCGCCCCGGCCGAAGACCGTCTGGGTGGCGTCCCGGTACAGCTCACAGCCCTGGCAGCCGCCGGCCGCGTCGCGCAGCTCGGCCAGGCTGCCGGCGTCGGCCGGGATGAACTCCTGCGCTCCGGGAGCGGTATCCGTCTCAGACATAGCGCATGTTCTACCCGCTACCCGCCGCCGCACGCACCAAGCCCGCCCGGCGTGGCGGGCAGTCAAGATTCTTGTTGATCCGTGGCGAGCTGCCGACCATGCTTCAACAAGAATCTTGACCAACCGAGGCGCGGTCAGGCGCTCAGCGGGGTGGGGGCGGTGGGTGCGGTGGCCCGGGCTATCGCGTCGGCCAGTGGCTCGATGTCCGGCTCGGCGAGCGGGCTCACCGTGATCCGGATGCCCGGGGCGCTGGCCAGCCGGAACAGCGAGCCGGGCGCCACCACGTAGCCGGCGTCGCGCAGCGCCGCGACCGTCCGGGTCTCGTCGGGGACCGGCAACCAGACGTTGATCCCGGTACGCCCGTGCCCGGTCAGCCCCCGCTCGGCGAGTGCGGCACGCAGCGCGGTCACCCGTCCGGTGTAGCTGGCCCGGGCCAGCGCGATCCGTTCGGCGACCGCCGGGTCCCGCCACAGCGCGAGGGTGAGCCGTTGCAGCAGCGTGGAGACCCAGCCGGAGCAGACCCGCAGCCGCCCCGCCACCCGGGCCACCGTCACCTCGTCGCCGGCCAGCACGGCCAGCCGCAGGTCCGGCCCGTACGGCTTGCTCGCCGACCGGACGAAGGCCCAGCTTCCGGTGGCGCCGGCCAGGGGGTGCAGCGGCTCGACGGAGAGCTCGGCGGCGTGGTCGTCCTCGACGAGGAGTACGTCCGGGTGGCCGGCCAGTTCCGCCCGCAGCGCCGCCGCCCGCGCCGCGGTGACCACCGCCCCGGTCGGGTTCTGTGCCCGGCTGGTCACCAGCACCGCCCGGGCCCCGGCGGCGAGTGCGGCGCGCAGACCGGCCGGGGTGGGACCGGCGTCGTCGACAGGCATCGGCACCGCCCGCAGTCCGAGCGTGGCGACCAGGTCGAAGGTGTTGGCCCAGCCCGGGTCCTCGATCGCGACCGCGTCGCCGGGGCTCAGGTTGCCCAGCAGCAGCAACTCGATGGCGTCCGACGCGCCGCCGGTCACCGTCAGCGCGTCGGCCGGCACCCCGTCGGCGGACAGCCGCTCCCGGGCCGCCTCGACGAGGTCCGGGAGCAGGCCGCCGCCCCGGTAGTTGACCGGGGCACCCGCGGTCTCGGCCAGCGCCGCCAGGTGCGGCCCGATCGGCGGCAGTAGCGCCGGGTCGGGCTCGCCGACCGACAGGTCGAGGGCGCCCGGCGGCGCGGGCAGCCGCAGCGCGGCCCGGCGGCCGGTGACCGGTGGCGTCGGGCGGACCCGGGTGCCGTTGCGCCCGGCGGTCTCCACCACGCCGCGCTGACGGAGTCCCTGGTACGCCTTGGCGACCGTCCCCGGGCTGACCCCGAGCCGCTCGGCGAGCGCCCGGACGGCGGGCAGCCCGGCACCGGCCGGCAGCTCCCCGGTGCGGACTCCCGCCTCCACGCTCGCCGATATCTCGGCTGCCGTCGTCCCACCGATCTGATAATGTGCTGTCACAGTTGACAGATTGTACTATAACAAAAGGCGGACGCAAGATGACCGAGCAGCCACAGCCGGGTGACGGGTCCGGGTCCTATCCGCAGACCGGGCGGACCATCGCCAGCCGGGGCAGGTCCAAGATGGACTACCGGCGGGACGCCGCGCACGACCTGCTCGACGAGGCATACCACTGCCATCTCGGGTTCACAGTGGATGGTGAGCCCCGGATCCTGCCCACCCTGCACGTACGGGTCGGCGAGACGCTCTACCTGCACGGCTCGACCGGCAGCCGGCCGCTGCTCGCCGCCCGGGGCGACGCCGGACTGCCGGTCTGCGTCGCGGTCACCCAACTCGACGGGTTGGTCTACGGACGGTCCCAGTTCCACCACAGCGCCAACTACCGGTCGCTTGTCGCACACGGCACCGCCCACCTGGTGACCGACGAGGCGGAGAAGCGGAACGTGCTCACCGCCCTGGTCGAGAAGGTCGGCCGGGGGCGCGCTGCCGACAGCCGGCCGCCGAGCCGCCGGGAACTCGCCGAGACAGCCGTACTGGCGCTGCCGCTGTCCGAGGTGTCGCTGCGTACCCGCACCGGGGGCGTACGCGACGAGCCCGACGACTACGACCTGCCGCACTGGGCCGGGGTGCTGCCGCTGCGTACCGTCGCCGGGCGGCCGGAGCCGGACGCCGGGGTGACCGCCCCACTGCCGGCGTACCTGTGCCCGGACCGCTCCCCCTGGCACACCCCGGCACCGATGCAGGGCAGCCACGTCCGGCTCGCCCCGCTGGCCGAGTCGCACGTCGACGCCCTCTACGCCGCCAGCCGCGACCCGGAGGTCTGGCCGCACCTGTCCGCCGCCCAGCCGGCCGACCCGGCCGGGATGGCCGGGATCGTCCGGACCGCCCTGGACGCGCACTGGCGGGGCGAGCGGGTGCCGTGGGTGCAGCTCGACGCGACGACCGGCGAGGTGGTCGGGACCACCTCCTACTACGAGATCGACCCCGAGCACCGCCGGGTCGCGATCGGGCACACCTGGCTGGGCCGGCGCTGGTGGCGTACCGGGGTGAACACCGAGGCGAAGCTGCTGCTGCTGGCCCGGGCCTTCGACGAGCTGGGCGCCGAGCGGGTGGTCTGGCACACCGACATCCGCAACGAGCGCTCACAGCGCGCCATCGAGCGGCTCGGCGCCACCCGGGAGGCGGTGCTGCGGCGGCACCGGATCCGGCCGGACGGCTCGTGGCGGGACACCGTGCAGTACGTGATGCTCGCCGACGAGTGGCCGAAAGCACAGGTCAGGCTGCGGGAAAGGCTTCGCGCGGCGGTCCCGGCGGGGCGATGATGACCGGCGTGCTGGGGATCACCGACATCTGGACCTACGTGCTGGGCACGGTCGCCATCATCCTGCTGCCCGGACCCAACTCGCTCTACGTGCTGACCACCGCCGCGAAGACCGGGGTACGCGCCGGCTACCGGGCCGCCGCCGGGGTCTTCCTCGGCGACACCGTGCTGATGGTCCTCTCCGCCGCCGGGGTGGCGTCGCTGCTGAAGGCGTACCCGCCGATCTTCCTGGTGATCAAGTATGCCGGTGCGGCGTACCTGGGCTATGTCGGGCTGACGATGCTGCGCGGCGCGTGGCGGCGCTGGCGTAGCCGGAACGACCCGGCGGTCGCGCCGCTCGTCGACACCCGGCCGGCGGCGGCCGTCCGGCCGTTCCGGCGGGCGGCGGTGATCAGCCTGCTGAACCCGAAGGCGATCCTCTTCTTCATCTCGTTCTTCATCCAGTTCGTCGACCCGGCCTATCCCTACCCGGCGCTGTCCTTCCTGCTGCTCGGCGCGATCGCCCAGGTGACCAGCGTGATCTACCTGACCATGCTGATCTTCGCCGGCACCTTCCTGGCCGCGCAGTTCCGCAGCCGCCGGCGGCTGGCCGCCGGGGTGACCACCGGGATCGGTGCGCTCTTCCTCGGCTTCGGTCTCAAGCTCGCCACCGCCAGCGCGGGCTGAGCCCGGCGGGCGCCACTGCGGGGCACGGCGCCCCGGCGATCCGGCACCCCCGCAGGCACCGGCACGGCGAACAGGAGCCGTCAGGTGCCGGCCCGGCGAGCCGGAGACCCTCAGGTGCCGCTGCCGCCACCGCCGCCGGCGGCTCCGCCCGCACCTCCGCCGATGCCGCCCTCGCCGCCGCCGATCGGCCGCAGCCCGCGCTCCGGGTCGTGACCCGCGGCCGGTGCGGCGCCGGACGGTTCCTCGCCGGCCGGGGTGCTGTCCCTGGTGTCGGTGCCGGACGGGCCGGTGTGCGACTTGTCGGGGTCACTCGGCCGGGGTGGCGGCGACGGGCGGCGCTCGGTGAACACCTGGTAGCCGGCGGCGGTGGCCGCGTGCCGCTGTACGGCGTACCGCAGCCAACTGTCCAGCACCGTGATCCAGTCCAGTTCGGCCGCGCCCCGGTGCGCCGCCCGGAACCGGCTGAAGCTGACGTGCCCGGCGCCGGCCAGCGCCACCCGGCGGTCCAGCGCGAAGAGCACCTCCACCCGCTCCGGGTCGGTGAAGAAGGAGACCTCCAGCTCGCTGAACGGGCCGCCGTACAGCGGCGCGGCCCAGTACGCGATCTTCTGGTGGAACGGCAGCCGCTGGTCGATCCCGGGCAGCCGCTCGGCGAGCAGCCCGACCTGTCGCAGCTCGAAGCCGAGTTCGGCAAGCGCGCCGAGCACGCCGGCCTGGGCGGGCAGCGGATGCACGTACACCGGCCGCAGGTCGCCCCGGTCGAGCAGCGCGCTTACCGCGACCTCGGTGCGCAGCCCCATCCGCAGGTTGAGCAGGCAGTGCCCGTCGACCACGGTCACCGGGGTCTCCCAGGGCACCGGCAGCTCGAAGTCGAGGACCCGGCGCTCGCCGGGGGCCAGCACGAACGCACCGGCGGCGGGCACCCGGTGGAACTCGACCGGCTGGTACTCCACCGCGCCGCCGGCCGGCTCGACCCGGGTGACCAGGCCGAGGGTGACCCGATCGACGGTTGCCGGCGACCGGCCGGCGGTGACGGTGACCCGGCCGGGCAGCGACAGCCCGGGCCGGGTACTCGGGTTCGGCAGCGTGGTCCGCACGGTAAGTCCCGCAGCCGGCGGAAGTTCCCCGAGACCCACCGTCACCACCTCCGGTGCTCAGCGCAGGCGGCGACCCCGCGGGATCGGGTCGGTCTCGTCGTCGAACTCGCCGATGACCTCTTCCAGCAGGTCCTCCAGGGCCACGAAGCCGATCGGGCGGCCCGCGCCGGCACCGTTGCTGACCAGCGCCAACTGCACCTGTTCGGCCCGCATCGCGGCCACCGCCTCGGTGACGGTCGCGGTCGCCTCCAGGGTGAACGGGACGGTCATCAGCTCCCGTGCCGTCGCCGCCCGGCCGGCGGTGGTGGCCCGGACCGCCTCCCGGACGTGCACCAGCCCGGCCACCTCGCCCGGCGAGTCGAAGACGGCCAGCCGGGACCGGCCGCTGGACCGGCACACCTCCTCGATCCGCTCCGCCGAGTCGTCGGGGCGTACCGAGACGATCGTCGCGACCGGCTCCATCACCTGTTCGACGGTGGTGCCCTGGAGTTGCAGCATGCTGGTCAGCATCTCGTGCTGGTCGGCGGCGAGCAGGCCGTGCTCACGGGACTGCTGGATCAGCATCCGCAGCTCCTCCGGCCCGTGCGCCACCGCCAACTGCTCCTCGGGGCGTACCCGGACCAGCCGCAGTGTCACGTTGGCCAGCCCGTTCAGTGCGGAGAGCACCGGCCGGGCCACCCGGGCGAACGCCCGGAACGGCAGCGCGAGCAGCAGCGCGGAGCGCTCCGGGTCGGTGATCGCCCACGACTTCGGGGCCATCTCGCCGACCACCAGGTGCAGGAAGGTGACCAGACCCAGCGCGAAGACCAGCGCGATGATGTGGCTCGCCGTGTTCGGCAGGCCGACCGCGTGCAGCGCCGGGCTGAGCAGGTGTTCGATCGCCGGCTCGGCCAACGCGCCCAGCCCCAGGGTGCAGACGGTGATGCCGAACTGCGCGCCGGCCAGCATCAGGGTCAGCTCGCGTACCCCGTCCAGGGCCGCCCGGGCGGCCCGGCCGCCGGACGCGGCGGCCTGTTCGAGCCGGTAGCGCTTCGCGGCCAGCAGGGCGAACTCGGCGGCGACGAAGAAGCCGTTCAGGGCGAGCAGCAGCAGCGAGATCAGCAGGGCCCAGGTGGCGCTCACGAGGACCGCTCCGCCCCGCCCTGCGGCACCAGGATCCGCAGCCGGACCGAGTCGGCGACGTGCCGGTCGACGGCGAGCACCTCGACGTGCGCCCGGGGCAGCATCGCCTCCTGCTCCGGTTCCGCCTCGGCGGAGAGCCTGATCTCCAGCCGGTCGCCGACCTCGGGGATCCGGCCCAGCTCCCGCATCACCAGCCCGGAGAGGGTGTCGTATTCGGGTGCCTCCGGCAGGGTGATCCCGGTGCTGTCGGCGACCTCGTCGATCCGCCAGCGGGCCGGCACCACCCAGGAGCCGTCGGCCTGCCGGACCGGGGCCCGCTCCGGCGGGTCGTCCTCGTCCCGGATCGGCCCGACCAGTTCCTCGGCGATGTCCTCCAGGGTGATCACCCCGGCGAAGCCGCCGTACTCGTCGACCACGCAGGCGAGCTGGCGGTGCCCGGCCCGGAGCCGGTCCAGCACCGTCGGCAGCGGCAGCGTCGCCGGCACCAGCAGCGGGGGTACGGCGACCGCCTCGACCGGGGTGCTGGCCCGCTTGGCCGGCGGCACCCCGAGTACGTCGGCGATCCCGACCACCCCGACGACGTCGTCCACTCCCTCGGCGCCGCGGACCGGGAAGCGCGAGTGTCCGGTGTCGAGCAGCTCGACCAGCCGGCTGAGCGGCTCGTCGGGCCGTACGGTGTGCACGTCGACCCGGGGCACCATCGCCTCGGCGGCGGTGAGCTGCCGGAAGTCGAGTCCCCGGTCGAGCAGGGTGGACATCTCGGCGTCCAGGTGCCCCTCCTCGCGCGACTCGGCGATGATCTGTTCCAGGTCCTCCGGCGTCGCACCGCTGGGCAGTTCCTCGACCGGTTCGATGCCGACCCGGCGCAGCAGCCGGGTGGCGGCGGCGTCGAAGAGCCGGATCACCGGCCCGGCGACGGCGAGGTAGAACAGCGTGGAGCGGGACAGGGCCCGGGCCAGTGCCTCGGCCCGGACGATGGCCAGGTTCTTCGGGGCGAGTTCGCCGAAGACCATCTGCACGACGGTGGCGATCACCAGGGCCAGCGCGACCGCGATCGGCGTGCTGAC
Organism: Plantactinospora sp. WMMB782; assembly: GCF_049179135.1. Lineage (NCBI taxonomy): Bacteria > Bacillati > Actinomycetota > Actinomycetes > Micromonosporales > Micromonosporaceae > Plantactinospora > Plantactinospora sp. WMMB782. The sequence goes on along the minus strand of NZ_JBMHMC010000007.1, from coordinate 4,845,027 downwards.
CGCGGCCGAGACGCCGGCCACCCCGAGCAGGTCGGCGAGGCCGTCGCCGAGGTACGGCTCGGCGACGTAACCGACGAGCAGGGCGGTGACGGTGATCCCGAGCTGGGCACCGGAGAGCATGAAGGAGAGCCGTCCGGTGACCGTCAGGGCGCGTTCGGCGGCGACGTCGCCGTCCTGGGCGAGTTGGCGCAGTTTGTTGCGGTCTGCGGCGACGTAACCGAATTCCTGGGCGACGAAGTATCCCGTAGCCGCGGTGAGCACGATGATCAGGACAAGACCGAGGGCGATCAACACGGGGGTCTCAGCGCTCCCCGCTGTCGCGGCCGGTACGAAAGGCGCCGGGTCCGACCCGGCTGGCTACAGCTGCCCTCCTGGACAGTTGAGTCGATCACCAGACCATCCTACCGAGCCCCGCCGGCCGCTGCCGGGCAACCGCCACGGGCTGTGACCAGCCGTTTCCCGGACCTCCGACCGGGTAGAGACGCCTGTCCCGATCTGCTTCGACCCGAGAACCCAAGGCCGGGCAGCCGAGAAGGGAGGCTCGTGTTGGGACGGGAGTGGTGCAACTGGTCGGGCAGTCTTCGGTTCACCCCTCGGGAGTTCGCCATGCCGGAGCACGAGGACGAGGTCCTGGCGCTCGTCGACCGGGCCAGGCAGACCTCGACCAAGCTGCGGCCGGTCGGCTCCGGCCACTCGTCCAGTCCGCTGGTCCGCACCGACGACGTACTGGTCAGCCTGGCCGGTCTGCCCCGGAGCGTTCGCCGGCACGACGACCCGGAGCTGGCCACGGTCTGCGGCGGGACGCCGCTCGGCGAGTTGGGCGAGTCGCTCTACGAGGCCGGGCTCGCCATGGACAACCTGGGCGACGTCGACGTGCAGTCGATCGCGGGTGCCACCGCCACCGGCACGCACGGCACCGGTCTGCGGTTCGGCAACCTCTGCACCCAGGTGGCCGGGGTCCGGCTGGTCACCGGCACCGGCGAGGTGTTGGACATCTGCGCAGAGCGCAACGCCGAACTGCTGCCGGCGGCCCGGCTCTCCCTCGGCGCGCTCGGCGTGGTGACCGAAGTGACCCTCCGGCTCACCCCCACCTACCAGCTGCGGCGACGCAACTGGTGCTCGTCGATCTCCTGGACCATGGACCACCTGGACCAGTTGCAGCGGCAGAACCGCAACATGGACTTCTACTGGTATCCGCGCACCGACACCACCCAGATCCGCACCCTCAACCGGGCCGGCGAGGAGCCGGAGGTGACCCCGCCCGGCGAGCCCCGGATCATGGAGACCGGCCCGAGCCACCGGACCATCCCCCGGCACCGGGACCTGCGCTTCGAGGAGATCGAGTACGCCCTACCGTCGGAGGCCTTCCACGCCTGCTTCACCGAGATCCGGCGCCGGGTCCTGGAGCGGCACCGGACCGGGGTCGCCTGGCGGGTGCTGGTCCGCACCATCGCCCCGGACGACATCTGGCTCAGTCCGGCGTACGACCGGGCCACCACGACGATCGCCTGTCTGCAGAACAACTCCCTGCCGCACGACGAGTACTTCACCGACGTCGAGGCGGTGTTCCGGGAGCACGACGGCCGGCCGCACTGGGGCAAGAAGCACTCACTGACCGCCAGGGACCTGCGCCGGGTCTATCCGTGCTTCGACAGCTTCCGGGAACTGCGCCGCCGGCTCGACCCGGACGGGGTGTTCCTCACCCCCGATCTCGCCCGGTTGCTGGAGTACGGCTGATGGCCGGGCTCGGCGGGCGGGTCTGGGTGGTGCCGGGCGGCCGGATCCCGTTCCCCAGCCACGGCGAGGAGCCGGAGTTCACCGGCTTCGACCAGTTGTCGGTGCTGAACACCGGGGACGAGCCGGCGCATCTGAAGATCACCGTCTACTACCAGGACCGGGAGCCGGTCGGCCCGTACCCGGTCACGGTCGGCGCCCGGCGGATCCGGCACGTACGCCTCAACGACCTGGTCGACCCGGAGGCGATCATGCTGGCCCGGCCGTTCGGCTGCGTCGTCCGCTCGCCGGTACCGGTGGTGGTGCAGTTCCTCCGCCAGGACACCCGGCTGCCCGGCTCCGTCGGGTTGACCGGCACGATGGCCTTCCCCGCCGAGCCCTGACCGTCGCCGCCGCACCCGCGGTACCCGCTCCGCCGCGGACTCCGACCGGAGATCGTCCGGCCCGACCGTTCAATCCACCGTGCCCGGCGCACGGTCCCGGTCGGCCAGTTCGTCGGCGTCCAGCGACTCCCGGCTGAACCGCCCGGTGCGGTAGGCGGCCCGGCCGATCATCTGCGCCGCGAGCGGGGCGGTGGCGAGTTGCAACCCGCCGATCAGGACCAGCGTGGCCAGCTCGGCGCCGTCGCGCAGGCTCACCGCGAGCGCCAGCAGGATCAGCAGCACGCCGAGCACCTGCGGCTTGGTCGCGGTGTGCATCCGGCTGATCACGTCCGGAAAACGGACCAACCCGATCGCCGCGACCAGGCTCAACAGCCCCCCGGCGACCAGGAAGATCCCGGTCAGCACGTCCAGCGCGACGGTCCAGCTCACGCCTCCTCCCCGGCGGCGAAGCGCACCAGGGCCACCGAGCCGACGAAGCCCAGGGAGCTGAGCACGATCAGGATCGGCAGTGTGGTGGCGTGCCGGTTGACGGCCGCCTCGGCGCCGAGCGCCCCGATCATGATCGAGATCAACACCTCGGCCGCGACCACCCGGTCCAGCAGGGCCGGGCCGCGTACCACGCGGAACAGGGCAAGTGCCGCCGCGCTCGAGAGCAGGAGGGCGACGAGGATGACGGCGACGATCACGATGGTCCTCCCGGTTCGGCGTTCTCGACCGTCGACCCGAGCAGCCTGAGCTCGGCCCCGGATCCGACGGTACGGACGATGCGGGCCTCCAGGGCCAGGACGCGCTCCCGGCTCCGGGCCAGGTCCTCGGGACCGCGCACGTCCAGCACGTGCACGTAGAGGGTGCCGCTGTCCCGGTCCGCCTCGACGATCAGCGTGCCCGGTACCAGCGACAGCACCTCGGCGGTCAGCGCCAGGTTGAGGTCGGTACGCACCCGCAGCCGGACGGCGACGATCGCGTTGCGGGGCCCCGGCCCGGGGCGTACGGCGACCCAGCCGACGTGCACGCTGGCGACCACGAGTTCGGCGACGAACCGTACGACGAACCCGACCAACGCCAGCGGCCGGAGCCGCCCCCCGAAGGTCACCCGGGGCAGCGGCAGGAAGACCAGGATCACCCCGGCCACCAGTACGCCGCTGACCAGGTTGCCGAAAGTGAACTCGCCCCAGAGCAGGCTCCAGGCCACGACCAGCCAGCCGACGGTGATCAGGTGGTCCCGCCAGCGTCGCCGGTCCGGAAGCCGGTCCCGCAGCGCCCGCCAGCGCAGCCGCACGGCGCCGGTCACGGCTTGCCCTCCGGTAGCACCGCCCGCACGTACGGAAGACGTTGCCGCAGGTCCTCGGCGGCCTCGCTGCTGACCTCGAAGAGTGGCCCGGCCGCCGCCGTCAGCCCGAGCCCGATCAGCACCAGCAGGGTGGTGGCGCCGACCATCGACCGGGGCAGCCGGGTCGGCTCCTCGGGATCGGCCAGCCGGGGCTGCCGCCAGAACGCCAGGCTCCACACCTTCGTCGTCGCGTAGAGGGTGAGCAGACTGGTCAGGGTGCCGCCAGCGACCAGCAGCCAGGGCATCACCCCGCCGGCCGACACCCCGGCCTGGATCAGCCCCAGCTTGCCGAGGAAGCCGGACAACGGCGGGATGCCGGACAGGCTCAGCGCCGGCACCAGGAACAGCACTCCGAGCAGCGGGGCGACCCGGGCCAGCCCGCCGATCCGGTCCAGGTGGGTGCTGCCGGCCCGCCGCTCGACCAGCCCGGCCGCCAGGAACAGCGTGGTCTGCACGGTGATGTGGTGCACCACGTAGTAGATCGCGGCGGCCAGCCCGGGTCCCGAGGTCAGCGCCACCCCGAAGAGCAGATAGCCGATGTGGCTGACCAGCGTGAACGACAGCAGCCGCTTGATGTCGGACTGCGCGATCGCGCCCAGGATGCCGACCAGCATGGTCAGCAGGGCCAGGGCCAGCAGCACCTCGGCGGCGCGGCCGTCCGGGAAGAGCAGCGTCTCGGTCCGGATGATCGCGTAGATGCCGACCTTCGTCAGCAGGCCGGCGAAGACCGCGGTGACCGGTGCCGGAGCGGTCGGATAGCTGTCCGGCAGCCAGGCCGCCAGCGGGAAGACCGCCGCCTTGATGGCGAAGGCGAGCAGCAGCAGCCCGTGCAGCGCCAGCCGCAGGTCCGGGGGCAGGGCGTCCAGCCGGCCGACCAGCTGGGCGAGGTTCAGGGTGCCGGTGGCGGCGTAGACCAGACCGATCGCGGTGAGGAAGATCAGCGACGAGACCAGGCTGACCACGACGTAGGTGGTACCGGCCCGGATACGCTCCTCGGTGCCGCCGAGGGTGAGCAGTACGTAGCTGGCCGAGAGCAGCACCTCGAAGCCGACGAAGAGGGTGAACAGGTCGCCGGAGAGGAAGGCGTTCGTCACTCCGGCCGTCATCACCAGATAGGTGGGGTGGTAGATGACCACCGGGGCGTGCACCCCGGGATCGGCCTGGTCCTCGCCGATCGAGTAGAGCAGCACGCAGAGCGTCACCGCCGCCGAGACCGCCAGCATCAGCGCGGCCAACTGGTCGGCGACCAGGACGATGCCGAGCGGGGTCGGCCAGCCACCGAGGCGTACGACAAGCGGGTCGTGCCAGTGCGCCTTCGCCAGCAGCAGGAGCGCGACGACCAGGGTGATGGTCAGGACGCCGACGCTGATCGCCCGCTGCACCACCGGCCGGCGGGCCAGCACCAGGGTCAACGCGGCACCCAACAGCGGCATCACCACCGGCAGCGGTACGAGGTATCTCATCAGTCCGGCCCGTCGTCGAGCCGGCGCGGCGGCGGCTCCGGGTCGACCTGCTCCGGGTCGGCACCGGGTACCCCGCCCGGCGGCGGCCACGGTCCCTCCCCGGCGTTGTCGTCCGGACCGGCGAGCTCGTGCCGCTCGGCGCGGCGGACGATCCGGCGGTCCTCCGGGTCGTCGCGTACCTCGTCGTGGCCGGTCAACTGCCAGCTCCGGTACGCCATCGCCAGCAGGAACGCGGTCAGGCCCAGGGTGATCACGATCGCCGTCAGCACCATCGCCTGGGCCAACGGATCGCTCATCTCCGCGGTCGGGGTGACCCCGAGGATCGGTGCCCCGCCGGACCGGCCGCCGAGCAGGATCAACAGGTTCGTGCCGTTGGTGAGCAGGATGGTGCCGATCAGCACCCGGCTGAGGGTGCGTTCCAGCAGCAGGGCGACCCCGCAACCGAAGAGCACCCCGACGACCAGCGCCAGCACCAGGTTCGGTCTCACCGCCGGCCCTCCTTACCGGCCGGTCCGGGGCCGGCGGTCGGGTCGGCACCGCCGGTCTGACCCGGGGCGGCGGCCGGTCCGGGTCGGCCGGCCGGGCCTGGTTCCGGGCCGGCCGGAGCGTCCACCGACCGCGGCGCCGGTCCCGGCGGCCGGTCCGTGCGCAGCCCGGTGCCCGGCTCGTCCTCCACCTCGATCTGCCGGTCCACCTCGGCGCCGAGGCTGCGCAGGATGTCCAGCATCAGGCCGACGACGATCAGGTAGACGCCGATGTCGAAGAAGAGCGAGGTGACCAGGTGCAGCTCGCCGACCAGCGGCAACTCCCACTCGAACTTGTTGCTGCGCAGGATCTCCCCACCCGTCGTCATGGCCAGTAGGCCGGTGCCGACCGCGACGAAGAGGCCGACCCCGAGCAGCATCCCGGCGTCGACCGGGGCCGCCTGGTCGAGTTCGTGCCGTCCGCTGGCGAGGTAGCGGACCGCGAGCGCGAGTCCGGCCACCAGACCGGCGACGAAGCCGCCACCGGGGGCGTTGTGTCCGGAGAAGAGCAGGAAGATCGAGAAGAGTACGACGGTGTGGAAGATCAGCCGGACGACCACCTCGAAGACGATCGACCGGCTTCTGGTCCGCAGCGTGGGCCCGGCCCGCAGCCAGACCCGCTCGGCACCGGGCGGCGGAAGTTCCTCCGGCCGGACCCGCTCCGGGCCGCGCCTCCGCTGGAAGATCAGGCTGGCCACCCCGGTCGCCGCCACCACCAGCACGGCGATCTCACCCATCGTGTCCCAGGCGCGGATGTCCACCAGGGTCACGTTCACGATGTTGCGGCCGTACCCGAAGGACTCCGCCGGGCCGGGAAACTCGGCCGCGACCGGCGGTGCCCGCCGGGCCCCGGCCGCGACCACCGCCGTCGCGCTCACCACCGTCGCGACCGCCACCCCGAGGGCGACCCGGAACCACCGACTGCGCCGCAGCGGGCGCACCGAGAACCGTTCCGGCAGCCGGCGCAGCACCAGCACGAAGATCACGATGGTGACGGTCTCAGCCAGGAACTGCGCCAGTGCCAGGTCGGGCGCGCCGTGCAGCACGAACAGGACACCGACGCAGTACCCGGAGACACCGGTCAGGATCACCGCGGTCAGCCGCCGTCGCGCCTTGACGGCGAGCACCGCGGCGACGGCCAGCACCACCCCGACGACGGCCTGGAGCGGGTCGTCCCAGGTGCCGACGTGCGCCGGCCACGAGCCGCCCAGCAGCGCGCCGCCCAGCACCAGCAACAGGGTCAGCAGGATGACACCGAGGTACTGCGGCAGCGAACCGCGCTGGGTCGCCCCGGTCACCACCACGGCGAACCGGTCGAGCCCCCGGCTCAGCACCTGGTAGGCGGTGTCCCCGTCGAACGGCGCCCGCACCCGGGCCTGCACCGCCCCGACCGGAGTCCGCAGCAGGAAGAGCAGCAGGCCGGTGAACAGCACCAGCAGCGACAGGACGATGGTGAGCCCCGATCCGGGCAGCAGGGCGAGTTCGTGCGGGATCGGCCCGAAGAGCCGGGGATAACCGGCGAGCGCCTCGCCGACCGTCCCGGCCAGTACGCCCAGCACCACGATGGCGACGGCGAGCACCGCGGCCGGGGCGAGCAGGATCGCCTCGACCGGCCGGGACGGGGTCGGCTCCGCGTGCGGCCGGCTCCCGAACGCCCCCCAGGCGAACCGGATGCTGTACGCGGTACTCAGTGTCGACCCGATCGCCATGACGGCGAGCAGTAGCGGATCGCCGGTGAAGGCGGTCAGGATCGCCTCCTTGCTGACGAACCCGAACAGCGGCGGTATCCCGGCCATCGAGGCGGTGGCGAGCAGGCCGGTCGCGAAGACCAGCGGCATCCGCCGCCAGAGCCCGGAGAGCACGGTCAGGTCCCGGGTACCGGCCCGCTTGTCGATCACCCCGACCACCAGGAACAGAGTCGCCTTGAGCATGGCGTGCCCGAGCAGCAGCGCCATGCCGGCGAGCGCGGCGTCCGGGGTACCGGCACCGAAGAGTACGACCAGCAGCCCGAGCCGGCTGACCGTGCCGTACGCCAGCAGCAGTTTCAGGTCGACCTGGCGCATCGCCGCCCAGCCGGCGGCCAGCATGGTGACGATCCCGGCCAGGTAGACGATCGGGCGCCACGGGCCGACCTGGGCGTAGACGGGGGCGAACAGGGCGACCAGGTAGACGCCGGCCTTCACCATCGCGGCGGCGTGCAGGTAGGCGCTGACCGGGGTGGGTGCGGCCATCGCCGCCGGCAACCAGAAGCTGGTCGGGAAGATCGCCGACTTGCTCAGCGCACCGACCAGGATCAGCACCAGCGCGATTCCGAGATACCCGCCGGACGGCGGGGGCCGGGCGGCGATCTCCGACCACCGGTACGTCCCGGCGTGCTGGCCGAGCATGACGAAGCCGACAAGCATGGCCAGGCCGCCGAGGGTGGTGACCAGCAGCGCCTGGTTGGCCGACCGCCGGCTGGCCTGCTGCTCCGGATGGTGCGCGATCAGCAGGTAGGAGAAGACGCTCGTCAGCTCCCAGAAGACGTAGAGCAGCAGCAGGTCGTCGGCGACCACCACCCCCAGCATGGCGCCGGCGAAGCCGACGAAGACGGCGGCGAACCGGCCGAGTCCGGGCTCGTCGGCGTCGAAGTAGCGGACGCAGTGGACCAGCACCAGTGCGCCGATCCCGCCGACCAGCAGCACCATCAGCCAGGAGAGGGTGGTGATCCGCAGGGCCAGCCCGAGGCCCAGTTCCGGCACCCACGGGTACGCCTCGACGACCGCCCCGCCGGCCGTGACCGTACCCGTCTGCCCGAGCGCCCAGCCGAACGCGGCGGCCGGTGGCAGCGCCAACGGCAGGAAGGCCCCCCGGCCCCACCGGTGCACCAACGCGGGCGCCAGCGCCGCAGCCACCAGGTGCAGCGCCAGCAGCATCAGCATGCGTACTCCAGGTAGGTGCCGGCACGGCCCGGCGGCGAGGACGTGGACTCAGACAGATCACACGGCGAAGTCCGGCTCGGCGCGCGAAATGGCGCGAAACCACCCGAGCGGGGCGGATCGGTGCGCGTACGACCAGCCGCTCCCGCCAAGAGGTCGGCGACCGGCGGCCGGGTGCTGGCCAGCCAAGGGCCCCCTGGCGCGGGCTCCCCTGGCGACGGGCTCCCCTGGCGACGGGCTTCCCTGGCGACGGGCTTCCCCCGCTGCGGGCTCCCCCGGCGCGGGCTCGTCTGGCGCGGGCTCCCCTGGCGCGGGCTCCCCTGGGGCGGGCTCCCCTGGGGCGGGCTCCCCTGGCCGAGAGCTGGCCGACCGGAGGCCCGCCGTCCGGAAGCCGCCGGAGGAGGGGCCGCCGGTTTGGCGAGGGCTACCGGGCCGGAGTCAGCCGACGGTGCACGGGGAGTCGACGGCGGGCGCCGGGCTGCCGTCGAGACGGGTCGCGGCCGCGCGGCGGTCGAGGCGGGAACCGGCGGCGGTGTCCTCGGAGGCGTCCGGTGTGGACGGCACCACCAGGTCGGGACGGCCGAGTTGCCGGACGATCTGGTTGATCACCTGCTGGGCGGCGCCGAGGGACCGCTTGGGCAGCACCCGGCCGCGCGCCGCCCGGCGCAGCACCAGGGCGTGCACCGCGGCCCGGACCCGGGCCCGGTCCGCCGCGCTTGCCGTGGCGGTGGCGGCGACCAGCTGGCGGAGGCAGTCGGCGAGCCGTTCGGCGAGTTCGAGGTCGTCGCCGCGCAGGCCGGCCCGCGCAACGGTCAGATAGGTCTCGACCCGACGGGTCAGCACGTCCGTGGTGGCGGGGGCGTCGCGCGGAACGCCTGTCATCCGGACCCCCTCTGGCGCCGAGCTTGGGTTTCCGAGAAGTTACTGTAAGTTGCACATCATTCGCAAGCAGTTAAGTGAGACTTAGCCCGCATCTCAGCCGAAAACAACGATCAACCGGGCATGCGGACAACCGTTCCGGTGAACCTGTCGGACCGACCGGGCACGATAGGCCGGTGAGCGATGTGCTGGCGGCGTTCGGCGCGGCGACCCGGGAGTGGTTCGGCGCCGCGTTCGCCGCACCCACCGAGGCCCAGGCCGGGGCGTGGCGTGCCGTCGGCGCCGGCCACAGCGCCTTGGTGGTCGCGCCGACCGGCTCCGGCAAGACCCTCGCGGCGTTCCTCTGGTCACTGGACCGGTTGACCCGCGAGCCGGCCGCGGCCGACCCCCGGCAGCGTTGCCGGGTGCTCTACGTCAGCCCGCTGAAGGCGCTCGCCGTCGACGTCGAACGCAACCTACGCGCTCCGCTCACCGGCATCAGGCACGCGGCGGCCCGGCTGGGCCTGCCGCCGCCCGAGATCACCGTCGGGATGCGGACCGGGGACACCCCGGCCGACGAGCGGCGGGCGTTCGCGCGCACCCCGCCGGACATCCTGATCACCACGCCGGAGTCGCTGTTCCTGCTGCTCACCTCCGCCGCCCGGGACTCGCTGCGCGGCGTGCGGACGGTGATCGTGGACGAGGTGCACGCGGTCGCCGGGACAAAGCGCGGCGCCCACCTGGCGCTCTCCCTGGAGCGGCTGGACGCGCTGCTGCCCGCCCCCGCCCAGCGGATCGGGCTCTCCGCCACGGTCCGCCCGATCGACGCCACCGCCCGGTTCCTCGGCGGCACCCGGCCGGTGACCGTGGTGCAACCGGAGACCGCGAAGACCATCGAGGTCAGCGTGCAGGTGCCGGTCGAGGACATGACCCGGCTGGACGAGCAGGAGGCGCCGGACGACGAGTTCGGCACCCCGCGCCGGGCGTCGATCTGGCCGGCGGTGGAGGAGCGGGTCTACCACCTGGTCCGGTCGCACCGGTCCACGATCGTCTTCACCAACTCCCGGCGCGGCGCGGAGCGGCTCTGTGCCAGGCTCAACGAGCTGGCCGCCGACGAGGCCGAGCTGGCCCCCGACCCGGGCGGCGCACCCGCCGCCGGCCCGGGCAACGCACCCGCTGCCGGCCCGAGCGACGCACCCGCCGCCGGCCGGAACGGCGCACCGGCGGTGCCGCCCCGGCTGCCGGCGGAGATCATGGCGCAGTCCGGGGCGGCGGCCGGGGCGGCACCGGTGATCGCGCGGGCGCACCACGGCAGCGTCTCCCGGGAGGAACGCCGGCACATCGAGGAGGCGCTCAAGTCCGGCCAGCTGCCGGCGGTGGTCGCCACCTCCAGCCTCGAACTCGGCATCGACATGGGCGCCGTCGACCTGGTGGTGCAGATCGAGGCACCGCCGAGCGTCGCCGCCGGGCTGCAACGGATCGGCCGGGCCGGACACCAGGTCGGCGCGGTCTCCCGGGGGGTGGTCTTCCCCAAGCACCGGGGCGACCTGCTCTCCTGCGCGGTGGTGGCGGAGCGGATGACCGACGGCGCCATCGAGGAACTGCACTATCCGCGTAACCCGCTGGACGTGCTCGCCCAGCAGATCGTGGCGATGGTCGCCCTCGACCCGTGGCGGGTCGCCGACCTGGCCGCGCTGGTACGCCGCACCGCCCCCTTCGCCGAGCTGCCCGACTCGGCCCTGCACGCCGTACTCGACATGCTCTCCGGGCGCTATCCGTCGACCGCCTTCGCCGAGCTGCGTCCCCGGCTGGTCTGGGACCGGGCCGCCGATCTGCTCACCGGCCGGCCGGGCGCGCAGCGGCTGGCGGTGACGAGTGGCGGGACCATCCCCGACCGGGGACTCTTCGGTGTCTTCCTGGCCGGAGCCGCGACTACTCCGGGTCGCGGCGCGGCGTCAGACGCGCCGAGCCGGAGTAGTCGTAGGGCCGCCCGGGTGGGCGAGCTGGACGAGGAGATGGTCTACGAGTCCCGGGTCGGCGACGTCTTCCTGCTCGGCTCGTCGTCCTGGCGGATCGAGGACATCACCCCGGACCGGGTGCTGGTCTCCCCCGCGCCGGGCCAGGCGGCCCGGATGCCGTTCTGGAAGGGCGACCAGCTCGGCCGCCCGGTGGAGCTGGGTCGGGCGCTCGGCAGCCGGCTGCGTGGCCTGGTCCGGGCCGACGACGAGGCGGCCCGTGCCGCGCTGCGCTCCGGTGGGCTGGACGACTGGGCCGCCGGCAACCTGGTGGCGTACCTGCGCGAGCAGCAGGACGCCACCCGCTCGGTGCCGGACGACCGGACGGTGCTCGTCGAGCGGTTCCGCGACGAGCTGGGCGACTGGCGACTGGCCGTGCACTGCGTGCTCGGCGCCCGGGTCAACGGCCCGTGGGCGCTCGCCGTCGCCCGCCGGCTCACCGAGCGGTACGGCGTCGACGCCCAGGTCGTCCCCTCCGACGACGGCATCGTCGTCCGGTTGCCGGACACCGCCGACGACCCGCCCGGCGCCGACCTGGTCGTCTTCGATCCCGACGAGATCGCCGCCGTCGTCGAGGAGTCGGTCGGCACCTCCGCCCTGTTCGCCGCCAGGTTCCGCGAGTGTGCCGCCCGCGCCCTGCTGCTGCCCCGCCGCGACCCGCGCCGCCGCCAGCCGCTCTGGCAGCAACGCCAGCGGGCCGCCCAGCTGCTCGACGTCGCCCGGGAGTACGCCGACTTCCCGATCACCCTGGAGGCGGCCCGGGAGTGCCTCCAGGACGTCTTCGACCTGCCCGGCCTGGTGGCGCTGATGCGCGAGGTGGTCACCCGGAAGGTGCGGCTGGTCGAGGTGGAGACGCCCCGGCCGTCGCCGTTCGCCCGCTCGCTGCTCTTCGGCTATGTCGGCGCGTTCCTCTACGAGGGCGACGCCCCGCTTGCCGAGCGGCGGGCCGCCGCGCTGGCGCTGGACTCGGCCCTGCTCGGTGAGCTGCTGGGCCGGGTGGACCTGCGGGAGCTGCTCGATCCGGCGGTGGTGGTCGAGACCGAGCGGCAGCTGCGCTGGCTGACCGAGCAGCGCCGGCCCCGGGACGCCGAGGACACCGTCGAGCTGCTCCGGCTGCTCGGCGACCTGACCGACGACGAACTCGCCGGGCGCGGCGTCGAGCCGGACTGGTTGACCGGGCTGGCGGAGAGCCGACGGATCCTCCGGATCCGGGTCGCCGGGCGGGAGCGCTGGATCGGCGTCGAGGACGCCGGCCGGTACCGCGACGCTCTCGGGGTTGCCCTGCCGGTCGGCGTCGCGCAGGCGTACCTCGAACCGGTGGCCGACCCGCTCGGTGACCTCGTCGCCCGCTACGCCCGGACCCACGGCCCGTTCGCCGCGACCACCTGCGCCGCCCGGTTCGGCCTCGGGGTCTTCGTGGTGGAGCAGACGCTGCGCCGGCTCGGCGCCGCCGGCCGGGTGGTCTCCGGCGAGTTCTCGCCGACCGGGGCCGGTCCGGAGTGGTGCGACGCGGAGGTGCTGCGGCTGCTGCGCCGCCGCTCCCTGGCCGCACTGCGCCGGGAGATCGAACCGGTACCGGGTCAGGCGCTGGCCACCTTCCTGCCCCGCTGGCAGCAGGTCGGCGCGGCGGCCCGGGGCGTCGAGGCGGTGGCCGCCGTGGTGGAGCAGTTGCAGGGTGTCGCGGTGCCGGCGTCCGCGCTGGAGAGCCTGGTGCTGCCCGCCCGGGTCGCCGACTACTCCCCCGGATACCTCGACGAACTCTGCGCCAGCGGCGAGGTGGTCTGGGCGGGCTCCGGTGCGATCGGCCGGGGCGACGGCTGGATCACCCTGGCGTACGCCGACAGTGCCGCCCTGCTGCTGCCGCCGCCGGACGAGGCGCTGGCGCTGACCCCGCTGCACGAGGCGGTGCTGGCGGCCCTCGACGGCGGGCAGGCGCTGTTCTTCCGGTCGCTGGCCGAGCGGGTCGCCACCGACGAGCGGATCACCGGCTCGGTCGGCGGGCCGGGCACCGGCTCGGCCGGCGGGCCGGTCGAGGACGCGACGCTCGTCGGTGTCCTCTGGGACCTGGTCTGGGCCGGCTGGCTCAGCAACGACACCCTCGCCCCGCTGCGGGCCGTGGTCGGCGGCGGTGGTGCGCACCGGCCGCGGAGCGCAGCGCCCCGGACCCGCTACCGGCGGCCGGGTCGCCAGGCGCTGCCGGCCCGAGGTGGACCGCCGACGGTCGCCGGCCGCTGGTCCCGACTTCCGGTACGCGACACCGACCCGACCCGCCGGGCGGCAGCGCTCGCCGACGTACTGCTGGAACGGCACGGGGTGGTCACCCGGGGAGCGGTCGTCGCCGAGGGGGTGGCCGGCGGTTTCGCCGCGGTCTATCCGGTGCTGGCCGCGCTGGAGGAACGCGGGGCGGCCCGCCGGGGCTACTTCGTGGAGGGGCTGGGTGCGGCGCAGTTCGCGGTTCCCGGTGCGGTGGACCGGCTGCGGGCGCTCGCCGAGCCAACCGAGTTGCGCCGCCCGGGCGGTGCGGCCCGGGTGCTGGCCGCCACGGATCCGGCGAACCCGTACGGCGCCGCCCTGCCCTGGCCGTCCCGGGTGGTCGACTCCGGCGACGGGACCGTCGGAGTCGACACCGGCACGACCGGCGGTACGCCTCCGGCGGGCAGCCCGGCCACCGTCGGCGGTACGGCCGCGACAGGTGGCCCAACCACCGCCGGCGTTACCGGCGCGCGGGCGGGTTCCGGCGTTACCGGCGCGCGGGCGGGTTCCGGCGCCGGCGGTACCGCGACCGGACACCGGGCCGGGCGGAAGGCGGGTGCCCTGGTGGTGCTGGTGGACGGCGCACTGGTGCTCTACGTCGAGCGGGGCGGCCGGACACTGCTCTCGTTCAGCGACGACGCCGGGGCGCTGGCCGCCGCCGCCTCGGCGCTGGCCGCCGCGGTCGCCTCCGGCGCGCTCGGTGCCCTGGCGGTGGAACGCGCCGACGGCACCTCGGTGCACGCCTCGCCGCTGCGTGACGCACTCACCGCGGCCGGCTTCCGGACCACACCACGCGGGCTGCGGCTACGCGGCTGAGCCACTGGCGGCTGAGCCGCTGAGGGAGCCGGGGCGTCGGCGGGACGAAGATCCGGTCCCCCGCTGACTTTACCGCGAGGTTAGGCTAACCTAACGAAGCGCCGCACTCGTCGTACCTGCGGCGACGCGTACCGAGAGGTTGGCCGATGACCGAGTTGTCCACCGCACCGTCGCTCGTCGCCCCGTGGCGGCTCTTTCCGGCCGAGGTCGTCCGGCTGCACCGGCTGAGCCCGTCCTTCCTGCGGGTGACCTTCACCGGCGACGACCTCGACACCTTCGCCGACCCCGGCTACGACCAGCGGATCAAGCTCGTCTTTCCGCTTGCGGCGCACGGCTTCCGACACCTGCCGACCGGTCCCGACTGGTACCCGCACTGGCGGTCCCTCCCCACCGAGTTGCGCAACCCGTTCCGCACGTACACCACCCGGGCGGTACGCCGGGAGGTCCGCGAGGTCGACGTCGACATCGTGCTGCACCCCGACGGCGGCCCGTACGGCGCGCACGGCCCGGCGGCCCGCTGGGCCGTGACCGCCGCACCCGGCGACCAGCTCATGATCATGGGACCGGACCACGGCTACCTCGGCGACCACGGCGGCCGGGAGTTCCAACCCGCACTGGCCGACCGCACGCTGCTGCTGGCCGGGGACGAGACGGCAGTACCGGCGATCGCCGCGATCGTCGAACGACTGCCGGTCGACAGCCGCGGCGAGGTACTGCTGGAGGTGCCGGAGCCGGCCGACGTACTCGATCTGCCGGCCCCACCCCTGCTGGCCGTCACCTGGCTGCCCCGGGCGGGCGCGGCGCACGGCAGCCTGCTGGTCCCGGCGGTCCGCGCCGCCGCCGAGCGGCTCCTCCCGGCGGACCGGCCGACCCAGATCGACGGGCCGGACGACGCCGCGGACGACGAACTGTGGGAGGTACCGGTCGGCCTCTCCGGCGGCGGGCACTACGCCTGGCTGGCCGGCGAGTCGGCCGTGATCCGGGCGTTGCGCCGGCATCTGGTCGCCGAGCGCGGCCTGGACCGCGAGTCGGTCGCCTTCATGGGCTACTGGCGACTCGGCAGGGCGGACGACGCTGCCTGACCACCCCACGCGGCGCTCACGGCCGGGCGTCCGCTCGGACCCCGGTCCAGCGCAGGTCGGTCGGCAGGTGGCTCATGTCGTTGAACATCACCAGGGTGGGTGCCAGGCCGGTGCGGTACTCGATCATCGTGAGTCCCGTGTTGGCGCTGTCCAGACTGAGCCATCGGATCGGCGGGGCCTGCAGGGCATCGCGTACCAGCCAGGCGATCGGGTACGCGTGCGTGACCAGGACCTCGTAGCTGTCGGGTCGGCCCGGCTCGGGCACCCGCGCGAACCGGTCGACCAACGCCGCTGCCACGCGGCTGCCCGCCGCCGCCTCGGCCTCGTCGTAGCCGTCGAAGAAGCCGGCCCAGGACCGGGGCATCTCGGCCACGCCCGGCACGTACGGCACGTGGTCGACGAGTTCGGCGGCCTCGGCGACCGGGACACCGGGCAGGTACCGGGCAAGCTCGTGGGCGCTGGCCGCGGCCCGTGGCAGCGGGGAGTGCCAGATGTTGTCGATCGGCAGGCCGGCGAGTCGTTCGCCCAACAGGGCCGCCTGGCGACGTCCGGACCCCTTGAGCTCCCCGAACGCGTCCGCGGCGCCGTGCCGGGCCAGGTAGAGGTGTCGGGTCGGCACCGCGGCGACCTACCGGGTTCCCTGTTCCGCGCCGCGGGCGATGCCGAGCGTCGAGAGCAGGTCCTCGTGCAGTTCCATCCAGACCGCGTGACACGATGCGACGCCGACCCCGGCCACCCACCCCGGCTCTCCCGCCCGGGCCCGGGCCAGGGCCAGGGCGAACCTCTCGTCGTAGCCGCCGAACCGGGCCAGCACCGCCGACAGGTCACCGACGACCCGGGCCAGTTCCCGGGCGAGCGTGGCGAGTTCGTCGAGCACCCGGGCGTCCCAGGCCGGATCGCCGTGGTCGTTGGCCGCCAGCCGGTCGCCGTGGCTGGGCCGCAGCTGCCAGTCGGTGCACGCCTTCACCAGGCGCCCGTTGAGCGACTCGAACTCCTGGTGCGCCCGCCGCACGACGGTCCGGGCACCGGCCCGGTCCAGCTCTCCGGAGAGCCTTGCGGAGTCCTCCTGGCGGCCCCGCTCGGTGAGCGTCCATCCGCCGGTACCGGCGAACTCGGCGTGGGTCACCCAGCCGTACGCCTCGTAGTCCTTCAGGAGTTCCGAAACCGTCTCCGGGTCGACACCGGTGCGCCGGGCGACGGCCGCGTCCTCGGCCAGTCCGGTCACCCGGACGGTGTGCAGGACGAGCAGTTCCGGTGTGGAGGCGTGCGTCATGACAGCGAGCATCCCCGCCGAGAGGGCGGAACGCCAACAGCCTCGTCGGGGAGACCGGTCACGGGACCGACGGCGAGACCCGACGGCGACGGCAGCGTCGCCGATCCCAGGTCGGGGTGGTCGACCGCTAGAGTCTGCGGTGTCCGGTCGGGTCACCGGTCCGGCAGGGAGAACCGGCAGGGAGAACCGGCAGGGAGACCTGGTGCTCATCGACCTGGCTGACGCCGAACCCGCGACGTCGGGCGGCAAGGCCGCCGTCCTCGGCCGGCTCCTCGGGGCGGGACTGCCGGTACCACCGGGATTCGTGGTGCCGACAGCCGTCTACGAAGCGGCGGTCGCCGGCCTGGACCTCGGCGGGCCCGGCACCGCGCGGCGGCGGATCGGGAAGTTGCCGCTCGCCCCCGCGCTTGTCGAGGCGATCTCCCACGCCCTCGCCCGGCTCCACCACCGGTCCGTCGCGGTGCGTTCCTCGGCTGCCGGTGAGGACACCGCCGACGCCACGGCGGCGGGACAGCACGACACGTTCCTCGGCGTCAGCGGGACCGAACGGGTGGCCGGCGCGGTACGCGGGTGCTGGGCCTCGCTGTGGTCCGAGCGTGCCGTCGGATACCGGCGCTGGCAGGCCACGCACGGGCCGGACCGGCCGCCGACGATCGCCGTGCTGGTGCAGCGCCTGGTGGACGCCGACGTCGCGGGAGTTCTGTTCACCGGGTCGGAGGTCCGGATCGAGGCGTCGTGGGGGCTGGGCGAGAGCGTGGTCGGCGGGCGGGTCACCCCGGACTCCTGGACGGTGCACGGCGACACCGTGCTCCACCGGGCACTCGGCGGCAAGGAGAACCGGCTCGACCGGGTGCAGGGCCGGGTCGTCGCCCGTGCGGTGCCGCTCGCCGACCGGGAACGCTTCTGCCTGACGGACGAGCAGGTCGCCCGGCTGGTGGCACTCGGCCGCGACACGGCGGAACTGCTCGGTGGGCCGCAGGACGTCGAGTGGGCGATCACCGACGGTCGGATCTGGCTCCTGCAGGCCCGCCCCGTCACGGCCGCGCCGCCGGCCGCGCCGGCAGCACACCCTGGACGACCGCGGCACGACCTCTTCCGGGCGGGAAACGGCGCCCTGACCGGTACGCCCGGCAGCCCGGGGGTCGCGGTGGGGCCGGCCCGGGTGGTCGACGGGCCCGGCGACTTCGCCCGGGTACGCCCGGGCGACGTACTCGTGTGCCGGACGACCGATCCGGCCTGGACACCGCTGTTCGGCGTGGTCGCCGCAGTGGTCACCGAGACCGGAGGCGTACTCTCGCACGCCGCCATCGTGGCGCGCGAGCAGCGCCTGCCGGCCGTGCTGTCGGTACCCGGGGCGATGGCCGCCCTGCCGGACGGTGCGACAGTCGAGGTCGACGGCAGCACCGGCCGGGTCACGTCGGTCTGATCGGCGTGAACGCCGTTGCCGGCGTCCCCTGCCGGGAACGGTCGCGAGATCGTGGCGGGCGGGTCAGAGCCGCGGTGCCACCTCGGCGGCGATCAGGTCCAGGTGGTCCAGGTCGGCGATGTCCAGCACCTGGAGGAAGATCCGGCTGGCGCCGTGCCGGGCGTACGCCTGGATCTGTTCGACGACCTGTTCCGGCGTGCCGGCGACGCCGTACGAGCCGCGCATCTCGACCGGGTCGCGACCGATCGCCTCGGCCCGGCGGCGCACCTCGGCGTCCGACCGCCCGCAGATCACCGCCAGTGCGGCGGAGAGCACCAGCGGGTCCCGCCCGGAGTCCGCCCGACCGGTCCGCTCGGCGGCCCCGGCCACCGCCGCGTAGCTGCGGGCCACCTCGTCGGCCGAGCTGAACGGCACGTTGAACTCGTCGGCGAACCGGGCGGCCAGCATCGGGGTACGCCGAACCCCCTTGCCACCGACGATCACCGGTACGCCCGCCGCCTGGACCGGCTTCGGCAGGGCGGGCGAGTCGGCGAGCCGGTAGTACGTGCCCTGGTGGTCGAAGGTCTCGCCGACCGGGGTACGCCACAGCCCGGTGACCACCTGCAACTGCTCGGTGAGCCGGTCGAACCGCTCGCTGAGCGGCGGGAACGGGATGCCGTACGCCAGGTGTTCCTCCTCGAACCATCCGGTGCCGAGGCCGAGTTCGACCCGGCCGCCGCTCATCTCGTCCACCTGCGCGACGCTTATCGCCAGCGGTCCCGGCAGCCGGAACGTCGCCGAGGTGACGAGCGTGCCGAGCCGGATCCGGGTGGTCTGCACTGCCAGGGCGGCGAGGGTGAGCCAGGCGTCGGTCGGACCGGGCAGCCCGCTGCCGCCCATCGTCAGGTAGTGGTCGGAGCGGAAGAAGCCGTCGAACCCGCACTCCTCGGTGTGCCGGGCGATCCGGAGCAGATCCCGGTAACCGGCACCCTGCTGGGGTTCGGTGAAGATACACAAGCGCATACCGTCACCTTGCCAGGCTCGGCTCGGGACGGGCCGGCCGCCCGGCTAACCTTCCGGCTGTGTCCGGATACGCATGGCTCAGCCTGACCACCGACTACGGCCTCTCCGACGGGTTCGTGGCGGCCTGTCACGGCGTCGTCGCCCGGATGGCGCCGGCCGTCCGGATGATCGACGTGACTCACCTGGTGCCGCCCGGCAACGTCGCCCGGGGCGCGGCGGTGCTGGCCCAGACGGTCGGACACCTGCCGCCGGCCGTACACGTCGGGGTGGTCGACCCGGGCGTCGGGACCGCCCGGCGCGGTGTCGCGCTGGGTACGCCCGGCGGTGTCCTGGTCGGGCCGGACAACGGCCTGTTGCCACCGGCCGCGTCGGTGCTCGGTGGTGTCACCGGGGCGGTGGAACTGACCAGCCCGGAGTGGTTCCCCGACCCGTCCCGCACCTTCCACGGCCGGGACGTCTTCGCCCCGGCCGCCGCCCGGTTCGCGCTCGGCGCCGCACTTACCGAGGCCGGTCCGGTGATCGACCCGGCGACCCTGGTGCGGCTGCCCGAGCCGGTGTTCGTCGAGGGTGCCGGCTGGCTGGAGGCCGAGGTGCTGACTGTCGACCACTTCGGCAACGTGCAGCTTGCCGCCCCCGGCTCCGCGCTGCGGCGGCTCGGTCCGGTGGTCCGGATCGGCGCACGGCGGGCGGTCCGGGGCGGTACCTTCGGCGACGCCCCGACCGGTGACCTCGTCGTGTTCGCCGACTCGGCCGACCGGCTGGCGGTCGCGGTCAACGGCGGCCGGGCCGACGCCCTGCTCGGCGTCACCCCGGGCGACGTACTCCGGCTGGAGTGACCGCCCCGGCCCGGCGCTCCCGGCCCGGCGGGGCGGCGGAGGATGGCAGAACCGTCTACTGTGCCCGTGCCGGGGCGCTGTGAAATGCTTACCCGCGTGGGGAAACACTCGATCGATGTCGCCGCCTGCCCGTGCTGCGCGCACCGGACCGGCGGAGGCACCTGCCCGGTCTGCTTCTGGACCGACGACGGTTCCACCGACCAGAATGCCGGCATCGCCCGGGGCGGCCCCAACGGTGACCTGAGCCTGTCCGACGCCCGGCTCAACTACGCCATCTACGGCGCGAGCCACCCGCGTTACCAGGACGCCGTCCGTCCGGCCCGTCCCGAGGAGTTGCCCTGATCCTGGGTGGACGGCGCCAGGCGGGCCGCTGGCGTCCACCTCGCCGTCCACCCGATGGGCAAGGTCATCGGATGTTTCGGGCGCGGTGCCCCGGCAGCGGTGTGCCGCTCGGGACCGCCCGAGGGCCGCTGCGGCTCCCCTGATCGCGGCAGATCAACTCTTCCCGGCCCCCGGTGCCGCTGGCACAGCTCCGCGCACCTTCGATAAGACGTCATACCAATTACGTTCAAGTTGTTCTATGATTTCGGCGCGGTGCTCGCCGGGCTCCTACCACACGAGGAACCAGCATGAACGTCTTGAACCTCCGCCGCGGACGGCTGGCGGCGATCGGCGCGCTAGCGCTCAGCATGGTCGGTGGCTCCGTCCTGGCCACCCAGGTACACGTCGCCGTCGCGGCGCCGGGCCCGTCCCCGGCCGCGGCCATCGTTCCGGGCCAGAGTGCACCGATCACCGGTGTCGCGTCCGGCCGGTGCATGGAGGTGCCGAACGCCAGCACCACCAACGGCACCCAGACACAGCTCTGGGACTGCACCGGCGCCACCAACCAGACCTGGACCTACAGCACCGACAAGCAGTTGACGGTGTACGGCAACAAGTGCCTGGACGCCAGCGGCGGCGGCACCGGCAACGGCACCCAGGTGATCATCTGGGACTGCCACGGCAACGCCAACCAGCAGTGGAACGTCAACACCAACGGCACGATCACCAGCGCCCAGTCCGGACTCTGCCTGGACGCCAACGGCGCCGCCACCGGCAATGGCACCAAGCTCATCCTCTGGTCCTGCCACGGCGGTGCCAACCAGCAGTGGAGTTCACCGTCGACGCCGCCGACCCCCACGCCGACGGTGACCCCGCCGCCGGCCGGCTCCCTGCCGTGTGACATCTACGCGGCCGGCGGCACGCCGTGCGTGGCGGCGCACAGCACGACTCGGGCGCTGTACGCCGGCTACCGGGGGAACCTCTACCAGGTGCGGCGCTCGTCGGACAACAGCACCCGGGACATCGGCCTGCTGGCCACCGGCGGCACGGCCGACGCGGCGACGCAGGACTCGTTCTGCGCCGGCACACAGTGTGTGATCACCGTGGTCTACGACCAGTCCGGCCGGGGCAACGACCTGTGGTACCAGGGCTCCAGCGTCGTCCCGGGCTCGCCGCAGAGCCGGCCCGCGATCGCCACCTCCGAGTCGTTGAGCATCGGCGGCAGCAAGGCGTACTCGCTGTACATCAATCCGGGCAACAGCTACTGGCGCGACGGTCACCTCACCGGCGTGCCGACCGGTGCCGCACCCGAGGGCATGTACATGGTGACAAGCGGCACGCACGTCAACAACGGCTGCTGCTTCGACTACGGCAACAGCGAGACGACCCGCAAGGCCGACGCGGCCGGGGCGATGGACGCGATCAACTTCAGTACCCAGTGCTGGTTCGGCGGCTGCTCCGGGACGGGGCCGTGGGTCCAGGCGGACCTGGAGTGGGGCCTCTTCCCCGGCGGCAGCCAGTCCTGGAACCCGAACCAGCGGGCCTTCCCGCACAGGTTCGTCACCGCCACCCTGAAGAACAACGGCACCACCCGCTTCGCCATCAAGGGCAGCAACGCCCAGTCCGGCAGCCTCTACACGCTCTACGACGGGGCGCTGCCGCCGGGATACAGCCCGATGAAGAAGCAGGGCGCGATCATCCTGGGCAGCGGCGGCGACTGCTGCAAGCCCGACGGCGGGGCCAACCTCAGCGCCGGCACCTTCTACGAGGGTGCGATGGTCGCCGGCTACCCCTCCGACGCCACCGAGAACGCCGTGCACGCCAACATCATCGCCGCCAACTACCGCTAGGCGGTCCCGCTACCACCCCGACCACCCGAACCACCCCGACGATCCCGACGATTTCCGCACCCGGTGGCCGGCGTTCCGTCCCGAGCAGGGCGGCGCCGGCCACCACCATCGGGAGACCCCCGCCCGCCCCGGCCAGGCCAGGCCCGGGGCGGCCCGCCCGTCGGCGCGTACGCGGCTTCCAGCGGTGTCGCTGGAGGAGGATGGTCGGGTGCCCGAAGGCGACACCGTGTGGAACACCGCCCGCGCGCTGCACCGCGCCCTGGCCGGTGACCGGCTGACCGCCAGCGATTTCCGGGTACCGCAGCTCGCCACCGCCGACCTGACCGGGGCCACCGTGCTGGAATCCGCCGCCCGGGGCAAGCACCTGCTGCTGCGGCTGCTGCCCCCGGACGACGGGACCCGGCTCACCCTGCACTCGCACCTGCGGATGGACGGCGCCTGGCGGGCGTACACCCCCGGGGAACGCTGGGCGGCCCGCCCCGCGCACACCATCCGGGTGGTACTCCGCACCGCCGCGGCGGTGGCCGTCGGCTACCACCTGCACGAGCTGGCCCTGCTGCCGACCGCCGACGAGCCGTCCCTGGTCGGGCACCTCGGACCGGACCTGCTCGGCCCCGACTGGGACCCGGCCGAGGCGGTACGCCGGCTCGCCGCCCAACCGTCCCGGAGCATCGCCGAGGCACTGCTCGACCAGACCAACCTGGCCGGGATCGGCAACCTCTACAAGTCCGAGCTGCTGTTCCTGCGCGGCGTCTCGCCGTGGACGCCGGTCCGGCAGGTCCCCGACCTGCCCGGCATGGTGGCGCTGGCGCACCGGCTGCTGATGGCGAACCGGGGCCGGTGGACGCAGAGCACCACCGGGTCGCTGCACCGGGGCCGGACCAGTTACGTCTACGGCCGCCGGGCCGAGCCGTGCCGCCGGTGCGGCGCGACGATCCGGAAACGGGACCAGGGCGAACGGGTCACCTACTGGTGCCCGAACTGCCAGCCCGAGCCGGGCCACCGCCCGGCCACCGGCCCCGGCCGGCCCGCCCACTGAGGTCCGCTCGATCCCGGCCGGATCGAGACGTTTTCAGCTGCCTGGCGACCGTATCCAACACTGGCCGTACGCGGTTGACTGCTTACGGATCGTCAGCAGCCCCGGGCCCGGCCGGACAGTACCGTCCGGGCTCCCGTGGCGCTGGCGGACGGAGCGATCCGGTCGAGCTGATCTTCCCGGAAAGGGGTGCGGTCATGTTCAGGAGGTTCGCGGCAAGCCTGGCGGTCCGGGCGGGACAGGCCAGGCGACCGAGCGGGGACAGCCCGCAAGCCGGCACCGGCCGGACCGCTGCGACGGTGGTGCCGGCCGCCCGGACCAGCGTAGACGCCCTGCCGGCGGCCACCCTCGACCCGACCGCTCCGCCGGACTACTTCGGGTTCGTGCCGAACTACGCCTACAGCCCGCTGCCGGTCTGCGACGCCGCCGGGCGGGTGGCGCCGGGCACCGGCGTCCGCAAGTTCGTCGCCGCCCTCCCCCGGCCCGGCGACGTCCCGAACGAACTCGGCAACCTGATCCCGGTCGCGGTGCCGGACACCATCACCTATCCGGGCTGCGACTACTACGAGATCGGGGTGCAGGAGTACCAGCAGCAACTGCACCCCGACCTGCCGCCGACCCGGCTGCGCGGCTACCGGCAACTGAACAACGGCACCGACGACACCGGGCACAACACGGTGGCGCCACCGCCGCGGCCGTACCACCTCGGGCCGCTGATCCTGGCCCGGCAGGACCGCCCGGTCCGGGTCAAGTACGTCAACCGGCTGCCGGTCGGCCCGGCCGGGGCGCTCTTCCTGCCGGTGGACCCGACCGTGCCGGGCGCCGGTACGGGTCCGCTCGGCGGCACCGAGCACTACCCGCAGAACCGCTGCGCGGTCCACCTGCACGGCGGGCGTACCCCGTGGATCAGCAACGGCGGCCCGGCCCAGTGGACGACCCCGGCCGGCGAACCGACGTCGTACCCGCGCGGCGCCGGTTTCGCCGCCGTACCGGACATGCCGGAGCCCGGTGCCGGGGCGAGTACCGCCTACTACCCCAACCAGCAGAGCGGGCGGCTGCTCTGCTGGCACGACCAGTCCGAGGGGATCGCCCGGCTGACCGTCTACTCCGGACAGCTCGGCCTCTACCGGCTGGACGACCCGGTGCAGCGTCGCCTGGTCGACGACGGCGTACTGCCGGCCGAGGAGGTCCTGCTGGTGCTCCAGGACAGGACCTTCGTGCCGGACGAGACCCAGCTCGCCGCCCAGGACCCGACCTGGGACGTGGCCCGCTGGGGTGGCCCGGGGAGCCTGTGGTTCCCGCACGTCTACATGCCGAGCCAGAACCCGTACAACGAGTCGGGGACGAACCCGATGGGGCGGTGGGACTACGGGCCGTGGTTCTGGCCGCCGTTCACCGGGCTCACCCATCCGGCGGCACCGAACCCGCACCACGACCCGCTGGCCCGGCCGTGGCAGCCGCCGGTCCAGCCGGGCACCCCGACCCCGTCGGCGGTACCGGACGCCTTCGGCGACACCCCGCTGGTAAACGGTGCCGCCTACCCCTACCTGCGGCTGCGGCCGGCGGCGTACCGGTTCCGGATCCTCAACGCCTGCAACGACCGCAGCCTGAACCTCCAGCTCTACTACGCGGCCTCGAACGCGCCGATGTGGGGGCCGGACGGCTCGCTGCTCGACGGCGGGGCCGGCGAGGTGCCGATGGTCCCGGCCCGGCCGAACCCGGACTTCCCGCCGGGCTGGCCCACCGACGGCCGGGATGGCGGGGTGCCGGACCCGAACGCGACAGGTCCGGACTGGATCCAGCTCGGCACCGACGGCGGGCTGCTGCCGGCGGTCGCGGTGCTGTCCAGCCAGCCGATCGACTACCGGTACGACCGGCAGGACGGCGCCGTGCCCGAGGTGACCGGGCACGCCCTGTTGCTCGGCCCCGGCGAGCGCGCCGACGTGGTCGTCGACCTCTCCTCCGTGCCGTCCGGGTCGAACCTGGTCCTCTACAACGACTGCCCGGCGCCGCTGCCGGGCGGTGACCCGCGCAACGACCAGTACACCGGCGCCCCGGACCGGACCCCGTCGGGCGGGCCACCGGGCACCCGCCCCGGTTACGGCCCGAACACCCGGACCCTGCTCCAGATCCAGGTGGTGGGGACGCCGGCCCCGCCGTTCGACGTCGACCGGCTCCGGGTCGCGCTGCCGGCGGCGTACGCGGCGAGCCAGCCGCCGCCGATCGTGCCGCAGCCGGCGTACGACCTGGCGTTCGGCACCGCCACGCCCCCGGACGGGTACGCCCCGGCCGAGGCCGGCTCGCTCACCTTCGTCCCGTACGGCGGCGGCACGCCGGTGACCCTGCCGTTGCACCGCAAGGCGATCGTGGCCGAGTTCGAACCCGGGTACGGCCGGCGGACCTCCCTGCTCGGCACCGAACTGCCGCAGTCCGGCTCGCTGGTGCAGACCACCATCCCGCTGACCAGGATCGACCCGCCGACCGAGGTGCTGCTCCCCTCCGATCCGGCCGCCCCGGTCGGCTCGCCCGGCGACAACAGCCAGCTCTGGAAGGTCGTGCACCACGGCGCGGAGACCCAGTTCGTGCACTTCCAGCACGTCGACGTCCAGTTGGTGAACCGGATCGGCCGGGACGGCACGGTCCGGCCGCCGGAACGCAACGAGTTCGGCTGGCGGGACACCGTCCGGGTGCATCCGTTCGAGGCGGTGGTGGTGGCACTCCGGCCGACGCTGCCACCGGCACTGCCGTTCACCGTCCCGGACAGCGTCCGGCTCGCCGACCCGACCCGCCCGGCCGGCGAGTCCGAAGGTTACGCCCAGGTCGACCCGCTGACCGGCGAACCGGCGGCGATGGCCAACCGGCGGCACGACCTCGGCTGGGAGTACCTCTGGCACTCGCGACTGCTCGGCCACGCCGAGGGCCGGATGGCCCGGCCGCTGGTGCTGCGCTTCTCTCCGGCGGCGCCGACCGGGCTCGCCGCCCGGCCGGAACCCGGCTCGGCGAGCGTGCTCCCGGCGATCGTCCTGGCCTGGACGGACAACTCCCGGCGCGGCGGCGCACCGGGGCCGCGCGCCACCGGCTGCCGGGTGCAGCGGGCCGTCGACCCCGGCTTCAGCCGGGACCTGCACACCTTCGTCGTACCGGCCGGGCAGAACCGGTACGACGACTCGACAGTCGTCCCCGGAGTCACCTACTACTACCGGGTACGGGCCGAGAACGCCGTCGCCCACTCCGGGTACTCGAACACCACGAGCGCGCAGGTGTGGCTGCGGGCGCCGACCGGACTGGTCGCCACGGTGGCGAGCGGTCCGCCGCTGCGGGTCGACCGGGGCTGGGTGAACCGCTCCTTCGCCACCACTGTGGAGCTGCAACGGGCCACCAACCCGACCTTCAGCAGTGGGCTGGTCACCAGTACCCGCCCGGTCACCGGCAGCTGCCCGGACACCCGGGTGACCCCGGAGACCACCTACTACTACCGGGTGCGTACCGGCTATCTCGGCGCGTCGTCACCCTGGTCGAACGTCTGCACGGTGGTTGTCCCGGCGGTGCCGCCGACGCCTACCGACCTCACGGTGACGCTGGACGGCACACCGGGGCCGGGCGGCGGCAGCGTGGTGCTGACCTGGCGGGTCCCGTTGACGAGCGTGGTCGGAAGTTTCCGGCTGCACCGGGCCGCCGACGCCGGTTTCAGCTCGGCGCTGGTGACGTCCCGGCTGCCGGGCACGGTCCGCTCGTTCACCGACACCGGAGTCGCCCCGGACACCGTCTACCACTACCGGATCCAGGCCGCCAATCCGGCCGGTACGTCGGCGGTCAGCGGCGCGGTCTCGATCCGCACCCCGAGCTGAGACCGGTCGGGTGTCAGGCCGCCCCGCCCCCACCACTGTCGGGTCGGGTCAGGACATCGCCTGGGTCGGGCCGGTACGGGAGCGCAGCTCCGCCAGCCCACCGGCCACCCCCCGGAGCAGGTCGGTCGCCTCGGTGAGCCGGGTCACCGACGAGTGGTCGTCGTACTCGCGGCCCTCCTCGGCCACGAAACCGGCCGCCGCCGCCACCAGCCGCTCGTACGCCGACACACCGCTGTCGAGCTGCGCCGTCAGGTGCCGGTGCGCGGCCTCCAGCTCGGCGCGGGTGTCGGCGGGCGCCACCCGTACCGCCCGGTCCACACTGGCCACCCGCTCGGCGAGGTCCCGGAGGGACTGCTCCGCCACCGTCGCCTCCAGCAGGGCGGGGCCGGCCGGGCCGGTGAGCCGTCCGGCGAGCCCGGCCATCGTGACCGCGGCCCGGTCCAGCCGGGCCCACGGCCCGGCCGCCGTCGAGCCGCGCAGGGCGACCCGGGCGCGCTGCCGGCGTACCTCGGCGAGGGCCTGCCGGCCGGCGGGCAGCCGCTCGACCGCGGCGACCAGCCGGGCACCGACCTGTTCCGGGGTGATCGGTTCGGGGGCCGGCGGCACCGGTTGGGCGGCCAGCTCGCGAAGGTCGGCCCAGCGCCAGACCGCCAGCATGACCGAACCACCGGCCGCCGCCGCCCAGGCCGCGTCCGGCAGGCCCAACCCCTGGTAGGGGGTGAGGACCGCCGCCGCCCCGCCAAGACCGCCCGCGAGCACGCTCCACCGCCGCACCGACCGGCGCAGGCTACGCAGCCGGCGCAGGTGGCGGGTACGCAGATCCGCCATCTCGACCCCACTCCCCGACGACCGCCGGCCCGGCCGACGGCTCCGCTGGTCGTTTCCCCCGCCGCTCCGCCTCCGGCCCGCCGGGTCCTGCCGGTCAGCCGGCGGCGCTGCTGCCGCCGCCGGTCTGCTTGTCCCGGCCCAGGCTGGCCCGGATCTCGTCCAGCCGGGCCACCCCGGCCGGGTCCGCCGCCGGGGGTGCCGACTCGACCGCCGGGTTGGCGGTCCCGCCGGCCAGCTTCTCGCCGGCCATGCTGGAGCGGATCTGCTCGAGCCGGGAGGCGCCGGCCAGGTCGAGGGTGGACTTCTGGATCTCCAGCATCCGCCCCTCGACCGAGTTGCCGGCCAGCTCGGCCCGGCCCATCGCGTTGGCGTAGCGCTGCTCGATCCGGTCCCGCACCTCGTCGAGCGAGGGAGTGTTGCTCGGTGCGGCCAGCGCGGACATCGACTCCAGCGACCTGGCCACACTCTCCTGCATCTTGGCCTGTTCGAGCTGGCTGAGCAGTTTCGCCCGCTCGGCCAGCTTCTGCTGGAGGATCATCGAGTTGTTCTCGACCGCCCGGCGGGCCTGTGCGGCAGCACCGATCGCCTGGTCGTGCAGGGTCTTGAGGTCCTCGGTCGACTGCTCGGCCGCGACGAGCTGGGTGGCGACGGTCTGCGCACTCTGCTCGTACTTGGTGGCCTCGGTCTCGTCACCGGCGGCCCGGGCCCGGTCGGCGAGCACCAGGGCCTGCCGGGCCATGCCCTGGAGCCGCTCGACCTCGGACATCTGCCGGGACAGCCGCATCTCGAGCTGACGCTGGTTGCCGATGACCGCCGCAGCCTGCTGGACGAGCGCCTGGTGCTGGCGCTGCGCCTCCTCGATGGCCTGCTGGATCTGCACCTTGGGATCGGCGTACTCATCGATCTTGGCGCCGAACAGCGCCATCATGTAGCGCCAGCCCTTGACGAACGGGTTCGCCATCTCCCGGTATCCCCTCAGTGTCATCAGTCCGGTGGCCGTGTCGGCCGGCCCGGTAAAGCGCCCGCACGACAGGATCTCCATCGTCCCAGGATCGCGCCACCCCGGCCTACGACCTCAGGGGGATATCCACCGGATATGCCGCTGGGGCCCACCGTAACGCGGTAGGCCCTCGGCGAGCCACACTTCATCGCCGCCGGGCTCGGCGCGGGACGGATCAGCCGGCATCGCGGCCGGTCAGCCGACGCAGACGACGTCGCGCTCGGGGCTCGCGGTGGGGCGGATCCGGCGGGTGGTCCGCAGGGTCGTCTTGAGCGGCGATTCCTGCCGTACCGTCACCGAAACGGTGCCGTCGGTCGCTATCTGCCGCACCGGCTCGGCGCCGAGCGGGTGCACGCCGCCGTCGGCAAGGGTGCGCACGGCCCGGTCGGCCAGCGCCGGACCGACCAGGGACGCCTCGACCAGCGCCGACTGGGCGGCGGGCTCGGTACGCGCCGGCTCGGCCGCCGCGGCCTGCCGGGCCGGCTCGGCGGTCCCGGCCTGGCGGACCGGCTCGGCCGCAACCTGGCGGGTCGGCTCGGCCGCCCCGGACTGTCGGGCCGGTACCGGGTATGTCGGAGCGGACCGGCCAGCCTCCTCGGCAGGTCCACCCGACTCCGGACGCTTCGCTCCGGCCCGCCCGGTGTCCGGGCTCTCCTGGACCGGCATCAGCACCCCGGGCAGTCCCTCGGCCAGCTCGACCGTGTCGCTGACGTCCCGGAGCAGCTCGGAGAGCCGGGCCCCCAACGCGTCGCAGATGGCGGCGAGCAGCTCGCTCGATGCCTCCTTCTGACCGCGCTCGATCTCGGAGAGGTAGCCCAGGCTGACGTTGGCGGCGGAGGAGACCTCGCGCAGGGTCCGGTGCTGCCCCTGCCGACGCGCCCGTAACGCGTCGCCGATCACCCGGCGTAGCAGGACCATCGCACCTCCCGTGTCGCGGGCTCAGACTCTCCCGGACGTCGGACCGGCGTCGTCACGTCGACCCCGCCGCGCTGCGGCGACACCGACCTCGCCGCGGGTGCGGCGCGCCGATCCGGCCGCGATGCGGGGGGTACCGCGACGTCGACTGCCCGAGCCTTCCCGCAACCGTACCCGCTACGGCCGCCGACGACATCCCGCCCCGCCAGTCGGGTTACGGCCGCCGGTCGGCCGCCGACCGACCGGCGGCCGTGGCTTCGAACGTGTCGGCGCTGGTCGCGAGGCGCCGGGCCGCGTCCGGGATGCTGCCAGGCCGCGTCCGGAATGCTGCTGCCGGGCCGCGTCCGGAATGCTGCCGGGCCGCGTGGTGCGGTGCCCGGCGGCCGTGCCGGGAGACGAGGTGAGATCAGCGGGCGCCGCCGACCGGGGTCCCGTCGACCTCGGCGTGCAACCGCTCGCTGAGCAGGTGCAGGGCGCCACTCACCGCCTCGATGCGGATCCGTAGCCGGTTGCCGCCGATGTCGAGCCGGCGCACCTCGGTGCCGGTGGGTCCGGCCGCCGCCACGAAGACGAGCCCGACCGGCTTGCCGTCCTGCGGTTCGGGACCGGCGACTCCGGTGGTGGCGAGGCACCAGTCCGCGGCACAGCGCTGCCGGCCGCCCTCGGCCAGCGCCACCGCCACGTCCGGGTCGACCGCGCCGCGCTGGTCGAGCAGTTCGGCCGGTACGCCCACCAGCGACGACTTCAACTCCGTCGCGTACGCCACCACGCCGCCCCGGAACACGCTGCTGACCCCGGCGATGTCGACGATCGTGGCGGAGAGCAGGCCGCCGGTGAGCGACTCCACCACCGCGAGCGTGGCACCCCGGTCGGCGAGTGCGTGCACCACCGCCGCCGCCGCGTTGTCGGCTGCCCGTGCGGGATCCTCCGCCATCCGGTCCTCCTGTCGATTCTCGGCCGGAACGTGCGGCCGGTACTGCTGTGCGTGCCCCGTCCTGCGGCGGCGGTCAGCGTGCCGGGCGACGCAGGCGCAGTGCCCGGACCACGTAGTCCAGCCCGGTCACCACGGTCACCACCACGGCGACGCCGAGGATCCACGGTCCTACCCAGGCGACGCTCTCCGGAACCGGCCAGAGGTACCAGACGATGGCCAGGATCTGGACAGCGGTCTTGACCTTGCCGCCCCGGCTGGCCGCGATGACGCCGTACCGGATCACCCAGAAGCGCATCAGGGTGATACCGAACTCGCGTACCAGGATGAGCATCGTGATCCACCACGGAATCCGGTCATACCAGGACAATAGAACTAGAGCGGTGCCGGTCAGGGCCTTGTCGGCGATCGGGTCGGCCACTTTTCCGAACGAGGTGACCAGCGCCCAGCGCCGGGCGATCCATCCGTCCACCAGGTCCGTCACCGAGGCGACGGCGAAGGTCAGACAGGCGGCCACCCGCCAGCCGGGGTGCACCATCGCGGAGGCGACCACCAGACCGACGAAGACGGGTACCAACGCCAGTCGGAGCGCGGTGAGCCCGTTGGCCGCGTTGACCAGCGGTACCGGGCCGACCCGTCCGGTCGGCACCGGATCGGCCACCGGGTCGGTCCGCACCGGATGGGCCCGCGTCGGGTCGCCGCTCGCCGGATCGGCATCCGCGGCGGCCCGCCCGGCCGGTACCGCCGACGCCGCCGCGCCCGGCACCGCCGCGCCCGGCACCGCCGCGCCGGGCACCGCCGACGCCGCCGCACCCGGTACCGGATCCGCCGCCCCGGTCACGACGGCGTCCCGCCGTCGGCCCGGCGGGACATCCCCGGCGGGGCCGTCGCTGCCACCGGGGTCACCCCGCCCCACGCGGCGCCGCCGAGATCATCTCCTCCGGCACGGCCACCAGGTCCACGCCCTCGGTGCCGGTGACCCTGGCCCGGACCAGGTCGCCCGGGCACAGCACGGCCAGGTCGACCCCGCCGCCGGTCGGCGCGACCAGGGTGGTCGAACCGTCCACCTCCGGGGCCTGGTGCGCCGCCCGGCCCTCCACGACGCCGTCGTCCACCGAGTCGACGAGCACCTCGACGCTGGAGCCGAGCCGCTCCTCGGCGCGCTGCGAGCAGAGCTCGTCGGCGAGCGCGGAGAGCCGGTCGTAGCGCCGCTTGACCGCGGCCGGCGACACCTTGCCCGACAGGGTGGCGGCCTCGGTGCCGTCCTCGTCGCTGTAGTCGAAGACCCCGATCGCGTCCAGCCGGGCGGCGGTGAGGAAGCGCTCCAGTTCCGCGACGTCCGCCCGGGTCTCGCCGGGGAAGCCGACGATCACGTTGCTCCGGGCTCCGGCGTCGGGCGCGAACCGCCGGACCGAGGCGAGCAGGTCGAGAAACCGGTCGGTCGAGCCGAACCGGCGCATCCGGCGCAGTACCGCCTCGCTGGAGTGCTGGAACGAGAGGTCGAAGTAGGGCGCCACCCCGGGTGTGCTGGCGATCACCTCGACCAGCCCCGGACGGGTCTCCGCCGGCTGGAGGTAACTGGCCCGGACCCGGACGATGCCGTCGACCGCGGCCAGCTGCGGGAGCAGCTTCTCCAGCAGCCGGGGATCGCCGAGATCCTTGCCGTACGAGGTGGAGTTCTCACTGACCAGCACCAGCTCCCGTACGCCCGAGCGGGCCAGCCACTCCGCCTCGGCGAGCAGCTCGTCCGGGGTACGCGAGACGAAGGCGCCACGGAACGCCGGGATGGCGCAGAACGCGCAGCGCCGGTCACAGCCACTGGCCAGCTTCAACGAGGCGACCGGGCCCGAGTCGAGCCGGTGCCGGAGTACCGGACGCAGGTGCGCCGGGGTGTGCTCGTCGGCCACCAGCGCACCGCCGGCCGGACGGCTCGCGGGGCCGCCCGGCACCGGCTTGCCCTCCGGCCCCGACACCGCCGCGTCGCCGGTCGGGCGGCCGGCGGCGTCGCCGTGTCCGGGCACCACCACGGTGCCGCCGTGCCGGGCCACCGGGGTCAACGGCAGCAGTTCACGCCGGTCCCGGGGCGTGTGTGCGGGAAGCTGCTTGCCGGCCAGTACGTCGTCCAGCCGGGCGGAGATGTCGGGATAGTCGTCGAAGCTGAGCACCGCGCCGGCCTCGGGCATGCCGTCGGCCAGCTCCCGGCCGTACCGCTCGGCCATGCAGCCGGCCGCCACGACCTTGGCCCCGGTGTCGGCGGCGGCCAGCAGGGTCTGGATCGAGTCCTGCTTGGCCTTCTCCACGAAGCCGCAGGTGTTGACCAGCACCACGTCGGCGCCCTCGCCGTCGGTGGTCACCTGCCAGCCGTCGGCGTCCAGCCGGGCGGCCAGCTCCTCCGAGTCGACCTCGTTACGGGCACAACCGAGAGTGAGCAGCGCGACCCGGCGCCGGGAGGAGGAATCGGCAGACACCATCCGAGCCTACCGGGAGGGTGGCCGGGCTCCGGCACGGCGCCCGGCGGAGCGCACGGTCCAGCCGCGCCCGGAGCGCTCGGGGCACCCCGGCCGGCGGCTCCGGTCACCCCCGCGCGGTGTTCCGACCCGGCACCGCCGCACGGACCGCCTCGACCGGAACCGAATCCGTCGGCTCGCCCGGCACCGCACCCGTCGAACCGACCATGGCGGCACCCGTCGAACCGACCGGGGCGGCACCCGTAGAACCGACCGGGGCGGCACCGGTCGGCGGCCTCCGCCCCGGCCTGGTCAGTCGATCGAGCAGGAACGCCTCGGCGCCGGCCAGGCCGACCGAGCAGAAGACCGTCACCTGGTCCGCCGTGGTCCGGCCGGGCAGCGCGCCGGCCAGCACCCCGCCCAGCGCCCGGAACCGCCCGGCGTACGCCCCGACGGTGCCGAGCATCGGCGGGTCGTACGCCCCGGCCTGCTCCGGCGACTCGGTGACCAGCAGATCCGCCCGGTCCAGCAGGTCGGGGCCGAACTCGGACCGACCCACCTGCTTGGGCCCGACGGCGTTGAGGTGGCAGCCGGGGCTCAGGTCGGCGGCCGAGATCACCGGCGTGCGGCTGGTGGTGGCGAGTACCACGATGTCGCGGTCGCGTACCGCCTCGCGGCCGGTGGACGCCGGCCGGGCCGGTATGCCCAGTTCGGAGCGGACCCGGGCGGCGAACTTCTCCCGCCCGGCGGGGCTACGGCAGAAGACCGTCACCTCGCGCAGCCGGCGCACCGCCGCGACGGCCCAGACCTGCGCCCATGCCTGCCCACCGGCACCGAGCACGCCCAGGGTGGCCGCGTCCGGCCGGGCGAGTGCCCGCACCGCCGCCCCGCCGAGCGCCCCGGTACGCCGGGACCCGATCTCCGCGCCGACCGCGATCGCCCGGACCCGTCCGGTACCGGCCTCGTGCAGGGCCACCACCTGCTCGCCCTCGCCATGCCCGAAGGTGTCGTACGAGCCGTAGCCGTACCACTCGCCGGTGAGCTGGCCGGCGGCGAGCACCAGTCGACCACCCGCCAGCGGTACGGCCGCCCTGGGCGGGGCGACGAACCGGCCCCGGTACGCCGCCAGCAGGGCGTCCCGGATCGCCTCCACCGCGGTCGCCGGGTCCAGCCGGGCCGACACCTCGGCGTCGGAGATGAACTGGGTCATCCCCCGATTCTGGAACTTCAACCACGATTGAGGTCAACCGCAGGAGATCGATCGCACAGGCAGGTCAGGCGCGCAGGAGGCCTCCCGCTCAGTCCTCCGGCCGGAGTGCGGCCAGCGCCTCCTCCAGCTCGTCCGGCTTGACCAGCACGTCCCGGGCCTTCGAGCCCTCGGACGGCCCGACGATGCCCCGGGTCTCCATCAGGTCCATCAACCGGCCCGCCTTGGCGAAACCGACCCGCAGCTTGCGTTGCAGCATCGAGGTCGAGCCGAACTGCGAGGTCACCACCAGCTCGATCGCCTGCACCAGCAGGTCGAGGTCGTCGCCGATCTCCTCGTCGACCTTCTTCTTGGTGTCCTGCGCCGGGGTCAGCACGTCGGGCCGGAACTCCGGCTCCCGCTGGTCCTTGCAGAACTTGACGATGTCGTTGATCTCGCCCTCGGTCACCCAGGCACCCTGGATGCGTACCGGCTTGGATGCGCCCATCGGCAGGAACAGCCCGTCGCCCCGGCCGATCAGCTTCTCCGCGCCGGGCTGGTCGAGGATGACCCGCGAGTCGGCGAGCGAGGAGGTCGCGAAGGCGAGCCGGGACGGCACGTTCGCCTTGATCAGACCGGTCACCACGTCGACCGAGGGGCGCTGGGTGGCCAGCACCAGGTGGATGCCGGCGGCACGGGCGAGCTGGGTGATCCGGACGACCGAGTCCTCCACGTCGCGCGGCGCCACCATCATCAGGTCGGCCAACTCGTCCACGATCACCAGCAGGTACGGGTACGGCCGGATCTCCCGCTCACTGCCCGGCGGCGGCTTGATCTGCCCGGCCCGGACCTTGCGGTTGTAGTCGTCGATGTGGCGTACCCCGGCGGCGGCGAGGTCGTCGTAGCGCATGTCCATCTCACGCACCACCCAGTCCAGCGAGTCGGCCGCCTTCTTCGGGTTGGTCACGATCGGGGTGACCAGGTGCGGAATCCCCTCGTAGTTCGTCATCTCGACCCGCTTCGGATCGATCAGCAGCAGCCGCACCTCGTCGGGCGTGGCCCGGGTCAGGATGGAGACGAGCAGGCTGTTCAGGCAGCTCGACTTGCCGGCACCGGTGGCGCCGGCGATGAGGATGTGCGGCATCTTGGCGAGGTTGGCCACCACGAAGCCACCCTCGATGTCCTTGCCGAGCGCCACCAGCATCGGATGGTGGTCACTCGCCGCCGCCCGGGACCGGAGCACGTCGCCGAGCGCCACGTCCTCCCGGTCGCTGTTCGGGATCTCGACGCCGACCGCGCTCTTGCCGGGGATCGGGCTGAGAATCCGGACGTCCGGCGACTTGACCGCGTACGCGATGTTGCGGGAGAGCTGGGTGATCCGCTCGACCTTCACACCGTGCCCGAGTTCGACCTCGTACCTGGTGACGGTCGGGCCCCGGGTGAAGCCGGTCACCGCCGCGTCCACGTCGAACTGCTCGAAGACGCCGGTCAGCGCCGCGATCACCTCGTCGTTGGCCCGGCTGCGGGTCTTCGGTGCACCACCCGGACGCAACAGGTTCGCCGGCGGCAGCGCGTAGTCGCCGGCCAGCCCCGTGATCGCCAGCTGCTCGGCCCGGGTCGGTGCGGGCGAGTGCTCCGGCGGCTCCGGCGTCTTCCGGGCCGCCGGCACCTTTCCCTTCGACCGGCGCGACAGTTGCACCGCCTCGGCCGCCGGAGTGTCGATCTCGTAGCCGGGCTCGTCCTCCTCCTCGTCGGCCGGACCGGACAGCGGCGACGGGCGGCGCCGGGACGGGCGGCGGCCCTCGGTGCCGCGCGTCGATCCGGCTTCGGCCTCCTCGTCGGCCTCCGGCCGGCCGAGCACCGCACCGGCCAGCAGGCCGAGCCGCTCCGGCACCTTGTTGATCGGGGTCGCGGTCACCACCAGCAGGCCGAAGAGCAACAGCAACACAAGCAGCGGTACGGCGACCCAGGCGCTCACCGCGCTCTCCAGCGGGCCGCCGACCCCGGCTCCGATCAGGCCACCGGCGTAGTCCCGCTCGGCGTTGTTCACCGGACGGGTCCCGATGTGCAGCAGGGCCGCCGTACCGACGATCAGCGCGGTCCAACCGACCAGGCCCCGCCCCCGGTGCTCCGGCTCGGTGGGTGTCCGCATCAGCCTGACCGAGCCGATGAGCAGCAGGACCGGCAACACGATCGAGATCGCGCCGAAGAAGAGCCGGATGGTGTCGGCGAGCTGGCCGCCCAGCGGCCCGGCCGAGGAGAACCAGACCGCGACGGCACTGAGGATCGCCAGGCCGAGCAGGAGCAGGCCGGCGCCGTCCCGGCGGTGCTCCGGGTCGAGGTCGCGGGCGGTCGCCGCCTGCCGGCCCGCCGCCCGCATCGCCCAGCCGACGCCGTGCGCCAGCCCCATCCAGGTCGCCCCGATCGCCCGGCCGACGTAGACCGCCGGACTGGTCCGGGTCGGCCGGCGGGCGGCGGCGGCCCGGCCCCGGGTCGGCTGACGTGCCCGGGTGTTGCCCGCCCGGGTACCGCCGGTGCGGGAGGTCGACCCGTTCCGGCGCCGGTTCGCCTGAGAGGAGGCACGGCCCGCCATAAGTTCACACGTTAGCGGTGGGTGCCGGAGATTCCCCGCTTCTGCGGGTCGTGTCGGCCCGGTTACCTCGCGGATCACAGCCGGTTCCGTAACGAGGAAATCACGCTGGGTAGACTCACCGCCGGCCGGACCCCGCCGACGAAAGGCACTCGCCATGACCCAGCTCCGGGCGGCGGTCGCGTGACCTCCGACGAGATGGCCGCCGCACTGGCGGACGCCCGGGACCGGCCGGACGACGCGGCCAAACTCGCCGACCTGGACCGGATCGTGGCGTACGCCGACGCGGCCGGGGACCTGCGGCTCGGCTTCACGGCCCGGCTCGCCCTGGTCGAGGTGCGGCAGCAGATCCAGCCGTGGCGGATGCTCCCGCCGCTGCGATGGTGCCTCGATGTCGTCGACCGGGCACCGGAGACGGTCGAGCGGCTCGACGCCGACCAGCTGCCCCGCTACCACCGGGCGGCGGTGGCCGCCCTCTGTGCCACCCCCCGGGTGGGACTGGCCGGCGCCGAAGCCGCCCTGGACGACCTGGAGCGGCGGCTCGGAGCAGCCGGGCGAAGCCGACGTCCGGCGTACGCGCTGCGCTGCCGGATCGCCGACCACGTCGGCGACGAGCCGGCCGCCCGGCGGTGGCTGGTGCGGTGGCGGGCGGCATCCCGCGACGGCTGGAGCGGTTGCGCCGGTTGCGAGGCGGTCGAGCAGGCGAGGCTGTTGACCGGCTGGGGCCGGTGGACCGAGGCGGTGCGGATCGTCGAGTCGGTGCTCGCCGGCCGGCTGGACTGCCCCGACCAGCCGGAGCGGGCACTCGGCACCGTCCAGGTGGCATACCTGCGCCTGGGCCGCTACGCCGAGGCGGCCGACGCGCACGTACGCGCACACCGACGGCACCGGCGGGAACGGACCGGGTTCGGGTTCCTCGCCGACCACCTGCGGTTCTGTGCGCTCGCCGGGCAGCACGACCGTGGACTGACGATCCTCGCCCGGCACCTGCCCGAGCTGGACCGCCGGCCCGACGAGGCGTCCGCGCTGGAGTTCGCCGCCGCCGGTGCGCTGCTCTGCCGGCTGGCCGGCGAAGCCGGCTCCACCCGGCAGCGGCTGCACCGCCCCGGACACGCGCGACGGCACCCCGCCGAGCTGACCGTCGCCGCGCTCGGCCACGAACTCACGGCCACCGCCCAGGACCTGGCCGGCCGGTTCGACGCCCGCAACGGCACGCGCCACCAGTCCGGCCGGGTCGCCGGCTGGCTGGCCGAACCCCCGGTGCCCGGCCCGGTGTCGCTGCCACCGGCGCCGACCGGCGACCTGCGACCTCCCGAGCAACCGGGCGATCGACGACCCGCCGAGGGAACAGGCGATCATCGACCCGCCGACGGATCGGGCAATCGACGACCTGTCGACAGATCAGACGCTCATCGACCTGTCGACGGATCGGGCGGAGCGCGGTGTTCGCGGTCCGGTCGGCACGATCGGGGACCGGTGGCCTGACGCGCTGCCCTGATCCGCGGCGCCGGCTCCTGGGCCGGGCCGAGCCGGTGCGCCGGGCGCAGCCGCCGGCACAGACCGAGCCGCTGCGCCAGGCCGAGCCGGTGCGCCAGGCCGAGCCGGTGCGCCAGGCCGAGCCGGTGCGCCAGGCCGAGCCGGTGCGCCAGGCCGAGCCGGTGCGCCAGGCCGAGCCGGTGCGCCAGGCCGAGCCGGTGCGCCAGGCCGAGCCGGTGCGCCAGGCCGAGCCGGTGCGCCAGGCCGAGCCGGTGCGCCAGACCGAGCCAGGAGATCAGGATCAGCACCGCGACGAGGGTCTGGGCGAGCGCGGCGTACCGCTCGGGATAGACCACGCCCTCGATGTAGCGGTCGATGAACCCCTGCCCGACGCCGGACTCACCGGCCCGGCGCCGCGCCCAGTGTTCGAGGTAGGTCAGCGGGCAGGCCAGTCGGGCGGCGACCACCAGCACCGCCCAGCTGGCAGCCGCCAGGTGCGGCCAGATCGTTCTCGGCCAGCGCCAGGCGAGGAATCCGCCGAGCACCAGGTAGGCCAGGAAGCCGAAGTGCAGCGCCAGCGCCAGCGTGACCAACATCCGGTAACCCATCGCCCGCCTCCCGGGGCAAAGGCTACCCAGTCGGGCGGCCGGCGGACCGGGTACGCATACCCAGCCCGCCGGCCGGCGCTGTATCGACCCGGCCCCGGCGCCTGTGTCGGCGCCGGAGTCGGGGTCGGGGCAGACTCAGCGCACCGAGAAGCCCAGCGTGTAGTCGCCGGAGCCGCGCCGCGCCTCGACCCGGTAGCGGTAGAAGCCGGCGCCGCCGGTGAAGGAGATCCGCTCGTCCGCGGTCGGCCCGGCGGAGACGGCCACGGTACGCCAGCCACCCCGGCTCCACCGCTGGAGTACCAGGTCGAAGTTGGCCCCGTCCGGCCCGTCCAGGCAGCCGGTCTGCCGGCCGTGCCCGGCCCGGAAGTAGCGGCCGGCGGGCTGCACCTGGCGGCGCCCGGCGCCCAGGGTGGCCGCCTTCAACGCCCTGTGCCCGGCGCACTCCGAACCCGGCGGCTCCTCGACCGCTGGCGGGTCCTCGCCGGCCGGCGGCTCGGTGGGCGCCGGCGGCTCGGTGGCCGGCGGCTCGGTCGCGGCGGGCGGCTCGGTGCCGGCCGGCGGCTCGGCCGGCGGCGTCGCGCCGTTGGCGGTGGTGACCAGGGTGAGCTGGTTGACCTCCAGGATCTCGGTCAGCGGCTGGAAGAACGTGGTGCCGCCCACCGTGCAGTCGCCGGAGCCACCGGAGGTGACCCCCTGGGCCTGGTCCCCGGACATCCACGAGCCGCCGGAGTCGCCCGGCTCGGCGCAGACGTCCGTCCGGGTCAGCCCGGTGACCGTGCCCTCCGGGTAGACGACCGTGGCGTTCAGTGCCTCGACGACGCCGCACCGGGCCCCGGTGGTGGAGCCGAAGCGGCAGATCGAGCTGCCCACCGGTGCCTCCTGGCCACCGGCCACGGTGATCGTGCCGCCGTCGAAGTCGTTCACCACCGGCTGCGGCACCCAGTCGTCGTTGGTCTGCACCACGCCCCAGTCGTCACCGGGGAACGAGGAGGCCGAGACGACACCCTGGGCCACCCCGTCCGGGCTGCTGGTGGTGGCACCCTCCGCTCCACAGTGTCCGGCGGTGACGAAGCCGCCGACCACGGAGAACCCGACCGAGCAACGTGCCCGCCCGCCGATCAGGTACGGGTCACCGCCCCGCACGTCGATGAGCGGCACCGGCGCCTCCGCCGAGGCGACCACCTCGACCGCGTCCGCCGGCGCGCCACTGGCCCGGACGAAGCGCCGCACGTCGGCCTCGGTTCCGGGCTGGGCGCGTACCACGACGCGGTTGTCGGAGACGTCGACGTACCAGCCGGCGACGTCCGGGGTCGCCTCCCCGGCGATCCGGTCGAGGCTCGCCTTCACCGTGTCGAGCTGTCGGGCGTTCCGGGTGACAAGCTTCGGCTCGGCTCCGGCGGCGCGTACCCGCGCGGCGGTCCCCTGGTCGGTCACCGCCACCATCAACCGGTTGCCGTCGGCGGTGAACCAGGCGCCGCCGTACCCGGCACCCAGCTCGGTACGCAGCTGTCGGGTGGTGTTCCGGGCCCACCGCTCGCGGTCGAGGCGGGCGCGCGCCTGCGCCTCGGTAAGCGACAGGTCCCGGCGCAACGCGTCGACGAGCTGGCGGGACGGGCCGGCCGGTTCCGGTCGCGGCGGATCCTCGCCGGCCAGCGCCGGCCAGGTCACCGCCGCCAGACCGGCGACGGTCGCCACCGTCACGCCGATCGCGATCCCCCGCCGCTGTGCCGTACTCCGCCGACTGACCGTGCCTCGCCGGCTCCGCGTCGCGCGTCCGCGATCCATCGATCGCCTCCTTCACCATCGGGCAGCCCGCGGGAAGGTACGGCCGACGACCATCCGGCGATGAACGATCGGCGATGGGCAATCTCACACCCGACCGACTGAACCGACAGCGCCACGGATACGTAGAAGAGGGCCCCTTCTTGTCGCTTCGCGTTGGGGAAGGGGCCCTTCCTCACACCTGAGGCGGAAGTGGTCAGACCTCGACCACGGTCGGGACGATCATCGGGCGGCGTCGGTACGCGTCGTTCACCCAGCGGCCGACGGTGCGGCGGACGATCTGCTGCAACTGGTGCGGGTCGGTGATCCCGTCGGTGGCCGCCCGGCCGAGCGCCTCGGTGATCAGCGGGATCACCGGGTTGAACGCCTCCGGGTCGTCGGAGAAGCCCTTGGCGGAGATGGCCGGACCGCCGACCACCTTGCCGGTGACCGAGTCGACCACCACGGTCGCCGAGATGAAGCCGCCGTCGCCGAGAATCCGCCGCTCGGTGAGGAGCGACTCGCCGACGTCGCCGACGGCGAGGCCGTCGACGTAGACGTACCGGCTCTTCAGGTGACCGACCACCCGGGCGTGCCCCTCGACGAGGTCGACGACGTCGCCGTCCTCGCAGAGCACCACCCGGTCCGGCGAGACCCCGGATTCGATGCCGAGCCGGGCGTGCGCCCGCAGGTGCCGCCACTCGCCGTGCACCGGCATCAGGTTGCTCGGCCGGACGACGTTGAGCAGGTAGAGCAGCTCACCGGCCGGGGCGTGCCCGGAGACGTGCACCTTGGCCACGTCCTTGTGGATCACGGTCGCGCCGGCCCGGGAGAGCTGGTTGATCACCCGGTAGACCGAGGTCTCGTTCCCCGGCACCAGCGAGCTGGCCAGCACGACGGTGTCGCCGGGGGCGACGGTGATGTGCCGGTGGTCGCCGGTGGCCATCCGGCCCAGCGCGCTCATCGGCTCGCCCTGGGAACCGGTCGACATCAACACGATCCGGTCCGGCGGCAGCGCGGTCGCCTCGTCCAGCCCGACCACCAGGCCCGGTTCGATCCGGAGCAGCCCGAGGTCGCGGGCGATGCCCATGTTGCGCACCATCGACCGGCCGATGAAGGCGACCTTGCGGCCGTGCTCGGCGGCGGAGTCCAGCACCTGCTGCACCCGGTGCACGTGCGAGGCGAACGAGGCGACGATGATCCGGCCGCGCGCCTTGGCAAAGATCGAGTCGAGTACCGGCCCGATCTCCCGCTCCGGGGTGACGAAGCCGGGGATCTCGGCGTTCGTCGAGTCGGAGAGGAGCAGGTCGACGCCCTCGCCGCCGAGCCGCGCGAAGCCGGCCAGGTCGGTGATCCGGCCGTCCAGCGGAAGCTGGTCCATCTTGAAGTCACCGGTGTGCAGTACCAACCCGGCCGGGGTGCGGAGCGCCACCGCGAGGGCGTCCGGGATCGAGTGGTTGACCGCGAAGAACTCGCACTCGAACGGGCCGAGCCGCTCCCGGCCACCCTCCCGGACCGTCAGGGTGTACGGCTCGATCCGCCGCTCGGCCAGCTTCGCCTCGACCAGGGCGAGGGTGAACTGCGAACCGACCAGCGGAATGTCCGGTTTGTGGGCGAGCAGGTACGGCACCGCCCCGATGTGGTCCTCGTGCCCGTGGGTCAGCACGATCGCCTGTACGTCGCCGAGCCGGTCCAGGATCGGCGCGAAGTCCGGCAGGATCAGGTCCACCCCGGGCTGTTCGACGTCGGGGAAGAGCACCCCGCAGTCGACGACCAGCAGCTTGCCGTCGTACTCGAAGACGGTCATGTTCCGCCCGATGGCGCCGAGCCCGCCCAGCGGCATGATCCGCAGCCCGCCCTCGGGCAGCTCCGGCGGCAGCTCCAGCTCGATTCCCGGCTGACTCATGCCGCCGCTCCAGAACGCCGTGCCCCGGTCCGCCCTGGCGCCGCGGCGACCCCCTCTGCCCCGGTCCGCCCCTGTGCCCCGGTGCGAAGCCGGGCCCCGCTCTCCCCGCGCGCGCTCACGGCAGCTCCAGCCCGGCGTCGGCGCAGTCGGCCCGCAACTGGGCGACCTCGTCGGCGGTTGCCTCCACCAGCGGTGGGCGCACCGGGCCGGCGGGCAGCCCCCGGGCGGCCAGGGCCGCCTTCACCAGGATGGTGCCCTGGGTGCGGAAGATGCCGGTGAACAGCGGCAGCAGCCGCCGGTGCAGGGCCAGCGCCTCGGCGGTGGCCCCCCGGTCGTACGCCTCGATCATCTGCTTGGCGAGCGCCCCGGTCAGGTGGGTGGAGGTGCCGACCAGGCCGATCCCGCCGATCGCCAGGGCGGGCAGCGTCAACGCGTCCTCGCCGGAGTAGTACGCCAGGTC
This sequence comes from Plantactinospora sp. WMMB782, assembly GCF_049179135.1. Classification (NCBI taxonomy): domain Bacteria; kingdom Bacillati; phylum Actinomycetota; class Actinomycetes; order Micromonosporales; family Micromonosporaceae; genus Plantactinospora; species Plantactinospora sp. WMMB782. The sequence goes on along the minus strand of NZ_JBMHMC010000007.1, from coordinate 4,801,951 downwards.
GGTCCGGCCGGTCACCACCGAGCTGGCGACCAGGTCTCCCTTGGCGTCCTTCACCGCGACGATCCGCTCGTGCTCGGCGAGGCGCAGCAGGGTCTCGGTGGCGATCGCCACCCCACTGCGGTGCGGGATGTCGTAGAGCATCACCGGCAGCGCGGTGGCGTCGGCGACCGCGGTGAAGTGCCGGACCAGCCCGGCCTGCGGCGGCTTGTTGTAGTACGGCGTGACCACCAGCAGCCCGTGCGCCCCGACCTTCTCGGCGGCACCGGCCAGCTCGATGGTGTGCCGGGTGTCGTTGGTGCCGACCCCGGCGACCACCCGGGCCCGGTCGCCCACCGCCTCGACCACCGTGCGGACCAGCTGCTCCTTCTCCGCGTCGCTGGTGGTCGGCGACTCGCCGGTGGTCCCGTTCACGACAAGCGCGTCGTTGCCCTGCTCGTCCACCAGGTAGGCCGCGAGCCGGGCCGCACCGTCGAGATCCAGCGAGCCGTCGGTGGTGAACGGGGTCACCATCGCGGTGAGCAGACGGCCGAACGGGCGGGGTGCGGCCCGATCGGCGTTGACAGGGTGGTGGGTCATGCGAACAACCTATCGGACTGCCGCCGCCCGACCGGCGGGGAAGGGTTCAGGACAACTGGGCGTACGGGCTGGTGGCGATCTCGGTGCCGTCCGGCAGCGCGTTGATGGTGAAGTCGCCGAAGACGTTCGGGGCGACCCGCTGGAGTTGCCGCAGGCATTCGACGGCCAGCTCGCGGATCTCGACGTCCGCGCCCTCGGTGGCCCGCATCGCCACGAAGTGCCGCCAGGCGCGGTAGTTGCCGGTGACCACGATCCGGGTCTCGGTGGCGTTCGGCAGCACCGCCCGGGCGGCCTGCCGGGCCTGCTTGCGGCGCAGTGTCGGGTTCTCCACGTCGGCGAACCGCCGCTCCAGCCCCTCCAGCAGGTCGTTGTACGCCCGCAGGCTCGCCTCACCCGCCTCCACGAAGCGCTTGTGCAGCTCCGGGTCGTCGGCGATCACCGCCGGCTCCACCATCGCGGCCTCCCGCTCCGGCACGTACCGCTGGGAGAGCTGGGAGTAGGAGAAGTGCCGGTGCCGGACGAGTTCGTGGGTGAACGAGCGGGACACCCCGGTGAAGTAGAAGGTCACGCTGCCGTGCTCCAGCACGGAGAGGTGCTGGCTCTCCAGGATGTGCGTGAGATAGCCCGCGTTCGTCGCGGTGGCCGGGTTGGGCTTGCGCCACGACTGGTAACAGGCCCGGCCGGCGAACTCGGCGAGCGCCTGGCCGCCGTCCGCGTCGGTCGACCAGGGTACGTCCTCCGGGGGTTCGAAGTGCGTCCACGCGATGACCTTGACCTGGGGGACCACCATCTCCGGCATTCCTCGGACTCTAGTCCGCCCCCGCCGCCGGCCGGACGACCCCCTGCCGACCTGTCGGCCGGCACGTGGCGGAACAGTCGCCGGGGACGGCAGCGCGGCCACGGCGGACCGGGTCTCAGCGTTGGCCGGGGCGACGGGGGTCGGGGCGGCCGGGGCCAGGATGTGGGCGGGGGCCGAGAGGCGGTCGTGCGGGCCGGCGGCGGTGCCGTGGCCGGTACCCGGCGGGTGGACGGTCGCCGGCACCGTCCGGCCCGCTCGACCCGTCCGGCCCGCTCGACCCGTCCAGTCTGCTCGACCCGTCCGGCCCGCTCGACCCGTCCGGCCCGCTCGACCCGTCCGGCCCGCTCGACCCGTCCGGCGCGTCCGGCCCGCCGGGCCCACTCGGCCCGCTCGGCCGGCGCAGCCCGCCCGGCCCATTCGGTCCGCCCGGCGCCGGTTCGTCCGGGCGGGGCGCCGGGGGACGGCACCGGCGCAGCCAGGCCCGAGCGGTCGCGGTCGCCACGGCGGTCCCGAGGAGCAGCAACCCGGTCCCCCAGAGTCGGGCACGATGAGGCATTCTGTCATCGACCTTCCACG